>NZ_CP085308.1:1555258-4572010 GCF_023920125.1 Vibrio sp. LQ2
CGCGATCCTGCGTGTGTGAGAAAAAACGAGACGGCAAGTCGCCGAGACTTGTCATTACAGTTTAGACGTTTTCTTATTCCTCGCTGTGATGGCTGGCCGAATAAGTATCCGAAAATTAACGGTTATGAGAGATAGAGCGCGTGCGCTTTTTGGCGGCTTGCGGCTTGAGTTCTGAGGCGTATAAGCGCACAATCGGCAAAAAATAATGAGGAGTAGAAATGGATCTTTCAGATATTCGCCGCGAATACATTCAAGGTGGTTTACGCAGAAAGGATTTGCTTGCTGACCCGATTGATCAGTTCAACCTTTGGCTGCAGCAGGCGATTGATGCCAAGTTAACAGACCCGACCGCTATGACCGTGGCCACGGTGGATGAAACCGGCCAGCCATTTCAACGAATCGTGTTGCTGAAAAACGTCGATAAAGACGGCTTTGTGTTTTATACCAATCTCGGCAGCCGCAAAGCGCAGCATATTCAGCACAACAGCAAAGTGAGCCTGCATTTCCCTTGGCATCCGCTTGAGCGTCAGGTACACATCACTGGCACGGCAGAAAAGCTGAGTGCGCTGGAGAACATGAAGTACTTCACCTCTCGTCCCAAAGAGAGCCAGATCGCAGCGATTGCCAGCCATCAGAGCAGCCGTATTTCTGCTCGCGGTGTGTTGGAAGGTAAGTATCTGGAACTGAAACAGAAATTCGCGAAAGGTGAAATTCCGGTACCGAGCTTCTGGGGTGGATTCCGTATCAGACCGTCGAGCATTGAATTCTGGCAGGGCGGTGAACACCGTTTGCATGACCGCTTTATTTACAGCAAAGCGGATGCTGGCTGGGATGTGGATCGCCTGGCACCTTAATCTGCGAAGATGACACCAGACACGCCGCTTTATGCGGCGTGTTCGTTTTTCAGCACCACCGACAACTGCGTTTTGAGCAGCGTTTTCGGAATCACCGAACCAAAACCCAAATCCAGCGCTAGATCGAGCAAGTTTTCTTTGCTGTGAGCACCAAACTTATTGCGCAATCGCGCTTCATAACCTTCGACTGTCTTGATTGAAATTCCCATCACGCGCGCAATGTGCTGTGGTTTTTTACCATACAGCATCAGAAACAGCGTCTCAGATTCACGAGTTGTCAGTTTCGGTAGTTGGGTCGTGTTGTGGCTGTTGGACGTTTTGAAGGGTGATGTCAGGCCCGTAGCCCGGCATACCCAGTGTCCCACTTCTAAAATCGCCGTGTCCGTCAGATCCTGGCCGTAGAAAATGGTGCCCTGAATCCTGCCTTCGGCATCGCGCCATGGGCTTTTGGTAAAAATGTGGGCATGCCAGCGGCCATCGGGATAGGGGTGTATATCGAGTACCTTGAGTGAGCGCCCGGTTTCCATCACATAGCGATCCTGTTCCTGAAAATCCCCGGCACAGGCGACCGTTGGGCTTGGCATTTCGAAATCGGTGCGACCGACACACTCTTCGGCGGAATCGACACCGATCAGCTCACCATACGCATCATTCGCGTAGACAAACACCGAGTTTAAGTCTTTGCAGCCCCAATAACCGGGCAATTGTTTAAACAGTAAGATTTGTTCGGCAGTCAGATGAGTAGACACACATATTTCCTCAAGTACAACGCGACTTATGATATCAAGCAGCAATACGGTTGTAAGCAACGAAATGCAGTGATTTTCGGGGAAAAGGACGAAAAAAAGCCAGCCTGAAGACGGGCTGGCAATAAATACAAGAAACATATCTTGTCGACGTGTAGAAGAGGTTCCATGATTTCAGCGAGGGTCTGCTGAAAACACAGAGGTATCAATAAGATACCGGGCATTAGGTGTTACCCAGTGCTTGAGCTAACTATATTGAAGCGGCCAGAAACGCAAAAGGGGGGAAATCCCCCCTTTTGAGAAAAACCTGCAGTTAAAGTTCGCGAAGTATGCGGAAACCGACATAGTTCGCGGCCGCAGACGGCGAAATAAACAATTCGCTTTCTGCTTTGGCCATTTCCGGAGAGAAACTCCAGGCGCCACCTTTTGCTAAACCGCGTGCATCATTGGTCCACTGCCAAACGTTGCCGACCACGTCATAAAAACCTAAGCGGTTCGGTTCAAATGAGCGGACTGGTGATGTGCTCTTGTTTGACCAAGGTGTGCCACCCCAGCCCGTGTTGGCCTGACCGCTGCCGAAGTTATCACCCCACCAGTAACTGGTTTTGCTGCCGGAACGGGCGGCCACTTCCCACTCATCTTCACTAGGCAGACGGTAGGTAAAGCCGGTTTGTTTTGATAGCCAATGCGCATACGCGTTGGCATCGTTCTGGCTGATACACACGGCCGGAGATTGCGCCGATTGTTTAAAGCCTGGGTTGCGCCAGTAGCTGTCTGGAATCGGCGTTACTTCGGAATTGTTGACTGCGATACAAACGTTCTGCAGCTCAGCATCGGTTTGGTATCCAGTCTGATTGACGAAGGTTTCAAACTCACCGACAGTAATCGGTGTCGCGCTGACTGCGAAAGCATGATCAAGGCGAACCTGACGCGATGCGTTTTCACCCAGCAGGTATTCTCCGCTCACTAACGTTATCATTTCCGGCGCCTTGATGTTGCCTTTCAGCGAGTCTGCAAACTTAAAGCCCTGCTTAAGAATGTTGGCCTGCTCGCGCAGCACCGCACGTAAGGTGTGATCGGAATTGATGCTCAGTTCCTGATGGAATGAACGGTAGCCTTCTTTTTCCACCGTGATCATGTGATTGCCAACCGGCAGCATGATTTCGACCGGAGTGCTGCCGTAGCTGACACCATCAACCGACACTTTGTCGTTGTACTGATTCGAACGAATGGCCAGGTTCACCCACGCCACTTCTTTTTGCTTGCTGGTCTGAGCGTTTTCACCCGGCGCAAAACAGTATTGTGAATCGACATTCAGCAGCTTACAGGGGGTGTTTTCTGCCGGGCGGGCATCCAGTTGCGTGTCGATAGCGGTTTTAAACTTGCTGCCGTCATAGAAGCCAGAATCTGTCGTGGTGTGTTTGAGTACGTGGATATTGAGCGACACGTCAGCCAGATGCTGTTTCACTACCGCCGCTTCGCTGGTTTCATCAATCAGCCAGGCCTGGAACTGTTTCACGGCTTTCTGCAACGCCAGATCAGTGGTCTGTTTGGCACATTGCGCCAACGTCATATCGGCGCTACACGCGTTGGTGAAGCTGACTTTTTGCTCACCAGTGCGATTGAGCTCAGAACGCAGACGTTCAACCCGTGCGCGCAGTTTGTCTTGATCAAGCTTGGCAATACTCTGCTCAATCACCTGCTGCGCAGCTTGGGTCTGAGCCAGTGCTGCCTGCTGCTCCTGCAGTTTCTGCCCGGCTTCCAAACGTGCTTTCTGATTCTGTTTGATGGCTGACCAGGCTGCCTGATAGGCATTCTGAGAGCCTGTAATATCCAGCTCTGGCTCATCAATCATTTTCTGGTAATCACGCTCGAGGTTCGCTTTGGCTGTCTTCAGCGCCGCGTCCAAGCTTTGCGTTTGTTTATTCAGGCGATCCAGTTCAGCTTGCTGATTATCAACAGCGGTTTGCTGAGTCTGGGTAGCCTTTTTAGCGTCCTGCAACTCTGATTGCTTGCTAAACAGTGCATCATCGATAGCCATAACAGTGGCGGGTGCCGTGTCTTCAGCTATCGCGGGCACTGCCAGTAAGCATGGCGAGAGTGCGAATAACAGAGCGGGTAAACCTTGTCGCATGGTTGTCTACTTCAGTTAAATGTTTGAAAAAACCTGTCAGCATTCTAAACGAAAACGCCATTTTGTCAGAAGTCATCTTTCAATAACTTAGTGACAAAATGGCGTTTAAACGACAGCTTTGTGAAATTCGACACCAAATCAGAGCCGCAAGGGATGATTAGCTGTCTTTGTTCGGGCGAAGCTTCACCCAAACCGTGTCATTACCATTGACGGTAATCACGCGGTTGTAAGTTTCATAACCGTCTTTGGCAACTGTCACCTGATGACGGCCTGCTGGTAGCACGATTTCGACTGGCGTGCTGCCGTAGTTGATGCCGTTGATGGTGACTGAATCGTTGTACTGATCAGAACGTACAGTGACATTCGCCCACTGCTTGTCTTTCTTGGTCGTTTGCTCATCAGAAGAGCCTTTCAGACAGTAGCGGCTTGAGACGTTCAGCAGTTTACATGCAGCCACTGCCTCTGGTTTTGCCTGTAGCTGAGCCTGAATTTGCGTAAAGTATTCGTTGTTGCCTTCAAAGCCGCTGCGGATGATCTGGCTTTCCTGAACGTGAATGTTCAGTTCCACACCGTTGAGATTCTGCTTGGCAATCACGGACTCAGTCAGGTTATCCAGCAGTTTGGCGCGGAACGTTTTCACTGCTTTCTGTTTCGTCAGATGTTGACCCTGGCTTGAACATTCACCCAGCGTCATAGTGGTAGAACACGCTGTTTTGTAGCTGGTTTCCAACACATCGCTTTCGCGCAGTTCCGCATCCAGACGTTTTACGCGCGCTTCGATTTTGCTTTCTTCCAAGTTGGCAAATTCGGTTTTCAGACGTGCTTGCTTCTGCTTGATTTGTGACAGACGCATTTCGCTTTCGGTAATGGCCTGATCGTTCGTCAGTGCTTCAGACTGATTCTCTTTCACCGCGCTCCAGCTTTCCTGATATTTCTTCTGGAAAGTCACTAAGTCTGTATCTGGATCTTCAAGAAGGCGGCTATATTGTTTGTCCAGTGCCGACTTAGCTCGGTTACGTTTCGCATCCAACTCATCGCTTTCACGCTGTAAACGACTTTGTTCGTTTTTCAGCTGTTGAAGCTTAGAGCCTTCGGCGTCGTACTCAGACGCGATGGAATCGATCTCGCTCTGTTTTGTACTGATTTTCTCATCGATAGCGGTAACAGGATCAACCTGTGTAACTTCATCCGCGTACACCGATGCAGATACCCAAATAGGGCTTAGCGCAAGCAGTAGCGCTGGGAGGCGATGTCTGATCATAGGTCCCTGCAACAAATTGATGTGGTTCCACTGAGGTCAGTGGGAAAAGACAAACTTTTGACAGCGCGATGGATACGCTGGTTTACATAATGCAAAAGCTATTTCTATTACAATAAAATCACAAAATCTGGACAATAGGCCACTGATTTTGTGAGTCTTCTATTTCTCAAGCTCCATTTTGAGCAGATTATCGAAATATGCAAGCACCGATTTCTGATCTGGTTTGACGTTTTTCAATTGAATACACATTGACCGTAATTTATGTGCACTTGATCATTGTTCCGAAGTGTGAATTTGGCCGGAATTTCATGCCGGGCCAGCACAATTATGCACATGGTTTTCTATAACGCATCTTGAGTGGCGGGTAATTTCGCTCGAGGCGAAATTGTTATACCATGCAGGTCTGTCATCGTGAGGTGAAACCAGTATGAGTACATTATCTTCTCACAATCCGTCCATTTTAGAGCAAAGAGCCAAACTTTTGTCGCCTCGTCCGGCAGAGTTGGTGACCTTGCCTTCCCACATGCACTGTCACGATCACAGCTATACCCAGATTGTTATCGGCTTAAAAGGTCAGGCTGAATTTGAAGTCAGTGGGATGGGGAATATCGTCGGCCCGGGGCAGGGCTGCGTGGTGACGTCCGGATCCGATCACGCATTTGGCGGCATCATTGGTCAGTCGGATATTCTGGTACTGAACATGCCACTGCCGAGCAACGATGATCCTTTGATGTTGCAGAAGATCAACGATCTTTCTAACGCCGATGTCTATTTCCAGCTGGATGGTCAGATCCAGAAACTGGTGCAGATGTTGGTGCAGGAAATGCAGAACAGCCCGGAAGATATGCTGCTCAGCCGGGCTTGTAGTGACACGGTGCTTGCTTTGTTGCAGCGTCATATTTCCGCCTTCGAAACTCATCGCCGTGAGTCGCGATTTGATCTGGAGGCGATCGATCGCTACATCGAACAGCACATCAGCAGCCGCATTTCCGTCGCACAGCTCGCGGGCAGCGTGTTTCTCGGCGAGAGCCAGTTTCATATGCTGTTTAAAGAGCAGATGGGCATTACGCCGCACCAGTATGTGCTGGGCAAGCGTGTTGATATGGCCAAACTGATGATTGAACAGGGCCGATTGACGCTCGGCCAGATTGCCGAACTGAGCGGATTCTCCAACCAGAGTACCTTTACCCACACCTTTTCTCGCCTGCAAGGGGTCTCTCCTTCTCAGTACAAAAAAATGTGCCGCAACTAAACGCTGAATATCGCGAATTTTAATGAGAATTATTCTATAACCCGAGACTGTTTATGCACTCTCGGGTTATTTATTTGCGAAAATTGGTAAATGAACAGCATTTTATTTTATCTAAATTGATGTGATTCTGTTTTTGCTTTGTTAAAAAACCGAGTTTTTGGCAAAAAGCTCGGAGTTTTTGACAAGTATTCTTCACACGCTCAAAATACACTGCCAGTCATTGTAGGAAACCCGACCCAATTGAATCTCGGGTGTGAGATTGAGGAAAACGCATGTTTACAGCAACAGATGTGTTGAAAGCAGAGTTTGTTGAGCAGCCGCTTAGCAAGCTGTGGTCAAAGATCTCGCCACTTTACATGGTGGACGAATCCCAATGGCTAGAGCAGCTTTTACCTTTGGCGACCCCAAGCGATGCAGAAAAATCGTCGATGGCCGTCAAAACCACTGAACTTATCGAAGCAATTCGTAAGGACAAAAAGTCGATTCAGATGATCGACGCCCTGCTTCTTGAGTACAGTTTGGATACTCAGGAAGGCATTCTTCTGATGTGTCTGGCTGAAGCGCTGATGCGTATTCCGGATACTGAAACCGCTGACGCGTTCATTCGTGACCGCTTGGGCGTGGCAGACTGGAAATCTCACCTGAAGAGCTCAGATTCGGTGTTCGTTAACGCGTCCACCTGGGGTTTGATGCTGACCGGTAAAGTGATTGGTCTGGCCGATGCAGAAGGCACCAGCCCGATTCAAGCGGTAAACCGCTTGGTGAACAAGCTGAGTGAGCCGGTGATTCGTAAAGCGATGCATCAGGCGATGAAGATCATGGGTCACCAGTTCGTTCTGGGTCGCACCATTGCCGAAGCGCAGAAAAATGGTCGCCCGATGCGCGATAAAGGCTACACCTACTCATTTGATATGTTGGGTGAAGCGGCGCTGACCACGGCAGACGCGAACAAATATTTCAAAGATTACCTGATGGCGATTGAGGCGGTTGGCCGCGACAAATATGGCCTGGACACCAGCCCGGCACCATCAGTATCGATCAAACTTTCCGCGCTGCACCCACGTTATGAAGTGGCAAATCGCGACCGCGTAATGACTGAGCTGTACAGCACGCTGATCCAACTGCTGGATCGTGCGATGGAGCTGGATGTGGCGATCACGATCGACGCAGAAGAAGCGGATCGTCTGGAACTGTCACTGGAACTGTTTGAAAAAGTTTACCGCAGCGAGAAAGTGAAAGGCTGGGGCAAATTTGGTCTGGTGGTTCAGGCGTACTCAAAGCGTGCCCTGCCAGTCCTGGTTTGGCTGACTGCGCTGGCGAAAGAGCAGGGCGATTTGATTCCGGTGCGTCTGGTAAAAGGCGCGTACTGGGACAGCGAAATCAAATGGTCACAGCAGAGCGGTTACACCGGTTATCCGGTTTACACCCGCAAAGAAGCGACCGATGTTTCTTACCTAGCGTGTGCCCGCTTCCTGCTGAGCGAAAGCGTGCGCGGCAATCTGTTCCCACAATTTGCCAGCCACAATGCGCAGACCGTAACCGCAATCTCGGTGATGGCGCAGCACAAAGACTTTGAATTTCAGCGCCTGCACGGTATGGGCGATGCGCTCTACAACCACGTCATGGCGGCATACAAGCAATCTGTGCGTATTTACGCACCCGTGGGTAGCCACAAAGATCTGCTGCCGTATCTGGTTCGTCGTCTGCTGGAAAACGGCGCGAACAGCTCATTCGTACACCGTCTGGTGGATGCGCGCTGCCCAATCAGCACGTTGACTCAACATCCGGTGGACATGTTGCTGGCGTTCGATACGTTGAACAACACCAAGATTCCTCTGCCTTCACGCATTTTTGCTGAGCGCAGCAACTCGTACGGTGTCAACATCGACATCGAGAGTGAAGCGAAACCATTTGAAGAGCAGGTCAATGCGTTCCTGAGCAAGCAATGGCAAGCATCGCCGATCATTAACGGCGAGATTCAGTTCGAAAGCATGATCAAGGCAGCTGGCCAGCCAGAACTGGTTAAAGCGCCGTATGATCGTCGCATCGAAGTGGGCCAGGTTTTCCATGCTAGCCATGATCATGTTTCCGCAGCGATCGAAACCGCACATGCTGCATTTGCTGAGTGGAACCAAGCTCCGGCACAAGCGCGTGCTGAGAAACTGGACAAACTGGCGGACCTGCTGGAAGCCAATCTGGCTGAACTGGTGGCAATTTGTCATCAGGAAGCGGGTAAAACCATTCACGACAGCATTGATGAAGTGCGCGAAGCGGTCGACTTCTGTCGTTACTACGCCAAACGCGTAGACACACTGGGCGAGTTCTCGGTAGAGGGCTTTGATGGCCAGAGCCGTCAGGTTGCTCGTCAGGGCCGCGGTGTATTCGTATGTATCAGTCCGTGGAACTTCCCGCTGGCGATTTTCCTAGGCCAAATCAGTGCCGCACTGGTTGCGGGTAACACCGTCGTGGCCAAACCTGCAGAACAAACCAGCCTGATCGCAGCGCGCGCTGTCGAACTGATGCTGGAAGCGGGTTTCCCTGGCGGCGTGATTCAGTTACTGCCTGGTCGCGGTTCGCAAATCGGTACGGCGTTGACGTCACACGCGGCCATTGCTGGTGTGGCGTTTACGGGTTCCACTGCGACAGCGCAGCGCATCAACCAAACGTTGGCTGAGCGCGATGCTGATCCTGTGCCGTTTATCGCGGAGACTGGTGGTCAGAATGCGATGATCGTGGATAGTACAGCGCTGCCTGAGCAAGTGGTGCGTGACGTTCTGCGCTCTGCCTTTGCGTCGGCGGGTCAGCGTTGTTCAGCACTGCGTGTGCTGTTTGTTCAGCAAGACGTTGCCGATCGCATCATTACCCTGATTCAGGGCGCGATGCAGGAGCTTTCTGTCGGTACTCCTTATCTGCACAACACGGATGTGGGTCCGGTGATCGATGCGAAAGCTAAGCAAGGTCTGCTTGAGCACATCGAACGCATGACCAAAACGCAGAAGAAAGTGGCACAACTGGAACTGGGCGAGGTGTGTGAATACGGTGATTTCGTTGCGCCGACTGCGTTTGAAATCTCGGGTATCGACTGCCTGACCGAAGAGCAGTTTGGCCCAATCCTGCACATCGTTCGCTTCAAAGCGAGTGAATTGGCGCAGGTGGTTCAGCAAATCAACGATACCGGTTTTGGTCTGACCATGGGGATCCACAGCCGTAACGAAACGACCTATCGCTGGATTGAAAAACACGCGCGTGTGGGTAACTGCTACATCAACCGTGACCAAGTTGGTGCGGTCGTCGGTGTGCAGCCGTTTGGTGGTCAGGGCCTGTCCGGCACCGGACCAAAAGCAGGTGGTCCACACTACCTGTACCGTTTCACTCAAGTTCAGTACAGCTAATCCGTTCAGCGAAGGAGGCTAACTATGGTGCATCAAGTAACTCGTTTTTCTGACGCTTTTTCGGCTTGGGAAAACTGGAATCTGACTGGCTTTGACTCAAAATGTGAGGCACTGCTGTCATTGAAACACAATTTAGAAAGCGCTATGCCAGCATTGGCAAAAGTGATTTCTTACCAACTTCAACAGGCTTCAGCTTTATTGGCGCAACCGCACCAATTAGTTGGACCCACTGGAGAAACCAACGAGCTTTATACTGCAGGGCGCGGTGTTGCCCTCATCGTTCAGGATGACAGCAGTAATGAAGCAAAACTGGCGGTCGCAGCTCAATTGTGTGCTGCGCTGGTCGCAGGCAACAGCGTCGTATTCTGTAGTGACGATGCTGAGCTGACGTCCGCTCTGTCGGCTGCTTACGAGCAGTCAACGCTCCCGGCTAACCTGCTGCAGTTTGCAACGTTCGACGCCTATCATCAATTGATGGAATCGGATATTCGCTGCATGGGTTATGTCGGTAATACGTCGGTTGAACGCACAATCAACCGTCAACTAGCCAAACGCTCAGGCGCAATTGTTAGCCTGGTGTCTGAAACGGATTTTGCCGCACTCCCGGTGGCGAATGATCCACACTTATCGCTGCGTTTTATTACCGAACGTACGCGCACAATAAATATAACAGCAGTGGGTGGTAACGCGACCTTGCTTGAGCTTGGGAACGAGGCCCACTAATCCTTTCTGTAGTTCTCCCCCCGCACCTTGTGGGGGGACATGGAAGGCGATCGTATATAAGAGGACACATCAATGGAAAATAGCTTTGCTATTACGACCACATTTATCGTCTACCTCATTTTGATGTTGGCGATTGGGGTCTATGCATATCAGCGAACGAAAAACTCAGCTGATTACTTTTTGGGCGGCCGTTCTTTAGGCCCATGGCCTGCAGCGCTTTCTGCGGGTGCATCTGACATGAGTGGCTGGCTGCTGCTTGGTCTGCCGGGTTACGCATACGCGGCCGGTATTGAAGCGTTCTGGCTGGCGGGTGGCCTGCTGGTGGGTACTTGGGCAAACTGGCTGATCACAGCTAAGCGTCTGCGCACCTACAGTATTACCACTGACGCCCTGACGCTGCCTGAATTCCTGTCTCGTCGTTTCAACGACAATTCAAAACTGATTCAAACGATTTCAGCGTTTTTCATTCTTCTGTTTTTCCTTTTCTACACCAGCTCGGGTCTGGTGGCAGGCGGTAAACTGTTTGAAACAGTCTTCGGTCTGGATTACAGCACAGCAGTTATCGTGGGTACGGTGTGTGTGGTTTCTTACACATTGTTCGGCGGCTTCCTGGCGGTATCCTGGACCGACTTGGTGCAAGGTCTGCTGATGGCAGCGGCACTGATGATCGTACCTATCGCAGCCATGAATGGTGGTTTCACTAAGCTGGACAACGATCTTTTGGCAATTAACCCACAACTGCTGACCATGTGGAATGACGTGAAAGGCCAGCCGCTGTCTGCGGTGGCGATCGTCTCGCTGGTTGCGTGGGGTCTGGGTTACTTTGGTCAGCCACACATCCTGGCGCGTTTCAAAGCGACTCGTTCGAACAAAGATCTGACCACAGCACGCCGCATTGCGGTTATCTGGACCGGTCTGTCAATGGCGGGCGCGATGCTGGTGGGTCTGGTTGGTCTGATTTACGTGACCAACGACGGTTCTATCCAGCTGGACGACGGCGAGAAAATCTTCATGCTGCTGGTGAACGCGATTTTCCACCCAGTGATGGCCGGTATTCTGCTGGCAGCGATTCTGGCGGCAATCATGAGTACGGCGGACTCTCAGCTGCTGGTTTCTTCTTCTGCACTGGCCGAAGACTTCTACAAGCAAGTGTATAAGAAAGATGCGACGTCAGAAGAGATCGTGCGTGTTGGCCGTGCGGCGGTCATCATCATCTCTATTATTGCGCTGATCCTGGCAATGACGCCAGACAGCTCGGTTCTGGGTCTGGTGTCTTACGCATGGGCAGGTTTTGGTGCGGCATTTGGTCCGGCACTGGTACTGAGCCTGTACTGGTCGCGCATGAACCGTAACGGCGCGTTGGCGGGTATCGTGATCGGCGGCATCACTATCGTCGTGTGGAAACAGCTATCAGGTGGTTGGTATGACGTGTACGAAATCGTACCGGGAATCATCTTCTCGACCATCGCGATTGTTGCGGTTAGCCTGCTGACGGGTGAACCTGAAGAAGCAGTGAAGAAGCAGCACCTTACCTTCAAGAAGCATCTTGTTGAGCTGGACTAACTGACAAACAGTTTGCATAACTGAACAAAGCCCCACCAATGTGGGGCTTTTTTGTGCTTGTGTCATGGCAATGCAATAGCAGAAACTCACTCGAAAGTGGGTGTTATTTTTTGAATCCCAGTCACAAACTTAAAACTAAAGTTTGGGACAATGGAACCAACCGATTCAAAATGCGTCAATTGTCAATAGAAAGGCTCAAACAGGAGGACCCACCATGCCAGAAGCGTATTGCAACTGTTGTCGAAAAACCACACCGCACAAAGTTGTAATGAGGCGTTGTCAGACGGAACCGACGACGGGTTGGCAGGGTTTTCAGCAATTCATGGCTGCACTGATGCACGGTGAGCATTATTACAAAATGGAGAAACAGGGTTTCTGCCGCGTTTGTAATCAACAATCCGATTTATCAGCGGCTGATTTCTCTCGAGCCAGAGTGATTTAAATTCGTGTCAGTTTGATGACTCCCGTGGTTGTCACGGGAGTTTTTTATTTGTCTCTTCAACACAATGGGCAGCAGATCACCGATTTGATGCAACAGCCGACTTCTTGTCCCGTAATGGGAACTTTCGCAAGGTAATCTCTCTTCGTTCAGCTAATCTGTAGGGAATTCACCTGTGGATACGACGAAGGAGTCCCATTCATGCAGTTAAGTTTAAAGAGAAAAATGGTTTTCTCTGTGGTGATTGCGATCGCGCTGACCGCAATCGCATTGGTGGTCGCGGGTTATAAAACCTTCCAGCAAGACAGTTGGCGTGCCATCGAAAGTGAAAGCCGCAATACACTGCAGGCGCATGCCAAGGGGATCGGTGACTGGTTTGCCACCAAACAGCATGCTCTGAAAGGGTTGCGCGAAGAAATTGAACGCAATCCGAATCTTGATTTGGTGCCACATCTGCGCCAAACCCTCGAGTCCGGTTCATTTGGCCTGAGTTACTACGGTAACGAGCAAGGAGAGATGTTCCGTCAGGATCCTTCCCTTAACAAAGCGGGTTACGACCCACGCGAGCGCGGCTGGTACAAAGAAGCCAAAGCCGCAGGCAAGCCGACCACAACGGAACCGTATGTGAGTGTGACCATGCAGACGCTGGTGGTGACGCTGACAGAGCCTGTACGCGTCAATGGTCAGTTTATCGGCGTAGCGGCGTCCAACCTGGCACTGAATAAGTTGATTGAAGACGTACTGGCGATTGAAGTTCCAGGCAAAGGTTACGCCATTCTGGTCAATCAGAAAGGCAAAATTGTTGCTCACCCGAACAAAGACCTGATCCTCAAACCGACTCAGGATATCGCCTCTGGCTTGAGCATAGCCGCGCTGCAGGGGGCGGCGAATGATCACCATCTGCTGCCGATGTCGATTGACGGCAAGGACAAGCTGCTGATGGCGCAAAGCATCGACAATACCGACTGGATGCTGGTGATGGTGATGGACAAAGCCGTGCTGGAGCAGCCGTTAAATCAGATGCTGATGACACAAACCCTGATTGGTCTGGTGATTCTGTTGGTCATGGCCTTAGCCACCTCGTGGTTTGTGGCCCGTCAACTGAATGAGCTGAGCAACATCGCTGCGGCATTGGGAGATATCGCTGAAGGTGATGGCGATCTGACCCGCCGTCTGACCGTAAAAAGTGACGATGAAGTGGGCATGTTGGCGGACAAGTTCAATAAGTTCGTCGATCGCCTGCACGTGATGGTGAAAAACGTGCGTGATGTATCGGTTGCTCTGAACGAAGGGGCGAACCATGCCGCGCGCGCAGCAGGTCAGCGCAGCGAGCGCATCCGTACCCAGCAAGATGAGATCACCATGGTGGCGACAGCAGTGACTGAAATGGCTTCTGCGACGGCGGAAATTGCCGGCAATGCTGACAACACGGCGAAAAATGCCAACCAATCGGTTGAGCTCGGCGCGCAGGGTTACCAGCAAATGCAGCAGAGTAAGCACTCTATTGACCAGTTGGCTCAAGAGCTGACGGGCGCGGTCAACATCATTGGCGAGCTGGAAGAGCATGCCAACGAAATCTCAACCATTTTGTCCACCATCCGTGCGATTGCTGAGCAAACCAACCTATTGGCGCTCAACGCTGCGATTGAAGCTGCGCGGGCAGGCGAGCAGGGGCGCGGTTTTGCGGTGGTGGCGGATGAAGTTCGCGTGCTGTCGCAGCGTACTCATGCCTCAACAGAAGAAATTCAGACCAAGATCGCCGGTTTGCAGAAAGTGACTTCAAATGCGGTGTCGGTGATGACGGAAAGCCATAAGCTGGTGGAAACCAGTGTCAGCGATGTCAATCAAACGGGGGAAAGCCTGCAGGCGATCAGTGAAGCGATTCAACTGATCAGCGACATGGCGACACAAATTGCTTCGGCGGCAGAGGAGCAATCCTTGGTAACAGCAGACATTAACGGCAACACGGAGTCGGTGCGCGAAGTGAGTGACGCGCTAGCGAGCGACGCTCAGGATGCGGTGCAGCAGGCCAAAGAGCTGCACAATCTGGCGCAGGAGTTGGATCAGGAAATTTCCCGCTTCAGACTTTGATTTACCGTAAACAACTAAGGGCATCTGACGATGCCCTTTATTTTTTCACTGTGAACGCAATCACAACCCGTATTGAAACGTTTCTTCCTGAGCGGATTAGTCAGTATTGTATGTCGCAAATGATGTCTCACAGGGAATTCGAACATTATGCATTTAGACCGGGTAGACCAACAAATTCTGCGCATTCTGCACGACAAAGGACGTTTGCCAGTGGTGGAACTGGCCAAGATGGTCAATCTCACCACATCCCCTTGTTCAGATCGGGTGAAACGGCTGGAAAAAGAGGGCTACATCAAAGGCTATCATGCGGAGTTGAACGCGGAAAAACTCGGATTGGACGTTCAGGTATTCATTCATATCCGTCTTGACCAGACCAGCTTTTCAATTTTTGAACGCTTTGCTGAAGCGGTGCGCGATGTGCCGGAAATCGAAGAGTGTTATTCGTTGTCCGGGGATTTCGACACCATGATTAAAGTACGTGTTAAAGACATGAAGGCCTATCAGGCGTTTATGTCAGGGAAATTGGGTACCCTACCGGGCGTGATCCAGACTCGCAGCGAGTTTGTGATTGAAGAACATAAGACCAGCTTTGGCATCAACCCGGAGCTGCTTCACAACCTGTAACTTTGGAGAGACTATGGCGCAGTTAGCCGATGTGGTCACCGAACCTCTTAGTGAGGAGGCCCTGTTATCCGCTCAGTTTGGTCGTTTAGCCATTCAGTTTGCCAACGACCCGTCCCCTTCACTGGAAAAACGCCAGCAGCGTCTGGTGGCGCTCAAGCAGGCACTGCTCACCGAGCAGAGTGCTTTAGTGGAGGCCCTGAGCCGTGACTTTGGTTATCGCAGCCGTTTTGACACTTTGCTGTGCGACATCGTGCCAGCGGTCAGTCATCTCGATTACACCCTCAAATCTCTCAAACGTTGGATGAAACCGCAGCGACGTAAAACGGGGCTGATTCTGGCGCCCTCGCGCGTTTGTGTGCGCTATCAGCCACTGGGTGTGGTCGGCATTATTGTGCCGTGGAATTTTCCGGTGGTGCTGAGCCTGGCACCGCTGGTGACCGCGGTCGCAGCCGGCAACCAGGTCATGATAAAGCTCAGTGAACACACGCCGCAGGCCAATCAGGTGCTGCGACGTATTGTGGCGTCACTGGGCGATATCGCCCAATGCGTGGAAGGAGAGGCGGAGATTGCCGCGGCTTTCAGTGCATTGCCATTCCAGCATCTGCTGTTTACTGGTTCCACGGCGGTTGGGCGCAAAGTGGCCATTGCCGCTGCGCACAATCTCACGCCAGTTACGCTGGAGTTAGGGGGCAAATCTCCGGTCATCATCGCGCCCGATGCCGATCTTCCACGTGCGGTAGACAACATCATGTTGGGCAAGGCCACCAACAGCGGCCAGATCTGTGTTGCGCCCGATTATGTGATGCTGCCAGAAGCGCAGGTGGCCCCTTTTACCGAACTCTATTTGCGCCGCTTTGCCAAACGTTTTGTCAGCAAGCAGGGCAAACTCGATTGCACACACATCATCAATCAGGCGCAGCATCAACGGCTGCAGGCGCTGCTGGATGATGCAAGTCAGCAAGGCGCTGAGGTAAGCTCGCTGACTGGTACACTTGACTTGGCTGAACGTCAGATGGCGCCACAACTGGTGAGCAAAGTGACGGATCAGATGCGAGTGATGCAAGAAGAGATCTTCGGTCCTATTTTGCCGTTAGTCGGTTACCGCACCATTGAAGAAGCCATCGAACGCGTCAATGCGCAGGCGCGACCGCTGGCGCTGTATGTGATGAGTGACGATCAGGACATCATTGATTATGTGCTTAAACGCACCCACAGTGGCGGTGTGGCGATTAATGACACCCTGTTGCACGTCGCGGCCGATGATGCGCCGTTTGGCGGTTTGGGGGAATCGGGGATGGGACATTATCACGGCCTTGAAGGATTCCAGACGTTTTCACATGCCAAAACCGTGTTGCATTCCTTCAGCAAACTGCCACGTAGCCGCTGGTTACTTAACCATCGCAAGCTGTGGCTCAAGTTGCTCGGACGCTTCGTTCTGCGTTAAATCGCTCGCTTTGATCGAGACGCGGCGCTTTTTACACCATTTGCGCCACGGGTGCTTTTCAATCGTCTATGAAAGCACTACCATACCTCAGGCCGCTATGCTGAACGTAGCGGCTTACTATTTTTAACGTATTCTCAGGGCGGGGCGAAATTCCCCACCGGTGGTATACCCAACAGGGTGAGCCCACGAGCGCTCGATTCGTCGAGGTCAGCAGATCTGGTGAGACGCCAGAGCCGACGGTTACAGTCCGGATGAGAGAGAATGACAAACACACCAGCCTGACGGTTTGAGGTTCCCTCACGCCTAGGATTTGGTGCACTTGGTTTTGGCTTTTGATCCCTCATAACAGCCCTGATTCTGGTCATTATTAGGAGTAACCATGAATCAGTTATCGCTACTTGCCGAATTCGGCGACCCAATCACCCGTGTTGAAAATGCACTGCAAGCGCTGCGCGAAGGCCGCGGTGTGTTGCTGCTCGACGATGAAGATCGTGAAAACGAAGGCGACATCATCTACTCAGCAGAAACGCTGACCGCGGAACAAATGGCACTGATGATCCGTGAATGCAGCGGCATCGTCTGTCTGTGTCTGACCGATGAACAGGCCAACAAGCTGGAACTGCCACCCATGGTGCAAGTGAACGACAGCAAAAACCAAACTGCGTTTACCGTGACCATCGAAGCGCGCCACGGCGTGACTACTGGTGTTTCTGCAAAAGACCGTGTGACCACCATCAAAACGGCGATCAACCCGAACGCGAAACCTGACGATTTAGCGCGCCCAGGACATGTGTTCCCGCTGCGCGCACGCAAAGGCGGCGTGTTGGCGCGTCGTGGTCATACCGAAGGTACGGTGGATTTGATGCAGATGGCGGGTCTGATGCCATCAGGTGTTCTGTGCGAAGTCACCAATCCAGACGGCACGATGGCTAAAACGCCTGAAATCGTAGCATTTGGCAAGCTGCACAACATGCCAGTTCTGACCATTGAGGATATGGTGCAGTACCGCATGCAGTTTGATCTCAAATTGGCATAAGCCGCTTTACACTGTAAAGGCGCGATGATTCGCGCCTTTTTTGACGTGATTCTTACCCAAACCTTCCCGTTTCTGGCTATCTTATCCAGTTCAGATCAGCAATTACTGTCATTAAACAGAAATATCAACGAACGTTCATGCCATTTCTCGGTCTTACTGAAAGTTAAGAACGAGCCACGAAAATCAGAAGTTCTGTCTTTAGTTTGACTAGGCTTAGAAATTTTTATTGTGGATATCGTTTCTGTTTGTAAAATGTTCTGGATAAAACATGGTAATTCCCCCATGTATGGCGTTTCTTTTTGTTAACCCTTTTTGCCTTGGAATTCCCCCTTTTTATGTTACTTAAGCTTTTGTTTAAATGGAGTATTTACTTCATTGGTAAGCCAAGATTTTCAGCGTCCAAGGCCTCTGCAAAGCCAAGAGTTTTACTCATCCCATATAACGCGATTGGCGATATGGTGATGACGGCACCATTATTTAGCGCGTTGAAACAGTCTTTTCCTGATTGGCAGTTGGAGGTGCTTTGCAGTTCCAGAAATCATGAAATCATCCGCTATCACCCGGCGGTGAGCCGCTGCTGGTTATTAGATCTCGGTTTAAAACCGCAGCGAGCACTTGCACAACATCGTGTGAGAAAGACGTTGTATGAACAGCACTTCGATAAAGTTGTCTATTTGGGTGAACGCAGCAACTGGGTTGAGTTATGGCGTATCAACCGCTTGGCGGCGAAAGGCAAATTCAGCTTGCCCTATCTGCAGGAAACTCTGGCCAAGAAGATAGACCCGTTTGCGCTCAACATTTTTGATGGGGTTGTCGGTAAAGACAAACATCAGGCTCCGCATTTTACTCGCCGCATGATGAGCATTCTGAGTGATCTGGAGGCGAAGGAACCTGAGCTGTTAGCGTTCAATCTCAATCTGCCGCGAGTACATGATCAAGACCGTTCGTTGCCGTCAGGTATCAAACTGTTGTTCAATCCGTGTGGTTCACAGACAGGAAACACGCTGAGTGACGAACAAACCAGTGCTATTTTGACTGGCTTGGAGTCGCTGGGTATTCAGGTGTGCGTATTTGATTTACCTGAAAACCGTGCCAAGTTGGCGGCTTATGCGCATGAAGAGCGTGTTCATTACATCCGTTCATCGTCAATCAGCGATGCTGGCGACTGGCTGCGCGAAATGGCGTTGGTCCTGACGACAGATACCTCTATGGGACACATTGCTGCGGCGCTTGAGGTGCCGACATTAATCATGAGAGCCGATGAACAATGGCGCGCGAACTGCGACCCTATTTCCGATTTCGCTACCATGCTGGTGGCGCAACCTCAGGGTACCATTCAGACCATTACCGCGAATGATGTCGTGGCAGCAGTCAAGAATCTTTTGCAAACATTACCTCAGGTAAAGTGACTCCTTTTTCTCCTGCTGGTTATCCTCACTCGGTGTGATGTTGTCGTCCTTTGGCATATGCACAAGACGAATTACATAGGGCGAATCTGGTCAGCAATCATTGTCTCGTTGTGCAATCATGCTAGAATTCCGCGCTGTGGTAGAGCATGCTCTACTTTAACGGTTACCAATTCAGAGTCTGTTCATGTCATTTTCCAAACTTGGACTGAGTGAAGCCCTGACACAAGCAGTGGCAGAACTCGGTTATCAAAAGCCAACCACCATTCAAACCAAAGCCATCCCGGTGATTTTGCAGGGGCAGGATTTGATCGCTGCGGCGCAAACCGGGACGGGTAAAACCGCCAGTTTCGTGCTGCCTATTCTGCACAAACTGCAAGGACGCGAAACGCAACGTAAAAAACGTATTCGTGCCCTGATTTTGGTGCCGACTCGCGAGCTGGCGATTCAGGTGGCAGACAAAGTGGCGCAGTACGGCCAACACACCGGACTGACGACGCTGGCGATGTATGGTGGTGTGGAAGAGCAGGCTCAGAAACAGCGTCTGATTGAGGGTGTGGACGTGTTGGTGGCGACGCCGGGGCGTTTGCTGGACATGTACGGTCAGCGCGCCGTTTACTTCGAAGAAGTGGAAATGGTGGTTCTGGATGAAGCCGACCGCATGCTCGACATGGGCTTTATCGAATCGATCAACAAAATCATCGATCGCCTGCCTCGGGATGCGCAGTACCTGCTGTTTTCTGCCACGTTGTCGCACAAGGTGCGCGATCTGGCGAAAACCGCGGTGAACGACCCGTTTGAAATCAGTATTGCGGCGAATCAGGCATCAAAATCGAACATCGAGCAGTGGCTGATCACGGTCGATAAAGACAAAAAATCCGCGTTGCTGAGCCATCTGATCACCGAAAATAACTGGGATCAGGCGCTGATTTTCATCGAAACCAAACATGGTGCAGCAAAACTGGCGAGCCAATTGGAAAAACGTGGTATTACGGCGGAAGCATTCCACAGTGGTCGTAGTCAGGCTGTGCGCGTGCAACTGCTGGAAGATTTCAAAGCGGGCAAAATCAAGTACATGATCGCGACTGGTGTTGGCGCGCGTGGTATCGACATTCACGAACTCTCTCGCGTGGTGAACTACGATTTACCATTCCCGGCGGACGAATACGTGCACCGCATTGGTCGTACGGGCCGTGCAAACGCCAAAGGCGAGGCGATTTCGTTTGTCTCCAAAGACAACTTCAAAAACCTGTGCATGATTGAAAGCCGTCTGGGCCACTTGATTGAGCGTCGTGTGGTGGAAGGATTTGAACCGAAAAAACCAGTGCCAATCTCGATTCTGAACTACGTTCCGAAAAGTAAACGGATGCCGCAAGACTAATCTCAGCCAGCATTGCGCCGCTATCGGTGCAATGCTGGACGCTTGGCGTGGTTGACTATTGACGATCGCGCGAACTGCTTTCTCTTTCTTCTTCACTTCACGATGTTATGACTGACAAGCGTGTACCTTCGGGTTGCTCCTGGTGAGTCCGACGATCACCACGCTCATGATGGCCACCCCAAACACCCAACTGTGGCTCTGAGTTGCGCCCCCGGCCAGCATAGCCGCCACGCCCGCCATCGATTGTTGCAAGAAACCGCACAGGGCGATGCTGCGTGCGCCGCTGTGCGTTGAATGGCTTGCTGCCAGCGACATGCTGTTGGGAAAAATCACCGCTTGACCCCAAATGATCACCAAGTACAGCGCGAGATAACCGCCAGTCAGGGCGTGCGGTGGCAACATATCGCTCAGCAGCCACAGGCCTAACATCAACAGGGCACCCATCGCCACGCAATAGGCGCCGCGACGCAGCATTGGTTGGCTGCCGATTTGAGTCACGTAGCGCTTCACGTGCAGTGAGCCCAGCAGGTAAACCAAGCCTATCGCCAAACCAAATACACCAAACCACTGGCTCGAAAGGTGCAGCGTTTCGGCAAAGACAAACGGGCTGGCTTGCTGCAACGTGACGATCGTAGCAAAGCCCAAGCCGCCTTGAACACAAGGCACAAGAAATCCCTTGTCTTGAAGAATGGTCAGGTAGTGGGTGCTGGCGCCAGGTGTGTGCTGGGGTTGCGCAGGCCCCTTGAGTGGGAAACGAGAGGTGGTCAGCAGCGCCAGCAGGGCAATCAACGCCAGCAGCAGAAAGCCGACGCGCCAGTCACTGTAGCGCGTGAGCATCGCCCCCACAAACTGCCCCAGGCCCAAGGCGGCAATAAAAGCCATTGATAACAGCGAGAGTTTTTGCGCCAACGCGTCACCGCTCCAGTAATCCCGAATCACGATTCGAGCAATGATTGCGGCCCCGCCAGCGGCTGCGCCTTGTATCACGCGTGCTAGCAATAACTGGGTCAGCGATTGAGCCACGTAGAGACTCAAGCAAGCACCAATAAACAGCAGCAATGCCAACGAGAGCGCGGGCCTGCGGCCGTACTTTTCGGCGGCATGGCCCCAGTAAATGACAGGAAGCGCCGCGCCGAACACAAACAATGACATCGAGAGTTCAGCACCGTAGCGGCTGATGTTGAGCTCGCTCGCCACCAAGGGCAGCGCGGGTAAGTACAACGTGGTGGACATTTGCGCCATCAACACCAGTGAACACGAGAGCAGCAGCAAGCGAGTGCTAAGGGTTTTCATTGTTTCGCCTCCGATGGCGTTAAAGTGCGATTCCTGTTTGATGCGATAGGAAAATAACAATCAACGCGATTGAAAATATTCCCTGAGATCGGGGCGACGTTATTTCTGAATGGTTTGCGATACAAAACGAATCCTTATTATGAGATGACTCATGATGGAGGGATGAATTTGTCGTTCCCCCGTGACAATCAGCAGCGCGGCTTATCTTGGTTTCGTATCTTTATGAATCGGTGTTAATCTGGCAAACGATCATTCCTTACCTCTGATTAAGGCTGAGTTAATTGAAACGTCGTCACCTGCCCCTGCAAGGATTGCTCTATTTTTATAAGTCTGCCGAATTGGGCAGTTTTAAATTGGCGGCTCAGGATTTATGTGTTTCCCCTGCGGCGGTGAGCCAGCAAATCCGCCAACTTGAAGCCACGCTCGACACGTCGCTGTTTACGCGCAATCATCGCACCATCGGCCTGACGCCCAGCGGCGAAAACCTCTATCAAGAGGTCAAACTCGGCTTTCGCCATTTGCAGGCGGGCGTAGATGCATTGACGGCGGATGAGCGCCCCAACCAGCTCTCCATCTCCGCGCCCAGCTCGTTCGCCCATCACTGGTTGATCCCTCGATTGCAGGCGTTTCGCGCTCAGTTTCCCGACATCAGCATATTGGTTGAACCCACCAATCGCCTCACTTCGCCCGACGACACCCGCGTGGATGTGTGCGTGAGATTTGGTTCAGGGCAGTATGCTGGTATGCATAGTGAATGGTTGATGGATGATGCGATTTATCCCGTCTGTCATCCTCATTATCAGCAGGAACTCGGTATTGAAACGCTGGCGGATTTGCAGAAAGCCGCGCTGATTGAAGATATTCATACCGACATGCGATGGGAAACGTGGCTTAATGAGCATCACCAACCGGTGAAGCAGCCGACGCTATTATTTGATGGTTCTCAGTTTGTGGTGGAAAGCGCTTTGGCGATGCAAGGGGTCGGCTTAATTAAGCACAGTTTGGCGCAGCGATATATTCAAAACGGCACACTGGTGCGAATTGATGCGCAGCAAACTCAGCCTCAAGCCGCCTATTTTATTTGTTTACCGGAAAAGAATTTACAGCGACCCAAAGTGCGCTGTTTTATTCAGTGGTTGAAGCAGCAAATCGCGGGCGATGCCATGCTATGAGCAAGTGCCGAGCATCTTGACCAAGTCACCGCACTTGACTCTATGCCCGAACGGCTTAAAATTAGCGCCGATTCATAAACAGCAAGTTGAAGAAAACGACCATGCAACCGCTTTACGCCTCGGATCAGCGAGTGACCCGAGTGAGCTCTGACAATTGTTTGCGATGAAACATTGGACAGAGCCAACGAAATAAACATTTCGACAAATTCATCGCTATGGTTTTGACTGATCTCTTTACGGAGAGATCACGTCATATCGATAGCGAGCGAAACAAGGGCTACGGATGAGGTTTCACCGTGGCCCTTGTTGTTTCTGCCGTTTGTCGGCAGCACGAGCGAACGGGGCCAGCCAGCCCGGTTCGCTTTTTTTATGCCTCGCATTTGAGGTCACTGATTTTTATTGATTGAGGAATGAAGACCATGTCTCAGAATATTTATGATAATGCTGCGTTTTTTGACGGTTATGCACAGTTGCCGCGCTCGCAGTTTGGACTCGACGGCGCACCGGAATGGGCATCGATTGAAGCGATGCTGCCGGATCTTACCGGAAAAAACGTGGTGGATTTGGGCTGCGGCTACGGCTGGTTTTGCCGCGCGGCGACCGACAAAGGCGCAGCCAAAGTGCTGGGAATCGACTTGTCGCAAAAGATGCTGGATAAAGCGCACGCCATGACTGCGGATGCGCGCATTAATTATCAGCGCGGCGATCTGGAACACCTCACGCTGGGTAATGCGCAGTTCGATCTCGTATACAGCTCGCTGGCGCTGCATTATCTGCCCGATCTCAACCCAACGTTTACCACCGTATTTCAGGCGCTGAAACCCGGCGGTCAGTTGGTCTTTTCCATGGAGCACCCGATTTTTACCTGCGCACGGCGTCAGGGCTGGCTCACCGATACCGATGGTCAACGTTCGTGGGCGGTGAATCGCTATCAGGATGAAGGCCAGCGCGTGTCGAATTGGCTGGCCGAAGGCGTCATCAAATACCACCGCACACTGGGCTCGATTCTCAACGCTCTGATCGCGGCGGGCTTTGTGCTTGAGCATATCGAAGAGTGGGGACCAAGCGCCGAGCAAATTGCCGCGATGCCTGCTCTGGCGGAAGAGGCGGAACGTCCGATGCTGGTGCTGGTGTCGGCGCGCAAAGCGTAACTGAACAGGCACACTGCCAGGCGGTGTGCCTGGGGCAGAAGCTATATTACCCCATCCTTTAGAGGCAGAGCGTGTATCTGCCTCACATCAGCTGCTGAGTGGCATGAAAACGGGTGGCGGTGAGGCGCATGGGCGTGACGGGCATGCCATAGAAATCAAACGCTTCACCCAGTACCTCACCGCCGAGTTGGCGCACAATGTTGACGGTGGTATCGCGCGCTTCAATCAAGATTTCCGGCTCTGTCGCAAGCAGTTCTGTCAGCGAGGCCAACGCCAGCGATTTCCCAATTCCCAAACCGCGAAACTGACGATTCACGGCAAAGCGTCCCCAGTGCCAAGCGTCACCTTCACGCCAAGCGGCGACGACGCCTAAAATGTACTCGCCGGAGCGCGCGACCCACCATTTCACATCGCTGTCCTTCGCAAATGGAATCAATGCTGGCGGAATATTCTGCTCCTGCGCAAACACATCCATCACCAACTGCTCGACTTCGGCGCGATAAACCGGATTTAACGCCTCCACTTGTACGCGGGCTTGCTGATGGCGTGTGTTGTGGTGAAAGGCGCTCAGGCGCAGCGTACGCAGGCCATTGAGCACTGCCGCTTGTGCATCGTCAGCCAGCGAATCTATCACATCGCCCAATGCGTGGTTGGCGGCATGATTGGCGCACTGCAGAGTGTCGCTGCCAGCTGGCGTGATTTGGTAATATTTCTGGCGTTTGTCGTGTGGGTGCGGCATCGGCTGCACGTCGCCATTTTCGACCAGTTTGTTGATGGTGCGGCTGAGTGACGCTTTGTCGGCGTTGAGCTGAATACACAGTTCGGAAAACGGAGTTGAGCCGTTTTTACTCAGGTAGGTCAGCAGGTGTGCCTGACTGAGCGACAGCCCCGAATTCCAGCAGTTTTTGTCCAATAATCCCAGTTCACGCACCAGATAACGCAGTTCACTGCGAATCTGTTCCACAGAGTTCATAAGTGCTTTCCTAATAATGTTGACTCTATCAACGATATGATTTTGGGCAGAGTAACTAAGCTTTGTTGATAGTGTCAATAATTTGCTTGAATAAACCGACAATGTTGGCTTCAAACAGCATTGACCTTCAAGTTCACTTAAACTTTATAATGACTCATCGTCACCACAGGATGAACAACATGAAGATTGGAGAGCTGGCTAAACGTACGGGTTTGGCTCCGTCAGCCATTCGGTTTTATGAAAGTGCCGGACTACTAAAAATGGTGCAGCGCCGCGCCAATGGTTATCGCACTTATCCCGAAGAGGCGGTGCTGGCGCTGGAGCTGATTATGCTCGGTCAACAAGCGGGGTTCAGTTTGGAGGAAATCGGTGCGCTGCTGCCATCGGATCTGACGCAATGGCAGGGCGAGGTACTGGTGGAGCGCCTACGCAGCAAAATTGCCGATATTGAGCAACTGCAGGCCAAACTGGCTGAGACCAAAGCGCATCTGCTGAGTATTGTCGAGGATATTGAATCGCGACCGGAGGGTGTCGATTGTTCCACCAATGCACAGCGCGTGCTGTCGCGTCTGAAACTGGCTGACAGCGGCACCTGAGCCCATCATTCAGACACAAAAAAGCCAACCCGAATGGTTGGCTTCTCTCTCGGCAGAATTTGAGATTACTGCTGCGCCGCTTTCACGCGGATTTTGCTTTTTGCCACGCTTGTCATGTTCAGCGCATTGATGGCCGTTTTGGCTTCTGCGGCATCTGGCATTTCGACAAAGGCAAAACCTTTTGACTGGCCAGTTTCCTGGTCAAGAACCAGCGTACACTCTTTTACTGTGCCGAAATCTGAAAACAGCTTGCGGATTTCCTGTTCAGTCGTTGAACGAGACAGGTTGCGAACTAAAAGTTTCATAATGAACCTTAATATAAAGAAACGCCGCTATTGTCGCAGTAAACCCGGCGATGACCAAGCGATTGTTTTGATCGCTTGGTCAATTGTTCAGTGAATCAGCACGGGGTGTTTACGCGGCCAGCAGAGCATCTAACGTGTCGATTAACCGCTGCACTTCCTCAGGACTGTTGTTGTGCACCATCGAAAAACGCAGCACGCCAAGCGTTGGGTTGATATCCATACCTTGCAGCAGGCGATAGGAGTAAAAATGGCCTGCGCCGCACAAAATGCCCGCCTCACCGAGTGTTTCTGCCAGATCAAGCGGCACGTGGCCTTCAACTGTGATCGACACCGTTGGCGCTCGGTTTTCAAGCGTGTCCGGGCCGATAATACGAATCGCGGGGTGCGCTCGCAAATAAGTCATCAACGGCTCCAGGAGTGCCAGTTCGGCATCGTGCAGCAGCGTGCGTACAGCCTGTGCTTTGTGCGCGTCAATGGCATTGAGTTCATCAGGGAAATGATGCTGATACAGCGCCGAAAAGTATTCACCTACCCCTTTTGTCGCCGCCACCTGAGCGTGATCCGGCCCCGCAGGATAGAGCATTTTCTCGCGAATTCCGGCGTTAAAATAGTGGCCCTGATTGCTGAGTTTTTCCGCCATCTCTGGTTGAATCACCATGACTCCCAAATGCGGTCCGTAGACTTTGTACAGGGAAAACAGATAGATATCGGTACCCAGCGCAGGCACATCCGGCAGACCATGGCCAGCGTAGGAGACGCCGTCAACCACTGTGCGTACTCCGTGCTGATGAGCCAGCGCGCAAATGTCGGCCACAGGATTCACGTAGCCCAATAGGTTTGAGCAGTGCGGAAAGGTTAGCAGCTTGGTGTTGGCGTTGAACAGTGGCGTCAAAGTCTCTAGTTCCAGCATACCGCTGGCACTGTTGACGGACCATTCGCGCACCACAATGCCGCGCTCAGCTAAACGTCGCCATGCGCCGCTGTTGGCTTCGTGATCCTGATTGGTGACGATGATTTCATCACCCGGCTGCAACCAGCCCATCACGGCATTGGCCAGCACATAAGTGTTTTGTGAGGTGGACGGACCGAAGTAAATCTCGCTGGCGGAAACACCCAGCCAAGGCGCAAGCGCGTGATAACTCTCGTCCATCCATTGTCCGGCTTTACCTGAGACTGCATTGGGGTAATAGGGCTGCACTTTCAACTGGTGAAAGTAGGTGTCGAAGCGATCCAGCACCTGGCGGCACAGGTACGAGCCGCCGGCGTTTTCAAAAAAAGCCTGAGATTGCAGGGAAGGTTGTTCAAACGCAGGAAACTGCTGGCGAATAAAATTGAGGTCGAGTGTGCTCATTGTGGCTCCGTTCCTTGGGTAATATCGTAGTTCTAATCATACGAATAAAGTCACGCTGAATTCTTAGCAATCTGCGCTTGAAAAGCACAAGCTAATGCGATAAACCAAGCATAAATAGTGATATTAAGGAAAATATTGTGCATTCCATAGCCCTGGACCGCCTCGATGTTCGCATTCTGGAGTTACTAGTGAAAGACAGCCGTATCCCGCGTCTGGAATTGGCCGAAGCTGTTAACCTCTCGTCATCGCAATGTTTTCGTCGCCTGAAACGGCTGGAGCAATCGGGGATCATTGAGCGCTATTCAGTGGTGCTTAACAACGCCAAAGCAGGGTTTGATGTCAATGCGCTGGTGATGGTGCAATACAGCAAGTCGGAGCCGGATGCACGCCATAAGCTGCTGGCACTGATTGAGCAAACGCCGATCATTCACGAATGTTATTCGATTACCGGTGAGCACGATTTTGCGCTCAAGGTCAGTTGTGCCAGCATGACGGAATTCAATCATCTGATTAACGAAACCTTTCAGACGCGCTGCATTTCCGGCATGCACTCTTATATGCTGCTCGATTGTTTCAAGAACACGCTGGCGCTGCCATCGGCACAGTGAACGCAGAATGTAATAAAGAAAAGCCCCTTCACTCTGAGCCGAGGAAGGGGCTTTTTACGTGGAGTGCTAAGCGCGCTTAATTGGCGGTTTTCAGCACTTTCTTGGGCTCTTTGGCTTTCATCCACAGCATGATGGCGGCAAGGACAACGAACGGTACGATTGGGTCCAGCAGGGTACCTGCTTTACCGAAGATCAGGTTCAGCGCCATGACGATGCTGGCACCAATTGCCCATGCGATGGTTGAGGATACTGTCCAGATTTTCAGTTGGTCCGACAATTCCGTAATTCCCAGCGTACGGCTGATGATGTGGAAGTAAGAGTCGTTGAGGTGCGAGAAGCCAACCGGGCCGACTGCGCACGCTAGTGCAACGAATACCGGATCCAGACCTAACGTTTCCACCAGCGGTAGTGTCATGGTGGCTGCTACCATCATTGATGCGGTCGCAGAACCTTGGATCAGACGCAGCATCGAGGCAATCGCCAGTGGGACCAGAAGAGGGGGAATACCGCTGCTGGCAATCGCTTCGGCCACCTGAGGACCCGCACCAGAGGCTTTCAGTACCGCCCCCATCGCTCCGCCACAACCGGTCACAACCAGAATCAGACCCGTCGTCGACAGGGCATCGTCCATTGAACCGATCATGTCTTTGCGTTCAATGTTACGGGTCAGGCCGTACAGTGCCATCAGTACACCGATACCGACCGCCACCACCGGGTTACCCAGCAGCGAAATCACCGCATAGAACAGCGATTCGTCTTTTGGCGTCAGCGTGCTGACCAGGATCAGAATAATCGGGATCAGAATCGGGCCAAATGACAGGAAGTTGCTTGGCAGGTGGCGCTCGTCGGTCTCTTGTACAACTTCCAGATTTGCCCAGTCGGCTTCACGTGTGATCCAGCTGTCGCCGTTTGGTACGCGGTAGTACTCTTTGCCCACTTTACGGATGTAGAACAGAGACAGCAGCATCATAGGAACCGACACCACCAGCCCCCACAGCATGTATACGCCAAGGTCTACGTTCAGAATGCCTGCGACAGCAACTGGTCCTGGCGTTGGTGGCACCATCGCATGGGTGATCAGCAGGCCTAAAGCCAGCGTTACCCCAAGGCCGACTGCGGACTTGCCAGTATTGCGCGAAATGGCGCGAACAAGGGAATGAAGAATGATGTAGGCAGAGTCACAGAAAACCGGGATAGCGACCAGCACGCCTGTGAATCCAAGCGCCACGTCCTCACGTCCTTTGCCGCACAGTTTGACGAAGGTTTTCGCCATACGTACTGCAGCGCCGGAGCGTTCAAAACAGGCACCCATGATCACACCAAACGCGATGATCAGGCCAATACCACCGAGCACACCACCAAAGCCGGCTTTGATCGCATTGACCAGATCCGTTGGTGCCATGCCGGCAAACAAACCCATGATGATACTGGCGATGATCATAGCCAGTGCCACAGGGATACGAGTCTTGATGATCATGACCATCATGGCCACGATCCCAAGGATGATTCCAATTAAAGCAGCGTCCATCTTTCGGTCCTTTTTATAATTTATCCATATTTAGATTGTGTAGGGCCACTGCCTCAGGATTTTGAGGCAGGCGGCGTTTTGCTATTGCTCACAAGGGTTACAGGTAAGGTTTGACCCAGGCCAAGCCCTGCTCTGTGGTGGTTTTTGGTTTGTATTCGCACCCAATCCAGCCGTCGTAACCGGAGTCGTCCAGCACATCGAACAGGTACGGATAGTTGATTTCGCCGCCGGCGGGTTCATTGCGGTCCGGCACAGACGCGATTTGAATGTGGCCGGTAAACGGCGCTAAATCGCGGATTAGTACATCCAGATCGCCATCCATGATCTGCGCGTGGTACAGGTCCAGTTGCAGTTTCACGTTCGGACGGTCGACCATCTGAATCAGTTCCACCGCGCGGCGCTGGTGGGCGACGAAGTAGTTCGGTACATCGCGGGTGTTCAGTGGTTCAATCAGCACATCTATCCCATGTTCGGCGAATGCATCCGCGGCATAACGGATGTTGGCGATAAAGGTATCGATGTGTTGCTGCATGCTGTACGCAGGGTTAATAATGCCCGACATGGCGTGCACTTTTTTGCAGTTCAGTGCTTTGGCATACATCAGCGCGGTGGTCACGCTCTGTTTGAACTCCTGCTCGCGCCCCGGCAGGGCAGCAAAACCTTTTTCGCCCGCGTCCCAGTCGCCCGGAGGCATGTTGAACAGCGCTTGCTCAAAGCCGTACTGTTCCAGTTTTTCTGCCAGCACGTGTGGCTCGAACGCATACGGAAACAGAAATTCGATTGCCTTAAAGCCAGCGCGGTGCGCTTGTTCAAAGCGCTCTAAAAACGGCACTTCGTTGAACAGCATGGTGAGGTTTGCAGCAAATTTGGCCATTATTTTCCTCTCCCTTTCAGGTCTTCCACTTCCGCATCGGTCAGGTAGCGAACAGGGTGATTGTTAAGTAAAAACATCAGTTTGGCAGTCTCTTCCAGCTCTTCCGCGTTATCGACCGCATCTTCCATATCGGTGCCGGTGATGACCGGACCATGGTTAGCCAGTAAAAAGGCGCGATAATCGGCGGCGCGTTTACCCAGCTCTTCAGCAATGCGTGGCTCACCCGGACGCAGATACGGAATCACCGGTAACTGGCCGATACGCATCACGTAGTACGGCGTAAACGGGCGAATGGCGTTTTCCGCATCGAGGTTGTCGAGACACGACAACGCCGTCAGATACGTCGAATGCAGGTGCACAATCGCGTTGCATTTCGGGTTGTTGCGGTAAATCGCCAGATGGAATGCAATCTCTTTTGACGCACGTTTGCCGGAGATCTGATTACCGTCGATATCCACCACTGAAAGTTCATCAGCAACCAAACGGCCGAAAGATGAGCCGGTTGGGGTGGCAAGAAAATGGCCGTTAGGCAGTTTCAGCGACAGATTTCCTGCGCCGCCGGTGGCGTAACCGCGTTCGAACATCGAACGTGCCAGACTGACCATCTGTTCTCTGAGTTGTTGTTCTGTCATAGATAAAAATCCTGCGCTTTTTCGAAGAACCGTTCATCGCCGAAGTTGCCTGACTTAAGCGCCAGCGACAGTGAACCGTCGATGGATTTGACCCAAGGCACGCCCGGAGCGATTTGCGGTCCGATGTGAAAACCTGTGACGCCAAGGCTCTGGGTCACGGTGCCGGACGTTTCGCCGCCCGCGACGATAAAGTTCTGTACGCCAAACTCCTGCAACTGGTGCGCAAGCTGGCTGAAAAACTGCTCCACCGCTTCGCTTGATGCCGCCGCGCCGTATTGCGCTTGAATGGCTTTGAGTTGCTCGGCGTCAGCGGTGGCGTATACCATCGGTGCGTAGTCGCCATCCAGCTGTTTGGTCACCCAGTCAAATACATTCTGCACGTACTGTTCATCACGTAAACACGCTTCAACATCGACGGAAAAATGCGGTGCCAGCGTTTGATAACGGGCCACTTGTTGGTTGGTCATCAGCGAGCAGGAGCCAGACAGCACCACACTGCGCGCGCGCTGCGGCAGGCCTGCTGATTTGGCTTCGCTTTGGTCCGCCAGTGTGTCGGCCCAGTTTTGCGCGATACCTGCGGCGAGACCTGAACCGCCGGTAATGAGTTTGAGCGATTTGGCGGCCTGACCCAGTGTGACCAGATGAGCGCTGTTAATCGCATCAACCACAGCATAACGTTTGCCTTCGCTTTGCAGTTCGGCAAAGCGGGCAACCACGGCATCGGCGCCTTGCTCAATCACCTGATAGTTCACCAGACCACATTCGCCTTGCGACTGACGATTCATCAGGCGCACGACGCTCGAATCGGTCATCGGTGTCACCGGGTGATGACGCATCCCGGATTCGTTCAGCGGTTCACCCAGCACAAACAGATGGCCGTTGAACACGGTGCGCCCGTTCACTGGCAGTGCCGGACAGACGATAGTGAAGGTTTCATTCAGTTCGGCCAGCAGGGCATCGGTCACTGGCCCAATGTTGCCCTGCTCGGTACTGTCGAACGTCGAGCAGTATTTGAAGTAAAACTGTTGGCAACCCTGAGCCTGTAACCAGCACAGCGCAGCCAGCGACTGGCTGACGGCTTGGTTGGCCGGGCATGAGCGTGATTTAAGGCTGATGACGACCGCATCGGCATCCACTTGAGTGTCGCCCGCTGGCACGCCATTGAGCTGCACCGTACGCATGCCGTTTTCCACCAGAAAACCTGCAATGTCGGTTGCGCCGGTAAAATCGTCGGCAATGACTCCTAGCAACATAATTATTTCTCCACGCCAGGCAGGTCGATGCCGTCAAAAATTTTAATCACGGCGCTGTCGTCCTCTTTACCAAAACCCGCGTTGCTGGCGGAGGTAAACATGTTGAGCGCAGTGCTTGCCAGTGGCAGCGGGAATTTCAGATCCTGCGCGGTATCGGCGACCAGATTGAGGTCTTTGACAAAGATGTCGACCATGGATTTAGGCGAGTAGTCGCCGTCCACCACGTGTTTCATGCGGTTCTCAAACATCCAGGAGTTGCCTGCTGCATTGGTGACCACGTCGTACATCAGATCGAGAGGAATATTGGCACGCGCGGCCAGTGCCATCGCTTCCGCGCCTGCGGCAATGTGCACGCCAGCGAGCAACTGGTGAATGATTTTCACCGTGGCGCCAAGACCGATTTCCGTACCGATGTTGTAAACTTTGCCCGCAGTGGCGTCGAGTACCGGCGCCAGTTTTGCGAAGGCTTGTTCGCTGCCGGACGCCATGATGGTCATCTCGCCCGCTTCCGCTTTGACTGCGCCACCAGAAACGGGGGCGTCGAGCATCAGCAGGTTGTGAGCCTTAAGGCCGGCTTCAATGTCTTTTGCGTCTTGAGCAGAGATCGTGGCAGAGACCATCACAGCGGTGCCAGGCTTGAGGTTCGCGGCCAGACCTGAATCGAACAGCACCGATTTCACCTGCTTGGCGTTGATCACCAGCAGCAGTACTGCATCCAGTTGGCTGGCAAATTGGTTCGCGTCGCTCGATACCGCTTTCGCGCCGTAGTTGCCGAGTGTCTCCAGAGCAACCGGATTAAGGTCAACGCCGTACACATCCAGCCCGGCACGAACACAGGATTTCGCGGCGCCCATGCCCATAGAGCCTAATCCGATCACAGCTACCGACTTAACTGTTTGATTATCCATACACTTATCTCGCTCTAAACGTGTTTTAAAATGTTAATTTGTGTTCTTTGTTGTGATTATATGTGAATTTTACGCGATTATCCTGTGTGGTAACTCACAAAATTTACCATTCACTAACAACAATGTGAAAATTAAGCCGCAATTCACACTCCTTACCCTCAGTTTAGTGCCCAAAAGCGGATTGAATTCACAATAGTTAACACAACTTCACACATCGATGGATGGCTGGTAAGATGAACACACTTATCATCTACGGCTAAGTCATTATGATTCCAGCAGAACGTCACAAAACCATCCTGTCACTGCTTTCACAACAGGAAGTTATCAGCATCAACGAGCTGGTTGAGCAACTCGATGTGTCGCACATGACCATTCGCCGCGACATCGCCAAACTCGAAAAACTGGGCAAGGTGCTGTCGGTGTCCGGTGGCGTGCAGCTCACTAAGGTGCTGCATCAGGAGCCGTCCCACGATGCCAAAGCGACGCAACATGCCAGCGAGAAAGCGGCGATTGGCCACATTGCCAGCCAGTTGGTGCCGAAAAATTCCACGGTGTATCTTGATGCCGGCACCACCACGCTGGAAATTGCCCATCAACTCGCTCCACGCGACGATCTGCTGTTTATTACCAACGATTTTGTGATTGCGGCTTATCTCACTCATCACAGCAAAAGCGACCTTTACCATACCGGCGGGCGCGTGGATCGCGAGAACCAGTCGAGCGTGGGCAGTAAGGTGTCGGACTTTCTGGCGGGGATGAATGTGGATGTGGCGTTCGTGTCGACTTCGTCATGGAACCTGCGCGGCATCTCGACCCCCAGTGAGCCGAAGGTGATTGTTAAAAAAGCGGTGGCTGCGGCGGCGCAGAAGGTGATTCTGGTGTCCGACTCATCCAAATACGGCAAAATCGCCACCTTTCACGCCCTCGATATTCAGAGTTTTGACGCGGTGATCACCGATGCGTCATTCCCGGTCAGCGTGCGTCAGGAACTGGAAGAAAAAGGCATTCAAGTGCTGATGGAGACCTCGGCAGCCAGCGTGACAGCACTGGGTGAAGTCATCGTCTGAGGCCGGGTTCACATAAGTGACCATCCATAGCCAGCGCTTGTCGCTGGCTTTTCTGTTTCTGCGCCTCGGTGGGCGGGCGTTATGACACATTGGTCATGTGTATAGAACGAAATGATTTAAGTGCTTTAATTGATATATTGAAGAATAAGGTTAACTTTAGTAGGAGTTTTGCACATTTTTTATGCAGCAGATTGCTGCGTTTTTTAATCTTACGCTGCTTGTCAATCGAGGGAGTGAGTATGTTGTTTCGTAAAAATGTTACCCAACCTAAAGATAACAATAATCAAATCATCAACGCGCTACAGGCTGAACTGTCGAGTATCGCCAATTCATGTGCAACCATTTACTTTACTCCGGAGGGGGAAGTGGTTGATGCCAGCCCGCTGTTCCTGAGTACCATGGGTTATACCCTCGATGAGATCAAAGGCCAGCATCACCGTCTGTTTTGTCCGCCTGAGCTGGTGGACAAACCGCAATATCGCCAGTTCTGGAGCGACTTGGCCAAGGGTAAACCACAGCGCGGCACCTTTTTACGCAAGAGCAAGCAAGGTAATGATGTGTGGCTGGAAGCAACCTACATTCCGATTGAGCAGGATGGCCGTGTGGTGCGCATCATGAAAATCGCCAACGACATCACGCAGAATTTTGAAGAGTCGGTGGACGACAAAGCCTTGCTGCAAGCGATTCATCGCTCCAATGCGGTGATTGAATTTACCGTCGATGGTCGGGTGATCGACGCGAATGACAACTTTGTGCACGCGCTGGGTTACAACGAGTTGAGAGAGATCAAAGGCCAGCATCACGAGATCTTCTGTCCGCCAGAGTTTTATAAAGAGAACCCGACCTTTTGGCGCGACCTGGCAAATGGTCAGGTGAAAAATGGCTTGTTTCGCCGCGTGAGTCGCAATGGCGACAACGTGTGGATCGAAGCGACATACAATCCGGTGTTTGATCACCGCGGTAAAGTGATCAAAGTCACCAAGATCGCTTGCGATATTACTGAACGCATGGAGCGCCAACTGGCGATCCAGAAAGCGGCGGAAGTGGCGCACAGCACGTCGGTGGAAACTGCCCAGGTATCGGAACGCGGTGCCAGCATCCTGAAACAGAATCTGAGTAATTCAGAAAAAATCTCCTCAGACATTCGACGCTCGTCGGGGCTGGTGGATGATCTCAATACCCAATCGGAAGAGATCTCGAAAATCGTCACCACGATTAAATCGATTGCCGATCAAACCAACTTATTGGCACTCAATGCGGCGATCGAGGCGGCGCGGGCAGGCGATCACGGACGCGGGTTTGCGGTGGTGGCGGACGAAGTGCGCACGCTGGCGTCACGCACGACCCGCTCGACGGAGGAGATCAACACTATGGTTGATCGCAATAATCAGCTGGTGGGGAATGTGCGCAGCAGCATGGTGGAGGTGACCGAACAGGCAACGCGCAACGCCGACCTGATTGCCGAAGCCTCGGAAATCATTCATGAGATCCTCAAAGGAGCCGACTACGTGTCGCACGTGGTGGGGGACTTGGTGAACAGTTCGCAGCGCTGACGGTTTGCAACCCGAGCGCGACTGCTCAAGCGGTGTGCGCTTTAGCTGAGATTTGCGGTTTGTTTGCGCAAAGCTGAAGAATTTTCATTATCCATTGCCGGACGAGGCAGTTAGAGTAAAGCAAGTGGCGGGCATCAACCCGCCGTTTGTATTTAATTCAGCAGCCAAAGGAGAGGTGGGTGTGAAATACGATGTTGTGGTCGTTGGGGCCGGTTCGATGGGCATGGCCGCAGGCTATTTTCTTGCCAGACAGGGCAAAAAAGTGTTGATGATGGACGCCTTTGACCCACCGCATCACCACGCCAGCCATCATGGTGAAACCCGCATTATTCGCCACGCTTACGGCGAAGGGGAAAAGTACGTACCGCTGGCACTGCGCGCACAGGCGTTGTGGGAAGAGCTGCAAGCCCAAAGTGGCCAGACGCTGTTTCTCAAAACTGGCGTGCTTAATATGGGTGAAGCCACCTCGCCGTTCATTCAGATGATCATCGCCAGTGCGGAAAAATATCAGTTGCCGATCGAAGTGCTGACTGCGGCACAAATTCACCAGCGTTTTCCGGGCATCACGCTGCCAGAGAGCTACATCGGTTGTTTTGAATCGACCTCGGGTGTATTGCGTTGTGAAGACTGTATCACTGCTTATCGCCAGTTGGCGCTGGAGCACGGTGCTGAGCTGCTGACGTACCATCCGCTGGAAGAGATTGAAGTCCAAGGTGGCGAAGTGACGCTGCGCAGCGGCGACAAAGTGATCGTGGCTGATAAAGTGATTGTCTCTGCGGGAGCGTGGGCGACCAAGCTGATGAACAAGCTGGATTTTGCTCTGCCGATGCAGCCGAATCGCAAAACCTTTGCCTGGTTTGAAGCCGACGAAGCGCTGTATGGTGACGGCGTGTTCCCGGCATTCTCGTTTGATTCGCCGCAAGGCATTTACTACGGTTTCCCAAGTATCGACGGTGCGGGGCTGAAAGTCGGTCGCCACGATGGTGGTGACGCGCAGGACCCGGATCAGCCGGTTGCCCCTTACGACAATGTTACTGACAGCGTCGATTTGGAGCGCTTTTTGGCGACGGTCATGCCCAAAACGTCTGGCCTGATGTATGGAAAAACCTGCATGTACAGCATGACCGCCGATGAGAATTTCATCATCGATACGCATCCAGAGCACGATAACATCATTGTGGCGGCTGGTTTTTCCGGCCATGGCTTTAAGTTTGCCAGTGTGATTGGTGAGATCCTCAGCGATTTGGCTGTACGCGGTGAAACGGAGCACGATATCTCACTGTTTTCGCTCAGCCGTTTTCAGTCATAACAACGCGTATTCAAAGCGAAAGGAAGCCATTCGGCTTCCTTTTTTATTGTGTGTTTTTCTGCGTGATGGCGCTTAAACCGGCACGCGAATGTCTTCCTGCCAGAGCTCGGCGACAAAATCGATGAACTGACGCACCAATGGCGTTTGATAACTGCGCGACAGATACACCGCCCACAGATGACTGCTCGGGCTGTGATAATCGGCCAGCACTTTGACCAGTTCACCGCGTGCAAGATACGGGTTAGCGAGATCGCACGGCAGCCACACCACGCCTTTATGATGCAGCGCCGCGCTGCGCAGAATATCCATGTCGTTGGCGCGAATCGTACCGCTGACTTTGACGCTGAAATGCTGATTGTCGCGCACCATATCCCAGGTGTGATTGGTGAGATGCACGAAGCAGTTATGGCGGGTGAGATCGGCAGGCTCAGTGATGGGGTCATGCGTTTGCAAGTACTGTGGCGAGGCACACACCACCGTATCGACCTGGATCAGGCGGCGGGCAATCAGACTCTCGTCCGGCTGCTGAGTAAAGCGCAGCGCCACATCCACCCGTTCATCCACCAGTTGCGACAGGCGGTCGGAGGCGAGAATATCAATCGTCACCTGCGGATGCAGATCGGTAAACGCTTCGACGGTGTCGAGCAGCAGATGCTGCGCCAACCCGATCGGGGCGGAAATACGAATGCTGCCGGTCAGTGATTGCGACTGCTCCAGCGCACGAATTTCCAGCTCGGCGGTCTGATCGAGAATTTGCTCGCAGCGGGTCAGCGCCTCTTCTCCGGCGGCGGTCAGGCTCACTTTGCGTGTGGTGCGGTGCAGCAAGCGCTGTTTGAGCCAGTCCTCAATTTCCTGCACATGGCGCGTAACCTGCAACCGGCTGAGGTTCAGGTTGTCCGCGGCTTTGGTAAAACTGCCGGTGTTAGCGACTTCAACAAAACTGCGCATGGCGGTCAGTCTGTCCATCGTTGGCTCCAATTAGTAACTTACATTGAAACAATCTACATCCTTTTTGTGCATTTTTCACGGTTTGGTTAGCAACTAAACTGGACTCCGTTGATTGGAAACATCCATTGAAAAATTCAGATTCCAGATGAGGATAGTTCAGATGAAAGTAGCAGTATTGGGTGCAAGCGGTTGGATTGGTAGCCACATTGTTGAAGAAGCACAAGCGCGTGGTCATGACGTGATTGCTGTGGTGCGCGACCCGGCAAAAGTCAGCGCACAAGGCGTGGACGTTCGCCAGTTTGATCTGCAAGCGGGTGGCGACCTGGCTGCGGCAGTCGCTGGTGCCGACGTGGTGGTGGCATCCATTGGTGGCCGTGCAGCTGGCGCGCACGACATCGTCGCGAAAACCGCAACCGTGATGCTGGAACAACTGCCACAAGCAGGTGTTGAGCGTCTGCTATGGGTCGGCGGTGCGGGTTCACTCGAAGTGGCTCCGGGCGTAAAACTGGTGACCGTACCGGACTTTCCTGAAGCGTATAAAGCTGAAGCCTTGGCACAAGGCGAAGCGCTGGATGTGTTTAAAGCCAGCACCAGTTCAGTGAACTGGACGTTCATGAGCCCAGCGGCGGAAATCTTCCCGGGCGAAAAACAGGGCGCTTACCGCGTTGGCGGTGACCAACTGCTGAGCGATGCACAAGGTAACAGCCGCATCTCTGTGGCGGACTACGCCGCGGCGTTGGTCGATGAGCTGGAAAGCGCAGCGCACCCACGTCAACGCATTGGTTTTGCTTACTAATATCAAGCAATTTATGGCCAAATGAAAACCAAAAGCCAGCCCGAAACGGCTGGCTTTTTTAATCTTCAATGCATTTAAGAAAGCTCTTGTTGCGTGAGCGCTTTGTTCTGTCTGGCGCGCCACAGCCGGCGCCATTTGACCGGCATCATCGGCACCACGATAAGCAAGATGCCCACCACGGTCAACACGTCCGGCACTTCGTCAAACCACATCACGCCAAACCAGGTGACAAACACCAAGCCTGAATATTCCGCCAGTGCGATGCGGTTGGCTTCCACCCCTTTGTATGCCAGCAGCACCAAAACGTGATAGCCCAGTACCAACAGGTTAATCAGCACAATCCAGCCCAAATGACGCCAGGAAATTGGTGCCCATTGTGGCAGCGCGAGAATCAGCGCCAGTGGCAGCGTCATCACTCCAGTCCAGAATAGAGTCGCGACCATCGGCTGCTCCGAGGGCAGTTTGCGAATCAGAATATTCCCCAGTCCCATCGACAGCGCGCAGCCCAATCCCGCAATCGCCGCCCAGTGAAACTGCTCCGGACGTAGCACCACCAGCACGCCGGCAAAGCCAATCAGAGTGGCGACAATCTGTTTCACTGCTGGGCGCTCACCGAGCAGGGTTATCGACAGCGGCAGCATCAGCAGCGGGCCGACGTAGAACATCGCGTTGGCGGTGGCGAGTGGCAAGTAAGTGATCGCTATCATCGCGCACGCGCTGCCCAGCAGGATAAGTTGCGCACGCGAGAAGGTTACCCAGCATTTTCCACCCTGCATGCGTTCAGCTTTCGGCATACGCAGCCACAACGGCAGCAGAATCAGCGTGCTGATCAACTGGCGAATAAATACATATTGGAAAGTCGGCACTTCGCCGTTGAGCACTTTAAGCGACACATCGGAAAAAGAGGCCAGCAAGTTCGCCAGTACCAACAAAGTAATCGCGCGCGAAATGGGGTTCGACATGAAATGTGCCTGCAAAAATGAAAGCGCTCAGCGCCGGAGAATGGCGCTATTTTAGAGGATTTGTGAAAAATGAAAAGGTGTTTTAAAAATGAATGTAGCGAAGTTTAAAACACCTTATCAAGGTAAACTGTCAGCCGCTTTGCGCCACGGTATCGACCGTATAGTGGGACGGCGCGAAGCGGCGGCGAAAATCGCTTGGAGTTAACCCCATGATTTTGATGAACACTTTTCGGCAGGCACCGACATCTTCGTAGCCAATTTGATGGGCGATCCATTCAAACGGCTGCGCGGTGGATTCCAGCCAGTCGCAAGCTTTTTGGATCCGCACGCGTTGCAGATACTGAATCGGGTTGAGCCCGGTCGCTTTGAGGAAGCGGCGCTGCACCGTGCGTTCGGTGACGCTGGCGTGCTCGGCGAGCTGCACGATGGTTAAGTTGTCGGCAAAGCGGCGGTGAATCAGATGTTGCAGTGCGACGATGCTTTCATCACCGTGCAAAAAGCTGGGCGTGAACTGCTGGTAGTAGCGCTGCTCACGTGAGCCGGTATCGACCACCAACAATTTGCCCACCTGACGCATCACGGCAGGCGAAGCAAACTGCGCGATAAGTTCAAGACCCAAATCAATCCACGACATCATGCCGCCGGCGGTGATGATGTCGCCTTGGTTGATCAGAATGTCGTCGGTATTGAGCTGCAACTGGGGATGGCGCTGCTGAAACAGTTCGGCCAAGCCCCAATGGGTGGTGATGACTTTGTGCGCCAGCAAACCGGTATCGGCGAGCAAAAACACGCCCGCACAGGCGGAAGCGAGAATCGCACCTTGTTGATGACGCGTTTGCAGCCAGTCGGTGAGTTCAACCGGCGCTTTGACGTCAAAACCGCGTTCACGACTGGGTGGTAGCACCACCACCGCGTAAGGCACATCTTCATGAGTGGCGGCGTCCAGCGGCCAGCGCAGCAGGTGGCAGTCAAACTGAAAGGGCTGCTCCAGTTCGGCGCAAGCGCGGTTCGCCATCCACAGCATTTCTTCCAGCCCATGCACGGCAGAGAGCAGGCAACCGGGGTAGGCGATAATGGCAATCTGAATGCGGTTCACGAAACATCCTTGCTGTCGTTTTTGGCTCGATAAAAGTCATTTTAGACTCTGAACAACACAATGCAATCGGCGGATACTCAGGACTCATCCCAACAAGAATAGGAGAAAACCATGAGTCACACGGCGTTAATTGTTATCGATATTCAAAACGACTACTTCCCGGCAGGGGCTTATCCGCAGCATCTGGCTGAGCAGACGTTGGCTAACACACTGTCCGCAATAGATATCGCGCAGCAACGCGGCTGGTCTGTCGTATTGGTACAGCATGTCGGCGGCGAAGAGGCACCCTTTTTCAAAGCGGGCAGCGAAGGGGTGAAATTGCATTCGGCACTGATTGCCAAAGTGCCTTCAAGCGTTGTGGTGGAGAAGCAGCACGCCGACAGCTTTCTCAATACCACCTTAAGTGACGTACTGCGCGCGCAAAACATTCGTGAGTTGGTGGTGTGCGGCATGATGACGCAAAACTGCGTCACCCATACCGCGCTGTCGCCTGCGGCCAGCGATTACTCGGTTCGCGTGCTCAGCGATGCGTGCAGCGCGCCGGATGCCATGGTGCATGGGATTGCGCTACGCGCATTGAGCGACCGCGTGCCGCTGATGATATTGGATAATTTGTGAGCACTCACTTTCTCTTTGTCTTCTCATGCAAAAGGCACTAGCCGATAAGTTAGGGAAGAAACTGCTGCTGATACTGTTTGGGCGATACGCCGAGTAAACGGCGAAAATGGTGGCGTAGCGTCACCACACTTTCAAAGCCGGATTGTTCGGCGAGGCGTTCCAGCGGCAGCGTGGTTTCTTCCAGCAGCCCTTTAGCGCGCTCGATTTTTTGCTGAATCAGCCACTCGTTCGGCGAAAGGTTAAAACTGGCGCGAAACTTTCGCTCAAAGGTGCGGCGCGACATATTGGCGCGCGCGGCCAGTTGGTCGACATTAAGCGGCGCAGTGAGGTTCTGCTGCGCCCAGTCCAGTGCGCCCGCAAACTGGTTGGGCACCGCCAGCATCGGCGCTTCAACAAACTGCGACTGACCGCCCGAGCGATGCGCCGACATCACCAGCCGCCGCGCCACCTGATTGGCAACCTTGTAGCCGAAATCGTGGCGAATCACCGCCAGACCCAAATCCAGCGCAGCGGCACTGCCAGCCGAGCAGCCAATCGGATCCTGCCACACGTACAGCACATCATCGACGTAATCGACCTTGGCAAAGCGCGCTTTAAACTGCTCAGCATAACGCCAATGGGTGGTGGCCTGACGGCCATCGAGAATGCCCAGTTCAGCGAGTAAAAATGCGCCGGAGCAAAACGTCAGCAGGCGCTTACCTGCCTGGGTAAACGCGCGCACTTCATTGGCAAGTCGCTCGGGCACAGGGGAGTCCTGCGTCGGCCAACTGGGAATCACCAAGGTATCGTAATCGCTCAGGCTGGTAGCACGTTTGGCTTCAATTCGTACCCCAGCGGTGGAGTCAAATGGCTCGCCTTCAAGGTTGACCACATCACAGTGATACCAGTGTTCGATCTCCGGACGTGGCAGGGCAAACAGCTCGACGGCGCAGCCGAGTTCAAACAGCGAGCAGTGAGTGTGAGTGAGAATGGCGATGCGGCGCATGGGCTTCCTTTGGCACGAAAAGGTGATGTGAGTGTTGACGTAATATTGTCGATAATTGGCGTTTGCGCCAGTGTTGCGTGAGCAAAGTGTGCGGCACACTACACATCACTGACGCATCAATCATGAAAAGGAGAGTCATTATGTCGAGCGCGGTATCGAGAATTCCTGCGGCCAGCAGTGAGCAAGCACTTGCTCATTTTTCCGCCTTATTGCAATTTGAAACCGACTGCTGGGATGTACACCACGCACTGACCAACCACACGCAGGACTTCATTTTGCTCGATGTGCGTGGCGAAGCGCTGTTCGCTGAAGGGCATATTGACGGCGCGGTCAACCTGCCCCACCCGCGCCTTAATGAGCGCACTTTAGCCGATTACCCGCCAGAAACCCTGTTTGTGGTCTACTGCGCGGGGCCACATTGCAATGGCACGGAAAAGGCGGCGATACGTTTGGCGAAACTGGGACGCCCGGTGAAAAAAATGATTGGCGGCGTGACCGGTTGGTTGGATGAAGGCTTTAGCCTGCTCCCGGCGTGAACCGGCTGCCAGCGAAACGTTTTTATTGCGAAAATTCAGCAAACTGTTAACGTTCAAAAGTCATGCAATTGCATGACTTTTTTCATTCTCTTTGGGCTTTCGCCCGTCAATCCAACCCCCAAACCATGGGGGTGGCAGTCAGCATTACTGCCGTTGTAAAACAGAAAGGTATAAGGCGTCATCATGGACTATTTCAGCAGTACCGTACTCATTGCGATGTTTCTTATTTTTGTCGGCTCGTTTGTGCAGACGGCAATTGGGTTCGGGTTGGCGGTAGTGGCTGCGCCTTTGTTGTTTATGGTTTCGCCGGATTACGTTCCCGCCCCGATTTGTATTGTGGCGTTGTTCATCTCCTTGTTGAGCGCCATGAAGCATCGCAGCAGCATCTCTATCGGCGGTTTAAAAATGGCGTTGATCGGTCGCGTGCCGGGTTCGATTGCCGGTGGTTTGCTGCTGGTGTGGGTCTCGACCGATGTGCTGGCGTTGTGGCTCGGTTTGCTGGTGCTGTTTGCCGTCGGGGTGAGTTTTCTGCCGTTTCGCATTGAACCGACGCCCGCGCGCATGGGTATTGCTGGTTTCTTCTCCGGCTTTTTCGGCACCAGCAGCGCGATTGGCGGCCCGCCGATGGCGTTACTGCTGCAGCATCAGGAAGCCAACCAACTGCGCGGCAACTTGTCGGCGTTTTTTGTCTTCAGCTCCATCATTTCACTGATGGTGCAGATCCCGGCGGGCTTTCTGACCATGCACCATCTGCTGATCACCATTCCGCTGATCCCATCGGCGTGGCTGGGTTACGCTCTGGCACGTAAAACCACTCAAACCCTGCCGAAAGAGAAAATCCGCGTGGGTGCGCTGTCGCTGTGCTTGCTCAGCGGTCTGACTGCACTCGGCAAAGGATTGATGTAACACATTGAAAAGCTGAAATTTGCGACTGAATGACGCATTCATATTACGTTAAGGAAAAACCATGATACTGGAAGTCGCGATTCTGGATGTAAAACCAGAACAGGAAGCGCAGTTTGAACAGAGTTTTGCTAAAGCGCAGCAAATTATCGCCAGCATGGCGGGGTATGTGTCGCATCAGTTGCAACGCTGCTTAGAGAATCCGAGCCGCTACATTCTGCTGGTCAACTGGCAGACACTGGAAGCACATACCGAAGGATTCCGTCAGTCAGCGGAATATCAGCAATGGCGCGCGTTGCTTCATCACTTTTATGATCCGTTTCCCACGGTGGAGCATTATCAACGTGTGTTTTGAGAGGAAGACATGAGAACGATCGGTAATATTATTTGGTTTTTATTGGGCGGCGTGATGATGGGCCTCGCCTGGTGGTTTTTTGGCTTGCTGGCTTTTATCAGCATTGTCGGCATTCCTTGGGGGCGCGCCTGTTTTGTCATCGGTAATTTTTCCTTCTTTCCGTTTGGTCAGGAGGCGATTGGCCGCGACGAACTGACGGGTAAAGAGGACATCGGCACCGGCGGTTTTGGGGTGATCGGCAACGTGATTTGGTTCTTGCTGGCTGGGGTATGGCTGGCGATTGGTCATTTGCTCTCAGCGGTGGCGTGCTTTATCACCATCATCGGCATTCCGTTTGCCCTGCAACACCTCAAACTGGCGGTCATTTCGCTGGCCCCGATTGGCCAGACGATCGTCTCCAAAGAAGAGGCCGCCCGCGCACGGTACGGCCAGCGTCGTTAAGCCTGAAACAGCACTGGCAGGATGGTCGCAAAGGTCATTCCGCTCAGGCTGTAGTTAAAGGTTCGAATCTTACGCGGCGTGTCGAGATACAGGCTCGCCGCTTTTCCCATTCCCGCCCAACATAAATTACACACCAGTCCGGTCACGGTAAATGCGGCCAGAATCCATAGCACTGATACCCAATACAGCGACGGCAGCGTATAGGTGGCGACCACCGTCAGGCTGGCCGCCCAGGCTTTGACATTGCCGAGTTGAAACAGCGCTGCCTGAACTAATGTCAGTGGCTGCGCCGCATGGCTTTTATTGAGATTGCCACCCGCCAGAATCAGCTTGATGGCCAGCCAGCTCATGTAAATAAACCCGAAGTATTTGAGTGCCGAGTAGGCGAGCGGATACGCTTGCACCAGCACACCGACACCCGCCGCACTCAGCAGAATCAATCCACTGACACCGATACGAATGCCCAGAATGTGATGCCATGTGCGGCGCAGACCAAACTGAGAGCCGGAACTGGCGAGCAGAAAATTGTTCGGCCCCGGCGTGAAGGCGGTGATGAACGCGAACAGACACAACGAAGGCAATAGGGTCCACATGAGAGTTAAGCTCCTTTAACTGACGATATGCGCACACTCTAATCCGCCCGCAAAGTGAACCCCTAGTGTTTATGCGTCACCATGACACTTTTGTATTTCACATTCCGCCAACCCTTGAATATGCTTAACTTTCCAAGCAAGTGTATCGATGACAATGGTGACAATGTTTATACCGGATCTCACTGGCCGCGCGGGGCCGAAATACAAAGTGTTGGCCGATGCGTTTGAAGAAGCGGTCGAGCGCGGCGAGTTACGAGCGCACAGTAAATTGCCGTCGCAGCGCATGCTCTCTTACAAACTTGGCGTGACGGTCGGCACCATCACGCGTGCTTATCAGGAGCTGGAACTGCGCGGCGTCACCGTACCCGTGGTGGGCAGCGGCACCTACATTAAAGATCGCAGCCACGAGCAGCAGGACTATTATCATCCGTTGGTGTCGCGCGGTGGCGTGGATTTGTCACTGTGTCGCCCGTTAATTCTTAGCCAGCAGCGCCATTTGATGGCGGCTTTGGGTGAACTCGCCAGTCAGCCGACGGCGCAAAAAGCGGTGCTGGATTATTTCTCCGCCGACGGTTTGCAAGGCCACAGTGCCACGCTGCAACGCTGGGTGAATCAGCGTTGGCAGTGCGATATTGACCGCTCCAGATTGCAATGGACGTACGGCGGCCAGCATGCGCTGAGTACAGTGCTGCAAGCGCTCACCCGCAGTGGCGATACCATTTTGCTCGAAGGGCTGTGCTACGGCGAATTCATCAATGCCTGTACTCAGCAGGAGCGCAAAGTCATTCCGGTGGCGGTTGATGACGAAGGCATAGTGCCGGACGATCTGTTGCTGCACTGTCAGCGCCATCGTCCGCGCTTGCTCTATATGACACCCGCAATTCAAAACCCGACAGGTGTGGTACTGAGCGATTCACGGCGACTGAAAATCATCGAAATCTGCCGCCGTTTCGATGTCTTGATCATTGAAGACGACGTGCTCTATTGCCCGCCGGAGCATCGACGTTCGCCGTTGGTGACCATTGCGCCGGACATTACGCTCTATATCGGCAGTTTCTCTAAGTATTTTGCTGGTGGCATTCGCGTCGGTTACATGGTGCTGCCGACCAACCTCAAGCTGCCGCTGCAAAAAGCGCTGCGCGCATCGTGTATGCACGTCAGCCCGATTCTGGTGGATTTGGTTTGTCGCTGGCTGAGCAATGGCGCGATGCAGCAAGTCGATGAAGATATCGCTCTGGAACTCAGCGCCCGCCACCGGATATTGCAATCGGTGTTTCCTGAGCGCCAAACCTGTGCGATTCCCGGATTCAACTGCTGGATCACGTTGCCGGAACATTGCCCCGCGAGCGAACTGAAACAGCAGCTCGCCGAAGATGGCGTGTTTGTGCGTGATGCGGCGTTCTTTCGCGTCGGCTCTTACCCCTTGCCCAACGCAATTCGCATTTCACTTACCGGGCCGTTATCGCGCGATGACTTAAAGCAAGGCTTGCAACGCATCAAAGCGCATCTGGATTTACGGGCGCACGATCCGCTCAATAAGCCTTAATGCCGTGCTCACGAAGCCGAGCGGGTAGAATGTCGTCCAGCTGATGCACCTCTTCGGGAGTGATTTCAATCAGCTTGAACTGGTGGTCAGCGTACACGGCGCGGGTCTCGTCGCGCTGCTTGTCGCTGATGGGCGCGCCGTCGGTGCCCCAGTATTGGAGATAGACATTGCCTGACGGCAGGTAGAAATCGCTCATCAGCGGTTTTTCGATTGGCAGCGGGCGCTGGTAGGCATGCACCACGCCAGCGAGATACAGCCAGTTATCGATCAGCAGTTCGCCCACCGAGCGCACGTAATGGCCATCGAGGGTGCGGTGTTTGGCTTCGAACTTCTGGCGAAAGCTGGAGTAGGATTTGTCGGTCGCCTGTTCACCGGCATCCTGACCAAGAAACTCCACCACCGATTGACGCAGGTGCGGGTTGTGGCGAATCGAATCGTGCCACACCACAAACTTTTGCTCTGAGGCTTTGCCTTCACGCTGCTGTGCGCCAGCACGCAGGCCGGCGGCGGTGGCGACCCAGCCCAGATCACTTTTGCTTATCCATCCCAGTTCGCTGAACAACTGATTCATTTTCTTAGGGTTGAGTTTGAAGTACTCACCCACTTGCGTTGCGCTGAGTGTGCTGCCGCTGGTGGCCACCATGTCGATGAGTAAATTCTCCGGCCAGACAATAAAGGTGCCGAATTTGGCATGCTGGACGTATTCGCCACCAAACTTCGCGCCGAGTTCGGTCAAAATCCATTGCTCGTCATGACGGCTGATGTAGCCTGCTTTTTTTAAATCCGCGAACAGTTGCTTGGCTTCGATACCGCGCAGTTTGGCCAGCGCTGAAGTCGACAGTTTGTCAGACATGTAAGAATCCCTTACCGAGGTGATGCTGATATTCAATCAGTTTGCTGCGCAGCGCTCAATCTTTGGCGTCAAACCGCGACTGAAATCTGTGAGCGCGCCACGCGATTTACATTGTAAACACAGCGGAAAAATACTGACGCAGACGTGCTTTTCTCTACAGCGAAATCGTTGCTAGGATAGGGGAACTGGGTTTTTCACGGCGGTACGCGATGTTCAAACGGCTTTTCAAATTCACGCTTTTGGTGTTGGCGCTGATCTCAGCGGGCGTGCTGTGGCAGCAAGCGCAGCTTTCTGTGCTCGCGCTGGGGCGCATTGACCCGCTACCGGAAACACGCCAAATGCTGGCGGAACAACGTTACGCCGATGCGGCCAGCTACCTTGGCTTCTTCATGGATTACGACTATGTGCGTGATAACCCGAAAGCGCAGGCGCTGTATGCTGATATCACCCGCATTCGCAGCGATTGGCGTTATCAGTTCGACAAACTCAGCGAAGGCTTACTGACCGGCACCAGCGACGAAGCCATCGGTCAGGCTGCGGCCGTAACCACCGATTTTCTGGTGATTGGTGATATTCGTGACCTCACCTTGCAAGGCATGAATCATCTGCAAGGGGAAGAAGTGGATGAAACGTTAGTAGCATTGTCGGCGTTCGGCCTCGTGGCCACGGCCGCGCAGATTGCCAGTGGCATCGGCACCGTCGAAACTGCGGGTGTCGCCGCACCGACGTTGGTCGCTACCACCGCGACCAAAAACGGAATCGTCGCGCTGAAAACCGCCAAACGGTTAGGCAAACTGCCGCCTTGGCTGGGGAAAACCTTAGTGCGAGAAGCCAAAATCGCGCAGCAATCGAAAAGCCTCAGTGCGCTGACGGAGATGCTGAGCGATGTCACCACGCTCGCCAACACCCGCGGCGGATTTCGTTTGCTCAGCCGCACAACAAACAGCGCTGAACTGAGCCGCATGGCAGCGTTTGCCAAAGCGTTTGGCTCACAAAGTGCCACGCTTTATCACCTCGGCGGCGATGTGGTGGTGGCGATGACACCACGCGCCGCACAACTGGGCAAAGAGAGCATGAAACTGGCGGCCACGTTTGGCCAAGGCGGGCTGCGTTTGCTGGATAATCTGGGGGCGTTGAAGTTCACCAAATTGGCCGCGCGCGGGGCGAAAATTGCCTACAAAGGCGATGCGATTGCGTTGCTGGCGAAGTGGTTATTGATGATGCCGATATGGCTGTTGTATACGGTGATGGGGATGGCGGCGGTAGTTTGGTTTCCGAGACGATGGTTTGGTTTGGTTTCCTAGGAGATAGTTTTCGGCGTTCCTGACGCCGAAAACCTAAACATTCGTTGTGAATTTTTCACCTGATTCAGTGGCGGTTGAACCTTTTATTGTGTGGTGGCCAAGCGTTTTTCACCTTACCCATCGCGCAGTGTTTTTTGTAGGTCGCTGAAGTAGTGGTTGGTGAATTCAATGAAGGTACGAATGCGTTTGGGCTGGTAGCGGTCACGGTGGTAGAGCGCGGAGAACTCGACGCTTTGAATGTTCCAATCATCGAACACGGGTTGCAGCGCGCCGCTGGTGACTTCGTGCAAACAATACAGCGCCGGCACGCGAATGATGCCGTTGCCCGCCAGCGCGCCTTTGATCATGACGCGCCCGCTTTTACAACGCAGTTGCCCTTGAATATGGCACTCCAGCGACTCGTGACTCTGTTTGTGTTGAAACGCCCAGCGCGTGACCGAACCGGTTAAACATTGGTGATGTTCCAGCTCTTTCGGGTGCGTGGGGTGGCCGTGCCGATCAAGGTAACTTGGGCTGGCGTAGGTGCCCATCTCCACATCCATCAGCTTGCGCGACACAAAGCCGGAGTCTTCAAGTTTGCCCATGCGAAACGCGACATCAAACTCATCTTCAATTAAGTCGACGCGGTGGCTGCTTAAATCCAAGTCGACCCGCACGTGTGGGTAGCGCGCCATAAACTGCGTGATCAAATCGGCGACGATCTCTTCACCCAAATAGCCGCCGACACTGTTGATACGAATTTGGCCGCGCACGGCTTCGGTGTCGTCGACCGCCGCCAACACCGCTTGATCGATGCTGTGCAGCGCCGCTTCACATTGCGCGAAAAACGTTTTGCCTGCTTCAGTGAGTTTGAGCGAACGTGTGGTTCGAATCAGCAGTGTCACCCCCATTTGTTGCTCTAACTGGCTGATTTGGCGCGACACGTGAGAGCGCGAGACGTCCAGCGCTTCGGCCGCTTTGGTGAAATTGCCCAGTTGGGCGATCAGGACGAACGATCGGATATCCGCCAAATTGATCTGCTTTTGCATCGGTGCTCTCTTTTCTCAGTTCACGCTTTATTGTTGCTATATAACAACAGAGTTTCAACTAGGGTGATATATATCAACAAAAAACTTTTTCATAGACTAGCTCCCAACACGACACAAGGTCTTATTGAGGATTCAAACATGAAAAAATTAGTCGTCATCACTGGGGCAAGTTCTGGTATTGGAGAAGCGATTGCGCGTCGCCTGAGCGCGGAAGGTCATCCATTGCTACTGCTGGCTCGCCGTGTGGAACGTTTGGAAGCATTGAACCTGCCAAACACATTGTGCGCTCGCGTGGATGTGAGCGAGCAAGCGTCGTTTGAAGCGGCGATTGCCAGTGCGGAAGCGGAGTTTGGCCCAGCCGATGCACTGATCAACAACGCGGGGGTAATGCTGCTGGGGCAGATCGACACGCAAGAGGCCAGCGAATGGAAACGCATGTTTGATGTGAACGTGCTTGGCCTGCTCAACGGCATGCAAGCGGTACTCGCGCCGATGAAAGCGCGTAACACCGGCACTATCATCAACATCAGCTCTATCGCGGGTAAGAAAACTTTCCCGGATCACGCGGCCTACTGTGGCACTAAATTCGCGGTGCATGCGATTTCTGAAAACGTGCGCGAAGAAGTGGCGGCCTCGAATGTTCGCGTAACCACCATCGCCCCAGGCGCGGTTGAAACCGAGCTGGTGTCTCACATCACTTCTGATGCGATCAAAACTGGCTATGATGCGTGGAAACAAGAGATGGGCGGCGTGCTCGACGCTGATGATGTCGCAAGAGCCGTGGTGTTTGCGTATCAGCAACCGCAGAATGTGTGCATTCGTGAGATTGCATTAGCGCCGACTAAGCAGCAACCGTAATCCAGTTATTTTCTAATGGGAAAGCCAGCATAGTGCTGGCTTTTTTCTTTTGTGATTGGAGGTGGTGGATTGTCACGCTGGTCGGTTCAGTGGTTTTGCTCCGCATTGTGTGAGCGTGCCAGTTACTCTTTGCTGGCACAAAGAGTAACCAGAAAGTGCCTGTTGTTCAACGGTCGCAGGCCGGGGCGGTTTTAGGCGTTCCCGACGCCGAAAACCTAAAAATTCGTCCTGAATTTTTACCCTGATTTTGTGGTTTCAGAGAGGGCGTAAATTGTTTCTGCCCCAAAGCTGTTCAGAGTAGATACTCTTCACTAAATAACTACGATCATATTGACCCATATTTTCTAATGCTAGAAATTCGTATGCAGCTACTTCCGCTCAAGGTCGCTGTGAACAGTAAGAGCAAGCTTATCTACAAAATTACATACCCAAACGGCAAGATTTATATCTGGAAGGCTCTTTAACCACAGGGGAAAAGCTAAAAGTGTTCTGAATGCAGAAGGTTGTGTATGACTATTCACCACTAAATCATCTTCTTGGACTGCGTAAATTAGAAAGTGATCAGCGTTAGGATTATAAACCTATGGTAAAAATAAACCATATGGCCTATTGATTAATCCTATCAGGGGGGAGCATGCCTCAATCAGAAGTCGTAATACTGGCTAATTCAGTAAAGCATCGTCAACATTGTGTGGCAGGGAAATGTGTTAACACAAGGCGATGGATAAGACCTGTATCAACAGTCCAAGGAGCAGAGTTAAGCCATCAACAAGCTAAAATACAAAACCCACATGGCACTTTCAATGTTAAACCTCTTCAAAAAGCTCTGATGGGATTTGCTCAGCCTGCTCCTCTTCCTCATCAACCTGAAAATTATTTGATCGATGGTGAGGTTTGGATTCAACACTATTCATTTGATATACGGCAGTTGCATACATTATTAGATACACCACTAAACCTTTGGGGGGCAGGAGATAGAGTTAACCATGCTCTAATCACAACAGGTTTGTATCAAATTCCTCAATCACTGTATTTAGTTCAAGTTGAAGATTTACGTCTTTATCATAATGCGGATGGTAAGCGGAGAGCTTCCTTTACTTATGGCGGTATAAATTATGACCTTGCTGCAACAGATCCTCGTTTTGATGATATTGTAAGAGATAATCTACCAGCATCTGGCATTCTATGCGTTAGCTTAGGTGAACCTTTTCAAGGGCACTGCTATAAACTTGTAGCAACAATTTTTTAGGTTGATTATGAATATTTACACAATAGGATTTACTCAAAAGAAAGCAGAAACATTTTTCGGATTTTTGAAAAAGGCAGAAGTTAAAACTCTTATTGATGTTCGACTCAATAATGTCTCTCAACTTGCTGGTTTTGCAAAAAGGGACGATTTAAAGTTTTTCCTAAGAGAGCTTTGCGGTGCTAAATATGTTCATGTTCCTGAACTTGCTCCAACTAAGGAGATATTGAACCCTTATAAAAAAGGGGATATGTCTTGGCAAATGTATGAGGATAAGTTTCTGAACTTAATGGCTAAACGTAATATTGAGCGTTTAGTTAAGCCAGCATTACTTGATCAAGGTTGTCTATTGTGTAGTGAGCATGAACCACATTTATGTCATAGGCGCTTAGTGGTAGAGTATTTAAATGAACATACTGATTTAAACTTAAATGTTAAGCACTTGTACTAATGGCTAAGATACTTGTTTTATACCCTCAACTATTCAATTGTTATGCAAAATTTGCAAGGAAAGTGGGCAAAATAACGTCAAACTTAGACGATGTTGAGTTGGTTTACTCAAATGACCCAAATCAGTTTATAGAGATATTTTGCACAGAGAACTCTAACTCTAATTCTATTCGTTATCGTCAATTGTCTACGTGGTCATGTGATGACATTACTCATGCCATTGTGTTTGATGACGGAGAAGAGTTCCCCTCAGAAATAGAGTTATTAAAGAGTGCTAAAGTTCCTCATAGACTCATACATATTAATATCACAAGAGTTATAAACATTAAGTCTGATACAAAGTATCAAGCTGAAAAAAGCACTCCTAAATATGAATACATAGGTCGGGGATCTTACTGGGGAAATCCTCACTCAATGTTTGAAGACGGTGATGATCGTGATGAAGTTATAAGAAAATATAAATACGACTTCGATTATGACAAATTCATAAACGTAGATAAATCAAAAGTTTATGAGCTTGCTGGAAAGAGGTTAGGATGCTTTTGTAAACCTCAATCTTGTCATGGCGATGTATTAGCTGATTTTTTGAACTCATGGGATGATGGGAAATAGCCCTTATACTTAATTTATTCCCCTGCAAAACTTCAATGCAAGAGATACCCTAGTAGGGTGTCTCTTTACCATACGTTAACTAATTCGTACTTTACTGAATTGGTAATGTTGGTAACTCAAAAATGTCCAGTTGCGAGTTAGCTTTATTCCCCCAAACAGGGAAAAATTCATGGATGAATTTTTAGGTTTTTGGCGTCGGGAACGCCTAAAACCGTCCCGGCCAGCGACCGCGAAGTAAAAGGCACTTTCTGGATACTCTTTGTGCCAGCAAAGAGTATCTGGTGCGCTTTAACCAAAGCCACGTGGTTCGTTAAACCCAAAGCGCAACAAACCACATCACACAAAACCGACCCCTCCACACAGACGACTAAAAGCACATAGTGGATAAGCACCTCACCATAGAGATCTGGTGCGCAGCCTTTCCTCCAAACATCAAACTCGAATTCCGTCTGTATCCGCCTGTATTGAACGAAACTTTTTTTCAGGTAATTGCATTTCCGTTTTCATTTATTCATGCCTCTAATCGCCAGTTTGGTGCCTTAAATGGCGATTTTAGGGTGTTTTAAATGACTGTTTTTCAAGGAGTTGTTTTTCTTGAGAACTGATGCCCACATGGTAGTCTGCGCACTCCACAGGCTTAGGGGGCGAAATATGAAATTAAACCATCACACTTACCAACACACCGATTTCTCAAATCGGGATTTGTCGAACTTAGTTTTCAACGATTGTTGCTTCTATCAATGCAACTTTAGCCGCGCCGACATGCGTGATTCCAAATTCATCAATTGCAGCTTTATTGAGAAAAGCGATGTGGAGGGATGCAATTTTGCGTATGCCGATCTCAGAGATGCATCTTTTCAACACTGCCGATTGGCGATGGCTCATTTCAGCGGGGCGGACTGTTTTGGAATTGAACTGAGAGATTGTGATTTAAAAGGTGCCAATTTTTCTCGTGCCCGCTTTGTTAATCAGGTCTCGAACAAAATGTTTTTTTGTTCCGCTTACATCACGGGATGTAATTTATCCTATGCCAACTTGGAACGTCAGTGCCTCGAAAAATGTGATCTGTTTGAAAACCGCTGGATTGGCGCCAACTTGCACGGGGTTTCTTTTAAAGAGTCTGATTTAAGCCGGGGTTCATTTTCAGAGGACTGCTGGGAACAAGCGCGCTTCCAAGGGTGCGATTTAACCCATATTGAACTGACCGGGCTGGATCCCCGCAGAGTGGATTTAACGGGGGCAAAAATTTGCGATTGGCAGCAAGAGCAACTGCTAGAGAAGCTGGGTGTGATTGTGGTTCCGGACTAATTCGGCATCGTGGCTTTGCCTTCGAGGGGCTGCGTACCATGTACTTTTTGGGAGCGTTTGATGGTCACGCTGGTCGGTTCATGAGTTTCTCTCTGTATTGTGGCTGCTTGGTTTTAGGAATTTGTGTTTTCAGAGGGAGAGTCGTTTGTAGTCCATTTTAAGTTGTGCCTATTTGAATCATTATTTCTGAGAGCGGTAATTTGACCTATTTGGGGTCATACTAAAAGTGGTTACTATAGCGGTAGCTAACCACATTAAGGAGCAAAGATGTCTTCAGATCATTACGGAACCAGTGCCCGTTACGCACGTAAAGAAGCCGATTACCGAGAGAAAGCACTCAAACTTTACCCTTGGGTATGCGGAAGGTGTGCCAGAGAGTTTGTCTATTCAAACCTGCGTGAATTAACCGTTCACCACAAAGATCATGACCATACCAACAACCCCGAAGATGGTAGCAACTGGGAGTTGTTGTGCCTCTATTGCCACGATCATGAGCATAGCAAATACCTAGAATATGAACTTCATGGTAGTGAAATAAAGCCCGGAGAAGATGAACATCAGGGGGCAACGTACAACCCATTTGCTGATTTAGCAAAGATGATGAAGAAGTAATTCAAAGTATTAAAACGATTCGAAGTTTGCGCTCTAAAGCATTTTTGCCCTTAGTGTTTTAACGTAAATACTCAGTTATGGGGGCGGGGGCTCGCCTCTGAATTTAAAGTACTTTTTCCTATGATAACTAGCCGTAAATGGTCATATCTCTACTACATTGGTAGCAAAATGATTTTTCCATGTAAGTTCGTAGAATTAGACTCGATTAGCTTGATAGCGTCCTGAATTTGTTCCAATGGAATACAACGATCTACATCTAGTTGTATTCCATTGGTGATGAAATGGTCTAGCATCATCGAAAATTTTTCACGTCGGATATCTTTACCAACAGCATTCTCCCAGTAACGTAAGAAAAATGTACTGAATTCAATGTTTAGGTTCTTCGCATACTCAAAGAAATGAGGCTGATAGAACTCCAGAGAAAGAGTTCCATAGTTGATATACCGTCCATTCTCGCCGATGGTATGAATCAGTTCTGTTCCTTTTTTGCCTCCAATAGCGTCGAATGCAATATTTGGGCTAGGCAAATCAAGTTGCTGTATTTGAGTGAGTAGGTCTACTTTTGCATCTATTACATGGTTTGAATCATATGGATAATTTTCAGGCTTCGACGTTACGACAATAAGAGTGAACCCTAGCGATGAAGATAGCTGTGCAAAAATTTTACCTATTGCAGAACTTCCAGCGTTGATAATCAGTACATCTTCTTGCTTCAACTGAGCAATTTCGGTGGTTAAAACCCACGCTGTTAGCGCATTGATATACAACTGGCACGCATAGCCGTTGTCCAGATGCGGCGGAATGATGAAGAGGTTATCTGGTGATACATCGATATATTTCTGCCAAGTACCGCTGGTAGCCACGACAACTCTTTGCCCTACGGTAAATTCTGCATGGTTGGAGACGATGATTTGTCCAACAGCTTCAAATCCGGGTACTCGGGGCGGCTGATGACTATGCCTGTATTGACCTACACCATGTATAGACAACAAGTCGCTTGGATTAATATTAGTTGCTTCGATTTTTACTCTGATTTTATCTTCTTCAAGCGAATTCAAAGGTACCTGTTCAATCGTCAATGAATCTTGCGGTTGACCGAAACAGAGCTGGCGAATTGTGGTGTTTGTAGTGATGTTAGACATTGTGTTGTTTTTGTTCGATAAATTCTTCAAGTATCATACGTTAAGCAGGCATTTTTATCACAAATGTCCAGCTTTATGCTGACTCTTCTTTGTCCCATTGTGTGCCTGCGTAAACATTAGTTCGCATTTTGTTAATGGGTGTTTGATCTATAAGAAATCATACTTGTAAAAAGGAAAGGCCTGACGCAAGTAGGTAGTCGTATTCACTTGCGCTCATTCATTATTTTTTCAAATCCATCTAGAGCATCGGTGACGAGGGAACCCCACCCATACCAATATCTTGCATATACTTATCAGGTAGTTTGTTTAGTGCCGCTTTTAGTGCGTTAAAGCACAATGGGTCGATGGCTGTACCCACATTTTCTTCCATGATTTCTAAAGTTTTTGGAATTGGCACAGCACCTCGATAAGGGCGTTCAGCCGTAATGGCATCAAAAATATCTGCTGTGGTAATAATCCGTGTCATCATCGAGATTTCATCGGCAACCAGTTTATCGGGATAGCCTGTGCCATCTAACTTTTCATGATGAGCAGCTGCCATTTTGGCGAATTGTTTTAGAGGGGATATCTTTTCAATGATCTCTCTGGTGAACACTGCGTGATTTTGTATTTTTGCCCACTCGTCATCATCCAATTTTCCTGGTTTATCCAAGATCGTGTTACTTACCCCTAGTTTACCTAGATCATGTAAGAGTGCGGCACGTTTTAGCCATAGTCGATCCTCTTTGTCGACCTTGAGTTCTTCGGCTATGAGCGTACTAAAAATAGCCACTCTGGAACTGTGGCCGGAGGTAAAAGGACTCTTGGCATCAATGATTTTGCCGAAAGCCGTCACAATTCGATCGAAATAATCATCATCTAATGGAATCATCGCTTGGGCGGGGGACATAGAGAGCACAAAAGGGACTATGGATGGGGCATTAAGTGCCTTAATGAAATCAGTATTGTCTTTCAACTGCTTAGCAATGGCCACTAAGTTAGGATCCAGCCAGTTTCCGGAACGACTTTCTAATTCAGAAAATGCAATATTCAAATCATGTTCACGTTGAAAAACATCCATCACTTGAGCAAGAAGGGCAATTCTTGAAAATAATGGGATTTGATCATGCATTAACGCATCAGGACGACCTGAACCGTCCCAGTGCTCATCCAAATGTTGTATACCTTGAGCCACATCTTCACTGAATAAGAGCTCACGAGCAACTTCTGCCCCTTTTGTACAACGCGTTTGAATCAGTTCTTGAGCGTAATCTGTACCATTTTTCAAAATATCAATCGTGGTAGAGATACGCTTATGCCAATGTTCTCCTGAGCCTGCATTTTTTAGTACAAAATTAATTGCACTCGTCAGGCTTGTACCGACCGTTTTATAACGTTGTTTAAAAGTAAGATCATCGGTGGCGTAGAGTTCACAAATACGCGCCGCATTGCTGCTGCAGCCGGCATCCTTGAGAAGTAACGTAAAATACAGATCATGGAGCTCTGATGATGAGAGGTTCATTCGTTCACCAATATGCATTCCAATCCAGCAGCAACGCATACTGTGCTCTGGAGGCTGTCCCTCTGTCATATCTAGCGCTACTGTCAGTGAAGAGACCAGTTCGGCCAGAGGCATATTGAGATTCGAACCTTGTAATAACATCGCATGCTACCCATCAATACTTAAACAAAAAAACTATAGTGCAACCTTACACTGTAATCTAATGACAAATAACAATAAAAATACGGCAGTGGATGAGTAATTTTGACCACTCAGAGAGGGGGCTTCGCAATATCTCAAATAACACCTCAAATGCTTATCTAGTAAAGGCGCTAGCAAACTTGTGTTCAGAATGTCCACAGTGGGCACTTCGTAACTTAGAAGTGCCCCAAAGTTTGTTTGAACAATTTGGTCAATTGCGAACTTACGAATGAGTTGCCTTACAAATTCTTATTCGATAAAAACTGTACTAGCAACTCCTTTTTTGAGTAAAGATAAGTTGGCGAGAGAATTAAATAAGTTGGTTTCAGGTAACCAAATGTAAGCTGCATTAGGTACAGTGAATACTGACTATAAATATTTTTATAAATTCATGTGCAGATTTTGGCATTCAAGCTTACATATTGTGCAATTCGTAGCCCTAATTTACGCCTTAACACAGGAGTCAAAGTGTAGCCAAGCATTTTAAAGCTCTTAGGCGGGCGTCATGTGCTGAGGATTTATCATACCTAGTTAAGTGAGCCAATCGACAAAACAAAGCTGAGCTTTTGAGCAAACCATCAAATTATTAGGTACCTCTATAATGTCAATATCCGCGCAGGCCATACGGTTTGGTCTGGTTTGGTAAAATATTGAACATGAATGAGGTCAGCATGCAACAAACAGTATTGGTAACCGGTGGCACTGGATTTGTCGCAACCCAAGTGATAATACAATTATTGCAACAGGGCTATCGGGTAAACACCACAGTGCGCAGTTTGGGTAGTCAAACCCAATTGTTTGAGACGCTGAATCAAGCAGGTATTCAAGAAATCCAAGATAACTTGCGTCTCATTGAAGCTGACTTGCTAGATGACAGCAATTGGCTAAGCGCAATGCAAGATTGTGATTATGTGCTGCATGTTGCCTCACCGTTGCCCATGGGCGATCCAAACAATGAAGATGATGTTATTAAACCTGCGGTTGAGGGCACGCTCAGAGTTTTAACCTTCGCCAAACAGGTTGGTGTTAAACGTGTAGTGATGACATCCAATTTTGGTGCTGTGGGCTACAGCCACACCGACACCAGCCAAGTGATTACTGAACAAAGCTGGACCAACCCCAAGCAGAAGGGTTTGTCTGTGTACAATAAGTCCAAAGTGTTGGCAGAGCGCGCTGCATGGGATTATATGCATAACGAAGGGAAAGGATTGGAGCTGACCGTAATTAATCCAATGGGAATTTTTGGTCCTTTGAATAATCAACGTCTGTCTGCCGGACATACATTGCTTCGCCAACTGATGAGCGGCGAAATGCAGAGATTGCCTGATATTACTATGGGCATAGTGGATGTGCGTGACGTAGCGGATTTACATATACGAGCCATGTTGTCACCGCAGGCTGCAGGGGAACGTTTTCTGGCGCTGGCAGGGGGGACTATGTCATTGATGGATATTGCACATTATTTGAAAAAAGCCATGCCGAAACACAGTACTAATATTTCAACCAAAGCGCTGCCTACCTGGTTATTAAATATAGTAGCACTATTCAATCCCAAAGCACGTGCGATTAAACCTTTGGTGGGGGTTTATCGACAGGCGTCTAATCAAAAGGCCCTTACCATGTTGGGTTGGCAGCCGCGCTCAAACGAACAAGCCGTGTTGGCCGCTGCTCAGTCGTTGGTTCACTACAAGTTACTTTAACATGATGAAACTGAAAGAAATTAAGTCCTGTTATTTGGGACCAGAAATTTCCCCCGAGCAGTTTGTGCCCGAGCATATGTTTATTTTTTTGGCGCAGGGTGTACTAACTGGTTTTGATGGTAAAAATCGCCATCAATTACACTCGGGGCAGTGTTGTGTTGTGCGTAAAAATCATCTGATACGCTACAACAAACAACCTATGGACGGACATTTTGAAAAGGTGGTCGTGATCTTTGAGCAGTCTTTTTTGCAAGGCTTTGCAGATAAGTATCCAATCAATTTAGAACACGCTGTGCCGCAGCAGGCTTATGTGGAAGTTCAAATTAGTTCGTTGTTGCAAAACTTTATCCATTCTCTGGCCCCTTACTATCAAGGTGCGGGAAATATCAACCAGCGTTTTGCAGAGTTAAAACGTGAAGAGCTACTACTGATTTTACTGCAACAGCAGCCGGATTTGGCCCGTATTTTGTTTGATTTCAGGCAACCCGGTAAGCTCGATCTGAAAGCCTTTATGCAGCAGAATTATAAGTTTAACGTTAATCTTGAACGTTTTGCTTATCTTAGCGGACGTAGCTTAGCTGCCTTTAAACGCGATTTTAAGGAAATATTTCAGCTCTCACCAGCGGCTTGGTTAACGGCTAAACGACTAGATGAAGCGCATTTTTTGATTGAGCAAAAACATCAGAAACCTTCAGATATTTATCTGGAACTCGGCTTTGAAAACCTGTCACATTTTTCTTTTTCATTCAAAAAACGCTTTGGGTATAACCCAAGCCAACTGATGAATGAAAAGAGAGTTAGATTAACCGATATGGATTAATGCAAACTCTCGCTTCTAGACGTCTAAAGTCAGCAGGTAATTTTAACGATAAAGATTCTGTTTCTTTGAACATATAATACTGTCACAGACTATCTGGTGAACACTCCCATAAGTTGTGTTTAAAGCTTGGCCAAAGCGCAACATTCCACGATCAGAATTTGAGAGGCTACTGTGGCACCATCTGCTGTTCTTATTCATGTCCCTGACGTTCAAGCCGGATTGGCGTGGTATCAAAAAGCCTTTCCACAAGCGATGCCCGTTTTTCTCCATGAATTTGATTTCACTATTCTCGATATGCAGGGCTTTTCTATTGAAATCGTGCAGGCGGATGAGAAAGTGAGCACAGGGAAAAGTGGTTCAGTGTTGTATTGGCGGGTCTCTGATTTTGAAGAGACGTTGGCACATTTCTTATCGCTTGGGGCCAAACTCTATCGTGGTCCGCTCAATATTGAGAGCGGAATGGTGATGTGTCAGGTCGAAGACCCATTTGGCAACTTAATCGGCCTGCGGGGAATGAGCTAACGTTTTCAGCACATCAACCCCTCTCGCACTCACCCCATGTACTCAGCCAACACGCCCCGCAACGCCCCTTTATTGGTTTTGCTGATCTTCTGCATCAGCGCAAAACTCGGGTCGCAGACACCGCGTTCGAGCAGGTCGTTGACCATCAACATCCACAGGCTGGCGGTCATTTGTGAGTCGGCTAACGCGCGGTGAAAAGTGCCGTCATTTTCAATCTGTTTGAAGCGCACCAAATCGCCCAGTTTGTGGGTGGGCGCGTTTTGAATCAGGCGGCGGGCAATCAACATTGAGCAGGCAAACTGACCGGGATAGCGCGCGCCGATGCGGTCAAATTCGGCATCCAGAAAGCGTTTATCGAACGACGCGTTGTGTGCAACTAACGGGGTGTCGCCGATGAAGTGAGCGAATTCGGCCATCACCTCTTCACAACTGGGCGCTGCGCGCAGCATGGTGTTGGTGATGCCAGTGTAGCCTTCAATAAACCCGCTAACGCGAAAGCCCGGATTCATCAACTGTTGAAACGTGCCAGCGACCTGACCGTCGATGAGTTTCACCGCACCGATTTCAATCGCGCGATCGCCCATGTTGGGTGAAAGTCCGGTGGTTTCAAAGTCGAGAACAATAACGGAGTGAGCGGGATGGTGCATAACAAAGCCCTGATAAACGTAAAGGGCGAGTATACGCCGATTGCTTGGCAAAGGCATAACACATCGCCGTGAACGTGGGCTCGCTCAGAGATGTCCGGCGATGCGTTCAAACCAGTCTGGTAGGGTTTGGTTGTACCAAGTGACGTATTTATTCAGTATGGGGTTGCGGCGCTGGTGCAGCAGTGTCACGACTTCGGTAACCAGCCACGCTTTGCTGAGCAAAATGTGGCGTGCCAGTGTGCTGGCATCCATATCCGCGTTGAAACAGGTGTAGCGCTGCGCAAGTGTGGAGTAGGCCGATATCTCACCCATGCCGGGAATCAGCGGGGCGAGATCGATGGCGATGTTACCGTGGCCGAAACGTTCCCAGTCAAACAGCACCCAGTCGCCATTGTTACGTTTGCCCCAATTGCCGCTGTTGGTATCACCGGAAATGATTTGCTCGGTATCAAACAACGTATGGCTGCGTACCTGACACTGGCGCAGCAGTTCAGAGCTGCACTCTGGCAATGACAGCAGCGCCAGAGTTTGATCTGTCTGCTCCTGAGACCAGCCATGACGTTTGAGTGGGATTGGGGAAGGGATATTGGTGCGGTGCAGTTTGGCGATTTGCGCGAGGCCGATGTCGCAACTGTGGAATTCGTCCAGTGCTACAGGATGTGGAATCCATTCAATGACGAGCTGATCTAGCTCTGCGCTGAGTAGCTCGGGGATTTGAATACCTGCCGCGCGCAGCAGCGGCGCAGTGTGCTGATAAAATGCCAGCTCAACCGCGCCGGGCGAAGTTTTAACAATGGCATCCAAGCCGTTCCAGCGTGTGCGCTGTACGCTGGAAGCGCCCATTTGTGCCATCTCCGCTCTTGGAAAGCTGTTCTTTGGCGGCGCCATGCTATTCGCTTTGACACCACACCTGACGCGTTACCACGGGCTCAAAGCCGACCGACAGGCAGTTGCGAGCGCTGGTGCTCTCTGGCATCACATCGGTTAAGAGCAGCGTGGCGCCGTGTTCAATCGCATCACGAATGCGGGCGTGAAGCAGCGCGGTTTGGTAGCCGTTGCCGCGCGCCGCTTCCTGTGTGAACGCATTGGCGAGTGTAGCGACGTCATCATCAAGATACGTGGTTGCCCACGCGCAAGGCGTATCGCCCTGATAGGCGACAAAGCAGCGAAACGCATCACTGCAATACAGGTGGCGTTTGGCTTGCCAAATCTCATCGCTGCAACGCAGGCCGGAGGTTTTCAGCAGCGCCAGAAAGTCATCGGAGCGCTCTGATGTCCAGCGTTCCACGCGCACCACAGGGTGATAATCACTGGAGTGGTAATCGCGGCTGCGCAATTGCAAAAACTGGTGATCAAACTCGCGCTGGAAGCCGTTGTCACTCATCCAGTTTTCGAGCGTCACGCTGTCGGCCGCTGGCGCAACGCTGATCTCTGGTGCGGTGCCGTTGGCATACAGCTCAAGCGCAGCGGCGAGCTGGCTGACGCTGCATTCTGCCTGAATCAGTAACTGGTTATCGTAGCGGCGGGTCGGGTCGATATACGCCTGATACACACCAGCGTTAAGCACGCGCAGCTCACTCGGTGCATCGGTGGACAGCGTGCGCGCGTTATTAAACTGAAAGTAGCGCGCAAAGGCGCGGATATGTGTGGGGGATGTGTGGGTCATAAGCCTGCTTGTGGTTCGTTATTCGGCGGCATTGAACGTGCGTGGACGCTCAACCTGATAAGTGCTCAGCGCGCTTTTCACCTGCTCTTCCACGGAGGTGTCGCTGAACAGGAAATAACTCGGCGCGATGATGGTGGTGCTGGATTGAATCTGCACCTCAAAAATGTTTTTGATCGGGAAACGTTCGTCAGCCAGTTCACGCAGCGCGCCAATGTAGTCGCTCCATTCGGTATCGTCCGGGCGCACAATGCGCGCTTTGCCACTGAGTTTATAGCCGCGCTGCTCAAACACATCAATCATCGAGACGCACACGTTGGGGTTGGCGAGAATGTTCTGCTCGCTGACGGGCGAGGCGATATTGGCGATCAGCAGACGTTCGTCATCCCACAACGTAAAAATCTCTTTGGGTGACACATTGGGAACGAGGGTATGACTGACGGTGGCCAGCCAGCACAGCACGCTGCTTTCGCAGTAGGTATTGAGGTCCATCTTCATCGTTTTCTTCCTGAACTCGTGTATGGCGCCGGGCATCAGTTATCCGACTGGTTGCTTATCTTTACAACTTGTTCACCGAGAATCAATGCTGAACAGAAAATGCGCGAAAGCGCTATCAAACTGCATAAAAAATAACAATTTCCGCTAGAGATCAGGCAAGGCTTGCGGTAGTATCGCCGACCTTTTTCGCACCAGAGTAGGAGTAAGCAGATGTACATAGGGTTTGACTACGGCACGGCCAACTGTTCGGTGGCCAGCATGCAGGATGAGACTCCGGTGCTGATCCCTCTTGAGCGCGACAGCCTTTATATTCCGTCGACACTGGCGGCGCCAACCCGTGATTCGGTGTCGGAGCACCTGTTCCGCCATCGCCAGATCTCGCCAGCGGATGCGCTGGGCGAGCAACTGCTGCGACGTTCGGTGGCGGCCAACCGCGATGAAGACATCGACCTGCAATTTGATGACGTGGTGTTTGGTCAGGCGGCGCTCGATCTCTATCTGTCGGACCCGCATGAGGTGTATTACGTCAAATCGCCGAAATCGTTTTTGGGCGCGATGGGGCTGCACGATATTCAGCTGAGCTTCTTTGAAGATCTGGTGTGCGCCATGATGGCCAACATCAAAACTCAGGCGGAAGCGCGCTCGAATGCAGTGATTGATGATGCGGTGATTGGTCGTCCGGTCAACTTCCATGGCCGTGGCGGGGAAGATTCCAACCGACAGGCAGAAAACATTCTGCGCCGCGCGGCGACACGTGCCGGATTCCGCCACCTTGAGTTTCAGTTTGAGCCGGTCGCCGCCGGTCTGGAATATGAAGCGACCTTAAACGAAGACAAAACCGTATTAGTGGTCGATATCGGCGGTGGTACCACCGACTGCTCATTGATTCAGATGGGGCCATCGTGGCGCGGCAAAGCGGATCGAACCCAAAGCCTGATTGCGCACACGGGTCAGCGCGTGGGCGGTAACGATCTTGATATTCATCTCGCGTTTAAACAACTGATGACGCCGTTTGGTTTTGGCAGCCAGACTCAAAGTGGGCTGGAAATGCCGATCACGCAGTTCTGGAATCCGATTGCGATTAACGATGTCAGCGCGCAGGCCAAATTCTTCGCCCGTGAAAACCTGGCGGATCTAAAGCGCTTGCACAAAGAAGCGCGTGAGCCGGAGAAACTGGCGCGTTTGCTGGCGGTGTATCACGACACGCTCGGCTACAGCCTGGTGAAGAAAGCCGAAGAAGCGAAGATTGCGCTGTCGGAATCGGCGCAGGTGACGGCACAAGTGAAGGTGCTGTCGGAGCTGCTGGAGGTCGATATTCAACGCGAAGCGATGATTGAAGCGATTGATGCGCCAAAAACTAAGATGATTGAACTGGTGACGGAAGCGGTGACTCTTGGTGGAGTAACGCCGGATGTGATCTTCATGACTGGCGGCAGCGCGCGCTCACCGATTTTGCGCGCCGGGGTTGAGCAGGCGTTGCCCAATGTACCCGTGGTGAGTGGCAACTACTTTGGCTCGGTCACCGCCGGCCTGGCGCGCTGGGCGCAGGTCTGTTTTCGCTGATGCTGAAAAGCCTTCTTCGGAAGGCTTTTTTATGTCGCTTTGGCTCGTGATTGGCCGCAGAATCTCGTAACATAGCCGCATCTTCCCTTCTGCTTGGTGCGAAAACGACCATGACAAAGACCCGCATTCTGATCTCCGATTCTACCGACCCGTGGTTTAACCTCGCGGTGGAAGACACCATTTTCCGTTCCATGCCTGCTGACCAACGTGTGCTGTTTTTGTGGCGCAATGCCGACACGGTGGTGATTGGCCGCGCGCAAAACCCGTGGCGCGAGTGTAAAACCGACCGCATGGAACAGGACAAGGTAAAGCTGGCGCGTCGCCAAACGGGCGGCGGCGCGGTGTTCCACGATTTGGGCAACACCAACTTCACCTTTATGGCGGGGAAACCGGAATACGACAAAGACGTCTCGACCAACATCGTGCTGGCTGGGCTGAAAAAGCTGGGTATTGACGGTGTGGCCAATGGCCGCAACGACTTGGTGCTGGAAGATGCGAATGGCATTCGCAAGTTTTCGGGGTCTGCGTATCGCGAAACGCTGGATCGCGGTTTTCACCACGGCACGCTGCTGCTGAGCGCCGATCTCAGCCGTCTGGCGGATTACCTCAATCCGGATATCAAAAAGCTGCAAGCCAAAGGCATCACCTCGGTGAAATCGCGGGTGATCAACCTCAACACGGTAAAAGCCGATATTGAACACCAAGCGGTGTGCGAGGTGATCATGCAGGCCTATTGCGAGCACTACCAGCAGGAGGTGGAGCCGGAATTTATCTCGCCGCAGTCGTTTTTGGATTTACCGGGCTTTGAGCCGAAATTTGCGCTGCAAAGCAGTTGGGACTGGAACTTTGGCCAAACGCCACCGTTTACCCACAACATGGATGAGCGCTTTGGCTGGGGCGGGGTGGATGTGTATCTGGACGTGGAACGCGGCGCGATTGTGCAGGCGACCATTTTCAGCGACATGCTCGATCCGTACCCGATGGAGCAACTGGCACAGCGCCTTGGCGGACTGGCCTATAACAAAAGCGCGATTGAACCTTGCCTGGCTGAACTGATGAGCGAGCTGCCGCAATATCAGGCGCAGCTGGAGGATTTTCAGCACTGGTTTATCGGCCAGATTGACTGAGTAAAATCGCCGCGTTGCGCGGCGAAAAGCGGGTTCCTTTTCTATAATCAGGAAGGGGAAAGGACATGCGGAGGCTAGTATGACCATGGAAACCCGCTTAGATCATTATTTACGCGACCATCATATTCCATACCAAAGAGTGGTGCACCGCCACAGCAACAGTTCGCTGCACAGTGCCCACACCGCTGCCATTCAGCCTATGCATCTGGCGAAAGGCGTGGTACTGGAAGATCATGATGGTAAACACTTAATGGCCATTCTGCCGGCAAACGCTAAAGTGAGTTTGCGGGTGTTGAATGACGAATATCAGGCCAAATATCATCTGGTGAAAGAACGCGATATCTATCAGATGTTTGATGACTGCGACCGCGGTGCAGTGCCGCCGATGGGGATGCCTTATCACATGAACATGGTGTGCGATCAGTCGCTGACTGAACTCGACCACGTGTACTTGGAATCCGGCGACCATGAAACGTTGATCCGCCTGGATCGCAATGCGTTTAATCAGCTTATCGGCCACAGCCGCTGCCTGCGTTTTGGCAGTGAAATCTTCCATTAAAGTGACGCACGCAAAACCGGGCTTAAGGCCCGGTTTTTCTTTGCCTGAAATGGGGTCATGAGAGTGAGATCTGCACCACTCTCTGCGTTGCCAAAGCGGCTTCGGGGCTGGCGATAGGGTATACTGGCGCCTTTGCCGTTAATCTGGAATGAGCCTGAATATGGACATCAGCTATCGCCAGCTCAAAGCCTTTATCGCGCTGGCTGAAGAGCAGAATTTCACTTACGCCGCCGACAAAGTGCACATTACCCAATCGGCGCTGAGTCAGATGATGAAAAAGCTGGCGCAGCAGCTATCGTGTGAGTTGTATGAACGCAAAGGGCGCAAGATTGTGCTGACGGATGCTGGCCATCATCTCTATCAGGAAGCGCGGTTTATCGTCAATCGCCTGGATAAACTGGTGCAGGAAAACCGCGATCGCCAGCATGGCTATAACAAGTCGCTGGTGGTTTCATCGCTCTACACACTGTGTGCTTCGCTGGCACCGAAAACCCTCAATGACCTCAAAAAACGCTACCCGGATTTTACTTTTCGGCTGATTGAAGAGCGGGTGGACGACATCACCCACTCGGTGTTGGAAGGACGTGCGGATATTGGTATCAATACCAATCCCAATCATCCCGATCTGAACTTCGATCTGCTGTTTCGTGATTATCTCTGTTTTGTCTGCCGCGCCGATCATCCGCTGGCGGAGCAGAGCGAAATTAGCTGGGAGCAGGCGCATCAATACGCCACCATCGGCGTCAGTCCGGGCAACAGTTTACGCACACTGGCCGATGAAGCGTTCTCTCGGGTCGGGTTGACTTACGATCCTGAGTTCAGCGCCTCGCACACCTCGACGCTGCTAGGCATGATCTCCAGTGGACTGGGTTCGACCATTCTCTCGTCGACGATTGCCGGGTTAAACCAGAGTGACGCGATTCGTTTTATTCCGATTGTGCAGCCGGTGCAATTTCGACTGGTGGGACTTATCACGCGCAAAGACACGCAGCGGGCGTTGGTGGATGAGTTTGCGCTGATCCTGAAAAAGCATGTCAGCGAATCGACGTTGTGGGAAGCAGGGATTGGGGTGAGTGAGCCTCAGTAAGAGGCTCACAACATCCGTTGATGATTTGGCTTACATCGGGCCGACTGGCAGCCCGGTCAGCATGTACAGCAGGAAGAAACCGCCCCACACACCGAACAGCACCAGCGCGTACGGCACCATCATCGCAAGGAACGTCCCGAACTTCACCTCCGGGTTGTATTTGGCGATCAGCGCCAGCACCATCGGAATATACGGGTTGGTCGGCGAGATAATGTTAGTGGTGGAATCGGCAATACGATAGCCCATCTGCGTCACTTGCGGATCGACGCCGAGCAGCATAAACAGAGGAATAAACACCGGTGCCATAATGGCCCACTGCGCCGAGCCGCTGAAGACGATCATATTCATCAGGCCGGCCAGAATCATAAACACCGCCATCATGGCCAGCTTGGGCATCTCGACTGAAGACAGCCATTCTGCGCCGTTCACCGCGATGAAGATCGCCAGATTGGACCATTTGAACCAGGCAATAAACTGGGCAATCACAAACACCAGCACGATGTAACCGCCCACGCCTTTCAGCGCTTTGGCCATCAGTTCCGGCACATCACTTGCCTGTTTGATGGTGCCCGCTTTCACGCCATACACCACCGCATTCATGATGAAAAATGCCATGATGATTGGGATGATGCCGCTCAGAAACGGGGACGGTACCAAGCTTCCATCAGCGTTGCGCAGCGGTGAATCGCTTGGCCAGATGACAGCCAGCAGCAAACTGATAAACAGCAGTGACGCAATGCCTGACCATTTCAGCGCGGTTTTTTGTTGCGCGGTGATGGTGAAAGATTGCTGGCTTGCCGATTCGTGCGCCACCATTCTGTGGGCAAAGCGTGGCTCAATGTATTTGTCGGTCAACAGGGTGCCTGTCACGACCAGAATCGGTACTGAGATCAGCATGAAGTACCAGTTCGCCGCCGGGCTGACTTCCACATGTTCCACAATGTTGGACGCTTCGGTTGTGATGCCCGACAACAGTACGTCGGTCCCGGCAATAAACAGGTTGGCGGTAAAGCCAGCCGCGACGGCCACGAAACCGGCGGCGATGCCGACAATCGGGTTGCGGTTGGTCGCGGCGAAAATCAGACCGGCCAATGGCGGAACCAGAATAAACGCAGCGTCAGAGGCCAGATTGCCGATGATGCCGGTCAGGAAAATGGAGGCCGTTACAAACTGGCGCGGCGCATTGAGCAGCGAGTGTTTGATGGCGCTGTCCGCCAGACCGACTTCCTGCAGTAAACCCACCGCCAGCATCATACACAGTACCAGCCCCAGCGGTTTGAACGAGACGAAGTTGTTGACGGTGGACTTGAGGATATACACCAGTCCTTCGCCGCTGAGCAGATTCTTCACGTGTACCAGTTCGCCCGTGGCCGGGTGCGTGACACCACCACCGCCAATAGCAAGCAACCAGGAGAGCACCATGACACCCAGGCAAAGGAAAATAAACAGATAAAACGGATGGGGCACTTTGTCCCCGAATCGCTCAATGCGATCGATCATCGACGCGCGTGGCGCCGCTTTTTGTGACAGTACGGTCGACATTGTCAGTACACTCCTTGTGTAAAGAGGGGACTCACTTCCCCTCATGCGGTGTTAGTGTTTTTCAATCAGATGGATGAAATAGGCAGCACCAATTGGCAGTAAATTATCATTAAAATCATAGGCTTTATTGTGCAGGCCTACGCTGCAGGTGCCGTTTTCGCCCGCGCCGTTGCCCAGAAAGCCGTAGCAGCCCGGAACCTGGTTGAGGAAAAAGGCGAAATCTTCGCTGGTCAGTTTGGCTTCGCAGCTCGGGTTGACGTTCTCTGCCCCAACGGTTTTTTGCGCCGCCAGAATGGCTTGATCCGTTTCCGCTTGAGTATTGACCGTTGGCGGATGCGAGACAGGGCCGAGTTTGAATTCTGCACTCATGCCGTGCGCTTTGGCGCTGTGTTCCACCAGTTGCGCCAGACGTTCCACCAGGCTGTCGCGGGTCGCTTGGTTGAGCGTGCGGAAGGTGCCGCTCATGTGCGCCTGATCGGCGATTGCGTTAGTGGTTTCGCCGCAATGCAGCTGAGTCACTGAGACAACAAGCGGATCAAACGGGTCATAGCTGCGGCTCACCATTCCCTGAATGCCCTGATAAATATGAGTTGCGACCAAGAGTGGATCCTGAGTCAGATGCGGCAGACCAGCATGGCCGCTTTGGCCGTTGATGGTGACAAACAGGCGATCCGAACTTGCCATGATAGGCCCGGTTTTAAACGCAAACTGGCCAGCCGGAATGCCCGGCATGTTGTGCAGCGCGTAACAGGCATCAATCGGGTAACGTTCAAGCAGCCCATCACCAATCATGGTTGCAGCGCCGCCACGGCCTTCTTCCGCCGGTTGGAAAATCAGCACCACTCGGCCGCTGAACTGGCGAGAATCGGCCAAATAACGCGCCGCCAGCAGCAGCATGCTGGTGTGGCCGTCATGGCCGCAGGCGTGCATTTTGCCGTCGTGACATGACCGATGCGCGAAGGTGTTCTCTTCATGGATCGGCAGCGCGTCCATATCCGCGCGCAGGCCAATAGAAGGGCCATCACCCAGCGCGCCGTTGATGATACCGACGACGCCGGTTTTACCGAAATCAGTACACACTTCATCCACGCCGTAGCTGTGTAGCTCTGAAACCACCAATGCCTGAGTGTGGTTCTCTTCGAACCCCAGCTCAGGATGTTGGTGAATGGCGTGACGAATACTAATAGCTTCTGGAATCCAAGGTTTTAAAACATCAATAATGTTCATACAGCTCCCCTTTGTTTGATAGGGATTTAACACTATTGAAACAATCGGAACAAACCGGATTTCTACTCATACTATTAGCAACGCTAATAGTTGGGGGTAACACAGGTGGAAATAAAAAACCGGGCGAGAGTGCCCGGTTTGCTGGAGTCAGGATTCGTCAGGGTAATCTTTCTGACGGCCGCGCTGTTCGGCTTTGGCTTTCCAGTGCTCTTGCTGATCGTACGCTTCGTCGCACAGATCAATGGTAAAGCCCATGTCGCGTACCTCTTTGAGAGTGAGGTTGTCGGCAAGATGGGTCACCTGACCGGATTTATTACGGAGTTCCATGGTGCCTCCTTCGGCTGTGTTCTGAGCTAGGGTTTGAACAACAACACAGTAAGTATAGGAGACTCTCCGCGCTAACGGACCAAAGCTGTCACACGCGCACATACCGCTTCGGCCAATTGGTGACTGGCGAGGTTGCGGGCGATGATGTCGCTGGCGAGTTTGCCGCTCTGCACCACATTCAGCCAGTCGCCAATCATGTCGGCAAAGCCTTTGCTGGTCAGCATCGGCGTCCAGTCTTTGAGGGCCAGTGTGGATTCCTGATTGGCGTGCCAGCGTTTGCCTTCGACAAACGAGTCAAACTCATAGGCGTCATTGACAAATTGGGCGCTGATGCGCTCACCCGTTTTGCCAAATTGACGGTTCATCGATGCGTGCAGCAGTGTGTCGCCGTGCTGCCATTGCACATCAATCCGGGCCAATTGATTGCCCGCCATCTGATGGGTGATGTACACATCATTCAGGTCGGCTTTGGCGAACAGGTTGACGCTGTCGAGCGGGTGAATGAAATCATCGAACAGGAAAGTGCGGATTTCACCGGTCAAATCGTAGCGATGTTTCTCCCAGCGCAGACCACGCAGATCGTCGCGAGCACCGTTTTGCATGCCGCTCAGATGCGCATTGAACAGAGGAATGTGACGGCGGTTAAAACCGACATACAGTGGCTGCTGGTGCTTTTCGGCCACTTCATACAGCTGTTCACAGGCCGCTGCGCTGTCGGCCAATGGCTTATCCACAAACGTCGGAATGCCATGGCTGAGGAAAAAGCTCGCAATTTCCGGATGCACGGCGGTGGCCGCGTGAATCATCACCGCATCTGGGTTGAAATTGAGGACATCGCGATAGTCGCTGCAGGTATCAGCAATACGATACTGGCTCGCCAGAGAAGACAAAGTGTCGGTGTTACGGGTACAGAAAATGAGTTCGACGCCGGGCAGTTGAGTGATGACCGGTAGGTAGGCTTTCTGCGCGATATCGCCCAGGCCGATGATGCCGATTTTCATGAAAGATTCTCTGTTGGTGAAGGATGTGCCAAGGCTAACACGCGACAGAGAATTCGGTAGTGACTCGTGATGAAAATGGGAAGGCGATCCGTGCCTTAGGACGTGACGGTTTAGAACGGACTCTCTTTGTTCAGCTCATTGCAGATTTCAATGATGGCGAGTGACAGTCCGGATTTGATCACCTGCTGTTGGCGTTGCAGCTGCAAGTGGTAAAACTCCAGGTCGACGTCTCCGTCGGGTTCTTCAAGCGGGTTGAATTGAACCATGCCCATTTTTTTGACTAAATTGAGTGCTTGAATAGGTGCGATGATCTTGGGATCAGTAAAGGTGTATTCTGCGCCGTCGCTGTTGAGCTGATTACGCAGTTTGATGATGCTTTCGATGTCGTGGTAAACGGCATCAGGCAGAACACCCAAACCATAAAGCAGTTTTAAACGAACTGAGAGATTGCCGAGCGGTCCGGTATCTTGAAGTAGGGGGCCAACGACAGATTGAACGGCAAAGTTGTCTTTGCGGAAAATACGTTGCATCAGTGCATCAATGGCTTCATTGAATACTTCGACTGTTGCAATGAAGAAACCACGGACAGATGGCGCATCGTTCAGTCGTTCTAGGATCTCGGTCTCGTTAATTTTTTCTGCCATATACTGATCTAAGCTATTTCTTGGGATGGAGGGCAATCTGCCCCCCAATCTAGCTGCACCGTTATAGCTGGTTGTATAGAGACTCAATGGTCTGTACTTCCGCGCTATTTTCGTCAAGACCAGTGTAGTGTGCGACAGTTTTGCGAACACCTTGTTGGTTGAGCGAATCTTGCAACTCTACGGCTTGCGGGTCGCTGTCGTTGGTGTACTTCAGCGCCGCCGCGATGCCTTTTAGTAATGTTTTGTTTTCTACACCGTACTCAATAGTGCCGAGTAATGGCTTCACTAGTCTATCGTTCGGACCCAGTTTACGAATTGGCTGGCGTCCTACGCGGTCCACTTCATCCACCAGATAAGGGTTGGCAAAGCGGCCGAGAATTTTTTCGATGTAAGCAGCGTGCTTGTCGGCATCAAAGCCGTAGCGCTGAATCAGCACTGCGCCACTTTCCTGCATGGCTTGTTTCACTTCTGCGCGAATGACATCGTCTTCAATCGCTTCGCGAATCGTGTTGTGGCCGGCCAGGTTACCCAGATACGCGGTCACACAGTGGCCAGTATTCAGAGTAAACAGTTTGCGTTCCACAAACGCCATCAGGTTGTCTGTGCGTTCCATACCCGGAATGTTCGGGATGTCGCCTTTAAACTGAGTTTCATCCACGATCCACTCGCTGAACGTTTCAACGGTGACCGCCAATGGATCCGTTTCGCCTTCTTCCGCTGGTGGAACGATGCGGTCTACCGCAGAGTCCACGAAGCCAACCAGTTGTTCAACTTTGGCTTTAGCGTCGGCTGAAAGGTGTTCGAATACAGCTTCTTTTAACTGACTGGTACCGCGCACCATGTTTTCACACGCGATAATGTTCAGTGGTGATGTCACGCCATTGCTGATGCGTTTTTCCAGGCCCTGAGCAAGCGTGCCAGCGATGATTTTCAGGACAGTTGGGCCAACAGCGGTGGTAATGATATCAACTTCAGCAATAGAGTCGACAATCTTTGGGTCTGTTGAGTTGATGGCTGTCACACCTGTGACCGTATCGACTACACAGTGTTCACCTACCACTTTAACAGGGTACTCTTGTCTCTCGCGCAGAGCATTCACAACGACTTCATTAACGTCTGCGAAAGTTACGTGAATATTGGCATCAGCAAGCAGTTTGCCGATAAAACCACGGCCGATATTACCGGCACCGAAATGTAACGCTTTCATAACAGATCTTCCACAAAATAAAGAAATAAAAAATCTAAAAAATAAGGCCAGTCGGGGGTGGACCGGCCTTAGGTTCATCGAGGAGCATGGCTTTAACGCTTAGTTAGCCATTTAGGATTCGAAGAACATCTTCCGGGTTGGTTGTTGTCTTCAAACACTCGACTGCTTCTTCATCATCTAGCGAATTCGTGATGGCAGTAATAACTTGAATGTGTTCATCGCCTTGCGCTGCAATACCGATAACCATTTTCGCTACGTCATCCTCTTCTTCGCCCCACTGAACACCTTCAGGGAATTGGCAGAAGACGATGCCGGTTTTTTTCACGTACTTCTTGGTTTCGATGGTGCCGTGCGGTACGGCGATGGATTCACCCAGGTACGTCGACACTAACTTCTCACGCTCAAGCATGCCGTCGACGTATTCAGGTTCCACATTGCCTAACTTAACCAACTGCTCACCAGCAAACTTGATTACGTCTTCCTTGCTCTTAGGTGCCAAGCCCAAGAAGATGTTTTCATTTGAAAGCTTTAGTGTTCCTGCATTACCAGAGCTTGCGTTTGCTGGTGCTTCAGGCTTTTTTAGTTCGCCCTCTTGAGCCGAAACTAAATCTGCCACCAGGTTGTCGTACAGCGAGTTGTCCAGGAAGTTGGTCAGCGAGATGTGTTTCGCATTGGCTGCGTGCTTACGAGCACGGTCAGTCAGGTCGCGGTGAGTCACTACGATGTCGACATCGCCAGGCAGGTTGTTGATCGCCAGGTTGGTCACGTCGATTTTCAGATTTGCCGCTTCTACTTTCTTGCGCAGCAGGCTTGCACCCATCGCACTTGAACCCATACCTGCGTCACACGCTACGATGATTTTGCGAACGTTTGCCAGGTTGATGTCTGCCGCTGGTGATGCTTGACCTTTCGATGAGGCTTTCATGTCCTGCATCTGGTTGGTCGCTTTTTCCAGAGATTCGTCGTCAGAAGTCTGTTTCTGAGTCTTCAGCAGGAACGATGCGATGGCACAAGATACCGCTGCAGAACAGATTACCGACAGAATAACACCCAGGAATGCTGACTTCGGCGTCATCAGCAGTACGGCGAAGATAGAGCCAGGTGATGCTGGAGAAACCAGACCTGAGTTGAACATTACGTTCACGAATACACCCGTCATACCGCCACCGATCATCGCCAGAATCAGGCGAGGGTTCATCAGTACGTATGGGAAGTAGATTTCGTGGATACCACCCAGGAAGTGGATGATTGATGCACCGGCTGCAGATTGTTTCGCGCTGCCTTTACCAAACATCATGTATGCCAGCAGAAGACCAAGACCCGGGCCTGGGTTTGCCTCAATCAGGAAGAAGATAGATTTACCCATTTCTTCAGATTGCTGGATACCTAGTGGTGAGAAGATACCGTGGTTGATCGCGTTGTTCAGGAACAGAATCTTCGCAGGCTCAACAAAAATTGAAGTCAGAGGAAGGACGCCAGTATCAACCAGTACGTTTACACCTGCTGCCAGAGCGGTAGACAGTGTTTTTACTGCTGGGCCGATGACCAGGTAGGCGATGATCGCACAGATCATACCGATGATGCCCGCTGAGAAGTTGTTAACCAACATCTCAAAGCCGCTCTTCACTTTACCGTGAATAGCTGCGTCGAATTTTTTGATGGCTAAACCGCCTAAAGGACCAGCGATCATTGCACCCATAAACATTGGAATGTCGGTACCAACGATCACACCCATCGTGGTGATGGCACCCACAACCGCGCCGCGGTCGCCGCCGACCATTTTACCGCCGGTATAACCGATCAGCAGTGGCAGCAGGTAGGTAATCATAGGACCAACCATGGAGGCCAGTGTTTCGTTTGGCACCCAACCTGTTGGGATAAATAACGCGGTAATGAAACCCCAAGCGATAAACGCGCCGATGTTCGGCATTACCATGTTAGATAGGAACCGGCCAAAATTTTGTACCTTGACCTTCGCTTCTGGTGATAACATATGTTTTCCCCGTTCGATGTTCTGATGAATTTTGTTGTTGTAACGGTTTCGCTAAAAACCGTTGATTGCTTAGTACACAATCAATTTACCACACAATTTTGACCCGGAACTGGCAACGGGTTTTTCGTGATCAAAGCCTCAAAATTCCCGCCATTCAAATATTTTTTCCGTGATCTACATCTATTCCTGACCATGTAATTTTGCTACAAATTAGTGAATTTACAATTTTCAATAACTTTGTAATGCGTTATGTCACAAATTAAAGATCTTTGAAATTAAATAAAAAGTGACAAGGATCACGTATTGATTCGAATTTTAAACTGGAAAAAATATCAAAGTGATCTACGTCACTCATTGCTATTTATTTCAAAAGTCGAAATAAATAAGTCATAAATCTAATGAGTGATTTGTAACTTAGATACGAAATTTCGACAGAGAACTTACGTAATTTTAGACGATATTTTGCAACATGTTGCTTACGTTTTTGCTGCATTTAAAAGTGGGGCTGCGTGAGCGGAGTGCGAAAAAAGTGAGGTGTGCTTTCCAGAAATGGTGTCATTTTTGCTTCATTGCCCCATTCCGGGTCTTGAGTCCGCTTTTTAATTAAAGATGCCCGCTCAGCCTGTCGCATTACCTTGATAAGCGCAGAGTGGAATAGCGAATGTGTCCCGGCGTTGCGTTTTTCGACGCACAATCCGCGAACGATCGTTGCACTATTGACGGGCAAAGCGTGGTGTTGACGAATATCTTGCGGCAGGTTTTTCAGATTCAGTGAATTAAATCGCAGTATCGTTTGACGCATACTGTTAATAAGTTATTGATTTAAAATTAAATGGATTGGGTCAGGGCAATGCTCGTTTATGCTCTGATTCACAAACTGAACAATAAGGATGCAAGTTGCGGAAGAGATAAGCAGCAAACAGTTTAGTCAATAAGCGTTCCTTGCTAGAATTCCGCCACTTTCAAGAATGACAATTAGAATTTGCGCATGAAAGAAAACGTCATTGTTTCGGTTTCGTCTATTCACGGAACACGGCACTTTCATATTGGCAAATGGTTCCGTCACTGTCTTAAAGGCTTCGGCTATGTCCTGCTTGCAGGGGCAGTCGCAGCGGGTGGTGTTATTTACTACCTGGTCGGTGAGGTGGATTTTGCCAAATTGAAACAGCAAGAGCTGGAAAGCCAGTCAACGTCGCTAAATGAAGAAGTTGCCTCGCTTAAAGAGCTTAAAGATAACTTGGAAAACGATCTGCTCGAACGTGAAGAGAAGATGCAGATTGTTTCCGACCGCTTAGGCGATTTGGAGAAAGTCCTGGGTGTAGAAGATTCGGGCGCGGAACTGGAGTCACGTTTGGACACCGCCGCAATCACTTCTTCTGTCAGGATGGTGATGTTAACCCAAATCCCCAGTGGTGCACCTGTTCATAATGCAAGAATTTCGTCAGGATACGGTAAACGTGTCCATCCGGTCACCGGACAGGTGAAATTTCATCGTGGACAGGATTTTGCAGTGAATACCGGCACTCCCGTTTATGCTCCGGCGGACGGGGTAGTGGAAGTCACCCGCGCAAGCAGCAAAGGGTCAGGTAACTTTTTGCGTTTGCAGCATTCGTATGGGTTTACCAGCTCTTATTCGCATTTACAGAAGTTTGCGGTAAAGAGCGGAGACTTCATTCAGAAAGGTGACTTAATTGGTTATTCAGGCAATAGCGGACTGTCTTCTGGCCCGCATTTGCACTATGAAATTCGATTTGTCGGCCGTTCGTTAGATCCCAGACCGTTTGTTGACTGGGGTGTAAATGATTTCGAGTCGATATTCACTAAGGTAAGAGGTATACGATGGGAATCTTTAGTAAACAAAGTCGAGCTCAGAGTCAGCGCTCAGCTACAACTCTCATCGCAAAGGGTTGTTCAATTAGCGGACAACTCCGGGTAGAGAGTAATATGCAGGTTGACGGTCAGATTGATGGTCAGATCCATGTTGAAAAATCTCTGGTGATCAGCGAAAGCGGTATCGTCAGTGGTGAAATCTACGCTGAACACGTGATCGTCAACGGCGAGTTTGAAGGAACCTGCCACGCCGACAAGATTGAGATTCTTAGCAAAGGCCGTGTGAATGGCAGTATTTACAGCGATGATCTCAGCATCGAGCAGGGCGGACGCTTTAATGGTGTCACTCATCCGGCAGCGCACACCAAAGTCGCTGAACTGGTGGAAATCAGTGAGATGAAAATGGTCGCTGAAGGCTAAGTTTCCTCAACGTCCCGAAGACAAAAAGCCCCGCAATGCGGGGCTTTGTCGTTTGTCAGTAATCCGATTACTGTTTGTCCTGATCAAAATCGCCGTGGAAATGGGCGTGATCCGAATGGCTGTGCGCCGCTTTCAGTTTTTCACCAATACGCAGTTTCTGCGCTGCTGGTTGGGCACTCATGCTACGCAGCATCGGTTGTTCACTGTCCGCTTGTGCCGGGAAGAGCGGGTTGCTCATGGCGTAATACGTGGTGACATAAGCCAGTGCTTGAGTGTTCACCCACAGCGCCTGTTGGCTGATGTTGTTGAGATCGTCACATGCCTGGTGGTAACAAACGTCGTAGGCGACATCAATATCCCCGCCAAATTGCTCCACTTCTTCTGCGGTTTTGGTTTGTTCTGCTCCGGTGAACAGGCCACCAAACGCCACGCCCCAATCCGCAAAGCCTGCGTAATCAGAGCGTTTCGACAATGCCTGAGGAACCGTCGCGCTGTCTTTTGACGTGAAGAATTCGTTGAAGATGGATTCGATGTCTGAAGTGCCGTAAGGCGGTTCAAAATCACCAGTGTAGGCGTTGTCCGGGCTGTCTTTGGTATCGGACAAGTCGCCATCCATGACGCCGTAGATGTAGTTCGGAGAGCCAATCATGTCGAAGTTGAGATACAGCTTCACTTTGTTGAGCTTGTTGTATCGAGCATCGACCAACTCCAGTTGCGCATCCGTCAATTGCGCCGGGTCGCTGATGCCCAGCTCATCCATGATTTGCTGCTGCGCCTTGTCGTACAGCGGGGCAAACAGTTCATTGGTGTAGTATTCCGAGCCCACCAAGCCTGCTTCCTCTGCTGCCCACCAGGCAAAGCGGACGCGGTTTTTCACCGGCACTTTCAAATCAGCCAGCTTCACTGCGTATTCCAGCAGGCCAGCGGTGCCTGAGCCGTTATCGTTGATCCCCGGACCTTCCGGTACGGAGTCGAGGTGCGCACCGAGCATGACCACATTGTTCGGGTTGCCGCCGCGGGTTTCGGCGATGACGTTTTGCGTCACCACCATTTCATCTTTGACATCAATGTTCAGCACGGCCGGAACCGAGGCAGACTGAGCGGCCTGATACCAGCTTTCACCTAACTCAAAGCGAACTCCGAAAGCCGGAATAGTGGCGGAGGTATCACTGCCGAGGGTGCCGTTCACGACGCCTTTACGACCCTCATCATTGCCTTGGTTGAAAATAATGGCCGCAATCGCGCCTGCATTCTGCGCGTTGATGACTTTGTCGCTAAAGCTACACGAACCGCGTTGAATGACCGCGATTTTGCCGGCGATGGCTTTGCCTTCGAAATCGGAAGCTTCACAGCCATCGCTGCTGTCGTAGGTGTCAGAATCAAAGTTGAAATCAGGAGTGACAAACACCAGTTCTCCGCTCAGTTCACCGTTTGAACCACCAGAGTATGACATTGCTGCGTAGTCCGGTTCCGTGCCTTCAGGTGCGCTACGTGTGCTGACCAGTTCATTGCCGTTAACATTCAGATGAGTATTGGCCAGCTCTTCCCAGGCGCGGAAATCAAACTCCTGAGTGGTCACCTTATAGCCGTGCTCTTTCATGGTGGCGATAATGTATTCCACCGATTCCTGATAACCCTGGCTGCCCGCCGCGCGGGTAATACCGCTGTTGTCACTGGTTGGAGATGCTAAACCCTCAAGAGTCTGAAGGTGATCCACCACATCGCTTTGCTGGATTCGTTTGGCGACCTGTTGCGCGACCCAACGAGGATCGTCGAGAAAACACCCGGTCAATAGCGTTGCACTGACTGCGGTTGCGATCAGCGTTTTTGTTGTTGTCATGCGTACTTGCATCTGTAACTCCTTGTGTAAGAGATCCAGACTATTCTTTGCCAGCCATTGGGTTAATGAAATGTTAATTAATGCATATTGGTGCATAATGTGAACTGATATCAAATAATGATGATGCAATGAATTAATTATTCGCAAGACCAATGAGTGGATGTCACGAAATCCACAGGATTAGTAACGTTCTGATAAATAATAAAAATATTAATTGAGGTGACCAAATTTGTGGCACAAAAAAGCCCCGCATGAAGCAGGGCTCGAAAAGATACGCTAGCGAATGCTTAGAAACCTTTGATGTTCTCAGCTTCCAGCTCAGTGAAGTATTTTACCGTCTTCACTTTCAGTTCTTGCGTTGCTGGTTCGTCACATACGATCACCGCTTTTGGATGCAGTTGCAATGCAGATACTGTCCACAGGTGGTTTACACAACCTTCGACTGCCGCTTCCAAAGCTTGAGCTTTGTTGTGGCCAGTGACCAGAATCATCACTTCTTGTGCATCCAGCAGAGTGCCCACACCGATAGTCAGCGCGTATTTTGGCACTTGGCTGATGTCACCATCAAAGAAACGAGAGTTTGCGATACGAGTATCGTGAGTCAGTGTTTTGATACGAGTACGTGAAGCCAGTGAAGACGCTGGTTCGTTGAATGCGATGTGACCGTCGTTACCCACGCCGCCCATGAACAGGTGGATTTTGCCGAAGGCTTTGATTTTCTCTTCGTACTGACGGCACTCTTCATCGTGATCACCAGTGTTGCCGTTCAGCAGGTTGATGTTCTGATCTTGAATATCAACGTGGTTGAAGAAGTTGTTGTACATGAATGAACGGTAAGATTCAGGGTGGTCAGCTGGCAGGCCAACGTATTCATCCATGTTGAATGTCACAACGTGTTTGAAGCTCACTTTGCCTTCATTGTACAGCTCGATCAGTGCTTTGTAAGTTGTCAGAGGTGTACCACCAGTTGGAAGGCCAAGCACAAAAGGACGGTCCGCAGTTGGCTTAAAGTCGTTAATGCGTTTTGCAATGTGTGCTGCAGCCCATTTACCTACTTGTGCCGCGTTGTTTAATGGAATCAGTCTCATTTGTAGCCCCTAATGTGATAATTCGTGATTCGGATAATCATTAATTCGCATTATAAAATAAGTTTAAGTGGTCAGCCATTGTTTTGGGTCAAATTTTTCAACATTCTTTTTCTTTTCGTTGCAATGATCGCATAAATGGCCATTTTGAGGCGAAAAATTCGGCACTCAGGCTGACTAAACCCTGTTAAGCATAGTCAAAAATGACAAAAAATTTATTTATAAAATTAAGTGATAATTTGATGTGTTTCGTGTTGCAGATTGGCGAAGCGAGGGTTCGTTATCCATACTTGAACTGAATGATGAAAAAGGAGCTGTGCATATGAAAAATGAACTTGATCCTGCCAAAATTTTGCATGCATACGAAGTGGTTATGGAGCATGGCACACCCACGGAGTTCGGTAAGATTTATGAAGGCATCGAAGCGTTTTCCGACTATGACGGCTACAACGTCTACATGCGGGGGAATGGCGTCGAACTGAAGGTCGGATTCCACAATACCTACCATCTGGAGTATGACCAGGAGCATCTGCGCGACAGCTTTCTGAAGAAAGTTGCCATGCTGGCTAAATAGTGTGCAGGTCGATAAGGAAAGTCCCAAAACAAAGCCCTAGGCGAATATCGCACTAGGGCTTTGGGAGAAAGATTCGATCAGAGCAAACGCTTAGTGGCGCAATGAATCGATTAGGTATTTCAGCACCGGCTCGGGTTCAATACCTTTATCATCAAAGCGATGTTTTGGCTTGACCAGCCAGCCGCGTTCCACCAGTTCATCAATCAAATCCAGATAGGTGTGGCTGCATTTGCCGACCAGCAGGTTGTCGATGTTACGTTTCTGCGCTTGCTGCAAGGTGTGCAGGAATCCTTCCAGATACAAATGATCTTTAGTAAAGCCGCCCCCGCGGTAAACGCGCGTGGTGGTGACAAATGCGCTGTCACGATCGAGGCCAAACTCATCCACAAGAAAATCAAAGGTCTGGTAGAAGTTTTGCTCTTTGAGCATAGAATCTACGGCCAGCACGCGGGTCGCAAGTGTCTGTAAGCGATCGTGTGACATATAGCCCGCTTTATACTCCGCCAGAATCGCTAACCCCTCCTGAGATTCAGTAGAACCCGGCAGACCGATAGAAAACACTTTCAGTGGCTGCATGCGCGCGTTGAACGTGGTCGCCATATGCACGCCAAGTTCGTGCTGAATCAGGCGCTGCACTTCCGCGTGCGAGTAGGTCACTTTGCTGTTGAGATAGAGCGTCGGTGGCTTTTTACCGCTCACCATGGCACGTGCCGCGAGGGAGGATGTCGGCGTCACATTGCACGCCATGCCCCACTCTTTGGCTTTGTTGGCCATGATCACCGCCGCTTCATCAGCGGTGTAGAACGGGCCTTTTTCTTCTGGCAGCGTTTTGGCGTACAGCAGAAAGCGGGCGTTATCGATAGCCGTAGCACTCGGCCGTCCATAAAAGCGCAGCGAATTATAGAGGAACTTCTCCTGCCCAATGCTGGTCAGCAGGTCGATTTTTTCACTCAGCTTGTTAACCATCGAGCTGTAAAGCTGCTTAAGATCCGGATCCGAAATTGACTCAATCGGTAACTGGAACAGCTTATGTTTGAACTCGTTGGCGTGGATCGGTAACTGTTTGTAACGAAAATCCGGCTTAAAGCGACTCGGCGCAGCATCGAAACGCTTACGCTCAGCGTTAATATTGCTCGGGTTGACGTATTTGAGCGTTTCCACTTTTTGCGTCAGCTTGGCTAACGCTTTATCAATCGCCAGCACGTTCGGCTCAATCGACGAGCTGAGCATGTTGGCTTTGGTGGTTCGGCGGCGGTTGTGACGACGCTGGAAATAGGCACTGGTTTGGCTGAACGCTTCTTTGAGGCCGCTTTTGAGTGCATCCATTACCAGCGGATAAACGGTGCCGTCCGCCTCTTCCATGAACACTTTCTTGACTTCCGTTGGCAGCACCAGTGTGCGGTCAAAATGCGCGTTGGTGTGCGCAATCAGATAGCCTCGGCCTTCAAACACCGCGTTCATGGCCGTCTGGTTTTCAATATGGGGCAACTGAATCTTGCCCAGTTCAGTGCAGAAACGTTTGACCACTGCGCCCCAGCGCTGCATGTCGATCTGCGCAGTACCGACGTTAAACACGGGCGTGGGCTGCGGCAGTGACTGGTAGTTGTAGGCGTAGAGATCGAACACGATCACCATGCCGAACATCGATTCCAGTTTGCGAATCAGAGCTTCGTAGAGCTGATAAAACAGGCCATGTTTGAGGTGACTGGCAGAGCGTTGCTTATCGTTGAGCGGTTTTTTCCACGCCGATTTGTAACGGGTACTCAGCGTGCGAGCGCGGTTGAGATCGTACTCAAAGCGTGAATCGAGTCCCCACAGCGTAATGGGCTGGGAAGCGATGAGTTGGTCGGTCAACGGGGCCTCTTCGAGGCGGCGATCGGCTTTAGAAAGCTGACACTGTTTTTGCAGGTCATCGCGTAGGCGGCTACCCGCGTGAATAGCGGTACAGACGACAGGCAGGTATTGTTCAATTTTGATAAAACAACCAGCGGATTCGAGTTCGCCGGAGAAAGGTTGCCCCCGCTGAATCAGCGAGAGCATCTCTTCTAGAGAATAAACTTTGGAAATTGGGTTGGCCATGCGTGACCCTATTAGAAGACGGCTATTCTCGTCGTTGAAGTAGGCGGCGCCGAGAGTTCAACGCCGGGCACATTAGTCTTCTTCTGTCAGGCTTGGTTCGTCATCCGTGAAGTCGTCCGCCGCATCTGGTTTGTTGCGACCGTTCAACGTATGGAAGCGCTTGCGACCGCGAGACAGACGAACGTACTTCATCCAAACGCGTTCAATCTTGCTCTGAGCCAGATCCGGGTTATCCAACACCTCTAAAAAGTGCTGTTCTTCCGCATTTTCAGGCTGAAGCAGACCGGTCTCAAGGCCAACCATTGTATCCCCGTACAGCGTTAGGATATCCTCTTCTCCAAGAGTGAAATCACCAGACTTGGCAAAGCCTCTTGGAAACTTTTTAGTATCGAAAAATCGTTTTTTTCCTTGACGAAATACTGTCTCAGACATATCAACCTCGTGTGAATATGTGCTACCACTACGTAGCCGTGGTTCACGGCGAAAGTTAGGCGCAAAATCTCGAAAAGAAAAACAAAAATTTTTTATCGTCATTATTGTACTTACTTGTTAATCTTCACGAGGAATATCAGAGGATTCAATATGGACGTAAAAGTCTTTCGCACCTTTCTTGAACTGGCTAAAGTTCGCCATTTTGGCCGGGCCGCAGAGAATCTGTACTTAACTCAGGCCGCCGTCAGCGCACGTATTAAACAGCTGGAAAGTTACTTCGATGCTCAGCTTTTCACTCGTGACCGGAACAACATCAAACTGACCTCCGCCGGCGAGCGTTTGGTCGGCTATGCCGAAGTGATGGTGGCGACCTTACAGCAAGCGAAATTTGAACTCTCGCTCGAGAGCGGTAAAGCGCTGCAACTGACTCTGGGCGGGACACCGAACATTTGGGACGCCTACTTGCAGAACTGTTTGAGTGTGGTGACCGATGCGTTCAGCGGTTACGGATTCATGGCGGAAGTCATGGGGCGTGAGCAGCTTAGTCGCAACCTGTTAGAGCGCACGCTCGATATGGCGTTTGCGCTGGACCAAATTAAAGCGGAAGAGCTGCAGTGCAAGAAAGTCGCCGACTTGGTACTGGTGCTTGTGTCGACCCGTCCGGATACCGCAGACAGCGTTTTTGACCATCAGTACGTGTATGTGGACTGGGGCGCCCGTTTTGCATCAGAGCATGCCGATCGTCACCCGAAAGCGCCAGCGCCGTTTCTACGCACTTCTACCGCGCGTATTGCGCTGGATTTCATTCTTGAGAAGGGCGGCAGTGCCTATCTGCCAGCGTCTGTGGTTGAGCCGTTCCTCAACTCAGGGCAGTTATATCGCGTGGCCGGAGTCGAAGACTGGTATCGGCCAATTTATCTCAGCTATCGCAAAAACAGCTCATCGGTCGATGCGATCACGCAAGTGGAAAAACTGGTCAAAAGTATCGACCCACTCACCGCATACAGCCTGCAAAGGGCCGGTGGTCTTGGGGTGTCATCCTGAACATGAAAAAGGCGAGAGAATCTCGCCTTTTTTGATGCTGAAATTAGCGCAGCGAGCCATTAACGGCGAAAGTCGATGGCTTCACTGTTTTCGAGGTGAATCCGGGTGGTGGCGGGCTGCGTTTCCGCGATCACTTTTCCGCCACGAACTGAATAGCGCACTGCGACCTGGCGGCGTACCGCGTCAAAACCGCTTTCAGCAGGCAGCACCAGCAGGTTGCCCGGTTTGCCCACTTCAATCCCATACTGATCCTCAATGTTCAGTGTACGCGCTGAATGGCGGCCAATCAGCTTGAGTGAATCGTTGATTTGTTCATATCCCATCACCTGACATACATGCAGCCCCATGTGCAGTACTTGCAGCATGTTGGCGGTGCCGAGCGGATACCAGGGATCAAACACGTCATCGTGCCCGAAACAGACGTTAATGCCCGCATCCAGCATCTCTTTCACCCGGGTGACGCCGCGGCGTTTCGGGTAATCATCAAACCGGCCCTGGAGATGAATGTTCACCAGCGGGTTAGCGACAAAGTTAATCCCCGACATGCGCAGCAGGCGGAACAGGCGCGAGGCGTAGGCACCATTGTAGGAACCCATGGCGGTGGTGTGGCTGGCAGTGACTTTTTCGCCCATCTGATTCTGAAGGGCCAGGGCGGCGACGGTTTCGACAAAGCGTGACTGCTCGTCGTCGATTTCATCGCAATGGACATCAATCAGGCGATCGTATTTCTGGGCCAGTTCGAACACGTAATGCAGCGATTCCACGCCATATTCGCGGGTGAATTCAAAGTGCGGGATCGCGCCAATCACATCGGCGCCGAGTTTGACCGCTTCTTCAAGCAGCGCTTTGCCATTGGGGTAGGAGAGGATGCCCTCCTGCGGAAAGGCAACAATTTGAATGTCGACCCAGGGTTTCATGGTGTCGCGTACTTCCAGCATGGCTTTGAGCGCGGTCAGCGTCGGGTCGGACACATCCACGTGCGTGCGCACATGCTGCACGCCATTGGCAATCTGCCACTTCAAGGTTTGAATCGCGCGTGCTTTGACATCTTCTATCGACAGCAACGCTTTGCGCTCTGCCCAGCGTTCGATGCCTTCAAACAGCGTGCCGGACAGGTTCCACGCCGGTTCACCCGCTGTTTGGGTGGTATCCAGATGAATGTGGGGCTCACAAAACGGAGCGACCACTAAGCCACCTGCGGCATCCAGCACCTCGCCTTGATAGTCGATGTGAGTGGTCGCTGGTTCGATATGTGTAAAACGGCCGGATTCAATCAGGATCTGTTTGAGTGATGATTCGCCCTCAAGTCGGGCATTGGTGATCAGAAGTGTGGTCATGGAAAGTCCTTTTGCCAACAGCACTGTTTACTGCCACCTAGTGTGACACAGAGTGCGTAATGGCGTAAGAACAAAAAAAGGACGAGATAATCTCGCCCTTCATTGAATCTTCAGAAAATTATTTCTGGCTGACTGCTGAGTCGATGCTCACTTTGCCCGCGCCAGAAATCAGCAGTGATACGCTGGCGGCCAGCAGGGCAAGACCAAATTCGTAACCGTTGTTCGCCATGAACAGACCATTGCCGATGTGCACGCTCAGAATGGCAACGACCATGGTGAATGCGGTTACAAACGCCGCAGGACGAGTCAGCAGACCGATCAGCAGGAACAGGCCGCCGAAGAATTCACCGCTGCCCGCCAGGAAAGCCATCAGAACACCCGGTTCAATGCCGATGGATGCCATCCATTGACCAGTGCCTTCCAGACCGTATCCGCCAAACCAGCCAAAAAGTTTTTGCGAGCCATGCGCCATAAAAGTGATGCCGATTGGGATACGTAGAGCCAGTGGTGCAAATCCTGCGTCAGTGCTCATGAGTTTTTTCAAAAATGCGTTCATGTGGGTTTCCTCAATATTCGATAATCTGCAATAAGTGTCGTGCATTGTTGTGTGCCGATGGAGAGAGTTTAGGAGAGTTTAAAAAAATAGATAACGTTCATAACTCGACATTCTTGTTCGAAAAACTTGAAGGACTTTCCGTGAACTTAATCTCATTTTCGTGAATAGCCGGGTAACGATGAGTGAAAGCACGGTGTGACCATTGAGTTCCGAAAATGGCTAGTGTTCTGGTGATGACGTCGTACACTGTGCTTAACAGAACGAAGGAAGCGATATATGGACACTGAGGTTGATGTTGCACTGACTCCACAAGAGTGCCAGCGAGCAAGGCTAAGCCGCGATCCGCGTTTCGATGGACGCTTCTACGTTGCCGTGAAAACCACGGGTATTTTTTGTCGGCCGATTTGTCCGGCCAATCTGCCCAAAGAGGAGAACGTAGAATATTTCCTCAATCAGGCGCAGGCACTGCAAGCGGGTTATCGTCCTTGTTTGCGTTGCCGCCCGGACAGTGCGCCGAGCTCGTGGGCGTGGAAAGGGGTGGAAACCACGTTTCTGCGTGCGATGAAACTGATTGATAACGGTGAACTGCAAGGCCAGCGCCTGAGTGAGCTGGCGGTACGGCTGGGGATCAGTGATCGCTACTTGCGTCAGCTGTTTCAGTCGCATCTCGGTATGTCGCCGAAACAGTACGCGCAATATCACCAGCTGATGTTCGCCAAACAACTGCTGCACACCAGCCATATGTCGATCACTGACATTGGCTTTGCGTGCGGGTTTAACAGTACCCGACGCTTCAACGATGCGTTTCAGAAAGTGCTCAAGCTGACGCCCAGCCAGGTGCGCAGGCAGTCAGCACCGGTGACGGCGCAAAATCGATTGTCGCTGGCCTATCGCGGCCCGTTTGACTGGGCGCACATGCTGGCGTTTTATCGTCTGCGTGCCGTTGATGGGATTGAACAGGTTGAAGAGGACAGCTATCAACGCCATGTCAGAATTAACGGTTGCGACGGCTGGTTTAAAGCGACGCTGGCGTCGGATTCGCAGTTGGAGATCGAATTTGAACTGGCGGAGCTGACCGAGCTGCGTCATTTGGTGAGCCAGTTACGCCGCGTGTTCGATCTCGATGCCGATATTGTCAGCATTGAAGCCCAGCTTGAGCAGGCGGCGCCGGGGCTGGTGACTCACTCTGGCATCCGTATTCCCGGCGTATGGAATGCCTGGGAAGCTGGCGTGCGGGCAATACTGGGGCAGCAGGTATCGATTAAAGCGGCGATAGGGCAGCTCAACCTGCTGGTTGCGACGCTCAATTACAACTGCGCCAAACCGTGGTATTTTCCCACCCCGCAGCAAGTGTCTGACGCGGATGTGAGTTTTTTGCGCATGCCGCAAAGCCGCAAGGATACCTTGCATCGCTTTGCGGTGTTTATGGCCGAGCAGCCGAATGCACCACTTGACGACTGGCTGGCACTCAAAGGTGTCGGGCCGTGGACCGTCAATTACGCCCGCTTGCGCGGCGTGTCAGACAGCAACTGCTTTTTGCACACCGATCTGGTGGTGAAAAAAGCATTGGCGACCTTTCCCCATCTGACACCGGAAAGCGTGTCGCCATGGGGCAGTTACGCCACCTTTCATTGTTGGGACCAATAACATGAATCAATTTACTTACTTTGATAGCCCGCTGGGCAAAATGACCTTACAAGCGAACCAGAATGGCCTGTTGGGTGCCTGGTTTGAAACAGAAAAAACGATGCCAAAGGATCTTGGTCAATACAGTGAAAGTTGTCCTATACTCGTCAAAACAATCAATCAGTTAGAAGAGTATTTTGCCGGCAAGCGCCAACACTTCGACCTACCGCTTGCAGCGACGGGCACTCCGTTTCAGTGTTCAGTCTGGCAAGCGCTGTGTACCATTCCGTATGGAGAAACCTGGAGCTACCTGCAACTGGCTGAAGCCATTGGTAACCCGAAAGCGGTGCGCGCAGTAGGGCTGGCGAATGGCAAAAACCCACTCTCTATCATCGTGCCGTGCCATCGCGTGATTGGCAAAAGTGGCAAACTGACTGGCTACGCGGGTGGCGTCGAGAGAAAAGCCCAGCTGCTGGCGTTAGAAAAAGAGGCATAACAGAGAAAAATGTTCGTCATGGAAAGATCGACCCTTGTCCCCCTGCTGCTCATCTGTGTTGGCGTAACGTCCGGTTGCAGCCGCGATGATTTACAACGCATGGTCAACAAGGAAACCTATATGTTTGAAGGGATCTACGACAATCAATATGACCAGCAGCAACTGGTGTTCAAAGACGGTAAAGTCGCGATACAGGACGTTCATGGCGATGCCGTGTGGCAGCGACCTTTCGACCTTGACGATGACGAACTGACAATTCAGATGAGTCAGAACTCCAAAGAGCAGCGCCCTGAGCTGGTGATGCGTGTGCATGGCAAGGGGGAGGTGCTGACATGCAGCGCCTGCGCCCGTTATCAGTTGAGTAACATCTGGGTACGAGAAGGGGCAGAGGCGCAGAACGTCGAACTGCCCGGCGAAAACCAATCTTAATCTCTGCGCACTACATACTCATAAATAGGGGTTGATTGAGCAACAGATGCAGGGCGATGCTCACGGCGTAACCAAGAATAATCACCGGCGTCCATTTCAGGTGACCAAAGAAGGTGTACTTGCCGTGTGAGGCGCCCATCAGCGCTACTCCTGCGGCCGAGCCAATCGACAGCAGACTGCCGCCAACCCCAGCGGTCAGTGTCACCAGTAACCAGTTGCCGATAGACATGGTGGGCTCCATCGTCAGAACGGCGAACATCACAGGAATGTTATCGACCACAGAAGAGAGGAAGCCAATCATCACGTTGGCCCACACCGGATCCCACTGGGAATACATCACGTCGGAAATCAGCCCCAGATAACCAAGCAGACTCAGCCCACCGACACACATCACCACTCCGTAGAAGAACAGCAAAGTGTCCCATTCGGCGTGCGAAATGCGGCGAAATACGTCAAACGGTACTACCGAACCAATGCGGCGCAGCGCCGCTTCGTCGTTGTTGGCAATCGCCAGCGCGGTTTTCTTCGCCAGCGAACTGGCCAGCGTTTTACGCAGAAAGTAACCAAAGAACTGCAAATAGGCGAGTCCCATCATCATGCCCATCACTGGCGGGAAGTGGAACAGCGCATGGAAACTGACCGCGGTGATAATCGTGAGCACAAACAGCAGCACAATGCGCCGCGCGCCGCGTTTGAGTTCTACCTGTTCATACACCGAATCCGGCTGCTCTTTCGGCAAATAGAGCGACATGACCATCGCCGGAACCAGATAGTTGGCGATCGAAGGCACAAACAGATCCATAAACTGCATGAAAGAGACATGCCCGGCCTGCCACACCATCAGTGTGGTGATGTCGCCAAACGGGCTGAACGCACCGCCTGCGTTGGCGGCGATCACAATGTTAATGCAGGCAAGGTTAACGAACTGGTCGTTCTTGCCTCCGACTTTCATGACCACAGCGCACATCAGCAGGGCGGTGGTCAGGTTATCGGCAATCGGGGAGATGAAAAACGCGAGCAACCCGGTTATCCAGAACAGTGAGCGGAAATTAAACCCTTTGCCGATCATCCAGGCTTGCAGCGCATCAAACAGACGCCGCTCCTCCATGGCACTGATGTAGGTCATGGCAACCAGCAGAAACAGCAACAGCTCGGCGTATTCCAGCAGATTGTATTCCAGTGCTTCGCGGGCAATGTCTGCCATGCCGTGTTGCTGATAGACATAGCCAATCATTGCCCAGATGAGACCAGCTGCCAGCAGTACTGGCTTGGATTTTTTCAGCTGGAGGTACTCTTCCAGCGTGACCAGAATATACGCCAGGCCAAATAGAAGAAGTGAGAGATAACCGATAGTGGAGCGGGTTAGCGGTAAGGTCGATTCAGGCGCCGCAGACGCAAAACACAACGATGAAAACAGGGACGAGACAAGGATCAGGCCAAGCCAAACTCGCTTCATAATCTGTGCTCCAAGCTGCGGAAATTACACAAATTTTAGAAGCTATTTTCCCCGCTAAGTGTGAGGTGTATCGAATCTGACTGATCGACAGGCAATAAAAAACCCCGGCAAGCCGGGGTTTTTAACACGATGACTACGCGCGTTTCAGATGAACTTCTTCTTCTTTTGCGCCCGCCATTGGGTCATAAAAGCGGGCTTCATCCAGTGCGTTTTCTGATTTCGCCACGATACAGGTGACCACACTGTCACCAGTAATGTTTACCGCGGTACGAATCATATCCAGCAGACGGTCAACACCCATGATCAGGGCGATACCTTCCAGTGGCAGACCCACCTGGTTCAGAACCATCGCCAGCATAACCAGACCTACGCCCGGAACACCCGCAGTACCGATAGACGCCAGTGTCGCCGTCAGGATCACGGTCAGGTAGTCACCCATCGACAGATCGATGTTGAAGGCCTGGGCGATAAACGCGGTCGCAACACCCTGCATGATAGCCGTACCATCCATGTTCACTGTCGCACCCAGAGGGATAGTGAATGACGCAATTTTGTTGTCGACGCCGAAACGGTTTTTCGCCGTTTCCATGGTGACCGGAATGGTCGCGTTTGATGATGCAGTTGAGAACGCAAACATGATTGCGTCTTCCATCTTGCGGAAGAAAGTAATTGGGCTCAGGCCCGCAAAGCTCTTCAGCATAACACTGTAAGTGACCAGACCGTGGATCAGCAGCGTTGCCGCCAGAACCACAAAGTACTCAGCCAGATTCAGAATCGCGCTCAGACCGAGACCGGTGAACAGTTTCGCCATCAGGAAGAACACGCCGTATGGGGCAACGTTCATCAGCAGCGCAACCAGCTTCATGATCACTTCATTCAGATCGTTAAACACAGCCGCAATACGTTCACCCGGTTTACCTGCTGCACTGATGGCAATACCGAACAGCACTGCAAACACGATCACTTGCAGAGTTTTACCTTCTGCCATCGCGTTGATTGGGTTGGTTGGGAACATATCAATCAGCACTTTACCCAGCGATGGTGCTTCTGCTGAGGTAAAACCGCTGGCCGCTGTCAGATCCGCACCTGCACCCGGCTGGAAAATGGTGCCCATAGTCAGTGCTAGTGTGATCGCAATCGCGGTGGTTGTGATGTAAAACGCCAGAGTTTTTCCGCCCATGCGGCCCAGCGTAGATAGGTCTTTCAGTGAACTTGTCCCGCACACCAGTGAAACAAAAACCAGTGGCACAACAAGCATTTTCAGGCTGGCAATGAAGATCTTGCCGCCAACTTCGAATAATCCATTAACAATATATGCGTCCACAAATCCGTTGTCCGCAAACAGGGTGCGAATAGCAAACCCTGTCAAGATACCGGCTACCATACCCAGAATTACACGGCTGGTGAGCGACATCGGCTTCTTGGTATTCATCTTGAACACTCCTTATATTTATGCACTTCGACATCATTTCAAAGCGAGCGGCAGGGTAGCAGGCGCAATTCAAAATAAAAAAGTAATTTCACAATACCTATCCATCGCTGTGATCATGCTCACTATTTATTCGCTATTTTTAACCGATTTATAACAATTTAATAGTGAATTAATGCGCTTGTATGTAACTTGGCAACATATAAGCTTATCCATGCAACAATGTTCACGATTCTCAACCATTGATAATCTGGGGGATTTTTGACTTTACATGGCAATAAATTGGTGCATATTTAGTCGAATATTTGTATTTATGTGCATAAGCTTGCACTTAAGCGTTCTGCGATATTGGCGGGATGAATGAAAGGTATAGGGCCTATCGAAGAGAAGGAAGTGACACGCGCTTATTTTTCAGCGTGCCACTTAAGTTGAGCACAAGTGGCACACTCAGGTCACCAGCTTGGCGAGCGTCTTGGTCACCTTGCCAGCCGAGCGAATAACGCGCGCGATACCCGCTAAAGACGCCACATTCTCATTGAGCTCATCGCATACGCGGCGGCTTTCATCACAAAGCTCTTCCAGCCCTTGCATCGCATCCTGAATCTGGCCGGTGTCCTGCAGTGATTCAATCACCAGTGCGGTGTATTGTTGGCGCAACGTATCCTGCTGCTGCCACAGTTCATCGTATTCCGGTGTGGCTACGTTCATCACTGCCATCAAATCGTCGATTTGCAACAGAGACAGATAAAGCTGTTGTTTGAGTGATGCTTGATTCATGGTTCCCTCCTTACTCAGGACAGCGAGCGCCGTTCTGGTCAATGATGACCTGGCTTAAACAAGTGTTGACCATATCTTCCACTGACGAGAACAATTTGTGTGTGCGTTTCAGATGTTGGACAGCATCAATAATCCGACTGGAATCAAAGCGACCAGCCTGTACTTCACTGGCAATCACATGGTGCGCACTGGCCATTTCATGCAAGGCGCGGGCACTGCTTTCTACCGAAGCCAAACTGGCCAGCATCGCTGAATAGCGCTGATAACTTTGTTCGACGGCCTGACGCCGCAGTAACAGATCCTGACGCGTGGTGTTATTGACCGCAGTGAGATAAAGGCTGAGCTCAATATTTTTCGCCACTTCCAGCCGCTGGCTGAAATCCTGGCGCAATATCTGTTCTGCGACGTGGCGGCTGAGAGACTGAACCAGCGGGTCTGCGGCCATGACCAGATCGCGAATGGCTTTGGCACGCTGACGGTCGGTGTAAACCGCGAACGCTTCACTGATGATGCGACTCGAGCGTGCGGCCTGTTCATCACTGATGACGGATGCCTTCCCCCACGTTTGATACGCATGGTCGAGATCAGATAACGCATCCGCTAGTTTGACTCCGGCGCGCGCCATCTCCTGATTGGAGGCGGTAGTACTTAACTGATACAACGCCTGCGAATAGGTCAGCAATGCCTGATTTGCCTGATACAAGGCGTTGCCATCAAGGTTGCCAAGGCCCGCTTGCGCGGCGGTTTGCAGCGATTGCTTGGTGACTTTGTTGGGGCTGGTGGTTAAGGTGGCCAGCACTTCATTACGCGCAGAGGCGTTGTAATCGCTGATCAGGCCATTAATCTGCTGACTGACCTGACGGGCATTGTCGCTGTAACTGGCAATCGGGCCGGTTGGTGTGACCGAGCAACCACTCAGCGCACTAGCTCCCAGCAGTGTCATGCACACCGCGCGCCGCGAATAATTCCATAACTTCATGCAACCCAGAATTCCTGTTTGATTGAGCAAAGTGATGAATTATGACTCTTTATGCATACTGTTGCTGTGATGTTAATTCCGAAGCGAGCAATTATGGCTCCGAGAAGCGTCGCGCAGGGCAGTGAAAGGCTTAAAAAGCGAAACCGTGTATGGAATTTCGGGGTGGGGGTGAAATATCAGGAGCACACACGATTTCGCCTGATCACATTCTGGCAATTTGCCGCTAAATGGGTGATGCAATCTTGGCAAAAAATAATACTATTCCATCAAAATAAAGTAATCATGAAGTCAGTATTGTAGAAAATCATGCGTGCGCAGTTTGAAAAAGTGGAATACCGGGACGACAGTTCCTGGCGGTTACTGATTCGGGAACTGGAGACCATTCCGTTTGAGTGGCACTTTCACCCCGAATATGAGCTGACCCTGACGCTCAACAGCGCTGGCGAGCGCTATATCGGCGACAATATCAGCGATTATCATCATGCGGATCTGACGTTGGTGGGACCGAATATTCCGCATACCTGGCAATCACAACATCACCTGGACCCGACGCGGCCACAAAAAGTGTACGTGTTGTGGTTTGACCAAGCGTGGGTCGATAACCTGCTGCGTTCATTTCCGGAATTTAGCCCGCTCGATACGCTGTTTAAGCAGGCTCGCCACGGTGTGGCCTTTCCAAACATGTTCGCGGCTTCGTTGCTGCCAATGTTTGAGCAGTTGGACGTGGCCGCTCCGGCGCGGCGTTCCACGTTGCTGCTGAGCATTCTGGCCTCGTTGGTGGAGTGCGAACAACTGCAGACGCTGGGCGTTGAGGGCGGTGCCAGCTTGGCTGAAACCCACGGGCGAGAGCAGCGTCTGTTGTCGCAATTGCTGGAGCGTATTCACGCTCACTATACTCAGCCACTGGCGCTGAACGAGCTGGCGCAGGATGTGGGGATGAGCGAAAGCACACTGATACGCTTTTTTAAACGCCTGATGGGGCAGGGAGTCAATCGCTACATCACCCAGGTTCGCATCGGTAAAGCGTGCTCATTGTTGATTCGCACCGATTTTCCGGTATCGCTGGTGGCACAGCAGGCCGGGTTTACCAATCAGGCCAACTTCAACCGTCTGTTTCTCAAATATAAGCAGATGACGCCGCGTGAATTTCGCCAGCGCTTCAAACCGCAGCCATAAAAACGGGGCCAACCGGCCCCGCTCTTGCTTATATTGATGCTGCTTGTTTTCGCGCTCTGAGTAATGCGAGCGGCGAAAAGTTGGTTACCATCATGGTGCCCGCCAGTACCAGTGCCGTGCCGAGTACCGTGTTAAGCCCAATGGTTTCGCCAAGCACCAGATAGCCCCACAAAATACCGAACACCGGGATCAAAAAAGTCACGGACAAAGTCGGCGACGGGCCGATCTCTTTCACCAGTCGAAAATAGAGCAGATAAGCCAGGCCGGTACAGATGATGCCGAGTGCCAGCACGGAAAGTACTTCAATCCCGCTTGGTGTTTCCCGCATTGGGATGAATGGCAACAAAGGCAGCACCCACAGCGAAGCTGCCCACATGCTGCCGTGCGAGTTATCAAACGACGAGATCGCCGGCGCGTTTTTGGTGTAGTTGGTCGCAATGCCATAACAGAATGCAGCCATGGTCGCCGCCACAATCGGCAATCCCGCATCAGTGCCGATCAGCGAATGGTCGAGGCCGACAATCACGGACACACCCGCGACACCAATCAGCAGACCTGCAATGGCTTTCGGGCTGAGTGGCGTTTTGTGCCACACATAGCCAATGACCGCACCCCAAATCGGCGCGGTGGAATTGAGAATGGATAAAGTAGACACGTTCAGTGTTTGCGCCGCATAAGCGAACAGCAGAAACGGCAGTGCGCTGTTGAACAGGCCGAGAATCATAAAGTGTTGCCAGTGCTGGCGAAACGGCAGTGATTTTTTCAGATACAGGCCAATCAACAGCAGGCTCAGAGCGGCAAATCCGACCCGGGCTTCAATCAGGTAGGCCGGGCCGAAGCTGTGTGCGGCAATACGTAAAAACAGAAATGACCCACCCCAAATGGCGGCCAATCCGAGCAGTTGAAGAAAACTGGCGACAGGCATGACGTATCCTTGTTGTGTCTGGAAAAGCTACTGTGAAGCAGTGCTGAATTTTGGTCAATCACTAAAAAGATTACACTGCCGGAAATGGCGAGTCCGGGTGGTAGGCAGAGATAAAAAAGCAGGCCGAAGCCTGCTCATTGAATTCTCAAACGGTGTTACAACAGTGGTTGGCCGAGGTTCGCCGCCGTCTGCTCACCCATGGCGATCAGTGTGTCGAGAATGTGTTCGCCATCGGCACGCAACCCGTTGTGTTCATACTGGTTGGTGATCCACGCTTTGCTGTTTGGGATCTGCTTGAGCGTTTCGCGGCTGATGTCCATTTCGACAAACATGTCGTCGGCGTACACCGCGCAACTGACCGGAACGGTGTTGCGCGCCAACACGCCGGCATCGTACAACTGACCCCAGTCCGCTTTATCCGCCAGCAATTGCGCAGCGTCTTTCAGTGGCAGCAGATTGGTGTAGAGATCAAACATCCACGGAAACACCATCTCGCCGGTAAACAGGAACGGTTGCCCCGATTGGTAATGGAACTCCGGGAAGGCATCACGCATGCGATGCGCCGACCATTGTGAGGCAAAACCCTGACAATAAATGGCTTCGTGCAGAATCGCGTAGATAGGGTTGGTCTGAAACCCTTGGTCCATCATCATGTGCTGCAAAAATTCATAGCGCAGAGTCTCTTTGCCATCGACGTCGATAAACGCATTTTCCAGCGTGAAGTAGGTCGGCATAAACGCATCACTCATACCGAAATGAATACCGATCTGTTGGAACTGCTCAACGGTAAAACGCTGGCCGTTTGGCAGGCGAACGTCGTTAGCGAGCAAGTGATCGGCAATGCGCTGACACATCGCCTGCGCTTGAGGAAACTGAGCAAAGAACGCGGCGTTTTTGTCCAGAGTGCGCTGGAAGGTGGCGCGGTAGACGTCATCCGGTTGACGTGACAATGACGGTACGCCGCCCGTGATGTAGCTGCGTAGCAGGCTCTCAGGGAACAGCGACAGATAGGTCAGCGAACAAAAACCACCAAAGCTCTGGCCAAGTATCGCCCAGCGTTCAACGCCCCATTGCTGACGGATGAACTCGGCGTCGCGTACGATGTTGTCGGCGCGAAAGTGGCTCAGATATTCCGCTTGCTGTTGCGGCGTTTTGCCTGCCAGTGTCTGGTGGTTAACCACGCTGCTTTGACCGGTGCCACGCTGATCCAATAACAGCACTCGGAACTGCTGCAGCGCGCGTTTCATCCAGCCGCTGCTGGCACTGGCGCGCGGCGCCGGAAAGCCCGGACCGCCCTGAAAATAGACCAGCCAGGGTTTGTGTTCATCATTGCCGCTGGCCGATGTCACGGCGCGGGCAAATACCGTGAGGGTTTCGCCCTCAGGTTGCTGATAATCCAACGGGACAGAAAAGGTGTACGGCGTGTAACGAACGCCCGCTTCAACGAAGCTGTGCAGGGAATGCATCATGACTGACTGATTTCCTTGTGAGTCATCTATTGGTTTGCGCAGACGATAGCACAAGGCTGAAGAGGGAGATATGACGCTCTGCGATTTTTGCCACAGAGCGTCATGGGGGTGTTACTTAACCTTCCATCGGCCCGAATCGGGTTGATTCGAAGCTGTTAAGGATGCGGTGGACCAGATAGGTGATCATCAGCGTGACCACAATGGCAAAGAAAATACTGCTGACCCGATACAGCGCGCTGTAGACCAGATCGCCGCCCGGACTGAGGTACTGACCAAACAGAATGCCCAGCGTCGTCAGGCCGCCAAATCCGGCGCCAGAGCCGCTGGATTCTTTCACGTGCATGTAGCTGAATACCATGGCGCCAATCCACAGCAGCGGCACCACAAACAACAGTAAGTCAGACCAATCGTACAACAGCAATTGCCCGGCCAGACCAAATGTCACACCGAGAATCGTCCCCATACCGCGTTTGCGTGCGTATCCCATTGCGCCGTTCCAGTGCATCGGAAACAGCAGCAGAATGGTGGTGGCTTGCGCCGAGAGGGAATCGCTCAAATCAAACACCTGAAATACGACAAACGACAACGTGGTGATGGTCGCGCCCATTAACGCCTCGTGACGCATACGGTGCGACTGCTTGGGCGTCGTCGGACGCGGTGGCGGCTGACGAGGCTCGGCATCCGGCATCACAAACGTCACCAGATAGGCAATCATCACCGACAAGACGGTGGCAAAAATATTGCCAAAAATCAGGTCGTTGAGATCGGTGGTCGGGTAACTGGCAAAGTGCAGCATAATACTGAGACTGATGATGCTGTTGGCACCGAACAGAAACAGGCTGCCTTTTGACATACAGGCAAACTTATACAGAAACAGAAAGAAGGCGATGATGGTCATCATGCCCGGATGCGTACCGAAGTAGCCGCCCAGAATTCCCACTTCCAAACCACATACCACAGCAGAAGCCAGCAACTGGCGTGCCGCGTGGGCGCTCATTACCGGCACCATACCGAGCAGCAGCATCGGCGTGACGGTGTAGAACACCCCGTAGTTCCACCCCATCAACTTATTAAAGGTGAAACCCAGTGTGGCACCTGTGGCGATACGCAGACATTGCCGGAGATCGTTCTCCGACAACGGATGGTCCCATAGTCTCATGCCATCACCTGCTTAGTAGATGTAGTGCAGAGCACTCAGGAAACGGATCTGGATTTTCGCCAGCAGATTAAACACGCTGTTTTCCGGCAACAACTGGACGGTCGCACGTGCGCCCGCTGGCAGTTTTTGCAGCTGTTCATCGCTCAGCGCCAGATGCAGACGCATACGCTGCGCGTCACGTACCCAGCGAGTTGAAGAGGTCGGTGACGCCAGCAGGCCGTTGGCATCAAACTGACCGGAGCTCACACCGGCATCGACACTGCTTACACGCGCCTCAAATACCTGACCCGGTTTGCTGTCAAACGCGATCAGCGCATCGCTGTCGGTGCTCAGATGGCGCAGGCTCTTCTCTCGGAAATCGGCAATCACATCCACCTGGTTATCTACCAGAGCGATCAGCGGGCTACCCGCCGCCGCGTAAGTACCGGCTTCGAGTTGCAGGTTGGTCACCACGCCATCATTTTCTGCCATCACTTTGGTGTAAGACAGATTCAGTTTGGCTTGGTCGAGTTGGTTCTGAGCAACACGAACGCTGACGTTTGAATCGTCAGTGTTGCCACGGCTAACCTGAAGCTCTTTCAGGCGAGCGCGTGCGGCCGCCAGGTTGGCTTTCGCGGCGGTGGCGGAACTTTGCGCATCATCACGTAGCTGTTGCGAGGTGCCGTTGCGATTAAATAGGGTATTTAAACGGTTGTATTCGCGGGTTTTCTGGTCGGAAACGATCACCGCTGCGGTCACGTCAGCCTGTGCGGCAACAATTGACGCATCCAGCTGATCGTTACTTTGCATCGTGCGCTCTAAGTTGAGCTGAGCTTGTTCTACCGCCAGCTGATACGGCGCCGGATCGATCTGGAACAGAACGTCGCCCTTGTGCACGGTCTGGTTGTTCTTGACGTAAATCTCTGAAATTTGTCCGCTAACGCGTGGTGACACTTTGGTGACTACACGGGTCGCCATGGCTTGCGGTGTGAGCGGCATCGCAAGGTCGGCAACGAGAAAATAAGCAAAGACGAAGACAAACACGAAGCTGGAGTATTTGATCCAGCGTGCGAATTTCTGATCGGGTGTCATGGGAGTTTATTTCTCTTAATTAAAGGTTATCTGACTTTTCGCTAAGTGATTCGAGGGCATTGTTGGCAATCTGCTCCAGAATCTGACCGAGTTTGAGCAGCTCTTCATCGTTGATGTGAATAAGCAGTTGGCGACGAACCTGAAGAATACGCGTCTCCATTTGCTTGATCATGATGCGGCCTTGTTCGGTCAGGCTGACAATACGTGCGCGCTTATCGCTGGCACAGCAGTGTCTGGTGATGAGTGATTGCTCTTCGAGTTGGTTGAGCGTGCGCATCAATGACGCCAGTTCTATCTCCAGCGCTTCGGCAAGATGTTTCTGGCTGATGTTGTCGCCAAGGCGTTGCAGTTTCCATAGTGCGGTCCAGCGAGGATGTGTCAGGCCCAAAGGAGCCAGCTCGCGGTCAGCCACCATCTTCCACAAACGCGAAACGCGGGCGAGTTTTTCAGCCAGAGTCAGCTCGTAAAGGCTGTTGATGTCTTGAATCATGATGCTTCCCTAAATACTTAGCGTGCTAAGTAATATAATTTAGTTAGCACGCTAAGTAAATGGGATGTGATAGAAATCACAATAAAAATTCTAAGCGGATGAGAATGGCGTGAATCAAAAACAAAAAAGGCCAAGCGAATGCTTGGCCAAAAGGACAGTAAGTATCCTTGGGAGTATCGAGAGCCGATTAGAAATCGTAGCGGATACCAGCTTGTAGTTGGTCGTCTTTGTCGTTCAACTGTTCAAACTTGTAACCTGCGTAAGTGCGGATGTGAGCGTCGAACTTGTACACAGCTTCGATTGCGAAGTTGTTTGCTGTTTCGCCGTCAGTATCAGCATCTTGGTTTTCTTGGTAGTTGTACACACCAATCACATCCAGTTGCTTCGTCGCTTTGAATTTTGCAGACAGCTCGTAAGCGATGTAATCGTCGTCGCTCTTCTGACCTTGAGCAAACAGAGCAGCCAGAGTCAGCGTGTCGATTGGTTTAACTTCTGCTGCCAGGTTGTACTGTTTGTCATCGTTGTCCTGACCAACGTAGCCCGCACCCAGAGTGAACATGCCGAAGTTATACATTGCTGCTACGCCGTAGCTGCTGTTTTCGTCGCCGTTCAGTTCTTTCTCATCCGCTGCCAGGTAGTTGGCTTTCACGGTCAGAGAATCGAATTTACCGGTGTACAGGAAGTTGTTCTGACGTTTGTCTTTGTTGCCCGTCACGATGTCAGCAGCATCTGCACCGAACGTTGCCATGGTATCTGTCAAATCAGTCAGCATAACCTGAGCTGAATCTTGTTTACCGTATGAGAATTCACCGATAGAAGTACCCACACCCGCGAAGAAGTAACGGTTAGTCAGGTTTTCGTCGCCATCGAATTCAGCTTCGTATTTACCAAAGCCGTACAGGTTGTCAGAAAACTGAGATTTACCCACAAGGTTTACGCGAGCACGTGACTTGTCTTTAAATTTCGTTGAACCTGACTCTGTTGCCGTTGCGTCAGATTCGTTGTTGTCTGATACGTTGAAGCGAGCTTCAGCTCGGCCGCCAACTTTAAGTTCTGTACCATCTGCTTTATAAACAGTTGCCGCCATTGCTGAGCCAGAAACTAGTGCTGCGAAAATCGCGGTTGCTACTGCTGCTTGTTTCATTGTTATTACCTTATTCATAGTTTACGAGCTTCGATGCTCTATCGTTTGGTTGAGAGTAAGGTAGGTTTTTTAAATGACGGTTTGATTTCTGGATTGTTACGTTTAGGTTTTGTTTTTATTGAAGAAAAATGAAAAGCCCGCCGATTGGCGGGCTTTTGTACAAATACAGAGCGAATTAGGCGATTTTTACACCATTGGCAATTACACCCACGGCGATGTTGCCGCGCGTTGCGTTTGAATAAGGACACACCTGATGCGCCGTTTTCACCAGCTCAACCGCTTGCGCTTCTGGCAGATCCAGCGTCGCTTCCAGATTCACCGTCAGGGCAAAGCCGCCGCTCGCGTTCGGACCAATACCGACTTCAGCGGTAACCGGGGCTGATTTCAGTGCTACTTTCGCTTCACGTGCTACGTGCAGAATTGCGTTTGAAAAGCAAGCCGAGTAACCCGCAGCGAACAGTTGTTCCGGGTTAGTGGCAGCGCCAGTACCGCCCATCTCTTTTGGATAGCTTAGTTCCAGTGACAGTAGTCCGTCATCCGTTGAAACTTTACCGTTACGGCCAGCCAGTGCGGTTGCTTTTGTTGTGTATAGCGTACTCATGATGTTGCTCCTTTGGGAATATATATTGTGTAAAATTAAGTTGTGTGCAATCTAATTGTTAGCAATATTAAATCGATCTTGAGATGGAATGCAAGTATATTGTGCACAATTTAATTGTGAGTGATGAAGATGAGTCGTTGTGTTCCTTCCCAGAACCCTTTTCCTGTCAGTGATGACGAGCTGTTACTGCTCGACAACCAGCTGTGTTTTCCGCTTTACAGTGCGGCGAACGCGGTGGTGCGCGCTTATCGCCCGTTGCTGGAAACGCTGGATCTGACTTATCCGCAATATCTGGTGATGATGGTGCTGTGGCAGCAAAACGCCATCAGCGTGAAAACGTTGGGTGAAAAACTGCATTTGGATTCCGGCACATTGACGCCGCTGCTCAAACGTCTGGAAGGTAAAGGGCTGGTGGAGCGTCGTCGCAGTCTGACCGATGAGCGTGCACGCGAGTTGTGCCTGACAGAGCAGGGAACGGCTTTGCGCGAACAGGCTTTGGCAGTACCGAAGTCGATGGTGTGCAAGTTCGACCTCGATATCGAAGAACTGGTGACGCTCAAACAGTTGTGTGAAAAGGTGATTGGTAAACTCAACGGATAAGAGTTTGCCAAGGATCAGAATTTTGACATCGCGCGCGCTAATTTTGTTGGCGATTGAGTGGGATACGGTACACTTTGCGCTCAATCATCATTCAAGGAAGAGATATGAAGGCGGTTCGTTTCGAAGAGCAAGCAGTGAGCCCGTCCAAAATTTTATGCGTCGGACGCAACTATGTGGAACACGTCAAAGAGCTGAATAATGCCATCCCGGATCAGATGGTGGTATTCAACAAACCCAACAGCAGTATTTCCAGTACGCTGCGAGCCTTTCATGAAGAGCCACTGCATTACGAAACAGAAATCTGCTTCGTGGTTGAAAACGGCCAGTATGTGGGTGTCGGACTCGGATTGGATCTGACCAAGCGCGAACTGCAATCGCAACTCAAACAAAAGCAGCTGCCGTGGGAGCGCGCCAAGGCGTTTGATGGTTCTGCGGTCTTCAGCCGCTTTGTGTCGCTCGCTGGTCTCGATATTGAACAGTTGTCGCTTGAGCTGTTCATCAACTGCGTGCGTGTGCAGTGTGGCGGTGTTTCACAGATGATGTTCAAACCAGCAATGATTCTGCAAGAGCTGCAATCGTATACCACGCTGTTTGACGGTGATATCGTCATGACGGGCACGCCGCAGGGTGTTGGGGTTGTGCACGCGGGGGATGTGTTCCTCGGCCGCCTGAAATGCGGCGAACAAACCTTACTCGAAATTGAATGGCTAGCCGAATAGGCTAGCCTTTTTTCTTTTGCAATCCAGCCAATGTTAGGCGCTGAAGACCACCAAGTTCAGCAGCAAAAACACCGCCATACTGACCACGGTCGTCAGCAGTACGTTCTTGGTTCGCCACGCCAACAAACCTGCCAACAACGCGGCCCAGATGTAAGGGTTGGTGCTTTCCAGCCACAGCGATTTTTCATGCGTAAACACAATGGGAGCCCAGATAGCGGTCAGTACTGCCGGGCCGGAATAACTGAGTAACCGTTGTAAACCCGGGCTCAGGCGCAGTGGCAGTTTAGGTTCTAGAAACAGATAACGGCTCATGAACACCAGTGCCGTCATGGCCAGAATCGATAACATGATCATGCCTGACCTCCTTGCAGTTGCTCAGTCGCGTAGCCTGCCAGCATGGCGCCGACACTGGCAATCATCAGGCTGCCATCCACACGGAGCACCGTCAGGCCAACGGACAGTAGCAGCGCCACCACCACCGACACCACCACTGGCAAACTCTTAATGTTCGGCACCACGATGGCGATAAAAGTGGCGGCAACCGCAAATTCCAAGCCGAGTTCGTTCAGTGCCGGAATGTAGCTGCCAGCGATAATGCCGACCAGAGTCGCGAGGTTCCAGATCAGATAGAAGCTCAGCCCTGCTCCCAGCGCATACCAGCGATTGAATTGCTGTTCACTTTGCTGACCGCACAGCGCAAACAGCTCATCGGTTAACAGAAAGCCCAACGCTAAACGCCAGCGTGTCGGCAGTGGACTGATTTTGCTGCGCATCGACACACTGTAGAGAAAATGGCGCGAGGTAATAAACAGGGTCGTGATCAGCATCGTCATCAAACCTGCGCCCGCTTTGATCATACCGGTCGCAACCAGTTGCGCCGATCCGGCAAACAAAATGGCTGACAGTGCCTGACTTTCAAACGGGTTGAGTCCGGCATCAATCGCGAATGACCCAGCCAGCAGCCCCCAGGGCAAAACAGCCACGCTCAGCGGCAGCATGGCGACGGTTCCCTGCCAGAACAGGCGGGATTTGGATTCGGTGTGAGAATGTTGAGACAAAACGGTACTACTCATGAAATCGTCCTGATAGTGAATGCTGACTTTATACGCAACTGGCGTAAAGATACAGTGCGTCGCCGCTACTGGGATGCGAGCGGGCAAGATTCATCACATCACAGCCGCGGGGCAATTACTTGTACAAAGTTGCTCACTTCAACCGAGCAGGCGGTTCAATGCTGAACGTATTGTTTAGGGGTAATGCCCATTGCCTTTTTGAAGTGACGGTGCAGATGGCTTTGATCGTGAAAGCCGCATTCCTGCGCGGTATCGGAAATCGAGTGGCCTGCTTTAAGCAGCTTGCGTGCGTAACGCAGGCGAGCCTGAATCTGGTAAGCGTGTGGTGGAAAGCCAAACTGTTTTTGAAACGCCCGCACCAGATGAAACGGGCTGATCCCCGCCAGTTTTGCCAGTTCCTCTAACGAGACATCCGCCTGCGGAAAATCATCCAGAAACTCTTTAACCAGAGTCAGTTGCTGCTGCGCTTTAGACATCTCGACCGGCTTCGGCGGCGTTTTGCCGTGACGCGCCATCAGCTTGACCAGGCTGGCGTACACCAGCGTTTCACGCAACAGGCGATTGTCGGATTTCTCAAGCGTATCAAACACCAAGCGAAATTGATTGGCGAGTTCCGGATCGTAAACCACGGCTTCGGGAAAGTAGGGAGTGCCGTAACCACCATTACCCAGCTCGCGCGAGATAGCCTGAAACTGCTCGGGTAACGGGTACATCGCTTTGTAAGCCCAGCCGCCTTCGACCGCTGAATGGCCGGTGTGCACTTCGTCGGCGTTGACCAGAATGATGCTGTCTTGCGGGGCAACATGGTTGCCGCCTGTGCGGTAGAAACGTTGTGCGCCGCGCTCAATCACACCCACGGTATACCCTTCGTGGCTGTGACGAGAAAAGTTCTGTGTTTCGTATTGGGCATCAAGCAGCTCAATGCCGCCGAGTTCGTCGGCCACCTGAAACTTGGCACTTTCCTTTGATTTTGAGGCGCGTTGTTTATCCATAATCCACTCTTTGCACGACGGCTGTTCAGTCTACTTCAAACCGTATCGCGTTTTTTGTACAAAATTGCTCATATGATTGAATATAAAATCATTAACCAATTATCTTTAATTAGTTGGATGATGGTATTGGATTGATCGATGTTGTTGATATAAAATCCGCCGCTTCCTGATTCCTATAAAATATTTACTATGATCGACTTTGCTGTTTTGCCGGTCTATCTCACTGCGGTGGTGGCGTTGTTGTTGCTGCCGGGGCCGGATATGTTGCTGATCGCCAGTTCGAGTCTCAGCTACGGACGAAAAGTAGGGGTGTTTGCCAGCCTGGGCAATGCGACCTCCGGTATTATCCTCACCATGTTGGCCGCGCTGGGCGTATCGGCATTGATTGCCATGAGCCCGGTGGCGCTGCAGATCCTGCATCTGCTCGGCGGAGCTTACCTGCTCAAAATGGGTTTTGATTGCATGCGTGCCAATGCGGCGCAGGCACCGGAACTCGAGGGCAGCCAGACGATGGCGAGCACCTTTTATCAGCGTGCGCTGGTGAGCAATCTGCTCAATCCGAAAGCTCTGGTGTTCTTTGTGATGTTTTTGCCGCAGTTTGTTTCAGGCAATATTGCCGCGACGTCGGGAGAGCAAATGCTGGCACTGGGACTGCTGCTCAATGTGTGTGGCTTGCTGTTTAACCTGCTGCTGGTTGGGGCGGTGGGAGTATTTGGTCAGTCTCTGCTCGACAATGAGAAGTTTCGTACTTATCAGCACAAGCTGATGGGGCTGATTTTCTTCGTGCTGGCGTTGTGGATGCTGAGCGACTTGCTGCACTAATTTCACACCATCGAAATCAAAAACAAAAAGGCACCGAAGGGTGCCTTTTTCGTGTCTGGGGTTAGGCCTGAATGGTCGAGAGCAACTGATCGGACATTTTGCACAGCAGCTCTTTCTTCGGCTTGGTGTGGGCAAATGAGCGCAGGCCGTAAATACCCATCACCAGATACTCGGCCAGAAAATCACAATCCGCATCCGGGGCGATTTCGCCGCGCTGCTGCGCCTGATTGAGCTGCGCCAGCAAACCAAGCTTCCAGATATTCAGTGTGTCGCGAATCACTTGCTCTACTTCGTCATCCTGCTGGGACAACTCACTCAGGGCCTTTTGCAGCAAACAATCCTTGATCTCTTCGCGTGCACACTCGTCCACCACCATGCAAAAGTAGCTTTTCAACCCTTCCATCACGGTCGGTTGTGCGGCAAAGATGGCGTTGAATTCCTCGGTGCGCTCGCAGGCGTAATGTTCCAGCGCTGCCAGCAGTAAGCCGCGTTTATTCTCAAAGGCACAGTAAATCGAACCAGGGTGCAGACCGGTGGCTTTTTTCAGGTCCTGCATGCTGGTTTTGTTGAATCCCTTCGACATAAATTCGTACATCGCAGAGCGCAATACCTGCTCTCTGTCAAATTCGGCTACGCGCACATCGCTTCTCTAACTCAATTATGTTGGTGCGATTCTACTCCGATTTCTCTGCGCTGACAAAAATTCTTGAACGATCATTCAAAATATATCTTGAATGATCGTTCAAGTTTGATCTAGCATAAGCGCATTGACTAAAAGCAAGGACATTGCGATGACCGATTTACTGTTTCAACCTTACCGACTGAATGACCAGATCACTCTGGATAACCGTATTGTGATGGCACCTCTGACCCGTTGTATGGCGGGCGAAGGTCTGGTTCCGACTGATGAAATGGCGGCGTACTATGCGCGCCGTGCCGATGCTGGCCTGATTATCTCTGAGGCGACGATTATTCGCCCGGACGGTCAGGGTTACCCAAGCACACCAGGTCTGTTTTCTGCTGAACAAGTGGAAGGCTGGAAGAAAGTGACTGCGGCAGTGCACGAACGTGGCGGTAAGATTTTCGCTCAGCTGTGGCACACTGGCCGTGTTGCGCATCCGGCATTTTTTGATGGTGAATACGTATTGGCACCTTCAGCGGTCGCGTTTGAAGGAACGGTGCCGCGTCGTCGCGATCTGACTTACACCGTGCCAAAAGCGGCAACGAAAGAAGAGATTGACCAACTGATTGAAGACTACGCAGTCGCGGCTGAAAACGCGATTGTGGCCGGGTTTGACGGCGTCGAAATCCACGGCGCGAACGGTTACCTGCTGGATCAGTTCCTGCACTACGACACCAACCTGCGTGATGATGAATTTGGTCAAACGCCGGAAAATATGGCGCGTTTCCCGCTGGCGGTGATTGATGCCATCATTGAACGCATCGGCGGTTACCGCACCGGTTTACGTTTGTCACCGGGTGCGTATGCGCACATCAGTCCGGATCCACGTGACCGCGCGGTATTTGACTATCTGCTGGCCGAGCTGGAACAACGCGAATTGGCTTACCTGCACGAAGGTATGTTTGACGACAGCATGGAGTTTGATTATCTCGGCGGTAAAGTGTCGGAATACATGCGTCAGCATTACTCGAAAACGCTGATGGCGGTGGGTGGTTTCACTGCACAAACTGGCGCTCAGGCAATTGAACAAGGTCTGTTTGAACTGCTGGCGATCGGTCGTGCGTTCATTGCCAACCCGGATTACGTGTCGCTGGTGCGTGATGGTCAGGCAGTCAAAGCATACGATGAAAGCATGCTGGCTGAACTGGTGTAAGTTCACTGGTTAAGCGCGAATTCATGGCAATAAAAAGCCCCGCTTCGGCGGGGCTTTTCGCATGATTAATGACCTTGCAGGCTGGTCTGGTGCTCGCTGATCAGCAGCGCCATCTGTTCATCGGCACGCTCCTGGGCACTTTCGAAGCTTTCGTTGTGAGCAAAGCTGCCCACCACCTCGTAGTAACACTTCAGTTTTGGCTCCGTACCGGATGGGCGAACAATCACACGTGCGCCGCCATCAAGGTGATAAATCAGCACGTCACTGCTTGGTAAGTCGATGCTTTCTGTCGTGCCGTCTTTAAAGCGGCGTACGGAATGCTTCAGATCATCGGTGCTGATGATGGCTTTGCCGGCAATTTCGTGCGGCGGTTCATTGCGCAGGCGATCACCGACAGGTGGTGCCGCAGGATCGAGTGCGATGCTGCGCTGCGCCGTGACGTACAAACCGTGTTGACGGTAGATGGCTTCCAGCTGATCCCAGAGGGTTTTGCCTTGATCGTACAACTCGGCCGCAAGCTGAGCAAACGCCACCATCGCCGACAGGCCGTCTTTATCCCACACCGCATTACCTACGGTGTAACCCAGCGCTTCTTCGTAGGCGAACAGGAATTGATGTTGCTCGCTTTGCTGTTGCATGGCGATGTTGGTCAGCCACTTAAAGCCCGTGAGAGTCTGATAATATTTCGCCCCATGTGCCGCTGCGATTTTGCCCAGCAGGCTCGATGACACGATGGTGTTGCCCACCAATTGTTTGCTGGCGTTGGTTTTGCTCAGCAAGTAATGACCAAACAGCGTTCCGACCTGATCGCCGGTCAGCATCTGATAGCGGCCATCAGGTTTGCGTACGGCCACGGCAAAGCGGTCGGCATCCGGGTCGTTGGCGCACGCCAGTTCAGCGTCGATAGAGTCGGCAAGCGCAATCACCATGTCCATCGCGCCGGCTTCTTCCGGGTTGGGGAAGTTCACGGTCGGAAAGGTGCCATCCGGCTCGCGTTGTTCTTTCACGCTCAGCAGATTTTTAAAGCCTGCATCGTGTAGCAGCGTCTCGGCCATTTCAGCACCGACGCCATGCATTGCGGTGTAAGCGATGGTAACGGCTTGTGGGTTGGTGTGATTGTTCAGCAGTGGGCTGCTGTCAATGGTTTTGCGGTAAGTCTGGTAGTAGGCGTCGTCCAGCCATTCCAGCAGACCGACCTGATGGGCGTCATCCAAAGACATCAACGGCACCGCGCGCTGAGCGGCCAGATCGATTTCGCCAGCGATACCGGAATCGTGCGGTGGAATGATTTGCGCGCCGTTTTCCCAGTAGACTTTAAAGCCGTTATATTCCGGTGGGTTGTGACTGGCAGTCACTACCACGGCGGCGGCCGCATTGAAGTGTTTTACGCCAAATGCCACGACTGGGGTCGGGGCGACTTTGTAGGTCAGATAAACTTTAATGCCAAGTGATGCCAGCACGGCTGCTGTGTCGTGGGCAAATTGTTGTGAATCCGGGCGACCATCATAGCCAATCACCACACCACGCATTTTGGCATTGTCGACTTGTTTGATGAGGTATTCTCCGAGTCCGGCTGCGGTTTCCTGAATCACCAAGCGGTTCATTCGATTCGGGCCACAGCCGACTTTTCCACGCAGGCCAGCGGTACCGAATTCCAGTCGGGATTTGAATCGCTCCTGCAGCTCGTCAAGATTCTGCGCATCAATCAGCGCCTGAAGCTCCTCGCGGGTTCTTGGATCGGGATCTTTCGCTAACCATTGCGTGACTTGTTGCATCATGGTTGTCACCTTATTTTGTTCATTGAGTTGTTAGTGTAAGTGATATTTATTCTCGATTATGAGGGCGCAATCGCTAAACTTTTATGGCCTGATGCTTTCGCAGCATGGTTGCCCAAGTCTTCGCCTACTCCAATCTTAGGACAAATTTTCAGTCACTTATCTCCCTCAAGACTTTATTGTTCGTTTCTTGAACAAACGCAAAACACTAACTAGCCTTTAGTTAACATAAATATAACAAATTGTGTCGAATTCGCTGTTCACACGGAGCCCATCCAGAAACGCACATGCCGTGCGGCTGAGCAGAGGAGATCTCTCTTGAGAAGATTTGTGACCAATCTGTGGCTGTGGACTGATCTGATCCTGATCGGCTTTGCGGCCCCAGCGATTTCTGCTGAACGATCACTGAACATGACACCCGGTGTCACCGAAATCAGTGGCAAGGTGTATCACCTGCACATGCTGATTTTCTACATCTGTGTCGCGATTGCGCTGGTGGTGTTTGGTGCCATGTTCTACGCCATTTTCAAGCATCGTAAATCCAAAGGTGCGGTGGCGGCACATTTTCATGAAAGCACCAAAGTTGAAATAATCTGGACCATCATTCCGATCGTCATTCTGGTCGCGATGGCCATTCCGGCCACCAAAACACTGGTGGCGATGGAAGACACGTCTCAATCGGACTTAACCATCAAAATCACCGGCTCACAGTGGAAATGGCACTACAGCTATTTCGATGAGGGCGTGGAGTTCTACAGCCTGCTAGCCACGTCTCAAAAGCAAATTGACGGGATTGAAGCTAAAGGCGCGCACTACCTGTTGGAAGTGGATCAACCGCTGGTGGTGCCGGTGCACCGTAAAATCCGCTTTCTGCTCACTTCTGATGATGTGATTCACTCTTGGTGGGTGCCTGCCTTTGCCGTCAAAAAAGACAGCATTCCCGGCTTTATCAATGAAGCATGGACCCGGATTGAAGAGCCGGGCGTCTACCGCGGCCAGTGTGCTGAACTGTGTGGCCGGGCGCATGGCTTTATGCCGATTGTGGTACAGGCGATGGCCGAAGACGATTACGACCAATGGCTGAACGATAAGAAAGCGGAAGTTGCGCTGGCCAAACAGGAAGCCGAAAAAGCATTGCAAAGTTCGATGTCGCTGGATGAGCTGATGACGCTGGGCGAGAAAGTGTATCTCGACCGCTGCGCCGTGTGTCACCAGCCAACGGGGCTCGGAATTCCGGGTGCGTTCCCGGCGATGAAAGGCAGCCCGGTCACTACCGGCGATGTGCATCAGCATATCGCAACAGTGGTCGATGGCCGTTCGGGCACGGCCATGCAGGCATTTGGTAACCAGCTGAGTGAGAAAGAGCTGGCGGCGGTCATTACTTACGAACGCAATGCGTGGGGCAACAATACTGGCGATGCGGTGCAAGCGTCAGACATCAATGCGTTTAAAACTCAGGGACAAGCCAGTGGCAAGGAGGGGCAATGAAACCGTCCACCGAACAATCCAAATCGGCTCCGGTAACGGATGCGGATCTCAGCCGTGCAAACAGCACGCTGGCGCTGGATGAACACGAACATCACGGTCCGCCGAAAGGGCTGACCCGCTGGCTCTATTCCACCAATCACAAAGACATCGGTACCCTTTATCTGTGGTTCAGTTTCACCATGTTTTTGATTGGCGGCGCGATGGCGATGGTCATTCGTGCCGAACTGTTCCAGCCCGGTCTGCAACTGGTGAAACCGGAGTTCTTTAACCAGATGACGACGGTGCACGGATTGATCATGGTCTTTGGTGCGGTGATGCCAGCCTTTACCGGCTTGGCGAACTGGATGATTCCGCTGATGATTGGCGCGCCGGACATGGCGTTGCCGCGCATGAACAACCTCAGTTTCTGGATTTTGCCGTTTGCCTTTTTGATTCTGTTGTCATCGCTGTTTACCGAAGGGGGCGGGCCCAATTTCGGCTGGACCTTCTACGCGCCGCTCTCCACCACTTATGGCCCGGATAGCACTGCACTGTTTGTGTTCTCTGTTCATATTATGGGGATCAGTTCCATCATGGGGGCGATCAACGTCATCGTGACGATCGTCAATATGCGCGCGCCAGGCATGACCTGGTTTAAGCTGCCGATGTTTGTCTGGACGTGGCTGATCACCGCTTTTCTGCTGATCGCGGTGATGCCGGTGTTGGCCGGCGCGGTCACCATGGTGCTGACCGATAAGTACTTCGGCACCAGCTTTTTCGACGCGGCGGGGGGCGGCGATCCGGTGATGTTCCAGCACATTTTCTGGTTCTTTGGTCACCCGGAAGTGTACATCATGATTTTGCCGTCATTCGGTATCATTTCGGCGATCGTTCCCGCATTTAGCGGCAAGAAGCTTTTTGGTTATCACTCGATGGTCTACGCGACCAGCAGTATCGCGATTCTGTCGTTTCTGGTGTGGGCACACCATATGTTCACGACCGGGATGCCGGTGTTTGCCGAAATCTTCTTTATGTATTGCACCATGCTGATTGCGGTGCCAACCGGGGTGAAAGTGTTTAACTGGGTCGCGACCATGTGGCGAGGCTCGTTAACCTTTGAAACGCCGATGCTGTTTGCGATCGCCTTCATTGTGCTGTTCACCATCGGCGGTTTTTCCGGCCTGATGCTGGCGATTGTGCCGGCGGATTTCCAGTATCACGACACCTATTTTGTGGTGGCGCATTTCCACTATGTACTGGTTTCCGGCGCGGTGTTCTCGATTATGGCCGCGGCGTATTACTGGCTGCCGAAATGGACCGGACACATGTATGACGAACGACTCAGTCGTTGGCATTTCTGGTGTTCGGTCATTTCGGTCAATGTGTTGTTCTTTCCGATGCATTTCCTTGGTTTGGCGGGGATGCCGCGCCGAATTCCGGATTATGCGATTCAGTTTGCGGATGTGAACCAGATAGTGTCCATCGGCGGGTTTGCGTTTGGTTTGTCTCAACTGATTTTCTTGTGGTTGGTGATTAAGTGTGTGCGCGGCGGTGAGCCAGCTGCCGCAAAACCATGGGAACGTGCTGAAGGCTTGGAATGGACCGTGCCCAGTCCCGCGCCGCATCACACCTTCTCAACTCCGCCAAAAGTGGAAGAGTAGGAGGTGAGCGATGACGCAGCCAACTTCCGGCCAAGCCAACCGTAAACTGACCTTTAAGCTGCTGCTGGCGGTGGTGCTGATGTTCGGCTTTGGTTTCGCGCTGGTGCCGCTTTATGACGTGATGTGCAAACAGCTGGGCATCAATGGCAAAACTAATGAGGTAGCCGCCATTCAGCCCAAAGGCATGCAGATCGACGAATCGCGCACCATACGGGTCGAATTTATGGCGCACATCAGCCACAACATGCCGTGGACGTTTGCCCCGAAGGTGACACACATCGACGTTCATCCCGGGCAGGTGATTCAGACCGCGTATCTGGCCGACAATCTGTCGGGTTCGGACTTGGTGGGGCAGGCGGTGCCGTCTGTCTCTCCGGGGCAAGGCGCGACTTACTTCAACAAAATAGAGTGTTTCTGTTTCAGTCAGCAGCCGCTGATGGCCAAAGCTCACGCTGAAATGCCGTTGATTTTCTATATTGAGCCGGACATTCCGGACACCATCCACACTCTCACACTCTCATACACGCTGTACAACATTACGGATAAAGCGGAACCGCAACCTGCATTGGCCAACGCGGGAGTCTCTGTTTCGCAAGGAGCAACCCAATGAGTGACAAACCGAATGCGTACTATGTTCCGGCTCAGAGCCGCTGGCCGATCGTCGGCGCGCTGGCGCTGTTTATGGTGGCGGTCGGCGCGGGCATCACCGTGCAACACGTGGGCACAGATGGCGCTGGTGGGGTGATTGGCAAAGTCATCCTGTTTGCCGGATTTTTTGTGCTGCTGTACATGCTTTCCGGCTGGTTCAGCAATGTGATCGGCGAGTCGCTTGCCGGGCTTTATTCGGCGCAAATCGCCCGTTCGTTCCGTCAAGGCATGAGCTGGTTTATTTTCTCTGAAGTGATGTTTTTCGGCGCATTTTTCGGCGCGCTGTTTTATGCGCGTATGGTCGCGGTGCCCTGGCTGGGCGGGGCCAGCAACAATGCGATGACGCACGAAGTGCTGTGGCCGGGGTTTGAGGCCGTGTGGCCACTACTGACTACGCCGGGCGGCACTACGACCGAGGCTATGCCATGGGAAGGCATTCCGCTCAAAAACACCATTATTCTGCTGACATCGTCCATCACGCTGCACATGGCGCACCTGAGTTTAGAGCGCAACCGACGGATGGCACTGGTGGTGTGGCTGGAAATCACCATCATACTGGCGGCGTTTTTCCTCTATTTTCAGGCTACCGAATACCTGCATGCTTATCACGAGATGGGACTGACGCTGCAGTCGGGCGTGTACGGCAACACCTTCTTTATGCTGACGGGTTTTCACGGGTTGCACGTTTGTCTCGGCACCCTATTCCTGACGGTGCTGCTGGCGCGCATCGCCAAAGATCACTTCACGCCTAAAGACCATTTTGCGTTTCAGGCCGGCAGTTGGTACTGGCATTTTGTCGATGTGGTTTGGCTGTGTCTGTTCGTCTTTGTTTATGTTTTATAACGATTTTTAAGATTAGTAAGGCGTGGCATTCGGATGTAGCCAGCCACTCAGGAGAGCGAAAATGAGCAGAATCACCACCAATGCCGAGAACATCAAACGGCGACCGAGATAGTAGCTCATCGGGCGTTCTTCTTCACCCTCTTTGGGTTCACTCACCATTCGAATCAGTGCGCGGGCCAGATTGAATATGATGAACAGTAAAAGCAAAACCAAAGCAATTTTTACAACCAGTGGCAGCATGGCGGCTCCTTCAAGGCGTGTGTGGTCGGGCAAAATCTGGGTGGGTGCTGTATTAACTGTGGTCGTGTTTGCGCTGCTGGTCAAATTGGGCTTTTGGCAGTTGGGGCGTGGTGAAGAAAAGCAGCGTTTAGAAGCCAGCCTGGCCGCGCGAGCGCAGATGGCTCCGCTGAGTTTGGCGGTGGCGCTCGAACGTTACCCCATGACCGATCTCACCGGGTTACGGGTTACGGTGACGTTTGACCCGCATACCGACGCGACATTCCTGCTCGATAACCAAACGTTCGACGGCAAAGTGGGCTATCTCGCCTATCAACTGGCGAAACAACAGGATGGACACTGGATGTTGATTGAACGCGGTTTTGTGCCAGCGGGGAACGACCGACGCGTGCTACCGAAAGTGGACTGGCTCTCTGAACCGCAGACGCTGACCGGGCGTTTGTATGCCCGTTCTCTTAATCCACTGAGTTCCTCATTGGGTCTGGAAGCGGGCAATCCGCACCGGATTCAGAACCTCAACATGGACGAGTTGTCGCAGTGGCTTGGTACGCCGATTCTGCCGTTGGCATTTCAGCCACAGCAGACGAACTGGCCCTATCCGCAACCTTGGCAGCCACTGGCGATGAGCGCGCAGAAGCATTTCGGCTATGCCTTGCAGTGGTTCACCATGGCAGCAGTTCTGGCCGTGATCGCGCTGGTCATTGGCTTAAGAGTTTGGCGAGCAAGGAGGCATCAATGACATCAAAAAATAAAGGCCGCTTGATTCTGATCGGTATCGCACTGTTCTTTGCGCTACCCGCGCTGGTCGCTCAGGCAGTACTCTCCAATCACTGGTATCAGTCCGGTGCAACCAACAAAGGTCAACTGATTGAACCGCGGGTCACTATGTCTTCGCTCGGAGTATTTAACCCGCTTGAACAGGTGAGTTGGCAAATGGGGTATGTGGTGCCCGCGCATTGTGCCGCGGAATGTCAGCAGCAGATTTACTTGCTGGCCCAAAGCCATACGGCGCTTGGCAAAGAACAAGGCCGAGTCACGCCAGTACTGCTGGTGAGCGATCAAAGTGACATGACGGCGCTTGGTGGCAGTGTGCTCAAACAGATTCCGGTGAACACGCAGTTTATGCAGCACGTCGAAGCCGGAGATGTTGTGATCGTCGACCCGCTCGGTCAGTTGGTGATGCGTTTTGCCGAGCCGGAAGCGTCACAACAAATCGCGCAGAGCCGCAACGTGTTGGCGGATTTGCGTAAGCTGCTCAAGTTATCGCGCGTCGGCTGAACACATCAGGGAGGGTGGTATGTCGAATAAAACGCACAGTCTCGCAATCTCTACCCCAAGCGTCAGTTGGCTGAATCTGGTTCGCTTGAGTCTCGTACTTACGCTCGCGGTCATCGCGCTCGGCGCGTATACCCGGTTATCTGATGCGGGGCTGGGATGTCCGGATTGGCCCGGTTGTTACGGCCATTACACTGTGCCGCTTTCGCCCAGCGCGCTGCAAAAAGCCGAGTTTCTCTATCCTCATCTTGATGTTGAGCCACACAAAGCCTGGCCGGAAATGATTCATCGTTATTTCGCCGGCACACTCGGGTTGGTGGTGTTCAGCATCACCTATTTGTGTTTGCGCTATCGGCCCATTCCGATGACGCTGCCGCTGATGATTGCAGCCATCGTGGTGTTTCAGGCGCTGCTGGGCATGTGGACGGTGACACTCAAACTCTTGCCGCTGGTGGTGATGGGGCATCTCATTGGCGGGTTCAGCCTGCTGAGCTGTTTGTGGCTGCTGTATTGGCGCCTGAAGGCGGTCGTATCAACGCCGGCTTCCCACGCCTTAGCACCGATCAGCCTGCGCCTGCTCGCTATGCTGTCACTCGGGGTTGTGGTTATCCAGATCATGCTCGGCGGCTGGACGTCATCTAACTATGCGGCGCTGATGTGCAGCAGCCTGCCAGTGTGTGAAGGCAATTGGAGTCAGTATCTTGATTTTCGCACTGCTTTTACGCCAGTTCATTATGGCCACGATAGCTATGAATTTGGCGTGCTCGATTACGGACCCAGACTCACTATCCATGTCGCACATCGCTTTGGCGCCATGCTGACGATTGCCGTGCTGGGATTACTGGCCTTGAGGTTACGGGCGCTCGGCTATCTCCGACCCGCCAAGATGGTGCTCGGCGCTCTGTCGGTGCAGGTACTGCTTGGCATGGGCAATGTACTGCTGAGCCTGCCGCTGACGATTGCGGTGTTGCACAACCTCGGCGCCGCGTTGCTGTTGATATCGGTACTCAAATGCAATTATCTGCTTTGGCCGCAGACGCTCGCCGTCAGTCAAACAAGGAGTGTGTCTCATGAGTAAATCTATCGCGGCGGTCCATACCGCATCAGCTTCCAGTCGCTGGCACATTTATCTCACGCTGACCAAACCGAAAGTGGTCGCTCTGATGTTGCTGACTGCATTGGTTGGAATGTGCCTCGCGCAGCCGGGGTTGATGCCACTCAAAGCGGCAGTCTTGGGGTTGTCAGGTATCGGTTTGATGGCCGGGTCAGCGGCGGCATTTAATCATCTGATTGACCGACGCATTGATGCGATGATGGCTCGCACCTACAAGCGGCCGCTGCCTTCAGGCGAGATTCAGGCCAGCCGCGTGATGTTGTTTGCCTTGAGTTTAGGCGCGTGCGGCTTTGCCATTTTGTATTGGGGAGTCAACGGATTAACTGCTTGGCTGACCTTTGCCAGCCTGCTTGGCTACGCTGTGGTCTACACGCTTTATCTCAAACGCGCGACACCGCAGAATATTGTGATTGCTGGCTTGGCTGGCGCGATGCCGCCGCTGCTTGGTTGGACATCTGTGACGGGCGAGTTGCACGCCAACGCGTGGCTGCTGGTGATGATCATCTTTATCTGGACGCCGCCGCATTTTTGGGCACTCGCGATTCATCGCAGAGACGATTATGCCAAAGCGGACATTCCGATGCTGCCCGTGACGCATGGGGTGGAATACACCAAAACTTCGATTCTGCTGTATACCTTTTTGCTGGCGTTGGTGTGTTTGTTGCCAGTGCTGGTGGGAATGAGTGGCGTGATTTATTTCGCGGCTTCGAGTGTGCTCAGCGCCGGGTTTATCTACTCTGCGTGGGCGCTGAAGTACGATCCGGACAACAGCTCGGCGATGAATACTTTCAAGTATTCCATTTATCATCTGATGATGCTATTTATCGCGTTGCTACTGGATCATTACCTCTGAGGCGCCAGCGATGAGAGTTAGTTAGACGTATTCAAACATGGCTCGGTTGCGGCCGTTGGTTCGCTCTCGTTGACGGTGCTCAGCCACCATTTTTCCAACGGTGCTGGCTCGGCGATGGCCATACGTTCACCAATCATCGGAGCGGTGACGGTTACATTCAGTGCTCGCGCCAGTTTAGTGACCTGCTCCAGTGGCTCGTACCAACGGTGCAGCGACAAATCAAACGTACTGTTGTGAATCGGCAGCATCACTTTGCCTTTCAGATCCAAATGCGCTTGCAGGCTTTCACGAGGAAACATGTGGACTTCAGACCAGAGCGCACTGTAGGCGCCAGTTTCAACCAAAGTCAGATCAAATGGTCCAAAACGATCGCCAATTTGTTTAAAGCCGCCAAAGTAACCGGAATCACCGCTGAAAAAGATCGATTTATCCTGACCTCGGATCACCCAACTTCCCCACAAGGTCGTATTGCGATCATTCAGGCCACGTCCGGAGAAATGCTGCGTCGGCGTGAAGATAAACTCTGTCTCGCCAACGGTTGCACTCTGCCACCAGCCAAACTCGCTGATTTTTTCTTGCGGCAGTCCCCATTTCACCATCAGCTTGCCCACTTCAAGTGGCACCAGAAAGCGTCCGACTTTATCGGCCAGTAGCTTTACCGCTGCTTTGTCGAGATGGTCATAGTGATCATGGCTGATCAACACCACATCAATAAAAGGCAGTTCTGAGAGAGAAATCGGTGTGTCGTGAAAGCGTTTCGGCCCCATCCATTGTACGGGTGATGCGCGGTCGCTGAAGACCGGATCGGTGAGGATCCATTGTCCGTCAAGTTTCATCAGTACAGTGGAATGGCCAAGACGATAGACAACGTCTTCGCTTTCATCGTTGAGCTGCTCAGTAGTGATCGACTGAACAGGTATCGGCTTTTTTGGCTCAGCTTCCTCGCGATCAGCGGTTAGGTAAGCCCAGGAAATGGTCAGGAAGTCGCGCATCGTGGTTTTGGTCACGACCTCGCTGTTGGCAAATTTGCCGTCGCGCATCGGAAGTTCAGTCGCCGTTGAGCAGGTTGTTTCGATATTCATATCTTCCTCCTGTGTTGTGCTGTGGCACAAACGCTTGGGTGTATCTTTAGCGATCAACATGAAGTGTTTGTGACGTTTCTTATAAGTTTTAAAGTAAACTAGTCGGTGTAGTTTACATATTGAGTGGTGAAAAGTAAACTGCTTAGTGTAATATTGACCAAAAATGAACATTCGACCAAGGCAAGAAAAATGAAAAAGACCCGCAGTGAATTGAAGCGCGAAGCCATACTATCGGCGGCGATGGCGGCTTTTCGCGAGTTTGGCGCGCAAAACACCAGCATGGATAAGATTGCCGCGATGGCACAGGTCTCCAAGCGCACGGTCTACAACCACTTCGCTTCTAAAGAGATGTTGGTCATGACCCTGCTGGCGGATCTGTGGCAAGCGACAGCGAACCTAATGGATTCAGACAAATTGGCCTCTTTGCCGTTGCATGAGCAGTTAGAACAGCTGCTGCTGAGTGAAATTGATATTCTGGCATCCGGTGAATATCTCGACTTGGCGAGAGTCGTGCTGGGGCACTATCTGTATCGTCCAGAAGAATTGACACAGCATTCCGAACAGATGGCGATGAAAGAGACTCAACTCGCCCGTTGGCTCAAGCATCAGGTGGATAATAAGCAACTGAATATTGAGGATATCGATTTGGCTAATATCCAGTTGCATAGCCTGATCAAGGGCAGCTGTTTCTGGCCACAAATCCTCGGTTTGAAACCGTCGTTATCACAGGAAGAACGTAGCAAACTGGCGCAGCAGAGTGCCCAGTTCTTTCTCAGTCATTACGGTGTAAAAAAATAATTACACATCATTTTAAGTGTAAATAATTTACACATATTGCTTTTGGTAAAAAATAATGGTTGCGCTTGGTGCTTGAAGTGGATAAGTTACGGGAAGAGCAAATGACGCTGCTTTGGGAGAGGCTATTTCCGTTCGAATAGCCAGCAGCGACAAGTAATAGGAAGAAGTAAGCGATGTACCAAACTGATGATGTAAATATTAAACGAATTAAAGAGTTGTTACCCCCAGTTGCTGTACTGGAGAAGTTTCCAGCGACTGAAGTCGCTTCTTCAACGACATTTCAAGCCCGCGAAGCTATTCACAACATTCTGCAAGACAAAGACGATCGCCTGTTGGTGGTGATTGGTCCATGTTCAATCCACGATACTGAAGCGGCTATCGAGTACGGCAAACGCCTGAAAGTGCTGCGTGATGAACTGAGCGGACAGCTCGAAGTCGTGATGCGAGTTTACTTTGAAAAACCACGTACCACGGTGGGTTGGAAAGGTTTGATCAACGACCCGTACCTGAACGACACTTACGAAATCAACGACGGCGTGCGTATCGGCCGTAAACTGCTGCTGGATTTGACCGATATGGGCATGCCAACGGCAAGCGAATTCCTTGATATGATCACTCCGCAGTACATTGCTGACTTGATCAGCTGGGGCGCTATTGGAGCGCGTACCACAGAATCTCAGGTTCACCGTGAACTGGCATCGGGTCTTTCTTGTCCGGTTGGTTTTAAAAACGGTACTGATGGCAACATCAAGATCGCAGCCGATGCGATCAGTTCAGCCAGCGCTTCGCACCATTTCCTGTCAGTGACTAAATACGGTCATTCTGCGATTGTGGAAACCGCAGGTAACCCGGATTGCCACATCATTCTGCGCGGCGGTAAAGAGCCGAACTACAGTGCAGAACATGTGGGTGAAATCAAACAGAAACTGGAAGCGTCTGGTCTGTCACAGAAAGTGATGATCGACTTCAGCCATGCGAATAGCTCGAAACAGTACCAACGCCAGATGGTGGTGGCAGAAGATGTTGCGGCGCAGATCGCAGGTGGCGAACACGCGATTTTCGGCGTCATGATTGAATCGCATCTGGTCGAAGGTCGCCAGGATTTGGTTGAAGGCAAAGCGCCAACGTACGGTCAGTCTATTACCGATGCGTGTATTGGCTGGGACGACACAGAAACTGTGCTGCGCCAACTGGCTGCCGCAGTGGAAGCGCGTCGCAATCGCTAACACTCAATGATTAAAAAAGGCGCTCAGATGAGCGCCTTTTTTGTTTTCGTATTAAGCCTGACGGACATTCATTTCGATGCGATGCAATGCTCGCTGATAGATGCTCCAGGCGGTCGCACCCGCCAGAATATTGCCGATGAACGCCCCGATAAATAGCCCTTTCAAATCGCCAATCTGCGCGCCCAGCCACAAGCAGGGCAGGAAGAAAGCAAACAGGCGAAGTGCAGAAATGGTCAGCGCGACGTAGGATTTACCCAGCGCGTTAGACACCGATACCATCAGCATACAGATGCCCAATGGCCCAAGGCTGAGCGGTACCACCGTCAGGTGCCAGTTGAGGATCGATTCCACGCTCTGTTCACTGGTCATCAGACTGGCAAGAGGCGTTGCCAGTACCAATGTCAGCAAGGCGATCAGTAGCTGGAATACCAGAATAAAACGAATCGCTATAGTCACCAGTTTTCGAATGTCAGCCATATTGCTTGAACCGAGCAGACGGCCCACCATTGGCGGCATCGACATGGTCAGTGCCAACACCGACACAATGGCAAAAAATTCAAAGCGTGAGCCCAATGCCCAGGCCGCAACAGCCGCTGTGCCGAAGCCTGCCAGTAATTTGGTGGCCAGCATTGAGGAAAGAGGCGGCAGCAGTTGGCTCAGCATTGCCGGTCCCATAATGTGACCAATGGAGCGCACACTCTGGGCAATATTCAGATCGCTCCAGTCAAACAGCATCCAATGTTTGGCCGATACCCGCGGTGCCACGATCACAATACCGATACCAAAAGCAAGAATGGTCGCAATCGCGGCGCCATTGATGCCGAGATCAAAAGTGAAGATGAACAGCGGATCCAGAATCAGGTTCAGTACGCTGGTGATCATCATCATGGTCCCTGGCAGCATGGTGTTGCCATTGGCGCGGCAAAGACTGTAGAGGAAATAGAGCACCGCGCCCGTCCACGCACTGATGACCCACCAAATCCAGTAACTATCAATGATGGTAAACACACTTTCCGGCGCGCTTAACAGCGACAAAATCGGGTGACGTAACAAGTACAGCGCTACGCCGAATACGGCGACGCCAATGCTGCCCATCGCCACGACTAAACCGCCCAGCTGCTTGGCGTATTTATCCTGACCTGCCCCCAGCGCGCGTGAAATCACGGCGGTGGTCGCGATGCCAAGACCAACCTGAATGCCGATGATGATCATCTGAATCGGCAAGGTGAACCCCTGCGCCGCCAGTGGCAGAACGCCGAGTTGGCCGATAAAAGCACTGTCGACCAGTTGGAAGCTCATCAGCGACAGCACGCCAAAGAGCATCGGCCAGGTCATCTGAAACAGCTGACGTGACAGCGAGGGGGGAGTAATTGTTTGGCGGTTTTGCATAAGAACCTATGTTTTTTTGAATTTGAACGAGCAGTTATGTCAGGTAATATGCGGTTGAAAATGTCGAAATCAACGCCAATGTTCTACGAGACAAAGGTTTACCTGATTTCGCAACTCAACTATTGTAGAACTATGTTAACAGTGTAAACGGCGAGTCGCCATGCAAATACCAGCCAAACCTCTCGACGAACAACAACGTATTGCCAACCTGCACAAACTCGGCATTCTAGATACCGCACCGGAAGAGCGTTTTGATCGTGTTACTCGCCTGGCAAGACGCCTGTTTGATGTGCCGATTGCCCTGGTGACTCTGGTGGATGAGAAACGCCAGTGGTTCAAGTCCAGTTTTGGTCTGGATGTGAAAGAGACGCCGCGGGATGTTTCTTTCTGCGGGCATGCAATTTTGGGCGATGAACCGTTTATCATCAATGACGCTGAAGTGGACGAACGCTTTGCCGACAACCCGCTGGTGACCGATAAACCTCACATTCGCTTCTATGCGGGTGTGCCACTGGTGTTCCAGGATGGTACCAAGCTCGGCACGTTGTGCATTATTGATACCGAGCCGCGTAACCTGGATCAGGACCAGATTGTCGATTTGCTCGATCTGGCCAAAATGGCGGAACGTGAGCTGTCGGCAACGCACAATGCTTCTATGGATGAGCTCACTAATATTTCCAATCGTCGCGGCTTTTTATCTCTGGTAGGAAAGAGCTTAGCGCACTGCCGTTTCAACAGCATGCCTTACAGTTTGGCGTTTTTTGACCTCAATGGTTTCAAAGAGATTAACGACAAACTTGGCCATTCCATCGGTGACGATGCGCTGCAAGATTTTGCACAGTTGATGAAACAAAGCTTTCGCGAATCGGATCTGCTTGCTCGCCTCGGCGGCGACGAGTTTGTGGTGTTTATGTCGGCGACACTGCCAGCGGATGCTGAAAACGCGATCGAACGTTTCCGTCAATCCGTAGCACAGTTTAACCACACCGCTGGTCGTCCTTATCAGCTGGCGTTTTGCAGCGGCACCGTGGCAGGGGATGGAGTGACGGATGTCAGTATCGATACCTTACTCGAACAGGCTGATCAGGTAATGTACCGTCAGAAAACACAAATTCGGGCCGCCAAAGGACGCTAATCACGCTTTGGGGTTGCTCGTTCCTCACTACGTTTCACAGTTTTAGTGCATCAGTATCGAAAATTCATTCGGGAGTGATATCGTTCTGCTTGGACGATATGCAATAGGATGAGAACGTATGGATGCCGATCTTCGCCAACAATGCCACACCTTTATCGCGGGCAACCATGAACCGGATCCGGCGACACTGTTTCGCCAGATGGCAGACTGGTGCCAGGAGCATGATGCTGTGCATGATGCTTACGGAGAAGGAAAAACCATTCAGAATTTTGAACAGCAGGTCGCTGAGCTACTGGGCTTTGAGGCCGCGCTGTTTGTGATCACGGGTACCATGACCCAGCCAACCGCGTTGCAGTTGGTGTGTCAGGAAAAACGTTGCCCGGTGGTTGCGATGCACGAAACCTGTCACATCTTTGCGCATGAAGCGCAGGGCTATCAGATGCAGCAACGCTTTCAGGTACTGCCCGTCGGCGATCGCCATCGCCCGTGGAATGTCAAAGATCTTAAAGCCTGGCCGGATGAAATTGCGGCGGCGGTGTACGAACTGCCGATGCGTGAGATTGGTGGTCAGCTGCCAAGTTGGCAACAGCTGGAAGAGGTCAAAACATACTGCGCAGAGCAGGGTATCCACCTGCACATGGACGGTGCGCGCTTATGGGAATCGGCCGCGTATTATCAGAAGAGTTATCGTGATATTGCTGAGGGGTTTAGCACCGCGTATGTCTCTTTGTATAAAGGCGTGAATGGCCTTGGTGGCTCAATGTTGCTTGGCAGCAAAGCCTTTATTCAGAAAGCGGCCGTGTGGATGCGCCGTCAGGGCGGCAACGTATATCATCGCACACCTTATGTGGTCTCGGCTGCGATGCAGTTTGAACAGCGCCTTGCGATGATGCCCGCGCTATACGAGCGCACGCAACAGGTTTATCAAATCCTGCTTGAATATCCGGAATTTGTGCTCAACCCGATTGAGCCGCAGGCCAACATGCTGCACCTCTATCTGCCACTAAGCGTCGACAATGCGATCGTACTGCGTAACCGTCTGGCGTCAGACAAGAAAATCTGGCTAGGCAACCCGCAGAGTGCACCGCAACCGAATCAATGCTTCATTGAGTGGTATGTGGGTGACCGGTTGCTCAACATGCCTGATCACCAGCTGATTGAAGTGCTGGATTGGGTGCGCGAGCAGCTTAGCCAATAACGATTTACGGAATCTCCGTCTATGTCTTATTTGAAATTGACTCATCAGACACCGCTCATTGCAGCGGTGTCTGCCTGTTTACTGGCCTCTCCCGCTCAGGCGGCGTTGGGGGACACGCCCATCATCGGCGGCGTGTTTAACTCCGCTGAGATCCTCAAAAATCAGATTGTCTCATCGCTCAGCTATTCGACCACCGTGGCGCGTGATGCCACTATTTTTACTATCGCGGGAGTGTCGCTCGATACCTACATTCTGACTTTACCGCTGGACGCGAAAGTCAAAGCTCGCGTCATTAAGCAAATTTCCGATCCGGGGTACGCCATTCCGCTCGGCTACTTCCTCTATCAGTATTACGACCGTTACACCGGGATTGAGCCGGGTGATCAGTTCAAAGCGTATCTTAGCAGCGTGTACGACGAGCAAGCGCTCAAAGGCTTTGAACACAGTCTGTATCATGTGGGTGATAAGCCGACGGATGAAACCCAGATGCGCAGCAAAGATCAGGCACATCAGGAAGGGATTAAAGTTGACCGGGATTTCATCGCGACTCTGGTGACGCTGTATGATGCGTTGGTGCAGGTGGGCGAGTGGCAAAATGTGGCTCAGTTGCCGCAGCAGTATCAATACCTGAGCGGCAGTGCGCAAGACAAAGCGTTGGTCGCTAAAATTCAACCCATAGTGGTTGGGCTGCTGGAGAAAGCCTCATCCGGCATGCAGGACGGCGATATGAAAAATGCGCTGCTGGCGGTGATGGAAGATGCCAAACCCGACAATACCAGCAAAATCAACAATAAAGCAGAAGCTGTGACCGTCAGCCTGATCGATTTTGTGCGCCTCAATGTGCTCAAAGGGTATCGTCAGTTTTTGTATCAGCAGGAGCGTACTGAACGCTTGACGGATTGGCTGGTGGATATGCTCGACAGTGACCCGACACAAGTCGCGGATTTTCTGCGTTCTCAGCAGCAGCGCCGTTTTGCGGTGCAGATTACCGTCGATGGTTTGCAACAAGGCTTGATGCAGGGGCTGGTTGACCCGAGTAAGCCATTTATCGGCGAAGTGTACCGCCGTCAGGTAAATGCGGAGTCGGTACGTTCGCCGTTGACTCATGAACAGCCTGAGCATCAGCAGCAGGTGCGTTTTATGCAAATCCTCGCCGAACAGCCGTATCACGATCCCTATTACCTGCCGTTCTTTAAGCGCCTTTATCGTAGTGAGCACAGCAATATCGTTCAGGTAGGGATTTCCTCGACGCCCACCATCAGTGTGCGCAACCTGCCGCTGATCAAAACGGGTGCGAAAGTCTCCGGCGATGGCGGTACCGGCATTCCCAATTTCCACTTTGTTGATCGCCAACAAGACCGGGCGTATTACTTCTACGGCAATGATGCATTGCAGCTCGATAAGCTGGTCGGTGAACGTCATGTCAAAACCATGTTTGATCGTTTGGACTACCTCAAAACGCTTAACTGCAACGCGCAATACGACTGGAATGCGCACGTCACGTACGATGGCTTAATCAACCTCGGTGTCGGCGAGGCGCAGCGCGATTTTGGTGAGAAACGCTGCTTGCGCGACCTTGAATCGCGGGCGAAAGTGGAGCAATCGCTGAATGGCGTGCGCGCAACACTGATTGAGCAGGTGAGTGACTATCAGGATATTTCCAAATGGGATTTCTACACTCGCCTGAGCCGCAAATGGTCGTTGCAACAAGCGCTGGCCGAATACGCCGAGCAAGACATCAACGGCTTGCCGGATTACACCCTAGTGTACAACCCGTGGCCGGATCATTTCGCGCATTTTACCGGCCCGTTCAGCGATGAAGTCATCATGCCAACGGGCGAGCTTAACCGTCTTGATTACTGGTTAGGGCGGATGGAAAGTGCTTATCGGGATGCAGGTGTGTATGAGCGCACTTTGTGGGGGATGGCGGGGGACCACGGTCTGGCGCCGGTCTATTTTGCGCTCAATCCGGAAAAGCAGATCTTCACCCCGCTGGCGAAAGAACTCGGAATCACGATTTATCTGGAGAAAATTTCCTCAGATGAAGGGGAAGGTCCGAAGCTGACCAACGCGCTCAATCCGCCTGGCTATCATCAGGTTGATGTGGTGGTTGCGTCGACCGCGGGCGGTAACTTCATGCTGGATTTCTTTAACGCCAAAGCAGGCTGGACAGTGCAGCCGGTGTATCAGGAATTGACCCAATGGCAACCCGCAGAGAGCGAGAAACCCATCGATGTGATTGCCGAGAGCGTGACCCGTCTTGGCGATACGCTGGATTATCTGGCGGTCCGCGAAAGCGCCTGCAATTTGAACCAATGTGCGGTGCGTCTGATTGGCGAGCGCGACGGTCAGCGGGTGGATGAAATTATCCGCAAGCAGGGCGACAAGCTCTATTACGCTGGCGTAAATGGTAAAGCGCGTCTGCTGGATGTACAGGTGCTCAACCCGTATCTGCCACGCCCGAGCGAGCAGGCACTCAGCCATTACGCCAAACTGGTGGATAAATGCCTGTATAAAGCGACCGCAGATCACGTCGCAAGTTGGTGTGATGCCAATCAGTGGCGAGATTTGACCCGCTTTAGCGCGCGGCCAGATTCCGTCAATCAGTTAGCAGCCATCTACGAAGAGGACCGTGCTGGCACCGTCAACCTGTTCCCGCGTGATGGTATTGGCTACAACACCAAAGTGCCGGGACGTCATGCCGGGGAAAGTTATCTGGAAAAAGATGCGTTTCTGGGCTTTTGGGGCGCGCCGGTGGGAGCCAATAAAAAGCCGCTGCTGAGTGAAGCGAACGGCTCATTGGCACCAACATTGTTTGAGTATTTAACCGGTGAACCGGTGGTGCCGGGTCAAAATGGTTGGGGTTTTCCATCGCTGCTGAATAAGCTCGATATTCACAACCAGTAACGTTTCACTCGAGGTGCTATCTCCCACTTAGCCAGACGCTGCGTTTGCGATTAACGCGCGTCTGGCTTTGTCGTTCTGATAACCCCATACGCTTGCGGCAACGGTGAGCACTCCCACCCAAGACATCAGGCTGAGCGTGGTACCAAATAGCGCGTAATCAAACAGAATCGTCAGCACCGGAATGCAGTAGAACAGCACGCTGACCTGACTGGCGGACTGATGTTTGAGCATCAGCATCAACAGCAGCAACGCGCCGGTCGACACCACCACACTCATCCACAGTAGTGAGATAACAAGCGGCGTATTCCACTGCATCTGCCAGGGTTGCGTCAGTTGGATAAGGCTGAAAATAACCAGTGCCACACTGTTCTGACACACCACAGAATCCAGATTGTCGAGCTTGATTCGGCCTTGGCAAATGGTGCCAAAAGTAATCGCCGCCAGTGCCAGTACCGCCAGACCTATCCCGCTCCAGTTCAGCGCGTCCAGTTGCGCCGACCCTGCCACCGCAAGACTCAGACCCATAAATCCAAACAGCAGAAACAGCATTGCGCGTCGGCTCTGACGCTGCCCGGTCAGCAGTGGTGTCAGGAGTGGTTGTAAGCCCAAAATGACGGTAACGATGCCCGGAGACAGACCTGTTGAGATCGCCAGAAAGTAACCACTGAGATAGCCGGCCTGCAATAGCAAGCCGGAGCCCAGTTGGTTCCACCGGGTAGCCCCAGTGGTGTGAGACAGATTGGGTCGCCAGCGGCCGCGCATCAGGCGCAGTAATAACAGTGTCAGCGTGAAAGAAATGGCCGAACGGGCAATCAGAAAGCTCCAGACGGAAGCGTGTTCTAAGCCGAGCTTGACCATCACCGCACCACTGCTCCACATCAGAAGAAACAGAATCGGCGCCAGTGTCAGCAGGGAATAAGGTTGGTTGAAACGTATTGAACGCGACATGAGACATTCTCGGTGAACAAAAATCAGTAACACCGATAGTAGAGCGATTATTTTATTAAATTGTGCGGAAAGGACACTTTGCTACGCCGAGATGGTGCTTTTCGTGTTGCCTCCGCCACAAGTTCACCATATGTATTGTTGGGATGGAAAACTTACTTGGCGTAGAACTTGGGCGGCTGGCCAAAATAACGGCTGAAACTGCGGCTGAAAGCGGAAGGATCCTGAAAGCCCACTTGCTCAGCAATCAGACCAATCGGGTAGTCGGAGTGAGTCAGCAGTGCGCGGGCACGCTCCATTCTCAGTTGGGTAAGGTACTGAAACGTCGTCATCCCCAGATTGGCTTTGAACAGGTTCTTGTATTGAGTGGTGCTCAGGCACGCAATGTTGGCCAGCTCATTGATGGTCAGTGAACGGGCCAGATTATCGCGCATTGTCTGCACCGCTTTTTGAATTCGCGGGTCGATTTTGCGCGCAAAGCTCTGGCGAGCCAACAGCGCCAGAAACAGCTCCAGCGTCATGGCTTCAATGTGTTTATCAACCTGCGCACTGAGCTGCTTGTCGACGAACTGAATGTACGCCAACGCTGAAGGATCAAGCAGAAAACTCACGACTTCCGACTGAGTCAGATTGGCAGGCAGTTCGTTGAGATCGGCAACCAGAAAACGGAACGCTTCCGGCGCGCTGAAATCGTGGCGCGATCCGGCGCGAATCACCACGCAATCGCCCAAACCAGATTTGAGCACGACATCATCGACCACAATGTCGATGTAGCCCGATAGCGGCAACACCAACTGGTGATAGTGGTGCATGTGGCTGGTGGAGTGGGCAGTGTAGGAGCGAATCGACAGACGGTTGCGCATTGTTAATCCAGATAACGCCACGAATCGGCGCCGTCAAAGTGGCGAATGGTCAAGGCCTGTTGGACCACGGCATCAAACATCCGATAGTTGACAGCAAGGCGCTCGCTGCCCGTGCCCGGAGCCGCCTTGTAATGGGTGACGCAGCCGCATCCTTTACAGCGCTGAAACTCAATACATTGATCACCCCATACATACTGTTCAAGACCCGCCCCCTGATCGATGACCTTAACTTCAGGTTGAGTAAAGTAACCCCACAGCGCACCATAACGGCGACAAATAGAGCAGTTGCATTCAGTGGCTGTCGTGGTGAGACGCGGGATCTCCAAACTGATGTTGCCGCAGTGACAGTGTCCACGAATCATAATGTCGTCCTTCCTGAGTTGAGGTTTCAACGGCATCAAACGTGCTAAGCAACGTGAATGTTGCCACGCAGATAGAGCACGCCATGGCCGGAAACGATGACGCGATCGCCTTGCAATTCGCACTGCAGCAAACCGCCACGTTGTGACGCCTGATAAGCGAGAAGCTTGGTTTTACCCAGACGTTCGCCCCAGAATGGCGTCAGTCCGGCATGAATTGAACCCGTCACCGGATCCTCATCACCGCCATTGGCGGGCCAGAAATAGCGCGAGATAAAATCATAGTCGGTCGATTTGGCCGTCGCAACCACATCATACGGTGCGAGTTGTTTGAGTTTTTGGTTATCGCGCAGCACCTGAGTCACCGCTGCTTCATCCTTGTACACCGCAAAATAGGCTTGAGGGCTGAGAAGCACTTCATCAGGCTTGATGGAAAGCCCTTCCAGCAAAGCGGCCGGAATGTCACTGACAGGTTGCGGCGCGCGATTGGGAAAGCTCATCGCGATGCGCTTGTCCGCCGACTGGGTAACGCTGAGTGTGCCGACGGCGGCAGTATCGAACGTCAATGTATCGCCTCCGCCAAAGTGATTGAACAACACGTAAGCGGAGGCCAGTGTCGCATGGCCACAGAAATCAATTTCGGTCAGAGGAGAAAACCAGCGGATGGCGTAATGGTCCGCAGCAAGGCGTTTGATGAACGCGGTTTCAGAGAGGTTGTTTTCCTGGGCAATGGCGAGCATGAGCTCGTCGCTCAGCCAGTCCGTGACAGGGACAACGGCGGCCGAGTTGCCCTTAAAGCGTTCGGTGGTAAAGGCATCAACCACAAACAGTTCCAGTTCCATATTTTCTCCCGATTCCCTCTGATGTTTGATTGTCCAACATACAGAAAATCAGGCATATAGCAACGGGGAAGCACAGAGAAAAGCCGGGGCTTAAAGCCCGCCCCGACAATAACCAATTAGTTTTCCATCATCTGCATGGCTTTTTTCATCAGGATCGGTTTGAGGCGTTGCGCTGCTTTTTTGTCTTCATCAGTCATGCAGCGGTTCAGCAGTTCAATCACGTTGTTCTGATTGGCAATTTCCGCTTCGAGCTCGTTACGGCTCTCCGCTGGCAGGGATTTCAGTAACGATTCGCTGGATTTGAGCATCATCTGCATCTCTTCCATCATCATCCACTGCATTTTGTGGGTGAACTCGAAGTACTCAACCGGTGACATGCCATGATGTTTGGCTGCTGCTTCCACATCCGCGACCTCCTTGGCGGGGGCTGAAGCGACGGCCTGTTGATAGTGGCGTTGCCAGTCACAGTGCGCCGCGTAGGTCAGTGGCATCGTTGTCTCGTCGGTGTCAAAAGAATCCTCTGCGGTTGCGTCGAGCTCTTCGGTCACCTGCATGTAAGTATCGAGGTTTTTCTCAGTCAGTACGGTTTTCGCAAAGCCTGATGTTGAGCAGAGTAGCAGTAGCAGACCTGCCCATACCGGGGTGTGTTTCATTTCGTCGTTCCTTTGAAAGTTAAGCCAGCTGGCGTTGACGTTATTATTATGATTTTCAGCACGTTAATCACGGCATGAGAAGTCTAGGAGCTGGCGATGAAACTGTCTATCTCTTGTGCAATTTTGTGCTTAAAATCTTAGACACAAGACGCTTTGCGCTGGCATTCGCGCTTATAGGCGCACGTGCTGCTTGATGACCGTCATCAGCCTAGCCAGTTCTTCGGTTATCTCTTCGCTTGGCGCAAAGCCGATATTAATGCGCAGGCAGTCCTGATAGCGCTCAGACTCTGTAAACCAAGGGCCGATACGAATATCAAGCTGCGCCTGTTCAGCAGCCTTACCGACGGCTTTGGCATTGAGGCCGGGGATCTGCATCCATAACACCAAACCACCATCGGGCTGCGTAATCCGGCTGCCTGTTGGCAGATGTTCACTCAGGTAATTGAGGTAGTAGGCTTTGTGCTGACTGAGCTGGTAACGCACCCGTTTGAGATGACTGGCGTAAGCGCCGGAGTCGATAAAATCGGCCAGTGCATACTGAATCAGCGTTGGCACGCCCAAGGCTCGTTTCAGATATGGCTGAAAAAAACGCCCCGGGCGGCACCAGCCAATCCGGTAACTGGGGGACAAAGTTTTCGATACTGAGCCACACCACAGAACGTATCCGCCGTCATCGTAATACGCGGCGGGCAGCAGTGGCTGATGGCGATGGGGCAGTTCCAGATACACGTCATCTTCAATTACGGGCACCCGGTAGTGATTAGCAAGTTTAGCCAAGCGCTCCTTTTGCTGGCTGGAGAGCGTAATACCTTGAGGGTTCATGTGGGTGGTGCAGAACAAACCCGCCTGCACTTGGCCACATTGAAGGTGCTGTTCGAACTGATCGAGGTCGATGCCATCAGCCAGAGAGGGAATTTCGATAATGCGCAATGAAAGTTGGGAGAGCAAATCCAACAAGCCATTGTAACAGGGCGAACTGACGGCCACGGTGTCGCCGGGTTGTGTGCAAACCTGTAGTGCGTTTTTGACCGCATCCATACAACCGTGGGTGATCACCAGCTCTTGTGCGTTGAGCGCAAAGCCGCAGTGCGTGAAATGGGTGGCGAGTGCGTTGAGCAGGGTTGGTTCGCCCTGAGGTTCCGGGTAATAGGTTATTTTGTTGGCGGCCCGTTTCATTGCGCGGCGCAGGCTGCGATCCAGCGCCTGCTGCGTGGGATTATCCAGTTGCAAACGCGATGTACCGAGTGGCCCGCAAGGTGCCAGCGTGCGGCTGCGAATGGTGGTTGGTGTGGTGACGGTGCTGCGAAAAGGTGGCCAGCTCGGCGGCGGTGCAATCTGGCTTTGCTGAGCAATAAAGAATCCGGCCTGCGGCCGGGCAATCAACCAGCCTTGCGCTTCGAGTTCAGCATAGCAACTGACGGCAGTCGAGACACTGACGCCATGTTGGCTGGCGAACTGGCGCAGCGACAACATACGATCGCCTGGCGTCAGTTTCCCTGCCTCAATATCGTGAACAAATTTCTCTGCCAATTGTTTATACCGCGCCATGCTGTCACCAAATTGTACTGGTTAAATTTTATAAAATTGTATCTGTACTGTTTTTTTTCGGCAAGGGAGACTTGGGTGACAAGGTTAAAAGTCAGGAGATAAGCAATGCAGGGACGAGATTTACTGCTCATCATCAGCGTGATGGCAATCTGGGGATTCAATTTTTCGATGATCAAACTGGGCGTGAGCGAGATGGATCCGCTGCTGATCGCCGCCGCGCGCTTTTTCTGCGCCACGTTTCCAATCATTTTCTTTGTCCGCAAACCCAATGTGCAATGGCGCTATCTGATGGCCTATGGCTTGGTGTTCGGTACTGGTATTTGGGGCATGGCATCGTGCTCCATCACGTTTGGTTTGTCGTCGGGTATGGCATCGGTGTTGTTGCAAACCGATGTGCTGACCACCGTGCTGGTCGGGGTGTTGCTGTATAAAGAGGTGATTTCCGCCCGCATGGCGGCAGGGATCGTGGTGTCCGTGGTTGGGCTAGTGGTCTCCATCATTTACACCAATGGCAACGTTACGCTCGCAGGCGTGGTGTTTATCATGATCTCGGCAATTTGCTGGCCACTGGCGGGAGTGATTGTACGCAAATCGGGCACGCGCTCGGCTTTTGCATTCAACATTTGGGGTATGTTGTTTGCGCCGCTGCCTTTGGTCGCGCTGAGCGTCGGCATGAATGGATGGGACGTGCTGAGTACCACCTATCAACAGTGGAACAGCAATGCGTGGATTTCGGTGCTGTTTCAGGCTTACCCGACCACCGTATTCGGCTATTGGGTGTGGAACAAAATGGTCCTTAAATACCCGATGAGTCAATTGGCGCCGATGACGCTGTTGGTGTCGGTGTTTGCACTGCTGAGCGGTTACGCGATCTACGATGAGCAACTGTCGCTCGCTCAGTGGGTATCATGCAGCACCTTCTTACTGGGAATTGGTTTGGTGCTCTATCCCCAGAACAAAAAACAGCCTGCGTTTGAGAAGCGAACAGTGAGTACGCCCACCTCCGTATAACGCGTCATTAAGCGCTCGAAATGCTCTGGATTTTTATTCAGGGCATTTTTGCTTTCTGGAAGTGGGCTGGTTGAGAGATTCAGTCCACGGTTACGCGTTTCAGTCATGTACATTGCGCTTAAAGAACTGCTAGATTGAGAGGAGATTCCTGCGAACAAGACGTTCATTTTTCTCGTCGCGCCAATCAACGGGCGACGCATTGCCGACAGTACCCTCGGCATGTTTACAAGGACTTGTAGATGACAAACCCTCTGCGTACTTTTGCCTCTTTGTACAGCACGACACTGCTGACTGTGCTGGCCAGCGGCCTGTTGACGACCTACCTCGGACTTCGCCTTTCAGCCATGCAAGTGCCTGAAATCTGGATTGGTGGCATGATGTCGGCATACTACGCGGGGCTGGTTGCTGGTTCTAAGATTGGTCACCGTTTGATTGCACGGGTAGGCCACATTCGTGCGTTCGTAGCCAGTGCCGGGATTGTCACCGCATCCGCTCTGGGCCATGCATTAGTTGATCAGCTCACCATTTGGATTGTGCTGCGGCTGATAGTCGGTATCGGCATGATGTGCCAATACATGGTGCTGGAAAGCTGGCTGAACGAGCAGGCAGACAACAGTCAACGGGGCACGGTGTTCGCCAGTTACATGATCGTGTCGTACCTTGCGTTGATTCTGGGCCAGGGCGCAATCAGTCTCTACCCCGATTTAGGTCTGGAACCGCTACTGCTGATCGCCATCTGTTTTGCGCTCTGCATTGTGCCGATTGCCATTACCCGGCGTATTCACCCGGCGCCATTGGTGCCCGCGCCGCTGCACATCACCTATTACTGGAAAAAAGCACCGCAAGCGCTTACTACGGTAGCGATTGGCAGCATGGTGGTCGGTTCGTTTTACGGCCTGGCACCGGCTTATGCCAGTAATCTTGGGCTGGCGCCGGAAGAGGTCGCCACCTACATGACCGCTACCATTTTAGCTGGCCTGCTTGCTCAGTGGCCGATGGGTAAACTTTCTGATGTCATCTCGCGCAGTAGCCTGATTCGCATCAACTGTGTGTTGCTGGTCGGGTTGACACTGAGTATCGCATTCACGCCTTACCATCACTTTGCGGCACTGGTGATGACATTTCTGTTTGGCATCTTAGCGTTCACTCTCTATCCGCTGGCTACCGCGCTGGCGAATTCTCGCGTCGAACAAAGTGAGCGAGTCGGTCTATCGGCGACTATCCTGCTGACCTTTGGTTTGGGAGCCAGTATCGGCCCGCTGATTGCCTCAGGCGTGATGCAATGGCTGGGCAATAATATGTTGTATGGCTTTATGGGAGCGTGTGGTTGCGTGCTGTTCTTGACGCTGCAATACATCAACACACAGCAAAAAGCCGAAGTGCAAACCACCGAAGATTACATCATGGCGACGGGCGATTTAGTCTCTTCGCCACTGGCGGCGGCGCTCGATCCGCGGGTTGATATTGAATCAGTACAAGAGCAGATGACGCCAACTCCGGACACTGACGATGAAGAGATGGAATCTGAATCTGAAGAGGAAGAAGAGAGTAAGGCAGAAGTGGCGTGAGTGATTTTCTTCTTGCCGCCACTATCACGATTTGCCCAAATAAGGCCTTAAAAAGGCGCTTATTTATTCTTCGCACATCCCGACAATCACGTGATTGATGGCAACCCGTTGAGATAATGTGAGAGTGGAACTGAGCCATTTATGACGCGTGTCCTTTGACAAACACTTCGTGTTGGCTGACTCGTTGCAGATAGTCTTGCAGGTTAGGGGCGTGTTTATCGACCAAATCGGCCGGAACATGATCGAGCGCACCGGAACAAAGGTGGCGAAGCAACATCATTACTCTAAGATCGGCGATCGTGAGACGATTGTCCGCAAAGTAGTCACCCGCTTGAGCTAGTTTCTTTGAAAAGAAGGTCAGATACGCCGGAAAGACCGTAGCGCATAACTTTTCTCGCGCGGCTTTCAGTTCTTCGCCTTGCAAAGAAAATGTTTCTGCAACTTTCGCGGTGAGTTCTTCTGCCGCGTCCAATGCTTCATCGCACAGCAGCGCTTGAATGGGGTCATTCGGGTATAACCCCGTCAATTTGCCCACATAGCGGTTGATTGCGTTGGATTGAGTTACCCGTTGGCCTTCAACGTCCATTACGGGCACTTTGCCTAGCGGGTAATCCTTCGCCCTTTCAGCCAACTCTTTGGGTGAAAAACGCACATCCTCGAAATCGATGCCAGCATAACGTAATGCAATGCGTGCGGGTTCCGCTCGTCCACCGGGAAAATCAAAATAGTGAATAGATAGTTTGCTCATTGCTCAGTCCCTTTCATCGGTTTTGGATAGTTAAGAAGTCATTACGGTTAGTTGCAGTTAAAACCTGTCGCGGCTACACAAAAAATAATCTATGAAGATTCTATTTGCGAGTATTGTGCTGAAACATTGTTTAATGATGAGCCCATATTTACTGACGACGTTGGGCCAATTTTTTCACTGAACCTATCGCCTTCGAGATCAGCCACGATCATCGTGCCGACGGGCTGATGTCCTACAGCGGCTAAGATAAAAAGCTGCCAGTTCTAAGTAGAACAAGCGGTAACCACCGCTTGAAAAGCGCAGAAACAAAAAAGGCGTTAGCAGATTGACTAACGCCTTTATCATTGATGGCATCCCGCCTCAGGTGGCAGATGACTTTCATGTTACTGATTGAGCGGGGTTAGGCTCTTATTCAACATCGCAATTGGTGCAACTTTGCAGGGCGATTTCGTGTTCAAACACGATGGCTTCGTTACCTTCTGCCGCTAGCTCGGCTACCTCATCGGCGACTTCTTGTTCATCTTCTGCTTCAACTTGATTCTCAAGCTCTTCTTCTGAATAGCCGTAGAAGTTCAGCAATAGATACTCACGCGCTTCGTCTTTAGTACAAGTCACGTTCACCGAAATATCCGGCTCAATGTTGCCTTGTTCGATAATCGCGGTCACTTGTGCCAGAACATCATCTTTCATCGCTGCGGTTAACCAACCAAGATCGGTGCTTACTGTGGTTTTTTTGCAGTTAAAACAAGGCAGTTGATGGAAGTAATATTGAAAATCAGTCATAGGTCATGTCTTCTCTGAGAGTTGTACCGGACGATTATGCGCGTTTTCCAGCAAAATACTATCTCAATAGACAGAGAAGTGGGTTGCCCTCGGTGGATTTGGTTCTGGCGGGGTGTCAAAGCCGCTGTTGAGTGTGTTTACCGATGCTTGATTGAGACAAAGCATCCACCCTTGGTTGAGAGTGGATGCTTGGTTAACTGCGCTATGACAGTCAGCGGCGCAGTTCCGTTACCTGATCAAAACCGACGCCCCAGTTGTCTGTGTTGACCTCGTCGATGACCACAAAAGTCTTCTCCGGGTTCTTATTCAGGATATCGACCATCAGTTGCGTACAACCTTTGATGATCGCCTGCTTTTGTTCTTTGGTCACACCATCATCGGTGACTTTTACGTTGATATAAGGCATGTTTTCTTTCTCCTAATCTTAAGGTTTCTCAAACTCAACTGACACGTCGGTGTACATTTTGCTGACGATGCGCCACTGTCCGTCTTCCTTCAGAAGCCCCAAAAAGTCGATGTAATCAAAGCTAAACAGCGGACAATGAATTTTCGCCATCGCTTGATCTTTGACGATATCGAGCGACTCAATCTTAAAGTTAAATGCGAGGCTCAACTGCTCAGGACTTTTCCGCTCCGACACATCGTTAAGCCACTCAGTCATGCTGCGTCGAACGCCGGGGGCTTTCAGGCTCACGTCCGGGTGAAAAATGCGCCCAAGCAGTGCGGCATCACCTCGGTGTAGCCCGTCAAAATAGTGGTTGATGATGGCGATGATCTGCTGACGATCATCATTGCCGTTAAACGTTGTGGGCATCATTTATCCTTGTTTTGCTCGGATTCAACACGTTGTGCTTCGATAGTGCGCTGAAAGTTCGGCATCGCCTGCACGGTTTCAATCATATGACGAGAGCGAGGCCCGATATTGATATCCACCGGAAAATACGCACCCCAGGTGGCGTAGACCGCGAGCAAAATATCGGCCGCGCTCGGGGCATTGCCGCCGAGGTATGGTTGGGCCTGCAACAGGCTTTCGACATATCGCCATAGAGTGCTGATTGCATCAGCTGCCTGATTCAACGCGGATTGCTTGACGGCTTCATCATCGATATTCGCGGCGATAAAGAACAGTCGGCTGTAGGCGGGGTGCATCGTAGCGTTCGCAAACAGTATGTTCTGAATCGCGTTCTGGCGCGCAAAACCGTGGCTGGGAAGCAGGGTGTTTTCGTGCTTGGTTAACAAATACAGAATGATAGCCGCCCCTTCCGTCAGCGTATGTTCTCCATCCACCAGAACCGGAACCGCTTGAATTGGCGTTATTGCGGCAAAATCAGCGACGTGTGCTCTGTCGACAATTTTTACGTCTTGCCCGAGTTCAAGCAAAATGACTTGTGTCGCAATGGCGCAGGTACCAGGGGAATAATAGAGTGTGTACATGGTGTTCTCCTTAACTAGACAAATTTCTTCACCGATTCGGCTTGGCAAGCAACGCTCGGTGATGGACTTATCCTAGTCCGCACTATTGGTTTCATATATAGCTATAATGTGCATATACTGTTCTCAAATCGAGAACAATGATGGCTTTATCGGGAGAGTTGAGGATGGATAAACTACGCGCTATTGAGCTCTTTGTGCGCTTAGCCAATCTGGGCAGTTTCACTAAGGTCGCTGAGCAGACTGGCATCTCAAAATCGATGATCAGCAAAGAGATTTCACGTTTAGAAGCGGATATTGGCGCGCGCTTACTGCATCGCTCCACCCGTAATGTTCAACTGACGCCCGTCGGAGAGGGCTATTTGCAGCGCGCGAATGACATTCTGGCAAAACTCGCCGAAGCTGACAGCTTTGCGCAGGATTTACAACAAAACCTGCGTGGTAAGCTGAAGATCAATGCACCGATGGCTCTGGGAATCACTGATTTATCCGGTTTGTTTGCCGATTTCATGTTGGCTCATCCCGACCTTGAGCTGGATATTCATCTGGGCGACGAACAGATGGATCTGGTCGAGCATGGCTTTGACTTGGGGTTTCGCGCGTCAAGCCAGCCGATTGATGTCAACTATGTCGGCAAAGAGCTCACTCATTTCAGTTACAAGGTGTGTGCATCACCGGGCTATTTAGCCAGTCATCCCAACATTCTGATGCCCAAAGATCTGAAGGCGCACAACTGCTTCGTTTACAGCTATTTTCAAGGCAAACATGTCTGGCCGATAGAGGATGGCGTCGCCATCAGTGGCCGACTGAAAGTCAACAGCACGATGTTCATGATGGAAGCCATCAAACGAGGTCTTGGAATCGGGTTTATTCCGGACTTTGTCGCACAAAGCGCCATTGATAGCGGCGAGGTGGTGGAAATACTCGCGGATTCCAACAAGCCTCAACTGACGCTCTACGCGCTTTACCCAGCCAGGCATCATGTGCCCGCTAAGTTAGCGTTATGTATCGAGTTTTTACAGGCGTGGTTTGCGAATAAGAGCCGCGAAGTACGCGAAGGCAGCGCATAAGCAGCCTGTCTGTGCGCCACCTTACTCATAATGTCTTCTACACTCATAAAAGGTCGGGCGGGTGTTTTATGCCGTGAGCCTGAAATGAGAATGAGGAGAAAGCGATGAAACGCACCTTATTGTTGGTCGTATTGGCGTTATTGGCATCACCAGTAAAAGCCGGTAACAACAGCGTGAATAGCGAATTCAGCCATGCCGTTGGCGGCGCGGCGATGGCCGGGGCATTTGTATGGGCGTCGGACGCTTGGTGGTCTAAAGAGGATAGGGGCTGGGTCGGTTTTTATATCAGCACGGCTTTAGGGGCGGTGTCGCAATACTATGAATATGAGCGAGGGACAAATACGGGCAAAGAGGCATTTCTGGATGCGGCGTCGCACGCACTTGGGTCCGCTATCGGGGCATATGTGACCGACCGCTACTTGCTCGCCCCTGTCATTGCTCCCGAGGAGCACGGTACCTATGTCGGCCTGACCGTGAGTCTTCGCTACTAACTGGAGATATCAGCCATTCAATGATTGAGGCGTTCCTGCCTCAATCGACGTCAGATGGGCTTTTTGCTGGCATTGAATCTCTCTTCGGCGTCCCGGAACACGGATTTCACCCGCTCGACATCCCATGGATGTTCGACCAGGGTTTCATGATCCCATTCGCTTCTGGGTTCGTGAGGCGCGAAAAAGTCACCGCCATAGACATGAATGGCGCCCGTCATTTTCCCGATCGGATTGAGCACGGAATGGATCGTAGTGGTATCGAGTACGCACACGTCTCCTGCTCCGAGTGATTTTGCCCCGCGAGCTTCAATGCCGTTTGGCGTCCTTTGCCAGAAAATATTATCTTCTCTGCCCGAATAGATACCGACCACCGAAAACATCTGATGATTGTGTGGCATTAAATTCATGTAAGGCGCCCACTTGAAATTGATGATTGTGAGCGCAGGTGAGCGGTAGAGCAGATGGATACCAGCGTGCTCTTGTTGGCCAAGTACTGAAGCCACCATTCTGGTCTCAGACATGGCTTCTGACACCACCGCATTAACCGCTTGTTCCCCCTCTGCGACGGCCTGAATGCAATTCTCAATAAACTTATCGGTGTTAAACATGAATGTGCCCTCCGTTACTTTCTCTGCACAAGAGAAATCACACATCTCATCGACTTTCCTAATCACTTGCTACAAGTATTAGCTCAGGTTGGCGACTCGACAAGGGATGAGCTCATGTCAGTTCACACTCTTGCGAAAGCCGCTGGGCGTCAGTCCGGTCACGCGGCTGAATTCACGATTGAAGTTGGATTTGGTTTGAAAACCGGAATTCAGATAGACCTGCGTAATGCTCTCATCGCTGTGCAGCAAACGCTGCTTGGCGTACTCGATGCGATACTCATTGAGTATTTTTGAGATGTTGCGGCCGTGAATCTGATTGACCGCCATTGAAATCTGCCTGGCTGGAATCGTCAGTTTGCGCGCCAGACGATCCAGAGTTAAATCCGGGTCAAGAAATGCCTGCTTTTCGTTCATCAGTGCATCGAGTCGCGTCAGAATCGCCTGTGCGTGTTCATCGCTCATGGCACTGTTATCGCTTTGCTCAACGGCAGAGTCCGGCGCGCTCGCTTGCGGTTCTTCTTCGGCCGCGTGCAAGGTACTTTGCGCCACCATCACCACCGCTAACGCTAAGGTTGGCAACAACAGGGTGTAACCGACCGCCAGAACATACATCGCGTGGCGGCCCTCATACAGTGCGAAATCAAGTGTCAGCGCGCCATCAATGCAGGCAGAAAACAGCAGCATGCAACCGGCGATGCGCTCGGCGTAGCGCACCCAGTCCATATCGGACAACCGGACTCGCGACGCTTCATTGCGCGACGCCAGCAGCAGCGCGATACCGTAACCGATATACAGCGCCGTCAGCATCAAATCCAGTGGCGCATGCCAATACGGATAGCTCAGCGACCCGGCGGCAATCACCAGTGGCCCGAGCCAATGCAGGCGCGCGAGCCTTCCGGATTGGTGGGCGCGGCGAAAACAGTGCCAGGCCGCCATCGGCACCAGCGCGGCACACACCGGCTGCAACATGCGAAACAGTGCAATATCCAGTGTCCAGCGCAGGCCGACAATGGCCGTGGTTAAGGCGCAGAGCGCGGTAAACAGGCTGGCGGGTTTGGTCGCCGCATCGGATTTGACCCACAACACGATCGCCAACATCAACAGCAGCAATGAGACAACAAAGGGCAGGGGAATGGCGATCATCGGCTTTCCTTACATGGGTAACGTTTCATAATCCAACGTGCTAAGCCTACCGATTTCTCCGCGTCACGTGAAGATGTTGCGGTCCTCAAACCGGATGTAGGAAGTCCTCGAACCGGATCGAGGACTCGCCCGCCAAGGGATTGCGCCAAAGTGACCCTGTTCGGCGCAACTGCCGGACATCATTTTTAACGACAGAGGTCATAGGCGAGAAAAAGGAGCGCGATGATGAATTGGTATTGGCAGGCGTGGCAACTTGGGCTGAGTTTTTCCGGGCGAGCGACGCGTCAGGCGTACTGGATGTTCTTTTTGGTCAATCTGCTGGTCAGCCTTGTATTGGTGGCGCTGGAGATCAACGCCGGTTCGCCGCCGTGGGTGGAAGTGGCGTACAGTATTCTCAGCTTTTTACCGCTGGTGGCGGTGACGGTGCGCCGTTTGCACGACACCGGACGTTCTGGCTGGTGGAGTTTGGTGTTCTTTATTCCGGTGATTGGCGTGGTCGTGCTGTTGGTGCTGATGGCGCAGCGCAGCGAGCCGTACCGCAATCGCTTTGATATCGCGCAATAGGGAGAATAGAAGATGAGACGAATTAAAATAGCAGCTTGGTTGGCACTCGTATGGGCATTTGGTCTATCAAGCGCGGCGCAGGCAACGGAAAACCCGCGGGTGAGCGAACATGGACAAGACAAGACGGCAACATGGCTCCCCAGCGATGTGCAAGGCATGGTCATCGTGCCGACTGTGGCGGAGGGGCATCTGGTTTATCTGCATGGGATAGCTGGTAAAGGCGCGTACCTGAGTCGCAATGAGGATGGCGAACTGTGCATTGTGGCGCCGCTGCACATCGTGGCGGGTAACTTTGAGCAAGGCGGTATTGTGGTCAAAGAAACCGGCCCGGTGACGCTGCGCATTTACAGCCGCGAAGTGTCGCAAGCGCTGAAAAACGGCGATCAGGTCACGAGTGAGCACTTACACGTGACGCAAGGGTTCGACCATGAACCCGGTGATGTGGCGATCGAAAGCGGCATCGGCAGCCAAGTGCATTTTATTTTGAACCCGCGCCGCAAGTGGACCTCGTGGCTCAATGGCGAATGGTCAGCCGCGCGCTGTCAAACCGCGACCGAGGCGCAACTCAAGCAGCTCTACACACGTCAATATTAGTGTCAGGTTCGAGAATCGTTACTCGGTTCATTAATCGCGATCAGGTGCATGGGTTCGCTGCAAACATTGATTCCACCTCAGAATCCGATTTGTTATTGGCATATGCTAATTTTATTTTTGAGAGTGAGGTGGATGATGACCAAGGCATTAGAATCGCACGCAATGTGCGCGGTGTGCTCGCCAGCCGAGCACAATCCTTATTCATTGGGCGTGGCTTTGGCTTGCGACGAACGCGGGCAAGTGAGTGGTCACTTTACCGTCTGTTCGCGTCATCAGGGGTATCGGGGAAAGCTGCATGGTGGGATTGCCAGTTCGCTGCTGGATGCCGCGATGACGCACTGTTTGTTATATCAAGGCATCGAAGCGTTAACGGCGCAGTTGGACGTACGTTTTCATCACCCGATTGTGGTGGGGGAACAGGTGGTGATTTCGGCGCACTGCGATACGGTGCGCCGAGGAATTTACCTGCTGACCGCGCAGCTACACGTTGACGGTGAGCTGCGGGTCAGCGCTAGCGGCAAATTTCTCCAAGAGAAAGTGAGAACGAGCTAGCTGCGCAGGTATTTGTCCATTTCGTCTTTCGGCACCATGCCGCCCCCGGTTGCCCACACCAAGTGCGTGGCGCGGCTGAGTTGGGCGTCACTGAAACCATGCTGAGCGAGATAGCCGTGATCGCGCTGCGCGACCACCGGCCCCTTCATGCCCGCCAAGGCTGACGGTTCGAGCTGAATCTGTTCGTAATCGCTGAGCATTTTCAGCAGCGTAAATAACGTTTCGTCGCTGACGGTGTAATAGCCATCGAGCAGGCGTTCCATGGCGCGGCCGACAAAACCCGATGCACGCCCGACTGCGAGGCCATCGGCTGCGGTGAGGTTATCGATGCCCAAATCCTGCACGCTGATGGCATCGTGCAAACCGGTGTGTACCCCAAGCAGCATGCACGGCGAGTGAGTGGGTTCGGCAAACAGGCAGTGCACGTGATCGCCAAACGCGAGTTTGAGGCCAAAGGCGACGCCGCCCGGGCCACCGCCCACGCCGCACGGCAGGTAAACAAACAGCGGATGCTCGGCGTCGACGCGAATTTCACGCTGTACCAACTGCGCTTTGAGGCGCTCACCGGCCACCGCGTAGCCCAGAAACAGCGTGCGGGAGTTTTCATCGTCGATGAAAAAGCAGCTCGGATCGTTTTGCGCTTGTGCGCGCCCTTGTTCAACGGCGACGCCGTAGTCACTGTCGTATTCCACCACGGTGACGCCATGTGAGCGCAGTTTGGCTTTTTTCCATTCACGGGCATCGGCCGACATGTGTACCGTGACGCGAAATCCGAGTTTGGCGCTCATGATGCCAATCGATAGGCCGAGATTTCCGGTGGAACCGACGGCAATCTGATGCTGCGAGAAAAAGTGGCGCAGTTCATCACTTGCCAGCGTGCGGTAATCGTCTTCAAGGTGGAGTAAACCCGCTTGCAGCGCGAGTTGTTCGGCGTGGGCCAGCACTTCGTAAATTCCGCCTCGCGCTTTGATCGAGCCCGAAATCGGCAGATGGCTGTCGAGTTTGAGCAGCAGCTTGCCCGGCATGTCGGTTTGGTAGTGAGATTGCAGCGCGCGGCGCATGTGATCGATGGTCACCAGCGGCGATTCGATGATGCCCTGGTTGACGGCGGTTTCAGGAAACACCTGTTCAATATACGGCGCGAAGCGGCGCAGCCTTGCAGCCGCATCCTGCACGTCTTGCTCACTCAGGCCAACATGGGGCAGGCCTTCCGCCAGTGTGGTGATGTTGGGGTTGAACCATTGCGTTTCTTGTAGCGCAATGAGCTGTTTGAGCAATGGAAATCGTTCAATAAGGGCATCGGTCATAGGGCACCTTCTCATCGGGTTTTAGCTTGTCATCATAACGATTTGTGTCGGTTTGCCTAGGGCGGGTCAATCAAAGTCTGAACCGATTCTTCACCTTGGCCGGGTGGATGTCGAAAATCTTCAATCTCTGATGCTTCTCTTTCCTTATGCTGTGAAAAACAGAGGAGAAAGACCATGTCAAAACGCATCAACTACATCCACATCGCACCGCAAGCCATGGAAATTTTGTACACGCAAGAAGCGTACTTCCATGACCAGTTTCGTCAGTCGGACACCATGAATATGACCATCTGGGAACTGGTAAAGTTGCGTGTGTCGCAAATTAATCAGTGCGCTTTCTGTATCGACATGCACAGCAAAGACGCGCTCAAAATGGGTGAGCAGCCCGAGCGAATCTGGGGACTGAGTGCCTGGAAAGACATGCCACTTTACAGCGAGGCCGAACGCGTGGCGTTGGCGTGGGCAGAACTGCTGACGGCGGGTCAACCGGTGGAGGATGACGCCTATCAGCTCACCTTGAATACCTTTGGCGATAAAGCTATGGTGAACCTGACGGTGGCGGTGAATGCCATCAACAGCTGGAACCGGATAGTGAAAGTGTTTAAGCCGCAGGTGGGACTGTATCAACCCAACTAATCGCAATGTGGGAACATCCGTTTGGATTTAGATTTTGAGATTTTCAAACCGCAGGGATTATTAGCCGACCAGATTCAGGCAATCTGGTCGGTTTCTGTTGCGCCTGAAACCGAGCAAACCGTGCGCAGGCAACTCCTCAGCGATGCAGGCACGGGCGTGACCTTCATTTTGCAACAGCAGGTGCAAATGGACAACGAATGGCAGGCGCCGGGCGTGGTGTTGCTGCCGGTCAGCACCTTGGCCCATCAGGTTGGCTTGCCACCGGGAGCCGTGGTGGCGGGGGTACGCTTTCATCCAGCGGTAGGCTATCAGCTGTTTGGTGAACGGTTGGAGACGCCGCTGCGTATTGCTGGCGACCACCCACTTGCCGAATCCGCACAGACCGTCTTTTTAGCGCTGCAAAGCGCGCGTTCTCCGGCCGCCAGAATTACTACGTTATATCGTTGGTGCCACGCGTTGATCGCGCAGTATCAGCCGCAGGATGTGGGGCATATCATTCATCGCCAGCCCGAGACGCTCAGTCAGCGTCAGCGCGAACGCCAGTTTCAGAAATGGCTGGGGATCACGCCGAAACAGTATCAACGCATCGTGCGGGTGAAACAGACCTTGGAGCAACTGCGCGCGCAACCTCATGTGTCGCTCGCCGATTTGGCACTCGAACAGGGTTTTGCCGATCAGGCCCACATGACGCGCGAATGCAAACAGATTGCCCGCATCACGCCCAAACAATTTATCCGCCAGCGCAGGCCCTGATTGGCTGGCCAGCAAGCATAAAAAAAGCGCCGCAAGACGGCGCTTTTTCGATGGAGCAGTGAGCGAATTATTTCGCAGCCACTTCACCCAGTTTGATCCACGTATCAATCACGGTGTCTGGGTTGAGCGAGACCGAACTGATGCCTTGTTCCATCAGCCATTCCGCCAGATCTTCGTGATCGGATGGACCCTGACCACAAATGCCGACGTACTTGCCCGCTTTGGTTGCCGCATCAATCGCCATCTTCAGCATCACTTTCACCGCAGGGTTGCGCTCGTCAAACAGGTGCGCCACGTCACCGGAGTCACGGTCAAGGCCAAGGGTCAACTGAGTCATGTCGTTTGAGCCGATAGAGAATCCATCGAAGTACTTGAGGAACTCATCTGCCAGTACCGCGTTGGATGGCAGTTCGCACATCATGATCACTTTCAGGCCTTGCTCGCCACGGCGCAGGTCAAACTTCGCCAGCAGGTCAATCACCGATGCCGCTTCGCTTGGTGTACGCACGAATGGAATCATGATTTCGACGTTTTTCAGTCCCATCTCGTTGCGCACGCGTTTCACCGCCAGCGTTTCCAGTTCGAAACAGTCTTCAAACACCGGTGAGATGTAGCGAGACGCGCCGCGGAAGCCCAGCATTGGGTTCTCTTCGTGCGGTTCGTAGTGCTTGCCACCCACCAGGTTGCTGTACTCATTCGATTTGAAGTCTGACATGCGCACGATCACGCGTTTTGGCCAGAATGCCGCGGCGATGGTCGCGATGCCTTCAGTCAGTTTGCTGACGTAGAAATCGATCGGATCTTTGTAACCACGAATGCGGTTGGTGATTTCGGCTTTCAGTTCATCGGATTGCGCGTCGAAGTTCAGCAGCGCTTTCGGGTGAATGCCGATCATCTTGTTGATGATGAATTCCAGACGCGCCAGACCCACCCCTTCGTTCGGGATTTGTGCAAAATCGAAGGCACGATCCGGGTTACCCACGTTCATCATCACTTTGGTGGGCAGCAGTGGCAGTTCATCAACCGATGAGCGGCGCACTTCAAAGTCCAACAGGCCTTGGTAAACGTAGCCGGTTTCCCCTTCCGCACACGAAACGGTCACGGTCGCGCCGTCCGTCAATGTGCTGGTGGCGTTCCCACAACCGACGATCGCCGGAATGCCCAGTTCACGCGCGATGATCGCCGCGTGACAGGTACGGCCGCCACGGTTGGTGACGATCGCTGCGGCTTTCTTCATCACTGGTTCCCAGTCTGGGTCGGTCATGTCGGTGACCAACACATCGCCTTCTTTCACCAGTGACATTTGATCCAGCGAATCCACCAGACGAACGGTGCCGCTGCCGATGCGCTGACCGATCGCACGGCCTTCAATCAGGATGTCGGCTTTGTTGTTCAGCTCGTAACGCTCAATGACGTTCTGTTCGCTTTGTGAACATACGGTTTCTGGACGCGCTTGTACGATGTACAGCTTGCCGTCGATGCCGTCTTTCGCCCACTCGATGTCCATTGGACGCTGGTAGTGCTTCTCGATGATCATCGCTTGTTTTGCCAGCTCTTTGATCTCGTCATCGCTCAGAGAGAACTGATTGCGTTCGGCGTCGGTGGTGTCGATGATTTCAACCTGTTTGCCGATCACTTGGCTGTTGGCGTAGATCATTTTAACCAGCTTCGAACCGAAGGTTTTCTTCACGATCGGCGCTTGGCCTGCTTCCAGCAACGGTTTGTGCACGTAGAACTCATCTGGGTTCACCGCGCCTTGCACCACCATTTCGCCCAGACCCCAAGCCGAGGTAATGAAGACAACTTGGTCGAAACCAGATTCAGTATCGAGAGTGAACATCACGCCAGATGCCGCTTTGTCTGAACGCACCATGCGCTGGATACCCGCCGACAGCGAGATGCCGCGGTGGTCAAAGCCTTGGTGCACGCGGTACGAGATCGCGCGGTCGTTAAACAGCGACGCGTACACGTGCTTGGTCGCTTCCAGCACCGCATCGATGCCTTTCACGTTAAGGAAGGTTTCTTGTTGGCCCGCAAACGAAGCGTCTGGCAGGTCTTCAGCGGTAGCCGAAGAGCGAACCGCGACAGAAAGCTCGGGGTTGCCTTCAATCAGGGTGTCGTAGTTGTCTCGAATGTCCTGCTCTAAATCTGCAGGGAATGGGGCGTCTAATACCCATTGACGGATGGTGGCACCTGTCTTGCGCAGGGCTTCTACATCGTCAACGTCCAGTTCGTCGAGCAGGGTATGAATGCGATCGTCCAAGCCTTCAAAATCAAGGAATTGGTTGAACGCGTAAGAGGTTGTCGCAAAACCGTTGGGTACGGACACACCGGCGTTGGCGAGGTTAGATACCATTTCGCCAAGTGATGCGTTTTTACCGCCGACTTTATCGACATCTTCCATGGATAGGCTATTGAACCAGAGGGTGTTCTTTTGCATGTCTTTCTCCAGAAACATTGCAGCTTTGTAGGGGAGGGCAATCGATTACGTGGCAACTGAAAAAAATTCCGAGGAATTTTTCAAAGCTGTGGGGGCCGTAATGGCATGCCGGGTTTTATTATCGGTATTATGTAAACCATCGTAATAAAATTTATTTGAATGTTTAAACGAAAATGGAAATAGATTGTCAAAGCCGTGATGTATTCTACGTTTCGGATGGAACCGCGATTACATGTGAAACATTAGGTCACGTCGTTCTCGGCCAGTTTTCTTTTGTGCCGAACGAAAAGACCTTCCCGTTTGTCGAAACCGACGACAAACTGAGCGAACTCATCAAACAGATCGAGCACTCATTTCAGCGCAACGGCGTTCGCCCGTTGGTGTTCTTCTCCATCGTCATTCCTGAGTTTCGCTCGCGTCTGCTGAATGCGCCCGCGCACTGTTATGACGTGCTGGAAAGCATTGTTCAGCGCGTCAAAGATGACATTCAGATGGAGCCGACGCCCAAACTGCAACGTTCGCGCAGTGTCGGCAAAGATTCCAACACCTACTTTGACCGCATCGCCGCGATTGAATACACCCTGGCGCACGATGACGGCATCTCCACCAAAGGCCTCGATCAAGCCGATGTGATTCTGCTCGGCGTGTCGCGCAGTGGCAAAACCCCAACCAGTTTGTACATGGCAATGCAGTTTGGTCTGCGCGTGGTGAACTATCCGTTTATTGCCGACGACATTCGTGCTCTCAAACTGCTGCCGGAATTTGAAATTCACCGTCACAAGTTGTTTGGTCTCACCATTGACCCTGAGCGCCTGACCGAAATCCGCGAAAACCGCTTATCGGGCAGTGACTATGCCAGCACCGAGCAGTGTCAGACGGAACTGGCCACGGTCGAAGCGCTGTTTCGCCGTGAAGCGATTCCATACATCAACACTTCATCGTTGTCGGTGGAAGAGATCTCTACCCGTATTCTTGAAAAAGCGGGGCTGAAACGGCGCTTATTCTGACGTTAACGCCCATTTTCAAGCCATCAACAGGGAGCCTCGGCTCCCTGTTTTTTCAGCGTTCAGCCAAGTGGTATCCGGTAACCACTTTAATTAGCCGGACGTGCCACTTCATCCACCAGATACAGAATCGACTGGTACGGAATGCCGCTGTGATGCGACAGGCCAATTTCACACGTGCGACTGTTACTAAAGCCGCGCGAGCAGGCTGACGGCACTTGCTTTTTCAGCGGATGCACCGCCGCCGCGTTCAGCTCTGGTGTGGTGAAGCCTTTGTCGCCCGCCCAACCGCAGCACTGAATGTGCTCTGGCACCACCACGTTAGTCACGCACGCCTGCGCCAGTTTGAGCATCTCGCTTTCCAGCCCCATGCGACGCGAACTGCAGGTGATGTGCAGCATCACGGTTTCCTGTTTCGGCGTGATTGCCAGATGATCCAGTAGATACTTGCTGACAAAACCCGTTGGTTCGAGAATTTCCAGCGGTTTGGTGAACTGCTCCATGCTGCGTTTGGCGCACGGGCTGGTGTCCATCAGCACCGGATAGGTGCCGTGATGGCTCGCTTCCCATAGCGCCTCTTCCAGTTGCTGGGCTTTGCTTTGCGCCAGTTCGGTCATGCCTTTGCTGTCGTAAGGCATACCGCAGCACTGGCTGCTGAGTTCGCTCGGCAGAATCACTTCAAAGCCCGCTTTATTGAGCAGTGATAAAGTCACCTCGGTCAGCGGGCGCTGATCCTGCGCGTCATTTTGCTGGCCCATATTGCGGCTGGCACACGACGGCAGATAGACCACTTTTTTCTCACGGCGCGGCAGATTCTCGGCAGCCAGTGCCAGCCGATGAGTGTTGGCCTGTGGCATCTCCGGCATCCACAGCGGCGTTTTGCCTTTGGTCAGATTGCGCAGGCCGTTGGTCAGATTACCGACGGTTTTCTCACCCAGCGCCTTGGTCGCCAGTTGGTTCGCTTTCAGTCCGCTGCGTGCAATGGCGGTGGTGGCGGAGAAGTGCTCGGCCGTCCAGCGCGCAATCGGGGTGAATTTCTGATATTTAGCGGTGCGCAGTTTCTTCACCAGATCGCCGGTGTTGATGCCCACCGGGCAGCGCTCGGCACACAAGCCAGTCGCGGCGCAGGTATCTAGCCCCTGATACTCGAATACTTGCTCAAGTTCGCTCGCCTGCACGTTTTCACCCGCGGCAATACGGCGCTGCAATTCACGGAACAGCACAATGCGCTGACGCGGAGAGAGCGTTAAGGTGCGCGACGGACACACCGGCTCACAAAAGCCACACTCAATGCAGCGGTTGACCAAATCATCGGCAGCCGGCATCGGCTTGAGATTGCTGATGTGCGAATGGGGATCGGTGTTGATGATGACGCCCGGGTTGAGCAGGCCGCGCGGGTCAAACAGCGCTTTGATTTTTTGCATCAACGCGTAGCCATCTTTGCCCCATTCCAGCTCCACATACGGCGCCATGTTGCGTCCGGTGCCGTGCTCCGCTTTCAGCGAGCCCTGATACTTCACCGCCACCAGTTCGGCAACATCGTCCATAAAAGCGCCGTAGCGGTCGATCTCTTGCTGGCTGTCAAAGCCCTGCGTGAACACAAAATGCAGGTTGCCTTCCAGCGCATGGCCGAAAATGATCGCTTCGTTGTAGGCGTATTTGTCGAACAGTGCCTGAAGGTCGCGTACGCCAGCGGCGAGATCTTCAACCGGAAACGCCACGTCTTCAATGATGACGGTGGTGCCGACTTCGCGCACGGCGCCCACGGCCGGAAACATGCCTTTGCGAATGCCCCACAATGTTGCCACCATGCGGCTGTCGGTGGTAAAGGGCACGGATTCGAGAATGTGAAAATCGCTCAGCGCGCTCATGATCGCGTCGCACTGCGTATCCAGCGTAGCTTGATCGCTGGCGTGGGATTCAATCAGCAGCGCGGCTGCTTCGAGATCCAATCCGGCGATAAACGCTGGCATGCCTTTTTTATCGGCCACCGAGCGCATCGCACGGCCATCCATCATTTCAACCGCCGCTACCGGCGATTTAGACAGCGTAGTCACGGCTTGGCTGGCTTGTTCGATATCGGCAAACACCAACAGCGCCGACGCTTTGTGCGCGTGTTCAATGACCGTGTTGTAGGTGATTTCGGCGATAAAGCCGAGTGTGCCTTCTGAGCCGATCATCAGGTGCTCAAGCACCTCAATCGGATCGCTGAAATCTACCAGCGCATTGAGTGCGTAACCGGTGGTGTTTTTCAGACGGTATTTGTGACGAATGCGTTCGGTTAATTCCTGATTGGCGAGCGTTTCAGCGCACAGCGCTTCAAGGCCCGCAACCAGATGCGCTTTGTGCTGCTTGAAGTGTTCAACGCTGGCGGCGTCTTTGGTATCCAACACAAACCCGTCGGCGAAGACGATTTTCATGCTGTCGACGGTGCGATACGAGTTCTGCGCCGTCCCGCAGCACATGCCGCTGGCGTTATTGGCCGCGATGCCGCCAATTTTACAGGTATTGATCGACGCCGGGTCCGGGCCGATTTTGCGCTGGAACGGCGCAAGGTATTTATTGGCATCGGCGCCAATCACGCCCGGTTGAAGGAGTATTTTGTCGCCATTATCGAGGATCTGGTGACCACGCCAATCGTCGGTCAGGGTGATCAGCACAGAATCGGACACCGCCTGACCCGACAGGCTGGTGCCTGCTGCGCGAAAGGTGAAGTGAATGCCGTGTTCGCCGCAGCATTCAATGGCAAAAATCACTTCGTCGAGTGATTTCAGGCGCAGCACGATTTTGGGAACCAGACGATAAAAACTGGCGTCGGTGCCGTAAGCGAGGCGCTTGGCCTCCTGAGTCACGATACGTTCCGGGTCGATTTTGCTGCTCAGTTTCTGTTCTAATTGACGATAATGTTCGGCAGTAGGTGACTGATTCATCATAGCTTCCAGTGTCATGAAAGAAGGCTTCAAAATGGAATTTCGAAGCCTTCTTGGGGTTTATCCTTTGACCAGCGACTCACGCGACAGGTCTTGAATGGTTTTGGCGCCGGTCAGCGTCATGGCGACCCGCATCTCTTTTTCAAACAAGTCGAGCAGGTTTTCCACCCCGGCCTGTCCTTGGGCGGCCAGTGCGTAAACAAAGGCGCGGCCGAGGAGCGTACAGTCGGCGCCCAGTGCCAGCATGCGCACCACATCGAGGCCCGTGCGGATGCCGGAGTCGACCAGAATCTTCAGGTCGCCTTTCACCGCATCCGCGATGTCTGGCAGCGCACGCGCGGTCGAAAGGACGCCGTCGAGCTGACGGCCACCGTGGTTCGAAACCACGATACCATCAGCACCAAAACGTACCGCATCTTTGGCATCTTCGGTATCCAGAATGCCTTTGATCACCATCGGGCCGTCCCAGAAATCACGAATCCATTCCAGATCTTTCCACGAAATCGACGGGTCGAAGTTCGCGCCCAGCCAGCCGATGTAATCTTCCAGTTTGGTGGGTGTGCCGCGATAGGTGGAGATGTTGCCCAGATCGTGCGGTTTGCCCAGCAGACCCACATCCCACGCCCAGCTTGGGTGCGTCATGGCTTGCATCACGCGGCGTGCAGCCGCGTTTGGGCCGCTCATGCCGGAATGCATGTCGCGATAGCGTGCGCCCGGCACTGGCATGTCCACTGTAAACACCAGCGTGGTCACGCCGGCGGCTTTGGCGCGTTCCAGCACGTTTTTCATAAAGCCGCGATCTTTGAGTACGTAGAGCTGAAACCACATCGGGCGGTCAATCGCGGGCGCCACTTCTTCAATCGGACATACTGAGACGGTGGAGAGCGTAAACGGAATGCCTTTGTTACTTGCGGCGGTGGCCGCCTGCACTTCGCCGCGGCGAGCGTACATGCCGGTCAGGCCGACTGGCGCGAGGGCAATCGGCATCGCCAGCGATTCACCAAACAGTTCGGTCGACAGATCAAGCTGTGACATGTCGTTGAGCACACGTTGGCGCAGCGCGATGTCGGACAGATCGTCGGTATTGCGGCGCAGGGTATGTTCACTGTAGGAGCCGCCATCGATGTAGTGAAACAGAAACGGAGGCAGTTTGGCTTTCGCCGCAGCACGGTAGTCGGTAGATGCCGAAATAATCATAGATACATTCCTAATGTTAGCTCATACAGGTCAGATGCCTGTTTATCCCGGACAACCCGGACGCTGCTGGGGGGAGGCTTGGTGCGCAGCGTCAGGTTGGCGGGGTATCGTTGACTTAAGAGTTCATTAACGCGTCGGTCATGTGGAAACCGTAGATCACGGCCAGACCAATTAATCCTGTTACTACAAGGTAGTAGAAAGTTGGAATGATGGTTTTGCGCAGTGTCGCACCTTCACGACCGAGCAGGCCGACCGTTGCCGACGCCGCCACCACGTTGTGAATGGCAATCATGTTGCCGGCTGCCGCGCCGACCGCTTGTAGTGCGATGACGATAACGCTCGACACGCTCAGCGTTTGTGCCACTTCAAACTGGAACTGGCTGAACATCATGTTAGAGACCGTGTTCGAACCGGCAATGAAGGCGCCCAGTGCTCCTACCGTTGCGCTCAGAGCCGGGAAGGCGCTGCCCACCAGACCCGCCGCAAAGTTCGCAGTGGTGACCGGCATACTCGCCAGATCTGACATGTTCACGCCTGAGTTGATGAAGATACGCACCATGGGAATCGTGAATACCAGCACGAAACCTGCGCCAATCAGAGTTTTGGTCGATTCGCCCAGCGCCTGACCCATCGGTTTGAGGCTGCGCGCTTGCAGTAAGACGGCCAGCAGAGCCACGAACACCAGAATGCCGCCTGGTAGGTAGAGTGGTGCAATCGAGGCACTCACGCCCACTTCGCCGAGAATGTTGTTGAACGCCAGATTTACGCTCAGCAGCAGGCCTTTGAAATCCGCACTCACGCGGCTCAGCACCAGAATGACCGCCAGCAGCACGTACGGTAGCCACGCCAGCGCGAGGCCCATCGGTTTACCTTTGATGTCATCCAGTTCCATTTTCAGTGAGCCGAGCCATTCCGCTGGCCATTCGTTTTCCGGGCGGAAATCCCAGCTCTGTTTTGGCACCAGAAAGCCTTTTTTCGCTGCGGTGACGACAATCGTCAGACCGAACAGACCACCCACCAGTGATGGGAATTCAGGACCCAGTAGCACGCCAGTCAGCGCGTAAGGAACCGTGAACGCGAGGCCGGCAAACAGCGCGAATGGCAGGATGCTCAGACCTTCGGTCCAACTGCGGTTTTTGCCAAAGAAACGGGTCAGCATCATCGCCATCAGCACGGGCATCAAAGTGCCGACGCTGGCGTGGATTAACGCCACGCTGGCGGTGATCTGCTGCAGGTATGCGTCCCAGTTTGAGCCGTGCGCCACCAGAGCTTCGGTGATGTTGTGTGTATCCAGCCCTTTGTTCACACCGACCAGAATCGGTGTACCTACCGCGCCAAATGAAACCGGCGTGGACTGAATCATCATGCCCATCAGCACCGCTGCCAGCGCAGGAAAACCGATGGCAACCAGCAGAGGCGCTGCAATGGCTGCGGGCGTGCCGAAACCGGAAGCGCCTTCGATGAATGAGCCGAAACACCAGGCGATGATGATGGCTTGAATGCGGCGGTCAGGTGAAATGTTGGTAAACCCATTGCGAATCACGGTAATCGCGCCAGTGTATTTCAGTGTGTTGAGCAGGAAAATCGCCCCAAACACGATCCACAGCACGGTGACGGTGATCCCCAATCCTTGCAGAACCGACGCCAACACGCGGTTGGCCGTCATGTCCCAAAATGTCAAAGCAATCGCCACGGTCAGCGCAAAGGCGACCGGCATGGCTTTTTTCGCTGGCCAGTTCAGGCCAACCAGAAGAATGGCTGCCACCACAATCGGTGAAAACGCAACCAATGCTAATAAAGTGTCGCTCATGGAATACTTCCTCGTCCTTGAGCTCTCCATCCGTAAATGATGGCTTAACGCGTGCTGTAGGATACGGGTTAAGACGTTAGAGCTCGGTGTTACAAATTTTTATAGTTGTGATGGGTTTGTTAATTCGGCGTGAATGTACCCCTTTATTTTTTGGTGATATAGGGAAATAATGAAAATAATTAGTTCCAAAATTGGCATAATCGAATGCGTGCAGACGACTTAATTCTGTTTTCTCAGGTGGTAGAGCTGGGCAGTTTTAGTAAGGTAGCTGAACAAAATAACCTTACGAATTCGGTAGTTAGTAAAAGAATGGCGCGACTGGAAGAGGAATTGGGCGTTCAGCTATTATATCGAACAACGCGTAAATTGACCCTGACCGAAGCGGGCAAGGCGTTGCTGGCGAGTGCGAAAAATGTGAAGCAAGCCACTCAGGAAGCGATGGATGCGGTGGCGGGGTTTGGCGAAAATGTCAGCGGTCACATACGCATGTCGGTGCCCAGCATCTCGGGTGATTTGATTCTGGCGGATGCGGTGGCGGAATTTTGTAACCTGCATCCGGGGCTGACGGTGGAAATGTCGCTCGATAACCGCTTCGTGGATCTGGTGGAAGGTGGCTTTGATTTGGTGATCCGCACGGGTTATCTCGAAGATTCCAGCCTTATCGCGCGCCATATTCTGGATTCACAATGGGTGGTATGCGCGTCGCCATCCTACATTGCGCGTAACGGCAAACCGATTAAGCCGGAAGATTTGGTCAATCATAACTGCCTGCAATACGCTTACCAGACGACAGGGGCGACCGATTGGGAGTTCAAAAGCGCCAAAGGCAACTACATTGTGCGCGTGTCAGGCACCTTCACGACGGATAATGCTACGGCGCTGCGTAAAGCGGCGCTCGGTGGTCATGGCATTGCTTACGTACCGCGTTGCTTGGTGTATCACGATTTTCGAAATGGTGAGTTGGTGGACATTTTCCCGGAGCAGGTCGGCAAGAAACTCGGCATCTACGCGGTGTATCCGTTTACCCGCCAGCCGCCGAACAAAGTCCGTTTGCTGATTGAGCACATTCGCGCCCGTTACTTGGCCATTTCCCACTATTTCTGAGCCTTTTGTTATTGGTTCGTAGTTATGGCTTCGCACCAGAAAAGAAAAATGCCGCATCCGTGCGGCATTATCGATCGGCGGCCAAACCGATATCAATCATATTGACGGCGCCAGTATGGCGACGCTCAATGACAGTTTGATTACGCGGCGACCTCGTCTTCGATATCAAACGAAGCGGCAATCAGTTTCTTGGTGTAGTCGTGCTGCGGACGATGGAAAATATCCTCGGCGCTGCCTTGTTCCATCACTTCGCCTTTTTGCATCACCATCACGCGATCCGACAGCGCTTTCACCACGCTGAGGTCGTGGCTGATGAACAGAAAACCGATATTTCGGCGCTGTTGAATGTCTTTGAGCAAGTCAATCACGGTCAGCTGCACCGAACGGTCGAGGGCCGACGTCGGTTCGTCGAGCAGAATGAATGATGGTTCCAGGATCAGCGCACGCGCGATCGCAATGCGTTGACGCTGACCCCCAGAAAACTCGTGCGGATAGCGGTTGATCGCGCTGGCATCCAGACGCACCTCTTCCAGTGCTTTGCGTGCCCGTTGCAGACGTTCAGCTTTGCTGATGTGCGGTTGATGCACCAGCAATCCTTCGGTGATGATTTCGCCGACCGTCATGCGCGGCGACAGGGAACCGTAGGGATCCTGAAACACCATCTGAATGTCTTTTTTCAGCGTCAGGCGCTGCACTTCGCTCAGCTTGCGATAGTCCATGCCTTTAAACTCAATTTCGCCTGTTGATGGCAGCAGGCCGATCAGTGCGCGGCCCAGTGTCGATTTGCCGCTGCCGGACTCGCCGACAATGCCGAGCGTTTCACCCTGTTTGAGTTCCAGTGAAATGCCTTTCACTGCTTCGAAATACTGATTCCGGCTGGCAATAAAATGCGGTTTGATCAGGAATTTGACCCGAATGTCGCTTGCTTTGAGCAGCGCGGGTGCATTTGCATCAACCGGATCTTTGCTGCCTTTAGGAATGGCGTTAATCAGCATACGGGTGTAGTCGTGCTTAGCGTTGGTAAACAGTTCCTGTGTATCACCTTCTTCGACCACATCGCCTTTGCACATCACCAGTACGCGGTCCGCGACATAACGCACCACGCCCAAATCGTGGGTGATGAACAAAATCGCCATGCCCATTTTGCTCTGAATCTCTTTGATGAGCTTGAGCACTTCCGCCTGCACCGTCACGTCCAGTGCGGTGGTGGGCTCGTCGGCAATCAGAATGTCGGGCTCGTTGATCAGCGCCATCGCAATCATGATGCGTTGTAATTGGCCGCCGGAAAATTCGTGCGGATACTTGCTGTATGCCTGCTGCGGATTTGGCAAGTGCACCAGTTCAAACAACTCCAACACGCGCTGTTTGGCCTGAGCCATCGACACTTTGCGGTGACACATCATCGCTTCCGCTACCTGAATGCCCACGCGCAGGTATGGATTGAGCGAGGTCATCGGTTCCTGAAAAATCATCCCGATGCGATCGCCGCGCACCCGGCGCATCTGCACTTCGCTTTTTTCCAGCAGCTCTTCGCCTTCAAACACGATGCTCGACTGGGCATCAATCCGGGCATTGTTAGGCAACAGTTGCATCAGCGCGTTGGTTGAAACGGATTTGCCACTGCCGGACTCTCCGACGATGGCCAGCGTTTCACCGACATTCAGTTCGAAATTGACATTGTTGACCGCATTAACCACGCCGTCATTGGTTTGAAAACTGACCGACAGGTTTCGGACCTGCAACAGAGGAGAGTGTGACATTGTACATCCTTATCAATTGATCACGGGCGCGCCGCTTTGCAGCTCGCGATAAGACTTCAGTTGGGTGAAATAGTGGTGTGCTTTTTCCACCTGTTCATATTCCAGTTGCCAAGAGGCATTGCGCTGCGCGAGACAGAACGCGCCGATGTGACGCAGCAAATCATTACTGTTTTTTTCCAGCACAGGAGAGACGGCGGCGACCAAATCCGATTCTTCAATCGACATGAACTGCAGCAGCGCATAGGACTGATTAAGTACCTCAAACGCACGCTGGTACTGACCCATGTTGTTGAGGATTTCTGACTGATAAACCGCCGCGTCGCGCAATCCGGCGATCAGGCAGCTCATCTGACAGGGCTTGGTGTTCTCGTCGTGCGTAGCATGCTGAATGTGGTGCGGCAGATGATGCAGCACATCCTCAAACAAATAGTGTGCCTGCGGCCAGTGGCCCTGTTCGAGCAATTTTTCCGCCTGAAGATACGTGGTCCAACATTGTTGCAGATTCATAGTCCGCCTCCTGTGCATCGATGGAGAATATTTAAATGCAAATAACTATCAATTGCAAATGATTGTCATTTTTAAGTTGGATATTGTTCGCCGCAGTGATTACCCGCTTGAGGGTGTAAATTGATTATTATTTGTTCGCTTGAGCGCGAATCCAGTCTAAGTCACTAAAAAGTCAATGCTTTACATCTACACTTAGGCTACAAAACAAGAAGTATAAATACCAAAGGAGGGGAGTATGGCGATTCAACAATTGAACGCAGCGCAGCTCTACCATGTTGCAGAGCTAGAAAAACTGCCGTGTAAATCTACCAAAGAATTGGCTCCCATTGATGAAATCGTTGGCCAGGAACGCGCACAAAAAGCGGTCGAATTTGCCATGTCCATCAAGGAAAAGGGCTACAACATTTACGCCATCGGGCGCAATGGCCTTGGCAAGCGCACCATGATTCTGCGTTACCTCAGCCGCCACAAACATGAAATCGCCGAGTTGTTCGATTGGTGCTACGTGGCGAATTTTGATGACATTCGTACTCCGCGTGTACTCAAACTGCCGTGCGGTGTGGGTCAGGCTTTCCGTCAGGATATCGAAAAACTGATGGTGAAGCTGATGAACGCTATTCCGCTTGCCTTTGACAATGAGCTCTACTTCTCCCGTGCCGAAAAGCTGAAAAACCAGCTGGCTCAAAAGCAGCAGGATGAGCTGGAAGAGATCACCCGCAAAGCCAAAGAACGCAATATCAGCCTGACTATTACCTCTCAGGGGGATTATCAGTTCGTTGCCATGAACGGCGAAGAGCTGCATACCGAAGAGACCTTTGATGCGCTAAGCAAAAAAGAGCAGGAACAGTTCAGCCAGACAATCGATGAGCTGGAAGTAGCGCTGCGCAATATGGTGCGCCAGCTGACCGAGTGGGAAGAGTCGTACAGCGAAAAAATTAAAAAGCTGAATGACGACGTCACACTGGATGTGATTGGTCACTTTATCAAGCAGCTGAAACACGATTACTCCAAGTACTCCGAAGTCAAAACCTACCTGACCGAGTTGCAAAAAGATATCGTCGAAAACGTCGATATCTTTTTGGATGAAACCGGTGAACAGGGTGAACTGGCCAGTGCGGCGCTGGACAAAAAATTGCCGCGTCGTTACAAAGTGAACGTGCTGGTCAGCCGCAACAAAGAAGATTTTCCTATTGTGGTGGAAGAGAACCCGAACTATCACTCGCTGTTCGGTTACATCGAAACCGCGACCTACAAAGGGACCGTGTTTACTGATTTCTCACTGATTCGTGCTGGCAGCCTGCACAAGGCCAACGGCGGTGTGTTGCTGATGGACGCGGTGAAAGTGCTGGAGCAGCCTTATGTGTGGGATGGCCTCAAGCGCGCGCTACGTTCACGTCAGATGAGTTTTACTTCTCTGGAAAAAGAAGTGACGCTGACGGGTACTGTATCGCTTGATCCGGAACCGATCCCTCTGGATGTGAAAATCATTCTGTTTGGTGATTACCGCACCTATGAGTTGCTGACGCACTACGATCCTGAGTTCAGTGAGCTGTTCCGTGTCACCGCTGATTTTGAAGATGAAATGAAGCGTACCGCCGATTCTGAGCTGCATTACGCCCGTTTTATCTCCAGCATCGTGCACGACAACAACATGCTGCATTGTGATCGTAAAGCGATTGCCCGCATCATTGAACACAGTTCGCGCATCACCGGCGACCAAAACAAGCTGTCGCTGCACTCGGCGCACATTGCCAATCTGCTGCGTGAGTCTAACTACGTGGCTCGTCAGGCGAACTCGAATATGATTCGTCAGAACCACGTCGATGAGGCGCTGAAGAATCAGGAAATGCGCGTCAATCGCCTGCAAGAAGGGGTGATGGAGAGCTTTGTGAACGGCACTACGCTGATGCAAACCGAAGGCATGGCGATTGGTCAGGTGAACGCGCTGTCGGTGCTGGCGACCAGCGATCACGCATTCGGCGCGCCAAACCGGATTACCGCGACGACGTCATACGGTGATGGCGACATCATCGATATCGAGCGCAGCGTGGATCTGGGCGGCAGCATTCACTCGAAAGGGGTAATGATTCTGTCGGCTTATCTGAGTTCGGTCTTTGGCCGCACGGCGCGGGTGCCACTGACCACAACCATCACGTTCGAACAATCGTACGGTGGTGTGGATGGTGACAGTGCCAGCATGGCAGAGTTCTGTGCCATTGTGTCGGCGTTCTCCAAACAGCCGAACCGTCAGGATATTGCGATTACCGGTTCAATGAACCAGTTCGGTGAATCGCAGCCGATTGGCGGGGTGAATGAGAAAATTGAAGGCTTCTTCGACGTGTGTGGCATCAAAGGGCGCCACAATACTCAAGGGGTGATCATTCCTCGTTCGAATACGCATAATCTGATGTTGCGCGCCGATATCGTCAAAGCGGTGGAAAAAGGTGAGTTTCACATTTGGGCGATAGACCATGTGATTGAAGCGATTGAAATTTTCACCGGAAAACCCGCTGGCGTTGCAACGGATGACGGCAGTTATCCGGTGGATACCATCTTCGGTTTAGCACAGGCCAAACTTAACGCCTTGCGCAAGTAAGCAGCCTGTTTATGCGCTGACTTTCAATGGCCACCTTTGGGTGGCCATTTTTATATATTTCTTCATAAATTGTCATGATTGATTCACATTTCTCCGGCGCGAGAGAAACCAAACGTTTCCGCTGTTAACATTATGATTTATGTGGTTTTAACGCTGGACAAAAATGTGATCTTTGTCTAATCTCGGCGCCGAATTAACTCTCTGGGCTAACGCCCGCTGCATGGACGCAATCTTTTCTTTCTTGAGGTGTAGCATGCAGTTTTCATTGAAAAACATATCAATAAGAGTTCAGGTTTTACTGCCTGTCGCTTTTCTCACGGTGGCCCTGCTGATCGCACTTTGGGTGACCAAATCCAATCTGATTCACGAACAGCACGCCGTTGCGAACAATACACACGCGCTGGTGCAGTACAAAGATACGCTGGCACGTGTTGATGACACTATCTATCCATTACGCATCAGCGCGGTATACGCGATTTACGATCCAGCACGCCGCGAAGTGTTCCTGCGCGAGCTGAAAACCGGCCTGAAAGTGGTTGATCAAACGCTGGAAGAGATGCAGAAGCAAAAGCTGTACGACGAAGAAATCGAACACGTTCAGCAGAACATCGTCGAATATGTCGATATGTCTGAGCGCGCGGTGGAATTTTTCACTCGTCGTGATGCAGGCTTAGTGACCGAGCAGGATTATCAACGCTTTGTGACACAATATCGCGAAGTCGGTAACCACATGGTGGAATCGATCAATGACCTGTCGCAGAAAGTGAACCACTACGCTACCCAATCGATGGAACAGAGCGCCAAAGACAGCGCAGCAGTGATGCAAAATGCAATGTGGACGGTACTGTCTGTACTTGTGGTTTCACTCGGTGCGGCTTGGTTGCTGTCGGGCAAAATTGTGGCGCCGATTCAACGTCTGCAAGCGGTGATGCGTAAACTGGCGCAAGGCGATCTGTCAGTGCGTGCTGATGCGGACGGCGATAACGAAATTGCACGCCTGAACAAAGACGTCAACCAAACCGCAGAGCAGTTGCACGCGACGGTCGACCAACTGACACGCATCAGTGAAGATGTGGCTTCGGCGGCGACGGAGCTGGCGGCGGTCATGACTCAGGCAGAAAGCAACGCGCAGCAGGAACTGATGGAAATTGAACAGGTGGCGTCGGCAGTGAACGAGCTGGCGAGCACAGCCAATAACGTCAGTGATAACGCGACGTCAGCCGATGCGACGGCGCGTGAAGCAGACGGTCTGGCGCAATCGGGTCTGTCTATCTTTATGGAAAGCGGTCAGGCAAGCGAGCAGATGTCTGTGGCGCTCAACGATGCGGCGCAAGTGGTGCAGCGCCTCAAAGAGCAGTCTGAACAAATCAGCAATGTTATTGAAGTGATTCGTGGCGTGTCTGACCAAACCAACCTGTTGGCGCTGAATGCTGCAATTGAAGCGGCGCGCGCAGGCGAATCAGGCCGTGGTTTTGCAGTGGTGGCGGATGAGGTACGCATGCTGGCAGCCCGTACTCAGGCATCAACCGAAGAGATTCAGTCCATCATCGAAGAGCTGCAAAGTCAGTCGGTGCTAGCCAATGAAAGCATGCAAACCAGCTTAGAGATGCTGAATCGCAATAATGAACTGGCGCAGCGAGCCAACGATGCTCTGATTGGCATCACGGAATCGGTATCGGCAATCAACGACACCAACGCTCAGGTTGCGACCGCCGCTGAAGAGCAGTCTCAGGTCACGCAAGACATCAACCGCAACGTGGTCAATATGTCGGAGCTTGTGCAGCAGAACGTGACGGGTATCAGCCAGAGCGCCAGCGCGAGTAACGAACTGTCTCGCTTAGCAGAAAAGCAGAAAGAACAGCTTTCCTTCTTTACACTGTAAATATTCTGGAAATAAACATTCAGAGCCGTGCAATACGCTGTATTGTGCGGCTTTTTATTTGCAGAGAAGATGATCTAACTAACTGTATAAATTAGGTTTTATTAAACGTTTTTCTTATTCCGTTTCTTCATGAATCAAAGGCCAAATATCGCTATCTTTCTTTACCTTTTCTCTCTATATTGGCGATAAAACAACCAAAAGTGTGACAATTGTCGCGCAATTATAACGTCAGGCGGATCTAGGAGAATGTATGGAAAAACAAGAAAGTTTATTTGAATGGCAGAGGATACAGCGCTTTAACTTCTCAGTCTGGACGGTATTGGCCGGCACCCTGTTTGCTCGCACCAGTTTCTTTATGGCCTGGCCGTTTCTGATTGTGTTTCTCTATCAGGATTATGGCGCGACAGCAGTGGAAGTGGGCACTATGCTCGCAAGTTCGGCGGTTGTCGGTGCGGTCACCGGGCTCTATTCTGGTTACCTGTCTGACAAATTTGGTCGCAAATGGGTCATGGTGGCGGGGGCGTTGGCGGCGTCAGTTGCGTACACCGGTATCGGCATGGCGAATCAGAGCTGGCATTTCTACGTGTTGATCATTCTGGCGGGCTTGATGCGCCCGATGATTGAAGCGCCGGCGAAAGCCGTGTTGGGCGATAACCTCAGCAACCTCAAAGATCGCGAACTGGCGATGAACATTCGCTATTTCTTACTCAATCTCGGTGGTGCGATTGGCCCGCTGATTGGTATCACTCTCGGCTTAGCGCATCCTCAGGTGCTGTTTATCGCAACGGGCATCACCTACCTGATCTATGCACTGTGGCTGCTGATGGCGATTGAACGCAAAGGCCATCACGTCAAACCGGATACTTCTCTGTTGCCGAACTTTGCCCGCACACTGCGTGTGATCAGCAAAGACAGCATCTTCGTCAAAATGATGATTGCCAACTTCATCATGATGTTTGTCTATGCGCAGATGGAGTCGTCGATTCCGCAGGTGATTGTACGTTCCAGCGTCTCGGATGCGGCGCAGCTTGTCGCCAGCTTGGTGCTGGTCAATACGCTGACCATCATCATTTTTCAGTTCCCGACGCTCAAGTGGCTAGAACATGTGCCGCTGTTTGTGCGTACTCGTATCGGCATGGTGTTAATGATGCTGGCGCAGGTTGGATTTTTGTTTACCCCGACCGATTGGCCTTATGGCTGGTACATTGCCGGGTTTATTCTCAGCATGGGTGAAGTAATCGCGTTCCCGACTCTGAATGTGCAGATTGACCGGATGGCGCCGGCTCACTTACGCGGCTCGTACTTCGGTGCGGCGGCGCTCTACTCACTGGGCTTTGCTATCGCACCATTAGTGGGTGGTGTGGTGATTGAATCACTCAATCCTAGTTGGTTGTTTGGTGTCTGTATTGTGTTGTGTCTGGGGATGATCTGGCTTTACTGGCTGGCTGAACATCAGGAAGATCCGGTGCAGCGTGAAGTGGCAGCACAAAACTGAGAGCTGCATAGACAATAAAAAACCGCCATATTGGCGGTTTTTTATTTATCGCTTCAGAACTATCATGGACGCGCGGGGGGCTCAGGCACTTCGCCGGCACTGGTCGGGTCGATGATCAGCGTGCGGGTCGGGAACGCAATGTCGGCACCATTTTTCTGAATGATGGCCATAATCTTCAATAGCACATCCTGCTTCACTTCGTGATAACGAATCCAGTTGACGGTTTTCGTGAAGGTGTAGATAAAGAAATCCAACGACGATGGACCAAAGGCGTTAAAATTCACAATCAGGGTTTGATGTGCATCGATGTCCGGGTGATTTTTCAGCATGTCACGCACTTCGTTGATCACGGTCTCCATCTTGTCTGCATCCTGATAACGCAGGCCGATGGTTTCGTTAATACGACGATTTTGCATGCGTGACGGGTTCTCCACCACGATGTTGCTGAATACCGAGTTCGGTACATACAGCGGGCGTTTATCGAAGGTGCGAATAATGGTCATACGCCAGCCGATACGTTCAACCGTCCCCTCTATCTGGCGATCCGGAGACCGAATCCAGTCACCGACTTTGAATGGGCGATCGAAGTAAATCATCAGACCGCCAAAGAAGTTCGACAGCAGATCTTTGGCCGCCAGACCCACCACCAGACCACCGACACCACCAAATGTCAGCAGCCCTTTGAGACTCAAACCAAATGCCTGCATGATCGACAACATTCCCGTGATAATCACGATTAAACGCGTCACTTTCGATACAGCCTGCACTGTGGTCTCATCACGTTTACGCTGCTTGAGAATGTAGTGTTCTACCTCAGACACCAGACGCAGCAGAATCCAGACAAAGATGGTGATCAACATCAGTTTCTTGGTGTTTTGCAACCAGTTAAATTTGGTCTGAAAATGGTCATCAAGCAGCAGACCCAGCGAGATGGTTGCCGGCCAGCACCAGATCAAGGTACTGATTGGCGTTTTCAGCGCGTGCAGGATCAGATCATCCCAATGAAAGTTAGTTTTTTCGGTCAGATTGAACAGATAGCGATAAGAGAGTCGCCAGATCCCCCAGGCCACAAAGCTGGCGAGGGTGATAAACAACACACTGTTGTCCCAGTCTTTTAAATAGGGGGATGCCTGAAAGCGCATCAGTAAATCGTCTATGCTCATGAGTATTCTTATCGATGAAAATTTGTGGCTAAAACTAGCAGAAAATGCAGGGATTCTCTATAGATGGCGCGGCGGATGATTTCCATCCGCTCTGCGTTTGAGTTATAAAATGAGGAGCACTACCCGCTATTAGATTGCAGAGTGAAGGCTCTGCCTTACGTCAGTATTCGTATAAGGCAACATAATGAAAATTCGTGACAAGCAGTTTGCAGTGATTGGGTTGGGACGTTTTGGGCTGTCGGTCTGTCAGGAGCTGACAGAAGCTGGCGCGCAAGTGCTGGCGGTCGATATCGACGAAGAAAAAGTCAAGGCGGCAATGAACTACGCGACTCAGGCAATTGTGGCGAACTGCACCATTGAAGAAACCGTATTTGAGCTCAAACTGAAAGACTACGACATGGTGATGGTCGCGATTGGTGAAGACATCAACGCTTCCATTCTCGCAACCCTGGTGGTGAAGGAATCCGGTGCCAAATCGGTGTGGGTCAAAGCCAACGATAAGTTCCACGTGAAGATTCTGCAGAAAGTGGGCGCAGACCACGTCATCATGCCGGAACGGGATATGGGGATTCGCGTAGCCCGTAAAATGCTCGACCGCCGCGTGCTGGAGTTCATCGAACTGGGCAGCGGGTTGGCATTGACTGAGGTCGTGATTGGTTCACGTATGATGGGCAAGCGGATTGATGAAATGGCGATCTGTCAGGAACACGGTGTTCAGGTGCTGGGCTTTAAGCGTGGCCCTGAAATGACGAAAGCGCCATCGCTCGATACCGTGATGGAAATTGGTGACATGCTGATTGTCGTTGGCCCCCAACAAACCCTCACCAAACAGTTGAAAACTTTATGATGTCTCTCGAACGCAGCGGCATTTTTTACGCGCTGGATAAAGATAAGAACAACAAAAGCGGATCAGAACCGAAAATCATTCTGGTCAGTTTTCTGTCGGTACTCGTTCCAGCGGCCGTACTGCTGACGTTACCTGTGTTTTCAAAAACCGGACTCAGTTTTACCGATGCGCTCTTCACCGCCACGTCCGCCATCAGTGTGACCGGGCTTGGGGTGGTCGATACCGGCACGCATTTTACGATTGAAGGCAAGATTCTGTTGATGCTGCTGATGCAAATCGGTGGCCTTGGTCAGATGACGCTTTCAGCGGTGCTGCTGTACATGTTTGGCGTGCGTCTGAGCCTCAAACAACAGGCGATAGCCAAAGATGCGCTGGGGCAGGATCGTTCGGTCAACCTGCAGCGGCTGGTAAAACGCATCATCATTTTTGCTCTCATTGCCGAAGGAATTGGCTGGGTCATTTTGTCGTTTCGTTGGGTGCCGCAACTGGGCTGGGCGGAAGGGCTGTTTTGCGCGCTGTTCCACGCCGTCTCGGCATTTAACAATGCGGGCTTCTCACTCTTTTCCGACAGTATGACGAGCTATGCCAGCGATCCGACGATTTTGCTCACCTTGGCGGGGCTGTTTATTTTTGGCGGCCTTGGCTTTACGGTGGTTGGCGATGTATGGGCGCACTGGCGCTCAGGCTGGCGTTTCTTCAGCTTGCACACCAAGATCATGCTGATTGCCACGCCGGGTCTGCTGCTGGTTGGAACGTTGCTGTTTTGGGCGTTGGAACATCGCAACCCGGAGACGATGCAATCCCTGCCGCTCTGGCAGCAGTGGCTGGCGGCCTTTTTCCAATCAGCAACCGCCCGTACCGCTGGCTTTAACAGTATTGATGTCGCGCAGATGACTCAGCCAGCGATGCTGATCATGATCATCCTCATGCTTATTGGGGCAGGTTCTACGTCTACCGGGGGCGGGATTAAAGTTTCAACCTTTACCGTGGCATTTGTGGCAACCTGGGCTTTCTTGCGGCAGAAAAATCATGTGGTGATGTTCCACCGCACGGTTAACTGGCCGACAGTGACCAAAGCGTTGGCCATCATTGTGGTAAGCGGCGCCTTATTGACGACGGCGATGTTTCTGCTGATGTTGACAGAGAACGCGCGTTTCGAAGTGGTGTTGTTTGAAACCATCTCCGCATTTGCAACGGTGGGACTGAGTGCGGGATTAAGCGCGGAGCTGAGTGAGCCGGGTAAATACATCATGATTGCCGTAATGATCATCGGCCGTATTGGCCCGCTCACTCTGGCTTACATGCTGGCTCGCCCACAGGCGACACTCCTCAAATATCCGGAAGATAATGTTCTGACGGGTTAAGTGCTATTTCTCATTGAAGTGGGCGGAGAGTGCCGATCTTCTGGCTTGGCCTGCGGTGCCTTCACCCTCTTCAATCGTGTCTTCATACCCTTCTTTGATGAAGCGTTGAATTGGTATTGTGGGCTCTACCCGTTTTAACTGCGGTGAATTTCTTGTACCAGCGATTTGGTAGGTCATGCGACCCAAACCGGTTTCGACCTCAATATTTTTGCCATCGTACTCGAAGTTGGTACTCACCAGTCGACTGTTACGAAATACGCCTTGCTCATTGAACGTCAGGATCTCTGTCTGATAACTGGGTGTGCCGATTTCTATCCAGGAGCCATATACCTGTTCGGGATTGACATAATCTTTGTAGCTAAACAGCAGCAGAGCCGCGAATGCACAGGCGAGCAGAGACAAACCACTCCAGAAGACGATTCTGAACATGTTGGCTTTCGATAGTCTGGGCGATCCCGCTCTCATCTTGTCTGTTTTGGTTCGCTTGTTCCCTGTTGCCACCGTGATTTACTCCTGTCCCGGCTACTCTGTGTCTGCACGCGTGACCTCGTCTGGCGAGGCTATCTCGGCGGCACCATTTATTTTTTTCATAAAATGGTCGCGCGAAAATAACATGGAGCAGTTGGCGTCTATCTGTTGCAAAAGTATCGCAAAAATAGAGAAACATAGAGTGGAGTAGGCGCAAAGTGAGCGCAAATTTCCCACAATAAATTATGATCTTGCTTCAAAAATTGAGTTTTCTATCAATGCTGTTACCAACGGAAGGAAGATGCCGCACCAAAGAGGTCAATAGTGATGTGGCGTGTCGGTGTAAAAGTCGCAGCCAAAGGGGTGACAATCGCTTGTGTAAAGCGCGCTCTTGAGTTAAAAACAGAACGTCCGTTCGCGCAGGCAGCGACTCGGCAAGCATTAAATTTGACAAGGAAGAACAATGATTAAAGAGAACAGCTATTTCGAAGGCAACGTAAAGTCTTTGGGTTTTCAGCAGGATAGTAATGAAATCACCGTCGGCGTTATGGCGCCGGGCGAATACACCTTCGGTACAGGTGCACCAGAGCGCATGACCGTTGTGAAAGGTGCGTTGACCATTAAACGCGCGACTGATGCAGACTGGGTAACGTTCAACTCAGGTGAAGCGTTTGAAGTGGAAGGTAATTCCTCTTTTGATCTGCAGGTAGCCGTTGCGACTGCATATTTGTGCGAATATCTGTAAGCGCGATTTTTTCGCCCAGTAAATTCAAGAGCGCCCCACTGGTTAAGTGTGGCGCTTTTTATTGTCCAATGTTTCAGGCAAAAGTGTCGTAGTGGCAGATTTACCGCTAAAGGTGGCGTATGGAGTGTGCTGTACTTATCGATAGTTTTGTTGATGAATCGCTTTGATTTAGCAAAAAGAGTTTCGCTGCTTTTATATCCTTACATTTATATTGGCTATTATTCCTCAATGAGAAAGCCGCATATTCACTGATGATTTCTCTCCGCAACCTTCAATATATTCCTATTAATAACGCAGCCTAATATTCTAAAAAATTCCTTTAAATATTAGTAATTTAAGTAATGTTAATTTAGCTTTTTATTTATAAGTTAATGCTAAATTATGATTAATAATTCGGCAAAAACGATATTTTTTTGTGATCTGAGTTCACTCTGAGTGAGAAAAATCGCAAGCTGCACAATTTATGCAAATTCCCAATCTAGTATCTCGCTTGTGAATAAGTGAATAACAATATATTGGCTGGGTAACTGTATATATGAGAGCTTTCTTTGAAGTGCATCTACGGTTGGTGATTACCGTTTGGGTGATCCTCCTTTCCGTACTCAGTTTGCTGTACTTAATGAACTACATGAAGTTCGACAGCCTGATGTCGCACGTGGTGTCTTCAAAACTGGAAGTGATCTCCTCCTCACTCGCCAATTCGGTGGAAAGGGTCGAACGTCTCGGCATTCCCTACCAGTCCGCTAAAAACCTCAAACAACAAATTGAGCAAGCCCGTGTTCGTGAACCGAATGTGGTTGCGGTGGCATTGATCGATCAGCATGGCAAACCGTTGGTGCAGTCTTATGCTGACGATAGCCCTGTACAAAGCTTGCCTGAAGACGTGGTTCGCCGCGCCCTTAAATCCAGTGAGCCGAGGTGGACGCTGAGCGACGACTCAGAACTCTACAGTGGCCTGCAAATTTACGACAGCTTCGGTGCGTTCGCTGGCAGCATTGTCATCGTCTACAACAAATCCGCCCTGTTTGGTGTGTACGCGTTGGTGCGTTTGCATCTGCTCGAAGCCACCGTGGTGATTTTCCTGCTCGCGTCGTTGCTGGTGTTTTTCATCATCCGTATTGGTTTTGGTGATGTCACCAACGTCATTAAGCTCATCCACGGTTACTCCACTGGCGATCAAAAACGTCTTGAACAGATCCCGCAAGGTCAGATGACCCAAAGTCTGGCAGAGCAAATTAAGCAAAGCGAAAAGATGAAGTCACTGGTTTCTGAAGAGCTGGAAAAACTTCAGGACCTGACGGTCAGTCAGCCATCGACTCAAAACACTGAGGTTCGTTCATGAACAAAGCCAAAAGTATGGCCAGTTTTATTAACCGCCGTCTGATTCTGATTACGATTCTGAGCGCCTTTATTGCCTCGGGACTGAGCGCGGTTTACACGCTGGTGGAATTCAACTTTTCGGTGAAACCTGAGCTGCTGAAGAAAGCGAATGCCATTGCGCAGAGTGTGCATGATGATCTGACTACGGCGGTTGATGCGGGCGTACCATTCGATCAGATTCGCGGTATGGATGCCTACCTGAAAGATTCGCTGGATAAGTACCCTGAGCTGACGTTTGTCGCAGTGACTCAGGACGATACCGTGCTGTACAAAGCGGGCGAAGTGTCCAATTTGGATCTGGCCGACGACAAGACGTTTGAAAAATCATCGACTCAGTATCTCGGCGCGTCACTACTTGATCGTTTTAGCGTGGTGGTGAAAGAGCTGCCACTACTGTTTGAATCGTCGTTTCTGGGCAATTCACCGCAAAGTGATGTGTTCCGCCTCGATATCGATACGTCTGGTCAAACCGCTGGCCGCGTGTATGTCGGCCTGAGCGCAACTTACGTACAGTCGCAACTGACGGATATTTTCTTTGATATCGCTATTGTGTTAGTGGCCGTGCTGCTGGTCTGTTTTGAGGTCGTCATGGTCGTGGTGATGTTCTACATCTCCGGCCCGCTGGAAGAGTCCGAATCGATCCTCAAGCGCCAAGTGAAAGGTGACTTCTCCGTCAACGAGAGTGTGGCGACCCACGGCACCATCGGTACATTTGCAGACCGCCTCAATCAGGATTCACGTGAACTGCAAAGCCGCTTCAGCCGCTTGTTCGGACTGCTCAACAGCGAAAGTGCGCTAGAGCTGCAAAGCCGTCTTAAATCGATTGCGGAACGCTTTCGCCTGCAAAGCCGACTGGGCATGAGAAAAGGCGACATTGTCGATGCGCGTATTCCGCTGTTTGTGTTCTCGTTTGCCGAAGAGCTACAAAAATCATTCATGCCGCTGTTCGTTGAAGAATTCTATGAGCCTTCGTCCTGGATCTCCAAAGATGTGATGCTGGGCCTGCCGATTTCGGTCTTCATGTTTGTGATCGCCGCATGTACGCCTTTCGCCGCGAAATGGGTGGATCGTTGGGGCCAAAAGCGACTGTTCCTGTTGGGATTGATCCCGGCGATCGGTGGCTACTTTGGCTGCGCCTTTGCGACCAACAGTATGGACATAGTGATGGCGCGCGGCGTGACCGCACTCGGTTACGCGGTGATCACCATCAGCTGTCAGAGCTACATCGCTGCGGTTGTTACCTCGGAAAACCGCGCAAAAGGCATGTCTATCTTTGTCGGCGTGCTGATGACCGCCACCATGTGTGGAACGGCGCTGGGCGGCATCATTGCTGATCGTATTGGTTATCAACCTGTGTTTCTGATTTCTGCTGCGCTGGCCGCGTTTGCCGGTCTGCTGGCGTGGCGCATGTTCTCGGGCAGCGTCAACGATGGCAAAACTCAGGGCGCAAAGAAAGGCAGTATCAAACTACTGGCAAAAAATGCCCGCTTTGTAGCCGTGACCGTGTGCTGCGCGATTCCAGCCAAAATTGTCCTGACCGGTTTTCTTTACTTCACCGTGCCGCTGTATCTGGTGTCACTCGATGCCAGCCAGTCTGAAATTGGCCGCATCATGATGATTTACTCTTTGGTGATCATTCCGCTCAGCCCGATTGCGTCCGGCATTGCTGACCGCACCAAGAAGATGCGTGAACTGATCGTGCTCGGCACCATTCTGTCGGGTGGCATTCTGGTGTCGCTCTATGGCGAAGCGTCCATCATCAAAATGCTGATGGCGGTGACACTGATGGGTATTGCGCACTCCATTCTTAAAGCACCCCTGATCGCGTGTGCGCTGGAGGCGTCGGAAGACACGCCTGAAGTTGGTCGCACGGAAGTGCTGGGCGTGCTGCGTACCGCGGAACGTATTGGTAGCGTGCTTGGCCCGGTTATTGTTGCTTCGCTGCTGGCGGTGTACGACTTCGGCGCTGCGATGGCGATTGTTGGGTGCGGCATTATTTTCTGCGGTGTGATGATGATTCTCTTCCTGAACATGCCCGCGCGCCGTCGCGGCATGGAGGCCGAACTATGAAATCCATTCTTTCGGGTCTGTTGCTGTTGGTTTCTGCACAAACGCTGGCAGCTGAAGAACACAAAACGGTACTGATGACGGTTTGGCGCGGATGCGAAGAGTCGTGTCAGGGCTTTCAGGATTACCTTAAAAATAATGGCTTGCCGGTGGATGTCATTGTGCGCGATGCGCAGCGCGACACCAGCAAACTGGCGGATCTTCTGGACGAAGCCAAAGCCATGTCGCCGGATTTAGTGGTGACCTGGGGCACCAGCGTGAGTAAAGCCATGATCGGCACGCGCGCTGAACTCGGCGAACAAACCAAGCTGGGCGATATTCCTGTGATGTTCATGGTCGTCGCTGATCCGGTCGGCGCAGACATCAGTGCCGCTGCCGATAAAACGGGTCGCCCAACGGTGGCGGGTATTCGCAACCGCATCAGTGAAGACACTCAGATTCGCGCCATGCGTGAATATTTCCCTGTGACCAAAGTCGGCGTGGTCTATTCGACGGCGGAGCTTAACTCTGTACTGAACACGCAGGAGCTCAAGCAGCTTTCAGAATCGATGGGCTTTGCGGTGTATACCGAGACCTATGCGCTGGATAAAGCGGGCAAGCCACTACCGAACCAGTTTGACGAGAAAATGCAGCACCTTGCCGAGCAGGGTGTCGACGTTGTGTACGTCGGATCCAGCTCGTACAACTTGGCGAACAGCGACAGTTTTACACAAGCCGCGATGAAATACGGTTTGCCCGTCGCGAGCGCTTATGACTCGATGGTGACTAATTCGTCGGCGCTGATTTCGGTGTCCAACAAGTATTACCGTGTGGGGCAGTTGGCCGCCAACCAAGCGAGCAAGATTTTGTTTGATGATGCCAAGCCCGGTGATTTACCGATTGCTGAACTGAGCAACTACGCCATCACCATCAATATGGATGTTGCCCGCAAGATGTCACTGTTTCCGCCCATTCAGCTACTGCGATTTGCCGATCTGGTCAATGTGCAGCAGGAGCAGGCTCAATGATGACTGACCGCAAAGACACGGCATTAAGAGGCGTCGCAGATGAATGAATTGATTGATGCGCAAGGCAGCTATCTGGTGGTTCAGGATGCCAACGGCAATGAGTTTGTAGCTTCAACCCTGAGTGTGACTGAGCAGATCAACCAGCACTATGAGTGGCAAGCCGACATCATAGTGTCTGATTCTTCGCCTGCGGATTGGATTGGCACTGAAGTCAGTTGCTATGTCTACAACGTGATTGGCGATTCGCGCACCAGCCTGCGTCAGTACCAAGGCTATGTGGTGAAAGCTCAGGCTCAGTCGCAACGGATTGATTCAAGTTACTACGGCATCAAACTGACTGTTCAGCCATGGCTGTTCCTGCTCAAGCATTCACGCCAGTGCCGCGTATTTCAGGAGTCAACCGCGCAGGACATCGTGACGTCCATTTTCGATGAGCTGGGCTTTAGCGGTAAGTACACCGTCAACAGCATGCCATCGACCAGTCGTGAATATTGCGTTCAGTTCGGTGAGTCGGATTTTGAGTTTGTCACGCGCTTACTCGCCGAAGATGGCGTGCATTTTTACTTCGGTAAAGATGCCAATGCGGCAAAACTCTATCTGCAGGAAGCGCAGATGTCGTTTGAACAAAGCGACATGGCGACGCTGGATTACGCCGCCGCACCATCGGGTGATTACGACGTGTTAGATACGTGGCAGCGTGAGTATGCGTTTCACAGCGCCTCACTGGAAATTGCCGGTTACGACTACTCACAATCGAAAGTGGTGACCAGCGGCGCCAAAGCGTCGGGCTACTCTGTCTCCGGTAACACCAAACTCAAAGAGTACCGTTATCCGACGGCATCGATCACTAATGATTTCAGTAGCCTGACCTCAACCCTTGGCACGCTGCAGCGTGGTCAGCTTGATTCTGGCTATGACCGTGTTAACGCCAAGACACAATCGGCAGATTTGTGTGTCGGTCAGTATCTGAAACTGGCGGCGCATTCAGACAGTGCCGAAGAAGGCAATTATTTGGTGACCGAGCTGCATTACCAGTTTGAAAACCAAAAAGGCAATGCGTTCAGCGCGCAGGCTGAGTTGGTGTGTGTGCCAGAAGATCAGGTGTTCTATCCGCCAGCGAAAGCTCGGCCCGTATTACACGGCCTGCAATCTGCGGTTGTGGCGGGCAGTACTGAGAGTGAACCTGCCAGTGATACGTCTGGTCGCGTGCGGATCAAATTCCATTGGGATGACGAAACCGGCGACAAAACCAGTTGCTGGGTTCGCGTCGCTCAAGGCATGGCCGGTAGCGGCTACGGCATGCAATTCCTGCCACGTGCGGGTCAGGAAGTGCTGGTGAGTTTCATCAACGGCGAACCGGATCAGCCCGTGGTGGTGGCGAGTGTCTATAACTCGACCAACACTCCGCCATACCCAACGGAAAACACCACTGAAAGTGGCGTGAAAACCAAGCTGGCGGGCGAGTCAAACGAACTGCGTTTCGACGACAAGAAAGACAACGAGCTGCTGTATCTGCACGCCGCCAAGGATTTCACCAGTGAAGTCGTGAACGATCACAGTGAAACCGTGGGTGGAGAAATGACCTTGGCGGTCACCAAGAACCTGACGGAAACGATTGAACAGTCACACAGCCTGTCGGCCAAAGAGGGCATCACGCTGACGACGGAAAAATCGTATGCGCTGACCGTGACGGAGTCGATCACGCAAGACGGCAAAGACATCACCATCACGGGCAGTGATTCACTGACCTTAAAAGTGGGTGACAGCAGCATTGTGATGAGCAGCGACAAGATTGAGATTTCCAGCAGCACCATCGCGTTAACCGCGGATTCTGCCATTTCCCTGTCGGGTGGCGACATCAGCCAATCGGGTGATTCGATCAGTCTCGATTCCGATGGTTCTCTGAGTGCGTCGTCGGGCAGTTCGATGTCTCTGAGTGCGGGCAGCAGCTTTACCGCGTCGGCCAGCAGTTCGGCCACCGTGTCTGGCCTCAACGCGACACTGAGCGCAGATGTCACCGCGACAGTGTCGGGCAGTGCGACGGCGGAACTGAGTTCTGATGGTCAGGCGTCCATCAGCGGCGCATTGGTGATGGTGAACTAAACATGATGAAAAAGATTCCTTATCCGGCAGCGTCTAGTGTCGTGAAACGCACCAAGTTATCTGACGATGCGATGGATTTAATTGAACTGCAGGATACACCACAAGCGGCCATGACCGTGCTGGAAGAGGCGGGGCTCAACGTTGACCTGACTCATTTTCTGGCTCACGCCCTGCCGATGCGAGAAGCGATCTGGTGGACGGCGTTGGCGTTAAAAGCGCGCCATGAAGATTGGCATCCGAAAGAGCAAAAGCTGATTGATGACTGCATGCGCTGGGTGATGGAACCCAATGAAGCGCTGCGTCGCCGGATTGAAAGTGAAATCAAGTCACTGGCTAATGATCGCGCGCCTCGCTGGTTGGGACAAGCGGTGTTCTGGAGCGGCACGGGCAGTATCGCACCATTGGGTAACCCGATTGTGATGCCGGCGGAATTTTTGTATGCCAAAGCGGTCGCCGGGGCGATCAATACCGCTGCCGTGGTTCCCGAGTGGAAAGGCAATAAAACCTTTTACCGCAATGTCTTTCGTATGGCCCGTGACTTAGCCGAGGGTGGTAACGGCTCAGCAAATGGAGAACCAATGTAATGGGCATGTGCGCAGCCAGACTCACCGACATGCATACCTGTCCGATGGCGACAGGGAGTGTGCCCCACGTTGGTGGCCCTATTATTGGACCGGGCGTGGCAACCGTACTGATAGGCAGCCTGCCTGCTGCGGTGGTGGGCGATTCAATTACCTGTGTCGGACCACCCGACACCATTGCGGCGGGCAGTACCACGGTGCTGATCAACAGCACACCGGCGGCACGGCTGGGCGACAGCACCAGCCACGGCGGTGCGATTGTGGCCGGAGCGGCAACCGTATTGATCGGTTAATCCATCGGAACTCGGACGGCCTGAAAAGGCGACAAGAAAAATAGGAATCGTTATGCCAAGTACTTACACCTGGGGAGATCGTATCTCTCAGACGACATTTACCAGCACTTATGACAAGCGTGGCCAGATTGAAGAACTGGTCGAGCAGGCCAAATTGGCCAACCAAAAGTTAAATTCGTTCATGCAAAACTTGACCCAGAAGGTCAACAACGAGTCTGGCAAACGCATTACCTACTCGCGAGGTCCGTTGAAAACCCGTCAACGTATTGCGGAAAAATGTGGCATTACGAATTGGGATGATACGACCACAGACATCACTGGTGCAGGGGTGAAAACACCGCTGGAAGTCAAAGACATCGCACGAGCCACCATCGTGTTCAGCACCATAGCGCAGATGCTGGCGTTTCGGGATTTCATCTACACCACCGATGAATTTACCGCATTGAAGAAACCACAATTTGACCGAACCCCTGCGGTAAAGGATCTGTGGGCCAAGAATATTGAAGATGTGTACAAAGATGTGAAGTTCTTTCTGGCGATGGATATTGATTTCAAAGGCCGAACCATTCCGCACATTGTTGAGCTGCAGTTGAACGTATCGCAAATGTCGCGCGGTAAAGCCTACGGACACGCTTTCTACAACCTGACGCGTTTGGCTTATATCCAAGGCGAGCAACGTTTTGTTTGGGATAACGACGACTGCGTCATCACGGTCGGCGGCGACATCAAAGGCAAAATCGGTGACAAGTTGCGCACGTCGATTACTCACTGCCGCAGCATGGCCGAAGGTGATCAAAATGTGCTGCTGGCTTGCGAAATTCTGTCCAAATTTTTGACCCGAGAGCTGCGTCTTCTCGATACGCGCGAAACGCAAAAGCTCGACCCAAAGACCAACCGAACGAAAACCGTCACGGAGCACAACGTGTTTGCCAACGGCACGCGTCCACTGGTGATCCGTGGTGGTCAGGCCTTTGCGCTGTCGCTGAAAAGTGGCACGCCTAACATCAGCTTGCAAGGCGCTCAAGCGTGGGCGATTGCATACCTGTCGAGCTTTATCTGGAGCAAATTTACTAAGTTTCAGAATTTGCCAGGTGTCACGGGTTTGGCGTCAAGTTTCCACGCTAAGCGTTGATTCGCAGACGATAGAAAAGGTTAGGAACCGATATGTTTGAACATCTGCTCAACCCGATATCTGATGAACAACCGAGTGGCGAATATCTCAAGGATAATCGCACCTTGTATCGCACGTATCGGAATGCATTCAACGTCGCACAATCCTCGTTCCGCCAACTGGTGGAAACACCGGATGCGATGCAGGACGCGGTGGTGGTCCATACCAACGCGGAGAACTGGGATGCTCTGGCCAAACTGTGTGAAAGCTGTCTGACTGAGCAGTCCAAAGATGTCGAAATTTACTCCTGGTTCACCATGGCCCAGCTCTTCTCTGCTTCGCCTTTCGAGTCATTGGCGCAGGCGCTCCATACGCTGGAGCAGATGATCGAGAGTTTCTGGGACTCACTCCAGCCAACACTGCCGGAGAACAAACGCAGAGCAGACAACGACGCCGAACAACTCAAAGAAGTGGCGGAACACCGCGTGAAGCCGCTGCTGCAACTGATTGGCGATTCCGCAGAAAGTGGCTTGCTGTACATGCCGCTGCAAATGCTGCCTCTGGTCGGCGACATTGATTATGGCCGTTTCTTTGCGGCAGAAAAATCGGGTTCGTTGCCGCAGTTGAAAGCGGTCGCGCTGGCGGATTTTTCTCGTGAGAAGGCGGAAGTGGAAGCGCGCATTCTGGCACTCGGTGCAAGTAAAGATGCTCTTCTTGCTCTGGAAAAGACCCTGCAGCAGAAATGTGCGGCGGCCGGTACCCAGTCGATTAATTTTCGCTTTGTGAAAGAGGCGGTCGAACGCCTGATCAATGCGATTCATTTTCTGGTGGGCGATCAATTTGCCCGTTGGCCTCTGGACGCGGCGATGGTTGACGCGGAAACACCACAAACGGTGCCTGAGCAAACCATGGCCACCGTTCACTCTGCATCAACTGAATCTGTCCATCAGCCAACGCAGGGTCAGTCACAAACAGCGTCTGTCATGACGCAAACTGCGGCGTCGGTGGCGGTACCTGTTGTGCCTCAGGATGCGCTGGCGTCACGTGAACAGGCATTTGCCGAACTGCAACGCATTGCGGACTACTTTCTCGCCACCGAACCCCACAGCCCTATATATCTGCTGCTGAAACGTGCGATTCGCTGGGGTGGCATGTCTCTTCCTGAACTGTTGGAAGAGTTGGTGGGCGACAACAACGCAGTGCAGCAACGCATTGAACAATTGGCAGGTCTGGAAAGCGCGCAGCATCAGGCAAGCCGTGCAGCGGCACCCGTTGCCTCAGCACCACAAATTACGATGCCGGAGGCTGCGCCTTCGGTATCCCCAACTTCATCGACGGCAAACGGCAGCGAGAGCGGTCTGTCAGCGATTGAATGGTAGTGTTCACTCACTCTCAATTGGGTGGGGAATCTAATAACAATGAGTAATCCGACGAAGTCGTCGTTACTTAAACGGTATTTGTTACTTACTCGTAACGGTACTCAACCGTCATAACACCTATGACAAACGGAAAACGAAAGAGGAATAACTATGGCATCTATCTACATGCGCATTGACGGACTGGACAATATCAAAGGTGCAGCGACGATCGGCGACATTGGCGGCAAGAAAGGTTTCTTTGCTATCGACACCATGAACTGGGGTGCAAACCGCGGTGTGAGCGTGGATGTGGGTAACGCAAACAACGCAGACAAAGGCATGGTATCTCTGGATGCAGTGTCGGTCACTCGTAACTCTGACGGTGCTTCACCTCACCTGACGACGTTCCTGTTTGCACCAGGTGCAGAAGGTAAAACAGTTGAAATTCTGCTGACCAAACCATCTCGTGATGGTGCTGGTTCTGAGCCATACATGGTTCTGACTCTGGAGAAGGCACGTATCGCGAGCTACAACATCCACGGTTCAGACGGCAACCTGCCAGTGGAAGACTTTGCCATGACTTACACCACGCTGACTAAGGTTTACTACCAAGAAAGCGCAGGCGGCAAGATCGAGAAAGGCGACACTGTGAAGTTTGACTGTACTACAGGCAAATTAGAGTCGAAAGCAGCTTAATTTAGCAAGGAAGGAGACACAACGTGGCTTTAAATTCTCAGCATAAACGTGTCAGCAAAAACCGGGTCAGTATTACTTACGACGTTGAAACGAATGGTGCCGTTGAAACAAAAGAACTTCCGTTTGTCGTCGGTGTGATCGGGGATTTTTCGGCGCACAAAGAAGACAGGGAAGAGTTGGAAGATCGCACGTTCTACCAAATCGATAAAGACAACTTTGACGCTGTTCTGAACCGTATCGGTCCAGAACTTAAGCTGAAAGTGGACAATACGCTGGTTGATGACGGCAGCCAATTTGAGGCTGCGTTGTCCTTCTCCTCAATGAAGGATTTTCAGCCTGATGCGCTGATCGAGCAAGTTGATCCACTGAAGAAACTGGCTGAAACACGCCAGCAACTGAAAACCTTGCTGTCCAAGGCTGACCGTTCACGTGATCTGGAAAAACTGCTCAAAGAAGTATTGCAAAGCGCAGACCAGATCAACGCGCTGTCAAGCGAACTGGGCCTTGAGACGAAAGGAGAAGAGTAATGAGTACTGAGTTAGAGAATCAGGTTAGCCCTGAAGCTGGTACCGAGTCACTCAGCCTGCTGGATCGCGCGATTGCCGCGACCAACCAGACTCCGGCTGATCAAACCAAGGAACTGTTTTCCGTTCTGGCTGAACAAGCGCTGAGCGGTACCGTCACTTGGGACAAAAACCTGACGAAGACCATCGAAAATGCGATCGCGGAAATCGACAAGCAGATGTCTCGTCAGCTGTCTGCAATCATGCAGCAGGATGATTTCCGTCGTCTGGAAGGTTCATGGCGTGGTCTGAACAAGCTCGTCACTGAAAGTGAAACGGGTCAGTCTCTCAAGATCAAGCTGGTGGACTTCACTAAAGATGAACTGATTGAGCAATTTGAAGACGCACCTGCGGTTGACCGCAGCCCGCTGTTTGATGCGCTGTATCAGAAAGAATTCGGCACGGCGGGTGGTGAACCTTACGGTGCGCTGATTGGCGACTACACATTCTCACACAAAGATGAAGATGTGGCGCTGATGCGTTACATGGGCGAAACCGCAGCGGCAAGCCACGCGCCATTTATCGCGGCGGCGAACCCGGAAATGTTTGAGTTTGACTCGTTTGAAACCTTCAACGAGGGTAAACCCGTTGCGTCTGGTTTTGACTCGCCAGCCTACGCATCATGGAATGCCTTCCGTGAAAGCGATGATTCACGCTACGTGGTGCTGACGCTGCCTCAGACTCTGGCACGTCTGCCATACGGCGACAAAGGTCTGGGCACCAAATCGTTCGCATACGAAGAACTGGCAACCGACGCGGATGGCAATCCGAAGCCAAAAAACAATGCGCAACTGGTGTGGTCAAACGCAGCTTACGAACTGGGCCTGAAAATGACTCAGGCGCACACTCAGTTCGGCTGGTGTACGGCAATTCGTGGTCTGGACAACGGCGGTAAAGTCGAGAACCTGCCAAACCTGACTTACAAGTCAGAAGCAGGCGACTTGATGCAGCAGTGTCCGATTGAAGTCAACCTGACCGACGAGCGTGAAAAAGAGTTGAGCGATCTGGGCTTCCTGCCTCTGGTGCACTACAAGAACACCAACTACGGCGTGTTTATTGGCAGCCAAACTGCGCAGAAACCAAAAACGTACACCGACCCTGATGCAACGGGTAACGCGGCAATTTCTGCCCGTCTGCCTTACATCATGGCCAGTAGCCGTATCGCACATTACCTGAAAGTGATGGGCCGCGACATGCTGGGTTCAAATCTGGAAGCGGCGGACGTGCAGAAAGATCTGCAAACCTGGATTGATCAGTACACCAACTCAGGTGCGGTGGGCAATGCAGAACGTTCTAAAACGCCTCTGTGTGAATCTCGTATTCAAGTGGTGGAGCAACCGGGTCGTCCGGGCGCTTATTCAGCAGTGGCGCATCTGCGTCCATGGCTACAACTGGAAGAGCTAACCACGTCTGTACGTATGGTTACTAAGATTCCAGGCTAAGGCCAGATTGACTGCTGAGATGAATGCTATGTTTGATGCTGATTTTCAACACGCGTTTTGCCAGCTAAACCCTGAGGCGGAAGATTTTCTGCCTCAGGCGTTGGCGCAACTGTTGAAACTCGACCCACAGATGTTGAGTAATCGTGAGGTGCTGTTGGCATCATTGCTGCGTTTGATTGCAGAGATTGATGACCGCATGTCGCGTCAGCTGTCAGTCGTCATTCATCATCCTGATTTTTCTCGTCTCGAAGCGTCCTGGAAAGGGGTCGAGGCCTTAGTGTCTCTGCCAGTTAACTACCAGAAAGTGCAGATTAAAATCAGAAATATGTCCTGGGAGGATCTCTCCCAGGAACTCAACACCGCTGTTTCGTTGCGACGCACATCCCTCTATAACCTGATTGGTAACCGCGAGCTCAATACCTCCGGTGGTCAGCCATTTGGTATGGTGGTGGTGGATCATGCGTTGTCGATGAGTCTTGATGGTGACTACGATGACCTCTACACCTTAGAGCTGTTGTCTCAACTGGGTGATCTTTGTCTTTGTCCGTTTATTCTCTCTCCGTCGGATGACTTTTTTGGCGAATCAGGCGCCGACTGGTTTTCAGACATTGAACGGGTAAAGAAAATATTACACGGTCCGGAATTTGTGGCCTGGCAGCGGGTGAGACGTTTGTCTTCCGCCCGTTTTATTGGTTTGGTGGTGCCGAAGATTCGCCTGCGCGAAGCGTATGGCCGCAGCGCCAGCAGTGCCATTCAATTTCGGGAATACAGCGCGAATCCGGCCGGTTTGTGGGGCAGCGCGGCGTATCTGTTTGCCTCGGTTGCGATTCGTGAATTCAATCGCATCAACTGGTTTGGCTTTATGAAGTCACGCTGGCAGGACAAATATTACGGTTCGCTCGGCAATGTGCCACCGGGCGGCGCAGGCGTCAGCGCCACACTCAGACCCACACCCGATATCCGTTTGATCACCGAGATGGGCACGTTTTACGCCGACGAAGGCTTCATTCCGCTCTGTCACAGCCTGACCACGGACAAATATTTCTTTCGCGGCAACAACTCCATCTGGAGTGAAGCGAAAGACGATACCGAGTCGGTGATGGGCCAGATCCAAACCACGCTCATGATCTGCCGCATTGCGCATTATCTCAAAGTGCAGATCCGCAGCATGATCGGTAACTTCCAAACCGCAGAAGAGTGTGAAACCTACCTCAACCGTTGGCTGGATAAGTATTCCAGCAACCTGTTTAACGCCGATGAAGCGACGTTGGCCAAGTATCCGCTCAGTAAAGGCCGGGTTGAGGTGCGTGAAATCGATGGTCAACATGGTCGCTATACCTGTGACGTGTTCGTTCAGCCGCAGTACCAGTTCGACAACGTGTGCGGCGAAGTGCTGCTGTCGACGGACCTCGGTCCGGAAAGAGAACCAAGATTTGCCGGAGGTCTGGTATGAGTTTCTGGCGCACATTCCTCGATAAAAGCGGCAGCAGCAATCATGAGCTGCTCGATTCGGTACGCTACCAGTTGACGGCGCTGCTCAATTCTGAAGCGCCGATGATGGCGCTGCCAAAAGGCTTTTCGGCCGTCGAAGCCTCCAACTTTTGCTTCGGTCTGGACTGCGCACACAGTATCAGCAGCCAGATCAACAAAGATCAGTTTGCCCGTTCGATGGAAAAGTGGGTCAGAACCTTTGAGCCGCGCCTGTCAGAAGTGAGCGTCTTTGTCGAAGAGAGCCAGCCGGGCAAAAACGTGATGCGTTTTTCGCTGATGGCTAAGGTGAAAACCGCCAACGGCGAGCACGTGTTCCTGTTTGATTCCAATATCAGTCTGTCCAGCCAGACCGCCCGTATGGAGGGACAAGAAGTTGTCTGATCAATTATTGAGTTATTTCGAGCGCGAGCTCACCTACATTCGTCGTGCGCTGGATGGGTTTGGCAAAGACTTTCCCGAACACGCTTCGTCGATGCGTTTGAATCAGAGCAGTCAGGAAGACCCGAATATCAGTCGCCTGATTGATGCGGTGGCGCTGCTGACCGCGAAAACTGAAAAACGCATGGATGAGCAGTTCCCCGAGATCCTGCAGGATCTGTTTCACGTCCTGTATCCCGGCTATCTGCAAATTGTGCCGAGTTATGCGCCGCTGTCGCTCAACCTTGAAGACAACGCAGTGACCGAAGCGGTGGTGTTGCCGCAAGGCTCGGAAGTGGCGGTGGAAGTGAATGACGCCGAGTGCCGCTTTACGCTGGCGCAGGCATTGACGATTGAGCCGTATGTGATTGCGGCGTTGCGTGCCGAGTCGGCGCCGTTTAATTTTCCGACGCCAGCCGGACTGCGCCGTGCAGAAGCGGTGATTCAGGTCGAGCTGGCGTGCAGCGATCCTTCCGTTTTGTTTTCGCAGTTATCGCTGCAACATTTTGATTTCTATGTGCGCGGGTTTGAAAACAGCGCCCGTGGTCTGGTTGACATGCTGCTGCTCAATACCGAAGTGTTGTCGGTATTTGATGCATCGGGTCAGCAACGTGTCGTTGACGCGACGCGGTTGAAATCGCGTGTGGCCGATCCCGATTTTCACTGGCTGCCTCAATATGGCAACCACTTGGGTGGCTTCGACCTGCTGCGTGACTACTTTGCTTACCCGGACAAAGCGGCCTACTTGCGGATTGCTGACCTTGGCAAGGAACTGAGGAGTTTTGACGCCAATCGCGTCACGCTCAACTTCTTTGTGCGTCAACTGCCGGCGGAATATCTGCGCCTGTTCAGTCGTGACGTGTTGGCGCTCAATACCGCGCCGGCGATTAATCTCTACGCTCAGTATGGCGACCCGATTCGCTACGACTTCACGCGCCTGTCGATGCCGGTTGTCGCGGACACGCGTGCCAACAACGAACTAACGGTGGTCAGTGTGGACGAAGTCAACGAAGTGCTGCCGACGGGCGAAGTGCCGCTGAGTCCGAACTACGAAGGCGGATACTGGCTTGATGATGAGTCACCGCGTTGGCAGATTCATCAATTCTGGGACGAGCGTGGCCGCCGTCAGATGGACGTTTCCGTCAGTTATACCGAGCTGCAACCGGCTCAGGAGTCGGTGGTGCTGTCGCTGCGTCTGCACGTGTGTAACGGCCGTTTACCGTGCCTCATCCCGGCGAATGCGGTGATGGAATCGCTAGCTGCGATTGATCTACCGGGCGATCTCAAACTGCTGAAAACGCCGACCGCGCCGCAGTATCCGCCACTGGACAATCAGCTGAGCTGGCGCTTTGTGGCAATGCTCAACGCGAACTTTTCCGGGCTGATTCAGAACGAAGATCCGACCCGAATGCTGCAGGACGTGCTGCGTTTGTGCAGTAACAGCGCGCAGTGCGCCGTCGCGGATGCGATTAAAAAAGTGGCCTACAACCACGTGGTCGCGCCACTGACGATCAATGGTCGCAGCATTTTTGCGTCCGGCACCGAGGTGATGATCCTGATCGATGATGAACTGCTCGACAGCAACTTTGCCGTGGTCAGCGAAGTGCTGAATGCCTATTTCCGCCAATATTGCAGTTTTGACCGTTTCGTCCAGGTCAGTGTGGAGCGGTTTGGTAGTGACGAGGCTGGTATTCATTTTGAAAAAACGCACGGGAGTCAGCTATGTCTCTGAGCTCACGCCAGACCGTCAAACAGCATTTGCTGACTCACCCGCATGAATTTGATTTCGTGCAGGTGATTCGTCTGTTGCAGGCCATCAGCCAACAAGAGTCGCTGTCGGTGCGTTTGCAATCGGATCCGATGCCGCATGGCGCGCCGACTGAAGTCACGCGTATCGAAAAAGATCATGACGAAGTGCGTGTTCAGCTCGGCTTGGAAGCGTTGTCCGGCTGCAAAGGGGTCATTCCCGATTATCTCTATGCAGAGATGCTGCATAGCCTGCATCAGGATGATCGTGCGTTACAGCGTTTTCTGGATGTGTTTAACCAGCGTTATTACGAACTCAAAGCCTATGTGGAAAGTGCCGCGAATCTGATGCTGCGTGAGGAGCGCGAAGCGGCGTCTCGTTATGCGCTGTCACGCCTGACTCAGAAGCAGGCGCTGGCCTGTATGTTCTCGCTGCCTATGCAGCGCGGGCAGAAAGTCGATCAAAGTGTGATGCGCTATGGTCTGGCTCTCGCGTCCCGCAACCGCAATCTGGCGCAACTCAAGCGCCTTCTGTGTGACTATTTCGACCTCGATATCACCCCCAAAGTGGTGCCTTCGGCGGTTTATCGCATTCGCAATCAGGACCAAACCCGTATCGGCGGTCACAGTGGTCAGAACCACCGTCTTGGCCGTGGCATGGTCATGGGCCGTCAGGGCAATCAGGCCTACCAAACGCTGGAAATCTGGATCACGCCGCGCAACCGCAATGAATTTATTGGCTTAGAGCGCAATCGTCATTTTGCCCGTTCACTGAAATCTCTGGTGCAGTCTTACCTGCGTGAAAGTCTGGAAACACGCCTGTACCTGTATGTGAAACGTGAATACATCAACGCCCCGGTGATATCGGCCGTGGCTGGAGGCGTTCGCCTAGGCGAAGCCAGCTGTCTTTCCCCGCAGCGTCGCGCTGCGGATTATCGGAAAATATTATTACAATCGGAGAACGTCTATGTCACAGGTAAAACTGGGCAACCTGGTCAGTAAACTGGCCCCGGAGCTGAAAGCATCACTGGAAGAAGCAGCCGGTGCTGCGATGACACAAACGGTGGCCGCCATTGAAATTGAACACTGGTTGGTGCAACTGCTGTTGTCCAAAGAAACGCATCTGATGGCGTTCATCAATAAACAGCACATCGATGCGAACCGCCTGATGGCCGAACTGACTGCACGTATTGAACGCCTGACGAAAGGCTCTGCCAGCCAACCTGCGATCAGCAGTGCATTGAGCTCGCTGCTGGAAGAAGCCTGGCTGCAAGCGTCGGTTAATTTCTCTCAGGGGCAGGTCAGCAGCCTGCATCTGCTGTTGGTACTGACTCAAACCGACAGTTTTGGTGTGAAGAAACTGGCGCTGGAGAGTTTGAACAATGTGTCTCAGGAAGCGTTGTCTGCTCAGATTGCGCAGTTGCAAACCGTTCAGGCGGATTCTTCTTCTGCGCCTGCTGCTAGTGGCCACAGTGGCCCGGTCGCGGGTGGCGCGCTGGATAAATACACCGTCAACCTGACGCAACAGGCGCGTGAGGGCAAAATTGATCCGATTTCGGGTCGTAACAGCGAAGTGCGTCTGGCGATTGATATCTTGTGTCGTAAACGTCAGAACAACCCGATTTTGGTTGGTGAACCGGGGGTGGGTAAAACCGCGGTGGTTGAGGGTTTGGCGCTGCGCGTCGTCAGCGGTGAAGTCCCGCCAGCGATTCAGGGCGTGGAAATTCATACGCTGGACCTGGGTCTGTTGCAGGCTGGTGCGAGCATCAAGGGCGAGTTTGAAAACCGCCTGAAAGATGTCATCAACGAAGTGAAAAACTCACCGACGCCAATCATTGTCTTTATCGATGAAGCACACACGCTGATTGGGGCGGGTGGCGCAGCGGGTCAGAATGATGCGGCTAACCTGCTGAAACCTGCGCTGGCTCGTGGCGAGTTCCGCTCTATGGCTGCGACAACCTGGGCGGAATACAAAAAGTACTTTGAAAAAGATCCCGCATTGACCCGTCGTTTTCAGGTCGTCAAAGTGGAAGAACCAAGTGCGGACGATGCGTTGCAAATGCTGCGCGGCGTGGCACAGTCGCTACGTCGTCACCACGGTGTGTTCATTCGTGAGGACGCGCTGGATGCGGCGGTACAACTCTCTATCCGTTATCTGCCCTCTCGTCAGTTACCCGACAAAGCCATCAGTCTGCTGGATACGGCCTGTGCGCGCATTGCGCTGACGCAGGGCGCCAAACCGGAGCAGATCGAATCGCTTGAGCAGCAACTGCGCTACCTCAACAGCGAACTTGAAGCGCTGGAGAATGAAGACACAGTGCTGGTGGGCAGCGCGGTTGATCGCCAGTCGATCAAAGATACCGTGGTGCGCAAGCAAGCAGAACTTCTCACGCTGACGGAACGTTGGGAGCAGGAAAAAGCGCTGGTAGCGGACATCAAACAGCTGACCGGTGAGATTGAGACCCGCTTCCATGCTGGCGAAGCGGCGGACCCTCAAACCCAGCAAGTATTGCAAGGCAAGCTGGACGAGCTGGTTCAACTGCAAGATGAAGAGCCCATGGTGTTCCCAATGGTCGATGCGCAGGTGATTGCGGAAGTGATCTCTGGCTGGACGGGCATTCCAAGCGGCAACATGGTCAAAGAAGAAGTGGCGTCACTGCTGTCGCTGGAAGACTCGCTCCACCGCCGCGTGATTGGCCAGAAAACTGCGATCAACGAGCTGGCGAAAAGTATCCGTATTTCACGAGCTGGCTTAACCGACAGCCGTAAACCTGTCGGCGTGTTTCTGATGTGTGGCCCGAGTGGTGTCGGCAAAACCGAAACGGCGATGGCGCTGGCAGATGAAGTCTTCGGCGGCGAAAACAACATGACCGTGATTAACATGACGGAGTTTAAAGAAGAGCACAAAATTTCCATGCTGCTGGGTTCACCAGCCGGTTATGTCGGTTTTGGTGAAGGCGGAGTGCTGACCGAAGCGATTCGCCGCAACCCGTACACAGTGCTGCTGCTGGACGAGATGGAAAAAGCGCACCCGGGCGTGCATGACCTGTTCTACCAAATCTTTGATAAAGGCCATATTAAAGACAGTGAAGGCCGCACGGTCGATTTCAAAAATACCATCATCATCATGACGTCCAACGCGGCCGATCAGGCGATTTGCGATGTGTGTGATGACAACGAACAACGGCCGGAAAATGACGATCTGCTGGAGCAAATCCGCCCAGCGCTGCTGCGTCACTTTAAGCCTGCGTTCCTCGGCCGTACTACGATTGTGCCTTATTACCCGCTCAATCAGGACGAGCTAAGCCAGATCACCGCGATCAGCCTTAACCGCATTGCGAAAAAACTGCACGAGCAGTACAAGGCCGAGTTTATCTGGGATCAGGCCTTCGTTGATTTTGTCGTGGGACGCAACACGGACCCAACCACGGGTGGCCGCGCGGTGGAGCAAATCATCAACCGCTCTCTGATGCCACGTTTGGCGGAAGAGTGCATTCAGCGCCTGAGTGAAGGGCTGCCTATTCAGAAAGTTTCGGTCAGTGCGGATCTCAATCAAGGCGGTGCCCTGCTGCTGGATATCGTATGACCGGGCCGGGCAAACACACATTACGCTCCCATTTTCGCAGCGTGTTGTACGCGCTGCTGATGGGTGGTTTCTGTGCTTCAGCCAGTGCCGCCGAGCGACTATTGCTGGCCACGCAAATCTGGACGCCGTACCAGACGGTGGACGAACAGGGGCGCATCGGTGGGTTGGCGGTGGACCGGGTGAAGTGTGCGCTGGGTGAGATGGATCAGCCCTATGAGATTCGTGTGATGCGCTGGGATAAGGCGCAGCTCTTGGTGGAATCTAACCAGATGAACGGCTTCTTCTCTGGTTCGGTGAACTCACAGCGCGCGACGTACGCCGAAGCGTCGATTCCTGTCGTGTCGGAATATCTCGCCTGGTTTAGCGCGCCGAATATCACCGCAGACTTGGATGATGGCAGTAACAAATACACCCTGCGTTTTGGCGCTAAGTTCAACACCAACAAATGGCTGAGCTTGAAACGCAAAGGCTACAACGTGATTAAAAAACCGCGCGATGCGGATGCATTGTTGCAGATGCTGCTCGAAGGCGATCTGGATGTGGCTTATGAGTACGAACTGGTGTTTCAGGACGCGATGAAAAAAGCGGGCGTACCGCTCGACTATTTCCACACGGTTCGCGAGAAAAAACAGGATTTGATGGTGCATTTCTCCAAACAGTTTTTGAGCGATCACCCCGGATTTTTAGCGCGATTTAACACCTCGCTGCAAGCATGTATAGAGACGAAATAGGCAGGATTATGACGATCAGTTTTCAGATAATCGACCTTCCTGAAGATGAACAAATCGGCAGCCGTCAGGTATCGCTGCCGGTCAGTGGCGGCACGTTAGGACGCTCGTTTGAGTGCACCATTCAGTTGCCGGATTTTCAGCGCACACTGTCACGTGTCCACGCTGACATTCAACCGCATCCGAAAGGCGGCTACCAAATTATCGACCGCAGTACCAACGGCGTATTTGTCAACGATGTGCTGGTGGGCAAAGGCGAGTCGCAGCGCCTCAGCGATGGCGACCGGATTGTGATTGGGGCCTACACCTTATTGGTCAGCGATATGGATGCGTTGTTTACGCGCGCGCCACAACAGAGCGACGACGCCAAGACGGCCAGCCAGAATGGCGCCGCCGATTCGCCGTTTGCGGCCAGCTCGGTCTTGGATGACAGTCAGGACACCACGTTTGGTTTTGCGCATCTGGACGAGATTCAGGATGAGGTGCAAGACGAGACGCCGTTTTCGACGGAGAACGTGCTGGGCGATGACCTGTATGGTTACGACCCGTTTGAAGACGATGAGCGTTGGGTGCTGGAGCAGAGCCAAAGTGAAGACACCACCGAACAGATTGTGTTGATGCCCGAAGCGACTCAGTTCCAGAACAACAATAATGCCACGCAGCACAGTGTGACGGTCAGCGATCATCGCCAGATAGAGTCACTGGAAAACAGCATTGAACAGCTGAGTTCGATGCTCAAACAGCAACAGCTGAGCGTGGCGGGTGGCATTGACCGTGAACGTCTGATGACCTGCATCGAGTCGACACTGGAAAAATTCCTCGACAATTTCAACCCGAGTCATCTGGAAGAGGAGTTTAACGACTATCTTTCTGGCTGGGGTAACAAAGATAAAAAATATTGGGCGCTGTATAAAAAACAGTTCCAGCGCAAAACCGAGCGTCGGGAGTTTTCCCGTCAGTTCTCCTCCCTGTTATTTGAAGCCCTGAGAGAGAAACGATGAGCTGGCTGAATAGGATTCGCCTTGCGGCAATCGGCTGCTGCGCGTTGGTGCTGAGTGCTTGTAGTTCAAGCAGTTCAACCACCACGTTTGCCCCCACACTCAAAGTGCCGCTGGTGGTCGAAGCGAGTAACGACATCAATGTGTTTGATGATGAACAAGCGCGACCGGTGGTCGTACGCGTGTATCAGCTGCAGGATGCCGGCAATTTCCAGAAAGCCGATTTTATCAGCCTGTACAACGCGGATCAGAGCGTGCTGGCCGATTCGCTGGTGGATTTGCAGACACTCGCGCCTGTCCTGCCGGGAGAGCTGCGCAACCTGACCTTGGATGTCCAGCAACAAAGCCGTTTTATCGCCGTATTGGTCGAATTTGCACATTACGAAACCGCGACCGCCAAAGCATATCTGGCGCTGGTGAGCGAACCCGAAGAGTACCCAGTTTATATCCACATCACCAAGCAGAAGGTTGAGCTGACTCAACCGGTCAGCAAGTCGTGGTGGAACGTGTTTTAAGGAGTGTCATTTGAAACACCAGAGTAAAGTCGTATGGAGAGAGGGCATGTTTATTGCCCCGCAACATTTTCAGCAGCAGGACCGCCATACGCATCAGTACATTCAGAAATATGTTGCCCTGTCTTCACAGGGCAGTGGTTTTGGTGTTTCGGCGCTGGAGCTTGATCATCATTACCTTAAGATAGGCAAGTTTGGTGTGGTGCATTGCCAGGGGATTTTCCCGGAAGGGACGCTGTTTGATTGTGTCAAAGAGCTGCTGCTGGATATTCCGGAAGGTACCCTAAACCAACGCGTCTATCTGGCGTTGCCGTTGTCGGTGGAAGGCGAAAATGAGTACGGCAGCCGTGCAGACAAGCGCCGTTACGTGGTGTCACAGGTCAATCTGTTTGATGCCAGTGATGTGGTGCAGAGCGCGATTGAAGCCGAGCTCGCCGAGCCGAATATCCGTCTGGTACTCGAAGGTGAAGACGTGACGGGGCTGGCGTTGTTGCCGGTGGCGAAAGTGTTGGAACGGCAGGAAAACGGGGAGGTCATCCTCGACCGCAGCTTTATTCCGGCGTGTCTCCACTACGGTGCCTCACAACTGCTCAAAGAGCGTTTGAAAGAGATTTTCATCCTGACTCAAGCCCGCGCCAATAGCGTCGTGCAACGCATTGGTGCGGGCCAGCAAACCAAAAGTGATCTGAGCCTGATGCGCGAATTTCTGTGGTTACAGACGTTAAACCGCTGGCTGCCATGGCTGCATCTGACGCTTGAACAGCCACAGACCAGCGTCGATGCGTTGTACGAAGGGCTGGTGAGCTTTTCCGCTGAACTCGACAGCTTTAAACCAGCGATGACGGCCATGCCGGAGCCGCTGGTACGTGATGATCTTAAGCAGGGCTTTGCGGGCGTGTTTGCCCAACTGCGCGAGAAACTGTCGATGGTCCAGAGCGACAACGTGACGGAATTCAGCTGGGATACCAACCTGTTCGAGCGTCGCCGCTTGCTGCGTTTGTCGATTCCGAACCTCAATCAGATCGAAGGCCGCCGTTTTGTCATGGCGGTGCATGCGTCGATTGGTACCGCAGCGCTGCTGCAGGTGTTCCCGAGCGCGTGCACGCTGAGTGGTTTGAGCCAGATTGCCGACTTGGTGCGCAACAGTCAGTCCGGCGTGCCGATTCAGGTGTTACCGGTTGCCCCGAATGAGCTGAAAGCGCAGGCGGATGTGGCGTATTTCGAAATCGATACCGCCCATGAGTACTGGCAACAACTGAAAACCAAACGAGAGCCGATCGCGCTGCACGTCGACAGTCGTGTGCCGGATCTCTCCATTAAGCTCTACGCTCTGGGTTGAAGCAATGAATCAATTGTTCGATGAAGATACCGTCACGATCGCCGCCAATGATCCGACGCCTGCGTCCAGTCAGCCGGCAAAGTCCGTTCGTCTGAGTAACGCCAATATGCTCAAGAACCATGCGCGCTACAGCATGGCTCAGCAGCAGGGGCAACTGTTTGACAACAGTATCTTGCGCGTCAGTTCGGACTTGCTGTCGCTGATCATCTCGGTCAAACGCATGCAATGCCCGACGGATCTTTACACGTTCCGTTCTGGCATCAAGCACGCGATCACCGAGCTTAAATATCGCATTGCCGCGTTGGATTACCCGCCTTCGGTGGCGGACAAAACCTGTTTTTTGTTTGCCGTGATGATCGATGAACAGATCCTGCACTCATCGTGGGGCGATGAAGCGGGGTGGGAAAATCAAACGCTGGTCAGCGAACTGTTCAACATCAAAAACGGCGGTGAGCAGTTTTACATCATTGCCGAGCGTGCGTTGTTGCAACCGGTGCTGTTGGTCGATCTGCTGGAGCTGATCTACATCATGCTCAAGATGGGCTTTCGTGGTCGCTATCGCACTAAAGGCAAGGATCAACTGACCGCGCTGATGAAACGTCTGGAAGAGGCGGTGTTTGCCAAACCGGTGGCGTATTCGGCCGCTGAACGTCTGGCGCCAGTGGCCGCCGACGATGTTGCCGCTCGTCACGCCAAACGGCCGAAAAAACCGGTTGGCGTGTGGCGTTCGGTGGCGCTGTTTGTGGTGATGTCTGCCTTGGTTTGGGGCGGTTTACGCTACTGGTATGAGGCGACCTCGCCGCAAAAGGCGCTGCCCTTTACCCAACTGACTCAGTATACCCAAACGTATTACAGCAAAGGCAGCGTGCAGGACAAAGAGTATGTTTACGACAGCACGCCATCGGACATGAAATCAGAAGGTTGGCATCCAACCACGGCCAGTGTTAATAGTGCGGCCGAACCTGCCACATCAACGGTCTCCGATAAGTCTTCGGCCAACCGCCAGTGGTTAGTGCAACTGGCGAGTTTTAATAATCCGAGTGATGCGGCGAAGTTTATTGCCCGTTATAAATCTCGCGTTCCGAGTGCTCAGGTAAAAGCGGCTAACGGTCGTTATCGGGTCGTGAGCGAAAATTATGCGACCAAATCGGCCGCGACTGAAACGCTCTCCACCGCCAAAAGTGCGGGGATTTCTGATGCCTTTTTACTCATTGACACCAATTAGGTTGTAAACAACATGATGGATAAGAAAAAAGCCATTCTCTTTTCAACGCTGGCGACATTCCTGGTTGGACTGATTACGTGTCTCTCGTTGTGGCTGACCGGGACTTACTGGCTGACGCCGTGGTGGGCGGTGGCTCTGCAAGTGGCGTTGATTGTGCTGTTTCTGGCGCTGGTGGGATGGGGAACGTACGCGTACTTGCGTCGCCCGAAAGTGGATGAAACCCTCAAGCAGCACGACGAGTGGCGTAAACGCGTGCTCAAGAACCGCTTTGCTCTGATTTGGAAAAAGCACAGTAAGGTGACCTCTAACCCGTATCATGTGCCTTGGTATGTGCATGTGTCGGCGGACGTGAGTTCTGACGTTCGCTGGCTGCAACAGATGGGCTTTGAGAGTGTGGAATCCATAGAACCTGTACCGGATGACTTGATTGCGGTGCGCTTTTGGGTCTCCGACAGTGCGGTGTTGGTGTCAGTTGATATGAGTTTCCCGCTCGCTACCCGTCAGGCAAGCCTGGATGTGGTATGCGAACTGCTGATGAAAAAGCGCGATCGTCAGGCGTTCAATGGTGTTCTGTGCACAGTCGATCTCGATCATCTGCTACAGAAAAACGAAATTGCGGCCAGCGAGTTCAGCCAGCAGTACCGAACGCTGCTGAGCGATTTGAACCAACGTACCGGATTGTCGCTACCGACCTACTGCGTGTTTACCAATATGGCTGCAGTACGTGATTTCTGTGAGTTGTTCTCGACGCTGGATGAATCCGCACGTGAGCAGCCTTTTGGTGTTCTGCGTCCGGCTGACGAAGGCAAAGGCTATGATAAAGACTGGTTTGATGAATCGTTTGACGATCTGACCCGTCGTCTGGCGATCACGGCCAGCGAATCACTGAAACAGCAGTTACACGCGGATTTTCGTGCCTCTTCGGTGGCGGGCATTTTCCAGCTCTCTGCTCTGCGCTACGACATTGAAGACTTTTTGTCGCTCACCTTCAGCCAGCATGCGTTTGATGAAGTCGCGCTGCATTTTCGTGGCTTCTTCTTCGTCAACGTCGGCGGGGAAGGGGAATCCACTGACATTCTGACTTACATGCACGCCTCGGATCTCGGCTTTGAATCTCTGGCTGGTATGCAGCAACACGCCTCCAGCCCGAGCCTGTTTGGCAAGAATCTGTTTCGCAGCTGTATTGTTAAAGAAGCGCCATTGGTGGGTGTATACCGTCAACGTGAGTGGCGTTACCGTGCTTCGCGAGTTGCGATTTTTGGTGGATTATTGCTTCTGTTCGGTAGCTTTTTGTGGATGTTAAAGGCCAGTTTTGACTATCAGCAGTCCTTGGACAATCAGGCGTTGATCAAACTGAACCAATACAAAGAGAATCTGAAACTGGATACGATTGTCGCCGATGATCTCTCATCGCCCGTGTTCAGTTTGTCGGAACTGCGAGACATCAACAATCTGTACAACAAACAGCATCGTCCTTGGTATGTCAGTGACTGGCTGCCGGATTCGAGTATCAGACGCTTCGTTCACCAAACGTATTATGAAGAGCTGAGCAGCGTACTGCTGACCCTGATGCGCGATTACATCCTCAAAGATCTGTTTGTCTACAACTCTCTGGATGACAAAGTGAAAATGCTGGAGCTGCTGAACTATCATCAGATCCTGTATAGCAAACATCGTGATGATGTCGATTCGTTGGTCAATTACTACCTGACTTCGCTCAAAGAGGAAGGGGAAGGCGATGTCGCACTGCTTGAACGTTTTAAGTTGCTGGCCGAAGACCTGTTCCGCAGTGGGGCCACGCCGCCGGAATCGGAACCTGAACTGCTGGCGCTGGTGCGTAAGTCGCTGTCTGCCAACGACATCAGTGAACTGCTCTATCAGCACATTTTGCAGCACCCGGATTTTTCACGCCGTGTGGATATGCGCACCAAGCTGAATCCGTCCTATCAGAAGGTGTTCGAGTTCAAGCCTGGCTTTACCGGCTATCTGATTCCGTATCTGTTTACCCGTGAAGGCTTTGAAGATCTGTACAACGAAACCGGCTTTCAGCTGGCGTCAGAAGCGATCAAATCTTATGAAGGTGTGATGGGCAATATCAGCGGTGATGCTGAAATGAACCGAATCAACCGCCAGTTGCGTGAACGCTATATCGGCGATTACGTCAAATACTGGCAGGATTTGATGGCTAACATCAGTTGGGTGGAAGTGTCTGGATGGGGTGAGATCAGCAAACAGATTGATATGACGGTCGATCCGGTCTATTCGCCGCTCAGCCAGTTCTACAATCTGGTCGCGGTGCATACCAACCTGAGCCAGAAGAAAGAAGGCGAACCCGCGCCAAAAGAGAGCCGTGAAGCCAAAGAGCAACAGACGGAAGAGGGCGAACCGAGCGTGACCGCGATCAGCAATACCAGCGAACGCGTGCGTGCATCGATTGCTGCGCCGTTCAAGGCGATGCATCAACTGGTGGCGGTGAACGAAGCGGGGCAAAGCCGACTCAGTATTGCGCTGGCACAGTTGCAACAAACCCGTGACTGGATAGAGAAGTCCAAAGAAACGCAGGATCGCGGCAGCTACTTCCTGGCGCAGTTGCAAAACACCGATTCCAATAACCCGTTGGCCCAGCTCAATACACTGGCGGCAGATTACAATGATCCCGTTCTTCCGGTATTGATGCGCGGCGTGGCGCGAACGACTAACCGATTGGCACAAAGTGCGATGAAAACGGTGATCAATAACGACTGGAGCGTGCTGTACGGCGGCTATGTGCGTCATTTTGCCGGCCGTTACCCGTTTGATAAGAAAGCGGAGTTCGATGCCTCGTTGGCCGATTTTGCGGATTTCTTTAAATCCGGTGGTCAGTTTGATGAGTTTGCGCAGAAATATGCCGCCTACTTTGACCTGACGCATGGCCGTCAAACTCAGCTGAAAGGCTTCATCGTCAATCAGATGCTGCCGTTGTCCGACTCTTATCAACCGTTCAGCGATGCGGTCAAACGCATGCAAAGTGGTCTGTTTATTGATGGGCGTGTAGGCGTCGAGTTTTTGCTGCGGGCGGAAAAGATGTCGCCGGACTTGACCGGATTTACTCTCGAGTCAGGCAGCAAACTGTTTGAATACCGCAATGGCCCGCTGCTGTGGCAATCGCTCAGTTGGCCGATCCCGGCTAACCAAACTCAGGACATCGCCATCATCACCAAAGATGATAAAGGGGCGGAAACCCGCGAGAAGCTGAGCGGTGAATGGAGCTGGTTCCGGGTCGCAGACAAGATGCAGAGCGCATCGGTGGTGGGCAGCGATGATGTGGCCTGGCGCTATCAGTCAGACAGCAACGAAGTCAGCCTCAAGATTAAGTCGAAAAGTGCTGAGCAGCCGTTTGCCCCCCGTTTCTTTGACGGCCTGAACATTCCAATCGAACTATGAGTAGCCTGATACCAACATGGCTGGATGGTTTGCTCCCCCAAGGGGAGCGAATCATGCTGGGGCGCCGCTGCCTGCTGGTGCGTGATGATCAGCAGGCATGGCGGGTGAAATTTGGTGAAACGGTGGAAGATGCCTATGTGCTGCAACGGGAAGCGTTGTGGTTGATGCGTTTGCGCCATCTCGATATTCCCATTCACGAAACTTTGTCTCTCAACAAATACGCCGTCAATACGGTTCTGATCACCAGCTATCTGGAAGGACAGCCAGCGGCTCTGTTTTGGAAAACGTTGGATACAACGCAGCGCCGTCAATGGCTGTCACAGAGTCTGCCAACGCTGCTTGAAGATATCGGTCAACTGCATGCAGCGCATGTGGTGCATGGCGATATTAAACCCAGCAACATTCTCTGTTTGCCGTCTCTGCATGCTTGTCTGGTGGACTTTGCCAATGCGCGGCGAGTGGGTGAACCATGGAAAGAGCGCGGTATGCTGCAGTTCACGCCCAGCTTTCATTACCCAACGCCCAGCCCGCTGGCCCGGCTGGAACACGATTATTATGCCATGCTGATATGTATCACCTTATTGTGTGAACCGGACAGCCTCGATGAATGTCTGACGGTGAATAGCTTACTGAAACTGGTAGAACTTAAGTCAACGGACTGGGGAATGCCGGATGACGTGAAGACGATATTGGCGAAGTGGATCTCGGCTATCAGATTAGATTTAGGCGCGGAGTCGGATGCGTTGACGGAGTGGTCTTCCGCCAGCGAAACGGTTAGCGCAACGGAGAAGTAATGTTTAACAGAATCTGGCAGCGGCTCAATATCCTGCAGAAATTAAAACTGGTGCTGATGACCACCATGCTGACATTAACCGCGGCCATGCTCATCATGGCTCGTTGGAGTTACGAGCAAGGCTTTTTCGATTATACCAATGCGCTGGAACAGACTCGCTTGGAGATGCTGGCACCTCAGTTGGTCGATCTGTATGTGCTGTCTGGTCAAAACATTCGTGCGATGCCGAAGAATGAGGTCAGCGCGATCCTGGCCAGTTTTCCGAAACACCCGCAAGGTCCCAACCTGAATAAGTTTCCCAACAAACCGTTGCCCGGCGCGAGAGCACCGAGTGCGGCGCTGTTCGATCTCAACGGTCATTTTATCGCGGGTGCCTCATTGCTGACGAATGATCAGCCGAATGAGGTGCGTGTGCCGCTGCGTTTTGAAGGCAAAACGGTCGCTTGGCTGAAGAGTCTTCCGGTACGTCATTTCAAAGATACGATGGAGACACAGGTTTCGCGTACTCAGTTGGAACGCAGCTTGTGGTTGGGAGGGATCAGCCTAATCGTTATTTCAATGGTCTCGTACGGTTTGTCTATTTTCCTGCTGCGCCGCACGCGTGAAGTCATCAGCGCGATTCATCGCATGTCGAGCGGGGATTACGACATTCATCTGGTGGACGACTCTAAGGATGAAATCGGTACCCTGATGCGGGATGTCAATCAGTTGGCGCACATACTGCACAGCTCCATGCTGTCACGCAAAACCTGGCTGGCCAACATCTCTCACGATATGCGCACACCACTCACAGTGCTGACGGGCGAGATTCAGGCCATCAAAGATGGTGTACGCCAATTCGATATGGAACGTTTACGTTCAATCGAGCAAGAAGTCGACCAGTTACGCAAGTTTACTGAGGATATTTACGAACTTTCTCTGTCGGATATCGGCGGTCTGCGTTACGAGTTTGCGCGTGTTGATCTGTTTGATGTCATCAGTGAAGCCGTGGATGCCATGCAGTGGAAAGCGGAAGAGAAGGGACTGACCATGACCTTTGCAGGCCAGTCCGCGATGGTGTCGGCTGATCGCTCACGCATACTGCAATTGATGAAGAACCTGATCAGTAACTCGGTGAGCTATACCGATGCACCGGGCGTGGTTCAGGTGATGTTGTATCAGACCAAGCAGCACGTGGTGATCAAAGTGAGTGATTCAGCGCCGAGTGTCTCGCTGGCGAACTGCCAGTATCTGTTTGACCCGCTCTATCGTGAAGACAGTTCGCGCAATCGCGCGCACAACGGGGCCGGGCTGGGGCTTGCTATCTGTAAAAACATCGCTGATGCCCATCAGGGAACAATAAGAGCCATGCCATCAGACTGCGGTGGTTTGGATGTGTTGGTGGAACTGCCAAGAAACTGATTGTGTGTTTTGTGTGGCAGAAGTCTGAAAGTGCGCATGGAAATGGCTTGCGTCACAGCCATTTTTGCGGATCAGACACCATTTTTTATTAAGAAAATAGATTCCTATGCAACTTGGATTACGCTTTTAAGTGAGTCGAGCCCTTGATTCACAAGGCTTTGTTAACAATGTTAACAGTGTTAAGCTTGCCAGTTGCATTGCGGATCGGAATCTGTAGAAAACCATAAAAATTGATTCTGAAGACGCCACAAAACATTCACTGATTAAACAGGAATAATAAGAATGGCGCTTGTCTATGTTGTAGAAGACGAAATAAAAATTGCAGAAATACTGTCAGATTACCTGACAAAACACGATTACGAATGCCGCATCATTACTTCAGGAAAAAATGCGGTAGCCGAAATCACCAATGGGAACCCCGACTTCGTCATTCTTGACGTGATGTTACCGGAAGTCAGCGGATTTACGATTTATAGTCAACTGAGAGCCATGGGGAATGAAGTGCCAATCATTTTGCTCACTGCGCGAGTGGATGAAGCGGATAGATTAAAAGGTTTGAATATTGGAGCAGATGATTACGTCTGCAAACCGTTTCTGCCCAATGAGGTGGTCGCTAGGGTCAGCGCCATATTACGCCGGGTTCAGAATCAGAAAAACAACGGAGGTCAGCACAGCAACGAACGGATGATCAGCTACGGGACGATTACGCTCGATATGGATCGTTTTTTATGTATTGCTGATGGTAAAGGCATTGATCTGACACCGGTCGAGTTTCGTTTGCTGCACACCATGATGATTCGGCCAAGCCGCATTTTTTCTCGGGAAGTGCTGATGCAGACGTGCTACACGGATGATCGGATCATTAACGACCGAACCATCGATAGCCATATGCGTAACTTGCGTAAAAAGCTGAATTGCTCGGGCGATGTGATTCACACCATCTACGGTGTTGGCTACAAAGTTGAATGACCCCTTTTAACTGCTCAGTTTCTCATTCAACAAACCGACAATGAAAAATGCCACACTCATCGAGTGTGGCAGAAAGACAAAAAGGAATGGCAGTGGATTATTCGCTTTTTGTGTCAGTGATGAGCCCAATCCGGGCTCAAATCTCATCAATTAATAGCTTTCGAACTTACCCGCGTTGTAATCGTTGATCGCTTGTTCGATTTCCTGAATGCTGTTCATTACAAACGGGCCGTAATGTACGACAGGTTCGTTGATCGGTTCACCGATGAAAATCAGCACGCCGCTGGTATTATTGGCGACCAGAGACACCGTCTCTCCTTTGGACAGTAATGCCATTTCGCCTTGCATGACTACTCGTTCACCCGCTTTGATGCTGCCTTTGTAGGCGTACAGCATCATGTTGTGGTTTTCGTCGGTTTCAATAGTCAGCTCACTGCCCGGACCAGCCTGCCAATCGGCAACGGTGGCAGGGACACCAGTTTGAGTCAGCGGACCTTGCAGTGCTTCACCGTTAGCGCGAATATCGCCCGCCAGAACACGCAGCAGACCGAGTGTTTCGCTGCGATGCTCGGTGATGGTTTCCGGCTGAAAGTCGTGATATCTGGCCGGGATCATCTTGTCGCGCGCTGGTTGGTTGATCCAAATCTGGAAACCGTGCAAATCGCCGTTTTCCATAATTGGCATTTCGCTGTGGATCACACCACGTCCTGCCGCCATCCATTGTGCGCCGCCGCTGCGCAGTTCACCCACATTACCCATATGATCGCGATGCTGAAAATGACCTTGCAACATGTAGGTCAGGGTTTCGATACCGCGATGCGGATGAGGAGGAAATCCACCCACGTAGTCTTTGCGTTCGTCGGATTTGAGTTCATCCACCATCAGAAACGGTGAGAAGCTCGCATTATTGAATCCTGCCAGGCGGCGGATTTTCACGCCATCGCCGTCAGAAGTCGCTTGCGACGGGATCAGCTGACGAATTTCTCTTACTTTGCTCATTGTTCTTCTCCGTTGGTGGAACATGAGTGAATTGTAGTTGAGTACTGACGAAAGAAGAGGGGGCGGATTTGAGGCAGTCATTCAAGAATTTTGAACAATACCAAAAGTCAGTCGTTCAACACAGATGCGAGGTGACCCACTAACGGACTAATTGAGTTGGTCTATACTTTAACCAGATGAATTCATTGACGAGGAGGTCACGATGGCTGTGCTTCCCAAACACACCGACCAGAATCCGCGCTACAACCCGGATGATGACATGACGCTGGACCAGTTGCAGCGCTTTACCCGTGCGGCCAACAGTGCGCAGAAGAAGCGTGAAGAGCTGCATGAGCAGGAACAGCCGTCGATTGTTGAAGTGGCGAGACGAGCACGTCGCGCTGCGATGCGACCTGTGATCAAACCGAAAGAGAACAAGCCGAATACGGCTCGTTACGCCATTTGGCTGGTGGTATTCGCCATCATCGCTTTGTGGCTGATGTATATGGATGTTTAGCTTTGGTTTTTCGCGGGAGTGAATTGAGCGAGCTCTTGCTCGGCTTCTTCATCATGGTGCGTGGTGACGTTGTGGTAGTAGCGGTATTGGTTTTTGCCGCCATGTTTCGCTGCGTACATGGCCTTGTCAGCACAGCGCGTCAACTCTTCTAAGTTATCCGCATCAAGCGGGAACAGCGCAGCCCCGGCACTGACCGTCAGATTGTTCAATAATTTCGTGTCTCCTTCCTTGTATGGCTCCTCAAACAGATGGCTGATGCGGTGCAGAATGCTGTCGAGATCTTGTAAAGACTTTACATCATAAAGCAGCAACACGAACTCATCGCCGGCAAAGCGGGCAATCGAATAGTCATGGCGCTCCGTTCGACGGTCACTGTGGCGCACGTTGTTTTTCAGTCGCTGGGCGAAATGCTTCAACACGCGATCGCCGACATCATGCCCGTAGTTGTCATTGATGGCTTTGAAGTTATCGATATCGAGAAATACCAGTGCGGTAATCAGTGAGTGAGGATGCGGCTCTGCCAGTTTTGCGGTCGCCCAGTTTTCAAAGCTCCAACGGTTGGCAAGGCCGGTCAACTGGTCAGTATAGGCCAGCTCTTCAATCCCTTCTCGATAAAGTAAATGAATGTAGCGTACCGCTTTGGAATAGAAATAGGCTGAGGTGTTGCAGATTGCGGTGAGCGAGATCAGGCTGATGACAAAGTAGTCAGACGCCATGGTATCAGGCCCTATTGACGCATGCCGGTTGCTGTAGATCGACAATATCGACAGCATGCAAAAACCGATACTCAGAAAGAGACCTGTCTGGAAACGGTTGATAAAGATGATGGTGGCAACAATCGGGTAGACCCAAAACAGTTTGCTGCCTTCAATGTCACCATGTGCCAGAAGCATCATTGCTTGCGTAAGCAGCAAACTGGTCAGGATGAGGTCAGCATGCGCGGAGCGTCGATAGCGGCTGTAAATCATATTGGCGATGGCTGCAGCAGCACACGCCAGATTAAACAGGCTGTACACCAACTGGTTATCAACCAACAACAGATAGCCATTCAGGCTCAGCACTAACGCAGTGATGATAGAACTAATCAGGACAACTTTTTGTTTACGCAGACGGCCCAATTTGGCCATCTCTTTAAGTTGTTGTCCCACCAGACTGTTCATGACTGTCTCATCCTTGATATAAAACCGCTCGAGTACAGTCTAGTTAAGAATTTTTTGTCTGAAGCAAAGTATGAAAAAAAGCCTGTGACCTAATTCAATGTTTTCAAAAGATTCTTTACTGAGCCTGGCTGAACTCCTGTTTTAGCCACTTACGCAGTAGTAAAACGCTTTCCAGTTTGAGCTTGTCTTTCGGGCAGGCAAAGTAAAACGCTTGCTCCGGATGGAGTGTGCTGTGACCAATTTCCATCAGCAGACCATGTTGAATCTCTTCACGCACGAACTGGCGGTGAGTGACAAATACGCCGAGCTTTCGTATCGTAGCTTGCACGGCTTGAGCCGATGTGGAAAAGGTCAGGTTTTTTTGCTGCTTGGGTTGTGGCAACTGATTGGCCTCGCACCAAATCGACCAATCGCTCAGGCGCCTTGGGTTGGCCGCGACAATTGCGGGATAACGCTCAAGAACTTGCTCCGTCGTCATGTTGCGCTCACTCAATAGTTCAGGGTGACAGACCAGCACGATTTCGTCATCGGCCAATTTTTCGCAGTAATACCCCTGCCACTCCCGCTGAAAACCGTGGATTAAGGCCACATCGACCCCTTCTGCCTCAAGTGAGAAAGCGCCCGTTAAGGTCGAAATACGAATATCCACGTTGGGGGCAAACGCCTGAAAAGTCGGCACTCGGGGGATCCACCAGTGCAGCGCCAGAGAGTTGATCATATTCAGAGTCAGGCGATTGCTGTTGTGCGACACCAGCATGGATTCTGTGGCATCGACAATCTGTTCCAGCGCCGGAGCCACTTTACGGTAGTATTTTTGTCCGGCACTGTTAAGTGTGACTGAACGACCCACCCGATTGAACAGCGGCTGATTAAGTTGGCTCTCCAGCGATTTTATGGCCTGGCTGACCGCTGAATGACTGACACTCAGCACTTGGGCGGCTTCTGTCATGCTGCCTGTTTCGGCGACTGCAACAAATGTGTAGAGCGATTTGAGTGGGATGAGTTTACGCATGTGTAAGTTTTCCTAACAGGTTTGGTCAATATTACTCGTTATTCTTTGTGCTGTCATTTACGTAACATAGGGCGCAAGTTAAGGAGTGTTGTATGCCTAATAAACTATTGCCTGTAGTGTTCATGTTGTCGTCGACGGCCAGTTTGTCTGTCACGGGGCTTTTGACCAAATATCTGACCACCGTTGTCCCCATCAGCCTGTTAAGCTTTCTGCGTTTTGCGGTTCCTGCTTTGATTTTGTTGGCGTTTTTGGCAGTCAGCCGTTTTCACATACCGGAGCGAGCGATGTTGAAGCCTCTGGCTGTGCGGGCTGTGTGTCTGGCGGCGTGTCAGGTGTGTTTTATCTATTCTCTGCAGCATCTCTCGTTAGTGGAAGGGGTGGTGTTGTTCAGTACCGGGCCTTTGTTCATTCCGTTGTTAGAAAAACTGATTTTTGGTGTGCGGATGCCTTGGGTGACGGTGGCAGGATTAATCGCGACCTTTACGGGGGTGGTGATGCTGTCTGGCGATGTCACGCAAATGGAGTGGCGGCCGGAACTGCTGGCCGGATTGTTCGCGGGCTTATTTAATGCAGGTTCACAACTGAGTCTCTATAAAGCGTCGAAAAGCAGCTTACGTTCGGTCGAGATCAATGTCTGGAGCTTCACCATGGCAGCGGCCATGTTGTTCCCGATGTTGACGCTGGTGCCTTGGCATTCTGCGCTCGACTTATCGATGGACCGTCACCTGCTACTCACGGTTGCAACACTGGTCGTGGTCTCATTGTTGGTGATCAATACTCAGGTCTTTCGGGCGAAGGCCTACCGACTGGCAGAGTCGGGGTCTCAGTTGGCTCCGCTGATTTTCACCAACCTGCTGTTTTCCGCGGCGTTGCAGCTGCTGTTTTTCAATGTCAGCTACACCGCAGCGCAGCAGTTGGGGCTAGTGCTCATTGTGGTGGCGACCGTCAGCACCAGCGTGCTGCCCAAGCTGTGGCATGCGGCGAGCCACAAATTACATTCGGCCTCGTAGGGCTTTGAGTGGGATTACGGAGTAGCGGTGTCATGGTAGTAAAAAAGGGGGCTTTCGCCCCTTTTTATTCTGATGGGGTGTTGGCAACCAAACCGTAGGGCAGGCTGCTAAATACTTTAGGTTGGTGTTGAATGGTCGGCGCTTCGTTCACGCCCTTCCAGTCCAGCAGCATAATTGCCAGCACGTTGCGGTGCTCACCTTCCGATACATCGGTGCTGCCCGTAGTGGATGGAACCATGCCTGCGTCTTTGTTGACTGCATTCTGAATTGCCTGACGGGTCTTCTCAACCACCGGATCGTCCTCCAGCCCTGCGAGCAGGAACGAAATACCGACTTCGGCAATGATGTCTTCTTTCGCGCGCTGCAAAATGGTGTCGATATTGGCGCGGTAGTAGTCATATATCCACTGATACTGTTTTTCGCTGACGGCGTGTTGATAGTATTCCGAATCGGCGAAAATGATGTGCGTCATGCCATAAAGTTTGTTGCCGTACTGCTGATTCGATAAACCCGCATCTTTGTTATCCGGGTAGGTATCGCGAAATGCCTGAATGAAATCATTGACCACATCCTGCTCTCCCAACTGACGCAGCCAATAAACCTGATTCGCCAGCTGCGCTGCCCAGGCTTCAATCATCGGTTTGTCAGTTGCGTACTTGCGAAAATCATAGCGGCGAATGACGTCGCGTAGCTTCTGATCGTCAATGTGTTTGAGACCATATTCGTTCGCCCGCGCCATCGAACCGAGCAGATCGATGCCGAGATAAAGATATTCAGGCATATGTTTGGTCACGGTGTATCTCAGTTTAGAGCGCTCGTCAGTTTCGTCCGCATAGTCTGCCAGCTCTTGCTGAGAATAGAGATAAATCTGCTCTGGCGTGTTCACTTCCGCGGCGAAGTAGTTGAGCCGACTTGCGACGCGGGCCATGTCACTCCAGATTGCGGCGGCATATTTCTTATCCAGCGTTTGTCGGTACATGCGTAAGCCGTAATGACCTTCTTTAAATGCGGGTAGGGTATACAGCTGGCTTTCGTAAGTATGGCGAATGACGTCGGCGGTATAGGTGTAACTGTTTGATGCCGTAACGGGTTCCGGCTGCGCCTGCAAGCCAGAAAACGGCAGGATTAGAGCGCTGCTTATCAGGAGCGCCAGACTGGTTTTACGTAACGACATAGTGAACCGAGAGTTAACCAAAGATAACGTAACACATTAGGCCAAGGTGGCGGTATTCGTGTGAGCAATGGGTCAGTGTTGTGTGAAAAATCGGCGGAATGGGACTCTGCCCATCATCCGCCACCGTGTATTAGGCGAAAGGTCAGATTAATGCGCGGTTCCAGCGTACGCACGGTTTTGGGCACGCAGTGCTGCCAGAAATGCTGAGTATTACCTGCCATAATCAGCAGAGAGCCGTGGCTGAGTGGCAGCTCAAATTTCTCTTTGCTGTGCAGGTGGCGTAAAACAAAACGTCGGGTTTCGCCCAGAGAAAGTGAAGCGATCACGGGCTGTTGGCCGAGTTCGGGTTCGTTATCCTGATGCCAGCCCATCGAATCTTGGCCGTCACGATATAAGTTAGCCAGTACCGAGTTGAACGCCTGACCAGCCAGCAATTCACAGCGCTGCTTCAGGTCGGCAAGCATGGGTGTCCAGACGTTGGGCGGCATGGTGAGGCCCGAGTAGGTATAGGCTTTATCGCCATACCAGGCTTGCAATCTGGGTTGCAATACCGACTTGCCAAACAGCGTGATCGCTTCCTGTTGCCAGTCCAGCTCTTGAGTGAGAACGGAAAATGCATGATCGGCTTGAGTCGGAGTCAGAAAGTGTTCGACCCACAGCAATTTACCATCTGTGATGGGGAGCCATTGTGGTTCATCGGCGAACAGACTGAAGTTTTCAGATTCCATAAACTTATATCAATAATGTTGTTATTTAATTATAGATTTGTTGCTTACTTTGGTTATGCTAAGTAAATAGCGGCAAGCCATACACTAAATACCAGAACCTGGCGCAAAAGACGACAGGCAAAGAGAGGGATTGCATGAGTCAAACCTCAGGCAAGAGAAAGTCTATTCGTGTACTTTTTTTCGTATTTATTCTTTCCAGCATTGGATTGATAGAAGCGCTCAACAATCATCAAATAGCGTACATTCGGGACGGACTTCAGTCTCATGCACGTGAAGAGCTTTCTTTAATCCGTTTTCGACTGGAAGCCTCTATCCTTTCTGATATTTATGTGGCGAATAGCCTGTCTACTCTTGTCACTCTGCGCCCTGATTCTAAAGTGCGGGACTGGAACAAATTAGCCAACCACATCCTGCGTGAAGGTAAACACCTCAAAGTGATTGGTCTCGCACCGAATGATGTCATCAGTTACATCTTCCCCTACGACGAGAACAAAGCCGCCATGGGGCTGGACTATCGAACAGTACCCAGCCAATGGGCATCCATCGTGAAAGCCCGAACGGCCAAGCAAATTTTCATTGCTGGCCCAGTCAATCTGGTACAGGGCGGGCGGGCGTTGATCGTGCGTATTCCAATTTTTACTGATCCGCCGATGAATCAGGAATATTGGGGTGTGTGCAGCATTGTACTGGACTGGGAATCACTGTTTTTGGCCTCGGGTATCGAGTCGTTTGTGTATACCTACGATTTTGCGATTCGTGGTATCGACAGCACCGGCATGAATGGTGACCTGTTCTACGGTAAGCAGAGTACATTTGATAATGCGTTTGCGGTAGAGACCGTGCATTTCCCTTATGGTAGCTGGGCGATTGCCGCCGCTGAGAAGCACGAAATGCTGGACAACGTGCCCTGGTATCAAGTCAATCTGGTGCGTTTGGTCGGCTATCCGGTGATGGCGCTGCTCGCGATTGCGTTTGTGGTGATTTATCGCCTCTATCGCACGGCCCACAACCGCGCAATGCATGACACACTGACGCACCTGCCTAACCGGCGCTACTTCATGTTCACCATGCAGAGTTTCTTTGACCACGCCAAGAAATCTGGCAATCACGACAGCTTTGCTCTGCTCAATATTGATTTGGACAAATTCAAACTCATCAACGATACCTATGGTCATGCGGCTGGTGATAAGGTTCTGATCGCGTGTGCTGAACGGTTGAAATCTGTGCTGCGTGGTTCAGATGTGATCGCGCGTATCGGCGGCGATGAATTTCTGGTGCTGCTGCCGCGGATTGTGGAAGAGGACATTAAAACCGTTGTCAGCGCGATAGAAGCCGCACTCTGTCACACTCCGGTGATTTACGAAGGGCATCTGATTGATTTACATATCAGTATTGGCCACGCTATTTATAGCGCGGACATCGAAAATATCGATGCCATGCTCAAACTGGCTGACGAACGCATGTACGCCGTAAAACGGCGTCAGACACATCGCTGACTGAGCCTTCCTCTACCGTTGTTCAAGGATGAATAATGCGAACGCTAAATCAATGGCTGGATGCGTATGCTGTCAGCCATCAAAACCCGATCAACAAAAGAATTCACCGTGTGGCCGTGCCCGGGATTTACCTCTCTATCGTTGGCCTTATCTGGTCGCTGCCTGCGGCACCGCTAATGGAATGGCGCGTTGACTGGATCTGGCTGGTTGCGGTGCCGGTTCTTGGTTTCTACTACCGCTTATCCATGACCGTTTTTCTGATGATGCTCGGCTTTACGCTGGCCTGTATCGGGTTGGCCTGGAGTGTGGAACTGATGGCATTGCCTTTATTGCCGCTGTCACTGGCTCTGTTCGTACTGCTGTGGATAGCGCAGTTTGTTGGCCATAAAATTGAAGGCAAGAAACCTTCCTTTCTGAGTGATCTGCAATTCTTATTAATTGGGCCGATCTGGGTGTTCTATAAGCATTAACATGCTGGCCAATTAATTCCATATAACATTTGCAATCTGCATATATTCGCAAATTGCAATTCAATTATGATATCTGTTGTAATGAAACTGATGAATATTTGTCCAGAAAGCGTGTGTTTCAGTAAAAATAAAAGTTGGCACGCTATCTGCATTATATAGTTCGACCCTTTTAAGCCGAGGGTCACCTAGCCAACTGACGTTGTTAGTGAACCTTCTTGTTCACATCTATATCAGCCAATCGCGAGTATTGCGATTGGCTTTTTTTCTGCCTGCTATCCGCCACATTTCTCATAACAACTCGGTTTTCGTGGACACACAGCTCCGCGTGAACAAATCAGCCTCGCATCATTTTCAATGCCACGCTCAATCCAGTTGATGTTCAGGATCTTGGCAATGGTCAGCAGATCTTTTTTGATGTGACGAGGGATCACGGTACTGCCGCCTTGGCTGACGCAAGAGGCTTTCAGTTCTTCTGCAATCGAGCGTGCATCGCCACCTTGCGCCGCAATCGCCGGGTTGAGGTCAATCCCGGCACACAACACTCGGTTGTTGCCCGCAGGATCAATCATGTTCACCGATTCACAGCAATAGATCCTGGGTTCATCTCCCACGTTGAGAATCGAAATCTGAGCTGAGCTGCCATCCTGCGGTTCAGACAATCGACGAAATACCGCCCAGTGCTGACAAGGGTCGTTCACTTTGCGCATGTTACCCCACGGTAGCGGGATGCCGTTGCCACGATAGACAGCTTTCAGTTTGCCTTCGCCATATGCGTCGAAGTAGTGCCAGTGCGGATAAGGCGAAACCACCGTCATGCGACGCATCGCAACCGAAGGAGAGACGCCGGCTTTCTTGTGCACGTCGATTTCATAGCCGTTGCGATCAAGCAACTGACGAAACGGCACTTTCGGACACAGCAAAGCACCGGCAAAGAAACTCGATTCGAAGTCGCGCCACGCCTGCAAAATGTCCTGAGAGTTGAGCTCCGAAGTCGGTTGTGTGTCCTGCTCTTCCCAACCCTGAGTGTGACCGACCGACAGTACACTCTTGAGACCGTCTTTGCTGTGCAGCACGTTGTGACCAATGTACACCGCCAAATCGTATTTAAGCCGCGTCGGGTAGTTGCGCAGAATCTCATTGAGATAAATGGTGCCTGGCGGCTCAAAGAACGAGGTCACAAGCTGTTTGGCGCTGACGCCCAGTTCGTCGACCACATCGTGTGGCGTTCTTTGTACCCAACGAATGTTGAGGCCAAGGCTTTTGGCGATATCAAACAGATCTTCGACAGCCAGATTCAGGCGCTTCAGGCCGACATCTTCCGCGGCTCGTTCCAGATCCGGAAAGTGGTTTTGCAGGCTTTCCTGATGCGCGCGAATGAGGAGGTGGGCGAACTGGCGACCCGTGATGCCGGTTTGTGACAGCATTTCAGGAATCGCAATTTGCAGGATGTCATTGGAAAACAGAAAGCTCGGCTCCAGCGCCATGCCGCTGATACCGCCGCGGTTGCCTTTGTCTGGCGTGATGTCGGCTTGCTCCGGCTCGTCGTCAAGAAACCATGTTGGGTCCTTTTGGAACACTTCGGCGATCACTTCCAACATTTCGACGCTCGGAACCCGTTTTCCCCGTTCGATCATCGACAAGTAAGAAACCGAGGGGGCGTACTCCGGATTAATGCGAATGCAACGCGCCGACAGATCTTCCATCGTTAAGTGGTTGCGTTTCCTAAGGTTTCTCACTTTCGTTCCCAGAAAATGAGATTGTCTGACTAAGCTTTTTGACACGGCCATTTTGTAAAATTCACATTGTAAAATTTTTGTTGTGAAATTGTAGTTAAAAATCCGCTAGTCTACAAATTAAGCAAGTCACAAACTTGAACGAAAATTAAACGCAAGTTTGGATTATTTGCTCTAGGACGAAATTTAATGTTATCCATGAGGGAAAGACGATGAATATGCTGACATTCGATAAAACAGAAATCCAAAAACAACAGAAACCCTTTATCGCTGAAGCAGTCTTCGCCGTCGAGACAATCAGCGCAAACCAGCAACGTGAAAAACAGCTGAAAGCGAAACAACTGCTCGACCGTTTGTTCCCGCTGGAAACAGGGTCTCATCAGGAAGTGACCAGTTACGTGATTGATTACCACCACGTTCTCGCTTACTTCAAAGATGGACGTCACAGCGGTCTGAAACATCCGAAGCACTTTGTAGCATTCACGGGTGGCAAAGATAACCCATGTTCGATTCTGTTCCGTGATGGTAACGGCTGTCATGTGGATGTGATGTTGGGTTGCCAGAAAGGCACAGGCTGTGTGGAGTTGGTAGAGATTGACGATATTCAGTTAGAAACCTGTACCACTTTCACACAGATGGGCGACAACACCACGCCAACCGCAGCGATGCGTCACTGGATTAGTCTGGTGAAAGGTGATGAACGTGGTAAACCTCAGGCATGCAGTGAAGACAAAGAATACACCGCAAAAAGCGGCGAAGATTACTACCTGAACTACTGCTTTAATTTGTAATGCCATCCTGATGAAACGCTCTCCATAAAAAAATCCTCCATTGGGAGGATTTTCTATTTTGCACATGGCAAATGTTAAATCTGCCTTGAACTTAAATGGGCATCACACGGTTTCGGCCAAGATTTTTCGCTTCATAGAGCATCTTGTCGGCGCGATCGATCAGCGTTTCAACGGTATCAGTAGGGTCGCGCTCTGCGACACCAAATGACGCCGTAATGTTGCCAACCTGCATACTGGTGCGGCGATCGCGCACGCTCAGCTTTTCAATCGCACGGCGCAGCGCATCAGAGAACTGGCGAGCACTGCGCAGCGACTTGTTGGGCACAATCAATGCAAACTCTTCACCGCCAAAGCGATAGGCGGTAATGCCTTCGCGGCAACTGGAATGGAGGCGCTTGCCAATTGCACGGATCACCGCATCACCGAACAGATGACCGAAATCGTCGTTATACGTTTTGAAATGGTCAATATCGAGCAGCACAATGCTCATCGGTTGCTGTGCGTGCAGCAAAGCGCTGATGTCATCGTCAAACGCACGTCGATTGTATAGCCCTGATAAAGTGTCAAACAGCGCATCTTTTTGCACTTCCGCGAGCTGAGTCTTGAGGCGCGTGATTTCCTGGCTCGCGGTTTTCAGCTGGCTATTAAGAAAGCGGGTCGAGTGGCGAATATCGCGAGATTCACTGACCAACTGACGGATGAGCGACATCACTTCTTCAATCGACAGATTTTCTTTTTCGACACGTTCCAGATCATTAAAGCTTCTGTCAATAATCGTTTCAAAAGCGGTGGTATCGGTCATGGTGTCCGACATCGAACTTGCCACTTCGTTAACCAGCAGCTCAATGTTGGCGCGCAGTTCACCGATACTGGTTTCGGCTTTGGTCGCGATGTATTGCTTGTACATGTATTCGCCGGATGCAGGCGGGCACAGCCCGAAGTTATCCAGTACAACATCCATTTCCTGATTGAGCTGAGGAATGGTGTTGTCAACGTAGGTGTACCAAAGGGCGTAATTCGCAGGAGTAGCCGCAACGTGATGTTTCATCATCAGCGGAACGGCCTTCTTTAAGTTAGAAGTGGATTTTTTAAAGTCGTCGTCAGTCATTCTTGGGATAAGTTAAAAGGCACCTAAACTCTATGCGCTAAGATTAGCGGATCTCGAGGCTTCGCGCCGCAAAAAACAGACTGAAATTGTGGTTTATCTGAACGTTTTTCTCACTATCGTCGCTCTCTGTGATAAAACGCACGCATTGCGATGCCGCGACGCTAAATCAAAGCTTGACCGGTGTGACGTCACACCGGTCGAAAACGACTACTGCTGAGAAACCACGCGCATAGTGTGGCGCTGACGGATCAGAGCAACCACTTGTGGCAGTAAAGACATCACAATCATGCCTCCCATCAATGCGTATTGATCCGGACGATAAATCTCATTCAGCAATAAACCGCCACACACGATCCCGGCGACCGGGTTGGCAATGCCACCAAACGTGAAATCCACCACCGACATTCTTTGCAAGAGCCACACGTACAATCCGTAGCCGAGCGCTGTGTTGAGCAGCACAATCCACAATAAACCCAGAATGTTACGTGTACTGATGTGCGTTAGTGTCTCCATGTAGACCTGAGGCGAGAAAAAGGCATGCACGAGAGCCGCCAGACCAAGTGCCACACCGCCGATGATCAGCTGCCAGCTGAGCACTGTCCACCAGTGGATTTTGCCGCCGAGAGACTTGGTCAGAGTTGAGCCGAAGATAATACACAGAATGGCGGCCAGCATCGCCATCAAACCCAATGGATTGAGGCTGAGCGATTTCGGGTCGAACAAGAACCAAGCCAAAGCAATCAATGCCGCGCCACTGAGCAACTGAATTGACGATGGACGCTGACGACTGACCAGCCAGTGATAAAACATCGCGAATACGGGAACCGATACCATGCCCACACCTGAAATAGCGGAAGGCAAGGTCAGAGCCATCACGAAAATGAGGCTAAAGAAGGCAGCGATGTTGACCAGGCCAATGGTAAGCAGTGGACGCCAACGGGATTTCTCCGGCAGGCTCGGGCGCAGGGCCAGCAGCAGCAGGCCAGCAGGCAGCGCTCGAATGGCTCCGAGCAGTAGCGGAGGCCAGTCCGCTAGGGTGTATTTGGTCACCGCGTAGGTGGTTCCCCAAAAGAAGGCAGGTATCATGGCAATTAAAATGTTCATGTTAAGTATCTTTATGTTGAGATATCTGAGCAGAAAGTTATCGTAAGAAATACTTTTTGTAAAGTATCTTTATGTTAAAGTATTTTGTCAGTAAACACAGACGGAGAACCCACACTGATGGATGCGATTGATCGCGTATTGTCACAATGGCAACAAGAACGGCCGCAGCTCAACACGTTACCGATGAGCATTATGGGACGCATGATGCGTTTGACCAAACACCTGGAAACTGCCGTTGCGGAAGTTCATAAGCGCTACGGTTTGAAAATGGGCGAGTTCGATGTACTGGCCACCTTATTGCGAGCGGGCGCACCTTATCGCCTGACTCCGTCGGAGCTGCTTGCTTCGATGATGCTGACGTCCGGTGCGATGACCAATCGCCTTGATAAGCTTGAACAAAAAGGTTTGATTCACCGTTTGCACAGCACCGCGGATCGTCGCAGTATTGAAGTTCAGCTCAGTGATGAAGGTTTAGACGTGGTCAATGAGCTGGTGATTGAGCATGTGAAAATTCAGGAAAAGCTGGTGGAAGGATTGTCGGGTGACGATCAGCAGCAACTCACTCAGTTACTGAAATTTTGGCTCTCTAGCTTCGAATAATCTTAGGAGTACGTGATGATGACTTTGCAACAACTGACCGACTATCTCGATTCTCTGCTCCAGTCGGAAGCGTGCTATCCGTTTGGCCCTGATCCACTGGTGTATAAGATTCGCGGAAAAATGTTTGCTTATGTCTCTCAGGAGAGCGCGCCGTACTTCGTGACACTAAAATGCACTCCGCAGGACGGCGAAGTTCTTACCAGCCAGTTTTCATCCATTCGTCCGGGCTATCATATGAACAAGCGTCACTGGATTTCGGTCGATTTAGAAGGCGATGTTGATACGGGAATGATTGAAGATTTGTGTCTGCGTTCCTACCAACTGGTGGTCAGCAAACTGAAGAAATCAGACAGAGAAGCCTTGCAAAGCCTGACCTTGCAAGGCTGAATGCATTACGCGTGTGAGTGGCGCTGAGCTTCAAGCTTCTTCGCGCCACGTAGCATGGCTTCGATTAGCTCGGTTGCATTGAATTTTTCCAGTGCTTCATGCGCACCAACCTGATGAGCGCGGTCGACACAAATCTCACTCGACAAAGAAGTGTGCAAAATACAGTATGCATGGCTGAGTTTTGGATCGTTCTGCACTTCAAACGCCAGCTCATAACCATCCAGACCTGGCATTTCAATATCACTCACCAAAATATCAATCGCCTGATTTTCGCCAGCCAGCTTTTTCATTAAATCTGCCGCTTCCAGACCATTTTTGCAGATCTGATACGGAATATTAATGCGATCCAGTGCATCCGCCAGTTGTTTGCGTGCAATCGATGAGTCGTCAACCAACAGAATGTTCAGGGCTTTCAAGCGTTCACGTTCAACGTCAGTCAGCATCGGCACTTTGGTCGATTCATACTGCGGATAGATTTTTGACAGCAGCAGCTCCACATCCAGCAGTTGAACAATCTGCTCCTGATAACGGGTGATGCCAGTGACGAACACATTGCGTCCGGCGGTTGGCGGCGCTGATTCAATCGAACGCCAGTCACACTCGATGATCTTCTCAATTCCACGCACCATGAATGCTACTACGGTACGCAGACAGTCCGTCACAATCAGATAGCTGTTTTTGTACTCTTGAGGAGCAATCGGACGAAAACCAATCGCCGCAGCCATGTCGATGACAGGCACGGTCATATTGCGGATAGTCACAGTGCCCACAACGTGGTGGTGAGAGTAGGGGATTTGAGTCATCGGCAAGTAAGGAACGATTTCTCGTACTTTGAGTGTACCAATCGCAAACAACTGCTTTTGCATGTTCAGCGTGAACATCAGCATGCCTTGTGACTGATTTGCCTTACTAATGGTTTTAGCCATAACGAAATTCTTAATCTAAACGCATGAGTAACTATACTAACCGAAAATATCGTATCAGCAACGGTAACGGCGCTTTTTTACTATTGAGTGAGAAGTTGTTCAATAAGTTATACAACTTCGTTTCAATTCCTTTAGCGACCGATAACAAAGATTCATTAAATTGTAGCTAGAATGTCGTCGTCAATGCAGGGTGCAACTCGGTCGGAGTTCCGATAGACTAAGCCACTTTTTTACCGCACTAAGTCGTTTGAGGGTCAAATATGGCAAGAACCGCAGCAGCGCTTCATATTCTGGTGAAGCACAAAGAACAGGCTGATGACATCATTCAGCAGCTAAAGAAAGGTGCAAAGTTTCAGACTCTGGCCAAGAAATATTCACTGTGTCCATCGGGCAAAAAAGGTGGCGATTTGGGTGAGTTTCGCCAAGGGCAAATGGTGCCACAGTTTGATAAAGCGTGTTTCCAAGGTGAAATCCTCACCCCTCAACTGGTGAAAACTAAATTTGGCTGGCACGTTGTTAAAGTGCTGTACCGCACTTAATCGTTAGCAGCGTAAGCTCGCCGACGTATAGCTTAAATATTCCCATCCAAATCCCTGTCTCAACATCATGGTAAGCACGTTCTGGCTTGCCATGATGTGCTTATTTCTGCCCCAAAGAATTAGTCAGTTGTCTGCGGCGAAGCAACAAACGGATGTTCTCCCGAAAAATTCTCATCTATATATCTCGTCTGATGAAAGCTTCCAGAGATTGATTACAACTATACAGCTGTATTTAAATTAAGGGTTTATAGTGATTCCTACCCTGTATTCGTGCGCGTTTTCTCATTTTTCTCGTAGCAAATAACCTTAAAGTTAATCACCTATGTGTTTCATCCAGTAAATAATAGGTTTGGATAACGCGCATGCGCGTTTCCCCGAATGGTGTATTTAAGATACAGGTAATTACTTCTTTGAAATACAATCAGTTAACAATGCGCGTTTTTACTGGTTTAATGAGGGAAGTGCGCATACGCACTAATAAAATGTTAGTCAAATGAGAAAATCTGAGTGACTTGGAAATTTCAAAAATACGCACTAATCACATTCGCGATTATATTGAGCGCGGGGTTGTTCTTTTTATTTGGCGTTGCGCTGGGGGTTTCGTTAAGTTTAGAGCAATTCTCCGCTTTGGTTATACCCATTCTCTCTATGGTTGGAACTTGGGTTTCAAGTATTGCAGCGGTTGTTGCTGTTTTGGTTGCACTATGGTTAGCAGAACAGCAGAGGATTCGCGAAAGTGAAAATGTCGAGGTTAAATTTTGTACAGCGATAACGGAGTTTACTCCAAACGGAAATTATTGTGTCACAGTAGTATCTAAAGGGGCTAGGCCGTCTTTGGTTAGTTCAATTTCCCTGATTGTAGATAATAAACAAAATGCTGTTTATTTTGTCACCAATTTAGAGCGGTTTGGGCATCAATTACCTGTGTCTCTGTCATACGGTCAATCAGCTAGTTTTTTTCTAAAAGAGGAATTTGCTCAGGAGGTTAAGAAATACGTAGCTGAATATGGCGCTGAGAAATCAAAACTTCAGCTGAGAGTAAATTCAACGACTAGCAGTTACTGCATAGATGTTACGGGAAAAGTTTTTTAAATTAGTTAGTATTTGGCTAACAATCGCCACCAAAGCGCCGCTTTGCAGCTCAACTCGCAACAAGTTACTCGCGTTTGTGGCGGGCGTTATACGTTTTAAGGAGAAATCGTGGTCGTTATATATGGAATTAAAGAGCATTTGAACGCCATAAAAGCTGATTTATCAGATGTGATCCAACAATCAATGACTCAAGCCTTAGGTTTGCCTGAGGATAAGCGAGCTCAAAGATTCGTCCCTCTCGATAAAAGTGATTTCTACTATCCTAGTGGCCGTTCTGATGCTTACACGGTGATAGAAGTAAATATGATGGAAGGTCGCAAAGTCGAAACCAAGAAGGCTCTAATAAAGGCTCTATTTAATAATATTGAATCGAGTTTAGGCATCGCTCCCATTGATGTTGAAATTACAATCAAAGAGCAACCTGCTCATTGTTGGGGTTTCAGAGGTATCACAGGTGATGAAGTGTCAGACTTAACCTACAAGGTCAACGTATAGCAAGGCGCTCAAGAGAGATTCATGCCGCGTGGCCTTTTTAGTTTGCGGTGGTTTTGTGGCAGTCACCCCTTAACTCAGTGCTCTGCTCTAGGAGGTAATTTTGCTCGATTTGCTCAAAAAATTGGTTCTAATTAACCTCTCAGCGGTTCTTGTTGTTATAGCTCTAGCCCAGTTTGTTCCATTCTTTGCTACTACTCAGTTGGTCGACTTTCTTTTCTTTGTTGTCATCGTCATATGGTTTTTGGCGAAGCTCATGTGGGAAGGTGGTATCCATAGTAAGACGACTCGGTTAGATGATCCTAGAACAGATAAAGTCTACAAAATGGTAGAAGGCCATGATTTCGCAAAAGACGAACGAGAGCACTATCGAATGAACTACCAGACTGGCTTAGTTTTTTCATAGCTGGTCTACCAGCGTTTATTGCTTGTTTAGTCCTTCAATTTCTTTGAGTACGAGCATAAACGAGTATGGCGTTAATAGTTATTCCCTACGCTTGGTATTGAAAATGGAGCAATAAATGGATGATCTTATAAGTATGCTGCTCAGAGTGTTTGGCAGAGTGTTTATGCTACTACTTGAAATTAGATTAGTCGGGTGGTTCTTTTATACGGTTGGATATGCGATTTCAAAAACGGTGACATTGGGCAAATTTCCGGCTGGAAACGACGACTCAATGCGCATGAAAATAAGCTATCTAGGTCTGGCCATTATTATAGGTGTGCTGCTATTGGTCGGTATTTTCAATACATTCATATCGAGATAAGGGCAGGCCGAAAACAGGTTGTTTTAGAGCTCCTCCAACCTCAGGACAGTTTCACTGCGCTCAAGTATGGCTTACGTTTGTCTCACAGTAACGAGGCGTTAATTCATCGAATTTTAATTACGCGCTTTAAACTGCGTTTCCCCTTGGTTGCGCTTTTACCTTTTCTAATGTTTGACGATTTGTTTAGCCATGATAGATAGGGTGTGGAACACCAAACTCTGCTTTCCGATTAAGCCAGACGTTCCAAACAGTTGCATCTCACGGTGTGACCGCTAGTATGATTTTTCTGGTGATTCTCCACCACGTTTAATGAGGCTAGCTTTAGCGAACACACAATGAAATTCTGCGACGAAATGTTGGGGCCGCCTGTTCTGGCTTACGCTCACGATTACACTCATGGTGATACAGAAGCTGCACACGAGCATCAGTGTGCGCAGTTTCTGCACGCGTTAAATGGCGTGATTCGGGTGGATACGGCCGCCGGAACTTGGGTGGTGACCGCGAATAAAGGCATGTGGATTCCGGCTGGCGTTTCCCATAGCCTCAGAATTACGGGCAATGTCAAAGTGCGTACGCTGTTTGTCGATTCGATGGCACGAGCTGATATGCCTAACACTTGCGTGTTGTCGGAAGTGCCGTCTTTACTGAAACATCTGATTGTTGAAGCGGTGTCGCTGCCCGATGAACGGATTGCCGGAACGCGGGAAGAGCGCATTTTTGAGCTGATTCTCGATGAATTGCGCCGACTTAAACCAGTCGACTTTTATCTGCCAAATCCAAGTTCAGATGGGTTAATCACGCTGTGTGATTACGTGTCTGAACGCATTGCTCACCCTTGGACCGCGTCTGATGCGGCGAAATATTTGAGCCAAAGTGAACGCACCGTTTCGCGCAAATTTCAACAAGAGCTGGGGCTCACGTTTACCGAATGGCTGCGCCAGAAACGCTTGATTCACGCTCTCGAACTGTTAGCCAGCGGCCACAGTGTGCTCGACAGCGCGCTGGCCATTGGATACGACAGCCCGAGTGCGTTCAGCGCCATGTTTAAAAGCCGTATCGGGCTGTCTCCGAGCGAATATACGGCCTCAATGGCGCTCTAACTATTCTGTGTTTTGAGCAGGTTGGCGTAGGCATTCATCAAGGCTTGCAGCGATGCCTTGGTCGCATCCTCTTCAATCGCCACGCCAAAGTGGTTCACATTCGACGATTGAGACTGAAGCTGAACGTAGGTCACCGCCTTGCTCTGCGTGTGCGAGCCGAGCGTGTGTTCGTGGTAATCGACGATGTTGCTCGCGACACCAAACTGCTTAGTGAGTGCGTTTAACATGGCTGAGAGTAAACCGTTGCCAACGCCAGAGCATAATATCTCTTCTTCATTGAAACGCAGGCGGCTTTCAATACTCTGGCCATCCAGTGTGGGTTGGCTCTGATAACTCATCAGGCACATCTCTGGCGATGGCGTTAATCCATAGGCTTGTCTGAAAAGCTGCCACAATTCGGCAAGCGAGATTTCGCGTCCGGTTTGATCAGTATGGCGTTTCACGCGTTGGCTTAAATCCACTTGCAGCATTTTGGGGAGCGACAAGCCGTGGTTCTCTTGCAGCAACCACGCTGCACCGCTTTTCCCCGACTGGCTGTTGACCCGAATCACCTCTTCGTAGTTGCAACCCAGATCCATGGGGTCGAGTGGTAAATAAGGGATCGACCAAACTGGTTGAGGCGCTTGGTGATGGCGGGCAAAGCCTTTTTTGATCGCGTCCTGATGCGAGCCGGAGAATGCGGTAAACACCAGTCGCCCGCCGTAGGGATGGCGAGGGTGGACGGGCAGCTCATTGCACTCTTCGACGACTTCCACCGTGCGTCGAATGTCTGAAAAGCGCAGTTGCGGATCGATGCCTTGTGAGTACAGATTGAGCGCAATTGTCACCAAATCGGCGTTGCCGGTCCGCTCGCCGTTGCCGAACAGACAGCCTTCAATACGAGTGGCGCCTGCCAGCATCGCAAGCTCAGCACTGGCGACTCCGGTGCCGCAGTCATTATGCGGATGTACGCTGATGGTGACAAACTGCAAGCAAGAGAAGGTACGAATGAAGTGCTCGATTTGATCGGCGAATACATTCGGCGTGTTGCACTCCACCGTGGTGGGCAAGTTAAGAATGAGCGGGCGCTGTTGGCTTGGCTGCCAGACAGCGGCAACGGCTTCGCAAATCTCCAGTGCAAATTCTGGCTCGGTGAAGTTGAATGTTTCTGGCGAGTATTCCAGTGTCCACTGCGTTTGTGGATGTGCGTCGCACAAGACCTTAATCTGCCTCACCCCCTTGACGGCCAGTTCCAATGTGGCTTGCTTGCCTTGCTCGAACAACAGCTCACGAAAGAGCGGCGCGGTGGCATTGTATAAATGGATGATGGCTTTTGGCGCTCCGTTGAGCGCGGCGACGGTGCGCTCAATCAGATCCGCTCTCGATTGGGTGATGACCTGAATGGTGACGTCGTCTGGAATCAGGCGCTCTTCAATCAGGCAGCGCACAAAATCGAAATCGGTTTGTGATGCAGAAGGGAAAGCGACTTCGATCTCTTTGAATCCGCATTCAACCAAGTGGTGAAAGAACTTCAGTTTTCTCTCTTTATTCATCGGGTTGGCGAGAGCCTGATTGCCGTCACGCAGATCCGTGGAGCACCAACGCGGCGCCTGCGTCAGCACTTTTGAAGGCCAGGTTCGCTGCGGAAACGGAATGATCGCAGCCGGTCGGTATTTGTCTGCAGGGTTATCTAACATGATGAATTTATCCGTGGGTAAGTAAATCGGACATTCATGCTAAATAAGCGCCGCCAGGATATCTGCGCAGAACTGGACAGGCATCGTCGTGAATTGGACAAAGTGCGACATTCAAATCAGCTAAGTCGGGCTCTCATTACGCGCAATCGATATTGAAACTGGCTGTTTGCTTGAGTCAAAGCGACGTCATCATTCCTTTAAGCATCTGTTTCATTTCCGCTCTGACTTCTTGTCCGCCAATCACGGCCAAAAGCAGCAGGCCACCCGGCACCAACACCACAATCAGCAGCGGCCTCAGCAGGTACGAAAAGCAAAACAAGCCTGGCAAAAATACAAACCATTGGCAGAGTGTCAGCATCACGGTCTTGAGCATCGTTATCATTATTTTCTCCAAATTATCGTTTTATTGAGCGTGCTCAATTTATAAGTGAGCGCGCTCAGTTTGTCAATGTGAGTAGGGAAAGGTATGATGCAACGGCATGAAATGATGATGAGTGGATTATGGGTAAGCGAGAGCAAACGAGAGAGCGAATACTGGCAGCTGCGTGGCAACTGTTTGAAACTCAAGGATATCAAGAAACCTCGACTCGCCAGATAGCGCGTCAGGCTGGCGTGGCGGATGGAACGGTTTTCAGTCACTTTGAGACTAAATTGGCCATACTGCGCGAAGGCGTCATGAATCAACTGGAGCGGTTGTCGCAACAAGGAGTCAATCAACCTTCGCAAGATATGTGTGAGCTGGCGATGCAGTTTGCTCGCACCTATTACGGCTACTATTTTGCTAACGTGAATTTGAGTCGTGCCCTGCTTAAAGAAGTGGTGTGGGACATGGACTACTACCAATCTTTCAATCAGGCGATTTTTGATACGGCCAATCTTCCGGCGGCGTTAGCCGAAAAAATGCCGGTGTTGCTTGATTGCTACTTCATGACTCTGATAACTCATCTGAGCAAGCCAGAGCCCAATCTTGAACTCGCGCTTCAAACATTAGAAAGCAAATACCAAAGCTTACTCAGTTGAACGAATGGGTTCGTCGCTTGGTGTGCGTTTTACCGTCCTGCTGGACTTACGCAGACTCAGCCCGCCTTCCATCATCAATACGACGACGGCAAGCCAGATGGCGATGTAAGTTGGCCATTCGCCAGCGTAAATGCTTTCGCCGAGCAACAGTGCAACCAGCAGCAATAACACGGGTTCGACATAAACCAGCAAGCCAAACAGTGTTAGATTCAGATGCGGTGCTGACAGCGATTGAAAGGCCAGCGCCAGCGCACTGATAGCGCCCAACCCTAAGATAAGCCACAACAAATCCAAATTGATGCTCAATGCTTGCAGCACATCGCCGCTGTGAAAAATGAAGTACAAGCTGAAAGGCAGGCTGAGCATCATATCAAACCACAGGCCGCCAATGTGGTTGGTGTCGGTTTTGTAGCGCAGCCAAAAATAGATCGGATAACCTAAACAAACCATGAGCGTTGGCCATGACAATGTTTGAGAGATGGCCAGTTGGTTTATAACGCCGACCAATGCAAACAAACAGGCTAGCTGCTGAAAGCGCGACATGCGATCTTTAAACGCAAAGCGCCCGACCACCACCATGGTGATTGGCATAATGAAGTAACCCAGCGACACCGAAAGCCCGTAACCATTGACGGGTGCCCACATAAACAGCCACAACTGAATGCCAATCAGAAACGACGATACGATGCGTGACAACCAAAAAAAGCGCTCGGTCCGCAGGCGCTGAAACAACGTGGCGACCTGAGACCAATAGCCTCTTAGCAGGATGAACAGCGTGAGCAGTGGAAAGGTGAGCAGAATTCGCCAGCCATAAATTTCTTCGCCTTTCAGCTCTTGCAATAAAGCGGTGTAGGCGAACATCAGCGCAAAGAGCGCAGAGGCAATCACATTGAGGGTGACGCCTAATGGGGTGTGCATGGTTTTTTGCATGGTCACAAAAGGGTTATGAATAAAGTGAAGATATTTTATTGCGTCAGACTTGATAAAGGCGCTCGAAATTCATAACGTGAGTGAGAAAATTTCTCACCGGAAGAGTCTGATGACGTTAGATAAATACGATTATGCATTGTTGGAATTGTTGCAGCGTAACTGCCAAACCCCGCTGCGCGAGTTGGCGGATGCGGTTTATTTGTCGACGGCTTCTGTTCAGCGGCGTATCCAAAAACTCAAAGACAATGGTTACATTCAAGCCAATGTTGCGGTTTTGGACCCTGACAAACTCAATCAGGTCATCACGATTGTGGTTGAAGTACAGGCAGAGAAAACGTATGCGCTCGATCTGGATGTCCTCAAGCAAAGTTTCTCCGGCCCAGAAGTTCAGCAGTGTTATTACGTTACCGGCGATGCTGACTTTGTCTTAGTGCTGGTGGTGCCCAACATGCAACGTTTTCAGGAGATTTGCGACAAGCTGTTTCACAGTAACCCCAACGTGAAATGGTTCAGAACCATGGTGGCGCTGGAGCGAGTGAAGGCGACGTTGGATGTACTGTAACTTGCCTTAGGTTGTTGGGGCAAAGAAGCTGGATCGAACAGGATATTAATTGTCTGAATTATTAATATTTGGCTATTTAATTGTGATGCATGTCGTTATTTAAGCTTCACTAATACATGGATATAATTAAATCTATCAATGCTTCTCATAAATAAGACAATGAATTAAGTTGATGAATTAGTTCAACTAAAATAAGCATTATTCGTATATAAATAGTTCCTAGCGAATTTGGCGCATTGACTTCCCCCTCCTTCGGGTTAGTTTTTACTTATGTCAGTCATAGGGCTTAGGAGTATTTGTAATGAGTGAAGGAAAAAGACTAAACGTACGATTACTTTCCGATGTATGCATGCAATCGAGATTATTAAAAGACGCATTAGAATCCAAATTGCCGGTTCGGATTGATGTTTCACCGTTTAGTGAAGTGTGGCAGCACGAGAATGATCCTGCGTGTCACGACGTCAAAATTATCATCATCGATTATTCATGCATTGAGAGCGAGACCCTCGGCGATTACTACACGTTTAAACAGATGACGTGCCCGGAGGCCAAAGAGGTGGTGATCAATTGCCCGCCCGAGGCTGAATCTAAGTCTTTGTTTAAATGGCAAAAACTATCTGGTGTGTTCTTCGCCGACGACGATATTGAAGCGTTAGTCAAAGGCATGAACAAGATTCTGGAAGACGAAATGTGGCTGACCCGTAAGTTGGCTCAGGAGTACATCATGCACTATCGCGCAGGTGCTCCGGCTGTGACGTCACAGGTCTACACTCGTTTGACTCGCCGTGAACAACAAATTATTAAACTGCTTGGCAGTGGTGCTTCAAATATTGAAATCGCCGATAAACTTTACGTGAGTGAAAACACCGTGAAGACTCACCTGCACAATGTATTTAAGAAAATAAATGCGAAGAATCGTCTGCAGGCGTTAATCTGGGCGAAGAGTAATATTGGCATGGAAGAAGTCAGCTAATAATAAAAACAGATCTTAGATAAATATGAATATCCGATGCCATACTAAAGTTTAGATTTATATTTATGAGTCAACGAAGGTTTATTTATTACAGAAAAGGCAGCTAAGGCTGCCTTTTTACTTTATTCGACTATTACCGCTGTACCACTGACGGACACCATTAACATGCCGTTGGTTTTTCCGAATGTCTCGTAGTCCAGATCAATCCCGACAACGGCGTTCGCCCCAAGCTCTGTGGCGCGCGCTTGCAACTCTTGTAGGGCAATGGTGCGTGCTTTTTGTAATTCATGCTCATACGTTGCTGAACGGCCACCCACGATATCGCGAATGCCAGCAAACAGATCTTTGAAAATATTGGCGCCTAAAATGGCTTCTCCGGCGATGACGCCGCAATAGCGCACGATACGTTTGCCTTCAACCTGAGGGGTGGTGGTGACGATCATTCCTGACTCCGTTATGTTTTAAGGTTTACGCGAGTTAGAAGTGTAAACCAGCCGAGAGTTCCGTGCAGCAATCGGGGCGGACAAAAAAAAGCCTTCGCAGTGAGCGAAGGCTTATCGGAGCATAGGGGGATTTAACGCAATTCAGCCGGAATGTCGGCGATATAAATGGCTGGCACGCCTTCAAAATCACTGGTAAACAGCACACCCGTATCACCCGGTGTGAAAGATGGGTGAGGGTGAGTGATTTGACGGTCACCATCGAGCACATCCCACGATGTACTGTGTTTGGCCAGCTTGGCGTAGTGCTTGGTTTTGGTGTTGAGGATGTAGAGGAACGGATCATTTTCGATGTCGTAACTTTCCGCGTCAGCCACATCCACTGGGGCATCACAGCCGTCACCCACCATCAGAGAGCCGTCGAAGTTACTCATCAGGTGTGAACATGGCGGCATCACCATCACTTCTTCGTTTTCCAGCGTGTCCGGGTTGGCTTTGTAAATCACGCGCTCGGTCATGCCTTTAAAGTAAGAAACATAGGCCATGGCGCTACCATCCGGAATCCAGAACTCATGAGTGCACGATTCGCCCGGTGCGTGTTCTTTTATCTTGCGAACATTGCTGCCGTCTTCGTTCACCAGCCACATGCGTGCGTCGACCAAATCGTGCGGACCTTCATGGCAGAAGCCAATGGTGGAATCGTCAAACGGACGGTAAATCGGGTGGCCCAGCCACGCGTTGTCCTGATGGACTACATCCAGTTCACCAGTTTGAATATCGACTTTGATCAGGCGGCAGGTGGGTTTGGTGTGGTAAAACTCAGCAAACTTTTCCCACGAGGTCAGTGGCTGCCAGTCACGCTTGAGGATTTCAATACCGACCAGTTTCGTGCATTCGGAGTTCGCCACCCAGGTGCCGTAACCTTTCCACTCTTCATCGACGGTGTAAATGACCTGTTCTTCGAGTGTTTCGAGGTCCACTTTCATCAGGTTCAGTTCATTTTTGACGTAGAAGAAAGAACGATCATCGTCAGAGATGAAGCCGCCGAAGGTATTGTCACCTTTGCCTTCCGTAAGCTGCTTGGCCTGTTGTGTGTTCAGATCGACCAGGTAGTAGTTACGGGTTCCATCAAAGTCACCGGCAAACAGCAGTTTGCTGCCGTCTTTGGTAAAACACTTTTGATAAAAGTAGTTACGATGACAAATCACATCCGTTGGAGTCAGACGAGTAACTTTTACTTGGGTGTCGCTGTCGATGAATGATTCGAATGCCAGCTGAATTACATCACCTTTAGCCATAAATAATCTCCGCAAATGGCACTGCCAACCGACGAGGATTGGCAGTGAACGTTCAATTGAATCAGTTAGAAGAAATCACACTTTTTTTTACTACGGTGTCCAGCCCGGCGCTGCGTTTGAGAGCGTAGCCGACGAAAGCAATCACCGCCGCACAACCCAGGAACAGTAGTCGTCCCCACATTGGGTTCGGGATCAGAATCATCAATGACAGACCCGCCGCCATGTACATCACCAAACTGCCCAGCTTGTTGCGCTGCATACGGTCAACGATGTCCTGACCTTCTTCGGCAACACATTCTGTGTCCACATCTTTGAAGAACTCGGCTGTTTGCGCTTTGTATGAGTCGTTCTCTTCTTTGTAGAACAGTGTGGTCAGGCAGAAGAAACCGGCGGTCAGGAACAGGTGCGCCGCAATCGTGATGATGGTGCGCATTTCGCCTGCTTCACGACGAGTCAGTTCATCGATACCAAACCAGCTTGCCACGTTTGCCGGGGTGAAGAATTCCACTACAGACCAAGAAACCAGCATACCGAATACAACCGTTGCCCATGGTGCCCATTTTGGCGTTTTACGAATCAGGATACCCAGGAACAGCGGCACCAGAATCGGAGATTGCAACAGCGTCGCAACTTGCATCATCAGATCAAACAGGCTCAGGTGTTTCAGCGAGTTGAAGAACTGCGCCATGAAAATAACCAGCAGACCGTTCACCAGACACGCGATTTGCCCTGCGCGTAGCTGCTCTTTATCCGTTGCCTGACCCTTACGCATGATAGGTGCGTAGAAGCTGCGAACGAAGATGCCGGAGTTGCGGTTCAGTGCTGAATCCATCGAAGACATGGTGGCGGCGAACAGACCGGCCATCAGCAAACCCACGGTGCCAAGAGGCATGGTTTCACGTGCAAACACCAGGTAAACCGCATCACCCGCTTTCGCGCCCAGTTGCGAATACTGAGTTGCCGCATCAGGGTAAAGGATGGCAGAAGCCCAAGGTGGAATGAACCAAATCACCGCGCCAACCACCATCATACCCAGCGCTAACAGAGCAGCTTTGCTGGCGTTTTTCGAGTCTTTTGCGTTCAGGAAGCGGTAAGATTCCTGCATGTTGTTGATACTTTGCAGCTGTTTCACCACAAAGAAGATAAAGGTACACACCAGCAGTAGCGGATAGTTCATATCCGGGCCCATGATGAAACCGCCAGGGAAGTTATTGACGATTTCGCTCGGGCCACCCACCACGTAGAGCGCAACCAGTGCACATGCGACAGAGATAACCGCAACCACCAGAGTCTGAATGAAGTCAGAAGCCACTACACCCCAGGCGCCACTCAGCAATGAAATTGCCAGTACAGCTAAGCCGGTAACCCAAATGGTCGTCACGATGTCGGCATCAAATACCGCAGAGGCAAACACACCCAGGCCGTTGAGCCATACCCCGGCGTTGATCACGCTCAGAGGAATGATCACCCAAGTGAAGAACTGCTCGTTGACGCCACCAAAACGACGCTTCACGCCTTCGGTTGGGGTATCGACACGCATCTGACGGAAGCGGCGAGCAAAGTAGAAGTAAGCGAACACATACGCCACCATGTTACCGATAAAGACGGCGAGGACGGCGAAACCATCGCTGAACGCTTTACCGGCAGCACCGGTGAATGTCCAGGCAGAAAATTGAGTCATAAAGGCGGTCGCACCCACCATCCACCAGAGCATTTTACCGCCCCCGCGGAAGTAATCACTGGTACTGTTGCTGGCCATCTTTTTGAACAGCAAGCTGATTGCCACCATCAGGGCAAAATAGCCTGCAATGACAAGATAATCGTATTGCATGTTAAACCTCGAAACGCTGTTTTAATTTTCGATGATTATATGAGAAGAACTTGAAATGGTATGTGATAAAAATCGAAACAATGGTTCAATTTTTATATTTTTAATGATTTAGTGATCTGAATCATAAACAGACCTTTCCAGTTTCTTGCCATAGTCAGCGCGCCTCCATATTGACTGAGAGCTTGTACCGCAAGGCTTTAGCGTGATTAACTGACTGAAAAACTAACCGTTCTACGATAATCAGAAGTGATAAAAACAAGGCAGTTCGAGTGAAATGAGAGTGAGTCACAGCGGCTTCGGTATCATCAGCTCTTTGTTAAGAATACGCGAAGTCGTGTGCTTTGGTGTGGAAAGTGATTAAAAACTGACGGCGTCCCGAGGCGCCGTCAGCTCAGAACGGGTTCAGTTATCCCGGCTGGTGAGATAGACATTGAGCCAACGACGACTGAGCATACGATATAAATAGAGGGCACCGCGCAGCCACCAATCGGCAAACATACCGAGCCAGATCCCGTAGATGCCCAATTGCGCATAGATACCCAACAGATAGCCGAGCACAATCCGGCATCCCCACATGCTGAGGATTGCCGTCCACATGCTGTACTTCACGTCTTTGGCGCCTTTAAACGCAGCAGGCAACACAAAGGAAGCCGCCCAAATCGGCATCATCAACGCATTGAGATAGATAAGGTTAACTACGACATCAATCACCGCCGGGTCATCGGTGTAAATCGCACCAATTTGATGGGCAAATGGCACGGTGACAATGCCCAGCGCGATCAACGCTGCGGTCGCCAGCCAGAGGATCAGTTGCATTTCCAGCCGCGCGGTGCGGGTCTGGTTCTGACCAAGGCGTTTGCCAATCAGCACCGTCGCAGCCATAGCCAGCGCATTCCCGGGAATATTGACAAACAGCAGGACGGAAAACGTGACCACGTTTCCCGCCATGACGATCGTGCCCATGCCTGCGACCATGATTTGGGTAATGAGTTTGCCAATGTTAAACATCAGCGACTCGACGCTGGCAGGCACGCCGATGACCAAGATTTCTTTGAGGATTGAACGGCTGAACGGTTTGAGAAATTCATTGGCTGGCACGCGCAGCGAACTGTTGTGAGTGAGCACAAACAGAATCATTCCCGCCCCAATCCAGCGAGCCGCACTGATGCCAATCCCGGCGCCCAGCATCCCCAAGCCATTCCAGTGCAGCGCTTCAATGCCGTAAATCAACGGGTAGCTGATGACGATATTGAGGATGTTCATCAGTATATTGGTCGTGGCGGGCGAGCGTGAATTGCCCACGGCGCGCAAAATGCCGCTGCCTGAGAGCGTGATCGCCAGTGCCGGATAGCTCAGCGCTATCATCTTGAGGTATTGATCGGCAAGCGCTATCACCTCTGGCTCAGCGCCGTAGGCCACCACAGCCAGAATAGGCTCGGCAAACAGAAACATCGCCACGCAGCAGACCACACTGATCAACACGCCGAGGTTCATCACCTGACTGGCACCAAACAGCGCTTTTTGCCGATCCCGGCGACCAAAGGCCTGAGCAATCAATACCGAGCCGCCGAGTGCGATCGCCGTGAGCAGTGACAGAATAATGTAGGTCACGCTGTCGGTGATCCCCACCGCGGCGGTGGCATCTTTACCAATCCGGCTGACCAGAATGGTGCTGACGATCCCCATCAACACCACGCAGACCAACTCAACCAGAATCGGCCAGGTAAAAGGCAGAATACTACGCTGAATTAATACGCGGTGACGATAGCGTATACGCCAGCGTCGCACTGGCGTTTGGGAGCAAGGCGGTTCGGAGTCAGGCCTGGCAACCAGCTCGGTTTCTGAAGAAAAACGGTCAGACAAAATTCACTTCCATCAATAAAAGAGAACAGCATTCAGGCCGCTGAGGTCTGATTGTAAATGACGTCGTGGTCGTACACCGTTTTGATGGCATCACCAACCAGGCGCTCACCGTGCAGGTAACCACCTTTGGAAATCATCACAGGAATGTCGGCGTACCTACCCTGATGCGCCGCTTCAAGAGCCAGCAACGCGTAAGGCAGCGGATCATCAAGTCGAACATAACGATGCAGCGGTCCGGGTAAGAAGAAGCCGGCATGATAGTGCTGGCGCAGCAGATTTTCTGCGACATCGTCGGCTAAACGCAGCAATCTTTCATCGTGACTGGCGGCGTGCAGCTCAAGGATTGCCATGAGCAGATAAGCCGACGCCAGCGTGGTCTGCTCAGCCACATGTGTGGCATGCAAAGTGGCGGCATCGAGCTCTCCCAAACCAAAGCGTTGCCACATGCGCACGGTGAGATCACGCAGCGTGGCGTCTTCACTTTGCAGGCTGGAGCGGATCAGCGTCAGCAGATAGGCGGGATCGGTCGGTTGTCTGGCCAACGTCGTGCCTTTATCACCATAGTAACCGTCGCGCACAAACGTATAACCAGTCATGTCTTCACCGCTGTTCCACATCGGAATCATTTGGTTGTGGGTTTCATCCCAGGCATGGGCAAAGTATGCCGTGATGCCGTCAATCGCCCACTGACGCATCTGCGGCTCATCCAGCAGCTTGGCGCATTCGAGGATGGCCAGCGGATTATCGACCACCACGGGCCAGCTGTCGCGAAACAGCACATTGGCTTCACGGGCAATCTCGCCAAATTCCGGGCCGAACTGACGTTTCGCCCGATCGCCAAACCAGGAGTAGGTCAGGGTGTCGTCGTCCGGGATCGGTTGGCGTTGCAATGGTGAAGAGAACTGATACACCGGCATGCCCGTTTGCGGGTGACGCGCCAAAACAAACTGCTGATAAAGATGCTTTGCCCAACGCTTGGCATGTTCATCCTGCGTGTAGTGGAAATAATGACTGGCGGCGTAAATCAGATCGGTGGCGGCGTTAACAAATGTCAGGCCAACCGTTTCGGGCAGGGCAGGCCAGAGCGCGGGGTCAACCACCGGCTGCGGCTGGTGGCGGGCAAACAGATCGGGAGCAAAAGGCTGGCCGTACTCGCCGTGACGGCTGAGGTCGAGCTTTTCCCAATCGGAGACGTGCGCAGCCCAGAACCCTTTGAGAAAAGTTTCGGTTTTCGCCGGATTGACCTGATGTAAAAAGGCATAGAACGGAAAATGGTGTTTGAGTTCGTGCACGCACTCTTTACTGGCCGGGCCTTCAATATTGCCGTTCTGCCAATGAATAAACCGATGGCCGCCCCAGTGAAACAGGCCGCTGGCATCATCGACATAATGATCGAGAAAATACGCGGTGATATGGCGTGCCTGCTGATCAAAGCCTGGGTCTTGAGTGAGGATGCTGAGCGCGGTCAGGCCACGCAGAAAATTCTGCTGGCTGGCGAAATTGCTCATCGGCACGCGCTGGTCATCCGGGTATGTCCAGTGCACTGGCTGCAAGGTGTGGATATCCAGTCCATCGGCCAGCAGCGGCGAGGTCGGAGAGGTCGCCAGTTGCAACAGGCGCTGATAGTAATCCATCAGTAACGGGAGATGCGAATGTCGGGTGAAAGCCATAGTGCCACTCCATTTTAGTGTTCGGAAATAAGAGAATCCGCGTTGTCACCACGGATGATGAATTCGAGCGAATCGAACAGGGGTAAGTGGCTTGTGCAATGCGAGCGACTTACCCATGGCGACTCAAAACGTCTGCGCCACAAACTGCAAAAGCACCCCTGAAAAGGGGTGCTGATATCACGCGAACGCTTAGTTCATGCGCTTCAATACACGGTTACCGCGACGCAGGAAGTTTTTCGCGGCTTCTTCGACGCTGGACTGGCCATAGTCAAGATGCTGCATCTCCTCGCTGAACAGTTCCATCAACTGCGCGTTGTCGGTGTAGGTGGTTGGCATGATTTTCTGAGGCAGTGCTTTCGCCTGCTCATAGCCAAGGAACGACAGGCTGCTTGGGTCGATGTGGCCGCTTTGTTGCAGCGTCGATAGGCCCGACTGACTCATTGGAATGCCGCGTGTCAGCCCTAGTGCTTCGATACCGTCAGGATCGTTGAGCAGGAAGTTCACCAGTTTCGCCGCTTCTTGCGGGTGTTTAGTGTTACGGCCGATAGAGAACATCATCGATGGGCGAGCCAGCAGACCAGCTTCTACCGCATTGTTTTCCATTGGGTAGGGACCTAACTCCAGCGACATCGGTGGCTGTAGGTTGTCGGCGTATTTCTCAACCGCGGTATCCCACATGTAGAGGCCGCCAAAACGACCGTCAATCCAAGGACGCATTTCGTACAGGTTACCCTTGCCGTAAGAAGCGAATTCTTTGGTTGATGGGAACACGTGGTTTTTAACCTGATCCACATACAACTGGAAGAATTCGGTCATCTCTTTGTCGCTGAACGCCAGCAGGTTGGTGTCGTGGCTGATGATGTCTTTGCCATGTTTCTGAATGAACAGCGAACGGTTCATCGCGAACACATCACGCGCTTCAATCACCAGTGGGTAGTAGCCGTCGCCGAGGTTTTGTTGGAATGCCTGACCCGCCTTCATCAGGTCATCCCAGGTTTTCGGATAGCCCACACCTGCTTTCGCCCAGATGTCTTTGTTGTAGTAGAACACGCGAGAGGTCATGCTCACCGGCAGACCGTTGATCTTGCCGTCGACGGTGGTCATGTTGATGGCTTGCTGCGGGAACTGAGCCACCTGCAACGCATCTTTGTTCTGGTTCATATCGTAAAAGCCACCGCCATCGCGGGAGAAGATGGGCAGCCAGTTCCAGTTGGTTTGCATCACATCTGGCTCAGTATTACCTGCAATTTGCGTGGTCAGACGCGACAAGTGACCATCCCAACCGGTGTATTCCCCTTTGACGACGATGTCCGGGTATTTCTCGTGGAATTTTTCCAGCGCTTTCAAGGTAGCTTGGTGGCGGGCATTGCCACCCCACCAGGACATACGCAGTTCAGTTTGCGCGTAGGCATTGGCAGCCATGCCACCGAGCGCGAGCGCAGTCAGCGTTGATAGCAGTGTTCTCTTCATGTTCATAGGGTTAGCCTCCAAGCTATTTTATTTTTTTAGCGAGATGTTCTTTTCGGTTTCTTTATCGAAAATGTGTGCTTTGTTCATGTCCACCATGAAGGTCACACCGCGTTTCAATTCCATGTTGAGCTTGGCCTTCACATCGTCGATCGGCACACGAGCGGTGAACTCTTCGTTGCCGACACGGAAGTAAACAAACACTTCGTGGCCCATGTTTTCCATGCGAATCACATCACCGGTCAGCGCCTGCACGCCTTCGGGAATGTCGTCGGTTAGCGCCAGTGTGATGTTGTCCGGGCGAATGCCGAGTACGGTTTTGTGATAACCAGTGGCTTTGATACTGGCGGCTTTGTCCGCAGGCAGAGTGAGGTGTTGACCTTCCAGCGACACCACTAATTCGCCGTCGATGTCATCCAGCGTGACGTCGCGCAGGTTCATTTCTGGTGCGCCGATGAAGCCAGCGACGAACATATTGACCGGGTTGTTGTACAGCTCTTCCGGCGTGTCGACTTGCATGATCTCACCGAGTTTCATCACGCAGATGCGATCGCCCATGGTCATGGCTTCGGTTTGGTCATGCGTGACGTACACCGCGGTCGCCGGACGGTTTTCTGCTTTCAGGTGTTTGTGCAGATCCGAAATACGCACACGCATGGAAGCACGAAGTTTGGCATCGAGGTTAGAAAGCGGTTCGTCGAACAGGAAGACGTCCGGCTTTTTCACGATAGCGCGGCCCACCGCCACACGTTGTGCCTGACCACCAGACAACTGGCGCGGCAAACGTTCAAGCAGCTCTTCGATCTCCAGGATCTTGGCGGCTTCATTCACACGTTGGTCGATTTCTGTCTTCGGCAGCTTTTGCAGCTTGAGGCCAAAGCCGAGGTTTTCGCGCACCGTCATGTGCGGGTACAGCGCGTAGTTCTGAAACACCATCGCGATGCCACGATCTTTCGGTGGCAGGTTGTTGACGATCTTGTTGCCGATGGTGACTTCGCCACCGGTGATGTTCTCCAGACCAGCCAGCATGCGCAGCGTGGTCGATTTGGCACAGCCCGACGGGCCGACGATCACCAGAAACTCTCCGTCACGAATGGTCAGATCGATGCCGTGTACGGCTTTGAATCCGTTGGAATAGACTTTTTCCAGTTTGTTGAATTTGACTTCAGCCATTGTTTTAACTCCAAAACTTGTTTAATTCCAAAATCAGCCTTTAATGCCGCTGCTGGTCACGCCTTCCACGAAATATTTCTGAGACATGAAGAACACGATGATCGATGGGATGATGGCGATCGATGCCATGGCCAGAATCTCGTTCCATCGCGCGCCTTCAGTGACGTCGATAGACATTTTCAGAGCCAGGGCAATCGGATACTTCTCGACGCTCGATACGTAGATCAATGGGCCAAGGAAGTCGTTCACCGACCACATGAACTGGAACAGCGCCACCGAGATGATGGCCGGGCGGATCACCGGAACCACGACGTACCACAACACCTGGAAAGAGTTACAGCCGTCAATCATCGCCGCTTCTTCCATGTCCGTTGGAACGCCGCGCAGGAACTGCACCAACATAAAGACGAAGAAACCTTGAGTGGCGAAGGCCAGTGGCAGATAGAGCGGCAGATAGCTGTCAAGCAGACCCATTTCACGGAACATCAGATATTGAGGAATCAGCAGTACCGACTGAGGCAGCAAAATGGTGGCGATCAAGGTCGCGAACCAGAACTTCTTCCACGGAATATCAAAGCGGGCAAAGGCGTAGGCGACGATCGTGGAGGAGACCACGGTAAAGAACACTTTGGGCAGCACATACAAGAAGGTGTTCATGATGTAGTGGCCGAAGGTGAACTCGGTACCGGTTTTCCAACCGTTGATGAATCCTTCCAGGCTCCATTCGCTGGGAATCAGACTCATGGAAGAGAAGATTTCATGGTTGGGTTTCATCGCGGCGGAGAACATCCACAGCAAGGGATAGAGCATCATAATGCCGACGATGATCAACACGGTGTAGCGAATTGTGGCGTTGATCTTTTCACGGCGCAGTGTGCGTTCGTTCTCGACGTTACTGGCGCGGACTTCGCTGGCCTCGTTTTGAGCAGTGATGGTTGTAGACATGGTTATTTGCCTCCCTTGTCACCGGAATAAAACACCCAGTATTTTGATGAACGGAATGTGATGGCAGTGAAAATCGCCACGACAATAAACAGCGACCAAGCCAGCGCGCTGCCGTAGCCCATGTCGAAGAACTTAAACGCGGTTTCGTAGATATAGAGTGAGATCAGATACGTCGACTTCATCGGGCCGCCGCCAGTAACGACGTAAGGCGCCGTGAACTCCTGGAAGGCCTGCGTGGTTTGCATGATGAAGTTGAAGAAAATGACCGGCGTGATCAATGGCACGGTCACTTTCATGAACATTTGCCACTTGCTGGCGCCGTCAATCAACGCCGCTTCATACTGAGATTGCGGCACGTTCTGCAGCGCCGCGAGGAAGATCACCATCGCTGATCCGAACTGCCATGCTCGCAGCAGCGTGATCGAGAACAGAGCAAAAGAGGGTTCGCCGAGCCAGTTGACCGGGTCGATGCCAATAAAGCCCAGCATGCCGTTTAACACACCATCAATGGCAAACAGAGCGCGCCACAGAACGGCGATCGCAATGCTGCTGCCGAGTATCGACGGAATATAATAAGCGGTGCGGAAAAAGCCGATGCCCTTGAGCTTAAAGTTCAGGATAAAGGCAATAAACAGCGCAAACGCCAGTTTGACTGGAATGGTCAAGAAAACGTACGCGAAGGTGACGCTCATTGATTTCCAGAATAAATCGTCCTCTGTGAGCATGTAACGATAGTTCTCGATGCCGACAAATTTGGGTGCGGTCATCAAGTCATAATCGGTAAAGCTCATCAAAAATGACGAAACAAAAGGAAAGGCGGTAAACACAATCAACCCTATGATGTAGGGAGACAGGTACGCCAATCCTAGCTTACGACTTTCATACATTTTCTCGTCCTCGTTAGTTTTTATTCACCGAAAAGTAGAAAGCATCGCTCCGAAGTCACTTCTCGGTTTCTGAGTTTATTAAACGCAGATAACTAGTTAACTTCCACTCGATGAATCTATAAGTGTGATCAAAAGATAATATTTTTAAATAAATTAAAATAAAAATGTGAAACAGCGTTTTGTTTTGTTTGTCATGCATAAGTGTTCAGATGCGCACTTCAGAGTTATCGTTCAATCCTTGTGTAGAATGGTTTGTTTTTGCTGTATTTAACTGTCTGATTTAAAAGGATAAATATGATTACTTGTTGTTGGTATTCAATAAATATCAAGTACTTAGTGTGTTTTCTTGGGGTGGTTTTTTTCTGCCTGAAGTGAGTTTAAATGCGTTGATTGAAATCAATATAATCTTCATTTTTTGAGATTTTATTATTTTATCGTATTCGGATTTTTTCACTTTTTATGAGTTGTTAATTGAGTGGCATTTTATTTGCTTATAAAAATAAACCGCTATTTCAACTTTGATCACATATATTCTTGGTTTTAGATGGAACGTGGTTTCATTGATCACATTTTGTCTCTTTCTGGCTTTTCTATCGGAACTTGATTCATAAAATGAAACTGTAAATCCAATAAAACAAAACGGTGTTTCAATTATGAAAGTGAAAATTATAACTTCTGCCATCCTCATCGGACTGACTGCCACTGCGGCTCAGGCGACCAGCCTTAACCTCCGTCATGAATTTCAAGATGGCAAGGGCAAAGCCGAATCTCAGCACAAAGATCGTTTGCTGCTCGACCATCGCTTTGAGAACGGTATTGGCCTGAGCGCTGAAGTGAAGTGGGCAAACCCGAAAGGCGAAGGTTTTGATCTGGGTGAACTGCATGATGCCGGACATGAAGTCGTGGTGAGCTACAACTACAAAGTGACCGACACCTTTACGCTACAACCTGCTTACGGCGCTGATTCCAATACCAACGGCATTACTCACAAATTCAACCTGAAAGGGACGCAAAAACTCTCTGACGACTGGGATGTGGCGTTGCGTTACCGTTATGGCGATGCCAACAAAACGGAAGATTCAGGCAAAGCAGACAGCCATTACCATCAGCTGAACCTGACCAGTGGCTACAAAGCGGGCGACTTCAAATTCGGTCTGGATGTGGAATACAAGTTCGAGCAATCCTCAAGCTCTGGCTACAAAGGCGATGAAAACTACCTCAACCTGGTGAGTGTATCGACCGAATACAGCGGTCTGGAAAGCGGTTGGCGTCCATTTGCCGAGTTCGCAATGGTATCGGTTGATGCGGGCAGCGCGGAAGGTAAAGACGATTACGCGCCTCGTTACCGTGTCGGTCTGAAATACAGCTTCTAAATTCAACGTCCTCACTGTCCACTGTATTCCAAGGCTGACCCGGAAGGATCCGAGTCAGCCTTTTGCTTTTCGAAGGTATTGTCATGAAAAAAACACCCATTGCTTTGTGTCTGGCGTCCGCGTTTGCGCTGACCGCCTGCTCTTCTCAGGTTACTCATCTCGACGGCAGTCAGGCGGTATGGCAGGCGATCACATTTGGCCAGTCTACCGATCTTAACTTCGGCTCAACCATCCTGCCGGAAAAAGTCGGCCTCAATCACGTGGTGGCCAACGGGCAAGCGGTACAACCGGGATTGGTCGCCTCGCAGTTCACCATTGAAAGCCGTGGCGGCAAGATCGCCAACTCCCATGAAGGCGGTACTTTCTATTACACCCAATTACCGACGAACGTGAACTTCACTTTATCGGCCAATGTGACGATTGATCAGCTTGGCCCGGAAACCGGATCTTCGCCTAACCGTCAGGAAGGGGCGGGTCTGATGGTGCGTGATATTGTTGGCGAAGCGCGCCTCGACCCTCAGCCACAAGGGCTGGAAGAGTTTCCGGCTGCCTCGAACATGGTGATGAACCTGATCCGTGCCAATAAGAAAGAACACAATGGGCTGGTCAATGTCGATGCGACGTACCGCGAAGGCATTTATCAGCCGTGGGGAACGGCGGGCAACCGCATGAGTCACGACGAATTTGTCAAAGGTGTCGAGTTTGGCCCGGGCAAAACGTATCACATGACGCTGACCCGCACCGACAGCGGATATTGGGTCAGCTACGACGATGGTGTGGTGAAACAAACTCAGCAAGTCAGCGGCGCCAATGCCAACCTGGTGCAAATGCAGGATGGCAAACATCAGTACGTCGGCTTTTTTGCCTCACGCAATGCCAAAATGACCGTGAGCGATGTCGAGCTGACGCTGTCTAAAGCCAACACGGTTGAGGCTCCGCGTTATCACGCAAAACTCGACAACCCAGTTCTACAGCAAGCTTCGGCGGATCGCTCGCCAATCGAGAATTACACCGTTCAGGCGCGTGCTAACTACAGCGGCACATTCAGTGTGGCACAAAATGGTCAGTGGTTAGCGGACAAACAGGCGGTATCAGCCGGCGAGATGTTTGGTTTTCCAACCACACTGACTCAAGCCAACACGCAATTTGACGTCACCTTCACGCCGATTGAAGGGCCGAGCCTACAACCGCTGAGCTACCAATATCAGGTAGAGAAAGTGGCGCTCGCCAATCCGATGGAAATTCGTGTTAACCCGAACGGCAGCAACGGGCGTATGACACTGGACGCGGCAGTCGAACTGCTTCCTCCGGGCGGCACCATTGTGTTGGAAGATGGCGATTACCCAGGTCTGACTCTGCCTGTTTCTGCCAGCGGTACGCCAAAGGCGATGAAAACGCTGAAAACGGCAGGCGATAAGGTGCGTTTTACGGGCGATTACCTGCATGAAGCCAGCTACTGGAATGTGTCGAACATTGAAGTCGCCGGTGCCCGCGTTATCGTGCACGGCAGCCACAACCAGTTCTCACACATGGTGACGCATAGCGCGCCGGATACGGGCTTCCAAATCTCGTCACCGGAGAAAATTGGCCGTGCACTGTGGGCGAGTTATAACACCGTGACGGACAGTGAAAGCTTCAACAACATGGATAAATCGCAGATCAACGCTGACGGTTTCGCCGCCAAAATGCGGATTGGTGATGGCAACACCTTCATTCGCTGTATCTCGCATCACAACATTGATGATGGCTGGGATTTGTTCAACAAAGTGGAAGATGGCGCCAACGGCGTGGTCACCATTCTGGATTCGATTTCTTACATGAACGGCCAGACAATGGACGTGGCGGCCAAAGGCGGAACGCGCGGTAACGGTTTCAAACTGGGAGGGGAAGGCTTGCCAGTGGCGCACATCGTGAAAAACAACCTGGCGTTTCGCAACAATATGGATGGGTTTACCGACAACTTTAACCCGGGCTCGCTGACGCTGGAAAACAACGTGGCGATTGATAACGTGCGCTTTAACTACCTGTTCCGTAAGAGCCCTTACGAAGCGGCAGGAAAACAAGGTTCATTCATCAATAATCAGTCATACCGTTTTTCTGTTGCCAGTCAGTACAGTGACGTGGTCAATGGTGAAACGCTGAGCGGAAACCGTTTCATTGTCAATGGTGTCCCTACGGACGAGCAGGGACAGGCGGTGGATCTGCAAACACTTGAGGCTTTGAAATCAGCGGTACAACTCGCAGAGAAAGACGCGCCGCCGAGTAAAGCTCAGATCGTACATATTCGGGAAACCTTAAACATGGACTAACTGTCCTTTTGGGGCTTACTTCTGTCGGGGTAAGCCCCCTTTTTCTTTTCCCATTTGCTCTTCATTTCAGCTCTCATGCTCAGGTTCATCTGAGCGGTGAGACATTCCCACCAACGAAATGATGCCATTGATTCAAGGTGCCGATAGACGGCCCGGGCTCTCAATCCGCTGGTGGGGCAGATTTGTGAAACCAGTCGGCGAATCAGTGCGCATTTTGTCAGTGTCGCAGGCGAGGCGGCGATTTAACAGATGGCAATATCAGCGCGTGCGCTGGATCAGCAAGTGGCCTATTTCCACTGATACCAAGGAGAGAATCATGTTGAGCCGACACTATGATGCGGTGGTCGCCTTGGATGGCAGTGGCGACTTTGGGGCCATTCAACAAGCGATAGACTCGGTGCCTTACGGCAAAACGCCGCACACTATCTTTGTACGCCGAGGGGTGTATCACGAACGGCTGACGATCCGTCGGCCACATCTCACTCTGATCGGAGAAGGGCGCGACAGTACCGTAATTCGCGCCGCCACCGCCAATGGCATGTTGGACGCGAATGGCGTTCGCTTCAGTACCGCGGGCAGCCGCACCGTGTATGTGGATGCGCCGGACTTTTGCGCGCACGCTTTGACGATCGAAAACAGTTTTGATTTTCGTGCCAATCAGGCCAAACACGAGGGCGATCCCAGCCGCATCATCAATACTCAGGCGGTCGCCTTGATGGTTGGCCGAGCAGCCGATCGCGCCTATTTTCGGGATGTGGCGCTGAGCAGTTTTCAGGACACCCTGTATCTGCGCGGTGGCCGCAGCGTATTTGAACACTGCCATATCAGCGGAACGGTGGATTTCATCTTCGGTCAGGGCATCGGCCTGTTCAAACAGTGTCAGATATTGGCTCGTCGCCGGGACGATGTCGCCGAAGGCGAATGGGGATATATCACCGCGCCATCAACGCCGATAACCCAGCGCTTCGGACTGGTGTTTAAAGCGTGCCGTCTGGAGAAAGAGCCCGGTGTTCCCGCGGGCAGTTACGCGCTCGGCCGCTCCTGGCACCCGACGACCACATTTGGCGATGGACGATATGCCGATCCTAATGCCATTGGCCACGCGGCGTTTCTGCATTGCCAAATGGGCGATCATATCTATGGCTGGGACAAGATGAGTGGTCGGGATATTCGTCAGCAACTGATTTGGTTTCACCCCCAAGACTCACGCTTTTGGGAATACGCCAATCAGGGCTGCGGCGCTGGCATCACTCCGGCGCGGCCGCAATTGAGCGAGGCAGAGTCGGCTTGTTATGATGACATCAGCATACTGGATGGCTGGGACTTTACTCGCGTAGCGCGCGGATAAAAAAAAGGCCCATACCGAAGTATGGGCAAACACCTATGCGTTCTGACAATGGGCCGGCAGGCATGGACGGACTGCCGACTCAAAACCAGTCTTTGTTGCAGGATAACAAATCAAGGTCGAGAGGTTTGATCTCGAAAAAGGATCGGTAATCGTTAAGCGATAATGCCAGCGACTTCTTTGACCAACACAGCCAGTTCGTCCCATTTTTCATTGTCGATAAGATCGTTGGGCACCATCCAGGTTCCGCCACACGCCAGCACCGCTGGGATAGCGAGGTAGTTCTTCACGTTGCTCGGGCTCACGCCGCCGGTTGGCATAAAGCTGACCGGGTAAACGGCCGTCAGGGCTTTAAGCATAGCAACACCGCCTGAAGGCTCAGCCGGGAAGAATTTCAGCGTATCCAGACCCATTTCCATCGCTTGTTCCACCAGGCTTGGATTGTTGACGCCTGGGACGATGGTCACACCGCGCTGCTGACAGTATTTCACTGTGGTCGGGTTAAAGCCCGGGCTGACCACAAAGTCGACACCCGCTTCAATCGCCTGATCAACCTGAGCTGTGGTCAGTACGGTGCCTGCGCCAATCAGCATGTCCGGGAATGCTTCGCGCATGTTTTTCATGGCCAGCGCTGCTTGTTCAGTACGGAAGGTCACTTCCGCACAAGGCAGGCCGTTTTCAATCAGCACTTCGGCCAGTTTGACGGCTTTGTTTGCGTCTTTGATTGCAATCACCGGAACGACTTTAATGTCGCGCAGTTGCTCGTTAAGAGTTTTCATTTTTCCATCCTTAAATTAGAGGCATGACATCGCGTGGAATAATTGCCCCACGATGTTGAATAACGGTGCCCGCCAGAGCGTGACCAGAAACCGCGGAGTCGACGGTACTGCCACCGGTGAGGCGTTTGGCCAGATAACCAGCGCTGAATGAGTCACCAGCGGCGGTGGTGTCTACCACTTTGCTCACTTTGATGGCCGGTACGGCGATAAAATCATCAGACGTCACGACAAAGCATTCGTCCGCGCCACGCTTCACCACGATCTCTTTGACGCCAAAACCTTGCGTGCGTTCGATCGCCTGCTGTTCCGCGCTGTCGCCATAAAGCATCACTTCATCGTCAAATGTCAGAAATGCGATATCCGTTAAGCGCAGAATACTGGCGTACATGTCGCGCGCTGCCTGGGCAGATTCCCACAGGGCTGGACGGTAGTTGTTGTCGAAGGCGATGGTCACGCCATCTTTGCGACACAGTGTGAGCAGCTCAACCAATTTTTTACGGCAATCAGCGGGTAAAATCGCCAGGCTGATGCCGCTGAGGTAAACCACCTGATGTTGGCTGAGCTTTTCTGCCAGGCTCAACAGCGGGCTTTCGCGCAGCCAGTACTTCGCCGCCGAGTCGTTACGCCAGTAGTAGAAACTACGTTCACCATCCGGCGCGGTTTCAATCGCGTAGATGCCCGGCAGTTTGCTGTCGGAGATCTGAACCAGATCGGTGTTGATCCCTTCCTGCTGCCAACTGGTCAACATCTGTTTGCTGAACGGATCTTTCCCCAATCCGGTCACATAAGAGGTGGTGATGCCGTGTTGCTGCGTCAGGCGAGACAGATAGAGCGCAGTATTCAGTGTATCGCCACCAAAACTCTGCTTGAGCTGATCGTCGGCTTTTTGCAATTCCACCATGCATTCGCCGATGACCGCGACTCGATTCACCTTCATAGGAGTACTCCTCAAAATAATCTGACGCCATTATGGCAATAAAAAAACCATGAAACAATAAATTTAAAACGATGGTTCATTTAAATTGTGAATTTGGTCTTTATTTGAGTTTTTGCGTGTGAAGTGAAAGAGCCAAAATCGGCACGCACTCTGCGTGCCACTTGATGCCGGAGTTATCGAACGGAAGCCGGGGCGTACAAGCTCTGCACCCAACTGTCGAGTAGCTGTGGCCAGTGTTTGGCGGGCAGGTTCTGGACACCGCGCAGGCCAAAGCCGTGGCCGCCGCGGGCAAAAATGTGCAGTTCGGTCGGGACATGGTGTGCTTTGAGCGCCTGCCAGAAGAGCAGGCTGTTGTCGGCTTTGACGGCGTTATCATCGCTGGCGTGCATCAGAAAGCAGGGGGGTGTATCTGGGCGTACCTGGGTGTGCAGCGAATAGTGCTGACGAGTCGTTGTATCCGGATAGTCGCCCATCAGTTCATAACGGGAACCGTCGTGGCCGATCTCTTCATCCATGCTGATCACCGGATACATCAGCGCTGCAAAATCCGGGCGTGGTGAAAGTAAATCGGCAGAATCCTGTAAAGGGTAAACCGCTTGATGATGATGCACCACCAGTGTGCCCGCCGCGTGTCCGCCGGCCGAAAAACCGACGATGCCCACATGGCGTAATCCCCAACGGGCTACTTGGGCGCGAATGAGCCGAATCGCGCGCTGAGCATCCGCCAGCGGGGCGTGCACGCCCTCCGCATGGCCATCGCCCGGCATACGATAGGTCATGACAAACACGGTATAACCTTTCTCGCTCATTGCGATGGCGGTGTCCATGCCTTCTTTGTCAAAGGCTACGCGCTGATAGCTGCCACCGGGTAGGACCAAAAGACCGATGCCGTTGGGGTGCTCAGGTTCAACCACCACCATCTCTGGCCGGGTAATATGAGAAACTTCGCGGTCGCGCACCACTTCATCACTGCTGCGGTCGCTGAAACGAGGCGCAAGGTCGGGGACGGGCCGAGTCGATGGCCAGAGCGGAATGACTGTGTGGCCGGGGAACCACTGCGTGAGAGAAGTAAACGAAACATCAGTCATATCAAATCCTTGAAGCGAAGAGGTGGAACCATTGTGCTATTGATGGAATAAAAAAAGCCAGCGCGAAGGCTGGCTTTTTGATGAGTTCCCGATAAATAAGTAATGCAGTGCTTAGTCGAGCAGAGACTGTACGTATTCTGCGATTTCCGGCACCTGACAGTGGCTGAAGAAACACTCTTGGAAGCGAGCGCCGCCCACAGCTGTTTTCACCAGTTCCTGATCGATAGAGCGCAGTGCCTCAACGACGTCTTTCGCGACCGCGAATTTCACCTGAGACAGAATGCCAGCGTTGCGCTGCTGAGGTTCCGCACGCTCGATTGGGTAACCCTGACCACGTTCGCCAGTGAACGCTTTTTCAAAAATGTAACGAACGTTCAGTTCACCTGCCCAGCCAAAGCCTTTCGCAAAAGCCAGAGACAACGCGTTGCCGTTGTTGATTTGGTTAAACAGGAACGCATCTGAAGGCTCCAGGCAGTAACCACAGATAACACCCGGATGCAGGTTCAGAGACATCATTGCGCCCTGGCCGGTACCACAACCTGCGACAACGAAATCGGCCGCTTTTGAGTTCAGCAGAATGCTGGCCATAATCCCTAAGTGGATGTAAGTCAGGTGATGGTCGTTTTCATCAGACATACCAACGTTGAAAACATCGTGACCCAGCGGCGCCGCTACGGTGTTCAGTTCGTTCAGAACCATCGCGTTTTTGCCAGCCTGGCTGTTTTCCATCATCAGTGCAATTTTCATAGAGTTTCTCCCGCGGTTTGTCCGCAACAAATCAGTTAAAAAGCGAATTCGTTATTGAATGAAATCTTTGCGCATTGGGGTGAAGTTATCGAGCAGCACCCCCGCTTTAAGGCAAACGCAGCCGTGCATCACGTTCGGCTCTTTGTATAGCGCGTCGCCAGCTTTGACGATTTTGGTTTCATCGCCAATGGTAAATTCGAATTCACCCGACAGCACGTACGTCAGCTGTTCATGCGGGTGGCTGTGCATCGGGCCAATTGCGCCTTGTTCAAAATGCACTTCAACGCTCATGATGTTGTCACTGTAGGCGAGGATTTTGCGAGCAACGCCAGCGCCGAGATCTTCCAGTTTTACATCTTGGTTATAGACAAACATGATGCCCCCTTTGTTTACAGTGCCTGACTGGCCAGCGCGCGTTTTTGTTCGCGCAGCATGCGGAAAATGGTCAGGCTGTTAACGGTAATGACAGTCAGCTCCAGCAATGTGCCGCCAATGGAGCCAACCAGAATATTGTTGGTCAGCCAACAGCAGGCGCCAATCAGAAAGGCAATGCGCATTTGAATGCCGCGCAACATGAAGATAGCAAATGTACCAATCATGGTGCCAATCACTGGCCACAGATCCCACCAATGGTCGGCGATGTAAAGGCCTAATCCCGCTCCGGCGAGCAGGAATATCGCCGCAACATATTTCGACGAGGTGTAGATGGAACTGGCTGTGCGTATGGCCGACAGGGCAGCGCTGAGCGCTGAGACTGCCGAACCAAGCAAAATAAAGTGGAGAAGATGATTGAGATTGAAGACGAACATTACGATCTTCAGCCGCCTGTCGTTTTTCTGGTAGAAAGTGGAGATTCCTAAACCAAAGCTGACAAACCCTAATGCCTGAGCCAGTGATAAATCTGCAATCATCTTCTCGTATGCTTCTTAGTAATTAACGGGCTAACCAGCCGCCATCAACCGCTACGGTGTAACCGTTGATGTAGTCTGATGCTTTCGACGCCAGGAAGATCACTGGGCCTGCCAGATCTTCCGGTGTACCCCAACGACCCGCCGGGATGCGATCCAGAATCTCTTTGCTGCGATCTTCATCAGCACGCAGCGCGGCAGTGTTGTTGGTTGCCATGTAGCCCGGTGCAATTGCGTTCACGTTGACGTTGTGTTGCGCCCACTCGTTGGCCATCAGGCGAGTGATGCCCATGACGCCGCTCTTTGATGCGGTGTAAGACGGTACGCGGATACCACCCTGATAAGACAGCATGGACGCTACGTTGATGATCTTGCCGCCTTCACCTTGTGCAATGAACTGTTTCGCCACCGCTTGAGACATGAAGAAGACGGACTTGATGTTGATGTTCATCACGTCATCCCAGTCTTTTTCGCTGAATTCAATCGCGTCATTACGACGGATGATGCCAGCGTTGTTGACCAGAATATCGATGCGGCCCAGCTCAGTCACTGCGCGGTCGATGATGGATGGGATGTCGTCCAGAACCATCAGGTTAGCTCGGATATCAACGAACTTACGTCCGGTTTCTGCTATTTTTGCGATAGTTTCAGTCGGTTCAACAATGTTTACACCCACGATGTCACAACCTGCTTTAGCCAGGCCAAGTGCCATACCCTGACCAAGACCAGTGTCACAACCCGTGACGATAGCGACTTTGCCTTCCAGGTTAAATGAATCAAGAATCATAACGTTTTCCTCAGTGGTAGCTGGTTTTTGAGTGGCGGCGAGTTGGCCATCTCAGTTCGTATGTCTGTATCGTGGATCAAAAAGAAATCTAAGGCAATTATTTTTGAAAAGGTGTTTTAAAAATATTGATGGTGATCTTCTTTTTTGATGATGGAATACTTGCGCGGTTTCAAATTTTTGAAAAGGCTTTTTAAAAATTGTGGTACACAGAAAGTGAGCGGTTATAATAGGCGCTAACAAGAAAACACAAAGGTTCTACAATGGAAAAGTCAACTCAACCGGAAGCGGTATCTTCGGTTCTGAAAGTCTTCAGCATTCTTCAGGCCCTGGGCGAGCAGAAAGAAATTGGTGTTTCGGAACTGTCTCAACGTCTCATGATGTCTAAAGCCACGACCTATCGTTTCCTGCAAACCATGAAATCCATGGGCTTTGTGGCTCAGGAAGGGGAAGCGGATAAATACAAACTGACCCTGAAACTGTTTGAGCTGGGCGCAAAATCCCTTGAGTACGTCGATCTGATTGAGTTAGCGGACAAAGAGATGCGTTATATCTCTGAGCAGACCAACGAAGCGTTGCACTTAGGTTCGCTGGATGAAAACGCCATCATCTACATCCACAAAATCGATTCTGGCTACAACCTGCGCATGCAGTCGCGCATTGGTCGCCGCAACCCGCTGTACAGTACCGCGATTGGTAAAGTGCTGCTGGCTGAACGCGACGAGCAGTTTGTACGCGATACTCTGGAAGGGGTGGAGTTCATCAAACACACGGATCGTACGCTGGAAAATGTTGAGCAACTGCTGGAAGAGCTGGCGCTGGTTCGCACTCAACACTATGCGGAAGACAATGAAGAACAAGAGCCGGGTCTGCGCTGTATCGCTGCACCTGTCTATGACCGCTTTGGTCATGTGATTGCGGGCTTGTCGATGTCGCTGCCAACCATCCGTTTTGATGAACAACGCATGGGTTACTACGTGGACTTACTGCAAACGGCAGGTCGCAATATCTCGCTTCAGCTTGGTTATAACAATTACCCGGCTTAGGCAAAAAAATTAGCAGCCGTCGGGCTGCTTTTTTTAGTATCATTTTTTGTATTGAAACGGCGTTTTGAAATGAGGAGGGCGGTGTGGGCTCATCATTAACCCCTAATATTTATGACTTTCTTATCAAGCTCGATCCGTTTGATAAGTTGCCCTCCGAGATTGTTGAATCGCTCGCGAATCACGTCAAAGTGCGCTATCTGGCAAAAGGCGAAAAAATAGAGTTCAGTGCATTGTGCCAAGAACGTTATCTCTACATCATTCGCACCGGGGCGATTGAGCAGAGAAGGCGCGATGGTCAGTTGCGTGCCCGCTTGGGAGAAGAGGACCAGTTTGGTTTTACTTTTCTCGCGCCGCTGAAAGATGCCGAAGATGGCTATCAGGCTGAAGCGATTCAGGACTCACTGCTTTATCTGGTGCCGCACACCGATGTGCAGACCGTTTGCCAGGAGCATCCGGAATTTGCCAACTACTTCGCCTCCCATGCGCAGTTGCGCTTAACGTCGGCAGTCAACGATGCCGCTGGTCGTGAAGAGGACAAAGGGCTGTTTTTCCGCCGCGTCGGGGAAATTGCCAGCGAAAATATCGCGATTGTCGATGTCAACACGCCGATTCAGGATGTGGCGCAAACCATGTGTGGTGAAGAACGTAGCCGCAGTTCGTGCGCGGTGGTGATGCGCGATGGTGAAATTGTCGGTGTGGTGACCGACCGCGACATGACCCGCAGTGTCGTGGCGACCGGTATCGGTATTCATGAGCCCATCAGTACGGTGATGACACAAAATCCGCAACTGATTCAGGCCGATGACAAAGTGATTCAGGCCATCTCCATCATGTTGCAATACAACATTCGTTGCCTGCCGGTGGTGAAGGGGAACGAGGTGGTCGGCTTACTGACCACGTCACATCTGGTTCACAACCATCGCACACAAGCCTTGTTTCTGATTGAGAAAATCAAATACGCCAGTTCCTTAAATGCGCTGGCGGCGCTTAATGTGGAGAAGCAGTCTATTTTTGAATCGCTGGTTGAAAGCGGCGTGAGCGCAGAAATTCAGGGACGGGTGATGTCGATGATCATGGATGCGTTTACCCGCCGCCTGTTGCAGATCAACGAGGAACTGCTTGGGCCGCCGCCGTGTGATTATGCCTGGGTCGTCGCGGGCTCGCATGCACGTAATGAAGTGCATATGTTGTCCGACCAAGACAGCGCTCTGGTATTGGCGGCGGATGCCAAGCCTGAAGATATGCTCTATTTCACCCATCTGGCGATGCGCGTATGCAACGGCTTGGCGGCGTGTGGCTATCCGCTGTGTGACGGCAAATACATGGCCGCATCACCGAAATGGTGTCAGCCGATTCAGGTATGGAAAGAGTATTACCGCAAGTGGGTGGCCAGTCCGGAATACAATAAACTGCTCAGTATCAGTGTGTTTCTTGAGGTGCGTTCGATTTACGGCAACAGCGAACTGGTGGAAGAGCTGCAACAGCACCTGCATCAGTGCATTCAGAACAGCCAGAATTTCTTGCCGGCTCTGGTTCGCGACGCGATTGATACGCAGCCGCCGCTGGGGATTTTCAATAATCTGGTGCTGGAGAAAGGCGGCGACAACAGCAACACGCTCAATATCAAAAAATATGCCCTGAACCTGATTATCGACCTGGCACGGATATTCAGTCTGGCGGCTGGCGGTTCAATGACCGGCACCGAAGAGCGTTTTCGCTTTGCGGCTCAGCAGGGCACGATGTCCGAAGACAGCTGTCAGAACATTATCGGCGCCTACAAATTCATTACTCAGGTTCGTTTTCAGCATCAGTTGCAGGCTCTGCGTGAAGGCAAAGAGCCGAACAACCATATTTCACCGGACTCTTTCAGCAGCTTTGAGCGCAAACACCTGAAAGACGCGTTTAAAATCATCAGTGAGCTACAGGACGTAGCCAAACTCAGGTTTGTAAAAGGATAAACGATGCTTAATGCATTGAAACGCCGCTTTGGCGGCGGCTACCACAAGATGGTGAAACAGCATCAGCTATTGGCCGCCCGCCGCGATTGGCCAACAGGGCTTGAACACTATTTCAGTCAGGCACTGCCAAGCCCGGAAGCCTTGGTGTATCAGATGGATATGGTGGCGTTTGATTTTGAAACGTCAGGAGTCAACGCCAGTCAGGATCAGATCCTGAGCATTGGCTGGGTGGGAATGACGATGGATCATATCGATGTCGCCGCCAGTGAAGAGCTGTTTGTTCGTCATCCCGAGTTTGTGACGGCGGACTCTGCGGTTATCAATCACATCACACCCGATGTGTTGTCACAGGGCGTCATGCTGGATGACGCGATGGATCAGTTGTTCAGTCAGCTGGCCGGAAAAATCGCACTGGTGCACGGCGCCTGCATCGAACGGGCGTTTGTGGCGCAGTACATGCGCGAGCGCTTCGGTGTCGAGCATTTTCCTTGCGTGTGGATAGACACGCTGCACATCGAAAAGCAGATGACCTACGCCGGTAAAAAAGCGCCGGGCACCAGCTTTCAGCTCAATGATGTACGCCAGCGCTACGCCCTGCCACAATACACCGCGCACTCTGCCGCGATTGATGCCCTTGCCACGGCCGAACTCTTTACCGCGCAAATGAAATCGCTGTTTAAGAACCATCCGCCGAAGCTGTCTAAGCTGATCGCGCCCTGATTCATCGCGCTCATCGATCAACAATTTTTATTGACCTTGTGGACAAATAATCAGATTTGTTGCTTTGCCGTCCTGCCGTTATAACGCCTTTTTTCGTCAACATGCATTGAAAATTATGGCTTTAGACGCGTTATTAGACGCCATCGCCGAACAGGGATGGTTTATTTGGGATGACTTCCTGACCGCAGAGCAGGTACAGTCTCTCAGAGATTGTGCTCCGGAAAACTGGAAGCGCGCTCGCATTGGCCGCAATGACGATTTGCAGCGGGAAACGACGATTCGCAGCGACAAGATTCAGTGGCTCAGCCAGAATATGGCACAGCCGGTTCAGGATTATCTTGAGCGCATGGAGCAGATTCGTCAGGCCGTTAACCGGGACTTTTTCCTTGGGCTATTCGAGTACGAGGCGCATTTCGCTAAGTATGAGCAGGGCGACTTTTATAAGAAGCATCTTGATGCGTTTCGCGGGCAGGAAAACCGTAAGCTGACGACGGTGTTCTACATGAACGAAGCGTGGCAACCCGCTGATGGCGGTGAGCTGAAAATCTACGATCTTGACGATCAATTGATTGATACTGTCGCTCCGGTTGCCGGGCGCTTAGTGGTGTTTTTGTCAGAGAAATTTCCCCACGAAGTCCTTCCAACGCACGCGGATCGCGTCAGTATCGCAGGTTGGTTTCGTACCAACGGTGTGACGGCGAATAAGCTCGATATCGCCAACTGAGTGTGAACAAATATTTTTGATGGAAAAGCCGCGATTCTGAAGCCAGAAGCGCGGCTTTTTTACTGTTGCTGAAAGTGAATGTCGCTGAAGTGCGGATTGTCGCTCAGTGCCTGCATGCGAACGAGCGCAGCGGTTTCAATCCAATGCTCGCGGCTGTTGTCCTCAACAATAATGCACTCCTGACGCGCCGCATTGCGCCCGGTGTCTTTGGCTGTGCCCTGAATGACCGAACCGTCTTGCAGTGTCAGTGCTACGGGCAAACGGTAGAGGCAGGCAATCTCGATGTAGTCATACTGGCTGCAGGAAATCATGCTTTACTCACTTTTGCTCAGGTAGTCATTTTGCAGAATGTACATGCGTTTCACGTCGCGATAGCGGCCGTTAATGAAGAACTCCTGCACCAGATGACCTTCCTCGACAAAGCCGCACGATTCATACAAATGGACCGCTTTTTCGTTGTCAATCGCGACATGGAGGTAAATTTTGTGCAGGTTGAGAATGGTGAACGAGTAGTCGAGCGCCTTGTTGATCAGAGTGCGGGCAAAACCCTTACCCTGATGATCCGGCGTGATGATGATTTGAAATTCTGCACTGCGGTGGATGTAGTTGATTTCAATCAGCTCGACCAGACCCACCAGTTCTTTGTCGTCGTTCTCGACCACAAAACGGCGTTCGGCGTTGTCGTGAATGTGCTTGTTGTACAGCTCTTCCAGCTCATCAAACGATTCATAAGGCTCTTCAAACCAGTACGACATGATGTTGCGGTTGTTGTTCAGATTATGAATAAAACGCAGGTCTCCGCGTTCTAGAGCTCTGAGGCTTAACTGATTTTTCATAACGATTCCTGACTAAGCTTGGTGTGGCTTCTGCTGATGAATATATCGCGGATTTATTGCAAAACAAGCCGTTACCGACAATTATTCTTTATCGAAACTGTCCACCACAATCGCCCCCATCGACGCCGGCATCGCAATCACAATGATGCGTTTGAGCGACACGATCGGTTCGGCGAGCAGCGGCAGTTTATCCAGTGCCAGCAGTACGAACCCGACCACCAGTGCAGTGATGACGTAAGCAATCAGAATCCGGAACACAAACACCGGAACACGGGCACGAATATTACTCTGAAACACACTGCCGTAGGCGAACACGCCGAGAAAACCGAGAGAGAGAGTCAGCAGCAGTAGTAAGTTGGGCAGCGGCAGAGATGTGCCGAGCTGCCACGCCTCTTCTGAAAAGGAAATGGGGACCGCCAGTGCAAATGCTCCGACGCAAACTTGTCCCGCATCTTCCAAGTTAAAACTGAATTTCATCGATTTCTTCCCAGCTCTCTGATTCTTTTGCTCTTTTCACTGTACGCTCCACAAACGGATTTGGCGAGTTTCGCTGCGTCAGGAGCGCAGTTGCTTGACGATGATCGCAGCCAATATTTGCAGGCTGCGCAGCCATTGCTGCTCATCGTCGAGAGTCGCAACGCTGAAGCGAATGCAGTGATTGAACTGGCCTTGGGTCGCGAACAAGTGGCCGGGCAGAAGACTGATTTTTTGCTCCAGACACTCTTGATATACCCGGTAGGTGTCGACTTCGAGTGGCAAAGTAAGCCAGCACAGAAATGAGCCTTCTGGTCGCGATAAGTGATAACGCCCAGCGAGTTGAGGCTCGTGGCTGAATGCCTGATTAAGCAGACGGGCAAAGCGTTGCTGATGCTGCTGATAGACCCGGCGCATTCGGGCCAGATGCGTGCGATATTTGCCTGAGGTCAGAAACTCCGCCACGGCGGATTGCATCAGATTAAGACTGCCCATGTTTTCACTCAGCAGCACTTTTTCGATTTGATCCATATAGCGCCCGGCGACCATCCAGCCAATGCGCAATCGTGAATCGAGTGTCTTTGACAGCGAGTTGATGTAAATGACCCGTTCCTCGGTATCGAGCGCTTTCAGATTGGGCAGAGCCTCATTAAAACCGAGGCTGCCGAATACATCGTCTTCAATAATGGGAATGTTGTGGGTGACGTCCAGCAACGCCTGCCGATGGCTGAGCGGCATCTGCGCGCCAGTAGGGTTATTGAAATTGGGCGTCACCAGCAAAGCTTTGATCGGCCAGCGTTCAACGGCTTCTTTCACCGCATCAATATCAATGCCGGTGGCGGTGTGGCTGGGGATCTCCACCACCTTCAGCCCCAGTGATTCCAGCAACAGTAAAGTACCGAAATAGCAGGGGGATTCGACGGCCACGATGTCACCCCGCTGGGTCAGCGCGCGAAAAGCCAGGCTGATCGCCTGCTGGCCGCCGTGGGTGATGGCGATGTCGCTGAGCTTGGCCTCGATGCCCAAATCGCGGCTGATCTTGCGCAGCTGGCGCACCAATTGATCATTACCCGGTGGCAGTTGGTAGTGGCTGGGAATGTGGGTTTGCATGCGGCTGTGGCGACCGATTTCGGCATACAAACTGCGAATGGCCGGAGAATCTGTGCTCGGATGCGCCGAACCTGCGGGCATATGATGCTTCACAGCGGGCTGGATAAGAATTGATTTGGACATCGACAGCAGGTCGACCCGTGAAGGAGAGTGGGCCTGCGCTTCGGCTTTCTGTTGACGCTCGGCCACACGATAACCGGAGCGCGGGACGGAATAGATCCAGCCCTGCGCTTCCAGTTCCTGATAGGCGCGGATCACGGTGTTTTTCCCCACCGCCTGACTTTCACACAACTGGCGAATCGACGGCAGTTTGTCGTGTGCCTGAAACAAGCCATTTTCCATCGACTGACGCAACTGCGCCTCGACTTCGCTGTATTTGCAATCGTCCTTCATTCTGTACCCATTTAAATGGCAGAAACTGTGCCTTTTTAGTTTTTCTGTACCCAATTAAAGTAACGTCATCGTGACTCAGAAAGCCAGAGATTTTTCCATGCTCGTCAAAATGATTCCTTTCCTGTTTGTTGTACTTTGGGCGTCCGGCTTCGTCGGTGCTCGCTTTGGGCTGGCGTATGCCGAGCCCATGACTTTCTTAACTTTGCGTATGGTGTTCAATGTGCTGCTGTTTGCGGTGCTGATCGCTGTGCTCAAGCGCCGCCTGCCTACGGGTAAACAGTTCTGGCATTCGTGTGTGTCTGGCTTATTGATTCATGGTCTCTATCTGGGCGGCACCTATCAGGCAATTTACTGGGGCATGCCTGCTGGCCTGACTTCTCTTCTGGTGGGTATTCAGCCGATATTCACTGCGTTGCTGCTGGTGTGTATGGCGACCGAACGTTTTAACTTAGCTCAGTGGCTGGGACTCGCAATGGGCTTTGCTGGTATCAGTTGTGTACTGCTGGGTAACATCGAATGGCAATCTGATGCGCACAAATGGGCCGCGATCGGCATGTGTGTGATTTCTCTCGCCGGTATTACGCTGGGAACGCTGTATCAGAAGAAATTCTGTCAGGGTGTCGATCTGATTGGTGGCGCGCTCGTGCAATATGTGGCGGCAGCGGCGTTGCTACTGCCAGCGGCGGTGAGCTTTGAAACCATGCAGGTGGATTGGACGCCGACCTTTATTATGACGCTCGCTTGGCTCGTGGTTGTGTTGTCGTGCATCGCCATTCTGCTGCTACTGTATATGGTGGAGCACGGTGCTTCGTCGAGCGTCGCTTCTGTGTTTTATTTGGTGCCGCCGACCACGGCGATTCAGGCGTGGATCTGCTTTGGTGAATCGTTTGACATGCTTGGTGTGTTGGGCTTTGTGATGGCAGCCATGGCGGTGTATCTGGTGGTGAAAAAGCCAGTACTCTTCCGCCCTAAGCTATCAGCGGCGCTAAGCCGCGAAGTGTGAACAAAGCCTGATATTAAAAGCAGCCCCGCCAATGTGCGGGGCTTTTGATTACAGAATTTCAATCGTCTGTCCCGCATAGCGCTTAAGCACTGGGTTGTTCAGCTGGGCTTTATCTGCGGGTTGCCATAAGCCACGCCTGATGCCATCAACCACCATATGGATGACGGCGGAATCGATGGCGGACATAATCGCCACGTTAACCGGTTCATTATTGGTGTAGCCCGATTCTAGTTCTAACAAGTCCTGATAGGCGATATAGCGAAACACACTCGCGGAAATTTCATGGGAAAAAATGGTTTTGCTAGTGGTGACGCTTAATACAATTTGGCCGGTACGCACATCGACAGCACGCAGGTTGACGGTGACCTGATCCATTCGGTATTCGCCATAAGTCGCGATGCCTAGATAGCCGATCCCGCTGCCGCCGGATTTCATGTCTGACTCATAACCAATAATGCCGCCTTCAATCACCAGATTGGCCGCTTTCAGCGCGGGCAAATCGTCGCCGATGTTGCTGGGCGATTCATCTTTTTTCTGCGCTGCGCGAATGATTTTGCGTTCAGTCAGCAGGTTTTGTAGTCCTTCCCGTTCCAGTGGTAAAAACCAGCCCGAGTCCATCAGCGCGGTGGTGAGCATCGAGGTGCCGCCCTGAGTGACCGCCGTTGAAAAGCTACTGTTGGGTGAGGATTTGTATTGCCCGGTCTGGTCACGAAAATCGTACACCGACACCTGAATCTTGCCTTTCGGCAGAGGCAGTTTGGTCAGATCGTTGTAGGTAGGGCCACGTGGCGTGAGGGTCGGCGCCTCGTCCGCATCAGGAATAGACATAGAGTTTGAGCAACCACCGATGGCGAGCACCAGTGTCAGCAGCATCCATTTTTTCATTTTTTGTTGTCCCTGTTGGTTGCTTATAGCCCGGATACTTCAATGGATGTCGATTCGCCGGTGGATTTGTCGATGATGGAAATCGTCATCGAACCGTCGTTATCGGTCACGATGATGGAGTAATCATCGGTTTCAATACTGCCCGCCTCACCGGATGACAGCAGTTGGCTGATCAGTCTGGATTGCAGGGTTGAAGTTAATGAGGAAAGCAGCGAAGAGGAGCTGCTGCTGTCATCATCGGCTTCATAATCGTTGATCGCTTCGGCGCGGTTGAACAGGTGCGTGGTATTGAGCGGATTGCCGCCAAAGGTCGGGTTGACGGGTTCATACACCAGTGCCGAGCCCAAGGCGGGAGAGGCGAGTAATCCCCCACCGCTGAGGGCGAAGACCAAGCTCAATGCGGAGCAGATGTTTCGGTTCGTGTGCTTATTCATCTCAGTGTCCTTTCTGTCGCTACTTTCACAGCTCGTCATGAGCAAGGTCAAAAGTATCCGAATACAAACGTTGGATTTTCCAACGTGTTAAGTAAGTTCTTACTATGTCCGCCGCGGCCTTGGCTTTCTCCTGCGCCTGTCGGGCGCCCGGCGATAAGGTGGTGCGATACACCAGCTTCTGCGCATGCCAAACGCTGATAATGCTGCCCTGAGAGGCCGTTGCCCGCTCTTTTACGGTGAGGTTCTCTTTTAGGTCCTCGTGTTGATCGTTGATGTAGCGGGAAAACTCGGTGTAAAAATTATTGCCAAAGCGGGTCATCGTGCGGTCGATGATCAGCCCATCGATATCGTTCAGATTCAGTGGCTCGTTATTCTCCAGCTGTTGGTTATTTTCCAGCTTTCCTGAGTCTTCCTGACTGGCGGACACACTTGCTGAAGTAAGCAGGAAACTTAAAGAGAATGCATATACGACACTCATATTTTTCATTGAAATTACCATAGGTAAATAAGCGTCTGACAATGGCTTAATGTTAGTTTTAATTAAAAGTTTTTGAAATAAACCAAAGTGTTAGTTTGAATAAAACTCCTCTAATACTAAATGCGGATATATGCTTGTTTACAAGACAACTAAATAATAAAAATTTACTTATCAATATTAATTTAAAGTTGATGGTGAAAAGCATTTATCCCTATTAATCTATTTCTTCGAGAACACACAGTTCTTTACGTCAGGGAGGAAATATGTCCAACCGTATTACTGCCTACGTCATGAAGTTGTTTATGTTGATCGCTCTGGCAATCGTCTCTGCTGGTGTCGCTTGGTCGGCCCAACGCCCAGAACATTCGGGTCATGATTTGATTGCTATCGGTTATGGTGATTCATCCATGGGTGGTTTTGGCAACGGTATTGGTGATTTGAGTACTTTCAATGAATTGGAAGACATTGTGACCGCCGATAATTATGCCGAAGTGGAAATGGAAAATGCCATTGGAGGCCGAGTGTCAATTCAGCAGTTGAGTGGATTGACAGGCAACAAAGCCAAAGTTGTCCAGCAAAACAGCCGAGGAAGTGAGGCGAGAATCTGGCAAGGCGGTTCTGAGAATATTGCGTTGGTTACTCAAACCGGAACAGGAAATGAAGCATTTATTGGCCAACATGGTTATTCCAATAATGCGTGGATAAATCAAAACGGTAATTACAATATTGCCGCGATTATTCAAAACGGTTCCGGAAGTTCCATGAGTATTAATCAACATGGTAATAATAATCAGGCTTATCTTGTCGATAATGGAGGTTCTAATTATGGCATCAGTCAAAATGGTAATGACTACGTTGCGATAATTGGGGGCTCAGGTATCAATGTATTTGTTACGCAATATTAATCATCATAGCGAACGATATATCGATGCATGTCTATTCAAATGTAACAATATGATATAAAGGAAATTGTCATGAAAACAAAACTAGCTCTATTTATCGCAGCTGCGTTGGCGTCTGGTAGCGCCCTGGCAAACAATAATGCAACCGCTAACCTTTTCCTGACTGATGACTCAGATGTGTCGATCACTCAGGTCTCTCCTTTCCAGGGTAACGATGCGGTGATCAATTCTGGCTTCTCTTCAGACAACACGCTGACGATTTATCAGTTTGGCGGTCAGAACGATGCGCAAATTGATGCGGCTGTGGTAGAAGATTCAACGCTAGCGGTGACTCAGCGTGGTTTTGGTAACGAAGGCACCATTACGGCACTGGGTGCTGATAACGCAGACTTCTCTATCGACCAGTCTGGTGTGTCGAATGAAGCCAACATCAGCACTGAGAACTTCAACCATCACGCTTATTCTTACGACAATGACACCGTCAGTGTGGTGCAGAATGGCGCGCACAACACCACGGATGTCACGTTGAAACACGGCACCGACGACAGCACCGTCACGCTGGCTTCGTACGGCAATTCGAACGATGTTGATGTTGTGCTGGATTGGGCTGATGGCAGCACAGTGACAGGGACTGTGGTTGGCGACAACAACGTGGCGGATGTTCTGATCGACAGCGGTTTTGGCAATGATGTGACCTTTACTCAAAACGGTTCGGCTAACAATCTGGATGTCGATGTGATGTACGCGGACGACAACACCATTGGTGTGGCGCAAACTGGCGTTTCCAACGATGCTGACATCGACGTGATGCACAGCTCTGACAACGATATCTACGTAACTCAAACTGGCTTCAACTCAGAAGCGAACGTTTATGTTAACTGGAGTAACGCGAACAGTATCTCTGTTCTGCAAACTTCTGGTGACGTTGCGAACGTGAGCCTGGTTGGCAGCAACTCAAATACTGTGAATATTGCACAGTACTAACAACATCAGGTTTGGCTATGAAAACCTTGTATACAGCGGCGCTCTGCGCCGCTTTTTTTCTTGCGCCGCCGGCAAGTGCCGCAAAGAAGGAGGTGGCAATGCAAACCTCATTGTTGAATGGCAAAATTCACATTGCCTGCGTCTACGGGGATGACCAAAAACTGCGGTTAACGTTGGTCAGCCAGCCGGATTTCTCCGGTTCGGTGCGGGTTGAGTCGGTCTCTGGCAGCCGCATTTTGCATCGATTGCAAGGGCGGACCACTCTCAATCTCGGACTGAGCGCAGAGCAGTTGCCAGTCGAGCTGACGGCGGGTGATGAGAAAGGCGAAAGCGAAACGATAGCGCTTGGCGAACAATGTAAAACGGCCCCTTAACTGAGTTAAGAGGCCGTTGTGTTATTTTGCGGTTGGCGGCGGATTACGCGTCGCTAAACTCAACGCCTTTTTCTTGGAACATACGCTGACATGCGCGGCCATCACTGTGGAACAGATGGCAGCGGTGCGCCGGAATACCGATGGTCAGGGTATCACTGACTTCAATATCCAGAGTATCTGGCTGGCGGTAGATGATGTCTGAGTCCGAACCTTTCACGTTCATGTATACCTGAGTTTCGTTACCCAGTTTCTCTACGATCATCACTTTGCCTTCGATGCGTGCATCACCTTCGTCTGCTTCCACCAAATGCTCAGGACGAACACCCAGCGACATGCGAGATCCCGGAGTGACCGTTGTGCCATCCACCGGAATCCAGAACGAGAAGCCGTTGGACAAGCGCACTTTCACGCGCTCTTTCTCTGCTTCATCAACAGTCACGCTCATGAAGTTCATCTTCGGTGAACCGATAAAGCCCGCCACAAAGCGGTTTTGCGGGTAGTGGTACAGTTCAAGTGGTTTACCCACTTGCGAAACAAAGCCGGCATCCAGCACCACAATCTTGTCTGCCATGGTCATCGCTTCCACCTGGTCGTGGGTAACGTAGATCATGGTACAACCCAGTTTGCGTTGCAGCTTGGTGATTTCAGAACGCATCTGCACACGCAGCGCCGCATCAAGGTTAGACAGCGGTTCGTCCAGCAGGAATACATTCGGTTGAGAAACCAGAGTACGGCCGATAGCCACACGCTGACGCTGACCGCCGGATAGCGCTTTAGGTTGACGATCCAGCAGGTGGCTGAGCTGAAGAATATCGGCAGCGTGTTCTACACGTTTGCTGATTTCACTCTTGTCGGCTTTGGCCAGTTTCAGGCCAAACGACATGTTATCGTACAGATTGAGGTGAGGGTAAAGCGCGTAAGACTGGAACACCATGCCGACGCCACGTTTGGACGGTTCGATGTCGTTCATGCGTTCTTCGCCGATGAACAGATCGCCGGAGGTGATGTCTTCCAGGCCGGCAATGCAGCGCAGAAGGGTTGATTTACCACAGCCTGACGGGCCAACGAAGACCACAAATTCGCCTTCTTTGATGTCCAGATCGACATTCTTGGAAATCAGCACATCGCCGTAAGCTTTACATACATTTTTTAACGTGACACTCGCCATCTAGCTCGTCCTCGGATCAAGATTTTTTAATGATTACTGCCCTTCATTATATGAAATTTCTTATAAAAAAATGACTTACAGGCAATAACAGTAGGAATACGTTTTTAGGTGAATCCACACTCAGATGAGCGTGTCTGATTTCTGCGGTCGTGCCGCACACCGTTTTATGTTTGTCTATCGAAGAGCTGGCAGGCAAGAAAAGAAAGGGTGATGTCTTCAGACAAAGGGTCTGAAGAAAGCATCACCCATCAAAGCCAAGAATCGGTTTGCTTCCCCCGGCACAGATGCGCGTCTCCCCCGTACAATAATTACCACGAACGCACGATCTGTGACAGCAAACCAATTCGGCGATGCAAGCCAGTACAATCTGACATACTGGAAAGGGTTCTTACCATCCACTCTTGGATGTGCTTAGTTTCCGTAAAGTGAACTATCAATACATCCTCCTAATCACTTTTTTTGCAGGGGGAGTAGAAAAGGAGGAGGTGGAGGAGGGGTAAAAACGCCGAGTTAGATCCAGTTCAAATTATTGATTGCCATGAACTTGAGGTTGATCACAAACCATGTTTTTTTTGTGACTGTTCTCTCGAACTCTGGGCGATAGAGATCACGAAAATACGCCATAATGCAAAGGGCGTAGGGAGTAGGAGGATGAGGAAGTGCCCGTTTTTTCTGATGATATATGGCGAAATACGGCGAAACCTCATCTGGTGAGCCCTACAACACTAATAAAAAGGATATGAACATGAAAAACGCCCTAAGCACTGTAGCGCTAAGTACTTTGGTTGCTCTTGGTTCGTTTGGTGCACACGCTGCTATTCAAGAAGGACAACTTACTATCTGGATCAACGGTGACAAAGGTTACAACGGTCTGGCTGAGGTGGGTAAAAAGTTTGAAGCTGACACAGGTATTAAAGTGACAGTTGCTCACCCTGATGCACTTCAGGACAAGTTCCCTCAAACAGCTGCCACTGGTGATGGTCCTGATATCGTGTTCTGGGCTCATGACCGTTTTGGTGGTTACGCAGAAGCGGGTCTGCTGACTGAAATCAAACCGTCACAAAAAGTAAAAGACGGCATCGTAGATTTCGCTTGGGATGCAGTGAAATACAACGGCAAACTGATCGGTTACCCAATCGCGGTTGAATCTCTGTCTCTGATTTACAACAAAGACCTGGTTCCAAACCCACCGAAAAGCTGGGAAGAGGTGGCTGCTCTGAATGAAAAACTGAAAAAAGACGGCAAATCAGCGATCATGTGGAACCTGAAAGAACCGTACTTCACTTGGCCACTGATGGCGGCTGATGGCGGTTACGCATTCAAATACACGTCTGACGGTTACGACGTGAAAGACGCGGGTATCGACAAGAAAGGCGTGAAAGAAGCGATGAACTTCGTGAAAGGCCTGGTTGATAAAGGCGTGATTTCTGCGGATATGGACTACTCAGTGTCTGAAGCTGAATTCAACAAAGGCAACACAGCCATGACCATCAACGGTCCTTGGTCTTGGAGCAACATTGATAAATCAGGTATCAACTACGGTGTCACCACTCTGCCGAAATTCAACGGTCAGTCTTCTAAACCATTCGTAGGCGTACTGACTGCTGGTATCAGCACCGCTTCTCCAAACAAAGATCTGGCTGTAGAGTTCATCGAAAACTACCTGCTGACCAACGATGGTCTGCGTGCGATGAACAACGACAAACCACTGGGCGCGGTTGCTCTGAACTCTTTCCAACGTGAACTGGATTCAGATGCTCGTATCGCAGCGACCATGGACAACGCAATGAACGGCGAAATCATGCCGAACATTCCACAAATGAACGCGTTCTGGGGTGCAGCGAAAAACGCAATCATCAACATCGTTGATGGCCGCCAGACTGTAGATGCCGCTCTGGCAGATGCAGAAAAACAAATGACAAAGTAAGTACACTTTCGTCTATCTTTTGAGGAGGGGGCAACCTCTCCTTACTTTCTAAGTTTTTATTTCGCTAGCAGGTTGTTCTATGCAGTCAATTCAAGGTACAGAGGCGATGTCAGCACCAGCAACGACACTTCCGGCCAACAAGCGCGCATTCATCAAATGGGCCGTATTAGGCGCAGTGGGTATCGTGAATGGCTATGCAACGATTCTAATGTATTCCCGTGGTGAGCTGGCGTTTGCCTTGCTGACCCTTATCCTTACTGCTCTTGCTCTCTACATTTTCGGCAGTAAGAAAACTTACGCGCATCGTTATATCTATCCAGGTATCGCCGGGATGATCCTATTCATCCTGTTTCCCTTAGCCTATACGGTGAACCTGGCGTTTACCAACTACAGCGCGAAGAACCAGCTTTCCTTTGAACGTGCTCAATCTGTCCTTATGGACCGTACGTTCCAAAGTGGGGAAAGCTACCCATTCAATCTCTACAGCACCGATGAAGGTTACCGTATCTCCATTGAAGACGGTGAGACGTTGTACGCGACTCAGCCTTTCTCTATCACCAGTGTGCCTTCGGATCTCGACTTGGCTCCGGTAGACGCAATGAGCGGTGACAAAGAGCCAATCAAAACCATCATCAGTAACCGCAATGCGTTGGGCAGCCTGGATCTGCACTTCCCGTCGGGTGACGACATTCGCATGAGCGGACTGCGCAAATTTGCGGCGGTGGTTCCGCTGTATACGCTGCAGGAAGATGGTGAAACACTGGTCAACAACCAGTCGGGTGAGACGCTGCGTCCGAACATGGAAGTGGGTTTCTACCAACCGATTGATGAGAATGGTCAGTTTGTCGGTAACACTGTCTCTCCGGGCTTTATCGTTTCCATCGGTACGCACAACTTTGAACGTGTGTGGAAAGACGATGGTATCAAAGAACCGTTCATCAGCATCTTCATCTGGACGGTGGTGTTCTCGGTACTGACGGTGATCTTCACTCTGATCATCGGTCTGGTGTTGGCAAGTGTGGTGCAGTGGGAAGAGCTGAAAGGCCGTTCTGTGTACCGTGTGCTACTGATTCTGCCTTACGCGGTACCGGCATTTATCTCGATTCTGATCTTTAAAGGCCTGTTTAACCAGAGCTTTGGTGAAATCAACATGGTGCTGCAAGCGTTGTTTGGTATAAGCCCGGCATGGTTCTCGGATCCGTTCCTGGCGAAAAGCATGGTGATGATCGTCAACACTTGGCTGGGTTTCCCTTACATGATGATTCTGTGTATGGGTCTGCTGAAAGCCATTCCGGATGACTTATATGAAGCCTCCGCGATTGACGGCGCCAACTTCGTACAGAACTTCACTAAGATCACTCTGCCACTGATGATCAAACCGTTGACGCCGCTGTTGATTGCAAGCTTTGCCTTTAACTTCAATAACTTCGTTATGATTCAGTTGTTGACAGCGGGTGGTCCGAACATGATTGGTACGTCTGAGCCAGCGGGTTACACCGACCTATTGGTGAGCTACACCTACCGTATCGCGTTTGAAGGTGCTGGTGGTCAGGACTTTGGTCTGGCAAGTGCTATCGCAACCCTGATCTTCTTGTTGGTGGGCGCTCTGGCGCTGCTCAACCTACGTTTCACTAAAGTCAGTCAGAATTAAGAGGAGCGAAGACGATGGCAATGGTTCAAGGCAAATCGCTCAAATACCGTGTGTGGGCATCACACATCGCACTGTGCACATTTTTGGCGCTCATCATCTTCCCGTTACTGATGATTGTCGCTATCTCATTCCGTGAAGGTAACTTCGCAACGGGCAGCATCATTCCGGATAATCCGTCTCTGGAACACTGGAAACTGGCGCTGGGCTTCTCGGTCACGAACGCCGATGGTAGCGTGACGCCACCGCCGTTCCCGGTACTGACCTGGCTGTGGAACTCAGTCAAGATCGCGGCGATTTCATCGGTGCTGATCGTGTCGCTGTCGACCACATCGGCTTATGCTTTCGCCCGTATGCGTTTCAAAGGCAAAGAGACCATCCTGAAAGCGATGATGATTTTCCAGATGTTCCCTGCGGTTCTGGCACTGGTGGCTATCTATGCGCTGTTTGACAAACTGGGGCAGTACATTCCGTTCCTGGGGCTGAACACGCATGGCGGTTTGATCTTCTCTTACCTGGGCGGTATCGCACTGCATGTATGGACGATCAAAGGTTACTTCGAAACCATCGATAACTCGTTGGAAGAAGCGGCAGCGCTGGATGGCGCAACCCCATGGCAAGCGTTCAAACTGGTATTGTTACCGCTGTCTGTGCCAATTCTGGCGGTGGTATTTATCCTGTCGTTTATCATGGTGGTGGGTGAAGTTCCTGTAGCATCTTTGCTACTTTCTGATGTAAACTCGTACACACTTGCGGTTGGTATGCAGCAGTATTTATACCCTCAAAACTACTTGTGGGGCGACTTCGCGGCAGCGGCAGTCTTGTCTGCATTACCTATCACTATCGTATTCCTGCTTGCGCAGCGCTGGTTGGTCGGAGGACTGACGGCTGGCGGTGTCAAAGGATAACAACGATAAGGGCGACCGAGAGGTCGCCCATTTTGTATCCCCTTAACACTTTTGGTTTGGCCGCCGATCAGTTAAGAAGGGTGCAAATTCTGGCGTTACGCATAGCTGGCTGTTAGCTCTATTCCTTACTATCAACGACTAACAGTTTTTGTAACCAAAACCTGAGCATAGCTCAGGTTTTTTTATGTCTGTCGTTTATGGCAATTAAGGTGTACTCGCAGGCCATTGGGTAACGCGAGCCAGTATATAGCGGGCAAACAGGGACAAAAGGGGGGGCGCATGGGAGTGCGAGCGAGATCTGAATTGTTGTTGCAATGCGTTCTATCAATACAGAAAAATCAGAACTCACGACTGGATGGCGCACAACCTATGTATTGCAACAGTACATACAGACTCTCTTGTTGCAGCGCGACTTTACGAAACAGATCAGCAAACGTCTCATCGCCGCCAAAGCATGCCTTGATGTAATGGTTAATCTCCGTTGGCTGGTAGCCTTCGACATACATGGTTCGTACCCACTGATACTCGACAGCTTTTGGGTTGGTTAAAGTAGTTTCACTGAGCGTGATATCGCTGAGGGTTAATGCCATTGGTGTGTTTTCTCTGTCCTTTCAGGCACACGTTTGCCTGTTAATCGGGCATTAAAGCAGAGAAAAATGAAGGTTCGATGACAAAGATGACAGAAGAGAGAAAACGCCGCAGTGAATGACTGCGGCGCAAAGGGGTTATTTCGCTTTGAGGTATTTGACGTGCGCTTCCATCTCTTCACCGATTTCGGTGCGCATATTCATCAACCGCACGGCAGAATTGCGCAGGGCAATGTCTTCATCGCTGGTCGGAATCCATTCAGGAACGGCCGTCGGTTTGCCGTTTTCATCTACCGCCACCATGATGACGATGCAGTGAGTGGTCAGACGATTTTTCAGCTCTTTCGGGTCGCATGCTTGCACGTCGATCGCAATGTGCATTGAGGTTTTACCGGTATAAATGACCTTCGCGCTGACTTCGACCAGGTTGCCAACGTGGATCGGCGCCACAAAGCGAATACCGCCAGCATAAGCCGTAATGCAGTATTTACCACTCCATGCGGCAGAACAGGCGTAGGCTGCCAGGTCGATCCATTTCATCACGGCGCCGCCATGAACTTTACCACCAAAATTTACATCACCAGGCTCTGCTAAAAAGCGCAGAGTAATATCACGTTTGCCACTGCTCATTGGCTGTTCCTTCATTGTTTGACACGGACAGGGGAATTAGCAGTACTAATAACGAATCTATAACTTAATCGCAATATTTTGTTCATTTTGTTTTTGATTCGGTATTTCAGGCAAGAAAAAACCCCTTTTGCGTGATGCAAAAGGGGTCATGTCGGAAGGGTACGAATTATTTTATAAATCTGCCGTACCTGATTTTTTAAGCCAACTGATTGCTAGTAATTCAGTTGGCTTGATAATAATGTAATCAAAGTCACTGCGTAACTGTTCGATCGGACAGGTTTCGTCACCTAAGAGATTGTTTAGCGTGATTTCTCCCTCAACAAAAAGGAGAAGTCCGATGAGTATCTCAATCCATAGTTATCAATTCACCACTGTACCTGCTCAGGATTACCGAGCGTTGCTGAAACTGCGCTACAAAGTGTTTTCGGAACGTTTGCACTGGGAGCTTGAAACCCATCAGGGGCTGGAGAGCGATGAGTACGATATCCCGAGAGCCCACTACCTCTATGCCAAAGGCGATGAAGGGCACCTGATTGGCTGCTGGCGCATTCTGCCGACCACACAGAGCTACATGCTCAAAGATACCTTTCCCGAGCTTCTGGGCGACGTTCAGGCACCGCAAGGTGAGCGTATCTATGAACTCAGTCGCTTTGCGGTCGATAAGGAGTTTTCTGCTCAGTCGGGTGGGGTCAGCAATGTCACGATGAAGATGTTTCAGTCGCTGTACCACCATGCGCAGAGTCAGGGGATTGAACGCTACGTAACGGTGACATCGACCGGAGTGGAAAAACTGATCAAACGTTTGGGTATTCCGTGTGAGCGGGTCGGCGATCAGCAGGTCCACATGTTGGGTGATACCCGCTCAGTCGCACTGCTTATTCCAATGAATGAACGTTACCGAGACAGCGTGGGGGCCTGATTCAGACGTAAGGATTAATGTAGCCACCTAAAATGGCTTTAGTGATAGCTTGGTAGCGATTCGTCGCGCCAAGCTTTTTACATGCGTTGGAAATATGGAATTTCACTGTACGCTCTGAGGTATCGATGATCTTGGCGATCTCCCAGGCACTTTTCCCTTCTGCGGCCCAGGTCAGGCATTGGGTTTCACGAGCCGTCAGCTCCGCGCGCGGCGCGGCGTCTTTATGGCAACGGGCAATGTTGTGAATGTTGTGCGACAGGAGCGGAATGATCAACTGCGAGGTCTGAATCGCTTCGCTGTTCAGCTCATAGTGACGGATGTCTGAGGTGGCAAAGCTCAGCATTCCGAATTCACCGCGTAATCCGTGTACCGGAATCGAAAAACCTTCTTTGAGGCCATTGATCCGCGCCTCTTCAAACATTTCATTCGCTTTGCCGCTCAGGCGTGGAAGGTGGGACCACTGAATCGGCAGAAAGTTGGTCATGCTGTACTGCACAATAGGGTCGACGTGCATGAAGCCAGCTTCATCGTATTGCTGACGCCAACTGGCCGGATAGTTATCGGTGATGAGCGTTTCGTTGGTGGTCAGCGTCGGCTGCAGCGACAGTCCAAACAGGAAGTATTCGTGGTCGATGATGTTATTGAGCGCCGACAGCGTGTTCTCCAAACCTTCATAGCTGGTAATTTGTTGGTTTTCTTGAATAAGACGGAGAATTTTCTGCATAAAGGGCAATAATCTAATAACAACAATCAGATAGTGATATTTATATCAGATAAGCGTGAAAGGCAAGATGACATTTGTTTTCAGTCCGGATTACCTGCTGTAAACGCTGATAAACGAAAGAAAGCGCGAGTTTCGCGCTTTCTTATCAGGCCACCTGAATGGTCACCTCGTGTTCTTTCGCAAAGCTGGCGATCTCTTTTGGTGGCGGTTGATCGGTGATGATGAGATCCACATCGGCAAGCGTACCCAGTTTAACCATGGCATTGCGGCCGAATTTGCTGTGGTCAACAGCGAGAAACACACAGCGGCTGTTTTCGATGATCGCGCGTTTTACGCGTACTTCGTGGTAGTCAAAATCAAGCAGCGAGCCATCGTAATCGATGCCACTGATACCAAGAATACCGAAATCGAGGCGGAACTGAGAGATGAAATCCAGCGTGGCTTCACCGGTTACGCCGCCATCTTTATTGCGCACTTCGCCACCCGCAAGAATGATACTGAAATCGGGTTTCGCCATCAGAATGGTTGCAACGTTAATGTTGTTGGTGACGATACGCAGATTGTGGTGCTCGTCCATCAGCGCACGGGCGATGGCTTCTGGTGTGGTGCCGATGTCGATAAACAGCGTCGCCCCATCAGGAATGTGTTTCACCAATGCGGCAGCGACTTTCTCTTTTTCGCTTTGCGAGGTGACCTGACGGGTATGGTAAGAAGAGTTTTCTGAACTGGTGGTGATGGTCGCACCGCCGTGGTTGCGGCGCAATTTGTTCGCATCGGCAAGTTCATTCAGATCACGTCGAATTGTTTGTGGACTGACATTGAATCGTTCGACCAACTCATCGGTGCTGACAAAGCCCTGAGCCTGAACTAATTCGATGATTTCTTGATGGCGTTTTACCGCTTTCACTGGCATGTCCTTATACATTGAAGTAGTGCAAGTGTACGGTTTAGCGCACTAAATTCAATCGACTGGCGCGACTTTTGCAGCATTACTGCTCGTTTTAAGCTTCGTTTCACATAAAACGAACATATAAGGATGCCAATGTTTACATTTATGCGCATTTCGATGCTTACGCCTGAGGTGCCTTTTCGATTGGTTCCATGATTCGAACACGACGGCTTTTCATCTGAGACAATATGACACCGCTGATCACCATCAAGCCACCAATCAGATGATAAACATGAATACGTTCATCGAGCAGCCAGGCCGCCAGAGTGACAGACACCACAGGCAATAGGTTCATGAACATGGCGGTCGAGTCCGCCCCAATCGCGTCGATCGCTTTAACCCACATCCAAGGCGCCAACAGCGATGCGCCAATACCCGCATACGCGATCAGCGGTAGCGAACCATCGGTTGGCAAAATATGTTCACTGGTCAGCCACAGCGGAACCAGCATCACCACCGCGCACACCCCTTGCAGATAAATCAGCGTCCAGTTGCTCAATGGCATTTTCCAGCGTTTGAGCAGCACACAGTACAGGGCGTAAACCAATGCCGCTAATACCATCAGGCCATCGCCTTGTGTGACATCCTGATTCAGGAAGAACAGCACGTCGCCCTGACCGAGCATAAATGTCAGTCCCGACAGTGAAATCACGCCACCGACGATACTCAAACCGGAAATACGTTTGTTAAGCAGCGGCACGCTGATGAAGACGCTCATCAGTGGTACCAGAGAAGAGATCAGCGACATATTGGACGCGGTGGTCGTCAGTCCGGCGTAGTATCCCAATGACTGGTTCAGCACCATGCCCAGCAACGCCAGAAAGGCCAGTTTGGCAAGATAGGGTTTGATAATGTGACGCTGACGAATGACCGCCGGCAAGCAGAACGGAGTCAGCAGCAACATGGCAAGAAACCAGCGATAGAAGCTCATCGCGCTGGGTTCGATGGTGGTCGATGCAATTTTATTGACGATGGCGTTACCGCCCCAAATCAGCACAGTAAACAGTGGAAGGAGATAAATCATGTGCGCCTCGTCTCAATTTGCGTGTTGGAAAGTAGTTTGACAGGTCTATATAATTACATATATCTCTAAAACGACATTGCGAGCGATAGGAAGACAAGTTTGAAAAAACGCGCCAGAAACCTTCACCCATCCTTATCAATTGAGCAGGCACCATCCGATGTGTTTATGAATTTCGAAGCGTTTCTTTCCAATACTGAAACGCGCGAACATAGCCATCCTTGGGGGCAGGTACAGCTGATTTCCGGCGGGATCCTGGAAATGGAAGCCGAAGACACCCGTTTTCTCGCTCCGCCGCATCTGGCGATCTGGGTGCCAGCGGGAATTCGTCACCGCAGCTATAACCGCAAACCGATCGAATATTGTTCACTCAATATCGCGGCGGCGATGACCACGGCGTTTCCGAGTAAAACCAGCCTGATCAAGGTGACCCCGATCGTCTCCGCGATCATTGATGATTTTCGTCAACGGGAAATCAGTGTGGCAGAAACGCCGCAGGATCTGCGTTTGGTGCAGGTGTTGCTCGATCAACTGGCAACGCGCGAAACGCAGCACCATTTTCTGCCATCCAGCAATAACAAGTATCTGGCACCGATTCTTGCGGCAGTGGAAGAGAACCCGACCGATGACACCAGTTTGCAACAGTGGGCGGAGCGGGTGCATACCACCGAAAGAACGTTGGCCAGACATTGTCAGGCGGAGCTGGGGATGAGTTTTACCGAGTGGCGGCTGCGCGTGCGTTATCTTTATTCGATGGATCTGCTGCGCAATGGTCATTCGGTGAAAGAGGTGGCGCTGACGCTGGGTTATAACCAAGCCAGTCCTTACATTGCGATGTTCAAAAAATACTCCGGGCAGACCCCGGAGCAGTATAAGAACCGATTGCTGTAGTTCAAGCCTTCAGCTTTGGGGCAATCAGATCTGTTCGAGTACGTAGTCGAGCGCGCCGATGATGGCGGCAACTTGCGCGTCATTGCACTCTTCAGCCGTGACTTTCGGGCTGTCTGGGTAGACTTCGGTGGTTGAACCGTAAACGCAATCCGTTACGCCGCCACACAGGCCGAGCTTTTTCATCGGATAAAGAATCACGCCATCCTGAACCACTTCAGAACCGATGATTTCACCGTTGTCATCGGCAGGCGCAATGTGGGTCACTTTACGCACGGAAGCGATGATGGCCGCCTGAAACTCTGGTTGTGGGTTTGCGGTGTCACCAACGGTATAAAAGCCGTCCGGAATCGAGCCTTCTTCAAAGATAATCCCGTCACGTGCTGCCAGCGCCGGACGAAATTCACTTTCGTCAGTGTCAGTGGTTTCGTGCAGGTCAATGTGCATCAATACGTTTGGCAACGTCGCCACTAACGCCATCAGATTGGCAGATTCTTCAGCTGGGGTATCGGCATAAAACGAACGATTCGGATCAATTGCATTTGGGTTCCAGCGGTTGATCGTCTCGTAACCCCACGGGCTGATGCATGGCGCCGCCACGATATTGAAATGCGTTTCGTAGCGTTTGGCTTCCGTCGCAAGGAACTTCAGTGCGCCATGGACACCGCTGGTTTCGTAGCCGTGTACGCCACCAGTGATCAAAATCGTCGGTTTATCGTCTTGCCAGTCGCGTGTTTTAAGACAAAACAGCGGATAACGGGCTGCATCGTAAGAGAGCGCGCCATACTGTTCGACATTGAATGATTGGCTAAGAGCCTGGATTTTCGGGACCACTTCTTGTTGATATTCACGTTTGATGGTGGTTTGCGCGCGCCAGGCCTGGCGCTCAGCGTTACCCCATTTTTGGCCTGGAGTACCGATTGGGTAGGTGTAAGCAGAGTTCATGACTTTCCCTGTTAAGCATAAGAGAGTAAGCAGGGTAATCTCACTCTGCTGCCGGCGCAACTGGCGGCAGGAGCATAAATCATCCCTCCGGCCGTTTTTCTTTTCGTGATGACTAACGGAATCACCGGGTTAGTGTTACATTTTGTCTCAATGAACTGATGATAAGACATAAAGAGAATATTCATGGCGGGTGCGAGTTTACTGACTCTGTTAGATGATATAGCGACGGTGCTTGATGATGTCGCAGTGATGTCGAAAGTGGCGGCGAAGAAAACCGCAGGCGTGCTGGGGGATGACTTGGCTCTGAATGCGCAGCAGGTTTCCGGTGTGGCCGCGGAGCGAGAGATCCCGGTTGTCTGGGCGGTCGCGAAAGGCTCGTTCCGCAATAAATTAATTCTGGTTCCGGCGGCGCTGATCATCAGTTCGATTGCTCCGTGGCTGATTATGCCGCTGTTGCTGCTTGGCGGCTTGTTTCTCTGCTTTGAAGGCGCGGAGAAGGTACTGGAAAAATTGTTTCACTCTCAGCCCGAGAAAAAGCCGGAAGAGGCCATGGAAGAGCTCAGTCAGCTCAATGTGGAAGAGTATGAGCAGAAGAAAATTAAAGGTGCGATACGCACCGACTTTATTCTTTCTGCCGAAATCATTGTGATTGCGCTGGGAACGGTGCAGGGCAAAGAGATGCTGACGCAAATTGTGGTCGTGAGCCTGATTGCAGTCATTATGACCGCGGGTGTTTATGGGCTGGTGGCCGGCATCGTGAAACTGGACGATCTCGGGTTCTATCTTGAACGTAAGTCCAAAGGTGAAGGGCCGCGCGCACGCCTTGGCAGTGCGCTGGTCAGCTTTGCTCCCAAATTGATGAAAGGACTGACGGTGGTCGGTACGGCAGCGATGTTCCTGGTCGGCGGAGGCATTGTGGTTCACAACGTTCCGGTGATTCATCACTGGATTGAGCCTGTGCTGATGGACTTACCGAATCTGTCGCTGGTGAGCTCACTGGTGCCTGCGTTGCTGAACGGCTTGATCGGTGTCGTCGCCGGACTGGTGATTGTCGCGGTCATGGAAGTTGTTCATAAAGTGCGCGGAAATTAAAATTTTAATTATCGTGACAATAAATTATCTCAATGGTGATTTGTCAGTGAAGGAATAGACTAGCGCTTTTCTTTCTCCGGCAGTCACCATTTATGCATTGTGAATTCTTTGAACAGCAGCGCTGCACCTCGTGTAGGCACTGCGCGACACCCTACGTTTCTCAGGTTGAGATCAAAGATACCCACCTCAAAAATCTGCTGGCCGATCTCGCGCCGCAGCAATGGCTGTCGCCCATGCTCAGCGAAGAGACGGCGTTTCGCAATAAGGCCAAAATGGTCGTGCTTGGCGCGGCTCATGCGCCGATTCTGGGGATTGAAAGCCAACTTGACGGAGAAGCGCTGTCACTGACTCAGTGCCCACTCTATCCGGCACCAACTCAAGCGCTGTTGGAGTATCTGCAGCACTGGATTCGCATTGCTGGGATTCCGCCCTACAACAAAGCCAAGAAAAAGGGCGAACTCAAATTCATCTTACTCACACGTAGCGAGCACAGCGGTCAGTTTATGCTGCGTTTTGTCAGCCGCAGCAAGGATGTTCTGCCTCGTATTGAACGCAATCTGCCTGCATTGCTGGAGGCGTTTCCGGCGATTGAAGTCGTGTCGGTCAATATTCAGCCCGTGCACATGGCAAGGCTTGAGGGCGATGAAGAGATCTTTCTCACCGACACGCAAGTGCTGATGGAGCAGTTCAACGATGTACCGATGGTGATTCGTCCGAAAAGCTTTTTCCAAACCAACCCGCAGGTGGCGGCATCGTTGTATGAGACCGCACGTCAGTGGGTGCGTGAGCTGGATCCTGCGCACATGTGGGACCTGTTTTGTGGCGTGGGTGGTTTTGCGCTGCATTGTGCATCACCCAGCACGGCGGTAACCGGCATTGAGATTGAACCTGAAGCCATTGCCAGTGCCAAGCGTTCAGCCAGTGCGATGGGGATCGATAACCTCAGCTTTGCCGCACTCGACTCTGCGCAGTTTTCATTAGGGCAGGATGCCGCGCCTGATCTGGTGCTGGTCAATCCGCCTCGCCGCGGCTTAGGTCAAGCGCTGACGAAGCAGCTTGCGATGCTGGCGCCAAAACACATCATCTACTCAAGCTGTAATCCGCTGACGATGAAAAGCGATATGGAACAACTCAGCGATTATCGCAGTGTGAAGCTGCAATGGTTCGATATGTTCCCGCATACTGATCATGCTGAAGTGTTGGTGTTGCTTGAACGTAATGCCTGAAAAGTATTAAAAAAGGAGAGGTTAACCTCTCCTTTTTTGTGCTTATCATTCAGCTGAACGTGTTGTTAGTTAGCCAATAGCATTGTGGATCTGCGAATTATTTCACTGTCCACTGCACTTGTTCGCCAGCGCGAATCGGCACGACAGTCTCGCCGCCAAATGGCATCGACGCTGGTACATCCCATGCTTGTTTGGTCAGGGTAACGGTATCGCTATTGCGTGGCAGACCATAGAAATCCGGACCGTTGTGGCTGGCAAACGCTTCCAGTTGATCCAACTTACCTTCCTGCTCAAATACCTCAGCGTACAGTTCCAGTGCGGCGTGCGCGGTGTAAGAGCCGGCACAGCCACAAGCCGCTTCTTTTTTGCCTTTCGCGTGTGGCGCAGAGTCAGTGCCAAGGAAGAACTTCTTGCTACCTGACGTCGCGGCTGCAACCAGCGCGTGCTGGTGCGTGGCACGTTTCAGAATGGGTAAGCAGTAGAAGTGTGGACGAATGCCGCCAACCAGCATGTGGTTGCGGTTAAACAGCAAGTGGTGAGCGGTAATGGTCGCGGCAACGTTGTCGCCTGCATTTTTTACAAATTCGACGGCTTCTGCGGTGGTGATATGTTCCAGCACGATTTTCAGACTTGGGAAATCGTTGACGATTGGCGCAAGAACGGTCTCCAGGAACGTCTTTTCACGGTCGAAAATATCGATGTCGTGCGTGGTCACTTCACCGTGAACCAGCAGCAACATGCCTTCTTCCTGCATTGCCTTCAGTACCGGATAGATGTTTTTCGCTGAAGTCACACCTGAATCAGAGTTGGTGGTGGCACCTGCTGGGTAAAGTTTCGCGGCAACAACGGCGCCAGAAGCTTTGGCTTTGCGAATCTCTTCTGGTGAGGTGTTGTCAGTCAGATAGAGCGACATTTGTGGCTCAAACTGGCCTTGAGGTTGCGCCGCCATGATGCGTTCGCGGTAAGCCAGCGCCATTTCCGTCGTGGTAACCGGTGGGACAGTATTTGGCATGATTAGCGCGCGTCCGTTATAACGGCTGATATCGCGCACGGTGTCAGTCAGAACTTCGCCATCGCGAAGGTGAACGTGCCAGTCGTCAGGACGAGTGATCGTTAGAGTTGTCATGAATTGCTCCCACCATGAATGCGTTGAGTGATTGGAGCCTGAACGGCCAGCGAATTGTCTTGCGCAAACGCTTCCGTTTAGGCGACAGGATGATAGAGGAAAAGGGGGGGCATTTCACCCTTTTCTTTGAAATTCTCCCCAAATCGCCATTTTGGCCGGTTTACTCTGCGCTGATTGCTAAGGATATGCACTCGCATTGGTCGTTGGGCCAATTTTGCTTTATCATCGCTGGATAATAATTGTGCGTAAGGAATTGCAATGTCGTCAGCTCATCTTTCTCAAATTAACGTCTATCCGGTCAAATCTGTCGGTGGTATCGCCCTGTCCAATGCATGGGTAGAAAAACAGGGTTTGATGTTTGACCGCCGTTTTATGGTGGCACTGGCTGATGGCAGCATGGTGACGGCGCGTAAGTATCCGGGAATGGTTAAGGTGCGCTCAACATTGACCCCAGATGGCCTGATTTTCGCCGCTGAGGGATTGTCTCCGCTTAAACTGCGTTATCAAGATTTTAAAATGCAGGAAGCGCCGGCTCAGGTGTGGAGCGACAACTTCACCGCTTACACCACCACCGATGAAGCCGATGACTGGTTCAGTGCGGTATTGGGGCAACGTGTTGAGCTGCTGTTCAGCGGCGAGCAATCCAACCGTGTGCGCGAGAAAGTCGGTGGTAATGTCAGCTTTGCCGACGGTTACCCGCTGCTGGTGATCAGTGAAGGCTCGCTGCAAGAACTCAATCGTCGTAGTCCGGAACAGCACAGCATGGATCAGTTTCGCACCAACTTAGTGGTGTCGGGGACTGAACCGTTTGGCGAAGACAGCTGGAAGCGCATTCGTATCGGTGACGTTGAGTTTGAAGCGGTGAAACCTTGCGAACGCTGCATACTGACTACGGTCGATGTGAAGAAAGGTGAATTCCGCCCGACGAAAGAACCGCTCAGAACGCTGTCCCAGTTCCGCGCCAATGAACGAGGCGGCGTATTCTTCGGCCAGAACTTGGTGGCGAAGAATGAAGGCATGATCCGCACTGGCGATGTAGTGGAAGTGCTGGAATACAAAGAAAAAGAGTTCTACGCCGACAATGGCCAGAGCCACTATCTGATGACGTGCGTGGAACGCGAAGAGATCGCCCGTGATTTTGTCACTTTCTGGCTCGAACCACAGCACGGTATGGCGCCGAGTTACCAGCCGGGTCAGCATCTGCCGATTGAAGTGGTGGTGAATGGCGAAAATGTTGCTCGCCGCTACACCTTGTCTTCCAGCCCGTCACGCCCGGGGCGTTTGGCGATTTCAGTAAAACGTATTGACGGCGGGCGCGTTTCCAACTGGCTGGCGCAAAATCTGCAGGTGGGCGATACGCTCTCCACTCAGTTGCCTGACGGCAGTTTCCGTCTTGAAAAAGAGCAGCACCAACAGCCATTGTTGCTGCTCTCTGCGGGCAGTGGCGTGACGCCGATGCTGTCAATGCTGCGTTATCTGGCGGACCATCAGCAAATCAGCGATGTGGTGTTCTATCATCAGTGCCGCTCGGTGGAAGACATTCCGGTACGTGAAGAGCTGGAACAGCTCAACCGTGAATTTGATGGCCTGAAAGTGTTCATCTCACTCACGCAGCCACCGCTGGATTGGTTTGGCCTCAAAGGCCGTTTTTCACTCTCTCACCTTAAGCAGGTCAAAGATGTGGCTTCGCGTCAGGTATTTGTGTGTGGCCCGGATGGTTTTATGCAGAAGGCGAAAAGCCTGTTGCTGAAACAGGGTCTGCCGGAAGCTGCCTATCATCAGGAGGCGTTTGGGGTTGCTCAAACCGCTCCGAAAGAGTTCAAGACACTGCAACTTAGTGTCAACGGCAATGTGTTTGAAGGTAACAACCAGACGACGCTGCTGGAACAGGCGGAAGCAGCAGGTATCGCGATTGCGAGCAGTTGCCGAGCAGGCTTCTGTGGTTCGTGTAAAGTGACTGTCGAATCGGGTTTGGTGCACCAGCCAGATGTGCCCGCGCTGCAAGAGCATGAGCGCAATATGGGCGTTGTGCTGGCTTGCTGTTGTATTCCGGAAACGGATATCGAAGTGGTGGACTAATCGCCATAAAAAAGCACCTCCCTCTGGGAGGTGCTTTTTTATCAAATCGTCTTATTGGGCGTCGCCTATCACCAGTTGGCACATTTGCTGATACTGCACGTGATTTCCGGCAAATAGCTCCGTTACAATCGCGTCTTCTTTGCCACCGGACAAACGGCGTTTCATCGCTTCTCTTACCAACAAGACCAAATGCTGTTCTTTGCTGATCCCATTGTGTTGTGTCGCAGACCAACTGGCCAGCGCCTGAGTAAATGGTGTCACTCTCAGTTTGGGTTCAAAGTTTTGCACTTCTGTTTTTAGTACTTGCAGCAAATGCGGATACACTTCGTCCTCGCGCTTGCTGTGGCGTAAACGATCCAGCACAGCCAGGCTGAGTGCACTATGTTGTACCAGGCCTGCTTGATGCGGGAAAGTGTCACGCAGACGCACTGAAAAATCGATGCGGCTAATTTGGGTATTAGGAAAGAAAGTCAGCGAGCACAGGCAATCCAGTGGGATCCACACCGCCTGATTAGGCTCAACGGCGTATTCCTGTTTACCGAGTTTTACCAGCACCAGTCCCTGATCTACATGAATCAAACTATGCTTGGTCGCACGTTTGCGAGACGTGGCTTCTAAGTAGGGAAATAAGCACGTTTCTGATTGAATAGCGTAGTTCATGGATGGCCTCGTGATAATTTGGGGCGCTAAGGTTACCGCTTTCACTGATAAAAGCCAAATATCCCGATGAAAACAGGCACGTTCAATGCATTATTCAATGGGTTGCATCGAGGTAAGCGTAGATTATGCGAGTATGGAAACCTTTTTGTTCTAAGCTGGTCTGACCTTGTAAATTATGTGGTAACGATAGCTGCGACGCTCTGTGAGTATGCGTAGAATAGGCCTGCTTTTTATTTGACGTATAAATATATGACATCAACAACTGATCCTTTTGTAGAAATTCGTCCTTACAATGACGATGAGATTCCTGCGGCCATTGATCGTCTGATCAATGACGAAGAGTTTATCGCTGCCATTTTGCAGCATCGGTTTGAGCGCCAGCCGTCTTGGCTAAAATCTCTGATGGGACCTTTTGTTAAAGCCTATCTGAAATTCAAATGGGCCAAGCTGACCTCCGTCGAAGCCATTCAGCTGGAAGTGAAGAAATATCTCGACCAGACACTGGAGCACACCACACGCGGCGTGACCTACAGTGGCCTGAACCAACTCGACAAGAACACCGCGTATCTGTTTGTTTCCAACCACCGGGACATCGCGATGGATCCGGCGCTGGTTAACTATGGCTTGCACATTACGGGTCACCGCACCGTGCGTATTGCTATCGGCGACAACCTGCTGAAAAAGCCCTGTGCGACAGAGCTGATGAAACTGAACAAAAGCTTTATCGTGAAACGTTCAGCCAAAGGCCCGCGTGAAATGATGAAGGCGCTGGGCACTTTATCTGGCTATATCAAGCATTCGCTCGACACGGGCAACTCAATCTGGATTGCGCAGAAAGAGGGCCGTGCGAAAGATGGTAACGATTTTACCGATCCTGCGATTCTGAAGATGTTCCACGTGGAAGGTCGTAAGCAAAAGATGGAGTTTGCGGACTACGTTAAGTCGCTGAGAATCGTGCCTGTCTCTATCGCGTACGAAAACGACCCGTGTGACATTGCAAAAGCACGTGAACTGTACGAGAAGGCAACACACGGTAAATACGAGAAAGCGGAATTTGAAGATATCGAGAGCATCATTCAAGGTATCGTAGGTGATAAAGGCCGTGTTCATGTCGCGTTTGGTAGTGTGATTGATCAAACGTTCGAAACGCCGGAAGCGCTGGCCGATGAGATTGATCGCCAAATTCATGAAAACTACCAGCTTTACCCAATTAACCTGCTGGCAGCGGGCGAAGAGAGTGAAGATATCACGCCAGCTGTGCGTGCCAAACTCAATGAGAAACTCGCGCAGCTACCAGAAGGGGCGCATGCCTATCTGCTCGATAGCTACGCAAACCCGGTGCGTAACCGCAAGTAACGGTATCCATTCGGACACAAAAAAGAGAAGCTTCGGCTTCTCTTTTTTTATGGCTGCGCGGTGATATTAACGAGCGACCGCTCCGCCCAGAGTCAGTTTGGTCGGCCACTTGGTAATTTGATTGCCGCCCAGATAGATGTTGCCGTTCACCGTCATCGTATCGGGAAACGTGGTAATTTTGGAGCCGCCGATAAACAGACTACCCTGCACGACCAGTCCTTCAGGAAGCTCAGTCAGCGGAGTACGAATCACGCTCAGATCGCCCTTGACAGTCAGGCGCGGCGGCAGTTTAGTCAGCGGCGTGTCGGTAAGATTGATATAGCCGCCGACATTGATGCCGGCAGGCCAGTTTTTGATTTGTGAACCCAGCAGGTTGGCGTAACCACGGATATAGGTACCGCGTTGAATGCGCTCCAATTTGCTGTTGGTGGCATCGAGGCTGCCCTGCACTTTCAATCCGCTGGGCAGACGGGTAATGCCGGTTTTCGCGATGTTCAGATTCCCTTTGACTTCCAGCCCATCAGGCAGGCTGGTAAAGGGCTTGTTACGCAAATCCAGATTTCCGTAGTTATCGAGATAATTCAGGATATGGTATTGGTCCAAAGGCTCTGCCGTGGCCTGAACGCCAGGTAACAACAGCAGCAAACAAATCAGCAGGCGCGGCATAGCGGCTTCCGGTAGTCAAAACGTTAACGCTGTTAGTATCGCCAGCATCGGGTATTGCTTCAATGCCTAATGCTTGAAAGGCGGGAGGAGTCGGGGGAAAGTCACAAAAAACGGGCCAATCAAGCCCGTTAAATCTCGTTTGAATGACGGCGTAATTAACGCGCCAAAGAACGGGTCTTCAGTTCGAAAATCAGTTTTTCAGCACTCACTTCAAACTTAAAGCGCGCGTGCATTTCTTTTGCATTGTCAGCCAGTGGCAGAACTTCGTACTGTACATTCTCATTCACCTGTTTAGCGACAGCCAGGTATTTATCGAGTTCAGCGTTCAGTTGCTCCAGGCTCTCTGCGAAAATGGACACTTCTGCCACATCGTCGCCTTCACGAATGATGTAGCCCATTTCACCGGCCACGCCACACGCTTCGCACACTTCGGTTTCTACGTAGCTTTCGTTACTCATCTCATAATCCTCTTACAAAAGTTATGGTCATTTTAACCCTGTATGCAACCGTATTCCAGAGTCAGACCCCGCTGTTTTTCTGCCAATTAACAGTTTGATGTTTTGTATCAATAGACGCAGGGTATTGAGAGGAATGGCGAATATCTGACGGATAGATGTGACTTGAGTCAATTTTTTGTGAGTTAAGGTGCCATTATTTTGGCATAATGCTACCTATTTCATTGCTATAGCTTATGGATTGTAAGATTATCCCTACTCGAGGTAACAATATTTTGTCGTGATTTAAACGACGTTTAGTAGGGTGTTTTCATCCGTTCATTGTCGCCATTTCTGTCGCTCTCATGACGCATTCGGTTTGGCACACGGGTGTACTCAGGGCACTTGTGTGTTGTCATGAAGGCAGAGTGTAAGGCATTGATAAAAAGAAAAAATGAAATTTCTGTTCGCTAGGATGACCCGTTGAACCACGCGTATACAGTGTGGAACCCCATTAAGTTCAACGCGGGCATTTCATTGCAGAATAGACAATATGGATTTACATAAGAAGAGCCTTAACCATGCCAAAGCGTAGTAAAGAAGATACCGAAATCACGATTCAGAAGATCATGGACGCCGTCGTTGATCAGCTGTTGCGATTAGGGTACGACAAAATGTCATACACGACGTTAAGTCAGCAAACGGGTGTATCACGAACCGGGATTAGTCACCATTTCCCGAAGAAAACGGATTTTGCTTCAGCGCTGGATAGCCGCATTTTTAAAATGTTTGTCGAGCATCTGGATTTCGACAATGGCACAGATTCGTTCTCATCCAGCTGGATGAAAGCGTTAGACAATTCAGAGTTTCTCGCCATTCTTCGCCTGCTGTTCCACCACATTGTGACCGCAGAGCGAGCAGAAAGCTTTGCGTCCAACGGCATTGATCGTTTGTACCGCTTGGCGGACGAAAAGCTGGGCAATGGCAGTGACAGACAAGTGGAATGGCTGATCGGTAAATCACTGGTTACCATGAGCCAATAACCGGCAGGATTGAATAAAAAGGCCAACGTGAGTTGGCCTTTTTTATGCGCAGAATCTGAGAGCTCTAAGCCGCTGGATAAACCATCGGAAAATCGAGCTGTGGATGAGGCGCGACGATTGCCCGATAACCGTAAACCCGTTCAATCAGTTCGCTGTTAAGCGCCTGCCATGGCGGCGCATCGCACACCAGTTTGCCTTGATGCAGCAAAACCAGACGATCGGAATATTGTGCCGCGAGGTTGAGATCGTGCAGCACGACAATCACCGCACACGCTTCGTTGCGGGCTAAATCGCGCGCAATTCGCAGTGTATTATGCTGGTGGGCAAGGTCGAGCGCCGAAGTGGGTTCATCCAACATCAGTATTTTTTGCTCTCCCCCTTGATGCAATTGCGTCAACACGCGAGCCAAATGCAGGCGCTGCTTTTCACCGCCGGAAAGAGCCGGATACAAACGATCCGCCAAGTGAATCACATCGGTCTGGGTCATGTAATGACGCGCGAGCCTGCGTGTTTCCTGTTGCGAAGCATTGAGCGGAATCGCGCCCAGTTCCACCACTTCTTGCGCGGTAAAGGGAAAGCTCAGACTGCTACTCTGTGGCAGCAGACCAACATGACGGGCGAGATCAGAGGGTGACCACATCTCCCGCGCCTTGCCAAAAACGTGGATCGGCGTTCTGCTGTCGAGTTCACCACTCAGAAGTTTCAGCAGGGTACTTTTCCCGGCGCCGTTGGGGCCGAGTAGCGCAGTGACTTCACCCGAGCGAATTTCGATATCAATTTCATTCAGCACGGTGCGGGCGCCAAAATGGGCAGACAACCCCTGTGCCTGAAGGGCGATAGACGACATCAGAATATTTTTCCCTTTTGCTGAAACAGAAGATAGAGGAAGAAGGGCGCACCGACTAAGGCAGTGACGATACCGATCGGCAGCTCAGCCGGGGCTGCCGCGACGCGGGCAAACATGTCAGCGATGGTCAGCAAGAGCGCGCCAAGCAGCGCAGAAACGGGCAGCAGGTTGCGATGATCCGGCCCGACCAACATTCGACCGAGATGAGGCACCACCAGACCGACAAAGCCAATCATACCGGCGGCACTGACGGTAACGCCGACGCCGACCGCGCTGAGCACAATCAATGCTCGCTTGAGGCGCTGAATCGGAATCCCCAGATGGCGCGCTTCTGACTCGCCGAGCAGCAGAGCATTCAATGCCATCGCACGGCGGGTGAAGTAGAAGTACAAACCCAGTAACGTGATGCCACACAGCGTAATGCTTTGCCAGTTCGCACCGGCAAACGACCCCATGGACCACAAGGTGAGATCGCGCAGCATCTGATCGTCGGCGACGTAGTTCAGATAACCAATGCCCGCGCCGGATACGGCGCTGATCGCGACCCCGGCCAGCAACATGATGGTGACGGAAGTCCCGAATTTATTGGTGCCGAGTCGATACACCACAATGGTGGTCAGAGCGCCACCGAGAAAAGCGCACAGTGGCAGCGTGATCGCATTCATCCAACGCGCGTCAAAGTTGAGGTTGCCCAGCAGTACAATGGCCAGCGCGGCCCCCAAAGACGCTCCGGCAGAGACGCCGATGATGCCGGGCTCCGCCAATGGGTTGCGAAACAGCCCTTGCATCACGGTGCCACACAACGCGAGAATCGCGCCGACCAGCATACATAACAGGGTGCGTGGGAAACGAATCTCATGGATCACCAAATTAATGTGCTTGGCGATATCGTCACTTTGCAGCAGCAAGCTACTCAGGCTGTCACGGAAACTGATGTTCATGGGACCAACCGTGATGGAGTAAATGGCGGAAATCGCCACAATCAACCCCAACACCAGCGTGGTCAGATAAAGAGGAACCTGTCTTAACACGCGCATTTAACCCTGTGGATAGAGCAACGCCTGCAGGCGCTGCGCTTCTGCTAAGCTTTTGAGTCCCAAACCACCGACCAACGCGTGGCCATCGACAGTGATGATCTGTTTACTCTGACCTGCTGGTGTGGCGGCAAGCATTGGCATGGCCGCAAGAATAGCGTCGGCGCCGCCCATTTTGTCGTAGCTGCGGCCGCTAACCAGAATCACATCGGGTTGCATTTCAACCATGGCTTCCATCGACAACGGTTTGTATGATGTCAACTGGGTCGCCGCCGGGTTTACGCCGCCTGCGAGCGTGATCATCGCATCCGGTACCGTGTCACTGCCTGCAACGTTCGCTGCGCGTCCTTCATGGATCAGCAGAAACAACACTTTCTTGCGTGCTGATGCGTCTGGTTGGTGGGCTTGCAGCGCTTTAAGCGCATCGTTGACCTGTTGTTTCAGAGGACCAGCGGCCGTTTCGCTGTGGGTCAGGCTGGCAATCTGATCGATGCGTTGCAGTAAGCCTTGCGGGGTCGAATCACTGTTGATCACTTCAACGTCCACCCCGGCAGATTTGAGCTGGTTTAATGTGGTGTCAGGGCCCATTTCATTGGAGCCGAGTAGCTGCGTCGGCTCAAGCGCAAGCAGGCCTTCGGCAGACAGTTGACGATGATAACCGACCTTCGGCAATGCCAGAGAAGGTGGCGTCACACTGGTGACATCAATCCCGACCAGTTGCTGCTCCGCGCCAAGCGCCAGAATGAGTTCAGTCACGCTGCTACCTGCACTGATGATGCGTTCAGCGGCCAGAGTGGAAGAGGAAAAGGCAGTAAACGCAGTGGCCGCCAGCCACGCTACTCGAACGGTGGTTTTCATGGTGTGTCTCATTATTTCGATGGTTTTTCGGTTAACAGTTGAGTGGCTTGAATGCCGTTTTCCTGCAAAAAGGCCAGCAGTTTGACCAAATGTTGCACCTCGGCATTTTTATCGGCGCCGATGACGATTGGGCGCTGGTTATGTTTATGAGCCTCAAGCAGCGCGAGAGTGAAATTGTGCCAGTCGAGGTAGGCTTGGCCGTCAATTGCCCAGTAAGGCTCAGTCGCGGTGATGTTAATGGTCAGCGACTGAGACTCCACTGCGGTAACGACATCGGAATCGCTGGTGGGTAAGGTGACATCGAGCGAATCGAGCTTGACCGCAGCGGTCAGCATCAAAAACACCATCACGATAAAGATGATGTCGAGCAGCGGCGTCAGATCCGGCGTTAAGCCAAACTCGTTTTTGTGCGGTGCGCTTTTGATCATGATGAACTCACAGCAGGCGCAGCGGCGGTGTCTGACGAAGAACGGCGCGCGTCACTGGTATTAAGGCTGATACCTTCCAGCCACAGATTGACGTAGTTGAGCGTGTGCTCCAGTTTCGCCATCACTTTGTCGGCCCATAAGCTGAGTAACTGCGCGCCAGCGATGGCGGGCAGCGCAATCATGAGGCCTGCAGCGGTGGTGCGCATCGCAATGCCAAGACCATCGGCCAGATCGTTGGGCGTAATATTGCCGCTCGAAGCCGCTACACCTTTGAACATTTCAATCAGGCCCAGTACGGTGCCGAGCAAGCCAATTAACGGACTGATAACGCCAATCAGAGTGAGCAGGCGCAGCCCGGCATTGAGCTGATGGCGTTTTTCCTGCAGCCAGATTCCAGCTGCATCTTCGCGTAGCGCTTTGGGAAAGGCATGGTGGGCCAGTAGCATAGCCACTGCGCGGTAGAGCAGCGGGCGCTTGTCAGCCATTGACTCGGCTAACGCTTCCAATTCGGTGGCATTGGTTGGCGATACTTGGTTCAGGTGACGGCGGATGGCTCCTTTGCCGACGCCTAAACTGAGTATCACCTGAAAGGCGCGTTCAGCCAGGATCATGACGGTCAATGCTGAGCAGATTAGCAGGGGCCAGGTCATCAGACCGAGTTGTTGTTGCAATTGATGTAGTGGTTCCATTATCCATCCAACCTAAAACGAACGGGAATTTGCACTCGGTGAGCCAGCGCTTCACCGTTGATGATGTGTGGAGAAAACTTCCACTGTTTGATGGCATCCAGCGCGGATTGGTCCAACATCTCAGTACCGGAAGAAGATATTAAAATCTGTTTGATTTGGTGACCTTGTGCATCGAGCCACACTTCATAAGTGGCCACTCCTTCAATACCGCGCTTTTGTGCCAAACGTGGGTAATTGGGGCGAATCGGACGTGACACAAAAGAGGGGCGATCAACCAGGATTGGTGCAGCATTCGCGCCTTGGCTGCTTATCTCAGGCGCCGGCTTGGCTTTCGCTACGGTTTCAACGGGCGTAGCGGCTGGTGCAGTGTGAGTCACTGCCTGCGTTGTCTCTGATTTGTGCTTGACTGGCGGAGCCACAGGTTTTGATGTTTGCACTGTTTTATTGGACGCTGAACGAATGGGTTTTTGGGTCGCCGTTTTCGCTGTGAGTTTCTGTTTGTCAGCGCTTTGGGCGACCTTTTCTTTCGGCTTTTCAGGTGTTACTGCTGTGGTTTTAGGTTCGGGTTTGGCTGGCGATTTCGCAATGTTGTCCGCTTTAACCTGGGGCGTTGCTTGCGGCGCGGCGACAAAATTGATCGCGACCGAAGTGGATTGATTACCCGCAGGCATGGCGAGCGCGGTGGACTGTTTTGCCACCAACAGGAGTGAAGCGTGCAATGCAAGAGAAACGCCGCCTGCGACAAAATATCTTGGGAAATTCACTCTCAGCTCCGAAGCCCGTATCCATTTAATTTCAGAATTATCACTCAACATGCAAATAAGATCAATTATCAATTGCATTCTCATTTTAGTGTATCTATGATTTTGTCACTTTGTGTCAACGACTGCACTGGCAATGATTCAGCGGATTCGGATGAACTATTTGGTTTATCGACGGCTCCAATCATTCGACAGTCATCAAGGTTGCAGTCACATTAAAATGGTGACAAACCTGCAACAAGCACTCATCAGGCTGCACAATATTCAGATTGCACCAGTTCGTGGCCAGAGCGCTACGAGCCAGATAACAGTGGAAATAACTATGGAATCTCTACAACAACGAGTTGCAACGCTGCTTGAACAGGAACCGACACTGCTGACAGCCGCGATGGCTGAGCGACTCAATGTTTCCGAATTTGATGTGGTAAACGCCCTGCCAACGGAAATGGTGGCTGTGGTGGATGGCAGCGAAGCGGAAACGTTACTCAGCGATATCGCAGACTGGGGCACAGTGACCACTATTGTTCATTCGTTTGGTTCTATTTTCGAAGTTAAAGCGCCATTGCCGAAAGGGAAAATGGCACGTGGCTACTACAATTTAATGGGGCGTGATGGTCAACTGCATGGCCATTTAAAGCTCGATACGATTACGCATGTTGCGTTAGTCAGCAAACCGTTTATGGGGCGTGAAAGTCACTACTTTGGTTTTTTCAGTGCCCAGGGCGACAACATTTTTAAGGTATATCTGGGACGTGACGAAAAGCGTGAGCTGTTATCGGATCAGGTCATCCGCTTTAAAGCATTGCAACAACAACTACAAAAATAGTGATCGGTTTTAGGAGAAAGTAAATGGATCAGCAAGTTAAGCAGGAAAGACTGCAAGGACGTCTGGAGCCGGAAATTCAGGAGTTCCGCCAGGAGCGCTCAACGCTGCAATTGGCGACGGTCGATGCTGATGGGCGTCCAAACGTGAGCTATGCGCCGTTTGTGCAGAACCAGGAAGGCTACTTCATTCTGATCTCGCACATTGCCCGCCACGCTCGCAACCTCGACATCAATCCACAGGTGTCGATCATGATGATTGAAGATGAAAGTGCCGCGAAGCAGTTGTTTGCTCGCAAGCGTCTGACTTTTGATGCCGTGGCCAAAAGCGTTGCCCGTGACAGTTTGTTATGGCAACAAGTGATTGGTCAGATGAAAGCGCGCTTTGGCGAAATCATCGACGGACTCAGCCAGTTGGAAGACTTTACGCTCTACTGCCTAAAACCGGAGAAAGGTTTGTTCGTGAAAGGGTTTGGTCAGGCGTATCAGGTGTCCGGCGATGATCTGGTGGACTTTGTTCATCTGCAGGAAGGCCATCGCAAAATCTCTAACGGCTAAGCGTTTAAACCAGATTGTCAGGGGCTGCATTGCAGCCCTTTTTTGTTTCTTTCGCCGGGCCGTTATCTCTTCACCGCTTCCAGCGATTCGAGCTCATTTCTGTGCAGTATGGCGCTGAGCTTCACAATAATGGTGCGTTACGGTCAATAAATCGTCAATTCATGCTTTGAGTTGGTGCAAATTAAAATGAAACAATTCAATAACATAAGAGAATATGACTGCATTACTCATTAAGGAGTAGTGAAGTTGTTTTGAGAGAATATGAAATTCAGCACAGCGTATGGTTTCTCGGTTTTTGGAACAGGCTTTGCATTTATTAATTGAATAATCATACACATGGATGGTGAATTTATGCAGTTAACGGCAGCGGAGCGAGGATGGCTCCCTTGGCTGGGAAGTACCGGTAAACTGGCGATGCGCAAAGCGTGTTTTATGAATCGTAAACGCGTAGCCTCTCTTGAACAAACCTTTGAAAATATTGCCAATACGCGAGTACAGATCCTCACAACCTGGGCGGAAAACGAGTGGTCCTTTTTACACGATGCGGCGCTCTATCTGGCAACCAAAGCGACGCATGAATACCGCGAAACCCTGCATCGCTTGCTCAAGCGCAGCAGCGATTTTTCTGAACTGTTTATCGTGTCGCCGCAAGGACAGATCATCGACTCCACCTACCCGGCCCAACAAGGTAAGTCGGTCGCTTCGATGCCAGCTCTGCGTGCAGGGCTGACGCAGCCTTTTCTGCATGGACCTTATCGTGACGATGTCACGTTGGCGATCGGCCCGTCGAGCTCATTGTTTCACGATGAAGTGACGCTGATGTTCTATCAACCGCTCCGTAATGACGGTGAGCTGATTGGCTGTTTGTGCGGCCGTGTTCCTAATGATGTGATTGGCGACCTGATCCAGCGCGAGGCAGGTCATATCTACAGCGAATCGGGCGACAACTACCTGTTTATGGTGCAGTCGCAATTTGACCCGTCAATTCAACAGGGCGTGGCTCTGTCGCGCTCCCGTTTTGAAGACAACCGTTTTTCCCACGGCGAAAACCTCAAAGAGGGCGTCAATACGCGTTGGGGAGTGGTCAAAGTTCAGCGGCACACCGAATTTGAAGTTGTGTTCAACGATCCGGCAACCAACAAATTGCATCCCGGAGTTCGGGAAACGATCAACCACGGCAGCAACTTATTTGTGGAATATCCGGGCTATTCGGACTATCGCCACATTCCGGTCATCGGTAAAGGTGTGACCTTCACCATGCCGGGCTCGGTGGATCGTTGGGGCATGATGTGTGAATCGGATCTGGAAGAGGTGTATCGCCACCGTTCACTGGCGCAAAAGCTTGATCAACAGTTTACCCTGAGCATCTTTACGCCGCTGTTATTCCCGTTTCTGGTCAGCTATTGGTACCCGTTGCAAGAGTGGCAACTGCTGTTTTGCTCGTTGATTATGGGCGCGCTTGCGGTTGGAATGTTCCATATCGTGACTTCGCGTCCGATGGCCAAAAATTTGGAAAGCATGACGCAGGTGATGCAGGTGCTGGCGGAAGGCGATGGCAACCTGACCCGACGACTGGATGCCAGCCGATTCAAAGCCGATGAAACGGGCGATTTGGGGCGCTGGACCAACAGCTTCATTGACAGTTTAGAAGGCATCATTAAAGAGCTGGTGTTTGCCAGCCGGGAAGTGCAGAGCGTATCGGAATCGATGTTCCGCCGCAGTCAACTACTGCTTTCGACCAGCGACACGACGGCGACGTCCATCACCGATATGTTGTCACTGGCCGGCATTCAGAGCCAAGAGATCAACAGCGCCAACGATACCGCGAATGAGATGAACCTGTTAATGCAGGAGACCGTAGAAGCCGCGCAACTGGAGTATCAAAAAGCCGCGGAAAGTGCGCAGTCGATCAAAACCATCGTTCAGTCTTCCGCGCAAACGGTGAACGAAGTGAACAGCGAAATGCAGAAAATTGGCGGCATAGTGGCGCTTATCACGGAAATTACCGCGCAGACCAATCTCTTGGCCCTCAATGCCGCGATAGAAGCGGCGCGAGCGGGAGAACACGGTCGCGGCTTTTCCGTAGTGGCCGATGAAGTGCGGGTATTGGCGAACAAAACCTCGCAGGCGGCGAACAACATTGGCGAGTTGATGAAAGCCCTGCACAGCCAGTCGGAACTGGCGGTGAAATACATGCAGGAAGGGATCACGAACGTCGAAAATAGTACCCAGATCGTGGATGATTCCACGCGCAGCGAGCAATTACAGTCATCGGCAACGGGTCTGTTTACTTTGATCCAGGGAATTGCCCGCAACAGTGAAGAGCATCGGCAAACGGCGGATTCTGCTCAGCACACCGTAGTGAAATTGCAGGAAGCGTCATCACAACTGGCGCGGCGCACAACCTTAATGCAAAACTCGCTGCAACGGCTCGATCAATTGGTGGGCCGCTTTGAAGTGAGTAAAGCGTCGTAATATGGATGGTTCAGAAAAGAGAAAAGGCGGGAAATCCCGCCTTTTCTCTTTTCTGTTATTCGGATGTCGTTCGTGGTGAACGGGCTGATTTCTTCCATGGTACGGCGAGCAGAGTGAAGATGCCCAGAGCATAAAACATCGACCAACCTAAACAGATAAAAACACCCGTACACAGCAACAACGCGATGGCGGCTAACACTTTAGCAAAACCGCTGAGCAGCTTGTATGCGGCAAACATCGCCAGCAGGTAAACCAGCACAAAGATGCCGTTAGCCAGTTTAAGGAAAAATTCCAGATCCAGTCCCGACCACTCACCAAACACGCACGAGATCAGCAAAATGAACCCCACTATCCAGGTGGCGTGAGCCGGGACTCCGCGGCTGGAAAGTTTGGCCGCGGCGCTGTGTGGGCGATATTCGCGCGCCTGCGCCCATACCATACGAGACAAGCTTTGGGTATAAAGGTTGATGCTGGCAAAGCAGGCGAAAAAGCCAACCAGACTGATCAGAGTGGCTGCTTTGGCACCGAACAGTTTGTCACTCAGCCAGGGAATTGAGGCGCTGTCAAATTGCGGGCTGCCATAAGCGCCGAATTTGAGAATGACCACCGAGCACGCCCAGTAAGTCGCACCAGCAACGAAGCAGCCCACCAGAATCGCGATAGGAAAATCGCGCTGTGGATTCTTAAACTCTTCCCCCATGTGGGCAAAGGCTTCGATGCCGACAAAACACCAGAACATCACGCCCAATGCTGCACCAATCGGCCACAGAGCTGTTTGAGTCAGTGCTGGCATCACCAGATCGTCACGTCTCACATCGCCGATAACGAAAAACGAGGCAACCAGAGCGAAGATACTTAGCGCGATGACCGTCTGCAGACGGCCGGAGGATTTGGTACCGGCCAGATTGACCCCAATCAGCAACGCAACAGTGATCCCCTGTGCTAAAAGTGCATGATTGAGTGGTGCCGGTAACAGTTGCTGTAAAAACCCGGCAGCTAAAGCAACAGCTGCGGGAACGCCTACAGGAATGACGCTAACAAAAAGCCAAGCGACGGCGCGCTCAAGGCGGGCATTAAACGCTTGTCGGACGAAATAGGCTGTGCCGCCGGCGTTGGGGTAGCGTTTACCCAGTGCGGCGAAAGTCAGGGCAATTGGACAGATGGCAACAAACAGGATAAGCCAAGCCCACAATGAAAACTCGCCGGCGATGCCTGCCGCGATGGCCGGAATCATAAATAAGCCGGTACCCATTAAGGTCGTGGAAAGCTGGCCGATACCGGATAGCAGCGTAATGTCTTGTCTGAGTTGTTGCACGTTCTTGTTCCCTGATTTTTATTCTTCTTCCCGGCCTTGATGGCGTTGAACCTGCGGCGGGTTAATGGCTGAAAGGATACTCTGAAGCGCAATGTGATGCAGCTGACAAAATGGCTGGCTTTCACGTCAAAGTGACGCATTTTCTCGGTTTGGCCGTCAAATTGACGGTGAAACTGATTGGATAGTGTGAGAACAAGTGGTCTCGTGTGAAAATTTGTGTCAAATTAGCGAGGAATCAACGGGATAAGTTGGTGGTTTTTCGACGTGGGATAGAGCAGAAAAACCAGTTTGGGTGGAAATAATAACAATGGATAAATTTGACAATCAGATCATCGACTTACTTCGGCGCGATGCCCGTATGTCCGTTAGCGACATCGCCCGTGAAGTCAGTCTTTCCCGTTCTGCCGTGACCGCTCGGATCAAAAAGCTCGAACAGGATAAAGTCATTCTGGGCTATCACGCTCAGGTGGCGCAGCCAGAAAAAAACAACAATGTGTGCGCTTACTTCGCGCTCAAGTTCGATACCTCGGCCAGTTTGCACTCGTGTGAGCGCTATGCTGAAAAGCTGTATCAAATTCCCGGCATCAAGTGGTGCCATGCCATCAGCGGCGAAACGGATTTGATGCTGTATGTGGAAGTGGAAAGCATGGCTGAACTCAATGCCATTCGCGATGAGCTACAGCTAAATCCTCAACTGCGCAATCTGATGACACATGCGGTACTCAAAGAATTTTTTAACACCACTAAGCAGGTCTGAATGAACGCACAACAAGTCGTCGAACACTACTGGCAAGCGATGGCCAGCAACGATTTCTTTAAGGCCAGCCAATGGCTGAGCGAGGATTGTGTGATTCATTGGCCGCAATCCAAAGAGCGCATTCATGGCCGCGATAATTTCGCTCGTATCAATAGCGAATATCCTGCCCATGGACGTTGGACATTCGCGGTTGAGAAGCTGATTGGCAGTGGCGAGGAAGTGGTCACTCACGTCAAGGTCAGCGATGGGGTCATTCAAGCCACGGCCATTACGTTCCATACGGTTGCCAACGGGCTGATTTGTCGTCAGGTTGAGTTCTGGCCGGATGACTATCCGGCTCCGGAGTGGCGCAAAGCCTGGGTCGAGTATGAATAACATTAACCTCAATCTGCTGCGCTCACTGAAAGTGCTGCTGGATGAGTGTCACGTCAGTCAGGCCGCCAACAAACTCAACATCACTCAGTCGGCAGTCAGTCGCCAGCTCAGCCAATTACGCGAACTGTTTGCAGATCCTCTGCTGGTGCGTGACGGTAACCAGCTGATCCCGACTCCGAAAGCGCTGCAGCTTCAGGCCAAATTAGAACACTGGTTTGTGGAACTGGACGAACTGATGGTGGAAGCTGAGTTTGAGCCTGCGCAGTGGAAAGGGGAGTTTGTCCTTGCTTCCAGTGATTATGTGGCGCAGTTTATTTTGCCGGAGATTGTCGAAGCAATGGCCGTGCAGTCACCGCAGGTATCGGTGAAATATTGTCTCTGGCAACCGGACTTGCTGTCGCAGATGGCCGAATCCGATATTCAACTCGCTTCTACCATGTCGCCGGAACCGCCGGTTGGCGTCTCCTCCGTGTTGATTGGCGCTGATTACCCGGTAGTCGCGATGCACAATCAGCACCCGTTGGCCGCTCAAGCCGAGCTCAGTGTGGAAGATTTGCTCAATTTTGCCCACATCAAAGTGATTGGGGGCGGCGACAAAGATACCTATATTGATCAAGCGCTGGCTAAATTGGGTCACCAGCGCCGCATTGCGCTCAAAGTTCCATTCTTCTCAGCGGCGTTTCGTTCCCTATGCCTGAGCCAGCATTTGATGGTGGTTCCGGAGCACATTGCCAGCAATCTGCAACATCATTACGACGTCGTCTACAAACGCCTGCCAGTGACGACGCCGCTGCATAAATACTGGTTGTTGTGGCATGCCAAATACGACAATCAGGCTTTCCATCAATGGGCGCGCAACCTTGTCCACGCCATCATGACAGAAACCTCGTATTCGATTGGTTATGACTATAAATCATAGCTTTTATGAGAATTGTTGATTTCAATTGATAGTTAATGCTTGTTAATGTCGTGGCTCCAGTAAGGAGTTTTGTATGACGTTTACCGTTTGGCTTTCCCTTTTCACGATTTGTATTCTTGGCGCGATGTCGCCTGGCCCTAGCTTGGCGATGGTCGCTAAACACAGTTTGGCTGGTGGACGCAAAAATGGTCTCGCAACGGCGTGGGCGCATGCCTTTGGTATCGGGGTGTATGCGTTTATCACGCTGATTGGTCTGGCTGTGGTGTTGCATCAGTCGCCGCTGCTGTTCAAAACCATCAGTTACGCCGGGGCGTTTTATCTTGCTTATCTGGGTTTGAATGCACTGCGCTCAAAAGGCGGCGTGGCTGCGAAGCTGGAATCGGGCGAGAGTGTCAGTGTATGGCAGTCGGCGCGTGAAGGCCTGATGATTTCACTACTCAGTCCTAAAATTGCGCTGTTTTTTATCGCACTGTTCAGCCAGTTTGTCGCGGTAGGTAACGAGTTTTCGAGCAAAGCGCTGATTGTCGTGACGCCGTTTGTGGTCGATGGTTTGTGGTATACCTTCATCACTTTTTTGCTCTCGAGCCCGAGACTGTTGGATAAACTGCGTGCCCGAGCGGTGCTGATTGACCGTTTGTCTGGTGTTGTGTTGATTGCGCTGGCACTGCGAGTCGTGATGACGGTGTGATCTTTTCCGTGGCTTGTTGCCACCTGTATCTGCAAGCCATGTTTTTTATCGCCAAAGAAAAGCCGCTGACAACTGAGTTGCCAGCGGCTTTTGCGTATTGGAATGGCTTATCGGCTTTGGCCTGAGACTTCTTCAAACTCGCCGTCAATCACGTTGCCTTGGTTACCCTGTGCCTGATAGAAAGGGCGGCGTTTCAGTTGCTTTTCCAGACGTTTGCCTGTGATGATGGCTGCGATTGTCAAGGGAATCGCCAGCAACAGGCTGAACATCAAAGCGAAGAATCCGGTGATCAGAGTCAGTGCGGTGACTAGAAATCGATACATGTTCTGCTCCTCTGTGTCATGAGTGGTTACTCTAACCGGGTCAAGATGAATCAAACATGAACAACATTATCCATGCGTTCATTAAAGTGGGAGTCATAATGACATGTTTGAGTTATTTGGTTTGTTTTTTAGTAAGTCCAAATGACCTTGTTAAATGTAATGAAAATGATAATTTTCAATAAATTCATATGGATAAAAACTGGCACGTAATATGCCATTAGAGCTTCGGAAAGAAAATAAGCGAGATGAACTCGCATCATAACTCTGGAGCTTCAATATGTTCTGTATTCAATGTGAACAAACCATTCAAACCCCGGTTGCTAAAGGCTGTGCCTATTCTCAAGGCATGTGTGGCAAAACGGCGGAAGTCTCAGATCTGCAAGACGTGCTGGTGTATTCACTGCAAGGTGTCTCTTTTTGGGCGAACTTGGGCCGCGCTTGCGGCGTCACCATCGAAGAGATTGACCAGTGGGCGCCGAAAGCGTTTTTCGCAACATTGACCAATGTGAACTTCGACCCGGAACGTATCATCGAATTTGCTCAGTTGTCTCATCAGTACAAACGTCAGTTAGAGCAACAGGTGCGTGCTGCTGCCACGCTGACTGGCTTTGAAATCCCGCCCTTGTCGGCGGCGGCGCAGTTTGAACTGCCACAAGATAAGGTGGCGCTGCTGGCATTTGCACCAACCGCTGCGGTTAACCGCGGCAAAGAGAGCCTGAATGAAGACATTATTGGCCTGCGTCTGCTGTGTTTGTACGGTCTAAAAGGCGCAGCCGCCTACCTGGAACATGCCCGCGTTCTGAGCCAGACCGACGACGCGGTTTACGCCGAATACCATCAGATCATGGCTTGGTTGGGTACCGACCCGACCGACATCAGCGAGTTGCTGAAGACAGCGATGCAAATCGGCATGATGAACTATCGCATCATGGAAATGCTGGATAAAGGTGAAACCGATACTTTCGGCCATCCGGCGCCGTCTCAGGTCAACGTAAAACCTGTCAAAGGCAAATGCATTCTGGTTTCAGGTCACGACCTGCACGATCTGGAAAAAATCCTGCAACAGACACAAGGCAAAGGCATTAACGTTTACACCAACGGTGAGATGCTGCCAGCTCATGGTTATCCTGAACTGAACAAATACCCGCACCTTGTCGGTAACTACGGCAGCGCGTGGCAGAATCAGCAGAAAGAGTTTGCTAATTTCCCCGGCGCGATTGTGATGACGTCGAACTGCCTGCTGAATCCGAACGTGGGCCAGTATGCCGATCGCCTGTTTACCCGCAGCATTGTCGGCTGGCCCGGTGTGGCGCATGTAGAAGGGGACGATTTCAGTGCCGTTATTGAGTGCGCGCTTGCCCAGCCAGGTTTCCAGCACGATGAAATTGAGCACTACATTACGGTCGGCTTTGGCCGCAACGCACTGATGGCTGCCGCACCAGCGGTGGTGGATCAGGTTAAGCAGGGCAACATCAAACACTTCTTCCTGGTGGGCGGTTGTGATGGCGACAAAGCGGAGCGCAGCTATTACACCGACTTCACCGCACAGGCACCGCAGGACAGTGTGATCCTCACTCTGGCGTGTGGCAAATTCCGCTTCAACAAAAATCAGTTCGGTGACATCAATGGTATTCCGCGCCTGCTGGATGTAGGCCAATGTAACGATGCGTACTCGGCGATTCAGCTGGCATTGGCACTGGCTGAGGAATTTGATTGTGGCGTGAACGATCTGCCGCTGACTCTGGTACTGTCCTGGTTTGAGCAAAAAGCGATTGTGATTTTGCTGACTCTACTCGCTCTGGGTGTGAAAGGGATTTACACCGGCCCGACTGCACCGGCTTTCCTGACGCCAAATCTGATGGCGGTTCTGCAAGAACAGTTTGATTTGCGCAGTATCACGACGGTTGAAAACGATTTGGCGACCATTCTCGCCGCGTAACAATACCTGGCCCTGCTTGCAGGGCCTATGAGCAAGAGGAGAAACATATATGTCTGCCTGGGCAGAACAAGACATTCTCGAATTAGTATGTGCGCGCAAATGGGCAGAAACCGCCGATTGTGTCAGCTTTGAGTTGGTATCACCTGATGCGTCTGTTGGGTTTGACTTCAAACCGGGGCAGTTTGCCAGCCTGGGTTTTGCTATTGCAGGACAAACCGAGTACCGCGCTTATTCCATCAGTTCAATGCCACAGCAGCCGGTATTACGATTCACTGTCAAACGTGTGGCTGGCGGCAAAGTGTCCGGCCATGTATTGGAGTCGCTCAGTCAGGGGGACGTGATTCGCGTGATGAAGCCGCAAGGACTATTTAACAATGTCGATTGCGCGGCGCGCGATAAAGTGGTGCTGATCAGTGCTGGCTGTGGTATTACGCCGGTCATGTCGATGGCGCGTTCGTGGCTGGAGCAGGGGAATGTGGACATCGACTTTCTGCATGTCGCGCGCAGTTTAACGGAAACGATCTACGCCAACGAGTTGGAGCAACTGGGTCAACAGTATCCGCAGTTTCATCTAAAGCTGCTGCTCAAAGAGGCTGGCAGCACTCAGCATGCGCAAGGGCGATTGGATCAATCCTGGCTCAATACGTTGATTCCGGATTTGCATCAGCGAACGGTGTATCTGTGCGGGCCAGTAGGTTTTATGCAGGATGTGAAGCGCTACCTTGAGGCGCTCGATTTCGATATGCAGCACTTCTATCAGGAGAGCTTTACTCCAACCGTGGCTGAGAACACGCAGGCTTCTGTGGCTGAATCGGTTCGTGTACGTGTCGATGCCTTCGGCGCTGACATAGAAGCGCCCAGCGAGAGTTTGCTGCTCGAAGCGCTGGAAACCGGGCAGTTGCCAATTATCGCCGCGTGTCGCAGTGGAATTTGTGGTTCGTGCAAGTGCCGCGTCACCTCGGGAACAGTGCGCAGCCACAGTCAGGAAACGTTGAGTGCTGACGAAATAGAGCAGGGCTATGTGCTGGCCTGTTCAACAGTGCTGGAATCCGATGTAGAAATCGCTCTGAATTAGCTGAGGGCCAGTGACAGCTGGCCTTCACTCTCTTGCGCATTACCTGCTAGATAGTCAACAAATTCACGCGCAGGCAGAGGTTTCGAATAGAGATAACCCTGAATGTAATCCACCCCAAGTTCACGCAAAATGTCGAGCTGTTCCTGAGTTTCAACGCCCTCCACGATCACCTGCATATCTAAGCTCTGCGCGAGTTGTAGCATCGACATCAACAAGTTGTTGAGATGTGGCTCATGCCCCAGATTCTTCACGAATACCCGGTCAATTTTTAATGTATCGAAGTGGAATTGACGCACAAAGTTGAGACCCGAATAACCGGTACCGAAATCGTCTACTAACAAACGGATGCCAGCCTGACTGAGTAGTTGAAAATTACGCTCAACCATGTTCAGCTCATGGTCGGTGAAATCGCCGTTTTCGGTGATCTCAAACGCGATGTGCTGGGCAAACTTCGAGTTGGTCATCACCCGCTCCACCATGCGATAGGTAAAGGCGACATCACACATCAGGCTACGGTCGATGTTGACACTGACGTATTTTCCCTGCATCAGATCCGGGTTGCGTTCAATCAACTTCAGCGCTTTCTCAATCACAAAGTCAGTCAGTTGTTCGATAAATCCGAGGCGCTCGGCGAGCGGAATAAAAATCGTTGGCGGGATCTGCCCTTGCGTCGGATGATTCCAGCGTAATAACGCTTCACAACCAGTTACCTTCTGCGTTGAAGCCTGAATAATAGGCTGAAAATGAACACTAAACTGTTTGTCTTTCAGTGCATGTAATATTGAGCTTTCCAGGCTCTGTTTCTGTATCACTTTTTTGCGTTTATACAGATATACAGAAAGAATGATGAAATAGACGCACAGTAAGATCCACGCCTCACTATACAAAAAATGAACGTAAGTTTTTGGGGTTAAATAAAATTCTAATACTAAAGGGAATACTTGAGATTTAAATCCTAATGTTTTAATTATCCCATCAGCTTGCTTATTTAAAACTGGGTTATCGTAGATTTTTATATCAAACGGAAGATGATGATGACCAATCATGTTGGTGACAAGTCTCGTCAGATAACGCGGTGGAATCACCATACTGACACCGTTTAAATCATCATCGGCATAGAGATATATCACGGAGTGTGTTTTTGTTATGGCGGTTTTCGTGAACGTCAGAGTTTCATGGGTTGGGGAGGCGACCACACGTTGAAATACCGAGTTATAAATACGTACCGAAGACTCACCTTGTGAGCTGGTGCAATAAATTAATGGCGAGCCATGAAAGATACCGATTTCTTTTGCGTAGTCTGACTTGAAGACAAACTTTCGAAGGTTCTCTGCTACGTTACTACATGGAACGTCTGTATGAACTTGGTCAATCAGGGATTGTGTTTGCTGGCGGGTGTGCTGCAGTGCCTGTTCAATCTGTGAGACTGATTGGTTACCCAAATAATCAAATAATCGATTGCTGTAAAATACGCAGATAAGTGCGTAGATTAATATTGATAAACCAAGCAAAAATATATGATGAATTAATGATTGGCGATTTAATTTACGCAATAAAAACTTAGGAGTTAATTGGGTTGTTAACATACAGTCGTGAATTCCGCCTCTGTCTCACTCTCACGGTGAGAGCGCGATATTCTTAAAGGTGGTTTAACCAGTCAACTTATTGTCATTGATAAATTTTTGACAAACGAGAGAGCTGATTAAACGAACTGTCATCTTCGTATATATGGATAAAAGAGTCAATGACTGACCGTATTTTAGCGTATCAGTGAGTACTTATATAAAGCTATTATTGAATATAAATGGAAATAAGAAAATTGATCTGACTTTAATCGGTTTTAATAAAATATTAATGGTACAAAAATAATAAAAAACGCCCCGGGTTATCCGGGGCGTCAGCGGGTTTTAGATAGAGTTAGTTGGCGCCAACCGTGAGCTCTGCGCCACTGTCTTCTGTTTTAAGGTGCGTTTTGCTATCAAGCAGGAATACACGCTCTGGAGCAATATTGGCTTGGTCCACCAGATACGCTTTCACGGCTTTGGCGCGCTCTTCTGCCAGATTGCCTAACTGGTTTGGCGTGATGTTGGTCGCGTTAACCAACTGGTTGTAAAGGCCAAGCATTAACGTCGTCTGGATTTGCTCCTTGGTTATTTCCTTGCCTTCTGCACGCTCGGTCAGTTGTTGTTCAACCTTATTGCGTTCTTCACGAATGTTGAGACCCAGCTGCTTTTTGGCCAGTGATTCAACCGCATCGGCCAGTGGCGCTGATTCGGAAATTCGGCTCGCACTGAAATCGGTTGGCAGAGCATCCAGCCCACTTTGCTCCAGCAGTGCCTGCTGCACCTGCATTTCTGCCAGTGCTTTGCTGTCGTCCGCTTCAGACACCGATGCCGCGATGCTCAGTTTCAGTCCTGGGCGTGAGTCCAGAGCTTCAGCCAACTTGGTCAGACGTTCCTGCTCATCTTTATCCAGCTCTGTCGCGCCAAATGCAAAGGCTACATGGTTGAGTTCTTCATCGGAACCCACCAGGTTGGCGAGCAGAGAGAATGGTGCTGTGACCGCTTTGACGATGATATTGGTCAGTGCCTTGAGAATGACACTGCCGAAACTGAAATCCGGGTCGTTAACGTCGCCGGACACCTGCACACCCAGATCAATGACTCCATCTTTGTCCTGCAAGATGGCGATAGCCAGTGTCAGTGGCAGGCTGGTCGCCAGATCGGACTCGCTCGGCTTACCCAGTTTGAGCTGGTCGATCACAAGATGGTTGTTACCTTCCAGCTGGTTGTTGTCCAGTTTGTAGTTGAGTGCCAGTGAAAGCTGACCTTTATCGATGTAGTAACCTGCGTAAGTACCGGAATACGGGTTAACGGAGGTCAGTTCAACGCTCTTAAACACTAGGTCCAGATCGAGATACGGTTTTTCAATCAGCGGGTTAATTTCACCTTTGAGTGTGACCGGTGCGTACTTATCGATCTTACCTGCGATGTCGACCTGAGCTTTGGTTCCCGGTGTCGACGAAAGGTGACGAATCGAACCCTGCAGTGACTCAATCCCTGACGCAAAGTTTGGCGTTAATGAGTTGTCCGCGAAATACGCTGAGCCATTGACCAGTTTGATGGCCGCAATGTCGATCGCCAGTGGTTGCTCTTTGGATTGGCTGGTGCTGGCTTTGACGCTGACCGCTTGTTTTTGGCTGCCTGACGCAGGTTTGGCCGCCGGCGCCTTGCTTTCAACGACAATGTTACCAATGTTGGTTCGTTTATCTTTGGCTATCATTACCTTAGCGTAAGGCGCATTGAAGGTGATGGTGTTGATTTTCAGCGCGTTTTTCTGAGCATCGAAATTGAGTGAATCGATGTTCATCGCCTGCCATTTCACCAAAGGTTGGTTCTGTAATGTGTCCCGAATGAGCAGATTATCAACCGATGCCGTACCTTGATATGTTGCTTTACCCTGACTGTCTCCGCTGTAGTTACCCGCAGTGGAAAGCTGACCTTTTGATAAATGCAGATTCACGTAAGGTTTGAGATAAGGTTGCAACTGGCTCAGGTCCAGATCGCTGATCGCGAGCTTGCCTTGTGCACTCAGTGCTTTCGCATCGACGCTGCCTGAGGTTTTGATTTCGCCTCGGCTCTTTTCTGGCTGTGAACGGCTACTTGAGCTCAGGGCCAGTGAGACATCATAATCAATGGGTTGGCTGAGATCGCTGACCACAGCACCCGTGGTAACCGACATCGGGAACACGCGCCAGAAGACGCCATCACTTTGTGCGCTCTCCTTGACGTTGATGTCGGTGTCGGTCATGGCAAATTGGTTCAAACGTACCAACCAGCTTGGCGCAGCGTTGTCTGTTGCATTGGTGCTTGTTTTCGGCGCCGCAGCGGTTGGCTCTTTCTTCGCCTGTTTCGGCTCGAACAACGTTTGCAGATCCAATCCCTGACGAGTGAATTGTGCATCGACCCACAGGCCTTTCATCTGAATACCAGCAATGTCGACAACCTGGGTTTCGCTCTTCAGCCCAATGCCGTTGACAGACAGAGAGGGCAGTTTAACTTTCGCTGCTTTACCATCGCTGACAACAAGATTGTTCATGGAGAATTGACCATCGCTCAGCTGATAACTCAGCGTATCGGCGTGGTGCGCAGCAAGATAATGGGCGGAGAAGTTGATCGCACCATCAGTCACCGCTGCTTTCATTTGATCGGCGGTAAATGGCCAGAATGGCGGCAGTGTCAGTCCTTTGAGGGCGATGTCGCCCTCGATTTCCAATGGCGCCAGTTGGAATTGACCTTTCAGCGACAGCTCACTGCTGTCGACGCCCTGAATGACAAAGTTGTAGTGGTTGGCCGCAGTGGCGAGTTCGGTATTTTTGTCCTGCGCGTATTGTGGCAGCGTGAGGCTGTATGCCTGACTGTCAAACTGAGACAGGTTCAGGTTCAGGCCGTCGTAGTTCAGATTGGCGCCGGTGACATTATCTTTAAATTGGAATTTGCCTTGGGCAATCTGAATGTTGCCAATGCGAAATGCCGGGATGGCGGAATCAGTTTCGGAGGTCGCGGCCGTTTCAGGCGGTGTTTGCTGAGTACTCGCCTGCAATGTGTCGACGATATCGCTGAAATTGAAGCGCGCTTGTTCACCAGAACTGAGACGTTGCAGCGCGATTTTCGGACCCGTTAAGGTCACATGATCGACAGTTGGCGTCAGCGAGAACACGCTTTTCCAGAAACTGACTTCGACTTCCAATTGATCAAACTGAGTAAAGGCATCCTGTCCGTTTGCTTCCTGAATCGCAAATCCGTTGATGCGAGCGCGCAGCAGGAACGGGTTGATCCGAACTTCGTTCAGTACAACCGTTCGGCCCAGTTGCTGACCAAGCAGTTCGGGTACTTTAGCTTGCAGCACGGCGGGTGTGATGAGTCCCAGCGTGAGAGCGTACAGCCCATAAGCTGAGAGCGCATAGGTTCCATAGCGCACATATTTGGGTGCTTTCTTAAAGCGTTGAGCAAGATTTGACAAGGCGTTTGGCATATTAGGGGGTGATCCCTTTTATTTTGACTTCAGTGTTTTACCTGCGGGGAAGAAATTTCTGTGTCGTGGATGGTATGGCTGTATTTATTGCATAGCATTCATATGCTTATTGGTGTTGTTCTCGCAGCAGCACGACAATTTCTGCGCCTTTAGGCTTCGTATTAAGTGTATATCCTAACCCGCAACTTTTAAGAAAAGAGCCAGATTTTAGTCAATCTAACGGATTAGAAAGATTGCGGGTAAGTGTACCTAAATTTACTGCTGAGGAATAAGAACCAGAACCAAAAAAATAGGTAACCAGTGGAATAGTGAGGGAAAGTTAAGAAAAAAAGCCGCCCACATCAGGTAAGGGCGGCAAGCACGGGGGTGTGTATGCCGTCAGAAGGGAGTGTCACGAGAGGTATAAGTCGTCACACTCTCATCTTCAGGATTGGTTTTTATTATGTTGTGGAGTCTAAATCTTTACGCTGATGGATAAGTTTTGTAACGAACACCCATCATCTGTTCCATACAGTGAACGACCTGACAGCTGTAGCCAAACTCGTTGTCATACCATACATACAGTACGCAGCGGTTGCCTTGAGCGATGGTCGCAGCACCATCAACCACACCAGCATAGCGAGAGCCAACCAGGTCAGTTGAGACGATTTCAGTCGATTCGGTGTAATCAATTTGAGCCGCCAGTTTAGACTTCAGTGCCATATCACGCAGGTATGCGTTCAGCTCGTCTTTGTCGGTCTCTTTTTCTAGGTTCAGGTTCGCAACGGCCATAGAAACGTTTGGCGTTGGGACGCGAATCGAGTTGCCTGTCAGTTTACCTGCCAGTTCAGGCAGAGCTTTCGCGACGGCTTTTGCTGCGCCTGTTGAAGTCAGCACCATGTTCAGAGACGCGGAACGGCCACGGCGATCGCCGCTGTGGAAGTTATCGATAAGGTTCTGGTCGTTAGTAAACGAGTGAACAGTTTCGATGTGACCCGATACCACGCCATATTTGTCGTGCATCGCTTTCAGCACAGGCGTAATCGCGTTAGTGGTGCAGCTTGCCGCTGAAATGATGGTGTCTTCTGGCTGAATCACGGATTCGTTCACGCCGAAAACAACGTTCTTGATGTCACCTTTGCCCGGTGCGGTCAGCAGCACTTTCGCCGCGCCTTTTGAACCTAGGTGTTGGCCCAGACCTTCAGAATCACGCCAAACGCCAGTGTTGTCGACCACGAGAGCGTTGTTGATACCGTACGCGGTGTAGTCTACGTCTGCTGGAGAGTTCGCGTAGATAAACTGAATGTAGTTACCGTTAGCGATCAGAGCCTTACGTTCGTTATCAATGATGATGCTGCCATTGAATTGGCCATGAACCGAGTCACGACGCAGCAGGCTGGCACGTTTTTCCAGGTCGCCTTCTTTGCCGCCGCGAACCACGATGGCACGCAGACGCAGCGGGTAACCCGGACCACTTTTCTCAATCAACAGACGAGCCAGCAGACGACCGATGCGGCCAAAGCCGTACAGAACCACATCTTTCGGTTCATTCATCACTTCGCCATTCAGCGCGCCTTGCAATGCCGTCGCCAGAAAATCTTTCAGGCCGTGTTCTTCTTCATGAGCTTGCCAGAACTGGTGTGCCATCTGACCGATGTCAACGCGACATGGAGACAGTTCCATCTCAGACAGTTGTTGAAGGATTGGCATGGTTTGTTGCAGAGAGAGGGAGGAGCCAGTGTAGCGGCGAGCAATGCGATGAGTTTTGATGATGTCGATGGTGTCAGCGTTGATCAGTGTTTTACCGAACAGGATCACTTCCACCCCTTTTTGACGATATAGCTGACCGATCAGGGGAGACATAGCTTCAGCAATCGTTTGGCTAGTTTGCCATTCTAGGAGATGTTTCTCTGGACTCATTTTTACTCGGGACCTTTCACGTTTCGTTGAGCTTATTTGTCCATCCGTAGGGGGATGAACAACAGCGGTTTCTGCCCGCAGTTTGGACTGCGTTTGGCATAGGGGGAGTTTGTTATTTTTATGTGGCGGGATTGTAAGGGCTAACTGGTTATTCTGCTAGGAAAAATAATGGCCATATTTTCAGCTTTAAAAGTGTAAATGTGCAGTGGATGTAAATGGTTTCAGTCCGCATTTCTGCGTATTGACAAATCCAAAGCAGCACACTTATTTCGTGCTAATTTTGTTTCATATCTATTTCATTTGTAGGTTTTGCATTATTTGTTTCACAAAACTGTAATCTTTATCAAATTACCCCCTTAAAAGGTAAACGAAATAGCCAGAGAGATGATGTGGGCTTTGGTCTCAATCCCGGTCAGCGGGTTTTGCTCTCTGGTGAAGTGACCACTGATGATATTTTCTGTGCTATTGACTACTTGCCATTCGCCGTTGATGGCGACATTTGGCACGACGTTGTAGCGCAGGCCGAACAAGTAAGAGTCATTGCTGTATAACTTGCGTCGCTGACCATACTGCGCATAGGGCTGCCATTTGCCAAACTGGCGCGCCAGGCCGACATACCAGTTGGAGTAGAGTTGGTTGTCATAGATATATTCAGAAAACAGGTGGTAATCGCCCAGCGCGTAGTTGATACCCAACGCCAGCAGATCCATATCGTAGTGCGAAATGTTATACGAGCCAGTTTTAAGATCCGCTTCGGCAGTAAGATAAGCAATGCGGAATACGTTATCGTCTTGATACCAGTCCATCGTCAGGCCATAAGCGGAGCTGGCATCCAGCGTGTACTGAGTGTTGTAAAGTCGGTAGTCGTTTTCACTCGGCAGTGCGGCAAAGGTTGAAATACGCAGCTGTGACGCATCGGTCAACATTTTATTCCACTCAAAAGAAGCACCATCGTAGTGCGTGATACCCAATAAACTGTCGTATACATCTTGTGGTGGACGAATCCAAGGATAGGCCACCGATACATAGTAGTATTCGGACATCATAAAGACGGGTAAACGCAGCCGTCCTACTTTGGCGCTATAGGCCCCCCAAGCCGATTCCAGATATGCCCATTCCAGCTCCGGGCTGGAAAAGTGGTCTTGCGGGCGTTTGACGGTTTGTACTGATGTCCGCCATTGATCGTTGATGATCCAATCAAGTTGCAAGCCCAGTGTGGTGTCGCAGTCGAAGCACCATTCGTCATCAATATTGCGATGAACAAAAATGGGTACGGAGGTGTCGGATTTAGTGGCCGATACCGTGCCGAAACCGCTGACCCGAACGTGTTCTCCGACGTTGATCTGACTCATCGCCAATGGCGAGAACAGTAATAAGCCGATGAGAGACGTTGTTTTCATAGTCCTTCCTCACTATCGAAGACATAAATGACGTTGACTGACTCGTTGACCCAACTGGCGGGGACATAGGCGATACCGTTTTTGTTGTGGGTTAGCCACGCCATGATTTCTTCCATACTGCTGCTTTTGGCTTCAAAAGGTGCCTTGCTGCGCCCTGAAAAAGTTTGCCTGGCCCAGATGGCTTGCATCTGTGCCGGGCTTTTGCCGAGCAGTCCATAATAGAACTGCTCACGCAAAGGTGAGCTATGGGGCAGATCCAGCAATGAGATGTTGTATTCATCAATATGGCTCAGGCGACCTCGATACAGCATTTTGACCTGACTGGACTTGAGTGGGGGAAGGTTGGGGTTGAGTGTGACAATAGCATAAGGCTCCGGATACGCAGCGGTGCTCCAGAGCAGAAAAAAGCCTATGACGATAAACCAGACTCGCTTCACCAAAAATGGTTTTCCTTAACCTAACTGACTCAACTTTCTTGAAATTATGGACGCAAACGGTGCGAAGACTGTCTACTCTTTAACCATAGGCTAGCTCTCTTCACAATCAAGGTTTAGGAATGCGCACTGCTTCTCGCTTCTCGATAAAAACTCGCCTGATGCTGCTTTGTTTAGTGCCGATGCTTGTGATTGGTTGGGGAACGTGGAATCTCTTCGGCCAGTTTCAGTCACAATTGTCGTCCTATCGTGTGATCACAGAAAAGATCACCATGCTCAGTCACATCACCAATGTGACGCATCTGATGTATCAAACCATGATTGGTCGCACCAATGGCGATGATATTCAGCCCTATCTTGCGCAACTCGATCAGGAACTGAATGCCGTGAATGGTTTGCTCGATACGCAGACGTACACAGGGTTGATCGGTAACTCAGGACTGCTGATCAAAAACAACGTAGCAGAACTTAAAAACCTTGCGCGTGAGGTTAACTCGGCGTCGGCTTCCAATATGGAAGATTACGGTCAGTGGTCGTTTGATCTGATTTACGAACTGTTGGTGGAAATTCAAAAACGCAGTAATCATCAGGCGCCGTCTGAGATTCATACGCTGGATGTGGTGTATGACGACTTGAGCTGGTTTCTCTACTGGATGCAGCGTGAAGTGTGGTTTATTCGCGGCGTATCGGAAACGGGGAATTTTGATCAGCAGCAGTTGGGTCAGTATTTTCAGATAGCAGAACGGGAACAGCAACATCTGGAGCGTTTTATCGATACCGGTGCCAGTACCGCACAGCTCGATCAAATCGTCAAACTCTTCGCGCAGCAAGATTTCAGACAAGGGGCACTGGTGCGCGATAAAATATTGCATCAGGAGGTGACACCGCAAGAGTTGACCGGATACGTGCAGTCAATTGAGAATCGCCAGGCGGCGGTGCAAAAGCTATTCATGGGTTTTTCCGACCATCTTTCGCGGCAGATTGAACAACGTGTTGCCAGCGATACGCAGCGTATCACAACGATTAGCGCAGGCGTTGCATTGGTCTTCGTGCTGCTGCTGATTCTGGGTCTTGGCACCTTTTATCGCATCTCATCCAAACTCAACCGCATTCTCGACACCATGGGACGTTTGCGCGAGCAACGTGACAGCGCAAAGCAGATCCCGATTGACGGGAACGATGAGTTTTCAGATTTCTGTCGCAGCCTGAATCATATTGTGCAGGAAATGCAGGCCCATGAGGCCAAACTGATTCACGCCAAAGAAGAGGCGGTTGCGGCGAACCGCGCCAAGAGCTTCTTTCTGGCTAACATGTCGCATGAGATTCGCACTCCGCTTAACGGCATTATCGGTATGACGGAGATACTGGCCTCCACAGGCCTCAACACGAACCAGAGTGAAGTCTTAGCCGATATTGATACCTCTTCCCACTCGTTGCTGATGCTGCTCAACGACATTCTCGATTTGTCGAAAATCGAGGCGGGCAGTCTTACGCTTAACCCCAACAGCTTCAATTTTTCGGAAATGGTGTATGACACCGTCAACATGGTGAACTCAAAAGCGGTCAGCCAGCATATTGCGTTAAATATTCAGCTCGATCCTGCGTTGCCTGAATTGGTGATTGCGGATGAATATCGGGTGAAGCAGATCCTGATGAATCTGCTCTCTAACGCGGTGAAGTTTACCCAGGATGGTTACGTCAATGTAGAGGTGAACTATCTCGACCAAAGCCCTCCGATGATTCGGTGCAGTGTGACAGATACGGGCAAAGGCATTGAGAAGAGTAAGCTGGCAACGATTTTTGAGCCGTTTACTCAGGAAGATGGCAGCATTACGCGCCGGTATGGCGGCACGGGGCTGGGGCTCGCGATTTGTCACGAACTACTGGAGATGATGCATGGCTCAATTCAGGTTCATTCCACCAAGGGGTTGGGCAGCCAGTTTGAGTTCATTATTCCGGTGGATTTGCCAACGGAGCAGCCCGCTATCGCGGCCTTGGGCGAATACACGTTGCTGGTAAACAACAATTCCAACTATTCCGCGGCGATTCGCCGTGAGTGTCAACGGTTGGGGCTGGATCTGGTCGAAACCAACACGGTTGCTCAGTTGGCTGAAATAGCCTTTACCAGCAGTGTGGTGAACGTGTTGTATTGCTATAGTCTGGCGCAAAGCTGCCGCGCAGATATTGCGGTACTTAAACAGCGTTTTCCACACGCTAAACTCATCATGTTGCAGCACCATCTCTTCACCAATAAAGAAGTGGCTGAACTGGTGAATGGCCGAATCACACTGCCGTTTTTGGGCAGCCGTTTCGAGCGGATGATCCGCATGCCGTTAGTATCCAGCGAAGCGTCGCTTAATCAGGAACGCCCTTTGCTGACGGTCGATGCTGATAGCACTTCCCGCATTCTGATTGTCGAAGACAATCTGATGAATCAGAAAATCGCGACGTTTTTTCTCGAGAAAGCAGGGTTGGAATATGTGATTGTCAGCAATGGTCAGGAAGCGGTGGACATTGTTACTCAGGGCGGCCAGTTCTCTGCGGTGCTGATGGATTGCATGATGCCTGTCATGGACGGATTTACCGCCACGCGCAAAATTCGTGAGTGGGAAGCCGAAAAAGGGCTGAAGAAAATACCGATCATCGCTCTCACGGCCAGTGTGCTGGATGAAGATATCGCTCACTGCTTTGAAGCAGGGATGGATGCGTATTTGCCCAAACCGTATAAGTCAAAGCAGCTATTCGATATTTTTAATGAGCTTGAAGTCGCGTAGGCTCCGGATATTCGATGCGCTCGATGCGTTCAATGAATTGATTCGCAGGGAGCGGTTTTGAATAGTAGTAGCCCTGATATTCGTCGCAGCCTTCAATGGCCAGCAAATGCAGTTGGTTGTGGTTGTTCACGCCTTCGGCCGTAACCACTTTACCCATGTTGTGGCCCAACTGAATGATGGTACGCACCAGCATATGGTCATCGTGGTTGTGCACGCAGTCATCAACAAACGATTTATCGATTTTCAACACATCAACGGGCAATTGTTTCAGGTAGTTCAGGGACGAGTATGCGACACCAAAATCATCGATCGCAATTCGTATCCCCAGCGTACGTAAATCCTGACAGGTTTCACACACGTTCTCCGGTTGCTGCATTAACGTGGTTTCGGTAATCTCCAGTTGCAGTAGTTTCGGATCTAACCCGGTTTCACGCAGGGCTTTGGTCACCACATGAAAAATATCATCGTATAAAAACTGCACCGTAGAAACATTCACGGCAATACAGATTTCGTGACCTGCTTGTTGCCAGGCTTTGGCCTGTTTACACGCGGTTTCAATCACCCAGCGACCAATCGGAATGATCTGCTGGCTCTTTTCAGCCACACCCACAAATTCTTCCGGATTGACCAACCCTAAATCGGGATGTTGCCAACGAATCAACGCTTCTGCGCTATGCACCTGGCCTGTGGCAATGTCGACTTTTGGCTGAAAGTAAAGCGCAAGCTGCTGCTTGTCGACGGCGTTACTCAATTCTCTTTCCAGTTGGTAGTTGCGGATCGTTTCGCTGATCAGCTCTTCATCAAAATGCTGAATGATATTTTTGCCCTTTTGCTTGGCGCGCAGCACAGCGATGTCCACATTGCGGCACCAGATGTCGCTGTCGTGCATGGCATCCTCGAACAGGGCAATGCCGATACTCATGGTCATGTGATACGTACGGTTGTTAAGGCTAAAGCCTTTATTGCACGCTTCCAGAATGTAGTTGGCCACCTGATCGGCGTAGAAACGAATGTCGAACTTGTCTTTGAGAATGATCGCGAATTCATCGCCGCTCATGCGATAGAGATTCACCCGCGAAAAATCCAGCTCACGCAGGCGTTTCGCCAGTTCCGTCAGCAGCTTGTCACCTTGCTGGTGGCCAAGGCTGTCGTTGATGAGTTTGAAGTCGTCAATATCCAGTTGCAGTAACGCGTAATGTTCCGTGGGATCACGGTGACGCTCCAGCTCTTTGGTTTCGTGGGTAAACGCTTTGCGATTGGCCAGTTGAGTCAGGAAATCGGTCTGGCTGTCGCGGCGATAACGTTCCAGCTGGCGCTGCAGCTTCTGTTTGTAATAGACACCGACCGTGGCAAAGAAGGCGATGGCCGTCAGTTCAAGCGCATCTTCAGTGAATTCGCTGAAAGCTGGCGTTCCCACTTTTTGGTATTGCAGGTAGCTGGCGATCAGCAGGATTGCTGAAGCAAACGGCCACAGTGAACCGGGGTAGAGCACGATGTAGGTCAGGGGGATCAGAAGAAATGCTTCTTCTATCGCATCCAGATTGAGCGGTTCAAAATAGCTCCCCACCAGAATAACGGCAATAGAAGTGATGGACGCCAATGCTTTCAGCCACCGCGGACGGGCAACCAGAGCGATCAGCATACAAACCGGATAGCCATAGTAGTAGTGCACCGCGACGTGATGTTGGGTGAGCAGCGTGTAGCTGATGACGGAAACAGCGAGCAGATACAACAGCGTAATGATAAAACGCGTACCTAATCCTGAAACAGCCTTATTTGACGTTGATGCCATAGAGATCCTGTTTTAGTCGCGCTCGGGCTGCAGAGAAAGCGAGTTGCAGCGAATCGGGTTTATGAATGGAATTGTAGCCCCAGTTTCTCTGTCACAAAGCAGACTCAGGTCAAAACGACAGACAAACACGGCAAAGTTACCGCTCAGTCTCATTTAAGAGACGGTCAAAAAACGCTCTTAACTTTTGTTTTAATTCGAAAGATTGAAAAGACAGCGTAGGTAGAAAAATAAAGCCCTCCAAAAGGAGGGCTCATATTATTTTTTGATTTCGCTGATAGGTTGCAGCTCATTAATTGGCAGCCAGTTCACTTTAACCCCTGCCTGTAGGAACATATCCTGACTCACTTTAATTTTGTCGCCCCAGCGCGACAGAAAATCTTCCGACTGCTCCGGACAATGCACGGCAGAAATACCAGTTTGAATGATTTTGGCTGCGCAGTTCGGACAAGGGAAGTGGGTGACGTATATCTCACAACCATCCAGATCTCGTTTCGCGAACAGAATGGCATTCTCTTCGGCGTGCAGTGTCTTGAGATATTTCATGTCACGATCATCAGTATTGGCGCTGTCAGAGATACCGTGTGGATAGCCGTTAAAGCCAACCGAGACGATGCGATTCTGTTTAGTAATGACGGCTCCTACCTGCGTGGAAGGGTCTTTACTCCACGAGCCAACAAGTTCTGCCATTTGGTAAAAGCGTTGTGCCCATTTAGAAATCATGTGGTGGTTTCCTCAACAGAGTTAGCGGTGAGTTTTGTCAGTTATGTGATTAAGATCGGTAATAATATCCTTAATTTAATAGGGTGAGTCTAGGAAAATCTGGCCTTCAGCCGCCAAGACAGCCTGACTGCTTCCTTATTATGCTTTTTAGAGTGAGAGCTCCATCAACTTTTGTGTTCGAGGGGCTTTTTGATGACAGGGATGATTTAGGATTGGCTTTGTGCGAGATCTCTTACACGTGATGTGAGAGATCGGCGTTTGTAACTATCATCAAAAACGGAAGTTTAACTTTAACGTATTGTAATTATTTACTTTTATTTGATTTGAGAGACTTTCTCAATATCTATCGTGTTGTAAGCCGCTTGCTGAAAATCGCCGATGTCGTAATCTCAAGTTGTCAGCAGGAAGCAGACACGGAACAGGAAAGACCCAAGGACAGGTCATCTTCAGGACGAAGATTCGATTATTCAGGATGAATGGTCGGCATGGAAAGCGAAGGACATTAGCTGGACGCTTGCTAACTAGGATGGTTACAACGGAAGGTCGATGGACAACCTAAAGGATTAAGGCGTAAGTCTGTCAGGATGACGGAAACAGGGACACCGCTAGGACGGCGATGAAACGGAATGCGCTGAAGGATACAGCAGACTATCAAGGAATAGATGCAGGGAGCACCTATTAGTAGCCGGATTGCTGCGAGTAAGAACTGAACCCCACTAAGCGAAAGCTTAGTGGGGTTTTCTTTTATCTGCGCTGACAAAGCGCAACAGTGATTATGGCAAGTTGTCGTAAAGACAATAATCTCGATTGCGTGAGGCGAGAATGATGAATGATAATGCGCCCATCCGCCTGATTCCGTCAGGCCAACAAAATAAAGAGAGCGATCACTACGTGGAGAAAACCTCTGAGTTTCTGGTTAAAACTTTAAAAGATCACCCTGAGCCTTATTTGTCGATTGGCACCTTGCTGGAGCTGCTTAAGCGACGCTCTTATGGCGCGCTGCTGATCATGCTGAGTTTAGCTGGCCTGATTCCTGGTATCTCTTTTTTCGCCGGGTTTGCGATTTTCCTGCTTGGCCTGCAATTGGCTCTGGGTTTTCAGGCACCACGTCTGCCTCGCATCATTCAAAAACGTAAACTGCACCGTCAGAAAACCATTCGTTTTATTGAAGAGCTTTTGCCTTGGTTTGAACGCATTGAGCATTACATCAAACCGCGTTGGGAACCGCTGTCGAATAAGATGGCTCGTCGTGTCATTGGTATTATTATCTGTGTTCTCGCGGCGGTCGCAGTGCTGCCGCTGCCGTTTGTGAACTTCCCGCCGAACATCGCGATTATCTTTTTTGCACTGGGGATTATTGAGCGTGATGGGCTGTTCTTGATAGTCGGTAGCGCGATCAGCCTGTTTGCGGTGTGGATAGGCTATATTCTGGTTCGTATAGCGATGAACTCGCTGATGTTGGTATTATGACGCCAAGTTCTGGCATAGATGAGTAGTAAAAATGGAAGCACAAGTTAAGTGGGTTGAAGACTTTAAGTTTATCGGCCAGTCACAATCGGGCCATTCTATTGTGATGGATGGAAACGGCGGTGCAACAGCGCCAAGCCCAATGGAGATGGCTGGGTGTCCGAAATTTAACGATTAATTCTGTAATTGAACAGTCTCTTTACTGGATGAGAGCCACTCCAAAGAATGGCTCAACCGAAGCATCAAGGTCCTTTATTTAGCTGCTTGTACCATATAAACGAGCCCCCATGTCTTTCTTGCCTGTAGGTCTATCCTCTTTATTGGAAAAACCCAAGCAATGGAAAGTAACTTTGTTGCTAAGAGCTTGTAGCTTAGGAAGTGATTTGATATTGATGCATAGACAGATAACATGGATCTGTTTGTTGTAGTTACTTGGAAATCTTCCCACTATGTCTTCAATTGTCGCACCAGTATCAATTACTGAGTCGATGATAATAAGGTCTTTATCCATAGAAACTAAGTCGATAGCACTACATCCCTGATGGTATGTAGAGTATTGTCCATCGAAGTTATGGACAAAACCATTTGCAATGAAGTTACCAGAGCGATCCATTGAAATGACTTGGTAGTTATCTTTACTGATATCGATCTTTGTGTGGAAAGAGTGTTCTATTAACCGACCAATATCAAGGTGACGTTCTCTCAGGCATGATGGTTTCAGACCGAAATCAAACTGATCTTTGTACTTATCTCTTAACTCCTCATTTTGAGGCAATAAATAGTGGTTTAAAAATGTAATGTCAGAGAAACGCTTACTTGCAAACTCCCCGTTATTATCAGTAGCATTTAAAAAACCAAAATCAAGTTTGTTCTTTAAGCAATAATCTTCTGCTGCTTGAAACTCAATTTCAGATAATTCTTTAAGTTTATTTATTTTTTTTACATTTCGACAACGTGTTTGATTTATATTGTCATTCGTAATGTTTTTGTTTATTTGAAAGGATGAGGCATTAAGAAAAATCAATCCATCACTAACTGAACGGTTTTCAGTAGCCATAGCTTTAATTCTTATTCCTTTTTCAATGTTATCCACAAACATATGTCCATCAAAAAATGAAAATATGTTTATTTCTTTATCATAATATAATTGATAGTGAAATCTATTAATGATTTCTTCACGTTGCTGTGTAGAGAGGGTGTTTATTTCTTTGATGGATGTATTTTCTTGTTCTAAGAAAGAAATTAAACGAGATGATGTTTGGACTGCTACACCACCCTCGACACTATCAGCAAGAACTTTTGTTGCTGTGGTTTTACCAGATCCCTCTAACCCAACTACGAAGTAAAGCTTGTTATTCATTTCTTATTGTTCTCGTTTAAATATTGTATCGATTTTTCAGCTATTCTTTCTAAATTCCCTGAACTTTGTACTGCAACGCTAATACTTGATTCTCTGTTTATTGTTGCACATGAATAACAAGCTTCTTTGGGTTTTTCGTCAGATAAGTAGTTAATAACTTGTTCTATTGTAGTGCTATCATCAATAAATAAGCCTTGTTCATCCCAACCTTTTTTAGCTATTCGAGAGCAACTAAAAATACGGCTGCGTTCTAAAGTGACATCGAACTTCCTATAAAAACATGTTTGCCAATGACGTGCGGTTTCTTCTTTGCTGTTAAAAACCTCTGAAAGAAGATCATCCCAAGCATCTTTGCGTCTAAAATCAACATTACCTTTAAAGTTATGGCCTTGAAGAAAATCAATCCATGCTGATTCGAAAGCATTTGTTTTGATATAGTCACTTATAACAATGCTATCCAAGACGTTAAGTAAGTCAGGAGATACACCTTTGGGATATAAACCATTTGTTACTAATTCAATTTCATTTGATATGTTCAGCGATTTTATCTTTATAATAGTAGAGTTTAGATCTTTAAACAGTGTTGCTTCGCCGCCAGCAATAACAATTTTATTTATTTTTATCCCGCACTTATTTAAATTTACTAATGCAGATATATGTTCATCTACACCTGATTTATTGTAAGGAGATAATTGGTTAGGAACATTAAAACCACAACCAATGCAGTCTAGGTTGCATTGAGAGCTAACCGATATCTCTAACTCTCTAATTATTCCTTCGGAAAATACATTTGCCACTTTCCTTACTCTGGATGTAGAGTTATTTGCCAAACTATTTGTTTGCTTTTCTTGTTTCAAGTTGCTTCCTTACAATGTGATACTTATAGATGAAATTTTTTGTATTATAGAAAATTATATATGAATAACTATGAATAGGTAAGCTATAATTGGTTGGTTTTTAATCGATTTCATGCCCGCATCTGCTGCAAACGGTTAATCTACCCATTTTTCGAGGTTTTCCTATGTTCAAGCACTTTCGGCAGATTGAGGCGCTTCCAACAGATTTGACTGACGTTGGTACGGAGGATAGTTTCTGGTTTCGATGAGCTTTTTCTCTGTAGGTTTTGGGCGCATGAAAATTTGAATACAAGCGTTCTAACTTATTAAGTCGCTCTTGTGCATCTCTTTCTTGTTGTAAGGCAGTTTCTCTGGCTCGATTTCTTTCTTGCAGTTCGATTTTGTGTCTAAGCTTTTCATCATTAATTTGTTCGATTACCTGCATTCTCAATTGTTCAGTATCTACGAAGTACGTTTTTTTAGTAGCCTCATCAAAACTAAGCAAAGAGAAGTCCACGATTTCTGAAACCCACTTGTGAGCGCTGGTCAATTCTTCGGTCATGTAAGGTTGTCGGAAGTAGCATTTCATGACCAGTTTATCGTTAACCTCGGATTCATGGTTTGCCTCATTGTCCAAAACGAATACGTTAGCTTTATTGACATAGGCTATGTCGAGAGTTGTGAATTTTTCAGAGTCAAAGTCAAGAAATACCCAAGTGATATAGGCATCGTTGTTTTTATAGAATTCTTCTCGACTAATGATAACGTCAAGAAACGTTGTCGATACTTGAAGTTCGAATACGACTTCTCGGTTATCCGAGGCTAAACGTGCTGAAATATCAGGTCTACGCTAGTGTTTGGCTATACCAACAGGGTTCTTTTCTCGGAATGTTTTTTCTATATGAATCTCATCAGAGAATAGGGGATCTGAACTGAGCAGTTCTGCTAACCTTTGTTTACCCTCTTTGTGTTGTCGTCCCTCTTTTTGACCGTTGTATTTCATCGCTTGAATCTCTTCCATTGTGAGATTCGTGGTAGTTTTGATTGGGCAGTCTTCTGAGTCTTTTACGTGAGCAAAGAATGTGGTTCTTTGCGGTGTGGCTCTTAAAACTACGGGTTGAAAACAAACATTACAAAGAGCCAATGGGTTTGTTTTTCTGTTTTTCGCGATTGCGGTTCTGAATTGGAAGTATTCCTGTTCTTCACAAGAATCTAAGAACTCATTAGCATCAATTACCTTATCTTCCTGAGTCAAAAATACAGAAGTCATGTTCCTCATGGACGGTTCCTATACTACCGAGTATTAAAATTAATTATGCTCATTGTTGATTATTGTATGAAAGCACAGAGTTCAAGAGTATGAGCTGCGTCAAATACAATTGTGATGGTTTGATACTTATGGATTTATGTCTCTAAGTTATTTGATTTCATCGACATGGGAAACAAGTCTATAATCATATGCAACATGGATGCTTAGGTGAAAACATGAAGATAATACTGGTAGATGCTGAGAATGTTGGCCTGAAAGGTGTGGAGAAGATTGCTCCTTCTGTATCTGATAAAGTTTTTGTCTTTTCAAAATCAGATAACATAGAGCAATTTTGTGAAAAAGAAATGTATCAGCACATCTCAGATTATCCATCAGGAGCTAACCAAGCCGATTTTTGTATTATTGCCTACCTAATGAGATTTCTGGCTCACTATGACCTTAAATCACTCGCGCAAGTAGTGTTTGAGCTTCATAGCAATGACTTAAATTTAATCTCCGCATTTCAGTATCAATGCAATAGATTTAGTGTTAAATCGGAATCTGTTCAGACGAAAGAAAGCTCAAAAGTTGTCGCTTTGCCTGTTGAGCAGAAAAAATCTAAGGCAGATAATGCCGAAGAACGGTTGTACGCTGCTTTATCTAAGCCAAGAGCCTTAGATGAAGCATTGCAGAAAGAGTTACGCTTATCACGACAAGTTTTTACAAAGGCTATCAACGCTCTTTCATCAAGTAATAAGATCGTTCGATCTGCTGAAACAAAGAAGAAATGGGTTCAACGGTAGGTTTAGCCAAATACAGTGGTAAACTAAATACCATCGGTAAAGAGCAAATAGATAGAAGCCACTCGATAGAGTGGCTTTGTTGCATAAAGTAGGAAATAAGTATTATGAAAGCAGAAGTAACGTGGATCGAAGATTTAAAATTCGTTGGTAAAGCTGATAAAAAACAAGAGATTATCTTTGGTGCGGGCGACAGTACAATTGTTTCACCAATGGAGATGGTGCTGATGGCGGCAGGTGGTTGCAGCTCAGTTGACGTGGTGGATGGTCTTAAATCTGCGGGTGAGAAGGTTCGTAGCTGCACGGCTAAACTGACGACAGAGCGTCGTGAAACGGCGCCGCGTCTGTTCACCAAAGTAAACGTTCACTTTGCTGTGTCCGGTGAAAACCTCAGCGAAGAAGTGGTCGCGCGAGTCACCGCCGATTCACTGGAGAAATATTGCTCGGTGTGCCTCATGTTGGGCAAAGGGGTCGAAATGACCCACAGTTGGGAAATCATCACTGAATAAAAAAGCCGGGCAAAAGCCCGGTTTTTTATTGGGCGGCATTCGCTGTTGTTGCCTGCTTAGCTATGCTTAAAGCACGTTGATAGAAAACCCAGCAAATCATGGCGGTCAAAGGACGAATCACAGAGTGGTATGCAGACAAAGGCTACGGCTACGTTACTCCGGAGGCCGACGCGTTGCGCATCAAATTTTATCAGCAGGATGTGTCTAACTCAGTCGATCTGAAAAGCCACTCAGGACAAGAAGTGCGGTTTCGCATTGTTCAGGATGAAGAAGGGAAGCGGCGCGCCACTCACCTTGATGGTGTGCGTGCGTTTCCGTGGTCGTCACTGACCGCCATGTGGTTTTTTGCCGCATTAGTCGGCTGTGTGATCTATTGGGAATATCCGCCGGTTGTTGGTTATTACTACCTATCGGTCAGTATTCTGGTTTGGTTTATTTACGCATTAGACAAACGAGCAGAAAAACGCAGCAAGCCACGAACAGGTGCATCGGCCGTGCTTTTTTTGTCTTTGCTGGGTGGCTGGCCGGGTGCACTGCTTGGGCAATACCACCTGAACCTTTCACCTCGGTCATTGCTGTTCCAATTGGTCATGTTGTGCATTGTGTTAGGGCACATTGTTTGGCTTATTTGGACGCTGACGCCTAAGGGAATAACGCAGCTACACGCTCTCATCTCAACAATTTCGTCTTTGCTTCTCAAATAGGGGAAAGTCAAACTGTCGGTTTTTCTCTTTTTTCCTGACTAAAAGCCGTTACCCTTTGTGAACTTAGCAAAGGAAAACAAAATGACAGAACGAGAAAAAATGATGGCTGGTCAGGTGTTTGACGGCAACGATCCTTCGATTATTGAACTCAGCCAGCGAGCGACAGAACTCAAAGTGCGCATCAATCAATCTATCGATGCACAAGAGCGATGCCGTTTGCAAAGCCAATTGTTTGGAGCTTTTGGCCCGGAAAGTATTGTCCAGCCACCCTTTCATTGTGAATTTGGTCAGACGATTCGAATTGGTCGTCATACCTTTTTAAATATGAATATCGTCATGCTGGATAACGCTCCGATTACCATTGGCGACAACGTGCTGATTGGACCAAGCTGTCAGTTCTATACCGCTTCCCATTCGTTGGATCATCGTAGCCGTCGCCTTTGGGAAACGGTATGCAAGCCAATCGTGGTGGAAGACGATGTCTGGATCGGCGGCAATGTCGTGATCAATCAGGGGGTGACGATTGGCGCTCGCTCAGTGATTGCGGCGAACTCGGTCGTTAATCACGATGTGCCACCGGATACGTTGGTAGGCGGCACGCCAGCGAGGATTATTCGCTACCTCAAGTCGAGTGAGGAGGCTTCTCTCTTCTGAGGTTTTCCGCTACAGTGCACTTCTCTTCCTGCTAGTATTCGCGGAGCATATCTTGGCACGTCATCGTTATACCCTGTTTGGTGTTGCAGCTATCCTGTTGTGGGGTTGCTTAATGGGGCTGACTCGCACGGTCGCTGAACAATTCGGGCCAATAGGCGGTGCGGCACTGATTTACAGTGTGGCGTCTCTGTTTTTGCTCGGTGTCATGGGCGTTCCCAAGTTTCGCGGTTTCTCACTGCGCTATGTTTTGATCGGCGGTACGCTGTTCGTCAGCTATGAGATATGTCTTGCGTTGGCGCTGGGTATGGCTAACTCGCGTCATCAGGCTCTGGAAATGGCCGTCATCAACTACCTTTGGCCAGCATTAACGGTGCTGTTTGCTGTTCTCACCAGTCGTAAAGCGGTCAGTCTTTGGGTGTATCCGAGTATCGCGTTGGCGTTTATCGGCGTTGCCTGGACTATTACGGGCGAACAGGGGTTGTCTGTCTCTCTCATCGCCGATAATGTCGCGACTAATCCGCTCACTTACGCGATGGCCTTCTTTGGCGCCATTATTTGGGCGGTTTACTGCAATGTGACCAAGATTATTGCCAACGGTCAGAATGCCATCTGTGTGTTTTTTCTGGCGACGGCGGCGGTGCTTTGGGGGCAGTATGCGGCCAGTGATGAAGGGCCGCTGGTATTTAACGGCACCGGCACCATCAGTTTACTATTGACCGGTATTGTCATGGGGAGCGGCTATGCGCTTTGGAATCTGGCTATTTTGCGCGGCAATATGCTGTTGCTGGCGACCTTATCGTATTTTACGCCAGTGATTTCCACCCTGTTTTCTTCGCTGATATTGGGGGTTCTACTGGGGACCAGCTTCTGGCAAGGCGTGGCGATGGTGACGTTGGGTTCACTGATTTGCTGGTGGGTGACCCGTGAACGCGCAGCAGAGAGCAGCGCTACCCATGCGCCGCAAGAATCTTTTTGACAAGGCAGTGCGCCGCAGAGTTATTCTGTGGCGCAGATGTGGCTATGAATGGGTATGTCGCTGAACGAAATGATTGAGCTCTTCCAGAGTTCTGATGACGTGCAGTTGCTTATGATTTGACTACACTTGTAAGCGACTCAAAAAATCATCATTCCAGAATTTAGGACAAAGCTTAAGTACCTTATAGCTTTGCCAAGTGCCTTTAAGAACAGAACTGCCATCAGGCCAGCCTTCAGGTTTGACCAATAAGCCTTTCAAACAGCGTTTCGTCACCAGCCAATAGCTCAATGCATAGGGCAGATCGATGTACACCAACGTATCTGCCGCTTCCAACCGTTCATTGAACGAAGCCAACGGGCCGAAACCATCAATGATCCAATGCTCTGACGCTAAGATTTGCTGATGCGCCTGGTTAAATATTTCGCGATCCGTAAGCTCTCCGTCAGCCTGATAAACAATCGAATCCAACTGATGAAGCGGGAGACCTGTAGACTTCGCGAGCGCTTTGCTGAGCGTCGATTTTCCGCTACCGGGCTTTCCAAAAACGGCGATTTTATTCATGTGATCTCCTGTGGTATTGCCAATTCCCACGAGGTAGTGACACAAAACCCACCTCTGGGGGTGGGTTCGAGAAATCAAAAGCACAGCACAATCCCACCATTCCTAAGGAATGATGATAATTCGTGCGTTGAGGTGTTTCTGATTCGCTTTCATACAATCAATTTCATACATGTGCTGCGGCTTGTCAATGCTAAAGAAGGTATTCACAAAAGTGGGAATGAAAAACCCGCCGAAGGGCGGGTTTGCGATTAGCTTGCGATGTTGACGGTAATCTGCAGTTTCAGCGGCAGTTTCGACAAACGTTTTTCGATGGTATTGCGTGTTTGTTCGATATCTTCTACCAGAATTACTTCGCTGCTGTCTGGGTAAATATCCACGTCGACCCACAGCTCGTGACCGACTTTAGTCACGCCTGCCAGTTCAATGTCCTGTTCCGATTCTTTACCAGCCGCAACTACACTTTGGTCGACGGTTTGACAAATCTCTTTACTCGGTGCCATCAGGAAGATTTCACGCATTGCAGAGCGTAGCATCTCAAATGGTACTTTGATGAAGTAGAACGACATTGCCAGCATCATCATCGGGTCGGCGTATACCGCGTATTTTGCCATTGGCGTCAGAGTCATCAGCCATGCGATAACGAAACCAGCAGTTACGGCTACGCTCAACATCGTGTCCATTTGCCACTGTTTAACTTCAGCGTCAATCAGACCTGATGCGTGACGTTTACCCAGTGATTTCATATACCACCAAGCCAGGCCACAACCTACAACGTTGATGGCACCAAAAGCAGTCGCGACAGACGCATCGACTGGGCGGCCACCAGTAAACATGGAACCGATAGCAGAATACAGTGAATAACTGACGATCAGTAGAATCACAGCACCTTTCACGGCGATTACCGCCGGTTCGAACACTGCGCGGCCAAAAGGAAATTGGGCATCAGATGGTTTTCTGATGTAGCGAGCAGCGACTAGCGACAATAATGTTAACAGTAAACTGACGAGAGAATAGACACCGTCAAACATGATAACCAGTGAGCCTACAAGCAGACCGACAATCAAGCCACCACCCGCAAACATTGACGCAAAAAGAGCTGAGAGGGTCAAGACACGATTTTCGTTAAAACTTGTTCGAGCACACATTTTATTTTTACCTGTTGGAAACTGAGGATATTTTGGCTGAACGGCGTGGCTTTACAACGACGATTTGCATATTCAACAGGTCAATGTTTGAGCTGTTTTGTTTTATTTATTTAAAATCAATAAGTTGCTTTATATTTTTGCTGTCATTATTATTGACACTGACTGGCTCATTGGCAAGTCGGGCATCCCCAAAGCAAGAATTTAGAAATCAAACAAGTAGTCGCTGATCTTATCGGCGAGCCAAAGCATCGCCGGGTTTTCAGAACTACCCGCAACGCTAAACATACAAAAATCCTCTTGTGTCAAACCATAGGTGTGGCGAATTACCGCAAGGCGTTGCTCGCGCAAGTGGTGACGAATCAGCGGTTCCGGCAGTACGCCCCAAGCACTTTCCGTCAGAATGGTACTGAGCATGTATTCAAAGCTGGAAAAGCCGATATAGCGGCGCGAGAAAGGTTCCAGACTCGAATTGTCTTGTTCATTCAGATACACCATCACCGCTTGCATGGATTTTCGCAGATCTTCGTCTGTTACCCGTTTGATTTTGGTTAGCGGGTGGGTTGCGCTACACACCGACATCATACGGATTTTGCCCAGCGGCTGATAACCGATACGGGGATCGTCCAAACGTTCGTAGTCAACTCCGAATGCGAAATCCACTTGTTGAGTCGCAACCAGGCTTGCAAGGTCACCACTTGAGGCAAGCACGATGTTAAACGAGGTATTGGGAAACAGTTTATTGAGTGAATGCGCCAGATCCTGCCACAGTGTATCGGGCAAAGAGTCGTCACGGGCGATCCACATTTCTGCGGCGAACTCATCAGACACTTGTGAACAGGTGCGGCGAATGCGCGTCGCGGTGATCAGGATGTTCTCGCAATCTTTGTAAATCGCTTTGCCAGCTTCAGAGAGGGTGAGGTTATTTCCGGTACGTGCGAACAGTTCCACGCCCAATTCGGTTTCGAAAGCTTTGATTGCCATGCTGAGTTTGGTGCGATTGCACTCCATCTGACGGGCGGCTTCTGAAACCGAACCGGTGTTGGCAATGGTGCAGAATGCTTCGATTTGTGACAGGTTCATAGCGTGCTCAACTCAATGAAAGTCTCGGAATCATAAACAATTTTTGTGTGGCTGCCTATCTGCTCTAATAATCGCCAATTGAGCCAAATTCAGATTTTCTTACGCAAGATTGCGTTGTAACTCTATGAACTTCACTTCGTTTTGGTTTAATCTTGGGGAGTTCAAGTTGCCTCAAACCGATGGGTTCACAGAAAATCTATCGATTTTCGGCCATGAGCCAGCCATTTTGAGGTCACTTGGGCAGTTTGCCCGAATACAAGAAGTAACACGGAGGCCATGATGGCACACGACTGGGACGAATACGCAGCGGATTGGGAAAAAGACGAAGCGACAACCGTTTTTGCGCAGAACGTTTTTCAGCAACTGAATAAGCTCATTTCGCTTGAAGGCAAGCATGTGCTGGATTTCGGTTGCGGTACGGGTTTGCTAAGTCAACTGATGTCACCAATGGCAAAAGATATTGTGGCTTTGGATGCATCCGAAGCCATGATCGAAGAGCTGGATAAAAAAGAGCTGGCCAATGTTGAGCCAGTAGTGGATCACTTAACACGCGGTCTGGTTGCGCAGCACCCGGCATTCCGCAAACAATTTGATGTGGTCGTGGCGTCTTCGGTGTGTGGTTTTGTACCCAACCAGAATGAAGTTGCCGACATCATTTACACCTTGTTGGATGAGGGTGGTTTGTTTGTTCACTGGGATTGGCTGGTGGATGATAACGACCCTGAATTTGGTTTAAGTGAACGTGATGTGGAAACCATGCTGACACAGGCTGGCTTTGCGATGGTCGAAGTGAGCAAGGTGTTTGAAATCAGCACTCCGCAAGGTGTCATGCCAGTTGTCATGGGCGTCGGCAGAAAATAAAAATTTTGTAATCAATCCAAGCCGCTACAGGGTTCCTGTCGCGGCTTTTTTTGTTTTCTTAAGTCTCTTAAGTTTCTCTTAAGCTTGCCTCCTTAAGCTCAGTGAGTAAGGCACCACAGAGGGCTTCTGAATGAGAGACTTTTTTCAGGATCATGCACTTGATCTGGCGATCATTGATCGCAACCATCCCAAGCGGGGTGAGGTCGAACACTACATTGCTCAGCGTTATTCGCTGGCGTTTGATGCACGTCTCAATTGCTTTATGCCAACCTTCATGGCGTTGATGGATAAGGACCACATTAAATCTCTGTGTGGTTACCGCGTTGCCAGCGAAGAGGCACTGTTTCTCGAACAATATCTGGATCATCCGGCCGATGAATTGCTCGCCTCGGCGTTCAGTCGTCCGATTGATCGCGCGCAGCTGATTGAATTTGGTCAGCTTGCATCATTTTCCAAAGGTTTTTCTTCACTGCATTTTCTGCTGATGACACAGAAGCTGGTGGAGCAGGGGTATGAGTGGTGCATTTTTACCGCCACAGATCCCCTGTACGCCATGATGTGCCGCCTTGGTTTGGATCCGACCATTCTGGCCGAAGCCGATCCGACCCGCATTCCTGATGCCCACAGCATTTGGGGCAATTACTACCAATATCAGCCACGCATCGTTGCAGGCAATCTCAAAGGAGCCCTAGCGCATTTACAGGCTCTGTTTTCCGACCGCAAACATCGTTTAAGCGGAGGTTTTTCATGAACAAGATTTTACAGGCGTTAGTCCAACGCGCAGAGCAGACACCGGATGCCACGGCGTTTACCGGATACAGCGAGCGCACGCAACAAATGGAATCGATCAGTTATCTGAGTTTGCTGGTCAGAGTGCGGGAAGCGGCGGATCAGCTTAGTCGTTTGGCGGCTCATTGTATTGCGCTGAGAGCAGAAAACAGCCTGGACTGGGTCATCGCTGACCTTGCCGCGATGCAGGCGCAGATCCCGTCTGTGCCTGTCCCGATGTTTTTCAGTGATGCACAGGTCGCACACACGTTAGAGCAATCCGGTGCGGATGTGTTGATCGGAGAGTGGCACAGTTGGCAGCCTGAGCTTTTGGGGCAAATCGAAGGTTTGCCACTGTGGCGTAATGAACATGCGCATGGCGCGCACTGGTTGCCCGGCAGCAGCAAAATTACCTTTACCTCCGGTTCAACCGGACAGCCGAAAGGGGTCTGTTTAAGCGACGAGCAACTGGCGCTGGTGAGTGCCGCGCTGGCTGATTCGATTGCAACCGAAACCTGTTGCGAGAAACATCTGATACTTCTGCCGCTGTCGACGCTACTTGAGAACATCACCGGCGTCTATGTACCGCTTCTGCTGGGTGCCACCTCAGTCGTGGTTCCGGGACAAGCGGTGGGATTGTCGGGTTCAAGCCATTTCAATCCGAATCAGTTCGCGGTAGCCCTGAGCCAGTATCAGCCAAATAGTCTGGTTCTGACTCCGGCGTTACTGATGGCGCTTATCCACATTGTGACGCTCAATCCAATGCTGTCACGTTCGCTCAAGTTCGTGGCCGTCGGTGGTGCACGTGTGACGCCTGCCTTACTGCAAAAGGCGCAGTCGTTGGGCATTCCGGCCTTTGAAGGTTACGGTTTGTCTGAGTGCGCATCGGTCGTCAGTCTCAACACGCCAAGTGCTCAAAAGCCGGGAACCAGTGGCCGGGTGCTTCCCCATGTGGAAGTTAAAATCGCGCAAGACGGCGAAGTGCTGGTGCGCGGCAACGTGGCGTTGGGCTACATCGGCGAACCCTTCGCTCAGCCTTGGCTGGCAACCGGGGATCTCGGTGAGTTAGATGAACAAGGTTTTCTGACCATCAACGGGCGTAAAAAGAATCAAATCATCACTGCCTACGGACGCAATATCTCACCGGAGTGGCTGGAATCGGAAGCGCAATTGCTGCCTGCTCTGCAAAGTATGGTCGTGGTTGGCGAAGGACAGTCTTCGCTGACAGCGGTCGTGGATGGCAATCAACCTGAAATCGTGGTGCAGAGCATCCACAAACTGAACAACACACTGCCGGATTATGCCCGCATCGGTAAAGTGGTGACGGTCGCCGGGCTCAAGCAGCAGCCGGGGCTGTTCACCAGTAATGGGCGTCCGGTACGTCAACAGTTTGAAAACTGGCTGGCAACACTGCCAGAAAGTGACAACAAAATCGTCACGACCCAGCTCCAGCAATCTTGTTAACGCATTGAATTGAAGCATTAAAGAGGAATACAGGATGAGTGAATTTTTTCAGACATTGAAACAGCAGACCTTAGCGGCGCAGCAAACCATGTTGCAGGCACCGATTTTTGCCCAGTGTGCAAAAGGGGATATCGACCGCGAAACCTACGTTGCGTTTCTGACCCAAGCATACCATCACGTGAAACACACGGTACCACTCTTGATGGCTTGTGGTGGGCGCTTGCCGGAGAAATATGAATGGTTGCGTCAGGCGATTGGTGAGTACATCGAAGAAGAGAAGGGCCACCACGAGTGGATTCTCAACGACATCAAAGCGTGTGGTGCAGATGCAGGTATGGTGCGTGCGAATCAGGCTCAAGGGAGAGTCGGCGCACCGATCGAACTGATGGTGGCTTACCTCTATCACCAGATTGACCGGGTCAACCCGATGGCTTTTTTCGGTATGGTTTGGGTGCTTGAAGGTACCAGTGTGGGCGTCGGTGGTCAGGTGGCGGCGTTGGTCAAGGATAAACTGAATTTGCCGGACAGCGCGATGAGTTATCTGACATCGCACAGCGTGCTCGATCAGGACCACATTCAGCTGTTTGAAGGGCTGATGAACCAAATCACCGATCCGCTGGATCAGCAAGCCATTATCGATTCGGCCAATATGGTGTTTCGCTTGTATGGCGATATGTTGCGTGGCCTGACGCCTGATGCGTTACAGCGCGCAGCGTAAGGAGAGAGAGATGAATTTGCAAGGTAAACGCGTACTGCTGACGGGGGCCTCCGGGGGAATCGGTCAGGAGATCGCACACGCGCTCGAAGCGAAAGGCGCATCGCTGGTGCTGGTGGCGCGTAACCGCAATAAACTGGAAGCGTTGAAGAACAGCCTGAATGACCCTGAACGTCATCAGACACTCTGCATTGATTTTCAGCAACCGGACAGTGAAGAGCAGCTCAAAGCGTTCGGGCTTGAGCAGGTGCAAAACGAGCAGCGCATTGATGTGCTGATCAACAACGCGGGCAACAATCAGTTCAGTTTCCTCGCCCAGCGCAGCGCCAAATCGCTGCAAGAGGAGATTCACCTCAATCTGATGACGCCGATTCTGACCAGCCAGTCGGCACTGAATTGGCTGCAAAGACCAGGGATCATCCTCAACATCGGTTCTACGTTTGGATCCATCGGTTTTCCCGGCTACACCACCTACTGCGCGGCGAAAGCGGGCGTGCAGCGCTTTAGTGAAGCGCTGGATCGTGAACTTGATGGTGCAGGCATTCGCGTGCTGTATTTGGCGCCACGTGCGACGAAAACCGATCTTAACGATGATCGCGTGACTGAAATGAATCGCCAGTTAGGTAATCACAGCGATGCGCCAAGTGTGGTTGCCAAACACGTGGTCTCTATTTTGGAAGATGAACAGGCGTCGAGATGGATTGGCTGGCCAGAGAAGCTGTTTGCACGCCTCAACCAAATCATTCCCGGAGTGGTGTCAAAATCGATTCGCAAACAGCAGGACACCATTCATCAATACATCAATCAGGTTCACGGTAAATCATGAGGGAACAAACAATGAAACGGAATATGGCAATGTTCGCAGCTGCGCTGACGCTGGGGACTTCTCTTTCGGTATCAGCAGCGAGTGCTGATCCGCTGCTGACTATTCAGAAAAAATGGGCCGTGTGTCAGTATCAGTCCAAAGACAAAGATCATCAGGTTTACTGTCTGGAAAACCTCATCAAACGCAATGAAGAGGCGTTGACGCAGGAGCCGGAGCGCCAGGATCTCAAAGTGTGGCTGGCGATCAATAAATCCTCACTCGCTGGAGCGAAAGGTGGTCTGGGGGCGTTGTCGTTGGTGAAGGAAGCGAAAGTACTGCTGGAACAAGTTATTGAAAAAGCGCCGGAAACGTTAGATGGCTCTGCGTATACCAGTTTAGGTTCGCTATACTATCAGGTACCGGGCTGGCCTATCGGCTTTGGTGATGATGACAAAGCGGAAAAAATGCTGCATAAAGCGTTGGAAATAAATCCGGAAGGTATTGATCCGAATTACTTTTATGGTGATTTCCTGGCTCAGGATGGTCGCAAAGCAGAAGCGATTCAATATCTGACCAAAGCGCAGCACGCGAAGCCACGTCCGGATCGTCCGCTGGCTGATCAGGGCCGACAACAAGAAATTGCCCAAAAACTTGGAGAACTCAATTAGTAATGCGTTTGTTGCTTGTAGAAGATGATGTCCTGTTAGGACGCTCAATGGTGACCTCGTTAAGTCGCCATGGATACACCGTCGATTGGGTTGAGCGCGGTTCCGGTGTGGAAACCGTGCTCAAAACCGAACAGTTTATCGCGGTGATCCTCGATCTCACGCTGCCGGATATTGATGGTCTGGTGGTGCTACGCAACATTCGCCGCGCGGGTTTTACTTTGCCGGTGCTGATTCTGACTGCGCGTGACGACATCGAAGATCGGGTGAAAGGCCTTGATGGCGGTGCGGACGATTACCTGATCAAGCCGTTTGCACTGGAAGAGTTGATGGCGCGCCTGCGGGTACTGATTCGCCGTCAATCGGGCTACTGTGACACGCGTATTGAAGTGGGAGAGTTGTCACTGTCGCTCTCTGAACAGTCGGTCGATTATCAGGGAAACCGACTGAAACTGACCAACAACGAATTCAAACTTCTGGCGTCTCTGATGACACATGCTGGCCGAGTGATGAGCAAAGAGCAGTTGCAACAATCACTGCATGGTTGGGATGAAGGCTCGAGCGATAACGCCATCGAAGTTCACATTCATAACCTACGCAAAAAAGTCTCCAATGATGTCATCAAAAACATTCGCGGCGTGGGTTACATCATTGAAAAATAATCACGTAAAAGCGTTTTCGATCAAAAAACGCCTCACCATTGCGGTTGTTCTGCTCTCCAGCGGACTCATTCTTCTGTCGCTGTTTTTCAGTTTCAGTGCCTCCCAGCATGAAATCGAAGAAGTGTACGATGCACGCTTGGGGCAATCGGCCAAAATGCTGCTGCTCGGCATGCCGTTCAAGGAAGAAGGGTTGGAAGCCAGACGAGCCAGCCAAATTCTCGATACCTGGATGCAGCGCATCAAAGCGCAAGCTGGAAGTGATGATTCACCTACCACGTTTGGACACCCGTATGAACGCAATATTCTGATTCAGTTCTATCACAGCGGTGAACTGGTGTGGAGCTCCATTCCTGATATCGCCCGAACGGCCCACGATCCACGTTATGCCGGCTTTGGTTATTTTGATATTGATGGACAGACATGGCGTTATTTCCAGTTGCCACTGCCGGATCGTTACCACACCAAGCCTGAATACGTGATCGTGGCGGAAAAGCAGTCGATTCGAAACGAGATGAGCCGCGAACTGGCACTTTCAACCGCACTGCCGCAATTGATTATGATCCCTTGCCTGGCGCTGGTGATGACGTTATTGATCGGCAAGCATTTCCAACCGATTTCCGAACTCAAACGCGCCATTACTCAGCGTAATGCCAACAAGCTCGACAGTATCTATGTGTCCAATCCAACGGTGGAGTTATCGCCGCTGGTCGATGCCTTAAACGTATTGCTGACGGAACTGGATCATGCCTGGCAACGGGAGCGACGATTTACCCGCATGGCTGCGCATGAGCTGAAAACGCCGCTCACGGTCCTGCGCCTCAACGCAGAAAACGCATTGTTGAGCCAGAATGAGGATCAGCTCAAATCTGATTTGAACAACATTTTGCGCGGTATAGAGCGTACCGACCGCCTGATTCAACAGCTGTTGATGCTGGCTAAAGTGGAGAGTATTCACGACCTCACGTTCTCAAGCATTAACCTGACTAAACTTGTGCAGGGTGTATTGGCGGAACTGGTGCCATTTGCGCTGCGTCATCAGCAAGAACTGTCGCTCGATGGTGATGATATCTATGTGCTGGGGGATGAGTCGCTACTGCGCATTCTGTTTACCAATTTGGTCGATAACGCCATTCGTTATTCTGGCCAAGGTTCGCAAATTAAAGTCACGCTGAAAGAGGCGGGCGGTGCAGTCAACGTGTGGGTGAGCGACAGCGGCGCAGCGTTAAGCGAAGAAACCCGCGAGAAACTGTTTGAAAACTTCTATCGTGCGAACACCGAAAAAGGCGATGGAGCGGGACTGGGTATGTCGATTACTAAAGACATCGCCAAGCTGCATCGCGGCACGATTGAACTGATGCCACGAGAAAATGAACTCAATACATTCTGGGTAGCGTTGCCCAAAGCCTAGGGCCGCAAGGTTTTTCCAAATCGTAAATTGACTATTTACGTAATTTCACTGTCGGAAAAGTCCTACAATACATACACTGCAAATATGAATTTGGTTATTAAGCAGTTCCCCTGACCATTTTCATACCAGAATCTGTTTATTGACTAACAACTCATGGCTAGGGTTTGAAATAAATAAAAGCAAAAACAGAATAAAAAGGTCAGCATGTGCTGACCTTTTTACTTTTCCCGTATCGCTTGCCGCTGATTAGCAACCGCACTGACCTTTGGTGAGGCGCTTACACAACCACTTCATTGCCTGATCATTCATGCTCGGCTTATTCCATACCAAACTGTAAGCCACCGTTCCGTAGTCAAACGGCAGCGTCTTGTAAATCAACCCTTGCGCCTGATGAGCTCTGTCTGCCCAGTGTTTAGAGCAGGTAAACAGCAGATCCGTATGTTGGCACATGATTGCCGCTGCGCCGAAGTCTGCGGTGGTGACCGCAATCTGGCGTGACTTATGACGCTGAGCGAGATTCTTCTCAAAATAGGGCTCACTGAGCTCCTTATCGAGAATGGCGATGTGTTTGTAAGACAGGTAGTCTTCGGTGGTCATTTCGCCTTGAGCCAGCGGATGGTTGGGATTCATCAGGCACACCATTTCGTCGTCGGCGATAATATGCCAAACCAGATCCTGAGCGTGAGTCGGAGGTTGGCTGATGTCGTGCGGCAGAATCATGAAATCAATCACACCGCGCTGAAGCGCTTCAAATCCGTAATACTCCTTAGAATGGATCGTCAAAGAGAGATTGGGTGAGCATTCGGAAATGATGTTAGCGATGTCTTCGGCGAAGAGCTCGAGCGTGCTCTCACGCATGGCGAGCCGATAGTGGCCGTTATAGAGTTTGGGATCAAAGTTGGCCTGATGAAGAAGACCGTTCATGCTGGATAAAATGCTGTGAACCGCAGGACCCATTTGCAGGGCATAGGGCGTTGGAATCAACTGATTGCTGTCGCGGTAAAACAAGTCGTCATCGAGCAGTTCACGTAACTGAGCGAGGATTTTACTGATGCTGGAGGGGCTGACGCACAGTCGGGCAGCGGTCTGCGTGACACTGCGAGTGCTGAGCATGACGTGCAGTGCCGTCAGGTGCTTTAAACTGAATCTCGATAGATGAATATAATCCATAAAATAAATAAAGCAGTATACGGTGGCGCAAGCATATCATTATTAAAGAAAAATAGAGTAATGAAAAATACTCACGCCAGCATGATATCCGGTTCATCTTGCCCGGTTATGGTTGCTCATTTTCAAAGATCTGTTCGATTTCATGCAGCACCGTCGGGTTGGCAATTGCGCCCAGATTCTTTACCGGTTGTCCTTGCAATGTCTGTTTCACCGCCAGTTCGACCAACTTGCCTGATTTAGTGCGTGGTACCTCACTGACGGGATAAATTCGGGCTGGTACATGGCGTGGCGAGCAGTGGGTGCGCAGTGTTTTGCGAATTTTGTCTTTCAGTTCATCGGTCAAAAATGCCTTATCGTGCAACTGAACAAACAGGACGATCTCTTCATCGTTGCCTTGCTTTTGGCCGACGGCAATCGAATCGAGCACTTCTTCTAACTGATTGACCTGCTGATAAATTTCCGCCGTTCCGATGCGCACGCCACCCGGATTAAGCGTGGTGTCACTGCGACCGTAAAAGCGGTAGCCGCGGTGAGCCGTAAGCTCTATCTCATCGCCGTGATGCCAAACGCCAGGATATTTGTCCCAGTATGCGTGGTGGTATCGTTCACCATTATCGTGCCAGAAACCGATGGGTTGGTTGGGAAAACTGTTTCGGCACACCAACTCACCGCGCTGCTGACTCACGGCCACACCTTCGTCATCAAACACCGCGATGTCCATTCCGAGACCGGCTCCCTGACACTCACCGCTGTAGACGGGGGAAATCGGATTGCCCAGAACAAAGCAGCCGCAGATGTCAGTGCCCCCGGAAATAGACGCCAAGTGTAAATCGGCCTTAATGTCGGCATAGACGTATTCAAACTGCTCAGGGTAGAGCACTGAACCGGTTGAGCAGAGCGTTTTCAGCGCGCTTAAGTCATAAAAATCACTGGGTGAAAAGTGACTCTTTTGCAGCGCTTCAATGTATTTGGCCGAAGTGCCGAACAGCGTCATCTGCGTTTCCTGAGCCAGTTCCCACAATACGCTCGGTTGGGGATACATCGGACTGCCATCGTAAACAACCAGAGTCGCGCCGCTCGCCAGTGCGGAGACGTGCCAGTTCCACATCATCCAGCCACAGGTGGTGTAATAAAACACGCGGTCACCCGGCTGAATGTCACAATGCAACTGATGTTCTTTGAGGTGATTGAGCACGATACCGCCAACGGAATGCGCAATGCACTTTGGCTGACCCGTTGTGCCGGAAGAATAGAGAATAAACAGCGGATCGTTAAAACCGACCCGCTCGAATTCGATGCCACGTGGCAGATAACTGGCGAGAATCGCCTGCCAGTCCGAAAATGTGTCATTGAAATCCTGACTGTAAGTACGCTGTTGGAGATACTCAATCTGGCAGGTGTTTTCGATGGAAGGGATCGCTGCGACAATGCTGGCGTTGCGCTCTTCCATCACATGGGGTTTGCCATTGAAGCTGTAGCCATTGCAGCAGAAAAGAATTTTAGGCTGCACTTGGCCAAAGCGCTCCACCACGCTGTCGACACCAAAGTCCGGTGAGGTGGATGTCCAAACCGCACCGAGACTGGTGGTTGCCAGCATGGCAACGATGGTTTCTGGCAAGTAGGGGAGATAACCCGCGACCACGTCACCGCGGCCGACCCCATTTTGAGTCAGCCATTGCTGCACGACAGAAACCTGATCGCACAGTTGTTGCCAAGTCAGTTTGCGGCTCTGGCCATTTTCGTTTTTAAACCAAATAGCCACACCGTCGGGCTGCTGATACGCGTAGGAGAGTAAATTCTCCGCGTAATTGAGTTGTGCCTGAGGAAACCAGATAGTATCGCGAGCCGGTACAAATTCATCCCAACGCGCAATGCCTTCTCCGTGAATGCAGTCACCGCAATACCCGATCACGTCGCAGAATTGCCACACTTCGAGCCAGAATTTTTTCTTATCCGTGACCGACCAACGATGTAACTGCTCATAGGCATCTAAGGCTTCACCCTGCATGTTGATATGGCGGAGAAACTGCTGCAGGTTGGATGATTCAATTCGGTCCTGGCTGGGAGTCCAAAGGGGCGTGGCGTGTGGCATAACATCCTCGATGAGTGTGTGATTTTTTTTGTAATGCATCAAGTTTTGACCATTTTTCAGTAAAGTCAAACCTGCGCCCAATAATCAGCTTGCTGATATATAAGCAAAAAAACTGACAATGTAAATAAAATGTTACACTGGTTTTTGGCGGTATTCTGAACAGATCATTGGCAGCCAATTTCGAAGGCGATAGGCTTAATGTAACGGAATTGTTAAGGAGAGGGGTGATGACCAAGTATCATTCCAAGCCAGTGAATAGTAAGGGATTAGTCGACTGGGATTCGCAAGAAGATGCCATCTGGCGCGACCTGGTTCAGCGCCAACAATCTGTGATTCGTTCACGGGCTTGTCAGGCTTATCTTGATGGATTGGAAATGCTCAATCTTCCCGTTGATCGTGTTCCACAACTACCTGAAATTAATGAAGTTCTGATGCGAGAAACGGGCTGGCAGGTTTCGCCGGTCCCCGCACTGATTAATTTTGACCGTTTTTTTGCCCTGCTGGCGGACAAAAAATTCCCTGTTGCGACGTTTCTGCGTAGCCGGGAAGAGTTCGATTATCTGCAAGAGCCGGATTTCTTCCATGAAATCTTCGGTCACTGCGCAATGCTCACTCATCCGGATTTCGCCGCGTTTACTCACACCTATGGACAACTGGGGAAAAACGCGACTCCACAGCAGCGGGTCTATCTCGCTCGCCTCTACTGGTTCACGGTAGAGTTTGGATTAGTGAAAGAGGGCAGCAATACCAAAATTTATGGTGGTGGTATTCTTTCCTCACCGGGCGAAACCATCTATTCACTCGACAGTACCATCCCTGATCGGGAAAGTTTTAACTTACATAATGTCCTGCGGACACCGTATCGCATCGATATCATGCAGCCGGTCTATTATGTACTGGATGATATCCGCCAGTTGTATCAGCTTAGTCAGACCGATCTGATGAGCCATGTAGAAAAAGCCATGGCGGCAGGTTTACTGCCACCATTATTCACACCGAAGGAAGAAACTCATGCTTGATGAATTACGCTGCGAAGCTTGCAGTGCCGATGCGACCGCTTTGACACAAGATGAACAGCAAACGCTTCTGAGCGAGCTGGAAGGATGGGCGCTTATCCATCGCGATGGTATTCCGCAACTTGAAAAAGTGTACCGTTTTAAGAACTTTAAGCTGGCTTGGGCGTTTGCAAATCAGATTGCACAGTTAGCTGAAGAGGAATTTCACCATCCGAGTATTTTACTCGAATGGGGTAAAGTGACGGTGACATGGTGGAGTCATTCGATTAAAGGCCTACACAAGAACGATTTTATTTGTGCGGCCAAATGTGACCACTTAGCGCAATAGCGCGCGGCGACGTCACATTGCAAACACAACAACAATAAAGTTACACGACCCTCTGGCCTGACTCGCGAACTCCCTCCCTCGTCCGTCAGGCTTTTTTCATCGTGTTTCAGGCAGTGAGAGTGGGTGAGTCACCGTCATTGATGAGGTTGTTAATCCATCGTTTAGAGAAAATGCGTTGTGTGGTAAGAAAAATTTTTGCCCCTTCTTCCAGCCAAATAACCATCAACACCCAGTGCAACGGCCAGCCCAAGACTAAACCAGTGAAATAAGCGAGCGGGATACCAATGGCCCATTGACCGAACAGGTCGATGAAAATGCTGTAGCGAATATCGCCGCCGCTTTTCAGTACGCCGCCGATGCCAACCATGTTGAACACCCGCAGCACCATGCCAAACGCCATGACCAGGCAGACATTGAGTGCCATCGCTGAGTCTTCCAGCGGACTGTGGCTGATAAGCCAGGCAAGCCAAGGTTTGGCGAGATAGCACAACAGAGCGAGTAGCAAGGCCAGTGCGCAGCTGGTAAGCACATACCACCAGGCAGTACTTTCCACCCGTTGATAGTTCTGGGCGCCTATCTCGTTGCCCAAAATAATTGACGCGGCGACGGCAAAGCCAAGGAATGCAGAAATCAGCACACTCTCTATTGGCGAAAGCAGGGAGATGATCGCCAGCTCCGAGACACCCAATTGACCGACAATCACGTTGTAGACCAGAATGCCCGCTGCCCAACCAGTGTCGTGCACGATCATTGGCCAAGCCACTTTGTAATAGCGTGCACGATGCTGAGGTGACTTTGCTTGTCGCCAGTTGTCGCGGGTCGGCAAGAGATGCGGGTAGCGACGGCGCAAGGCGTAAAAGAGCATTGCGGTTTGACATAGACGAGAAATGGATGTGCCAATCCCTGCTCCCAGCACGCCAAGCTCCGGAAAGCCAAACAGGCCGAAGATCAGCAGCGCATTAAGAATCGCGTTAATGATGATGGCGATGATGCTGACTCGCGTAGGCAGTGTCGCCTCGCCAACCGAGCGTAAAGCGCCTTCAACGGGGACTACCAATGCGGTGCAAAACAGGCTGGCGCCAGTGACCCATAGATAGTCTGTCGCCAGCGAGACGTATTGCGGATCGGATGCGATGACAGACACCACCGACTGCGGCGCAATCAGATACAGCATCATAAATGGCAAAGTAAACAGCAGCGCGACCACCCAAGATTGCGCCAGAACACGGCGCACACCGTCGAGATTGCCCGCACCAAAATATTGTGAAGCCAGCACACTCACCGCACCGCTGGCACCTACGATGACGATCAGATTGAAAAAGAAAATCCGGTTACCGACACCGACGGCGGCGGTCGCGGCTTCACCGAGCTGACTGACCATAAATATATCGACCACGCCCAACAGAGAAAACAGCATTGACTGCAGGGAGACAGGCACGCCGATTTGAATTAATTTTTGCCAGAACGGACGGTCCAGCTGACGAAAAGAGGCCATCATGGGTGAGATCTCACTCGAAGGAATTAACGCTGCCAGTGTAGGGGCTGGGCGGATCTTTGTATTGTTCAATTCCCTCTCAAATGTTTGCCAAACTCTCATGATTCAGGATAAGCAGGAACATTACCGAATTTCCGACAAAACGACGCATCAGATCATCGATCAGGAACATGCACTGCATCTGGAACAGAGTGGCATCGTGCAGTGTGGCCTCGCGACGTGTCGCGAATCGTTCAGCGTGTATCGGAAATCTCCGGGCCAGCATATGTTGCTGTTTACGGTGAAAGGCAAAGGCTGGCTGCAAAGTGGGCAAGAGCGTTACGTATTGGAGCCCGGATCGCTGATCGTCGTCCCCGCGGGTTGTGAGAATGGCTTTGGTATCGAAGAGGAAGATTGGCAGCTGGCGTGGTTGTTTTTGACACCGCGTCACGAATGGCGATGTGTCGCCGGTACACACCTACAATACGATTTAACGCCAATCACCGACGTGATGTTTTCCTGTATTCAAACGCTGGTACGCACCATGACACTGCCACCGGAATTAGGACAGCGTGTTGCGCAGCATGCGGTGGAACAAATTAATGATTTGCTCAGTTCACCTGCACCAAACGCGCAATCACGCATGCACGTGCGTTTAAACCGTGCGTTTGAACAAGTACAAAAACAGCTGCATCGAGATTGGACGGTGGATCAAATTGCCGCTTTGGTGCCGTGCTCGGTACCACATCTGCATCGCTTAAGTCAGAGTTATTATCACCACAGCCCGAAAGCACATCTGACCCGCCTGCGTATGGAATATGCGGCACGATTGCTGGCTCGCTCAGACTGGTCGATACAACACATCGGCGAAATGGTGGGCTATGCAAACAGTGCGAATTTCAGTACCCGCTTTAAACGCTGGAGCGGTAAGACACCGCGTGAACATCGGCACGATAAGAAAAACACATTTCTGTTGTGAATCGTATGCAAAACAATATTGGTCAGTACGATATTTACATAGCTTGTTACAAATGGAGATCTTGTCGTAAATCTCGCCGAATGATTTACTTATGCCTCCTAAGTAACAGAGGTTATTATCACTAATGGACGACCCCTTCAGGCGACCAATCCCATTCCTTTCTTCGTTTTACTCCGCTTCCTTGACTAAGGAGGCCACATGCTAGAACTATTACTACAACCGGAAACTTGGGCCATTTTTGCCACATTGTTGGCATTGGAAGTGGTGCTTGGTGTCGACAACGTTGTATTTATCTCCGTCTTGTGTGAACGCTTGCCGCAGCATCAGAGAGCGCTGGCGCGTAATTTGGGTATTGCGCTGGCCGTGACCGCGCGTATCGGTTTGGTGTTTTCGATCAGCTGGGTGATGTCTCTCACCAGCCCTATTGTCACACTGTTGGGTAACGAGCTGTCAGGCCGTGACTTTATCCTGATTGGTGGCGGTGCATTCTTGTTCATTAAAGCCGCAAAAGAACTGTGGTCTTGGTTGACCCACGTCGAGCATCAGAAAAGCGCGAATGTCAGTGCCGGACTGACCGTTGTACTGCTACAAATTGTCGCAGTTGACGCGGTATTTTCTATGGACTCGGTGATCACCGCTGTCGGTTTGACCAACGATATCCCAGTGATGGTGGCAGCGATTCTGGTGTCGGCGGTGATCATGATCCTGACCGCGGCCAAGATTAACGCGTTAGTCAGCCGTTACCCTGGTTTCAAAACGCTGGCGCTGTTGTTCCTGGTACTGCTGGGCGGCCTGCTGATGGCTGAAGGCGTTGAATGGCACATCAACAAAGGCTATGTCTACTTCGCGATGGCGTTTGGTCTGGTAATGGAGCTGTGTCATATCCAGTGGAAGAAAAAGCAGTCGTTAACGATAAAACGTGCTCGTCCACTGCATCTGGATAGACGTCATCCGATTCTGCGTTAATTCGGCATGAATAAAGAAAGGGGAAGCGATGGCTTCCCCTTAATGTTTCCGGACGATGCGTGTATTTAACGAATCGCGGTGCAGAAGCTGACGTCAGCAACGCCAGTTTCTGGATTGCATTCATGGTAGAGCTCAAAACAGGGACGATCGTCAGAATCGAGCCCTTGTTCCACCACTTTTTCCATCAACTCATCCCAATACAGAACATACTGCGATTTGTCGGTTACTGTGCGGCGAATAGTTGCGTATTTGCCCCCAGAAAACTCGGTGTACTCAATGTGAGCGGGTACTTCTGTACCTGATGGAACCAGCAGGCAGATGTCCGTACGGCATTTGTCAGCGGGTGTCAGTTCCGGGTTGTCGTGATAAATGAAAATAGAGGTGTGGTGCGCCAGTCCCGCTGGCCCCGCCCAACCATATAAACTGCCCACGGCGGGCTCGTAGTTTTCGCCATACGGTCCGGTTACGCGTACAAATGCCAAACCGCTCGGTTCGAAAGTCTGTAGATCCATTTGGTGACTCCTTGTTATCAACGTCTGGTGATTATAGGCAGCCTCTGATTCTGAATCGTGTCCATACTTGCGCAGCATGTGTCCTATCTTGCTGTTTTGTAGCAGCAGAGTAAACGCCTCCAGATTATCGCATTCGCGAACCTGACTCGCTGTCAGGCCAAAATGTTGCTTGAACGCTTTGGCAAAGGCTTGCGAACTGGAAAATCCCATCGATAACGCAACATCGACCACCGACAGTTTTTTATAAAACAGATGGTTGGCGGCCTTTTCCATTCTCAAACGACGTAAATAGTCGTTGAGCGTTTCGCCCATTACCGCTTTGAAAATACGATGAAAATGGTAAGGAGAGAGGTAAGCCATGCGCGCAACTTCTTCCAGATTAAACGGTTGATCGAAGTTGGTTTCGAGAAAGCGAATGACGGGTAATAAGCGTTTGTGGTAGTCCGTTTTCATGGGCACACATCTGTGAACGTTGACGTGGTCACTTTACTGCGGAAATCAAAGAGGTAAAGCGCGGTGTCGAGAAGTGTGCAATGACTCTCAACTGCGTATGGCAGATAAAAAAAGAGCCAATCGTAATAATCACGATTGGCCGATATAGATTGTGAACAAAATGCATTCACTAACAACGTCAGTTGGCTAGGTGACCCTCGGCTTAATAAGGGTCGACTAATATAATGCAGTATATGTGCCAAGTTTTAGAGCACTGTTTTGACTATATCTTGCGCGTTTTTCTCTGCTTTTGGCACTATTTCAGCCGCAATGGTTGCATTCTGCGAATGCAAATTGCGAAATCCATTCAAATTGCTAGTGACAGCCTTGTTATTTATCCAGTCTGACATGTCATTGTAAGTAAATTGTCATTTTGATTACACATCTAAATATATTGTCTGTTTTGGTGCACTGTTGTTTTCTCTCTTAACTTATTGATAAAAAATAAATTTATGAGTTTTCTGTAATATTCTGTCGAGTTTAGGGGTTGAAATATTCATTTGAGCTGTTAGTTTATAAAAGGAATTTGTTTAGAGTTCAAATTGAATTGATATGTGGCCGACAATGATTACAGCAGCACCATGGGTTGCATACCCAGAAATTATGCACAACGCTCAGGAAGAGTGGTCGTTCCGAATTCCAAGCCGAATGGATGGCAAACGCGTACATGAATTGGTATCGCAATGTTCACCGTTGGATGAGAATTCTGCCTACTGTAACTTCCTGCAATCTACACACTTTCAAAGTACTTGCGTGGTCGCCGAACGTAATGGCGACATGGTGGGATTCGTCTCAGCCTATCGCAAGCCGGATAAGCCAAACGAGCTGTTTGTTTGGCAGGTCGCTGTGCATGAAAGCGCACGCGGAATGGGTCTGGCTTTCCATATGCTGAACGAACTGTTGACCCGCGATGACCTGGCCGACATTGACGTGCTGGAAACCACGATTACCCGAGACAACAATGGCTCTTGGAGTCTGTTTAAGAAATTGGATCGGGCCCACGGTGAACAGGGTGAAGTGTCGACGTTTCTCGATGAAACCCGCCATTTTGATGGCGAGCATGACACCGAATACCTGTACCGAATTCCTCTTAATCCACGAACTAACCGAAAAGGATAAATCCCATCGTTATGGATATCTTTAAAAAGAAAGAATCAAACGTTCAATCTTATGCCAACCATTTCCCTGTGGTGTTTTCCACCGCCAAAGGAAGCTGGCTGTATACCAAAGATGGTGATGCTTACCTCGATTTTCTGGCGGGCGCTGGCTCGCTGAACTATGGCCATAACAACGCCATTTTTAAACAAGCGCTGCTTGAGTACATCGACAAAGATGGCATCACGCACGGCCTGGATATGCATTCGGAAGCGAAAGCGGAATTCCTGCGTGCTTTGCAAACCTACATCTTTGAACCTCGCGACCTGAATTACAAAGTGCAGTTCACTGGCCCAACCGGTACTAACGCCGTTGAAGCGGCGATGAAGCTCGCACGTAAAGTCACCGGGCGCAGCAATATTGTTGCCTTCACGAATGGTTTTCACGGCTGCTCATACGGCGCTCTTGCGGCGACGGGGAACCAGCATCATCGCGGTGGTGCGGGGCTTGGCCTTTCTGGCGTCACGCGTCTGCCGTACGACGGCTATGCCGATATTGATGGTCTTGCTTTGTTTGAAACCATGCTGAGCGACAACTCGTCAGGTCTGGATAAGCCAGCGGCGGTTCTGGTTGAAACGGTGCAAGGTGAAGGCGGTCTGAACGCGGCATCCAATGAGTGGTTGCAACGCCTGAGTAAAATCTGTAAAGCACATGGCGTACTGGTGATTGTTGATGACATTCAGGCCGGCTGTGGCCGTACGGGCACCTTCTTCAGCTTTGAACCTGCCGGCATTGAACCCGACATCGTCACGCTGTCGAAATCGATCGGCGGATACGGACAGCCTTTGGCCGTGGTGCTCTTTAAGCCAGAGTTGGATCAGTGGAAACCGGGCGAGCACAACGGCACTTTCCGTGGCAACAACCACGCCTTTGTCACCGCTGCCAAAGCGCTGGAAACCTATTGGGCAAACGATGATTTTGCTCAGCACATTCAATTGCGAGCTCAGCAGGTGACCCGCACCATCCAAACGTCGTTGCGCCGTTTCCCTGAATTGTTCTCACGCCTGAAAGGGCGAGGCTTGATGCAGGGTATCGAGTGCCAAAGTGGTGAGATGGCTGAAAGAATCGCCCGCGAATGTTTCCGTTTGGGAATGGTGATTGAAACCGCCGGCCCAAATGATGAAGTGGTGAAGTTTTTCTGTCCGCTGACCATCAGTGAAGCCGAGCTGGAACAAGGCCTGGAGATTTTCGAACGCGCGGTGGAAAACATCGCACCTCAATTCATTAAAAAAGCCTCATAAGGAAGAGTCATGATCGTAAGAACCCTGGATGAATGTCGCCAAAGTGAACGCCGTATCGTTGCTGAAACCGGAACTTGGGAAAGTGTCCGTATGTTGCTCAAAGACGATCAGATGGGCTTTTCATTCCACATCACGACCATCTACAAAGGCACTGAAACCCACATTCACTACCAAAATCATCTGGAATCGGTCTACTGCATGTCCGGTGAGGGCGAAATTGCCGTGGTTGGTGGTGAAACTTACCCGATTAAGCCGGGAACGCTCTACATCCTGGATAAACACGATGAACATTACCTGCGCGCCTACGATGGCGCCGATATGGTCATGGCGTGCGTGTTCAATCCACCGCTGACAGGGGCGGAAGTGCACGATGAAAACGGCGTCTATCCCATCGCCGATTAGTGCTGGCTGAATGAGGTTGCGGACATGACGCCGCAACCTTACTTGAGCGACACCCTGTAAATTCAACATAACGAGGAGACCCCATGTCTTACACCGTAGAAAAGATCGGTGGTACTTCCATGACTGCGTTTGACGCGGTCCTTGATAATATTCTGCTTAAACCGAGTAATCCGTATGACCGCGTATTTGTTGTCTCGGCCTATTCGGGCATGACCGATGCCCTGTTGGAGTGCAAACGCACCGGCAAGCCTGGCATCTATCAAATGATCGCGAAACGCGACGACAGTTGGACGGATGCAATGTACGAGCTGGAACAGCGTATGTTGCTGACTAATGAAAACTTATTTGCCGATCCCATGAGCCGGATTCGCGCCGATAAGTTCATTCGTTCCCGCATTTCTGAAGCGGTGAACTGCATCAACAATATTCTTGAAACCTGCCAGTACGGGCAGTTTTCGCTGCGTCACTATTTGCCTCAGATCCGCGAATTTCTCTCTTCGATTGGCGAAGCGCACAGCGCGTATAACACGACACTAAAACTGAAAACGCTAGGCATTAACGCCCGTTTTGTTGACCTGTCGGGTTGGAACGAAGGCACTCGGGGCAATCTGGATGAGGTAATTCTGCGCGCTTTCGAAGAGATAGATGTCTCGACGGAGCTGCCGATCGTGACGGGTTATGCCTATTGCGACGAAGGCCTGATGAAAACCTATGATCGTGGGTACAGCGAGATGACGTTCAGCCGCATTGCCGCGCTGACCCATGCTGATCAGGCCATCATTCACAAAGAGTATCATCTCAGCTCAGCCGATCCACGCGTTGTGGGGCCGGAGAAAGTGCGCCCGATGGGGCTGACCAACTTTGATGTGGCCGATCAACTGGCCAACCTTGGCATGGAAGCAATCCACCCCAATGCGGCGGCGGGCCTGCGTAATCAGGAGATTGAACTGCGGGTGAAAAATACCTTTGAGCCGGACCACGCGGGCACGCTGATCTCCAATCATCATCAGCCTGAAGACAACAAGGTCGAGATTATTGCCGGGCGCAACAAGGTATTTGCGCTGCACATGTTTGATCAGAGCATGGTCGGCAAAGTGGATAACGTGAGCTATGACCTGATGGAAATCATTGCCGAAGCCAAAGTGCATCTGGTTGGAAAAGAGATGAATGCCAACTCGATGACCTATTTCCTCAGCGGTTCCAGCGATAACCTCAACCAGTTGCTGTATAAAGCGGAGAAACGTTATCCGAATGCGTCGATTTCCGGAAAAATGGTGGCGTTGATTTCAGCCATTGGTGCGAACATCAACACCAACCAAGCGTTGGCGCGCGGTATGCACGCCTTGGCGGAACTGAATGTGAATCCGATGGCGGCACACTCTTCAATGCGTAATGTCAATGTGCAATTTGTGGTTGAAGACAGCGATTACAACAGTGCGATTTGCGCACTGCACGAAGCGCTAATTAGTGAGAAAACGCGCCAAAGCGCGGCGAACGCCAAACCGATTAAAGCCGCATAAGATTGCATCTTCAAGCCAAAAAATGAAGCCGCCGCAGACAATCTCTGCAGCGGCTTTTCTTATACTTATCGTGTTCAGTGATACTTAGCTGTTTACCGCCAGGTAAAGAACCAGAAACGAAAAACCAAAGCTGATGGTGGCGGCGCAAGTTAGGTAAAACAGGTAGGCTTGTTTAAAGCTCATAATGACACTTCCTCAAATAAATCTGCTGACAAACTAAACATTTTTTGAGTTCATTACAAATATTTTTGAGTTTTAATTGAGGGTTCAATAAATATCAACGAATTAGTGGCTTGGCCGTCAGACGCTCGGCCGAAGGTATTCTGACAGCAAACTGAATAAGCCGCGACGGAATATGGTAGGATGAGCGGGCCCACGCATTTTGAATCTACGAGTCTTCACTTTATGTCACAACGAAACATCAAATTCATCGCAACTGATATGGACGGCACGCTTCTCGACGAGAAGGGCCAGCTCGACCCAGAATTTTTCTCCCTGCACAAGCAATTGGATGAACGCGGCATTTTGTTCGCTGCTGCGTCTGGTCGCCAGTACTACAGCTTGCTCGACACTTTTGCCGAGATTCAGGATCGCATCATGTTTATCGCCGAAAACGGCACTTTGGTGATGTACAAAGGCGAAGAACTCTACAGCAGCACCATCGATAAATCGGCGGTTGCTGCGATCATCAACGAAGCAAGAAACATTGCCGGAACTCATGTTGTGCTGTGCGGTAAACGCTCGGCGTACATCGAGACAGAGGATCCACAGGCAATGGAAGAGATTCAGAAGTACTACCATCGCTGCGAGTCGGTGTCGGATCTTCTGGCGGTTGAGGATGACTTTATCAAGGTCGCGATTTGCCATTTTGATGGCACTGAGCAATGGGTTAATCCGAGCATTAACGCGAAATTTGGTCACAGCCACAAAGTGGTGGTGAGTGCGAAAATCTGGCTGGATGTGATGAACGCAGAAGCATCGAAAGGCACTGCCATCAAGCAGTTGCAGGCGAAGTTTGATTTTACTGAGCAGGAAACCATGACCTTCGGCGACTACTTCAACGATGTTGAAATGTTGCAGGCGAGCTACTACTCATACGCGGTTGATAATGCTCATGAACAAGTCAAAACGTACGCCCGTTTCCGCGCGCCAAGTAACCGTGATGGCGGTGTGCTGACCATCGTTAAAGAGCTGCTGAGCCAAGCTTAGTCGTTTGCATTCCACTGGTGAACCAGCCTGAACGCTGGTTTACCACTTTTCCTGCTCTTCCCGTACCGTTCTGGCTTGCACTAATGTGCAGCCGGTTTTTTCCATCAGCTCAGCCAGGGTCATCGCCGGGTTGTCCTGCACCAACTGAGCCAATCTTTCGCTTAATGTTTCTTGCCGATAGGGCTTGATGCCCGCTTCCAATTTACTTGTTACCGACGCGACGGCCAATGCGATGTCGCTGGCTTGAATAGCGCGCAGCAGCAACAGCAAATCTTCCGGTTCGCCCTGGCATTGCCAGTTGCGTGAACGGCGAACACGCTTGATGGTGCAGCGATGCTCAGCCGCGAACGCTTGCAAGGCCGTAGCGTGTTCACGGCCGATGCGATGGATCAGCGAAGGCAGGGCAATGGTGACAGTCGATTCCGAGTGTTTGGTGGCCAAATATCTGTGTCCTGATTGATGGAACCACCGACCCGGCCTCGCCGTGTCGACAGTATGCGTTGTTCAACACCGCTGATCTTAAAGCAAATTGTACGGCAGAGAAACTCCGCCATCGCCACGCCTGATTTGCTCACACATGAAATCAGTCGCAGTTTTCTGCGTGTCTTTGTGATGCGATGGCCTATCTTTTTATTAATAGATAGACTAGCTCGAAACCGATGATTCCTGTATAACTAATGGCTCATTTAAGTGATTGTTATGCAATCATTTTGTGACCTAGGAGTACATAATGAAGCTACAGCAACTGCGCTATATCCGAGAGATTCAGCGTAATGGATACAATATTTCGTTAACGTCAGAAAAATTATTCACCTCTCAGCCGGGTATCAGTAAGCAAGTTGCGTTGCTGGAAGATGAGCTGGGCGTGCAGATTTTTGAGCGTCAGGGTAAGCACTTATCCGGCGCAACCGAAATTGGCAGCCAGATCATTCGTGAAGCAGGAAAAATGCTGGAAATTGAAGAGCGTATCAAGGCGCTTTCTGCCAGTGTCACCTCGCCGGATATGGGACGAGTGAACGTCTACACCACCAATGCGATCGCGAAATTCCTGTTGCCGGAAACGGTGCAGTTCTTCATGAAAAAGTACCCGAAAGTATCACTGCACATGGGAACCATTGAGCCAGAAACCCGTGGGAATACGTTGCCGTCCGGCCCTTACGATTTCTCTATTGTCGCGCAGGATGTGGATGAGCAGATGGATCTTGCGGTTCTGCCTGCTTACAAGTGGTCACTGGCGCTGATTGTGCCATCAAACCACCCACTGGCTAAAGCGGAAACCATTACGCTGGAACAGCTGGCGCAGGAAAAGCTCATCAGTTACGAACTCAAATCGACCGGCCGTGGCGCGATTGATAACGCGTTTAAGCAGAAAGGCCTGACGCCGAAATACATCGTTACGGCGATGGATGCGGAAGTGATCAAAGAGTACGTGAGTCTGGGGGTCGGGATCGGCATTATTGCCTCGGTTGCCACCCACAAGCTGAGTGATTCCATTACCGTGCGTTCGCTGGAAGGGCTGGTGCCGGATTGTTACGCTTGGCTGTGTTACAACAAAAACACCTATCTGCAGCAATATATGTATGACTTCATTGAAAAGTTTGCGCCGCATCTGACCAAAAATGTGATTCAGAATACCTCACATCTGCCACGAGCAGAGCTGATGAAATGGTTTGATGATCGCGAGCTGATGACTTATCAGTAGAGCCCTGATTCCGCTTTTCCAAGTGAAAGACATACCGCTCGCTGTCGGTATGTCTTCCTTTCAAATTACAGCTTTTGTCCTTGCTTAATCGCCGCTTCCAGCTCTTTACGAGCATCTGCTTCGCCAATCGGTGAGACCCGTTTTTCCACATCCATCAGCAGGAAAGACGTTTTGTTGTTCTTGTTGTCCTGAACACCTTGCTCAACCACAACCAGATTCGGATACACTTTCTCCAGCACACAAGCTCCAATCGCCGCGGTGCCATCTGGCATTTCGCCGTTTGAGACGCGTTGCGCCGCTGCTGCCGTGCCTTCCGGAACGGCCAGTTCTTTCGCATTCAGTGTCTGTTTCCAGCTATCGATTTGCTTGAGAGCGGCAGGGTGCGAGGCAATTAATGCAATCGAGCGTTTCGCCTTCACATCTTTACTGTTCATCAGTACACACATTTCAATCGGGGTAGTGATAAACGCTTTCACACCAACGACTTTGTATTGCTGCAATGCTTCAACCGTAGCCTGGACCAAGCGGCCGTTAATGGTGGAGTTCTCAACCGCGCTGAATGCTAGTGCATCATTAAGATCGGCCTGCATAAAGGTGTTGAGCGGAGTGCCGGAAAAATCCACTTCTGCTTTCAGAGCGGGTTGTTGTTCGAACAACTTAGTGATGGCGGCATCGTTAAAACTGCCTTTTGACGCCTGAACGTAGATGTGGTCGCCTGTCGTCGCCATCGCGTGGGAAGCCAACAATGCAGAACCGAGAATAACCAGAGGTAGCAATCGTTTCACGACAAATTCTCCTTATTATAGTGTGAAACCATGAGCTTATTATTTAATCAATCGGTGGAGAAGGGTTACCGCTACATTTTTTTACAAACCACGATCTGGCTTCACGCAATCAGACGGGCGAAGTACCGCCTATTTTGCGTGACTCCGTCACTAAGCTTCACCTGTGGCACGAACAACATGCAACATGTGAGGCTTATTCCAATCGCTTTGTGAAGTAGTGCAAATACCTTCATAAAAACGGGCGCTGGTTAACTGGTCGTACTTTATGCAACGTGAGGCTTTTGCTATACCCACACATTAACTGCACAAATGTTGTGGTCTTTTATTGTGCGGATGATGAATAACAACAGTCAAAGTCAGGTGTGTGATGGAAACGGCTTTTAGCTCAGAACCAGAGAGCGTAATTCGTCGGTGGGCGTCGTATTTGGTCATCGATCAGCAAACGCTGAATACGCTACGCGAATTCTACTGGGTGATGGAACAAAATATTGATGACATTCTTAGCCATGTTTATGCCCATTTGAGCAGCAACCGGGAAACGGCGCATTTTTATCAGGATGAACAGTCAGTCAAACGGGCTAAAGCCCACCAACGCGAGCATATGATGCGCTATGTATTTCGTGGCAACTTTGGCGCTGAGTATTACAACGCAACCAACCGCATCGGCAAAACCCATCATAAACTCGGTATCGATTTTAAGATCTACTCCGGCGCTTATTGCATTGTTCTGAGCCAGCTTGCCGGAGTGGTGTATAAAGTGCTGGCGCCAGAAATAGGCAACGTTCAGCGCTACATGACGGCGCTCAACCGGGTCATTTTTATGGACATGGGACTGGCCACCTCCGTCTATTACGACACCGCTTGCCTTGAGCTGGAAGAGTTGGCTCATGAGCTCAACTTTGCGCTCGCTAAAGCGGGCGAATTTCGCGATAACGAAACCGGTGAACACATCAAACGCATCAGCCGCATGAGCTTTGAACTGGCGAAAGCGGCGGGGCAAGAGCCGCACTGGTGCAAGATGATTCAAATCGCCAGCCCGCTGCATGACGTCGGCAAAATTGGTGTGCCGGACGGCATTTTACTCAAACCGGGCAAGCTCGATGATCAGGAGTGGAACGTGATGCAACAGCATCCGGCAATGGGTGGCGTCATCATTCCCGACAACAAATCTGAGCTGATCCGCATGGCGCGCCGCATCTCTCTTACGCACCACGAGAAATGGGATGGCTCCGGCTATCCGGCTGGCTTGAAGGGAGAAGAAATTCCGCTGGAAGGACGTATTGTAGCTATTTGTGATGTGTTCGATGCGCTGCTGTCTTCCCGTCCTTACAAGCGCCCCTGGAGCATGGAAGAGGTGGTCACTTATCTACGTGATAACCGCGGCAAGCATTTTGATCCACAGTTACTGGATATCTTTATTGAGAATCTCGCCAATATGCAGCTCATTCGCCGTCAATTTGAGGATGCGGTGTCCCCTGAAATTGTGGCAGACTAGCGTTACTACGTTAACTATCAATCATGCCCATGGAAGAACAGCAAGATCGCATTCAGCAACTGGAACAACAGGTTGAGCAATTAACCCGTGAAAAGCAGCGCTTAGAAGAGAAGCTCAATGCCGCCCTTGATGGCACCGGGCTCTGCCTGTGGGAGCAACATGTGCCTACGGGGCGGTTGCGCATTTTCAACATGGAGTGGGGCAAGATGTTAGGCTTTCAGCCCAATGAACTGGAAGCAAATCTTGATACCTGGAAAAGCAAGCTGCATCCGGACGATTATGATCTGGCGGTCGGCGCGTTTGAAGATCACCTGCATGGCCGCGCTGATACTTATCAGGTGGTGCATCGTATGCTGCACAAAGATGGCAGCCATAGCTGGGTGTCGGACCGTGGGCGGATTGTCGAATACGCTGCGGATGGTTCGCCGCTGCGTATCATGGGCACTCACATCGATATCACTAACGAAAAGCGTTATGAGCAGGAGCTATCGCGTCTGGCGCGTCAGGATCCGCTGACCAATTTGCTTAATCGCAAAGCACTGCAAAGTGAGTTTAACCGCATCAATCACTCCGAATCCGATTCGCTGGCGGCGATGGTGTTTATCGACGTCGACAACTTCAAGACGGTCAACGATCATCTCGGCCATAAAGCGGGCGATGCGGTACTGGTGGTGGTGGCCGAATGGCTAAAACGGTTTGCGCCGCCACAGTCGGTGATAGCGCGCCTCGGTGGCGACGAGTTTGTTCTGCTGTGCGAAAAAGAAGAAACGAAGGCGCTGAATACGTTTACCGACCAGTTGCTGACTCATGCCGCAGAACCTCTCGTGCTGGAAAACGGTAAGGCGCACATCGGGTTTAGTATCGGTGTGTGTGAATTTGTGCCGGGGCAGCATGACTTTGAAACCCTCTATGAACGGGCAGACGAAGCCATGTATCAAGTGAAGCGCAGTGGTAAGAATGGCGTTCGGTTGGTCAGAACCTAAACGCTACCATCCAAAAATTGCCCGTAACAGTGACGGGCAATCGGTTTATGGCGAAATTATTCACTCAGCCACTGCGCCAGCTCTTTCGCGTAGTAGGTGACAATCACACTCGCACCAGCGCGTTTAAAGCCAATCATGGTTTCCAGCACTGCGCGTTTCTCATCCAGCAGGCCGGCTTGCGCTGCCGTTTTCAAAATCGCGTACTCACCGCTGACCTGATACACCGCCAGTGGCAGGCGTGTGTTATCGCTAAGCGACTTCAGCACGTCCAGATACGGTGTGCCGGGTTTGACCATCAGAATATCTGCGCCTTCTTCTTCATCCAATGCAGCTTCAACCAATGCCTGACGACCATTGTGCGGATCGGCTTGATAGGTATCACGGTTACCTTCCAACGTACATTCCACCGCTGAGCGGAACGGACCATAGAATGCAGAGGCGAATTTGATCGCGTGCGCCATGATGCTCACGTTCGGGAAACCTGCGACGTCGAGACCGCGACGAATCGCCCCGACCTGGCCATCCATCATCGCTGAGGGAGCCAACATATCCGCACCGGCTCTGGCGGCGGCGACGGATTGTTTCACCAGATTTTCGACCGTTTTATCGTTATCGACATAGCCTTCGTGCACCACACCACAATGGCCGTGAGTGGTGTACTCACAAAAACAGATATCGGGAATCACAATCATGTCTGGGCAGGCGGTTTTGATGGCTTTGATCATGCGGCTCAGCAAGCCGTTGTCGTGCCAGGTATCAGAGCCACATTCGTCTTTGTGATGAGAAATACCAAACGGCATCACATAGCGAATCCCCAGTTCGTACAGTGCGATCACTTCGTCGGCGATATGGGATTCCGGAATACGTTGGACGCCCGGCAGCGCGTCGATCGCCACCGGCGCTTCGATGCCTTCTTCGACAAAAATCGGTTGAATCAAATCGCTCTTGCTTAGTTGGGTTTCCTGCACCATGTGGCGAATATGCTGATGCGCGCGCAGGCGGCGTGGACGTTTCATTAACGGTTGATAAGACTGACTTTCCATTGGAGACACCTTCTTTCTTAGAATCTGGAACATGCCAATAGCCACAGCGCCTGAGAGGCGGGAGTCCTTCGGCGGCATTGAGCGTGTCTTCATGACGGATTGGCAACAAGGAGTGCTTGAGAGGCAACGAGGTTGCAGAAAGCCCGACCATAATGAACCTCTGTCCGCGTAATGTGTAGTGTTATATGGATATTGAATGAGAGCTTTCGATTTATTCTTGTTGTGAATTTTTCAGGTTTACTGGAGCCAGTGAACGAGTAAAAGCGGCCAGCTTAATGCTGGCCGTGTCGAATCATCAGTGAAGCGTCGGGTTTAGCAGCTCGGCAAGTTTGCTTAGATCGAACGTCACCACCCAGACGTTTGCTTTGGGTTGTGGTACTTGGGCCTGCGGCAGCGAGAATATCGCGTCGCGGCAAACCCGGGGGAAATTTTGTACCACAGGCCAGTTAGGGCTGGATGGTCCCGCGGCAGATTCGGCAATTTCTAAATGCAAAGCTGGATAACGTTTCATCTTCACCTCACGTCATTGAGGGTGAGGATTCACCCTCAATGCATTGGGCCGATTAAGCGGCGTTCTCTTTTGGCGCGTCAGTCACCATCGCTTCGGTGGTGATCATCAGGCCAGCCACACTAGCGGCATATTGCAGTGCAGAGCGAGTGACTTTCGCCGGGTCAAGAATACCCAACTCAATCATGTTGCCATATTCGCCAGTCGCTGCGTTGTAGCCGTAGTGTTCATCGCCCGCTTTCACGGCATTGGCCACCACAGAACCTTCGTCACCCGCGTTGATGGCGATTTGACGCAATGGCTCTTCCATCGCACGCAACGCAACGCGAATACCGACATTCTGGTCGTCGTTGTCGCCTTTCAGATCTTTCAGTTCATTGGCGATCTTAATCAGTGCCACGCCGCCGCCAGCTACGATGCCTTCTTCGACGGCTGCGCGAGTGGCGTGCAGCGCATCATCAACGCGGTCTTTCTTCTCTTTCATTTCGACTTCGGTTGCCGCACCAATCTTGATCACCGCGACACCGCCAGAGAGTTTGGCGATGCGCTGTTGCAGCTTGTCGCGATCGTATTGCGATGTGGTGTTGTCCAGCTGGTGCTGAATTTGTGCCACGCGATCTTTGATTGCACTTTCATCCGCTGCGCCATCCACAATGGTGGTGGTGTCTTTGCTGATGGTGACTTTTTTCGCGCTGCCGAGATCGTCCAGTGTTGCTTTCTCGAGTTCCAGGCCGATCTCTTCAGAGATCACGCGGCCTGCGGTGAGCACGGCAATGTCTTCCAGCATCGCTTTGCGGTTGTCACCAAAGCCCGGTGCTTTCACCGCAGCAGCTTTGACGATGCCGCGCATGCTGTTCACCACCAGCGTTGCCAGCGCTTCGCCCTCGACATCTTCGGCAATGATCAGCAGTGAGCGAGACGCTTTCGCGACGGCTTCCAGTACAGGAATCAACTCGCGAATGTTGCTGATTTTCTTATCAACCAACAGGATGTATGGATTATCCAGTTCCACACTGCCGGAGTCGGTATTGTTGATGAAGTAGGGCGACAGGTAACCACGGTCAAACTGCATGCCTTCAACGACGGAGAGCTCATTTTGCAGAGCCTGACCTTCTTCCACGGTGATGACGCCGTTGCGGCCGACTTTTTCCATCGCCTCGGCAATGATTTCACCAATCGCCGCATCGCTGTTGGCCGAAATGCTGCCGACCTGAGTGATGGATTGTTTGTCGCTGCAAGGTTTGGCCATCTGGTGCAGTTTTTCTACCGCGGCTTCAACGGCTTTATCGATACCGCGTTTGAGATCCATCGGATTCATGCCTGCGGCAACGGCTTTCAAACCTTCGTTGATCAGCGACTGTGCCAGCACGGTTGCTGTGGTGGTGCCGTCTCCGGCTTCATCGTTGGCTTTGGAAGCGACCTGTTTGAGCATTTGTGCGCCCATGTTCTCGAACTTGTCTTCCAGTTCGATCTCCTTGGCCACGGAAACACCATCTTTGGTGATGGTTGGAGCGCCGAAGGATTTATCCAGTACCACATTGCGACCTTTCGGGCCTAGGGTTACCTTGACGGCGTTCGCCAGCAGGTTCACCCCGGTCAACATTTTTTGTCTAGCGTCGTTCGAGAATAAAACGTCTTTTGCTGCCATTGTGTATCTCCTTAAAAACTCACAACAAAATTATTCAACAATCGCTAATACGTCCGATTCAGACAGGATGAGATATTCACGCCCGTCCACTTTTTCGGTTTTCACGCCATAACCATCGTTAAAGATGATCTGGTCGTTCACTTTGACTTCCAGCGCAGCGCGTTCGCCGCTGTCGAGCAGACGGCCTTTACCCACCGCCAGCACTTTGCCGCGGTTAGATTTTTGCGCAGATTTGGATGTCAGTACGATTCCGCCCTCAGATTTGTTTTCGACTTCGAGCCGTTCAACAATCAATTTGTCATGTAAAGGACGAATGTTCATTGGGAGTGCCTCCTACTTAAAATCGCTAAATCGAAAATAAAAGACAAACGTATTGGGTCGCGTATGGCTGGAAGTTCCAGCGCCTGAAAGGAGAGCGAACCCAGATACGGTGGGGCATCACTGCCGCTCGACCATATAAATAGGGTGAAAAAATCGAACTTCAAGAGGGAAAAAATAAATTTTTTAAAATTTTTTTTGCCTGAATGCCTAGTGAAGGACGGAAGAAGGGCAGATGAAAGCACGCCCCGCGAAGCAGGGCGTCAGGATTACAGCATGACCAGACTGGCGGTACCGAGGAAGGCGAAAAAGCCAACCACATCGGTCACGGTTGTCAGGATAACCGAACCGGCTAAAGCCGGGTCGAGCTTAAACTTATCGAGGATGATAGGGATCAGCACGCCAAACAGCGCGGCGGTAATGATGTTCACCACGATGGCCAGCGAGATGGTGAAGCCAATCAGGGTGGATTGGAACCAAAGACCGGCCACTCCGCCGATGATCAGCGCCCACAACACTCCGTTGATGGCACCGATGCCCACCTCGTTTTTCAACAGCGCAAAGCGGTTACCTGTGGTGACCTGATTGAGCGCCATGGCGCGAACCATCAGTGTCAGTGTTTGGCTGCCGGCAATACCGCCCATTGAAGCCACGATGGGCATCAACACTGCCAGTGCAACCACTTGGGAAATGACGTTCTCAAACAGACCGATGGTCATCGACGCCAGAATCGCCGTCAGCAGATTGATCCCGAGCCACACGCCGCGGCGCTTGGAACTGCGTACAATCGGCGCGAACAGGTCGTCGCCTTCATCCATACCGGTACCGGCCATTAAACGCGATTCGTAGATTTCACGCTGGGTGCCCAAAGCAAACTGCCAGTCGATTTCGCCAATGAGCGTGTCATCGTCGTTCACTACAGGCACCACAGGCAAGCTCGCGTGTTCCAGCGCTTCTACCGCATCGGAAAGTGATTGATGGGCGTTAATCAGCACCAAATCTTCTTTCTTCAGCTCTTTAAGCTGAGTTGTGCCTTCGGCTTGCAGAATATCCGTAAAAGCGACCACACCGCGGAATTTCTTCGCCTTGTTGATGAGGTAGATGTACTGCGGCGATTCGAGGTGATATTTGTCGAGCAGGATCTTGGCGCGATTCACGCTGATACTGAACGGCAGGGTATACAGCTTACGATCTGCCCAGTGGCCGATTTCGTTATCTTCAAACTCATTGGCCTGGTCGTAAAGTTCCAACTCGTCGCGGCTGATTAAGCGCAGCGCTTCACTGACAATCTCATCTGGCAGCGAGTCTTCCCACTCAATCAGCGACAGGTTGTCCAGTTTCGCCAGCGTCAGCTTCAGCTCAATTTCGGACAGCGCTTTGATGATCGACACACGCACATCGGCACGCATTTCGGTCAGCACGTCAATGTGCATTTCCAGCGGCAGGCTGCGCCACATGCGGACACGATCATCGACCGGGAACGCTTCCAGAATCAGCGCCAGTGAACCTTCATCCAGACCGTTGTCAACCATTTCGCCCAGCAGCGAGACCTGCTGGGCATCATCTTCCGCTTTCGCGAGCGCTTCGATTTGTTGGGATAAGTCCTGATACTCGCTCAACGTTTAACTCCAATTGGTAACTGTTTTTTCTCGGGTTTCTTCACGGCTTTTCCCGGGGCTTTGTTAAGCACAATCACCGGACGGACAATAAACAGGTTATTGGGGTAAAGAATGCGGTTGCCATCGACCGTTTCCAGAACCACGTTCAGAAACGTCATGTCGGTAATTCTGCCTTCGACAAAGTTGGCGCCATCCACCACGCGTACCCACAAACCGATTCGGCAGTAATTCTGCACGAAGAGGGTGAAAAACGAGGTGACATTGCTCAGCAGAGACCAACTGGCAAATAAGCCGACGCCCAGCAGTGCAAAAATGGAGGAACCGACCACCAATAACCCACGTAATTCAATGCCCCACAAGATCATAATGGCCATCAGCAGCATGATGAACAGCGCGGTTTTGATCAGCCAACGCGCCCGTTTGACGCGGTGCACATCGTCGCGGCCAATCACGGTCTTTTCAAACACACGAAGAGTGACCTTAGCCGCTTTAGGATAGATGAGCAGAATCAGCAGCGTTAACAGCCACTGATAATAATCTTGCATGACATTGAGTAAGGCGATGTAGTCCATAGCACATTGAGAAACAGGGTTTTGTTCAAAATAACTGAACTGTGATGAATTACAACCGTATTTCTGTGACAAAAAAGGCAAGCGCTGCTTTCCGCAGCAGCCTGATTACAAAATGGTTTACTCTGGAATCAGCTCTTCGTCTTAAGGCTCTTTTAAACGCACAACCTTGGTGCGATATCGATAGGATTAATAATAATTAGAACGAAGCAATCAAGTTCATATGTGATAAGTGTCACTAAACCATCGCCTGCTCTGCCTGCGCGGAGTGAATTGGGCTAAACCTTAGCATGAGCGGGAATCGATCATGCAAGGGATGGACGGATGAAATTAGGCAGCAAAATGTTTATCAGCTATGTGGTGGTGGCGGTAGTGTTTACCGCGGTGAGTTGCATCGCATTGGGATGGTTGGTGTATAAAGACGCCTCAGAAGCATTGGCTACCTCCGCGAAAGAGCGTCTGGTTATTTCTCGTAATGAATCGGCCTCGCAGATTGAGCGTTATTTCGATACGGTCGCCTCACAGGCGCAGAATATGTCTCACGATCTGAGTATTCTGGCGGCAGTGAAAGGTTTTACTCAAGCCTTTATGGATTATCCCGTCCGTTCTGATGACAACGAAGCGCTGCGTAACTACTACCTCAATGAATTCGCGGGGCGTTACCACGACATCAACACCATCGACAGCATCAGCGCAGACAACTTGTTTGGCAAGGTGTCTGACCGTGCCAAAACGCTGCAAAACCAGTATATCGCACTCAACCCCAATCCTCTGGGCAGTAAAGATAAGCTGGTTTCAGGCGAGCAGGGCGGTGAGTACGATGCGCTGCATCAAACCTATCATCCCTATTTCACCGATTTTATTAAGAACTTTGGTTTTTACGACGTATTCCTGGTCGATGCGAAAAGCGGTTATGTGGTTTACAGCGCCTACAAAGAACTCGATTTCGCGACGTCACTTAAATCAGGCCCTTATAAAGACAGCGGCCTGGCGGATGCTTACCGCGGCGCAATGAAGCTCACTTCCGGCAGTTTCTTCACCGATTTCAAACCTTACACTCCTTCTTACGAAGCGCAGGCTGCGTTTGTCAGCGCGCCAATTCGTGATAACGGTGAAACCGTCGGTGTGTTGATCATGCAGATGCCGCTTGATGTGATTAACGGCATCATGACCCACAGCCAGAATTGGAAAAAGTCAGGTTTAGGTGAGTCGGGCGAAACCTATCTTGTGGGGAGTGATAAGCTGATGCGCTCTAATTCCCGCTTTGTGCTGGAAGATAAAGCGGGTTATCTGGCGCTGATGAAAGAGTTGGGCACCGATAGCGCGACACTGGCCAAAATGGACGCGCTCTCGACGTCGATTGGTTTGCAGTCCGTGAATTCGGACGCGGTGGCGAGAGGTTTAGCCGGCGAAACAGGCTTTGAACTGATACGAGATTACCGCAATATTCCGGTGCTTTCAGCTTACATGCCGCTGAATCTGCACGGTTTGCAGTGGGTACTGCTTAGTGAAATTGATGAGTCGGAAGCGATGGCGTTTCTGACCACGCTGAAGTTGCACATCAAAAACTCGGTGCTGTTTATGCTGCTGCCCGCCATCCTGATTGGTCTTGGCATCGGCTGGATGATGTCGCGTTCGATTCTCGCTCCGCTCAATCACATGCTGCAAGCGGTTAAACAGCTGGGTTCGGGATCGGGCGATTTACGTTACCGACTGGAAGAGAAAGGTAACGATGAAGTGACGGAGCTGTCGCGCAGCTTTAACGCTTTTATCGATCACCTGGATGCCACGTTCTCGACGTTGCTTGGTTCGATAAAACGTATGGAGCCGATGTCGCAGGATGTGAACGATGTCAACGTGAAGCTGACCAAGGCGTCAAACTCGATGCATCATCAGTCGCAGCAGGTGCAGGATCAGATGACGCATTCTGCGGAAATCAGCCAACTGGTGAGTGGCGAACTGGAAGGGATTCAGCAGGCATCAGGGGCGACGGTGAAAGTACTGGGTTCCGGACGTGCATCGGTGGTTGAAACGGTGTCGCAAATGGATCAGCTCAGCAGCGATTTGTCGCTGGTGGCGCAGGCGGTAAGTAACCTCACTGTCGATGCAGAGAAAATTCGTCAGGTGATTGTGGTGATCAACGACATCGCCGAACAAACCAACCTGCTGGCGCTCAATGCTGCCATCGAAGCGGCGCGCGCTGGTGAACAGGGCCGCGGTTTCGCTGTGGTGGCCGATGAAGTACGCAATCTGTCGGTCAAAACCCGCGCCTCGACCGACAGCGTCAGTGAACTGATTGGTGCCATCCGCACCAGTACTCAACGGGTTGAGAATGTGATGAGCGACAGTCTTGAATCGGCGACCGCGTGTGCTGAACGAGTCAACAACGCGCAGGATACTTGGCACCAGGTTGAAGAGGCGATTGCTAATATCTCATTGCATGTCGAGAAGATTGGCGGCGCGATCAGCGAGCAGGATCAGCAGTTGAATGTCGTCTCCAGTCACTTCTCGCACATGGATCAACAGTTCGATGTGATCCAGCAAGCAATAGAAGAGAGTGCGCTGATTGGGGAAGATATCGACAAGATGGGCACCAAGTTACAGTCATTCGCCAGCCTGTTCCAGGTGACGAACGACGACTTTGCTACTGCGCGCCGTGCAAAAGTGCGTAACGAAGGATAAGGTTCCTTATTCGCACTGTGTCAGGAGAGGTTGAACGGTTCCGTGTCGATAGCCAGTAGTAGCGGCTCGACCGCAACGTCAGCCTCCGGCGCATTCATCATGCGTGACAGGCGTTGCAGTGACGACAGCAGCAGCGTCTGCTCCCAGGCATCCAGCGCTTGAAATCGTTGAACAAAATCATCCTGCAACAATTGCGGTGCTTGTGACAAAATCTGTGCTCCCAAAGCCGTCAGTTTGGCGTGCACTTTACGTTTGTCGATGGTGTCACGCTCACGCACAACCAGTTCGCGTTTTTCCAAGCGATCGAGAATGCTGGTGGCCGTTGCCTGACTCATGTTGGTGGCGACGGACAGTTGGCGAATTGTCATGCTTGGCGCGGCTTTGATGGCTCTCATGAGCAGCAACTGCGGGCTGGTAAGACCATAATCTTTGTTGAGCTTTTTAGAATGCAGATCGATGGCGCGAATGATCTGGCGAATTGAGACTAATACTTCCTCGTGAATATCCAAGTCATCCTCCGTGCGGAAAATGAGGCGGCGTGTTTGCAGCACACCGCCTTATCCGTAGTTATTATTGGGCGGCTTGTTTTGCAGTGGCGATCCAGGAATCAAACAGTTTCTGGTGCGCTTTGATCCAGCCGTTGGCATGCGCCTCGATGTCTTTTTCAGAGTTGTGTCCCTGACTCATCATCATATTTTCGGCACTGACATCATTGATGTTGAGTTTCATGATTTCAAACAGTTTGGCCGCGGCCGGGTTTTGCTCAGCAAATTGTTTGTTGGCGACGATTTTCATCGAGTTCATCTGGAAGCCATAGTTTTTGCCGTTTGGCAGCGTGGTATCGACATCTTTACGATCGCCCGGTAACGCTGAGAATGGCACTTCCAGCCACACCACATCTTTACCCGGAACTAAAACGCCACTTACCCAGTAAGGTGTCCAGGTGTAGTACAAAATGGAGTCGCCTTTTTTGTAGCGCGAGATGGTATCAGCGATGATCGCCGCGTAGTTACCCTGATTGTGGGTGACAGTGTCACGCAGGCCAAAAGCATCCATCTGATGTTCAATCACGCTTTCACAACCCCACCCTGGGTTACAACCGGTCAAATCGGCTTTGCCATCGTCGTTGGCATCAAACAGTTTGGCGATTTTAGGATCTTTCAACTGCTCAATATTGGTGATGTGATACTTATCGGCGGTCTTTTTATCAATCAGATAACCCTGCGCGGCACCGGAAATGTAATCCCCTTTGCGATAGAACTTGTCGTCACCGCCGGCGGCGATGTACTTGCCTTCATGCAGCGGCGCCCAGTTCACGGCCAGATAAGTGGCATCTCCCTCGCTGATGGAGGTGTAGCCCACGTTGTAGTCGACTTCTTTGGTGGGTAGTACGGTGTAACCTAGCGCTTCCATCGCTTTGTTGACGATCAGCGTTTGGAACGTCTCTTCAGCCACTGTCGACTGAACAGGTTGCACTGTAATACCGTCACCTGGCAACTTGGCCCAAGCGGGGGCTGAGAGCGTTGCACCTGCCACAAGTCCTGTGGTGAGCATCGTCTTCCATGCTACGTTCATTTCTGTTCTCCTAGTTTTTTATTACCTTCGGTGTGTGTGAACTTCAGTTTCAGTTGATACACGAGTGAGGCGGGGCCTTTCTCGTACCAATGGGTTTTCTTATCTCGGCTATTCGCGCCGATGGTCTGAGTAATGCGGTCAAGCAGAATAGCTAAAATCACGATGCCCAAACCACCCACGGCGGCAAGTCCCATATCCAGTCGGCCAATGCCGCGCAGCACCATCTGACCTAAACCGCCTACGGCGATCATTGAAGCAATCACCACCATCGACAGTGACAACATCAGTGTCTGGTTGACGCCCGCCATAATGGTTGGCATCGCCAGCGGTAATTGAATGCGGTACAGCATCTGTTTCGGACTGGCGCCAAATGCGTGGCCTGCTTCGATCAGTTCTTCCGGCACCTGCTGGATCCCCAAAATGGTCAGGCGCACAATCGGTGGCAGAGCGAAGATGATGGTCACTACCACGCCCGGTACATTACCGATACCAAACAACATGACGATAGGCACCAAGTAAACGAAGGCTGGGGTGGTTTGCATCGCATCGAGTATGGGTCTGACAATTTTGGCGGCGGTATCACTGCGCGCCAGCCAGATGCCGAGTGGCAAACCGATGAGCAGACAGAAAAAGACCGACGTCATCACCAGTGCCAGTGTGACCATGGCTTGGTCCCAGGCACCAATCAGGCCTATCACCAGCAACGAGCAAAATGACGCAATCCCCATGCGCGACCCCGCCAGTTGCCAGGCGAGCAAAAAGAGGATCAGCAGCATGATCGGGGCTGGCGTAGAGACCAGTGCGGTCTGAAATGAGCTGAGAATGAAATCGATCGGTAAGCGAATCGCCTGAAACACCGGGCGACCGTGGGTCACCAGCCAGTTGAGAGCGGTTTCCACCCAGCTATCAAAGGGCAGAATGGCGTCTTTGAAGGGGTGCATCCAATCAAAAGGGACGTCCGTTGGTGCGGTGTTGAGCCAGTCGTTGCCGGCGGTTGCCGCATCGCTACCTGTTGACCAAGGGTCGGCCGTGGTTGTCGTTTGTGCTGCAGCGCCCCACGGGTCTGCGGGTTGCGCCGCTGAAACCGTTGTTTCCGTTGTCATGATTCTTTCCTGTTTTCCAATAGGGTTTAACTACGCGCTTTCTGAGCGGTGGTTATTCGCGATCGAGTGTTTGTAACAAGCGGGTCTTAGTGATCACGCCGTAGTAGCGTCCATCGTCGTCGACGACGGGTACGGAATACGGCACTTGTGCGACCTGGCCAATTAAATCTCCGACCGAAACGTCGGGCGAGATGGTGACGGTGTCTGCCAGCAGAGCGCTACTCAGGGAGCGTTGTTCGCGTTTTGCCTCTTTGAGTGACTCGAGCGAGACAATACCGGTGTATTTGTTGGCGCGATCCACCACGATGCCGAACTCACGGTCGTTATCGAGCAGCATTTGCATAGCGGCTGCCGGACCGTCGTTGTCGTGCTTTTTGAACACGGCGGCGGGGTTCTTGCGGGCAATGTCTTTGGCGCAAAACACACTGGCGACATTCACGCCACGGAAGAAAGAGCTGACGTAGTCATTGGCGGGCTGATGCAGGATTTCATCGGGTGTGCCGACCTGAACCACCACACCATCTTGCATGATCGCAATCCGATCGCCGATGCGCATTGCTTCGTCCAAATCGTGGGAGATGAACACGATGGTCCGTTTGTCGTCATTTTGCAGACGAATCAGTTCATCCTGCATTTCGGTTCGAATTAGCGGGTCGAGGGCGGAGAAAGCCTCGTCCATCAGCAAAATGTCCGGATCGTTAGTCAGCGCACGCGCCAGACCGACCCGCTGTTTCATCCCGCCGGACAACTCGTCCGGATACGATTCGCAATAGGCATCAAGGCCAACGCGCTCCAGCGCCGCTTTTGCCGCCTGATGACGTTGCGCTTCCGGCACACCAGCCAGTTCCAGACCAAACGCAGTGTTTTCAATCACGGTCATGTGCGGCATCAGCGCAAAGTTCTGAAACACCATCGAAATGTTTTGACGACGAACTTCTCGCAGCTCGTGATCGGAGATATGGGCGATATCGCTGCCTTTGAGCAGAACGCTGCCTCGGGTAGGCTCGATAAGACGATTGAGCAGCCGCACCAGAGTCGATTTTCCTGAGCCGGACAGACCCATGATGACGAAGATTTCCCCTTCGTTGATCGACAGTGATACGTCTTTAACCCCCACGGTCAGGCCGGTTTGCTCAAAAATCTGATCTTTATTGAGCCCTTGTTCGATGAGAGTAAAGGCGTCCTCGGGTGTCTCTCCAAACACTTTAAAGAGGTTCTTCACTTCAAGCATAGTTGACATCATTTACATCCTTTGTTGTCGTCTAATTGTTGAGACGATAAATTGTAAATATTAATAGTACACTAAACATTAATCTGGCGATTATCAAGCTGCTATTACCGTTATCTATAGCGAATTTATGATTAATTTGTTGATTTTAATGAAAAATAAAAATAGCAAAAAATCCACATATAATTTGAGTTAGAATGTTTCGTATTGGTTTTAATATGGCAAGGCGAATTAGAAATACGTTGCCGTTGAGAAGAGACAAAAGAGGAGTGATACGTGCAGAAAATTTGGTTGGTAGTCGGAGGTTTGCTGACGATAGTGGCGGCAAATGTATGGGCGGCGTCGGAATCGCAAGGCGCAGATAAAACGCCGGCGTATTCAGAAACGGCGGTGCTCGATCGCCCTTTGATGGAGCGCTACATATTAGATGAATTGAAATCATTGCGTCAGGACCAACAAGACCTTGAGCGCAGAGTCACGGTGCAGATCACGGACCGTGAACTTGCGGTAGCGGACAAATCGATGAACTACGCCAACGTGACGGTCACCTATTTCTTCTACATCATTGCTGGCGTCGCGTCGTTGGTTGCGCTGGTGGGGTGGCAATCGCTGCGCGAGGTCAAACACAACACGCGTGAAATGGCCGACAAGCGGCTCAACAAAATTGCGATGGAATATGAGAAGAAATTTGTTGCGCTGGAGCGAGATCTGAAACGCAAGACACGCATCATCACCGAAAACAACCGCGAAATCGAAATCATCAACGAAATTCACAACTTATGGCTGCGCGCCCAAAGTGTGCAAACGGCGGATCAACGCATCGAAGTGTACGATGAAATTCTCAAAATTCGCCCGGGCGATTTGGAAGCGTTGACTTATAAAGCTGATGCGGCGATGGAAATCCGCGAGTACCACTGGGCGATGAGCCTGTGTAACCGAGTGTTGGAGCTGGATGAAAGCAATGGCCCGGCGCTGTACCAACGCGCGTGTGCGTATGCCCGCTTAGGGGCGGAAGAGCAGGCGTTGGAGGACATTCAGCGTGCGATTGATACCAGCCCGTCGCTACGTGATTTGGTTGCGGATGAAGCGGATTTTGAGTCTTTATACGGCAACAAAAAATTCGATCTTTTGGTCAGCGGTTCACAAACAGAATGAATGGTTTACACAGAAATTTGAAAAGTTATGTGTGATAACCAACACTTGTCCTAACGACAAATTATTATCATTAGACACACCCGGGGTTTTCACCGATAAAGCGCGTGACATCAAGGGTGTCAGGCGTGGTTTCGGTCCCGGAGCCACTACATTCTCTTTGTTCTTGCGAGATATGATGTGGAACAACAATCCAAATTAGACAGCGTTCGCGCTGATTACAACGTTCATTACTGGAGCCAGGGCTTCTTCGGCATTGATGATCACGGTGAAGTGTATGTGTCACCGAGAAAAGACGGTGCTCACCCAACGCAACTCAGTTCGATTGTAAAGCAGCTTGAAGCGCGTAATTTGAATTTGCCTGTGCTTGTACGTTTTCCGCAGATCCTGCACCAACGTGTGCACAACATCTGTGATGCCTTCAACCAGGCGATTGAAGAGTATGACTACCCGAACAAATATCTGTTGGTTTACCCAATCAAAGTAAACCAGCAAAAAGAAGTGGTTGACGAAATTCTGGCCAGCCAGGCTGAGTTGGAAACCAAACAGCTGGGTCTGGAAGCTGGCAGTAAGCCAGAGCTTCTGGCGGTGCTGGCGATGGCGCAGCAAGCGAGCTCAGTGATCGTATGTAACGGCTACAAAGACCGCGAATACATGCGCTTGGCACTGATCGGCGAAAAGCTGGGTCACAAAGTCTTTATCGTACTGGAGAAGCTGTCTGAGCTGGATCTGGTGCTGAAAGAAGCGAAGAGCCTCGGCGTGAAACCGCGTCTGGGTCTGCGTATTCGTCTGGCCTCTCAAGGCGCGGGCAAATGGCAGTCAAGCGGCGGCGAAAAGTCGAAATTCGGCTTGGCGGCGGCGCAGGTTCTGACGGTAATTGAACGTTTGAAAGCGGAACAACAGCTGGACGCGCTGCAACTGGTGCATTTCCATCTGGGTTCGCAAATGGCGAACATTCGCGACGTGCGTAACGGCGTGAACGAAGCGGCACGTTTCTACTGTGAACTGCGCGAACTGGGTGCTCAAATCCAATATTTCGATGTGGGCGGTGGTCTGGCGGTCGATTACGACGGCACACGCAGCCAGTCTTCGAACTCGATGAACTATGGCCTGCTGGAATACGCCCGCAACATCGTGAACACCGTGGGCGACATGTGTAACCTGTACAGTCAGCCAATGCCGACCATTATTTCTGAATCTGGCCGTTCGCTGACTGCGCACCACGCTGTGCTGATCACCAACGTGATTGGTGCCGAAGCGTACTCGCCAGAAGCGATCGAAGCGCCTGCGGAAGATGCACCACTGCTGATGCAGAACATATGGCGCAGTTGGGAAACTCTGCGTGAAGGTACCGATGCGCGCGCGTTGATTGAGATTTACAACGACACGCAAAGCGATCTGTCTGAAGCGCACAGCCTGTTTGCCACTGGCGTGATTAACCTTCAGCACCGTGCGTGGGTCGAGCAGCTATCACTGCGTATTTACCACGAGCTGCGTTTGAAAATGAGCAATAAGAACCGCTTCCACCGTCCGATTCTGGACGAGTTGCAGGATCGTCTGGCAGATAAGTTCTTCGTGAACTTCTCGCTGTTCCAGTCGCTGCCGGATGCGTGGGGTATCGATCAGGTGTTCCCTGTGCTGCCATTGTCTGGTCTGGAAAAGGTGGAAGACCGCCGTGCAGTCATGCTGGATATTACTTGTGACTCAGACGGCGCTGTTGAGCAGTACGTTGAAGGTCAGGGTATTGAAACCACGCTGCCAGTACCAGCGTGGACAAACGATCAACCATACCTGATGGGTTTCTTCCTAGTCGGCGCGTATCAGGAAATTCTGGGCGACATGCACAACCTGTTTGGCGACACGCACAGCGTCGTGGTGAACGTCACAGATAAAGGTGAATCCGATATTACTTTCATTAACGAAGGTGATACGGTCGAAGACATGATGCGTTACGTACATATTGATGTGGACGCGATTCGCACCAACTACCGCCAGCTGGTTAGCCAGCGTGTAGCGGCAGAGGAACAAGAGACCGTTCTGGCAGAGCTGGAACAGGGCTTGAGCGGTTATACCTATCTAGAGGATTTCTAAATGAATGATTTGTTTACTAAAACTGATTATTCACTGTATTCAAATGCGATGACGTTTGTGCGTCGTCCTTACGAACGCAACCCGATTGACACTGACGCCGATGTGGTGGTGCTGGGTGTGCCACTCGACATGGCGACATCAGGCCGTCCTGGTGCGCGTATGGGCCCGGACGCGATTCGTCGTGCGTCGGTGAACCTGGCGTGGGAAGGCAAAAAATTCCCTTGGGATTTTAACCTGTTCAAACGTATCAACGTGGTTGATGCGGGTGATTTGGTGTTTGACTGTGGTGACGCAGAAGATTTCACTTACCGTCTGGAAGCAGCGACGAATGAAATTCTGAAAAGCGGTAAAACCATGCTGGCTCTGGGCGGAGACCATTTTATCACTCTGCCAATCCTGCGTGCTTACGCGAAGCATCACGGTGAAATGGCGCTGATTCATTTTGACGCGCACACGGACACTTACGCGAACGGCAGTGCGTACGACCACGGCACCATGTTCTACCATGCGCCGAAAGAAGGCCTGATTTCACCAAAACACTCGGTGCAAGTCGGCATTCGTACCGAGTACAAGCAGGAAGGTCATGGCTTTAACGTGATCAATGCGATGCAGGCGAACGATATGTCGGTGGACGAAATCGTTGGTCAAATCAAACACATCGTGGGTGACAAGCCAGTCTATCTGACATTCGATATAGACTGTCTGGATCCTGCATTTGCCCCAGGTACAGGTACGCCAGTGTGTGGCGGTCTGACTTCAGACAAAATCCTGAAGATCATCCGCGGCCTGAAAGGCATCAACATGGTGGGTATGGATGTGGTAGAAGTCTCACCGCCGTACGACCAGAGCGATCTGACGTCACTGGCTGGCGCGACCATCGCACTGGAACTGTTGTATGTTTGGGCGTCGAACAAAGCCGCCGAATAAATACAACCTGAATATGAAAACCGAGGCCATCGCCTCGGTTTTTTTATGTCTGTTTATTTCTCACTGACAAGATTTAGCTAAGCGGCACGTATAAGCTTCTCTTTGGCGTATCGAGCACCACATTGGTGGTGACGCGGCGTATCTGCGGGTAAAGCGCCATGATCTCTTCCATAAAGCCATCGTAGGCTTTGGTGTTGGGGGCAGTGATCACCAGCATCAGGTCGACACTGCCCGTGACATAAAACACCTGCTGAATGTGGCTCTGCTGCTCCGCCCAGCGACGAAACTTGCTCAACACCGCATAGTTATCCCGGTCGATTTCCAGCCCGGCGAGAAAAGTCATGGCGTGCGTCGTTACTGCCGGGTCGACAATCGCCACCTCCGCCTGAATCACACCCTCTTCACGCAGTCGTTTGATGCGTCGCTGCACCGCAGACGGCGACAACCCGACCTGCTCAGCAATCAGGTCGCTGGCAAGACGGCAGTTACGCTGCATCAGCTCAAGAATTTTGTGGTCAAAGGCATCTAGGGTCGGGGTCATACTCATCCTTGCGCGGCTGAGCCGCAAATCGCGGGTGAAAACGCGGGGTTTCTGCATTCTGCTGGCTAGGATAGCCGATTTTTGTGAGTGATTGAAATTCACAATAGTTCCAGAGGTAAAGTTAAAATTTAACAAATGGAGTTGCGTAATTATGCACAAAGATGAGGCTCAGGTTTCCCGCTTCCAATCCTGCTCGCCACAGACGCAGGCTGTTCATGCGATGATTGCGGCAGACTCGTCTACCGCCGCGATTGCGCCCAATATTGTGATGTCGGTGAATCATGTGTTTGACCCGGCGCAAGGGGCGTTCTCGGCTCAAGGTGTGGGTGATATCACGGAGGCGCCATATCTCTATGCGGGGTGGACGAATCCCACGGTGCGCCTGCTGGAGCAGCGTTTGGCGGTGCTGGAGCAGACGGAAGACGCCATGGCGACGGCGACAGGCATGGCGGCGATGTCGGCGGTTTTTCTGTCCCTGTTACGCGCTGGCGATCATCTCATCATCAGTGATGTCTGCTACGCAGGCGTGTACGAGTTTGCGACTCAGGTGCTGCCTCTGTATGGCATCGAAGTGTCCGTGGTGAATACCTCGTGCACTGATAATGTGCAACGCGCCCTGCGGAAAAGCACAAAACTGGTGCACATTGAAACGCCGTGTAATCCGTTGCTGCGACTCACGGATATTGCCGCATTGGCGACACTGCTTAAAGCGCACGATGTGTTGCTGTGCGCCGATTCCACCTTCTCAACCCCGGTCATTACCCGACCACTCAGCCTCGGCGCTGACATTGTGGTTCATTCGCTGACTAAGTTCATTAATGGTCATGGTGATGTGCTGGGTGGCTGCGTACTGGGTTCTAAGTTATTGATCCAAAAGATACGGGCGATGGCTGGCGTTTACCTTGGGGCTTCGCTGGCCGCGCAAAGTGCTTGGCTCATTATGCGCGGTATGGAAACCCTGTATCCGCGGATGAAAACCTTGTGCGAATCGGCGCTTCAAGTAGCGCAGTGGCTGGAAAATCATCCCCGTGTAGCACGGGTTCTTTACCCCGGTTTGACCTCACACCCACAATTTTCTCTGGCTCAGCAACAAATGGATCTTTTTGGCGGCATTATTGCATTCCAGGTAGATGACATCGATTTGATTGAGCAGCGTTTTGCGCACGAATCGGCCATGTTTTATTACGCTTTTTCCATTGGTCATCAACGTAGTTTGGCGGTGGTGATGAGAACCGATGATCTTGATGCATCGACTTATCGATTTACTCCGGAGCAAAAAGCACATTTCTGTCGTGATGCCGGACAGGGCATCGTCAGGCTGTCAATTGGCTTGGAATCACCGACAGATTTAATCCGGGATCTCGAAGTGGCTCTCAGATAATGGTTGCATATTTATTCTAAAGTATTAGTGATAAATTCGAAAAGTTGTTGAAATGTTGCCATATTGTATCGCATTATCTGTAAGGATCTGATGTCAATCGCGTTTGCGTGACATGCAGTAATACAACATCGTATTTGTCATTGGACGAACGACAAAATAACAATTCTTACATAAGGGATAATATGAAAAACTTCATTAAATCTACTGCAGCCGGGCTGGCCATTGCTTGCTCACTACTTGGTGCCAATCAAGCGATGGCATCTGAGTCTGCGTTAGAAACCGTTCTGAGCACAGGTGAATTAAAAGTTTGTTTCGATGCGGGCTACATGCCGTTTGAAATGAAGACCAAAGACGGCCGTTACATCGGTTTCGATATCGATCTGGGTAAACACATGGCCCGTTCTATGGGCGTGAAATTCACGCCAGTGAACACGGCGTGGGACGGCATCATTCCTGCTATGTTGACAGGCAAATGTGACATCATCATGGGTGGCATGACCGTTACCGCAGAACGTAACCTGAAAGTAAACTTCGCAACGCCTTACATTGTTATCGGCCAGTCTGTTGTGTTGTCACCAAAACTGGAAGGTAAAGTGAAGAGCTACAAAGATCTGAACGATCCGAAATTCACTATCGCGACTAAACTTGGCACCACGGGTGTAGAAGCGGCGAAGAAATACGTTCCAAACGCCAAACTTGACCTGTACGACACTGAAGTGGACGCGGTACTGCAAGTGGTGAACGGCAAAGCGGATGCGTTTGTTTACGACTTCCCATACAACGCCATCTACAGCGCGCAAAACGAAGGCAAGGTGGTTCACTTGGCTGAACCGTTCACCTATGAACCGCTGGGTTGGGCGATTCGTCAAAACGATCCTAACTTCCTCAACTTCCTGGACAACTACCTACGCCAAATCAAAGGCGACGGTACTTACGATCGTATCTACGACAAGTGGTTCAAATCAGACAGCTGGCTGAAAGAAGTTCAGTAAGCTAAGCCATTTATCGTCAGGCAGTGATCTGTCATAACCGGGCAGCCCCGTTGCCCGGTTCATTCAAAAGAATAAAGAGAATCTGAGTGATGCAGTCAAAATCCTCAAAATTGGTCGGACACGCCATTTATGTGCTGATCATGATGCTGCTGGTGGGAGCGGTTTATTTCTCCGGACGCAGCATCAATTACAACTGGCACTGGGATCGTTTGTGGCCATACGTTGTTAACACCGAAATGCAGGAAATTCGTGCAATGGGTGACGGCACCGCATCGATCAAAGATGGTCAATTAGTCATTGCACTTGAAGGGCAGAATTCGCCTCAAGTTATCGAGAATTACACACAACTCATGGTGGGTGAGGGTGACCTGGTATTTCAGGGTGACACCATTGCCAAACTCAATGAATGGAAGTTCGGGCCGATTGCTCATGGCCTTTGGGTAACCATTGAAATCTCGTTTATTTCTCTGATCTTTGCCGTTTTGCTGGGCCTGGTCTTTGGCCTGATGCGGGTCGCCAAAAATCAGACCGCAAGGAATCTGGCGTTAACCTACGTTGAATTGATACGTGGCACACCGCTACTGGTGCAAATCTTCATCGTTTACTTCTTTATCGGTACGGTTCTGGATTTCGATCGCTTTACCGCGGGCGTTGTCGCGTTGTCGGTATTTACTGGCGCGTACGTGGCTGAAATCGTCCGAGCGGGTATTCAGGCGATTCCGAATGGGCAGATGGAAGCGGCGCGCTCGCTGGGTATGACTTATCCGAAAGCGATGCGTTACGTCATTTTGCCTCAGGCGCTGAAACGCACACTGCCGCCATTGGCTGGTCAGTTCATCAACCTGATCAAAGACTCGTCACTGGTATCGGTTATCTCGATCACCGATCTGACCAAAGCGGGTCGTGAAGTGGTGAGTGGCAGTTTTGCTCCGTTTGAAGTGTGGTTTACCGTCGCAGCGCTTTATTTGCTGGTGACCGGTACCCTGTCTTGGGCTATTCAACGTTTAGAGAAGAGGTTATCGGCCAGTGACTAGTGAATACAATGGCGTCGATATGGTGTACGCCAACAACGTCGACAAATTTTATCCAAACGGCTGTCATGCGCTGAAATCCGTCTCAACCACGGTTAAACGTGGCGAAGTGGTGGTGATCATCGGCCCGTCAGGCTCAGGAAAATCTACGTTTTTGCGTACGCTGAACCAGTTGGAAGAGATCTCTTCCGGCACCATCATTGTGGATGGTTTCGATATGTACGCCAAAACCACAGACATCAACGTACTGCGCCAGAACGTCGGCATGGTGTTTCAGAGTTTTAACCTGTTTCCACACATGACTGCGCTACAGAACGTGATGCTGGCACCGCTGAAAGTGTCCAAGCGTCCGACAGCCGAAGTGGAAGCGGACGCCAAGCAACTGATCAAGCGCGTCGGTCTGGAAGATCGCATGAATAACTTTCCGTCGCACTTGTCGGGTGGTCAGCAGCAACGTGTGGCGATTGCCCGCGCGCTGGCGATGAAGCCGGATCTGATGCTGTTTGATGAACCGACATCCGCGCTTGACCCGGAAATGGTGGGTGAAGTACTGGACGTTATCAAAGGACTGGCAAAAGAGGGCATGACCATGGTGATCGTGACTCACGAAATGGGCTTTGCCCGTGAAGTGGCGGATCGAGTGCTGTTTATGGAAGACGGTAAGCTATTGGTGGATGACAACCCGAAAGCGGTCTTCGACAGTCCGGATCATCCACGCTTGCAGCAGTTCCTGGCGAAAGTTTTGTAACGATTTTTTCGTGGATTACTGACAAACCGAGCCTCGACAAGGCTCGGTTTTTTGTTAAGCAAAGCACAGTTTTTGGCTCATTGCGCTGAATTTGTGTCCAGATTGGCTCATGCTTGCTGCTTGCGTTCATGGCCTTGTTACGATCATTTACACCTCTGTAAGAGTAAGTAAAGATGACGCGTGGCACTGCGCCGCTTCGCTATACTGGCACGCCCAAGTAGCTGAGCGAACTCAAGCTGTGAGCTGGCCTGAATCGGCATTATGTCGTCAGCCAGACAGGAGCAAAACGCACTACTTGGAGTTTTTGGGTTTACACTCTGTGATTCTTGGATGCGGGATATGAAAAAAACTGGATTAATTGTCGCGCTGTCCGCGACCTGTATGTCTTTACTTCCTACCATGAGTACCGCGGCGCCGGTCGTTGTTCCCAACCCACCTCAATTGTCGGCCAAAGGCTATGTGCTGATTGACTACAACACCGGACAGGTATTGGTGGAACACAACGCCAATGAAAAAATGAACCCGGCCAGCCTGACCAAACTGATGACCTCTTATGTCGCGGGTCAGGAGATGAAACGCGGCAACATCAAACCGACCGATCAAGTCACCATCAGCCAGAAAGCGTGGGCCAAGAATTTCCCCGATTCATCGAAAATGTTTATTGAGGTTGGCACCAGCGTCAACATGATGGATCTCTATCGCGGTCTGATTGTGCAGTCGGGCAACGACGCGAGTGTGGCGATTGCCGAACACGTCGCGGGCTCTGAAAATGCGTTTGTCGATTTAATGAATTCCTGGGCGCAGCGTTTAGGGCTGAGCAATACCGCGTTTACCAACCCTCATGGATTGGATAGCGACGGCCTTTACACTACGCCTTACGACATCGCGAAGCTGGCGCAAGCGATCATTCGTGATTTGCCGGACATCTATCCTATCTACAGCGAAACGTCGTTCACCTACAACGGTATTACTCAGTACAACCGCAATGGCCTATTGCGCGATCGGAGTATGAACGTTGATGGCATGAAAACCGGTTATACCAGCGGTGCGGGCTACAGTTTGGTGACGTCTGCAACCAGCGGCAATATGCGCTTGATCTCCGCCGTGATGGGAGCCAACAGCATGAAGAGCCGGGAGTCGGACAGTAAACAACTGCTGAGTTACGGATTCCGCTTCTTTGATACGGTTGCGCCGCACAAAGCGGGCGAGACCATTGAGTCGGCGCGGGTCTGGATGGGGAATAAAGATGACCTGCCGATTGGGGTCGCACAAACCACCTACCTGACTTTGATGAAAGGCGAACTGCCACAGCTGAGCGGGATGATTGAACTTGACGGTGAACTTAAAGCACCCATTGAGCAGGGTGACGTGGTCGGCAAAGTGATTTATCAGATTGACCAACGTAAAGTGGGCGAAGCGCCGTTGATTGCGCTGGAAAGTGTTGATACCGGCAGTTGGTTCAAGCAGGCAATGGATTGGGTGAAGCGTTTGTTCGCCAGCCTGTTTGCATAGCAATCTGAGAGTTAGGTAAAGACTGGCCCGCGTTTTGCGGGCCTTTTTGCTTGCGCAATCGCGTTGTCGACTGACTGTTTCTTCATCAACCTGAGCATGACATTGGTGGCGATCTGGCTTCCATAACCATGGACTGTGGGAAATCTTGGACAGAAACTCACTTTCGATTGACATACGGTTTATGGGTTTTTGTCATTTTCATAGCATTAGGTGATGAATTGAGGAAACACAATGGAATTTGGCCCAGAGGATCGTATTGCTCTGTACGATGTTTGGATGTCCCAAAAAGCAAAAATGCATCTGACGCAGATGGAAATGACCAAAAGACTGGGGGTCAGTCAGGTCGAGTTTTCAAACATTTTGCGTGGCAACGCACCGCTGACGATGGCGTTTGTTACTAAGTTTTGTCAGCAGCTGCATGTGGAGCCACATAACGTGCTGCCGACGCTGAAGAATAAGTTCATCTCGGGTGAGCATCTGGTTCACCTGCAAAACCGCGTCACGGTCGATGGTGAAATTCAGTGTGTTCTGATTGATGGTAATCAGGTCATTATTGAATACACGCATCTGGCACGATGAGCAGCGCGTAGGCTTCTGATATGAAGAACAAAACCGGGATCTGCCCGGTTTTTTTGTCACCGGATGAGTGACGATTTTTTCTTTGTCGTCACGAGTGTGCGTCCTGATTGGTGCTTGTCCGGAAAGAAACGCCGGCGCAAACTAAGACCAAACTTAGAATAAAAACAGTCGCCAGCCGTCAGTTTAGTTACGCTCAACCGTCTTACTTTTTGTTGCCGGACTCTTTCCTGAAATTCCTTAGTCATCATTACGTGATGCTTGCTGCACAACGCAGAGACTTCGGCTAAGGCAAAGAGCCCGCCGCTCTGCTTGCCACGCTGCACGTCGCCGCTGACTCCGCATTCTTCGTTCCATATTCTGATTTCTGCTGTTCTATACTTCTAATCTAACCCATTGAGATTATTTCGTTATGTTTGAAGAATTAGCACTGGGAGGCTTACTGTTCAGTCCGTTGGTGGTGTTTGTGCCAATGGCGTTCATTCTTTCCTGTCTGACCCGCTTCGTGCTGCATACAACGGGTGTTTACCATCTGCTGTGGAAAGCTGCCTGGTTCGAAGTGGGGCTGTTTGTTTGTTATCTGGCTGTAGTTGTTCATTTTTTCGGGAGTTAATGTTGCGCATGGGAAAATTATTTCGAATCTCGCTGACTCTGGCGGTGGTCATTATTGCCGTCATTGCTGGTCATTGGGTCTGGAACCACTACCTCTATTCTCCCTGGACACGCGACGGACGCATTCGCGCCGAAGTGATCACCATTGCGCCGGATGTTTCCGGCTGGGTGAAAACACTCAATGTGAAAGATAACCAACCAGTGACGAAAGGCGACTTGATTTTCAGTGTTGATGACACCCGTTATCAGGCCAAAATCAAAGAGTTGACCGCGCAGGTTGAAAATAAACAATATTCACTCGATTTGGCTCGCCATCAGTACCATCGCCGCCAGCAGTTAACCGATAAAAAACTGATCAGTGAAGAGACAGTGGAAAGCGCGCGCATCAATACCGAACTGGCACAAGCGAGTCTGGATATCGCTAAAGCTCAGCTGAACAGCGCGCAAATCAACCTCGACCGCACTCAGGTTCACGCGCCAGCCGACGGTACCTTGATTAACCTCAATTTGCGTGAAGGTAACTACGTCAGTCAGGGCAGTTCGGTGATTTCGCTGGTCAAAACAGATTCGTTTTACGTGACGGGCTATTTCGAAGAGACCAAACTGCCGCTGATCAAAGTGGGGCAGAAAGCCAAGATTAGCCTGATGAGCGGCGGTGAACCGCTGACGGGGTCGGTGGTGAGCATCGGCAAAGCGATTGCCGACAGCAACACCAGCAGCAACGGGCAGTTGTTGCCTCAGGTGCAACAAACTTTCAACTGGGTGCGACTGGCACAGCGTATTCCGGTCGATATCAAACTGGATCCGCTGCCGGAAGGCATCAACATCAGCGCCGGGATGACGGTCTCCATTTATCTGCAAGAAGCTGAGTAAAGCCCATGGGTGTGTTACTCAACAGCCTGTTAATGCCGGATAAACGGGCGGTGCTGTTTGCGATCAAAGGGGTCATTGCGATGGCGTTGTCGCTGTATATCGCTATGTTCCTCAATCTGGATCGTCCTTATTGGGCGCTGGTGTCGGCGGTGTTTTTGCAAATCCGTCCGGAAGGCGGTCTGGTGATTGAAAAAGGTTTGTGCCAAATCGTCGGTACTCTGATCGGGGGTATCGTCGGGATTGCCATTCTCAACTGGTTTGCACCGTATCCGGAAATTGCCCTGCCTTTGCTTGCGCTGTGGCTGGGTTTTAACTCCGGTATGGGCGCCATGGTGCGTCGTACTAACTTCATTTACGCTTTTGCGATGGCGGGTATTACCGCCTGTCTGATTGTGTTGCTGGTGATGGTGTCACCGTCGACCGCCAGCAGTCAGACCATCTTTCAAGTCGCTCAGGCGCGCGTGAGCGAAATCATCGTCGGTGCTATCTGCGCGGCGTTGGTGAGTAAACTGATCTTCCCGATGGAAGTAAAAGATGGCCTGCGCACTCATGCGCGCAATGTGATCAACCAAACGCTGAGTTATCTGAGTCTGGAATTAGACAAAGACGGATCCCACGAAAACCGGCATCAGCACATTGATGCGATCCTGGAATCGATTGCGGTGATGAGCGATGACTTGAGCGCAGTGGTATACGAAGGTCCGGAAGGCCCGGGACAGAGTAAAGCCGCCAGCCTGATTTGTAATAAGACCCTGTCGCTGCTTGCGGTGATTCAGATTTTTGGTCGTCTGCAACGCAAACACTCGGAACTGATCGGCGATGATTTGGCGCAGATGATGGCAGAAATGGGCGAAAGCTTCAGGCGCATGCAGGCCACGACGGATTATGAAGCGTGCTACAAACTGGCTCAGACACTGCGCCGCCGTCAGTTGGTGTACAGCAATCAGGCTGTCGACCTCACGCCGTTACAATCCCGGTTGATGAAAGTCTCGCTGGAACTGAGTGCCGATCTGGTGATGATCCTGAAAGGGTATAACGCACTGATCAGTAAAGAGCCGGTCTTGCTCAATGCACCGAATCTTAAGCCCTACAAAGACCCGCTGGTGGGATTGACGACTGGCCTGCGCACCATGGTGGTCTTTTCTGTGGGCGCTGGCGTGTGGGTCGGAACGGGCTCGAGTGCGGCGCTGATGATGATGATCCTGCCGGTGACCTTCTCCATCATGATGGCGCGCTTACCGCTCACCATATTGATGATAGTGCTACAACGCCTGCTACTTGGGGTGATGATCGCGGTCCCTGTGGCGATTTTTTATGGCCTTGGTTTGCTGGCGCAAAGTAGTGGAGATTATGAGCTGCTGGTGATGATTCTCGCTGGTCCGTATTTCTTTGGTTTGCTGGCGCTGGCGAACCGTCCGACCCTGCCATACGGCCTTGGCTTTTGCATTCCGTTTACCATCTTGATCAGCCCAAGCAACAACATGACGCGTTCGTTTTCGATTGATTCCACGCTCAGCAATGCGCTGTCGATTTTTGTCGGCGTGACGGTGCTGTACTGGATGTTCAAGATGATTACTGGCCCTGGGCTGCAGTTGATGCAGCACCGCCTGATGCGCGCAACGCAAAAGGATTTGCGAGAGCTCATGTCCCATCCTGCGCCGGATCACTGGTTTAACGCCCGAATGGGGGACCGCTTGCTGCGCATTGCTACCTACGACAAAAGCATGGCCAGTCGCACGCGTGACATCACGGATTTAGCGTTGACGGGTCTCAATCTGGGGCATGTGTCGATTCGTTTGCGCCGTTTAATTTCGGGGGTGAAAAGCAGCAAGGTGGAAACAACGCTTGATGATTGGCAGCAGGCGCTGGCGGATGCCTTCTTCCTCTGTTCTAAAGGCAAAACGACACGTCGGTTCAGCCAAGTCAGTGATGCACTGTTGCAAGCGCTGCGTGAAGCGAATCTCCCGAAAGGCCAGTTTGAAGTGGTGGAAGGGATGTTTGAGCGCCTAGCGATGACCTTCGAGCGCAGCGCCCAAACCATCGCCGAGAATCAGGCTCAGTAACCAGATTAAGTCCCACAAGGAAGTGAACTCAGGCAGTGCTCCGGCACTGCCTTTTTTATGCGTGTAGCACGTATTCTACTGATAAAACAGGTGGTTAAGGAAATTAGGCGTACTCATCATGCTTGGCTTGTGCGCGCATTGAGAACACCCTTCCAATTTCCGGCATCAATCTAATTTTTCAGCATACACCCAGATTGAAAAGGGTCATTACTATGCAGCGTTCACTATGACGGTGAGCTGAGTATCGAGTGCAAACATACAACTTCAAGGAAAAATGATGAAAAAATTATGGTTGGCAATGTCAGTAAGCGCACTGTGCGCGGCAAATGTACACGCGTCTGAATGGGGGTACGAAGGCGCTCACGGGCCTGAGCATTGGGGAGCAGTATCTCCGGTGTGCGCTGCTGGTGTGAACCAGAGCCCGGTTAATATTGATGACGCCGTTGAGGCACAACTGGCGCCTTTAGCTGTGCATTATGCCGGTGTGGTGACCTCTCTGACCAATAATGGCCACACGTTGCAGGCCAGCGTCAGTGGCAACAATACGCTGAGCGTGGATGGTAAAACCTTCACGTTGCAGCAGTTTCATTTTCACACTCCGTCAGAGAACCTGATTAAGGGGCACCAATACCCGCTGGAAGCACATTTTGTTAACGCGGATGCCGAGGGCAATCTGGCGGTGCTAGCCGTGATGTTTGAGGTTGGTAAAGAGAATTCCGCACTAAGTCAACTGACTCAGACATTACCGAAAAAAGGTCAGTCCCAGCTGTTGAGTAACGCATTTCCAGTCAACGATTTGATACCACGACTGAATGATTATTATCGATTTAATGGATCGCTGACCACACCACCGTGCAGCGAAGGGGTACGTTGGTTTGTACTTAAACAACCGCAGGTGCTCTCTGCGCAGCAGGATCAATCACTGATGCAAGTGATGGGACACAACAACCGACCCGTTCAGCCTCACCATGCCCGAGTGATATTAAGCAACTAGTCGCACTAAAAATAAAATAAATAAGAGTAAAAATGAATAACCTCGTTAATTTAAATAACGGGGTTATTTAAAATTTGTTTAAATTAACTTCGATATAATAAATCCCGCACAAAAAAAGAACCACTCTAAACAACGTGTTTAGAGTGGGATTCTGGTAAATCAAAAAAATTAGCTTTTATTTGGGTTCATATTACCAACACATAATAACTCGCGCCGATGGGTTCACAATCCATGTGATAGAGCTATGTCTGCATTGCTGTACAAACTTGCTTTTTAATCTATCCCCAAAAATTGAGAAAAACAAATAAATATCACCTTCAAAAATGGAATGATAATTTTCAGCTTTTTGGGATTCAAACCGTTCGAATTATGGGTGTATATTTTTTTGGACTCGAGGGAAAGGTTGTTTATCCCGAGTTATTCTTATTCTGTGAAATATAATTATCAATCTGAATTTAATTCTGTGAAATTTAATTATCAGGATATTTTAAATTAAACTTAATAAGGACTTTTTGTGAATTTTAATTATCAGAATAAATTGTAATTTTAATTAACAAGGTGGTTTATGGAAGCAAGTAGTACCAGCAATGCCATTATGGTGGCAGGCAAGAGGATACTGTGTGCTCAGACGGTCTTAGGGTTGTTATTCATTGGATTCGAGTATTTTCGATATGGAACGTTAAGCGCAGAGTCTGCGTTCACCGGTGTCGTTATCGCCGTGGTGCCGTCCTTGATCGGGATGTTACTGGCGTCCATTAAATCGAAGTTCAAACCCACGGAGAGTTTACGCGACTTAATGAACTTAAGCCGCAACATCAAAGTGATATACACCATCCTGATGTTTGTATTGACCTTTCGATTCATGGCTCTGCGCAACATAGTGGTCTTGATTGCATTCAGTGTGACAATGCTCGGGCATTTCTTCACGCCGATGTTTAAGGACAAGGCCGAAAGGAAAGCATAGATGGAGAAGGTTCAATCGGCTCATGAATACATTGAGCACCACCTGACCTTTCTTACCTCTGGCGAGGGTTGGTCAGGCATCAATATCGATTCCATGATCATGGTTTGGGTTCTGGGAATTGCCTTCATTCTGGCGTTCCGTTTTGCAGTCAGCAAAGGAACCAAAGGAGTACCAGGTCGTTTCCAATGTTTTATCGAATTGATTTTTGAATTCGTCGAAAACATTGTCAGCGAGATTTTTCTGGCCAAAGACAAGTTGATTGGCCCGCTGGCTCTGACGATATTTGTTTGGGTATTGCTGATGAACGCAATCGACTTATTACCGATTGATTTTATTCCAGCTATCACTCGAATGTTGGGGATTGGTCACTTTAGAGATCTACCGTCTGCAGACGTGAATATTACGATGTCTATGGCACTCGGTGTATTTGCTTTAGTGATTTTCTATACGTTAAAAAACAAAGGAATTAAAGGGTTTATTAAAGAGTTAACTACGCAACCTTTTTCTCATCCTTTGTTATATCCAGTTAATTTTGTGTTAGAACTGGTAACGTTAATTTCAAAACCTATTTCATTAGGTTTGCGATTATTCGGCAACATGTACGCAGGTGAAATGATATTTATCCTGATCGCATTAATGCCGTGGTGGATGCAGTGGGCATTAAGTGTTCCATGGGCATTATTCCATATTTTAATCGTTGTTCTTCAGGCTTTCATATTCATGGTTTTGACCGTGGTTTATTTAGGCATGGCTGTAGAAGAACACCACTAATTTATTTCTCAAATTTATTTAATTTTAACTTGTTGATTCAATTCTAGGAGTTGTTATGGATATCGTTAGCGCAGTTCTGTATGTAGCCGGTGCACTATTGATTGGTTTAGGTGCCGCGGGTGCAGCCGCAGGTATCGGTAACCTGGCAGGTAAATATCTGGAAGGTGTCGCGCGTCAACCTGATTTGACCCCAATGCTTCGTACCCAGTTCTTCATCATGATGGGTCTTGTGGATGCGGTACCAATGATTGGTGTGGGTATCGGTTTGTACATCATCTTCGCCGTAGCGTAATTCGAAATTAATCGTCAAAAACACGTTATGAATGTGAGGGTGCTATGAATATCAATGCCACTATGCTCGGCCAGGCGATCTCGTTCGTGATCTTCGCGTGGCTGTGCATGAAATACGTCTGGCCACCACTCGTCAAACTGCTGGATGAGCGCCGCGCCGAAATTGCTGAAGGTCTGGCTCAGAAAGAGAAAGCCGTGAAGGAACTTGAGCTGGCGAAAGCCAACGGTGCCACCGTGATTGCCGAAGCGCGCGAGAAAGCGCAGGCCATCATTGCGCAAGGTCAGCAGCGTCAGGACCAATTGGTTGCTGAAGCGGTGGAACTCGCCAGACAAGAAAAAGACCGCATCATTGCGGAGGGCAAGGCGGAAATCGATAACGAACGTAACCGCCTGCGTCAGGAACTGAAAGCGGAAATGGCCGACCTGGTGATCGAAAGCGCCAGCAAGCTGATCAGCCGTAATCTCGACAGCACTGCGAATCGCGATCTTGTGAACCGATTCATCAGTGAAATGTAGGAGGACGCATGTCTGACTTAACTGTCGTCGCTCAACCTTACGCCAAAGCAGCGTTTGATTTCGCCAAAGAGATCGACGCACTGGACGAATGGCAGCAAACGCTGACCATCGCCGAGATGATTCTGACTCAACCCAACACCGTTCTGATGCTCAATGAGCTGGACGAAGAGAGCTCTGAACAGCCGCTGCTGGAGATGATGCTGCAAGTGGGCGGTGAGTTTATGAGCCAGTACTTTCAGAACTTTCTGAAAGTGATGGCCGAGAATCGTCGGTTAAAGGCGTTGAGCGAAGTCCTGAGCCAGTTCCGCGAGTATATGGCGGAATTCCAACAAACCATGAATGTGACAGTGTGTACCTCCGAGCCGCTGGATGATGAGCAAGCATTGCAGCTTACTCAAGCATTAACGCAGCGCTTTGGCAAAACCATCACGCTGGAACAACAACTGGATCCATCCCTGGTAGGTGGTGTGGTGATTAAAGCCGGCCAAACCGTGTTTGATGGCAGCGTCATCGCGAATATCGGCCGCCTCTCGACCAACCTACATGTGTAATGGGGTAAAGAAATGCAATTAAATTCAAACGAAATCAGTGAATTAATCAGACAGCGTATCGTCAACTTCGACCTTGAAAGCGAAGCACGTAACGAAGGTTCTATTGTCTCTGTCAGCGACGGTATCATCACCATTCACGGCCTGTCTGACGTGATGCAAGGTGAGATGCTGGAACTGCCGGATAACCGCTTTGCACTGGCGCTTAACCTGGAGCGTCACTCGGTCGGCGCGGTGGTCATGGGCCCTTACGCGGACCTGTGCGAAGGCATGAAAGTGAAAGGCACCGGCCGCATTCTGGAAGTGCCAGTAGGTAACGGCCTGCTGGGTCGCGTGGTGAACACGCTCGGTCAACCTATCGACGGTAAAGGCGCGATCACGTTCGATCGAATGGAACCCGTCGAAGTGATTGCACCGGGTGTTATCGACCGTAAATCGGTCGACCAACCGATTCAAACTGGCTACAAAGCCGTGGATTCTATGGTGCCAATCGGTCGTGGTCAGCGTGAGCTGATCATCGGTGACCGTCAAACGGGTAAAACCGCGATGGCCATTGACGCCATCATCAACCAGAAATCTCTGGGTGTGAAATGTATCTACGTGGCAATTGGCCAAAAAGCGTCAACCATTGCCAACGTGGTTCGTAAACTCGACGAGCACAACGCACTGGACAACACCATCATCGTGGTGGCCTCTGCTTCTGAAGCGGCGGCGCTCCAATACCTGGCACCTTACGCCGGTTGTACCATGGGTGAATACTTCCGTGACCGCGGTGAAGATGCACTGATCGTTTACGATGACTTATCTAAACAAGCGGTAGCGTATCGTCAAATCTCCCTGCTGCTCAAACGCCCACCAGGCCGTGAAGCATTCCCGGGCGACGTGTTCTACCTCCACTCCCGTCTGCTGGAACGTGCAGCGCGCGTGAACGAAGCGTACGTGGAACGTGCCACCAACGGTGAAGTGAAAGGCAAAACCGGTTCATTGACGGCGCTGCCAATCATCGAAACCCAGGCGGGTGACGTGTCAGCGTTCGTTCCGACCAACGTGATTTCGATTACCGACGGTCAGATCTTCCTGCAAACCCAACTGTTCAACTCGGGCCTGCGCCCGGCGGTTGACCCGGGTATCTCGGTCTCTCGTGTCGGTGGTGCAGCGCAAACCAAAGTCATCAAGAAACTGTCTGGTGGTATTCGTACTGCACTGGCGCAGTATCGTGAACTGGCGGCGTTTGCTCAGTTTTCTTCCGATTTGGATGAGACTACGCGTCGTCAGCTTGACCACGGTGAGAAAGTGACGGAGCTGATGAAGCAGAAACAGTACTCACCGATGAGTGTGGCCGAGCAAGCGGTGGTGATTTTCTCTGCCGAGAAAGGGTTCCTGAGCAACATTGAGCTGCATGACATCGCCAAATTTGAAGACGATTTGCTGGCATACGCGCGTGCAAACGCGGCAGAACTGCTGCAAACCATCAACGCGACCGGCGATTACAACGGCGAAATCGAAAGCCAGTTGTTTGCGCTGATGGAAGCGTTCATGGCACTGCAATAAGGGCATTGCATCACTCAGTAGGAGGCCTTTATGGCAAATACGAAAGAGATCCGCACCAAGATTGCCAGTGTTCAGAATACCCAGAAGATCACCAGTGCGATGCAGATGGTGGCCGCGAGCAAAATGCGCAAGGTACAGGACAACATGGAAGCATCGCGTCCTTATGCTATCAACATGCGCAAAGTGATCGGCCACGTGTCATCTGGCACGCTGGAGTACAGTCATCCGTTCCTGCAAGAGCGGGAAATCAAACGTGTGGCGTACATCATCATCTCTTCAGACCGCGGCTTGTGCGGCGGTTTGAACTCCAACCTGTTTAAGCAGGTGTTGACGGAGATGCAGGATTGGCGCGCCAAAGGCGTGGAAGTGGATACCACACTGATTGGTTCAAAAGCGATTGGCTTTTTCCAATCGATGGGGAAATCCATTGCGCAGACTTCGGGTCTGGGCGACAAGCCAAAACTGGAAGAGATGCTGGGCACCGTGAACGCCATGATGGAGCATTACTCCGAAGGCAAGATCGATCGTCTGTATATGGTGTTCAACCAATTTGTGAACACCATGGTGCAAAAGCCCCGCGTACTGCAACTGCTGCCGTTTCCGAAAGAGGATATCGAGCGTGATCAGAACAGTCGCTGGGACTACATCTACGAACAGTCACCTCAGGACATCCTCAACCATCTGATTCACCGTTACGTGGAATCACTGGTGTATCAGGGTGTGGTTGAGACTATCGCCTGTGAGCAGGCTGCGCGAATGGTGGCGATGAAAGCTGCGACCGATAACGCGGGCCAACTGATTGAGAACCTGCAACTGGTGTACAACAAAGCACGTCAGGCTGCGATTACCCAAGAGCTGAGCGAAATCGTTGCAGGCGCCCAGGCGGTTTAGAGAGAAATTTGAGGTTTTTATTATGAGTATTGGCAAAATCGTCAAAGTGATTGGCGCGGTTGTTGATGTGGAATTCGAGCAAAACCAAGGGCCGAAAGTCTACGACGCGCTGAAAGTCATCGGCGGCAACAACTCGTCACTGATGCTGGAAGTACAGCAACAAATGGGTGGCGGTATCGTACGTTGTATCGCTATGGGGTCATCGGATGGCCTGAAACGTGGCATTCAGTGTGAAACCACCGGTGGCCCGATCACCGTGCCTGTGGGTGAGAAAACCCTTGGCCGTATCATGAACGTGCTGGGCGAGCCGATCGACGAATGTGGTCCGATTGGTGAAGAGCAGCAATACGAGATTCACCGTCCGGCGCCAAGCTACGAAGAGCAGGCCAACAGCACCGCGCTGCTGGAAACCGGCATCAAAGTCATTGACCTGATTTGTCCGTTCGCAAAAGGCGGCAAAATCGGTCTGTTCGGTGGTGCGGGTGTCGGTAAAACCGTCAACATGATGGAACTTATTAACAACATCGCTAAAGCGCACTCCGGCTTGTCCGTGTTTACCGGGGTAGGGGAACGTACCCGTGAAGGTAACGACTTCTACTACGAGATGAAAGACGCTGGCGTACTGGACAAAGTGGCGATGGTGTATGGCCAGATGAATGAGCCACCGGGTAACCGTCTGCGCGTGGCGCTGACTGGCTTGACCATCGCGGAGCGTTTCCGTGACGAAGGCCGTGACGTGCTGCTGTTCGTCGATAACATCTACCGTTACACACTGGCGGGCACCGAAGTATCGGCGCTGCTGGGCCGTATGCCTTCAGCGGTAGGTTACCAGCCAACATTGGCTGAAGAGATGGGCGTGCTGCAAGAGCGTATCACGTCAACCAAAAATGGCTCGATCACCTCAATCCAGGCGGTATATGTACCTGCGGATGATTTGACCGACCCATCGCCAGCGACCACCTTCGCGCACTTGGATGCGACGGTAGTTCTGTCTCGTAACATTGCTGCACTCGGCCTGTATCCTGCGATTGACCCACTGGACTCCACTTCGCGTCAGTTGGATCCACAAATCGTCGGTCAGGAGCACTACGATGTGGCGCAGCGCGTGCAGATGACTCTGCAACGCTACAAAGAGCTGAAAGACATCATCGCGATTCTGGGGATGGATGAGCTGTCGGAAGATGACAAACGTCTGGTTTCACGCGCCCGTAAAGTGGAGCGTTTCCTGACTCAGCCTTACCACGTTGCTGAAGTGTTTACCGGTCAGAAAGGCGTGTTCGTTCCGCTGAAAGACACCATTTCAGGCTTCAAAGCGCTGCTGAATGGTCAGTACGATGACATTCCGGAACAGGCATTCCTGTACTGCGGTACCATCGACGAAGTGCTTGAAAAAGCCAAAACGCTGTAATTGGCAGGAGGCAACATGGCGATAGCTGTTACACAAAACACGTTTCAACTCAACGTAGTGAGTGCTGAAGGCACCTTGTATTCTGGCCCCGCGCATGGCCTGGCCATCGCTGGCGCAGATGGTGAACTCGGGATTCGCCCGGGCCACTCTCCGCTGATCAGCAAGATCAAACCGGGTGTGGCGCGTATTGTTGGTGACTTGCATAAGCCAGAGGAGATCCTCTATGTCTCTGGCGGGTTGGTGGAAGTGCAACCGGATATCGTCACTGTACTGGCCGATACCGCGCTGCACAGTAAAGATATCGACCGGGCTCGCGCAGAAGCGGCACGCAAAGCCGCGGAAGAGAACATTCGCCACCACGGTGACGATTTCAGTTTCGCGCAGGCGCAGATTGAGCTGACCAAAGCGCTAGCACAGCTGCGCGCGGTAGAACTGGCCATGCAAGCCCGCCGTTAACTTTCACTGCAAAGCCAATGAAAAAGGCACGTTCTAGTGACGTGCCTTTTTGTTTTCATGTGCATGCCGTGCGTTTGGTTAACTATTAGAAGTGATAACGAATACCGGCATAACCGCTATTTAATGCAATATCAGTATCTTCGATATCGACAAGAGCTACGCGGTAACCGAGATGCAAATCAATGTGGTCGTTTAGCAATATGCCAAATTCCGCACCATACTGGAAAGCCGCTTCCGATTTGGATGCGGAGATCCCGTATTGTGTTGCTGTGGCGTCAATATCAACAGTCCCTAAACCGGCAATTAATGAAACGTATAAATCTGCGTAATCGTAAGACACAATAAATTTCGGTCTGGCATTGATGAAAAATGCATCCCCTTTAACATCAAGTTGGCCTGCGTAATTGACCTCTCCAAAGTGACGGTACTCCAATTCAACCCCCAGTTTTACTACCTTGTGAGTGTTAAACTCGTAACCCGCCAATAAGTTGTAACCAAAGTCTCCGAAATCAGCTGACTCGTCAACGGACGACCCCTTATATTCCAATTCGGTATTGTTATAGAAAGACAGCCCAGCACCGAGGTAAACACTGCCTTGGGACTTCTCTTTAGAACTCTCAATTTCTTCTGTTTGCGCTACTACGTTTGAACTCAAACCCACAATTGTAATTGCTGACACTAGCCACTGATTAAATTGCATACATTCCTCTGAATTTATTGTGTTTTATGTGAAAAATGCCAAATGATTGGCAATGTGGCAGACGATAGCATGTGCATATATTTAATATGCAATTTGTTGTGATAAGAATGACGGTGGCAACAAAATAGTTTATTGCACACATAACGTTACAGTATGACACACCGTCACAATCAATATTGTAACCGAGAGCCATGGAACCAGAGAGGAGGCCCCATGGTGAGATGTCACCGAATCGGCAACATGCCGCTTTCTGTGGCCAGCAACAAGGTCAGTTCGGCGGCGGAGATTGCCACGCAGCCGGATGTGTTTTGCCCACACCAGAGCGGAGTGAAATCGTCACGGCCTTGCTGTTCGGCTAACGTGCGCAGTGCGGACATCTCGGCTGACGCATACGGAAACTGCGGTGCGAGTGAAGAAAGATAGTTCAGATCGCGCATGGCGCGGTTAACGATACCGCGCGCTGGTCGTCCGGAAAACACATTGGTTAAGGCGGTGTGCTTGGCGCAAGCGCCCGAAATGGCGCTGCGGTGCAGGGGGGAGGTTTTGGCTTCGCTACACAGCATATAGGCTGTGCCCAGTTGTACGGCTTCGGCGCCCAGTGTCATGGCGGCTTTAATGCCACGGCTATCGGCGATACCGCCCGCGGCAATCACCGGAACACGCACATTGTGGGCGATTTGTGGTACCAATGCGAATGTACCGAGTTGCGTGGTCACATCGTTCGTCAGGAACATACCCCGATGTCCACCCGCTTCCGCGCCCTGAGCAATGATTGCGTCGGCACCGTGCGCTTCTAACCATAGCGCTTCCTGTAATGTGGTGGCTGAAGAGAGCACCGCGCACCCCCAGGATTTTACTCGCGCTAACAGGTCCGGTTTCGGTAATCCAAAGTGAAAACTGATCACGCGTGGCTGGTAGTGTTCAATCGCGTCAGCCATTTCATGGCTAAATGGCAGTCGGCTGGCGCCGCCGCTATGGTTTTCAGGCTCGCTGCCGAGCTCGTTAAAATAAGGGCGCAGGGTATCGCGCCAGATTTGCTGCTGCCGCGCATCTTGCTCAGGCATCTCATGGCAGAAGAAATTGAGGTTGAACGGTTTGTCTGTCGCAGCCTGAATCGCCTCGATTTCAGCAACAATCTTGTCCGCGCTTAACATTCCGCACGGCAGTGAACCTAAGCCACCAGCTTCACACACCGCGATGGCTAACGCGCTGTCTTGCACACCTGCCATCGGGGCTTGGATTATCGGCAGTTCGCTGCCGAGCAATTCAGTGATCTTACCTTTGTACATCGTACTTCCTTTCGTTTCGTATCGGATTTAGTGGTTGGCTTAACGGTCGCTGACGGCAATTTTGCCCGCCAGACCAATCAGCAGTACGCCCGATACGCCTTCCAGGGCTCGTGAATAACGGCTTGCTTTTGGGCTACCCAGCAACCAACTGCCAGCCGTGGCGTAGAGCACATTGCACAGCGTCGCCAGCACACTGAAGACTAAGCCGAAAGTAAACAGTTGCATGCTCGCAGAGCCTGTTGAGAGGTCGATAAATTGCGGAAGAAAGGACAAAAAGAACAGCGCTACTTTCGGGTTGAGTACGCTGACAATAACGCCTTGCATAAAGATATTTTGCGGCGCTTTTGCTTGATGGTCGAGGCTGAGCTGGCTGCCGCCACGCCACATCGCCAACAGAGATTTTATGCCGAGATAGACCAGATACGCCGCCCCAAGCCATTTGACGACAGTAAACGCCATTGCTGAGCTGAGAATCAGCGCCGACAAGCCCAAACACGCAGCCAACGTGTGAACCACATAACCCACACCGAGCCCGAGCGCGGCTTTCATACCCGCGGCCATTTTCCCTTTCATGGTGTTAGAGACGATATAAATCACATCGGGGCCTGGGATCAAATTGATCGACAGACAGGCGATTGTAAACAGCAGTAACGTGTGGTGTTCCATTCCTAAGTTCCATGTGGTTTGACATCGATTAACGTGCGTGATGACTGGAAATGAGTCAAATAGATTGTAATTTAGGCGACTGAAACTTTGATAGCAACGACAACACGGTGCATAAAATGCGACGCATTGCACTTCAAAAAATCAACGGCTTGCGCACATGGCTTGACGTTCGCGGCTTAGAGATGGCCTTGAAGTGCGCTTTTTACACCAAGGAACCATTTACAATGTAAACCTACTTGAAAGCGCAGCATTTCGGCGCTGCTTGCTTTCAGCGCCTAAAATAGGATGGTTCACCCCGTAGATTGTGGTAGAGTCCGCGCCTGCGTTTTCCCGCTTTTTATTGTTTCTATTGCCTCTTCAACCCAAAGCACAAGGTTCCGCTAATGCCATTTTCTACTCTCTCATTGAGTTCTGAGCTAATTCACGCACTGCCAAAAGACGTCAAGAAGCCGACCGATATTCAAGCGTTAGTTATTCCAGAGTTATTAGCTGGCAAAGACGTGTTGGCATTGGCGAATACCGGCAGCGGCAAAACGCTCGCTTATGCTTTGCCGTTGTTAGACAAACTCACCGCAAATCCTCAGCAAAAAGCGCTGATTCTTGTGCCAACGCGTGAGCTGGCAATCCAAGTGAGTGAAGCGATCAACCAAGTTGGTCAAGCGCTTGAAATCAACGCGGTGTGTTTGTGTGGCGGCGTTGATAAAGCGCAACAGCAGCAGGCGCTCGCGACAAATCCTCATATTCTTGTCGCGACGACCGGTCGTTTGGTTGATCTGGCGAATAACGGCTTGGATTTGAGCCATATTCATACCCTCGTATTGGATGAAGCCGACCGTTTGCTAGACATGGGCTTTTGGCCGGATGTACAAAACATCGCGATGCAAACCGCCAATCAGCGCCAAACGGCAATGTTCTCAGCGACCTTCTCTGATGCGTTGAAGGAAAAAGCGAAGCAGTTGATGCGCTCACCCAAACAGGTGGCTGCGCATCAAGAAAACAGCACCAATCAAGACATCACTGAAACGCTGTTTTTAGTCAATAAAGGCAGTAAAACCAAAGCGTTGATTGAACTTGTCCAACAAAATGCTTGGACGCAGGTGTTGGTCTTTATCGGTGCGAAAGAGAACGCCGATGGCTTAGCGAAGAAGCTCAATAAAGCGGGTGTGTCAACCACTGCGCTGCATGGTAATAAGAGTCAAGATGAGCGAGAAGAAGCGCTGGCTCAGTTTAAATCAGGTCAGGTCAACGTACTGATCGCCACGGATCTGTTAGCGCGCGGCATTCACATTGAACAGCTGCCGGTCGTGATCAACTTTGAACTGCCCATGCATGCCGAAACATACGTTCACCGAGTGGGGCGCACCGCCCGCGCAGGCGAGCAAGGTGTGGCGATGTCGTTGGTCTGTCATGGTGAAATGGACGCACTGAACGCGATTCGTCACCTCACTCAACGTGCATTACCAGTGCAAGATTTGGCAGGCTTTCCTGTGACGGACAAACCGTCAACAGGTGAGAGTAAACGCGCACCACGTGATAAAAAGGCCAACCGTCGCACCAACAATAAGAGCAGTATTAAACAGTTTCAGGGTAAGGTGAAACGCCAAGCGCCGAAAAGCAAATAACCGAAAAGCCACGCCGCTGCGCTTCTACACCTCGAAGTGAGCCGCGTGGCTCTGTGTTATCTGGCGTTTGCTGGTGTCGTTAACACTTGTGGATGTCGCACCAACGCCTCATTCGATGTAACGGGCAGGATTTGCATAGGTTTAACGTTAACCAACAATCCGTGTTGAACGCTTGTCTCACGCGTGGTCACTGACTCGGTGGCGATTCAAGTGTTCGGTGCTCGGGACACCGAACCACTCAATCAGCGGGATGGGTTATTTCAGCAGGCTGGCGTAGATCTGCATGCCTTGTGCGGTCAGCGAATACACCCGGCCTTCTTCTTTCGATACCAAGCCACTGTTGACCAGTTGGCGCAGATGGAAATTGAATTTGGTGTGGTCTTCAATTCCGACCATACGGCACAAATCCATGAACTTCACTTTGCGGTGCAGCTTGAGCTGTTTAACCACCGTGCGACGAATCGGATTCGACAGGGCACTGAAGATCTGATCATGCTCGCTTTCGGCAATATCCGCTTTTGGTGCGTGCTCTGCGTGGACGCGCTTTAGAGTGACTGATAAAGCCGCGAGATTAAATGGCTTAGTGAGAAATTCATCGGCGCCTTTCTTCATCGCATCGACGGCAATATCCACCGTCGCAAATGCGGTTGTGATGATGATGCCGATGTTCGGTTGCAGGCGACGCAGAGTCGTCAGGGCATCAATGCCCGTCATTCCGCCCATCACGACATCGAATAGGGCCAGGTCAAACGGCTGCTTGGCGGCGATGTCGAGAGCGTCTTCCGCGTTGTCACAGGCGGTGACCGCGAAAGATTCTAAAGTCAGCGCTTCGATGAGCACTTCGCGAAGCTGCGGATCGTCTTCTGCGAGTAACAGTTGTAACGTCATTGCATTTTCCTCGGGATGCGAACTTCGACTGTGAGTCCATTATCGTGGTTATAAAGTAACAGTTCGCCGTTGTGTTGCGTAATGATTTGTTTGCACAGCGCCAGCCCCATCCCCGTGCCTTCCCCTTTGGGCTTGGTGGTAAAAAAGGGCTGAGTCGCTTTGGAAAGCAGAGATTCTGGCATGCCACCACCGCAATCCGTAAAAGTCAGAATGGCGTTGAGCTTATTCTGAAACCCCTGAATACGCAGTGATTTGTGAGTCTGACTGGCATCGACGCTGTTGCCGATAAGATTACTGAACACCTCTTCCAGTAACCCTGCATCGCCAAAAATCTTCAGTTGGCGATCGACATTCACCAGCAAGTCAAAACCTTCCAAGCGGTAATGATTGAGTGATAACGCCTGATCAATCACTTCCGCCAGCATTACTGGTTGGCGGTCAATTGGCTTGTGGTGTGCGTAGTTAAGGACTTCCTGGCTGATTTCCGCGGCGCGGCTCAGGCCGTAACGAATACGGTCGATTTGGCGCTTGTGATTGCTGTCGTGCGAGAGCTGATTTTCCAGTAAATCGCAGCTCATCATCGCACTGCTGATGGGCGTTTTGATTTCGTGAGCGATGGCGGAAGTCAGTTCACCCAATTCGCGGAGTTTGGCGTCTTGCAAGGAGAGTTGCAGTGCCGATTGCAATTGTTGGTCGTGTTCACGGTCAAACACGCGCATCGCATTCCACAGGCTGAGCAGAATACCGTAAGCACACAGCAGACGAATCACTTGCACCCGCTGCGCGGCATCGTCGGTCAGAAAACCTGCGCTGAACGCATAGCCAATCAGCGCAATGCCCAGCAGTTTGAATGCGCGTGACGAACCAAAGCCTTCAAACTCAACGCGGTCGGCGTAACTGTATGTCGCCAGGCCTGCCAACGTACTGAACCCTAAGCCGAATACCCAGCGAATATGGTTGCTGGCGTAATGGATAAACACGGGGAACGAGTAGTGGGTGTAGAGCCAGTAAATGCTGGCCACAAGAAGAAACAACAGCAGGATGATCGCCTTTTTAATCAATGCGATATGCTGCTGCGGCCACATGCTCAGCGGTAGCATTCGCCAGGCGAAATAGGCAAGTGGTAAAAACGACAGCCCCAGTTTGAACACGCGAAACGCGTCGATGCCGCGGGTCAGAATGAATTCGTGTTGGTAGAGATCGAAGTAGAGTTCGGTCCAAATGTGAAAAGCGTGGACAAGGCCAAACAGCGCAAAAATCGGCAGGACTTTGGCGATTCGAATGCTGCTGTTTTTGAGGTTTCGCGAGAATATGGCAAAGGAGGCGGCGAAAAAAGCCAGACCGGAAAGCAGGTAAAGTTTGAAGATGATGAGCATGTCCATTGCGCGAGTCTAAATGACATAAAAGACACTATCAATTGAGGAAATTACTCAAAACGTCACAGTTAGATTGCATGAATCGTCAGTGTGGCACGTGAATGTCACGGAATCGAAGGGATAAGAAGATAAAGCGGTTTGGTGAGGCGAATGGCCTGCGACGCGTGATGGCACGTCGCAGACCAGTAGTCAGAGCGGATCATTGCGGCGGATAGTAACCAAGGCGCATGCCGCCCCAATGTCGTCCGTTAACCATTACAGGCACAGAAATGTCATGCATCACTTCGCCTGTATCGCGTTTATAAGTCTGCAGCAACATGGTGTGAGTATGCTTGCCGCAGCGCAGACCGACGCGGTCACCAAAAATCCGTTTGGTGCGGTTTCTGGCCATGTCCACTTTGGGATCGCCCGTCAAAGCCTGACAGAACTGATTATTGTGGGTCGGTACGTAACCGTGATCGTCGGTGGCGATCGCGTACACCATTTCGCGGCGCTGTTTGATGATCGGCTCTTGCAGTTCAGGCAATACGGCATCGCAATATTGATCAAACGCGGTGTGATACTTGGCTGGCGAGGTATTGGCAATAGGCTTGTGCTGACGATCAAACAGAGCCTGTTCGGCGATCTTGCCCGATGCGATATCGGCTTCAAAACGCTCGCCTACCGCCTTCGCCAGTCCGGCGGCTAAATCGTAAAACGGACGGTGAATGCTCTCTTCAAAATGTTCCACCAACACCGCATTACTGTGTTCCGCAATCTGCATCAATTGTTCAGCTTCGCTTTGTAAATCAGACAGCTCGTTGTCGCTGTCGGACAATTCGCGCTGAATATGTTCAATAGATTCAGCAATCTGGCGTAGGCTGTGTTCGTTGGCAATCACATCCTGACTGATGCCGCTCATTTGTGACTCCACTTCCTGCGATTGGTGGGCGATGCTGTGCAGCCGCTGATTGACGCTTTCAACCCGAGTCACACCCTGTTCGACCTTATCGGACAGCGCGGTGATGGTGGCCGTCACTTCCTGCGTCTCATCAAAAATTTGTTGCACAATGCCGGATACTTCATCGGTGCTGCGCGAAGTGCGTTCGGCAAGGCTGCGAACTTCATCCGCCACCACCGCAAACCCACGGCCACTTTCGCCTGCGCGCGCCGCTTCAATGGCGGCATTGAGCGCCAGTAGATTCGTTTGCGCCGCAATATTTTCAATCACTTCGGCGACGGTTTTGATGCGGTGGACTTGCTGATCCAGCGTCTGGATTTGAGCTACAGACGTGGCTGTTTGCGCACTAATCTGTTGCATGCCTGCAATGGCCGATTCCAGCTCGCCGCGGCCTTCCTCGCTGGTATCGCGCATAGTCTGAGTGGCTTCCAGCGCAGATTGCACGCTGGTGGCCGTCACGGCAAGCGTTTCGGTAATCGCATTCGAGGTGTCAGCAATGGTGTGAATGGAGGAGACTTGGCGCGAGGTTTGCGCTTTCACCACATCAATTGCGTAGGACACATTGGCCGCGCTGACGGCGTTATTGTTGAGTTCGGCGGCAATCAACGGCGCCACAGCGTCTGCCTCTTTCATGAGTGAGTGCGAAGACACAGCGGTTTGCCCGGCGCGCTGCAATAGCAGCACGACAGCAGTGGTGAGAATAATCAGTGCGGCACTTTCAATACCAAGCCAGAGGCCGCCTGCCACTGCCAAAATAGCGCAGGCAGTGAGGCTCAAGCCAATACGTTGTTGAGCGGATAGCATACTTCGTCCTAGTCATTATTATTGTGATTTTTTATCCCTGCAGCTCCGTATTGCCGACAGCCGGGCCAGCGTTGAAACAGCAGAGTAGCGCCTAAACTATAGCGTGATTTTTACCTGTAGAACGTTGAGCTTGTGCTGCCTTTCACTAAAGTATGATTGCGCTGGATAGCAGATATGTTAGGCCGCCATTTTGCGCTTCACCCTCTATTCCGTCCTGTGCGAACACCGTCCAAAAACCAATCATTAATTATTTTCATGTTGAACATGAAGTAATGCCACTTTTATTCATATAACCGCACATGTATAAAAAATACAGCGCTCATAACTCTAAATAATATTGATGTGGCTGGTTAACCCAACCCAATCACGCAGCCCACGTCGAATAACAACAGTGAAAAGTACAGAGAGAGCAGCAAAGTCAATCAGGTTTAGCTCAAGCAATAGGAAGGATGATTACGATGAATACAGGCTTTAAATTTACGATTAACAGTGTGGTCTTTGATGAGAATTATCATCCTTCTGATAGCACCCGCATTACCACGAACTTCGCCAACCTGGCGCGCGGCGAAAGCCGCCAGTCGAACCTGCGCAATGCGCTGAAAATGATTGATAACCGTTTCAACGCGCTGGCGAACTGGGACAACGCCACCGGCGATCGTTACTCTGTTGAGCTGGAAATCATCTCGGTGGATTTGGATATCCAAGGCAGCGGCCAAACATTCCCATCGATTGAGATCCTGAAAACCAACATCCTTGACCACAAAACCAACGAACGCATTGAAGGCATTGTTGGCAATAACTTCTCCTCTTACGTGCGTGATTATGACTTCAGCGTATTGCTGCTGGAGCACAACAAGAACCAAGCGAAATTCTCGATTCCAGAAGGCTTTGGCGACCTGCACGGCAAGCTCTTCAAAACCTTTGTGGATTCCTCAACCTACAAAGAAGCGTTTGCTAAGCCGCCGGTGATTTGCTTGAGTGTGTCAGACAGCAAAGTCTACGATCGCACGGAAAATCACCATCCGATTCTGGGCTATGAATACCTGCCGAATGAGTCGTCACTGACCGAGCAATACTTCAAAAAAATGGGTTTGCAGGTGCGATACTTCATGCCTGCGAATAGCGCCGCGCCTTTTGCATTTTTCTTCTTTGGCGATCTGCTGAATGATTACACCAATCTGGAGTTGATCAGCACCATCAGCACCATGGAGACGTTCCAAAAGATCTATCGCCCGGAGATCTACAATGCGAACTCGTCGGCAGGAAAACGCTACCAGCCGAACTTAAAGAACCTCGATCATTCCATTACCCAAATCGTGTATGACCGTGCAGAGCGTAGCCAGTTAGCGGTTGAACAAGGGAAGTTTGCGCAAGAGCACTTTATCAAGCCTTATCAAACCATTCTTGAACAGTGGTCTGCCAACACACCTTTGTAATTCACTCAAATTGATAGAAGAATTGACTATGAAAAAACTATTACCCACTTCAACCTCTGGCAGCCTACCGAAACCAACTTGGCTTGCTCAACCGGAAACACTTTGGTCGCCTTGGAAACTGCAAGGTCAGGAACTCACCGACGGTAAGCACGACGCACTGCGTGTGTCACTGCAAGAGCAGCAACAGGCGGAAATTGATATCGTCAGCGATGGTGAGCAGACGCGCCAACACTTTGTGACCACCTTCATTGAGCACCTGAGCGGCGTTGATTTTGAGAACCGCAAAACGGTCACGATTCGTAATCGCTATGAAGCGAGTGTGCCAACCGTGGTGGGACCAGTGTCACGTCAGAAATCGGTGTTTGTCGAAGATGCGAAGTTCCTGCGTCAGCAAACCGACAAGCCGATCAAATGGGCGCTGCCCGGGCCGATGACCATGATCGACACCCTTTACGATGATCACTACAAGAGCCGCGAAAAACTGGCGTGGGAATTTGCCAAAATTCTGAATGAAGAAGCGAAAGAGCTGGAAGCGGCAGGTGTGGACATCATTCAGTTCGATGAACCTGCGTTTAACGTCTTCTTTGATGACGTGAACGAGTGGGGCATTGCGGCGCTGGAGCGTGCGATCGAAGGCCTGAAATGCGAAACCGCGGTCCATATCTGCTACGGCTACGGCATCAAAGCCAACACCGATTGGAAAAAGACGCTCGGGAATGAATGGCGTCAATACGAGGCAGTGTTCCCGAAATTGCAGCAATCGAACATCGATATCATTTCGCTCGAATGTCACAATTCACGTGTGCCCATTGAACTGCTGGAACTGGTGCGCGGCAAGAAAGTGATGGTGGGTGCCATTGACGTGGCGACCAACACGATTGAAACCCCAGAAGAAGTGGCCGACACGCTGCGCAAAGCGTTGCAATTTGTCGATGCAGATAAGCTCTACCCATGTACCAACTGCGGTATGGCGCCTCTGTCACGTGACGTTGCCCGTGGTAAGTTGAATGCCCTGAGCGCTGGCGCAGAGATCATTCGCCAAGAGATTTTGGCTAAATCATAAACTTACTTGAACACTGTGATTGAATAAGTGGATCCGGTGACCAGACTCTTGATACTGACGAAAAAAACGGGCCTAAGCCCGTTTTTTTATCTACATACTCCACAGGATCAGCGCCAGGATTTGCGGCGAGAGGATCCTTAAACACATCACCAGTGGATAGACCGTGGCGTAGGCGAGGGCAGAAGCGCCGCTCTCTTCGTGAATGGCGTTGGCAAAAGCCAGCGCTGGTGGATCGGTCATCGAACCGGCCAACATGCCGCAGATAGTCAGGTAGTTAATATGGCCGAGTACGCGAGCCAGAATGCCGACCGTGATAAGTGGAATCGCGGTGATCAATACGCCGTAGCCCATCCAACTCACGCCGTCACCTTGTACCAGAGTTTCGACAAAGTTCCCGCCGGATTTAAGCCCGACCACGGCCAAGAACAACACAATACCGATTTCGCGCAGCGCTAAGTTGGCGCTTGGTGGCATAAACCAGTACATCTTACCGATGCTACCAATACGGGCGAGGATCAACGCGACAATCAGTGGGCCGCCCGCTAAGCCAAGTTTAATCGCGGCAGGAAAGCCCGGCAGATAGAACGGAATCGAGCCCAGCAAGACACCTAAACCGATACCGACGAACACGGGCAGCATTTGCACCTGTTGCAGCTTTTGGTGCGCGTTACCCACCATGCCACTCACGGCTTCAATCGCTTCCTGACGACCAACCAGATTGAGAATGTCACCAAATTGCAGCGTTGAATTGCTGGTGGGAACCAGCTCGATACCCGCGCGGTTTAAGCGTGACACGACGACGTCGTACTTCTCTTTTAAATCCAAATCGCGCAGCTTTTTACCCAGCACAATTTCATTGGTCACCACTAAACGCTGCACGCGCAGTTCGGTGCCACGGGTTGACAGTGAAGCATCGACTTCTTCCCCAATCACCAGACGGGCTTTTTCCAGCGCTTTTTTGTCGCCGACCAAATGCAGCAGATCGTTCACTTCAACCCGGGAATCGGGTTTTGGCACATGAAGCTGTTCACCGCGTTTGAGGCGGGAGCAAACAATATCGCCTTCGCTAAGCGCAGGAATGTCTTTCAGCAGCAAGCCGTTTAAGTTGGGGTTTTTGATCGCAACGTTAATGGTGTGCAGACTCTCTTTTTTGTGGCCGTTGTGGGTTTCAAACTCCTCGGCTTCGTTGTTGACGTTGACGCGGAAAATCATGCGCAGCAGCCACATCGTGAGCAGAATGCCGCAAATACCAAACGGATAGGCGATGGCGTAACCCATACCAGTGAGATCCAGCAGGTTGCTCTGCTCACCCAGTTCGGTCAGGATTTGCTGTCCGGCACCGAGCGATGGCGTATTGGTCACCGCTCCGGAAAAGACGCCGAGAATGACGGGCAGTGGGACATCAAACACATAGTAAAGCGCGACGGTTACCGCACAACCGAGCAGAACGATAAGGGCCGCAAAGCCGTTGAGTTTGAGCCCTGAACTTCTCAATGAAGAAAAAAAACCGGGGCCGACCTGTATTCCGATGGTGTAAACAAACAGAATGAGGCCAAACTCCTGAATGAAGTGAAGGGTTTCGTAGTTGAGTTTGACGCCCCAGGCACCGGTGAAGTGACCAACCAGAATGCCGCCAAACAGCACTCCGCCGATCCCCAAACCGACGCCATAAACACGCCAATTCCCAATCCACAGACCCAACACCGCTACCAGCGCGAGGATGCTGATAGAGAGCGCGATATCACTCATAGCGAGTCTCCTGATCAATTAAAAATCATGATGGGCGAACGTGATTGAACAGCAGACAGGGGTAGGCGTAAGAACTGCGACAGTAAAACTGCAAGCGTGGTTAGGTCTACAGCTGAGGGGTTCAAATACGGAGGGTGAGAAATGGCTCTCGGTTCCGTTTTGTTGTTGCCCTGAACTGATTACCAGTAATACTGCAATGGTGCATAAAAGTTAACCGTGGTTATGCAAAATTGTGCACCTTAACGGATATTGGCTTATTGTGATAACTATTTGTTACTTAAGGGTAAACAGAGTTTAAGAAAAGTGCCGAAAGTGAATGGAATGCGACAAAATATCCAGCCACAACGAACCACAAAAGTGTGTGACACATGACGGCTTTTGCGCCGTCACAGGAGGATGAAAACTGGAAAATTAAAGACAGGTTTTGCGTGGTTTAATGGTTACGGATTTTGCTTCGCCAGTATTGATACAACCCATCGATATCGCCAGAGGTCAGCAGTTTCATTGCCCCTTTAAGCTGCGAATCACGCCAGTGCCACCACTGCATTTCCAGTAACTTTTCGATTTGCTCGGGCTCAAAACGAAAGCGAATGTGTTTGGCTGGGTTTGAACCGACGATTTCATACGGCGCGACATCTTTGGTCACCACCGCCCGACTGGCAATGATGGCACCATCACCGATGGTGACACCGGCCATGATCATCGCTTCTGAACCAATCCACACATCATTGCCAATCACGGTATCGCCCGAGCGGACAAAGCCATCAGCGGCATCGGTGAAATGTTCGTTTTCCATATAGAAAAACGGGAACGTACTGATCCAGTCCGTGCGGTGGCCCTGATTGCCCGCCATCATGAATACCGCACCAGAACCGATGGAGCAGAACGCGCCGATGATCAGCCGATCCACATCATCGCGATCAGGGTTCAGGTAGCGGACACAATCGTCGAAACTGTGGCCGTGATAATAGCCGGAATAGTAACTGTGGCGGCCAACGTGAATATTGGGATTGGTCACCTGCTCGGTTAACGGTTTGCCTGAAAACGGGCTGTCAAAGTAGTTGCTCACAGCGGTTCCTGTTGGTTAGTTTGCCGTCTTGTCGCTCGAAACATAATGGGCGAGTGTAAATGATTAGGCCGACAGTTGCCCACTGGCGTGTTGCAATAGCTGGCTGATCAGTTCGGTGTTGTAGGCTGGTTCACCCAATTGGCGGCAGTTTTCAATCACCGGATCGCAGATTTCGTGAATCTCCATCGGGCGGCCTTTCTCGCGATCGACCAGCATGGACGTTTTGATCGGGTCAAACTGACAGATCAGTTCGAACATGGCATCGATATCCTGCTCCGTCATTGTTACACCTGCGACACTCGCTGCGCGCGCGGTTTCCTGCATGATGGCATGCACAGTGCGGCGTAACACCGGATCGCGCGTTACCACGCCAGTGTCTTTCATCGTCAGCGCGGTAATCGGATTGACCGCATTATTGATCATCAGTTTGCGCCACAGTGCGTAACTCACATCGTCATACAACTGGTTGGGAATACCTGAATCGCTGAACACGATCGCAAGCTGCTTTAGAAATGGCTGCATAGCCGGGTTTTGCGCGGCGTTCGGCCAAGCACCGAAATCAATCTGCGCCATGCCGGTGGCTTCCACCACTCCGGGCTTGAGCACATGGGCGCCGATTTTGACCGCCAGGCCACCAATCGTGCGCTCAACACCGAGCGCATCGGCAATCACTTGTTCGTTAGTGACACCATTTTGAATCGATAACATTGGCACCGGGCTGGATGCGAGCCAGCTTTGCATCTGCTCAAGAATCGGCGCCGTAGTACTGCCTTTGGACGCGAGGATCAGCAGATCGAAATCAGCGGAGTTAGAGTGCTCGCAAAGGCCCGCGATGTCAGTAGCGTTCACTTTGCCTGCAAAAGAAAAATCGGGATGAGTCAGCGATAGCCCTTGGGTTTGCAGAGCCTCGAGGTGCGCGCCACGGGCGACCAGAACCACATCGTGCCCCGCGTTGAGCAAACGCGCTGCGTAATAACATCCAATGCCGCCAGCGCCTAAAATTGCGAATTTCAAGGTTCTCCTCCTGTGACCTTGTTAATCTGAGTCAACAGGTTAAACCTTATCTGCTTACGCGACCAGCGCTTTGACCGGGCATACAAAGCTTTGAAATATTGCACACCGGGTAAAGAAGTTGTGACGTATCATTAGGTTATTGCTACCAAACGGAACGGATGATGAGTTCAGATAAACGTTGTTTCTTCGCACTGACTTTTGCTGATGAAGCCAAGGCGCGGCTTAGCCAAGAGCGGGACACGCTAAAAGCACACGCGGACAACGGCACGTTTACCCACAGCGAAAATTTTCATCTCACGCTGGAATTTATCGGTGACGTTGCAAGTGAGCAGTTACCCACGCTCAAAGGCTTATTGCATGAGCTTGAATGTGCGCCGATGGTGCTGCGTATTGATCGTCTTGGCCATTTCAATATCAAAGGCCGTCAGCTTGTCTGGCTGGGAGTTGCTGAACACCCGCCACTGATGACGCTGCAATCGGAGTTGAGAATGAAGCTGGCTGATACGCCTTTCAGCCCGGAAAATCGATCTTACATTCCGCACATTACACTGGGCAGACATGTGGTACTTAATACCCGCTTGAAAGCGCTGCATCTTGAACCCTTTACGTTACCTGTACACTCTATTGCGTTGATGGAAAGCAAGCGGGTGGACAACAAACTGATTTACGAAGCGCTGGAGGAAGTTCTCCTCTCACCATGAACAAAGACTGTTCATTTATGAAATCAATGACATAATGATTGCTGTTCGGAATTCACTCAATGCAGGATAGCGCTTATGTTTGTGGTCTCTCTGACTTATCTGGTTGACTTGGCGGATGTGGAACCGCATCTCGCGGACCATATTGATTATCTGGATCGTTACTACGCTTCGGGGCATTTTCTCGCCTCTGGACGTAAAGAACCACGCACCGGAGGTGTTATTCTTGCCCAAGCTGAAAGCCGGGCTGATCTCGATGCGGTGTTGGCGCAGGATCCGTTTTTTGTGCACGGGCTCGCGGCTTACGATGTGACCGAATTTGTCGCCAGCAAAACGGCGCCGCAATTAGCGTGGTTGCGCACAGCATAAGGCGATAGAGAGAATGAGCCAATTTCTGAAATCTATCCTGCAATCGCTGGTGGTGATTGCGGCGATAGCGGCGGCAGCAAAACTGACCATTCCTTATTTTGCTGATATCACTTGGGTTGATTATATTGCCTTTACTGGTGCGGCTGCGATTGGACTTGGCTACATCACTTACGATAAGGCTCCTGGTCAGGCAGTGTCGTCTTCTACCTCAATGGCTGATGTTGATTTGGCGAGATATGATCGGGATAGCACAGAAGTGTACAACAACCTGAGTTTTTCGCTGTCTGTGGGTATCGCTGGCTTTTTATTGTTGCTGATCAGTGGCCTGATGGTGTGGCTGGGGTAAGCGTGTGTTTTCAATCAGGGAAGAATGATGAGTATTGAACTGTGGGTGATGTTTGCTCTGGCGTATCTGGCGACCACGTTGACACCCGGGCCGAACTTACTGCTAGTGCTGAAAAATGCGGTGCAGTATGGCTGGCGCACCACCTTTGTGACTGTGTTGGGTAATCTCAGCTGTCAGTTGATTATTGTCTGCTTGGTGGCTCTCGGCGTGGGAGAACTGCTGAGTAAAACGCCGATATGGTTTTTGGTGATGAAAGTGCTTGGCGGTGCCTACCTGATTTACCTTGGCGTTAAAGCTTTGCGTCAGAAACAACAAGGCTTGCCGATCATCGAACATAAAGCCAACGGCGTGAAAAAGACCAATCGACAACTTTTTCGCCAATCTTTTCTGGTGTCCGCCAGCAATCCGAAAACCATGATCTTTCTGTCAGCTTTTTTACCGCAGTTTCTCGATGTAACGCACCCGCATAGCGAGCAGTTTGCCGTGATGTTTTTGACCATCGCGGTGACGGTAACGTCGGTACATCTGGCCTATGTGTGGTTAGTGACTCAACTGGGGCAGAAAGCCAGTCGTGGCCGCTTTGAACAGGTCATGGCTAAAGTGAGCGGCAGCTTGTTCATCACCATGGGTGGCGGTGTGCTGCTGAGTTCACGTTCCTGATTTGACTCGTCTTCCTTATAAATTGGCCGTTGGTCTTCACGCTTCTGCTTGTTAAGATGGCGGCCTGATCCTTTCAACTACAATTCCATACGATGAGACTAGACAGCCGCCTTTCACGAGTTCTGCATATTCTGTTGCATCTGGTTAAACAGCCGATGACGTCAGAGCAGTTTGCCACCATGCTCGGCACCAATGCGGTGGTGATTCGTCGCACCATGGCGGGTCTGCGAGAAGCGGGTTATGTCACTTCGGCCAAAGGGCAGGGCGGTGGTTGGACACTCTCTTGCGATTTACAGCGTGTGACGTTGCTGGATATTTATCAGGCGGTCGGGGAACCAAAGATTTTTTCGATTGGCTTTGATAACGCTAACCCCAACTGCGTGGTTGAAAAAGCAGTGAACGCTTCACTGCGAGAAGTGTTGCAAGAGGCCGAAGCGCTGTTGCTTAAGCGCTTTTCGCAAATCTCTCTGGCTGACCTGAGTCAGGAATTCATTGCTCAACTTGAGTAATTTCCCTCAAACCATCTTGCTTAAAAAACAACCTTGTGAATTTTGGTGTTGATCTCTCTCATCTTGTATTGTAACTTTTTGAGTTACGTTAGGAGGCGTGCTTATGAATACACTAATTGACCAAGAATTACTGCACAGTATTTGGGTTTGTTTGGTACTGGCCATCGGGGCCGCCAGCATTTCCATCACCATTACTCAAACTGAGCTGTTTGCACCGCTGCGTGCGTTCACTGAACGTTTGGGACACATGACAGGTTACCTGTTTCGCTGCTTTTACTGCATGAGCCATTGGGTGGTGATTGCAGGCGTTGCGATATACCAGCCCGTGGTGGCCCAAAGCTCATATTGGCTGGTGGATCTGATTGTGTCGGCATTTTTTACCATCACGCTGAGCAGCTTTTTCAGCGGTCTGATGTTTAAGGTTTTTCAGGCGGCGATGGGTAAGAAAATCAAGGAAATAGAGGTCAAAGCACTGATGGCCGCGCAGGCTGAAAGTACTGCTGCACCCGTTTCTGACGCAGTCAAAGCAAAAGCGTAATATTTGGAGTATGCAGAGCCAAAAGGAATTGGATCTGCACACTCCACGCTGTCGAAGTTTGACTACACTGTAGGAGGTATTCAACCGGAACAAGCGAGAATGACGATGAACAAATGGACAACGGCATGGCTGATTGGTTTAACCTGCAGTTTCTCGGTATTTGCATTTGCTCATGCCAACGAGAAAAGTAATTCGATGATGTCGGACAATGCTCAGCAAGGCCAAGGCATGATGCAAAGTCAAAGCATGATGATGGACGACGAAGACATGGATGCCATGCATGAAAATATGGGTATGTCGGATGAAGAGCGCGAAGAGTACATGAGTAAACTCAAAGCGTGTGAAAAAGATGGCCGCAGTGCAAAAGAGTGTGAAGCGAAAATGGACCGTCAGATGAAGCAGGATGGTAAATCGGGCTCAATGCACAAAGAAGCCAAAGAAAAGAGCAAAGACAAAGCCAACAAATCGATGGATAAAGCCAGTTCCAAAGCGATGACGGCACAAGAGCGTGAAGAGTACATGATGAAACTCAAAGCCTGTGAGAAAGATGGCCGCAGCGCGAAAGAGTGTGAAGCAAAACTTGACCGAAAAATGGATCAAGACAAAATGATGAAGAAAGACAAAGATCAGAAAAGTAAAACGTACTGAGCTGAACTAATTCTCTCTTCCTGAGGCGAACGTAGCGTTCGCCTTTGTTTTTTCAAAGATTTAACCTTCCTAAGGATGCCGAAACGGGGCAAGCGTGGCACAATATCAGCCTCAATTTCATTCTCCCGAACTTATGAACGACCTTCATTTTTATGTGGCTGCTATTGTGGATCGCGATGCGCTTGTGACCATTGCCAAGCGTGAAATCACCGAAGAAATCACGTTGGATGACAACGGAGAACAGCTCTGTACTCGTGAACAGACGGTAACGTTTTCCAACGGGGTTGTTGTTCACCAGTCGGTTGAGCAAACGTTCGAGCATTCATTGAATGAGGCGGTGTGTGCGGAATGCTGGATCAGTTATCGCGTCGTGCATGAACCTGAGACACTGAACATCACGCCCAAGCGTAAGCATTTTATTAATACGTGTCAGCAGTCATTCTGGTTGAACATTCGTCGCATGCAGCAATAGTGGCGGCAATGTCATTGCTAGCGTTCAGGCTGAAGTGGTTTAAGCTTACTAACAACAAATATTGGCTGAGATATAACAATAAGTGAAAGGCAAAATAACACGTTGGCATGATGACAAGGGGTATGGATTTATTACGGCTCCGGACGGCAAGAGTAAAATCTTTGTTCATGTTTCAGCCATGAAAAGCAGATCCAAACGATTGGCGAAAAACGATACCGTGCTGTTCGATATTGAACAGGACAGTAAAGGTCGGTTGAATGCGGTGAATGTGGAGCTGACGGGGCTGAAAGCCTTATCCCTGACCACTTTGTTCGGTGGCACATTTTTGGTCTTTGTCTCCGGCGCCACGTTGTTGCTGGGGGGATCAGTGCTGTTTATTCCGCTTTACTTGGTAATGAGCATCCTGACCTACAAGGCTTATGCAAGCGACAAACGAGCTGCCGAACATGGCAACTGGCGCACTCCTGAAAGTCAGTTGCACGCTATGGCGCTGGCGGGCGGCTGGCCCGGAGCGTTGTTGGCACAAAGTCAGCTTCGGCATAAATCGAAAAAGCAGCCATTTAAAACCATCCTGTGGCTGACCATTTTCATCAATATCGCCGGATTTATCTGGACCCTTTCCCAACCCGGACACGAAGTGATAAGTCGGCTGACGCATCTGATTCTGTAATTCGCTTTTGCGAAACCCATTAAACGCCCGTGCGAAATCAATGCAGCGGGCATTTTTCGTTTGTAGACTGAACCTTCCATTGCGGAGGTTTATTCAGTGAGCGACAAGAACATTCAGCAGATCATTGCCAGTTTTACGTCGATTGAGCAGGCGCTGACCTATTTTGACATCGACTTTGATAGCCGATTTATCGAAGAGTATCGTGAGCCGCTCGTCAAACGTTTTAATGGCTATTTACTGCTGGAAAAGCCGCAGGATTGGTTTGCGGCGCGGCGGGCGCTGAAAAACGCGTATTGCAAAATTCAGCGTGGCCGATTGGATCCGCATACACGCTCCGCGTGTCGGGGCTGCACATCCTGTCAGCGCCGCTGAACTATGTTTGGTTCGATGTTCTGTTGTTGAGATAGCGATAAAGAAAGCGGGTATCGAGCCCTTTAAGCCGCATACGTAACTCTATCTGACGAAGTTTTGAGAGCGCGTCAACATGCTCGTCACTACCAGACTGACACTGGGCCACCAAATCACACAGTTGCAGCGCCTGATTGCGTTCTGCCAACTCGGGCGGAATATAGCCGGCATTTTTCAAAATCCGATACCCCATTCTCAGCTCTGGCGGCACCATGCTGTCATCGTCCAAGCTCAACGGCTCGCCCTTGCCGGGTAGGTCACTGAGTTGACCCTCATCCAAGGCTGCCTGAATACGCTGCTCTGCTATTCTGTCGACCAATAGGCTCATGGTTGCGCTCCTTCCTATCCGGTCAGCTTACGCCTGCAATCCGTCAGGTCAAGCCGGGTAATGATTCTCGGTGTCGTCAGCTTCGTATATACCATGTGGTGAAGGGTTTCCTCATCCGAAAAGGGTCTGATAGAGTGACTTTCGAGCGTAAGACAGGGACAACAGGGAGTGTGAACATGAAACGAATCTATCGCGTTGCTGAGAAGCCGCTTAAACAGTCGGCGAAATGGCTGGTGTTGGCAACGGGTGCGCTGCTGAGTGCCTGTACGCAAAGTGACTGGCGTACAGCAAGCCGTGAACCTGCTGGGATCGCGCCAGACCCACAGAATAACCGCCAGGCAGTGATAGAGTTTTACGCCGCAGACGCGTTTAGCTGGCGTGGCTGGTTTGCCGTGCATACCTGGATGGCTGTCAAACCACAAAACGCCGAGGAATACACCGTGTATGAGGTCGTGGGGTGGCGAGTCGATCGCGGTCAGCCTGCTTTGTATCAGTATCAAACCGCCACGCCCGACCGCTATTGGTATGGCGCGCGACCAGAAAAAGTGCTCTCCATTCAGGGTGAGAAAGCCGCACAACTGATCCCGAAAGTTCAGGATGTGGTGGCGGTTTATCCCTGGGCGAATGAATATACGCTGTTTCCCGGGCCGAACAGTAATACATTCCCGGCTTGGGTCGGGCGTCAAGTACCAGAGTTAGGGCTGAAAATGCCGTTTAGCGCCATCGGCAGTGGATATGGCAAGTAGAAATTGTTGATGAGTTTGGAAGGTGTTCATCAGGTCGCTTTATTTGCAGGGGCTGAGCCGATAGAATGCGCAAAACGCAAAGAAAAGTAGACATCTCATGGCAAAACTTACGCTCCAGGAGCAAATGTTAAAAGCAGGTTTGGTGAACGAGAAGAAATTCAAGAAAGTCACCAAAGGCGCAAAGAAATCACGCGTTCAGTCGCGCGAAGTCAAAGCTGCGGTTGAAGAGCAAAAACGCCAGCAACAAGAGCGCGATAAAGAACTGAATACGCAAAAGAACGAAGCACGTTTGAGTAAAGAAATTCAGTCGCAGGTGAAACAGTTGATTGAACTCAACAAGCTCAACACCAAAGATGGCGACATCAAATACAACTTCACCGACGGTACACTAGTGAAATCCCTTTACGTCACCTCTCTGCTTCGTGAACAACTGATTAAAGGCATCGTGGCGATTGCCCGCTACGAAGACACTTATGTGGTCATTCCTAGCAGTGTGGCGAACAAAATTGCCCAGCGTGATGAACAAACCATCATTGAACAGCAGGTGGCGTCCAGTGATGCGGTGGATGAAGATGATCCATACGCAGATTTCGTCGTGCCAGATGACCTGATGTGGTAATCACGGTGTTGTGAAAGAAAAAAGCCCGGACAGTCAATGTCCGGGCTTTTTTATGGTTCACCGCGGACTAAGCAAACTTATAACAGGTCAGTGATGGCAATCCCTAAGCCAAAGCGCTGCTGATTGTGGTTGTAATCAATCAGGTTTTCGCCGTAGCCGGTGGAATATTTCGCGTAGCCACGGACTTTACCCCAAATCGGGAACGTGAGACCGAGTTCCGCGTAACCTTTATTCGTGGCGAAGTTTTCCCGCCCGGTGAAGTTAATTGCCAGATCATCCCATTTGTAGGCACCAGTCAGCTCAAAGTGGCCCATGTAATCGAGGATATCCGGGTTGTCATCGCCATTCGGATCGTCCGCGCTGGTTTTGTCTTTTTCCGGAATACGCCACCACGGGCGCAAGTTGAGAGCCAAGCGATTCTTCTCGTAGGTCAGTGACGCATAAATGCGGTTCCAACTGCGTGAGAGATCCTGCCTTTGGCCATTCGATTGGTGCTCAATACCGAACCCAAGCCAGGTATTGCCACCAAACGGTTGCCAACGGGTCGGCGTGAAATAAAACAGCTCGGGCTGATAATCGGTTTCACGGAAAGGGCGCGAAATCGATTCAGAATAGACCTGCCAGTACGAGCGCAGGGTAAATCCAAAGAACAGCGCATCATCTTCAAACAGCAAATCGGTGTAGTTGAGCGGGACTTTAAAACTGATTTGAAACTCCGATTCTGCTTTGCGCAGCCCATCGGCCCAGCCAGTGTCTTCATACGCTTTACGATTAATGCTGTCGGTATAGACGATAGGCAGAATGTAGTTCATGCGGTGCGCCGTCATCACAAATGGGCGGAACTCGGTGCTTTTTTCCGATTCGCGCCGCTGACTCAGCAAGTCTTCTTGTTCTGCCGGGGCGGGCTGTTCACTCATCGACTGGCAGCGCTCACGCACCTGATCAATGGTCATTTCACCGCTGTGTGATTTGGTGGTGGTCAGCAAGCACTGGTCGTACTCACTGAGATCTTGCGCCTTCAGTAAAGGCGACATAAGCAGCGTCGTGGCTAGCAGTGCCGTCTTCATGGTTGCGTCCATGTCACTTCCTTAGCATTTAATTAGGGTAAGCCTCTGTATTATAAATGGGCTTTGAAAGCATGACGTAAGAGTATTGTTATTCAGACGCTAAAAACGATAACTGTGAGGATTGATCTGGTTTTCATTCATCCATTAAGTCTGAATAGGAAACATTACCTATTGATAATGTCATGATTGACAGCATGGCGGTTGGCCTTGCATCATGCCGGATTATCTTCAGCGGAAAGTGCGCCCATCGCCGGGAAAGCCGCCGCAGTTTGTCCGAGATGTACTCATGTCTAAGTTGTTTAAATGGTTGGTGTTGCTGAGCACGGGTTTTCTTGTGGTGTTCGGCTATTTAGGATTTCATTCGTATCGTGCGCTCACGTTCATGGACCATGGCTTGCAATGGTTCTGGGTGGACAGTCAGTTCATCAGCCTGGATACCACCGCAATGCAAAGCGCGCGGGAACATCATTCCAAACAGCTGATATACCGTCAGGTCGATGTTGATCATCAATTGGCGATCTTCCTCAACACCACCAACAATGGGCACTTCTTGTTTACTTTCGTGAAGGATGCACCATGCGATTCGACGACTCCGTATCAAGCTCAGCTTACCGTCAACAATGAAGCGAGTGAGGCCGTCACGTTTGACTGCAAAACGCCGGGTAGCGCGGTCTATCGTCTTGCCAAACCGAAGTTTACTCAACTGCAACTAACCAATGCGGATTTTCGCTTCAACCTTGATCTGAACTTGTGGGATCTCAAAGCGCTGAAAAAAGACGATTACATGCAGCACAACTATCGCTTTTTCCAGCAACACAGCAACGAAACGGTATACCCGTGGGATCGCGACTAAGCGTCTTGCTTATCTTGCCTGGTGTTCAAGCCAGATGTTGTGCAATCCCTGCTCAAAGGTTGTGATCTGAAAAGTGGGAAAGCGCTGCTTAAACTTGTCTGAAACAAAAATATTGTCGGCTTTGTAGCGCGGTAATAGTTCTGCCGCGTCGCGAATGGTTGGACTGACTTTGCCGGCTAACCAGAGTTACCACTGTTTTAACACGCGATATTTGGGCGGTGCGCCGAAAGTTGTGGCAGCCAGAGTGACAAATTCACGGTAAGTCAGACGGTTATCATCGCACGGTAAGTGCCATGTTTGGCCATAAGCATCGGGTGTGTTGCCCAACAAAGCCATCGCACGACTGGCATCCGGAGTGTAAATCAGGCTGCGTGTGACATCATCACGCAGAAACACTTTGGCCGTTTTTCCGCCCAGTAAGCTGTTGATGATGGTGGAATTGGTAATACTCTGCGTTTTTCCCGGACCGTAAAACTCCGGAGCCCGACAAATCATAGCGTTCACTCTTCCTTGCTCCATCGCTTCGAGCAGCATGCGCGTAATCAGGGCGCGAACATTTCCTTTGCCACCGTTTGGCTGAAACGGCGTGTCTTCATGTTGTGGCGTGTTGGTTTGCGGATACATGTAGGTATTATCGAAATAAACCAGTTTTGCCCCATGTGCTTCACATGCTGCAATCACATTGCGCATCAATGTCGGCCATTGCGCCACCCATAGCTGTGTATTCATTGGTAGTCCAGCGGTCAGGTAAACAGTCTCTGAACCTTCCACTGCGCGCAATGTTTGTTCCGGATCGAGCAGATCGGCCTGAAATAGCTGGTCGGTGTCATTCACTTTTTGTGGGTGACGGCTGACCAAGCGAATGTCGCTGGTGAAATTTCGTTTGAGGCTCAGAGCCAGTTCACGGCCAATTTGTCCATTGGCGCCTAATATTGTTTGCATCGTTAACTTCTCTTCAATCAGGAGTGGTGATGAGACATCCTAAGGTTAGAGTTAAGTTTAGAGTCGAGCCTGGTTGTGCTGTTGGTGTGTATTCGTCTTCGGCCAATAAAAAAGGCGAACCTTAAGGTTCGCCTTTTGCGTGTACGTTAAAAACGTAATTACTCTTCGTAATTCTCAATGCTCGGGCAAGAGCAAATCAGGTTACGGTCGCCGTAGACGTTGTCGACACGGTTGACCGTTGGCCAGTACTTCGAGGCTTTCGCTTGCGCTGAAGGGAAGCAGGCGATCTCGCGCGAGTATGGGTGAACCCATTCGTCGCTTGAAAGGTCAACTTGAGTATGTGGCGCGTTTACCAGTGGGTTGTCTGCCAGTGGCCATACACCAGAATGAACTTGGTTGATCTCTTCGCGAATCGCGATCATCGCATCACAGAAGCGATCCAGCTCCGCGAGATCTTCCGATTCTGTTGGTTCAACCATCAGCGTGCCCGCAACCGGGAATGACATGGTTGGCGCGTGGAAACCGTAGTCCATCAGACGTTTTGCGATGTCTTCTTCGCTAATGCCGGTTTCTTCTTTTAGCGGACGAATGTCGATAATACATTCGTGCGCAACGCGGCCATTCGCACCACGGTACAGAACAGGATAGTGAGGACGCAGACGCTCCATCACGTAGTTCGCATTCAGAATAGCCACTTCAGTCGCGTTGGTCAGGCCTTCTGCGCCCATCATCGCGATGTAAGCCCAAGAGATTGGCAGAATCGAGGCGCTACCGAGATCCGCGGCAGAAACAGCGAAATCTGTGCCTTCCAGGCCGCCTTCAATGTGACCTGGCAGGAATGGCGCCAGATGCGATTTCACACCGATAGGCCCCATGCCCGGGCCGCCGCCGCCGTGAGGAATACAGAACGTTTTGTGCAGGTTCAGGTGCGAGACATCAGAGCCGATAAAGCCTGGCGACGTCAGACCAACCTGAGCGTTCATGTTCGCGCCGTCCAGGTAAACCTGACCGCCAGCGGCATGAACCATTGCGCACACCTGACGAACCTGTTCTTCGTACACACCGTGTGTAGAAGGGTAGGTGATCATGATGGCAGACAGGTTGTCTTTGTGTTTTTCGATTTTCTCTGCAAGGTCAGCGATATCCACGTTACCGTTGTCATCACATTTCACCACCACGACTTTCATCGATACCATCGATGCGGTCGCCGGGTTAGTACCGTGCGCAGAGCTTGGGATCAGACAGACGTTACGATGACCTTCGCCACGGCTTTCGTGGTAACGCTGAATCGCAATAAGACCTGCGTATTCGCCTGACGCACCCGAGTTTGGTTGCAGCGAGAATGCATCGTAGCCTGTGATTTCACACAGTTTCTCTTTCAGATCGCTGGCCAGAGCCGCATAACCTGCCGCTTGATCTTTTGGTGCGAATGGGTGAATGCAGCCAAATTCTGGCCAAGTCACCGGAATCATCTCTGCCGCTGCATTCAGCTTCATCGTACAGCTGCCCAGTGGGATCATGCCGTGCGTCAGAGAGAAGTCTTTGTTTTCCAGTTTTTTCAGGTAACGCATCATTTGCGTTTCGCTGTGGTGCGTGTTGAATACCGGGTGAGTCAGGTATTCAGACGTACGACGGCAGTTTTCTGGAATCGCAGCAAACTCGTTCGCTTCAATAGAGGCAGACAGAGCCTGAACGCTTTCGCTGACGCCGAACACGCCAAACAACGCTTCGATATCGGCGATGCTGGTGGTTTCATCCAGGCTGATACCCAGTTGAACAGGCAATTTACGCAGGTTGATGTCGGCCTGCTGTGCTTTCTGGTACAGCGCGTCGGTGTTGGCACCTGAGTTGATGGTGATGGTGTCGAAGAAGCTGTTGTGAGCCAGTTCGAAGCCAGCTTTGGTCAGTCCAGCGGCCAGAATCGCAGTCAGGTGGTGAGTGCGGCGAGCGATAGTACGCAGACCTTCAGCACCGTGGAATACGGCGTAGAATGACGCCATGTTTGCCAGCAGCGCCTGAGCGGTACAGATGTTGGAGGTCGCTTTCTCGCGGCGAATATGCTGCTCACGAGTTTGCATCGCCATACGCAGTGCCTGATTGCCTTTTGCATCGATAGACACACCGATGACGCGGCCTGGCATGGTACGTTTGTACGCATCACGCGTTGCCATGAAGGCGGCATGCGGACCGCCGTAACCCATCGGCACGCCGAAACGTTGCGCAGAACCGATCACCACGTCTGCGCCCATCTCGCCGGCAGGTTTCAGCAGCGTGCTAGCCAGCAGGTCAGTCGCGACCGTCACTAATGTCTTGTTTGCGTGCGCTTTTTCGATGATGTCCGTCAGATCGCGAACTTCACCCGTGGTGCTTGGGTATTGCAGCAGAGCACCGAACACGTCTTGTTCTGCAAGGCAATCGATTGCGCCAACCTGAACTTCAAAACCCAGGAAAGCCGCACGAGTCTTCACCACTTCGATGGTTTGCGGGTGAACGTCGTCTGCCACGTAGAAGACATTGCTCTTGCTCTTACCTGCGCGGTGACACAGTGCCATCGCTTCCGCAGCTGCGGTCGCTTCGTCCAGCAGAGAGGCGTTCGCGATTTCCATCCCCGTCAGATCCATCACCATTTGTTGATAGTTCAGCAGCGATTCAAGACGACCCTGAGAAATTTCTGGTTGGTATGGCGTGTAAGCGGTGTACCAGCCCGGGTTTTCCATCACGTTACGCAGAATGACGTTTGGCGTGAAGGTGTTGTAGTAACCCTGACCGATGAAAGTACGTTTGATTTGGTTTTGTTGTGCGAACGCTTTCATGGCAGTCAGCATGTCGGCTTCGCTTTTCGCTGGCGCAAGGCTCATTGGCTTTTCCAGACGAATGTTCGCTGGAACGGTTTCTGCGATCAGAGCTTCCAGAGAGGCCGCGTTGATCGCTTTGAGCATTTTCGCTTGGTCAGCGGTGTTTGGTCCGTTGTGGCGAGCAACAAACTCATTTTGAGTGCTTAGGCTGTGAAGTAATTCAGTCATTTTCCTTTACCTTGAAAAAAAGCCGCCCGCAGGGGCAGCTTTATTCTGAGACATTAGTCTTCTTCGATAGAGCTCAGATACTCTTCGGCGTCCTTCAGATCGTCCAGTTCGGCCGCGTCAGACATTTTCACTTTAACAATCCAGCCGCCTTCGTATGGCTGTTCGTTGATTAGCTCTGGGCTATCCTGAAGGTCTTCGTTCACTTCCACAATCACACCAGATACTGGCGCGTAGATGTCAGAAGCTGCTTTTACAGATTCAACCAGTGAGAAGCTTTCGCCAGCATCGCATTCGCTGTCTACTTCTGGTAGTTCAACAAACACAACATCGCCCAGCATTTCCTGAGCGTGCTCAGAGATACCGATTGTTACTGTACCGTCACCGTTGTCGCGCACCCATTCATGGCTGTCTGTAAACTTCAGTGTTTTGTCCATTGCATAATCTCCAAAATGTATCGAATTTGCTGCCTAAGGTGAGCATAAACGTATGAATCGGGTTTGACGTTTATGCGCCTTAGGCATCATTAACTGTTTATTGGTAAAGCGGGAAGCGCTGGCATAGCGCCTTAACCTGTTTGCGAACTTGTTGTTCCACTTCCGGGTTACCTTCAGGGCTTTCAACTAAGCCATCCAGCACGTCGCCAATCCACTCACCAATGAGTTTAAATTCTTCACGACCGAAACCACGACTGGTTCCAGCAGGCGTACCTAAACGAATGCCCGAAGTAATCATAGGCTTCTCTTCATCAAAAGGGATGCCATTTTTGTTACATGTGATTCCTGCACGCTCCAGTGCCTGCTCAACCACGTTGCCTTTCAATCCTTTCGGACGCAGGTCAACCAGCATCAGGTGCGTATCGGTTCCGCCAGTCACAATGTCACAGCCGCGAGTTTGCAATACTTCGGCCAGAACTTTTGCGTTATCGATCACCGAATCAATATAACTTGAGAACTCAGGCCCCAGAGCTTCACCAAATGCAACCGCTTTTGCTGCGATAACATGCATTAGTGGGCCACCTTGCAGGCCTGGGAATACCGCCGAATTGATCTTCTTAATGATCTCTTCGTGGTTGGTCAGAATCATGCCGCCGCGCGGGCCGCGCAGGGTCTTGTGAGTGGTGGTGGTCACGACGTGCGCGTGTGGCAGCGGGCTTGGATGAGCGCCAGTGGCAACCAAACCGGCGATGTGCGCCATATCAACCATCAACAGCGCGCCGACTTCGTCAGCGATGTCGCGGAATTTTTTGAAATCAATGATGCGTGGAATGGCTGAGCCACCGGCAATAATCAGCTTTGGTTGGCTTTCCAGCGCCAGTTTGCGCACGTCTTCGTAATTGATTTCCAAGGTTGCGCGGTCTACACCGTACTGAACGGCGTTAAACCATTTGCCAGACAGGGCTGGGCGCGCGCCGTGCGTTAAGTGGCCGCCAGCGTCCAGCGACATACCCATAATGGTATCGCCCGGTTGCAGCAGAGCCAGCATCACAGCACCGTTAGCTTGTGCGCCAGAGTGAGGTTGAACGTTTGCGTACTCGCAGTTAAAAAGCGACTTCGCGCGTTCGATAGCAATCGCCTCAACGCTGTCGACGTGCTCACAACCGCCATAGTAACGACGACCCGGATAGCCTTCAGCGTATTTGTTAGTCAGGCAGGTGCCTTGTGCTTGCATGACTGCTTTAGACACGATGTTCTCAGAAGCAATCAGTTCGATTTGTTCGTTTTGACGGGTGTATTCGGCCTGAATGCCGGCAAATACCGCATCGTCCGTAGCTGCTAAGTTCGTGGAGAAGAAACTCTCCAGGCTGTGATTTTGGTAAGCTTTGTTCACGTTTGCGTTCATGGTAGATGACCTTCCCATAATCTGACGAGCGATTGAGCGTCTTGCTGCTCGTCGGTCCTTCTTATTCGATTCTGCCTGAGCAAAATCCTGCATGTGTTGGTTGTTCCGTAATCACTTTTATCGGTTCAATCGCGAGTGAGCCCCAAGGCTGCTCGTGGTGTTTGCACTGATAACTGACCCCAAAAACAGGGTCCAAACCCGCAGCCAAATGTTAAATCCTTGCCACTTGAACGCGGTAACTTGCATCTCTTCATCTAACAAGGACGTAACATACTCCCTGTAAAAAGAACAATCAATCAAAAATTTCCTATAGGAAACATGGTTTCTGTTTTTGCTACCTAAAGCACGCTTTATTTCCCATTGTGGTCTTTAATCAATCTGTAGCTTCGTGCAACAATGTTTTTTCACTACAGGAAGAATAAATATTCGAGGGAAAGCATGTCAGAAGACATTTATGATGAGTACCCATCATTGACTCTCGCCAAGGAATCCGGCGACCAAAATATTGAACCGCTTAAGCTCGGTCAGCGTATTAAAGACATTCGCGCCAAGCTCGGCATCACGCTGGAAGAAGCCAGTCAGCGTACTGGATTGGCACGTTCAACACTCAGCAAAATCGAAAACGAACAGATCTCTCCAACGTTTCAGGCGATGCAGAAACTGGCGCATGGTTTACAAATTGACATGCCGCAACTCTTTGAGCCACCTAAGAAAATCATGGCAAGCGGCCGTCGCGATGTGACCAAGAAAGGGTTGGGTAAACCGCATCCGACCCAAACTTATGAGCATGAATTGCTGGCTACGCAGCTGTCGAATAAAAAGATGATGCCGTTCAAAAGCCGGGTTCGGGCACGTGCATTTGAAGAGTATGGTGACTGGGTTCGCCATGACGGTGAAGAGTTCCTGCTGATCCTCGAAGGTGAGGTGATGTTTTACAGTGAGTTCTATGAACCGGTTCTGCTGGCAGAAGGTGATAGTGTGTATTACGACGCCAATATGGGGCATATGTTGGTCTCGGTGAGCGATGAAGATGCGCTGATCTTGTGGGTCACGGCCAAATAAAGTGAAAAACTGAAAAATTTCCTATAGTGAAGGCAACCGTTTGCTTTTTGTTGTGAATTGAAGAAAAATGCGCCGTAGTGATGAGAATATCGTCGTTGCGGCGTTTTTCTTTTGCAGCCTTAAATGTGATTGAGTTGTTAATTATGACAATTCGCACTGTTTTGAACTTGTTAATGCGCTAAAACAGGCGCATCCTTGTTTACTATTGGAAACATGGTTTCCTGATAGGAACTTTTGCTACAGTTTTTGCTAAACACTAGCGGCTACACTCGAAAGACTGAGTCTGGCTTAATGGAGAAGAAAATGACTCAAGAACATGCGACACAAGAACTCCTGATCACACCATTGCACGCGCTTCATTTGGAAGTTGGCGCGAAGATGGTGCCTTTTGCGGGTTACGATATGCCGGTGCAGTACGCTCTGGGCGTAAAGAAAGAGCACTTGCACACTCGTGAAGCAGCAGGTCTGTTTGACGTTTCACACATGGGTCAGCTTCGTCTGCACGGTGAAGGTGCGGCGGCGGCGCTGGAAACTTTGGTTCCAGTCGATGTGGTCGATCTTGCCGAAGGTAAGCAGCGTTACGCATTCTTTACTAATGAGCAGGGCGGTATTCTGGATGACCTGATGGTGGCTAACCTGGGGGATCATCTGTTTGTAGTCGTGAACGCAGCGTGTAAAGAACAAGACATCAATCACCTGCAAGCACATCTGCCATCAGGTGTTGAGCTGGAAATCATTGACGACCGCGCTCTGTTGGCTCTGCAAGGCCCAAAAGCGGCTGAAGTGCTGGCTCGCCTGCAACCAGCGGTCGCTGACATGCTGTTTATGGACATTCAGCAAGTGCAAATCGATGGCATCGACTGCATCGTAAGCCGCAGTGGTTATACAGGCGAAGATGGTTACGAAATTTCTGTGCCGGCTGACAAAGCAGAAACACTGGCTCGTACGCTGACAGCGTTTGATGAGGTGGAGTGGATTGGTCTGGGCGCACGTGACTCGCTGCGTCTGGAGTGTGGTCTGTGCCTGTATGGTCACGATCTTGATGAAACCACCACACCAGTTGAAGCCAGTCTGCTGTGGGCGATTCAACCAGTTCGTCGCACGGGCGGCGCGCGTGAAGGCGGTTTCCCAGGTGCGGATATCATTCTGTCTCAAATCGCAACGAAAGATGTGTCACGTAAGCGTGTGGGTCTGGTTGGTCAAACCAAAGCACCAGTGCGTGAAGGCACTGAATTGTTTGATGCTGAAGGTGCAAAAATTGGTATCGTGACCAGCGGCACTGCCGGTCCAACTGCGGGTATCCCAGTCTCTATGGCTTACGTGCGCGCGGATCTGTCTGCAATTGGCACGGAAGTGTTTGCTGAAGTACGCGGTAAAATGCTGCCAATGTTGGTTGAAAAAATGCCGTTTGTACCGCAACGCTACTACCGCGGTTAATCTGAGATACTGAAAAAACAGCCCCTCTTGAGGGGCTGTTTTTTTATTTATCATTCATACTTTGGTTTAGCAATGTAAAGACGCGTAAAGAGAGTTTTGCTGAATATTACGTATCAAGTACTATCTGAGAACTTTTACTTAAAGGATATAGACATGAAGAAATGGAAGGCTTTGGCGGCGCTCACGTATTCCCTTTCTGCAATTCCCTCATTCGCGGCCACCACCGATGTCACGACTTATATTGTTAATGGTACGTCGACCAGTGTCAGTACATACGGATCTTTTGTCAGCCTGTTTTACGATCGTATTGAATACGACGGCGTGTATGGCGTCGGCAGTTACTGCGGCGGCACCATGCTTGACGCGACGCATGTGCTCACGGCCGCGCACTGCATCTTTGATGGTTCGGGCAATCTGGACGAAGATTACATGCTGTTTACCGTGGTCGGTCAAACGGATGATGAATCTGCTTTTCCAAATGGCAGCATTGAGACTGTGCGGGCTTCGGAGTTCTATTACCATCCTGATTACGAAGACTCATCCACCAATTTATGGTCAAACGACATCGCTATTATCAAACTGGAATCGAGCCTCAATGTGGTTGACTATACCGATATCCCCAGTGATGACACCTATCGCTTAGGAACAAATGGCACAGATGATGATACCAACGACAATGTCTTTGAGGCTGTTGGTCACGGCAATACAAGCACTGGGGTAGACAACACCAATGATCTGTTAGTCACGGATATGACCTATGTGTCGAACACAACATGTCAATTGGATTTGCCTTCTTTAACCAGTAAATAGATTTGCTTTAAAGGTGACTATAGCGTTTCAACAGGGCTCGCCAATGGTACGTGTCAGGGTGATTCTGGCGGCCCGATATATCGAAATGTCAGTGGTTCGTTAACCCAAGTTGGTATTGTCAGCTTTGGTCCAACGACCTGCGGCAGTGGCTGGACTAACTCTGATGCGGATGCCGTGTTTACCGAAGTGTACGATTACACCAGTTGGATTAACAGCGTGCTGGCCGGAACGGAAACACCTGCCTTTACGGCGACTGATGCGAAACGCTTGGCTTATCTCGGTCTGAGTTCGACGTCGTCGGACAGTGGTGGAGGCGGTTCTCTGGGGCTGGCTGGGTTTGCATCGCTGCTGGCACTTGGCTTATGGCGAACGCGCAAACGCATCTCTTCAGAACACTAAGCGCTTTGTATCGGGTAGATAAACAGGCAGCAATCGCGTCTGCCTGTTTCTTTTGGCATCGAGTTAAGCGGCTTCGCTCAAAATGGTATTACGCCCGCCTTCTTTGGCCATGTAGAGTAAGCGGTCGGCTTGCTTAATGGCATCGTCGACAGACTCTATAACCGGCCAGACGCCACCGGAAATCGTCACTTTAGGAGCCTGAACAAAGCGCGCAACATCTTCGCGAATTCGATCGAAGATACGTACGGCCTGTTCTGTTGAATCGGTTTTGATCACCACCACAAACTCTTCACCGCCAAAGCGGAACGCATAATCGGTTAAACGGATGCGACTTTTAATGACGGAGGCCACGCGCTTAATAACTTGATCGCCGATATCATGACCATACTTATCGTTCACCGATTTAAAATGGTCGATATCGAGAATGCACAAGTAATAGCGGCCGTCTGGCGTCAATTGACGACTGACTTTTTTCAGATAGTGCCGATTATGCAGCCCGGAAAGTTCATCGGTGAAAGTGATTTTGCTCAGCTCCAGCTTGTCTTTGCGAATGCGATAGAGGTAGAGGCTGACACCGGTTGTGATACTGCCAAACATAAGAATCAGGTAGAAATAGGGCGGAACCAGTTCGTGATTATCGACAACTTTCACCAGATAAGTTTTGCTGTTATCGATCAGATCTAACTTACGGTAAATAAAGCTGAAGTCGTCATACTCCAATAACCCGGCAAATCGGCTACTGCGCTGTAAATCCTGCCATACCTTAGGAAAAGTATCGCCCAGATTGCTCATACTCTCGATGCCGACACGAGAACTGGAGTAGACCGTACCCACATCGTTAACCAGCAGCATGCTGTCTCTGCCAATATCAGAAAATTCTTTCAGGTGGATCTCAAGCACCAGGTAACCGATATGACGTTGGTCGCGGTAGATGGCTTTAAATTCAGTAAATACACCCCATTGAGGTGCGATAAGCAGTTGGGTTTGTTGGCGGTTGAGGCTGCTTGAGTAGTAGTTGTTATAAGCATTGATCCATTTTGAATAGCGATAACCGGAAGGCGGGTTCTTTGAAACGATTTCCATCGACTTAATCAATGATTGCGCTGAGAGGAGTTGCTTTGATAGGTCAAGGAATGCGGACTTAGAATCAAAATATTGTTCGGCGACTTGCGAGTCACCAATAGCAAGAAAGCTGGCGGCCAGATTGCGTTTGAGGATCAATGTTTCCTCCAGTGTTTTGAGCTGGACGGCGAAATCGGATTCTTTGTCAGATTTCACATAGCGCATCGGAGTATTGATAAGAAATACGATGACGAGTGTAAACAGAAGGCACTTGACCTCCAGATTAAAGGACGACGATGTGGAAATTGGGGTTTGATTGAGGATCATGCGCCTGAAACACTTCCGTATGTTTCGGCGATATTATGGAGCCATCTCACTAAAATCCAGTCACTTAGATGAAGGATTTATGACCATGAAAGGTTATCGGAGCTACTTCACACCCTGTGGTTTAACCAGAGGTCAGGTTACTTGAAAGTGTATAACGGCTCGCACTGGCCAGCGATAGCGGCTTGGAGAACCAGTAGCCTTGCAGGTAAGAAGCGCCCATCTCTCGAAACTTCTGGTACATGCCGCTGTTTTCGATACCTTCAATGACGATATCGACCCCTTTACTGCGACAAAGCTGAATAATGAAGTTTAAGTATTGTTCTGATGCACGATTGGTCAGCGTCTTGGTCGCCATCGAGCGGTCAATCTTGATCTGATTGAGTGGCAGATCAAAGAAACTGTGGATCGAACTCAATCCTGCGCCAAAATCATCCAGAGAGAGCTGAAACCCCATTTTACTCAGTGTATCGAGTTGGTGTAACGCATTTTTGTTGCCATCGAGAATAACCGTTTCCGTCAGCTCGAGCACAATCGACTTAGGGGCAATGCCGGCTTCATCCGCCATCATTTTGATGTTAGATGGAAATGTGCTGTTGAGGAGCTGCAAAACGGAGACGTTGATATTCACGCGAATGTTCACACCATTGACCTGGTTGTAACGGCTGATGAATTCGCATGCTTTTTCAAACACTTGATAACCCAGTTCGGTGATCAAGCCCTTCTTTTCCGCAACCGGGATAAACTCATCCGGAAATATTTCGCCAAACTCTTTCGAACGCCAGCGAACCAATGCTTCAAAGCTCGACACCTGGCCGCTTTGTGCGTTGAGAATCGGTTGGAACTTGACGGATAAAGAGCGGGACTGCAGTGCCTCTTTCAAACCTCGTTCAATGTAGAAGAAGCGATCAACCGCGCGCTGAGTTTTGCCGTTGTAAATCTCGATGCGTGAGCGATTTTTCTCTCCCGCGTACTGACATGTACGAGAGGCGATATTGATGATTTGTTCGGCGCTGTACTCGGAAGAAAACTCCGGATACACCCCGATGCTCATACTGTCTCCGAACAGATGACCGTGCTCTTGCGCTGATTTTGAGTAGCGCTCGAGTATGTCCTGGCACAGTGCCGTCAGGTTTTCACTACTGACCGGGTGGTTAAGCAGGATGGCAAAATCATCAGAACGAACCCGATAGAATTCAGTATCGTGGCTGGTAATGGTATTCAGCGCGGATATCAAATGGTGCAGAATGTGCTGAACGACTTCGGTACCGTATTGGTTTAGGTACGATTTGATGTCGTCAATCTGAATGTAAACCAGTGTGCCGGACTGAGTGTCGTTAAGCTTTATCTGGTCAATGTCTTTAAGGAGTTTGGTTGCGTTCGCCAAGCCCGAAACATTGTCGTAAAAGGCGGCCTGATTGAGGTATGACTCCATCAGTTTCTGGTCGGAAATATCGCGATGACTGCCGACCATAAATGTTTCGCCGTCGTGCTCCTTGGTCACCGCGGTGCCAAGAATCCAGACATACTGCCCATTCGTCTTACGTGCGCGATATTGGGTGGTAACGCGACCTTCGTGGATCACATGGTCGTTGACTCGTTCTTCGAGCTGAATTCTATCTTGCGGGTGCACGACAGAATACCATTCGCTGAGTGTGATGGTGGAGGCGTTAAAACCAAATTGTTGATAAAAGCCTGGGTTGTAAAACGTCATACAACCCTGTTCATCCATGTGAAAAATCCCTTCACTAAAGACGTCAAAAATATGGACCAAACGCTTTTGGTGAGCGTCCGAAAACATATTGACTAAGTGCGGGGTTTTCTCCTGCGTCAATGACATATCAATGCACCTGGCTCTACTGAATCATTTGGATTCTGAGCAATCAATGTTAAAGCAACTAAATAGGGAAATAGAAGGTGTTGATAACAAATTTATTAATATATTTCTTTTAAGCGTCAACTATATACTTTACGAAAGAATGTCTCAATTATGAAATTTTATGTAAATAATAAGCGTGCGTATGCGCATGATTTTGACGCAACAGAGTTTGATTTGATAATGATTTGTGTTAGCAAATTTAAACCACAAAAAAAGCGGCATAAAGCCGCTTTTTATAACCAATGCAGGTAATGCGCAGGGTATCAACGATCCCAGTAAGTCTCTTCCAGACTGTCTTCACGTTCAGGTAGAGCACGAGACAGACGCGGTGAGTGCTGCGTCAACACTTCATAGCTGACGCGGTTAGCGTACTTACACACCTGCGACAGCGAAGAGTAAGTCAGGTATTCACGGTCATGTTTGGCTGAATTCGGCACGTTGCGAAGGTGGTAGCTGTTTGCTGCCATGTCGTGCAACAAGGCGGACAATGCGCCATCGCCGGCGCCATTGGTATTTTTGATTTCCAGCGGGCCGCCCAGATAAGGGCCGATGTGTGAATAAACACGCAGTGGATGGTCGCAATCTTGCTGGCGCATCGCGCGGCTGAATTCGTATTTATTGAACTCAGGAATATTACCCGGCAGAAGCGGCAGTTCGGTTTCGCGTTTCACCGCTTGGTCAACATAACCTGCCATGTAAAGGCCAACCGGACCGGCGGTGCATAGCACCAAATCCACCCATTCCAGTGCTTTGTCAGCAGCGAGAAGCGGATCTTTCTCGCCTGTCAGCGCTTCACCTTCTTCTTCGTTCATCGCCAGAACTGTGACATGCTCTTTCAGGTAGTCCTGCCACCATTTTTCATTACCTTCGATCACATACTTAGTGCCGAGAGTCAGCACCACAGGCACAGATTTCGCTTTGGCAATTTCAATGGCACGTTGCACGGCTTTTGGCATTGGGTCTTCAGGCTTGCCACGCATCAGATAAGAGGAAACAACCAGCGCTGATGCTTTATCAAACACCTCTTCCGGAATGCTTTCTGGATGCAGTTGGTTCATGTGACCTTCGTTGATGGCGAAAGTGCGTTCACCGTCTTCTGAGATCAACGTGTAGCAACGTCCGATCGGGCCGTCCACAGTCTGCAGGTGGTTCAGGTTCATGCGTGAGGAAGTGCGGCACAAATAGCGATACGCATAAGACCCGACCTCGATATTTTTGGACATCACCCCCAACAGCACAGATTTACTGTCTGCCAGCACAGAGTAGTTGTGCAGGGTGTTACCGATGGTATCGCCCGGGTATTGGTGCGTGATCAGTCCGCGTTCTACCAGTTCGTCGTAAAGCGCATCGGCTTTACTCTCTTCCAGTACCAGAGAGTGTCCTTTACTCAGGTCATATTTTTCTAAGAATTCATTATCCACACGCGCTTCAATATCAACGATAGTCTGGCCGACACCGACGACAGTAGGGCGATGGAGATGAGTAGATTGTTGGATTTGATTAACCAACGGATCACGAGCGTGCGTGGGAAAATAATGCTTAGATTTGCGCTGTCCAGGAAACTTCATGTGTTAAGTGGGCAATGGTGAAAAATTTTCGCGAATAATATCACAAAAATTTATTTGAAGTTTCACTTTTACGACATAAAAGAGCGACTCAGATCAAGTCGCTCTCTTTTTATACAATAATTACTTGTCGGTAGGGGCTGGGAACGCGTTGTAAGCTTTGGTTCCCCATAATGGAACGGTCGACAGGCTGTGTTTGAAGCTGCCTGATGTCTCTTTGGTTGAATAAGAGACGTACATCAGCGTTTGTGTTTGTGCATCGAAAATTCGACGGATCTTCATGGTTTTGAAGAAAATGCTTTTCGATTTTTTAAACACGACATCGCCCGCTTTCGACTTGTCGATTTTCGCGATCATCTCTGGTGTGATTTCGCCCGTTTGACGGCAAGAAATCGAAGAATCGGAAGGATCAGCCAGACTCAGATCGGCTTCAATGCTGGCAATGTGGCAAGTCACGCCAGGGACATCAGGGTCAGTCAGGTTGTTGAGCTTAATATCTTGGGTCGTAAACACGCCCAGACTCACATCGCCGACTTCTGAGCTGTCACAAGCGGCAAGAGCGAGAGTGCAAAGGGAAACCACGGCTAATTTCTTGATCATTTTATAATTCCAACTGTTCGTGTTGGATTTATGATAGCAGTATGTTTCGATAAAAACAGACAAGAATTGTGCTAGACTCCGGGTTTGCGACGCTTTGCCAACTGTTTCACTCGATGTTTGATGGATGGCCAGCACTTGAACTTTTGTTAACGATAAGAAGTACGCCTTATGACGCCGTCATCTCACGCGATTGTTGAAATCAAAAACCAGTGGCTCTGGAGTCAAGTTGACGTAGAGTATCCAACGCCGGAAAGCATTAAAGGGCGCGCGCTATACCAAACGTTGAGCGAGCAGCGACAAACTCAGCCTCTGCTTGACCAACCTGTTCAAGGCCAGCTGGATGACATCTATTTAGTTGATTTCCATCGACTGACCATTATGTTTGCTCTGCTGCAAGCCTCACAGATGGCCAGCGAAGAGGAACAAAACCTGCTGGTCGAATTCTTTACTCAAATCATCTATTCCGAACCTTGTGCTCTTTATCTGGGTTTCTCCGAGTCAGAGCCTGTGGCGGCTGCGATTCTTACCGCGCAAGCTGATGCCGTCTTGTTGTCGGATGTTGTGGTACGTTCCGTGAGCGCATTCGGCGATGAACGTGAATTCGCCAATGCCGTGGTAGCGAAATGGCTTCAGAATCATGCATTTAGCGGTGATGTATTCATCGAGCTTTGATCCCCAATGATGTGACACTGTTAAGACAACGCTTGGTGTGTAAAGCTAGAAAAGTGATGTCGGTTGATAAATTGATGTTCACTGTGTGAGAGCGGTTTCATTTCCTTTAATGCGTTGTTTCGCCTGTCCCTCTGCCGTATACACTGCTTGTAAAGAGGAGCGTATATGGCTGACAAAAAAACGAACTGCGTTATTTTTGACTGTGAAGGTACCTTAGTTGACAGCGAGCGCCTGTGCTGCGAGGCATTAGTTCGTATTTTCAACGATCTTGGTGCTGAATTATCTATTTCAGACATCGCGCAGAATTTTGAAGGCGGCAAGATCGCCGACATTCTCAATACTATCTTGGAATTGGCTGGTATGAGCGCGGATATTGACGTGCTGGAAACCCGCTATCGCGAAGAGTTGGAAACTCTCTTTGCTGCTGAACTGAAACCGATGGACGGCGTGATTACTTTATTGGATACGCTGAGCAACCACGATATTGAGTTTTGCGTCGCCTCCAATGCTCCCCGGAAAAAAATCGAATCCATTCTTCAATTAGCGGGCTTAATGCCGTATTTCACCGGCAAAGTGTTTTCCGCGTTTGAAGCCAACAGCTGGAAGCCTGAGCCGGACTTGATTCGCTATTGCGCGATGAATATGGGATTTCTCTTAGATGAGTGCATTTACGTTGATGATACGGCAAAAGGGGTGGAAGCCGGGGTCTTGGCTGGCGTCATAACGTTTCAGGTGCAACCAGTAAACCCCTCAAACCGAACGACTTACGATGAAGTCGTGATCCTGTCAAAACTAGAACATCTCACAGGGTATGTTTGCTAACGCACTTTTAATGCATGGTTTTTCTGTGTGTCGATGGGCAACGTAGCGCTGAAGCACTTTGCAACAAACTCAGTTGCATCTGGATGCTTTTCAGGTGGTCAGTTTTAAATCCGCATTGTCCGCAGATAAACTTTTCCCCGTCTTGTGAAACAAAATATTCGTCGTGTTGGCAAAGAGGGCAACCATCGGTGGATGAAATGTCGTCGTAGTTTTTAGTCATAGAGAAATACTCGGCAGCGATAAAAGAATCAAATGTATTTAATTATGGTTTTAGAATAATCCGATTCCTGGCCACGTACTGTTACAGTGACAAGGTTTGTGCTGATTTTGAGAGTGATTTCATAATTAACAATGCTACCGATTGCATTAAGAGCGAGTTAGCCATTTGGCTACAAACGGTTTTACTGGTCAATACCGGGCTCTCAGCTTTAGGTCGATGCACTGACGAAATACGATATTTCGGTATATGCTGTTTCTGGTTAGCGAGTGAAACGCATCAATACGCTGCAAAGCGAGGAGGCTTAGATGGACAACCATGATTTCTGTATTGTATTGACCACCACAAACCGCCAGGAGAACGCTCAGCAAATCACTCACAGTTTGTTGTCAAAACAGTTAGCCGCCTGTGTGCAAAGTATGCCAATTCAAAGTCACTACCTGTGGAATGGCGAAGTGTGCTGTGACTCAGAAATTCTGCTGATCATTAAAACGCGTAAAGCCTGCTACGCTGAGCTGGAGCAGGAAATCGACCAGCTACACTGCTACGAGGTGCCTCAGATTGTGCAAGTGCCGATTGTGGACGGTTTTAATCCTTACCTCGCTTGGATAGAACAAAACACACCGCGTTAAGAGATAAAGTTAAGAGATAAAAAAAGGAGCCATTTGGCTCCTTAATCGAATTCTAAAAAGCGCTTCAAGAGACGACAGCAAAGCGCTTGGGTTGCACGCGGCACTGCCAACTCATGATAAACAGTGCCGTTATTGCACCAAGGGTATCGCATAGCATGTCTTTTTGCGCATCCCAAATATCACCTTGTGAACCCAGGAACGCGATGCCTTCTTCACCGCCTGCCAAGTCAGCGTACCACCACTCAATAATTTCATAGCCCGCTGCGATACTCATGATGCAGAACAGAGCAAAGGCGCCGGCAATCCAACGGTTGGCCAATTGGCGGCGTATCAGATATTCCGCAATCGAGTAGGCGTATAAACCGATAGCAAAATGCGCAACTCGGTCAAAGTTATTGCGCTCTGACCCAATCAGTTGGTTGAACCAGTCAAACGGCACTTCTGCGAAGGTATATTTAGCCCCGATCGTATGCAGAGTCAGCCAGATAAACATCAGGAAGTAAGCCGTTTTGCTTAATCGTTGATGGCTGGAAACCCACCAGATCCCGGCGAGGATCAGCATCGCTGGCAGAATTTCAGCAATCCACACGGCACGAGAGGACGGAGCAATAGCGGAGAACACGAACACCAAGGCATACGCCAACGTAAAACCAATCAAACTTTTCGGAAAATTCATGTGGTTATCATTCCCTTGTGAAGTAACGTACCTATGTTGCCATTATTATGAACGCCGTTCAATTGTGTTTTCACGCGTTCGAGTCAGTGTTACGTAAACGTTTACTGTTGAAAGTGTAGTTAGTCGCTCAGATTCAGCGCATTCAAACATGATCATTTCATTAAAGTTTGATTTACCCCATGGTGACTTTTAAAATCCCGCGTTCAATTCCCATAACAAAAAAAGTAAAGTCATGAAACTGGAAACTGTCGATTATCTTGCTCCGGATGCCGCAGAGCAATTTGTAAAGTCACTGCGTGAAACCGGATTTGGTGTTCTGAAAAACCACCCGATTCCAAAAGAGCTGGTCGAGTCCATCTACGAAAACTGGTACCAATTCTTTATGTCTGAGCGTAAAAACGAGTTCCAATTTAACGTAGAAACTCAGGACGGTTATTTCCCGCCAAGCGTATCTGAAGTGGCGAAGGGGCATACAGTGAAAGACATCAAAGAGTACTTTCATGTTTACCCTTGGGGCCAGATCCCGCAAGAGCTGAAAGAGCAGATTCTGGATTATTATGACCGTGCGAACGCATTTGCTTCTGAGTTATTGAGCTGGGTTGAAGCTCATGCACCTGCTGAAGTTCAGCAACGCTTTTCCATTGCGCTGTCTGAGATGATCAACGGCAGTGAAAAAACGCTGCTGCGTGTGCTGCATTACCCGCCAATGAGTGGTGAAGAAGAGCCGGGGGCGATTCGTGCGGCGGCGCATGAGGATATTAACCTGCTGACGGTTCTCCCTGCGTCAAACGAACCTGGTTTGCAGGTGATGGGCAGTGATGGTGAATGGATCGATGTTCCGTGTGACTTTGGTAACCTGATCATCAACATTGGTGACATGCTACAGGAAGCGTCGGGTGGTTACTTCCCATCCACAACGCACCGTGTCATCAACCCAACGGGTGAGCGTCAGACTCAGTCGCGTATTTCTCTGCCTCTGTTCCTGCATCCAAAACCAGAAGTTGTGCTGTCTGAGCGTTACACAGCGCACAGCTACCTGATGGAACGCTTGCGTGAGCTGGGCGTAATCTGAGCATTACCTACTTAATGGTAAAAAAGCCAGCGTGATGCTGGCTTTTTATTGTGTCAGCATTGCATCAGAAACAGACGCTAGTTCAAAAACTTGCATAGTAAAGAAAAGTGCAACTCGACAAATGGCTGAGTTTGGATTTGAATTTATGCAAGGGATTGAAAAACGAGCATCGTATGTCTGAAACACAACCGCTGAGCGCAACTTTCCAAACGTACATGGAAAATCCGCTGCTATGGCCAATTCTGGAAGTGCTGAAGCGACAGCCCTCCGGCTGGAAAGTCCACACCTTGGCCGCTCATCTGGGCGAGTTAGAACTGGTTCCGGTGTTAGACTGTGCGCCAGAGAAAGATCTGTTTAAACGCAACTTTCTGATCATGAATGCGCTGTATCAGTTGCAGGAAATTCTCTATCCGCAAAAATGGCTTCAGGTCGAAGCAATGGATATTGTGCTGATGCCGATGTTTCGTAACGCCAATCATGTCATAGACCCGGACGAGCCATTGCGTGATTACTACACGCATTGGGAGCATTATGAAGCCAGTGAAGGGGAAGTGAAGCGGCTGCTCAATGAATTTTGGACTCGTTATCGTCGATTTGTCGGCGGAGAAGATGTCAGCAATCTCAACCGTAGTGAAGCACTGCGCTTATTTGAACTGCCCGGCGATGCAACGTCGTTTGAGATTCGTAAAACGTGGCGTAAATTGGCACTGCGTTGGCACCCTGATCGCGATAATGGTGACGCAGAACGTTTTCGTGTGTTGTGCGCAGCTTGGAACGTGCTAAGGCAAGAATACTGAATCTGTTTGGAATACCAAAAAAAAACGCCCGCGATACTATCAGCGGGCGTTTTTTGATGGCTTACTGGTTTAAGAGGCTTACGCTTTAAACTGCGATTTACGCATGCGGTTCAATGCAGCCATCGCATCCAGAATGCGTGGTTTCGCCAGATCGCCGTGATTTGGCATCGCGGTGTGCCACTGCTCAGTCAGCATCTCTGCCATCTCTTTGGCCGGATTTTTCGACCAACCCGGTAATTGCGCCAGCTGGAACCACAGCCAGCCGATTGCATTCACTTCAGATGCAGATTCCAACTGCTCCAGCGCAGAGATATCGGCAAACTCCTTACCGAAACGCAGTGCGTCAACCCCTTTCGCCGACACACGGAATTTGCCATCAACCAGAATTTTTTGCAGAGCTGCACGATTGAATGAACGCGGCGGGAAAGTTGCCAGCGGCGTTTCACACTCGTTGCGACGCTCGGTTGGGTGCTGGGCAATCACTTGCTGTGCTTTTTCTGTCACATCCACCGCTTGGTAATCGTGCATCTGAATCACGGTGTCTGCCACATCCAGATAGTCGCCAGAACCGCCCATAACAACCAGCGTTGAAATGCCGAGTTCATCACGCAGCTGACCGATACGGTCAACCAGCGGCGTGATAGGTTCATCGCCTTTACTGACCAGCGCCTGCATACGTTCATCACGAATCATAAAGTTGGTTGCTGATGTATCTTCGTCAATCAGCAGCGTCGTTGCACCGGCTTCAATCGATTCCTGTAACCAGGCGGCCTGAGACGTCGAGCCAGACGCATCTTGCGTGCTGAAATCGCTGGTATTCTTAGCCATCGGCAGATGGTTAATGTAATTCGACAGATTCAGGTTGTGTACGCAGCGGCCGTCTTCGGCGCGAATCTTCATCGCATTGCCATCGGTCACGATACGTTCACGGCCATCACCCGGAATGTGGTTGTAAATTGAGCGCTCCAGCGCTGTCAGCAGGGTCGATTTACCGTGGAAGCCACCGCCGACAATCAGAGTGATACCTTTGCGAATACCCAGGCCGCTAATGTCACCTTGGTTTGGCGTGCTCAGTGTCACTTCCAACTCTTTCGGAGCGGTAAAAGGAACGGCTTCTTTCATCGGCAGATCGCAGTTACCAGCCAGACGTGGCAGTACGCTACCGTTGGCGACAAACGCTACCAGGCCTTTGTCTGCCAGTTGGGCACGCAATGCATCCTGATCTTCGATGATTTCGCAGTGCTGAATCAGCGCCTCTTTGTCCAGTTCACGTTCGATAGTGGCGCGGCGAATAAACTTCGGCATGTGGAAGGTCAGGATATTGAGGGCCTTTTTCGCCAGAATATCACGGCCTTCTGCTGGCAGACTCATGCGAAAACGCAGCTCAATACCGTGATCGTTAAACACCACAGAGGTGCTGTCGAGCACGGTTTGACCCGTCAGCGAAATGGAAATGGAGTTTTCCTGCTTGGCAAATTCTGCAAATGAACGCGCGATAAAGTCACGTGCAGCGCGTTGATAAGACGGCGATTTTTCGCGTAGCCAATCCAAGCCGGTCAAAGACCAGGCGCGGGTGGCGCGCAGACGAGATGCGGATGCGTAAGGATCCGACTGAACGTAGTCGATATACAGGGTATAGTCACCAAAATCATATTGGCCTTTAATTTGCTGATACGCTCGGTAATTCTGTTTTTCGAGTTTTTTCAGTATAGATGTTAATAAATCCATCTCGTTTATCGCTCATTGAGAAAGAGAAAAGGGGGCGATTATAGGGAGCGCCCACCTATGAGTAAAGGGATGATAAGCAATTCAAACCAGAGGGGAAACCTTTAATTGATTCCCTGCGATAGAGCGATTGGCGTTTGTTGGCGCTATAAGCTGGTTTACTTTGCCGCCTGACTGGTTCCGTTTCCCAAAGGGGCAAACGAGTAACTTTGGTTCAGCATGGCCAATTCAAATTCTTCTGTGGCAATCGGGCGACTGTACAAATAACCTTGCGCGGAATCGCATCCTTCCTCGACAAGAAACGCGTCCAGCTCTGGGCTATCAACCCCTTCAACGCCGACTTCAAGATGAAGTTTCTGAGCAACATGAATCACCGAGCGCAGGATTTCCTGATCTTCGCTGTTGCTGACAAGCTGCTGAATGAACGTCTTATCGATTTTGATCGCATCAAACGGGTATTTCTTCAGATGATGGAATGAAGCAAATCCGGAGCCAAATTCGCTTAATGTCAAATGCACGCCCAAATCATGCAATGCTTGCAGAGAATTACGTGCCACCACTTCGTCAGACAGCAAAGCGCTTTCGTTGATCTCCAAGTCGAGTTGAGATGGCAACACATCGTGTGCGTTCAGCAGCGCCTCTATTTGCTGTGCCAATTGACCATTTTGCAGTTGGACCGCCGAAATGCTGGCGGTGAGTTTTAGCTCCGGATAGGCGGTACGCCAGCGACTCGCTGTTTCAATGGTGTGGCGCAAAATGAAATGGCCAAGTTCAAACATCAGTCCATTTTGTTCCGCCATCGTCATTAACGCTTCGTGGGAGACGTCTCCGAGCAGAGGATGGCTCCAGCGCAATAACGTTTGCGCTCCAAGCCAGCGACGAGAATCCGGCGCAACTTTAGGCAGGAAAGAGAGCAATAAATCATCGTTCTGCAACGCCTGAAGCAGGTAGCTTTCAAACGCATTGGCCGACGAGACATTATCGAACGCCGATTGCGAGTGATAGTAAAACGAGTAGCCGGAGTCTTTACAAGCTTGCATCGCCTCTGTGGCGTACTGAATTAATTCACTGCTGTTGTCGCTGTCTGCACTGGTTGCAATGCCAATATACGCGTTGAGATGGAACCGTTCGCGGTCAAGCTGAAATTCAGCCTGATGGATCCCGGTTAAGCGATGGCACAGCAGTTCTAAGGTTCTGTCGAGCGATGCCGATTTCACCAACAAGATGAGATCGGTGACGCTCGGTCTGGCAGTGACTATCTCTACACCTTCAAAATGACCCACGCGTTCACGATAGCGTTTAAGTACCTGTTCCCAGCGCTGATAGCCGAGACGTGACTGCACATGACGAGCATTGGCAAAGCCAATGTAAATCAATGCAAGCGGTTGCTTGCTTTGCAGCGCTTGTTCCAGCTCGGATTCTAATCCTGCGCGGTTTAAGAAGGCCGTACCGCTGTCGTGATGCAGTTGAAAAGCGACCAGTTGTTCGGCGGCTTTACGTTTATCGATTTCCTGATTCAGTGAGTAATTCAGATCGGCCAGGTCCTGAGTGCGAATTTGAATTCTGGCCTGTAAATCATCGTTCAGCAGTTTCAGTTTGTGATGCTGATAAATCACGGTGAGCTGAGACTCAACCGCGGTGCGAAAACAATGGAGTAGCTGCCGATAAGTCGGGGTGAAAAAATTCTCTTTGTTGTCGAGCACGCAAATCGTGCCGAAAACGTCTCCGTTGGGCCACAGAATGGGGATGCCGCAATAAGCGACCATACCCAGTGCGATATCCGGATTCTTCCGCCATTTCAGGTCGTTGAGCGCGTTTGGCACCACAAGCTCCTTGCGGCTGTGCACCACCGTTTCACAGTACAGACCGTGGCCTAATGCCTCCGTATCTCCGCTGTGATAGGGCTGACGAACGTTGTTGTTGGCGCAGAATACTTCTATTTCTTCATCGTGGATGCGCATGATTAGCGCGGCAGGAACATGGAGAATATCGGCAAGCAGGTTAACGATGGTTTGCCAGCCACTCAGCATGTCTTGGGGGACAGTTAATGCATGCGTATTGATTCTCGACATACAGTCAATCCTTTGAAAGTCGGCAGAGGAATCTGAACAATCCTTGCTCAGCATGCGCGCTGCTTAGGGTTGCAGCACGTCTTTATCAGTATATGAACAGCTTTATTGTTCGACAAAAAAAGTCCCGACAAATACTCGGGACCTTCACAAATTGACAGAAATTGTCACGAACGACTCGCGAAATCACTTATAGCGTTCTAAGTCGATGTCTGCATCGTAGTCGACATTGTCAAACCCAAACCCGTTGAGACGCAGAAACTCCGCTTTGAACCCGGCGTAATCGCCAACCTGCTTAAAGTTGTCACCGTCCATATCCGACAGCAACTGTCGCACTCGCTCTTGCGTATCAGGATTGAGTTCCCAATCGTCCATACGAACCAAGCGTTCACCGTCAACGGGAACGGGAGTTTTGCCATACAGCTTGTCACTGAACAGACGATGCATCTGCTCGATACAGCCTTCGTGCGTACCTTTCTCTTTCATGACTCGATACAAAGCAAGCAGGTACGGGCTGAGACCCGGAATAAATACGCTGGCTTTGGTCACGAGGGCTTTACACACGGTCGCGTAGGCTCCGCCGTCAAAATTCGCCAGTTTAAGATTGAGCGAATGGCTGGTTTGGTGCAGATCGATTTTCGCCCGGCCGAGCGTACCGTCCAGGTAGATAGGGTGGGTAATCTCAGGGCCCACATAAGAAAACGCGATGGTTTTACAGCCTTGAGCAACAGATTCGGTGTTGATTAACGTATCGATCCAATCCTCCCAGTCTTCACCGCCCATAACACGCAGCGTGCTATCGATCTCTTCTTCGTTGGCAGGCTCTAAAGTGGCATCGACCCACTTATCATTTTCCAGCAGAATGGCAGCGCCAGATACGGGCTCACCGATGGGTTTGATTGCTGAGCGCCAGAAATCCTCGCTGCCGGGTTTGCGGCGCATGCCACTGGCGATACTGTAAATCACCAGATCCACTTCGCCTTCAAAATAGGTTTCAATCGCTTCGATGACTTGTTCACGGACTTGTTTAGAAAATACGTCGCCATTGATGTTGATGGCGATACGGCCTTCTCGGTCGGCCAGCTTCTTGAACGCCAGATTATTGAAGTAGCCAGCGCTGCCGACACCTTTGTCTGACGGGCCGCGCTCAAAGGATACGCCGATGGTATCGGCTTTGGCTCCGCCGAATGTGAGTGCAATGCGTGCCGCCAGACCGAATCCGGATGACGCCCCGAGGATCAGAACGCGTTTGGGCCCTTGTGTGATCGGTTTTGCCGATTTAACGTACTCAATTTGTTGTAAAACAGCTTGTTCACAGCCAAGTGGATGAGCGGTGCGGGCCACTACACCCTGAATAACGGGCTCAATGCGCATTGATGATCACCTTTGTTTCATTACAGTAGGGGGAGCGTTAACAATATCGTAAAGTTGCGTAAATTTTATTGAGCTAGACCATTAAAAACTGGGATTTTAAACAAGGAAGGCAGATTCCACCGCATTAGTGGGGCGGAATCTGGAAAGAAAAGGTAAGCAGCACTCAGAGTAGCGGTGCGAGTTGTTTTGCCATGTAATCGGCAATCCAAGGTTGAGCTTCCGATTTCGGATGCAAGCCATCCTTCATCATCCATTCTGGTTTGACGATGACTTGCTCAAGAAAAAACGGAATCAATGGAACGGCTTTTTCGTCCGACAGTGTCGGGTAGAGCTTGGCAATGGCATCACTGTATCGCTTGCCGTAATTGGGCGGAATACGAATTTGCATCAGAATGACTTGACTCTGGGTGGCCTGAATCTGGTCAATCATGCTGCGCAGGTTGTTCTCGACCACATTCGGTGGAAAACCGCGTAAGCCATCATTAGCGCCGAGTTCGATCAGAACCGCATCCGGTTGATGCTGTTTCAGCAATGAAGGCAGGCGGTCCAGGCCGTTACCCGTGGTATCACCGGAGATGCTGCCGTTAACAACAGAAACATTTTTGCCTTTTCCCTTCAAGGCGCGGCTCAGTAAACTGGGCCAAGCTTGCTCAATCGGCATCTGGTAGCCAGCGCTTAAACTATCGCCAAGTATTAAGAGTGTGTTACTACTAGCGCTAGCGGAAAAGAAAAGAACAAGAATCAAGGAAAGTCGTCGAATCATGCAAACACCTGTTATTTCAGCTCAATCGTTGTCCAAAGTAGTCTCCACCAATCAGGAGCAATTAACAATCCTTAAAGAGGTGAATCTGCAGATTCATCAGGGCGAAAGCGTTGCCATCGTCGGTACTTCTGGCGCGGGCAAGTCGACCTTAATGACACTGCTTGCCGGGTTAGATACGCCAAGCCACGGAGAAGTTCACTTACTCGGGCAGGCACTGTCTGAACTTGATGACGAAGCGCGTGCGGCGATCCGCAGTGAATCGGTCGGCTTTGTGTTCCAGAGCTTTCTGTTGATTCCCAGCCTTTCGGCACTGGAAAACGTCACGCTGCCATGTTTGCTGAAAGGCGAGGCCGAAGATCGCGACCGCGCGACCGCGCTGCTGGCGTCTGTCGGATTGGAACATCGCATTCATCACTCACCGGGACAGCTTTCTGGTGGTGAGCAGCAACGGGTCGCGTTGGCGCGCGCCTTTATGATTGGCCCGCAGGTGCTGTTTGCCGATGAACCGACGGGCAACCTGGATCAGGAAACGGCCGCCAAAGTGATTGATTTGCTGTTTGAACTCAATTCAAAACATGGCACCACGCTGGTGCTGGTGACGCACGATCCGAAACTGGCGGCACGCTGTGACCGCCGTTTCCACATGCAAGCAGGCATGCTGGAGGAGCGTACATGAGTCAGACCTCTGCCCCCGCGCTCAACCAGCGCTTAATTCGCTGGAGCCTGAGCGAGATTCGTCACGGTCAGTTGTGGCCCATTTCTGTGGCGCTGACCTTGATCATCGCTTGCGTATTTGCTCTCACGGCGCTGGCCGGACGCATGGAACAAGTGGTGGTGAAGCAGGGCAAAGATGCCCTGACTGCTGACAGCGTGTTTGTGTCCGCCAACCCGATTCCGTCCGCGCTGCAATCGCTCACTCAGCAGCAATCGATGACAACCTCGAACATGACCCGCTTTGCGACCATGGCGTTCAGTGACAACGGCATGCAGTTGGTGACAGTCAAAGCGGTGGATAGTCAGTATCCCATTCGCGGCGAAATGCAGCTTTCCGACGGCAAAAGCATCGTCAATCATCTTCAGCCCGGTCAACTGTGGCTGGATGAACGTATTTTTTCCCAGCTCAACGTGGCGATTGGTGACAATGTGACAATTGGGGATGCGGATTTTACCGTCAGTGGTCGCATCGTCGAAGAGCCTGGTTTGAGTTTTAACCCGTTTCAACAAATGCCGTCGGTATTTATTCACCAGCAGGATGTGGCGAAAACCGGCGCCTTGCAAATTGGTAGTCGCGTCAGTTACAGCTTGTTTATTAACGGTGAACCTGCGCAAATCGAGGCGCTGAAAAAGGCGGTTGAACTGACACCAAGCGATCGCTGGCGCGATCAGAACAGCGCCAGTCGTACCAATGAAGTGTTTGAACGCACGCAGCAATACCTCTCTCTGACCGTTGCTATTGTGATCATCATGGCGGCGACGACGCTGGTGTTGACTTGTCAGCACTATGTCTCAACACGTCAACGCACCATTGCCATGCTCAAAAGTTTGGGCGCCAGCAAACGTTGGATTGGTCGCTGGTTAGCGGTGCAGGTACTGATGTTACTCGGATTTGCAGCAATTGCCGGCATCGTGATTGGTGTCGGGCTGGAGTACTTGTTGCGCGTGCCGCTGGTGGATCTGCTGCCCAATCCGTTGCCGGGTTACGGCTACAAGCCTGCCATCGTAGCGTTGGCCTCCAGCGTGTTGATTGCTGTGCCTGCGCTCGGTATTCCGCTTGGACATCTGCTGAATGTGAATGCCGTGAGCGTGCTGCAAGCGGCGCAAAAACAAAATCGCCACCACTGGAATGTGGCGCTGATTTTAGTGCCGCTGATCCCGATGTTAGCGGTGTACTGGCAAAACCGTTTGGTGTGGATTGTGTTGGCTGGCATTGCGGTTCTGTTTGTTGTGTTAGCGGTATTGAGCGTCGCCGTAACGCGCCTGCTCGGTCGTCTTCCGCTCAGTACGTCAATGAAATTGGCACTCAGCCGAATCAATCGTTCCAGCGTGGCGACGGGGATTCAGTTTGGCGCGCTGTCACTGTCGCTGATGTTGCTTGCGGTGATGTGGTTGGTGCGTACCGACCTGCTTTCGGACTGGCAGCGCACACTGCCACCGGATGCCGCGAACGCCTTTGCACTCAATATCGCTCCGTATGAGAAAGAGGCTTACCTCAAAACACTCGACGACGCCGGGATCGAACGCTCTCAGGCGTTTCCAATCATTCGGGGCCGTTTGGCGGACATTAACGGTGTTGATGCCAAAACATTGACTCAGGGGGAAGAGGGAACGGACGCGCTGCGCCGTGAGCTCAATTTTACCTGGGGAGAGTCGCTACCGAGCTACAACGAGGTGTTGGAAGGCAAATGGACCACACACGATGGTGTCTCGGTCGAGGAAGAAGTCGCGCGCGATTTGGGGTTGAAAATCGGTGACAAACTGACTTTTGTCATCAACAGCCAAAAGATTGAAGCGGTCGTTAACACCATTCGCCACGTAGAGTGGCGCGAAATGAAGCCGAATTTCTATTTCATCTTCACGCCGGATGTCATGAAAGACATTACGGGCAGCTGGCTGGTGAGTTTCCGGGTTGAATCCCAGAATGATGCGCTGCTCAACCAACTGTCGCGCAATCATCCGACGGTGAGCTTGTTGGATATCCGCTCGATGGGAGCGAAGATCCAGACGCTACTGACGCAGATCGTTTGGTCGATCACCGTTCTGGCGGCTCTGGGAGTCGTGGCAGGCATCTTGTTGATCTTCACGCTGCTGCGTTTGAGCTTGAGCCAACGTCAACAAGAAATTCAGCTCTATCGTACTCTGGGAGCGAGTCGACGCCGAGTGACCCGCACGATATGGGCTGAATACGGTTTGATGGCGCTGATTGCGGGTCTGGTCGCCAGTATCAGTGCGGATACCGTCGTAGCGAGTGTGATGAAATTTGGTTTTGAACTGACACCATCGGCGCATTTCCTGATGTGGCTGACGTTGCCGGTGGTGACGTTTTGCACACTTGCTGTCGTTGTGAGCAGTCTGATTAAGCGGTTATTAGTCCCTATAAATAAAGCGTTTAATTAGAAGTTACTTGAGTAATTAGTTTAGTTATCCACAAAAACAGTGGATAAAGTTTGGGATAACTCAGCCTGTTAATAACTCACCGTTTCGCGCCAGCCCCGTGCCGCCGAAGGATCCAGCCAATTCGTTATGCACAAGGGGTCGAAAACGCGGTTTTGGCAATAATGAGTCAAGCATTTTTTTTCATTTTTTTGTCTTGATTTGTTCATAGAGTGATCTAGGTCCTCTGATGAGTAGTAAGAGAAAAATTGACGACATAAATGTGTCGTTATTGAGATAAGACCGCGTAAAAAATGTGATTTTCATAGCGTTTTACAAGCATTAGAATAAGCAGTGAATAAATGACTATCGGCAGTGAAATGTTACAAACAACGCCAAATACCGTGTCACCCAGCGTCGCTATCATTGGTGGTGGTGTTGCGGGGGCGACTGCAGCAGTTCATATGAGTGAATTAGGGCTCAACGTGTTGCTGTTGGAAAAAGGACCGGGGTTAGTCAATGGCCCACCTATTTGTCACCTGCATGCGGGCGGTAACTTGTACCGGGAAATCTCGCAGCAACAGTGCGTTGAGTTACTCAGACAGTCGATTGAGACGGTGCGCCTTTATCCTCACACGCTGAATAAGCGTCCGACGGTGATTGCGGTTCCGCATACCGACCCGGGGCAGCCGGAAGAGATTTTGCCGCGTTTGTCAGTCATTCAGGACGCGTATCAATCGCTGGTGGATGAAGATCCCCGCAATCAAATTCTCGGCGCACCGCAAGCGTATTATCAGACGTTTGATCGTGCGCAACTTGAAGCTCTGGCGTTAAAAACTCAGCCTCAGGAACCGACCACGATCGAGGAGTGGCTGATTCCGTTTGCTCAGCACACGGATTTGTCCACCTTGAAATATCCGGTGGTTGCGGTTCAGGAATATGGCTGGAGTGTCTTTCGTTTGGCAGCCAGTGCCGAACTGGTGCTGGCGTCTTTGGACAACTGCCAAGTGCTGACTAACGCGACCTTAGTTGCTTCGGCGTTCGTGGATAACCAGTGGCAACTGACATATCAGGATAAAAACGGGCACCAACATCAACTGGTGAGCGATTATCTGGTCAATGCCTGTGGCTTCGAAACCGGTAAAGTCGATGACATGACGCGCTTTTCGCGCCAGCGCCTGGTGGAATTCAAAGCCGCTTATGTTACGCATTGGCCGCAGTGCCAGCAGCAGTGGCCAGAAGTGATTTTCCACGGGCCTCGTGGCACACCGCAAGGAATGGCGCAACTGACGCCGTACGCTGATGGGGTGTTCCAACTGCACGGCATGACTCAAGGCATTACCCTGTTTGAAGATGGTTTGGTTGCGTCCAACGGCATCTCTTCGCAGCCGCAATTACCGGGTTATCTTGCCAACAAGATCACGCAAGGCTGGCAGGCTGACGCAACTCGTGAGCGTACCGAGCGGGCGATTGAGCATATGAGCCAGTTTGTGCCTGACTTTGCTCGCGCTGAAGTCGGCGGTAAACCATTGTTTGGCGCGCAGCAGATCCCCGGAGAAGACGCTACGCTGCGTGCTGCGGATGTGACTTTTGAAGCGCGTCATTATGCGCGGATTGAAGTGGTTAAAGGCTCTTCAGCGCTGGAAGCTGCGCGTAAGATTGTCGCTGAATGGCAATTGGCGGACGAACAGGCTGCAGACTCGATAGAGGCTCAGCATCCGGTCAGCATGAGCCTTTCCGCAGAGCAGGTAGAGCGGAAAGCTCTGCAATTGGCTGACGAACGTGGTTATCCACAAGCGCTGGCGAAAGTGGTAGGAATGGCTTAAGCCATGAGCATAGAAATAAAAAAGCCCTGATGAATCAGGGCTTTTTTTGTGCGTATTTGCGGTAAAAATGACAAATGTGGCTCCGCGGACTTTTAGTAGCCGAAAAATCGTGCCCACTGGCACCACACATCTTGCAAGCCTTCCAAATCGCCTCTGACAAAACGAACGCTCTGGCCGGGTTTGGCTTGTGCTAAACGTGGTAAGTCGATCTTCGCCACGCAACCTATTTTTGGGTAGCCGCCGATTGTCTGGCGATCATTGAGCAGCACAATCGGTTGCCCATCCGGTGGAATCTGAATAGCGCCGAGAGCGATCCCTTCTGACAGAATGGGCTCAGAGGGAGGCGTGACCTCTGGCCCGGTCAGGCGATAGCCCATGCGGTCGGCATGCTGGCTGACGGTGTAGGTACGGTTAAAGAAGGTGTGCAGACTCTCTTTGTCAAAGCTGGCGTTCTGGTAACTCTCAATCACCCGCAGTCGCAGTGGCAGGTTGTAATCTGGCTTGAGTCGAAACGTCATTTGTAGCGGTTTTGTGTCTAGCGAGTGGGGCAGGAATTGCAGCACGTCACCTTTTTGTAGTGGTTTGCCATTCTGATGCAATCCGCCCAGACCTTCTTTTTTTACGGTAGAGACGCTACCTAAGTGGGCGTTAACCACAAAACCGCCGCGTACCGCGAGATAAGAGCGAAGTCCGTTGCGCGGTAGGGAAAACTTAAGCCGTTGTCCCTTTTGCGCGCTGAACGTACACCAGTTAGTCAGTGGTTTGCCATCAAGTGTGGCATTGAGGTCGCCGCCCGTGATGGCCATCTGACAAGGATGCTGAAGCTCAAATTCGGCCTGGCCTAAGGTAATTTCCAGAGTGGCAGCATTGACCGAATTACCCAGCAGGTGGTTAGCCCAACTGTAAGCATAATCATCCACCGGGCCCGATTGGGTAATGCCGACATGGCTGAGTCCAAAGCGGCCGAAATCCTGAATCAGACTGAGTTGACCTGGCTTGATTACTGTCATGCAAGTTTTCATCGTGCGCTTCCCCATTGAAATTGCTCAGGTGCGATTATTCCGCCTAGCTCAAGGAATTCATCCCGGCTGATGGCACGAAAGGTCACTTGGCTGCCAATCCCCCAAGGTATCATCGGCGATGTATCTGGCGTAAAGAGTGGCAGAGGGCAGTTCCCGATGATATTCCACCCACCAGGCGAGGCGTTTGGATAGACCGCGGTTTGCTGCTCGGCAACCGCAACGCTGCCTGCTGGAAGAGAGAGTCTCGGCGTGGCATGTCGCGGCTGGCGCAGTGGCTCGGCCACTTCCGTCATAAACGCAAACCCTGGTGCGAATCCGATGGCGCACACAGTGTAGGTTTGCTTGCTATGCAGTGCAATCACGTCATCCAGAGAGAGCCCCTGTTGCTGATACAGTCCTAAATCCGGCCCGACATCTGGGTGGTAATAAACTGGCAATTCAACGGCCGCCGCAGGTTGAGCGTCCTTCTCGGTGGCTTTCTCAACACACTGTATGACGCGTTTTGCGAAGGTCTGAGGTGCAATGCGATACGGTAAGTAGTCAATCAGAATGGTGGTGTAAGAGGGAGTCACGTTCATCACGTAGTCTCCCAGAGTGAGGCGGATTCGTTTGGCTATCTCTCCGATGATGAGAGACAGTGAAGCATGGGCTTGATGATCAAAACGAATCAGCAGGCTACTTTCTGCAACCTGCTCGATAGAGTAATTGAGGCGCAATTAAAATCCTTTTCATATGTCCAGTTGGTCGCGAATTTTGGCGATTAAGGCAATGGCTTCGTCGTTGTCGCCGTGTACACACAATGTGTCGGCCTCGATGGGAATCACGAAACCATCGGCACTGGTTACCTTGCCATATTTTGCAATTTGTTGCACTTGGCTCAGAATCGCATCTTCGGTTTTGAGCACCGCGTTGGGCATGGAGCGTGGTGTCAGGCTACCGTTCGCCAGATAGGTGCGATCAGCAAACGCTTCAAAAAGCAGCGGGACGTCATAGCTGTCAGCAATATCCAGATAATCCTGATTGTTGGATGAAGCTAAAATCATCAGCGGAACGTTGAACACCGACACGGCATCGACCACGGCTCGGAAGATCTCTTTATCACACATCATGTCGTTATAGAGCGCTCCGTGTGGTTTGACGTAACTCAACTCGGCATTTTTGCTTTCACACAGCGCTTTCAAAGCGCCAATCTGATAGATCAGGATTTCGCAAATTTCCTCATCACTGAACGCCATGGAGCGGCGACCAAACCCTTGTAAATCGGGGTAACCCGGGTGAGCGCCAATCATGACATCGTGTTGCAGCGCCATATCAATGGTTTTGCTCATGACGTGAGGGTCGGAGGCGTGAAAGCCGCAGGCGATATTCGCCATATCCACATACGGCATCACCAGATCGTCGGCGCCCATTTTCCAGGCACCAAAACTTTCGCCCATGTCGCAGTTGAGTTTGATTGTACGTGTCGTCACCGGATTCGCTATCCTTGTTGTGTAAGTCACGGTTAAGTTGCAGGAAATGCGCGCTGCAAACAGTGATCCTATTCATTGTTCCTGTATTGCAGTCTCCGGTTTCTCAGCGGTTTGTCCAGATTTTTACGCGTCCCTTGAAAAGAATAGTGAACCAGAAAAGATTCAGGAAAGTCGCTCGGTCTTATTCTGAGCCAAGATGATCCCAGTTCGTGCGAGTGAGTGCGGGGTTATTGCTGTAAAATGGGTGAAAAACTGAGCGGGTACAACGTGGAGGACGTGTGGCAGACATAGCCGTTTAGTATTCGCAATTACTCAAAATCAATAATTTGCGCCTATCTTTATCGAAGGCAGTGGCAGAAATCGAGACAAATGAGACCTAACAACAGGCCCGGATTGGCCATAATGAATCTGCGGTATTTGATATTACAAGGTCGGCGGTATGGCTGATCTGTCATTGCGCACCAAACTGCTGTTCCCTATTTTTCTGCTGATGACGTTGATTTTCTTCATCGCGCAGGGGTTCGGGCTGTATACCGCCACAGAATTACGCCAGACCAACCTCATCGAGCGGGTCAATGTGTTGTCGAAAGGCGTGGCATACAACCTTCAGGCGGCGGTGCTGTTTGATGATCAACTGGCGGCGCAAGAAGTGTTGTCGGCATTTTCTGCCGACAGTGATGTGGTGCGGGTCAAGCTGTATAACGAATACGAGCAGCTGTTTGCGATGTATGAGCGGCCAGACAGCAGCGCGCCGATACCAAACGAAGCTCAGCGAGAGCAGATCCGCCTGCATCAGTATGCGATTGGCGATGATTATATTTACCTGCGCGTGCCCGTTGCGATCGACACCGATCACATGGCGTCTTTGCGGGTCATTATTTCCAAGCAATCGATCGACCAGCTCTACGAATCGGCGCTGTATAACGCCAGCTTCTTTTTCTCGCTGCTATTGGTTGGCGGTCTCATTCTTTACTGGATGGCGCAGCGCATGATTCTTTCTCCCGTGCTGGCACTCAATCAGGCGATGCAAGCGTTCATCGAAAAGCGTGAGCGCAGCCAAACACTGGTGAGCCGTTCGGACGATGAGATCGGCCATCTGGTCAATGCATTCAACACCATGCTGGATAAGTTAGAACAGCGTGAACGTCAGGTGTTGTTTACTCTCGACAAGCTGGAGCAGGAAAAATCGTTCGCGAACGAAGTGGTCGACACCGTGCAGCACGCACTGGTGGTTGTCGATGCGATGGGGATGATCATTCACTCCAATGATGCTGCCAATCATGTGTTCAAATGCACCAGTGCCTATCTGCGCGGGGCGAATCTGTTTCATGTGCTGAAAACCGAGGATATCGATCTGATTGAATCGGCACTGCGCAATGAAATTCAGCTCGATGAGCAGCTATTGGTTGCTACTGATGTGTTCAGCCATCAACTGTTGTTGCGGGTGGGAAGCCGGGCATTGTCTCGTCCGGGGCAGACGCTGTTCGCCATTCAGGATGTCACTGAGGTTGAAATTGCTATGCGCCGTCAACGTCTGGCGGCCGGGGTGTTTGAGAACAGTCAGGATGGCTTGATGGTGCTCAACGCTCAGGGTGAAATTACATTAATTAATCCGGCGGTAACCCGGTTACTCGGTTATAGCCGCGACTTAATGTTGGATAGACAACCCCAGAACAGCGTGGCGTGGCAGCAGCTTTCTGATCTGTTACCCGCCATTTCGGAAGCGGTGGCCGTGCAGGGCCGATGGCAGGGCGAAGTGTGGGAGCAACATCAGGACGGTCATCTGGTGCCATTGCTGATCAAGGTGAATCGAATCTCTTTGCCGGAAGCGCCACACGATTACGACATGGTGTTTATGATTTCCGATTTGTCGAACATCAAAGAGATGGAGCGGTTGGAGTATCTGGCTCATCATGATTCGCTCACCGGGCTGGCCAATCGCAGTGAACTTTACCGTGTACTGGAAGATATTCTGGCCACCAATCGTAACAAACTGGTGCCGTTTGCGCTGATCTATCTGGATCTGGATGGCTTTAAACAAGTCAACGACTCGTATGGTCACGATGCGGGTGATGAAGTACTCAGGCAGGTGTCAGAACGTTTACTTTCTCAGGTGCGCAGCCACGATCTGGTGGTGCGTCTCTCAGGCGATGAGTTTGTCTTGGTGATTCATCCCAGTGAGCGTGACAGTGTCGCGTCGTTGGCAAGTCGGCTGCTTGCTTTAATTGCGCAGGATATTGTCTATCGCGGCCAGTTGCTGAACGTCGGCGCGAGTCTGGGGATCTATTTTGTCGACTCTGTCGATGAGGATATCGATACCATCATGAAATCAGCGGACAGTGCCATGTATCAGGCCAAGTGTTCCGGAAAAGGACGTTTTGTTCTCATTGATAAGGCACAGCGAGATCAAGCCGATTCCTGAGTGATTTCAGGGGCTAATGCCGCTACAATGACCGCAAATTCTAAGGAGGCTAGGCATGAACGTTTTAGTAACAGGTGGCATGGGCTACATTGGCAGCCATACCTGCATTCAAATGATTGCAGCGGGAATGACGCCTGTCATTCTGGACAACTTGTACAACAGCAAATCCACCGTATTAGCGCGCATTGAAAAAGTGTCAGGTGTGCGCCCTCAATTTATCGAAGGCGATATTCGTGACAAAGCACTGCTGATCGACGTGATGCAACGTCATCAGATCCAATCGGTGATCCATTTTGCTGGCTTGAAAGCCGTGGGCGAATCGGTACAGAAGCCACTGGAATACTACGATAATAACGTTAATGGCACTCTGGTGCTGGTGGATGCGATGCGTGAAGCGGGCGTGAAGTCGCTGGTATTCAGCTCATCGGCGACAGTGTATGGCGATCCGGCATCCGTGCCAATCACCGAAGATTTTCCGACCAGTGCGACGAACCCTTATGGCCGCAGCAAACTGATGGTTGAAGAGTGTCTGACCGATTTTCAAAAAGCGAACCCGGACTGGAGCATTACCTTGTTGCGTTACTTCAATCCGGTTGGTTCACATCCATCGGGCGAACTGGGTGAAGACCCACAAGGTATTCCTAATAATCTGATGCCGTTTATCTCACAAGTGGCTGTCGGCCGCCGTGAATTCTTGTCGGTCTTCGGCAGCGATTATCCGACCAAAGATGGCACTGGTGTGCGCGATTACATTCATGTGATGGATCTGGCGGATGGTCATATTGCAGCACTGAAAAAAGTAGGCGAGAAAGCGGGTCTGCACGTTTATAACCTGGGGACAGGCAATGGCTATAGTGTGTTGGAGATGGTGAAAGCGTTTGAAGCGGCCTCAGATAAAGCCGTGCCTTACCAGCTGGTGGAACGCCGTCCGGGCGACATCGCAGAGTGCTGGGCTGACCCGGCGAAAGCGCAGCAAGAACTGGGTTGGAAAGCGACGCGCACGCTGGAAGAGATGACTCAGGACACCTGGCGCTGGCAATCCAATAACCCGCAAGGTTATCCGCAAGCCTAGTGGCAAAGATAGAAAAGCCAGTCTGATGACTGGCTTTTTGTTTGTCTGCGAACAGTTAAGCTTAGTTGGTGCGGTAACGTTCCAGAATCTGACCAAGGTTGCGCGTGGCTTGCGCAATGTTGGCAATACCTGCCGAGGATTGCTGTGCTACTGTGCGGATGGTGTTGGACTGCGCGCGAATATCACTCAGTTCTGCCGCAATATCATTTGCCACTGAGCTCTGCTCTTCCGCAGAGGTAGAGATCTGCACGCTCATGTCGTTAATCATTTGCGCAGAGTCGGCGATCTGGTTGATGTCCTGGCCGATTTCAGACACCAGCGAACTGCTGCTCTGAGCTTGTGTCACCGTCTGTTGGGTCATCTTAGCGATGTTCTGGCTTTCGGTTTGCAGTTTTTCAATCATTGACTGAATCTCAACGGTCGCTGCCTGCGTGCGGCTGGCCAGGGTACGCACTTCATCCGCAACCACAGCAAAACCGCGTCCCTGTTCACCAGCGCGAGCGGCTTCGATCGCGGCGTTCAGTGCCAGCAGGTTAGTCTGTTCGGAAATTGCGTTGATGGTGGTGATCACTTCGTTAATCTGAATCGCGTTCTCGTTCAGGGTCGAGACCGAAGAAGAGGTTTGCGCAATGAATTGCGATAGCTGCTCAATCTCATTGATCGCTTGTTGTACGCGGCGACGGCTGCTATCGACCTGCTTTGAATCCTGCTCGGCCTGATGAGTCGCTTGCTGAGAAATGCTCGACACTTCCTGAGCAGAGGCTGTCATCTCTTCCATCGCAGTGGCAACAGAATCCAGTGACGCATACTGGTTTTGAATCTGGGTTTCGCTCTCTTTCATCTCTTTGGCAAACGAGTTTGAGCTGTCACTCAGAGTGGATGAGTTGTCTTTCACCGATACCACTAAGTCCGTCAGCGTATCCATGGCGTTGTCTAGTGCGCAGCCGATAGTACCAAACTCATCGCGGCCCGGGTGAAAACCAAGACGTGACGTCAAATCGCCTTCCGCAATTTTCAATGTGGTGGTGTAGAGCACCCACAATGCGCCGCCGATAAAGGTGGCTACCCAGTAAACGAAAATGGCAAACGGAATCGCCCACAAGTAGGCCATAAAGAAAGAGGTCAGGGCATCTGAGCGAGTTTGCTGTGCCTGACGGGTGAAATCTTCGCTGAGTGCATAGACTTTGCCGTCGCTCGCGCTCGATGTTGCGGTCACGCGGCCGTTGTTATAAGTGGTATCGGCAATGCTTGAGCGAGTTTGTAGCCCCGGAATGGTCGTCACGTCACCATGACTTAACATCCCTTGTAATTTGTATTCTACGGCCAGTTTTGACTGATCTTCAAAACGCGTCAGCGTGTCGAAGTAGCGAGCGCCAGCAATGGCAGTTAACGCGGTCAGAAAGAGGGCAAAAATCACCCACATTTTGTCGTTGATCGACATCTTAATGAACACGCGGTCAATCGTCCTGAATTGAACTTCTTTCATGGTTACTCCGGTGCAACAGAAATAGATTGGAATAGACGGGTATATCGTACCGCTGAATGTGTTTAACCCTGCATAAATTTATGAAATATATGTTGGGTTAATTAATGAAAGTGAGATGTTTGTCAAATTAGGTGGGCGAATAATAAAAAGGGTGAATACCGTAATATTCACCCTGTTGCGTTTACTTTATCGAAAGTAAGATTAGCCCAAAGATGGCAGAACCCCGACGGTAATGAGCAGCTGCGCGCCGACGATTAGGATGCCTACGACACCGGTGATCGCGAGAGCCGGAGTGCCACCCATTACTTGGTAGTAGTCGTTGTTATTCGACTGACGACGTACGCGGGCAACCATCACCAACGGCAGGAAGATAGCCAGCACAGCCAGTGCGATAGCGGCGTAGCCCAGTGCCATGATAAAACCTTGTGGGTAGAACAGCGCAAACATCAACGGTGGAGTGAAAGTGACCAGCGACGCGACGATGCGGTTCATGTTGCCATCTTTCTTACGGATGGTGTCACCCATGAATTCAAACAAGCCTAGGCTGACACCCAAAAACGAGGTCAGCAGTGCCAAATCGGCAAAGATACCAATCACATGGCCTAAGTTCGACTGATGAACGGTTTGCGACAGTGTGCCGATAAGCGCACTCAGACCCGCGTTATCAACCAGATCCGGTTGGCTTACGACACCCAGTGTCACCACTTGCCAGAATACGTAGATGACCAGCGGTATCGCAGAGCCGACGACGATCGCTTTACGCAGAGAAGGGGTGTGACCGTCCAGGTAGTTAACGATCGCCGGAATACTGCCGTGGAAACCAAAGGAGGTGAAAATGACCGGAATAGAGGCGACGATAAGGCCTTGGCCCAGCGGCATACTCAGCAGATAAGACTGACTGACATTTGGTGCAAGGAAGGTTAACACCATCACCATGGCCACCATCTTACCCGCAAACAGCAAGCGGTTGACGCGATCCACAGTACCCGTACCGATGGTAACGACCGCCGCGACAATCAGGGTGAAAATCAGTGTGCCAGTCGGCCCGCTCACTTCAAGGCCGGTAAATTCGCTGATGCGGTTGGTAAACTGCGCGCCGCCACCGGCAATGTATGCTGCGCAAAGTGCGTAGAAAAGGAACAGCATAGCAAAGGTCGCGATCCATTTACCTTTATTGCCAAGGATCTGTTTAGCAAGCGTGTGCAGCGTTGCGTCTTTGTCTGCGTATTGGTGAATTTCCACCATCAGCAGCGCGGTAAACGCCATGAGTGCCCACAGTGCGAGCATAATCATCAGGGAAGTGGAGAAGCCGATTCCGGCTGAGGCTAGCGGCAGAGCCAGCATACCAGCACCAATGGTGGTGCCAGCGATAATCAAAGTACTGCCTAAAAGCTTTGATTGCATCATAATGTAAACTTATATGTACGATTGTTGTGGTTGCATAAGTGCATTGTGCGAATAATGACCAGTTAATAACGTCACAATCGCTGGTTTTGAGCTATTTTGTAGCACCAAAGGGTTTTGGTCAACGTGTTTGTAAAAATAAAAATCCATAAGTGTAATTAAAAATGTACACCTTGAGCTGTGCTGATTGATGGGGTAGCAAAAGCGGCACAACCTATGATAAACATCATACTTTGTTGCAAGATGACTTTCGGTTTTCACAGGAGTGTCATATAAGCAATATAGAAAGGAAACGGGATGGTGAATCCCGCGTTTTATTAAGGAGGTCGACAATGAGTGACCAAACAACATACCAAGAAGACAGTCTTGAGCTGCTTGATGCGCTTGAAATTGGTTTTGATCTGTCTGAATACGAGTCAGCTCGTGAAGAAATCAACGACGATTTCTGTCTTCAATAATCCCGTCAGATAAGCCAACCTTGGTGTTGGCTTTCCGCTTATGAACTATCTAGCCCATCTCCACATCGCGGATCATTGTCAGAGTAGCCTGCTCGGCAACCTGTTAGGTGATTTTGTCAAAGGTGACCCCAGCGCACAATTTTCTCCCGAGATTGCGCGTGGTATTCGTTTGCATCGTTTGGTTGATGCATACACAGACAGTCATCCGGTTATGCAGCAAGCCAAAGCTTGCTTTTCCCCGCAAACCCGCCGTTTTGCGCCGATTGCGCTGGATATGTTCTGGGATCACTGCCTGGCAAAAGAGTGGCGCCTGTACCATGATCTTTCACTAAGAGCGTTCGTAAACGGCGCGCAGCGACAGGTTCAGCAGGCGTATCCTGCGCAGTTACCCGAGCGCTTTACCCGCGTTTCTGAACATATGTGGCAGGGACGTTGGCTGGAGTCTTATGCTGACTTCGATAACATCGAGTTTGCGCTGCAACGCATGTCGCAGCGCAGTGCACGTATGGCGACTCTGGCTTACTGTTTTGACAGTATGAACAAGCACTACCAACCTTTGCGCCAACTGTTTTCCTCTCTCTATCCGGACGTATTAGAGAAAGCCAAACGCGCAGAGGTCTGATACAATCCGCGGCCCATTGTTTTTCGAGTAAGTAACATGTCCGCAGAATCTTCAACTTTTCTTTCATTAGGCATTGCTCCGGCGCTGGTTGAGCGTCTGCAGCAGCTTGGAATCCAAACGCCAACGGATATTCAGGCTCAAGCAATTCCGCATGTGCTGGAAGGGAAAGATGTGTTAGCGGGCGCGCAGACTGGCACCGGGAAAACCGCCGCGTTTGGTCTGCCACTGATTCAGCGCTTTCTCGATAACCCGGCGCCTCGTGAAGCCAACAGTAAGGATATTCGCGCGCTGGTTCTGGTTCCGACCCGTGAATTGGCGCAGCAAGTGTTCGATAACCTGCAAGCGTATGCTCAGGGCAACGAGCTGAAAATCGTTACTGCCTATGGTGGCACCAGTATGAACGTTCAAAAGCAAAATTTGCGTGGTGGGGCGGATATTCTGATCGCAACTCCAGGCCGGTTGCTTGATCATGCCCACGTGAAAACACTCTATCTCGGTAACGCAGAAGCCTTAGTGTTGGATGAAGCCGACCGCATGCTCGACATGGGCTTTATGCCGGACATTCAGCGCGTACTGCGTAAAATGCAGCATGATCGCCAAACCCTATTCTTTTCCGCGACGTTTGATAGCAAAATCAAAGCGTTTGCTCATCGCATGATGCAAACACCCGTTGAAGTGCAGGTGGCGCCGAGTAACTCTACAGCTGATACCGTTGAGCAAATGGTGTACCCGGTGGATAAGAAGCGCAAACGTGAACTGCTGGCGTATCTGATTGGTTCACGTAACTGGCAGCAGGTGCTAGTGTTTACGCGCACCAAGCAAGGCAGTGATGCTCTGGCACAAGAGCTGAAACTGGATGGCATCAAGGCCGCATCGATCAACGGTGATAAAAGTCAGGGCGCACGCCAAAAAGCATTGGATGATTTCAAAGCAGGTAAAGTTCGCGCGTTGATCGCGACTGATGTTGCCGCACGCGGGATTGATATCGCCGAACTGGAACAAGTGGTGAATTTCGATATGCCGTTTAAGGCCGAAGATTACGTTCATCGCATTGGCCGAACGGGCCGGGCTGGCAAATCCGGCTTTGCGGTATCCTTGATGAGCCACGATGAACAGCCTCTGTTGGAAGCGATCGAGCGTCTGCTGGATAAGCGTCTGCCGCAAGAGTGGCTAAAAGGGTATGAGCCATCGCCAGTCGTGATGAGTGATGAGAGCAATGCGCCTCGCCGTAACAGCCGCTCGTCGGAAAAGCGTAAAATGAAAGCCAAACTGAAGATTCATGCCAACCGTGGCAAAAAGCAGTAAGCATTAAGCATTATTGAGCTGGAATTGACTCGATGTCACACGATTAAAAAAGGCTGCCCTCGGGCAGCCTTTTGTCTATTCTTCCGCTATCTCACACATTTGCGCACACTGTTTTTCCCAGTTGTAGTCCAGATTGTAAACCAGATCCGTTACCGCCTTTGGTTGTAATACACTCTCTGAAGGTACATTAAATTTGTGCACCATAATGTCGTTAAACAGTTGCCAGTGGCGCAGCAGACAGACATCCAGATCGTCGGTTTCTTCGATAAAGGTCTCTCGCAAAAACGGCGTAAGGCTTGCAGCACCATGGGTGTACATAATCATCTGCCACTTCAGCTCCCAGATTTTAATTGGGGAATCCGGGTATTCTGTGTTGTATTGGTTGGATAAGTCTTCAATCAGACACTCCAGCTCACCGGCTGTATCAATGAAGTAGTCGAACAACGCATCTTCCTGACGCACGGCATCGGCGATCAGTTGGATCGGTTGTTTGACGATCAGACCATGAGCGAGCAGGCGCATGATAAAGGTATACAGCTTGACGTTCACCGGAGTGGTGTCGGGAATGTTGTCCAGCACCTTGCGAATGTAATGTTGCATGTAAAGGTGCAGACCATCACTGATGCTGTGCCAAATCTTCTCTTTGCTGCCAAAGTGATGACGAATGAGACTGTGCGATACGCCGGCCTTTTCACTGATATGACGCAGAGAAACCCGGGCATAGCCGAGCTCGCAGAACATTTCTGCTGCCACTTTTAAAATGTGATATCGGGTTTTCTGTGCATCTTGAGCGCTGCGGCGCCCTTGTCTCTTTTCTGTCATTGCTTCTTTTAGTCCACCTTGTCGGCCGTTGTTTTACCAGATCTGATCCGGAGTTTCACGGAAAAAAGCACAGTGATAGCGACTGTTTGCTCATTTAATCGCCCTGTGAAGCATAAAATGCAGCAATGTCACGCAAGTCTTCATCATTGAGCTTTTGCAACTGCGCTTGCATCATCTGCGCTAATGCCCCGGAACGTTCACCATTTTGGTAAGCCTTCATCGACGAAAACAGGTAGTTTTCGCTCTGGCCTTTGAGATTAGGGTAGCTTGAGTTAACGGCTTTTCCATCAGAGCCATGACAAAATATGCAACTTGGCGCCTTTTGCTGGCCAAGAACGGGATCGCCTTCAACGGCCTGAGCGTTGAGTGACACAAAGAGGACTGGGAAAAGTAGCCATAGGCGCATAATGGAATCTCCATGAAAAAACTGCGCCTATTGTAAAGCTTCCCCTTAGGGGAAGCGCAAGAGGTTCTAGAGCAGAGCGGCTAACTCGGCGAGCAATTGGTCGATGTCGCTACGCGTCACGTCTTTATGCGTGACGAAGCGCACCGGATTGCCGGCAGACACCAGAATGCCTTTGTGTTTTAGCTGTTGGCAAATGGCGCTGATATCGACCTGACTGTCGAGTTTGGCAAAGACGATGTTGGTTTGTACGTGCTCTGGATTAACGTTAAAGCCCGGTAAAGCAGCCAAACCTTGTGCCAGATGTTGCGCGTTTTCATGGTCGGTCGCGAGCTGAGCAACCTGCTCGGTGAGTGCCAGTTTGCCAGCCGCTGCAAGAATCCCCGCCTGACGCATACCTCCGCCCAACATTTTGCGAATGCGACGTGCTTTTTGAATGAATTCGGCATTACCAAGCAACAACGAGCCAATCGGCGCGCCAAGTCCTTTAGACAAACAGATCGTCATTGAATCAAAGTGCTGCGAGATTTCGCGAATATCGACATCCAGCGCCACGGCTGCATTGTAGACGCGTGCCCCGTCAAGATGCAGCTTAAGGTTGTGCTGATCGACAAATTCGCGCGCTTGTTTCAGATATTCCAATGGCAGCACTTTTCCGTTAATGGTGTTTTCCAGGCTCAGCAGACGAGTGTGGGCAAAGTGGAAATCGTCCGGTTTGATGGCGGCTTTGAGTTTGGCAAAATCCAGAGTGCCGTCCGGATTGTTTTCAATCGGTTGTGGCTGAATAGAGCCCAGGACGGCCGCGCCGCCAGCTTCATATTTGTAGTTGTGGGCTTGCTGGCCGCACAGATACTCATCGCCGCGTTCACAATGAGACATCAAACCTAGCAGGTTGGCCTGCGTGCCGGATGTGGTAAACAGCGCCGCTTCAAAACCATGACGCTCAGCGGCCCAGCATTCGAGCTCATTAACCGTCGGGTCATCCCCGTAGACATCGTCGCCCACTTCCGCGTTGGCCATGGCATCCCGCATCGCCTGAGTTGGTCGGGTCACAGTATCAGAACGAAAATCCATCTCTACTCCTTGTCTCGATTTTTTATAGATAGCCACAAAGCTTGGCTTTGCTTAAACACGCGATGGTTTTGGAATCGCTGATTTCACCTTCAATGATCTTTTGTTCCAGCTCGTGAATCGACAATTCCAGTACTTCAATTACTTCATCGTCGTCGCATTCAAAACGTGCGGTTTTGCTGAGCTGTTTCGCGACATAAAGGTACTGAATTTCGTCGCAGAACCCGGCCAGTGGTGTGACTTGGCCCAGTTCGATAAATTCGCTGGCGCTATAGCCCGTCTCTTCTTCCAGTTCGCGTTGAGCGCAGGCCAGTGGCTGCTCACCTTTCTCGATGGTGCCGGCTGGCAGTTCCAGTAACCATTTATTCAAAGAGGGACGGAACTGACGGATCACGACCACTTTGTTGTCTGTTGTGACAGGCAGAATCACCGCAGCGCCCGGATGTTCAATCGTGGTGTGCGTTACGGTCCGCCCGTTTGGCAGTTGCACCTCTTCTTCAATCAGAGAAATGGTTTTCCAGGTGTGTATGGTTTTGCTCATGCAAATAATCTTCAGGTTGGGTGAGAGCCGCGTTTGGTTATTAATAGCATTATTTATTAATATCAAAGAGTTGCTATTCGCGACTGTCATGAATCAGTGTAGGAATCTGTCTGTTTCCACCTTAACTCAATTTGTTTTCATAACCCAAACACTATCTGATGGGATTGTGTTATCCGTGCGGTGATTGGTCGTTCTGCGTCCGATGTGAAGCGGTGAGGTTAAAGTGGCACTTAGTCCTTGTTTGTATTAGGGTTAATTAGTGAGCTAACTCTCAAATCTGCAAACATTGATTCCGTGATATTTCAGGGAAAGGAGATCTGATATAAGGATGCGTTCAGATAAAAATACACTTGTAACAAAGTGATAACAAATGTATAAGTCTTTCTACTATTATTCTAATGTCCAAGCCTGCCGTGGAGCGATTCTATGATCAATCCGTCTTCTGCCTCTCACGCACAAAAGGCGCTTCTCTCAGAACGTATCAATAAATTAGCCAAAGCCCTGTCTGATGGCGTGTACGAACGTGAAAGTACCATCAAATTGTGTCTTCTTGCCGCTTTGTCTGGTGAGAGTGTATTTCTGCTCGGTCCTCCGGGCATTGCCAAAAGTTTAATCGCCAAACGACTGATCCAAGCGTTCGATAACAGCAGCTATTTCGAATATCTGATGACTCGCTTTTCCACGCCGGAAGAGGTGTTTGGTCCACTCAGTATCCAAGAGCTTAAAGACAACGGTCGTTACGTGCGTCTGACGCAAGGTTACCTACCTACCGCGCAAGTGGTGTTTCTGGATGAAATCTGGAAAGCCGGCCCGGCCATCCTCAATACGCTACTGACCGTCGTTAACGAAAAAACGTTCAAAAACGGTAGCGATATCGAACGCGTGCCGATGCGCCTTTTGGTTTCTGCATCCAACGAATTGCCGGATGAAGACAGTGGCCTTGAAGCCTTGTATGACCGCATGCTGGTGCGTGTGTTCGTTAACCGCATTCAAAACAAGCAGAACTTTAAATCCATGCTGACCGTCGGTACGCCGCAGGAAGCGCGTATTCCTGACGGGCTGGCGATCACTGACGAAGAGTATCATCAATGGCAGTCTCAACTGGATAAGCTGGAGCTGAGTGATGATGTGTTTGAGAAGTTGTATCAGCTGAAAAATATGCTGGAGAAGGCGGTTGAGGATAGCCATCTGCCACAAGCCGATGTGTATGTGTCTGACCGCCGTTGGAAAAAAGCAGTGAAGCTGCTCAAAGCCAGCGCGTTCTTTAATGGTCGCGATGCGATCAATCCGCTCGATTTGCTGCTGTTACAAGACTGTCTGTGGAACAGCCCGGAATCTCGTGAAGTGGTGCGCGAAGTGATTCGCGAGTTTGCGCTGCGCTATGCATTTGACCAACTTGAGGTCGAGCAGCAAATCGAACTGTGCCGCGAAGAGCTCACCGCGATTCAGGATGAGCTGGAATCTGAATTCGGCATGATGTTGTCGATGGAAACCTCAACCGGTCTTATCAAAAAGCAATTCCACCAATATGACATCAGTAACGCCAAGAGCTACAAAGTCGGTTCGGCGTATGACTTGGTGAAACTGGTCTTGCTGCAAAGCAACATGTCGGTTTCAGAGTCGGAGAAAGGTGACAGCCGCTGGGTATACGTGCCAAAGAACGAACTGGAGCGCGTGATCAAGGAAGGTCGTGGCGATGTATATGGTTACGTCAATCAGAACACCAACCTGTGCCGTCTGCGTTTTGATGTTGATGCAAGCAACAATCTGGTGATCAAAGACATTGCCAACCGTTCGGTGCTGGTGTCACTGGTCACAGCGCAAGGTCTGGACGCTTCTTTGTATCAGGATTGGTTGGTCAAGGCCGAGCAGGCAGTGACGCAACTGCAGCATGCTGAGCACCACTTGCGTAAAGTTCGTTCTAAATTCCACGGCGCACTGCCACACAATTTTATCGATCCGGAACTGCCGACCGCAATGGAAGCGACATTGCAGCAGCTTCAGCAGCAGCTCGAAGGCACTCAGACCGAGTGCGAGAAAAGCGTGCAGCGTTTTCGCAATCTTGACCAATTCTTCTCGTAGGTGGCCTGAATGCTCGGTGTAGACGGACTGAACCTCGCGCTGATGATTGCTGACTCCGGGATCATTGATACTGCCGTCAGCGATTTAATGGGTCGTTCTCAGGTCATGATGATGGCAGAAAGCCGTGGTGTAAAATCGTCGGTGAAAAGCCATCTGCTCAAATGGCGCGGTAGCGTGAAAAAACGCATAACCCGCGTGTGCGAAACCGAGCGTTTTCAGCAAGAATTAGGACTCTATCAGGAAGTGATTCACTGGGATGAAGAGACCTTCTTTGAACGCATCCCTGACGTGGTGAAAAAGCTGGAATGGCATTCGGCGTTCTATTTGCCCGCCCGCCGTCTGCTGGAAAAAAACAAAGGCATTCACAACCCGATGTTTGCTCATTTCTTTTGCGATCAGTGGTACAAGTCGCTGTCTGATGCCATTCGTCAGGCGCAGATTCTCGAGCTGGAAGCCAACAAAGAAAAGCTGCTGGCCGATCTCTACCAGCGCATGGAAACCATCCGTAATATGGACAAGGTGACCGAATCGGGTGACGAGGCCAGTGTCGGGCGCTTGTGGGATATGGCGGCGGCCAAGCTGAGTCGCGGTGATATCTCGGTGATGAAACGTCACGCGGAGTTTCTCAAAAAGAATCAGGGATTGCAGGAAATTGCTGAACAGTTAGGTCGTATGGCCAGCGATATTGATGATCCGGATCTTAACCGTGCGCCAGCCGAAGAGCTGCAAATGGTGGAAGAGAAATCTGATGAGGCGACCGATGACATCGTCGGCATTCATGAAAGTGACGATTTAAACAAGCTGCTGCCCAACGAAACCATGTTTTTGGCTTATCCCGAGCTGGAAGTGGTGTTCTACAAACATTTGGTCGACAAACGTTTGATGAACTATCGCATGCAGGGTAAATCACGCACGCTGCGCAAAGTGCGTGCTCACCGGCCGGATAACAAGCAGGCCGATATTGAGAAAGGCCCGTTCATTGTGTGTGTGGATGCCTCTGGTTCGATGAACGGGTTTCCTGAGCAATGTGCCAAAGCGATGGCTTATGCCCTGATGCAGATTGCGCTGGCCGAAGATCGCGACTGCTTTGTGATGCTGTTTTCGACCGAACACATTACCTATGAACTGACCCGACAGGACGGTCTGCGTGAAGCGAGCGATTTTCTCAGTTACGCGTTTCACGGCGGCACCGATCTTGAACCTGTGATGCTCAAATCCATTGAGTTGATGGAGGGGGGCCGCTACAAAAACGCTGATATGGTGGTGATTTCCGATTTCATCGCGCCAAAACAGGACGAAGAAATTCTGGCCAAAGTACAGCTTCTGAAGCAGAAAAAGAACCGCTTTCATGCCATCAGTTTGTCCAAATATGGCAACCCTGAGCTGATGAGTATGTTTGATCACTGCTGGCACTATCATCCTAATCTGGTCGGGCGCTTAATGCGCAAGTGGTGAGATAACGCGTTTCAGGCGGCGTGAGCGCTGAAGAACTGGTCAATCTGGTGTAAATCTCAGCAGGCGAACTAAAAAAGTATTTTTTTGTTTGACTCTCGTCGCTCAATCCGTAAAGTGTGCAGCGAACGCAACGGGGAACGCCCCGAATGATGTTCAAGGTAAGGCGCGTTGGCAGAGTGGCCATGCAGCGGATTGCAAATCCGTGAACCTCGGTTCGACTCCGGGACGCGCCTCCATTCTTTCCTTGAATATCAAGTACCAGCCAGCTTAATGCTGGTTTTTTTATGCCTGAAATTCGGCGCTTCACGGATTCTTGTTTGAATACGACGACCCGCTAAAGGTCGAATCGCCGTATTATCTTTACTTCTCTGCCTGCGACTCACTATCAAAGTAATCTTTCACTGCTTGCGCCTGGTTCGCATCAATTTGCATTTGCGGCCAACGTTTGGCTTTATTGATCACCATGTTGAGGGAGTCGCTATCTGGCGCCAGTTGGCTACTAAGCCTAGAGTTGAGTGCCTGATAATTGGCAACGACTTGGTCACGGTTCAGTTCGCCCGGTGAGAGATCCAACTGATAGCCGCGAAACAGCCACTGTAGTCCTTGATAAACCGCCGGATGATAGACCGAGTGGTGATCGTCGTTTTCGTAGTAGTGGAAAGTGACATCCAGATTGGCTGCCGGGTGAGCGTTGACGCTCTCAGCGAAGGCTTTGAGATGATCGCGGTGAAAGGCTGAGCGGCCAAAACCTGGCGTGTAGGGGTTATTGGCGACGGCGATGTACAGCGAAGAGCGGTGTTTGAGCGGCGTAATCAACGCATGTTCAATGCGCTGATAGTTGCTTGGGTAGTCAAACCATAGGCTGGCATCAATGGAGATATAGCCCTGAAAAGCGCCTTTGTCGCGCGCCACAGAGTCGAGTGCAAGCAGCCCGCCTAAAGAGTGCCCCACTAACAGGTTGGGTGCAGTGGTACGAAATTGGCGTTCAATTTCTGGGCGTAGTTCCTGAGTCAGATATTGCAGGAATTTAGGTCCGCCTCCGGTATGCGCATAGCTCGGGCCCGCTGATTCGCCATTGGGGAGTTGAGTGGTATGGCTGGGGGTGTAATCACGCATACGATCCGTATTGTGTATGGCGACGATGATCATCGCCGGTATCGCAGGCGTCAGGCCGGAACGAAATGAATGGACGACCCCCGCAACCTGCAACAGGCGCTGATCGCCATCGAGCAGATACAGTACCGGAAAATGCTGATTGGGATAGCGAGCATACTCTTGTGGTAAATAGACGCTGTACTGGCGGTCTTCGTTGAGCAGCGACGAGTGATGAGTGTATAGCTGAGCGTAGTTGAGCGGGGCTGATTGGACAGATGACAAGCTCAGCAAGGCGGCGAGCGTCGTGATGATTTTCTTCATAAACAGATGGGTTCCAGTGTAAATCAGTGCGAAAACCCAATCGGAGTCAACACCGATTGGGTTTTGCAATCAAGAAGAGCAGGGCTATCGCCCTGCAGACAGGCGTTATTTGAATTTATAAGTGAAGCCTGCCATAACGTTCGCCGGTTCACCGTACATGTTGAATGTGGTGGTTGTGCCGACACGGTAGAAATATTCGCGGTCAAACAAGTTGTAGACGTTAAACGTCGCCTGCATATTGTCGGTGATGTCGTAGCGAATCGCGGCATCGAATAGTGCGTAACCGCCCTGATGCGTGGTCACTCCATTCTTAGTGAAGGAGTAATCGCTCACTGCGGTCATACCGCCGCCGATGTGCAGCCCTTGCACCCAGTCTGCCAGATGGTAATCAGTCCACAATGACAGTGAGTGGCGAGGAATGGCATCAAATTTGGAGTTGTGGTCGCCGGATTTTTCGTCGATATCAGTGAAGGTATAACCTGTCATCGTCATCCAGTTTTGGGTCAGGTAGCCAGTGGCTTCCAGTTCCACCCCTTTGGTTTCCACTTTACCGGTCGCCCAGTAGGTGTTGGTGATAGCGACGCCGCTGTCATCGTATGCTTGCGCAGCGATATTGTTGTCTTTCATCAGGAATACGCTGGCGCGTGTGTTCAGACGGCCATCAAGCAGTGACGATTTTACGCCCGTTTCCCACTGGTTGCCTTCACGTGGTTTGAGCATGTCGCCGTTTTCGTCCTGGCTGGTTTGCGGCTTAAACACTTTTGAATAGCTCGCATACAACGCGTGCTCATCAGTCAGGTCATACACTACGCCGGCATAAGGGGTGATCTTGCCATTAAAACTGTCGGTTTCGCTGCTTTCTGCGCCAGTAGAGAGTGTCGTGGTGGTGCTTTCCAAATCGTACCAGGAAACACGAGCTCCGGTGATGACGGCCAGAGGTTCCAACAAACGCCACGTCACTTTACCGTACAGGCCGAGTTCCGATTGCACTTCATGGACATTGCTGGTGTAGCTGTACGTTGGTGTAGTAACGCTGGTTGGATCGTAATCAAACACGTTAATCGACGCGAACTTGCGGTTGGTGTAGCTCTGTGTGTCTGATTCGTAGCGTTTGTAATCCGTACCGACGACAAACTCGCTTTGATGGCCCAGCAGGCCGAACATCTGGCTGTAGTTTGCATCAAACGCTGCGTTTTTCTGTTGGTTTGCCTGCGCACTGAACATCAGACCGGTATTGCCATCGGCATCCACCGCACCATTGGTGTAAGTCTGCTCCAGCGACATGTCGTGGTCCATATAACGCGCTGAGATCTGACCGACACCGCCATTCGGGAAAGCATGTTGCAAGGACGCGCCGACATCAGTGGTCTTGGCGTTAAAATTGTCGTCCGCAGACCCCAAATACGTGCTGCGGCTGACGTTAAGCATTGAGCCGTCGCTGTAGGCTGGCAAACCATTGGTTGGCACAATGTCCTTGGTTTGATGCAGGACGTACACCGACAGCAGGGTGGTATCAGACAAGTCGAATTCCATGGTGCCGTAATAGGTGCCATTATCGTTGTCGTTGTAATCCACCTGGTTTTTGATATCGGCGTTCGCGACAACAAAGCGGCCACGCACGGTGCCATCTTCATTCAGTGAACCTCCCATATCTGCTTCAAGGTAATGGCGATCCCAGCTGCCGTAACGCGCCGTCACCGAACCGCTGAATTCTTCCGTTGGGCGTTTCAAAACCATGTTGATCACGCCGCCGAGTTCACTGGTGCTGTTGAACAGGCCGGATGGACCACGCATGATTTCGACGCGGTCGACCGCCGCCAGAGAAGGCAGGTTACCGTATTTGCTCTGCATCGGGGATGGCAAACCGTTCAGGTTCACTTCATCGTATTCGTAGCCGCGGGAGAAAATGGAAGAGCGGCCACTGTCGTTGACCATAGTGCGCAAGCCCGGGGTGTATTTAGCGAGATCGTCCACGGCGACAAAATTACGTTCTTCAATGTAATCGTTGGTCAGGACAGTTATCGACTGAGGAATGTCTTTCAATGCCGCGGGTGTTTTGGTGCCTACCGTAGCAGAATCAACGCTGTAGCCGCCCGTTTCTTCTGACGGCGCCATGCCGTACAGCGGGTTACCATAAACCACAACCGTTTCGTCAGCTTTGTCCTGAGATTCTTCAGCCATCGCTGGTTGAAGGGATGCGAAACCAAGGGCGACTGAAATAGCCAGCGCCACTGGATTCAATGCTTTGTTTTGAAAGACCACCATAAAGCGATTAACTCCTTAAATCTATATGATAATTATTTTCATTTGATTTTGTGGGCGTTAATATATCACTCATTATCGGGACAATATTTTGCGTTCTGTTCATTTAGTTTTTCAAAATGGTCAAAGTAGTGATGAGTAATTCAGTGGTCGGAGAGTTCAACGTTCGTCAGCGCGGTTTGTTTACCGGCAGGGTTGAAAACCTGAAAGTGCAGGACGGAGTTCTGTTCCACAATAAGGACATCGTACATAAGGCCGATTTTTCTACTCAGCGCGAGATTCCGCCGCAGTTGATCATTGCCATTCCGCTGGAGAGCAAGGCGTTAATGACCTACGGAGAAACTCATCAGCTCAAAGGGTGTCGTTTCCATAAGTCCGATCCGATCGTCGCGACGGCCATTAATTACCTCGAACCCGGATTAGTGCGCGGCGCGGCCAAAGCCTATGTGCGCAGCCGCAGTATTGTGCTTTCATTTTCAACCCATTGGCTTGATACGACGATGAATGACAAAACCCGAGAGCACTTTCAGCAGGTGCTCAGCTGTCATTTGAGTCGTTTTGACTGGTCGTTACCACCGCATATCGGCCAGATGGCGGAAGCGCTCAATCTGACCAGCAGCCAAAGTGCGGCGGAATCTCTGATGCGTGAGGCATTTGCATTGGCGGTCTGGGATAACCTGATGACGAACATCAGGCAACGGTCGTTTGTGTCGTCTTTGCGCCATGACGCCCAGTCAACCCGGCTGAAAATGTTTCTGATGGAGGAAAAAGTTGACGACATGCCGCTGACAACCATTGCCCAGGAGCTGGGAATGAGCGTTTCAACCCTGCAACGTGCGGCAAGAAAAGAGCTTGGCATGAGCCTGCAACGATACCTGCGTGAGCGTAAGCTGCAACAAGTTAAGGTAAAACTGGAAGAACGCAGTGTCACCATTCAGGAAGCGGCAGAAATAGCAGGTTATGCGCATTCAGCCAACTTTATTACTGCGTTTCGTAAGCTGTTCGGTTTTTCGCCAAATCACATGAGAAAGGGGAGGTAAAAGATAATCTTTTGCAATCGATTGCCTTAATTTAATACCCCTAAAGTGGTAGTTTGCAGATTTTGTTGCATATCTGCTTGCGAGTGTTAAATGAATCCATATATTTGTCGCTATAGTTTATGTGGGTTTTATCACTAGTGGTGAGTAATCGTGAGCACAGAAAAGGAAGTCTCGTTTGGCCGCGACGAGATGATTATAAGTAAAACTGATCTTCAAGGCCGTTTAACCTACGCGAATCGCACTTTCATGCGCGTCGCTAATTTCTCTGAAATCCAGCTGTTGGGGCAGAATCACAACATCATTCGTCATCCTTCGATGCCCCGGGGTGTTTTTCATGGTTTATGGAAAACACTCAAATCCGGTCAGGAGTTTTTTGGTTTCGTCAAAAATACAACCGCCGATGGAAACTACTATTGGGTTTTCGCCAATATCACCCCGGACGTCATTAATGGCAAAACGGTAGGTTACTATTCCGTGCGCCGCACACCGCCTAAAGAGTCGATTGAGGTCATCAAAAAAATTTATCAGCAGATGTCTGAGAAGGAACGTCACGCAGACAGAAAGCAGGCTCCGGAGCTTTCCTGGAACTGGATGGTAGACACCGTTGAGCGAGAGCAAGGCATGAGCTACGAGCAATACGTTCTCGATTTGTATAAACGGTATCGATAAAAAGGACAGCGTGATGAATAACAGTCATATCAGTAAAAATATCCTGCTGCTCAGACAAAAATTTCTGGTGCTGTGCTGCGTCTTTGTGGCAGTGATCATTGGGTTGTCGATCGCCAATATCTTTTTGTACGGATTTAATTGGCTTAACTTAGTGGTGCCAGTGTTCACTGTCGGGTTTGCGTTTTATGCCTATCGCGATCAGATTCGCCCGATTATGGTGCTGGGGCGTATTTGTGATGCGCTCGAAGAAGCCAAGCAAGGCAATATTCACGTACGTATCACCCAAACCAAAGGCTTGGGTGAAGTCGGTCAGGTGGCATGGGCACTGAACGATTTTCTCGACATTGTCGAAACCAACTTCAAAGAGCTGTCGAACAGCTTTCAGCGTACTTCGCAAAAGCAATTTCATCGTAATGGTTTATCCGATGGTATGCCGGGCGAATTTGCCGCGACGATGGACAACATCAACATTGCAATTCGGTCGATGCACGATGCTCATATCTTTTCGACTCAGAATCGTTTGAAAAGTGAGTTGCACCATATCAACACGTCGAACCTGTTGATCAATCTGAAAAACAACCAGCAGGAACTGGTGTCGCTGTCGCAAAGGATGGACGATGTGCTGTCGATTGCGACGCAAAACCGCGATGGTGCGGAGGGCAGCCGTGAAACGGTGAAAGAGCTGAAATACGCGCTCGAAGACATGAACCAGCGCATGACCAGCATGGAAGAGACCGCACAACGCCTTGGCAGCAATAGTGTGCGTATTTCAGACACGATTAAAATCATCACTGATATTGCCGAGCAAACCAACTTGCTGGCGCTCAACGCGGCTATTGAAGCCGCGCGTGCGGGAGAAGTGGGACGTGGTTTTGCCGTGGTGGCCGATGAAGTGCGTATGCTGGCGGATCGCACCCGTTCCTCGACAGCAGAAATCAGCAATGTGGTAACGTCGCTGACTGAGCAGATTCAAGATATGGTGTCGCAAACCATGGCAGTAGGTGAGCAAACCGCTAAGGTGGGCGATGAAGTGAATCACTTCCACACCAACTTTGATCAGGTGGCGAATTCGTCGCAGGAGACCATTGCGCTGATCAACCAAACTAAAGACATCGCGTTTGCAACTCTGGTCAAACTGGATCACATCATCTACATGCAAAATGGCTACATCGGTCTGGAGAGCAACGGTGAAGGCAATGAGGCGCATGCAGTGAGTGTTGATCACCATAATTGTCGCTTGGGTAAATGGTACTACGAAGGTGAAGGCTATGAGTCATTCAAAGACTTGCCTGCCTATCGCCGCCTAGCGAGCCATCACAAAGAGGTGCACAGCAAAATGCATGTGGCGATGGACTTGGTGAAACAAGACTGGCTCAATGACGACAGCGTGCTGCACTCTTTGATTGCTACGATCAGTGATGCCGAGAAAGCGAGTAACCACGTGATGGGCTGTATTTCTGACATGGTGGCGGAAAAACACGGCTAACTTAACGCAAAGACAACGAAGTAACGTCAGCCGCAGTGTCATCACTGCGGCTTTTTAATGTCTTATTTGCGCCGATGAAGCTTGTGTAATGAGTGGAGAATACGTTGTTTGTTCTGCTTATGACGTTCTAACGTATGCTCAATAAATTCCGCGATCGCTCCTGAGGTTTGAACTTCGTATTGCAAAGGAGCCAGATGGTCACGACAGAAGACGATTTGACTGGCGGTGTCGTTGAATTCTCCCAACTCAGTTTGCAGCTGTTTTAGTTTCTTGAGTGACAAACCAGAACGGGTATTAAGTTTGAAAGCCAGACCAAAATCGGCCAGATAGCGTACTTTTTTACCCGCGATTCGCACGTTGTGGATGGCTTCGTCGGAGCTGTGGGCATCGACTTTGTCGATGCGTTTAAGAAGCCGCTTATGGTGCTCATTCCATTGTGTTTGTGCGAACTCGGCGATATCACCGAGGCCCATATCACTAGGATGTTGGGCGCAGTCAAGCAAACTGGCGTAGGTGGCTTGTTTCAACTCCCGGTACTCTTTGCCTTTCAGCCACAAGGTGAGCAGTTCAAAAGCCTGGGCTCGTTCAGTCTGAACAAAAGGTAGCAGCGGCGTCAGCTTCGCGAAGATCGCGGCGTCATGTGATTGAGGGTTAATAAATACATCCAGATCACGTACTTTCCCGGTCGGTTCCATCAAGGTTTTGAACTGTTGCAACAGCAGGCTGACGGGTTTGCTTTGATACAACCCGGCCATGATTGAGAGTAGCGAGCGGCAGCGGCGCAGGCTGACCCGATACTGATGAAGATATTCACTCTCCTGATCACGCAAAACTCCCGGCTCGTATAGCTGAGCAAGTTGAAACTCATTCACGAGATACTGACTGAACAGCCAGAAAGCGGGTGTGCCAGGCTCGTTGCTAAGCTGCGTAATCGGGTTGGACAGGGTTAAGGGAGAAAACTCGCGCATGATTCACCTCCGGTACACAGAGTGTAGCGCGCGGAAAAGCGCTTGCGCATGGCAGACAATAAAAAACCGGGCCAATGACCCGGTTTTGTCTTTATCTGACACAATTGCCTCAGCGAGGCATGGGCATTGAATAGCGCTGAATGCGATCCGGCGGTGTACAGGTCGGCGTCAGGCTATCCTGACCAAACAGCATCCAGCTTTGGCGGTGGCCGTAGCCCAGCAACTTGGCTTTGCTGTTGTCAAAACATTCTACGTCATCACGTTGTGCCATCATGATGAAACGATTCGGCTTCTCTTTCATCCACAACCAAGCATTGCGGAACTGCTGGTCAGGTTCTGCGAGATAACTGAATTGCGTCAACGGAATCGGAGAGAACAGCAGGAACTGCTCCTTAAATTTCACCAGACCCAGTTCGCCATCTTGACCAATTTGCTGCGCGGCATCGGCCATGATCTCTTTAGCGGGCGTTCGGAGCGGGTTGAGCAAAGTGTATCCCCAGGTGCTGTAGAGCAGCCAGGTACACGCCAATACGCTACCAAGAATGCAATACACTGATTTTTGACGCAGAAACACCAGCAACAGTGTCCAAATCACCCCAGCGCTGGCGAGAAACAGAGTCAGGGATGTGGTATCTATCTCATCTTCGAGGTGCTTGGTAATAATATGGCTATCAAACAGCGCCAGCCCCGCACCAACCAACAAAATAATACACACCAGCCACAGGAAGCTTTTAATAAAGCCGCTGAGAACACGATGCGGTTTGAAATTGGTCATCCATGGTGATACCGCGAGAACCAGCATCGGAATGGCAGGCAGCACATAAACGCCGCGTTTACCCGGACTGATACTGAAGAAAATGATCACCAGTACTACCCAAATCAGCAACGATTGAATCACTGGTGTTGCGCGGTAGTTTTTCCAGTAACTCTTGCTCATCAGCATGAACGGAACCGGGAACCAGAACAGCGGGATCACACCAGTGATGTAGTAGTGCCATGGCTTGATGTGGCCCCAGGAGTTGGCGTAACGCTCACCAGTTTGTTTAAACAGAATATTGTTTTTGTAAGCAGTAAAGTCCGGATTGCCGCTGATATCGGCGTAATGCAGCATCGGCAGTAGCCACATGGCAATCACAGCCAGCATCGCTAGCGGCCCCAGTGCATATTTGACAGCATTGGCCAACGAGAAAGGTGTTTTATGGCGGATTGCCTTAATGATGACGGGAATCAGGAAGAAGACTGGCAGAAAGCCAACCCCTTTGGTGATGATGCCCAGCCCCATAAAGGCCCAGCTGGCAAAGTACCAAATCCAGTTCTTCTTGATGTAAAAGTGATAAACAAAACCATACATCGCCAGAGTCACCCAGCAGGCGACCATCGCATCAATCTGAGCGGTTTTGGCTTGCAGTACAAACTGCGGCACGATGAGCATCAGCAGGAAAGCATTGCGTGCGACGCGCACGTTCCACAGCTTGGCTGCCAGATCGTAAACACACAGCAAAGTAATCATGCCGGCCAAGGCGTTCGGGATCATGAACGCCCAGTCCATATTGCCGAGCCATGAGTAAACCAGAGCGATCGCCCACATGAACACTGGTGGTTTGTCCGGATACAGCTCGCCACCGCGCATTGGGAAGAACCAGTTTCCGGATACCACCATTTCACGAGCTACTTCAGCAAAGCGTGGTTCATCGGCAGGCCAGGGCGAGCGTAAGCCAATACCGGCAAAAATAATGATGAAAGCGAAAACCATCAACAAAGAGAGCACTTTGTAGTAGTCATCGCTATGAAAACGTTCAGAAATCTGTTTGATCATAAAAGGTAGAGTCCTGCTAAATGGTCGTCCTGGTGTGTGATTTACGGTATTTCTGGTAGAGATGCCCGGTCAGCACCATGCTGATGATGCCAAGCGCAATACTAATAATCAGCTGCCATTCATTGGCGGAGCCGACACCGGATCCCGCCAAGGAAAAAATCAGCGTTTGCGGCAGATAGCCAATCAGTGATGCGCCGATGAACGCCTTGACCGGCACACTGGCAATGCCGGAGAGCAAATTGGTAATCAGGTTGTTGCCAACGGGAAACAGGCGAATAATGAGGATTTTCGAAAACGGTGCTGAGCCGACAAATTGTCGGAACTGCTCTACTCGGCGACCAAATTTTCGCGTCAGTGTCGGCTTGAGAGTAAAGTGTGCCACCGAATAGCTGCACAGCGCGCCACCGAGCGTACTCAGTACACACAGCGCGGTGCCCCAAACACTGCCGAACGCAAAGCCGAAGGTAAAGGCGATCAACTGACGCGGGCCGCCACAACCGGTAAACACGGCACCAAACAATAATAAGGCCATGGTGCCGGAGGTGCCATTATTGATCAGGTAACTTCGCACCCAGTTTTCATCGGCGATGTTTTGCCAAAGTTCACTGTTGGATTCGCGATAGATCAGAAAAGCGATCGCGATTAACAGCGCGATTTTAACGATTTTCATAATCTGCTTTTGTGTAGGCCAGTTCGACTTCGGGCCATTTAGTGCGGCGACGCAGCCACATCACGCCAAACAAGTCGACGATACCCACCCACAAACGATTCCAGACATTGTATTTGGAAACCCCGACAGAACGCTGACGATGATGAACCGGATGGACCACAATCGTGCCGTTCATACGACGGATCAACGCTGGCAGAAAACGGTGCATGTGATCAAAGTAGGGCAGCAACAAAAATGTTTCTTTGGGGAAGAGTTTCAGGCCACAACCAGAGTCTGGCACTCCGTCGGCAAGAAACGCCTGACGAATTCGGTTCGCCACTTTGGATTGGAAATTCACCCACGCGGTGTCTTTGCGTTTGTTGCGATAGCCAGCAATACAGAAGTGAGGCTCAGTCAGCTGGCTGGCTTTGCCCAGCATCGGAATGATATCGGCCGGGTCGTTTTGGCCATCCGCATCGAGAGTCGCGATTAACTTGCCTTTTGCGTTACGGATTGCGGTATGCACCGCAGTACTCTGACCGCAACTCTTGGGATGGCGCATGACCGTCAGCGCGCAGTCCAGTCTGGTTGCGGTGTCGATCGCTTCCTGTACGGTAGCATCATCACTGCCATCATCCGTGAGGACGACTTCGAATTCGATATGGGTATTGAGCGCGTGATGTATTTCTTCAATCAGGGGGCCGATATTGCCGGCTTCATTTTTTGCGGGAAGAACAACTGACAATTGAGGCTGCATATTGAAATAAAAATCCTTTTTGTATGAACTGCGTTAGTTTAGCCACAAAAGTGTGAAAAAAAAGTGAATGCCTACTGATAAAATTGAACAATTAATTTTCATATTGCTCAATGCATTTAGTTGTTATCACTATCAATTGTGAAGCTGTAATCCATTACTTAAGTAAATACTGAAGTATCGAAATGGATTAAGCAACTGAAGTATCTGTGTAAACTAACCGTAACAACTCAGAACTAAGCTTGCTCATCGCGATTCTTAAAGGATTTGAGAGAATGAAATATTCAGCACTACTTTTCACGTTGTTTGCGACGTTAAACACATCCGCTTGGGCGATTGATCTGACCAAGGTTCATCAGGGCGATGTACTTCCTGTGACGCTGATGGAACTAAAACCTACCCAACCTTCCGTGGGTTATGACCAGATTTATTACAAGTTAGGACGCTATCAGCAGGATGCGGAAAAGCAATTTGATGAAATTTGTGAAGCCAACGGACAGAAGGGAGTAAGCCATTTTGATGCGCAATCCCAACCCGCCATTGCAACCAGTTTTGAGTGCAAGGAACCAGTAGGTGCCGAGCGCAAGGATATGAAAACGGTGGTCATTGCGCCGAACAGTCAACTCTATCTCACCGACGGTCATCATACCTTTAATACCTTCTGGCATATGGAAGGTGGTGGCAGTGAGTTTCCGGTCAATGTGCTGGTGGACAAAGATTATCGTGGGTTGAAAACCATGGATGCGTTCTGGAAACAATTAGATCTGGACAAAAACACCTGGCTGTTTGATGTCAGCGATCAGCCAATTTCTTCTCAGTTGCTGCCAACGACGCTAGGTATGGAAAACTTTGCCGACGATCCGTATCGTTCACTGATGTACTTTGCGCGCGATGTCAGTTGGGACAAGCCAGCTCAGCCCGTGCCGTTTCTTGAATTTTACTGGGCGAAACAACTTAAGCCGCAGTTACCGCTGGCGCCATTCGATCTCAACACCGAGCAAGGCTACTTAAATGCCATCGAGGCGGCGTCTAAGCTGATCCTGGCTGAACAGAGTAACGATATTGGCGGCTCTGGCCTGTCGGCGAAAGCCATGGGACAGTTTGATCATTTTGATGCGAAGAAGTTTAAAAAGCTCAGCAAACAGAACAGTAAACTGAGCTACATGTTGGGCTATAAAACCGCTCAGCAATAGCCAGTGTAGCGATGAAAAGCAGTGAGTTGGCGAGGCTAGTTCACTGCAAAGCGCTGCATGACGAACTCAACGAACAAACGTACCCGCAGCGGCAGGTGGTCACGATCGCGATAGAGCATAAACAGTGTTCTGACTTTGCTGCTCCAGTCGGGCAGGACATGCGTCATCTCCCCTTGGGCGATCATGGGTAATGCGAAGTAATCCGGTACATAGCCGATGCCAATCCCGGTCTTCACGGCATGGGTAAGCATTAATACTTCATCCACTTCGAGACGAACACCTTTCTGCGGGTGATAATCAAATTCCTCGCCACTCGCTTTATTCACCAATTGCCACGGAATCATCGGACGACAAATGATGGTCGGATGCCCGCACAGCTTCTCTGGTGTGGTAATGGTGGAAATATCGTAATCGGGATGCGCGCACAAAATGAAATGGATGTGTTTCAGTGGCCGCGCGATCCAGTTATCGACCACCGGGCTTCCTACGCGAAACACCACGTCCATGCCTTCTGCTTCAATATCAATCAAAGAGTTGGAAAAACTCAGGTCTAACTGAATATCCGGGTACTGCAACAGAAAATCATAAAAAATGGTGCGCAAGAACTGGGAACCGGCATTGATCGGTGCAGAGATGCGAATTTTTCCTTGTGGCTGATGTTTATCCCGGTGCAGATCTTCATCGATATCATCAAGTTCATCAAACAGCGCCACCGAACGTTGGAAATATTGCTCACCCGTGCTGGTTAACACCACACGATGCGCATCGCGATTGAGCAGACGAAGCTGCAAATCGGCTTCCAACTGGCGGATACGACGACTTAATGTTGAGAGTGGCATGCCCAATGATTGGGCGGCATCTTTGAAGCTGCCGGAGCGTGCTACAGCACAAAAACAGCGCAAATCGTCTAACGAATAGCTAGGTTTCATTATTGGCATTTACTGTCTTAATTTTGCTTGTTTATCCAGTTATTGAAATCAATACACTAGTGAAACTGTTTTGACAAGTCATTCGGAGTGACGATGAAATCTGATTCAACGATGAAAGCGATTGTTCTGCTCATTATCTGTACCTTCTTTTGGGGCAGTTGCTTTCCCATTGGTAAACACGCGCTGGACGAGGTGCATGCGCTGACACTGGTGTTCTGGCGCTTTGTGATTGCGGCTGCTTGCTTGGGGCTCTATATCAAAGCGGCGCGGATGTCTAAGCCTCAGCTGAGTTCGCGTCAGTGGTTGTGGGTGATTGCGGTCAGTGCCGTTGGGGTTGGCGGGTTGAACCTCGGGTTGTTTACTGGTCTTGCGTACACCAATGCGACCAACGGCTCATTGATCATGGCGCTCAGCCCACTGATGACGTCGCTCATTGCCTGTATTGCGCTGCGCACCCTGCCTTCGTTTGCCCAGTGTTTTAGCCTGCTGGTGAGTTTAACCGGCGTGCTGATGGTGATCACTAACGGTCACTTGGAAACGCTGTTTTCGATGGAGATCAATCACGGCGATAAACTGATTTTCTGCGGTATGCTGGCCTGGAGTCTTTACACTTACTTCAGCCAAGGCATCAGCCGCTGGATGCCAGTGATTCCTTATACCTTTGTCGGCATGTTAAGTGGTGCGGCCGTCATTGGTGCGATGTGCCTGGCATCGCCAGAAGTACACCCGTTTGCCGAGCTGTGGAACAGCAGCACGCTGGGGGTTTCGGAAGTGGTGTACATCGGTGTGTTTGGTACGGTGGCGGGGTATCTGTTGTGGTTGAACGGTGTGCGTCATCTTGGTTCGGCCAATGCCGCGCTGTTCTTCAACTTTGTGCCTATTTTCTCTGTGCTGACCTCTTTTATGCTTGGTCAAGCGGCCACTCAGCTACAACTGGTCGGGATTGCGGTGGTGATCGCAGGCTTGTTGCTGCCACGTGTTCGTTTGATTAAACGCCAGCCAAAAGTGTGCCCAGATGCTTGACTGTCGAGTGGCTTGTTAAATCCAAAAGGCGAGAGAATTTCTCGCCTTTTTTTGTCTCTGGCGTCCTCGCTGCGAAAGTTCGCAATTTTGTTCTATTCAACCACGGCGTGCGTTCCTATACTGGCTTTATTGATTAACGCGAGTGAATGAACCTCATGCAAGAGCAGTTTCAGTATCTTCCCAGCCAACATACCGATGGTCTGAGCGCCTTTTCTGCCCGAATGAAGGAGTTCAGCTACGATAAGCATGCGCATGAAGAATACAGCATTGGTGTGACTCGCAAAGGTCGTCAGGATTTTTTCAGCGGCGGCGCGTATCACAAAAGCAATGTGGGCAATGTGATGATCTTCAATCCTGAGCAGGTGCATGACGGCTGTGCCGGGGAACGCTCGGCGCTGGAATACGAGATGCTTTACATTCCGCAGCACACGCTGATGGATATGATGCAATCTTTGGGGCAAATTACGCCCGATCAGGCGCGTCTCAAGCAATCGCTGTTTCATGATGAACAGCTGCGCCATCAAGTGCTGAATCTAAGCCAGATGATGCGCCAGCCGACGCTGTCTGCGTTAGAGGAAGAAGCAGCGCTGCTGGCGATTGCCCAATCGATAATTCGTTTAGGTGGCGGTTCGCTCAACGCCGGACATTATCATGGCCGCAAAGACACACTCTTGCTGCGCGCCAAAGAGTACATTCTTAGCAACCTCGATCAAAAGCTGAGCGTGGATGACATTTGCCAAGCCGCCAATATGTCGAAGTTCCATTTTATTCGCCTGTTCAACGAACAGTTCGGCATGACGCCGCATCAGTACGTGCTCAACTGTCGGGTGAACCGCGCCAAGCAAGCGCTGGAAGTGGGCGACAAAGCGTCGGATGTGGCGATCGACTTAGGCTTTGCTGATGTCAGCCATCTCAATCGTAAATTCAAACGGGTTTTTGGCATCACGCCGCATCAATATCAGCGACAACTGCATACCAGCAACAGCTGAATATCAACGACAACGGATCGTCTGATTCGTCAATCTTAACCACTCTCAGAGCAATCCATGACAGACATAATTCTTTATGCCTTTGGCGTGATGTACACGCCTGGGCCGGTGAATGCTATTGGCCTCAATAATGGCATTCAAAAACAACAACGTATTTTCGGCTTCTTCTCCGGTGTTGCGGTCGCGATGTTCATCCTGTTTTTCAGCGTTGCCATGATTGGCGAGCGGATCATGAACGAATCGCTGCTGCAAGGTGCATCGGTGCTGGGCGGGCTGTATATCTTCTGGCTGGCCATCAAAATATTCCGCTCTCAAGTGAGTAAAGACAACAGTGGTGAAGATAAAAATAGCGAGGTGCGCGCGCTGACATTTCGCGATGGATTGATGATGCAACTGCTCAATCCCAAAGGCATCACGGTTGCGTTGCCTGTGGCGACGGTGCAATTTCCTGCGGCGGGGATTGCGGGTGTGAGTCTGTTTGCCTGGTGTGTGGGGCTCGCAGTGTTTGCCTTTGGCGCGCCTTGGTCTTATTTCATTTTCGGACGACTACTGGGCAACAACATTCGTCAGGCGAGTTACCTCACGCTAATCAATAAACTCATGGCGCTGTTTCTGATGTTTGTGGCGGTGAGTATGGGGCTGAGTGCTTTTTTGTAACATTATGATTAATAGAGATAATTCAAAGGGAAATACCATGCAGTTTGATACCAAATTTGCCATTGTGGTGGCAGACGATTTGCCAACCTGGCAGAAACTCAATGTGGTTAGCTTTCTTTCCGGCGGCGTAACCGGTAGCCCGCAAGTGAAAACCGGGGAATGTTATCGCGATGCCTCAGGCAATGCATACCTGCCTTTGTGCGTGCAGCCGATCATCGTGCTCAAAGCGAGTCGAGAAAAGCTCTCCACTTTTGTTCAGCGCGCGAATCGCCAGCAAGCAGAGATGGCGATTTTTGTCGAAGACATGTTCGCCTCCGGTCATGACGAAGCAAACCGCCAAACGGTCAGCCAATACACGAGCGAGCAATTACCGTTGGTCGGGCTGGGGATGTTTGGTGATAAGAAACAAGTGGATAAAGTGTTTAAGGGAGCAAAGTTGCATGATTAAACATGCATGATGTGCGGTAAACAGCAGAGTCGACATTGAATTCCTTTTATTAGATAAAACTCATTTATAGTTAATCAAAGGTTCACCTTGGTGAACTAATAATAAAATTCAATCGATTACCTAGGATTCACTGGGTGAATAAGGGATTCAATGTCGGCTAGGAAGCAGGTGTTCTCGATAGCACCAAACATTCAATATGCAGTTTTGGCACTGATGGTTGCGCTGTTTTTTATTTCAGTGAACGTTTTATTCAGACCCATCTTCCCAATTGATGAAACACGCTATGTGTCCGTTGCCTGGGAGATGTGGCTGGATAACAACTGGTTGGTGCCCCACATCAACGGTGCGACTTACGACCATAAACCACCATTCATGTTCTGGCTATTCAGCAGCATCTGGGCGCTGTTTGGTACCTCTGAAACCGTTACCCGCATGGTTGTACCGGGTTTTTCACTGATTAACCTGTATCTGGTAAGCAAGCTTGCGCAAAAAGTGTATCCGGATTCACCGCAAGCGAAATGGTTATCCCCGTTGATCCTGATTAGCTTTCTCGGCTGGTTTTTGTATTCGGGTATGATCATGTTTGATCTGATGCTCACAGTCTTTATCCAACTCGCTGTTATCAGCGTGTGGAAATTCGCACAAACCGATCGCATTTTTTGGGCTCGTTTGAGCGGCGTGTTTCTGGGATTGGGCATGCTGACCAAAGGGCCAGTGGTGTTTGTGTATTTCATCCCCTTTATTGCTCTGGTTCGTTTATGGCATCCATCGCCGTCAAGAATCAATAAAGCTTTTTTCAAAGCGATTGTGCAGAGCGTATTCATTGCGATTGCGGTCATTCTGGCTTGGGCGATTCCCGCTGCGATTGCCGGTGGCGCGGAGTACGCCAAAGCCATCTTCTGGGGGCAGTCTGCGGGGCGCATTCAGGATTCGTTTGCCCATGCGAGGCTATTTTATTGGTATGTCATGCTATTGCCAGCGCTGTTGTTTCCTTGGTTCTTCCTGACGGGCTTCTGGCGCAGCCGCCCTTGGCTGGGGGGAGAACGCAGCGATACCTTCTGTTTGGCGCTGTTCGTCATTGTGGTCGCCATATTCAGTTGCTTCAGCGGTAAGCAGATTCACTATCTGTTTCCGGTGTTTCCTTTCGCTGCTATCTGGGTTGCGAACCGCCTCAGTCCTGAAAAATTCACGACGGAACCTGCGGTCATTGCCATGCTGGTTTTTGTCGCGATTGCGATTCTGAGCTCGCCATTGTGGGTCGAGAAAGTCTTTCGCAGCGCTCAAATCACCGAGGTATACCAAAGCTGGGCGCTGTTACCTGTCGCTTTCATGGGTTTGTTGCTGTGGAAAAGGCCTCTGCCGTTTGAACGTCTGGCGCTGAACCTTGGCGCACTGATGCTGAGCTTATCTGCGCTGTTGGCCAGCTTGTCACCAATCTTGAACAATCTTTACGACGTGACTGACATTGGTCGTCATATTCATCAGTTGCAAGCCAGAGGTGCCAGCGTGTCGTTTGTCGGTAAATACCACAACACCTTTGGTTATGCCGGCAGACTGGAAGCGCCGCTGATTCTGATCCCCGGGTCAAAAGAGGAGCGGGATGCATTTCTGAGTACGGAGCCGGGTTATACGGTGTGGATTCAACGTAAGAAAACCGACCCATTGGCAGAAAATGCCGTCTATATGACACCGTTTCGAGGCAAGTGGCTGTTTATTATGGATAACCAAATGCTTGAAAAAGTACTGCAAGAGAACCAGACCAATAATCTGGTGGTGGCAGAAGATTCTTAACTTTTCGTCATAGCGGCATCGCCTTCGTATCTGACTCAACATTGCCCGGCGAATACGTGCAGTTCGACTACACTCAAAGTAGAGTTTTGTATCGGAACTGCGTATGTATCGTCGGGTGATGGAAGTGCTGCTCACCAGCCTTCTGAGTTTTTCAACACTGGCGACGGCTGATACAACGAATGCGCCAGCGGCGCCTTCTCAAACCGTTCCAGTGATCGCCATCAGTGGTGCCATCGGCCCTGCTGTAGGGGATTACGTCATCAAAGAGCTTCAGCGCGCCAATCAGCAAGTGCATGCTCCTGCCGTGATTGTGACGCTCGACACCCCGGGCGGCCTCAGCTCGACCCTTCGTGACATTAACCAACATATTCTCGCCTCCGACATACCGGTGTTGTGTCTGGTCTATCCGCCGGGCGCACGCGCCGCCAGTGCCGGTACCTACATTCTCTATGCCTGTCATATCGCTGCGATGGCGCCAGCGACCACGCTCGGCGCTGCAACCCCGGTTCAGATTGGCGGCCCGTCACCGGGTGGCGGTGAGCAGCAGGATAAACCGAGCGAACCGACTGCGATGGAGAAAAAGGTACTCAATGATTCGATTGCCTACATTCGTTCGCTGGCACAGCTGCGTGGGCGCAATGTGGAATGGGCTGAAAAAGCGGTGCGCGATGCGGCTACGTTGTCTGCGATTGAAGCGTTGGAGATGAATGTCATCAATGTGATGGCCGAATCTCCGCAGGATTTGCTTAATGCCGTGAACGGACAAACGCTGGATGTGAATCACCGCGCTGTCAGTCTCAATGTCGACAAGGCACAACTCGAGATTCGCGAACCGGATCTGCGCAATCAGTTTCTTGCCACCATCACCGACCCGAACGTGGCTTATATCCTGATGATGATTGGCGTGTACGGTCTGCTGCTTGAGTTTTACACCCCAAGCTTCGGCATTGCCGGCATCACCGGGGCGATTTCATTGTTGATTGCGCTCTATGCCTTCCAACTGCTGCCAGTGAACTACGTCGGCATGGGACTCATGCTGCTCGGGATTGCACTGTTTATTGCCGAATCGTTTCTGCCGAGTTTCGGTTTACTGGGCATTGGTGGGATCGTGGCATTTGTACTCGGCTCGGTGTTTTTGATCGACAGCGATTTGCCAGAACTGCAAGTGTCTCTGGGGCTGATTTACAGCATCGCGGCCGTCTCGGCGGCACTGATCATCTTCGTTTTAAGCCGAGTGATGGAGCTGAGACGAAAACAGGTGGTCAGCGGCCAGGAAGCGATGTTGGGTATGGAAGGCATGGCGCTCGATAGCTTTGAAAGCCAAGGTTTTGTCCATGTCGATGGGGAGCGTTGGGAAGCGTTGAGCGATGTCCCGCTGCGCAAAGGTGACCTGATTCGGGTGATTGCCGTAGACGGATTGACCTTACAAGTGACCAAAAAATAAGGAGGCGGCTATGCCGGGTATTCCAGTAAACACTGAGCTGCTGACACCAATTCTGCTTCTGGTGTTGATCGTGCTGATTGCTGTGCGGCTGTTTCGAATTTTACGCGAGTATGAGCGTGGCGTGATTTTCTTTCTTGGCCGTTTCCAGAAGGTCAAAGGTCCGGGGCTGATTATCGTCATTCCGGTCATTCAACAAATGGTGCGGGTGGATCTGCGCACCGTTGTGATGGATGTGCCGAGTCAGGATGTCATCAGCCGTGACAACGTCTCGGTGCGCGTCAATGCGGTGATTTATTTTCGCGTCGTCGACTCGCAAAAGGCGATCATCAACGTAGAAAACTATCTCCAGGCAACATCGCAGATAGCGCAAACCACCTTGCGATCCGTACTTGGTCAACATGAACTGGATGAAATGCTGGCCAACCGCGAAATGCTCAATGCGGACATTCAGGCCATTCTGGATGCGCGCACGGAAGGGTGGGGCATTAAGGTATCGAATGTAGAAATCAAACACGTTGATTTGAACGAGTCGATGATTCGCGCCATTGCCCGTCAGGCCGAAGCGGAACGGACACGTCGTGCGAAAGTGATTCACGCTTCGGGGGAAATGGAAGCGTCTGAAAAACTGGTGGAAGCGGCGAATCGCCTGGCGGCAGAGCCCAACGCGATATTGCTGCGCTACCTGCAAACGCTGACGGAAATCGCGGGTGAGAAAAGTTCGACCATTCTGTTTCCCATGCCAACGACATTGATGGAAGGCTTGTTTCAGAAACTTAATCAGCCGGACAAAAAAGACCCCGAGTCATAACGAGATTTTCCGCCGTGCAACTTGGCGCAAATCGCCTATCTTTAAGTGTGGTGATTTGCGCTTTTTCAATGAGATAGCGCAAGTCACCGCATCCCCATAATGCTATTCATAACCAAGGAAGTTTGCATGAGTTTACAGCCGTTTCATTTGGCCATTCCGGTTTACGATGTTTCGCTTGCACGTCAGTTTTACAATCAGGTGTTTGGTCTGGAAGAGGGGCGCTCGGCTGAGAGCTGGGTCGATTTCAATTTCTTCGGTCATCAGTTAGTGATTCACTACCACCCGAAAACGGCCGATCAGGAGCGGGCAGTGACCAACCCCGTTGATGGCCATGATGTGCCAGTGCCGCACTTTGGTGTGGTTTTGGCGTGGAACGATTGGGAAGCGCTGGCAGAGCGGTTGAAATCGCATCAGGTCGAGTTCGTGATTGAGCCATATATTCGCTTTCAGGGGCAGGTTGGCGAGCAGGCCACGATGTTTTTCTTCGACCCGTGCGGCAACGCGTTGGAATTCAAAGCGTTCAAAGATATGAGTCAGCTGTTTGCTAAATAGTTTTGCTCGCAACAAACCAAAAGCCGTGTGTTCACACGGCTTTTGACGCTGAATGCTGACGCCCCTCACACGGGGTGTGCCAGAAGCGTTTAGCGTAATTCCGCCAGCAGTTCGTAAGAGCGCAGCTTCTCCTGATGATCATAAATCATCGCATTGACCATGATCTCATCGGCGCCCGTGCGTTCAACCAGCTCTTCAATGCGGCGACGCACCGTGTCCGGACTGCCGTGAATCGATTCACGAAGTTGACTTTCCACCTGACGCTTCTCATGCGGCAACCACAGTGGATCCATGCTCATCACCGGTGGAGGCAGCTTGTCGCGCCCACCACGAATCATCTTGAGAAACTTCTGTTTCTCCGTCGTGCCCAGATACTGCGCCTGACGGTCGGTTTCCGCCACAATGATGTTCACCCCAATCATGGCGTAAGGTTTATCGAGTTGCTCCGACGGGCGGAAGTGTTCGCGATAAATCTCCAGCGCACGCAGCATCGCATCTGGTGCAAAGTGAGCCGCAAAAGCAAAAGGCAGTCCCTTAATACCGGCAAGGCGCGCGCTGTAAGTGCTTGACCCCAATAGCCACAAAGGCACCTTGGCATTGTTTCCCGGGAACGAACGGACCGGCTGATTATCAGAAATCGGCCCCATAAAAAACTGCAGCTCTTCCAGCAGTTCATCAAAATCAGGATCCATTCGCTCAGGATCGCGGCGCAGTGCATGCATGGTCGGGTAATCGGTGCCCGGCGCGCGGCCAAGTCCCAAATCAATCCGGCCCGGATACAAGGCGTCCAGCGTGCCGAATTGTTCGGAAATAATCAGCGGTGCATGGTTGGGCAGCATAATGCCGCCGGAACCCAGGCGAATCGTGTCGGTTTGCGCGCCAATGTGGCTGAGCAGCACAGCGGTCGCGGCGCTGGCGATGTCTGGCATGTTGTGGTGTTCGGCCATCCAGAAACGTTGATAGCCAAGCTTTTCGGCGTGTTGAGCCAATGAAACGGACTGTTTAAATGTCTGATGGAAATCAGAACCTTCTGAAACCGGAGCCAAATCCAGAATCGAAAACGGAGGTAAAGGCATGACGACTCATTCTTGTTATCAGTAATGGTGAGACTATGCCTGTTTCTTTAACTAAGATAAACTGCCTTCAAATCGATTCTATGTTGAATTCAGTTCTACAATTATGCGTAAAGACGATCATTTCAGCGGTATCACAGCGTTTGTCTGCACCGCTCAACACAAAACGTTTACCGCCGCTGCCGAGCGGCTCAACCTGACTAAATCCGCGGTGGCGAAAAGCGTGTCGCGCTTGGAAGAGCGCCTTGGCGTCAAGCTGCTGCATCGTTCCACGCGCCAACTGACACTGACGCCGGAAGGGGAAGCGTACCTCAAAAGTTGCCTCGATATTCTGGGTCAGCTTGAGTGCGCTGAAGCGCTGTTGCAAGCCAAAGTCGACAAGCCATCGGGCAAGCTGCGGATTGATCTTCCTGCGGCATTCGGGCGCAAAAAGGTGCTGCCTTTGCTATTGACCATGAGCGCGCAGTATCCGGAACTGTCGCTGGCGGTGACGTTCAACGAGCGCTTTGTTGATATCGTCGAAGAAGGGCTGGATGTGGTGGTGCGCATTGGTGAGTTGCAGGAAAGCAGCGGGCTGGTTGCGCGTCATCTGACGGTACAAAAAATGGTGATGTGTGCTGCGCCGGATTATGTGGCGCGCCGCGGCGTGCCATCCAGTTTTGATGATCTGAAAAATCATGACTGCGTGGTGAGTTTAAAGCAGAATCAGCCGCTCTCGTGGGTGGTGAAAAACTGCGACGGCGAAACTGTGCGTTTTAAGCCGCCAGCGACCCATGAATTCAGTGACGGCGACGCGATACGTGAAGCCGTGATCGCGGGTTGCGGAATTTCGCAGTTGCCGCTGTGGCTGATTCGTGACGATTTGCAAGCGGGCCGATTGCAGGAGGTGTTGCCGGGCCATTGTGCAGGTTCATCGCCGATTCACGCAGTATGGCCGAAGAACCGCCATTTATTGCCTAAAGTCCGCTTTGTGATTGATGAGTTGGTAGCGTTCGCGCAGCAAGGCCAATTCGATTAATTCGTCAGACGTTCGTGATGAAAAATGAATAAATTCATCGAGGGTTCAACGCATTATTTTTATTGATTGATGGTATCGATGAGTCTATTTATTAAACCGATTTGACCCAAGTGACGCGAGGATTAATATGGATGAATCAAGTCTGTATTGATTCGGCTGACGGAAATAACTTTCCGTTGGTGAATCTATTATTGGGAGTCGATCATGAATCATCATTTGAAAGAGAAACCGCGTTCAACGGCGATGGACCTGCTGTGGATGGGCGCCATCTGGACGGGCAGTGTGCTGACGCTAGGCGTTGTCGCCATGGGCTTTCGTGCCCTGATGTCTGCTGCTGGGATGAGTAGCCACTGAATCGTTGGCAAACGAGATCTTAATGTTTCAATTGTGCGAGAAGAAATAAGGCGAATGACGATGACGTTGTTCGCTTTTTTATTATCGGTCGTCAGGGTAAAAAAAAGAGATAAATCATTCCGTCGGAAAAGGAATGATTTATCTAAGGCGTTGCGAAGAGGAACAACGTAAAAATACCCTTGTGACCCAAGGTGATTGGGGTATCAATTATCGAGAAAGTGAAAATAATCGAGAAAGTAAAAATAATCGCGGAGCACTTTGTCTCCGCAGTAGAAATTAACGGTGCAGATCGACAATATTGTTGCTGACCGGGGCCGGGCTGTATAAGCGCGGTGCGCTGCCTTTTGGCAGGTGAATCAGGTTCAGATGATGGCGACGTGCCCATTGCACGGTCAGCGCCGTTGGCGCCGACAACGTCACTAAGGTGGCAATTTTAGCGCGCACCGCTTTGTGAATCAGTTCCAGGCTGCAGCGACTGGTCATCACCACAAAGCCGTGTTGTGGATTCACTTTGTCATTGACCATCGCACCAATCAATTTATCCAATGCGTTGTGGCGGCCAATATCTTCGCGGCACAGCGTGATCTCGCCTCGTTCGTTGGCATACAAAGCCGCGTGCAACGCGCCACTATGACGGGCCAGAACCTGTGCTTGTTGAATACGATCGCGCAATTCGTTGAACAGAACCGGGTTCGGCGGTGCAACAGGAGACAGCGGCGTTAACAATGGCAGCGCTTGATCCAGCGCTTCCACACCACAAATGCCACAACCGCTGGTGCCGGCCAGTTGGCGACGCTGGGTTTTCAGCGACCAGAAGGCGCGATTGGCGATGTCGACGGCGGCATGATGAGACTCTGCCCCCATGCTCAATTGCACGTCGTGGATTTCGCTGGCAGCCTCGACGATGCCGCTGCTGATGCTGAATCCTTTGACGAAATCTTCAAGATTGCCGGGCGTCACCATCATGACTGCGTGGCTGATGCCGTTGTAGCTGATCGACAACGCCGTTTCACTGGCCAGCGCATTGACGCCTTGGGTGTGTTCGGCATTCATTTCAACATAGCCATATTGATCAGGGGCGGGCGGCGCGAAATTCGCTTCAGCCAGTTCGGTCAGTTGAGTCACAGTGCACGTCATGGTGATCTCCCGGTTTAATCCGACACGTTGTGGTCGGTAGCAAAAATTTTCTGTGCTTTGGCAAAGCAACGCTCAGCCAACGCGGAGCGAGGCTCGGTTTTGCGCATCAGTAAGCCGATGCGTGAATGCACTTCGGCTTGTGCAATCGGAATCATGCGCAGGTGCTCGTTCATGGTCTCCATACCGCTGTTCAGTGGCATGATGGCGCAGCACAACCCGGCATGGACCGCTTGCAGTAATTGAAAGGTGGAATCACTCTCCACCTGAATATGTGGCTCAATCCCCTTGCTGCTAAAGCTCATGTCAATCGACTGGCGGTAATGCATCCCTTTGGTCAGCAAACCCAGCGGAATATGGCCGAGGCTTTCCCAATCCATTTGCGTGTCAGCAAATCCGAAATGACGGGTATCGTGCAGCAGCCCCATGCTGGTAGCCGCCAGTTCAATCACTTCAAAATGGGTGGTATCGACCTGATCGAGATAGCACAAGCCCAAATCCAACTGATTGCGGTTGAGGCCGTCAATCACCTGTTCGGACGTCACCGAGCACAACTGATACCGCAGTTCAGGGTAGCGTTTTGACAGCGGTTCGAGCAGCGCCATTGGGTTCAGGCTCGCCAGCGGCACCATGCCAAAACGAAGGCTGCCCACCAACTGGCCGCGGCAATTGGCTGCTTCTGCCTGTAATCCATCGTGGGCAGCGAGCACGCTGCGCGCCCAGGCCAGAATGCGGTCGCCCGCCTCAGTAAACCCTTCAAAACGCTGACCGCGGTTAATCAGGGTCAGTTGCAGCTCATCTTCCAGATTGCGAATGCGCATCGACAAGGTGGGCTGCGTGATGTGACACATTGCAGCGGCTTGCCCAAAGTGTTGGGTTTCGTCGAGCGCAATGAGATATTTCAATTGCTTAATGTCCATAATGCTTCCTTAAGCGGCCGGTGTTTTTTACTTGGGCGGCACGTTGTCGTGCTCGTATTGTTATTCGGCCACTTGTGTTGAGACTGACAGACTGAGTGTGCTCAGTACTTATTATCTTATACCCGCCTGACTTGAAGTGGCAGCGGTGTCCGCTGCGCCAAAGCCGTTGGGGTGGTCATACGTTGCGACTAGTTGAGCACATAATCAACCGGCTGCAAAATCGGTGGCAGCTCCGCCACGTTGAGCGCGTCCAAAACGTCACGTTCAATAATTCTGACCAGCGCATCCATTGGCAGATCGTTTTCATCACGGCCAAAGGGATCTTCCAGTTCGTCCCCAATCGCATCTAAACCAAAAAAGGTGTAGCTGACGATGGTGGTAAAAATCGGCGCAATCCAGCCCAGCGGCTCTGCCATCGCAAACGGCAACAACAAACAAAAAATGTAGTTGGTACGGTGAAAGAGCAAGGTGTACGGAAAGGGCAGTGGCGTGCTTTTAATGCGTTCACATGTCGCTTGTGCTTCTGACAGGCGTTGCAACAGCTCTTCCAGCATCACATAGCGCCACTCACTGATGCTGCCTGCTTTGGCGAGCTTGGAATAGCCGCGACTGATATGGCGCAAAATTCCGTCGCTGACGTTGTGTCCGTATGTCTCTGCCCCTTGACTGAGCCAGTCTTTCGCAGCCTGATACTCGTCTTCGTTGCGTAGCCGAGCCGCCAACGCGTGGGTAAAACCGCACAGCTCTTTTAACAGCGACGTACGCAACGCTTCATCGTCAATCACTTCACTGGCGCGAGTAAATGAGCGCACTTCGGTAATCACGTGTCCCCACGCCTGACGACCTTCCCACCAACGTGAGTAACAGGCATTGTTACGAAAACTCATAAAGATGGACAGCGAAATACCCAACAAAGTAAACGGCGTGGCATTCACATGGGTAAAAAATGTCGGCAACATCCCTTCCACTAACACAATTAATGACGCCAGAGCGGTGATCATAAAACTGCGTTTAGCAATACGTTTTGCAATGGAACCTTTTAATGAAAATAAAACATTCGTTAAATTAGGTTTAGGATGAACGATCATGATTTTCCCATGAGTAATAGTTTTAACGTTACTTTAATCAGAATATTATTGTTGAGGTTTTTAATGGCGATAATATTCTATTTTAATCCTATTGATGATGCCGGTTTAATGGCATCTGACATGCTTTTTAAAAGCACTATTTCTTGACAGGTCTGATTCAGCACATTGACAAAAACGGATACAAAAACGGACTCGGTTGCGATTGAAATCTGCATGTTTCTTGATCTGAATCAAGAATAAGATCGAAAACACCCCGGGTCAAATCAGTTGTTTTTATCGCGTGATAGAGCGTTTCTATCACGCGCAACCCATGGTCGGTTCAGTGCTTGAAGTAAAAATAAGTGCCGAATTTAGAGTGAGTTACTCGAACAAATGCATCGGTGTGCTTATTGGAAATGCATGAGTCTGGAGCGTGAGTCGAGATTAAAAATAACGTCTGCCTTCATTTAAGAATGAATCAATAAATTACTTTTTGTGTGGTTATCTCTGCTTTATCTGAGTGATAGATTTCGTCGATGATTAATTCAATAAGTTCAATTGGACGGTCGTAAAAATACGATTTACGCTCTAGGAAAATAAAAGGCACGACCAAAAAATATCGTTGGTTGTGTTTAATTACAACTCAATGAACCTTATTTATTTCGTGCATCTTTGTGCATCAATATAAGCACAAGTGGTCGAAATAATATTTGCCATCGCTCACCGGTAAATAACGCATCGTTCATTGAAATTCCTAGAGAGGAGTGTCGTCATGAACCAAAAGGAACACATTAAAGAGTATCCCGGACCTGCAGCAGGCTGGGGCGCGCTCAAAGCGGTCACCAAAAGCTGGTTAGGCAGTGAGAATGCGTTTCGTAATCTGAGAGCGATGTTGAAAACCAACCAGAACGGCGGCTTCGACTGTCCGGGATGTGCGTGGGGCGAATCGCCTGAAAACGGGATGGTGAATTTCTGCGAAAACGGCGCAAAAGCCGTCAACTGGGAATCCACCAGCCGTCTTGTGGATCCGGATTTCTTTGCCAAATACAGCGTTTCGGAACTGACGAAACAAACCGATTACTGGCTGGAATATCAGGGCCGCCTGAGTCATCCGATGCGTTATGATTCTGAAACCGATCACTACGTCGAAATCTCCTGGGACGATGCGTTTGCGATGGTCGGACGCCACCTCAACGCGCTGGCGTCACCAGACGAAGCGGAATTTTACACCTCTGGTCGTGCCAGCAATGAGGCGGCGTACATTTATCAACTGTTTGTACGAGCGTTTGGCACCAATAACTTCCCTGACTGTTCAAACATGTGCCACGAAGCCAGTGGGATTGGCATGTCCGACACCATCGGGGTCGGCAAAGGGACGGTGGTATTTAAAGATTTGGAATTGGCGGATGCGATTTTTGTCATCGGCCAGAACCCAGGGACCAACCACCCGCGTATGCTTGAACCTTTGCGTGAAGCGGTTAAACGCGGCGCGCAGGTTATTTGTCTGAACCCGCTCAAAGAACGCGGTTTGGAACGTTTCCAACACCCACAACACCCGATCGAAATGTTGAGCAACGGCTCGGAGCCGACCAGCAGTGCTTATTTTCGCCCCGCTTTGGGCGGGGATATGGCCGTGTTCCGTGGTATGGCGAAGTTTCTGCTGCAATGGGAGCGCGAAGCGCAAGCATTGGGTGAAGCGCCGGTTTTCGACCACGATTTTATTCGCGAGCACACCACGGGCGTGGATGCTTACTTGAACGTTGTCGATCGCACCTCGTGGAAACACATCACTCAGCAATCGGGTTTGGGACTTGATGAAATCGAAGTGCTGGCACGCATGTATCGCCGTGCTGAACGCGTGGTGATGTGCTGGGCGATGGGGCTGACTCAGCACCGCCACTCCGTGCCGACTATTCAGGAAGTGGTGAATTTGCAGCTGCTGCGCGGGAACGTTGGCAAACCGGGTGCTGGGCTGTCGCCGGTGCGTGGTCACAGTAACGTGCAGGGTGACCGCACGATGGGGATTGATGAACAGCCGCCGGAGTTTCTGTTGGATGCGCTGGAAAAACGCTTCCAATTCAAAGTGCCGCGCGAGCATGGCCATAACGCCGTGCTTGCCATCAAGGCGATGGAAGAGAAGCGCGCCAAAGTGTTTATCGGCCTTGGTGGTAACTTTGCGCAGGCAACGCCGGATACACCACGTACTCATGATGCGCTGCGCAATTGTGAGCTGACCGTGCACATCGCCACCAAACTGAACCGTTCACATCTGGTGACTGGTCGCGATGCGTTGATCCTGCCATGCCTTGGCCGCACTGAAATCGATATTCAGGCCAACGGCCCGCAGGGCGTAACGGTTGAAGATACTTTCAGCATGGTGCACCTCTCCTATGGTCAGCTCAAAGCGCGCTCGCCATCTCTGCGTTCTGAGCCTGCGATTCTGGCGGGGATTGCCAAAGCGACACTGGGTAATTTCCCAATCGACTGGGACTGGGCGATTGCCGACTACAGTCACATTCGTGATTTGATCGCTGACACGATTCCCGGGTTTGAAAACTTTAACCAGCGTTTGCAACATCCGGGCGGTTTCTACCTGGGCAATACGGCGGCCCGTCGTGAGTGGAATACCGCCAGCGGGAAAGCGCAGTTTGCTGCGCCAGCACTGCCGGATCAATTGGTGAACGAAAACGTGATTCAACGCGGCGATGCGCCGGATCTGATCCTGCAAACCCTGCGTTCTCACGATCAGTACAACACCACGTTGTATGGGCTGGATGACCGTTATCGCGGCGTGTTTGGCATGCGCGATGTGGTGTTTGTCAACGCAGAGGACATTCGTCGTCTGGGCTATCAACCGGGCGATAAAGTGGACTTGGTGACCTTGTGGGACGACGGACTGGAGCGCCGTGTCAGCGGTTTTGAACTGGTGGCGTATGACATGCCAACCGGGCAGGCCGCGGCGTATTACCCGGAAACCAATCCGCTGGTACCGCTCGACAGCTACGGCGATCGCACCTTTACGCCGACCTCCAAGTTTGTGGCCATCAAACTGGAAAAAGCCAAACCAAGCAGCGTGATTCCAACCACTGCACTGTAATTCGGTTTACTTCTGTTTATCTCATTGGCCCTGCTTTGTGTTATGCGGCAGGGCCAGCGACCTCTGAAAGATTAAGGATTCTGGTATGTTTCATTTAGAGGCTCTCGACCTGGCGCGCATTCAGTTTGCGTTCACGGTGTCGTTTCACATTATTTTCCCGGCGATCACCATTGGGCTGGCCAGTTTTCTCGCGGTGCTGGAATGGCGCTGGATGAAAACCGACAATCCGGTATACAAAAATCTGTATCACTTCTGGTGCAAAATTTTCGCCGTTAACTTTGGCATGGGCGTGGTGTCCGGCTTGGTGATGTCGTATGAGTTTGGCACCAACTGGGCGCGCTTTTCTGATTTCGCCGGCAGTGTCACCGGACCACTTCTGACCTACGAAGTGCTGACGGCCTTTTTCCTCGAAGCCGGATTTTTGGGTGTCATGCTGTTTGGCTGGCACAAAGTCAGCCGCCGTATGCACTTCTTTGCCACGGTGATGGTGGCGATTGGTACGCTGATTTCAACGTTCTGGATCCTGTCGTCCAACAGTTGGATGCAGACTCCGCAAGGCATTGAAATTGTGGATGGCCGCGTGGTGCCTGTCGACTGGTTTAAAATCGTGTTCAACCCGTCATTCCCGTACCGACTGGCACACATGGCATTGGCTGCCTTCCTGTCGACGGCATTCTTTGTTGCCGCTTCAGCGGCCTGGCATTTACTGCGCGGTCGCAAGAGTGCTGAAGTGAAAAAAATGTTCTCAATGGCTATGTGGATGATTCTACTGGTGGCGCCACTGCAAGCGGTGGTGGGCGATGCACACGGTTTAAATACGCTTGAGCATCAACCCGCGAAAATTGCGGCGATTGAAGGGCACTGGGAAAATAAACCGGGCGAAGCGACGCCGTTGATCCTGTTCGGGATTCCGGATATGGACGCGGAGAAAACCCGCTTCAGCCTTGAAGTGCCGTATCTGGGCAGCTTAATTCTGACCCACAGTCTGGAGAAACAGATCCCGGCGCTGAAAAGTTTTGCGAAAGAAGACCGACCCAATTCAACCATCGTGTTCTGGAGTTTCCGCGTGATGGCTGGCCTTGGCATGTTGATGATTCTGTCTGCGTTGACCGCGTTGTGGCTGCGTCGCAAAGGCAAACTTTACGACACCAAACTGTTCCATCGCTTTGTCCTGCTGATGGGGCCATCGGGACTGATTGCGCTGCTGGCAGGCTGGTTCACGACGGAGATCGGCCGTCAGCCATGGGTGGTGTACGGCATGATGCGCACCCGCGATGCGGCGTCGAACCATGATGTATTGCAGATGAGTATCACGCTGGCGCTGTTTGTCATCATTTACTTCTCGGTGTTTACCGTCGGGATCACTTACATGATGCGCTTGGTGGGCAAAGGTCCGACAGCGGTTGAGCAAGAACACGTGAGCGATGACCCGCTCAGTCTGGCGAAATAAAGGAGGACAACATGACCATTCAAGGTATCGATTTATCCGTGATTTGGGCCGTGATCATCGCGTTTGGCTTGCTGCTGTACGTGATTCTCGATGGCTTTGACTTAGGCTTAGGCATTCTCTTTCCGTTCATCTCCGACCCAAAAGAGCGCGATGTGATGATGAACACGGTCGCGCCAGTGTGGGATGGCAACGAAACCTGGCTGGTGTTTGGCGGAGCGACGTTGTACGCCGCATTCCCGCTGGCGTATTCCGTCATTCTGGAAGCGCTGTATCTGCCGCTGGTGCTGGTATTAGCGGGGCTGATTTTCCGTGGCGTCGCATTTGAGTTTCGCTTTAAAGCGTCAGCGAAATCCCGTCACTGGTGGGATAAAGCGTTCATCGGTGGCTCGATCATGGCGGCGTTTTTCCAAGGCGTTGCACTGGGCACTTACGTGGCGGGCATTCCGGTGGTGAACCGTCAGTTTGCCGGGGGTGATTTTGACTGGTTGGCGCCGTTTCCACTGCTGTGTGGGTTGGGTTTGACGCTGACCTACGCGCTGCTGGGCAGTACCTGGTTGCTGATGAAAACCGACGGCATGCTGGAGAGCAAAATGCGTCACTACAGTCGCCCGCTGACTTACGCGTTGATCGTGATGATTGCGATGGTGGCGGTGTGGACCGCGTGGTTAAACCCGCAAGTGGCTGACTTGTGGCTGAGCGGTCATCACTGGGTCTTTACGGCGTCGGTGGAAGTGTTGGCGGTGATTGCCGTGGCACTGATTCTGCGTAATCTGCGCAAACGCCACTCTTACAAACCGTTTGTTGCCACGCTGTTTTTGATTGCACTCGGCTATGTGAGCCTGATGATCAGCATCTGGCCGAGCATCATTCCGCCATCGGTTGACTTCTGGCAGGCGGCGTCACCGCTTTCCAGCCAACTGTTTGCGTTGATAGGCGTGTTGTTTATCCTGCCCGCGATTCTGGCGTACACCGCTTGGGGTTACTACGTCTTTCGCGGCAAAGTGCAGGTGGGCGAGGCGTATCACTAACACCATCCCGCCAATAAAAAGGGCTTCAGATGACTGAAGCCCTTTTGGCGTGAGTGCGGAGAATGCTCTTCTGGCTTGAAGAGCTGGATTGATGGATTAGCGCGTCAGAGCAACGGCTTCGCGGGTCAGGCGCGCCAGTTCTTCCCATTCCCCGTTTTCGATCAGCGACTTTTCGACCATCCAGGTACCGCCGCAAGCAATGACGCGCGGGATCGCCAGATAGTCATTCACGTTGGACGGTTTGATGCCGCCGGTTGGCATCAGTTCCAGATCGGTATAAGGCGCAAGCAGAGATTTCACCATGCTGATGCCGCCAGAAGGCTCGGCCGGGAAAAACTTCATAGTGGTCAGGCCCATTTCCAGCGCTGCTTCAACGGCACTTGGGTTGTTGACGCCGGGGATGATCTCAATGCCCAGCTCCTGACAGGCGCGCACGGTATTCGGGTTAAAACCGGGCGAAACGATGAACGTGGCGCCGGCTTCTTTGGCGGCAATCACTTGCGCGCGGTTAAGCACTGTTCCCGCGCCAATCAGCATCTTCGGTTGAGATTCACGCAGCAGACGAATCGCTTCTTCGGCTGCATCGGAGCGAAACGTAATTTCAGCCACCGGCAGGCCGTTTTCGACCAGCACTTTACCCAGAGGAATGATGTCCTCCGCGTTGTCGATGGCAATCACAGGAATAATTTTAAGAGCTTTAATTTGTTGTTTAATGTCAGACATGGTTGTTCCTTATTGGGCCAGCAAAGCGGCCTGAGTATGTACTTTGTCGATAATCGCGCCGCGATGCTGAATGACAACGCCAGCAAGTTGGTTACCACGCTGGCACGCGTCAACCAGTGAGTAACCCGCCAGATAAGCGGAGAGAAAGCCGCCATTGAACGAATCGCCAGCGGAGGTGGTGTCAACCACGTTGGCGACCGGCGTTGTCGCGACATTGTGAGTGACTGAGCTGCGCTCCTGAACCGAACACCCTTGCGCTCCGTTTTTGACCACACAGCGGTTTACGCCGAGCTGGGTCAGGCGACTGAGCGTTTGTGAAGGCGTGACATCACCCCATAACAGTTGTTCGTCATCAAAGGTGACCAGCGCAAGATCGGTGATCTGATACATGGCTTCGTAGATGAATCTGACGGTCGCGTGTTGGTCGTTTGGCCACAGAGCCGGGCGAAAATTGCTGTCGAAGGCGATTTCCACCCCTTGCTGACGCAGCTGTGCCAGCAGATGCAGCAGTTCAATCCGATCCTTTTCTGGCAATATGGCGAGGGTGATGCCGCTTAAAAACACCATGTCCACCTTCGACAAAGCGCACTTGATCGCCGCGAAATCGGCATGTTGCATCAGATAGCGCGCGGCAGATTGATTGCGCCAGTATAAAAAGGTGCGCTCTCCCTGCTCATCGAGTTGGATTAAGTACAACCCCGGTGTTCGTTGTTCATCCCGCAGCACCCACTGCGTCTCGATACCTTCATTCTGCCAGCGCTGGATCATGCCCTGACTGAGCGGGTCGCTGCCCAAAGCGGTAACGTAGGAGACGCGAATATCCTGAGTTGCCCCGTTGGCTTCGCGGCCGCGGCAGAGGTAAATCGCGGCGTTGAGGGTATCGCCGCCGAATGTTTGCTGCATAGGGCCGAACGGTTTCCCGTTCAGCTCAATCATGCATTCGCCGATGATGGCGATGTGTTTCATCGCTCAGGCCCTCACTTCAAAATAACGCTGGGCGTTGCCGAAACAGATGTTTTCGACCATCGGGCCGAGCAGCGACAAATCGTTAGGCACTTCGCCATTTTCTGCCCAACGGCCAAGGACGTCGCACAGAATGCGACGAAAGTATTCGTGGCGCGTGTAGGAAAGAAAACTGCGTGAGTCGGTCAGCATGCCAACAAACTGGCTAAGCAGGCCAAGCTGAGACAGTTGCTCAATCTGGCGCTGCATGCCGTCTTTCTGATCGTTAAACCACCATCCCGAACCAAACTGCACCTTGCCCGCAATGCCGCCACCCTGGAAGTTGCCGATCATGGTCGCCATCATTTCGTTATCTCTGGGGTTGAGGCAGTACAAAATGGTGCGTGGCAACTGGTTCGATTTATCCATCTCATCCAACAGGTGCGCCAGTTCAAACGCAAACGGGCGGTCACCGATGGAATCAAACCCTGCGTCGGCGCCAAGCAGCGCAAACATGCGGCTGTTATTGTTGCGCTGGGCACCAATGTGCATCTGCATCACCCAGCCTAGCTGAGCATAACGCTGGCCAAGCCAGACTTGCACCGCGGTTGAAAACTGGGCGCATTCTAATTCGCTGGGTGTCTGACCGCTAAGACGGCGCGCGAGCAGGGCATCCAGTTCCTGTTCCGTCGGAATAGGAGCAAAACGCACAATCTCAATCCCATGGTCGGCAGCGCGGCAGCCGTGCGCGTCGAAGTGCGCCAGACGTTTATCGAGTGCGCTGAGCAAATCGCCAAAGCGGATAATCTCAATATCCGCTGATTGCCCCAGTTTTTGCAGGTAATCGGCAAAGCCATCGAGTTCAATCTTAAACGCTCGATCCGGGCGCCAGCTTGGCAACACGGCGATGTCGAAACTATCGTCCTGCGCAATGGCGTGGTGATGTTCAAGGGTGTCGGTAGGATCGTCGGTCGTACCTGCCATCACGACATTCATCTGCTGCATGATGCCGCGGGCCGAGAACTCGGGGGTGGCCAACAGTTCGTTGCACTGGTGCCAAATGGTTTCGGCGGTCTGCGGACTGAGCAGCGTACCAGTAATGCCAAAGGGGCGACGAAGTTCCAGATGAGTCCAGTGATACAGCGGGTTACCCAGCGTTTGCGGTACGGTCTTTGCCCAGGCAAGATACTTGTCATAGTCGCTGGCATCACCCGTGATCAAGGATTCTGACACACCGGCAGAGCGCATACCGCGCCACTTGTAGTGATCGCCAGCCAGCCAGATTTGCGTCAGGTTTTCGAAGCGGCGATCGCTTGCGACTTCCGCCGGATTCAGGTGACAGTGATAGTCGTAGATCGGCTGCTTGCTGGCGTGCTCGTGGTAGAGGCGACGAGCCGTTTCCGTGGAAAGTAAAAAATCTTCGCACATAAAGGTTTTCATCGTATCTCTCCTTATAGCGCCGCGACTGTCGCGCGGGCACCGTTATCCAATAGTGACTGATAGGCGCGGCTCACCGCGTCAATAACCTGCGGGTTCTGTCCCAGCTCGCGTGGAAAGATGGCTTCGATGCCGAGTAATGCCGGTACGACGGAGACATGAAAACCATGCTGATCACAAATGTGGCGCAGTTGTTTTGCCATCGGATCACGCACATCAATCTCGTTGCCCGCTTCATCAATCCCCGAAACGTAGCGCATCCAGCCGGCGATCGCGGTGGCAATCCAAGAGAAATCGGTGCCATTGGCTAAATGGTATTTCAGGCTGCCGCCCATGCGCTGCGGGATCTTCTGGCTGCCGTCCATGGCGATTTGCCACGTACGGTGTTTCAGGCTCGGATTGGTAAAACGTTCAATCAGCAGCGTGGCGTAGGCTTTCAGGTCTGTGCCTGCTGGCATAGAGAGAGACGGCGCCTGCGCTTTCATCATCATGTCGAATGCCGCTTTGCGATAGCCAGCATCAGTCATGGTGTCAGAGATGTGGTCGTAGCCACCAAGATAGCCCAGATACGCAAGGAATGAATGGCTGCCATTGAGCATTCTCAGTTTCATCTCTTCGTAGGGCACAACGTCCGCGACAAACTCTGCGCCAGCGACATTCCACTCAGGACGACCTGCGACAAAATTGTCTTCGATCACCCACTGACGAAACGGCTCACAGGCAATCGCGCATGGGTCGTCACAGCCGAGTAAGGAGGCAATGTCGCTCAGTGTTTCCGGCGTTGCGGCAGGCACGATACGATCCACCATCGTGCAGGGAAACGTCACGTGCGTTTCAATCCAGTCACGAAACTCAGCATCAAGTGACTGCGCAAATTCAAGGATTGCCGCTTTGGCTACATGGCCATTTTCCTGCACGTTGTCGCAAGACATGACGGTAAACGCTGGCAGACCTCGTTCGCGGCGTAATTTCAGCGCCTGCACGATATAACCCAGCGCCGATTTGGGGTGTTGTGGAGTCAGCAAATCCTGTTGAACCAGCGGATTGTTCTTATCCAGCTTGCCTGTTGCCGGGTCCGTGCAATAGCCTTTTTCCGTGATGGTCATTGAAACAATCGCGACCTGAGGTTCAGCCATTTTTTCCAGAATGGCTTGGATGCCATTTTTAGCCGGGTGCATCGCCTCGGTAACCGAACCAATCACTTTAACTTCGGTACTTTCTGCGCCTTTCTCGGCAACAGAATAGAGATGATCCTGTTTACACAGCGACTGGATCAGCGACTCTCCGCCAAACAGGTTCACTTCGCAAATGCCCCAATCGCTGTCGGTTTTCGCCAACATCTCGTGGGTGAATAGTCCTTGGTGGGCGCGGTGAAAGGCGCCAAAACCCAAATGCACGATTCGGGTCACCAGACGGCTTCGGTCATACTCTGGCAGCGAGATGCCAGAGTTGAGCGGTGTATTTGCAATATTCTTCATCTTGTCAGGCTCTCAGATTGAAAAACGATAAGTGTGGCCGGCCAGTTCACCGTCGATAACCAGTTGCCGTGTTTCGGTTTGTGGCAGTCGAATCTCAATATTCGAGTAATCGGGTTTGAAGTCACCACCCCGAGTCAGCGATACATGAATGTTCTTTGCATCGCTGGTCACTGACAGCGCGAGTTCCAGATACTGACCATCCTGATAGGCATAGCTTTCACCATCGTCATCGAATATGGTCTGAGTAAAGCTGTGCGCGCCCTGGGCAGGGAAGAGCAAAATAGTACGCTGGTGATCGTCCTGAGTGTTCTGCACACCGACGTCGCGATTGAGTGGCAACGCGCATCCGGCTTTGACCAACAGAGGAAGGGTCTCCAGTTCAGCCGGCAACGTGATGGTTTGACCCGCGCTAAACCATTGATGAGTGTAAAAGTCATACCAGCCAGCGGTGTTATCCGGCAGATAGACCTCGCGCTCGCGCTGACCCGGTTCAACGACAGAGGCCACTAACAGGGATTGGCCCAGCATAAAGTCGTCATTTTCTGACCAGGTATTGGCGTCGTGCTCATGATCAAGAAACGTCGGACGCAGCATCGGCTGGTGATGGCGGTGTGCCTGCCAGAGCGCATCGTACAGATAAGGCATCAACTGGTAGCGTAAGGCCATCGACTTGCGAATAATCGGCGTCACTTCCGGATACATCCATGGTTCGTTGACGGTGCCGTCATCATTCCATGAATGAATCGTAAAGCGTGGGTGCATCACGCCATTTTGAACCCAGCGCACGAACAGTTCAGGATCCGGCTTGTCGCCAGAGAATCCACCGACGTCATGACCCAGGTTATAAAGACCGGACAGACTCATGCCCAGACCCATTTTTATGTTGTATTTGAGGCTGGTCCAGTTGGTACGGTTATCGCCACTCCAGGTTTGTACGTATCGGTTCATGCCCGGACAGCCGGAGCGGGAAATCAGATACGGGCGCAGGTGTGGCGCGAATTCACGTTGCGCATGGTAGGAGGCTTTCATCATCAGCAGCGGCTGCAGTGGTCTGATCAAACCCACCGGAATCGGATTGCCGAAGCCGAAACAGCGCGCGTCTTGATCCCAGATCTCATATTCGTTGTTGTCGTTCCAGGTTGCATCGATGCCCTTTTCAAGCAGCTGCGTGGTGACATTATGCTTCCACCAATCAACGGTTTTCGGATTGGTGAAATCGAGGTGCGAGCCGTCTGCATCCCAGAACACCGAGATTTCAGGAGTGTCGCTTTCGGAATCCTGAATAAACAGACCTTGCTGTTTGACGTCCTGATACATCGGATGGTCGTGAAGTAAACACGGTTTGATGTTGGCCGCCAGTTTTAGGCCGTGCTGGTGGAAATGCGCTGACATGCCTTGCGGGTTTGGTACTTTGTCGCTGTTCCAGTTAAACACGTAGCGCTTGTCACCGATGGAGGTATAGCCGGACGACAGTTGGAAAGAGTCGCAGGGAATTTGATGCTCCTGACATTGATCGACGAAACTCTCCAGCAATTCCTGAGAATTGGGTTCATCGGTATAGCGCATGGTTGAACCACTGTAACCCAGGCTCCATTTCGGACCGAAGAGGGTGCCGCCAGTTAACTTGGTAAATGCGCGGGTCACATCAAGAACGCTCGGGCCAAGAATGAAATAGAAATCGAGATCGCCATCTTCAGCGCGATAGCTGCGGTATTTGATGTGATAGTTGTCGAGCTCATTACCTAAATCGAACCAGCAACTGGCCAGGTTATCGTAAAACAGACCATAGCTGACGTTTTGTGGCGTGCGTGTGATGTAGAACGGAATGTGTTTATACAGCGGGTCGGTTGAGCTGGCGTTGTAGCCCATCGCATCCAGGTTGCGCATTTCAAAACGGCGCCCTTCGCGGTTCAGGTTGCCTGTTTTTTCACCCAGACCGAAGTAATACTCGTCATCACCGCGATGCATAAAGTGTGCGACGCCTTGTGAGCCGGTAGCTAACTGAATCGCCCCCGTTTTACGATCGTGAGCCAGCGGCTGCCAATCGCCCTCAGAGAAATGGCTCCAGTGCAGTTGCAACGGTTGAGTGATGGTCAGTTTGAGACGATCGGTGGCAATTTCAATCTCATCATCTGAACGTGTAAGTTGATAGTCTGGCAGCGAATAGCCTTGTGTGGAGGTTCTTTCTCGGCCGTTCCATGCGATATCGTCGGCTGAAGGCGAAACAGTCCAGGTTCTATCAAGGCGTAACTGCTGATTTTTCTTTACCAGCACACGAAGGATGTCTTTTTCGAGAATGAAGATGTGTAGCGTGTGTTTCGAATCGCATCGAAGAATCACTTCGTTATCTTGAGCTGAATCCCATTCCCAATGTTTGAGCGTTTTCATTATTTAGTCCTTAAATTGGAGCGCACAAGCTGTGCGCCCCGAGAATGCAAGCGAGATTAATAACCAAGGAAGGCGTGAGGCAGCGCCAGGCTGATCTCCGGGACGTAAGTGACGAGCATCAGCGCCAGCACCAACACTGCGTAGAAAGGCAGCAGAGGTTTAATGACTTTATCGATTTTCACCTTGCCGACAGAGCAGCCGATGAACAGGGCGCTTCCTACTGGCGGCGTACAGATACCGATACACAGGTTGAAGGTCATCATGATGCCGAAGTGGACCGGATCCATCCCTAAATCCATCGCGATAGGCAAAAAGATAGGGGTAAAGATCAGCAGGGCCGGTGTCATATCCATAAAGACGCCCACAATGAGCAGAATCAGGTTAATGATCAGAATGACGACCATGGGATTTTCGGACACGTTCATCAACGCATCGCTGATCATGTAAGGAATATCGGCGTTCGCCATGGCCCAGGACATGCCCATTGAGGCACCGATCAGCAGCAGAACAATCGACGTGGTGACCACCGATTCCAGAATGATGGAAGGCAGTTGCTTGAGGGTCACTTCACGATAGAACACCACCGCGAGAAGCAGGGTATAGATGACCGCAATGGCAGACGCTTCTGTTGCGGTAAAAATACCACCGATAATACCGCCCATGATGATGATAATCAGGCCAAGGCTTGGCAGCGCATCCAATGTTTTTTGCAACACAATTTGACGGCTTGGCTTTTCGGAAACCGGGTAGTTACGTTTTTTGGCAATCAGCGCCGCGACAATCATGAGTCCCAAACCCATGATCAAACCCGGGATGTAACCGGCCAGAAACAGCGCACCAATTGACGTGCCGCCAGAAATCAGTGAATAGACAATAAAAGTATTGCTGGGCGGGATAAGCAAACCTGTCGGGCAAGAGGTGATGTTTACCGCCGCGGAATACGCCGGATCGTACCCTTCTTTCTTTTGCAGCGGTGACATGGTGCCGCCGACTGCGGCTGCAGAGGCGACTGCTGACCCTGAAATTGCGCCGAACATCATATTCGCCAGCACGTTAACGTGAGCCAGTGATCCCGGTAATTGGCCGCCAATCACTTTCGCAAATTCGATCAATCGCAGCGCGATGCCACCCTGATTCATGATATTGCCCGCGAGGATGAAAAACGGAATTGCCAGCAGCGAGAAGCTATCAAGGCCAGATGCGAGTTTTTGAGAAATCACGGCAATGGCTGCGTCAAACGGTAACGACAGCATCACGGTCAACAACGAAGAAATCGCGATACCAAATGAAATCGGCACCCCTAATCCCAGGAAAACAAAGAAGGTACCAAACAGAACGATAATAATTTGCCAATCCATGAGTCAAATTCCTATTTAAATTGGTTAGCCACAGAATCCACTTTGCGCTGCTTTCCGCACTTCAGTGTTCTCAGGTTGGTCAAAAAATCGGCTGACAAGTAGATCAGCATGAACACGCCACTTAAAGGAATGGCGGAGTAAACGTACCCCATTTGCAGATTCAGAGCAGGAGAGACCTGACCACTGGCGAGGATTTGCAGCATCAGTTTCCCACCGCCGTAAATCATGATCACGCTGGCAAAAATGACGCTTACGATGTTGATGACGAGGCGAAGAACACCAAGCTTTGTAGGCTTGTTCTCTAACATTTGTTCAAGTAATTCAATCGCTAAGTGGCGTTTCTGCCCCAGGGTATAGGCAGCGCCCATCAGGCCGACCCATATAAAAAGGAAGCGGGCAAGTTCATCGGTGGTGGTGCTTGGTGCATTGAGCACGTACCGAGAAAAAACTTGCCAGACGACGCAGGCAACGAGAAAGCTGGATAACACGATGCAGAACGTCGACAGCCCCCGATTAATGATGCCTATTAACTTGTCCATAATGACTCCTGGTAAACCAATTTTTGTTATAGGTGTGTAGGGATAGGTTGTTTTCCTTAAAATCGGTTGAGATTAGAGCATGTGAAGACAAAATGGCCTGTGATCAAACTCTCATTAACATTTGGTCTGAACAGTTGGGTGTGGTTTTTATGATATTGGTCAACCAATTTGAAGTTTTTGGTTGAAATTGGTTTGCTTTGACAGATAAGTTAATAGGGAATTACTGCAGATGAGATAGGAATACATGCAGTACTCATCCAGTGATCTGAAAGATAACGCATGAAAACAACATAATTCTAAATGGAGAACATTATGCGGTTTAGTAAAAAAACACTGTCTGCCGCTATGGCATGTGTGGCTGCTGCTTCAATTTCTTTTTCTGTCTCTGCTACCACTATTCTAAAACTGAGTCATAACCAGGATCGCAACCACCCGGTGCACAAGTCGATGCAATACATGGCCGACAAAGTCAAAGAGTACACCCATGGAGAGGTGAAAATTCGCATCTACCCTAATGGACAGCTGGGCACGCAACGCGAATCAATGGAACTGTTACAAAATGGTGCGCTGGATATTGCTAAATCCAACGCCAGCGAGCTTGAGTCGTTTGAACCGGCTTACGGCGCGTTCAACATTCCTTATATCTTCCATGACCGCGACCACTTTTACCGCGCCTTAACCGGTAAAGTGGGTGATGAAATTCTCGATGCATCAAAGGGTAAAGGTTTTATTGGCTTAACGTATTACGACGGTGGCGCGCGCAGTTTCTACGCTCAAAAGCCGATTAAGTCGCCAGCGGATCTTAAAGGGATGAAAATCCGGGTTCAGCCAAGTCCGACTGCGGTCAATATGATTAAGCTAATGGGCGGCGCACCAACACCTTTGGCTTACGGTGAACTGTATACCGCGCTGCAACAAGGTGTGGTGGATGGCGCAGAGAACAATGAAACCGCGTTGACCAACTCACGTCATGGCGAGGTGGCGAAATATTTCAGTATGGATGAACACACCATGATTCCTGATGTATTAGTCATCAGCGAAAAATCGTGGAACAAACTCACTCCTGATCAACAAACGGCAGTGCGTAAAGCGGCAAAAGAATCGATGCTGTATCACAAAGATTTGTGGACCAAGATGATTGCTGAAGCGCAGGAGCAAGCAAAATCCGCCATGGGCGTTGCATTTGTACCTGTCGAGAAGCAGCCGTTTATCGATGCCGTAAAACCGATGCACGATGAAGCGCTGAACAATGAAGCGATTGCGCATTACGTGAAGGAAATTGATGCATTGGCATCAAATTAGTTAGCCAAATCAAAGGTTGACCTTAGATTGGTTGACCAATTATTTAGGGTTCGATTATAGTTGCACCTGTACAAAACAATACCGGTAGTGAATTAAGTGAGATCATATGGGTATTCAGACAAACTTGAGTGTTAGTGTTGGCATGATTAATCCAAAACGTCTTTATCAGGAAATTGGCCTCGGGCTGCAGAAACGTATCGCATCTGGTGAATTTGGTCTCGGGGATCGATTACCTCCCGAGCGTGAAATCGCCGAAGAGTTGGATGTGAGTCGTTCTGTCGTTCGCGAAGCCATTATCATGCTGGAACTTCAAGGGTTTGTTGAAGTACGGAAAGGGTCGGGAGTTTACGTCATTAAACTTCCGAGCTCTTTAAACGAAGATCAGGATCCTGAGTTAAATCGCAATAGCGATGTTGGTCCGTTTGAACTGTTACAAGCTCGTCAGGTTTTAGAAAGTCAGATCGCTAGTTTCTCTGCTTCTAATGTCACTAAAAATGATATTTCTCGTCTTCGTTCTTATTTGGACCAAGAGAGAATTAATCTCGAGAGTGATAAAGAAGATTACGAATGCGATCGTATGTTCCACTTAACGATCGCTGAAGCCTCTCAAAATAGCGTTCTGAGTGACATTCTCCAAGACCTATGGAATCGACGAGAAGAGAGTCCAATGTGGCAACAACTGCATTCACGTATTACCAGCAACACCTACCGTTACCAATGGTTAGAGGATCACGAAAAAATCCTCTTGGCGTTGCAAAAGCGTGACCCGGAAGGGGCAAGAAAAGCGATGTGGCAGCACATCGAAAATGTTAAGCAGACGTTGTTCAAATTATCCGATGTGGATGACCCTTCTTTTGATGGCTATCTGTTTCGCTAATTCTTTGGATATATCGCTGTAGCAGTCATACGACGTTGCTCAACAATATATAACTAGGAAACTATTATGGAACAAACTTGGCGTTGGTATGGCCCAAGCGATCCTGTGTCTTTGGATGATATTAAACAGGCAGGCGCGACGGGAATTGTAACCGCTTTGCATCATATTCCGAACGGGGAAGTGTGGAGCAAAGAGGAAATCCTCAAGCGTAAAGCTATTCTTGAAGCGAAAGGTTTCAACTGGTCGGTGGTAGAAAGTGTTCCTGTACACGAAGAAATTAAGACTCGCACAGGCCAATACGCGCGTTGGATTGAAAACTACAAGCAATCTCTGATCAATCTGGCAGAGTGCGGCATCGATACGGTGTGCTACAACTTCATGCCAGTGTTGGACTGGACGCGTACTGATCTGGAATACCAGTTGGCAGATGGCTCGAAAGCGCTGCGTTTTGACCAGATTGAGTTTGCTGCATTTGAACTGTTTATCCTCAAGCGTCCGGGCGCCGAAGCCGAATACACTGAGCAGGAACAGCTGCAAGCGAAAGCCTGTTATGAAAGCATGTCTTCGGCACAAATCGAAAAACTCACCTCAAACATTATTGCGGGATTACCTGGCGCAGAAGAAGGTTACACACTGGAAGAGTTTCAGGCTCGTCTGGATACTTATCAGGGTATCGATAAAGACAAATTGCGCGAGCATATGGTGCTGTTCCTGCAAGAGTTGATGCCAACCTGTGAGCAGTATGGTCTCAAGCTGGCGGTACATCCGGATGATCCACCGCGTCCGATTCTGGGCTTGCCGCGTATTGTCTCGACGATTGAAGATATTGAAGCACTGACAACGGCAGTACCAAGCATGATGAACGGTATTACCATGTGCACCGGTTCTTATGGTGTGCGTGGCGATAACGATCTGGTGCGCATGATTGAAACCTATGGCGATCGTATTTACTTCACGCATTTACGTTCGACCCTGCGTGAAGAAGGCAATCCGATGAGTTTCCATGAAGCGGCGCACTTAGACGGTGATGTCGACATGTATAACGTCATCAATGCGCTGCTGAAAGAAGAGCACCGCCGCGAACAACAAGGCAACGTGCGTCGCATTCCAATGCGTCCTGATCATGGGCATCAGATGATTGACGATCTGAAAAAGCAAACCAATCCGGGCTACTCGTGCATTGGACGCTTAAAAGGACTGGCGGAGATCCGCGGGGTTGAATTGGCGCTCAAACGTGCCTTTTACACCAATTAAATGTCATTAAAAAAGGAACGCTGAGCGTTCCTTTTTGCTATCTATTGTGTCAACAGCCAGCGGGCGGTAGTTTCGTCGGTGACCAACCCATTGATCCAGCGACCGCGCAGCGCGGCGAGGATGGCGGGGCGTTTGTCTTCACCACAGGCAGCGCCAATGCGTGGGCAGTCGTTGCTGCGAATGTCATGGCTGGTGATGAAGGTGTTGATGGCGCAATCAATCACGTCACCTTGGGCGTTGATGAAGCGGCCGAGAATTTCTCCCACGGCGCCTTGTTGATTTAGCTCGTCGGCCTTATCGGCGGAGATAAAGCCATCTTGGATGATTGGGCTTGCTTTACTCAATGAGCCAATACCGATAAACACCACGTTGGCATTGCTGGCAACAGCGGCGACTTCCTCAAACACGCGCATGCCGGTCCAGACTTTCAGTTCATCGGCTGACAGGGCGTAACGCGGCGCAGGTAACTGGTAATAGTTGGCGCGAATTTTCCGCGCCAGAATCAGCGGCACATCATCGTAGTAGTTACATTGACCATTCACACCCATCGCGCTGATCAGCGCCACGCATTGGCTGTTGGGCGATTCGAAATCAATCCGGTTGATCGCTTTTTTCAGCGTCAGCCCCGAGCCGATGCCGATGATTTGATTCTGCTGGTCTTTGACGTATTTCGACATCAACTGAAAGCAGCCAAACGACACGTTATCTAAGGTTTCCTCGCCGCTGGTGGTGGGGACGATGTTGCACTCCACCAGTTGATACTTCGCTTTCAGCAGTTCTGCGTAATCTAAACATGTTGAAATCGGGTGGTGCAGGCCAACCGAAACAATGCCTTCCTCTTTGGCTGCCGCAATCAAACGTTGCACCACCGGACGGGATAAACCGAGTTCAGACGCAATATCGCTCTGATTGCGGCCGGAGATGTAATACATCCAGGCGGCACGCACCATTTGGTCGGTTTTAAAACTGTCGTCTCTTGCCACATTTCATCCTTATTATTCAATGTCTTGCGCCTGTTCTAAAGCTTTGATTTTTCGTCTTGGGCGCGCGAATACCTCGTATCTTCTCTCGAACGTCTTCGGAGTGCAATAGTTATCAATTACCCACAAATGAACAAAAGACCTTTAAATGGTCTTTTGTTCATTTGTGATCTATGGCTCTTTATTTGATAATTTGATCGATTAGAGTGGCGTCATTCAATAAGAACGAGGAATCATCATGAAAAACCAATACACGTGGCTTCACATCGGTCTGGGTTCATTTCACCGCGCGCACCAAGCGTGGTATCTGCACAAATTGTTGGCATCGGGCGATCAACGCTGGCATATCGCTGCGGGCAACATCCGCAATGATGCCGAAGCCACCGTCGACGCGTTGCGAGCGCAAAATGGCGAATATGTGCTGGAAACCGTGAGCCCGGCGGGTAAGCGTCATTACGAAGTCATCAAGTCGATTCAAACGCTGCTGCCTTGGCAAGCCGATCTTGCGCCGCTGATTGACGAAGGGGCTAAAGCGCAGACGAAAGTCATCGCTTTTACCGTGACCGAAGGCGGCTACTACCTCAAAACTGACCATACGCTGGATGTCGACAGTGCGGTCTTAAGCGCTGATCTCAACGGCGGTCATCAAACCATTTACGGCACCGTGACGAAAATTCTTGAGCGCCGCATGGCAGACGAGGCAGGCCCGGTGACGCTGCTTAACTGTGACAACGTGCGTCACAACGGCGAGCGTTTTCGCGATGGGTTGATGGAGTTTCTGACGCTGACTGGCAAAACCGATGTGTTGCAATGGGTGAAAGAGAACACCACCTGTCCGAATACCATGGTCGATCGCATCACGCCGCGCCCAGCGGCCGATCTGCCGGCTCGCATCAAACAGCAAACGGGCATTGATGATCAAGCACCCGTGATGGGCGAAACCTTTATTCAATGGGTGATTGAAGACAACTTTAAAGACGCTCGACCAGCGCTGGAAACGGTGGGCGTTGAAATGGTGGATTCAGTGATCCCGTATGAAGAAGCGAAAATCCGCATTCTCAACTCGTCGCACAGTTGCATTGCGTGGGCGGGCACCTTGCTGGGGCAGTCGTTTATTCACGACAGCACGCTGACCGAGAGCATCTACAAAATTGCGCATGATTACGTGACGCAGGATGTGATCCCTTGCTTGGGTGACAACGGTATCGACCTGCCCACGTATCGTGATGTGGTGCTAGAGCGTTTTACCAACCCATACATCAAAGACACCAACCAGCGTGTGGCGGCAGACGGTTTCTCGAAAATTCCGGCGATGATCACTCCAACGATGATCGAGTGTTACCAACGTGGCGTCGCACCGCAAGCAACCGCAATGTTGCCTGCGTTGTTCTTCGTGTTTATGCAGCAGTGGCACCAAGGTGCGCTGCCTTATGAGTATCAAGACGGCATTCTGGATACGGCGGCAGTACATGCGATGTTTGAGTCGGCAGACCCGATTGCACTCTACGCACGTAACAAAGCATTGTTTGGTGAACTGGCTGAGCGCGCTGAATTTGAAGCGCTGCTGCGCGAGAAAATCGCCTCCGTTTACCCCATGATTCAGTAAGGAGCAGGTATGTATTTAGGAATTGACCTTGGCACGTCGGAAGTGAAAGCGCTGGTGATTGATGAGCACGGTGAAACCGTCGCCACACACAGTGCGCCGCTGACGATTCAACGCCCGCATCCGCATTGGTCTGAGCAAGCGCCGCAAGAGTGGTGGGAAGCCACCAACTATCTGATTGGCGCGTTGCGAGAAAAGTGCACCGAACATTGGGGCGCGATCAAAGCGATTGGCCTTTCGGGACAGATGCATGGGGCCGTACTGCTGGATGACCACGACGCGGTGATTCGCCCGGCGATTTTGTGGAACGATACGCGTTGCCACGAAGAGTGCGCGGAACTGGAAGTGGCAGCGCCGGATTTGCATGACATTGCGGGCAACTTGGCCATGCCGGGGTTTACTGCGCCGAAGCTGATTTGGGTGCGCAAACATGAACCGGAAAATTTTGCGCGCATTCATACCGTGCTACTGCCGAAAGATTACCTGCGCCTCAAAATGACCGGACGCAAAGTCTCTGATATGTCGGATTCGGCCGGCACCTTGTGGCTGGATGTCGCCAAGCGCGATTGGTCCGATGCGCTGCTGGATACATGCCAACTGACGCGCGCTCAGATGCCTGAATTGGTGGAAGGGTGTGATGTGTCGGCGCCGATCTCGGCGGAGATGGCGCACAAATGGGGTTTGAGCCCATCGGTGATTGTTGCTGGTGGCGGCGGTGATAATGCCGTGAGCGCGATTGGTGTTGGCGCGGTAAATCCGGGCGATGCGTTTATCTCCTTGGGCACGTCTGGGGTGCTGTTTGTGGTGAACGAACAATATCGACCCGCACCTCAATCGGCGGTACATGCGTTTTGTCATGTATTGCCACAGCGTTGGCATCAGATGAGCGTCATGCTCAGTGCCGCCAGTTGTTTGCAGTGGTTCTGCCGCATTGTTGGAGCGACCGAGGTGGAACTGCTGGCGGACATTGAGCAGTTGAGTGAGGAAGAAAAAGCCAAAGCGCCGCTGTTCTTACCGTATCTCTCTGGGGAACGCACGCCGCACAACGACCCGCAAGCCATGGGCATGTTCCACAGCATGAGCCATTCAACCAATCGCGCGTTGTTGGGCTATGCCGTGATTGAAGGTGTGAGCTTTGGGATTGCCGATGGTCTGCGCGTCTTGCAAGACAGCGGCACCCAGATTGACCAGTGTTCATTGGTCGGCGGCGGCGCTCGCAGCCCATTCTGGGCGCAGCTGCTGGCAGACACCCTCGGCCTGCCGATTGTGACGCACAAAGGCGGTGAAACCGGCGGCGCACTGGGCGCAGCGCGTCTGGCGTGTTTGGCGTCCGGTAAATCCGTGGCACAAGTATGTAAAAAGCCAGACATTCACCGCATTTACCAACCTTGTGCGGATCGCAAACCCGTGTTGAGCGAGCGCTATGCCCGTTTCCGCGCGCTCTATCAAAACGATTTGGCCCTACGGTCATAACCTCGGCCATTAAGAGCCTATTTAAAAAAGAATTTTTAGAAGAATCATCACAACCCTCATGGACTACGCCCCTGCAAAGGGGCGTGGGATTCCTTTACCCTACGAAACGAGGAATATATGGAAAACGTAAGCAAACAGTGGCTTGGACTGCCACTCAATCTGATCTGGGGATACATCGCGATTGCCATCTTTATGACCGGCGATGGCTTTGAGCTGGCATTCCTGTCGCACTACATCACTGAGTTGGGCTTTACGCCAGCGCAGTCCTCTTTTGCCTTTACGCTGTATGGTTTGGCTGCTGCGCTGGCAGCTTGGGTATCCGGTGTGGTTGCAGAGATCATCACACCGCAGAAAACGATGAAAATAGGCTTCTTGCTGTGGTGTACTTTCCACGTCCTGTTCTTAACCTTCGGGTTGGGGCAGTCAAACTACGCGCTCATTTTGCTGTTCTACGGCATTCGCGGCTTTGCCTATCCGCTGTTCCTTTATTCCTTCATTGTGGTGATCGTGCACAACGTGCGCAGTGATGGCGTCAGTTCCGCGCTGGGGTGGTTCTGGACCGTGTATTCGATCGGCATCGGCGTGGCCGGAAGCTACATTCCAAGTTTCACTATCCCTTGGATTGGCGAGCTGGGTACTTTGTGGCTGTCACTGGCGTTTTGTGCCGCTGGCGGTTTGATTGCTATGATTGCGCTGCGTAAGGTGAAAACGCCAACGCACATGCACAATCTCACCACCAAACAGAAACTGACTGAACTGAGCCGCGCCGTGACGCTGCTTTACACCAACAAAAATGTGCTCTATTCCAGCTTTGTTCGCATCATCAATACGCTGTCGCTGTTTGGTTTTGCGGTCATCATGCCGATGATGTTTGTCGACGATTTGGGCTTTACGACATCCGAATGGCTTCAGGTGTGGGCGGTTTTCTTCTTCACCACCATCTTTTCCAATGTCTTCTGGGGCATCATGGGCGAGAAACTGGGCTGGTTGAAGGTGGTGCGCTGGTTTGGCTGTGTGGGCATGGCGCTGTCGAGTCTTGCGTTCTATTACATTCCCCAGCATTTTGGCAATAACTTCGCCATGGCGCTGATCCCGGCGATTGCTTTGGGTATTTTTGTTGCCGCATTTGTACCCATGGCGGCCGTCTTTCCTGCGCTGGAACCCAAGCACAAAGGCGCGGCGATTTCGGTCTATAACTTGTCGGCCGGTTTATCGAACTTTTTGGCACCAGCGATTGCGGTGATCGTGTTGCCGTACTTCAGCACCATCGGGGTAGTGATTACCTATACTGCCTTGTACGTGCTGGCGTTTTTCTTCACCTATCGCATCAAGGTGAACCAACCTGGATTTGAAACCGAATTTGTTGATTCAGGTAAAGTCACCGTTGCTTAACACGGTTTAGGGTATGGCAATGGCTTTGGTTGCCATACCTTTTTTATTTTTGAGGTAAGTATGAACAAAAAAGCAGTAATTTTTGATATGGATGGCGTGATCATTGACTCCGAGCCGTTGTGGCAGGAAGCGCAGATTGAATCTCTGGCCGGGTTCGGTGTGGCGATCACGCGTCTGGATTGTGAACAACTGACCATGGGTAAGCGCATTGATGAGATTGCGCGCACCTGGTGTCAAACGTATTCGCTGGCGGTTGACTCAGAAGTGCTAGAAACCCTGATTCTGACCAAGCTGTGTCAGCGCATTTCGGCAACGGGCGAAGCGATGGCAGGCGTGTACGACGCTTTGCACTTTTTTGCCGAGCGAGGATTGAATGTTGCGCTCGCGACCTCTTCAAACCACGTGGTGATCAAAGCAGTGTTTGATCGTTTAGCGCTTTGGGACAAATTCAGCGTGATTTGCAGTGCGGAAGATGAAAAGCACGGTAAACCGCAACCGGATGTGTACCTGACCGCTGCGCGCAAACTCAATGTTGCGGTGTCGGATTGCTTGGTGATTGAAGACAGCTTCACCGGCTTAACTGCGGCCAAACGTGCTGGCATGACGACATATCTGGTATCGCCTGAGAGCCAACAAGACAAATTTGCCATCGCCGATGCGCGATTTTTGGATCTTAACACCGTGATTGCTTCGTTACGCAACGCGATTGTCGGTTAGTCCAATATTTCATTGCGGCTAAACTGGCCGCAATCATTTAATTTATTATGGACTTTGAATTCCATAATGTTTGGCATGATTGGCAATCGAATTCCCGCAGAATGAATCGCATAATGCAATCACTTTGAAAAACACAGTTGCTCAATCGACTCATTCAGCGACTTAACCAGTTACACTACTTGCGGGAAACCACCATGTCGAACCAAATTATTGCAGACCTGACTAAACGTTATACAGCCAAGCGTTACGATGCGAACAAGAAAATCTCATCAGACGATATGGCGATCATCAAAGAGGCGCTGCGTCTTTCTGCCTCATCTATCAACGCACAGCCTTGGAAATTTATCGTGATTGAGAGCGATGCGGCGAAGCAACGTTTCCATGATACGTTTGAACGAAAACACCAGTTCAACCAACCGCATGCAAAAGCGGCGTCGCACACTGTGTTGCTGGCGTACAACCCTAAATTCACCAAAGACGATTATCGTAAAGTGGCCGACGTTGAAGTGTCATCGGGTCATCTGCCAGCGGATCGTTACGACGGTTTCCTCAATGGTGCGTTTACGTTTGCTGAAGCGAATACTGACGACAACGGCTTTAACGGCCACTGGACGAAAGCGCAAACTTACATCGCATTGGGTAACCTGCTACATGTGTTGGCTCGTCTGGGTATCGATTCCACCCCTATGGAAGGCGTAGACCAAGAGCTGATCGGTGACGTGTTCAGCGAAGAGCTGGATGGGTATGTGTGTGATGTGGCGGTCGCAATGGGCTATCACCTGGAACTGGAAGACTACAACCATGGTCTGCCTAAAGCGCGTTTGCCGCTGGATCAGGTGGTGACGGTGCTGTAATCCGTTTCTCGGTTTGTTGTTCAAAAGCGCCTTCGTGGCGCTTTTTGCATTTCTCGGGGCTTAGTTATCTTTGTCGTTCGTGTGTTAGTATTCTTCGATAACTTGTTGTCTGGAAGCGTTATGTCGATTAGTCACCAACTGTCTCTGTTTGTCGATGTGGTTCGTCAGGGCTCATTTTCTAAAGCGGCGTTATTGCATGATATGGATAACTCGGCGCTGTCAAAGCAGATCAAAAAGCTGGAACAGAGTCTGGGTGTTCAGTTGTTGAACCGCTCAACCCGCACCATTTCGCTCACACCCGTTGGCGATGAAATCTACCAGCAGGCGCAGGTGCTGGAAGATACGCTCATCAATATCCAACGTATTGCGGAAACCTACCAGTCAAAGCCCAGTGGCAGCATTAAAATTGCCGCTCCCAACTATTTCGGTCAGCGCTATCTACAACCGGTTCTCGATGCGTTTATCAGCAAATATCCGGAGGTGGAACTGACGCTAGTGCTGGATGATAAACGCGCCGACATCATTGCGGATAAGTTCGATATCGCGATTCGAATTGGCAAATTGGCCGATTCCAACTTGATCGCCAAGAAGATCACCAACACCAATTTTGTCCTGATAGCCTCAAAAGACTTTGTGGCAAAACATGGTCTACCGGAGACTCCCGAAGCTCTGATTAGCCTGCCTGCGGTGATTTATGCCAATGGCGATGTAACGTTAGATAAACTGACGATAAGCTTTGAGCCGGGCAGCCAAGAGATGCTCAATCTGACCATGAAAGGCAACTTCAAAGTCAACGATGTGAAGCTGGTGGTGGAGTCGATAAAAAAAGGCGTCGGTTATGGATTGATAGACATGTTTGGTTTGGAAGAGTCATTAGAAGAAGCGGGGTTGGTGCAACTGCTGCCCGGTTATGTGATTTCCACCATGAGTACCGGAATCTACGCCATCTATCCCAATCGCCAGCGCAGCCTGTTGGTCGATGACTTTGTCAGTTTGCTGATGAACCACCTCGGCGAACGGCCATTCTGGCTCGACTATGTCGATATGAACTAAAAAAGCGAGCTGATGAGCTCGCTTTTGACTTTAGAACGGATACTTATTTCACGTAAACCCGTGGGTTCGCACTGCCCCAAAGGGTGTAAAGTTCAGGGAAAATCACTTCCGCGTTGTTTTCCATTTCCGAGGCGGAAATAGTTTCGCCTTGTGAATGACCAAACAACACCACTTCGCTGCCTGCTTTCACGCCTTTGATATGCGTCACGTCCACCATGGTGGTGTTCATCGACGCCACACCCACCACGTTGGCGCGTTGACCATTGATGATCACCTGCGCTTTGTTGCCCATTTTACGTGGGTAACCGTCTGAGTAACCGACCGGAACGTTCGCCATCAGGCTGTCTTGCTGCGTGGTGAAGGTGCTGTCGTAACCTACGGTGCTGTTTTTCGGCAGGTGATGCAGTGATGCAACGCGCGTCTTGAATGACACGATTGACGGGTACTCCGGATTGGTCGGCTGATCGCCGTACAGTACGCCGCCAGGACGCACCATATCCAGTTGCGCTTCTGGCACATTCAGCGCTGTGAACGAGTTCGCCACGTGCAGCAGAATGTCTTCGCGGTTGAGTTTCGCTTCTTTGATCAACCATGCCGAATGGGTGTTGAATGACGCCAGTTTTTGGCGCACTTCGTCCGCGTCGTAGCTCGGGAAGTGCGTCATGATACCGACAATACGCACGCCTTTGGCGGCCGCGATTTGTAGTGATTCTTTCTTGCCGGCATCGGTAGTCATATCAATGCCGTTACGGCCCATGCCACCGTCGTTCAGTGCCAGATGCACTTTGATGTCGTGTCCGGCTTTTTTTGCCAAAGCAGAGAGCGCTTTGGCTTGTTCTGCGCTACCGATCAGCTCTTCCACGTTAAGGTGCATCGCGTCTTTGATTTCGCCAAGGCTGGCTGAACGAACACGCATCAATTCACCTTTAAAGCCGCTGTCGCGCACTGCTTGCGCTTCCGCGTTGCTGGCAATCGCGACACAAGGGATCTGCTGCTCAAGAATGGTTGGCATCAAACCCTGAATACCGTTGCCATAGGCGTTGGCTTTCATGACCGCACAGATCTTTGTGTGGCTGTTCATTTTCGATTTGAACTGTTCGATGTTGTCGCGGAACTGCGTTAAGTTGATCTCAAGCCAGGCGTTAGCCGCTTGAATGTCTTGTTGCTGAGTGTCACCGCTGAAAAGATTTAAAGGCGCGCTTAACGCTGGTGTAGCGGTAGCGAAAGTGGCAGCGGCGATGGAGAAAGCCAGTAACGTTTTCTTTAGACGCATAACGTCTCCTTATACAGTTATTGTTGGAGGAGGGTAGAGATAAGATTCAGAAAGCGTTGGGGTTGGCACTCCGCGGGGAGTGCCAGACAGATTAATGCAGTTTAAAGCGTCCCATTACATCCTGAAGTGACACAGAAAGTTGGCTCAGTTCACGACATGCTTGCGCCGTTTGCTGTGAACCTTGCGCGACTTCCTGTGAAGCAAAGTGAATGTTCTCGATACTGCGGCTCAGTTCTTCAGCAACAGAATCTTGTTGGTTACAGGCGGTCGCGATTTGGCTACCCATGTCAGAGATATCGGCGATAGAACGTTCGATCTCGCCCATCAGTTGTTTCGATTGCAGGCCTTGTTGCGCGCAACCGGTAATGCTGGTGCGTGACAATTCGGTCGCTGACTTGGCATCTTTTGCCAGAGATTGCAGCTGCTCAATAATGGTGGTGATTTCGCTGGTCGATTGCTGAGTGCGTCCCGCCAGTGTACGAACTTCATCGGCCACCACAGCAAAGCCACGGCCTGATTCACCCGCACGCGCGGCTTCAATCGCGGCGTTCAACGCCAACAGGTTGGTTTGGTCTGCGATGTCGCGAATTACGTCCACAATCACGTTGATCTTGCTTGATTGCAGTTCCAGCTCCGTCACGGTGTCACCAGCGTTACCAATCACGTTGGCTACTTCTTCAATGGTATCGACCATGTGCTGGGTTTCACGCACGCCGTGTTGGGTACGCTCGTTTGCTTCACTGGCCTGGCTGGCCGACTCTTCGGTGTTGCGTGCAACATCCGCGACCGCCGCTTTCATCTCGGTCATCGCCGTAGCGATATGGGTGATTTGTAGCTGCTGATCTTTCATGCCAGAAGCCGACAGATCAGAGATTTGCGTCATCTCTTCCACTGCGCTGCTCAGTTGTGTGACAGCCGCGATGACGTTGTCGATCACCTGACGCAAATCATCTTGCATCTTGCTGGTGGCATCGGCCAGTTCACCCAGTTCATCGTTACCGATGGCCTGACGGTCAAGATCACTGGACAGATCACCGGTTGCAATGGCGTTCGCTTGCGCCACCACCAACTTCAATGGGCCGCAGATCAGACGCGTCAAGACATAAGTCATGGCTACCATGATGAGCAGAATGATGACGTTGCTGCCGATAGAAGAAGTACTTAAGTCATTTACCGAGGTAAGAATATGACGCTTATTGTCTTCCATGGCCTTCTTAAGAACCAGGATCAGTTCGCCCAGCTCAGAGTCAACGTCTTCGAAAGCAGATAAAGATGAAGAAAGAATAGGTTGTGCTTTGATTTTATCGTTGGCTAACATAGCGGCGTTATATTGATCCATCGTACCGAGATAAATTTCCCAGTTACGCATGATTCGTTTAAACGTTTGCTCTTCTTCTCCCGGCCATACGGTTTTTCCATAAGCTTCTAATTCGCGAGCGATTTCATTTCGTTTACGAATATTACTTGTAATTTGATTATTTATTTTATCAGCATTATCTAATGTATAAGCGACAAACTGTGAACGTCTCCAGCGAGAAAGATCATCGCGAATAGCATCTACACGTTCTACTGCTGGCAGGGTGTCATCGGTGTAGTTGAGTAGCTCTGCTTTAATGTTCTTGAGCTCAGAAGACAAAAATACGCCAAAGGCGATATTAATTAATGCTATGATCAGAAAGGAAAAAGAAATCTTTTTCGCAATGGAAAGATTCTTGATAAACATATGTTGATATACCTTGATTTTTTATTTTGACTACAAAGTAAACCATATCCGTATATGTAATTTTGATCCGTATTTTTACCGCAAGGCGCGCAAGTTAACACTTATTGACTAAATTTTCGATAAGGATATTGGATTAAAATTAAAATAAATTATGTCAATAATTTAATACAGATTTCGAACACGCCATTTTGACGCAGCCATAATTCTGACTATGTAGAATTAGTGTTAATTTCAATTCATTTCGTCCTTCGTTTATTTATTCTTTAACGGCACTTCCAACCCTAAATGGTTAGGTTGTTCATTGCATAGATATTTTAAAATCGCGCAAACGAATGCGTGGAAAAGATGTTTTTTCTCAATCGGATAAATCGGTGACCTACAACAAAACCACCATGCTGATTGAAGAAATTGAAGATAAAAAACGCGTTTATGGTTTGGAAGCCCTCGCGTCCTATTGGGTACACGAAAACATTCAGCTGGGCGCGTCGGGTCACTATGTTATTTCTGAAGTCAAAGGCGACGACGGTTTGGAAGATGACGCCGCCGCGTATGACTACAAAGGCCGCGGTCGTACCTACACACTCAACTACTAAGTGAAGTTCTAACAAGTCCCGTCACACCGATATTTGCGCCCAATCATTATCCGGATTGGGCGTAAAACATACCGCGTGGAGCGTTTGTTGCTCATTCAGTTGATAAATATGAATTATTTTGTTGACCTGAAAACTCAATCCGTTAAAGTACGCCCCGTTCCCGCGATGATGTCGCCGGAACGGATGGTGTTACCATCGCATGATTGCGTTGCCCTGGTGGTGAAATTGGTAGACACAAGGGATTTAAAATCCCTCGACTTTCGAGTCGTGCCGGTTCAAGTCCGGCCCGGGGCACCATCAACAAAAACCATCCATTGAGGCGCGTTGGCAGAGTGGCCATGCAGCGGATTGCAAATCCGTGAACCTCGGTTCGACTCCGGGACGCGCCTCCATTCTTTCTAACCAGCACTTTGCTGGTTTTTTTGTTTTTGCCTCTCACGATTTCTTATCTCTCTGTGATATGTGCATTGCTTCAATGCGATGACGCTCTGCGCTTTGTTGTCTTCATTTCTAACGATGGGTTGTTCTCCAGCTAACTTACGCGTCTATGCCGAAAGGAATTGCGGTCGATGTTCCGTCATCTTTCTGCGCGAGAACTATAATGTAACAAGTTGTAACAAATTAATCCGAATTGTCGGGTTAACTCTTTCTGGAATAAGCACGTGGTGGTTTTTTAGATCAATAAACAGGAGAGATTATTGTGAAAAATTTACTAAGAATGGCCGCGTTTGCCACGGTTGTCATGGCGGCTCAAGTTTCGGCTGCCAGTATGTCTGCTCAGGTTGTTCATGCTGATCTGTGGGATCAAATGGGCGTCATGGGGATTAAATTAGATGTGCCCAGTGTTGTTGAAGGTTCGGTGTCTTTTGAAGTGATTAACAGTTCTAAGACCATGGTGCATGAAATGTTGGTGGTTAAGGTCAACAATTTTCATGAAAGCTTGCCTTATCAAACGAATGAAGCGCGCGTGATTGAAGATAAAGTACAGGACTTTGGCGAAGTGTCTGAACTCGAACCGGGTCAGTCTGGTTCACTGACGGTCAACCTGAAACCAGGTAAGTACTTGCTGCTGTGTAACATACCTGGGCACTATGAAATGGGTATGTTCACCCCATTTATCGTGGAACCCAAAATGGGCAAGTAAGAGCGTCACGACACAATGGGTCAGGGGGAACTTGTTCCATTGTTCGATGGTTGCTACACCAGTGTGATCGCGTGCCGACCAAGATCTCAGTGATGTGGGCACAAAAAAGGCCAGCCCAAGCTGACCTTTTTATTTTCCTACTGCTGATAGAGCGCTTGTTCGGTTCGCAGACCTTTGATCAAACTGACACACATCAGCAATAGTACAAAGCTGAACGGCAATGCCGTGGCAACCACTCCAGACTGCAAAGCCTGCAGCGCTTCTTTACCACCAATCCAAAGCATAACTGCCGCGATAGCACCTTCAACACTGGCCCAGAAAATGCGCTGAGGAATCGGTGCATCGACCTTACCGCCCGCCGTAATACTGTCTATGACCAGCGAACCGGAATCGGATGAGGTAATAAAGAAGATCAGAATCAGGACAATCGAGATCATCGAAATTGCACTGCCAAACGGCAACTGGTCGTAGACATGAAACAGGGTGAGCGAGATATCGGTCAGACCATGAGCACCCAGTTCGCCGACTTTATTCGCCACTTGATCCAGAGCAATGCCACCAAATACCGCCATCCAAATCAGTGTCAGCAGTGTCGGAATAAACACGACCGCGCACAGAAACTCTCGCACAGTGCGGCCACGTGAAACACGAGCGATAAACATACCGACAAATGGTGACCATGAAATCCACCATGCCCAGTAGAACACAGTCCAGCCATGCATCCACACTTCATCTTCTCGGCCGTGTGGGTTGCTCAAACCAATGATGTTTTGCGCGTACGCCATAAAGGTATCCGGAATTGAGCTGATGGCAGTGTCAAAGGTAACCGCGATAATGAAGATGAGCAGTGCGAAAGCAAACACCATGTTGATGTTACTCAGCACTTTTACGCCGCCATCAATACCACGAATGACCGAAATGATTGCGATTAAAGTGACAAACACAATCACGGCGAGTTGCATGCCGATACCACCATCGGTACCGAAAATGTAATTGATGCCGCTGGTAGCCTGCTGTGCACCGAGTCCCAGTGAGGTTGCAAGGCCAAACAGCGTCGCCAGTACCGCCATAATATCAATAGCGTGACCAAGCCAGCCCCAAGCACGATCGCCGAAAACCGGGTAGAACACGCTGCGGATCGACAGCGGCAGGCCTTTATTGAAAGCAAAGAATGCCAACGCGAGCGCCACAATAGCGTAGATGGCCCAGCCATGAATTCCCCAGTGGAACATGGTCGCACCCATCGCCAATGACTTCGCTTCTGGCGTATACGCCTCGACATTAAGTGGTGTCCCCCACCAGTCGGTGTAGTAGGCGGTAGGCTCTGCCACACTCCAGAACAGTAGACCAATACCCATACCCGCGGCAAAAAGCATAGACAGCCATGATACGCGTGAGTGATCCGGAACGGCATCTTTACCACCGATGCGGATTTTACCGAAAGGGGAAACCATCAACGCAAAAGTGAAGAGTAAGAAAAAGTTGGTGGCCCACATAAAGAACACATCAAAGTCTTCGATGATACCGTTCTTGAGAGTATTTAGGGCATCTTTGGCCGTCACTGGATCGACGACCAGTAATGATGCCAGAAACAGAATGATTAATCCCGCGCTGATCCCGAACACTGGGTTGTGGACGTCAAAGCCCCATTTCTGAATGTTGTCCTGACCGACCTGATAGTCAGTCGTTTCTATACTGTATTTCTTTAAAGCATCTTCCATAAAATCGCTCAAAATGTTTTGTGTACTCGTTAAGTGGTTGACTTAATCCGTACAGTTCTAGTTCGTCAAAATCAAAATTAATTTGTGTACGAATGAAATTTTGTGATGAGAATGGTAACGAAAAACGAACGTACAAGTCAAATTAAGGCGTTTTACCTTGTTTATTGATTGTGTCTGATGCCATAAGGAAAGTTGGAAAGAATTGTGTACGAAATATTATGATTTGTGGGTTTATTCGGAAACCTCTGGCCGCAGAATATTTCTCTTTAAGGAATGGTATTCGGTAGGGAGATGCACTGCCGCTGTTCTTGACAGGTTCGTTGCCGCAGTAAATCGTTTGATCTTCGTCACAGTCTATTGGGGGAGATGTTTGTCAGGGTTTTGTCCGATTTGAGTCGCTAATTACCCATCCAACATAAGGGCTTTATTCGTCAACAAGATCGAAATGGTTGGTTATTTTTTGTTCGCTCTTGTTATGGATAACGCCTAATCGACTTCATAGATTAGGTGAGCTATCTATGACTCTAAAACGACGGAATAAAATAGCGCTACAGGTAAATTGGCACTAAAAACAGTATGATAAATTATCATAATTCATATATTAAACTATCCCGAAACTATTTATTTTTTAATCTGTAATTGTACTTATTATATATTTTATAAATGAGCGATAATATTTTCTTTCAAATATATAATTAAACTTAAAATATAATGTGTGTTCTAATTTTTTCATTTATTTTTTGCCATAGGTTAGTCATCATTTTTTTGGGTTGAGATGTTAAATCAATGTTTCTTGTGATGGTTATTTGACGTTTTTATAAAAGTGTCAAACTTATGTCATTTTGTGATTAACTTTATGATGAGAATGATATTAATGACAAAGGAAAGTTGTCTTTCTTCGAGCTGTTAGTCTAATTTTTCATTCGGATTATAAAGTTTCAACCAACAAATTATTATCATTTTTATCTTGATGATTTATCTGTTTTTTTCAAAAAAGTTAAATTTATTAGTTTTTGTTGGTTGAAATTTAATCAGTGTATTTGCTAGTATTCTCGCTCGATTGTTGGCTCTGATTAATTATCTCGTCACCGATTTATCGCTAAATTTAATTTAATAGTGATTGATTGATGTGACCATGGTTGAATATAAATAGAATTTAAACATTATTATTCGACCATAGATAAAACTTTATTGTTCTAGGTTCTGCAGATTCTCGCTGCGGGAACGGGCTTTTTTGTGAAAAATTTCTGTACTTTATTGGGTAAAAAAATGGCATCAAAGATTAATTTAAGTAAGTTTGGCTTAGGTAAAGCCTTCTATTTAATGATGTTTCTTTTGGTATCTGTGCAACACACTTCATTCGCGTATGCAGCAGGTAGTACAACAGGCCAGCAAGACACTCTGGTGATGTTGTTGAACTTCCAGGAAGACCCGAATGATCAGCCGATTTCGGTGAGTGAAGCGACAGATCTGGTCTTTGGTGAAGTGAACGATTTTTACAAGGAAAACTCTTACGGAAAAACCTGGCTGGCAGGTCAGGTGGTCGGTTGGTACACCCTGCCGGTTTCAAATCAGGTGTGTGACTACCCGACAGTTCAGGCGGAAGCCGATAAAATGGCGGAAGCACAAGGCATCACGATTGCTGATTATCAGCGCGTGATTTATATCATGACTCAGTCTGGCTGTGGCGGCGGCGGTTCCGCAACTACGGGCAAAACCTTCCCTAGCCGCGCTTATATCGACGGTACATTGTCTGCCAAGATCATCGCGCATGAATTCGGACACAACTTAGGTTTGATGCACGCGCGAGCGATGGACTGTGGCGACACAAGCCTTTCTTCAAGCTGCAGCACCATTGAATATGGCGATTCTTACGACGTGATGGGCGACCCGGATCTGGGTTACATCAATACCTTCTATAAAGAACGTATGGGCTGGATCAACGATTCCGCTTCGCCTAAAGTGCTGACCGCCTCAAAAGATGGTCTGTACGAGATTGCGGCTTACGAATCTCAAGATAGTCAGCAAAACATTGCGCTGAAGATCCCTCGTGGCGTCAACCCACAAACGGGCTTGAATGAGTGGTTCTACATTGAATACCGTCAGGCACAAGGTTACGACGAGTTCCTTGCCAGTCGTTCTTATCTGCTTTACCGCGGTGATGTCACCGATGGTGTGATTGTGCGTCTTGCTCAGGAAAACGGTGACTATAGCTATATGCTGCATATGAAGCCGGATTCGGATTACAGCCAGGTTTATGGCCGCAAAGACTGGAAAGACACAGCGCTTCCTGTTGGTGCGACATTCACCGACCCAAGCTCTGGTATCTCAATCAACCTGACCAGCGCCGCGAACGGTGTGGCAGATATCTATGTGTCAATGTCAGGTTCGGATTCTGGTAATGTATCGCCAGCGGTCTGTGAAATGGCAGCGCCGACGGTAACGGCGACGGCAGTGGGTGACAGCTCTGCAAACGCAGGTTCTACCGTTAACTACCAGTTGTCAGTGACCAATAATGCGAGTGCAGAGTGTGGCACGCTGGATTTTGCGGTGACGGCTCAAGTGGCTTCAGGCTGGACCGCGGATCAACAAACGGTTTCTCTGGGCGCTGGTGAAACAGGCCAAGTGGTGGTGGCGGTGACGTCATCTCAACAAGCGCAAGCCGGTGACTACACTATCTCGTTTGCTGCAACAGATACCCAGGACACCTCGTACAGCGCGGCAACTCAGTCGTCTTACACGGTGATCACTGACAGTTCTACGATTTCGGATATCACCGCGGTTGATGATGCGGTAACGATGAGTTCACTGACGACCGTGGATATAAATGTTCTGGGGAACGATGTGGTTGATGCGGGCGCAAGTGTGACGATTTCTGTAACGGCACCAAGCAAAGGGACGGCAAAAGTGTTGTCTGATGGTTCAATTCAGTACACACCGGGTAAGCGCTTCAAAAGCAGTGACAGCTTTACCTACACCATCAGCGATGGCAATGGTACTTCAACGGCGACGGTAAACGTGACGCTACAGTCTTCGTCTTCTGGTACTGGCGGTTCGCCGGGCAAAGGCAAAAACAAGTAACGAAAAAATCCACCTCTTAGAGGTGGATTTTTGTTTTATTGCGCATCATCACGTGGAGAGTGTTAATCCGCTGGACACAATGGACAGCTTGCTTCTACTGGTAAACCGGTATCGACAGTTTGACCAGTAATCGCGTTCACACCTTCTGCGATAACCGTATCTTTGAAGGTACGTACATCATGTGCCAATACCGGGCCACCCGCGACATCGGTTCCAGGGACTGGGACATAGTCGTCAGAGTATGGCATACACGCATATGGTGCCAGCGTACCGATACTAATGACTTGATCCGTACCATCATGTGTTTCTGTGATCGCAACGCCATTCATTTTCACAGCGCTGTCATTACATACTTCACCTGCGAATTTGACTCGTAGGCCATACGCGCCAGAACCATTCTGTTCAACATAAGTTGTACAGTTTTTGGTAATGCTTAATGAGCCCGGAGGGTTCAGAGGGGGACAGTCATCGGAATCAGATTTCGACAGTATTGGATCGCCGCCTGTTTTCAGCGCCGCAGTTGCAGTTGCGACGTTTTCAACCCCGTTGATGAGTGACACAAAGGAGCCCGTGTAGGTTTCAGTCGCGCCAGCCGCCAAAGAAGGTGTATAGAAAGTATCACCGGCAGTCACGTCTTCTACGTTAATGTCATACAAAGAACCGAAACCTGTATTGGTTACTTTGATTTCATAGTCGTAGATGATGGAGTCACCAGATGGAGACAGTGCGCCTGTTGGACAGGTTTTCACCATTTCCATGCCGCACAACGAGAATTTACCCAACACAAAGTCTTTCAGTGATGCGGTAAATGAACTTGAAGAGCGGGTTTCTGCCATAAAGCTACTGAAACAGGTATCGGTGCCGTTGAGCAGTTGAGTGATGTTAATACCACCTTCGTAGAAGCTTTCAAATGGGAACACATTTGGTGAACCTGCTTTAGGTGTGTATGACCAAGGTGATGGTTCGTCACCACTGTTGGTTGTTGCACATGCTAAGTCACCAGCTTGCGCGCCACATTCAGCAGGATGAGCACCGTCAGATTCAAGTTTGAGACGTAAGTTTGATGCTGCACAATCGCCAGGCATTGGGTCATTACTATCCGCTTTTGAACAGCTTGGGTCCCACAGCACAACGGCGATGTATGGCACTTCATTCGCACCTTGAGGGTAATCAACCAGAATCAGTACGTCGCCAATAGTGTGGACACCTGAGAAGGAACCGTCACTTTGTGCAACCACTTCATCCTGGAAGAACCAGAAGCCCATAAAGGCGTCACCGACATTAGCAAAACGGTCAGCACCAAAATAGATGATGAGATCTTGACCGCCAGCGCCGTCATCAACGCCATAGGCTGCGGCGTACGCATTGGTCAGATCGTCTTTATCTGGTACAGAGCCGTCTTTGTGACCCCATTGAGGTACGTCTTGAATGTCTTTACGACCACCGGTAAATATCGATTTTGGAGAAGGGTCGGCAATAATACCGGTTGTCACATTGGCTGAATCGGTATCGTTGTAGACATTTGCCCAGTCATCGCCGGCAGCAGCGCCATTGGCTGCATCACCGTCCAGCTCGAAGACTCCTTCATCATGAACCGCGAATACGGGCGCCGTGAAGAAGCCAAGAATCAGCCCCAAACACAGCGTGCGTATCATGAGTTTAAATTTACTAAAGTCCATCTTAATCACTCCTTTTTAAAGTTAAAGATCCGGACCTTTACCTGTTATCGAAGATAATCAGGATTTGCTGAATCAAATCACAATGGGAGTTTTAGTACTCTCGTTTGCTTGGTGTGGCATAAAGCAAGAAATAAACCGAACTGCAAGCGATTGATATTTATTGAGTTTACGGTTTTGATGGAAAAATATTGAACACTGAATTAAACACTTTGTATTGTGTTTGGAAATTTATTTATATTTTTCATTGATTTAAAAAGTGTTAATCATCCTGTTCAGCTGGTTTACAGGTGAACACATGCATAATGAATGTCAGCTGATTTAATGGAGTGCGATTTTAAAAGTCCGAAAAATCGGCGTTGAAATAAGTTGAATGGAGAGATGATAAAAATATTTTTCGAGAAAAAACGTGGAGGAAAAAAATAATCCTGCGTGTCATGAAGGTGTTGACCAACATAGCACACAGGATTGGAACAGCTGAAGCTGTTAATTAGTGATCGCTAATTAATGATATTTGCAAATTCGTGGGGAATACAGCCACAGAATATTCGCAAACCATTATCCAAGATCACGGCAGGTATCAGGATCATCACATGGTCTGTAAGAGGTAGACGGCATAGTGATAATGGTATTGGCTCCGGCTGGTGTTTGGTTTGCATTATTTGAAGTGGCTGCAAAGCTAACACCTATGCTTGAAACAGCCAGCGCTGCTGCAAGAAAAAGAGCTTTAATATTCATACTTTTCATGACTTTATCTCCTAAAGAGTCAGCGACGTTGAGCAAGTCGCGCTTTTTGTTACACGGCTTAGAGACAGGTGATATAACGTCTGATCCGATTCAAATGCCTGACTGCTGATTGCTTTTGAAACACTCCTGCCGATAAGTCGGATGCGGGAAATACAGCAAGAAGTGCTCCTGTCGCTAACTTATTAAAAAATCGACACATTGCGACTTCGGTATGTGTTCACCGTTACAGGTGGTGTAACACATTGAATCTCAGCTATGACTTTCGCGAAACATATACATACAATGTAAAACAACATGTTAGGCTGATGGTATTACGCAACTCAGTGACGGTGTCAGGCAAGAGAAAAGTGTGACAGGTGTTACACTTTTTCGCGTTTCACGGATTAAGTGAAAAAATGCTGGCAGAGTTAATCAGCATTAATTTATTGATCTCAAATAGAAAATAAATTTGTTTGCTGAAAAGCACGGGTAGTGTGGGGTTGGAAGATGGTGAACACTTTTCGCAAAGTCTCTGGCGGGCACTAAACAGAAAGGCGATAACCGACGCCGCGAACGGTCTCGATGCAGTGCGCATAACCACAAAGTTTGCGACGCAGGGAGACAATAATAGTGTCAACCACATTGCTGGAGCCTTCAAAATGGATACCCCATACGTGCTCCAGCAGCAGTTTTCGGCTGACGGCTGCGCCTTGGTGGTGAAACAAAATGCTCAATACGCCAAATTCTAACGGGGTGAGGTCGATGGGGTGCTGATTGACTTTCAACTGCCGCGCGCCGCTGTCAAACCAGTGGCAATCCAGTTGCTGCCATTGCTGACTCAAATGCAATAAGGTTTGAAACCGTTCCGGATCGCGCGCTTGCAGCTGGCGGTTGATGATATTGCCCAGTACCGGAATTAAGCTGATGCCATCGTGATGAGTTTCCGTACTCCAGTGCTGGCAAAGAGTTTGATAGAGTTGGCTGCAATCGTCCTGTTGCGCCAGATAAGCCAAAGCGGGTTCGTTAGCGCGTGACAAGAAAGACAAACATTCCAATGCACCTAACAGGCCGGGCGGCTCGGGTGAGGCAAAAAAATAACGCATCAGCGTATGGATCAGCTCAGTGGACGGATAGCGCTCTACATTCAAGACGCGGGTATCGGCGCTGAGAATATTGAGCAACGTCGGATGGCCCAGAGCGAAGCTGTTGATGGTTCTTGCAGCACACTCTTCTACACCGAGGGATGATAAGTAAGCCAAGGCGTGGTCAGCGGACAGTGTGGCAAGTTTAATCGCGCGAAAACGCAGGTGCGGCGATTTGTTGGTCATCCAGCTTAAATGAGGGGGCTGACGACGGGCAAACACCATCTTAGTGTTGTGTGGTGTTCGCGGGAGGAATTCACACCGTAGCCAGGCTTCAAGCTCTGGCTGACAGTCCAGATGATCAAGCAGCAGTACAGTGTCAGCCGCCGCAGTTTGAATCCTCTTTTTCAGACTTTTGCGGAATTTGTCGCGATGGGCATTGCCGTCAGTACGACAATCAATTTTGCAGCAGCGTTTGTCGTTGAGGCGGGCAAAGTCTTCCAGCAGAGCGCTTTTGCCCACGCCCATTAATCCGTGCAGGCAAACCACGTCAGGATGTTGCGAACTCAATAATGAGTGCAACACATTAAGTTCCGGCTCGCGGCTTTTTGCTCGCTCATACGCCATTCGCCGATCCTCCGGCGCAAAACGTCATTCGCATCCCATCGAAATCTCATCAAATTCTCACCAATAGATTTATCAATAGTGCTTATGTTTACAGATGTAAAGCGAGTGAGGAGGAAATCCGATGAGACTAATTTGTTTATCGGCTTGCGCTCTGGCAGTGGTTGCGACATTCGCCACCGCTTCTATGGAAGAAGAAAAAGTGATGCGCGCGGAAAGCGCGGCGCACACCGATCTGAGTTCAACGGCAACGATTATGGACACAGACGGCACGGTGCTGCGCAAAGGCAGTAGCCACTGGCATTGTATGCCCGGCATTCCTGTGATGGAAGGTGATGCGCACCCCATGTGTAATGACCCGGTTTGGACGGCATTACTTCAGGCAGCCGCGGAAGGTAAACCGTTTGAAACCGATAAAGTAGGCTTCTCATACATGCTGCAAGGCGATGCGCTGGTCAGCAATGAGAGCCCGGCAGCAACCGACCCTAACGACGGCGGAGTCTGGGTCGAAGAAGGTCCGCACATTATGATTGTGGTGCCTCGGGCACTGCTGGAGGGGATCAGTACTGACCCTTATAACGGCGGCCCTTACGTGATGTGGAAAGATACCCCATATGCTCACATCATGATTCCGGTTGGAAACAAAACTAAGCCATGATTGGCCACTCCGGGTTCAGGGAGTGATGGGCTACCTTCGGGTAGCCTATTTTTTGTCTGATACTTTCACTTTGGTAAATATTTAAGGTCGAACCCGCCAATTTGTCGGAGGTTTCCTACATTCCACGCCATGGGTAGGCTGTTAATCGGTTGTTAATGGCGTTTCTACCCCTTTAGGGTAGTTTGATTTTGTAATTGATTTACATCATGAATTCATTTTCTTTCATAATTAACAATCTTGCTTAACGAAATATGACAATTATCTAGGAATCCGTATGAGCAAGTTGAAGCTAGTGATCATCGGTAACGGCATGGTCGGCCATCGCTATATCGAAGATCTCGTGGAGAAGATGGATGCGTCTGAACTCGACGTCACTGTTTTCTGTGAGGAGCCGCGCGTCGCTTATGACCGTGTGCACCTTTCCTCCTATTTTTCCCACCATACCGCGGAAGAGCTGTCGCTGGTTAAAACGGGTTTCTATGAAAAGCACGGCATCAAAGTCCACATTGGTGAACGTGCGATCAACATCAACCGCGAGCAGCGCACGGTTTACTCCAGTGCGGGTCGTGAAGTCCAATACGACAAACTGATTCTGGCGACAGGTTCTTATCCGTTCGTACCGCCAATCAAAGGTAACGAAGGCAAAGACTGTTTCGTTTACCGCACCATTGAAGATCTGAAAGAAATCGAAGCGTGTGCGAAGAAGAGTAAGAGCGGCGTGGTGGTCGGCGGTGGTCTGCTTGGCCTTGAAGCGGCTGGCGCGCTGAAAGCACTCGGCGTGCAAACCCACGTGATTGAATTTGCGCCAGTGCTGATGGCAGAGCAGTTGGATCTGCAAGGCGGCCTGCAACTGCGTAACAAAATTGAGCGCATGGGCGTGCAGGTGCACACCAGCAAAAACACGCAAGAAATCGTGGCGCAAGGCACCACGGCGCGCAACACCATGAAGTTTGCCGACGGTTCTGAGCTGGAAGTGGACTTCATCGTGTTCTCAACTGGTATTCGTCCGCAAGACAAGCTGGCGCGTCAAATGGGTCTGGACATCGCGCCGCGTGGTGGTATCGCCATCAACGATCATTGCCAAACCTCGGATCCGGATATCTACGCCATCGGCGAATGTGCGTCGTGGAACGAGAAATTCTTCGGTCTTGTCGCACCGGGTTACAAAATGGCGACCGTCGCGGTGGATCACATCGTCGGCAACGACAGCCGTTTCGAAGGGGCAGACATGAGCGCCAAACTGAAACTGCTGGGCGTGAAAGTTGGTTCAATCGGCGATGCCAACGGCCGCACACCAAATTGTAAAAGCTACGTTTACCAGAACGAAGAAGAGGAAGTGTACAAGCGCATCATCGTTTCTGAGGACGGCAAAAAGCTGCTGGGTGCTGTGCTGGTGGGCGACACCTCTGACTACGGCGATCTGTTGCAATTGATGCTCAACGAAATTGAGTTGCCAAAACATCCGGATACGTTGATTCTGCCGGCGCACGCCGGCGCAGAGAAACCGGCTCTGGGCGCCGACGCGCTGCCGGAAAGTGCGGTGATCTGCTCTTGTTTCGATGTCACCAAAGGCAAAATCGCGCAAGCGGTGGCCAATGGGTGTCATACCCTGGCGGAAGTTAAAGCGGCGACAGGTGCTGGCACCGGTTGTGGTGGCTGTATTCCTCTGGTGACTTCAGTATTGAATGCGGAACTGGCGAAATCAGGCATCGAAGTGAAGAACGATGTGTGTGGCCACTTTGCTTATTCGCGCCAAGAGCTGTTCCACCTGATTCGCATCGAAGAGATCAAAACCTTTGATGAGCTGTTGGAAAAACATGGCCAAGGTTACGGCTGTGAAGTGTGTAAACCGCTGGTGGGTTCAATCCTGGCCTCTTGCTGGGGTGAGCACATTCTGAAACCACAACTGGTGAAGCTGCACGACACCAACGACAACTTCCTTGGCAACATTCAAAAAGATGGCACTTACTCGGTCATCCCTCGTATGGCGGGTGGTGAAGTGACGCCGCAAGCCTTGGGTGCACTCGCGGCTGTAGCGGAAGAGTACAACCTGTACACCAAAGTGACTGGCGCGCAGCGTATCGGCCTGTTCGGTGCGCAGAAAGATGACCTGCCAGCCATCTGGCGCAAACTGATTGAAGCCGGATTTGAAACAGGGCAAGCCTATGCCAAAGCACTGCGCATGGCGAAAACTTGTGTCGGTTCGACTTGGTGTCGTTACGGCGTGCAAGACTCTGTCGGTTTAGGTTCATTTATTGAGAATCGTTACAAAGGCATTCGTACACCGCACAAGATGAAGTTTGGTGTGTCGGGTTGTACGCGTGAGTGTGCGGAAGCACAGGGCAAAGATCTGGGCATCATCGCCACTGACGCCGGCTGGAACATGTACGTGTGTGGTAACGGCGGCATGAAACCACGTCACGCAGATTTGCTAGCAAGCGATCTTGACCGTGAAACACTGATCAAATATATCGACCGTTTCATGATGTTCTACATTCGCACGGCGGCGCCGCTGCAACGCACCTCAGTCTGGATGGACAATCTGGACGGTGGCGTAGACTACCTGCGCGAAGTGATTGTGGACGACAAACTGGGCATCAACGACCAGCTTGAAGCCGACGTCGCCAAACTGGTCGCCGAGTACGAATGTGAGTGGACTGCGACGATCAACGATGAATCGCAACTGACACGTTTCGCGCACTTTATCAACTCAGACCTGCGTGATGACAACGTGGTGTTTGTACCAGAGCGTGCGCAGCATCGTCCGGCGACATTTACTGAAAAACATCCGCACGCCAAAGGCGACATTCTGCACGTCGCGGCGACTGAAGCATAAGGGAAGGTGGATTATGTCTTTTGAAAAAATCTGTCACATCAACGACATCATTCCAGGCACCGGCGTTTGTGCGCTGGTGAATGGCGAGCAGGTTGCGGTCTTTCGTCCGACTAATGCCGAAGAAGTGCTGGCGATCAGCAATACCGACCCGTACTTTCAGTCCAATGTGCTGTCTCGCGGCTTGATTTGTGAACATCAAGGCGAGCTGTGGGTGGCAAGCCCGCTGAAGAAGCAGCGCTTTAATCTGAACACGGGCCTGTGTCTGGAAGATGAGCGTTTTAGTGTAAAAGCGTACCGCGCCCAAGTGGTGAACGGTAACGTTGAAATCGCAGCGTAATCAGGCAATCCCTCCTCTGCGGAGGAGGGATGCAGATTCAATAGACAAAGGTTTCTTAACGCATCAACCCCCGTTCATAGCGATGTTTTCGATGCCTTTCTCTATTCAATCTTCACTTTTAAATTTCACTTTTAGATAGGGACACACTTATGTCTGCATTAAAACCAGTCGAATTTGTTCAAACCATGGTTGACGTTGGCGAAGCGAAAATCAAAACGTCAACTCGCGACTTGATTTTGCGCGGTACGATGGCAGGGATCATTCTCTCATTGGCGGTTGTGGTAGCGATTACTGCCATCACGCAAACGGGCATTGGCCTGGTGGGCGCGCTGGTCTTCCCGGTGGGCTTTTGTATTCTGAGCCTGATGGGTTATGACTTGGTTACTGGCGTATTTGGCCTAGCGCCGCTGGCGAAACTGGACAACCGTCCGGGCGTAACTTGGGGACGCGTGCTGCGCTGCTGGGGTCTGGTGGGGTTGGGTAACCTGATCGGTTCGCTGATTGTAGCGGCTTTGATTGCGCTCTCTCTGACCATGAACTTCAGTGTAGAACCTAACGCCGTCGGTCAAACTTTCATTAAAGTGGCCACTGCACGTACGGTGGGTTTTGAAAATCTGGGTGCAGACGGTTGGATCACCTGTTTTGTGCGCGGTATTCTGTGTAACCTGATGGTGTGTCTGGGTGTGATTGGTAACATGACCGCACGCAGTGTCGCGGGAAAAATTGCCGCGATGTGGCTGCCAATCTTCATCTTCTTCGCGTTGGTGTTTGAACACGCGGTGGTGAACATGTTCCTGTTCCCTCTGGGCATGATGCTGGGCGCTGATTTTGGTATCGCGACTTGGTTGAACTTCAACCTGATCCCAACCATTCTGGGTAACATCGTTGGCGGTCTGCTTTTTACTGCACTTCCGCTATACCTGACTCACGCAAAAACAGCACCTGCACTGGATGCTGAGCAACGCGTTGACGTACAGCCTGCGTTGAACACAAAATAATCGAGCTGAGGCTCCGCGCAAAAGCGGAGCCTTTCCCTCAATTGCTGTAAACCCGCAGCGAGCAAAGAACAAATTAGGTTTGACGATAACAAGTCATCATTCAGCGGCCGATGGCGTAAAGGGTGACTTTTTATACTCAAATTTGAATGGATTGGCGTTGCTATGACTACTTATCCCACTTCTCAACACTCTGGCTTTGTTTCTTTGGTTGGCGCCGGACCGGGCGATCCGGATCTGCTGACGGTAAAAGGTCTGCGCGTGATTCAGCAGGCGCAAGTGCTGGTATACGACCGTTTGGTTTCTCAAGCGATTCTGGATTTAGCCCCGCCAAACGCAGAACGCATTTATGTGGGCAAGCAACTCGATTTTCACTGCGTGCCGCAGGATCAAATCAACCAGATTCTGGTCGACAAAGCGCGCGAAGGAAAGCATGTGGTGCGTCTGAAAGGCGGCGATTCATTTATCTTTGGTCGTGGCGGTGAAGAGCTTGAAGTGCTGGCTGAAAACCAGATTGCGTATGAAGTGGTGCCGGGTATTACTGCGGCGGCAGGGGCGACGGCCTACGCAGGTATTCCGCTGACGCATCGCGATCACGCGCAAAGTGTACAGTTCATTACCGGTCATTTGCAAAAAGATGGTCAACCCATCAATTGGCAATGTCTGGCGCAAAGCAACCAAACCTTGGTGTTTTACATGGGTTTGAAACAGAGCCCGCACATTACTGAAAAGCTGCTTAACGCAGGGCTAAGCGGTGAAACGGCTTGTGCCATCATTGAACGTGGCACCACAACCCAGCAACGTGTCCTGACTGGAGAACTGGCTACGCTGCCTCAACTGGCACAGCAGGCAGAGAGCCCGGCGCTGATTGTGGTAGGTAGTGTGACCAGCCTGCACAGCAAGCTCAAATGGTTTAACGCGTGATCAGATTTGGCAGCGGCTGATTTGCCGCTGCATCTCATGCTGGCGCATCGGCATGGCATCGATGGTGTCTTTCACTTTTATCCAATCGGTGGTTTTACCCCAACGCAGCTTTTCTTCACCATCTTTGCCGACCAGCACCGCGGTATGGCTGCCCGCAGGCACGCCATAGGCCATCAATACGTCACGCAGATCGAATTCATCTTTGAGCCAGGCAGGATAACTGTAGCCATCTTCGGTAATGATAATGGTGACAACGTCACGCTCATCCAGCTCGCACTCATGCATCAGGGTTTCCAATAAAAACTGACGCACATACTCATCCTGAGTCGGGGCAAAGTAGAGCACGCTGCGATGTGACCAAGAGTGGGCATAGAGCGGATACGCTGACGCAATCAGCGGCAGGCAGCTTAGGCAGAGTGCCAGTAAAATCCTTCTCATACGCCCTCCTGTGGCTCTGTGCTCAGATTCCTTGGCCATGACGTTGTCATCGTTTTTGATTTTGCGCCGTCTTTCGCTTTTGAGGCTCATAGTGTGGTAAGGTCGCACACTCCAAGCCCTAAAGACATCGAGGCATTGTTACTCTTACGATTCCATTGGAGCCAGAGTTCACAATCCCGAGCAACACAGACGAAGATTATGGAAACTATCGCCATTTTGGTGGACGTTCAGAACGTGTACTACACCTGCAAAGAACGCTATCAGCAACATTTTAACTATAACCATTTCTGGCAGCAGGTGACCAAAGATCGCCGGGTCGTTAAAGCCAATGCGTATGCGATTGCGTCCAACGACAGCCGTCAGCGTCAGTTCCACCACATTTTGCGTGGTATCGGCTTTGAAGTGATGCTGAAACCCTACATTCAACGTTCCGATGGCAGTGCCAAAGGCGACTGGGATGTGGGCATTACTTTAGATGCCATTGAGCTGGCGCCGGAAGTGGATACGGTGGTGCTGGTGTCTGGTGACGGGGATTTCGATATTCTGGCCAAGCGCATTCAGGATAAATACGGCAAGCAGGTTGAAGTGTATGGTGTGCCTGGATTGACGGCGAAAAGTTTGGTTGACGCCGCCAATCGCTACGTCACGATTGAAGGAGCGTTACTCCTCTGACGGAGTGACACTCTCATCTGTGCTTGCTTCTGCGGCCGCTTGTTCCGCTTCCATCTTGGCGCGTTCAGCTTTGGAAATATAACGAGGCTTGTTGCTGTTGTGCAGCTTAGCGTTTTGCTTTTTCAGCTTCGTTTTTAAAATTTGGTTGATTCTCTTTTTACGGTTCATCTCTGGCTCTGGGAGTCAAGGTTGCGAGGTGCGGAGCTTACTTGTTTTCAGCCTTAAGCTCAACAGCTGCGCGCGAGGTTTTCTATCGGTTTAAAAGGTGGGTAAATGGCATTGTCATCGCTACTAACCAACGCATTGCTGACAGAGTTTAAAACGGTGCACGGCATGCTGCAGATATACTGCAAAGCGCATCATCCAAGTGAGATCAAAGGCGAGGATGGACTCTGCGAAGCGTGTCGCGCGCTACAAAATTACGCTGAAGTGCGCCTGGATCGCTGCCCCTATGGTCAGCACAAGCCAACCTGCAACCGCTGTCCGATTCATTGCTATAAACCCGAACCCAAAGAGCAGATGCGTCTGGTGATGCGTTATGCTGGCCCGCGGATGTTACTGCATCATCCGATTCTGGCGATTCGTCACTTGCTGCATGAACGCCGCCCGATTCCGGCCAAGCCTCCGGCGAACCAGTCCAATCGTCATCAGCGTCAACAGCTGAAATGAATAAAGGCAAGCCGAAGCTTGCCTTTTCCGTATTCGATGCGTTGGCGTTATTCGCCCGCCACCCATTCGCGTTTGGTTTTTACGCTCGACAGCAACATGTAGATACACGTCGCCAGCAGCGTCACAAACAGGTAGCCCAACAGGCCTTGCGTGCCTTGCATAAACCAGTCAGCCAAAACCGGGCCTGCGACGGACCCGATGCTGTAACTGAACAGCATGACTTGCGTGGCAGACACAATGTAACTTGCGTCCAGTTTGTCGCAGCCAAGGTTAATCGCAATAGGGTAAATGGCGAATGTCGCCATGCCAAGCACAAACAGGCCCGCTGCCAGCATGTTAATGCCGGAGTAAATCAGCGGCATCGCGGTTGCGCCTGCGCCAATCAAGCAGAACATCGCCATCAGCAGCTTACGACCCATAAATTTAGACAGCCAAGGCACCATAGGTTGTACCGCCATCGCGCCCAGAATAACCAACGCCATCAAGGTGCCGATATGGGTATTGCTGATACCGCGAGTCGAAAGTTCTACTGGCATCAGGCCGTAAATCGCGCCCAGCGTCAGGCCAGATACCAAGCAACCGATAATGGCCGCATGGCTCAGTTTGGCCATCTGCTTCCACGACAAACTTTCAGAGTGTTGCGATGGCGGCTGATCCGATTCGCCGTAAATCAGCACAACAGAAGCCAGTAGCAGTAGGGTAGTGATGGCAATAAATGGTACGCCACCTGAAACACCGAGCACGCCAATGCCCAGTTGACCGACAGCAGTGCCGCCGTACAGTGACGCCATGTAAATACCCAGACGTTTCGCCCGGCCGGTTTCATCTCCGTGTAGCAGCCAAGATTCCACCACCACAAAAACACCCGCAACAGCAACACCCGCAATAAAGCGCGTGATCAGCCACGCCGAGGCGTAAGGCAGTGATGGCAGCGCAATAATCGACAGTAGCAGAATGGCTAAACACCAAATAAATGCCATCCGGTGACCCAGACGGTTAACGAACGGTTCCATGATCATCGCGCCCAGCAGTAAACCTGCATAGAACACACTCGCCAGCCAACTGGCCAACGATTCTTCTAGTCCATAATGAGAAAGCATGAGCGGGATCAGGCTCATCAGATAGCCAGACGCGATCGCGTACAGCGCCAAAGCAATAACTGGCACTGAAATGCGTTGCGCAGGAACAGCGGACGTACTCACGGCGTAGCCTCGAAATTAGATGCAGAACAGGGGGAAATTCGCCGCGAATATGGAACTAAAGAATGGAAAGGTAAAACGAAAAATTATGGTCTTGACGATTAACAAAATTTATCAATCGGCTAAGCAGTGAAATGAGGGGTTAAGTTGGCATAATCCAGCAAATAATACCAACTTTATTGTCTGTTTTTATGACAGGCTTACTTATTTAACGCTTGGTTGAGCCATTGATCGAACTGGGATTTTGGCAGCGCGCCATTGATCACATCCACTCTTTGACCGTTTTTGAACACCATAATGGTTGGAATGCTGCGAATCTGAAATTTTGCTGCCAGATTCTGCTGACTTTCGGTATCGATTTTCACGAAGCGAACCTGGCCTTTACGCTCTTCCGCCACATCACTGAAAATAGGCGCAAAGCCGACGCAGGGATTACACCACGGGGCCCAGAAATCGACCACTACAGGTTGAGTGCTTTGCAACAATGCCTCAAAGTTCGCGTCCGTTCCTTCTATCGGTGCTCCGTCTAAAAGAGATGCCTGGCATTTACCGCAGTTCGGGCTTTCGGAGATTCGTTCGGTCGGTACACGGTTTAGCCCGTGGCATGACGGGCAGCGGGTGTTAAATGTGGTCATCACTTTCTCTCAATCTGGCGCTGGGTTAGGCTCACTTTCTTACGCTGTGCGGATGTGCATAGGCAAGTTGTGGGGCATACCCCTTAACGTTAAGGGACAAATCAGCGTATAATTTCGGCCATTGCGTAATATAAACGTTCGTTGAACTGTCGGTTTCCTCACCGCGTGATGCTGTAAAGGTCGCAGTTCGCCTGCTTATTATCGCTCTCTCTACAGCGAAATGTGGGGGCAGGTTGCGCGATTACAATAGATAACGACAACAAAAAAACAGGATTACAATGACCAAGTTTTATGCCGAAATTACTGGTTGGGGCAAATGCCTGCCACCAGCGACGCTCTCCAATGACGATCTGGGTACGTTTCTTGACACCAATGACGAGTGGATTCGCACTCGTACCGGGATTGAAAATCGCCGTATCAGTCACGTCAACACCTCTGATCTTGCTACCGTGGCTGCAAAACACGCGCTGGCTTGTGCTGGCCTTGACGCCAATGACATCGACCTCATCATTGTGGCCACCTGCTCACCCGATTCCCTGATCCCAAATATTGCCTCTAAAGTTCAGCAGAACTTAGGGATTACGGCGGCTGCGGCGTTTGACCTCAATGCTGCCTGTACCGGCTTTGTTTACGGTCTGGAAACCGCGACCCGCCTGATTCAGGCAAGCAACTACCGCCACGCGCTGGTAATCGGTGCTGAGCGCCTTTCGTTCTACCTTGACTGGACGAAACGCGATACCGCTGTGCTGTTCGGTGATGGCGCAGGTGCCGCAGTATTGAGCCGCACGGAAGCTCAGGTGGGGCTACAGGATGCGCAAATCGGCTGTGATGCGGCTGGACGCGATATTCTGGCGGTGCCGAAATTTGGTACCGCGATGGATCGTTTTGATGAAGAGAACGGTTACTGGTCGTTTGATTTTGTCGGCAAAGAGATCTTTAAACGTGCGGTGAAAGGCATGGGCGCAGCAGCGCAGCAAGTGCTGGCGCGCAGTGGTCTGAGCAAAGATGACATTGATGTGGTGATCCCGCATCAGGCCAACATCCGCATTATTCAAACGCTGTGTGACCTGTCAGGTATCGATCAAAGCAAAGCGTTTGTGAATATTCAGAATTACGGTAATACCTCTGCTGCGACAGTGCCTATCGCGCTGTGTGAAGCGTTGGAGCAAGGCAAAGTGAAACCGGGCGACAACTTGCTGCTGGCGGCGTTCGGCGCGGGTTTAACCTGGGGGGCAGGCCACATCAAGTGGGGTGAGCGTGTCACACCAGTGGCGACCAGCGACGCTGCCTTGCCAGCCAGTGACCACACCGCATTGCAATTGCTTGAAAATGCAATTGAGCACTGCAAACGCCACAACGCGGCGGAATAATACAAGCAGGTTATTAAAAAAGGAGCGTACATCGCTCCTTTTTATTGTCTTTTACACACCGTTTGCAGAACTTACAGTCTGATACAATTGCCCTGACTTCCCTGATAATTCTCGGACATTTCTTCACAAGCGATTCCATAGATTGCACCCATCAAGATCGATGAAATGGTTTGTCATGAAAAAACGCACACTCTTTACTGCCATGACGGCGGTTATCCTTTTGACCGGTTGTCAGGACTCGAACCACAAGGCTGCTCAGGCGAATTCGCCATTGGTGGTGACCAAGCCTGTGGAAGTATTGGCCTATCAGCCGAGTACCACCTACATAGGCCGCGCTGAAGCGATGGAAGATACTGCCATCACCGCTCAGGTAACCGGTTATTTGCAAGCGCGCCACTTTGCAGAAGGGCAGATTGTCCAACAAGGTCAGTTGCTGTACAGCATCGAACCCTCTTCATTTTTGGCTCAGGTCGCCAGTGCCAAAGCCTCCTTGGCGCAGGCTCAGGCCGGGTTAAAAAAGGCCGATATGGATTTCAAACGTGCACAAACGCTTTTGCCGCGTGGCAGCATTTCTCAATCCGAATTTGATACGTTGAACGCCAATCTGCTTGGCGCAGAAGCGGCGGTGGAAGCCGCAAAGGCACAGCTGAATCTGGCTCAGGTCAGTCTCTCCTATACCGAAATTCGCGCGCCATTTACCGGCCGTATCAGCAGCAGTAAGGTCAGTCAGGGGGATTTGTTGTCACCGTCGACCGGCGTGCTGACAACGCTGGTCAGCCTCGATCCAATTCATACCCGTTTCAGCGTCAGCGAACGTGAACGCCTGACGTTTGATATCGACAAAGTCAAAGGTGATGGCAGCAGCGAAGCGAACGGGGTTGAAGTACAAATTATTCTCGAAAATGGCGAGGCGTACCCGCAACTGGGCAAGCTCGATTTTCTCAGTAACCGCATTGACGTCAACACCGGGACAATTGCGATGCGCGCACTGGTGCCGAACCCGGAGCATCGTCTGTTACCCGGTCAGCATGTCAAAGTGATGCTACGCAGTAAACAAGCAAGCGATGTGGTGGTCGTGCCACGTAAAGCGGTGCAGATGGATCTGGAAGGTCACTATGTGATGGTGCTGACCGACGGTGATATTGCCGAACGCCGCAATGTCGAACTGGGCACGCAACTGCCGCAGGGAGTGGTCATTCTGGAAGGGCTGAGTACCGAGGATGTGATCATTACGCAAGGTCTGCAACGCGTGCGCAATGGTCTGACCGTGCGCCCGCAAGCCGCTACACAAGAGTAAGGGGACGTTATGCTCAGTCGTTTCTTTATTCAGCGCCCCAAATTCGCGCTGGTGATCTCCATCATTCTGACACTGGCGGGCGCCATCGCTTTGTCTGTCCTGCCGGTGGCGGAATATCCCAAAATCAGCCCACCTTCAGTGAGTGTGACCGCTTTTTATACTGGCGCAAGCGCTGAGGTTGTCGAACAAGCGGTTGCGGATCCGATAGAAACTTCGGTCAACGGCGTTGAAAACATGATCTACATGTCGTCGAAAAGTGCCAATGACGGTTCTTACAACCTGACGGTGACATTTGATGTCGGCACCGATCCGGATATGGCACAGGTCAACGTACAAAACCGCGTGGCGCAGATTGAATCCAAGCTGCCGCAAGAAGTTCGCATGGTTGGGGTGACGGTGAAAAAGCGTTCGCCGGATATTCTGATGGTGCTCAATTTCTATTCGCCAGACGGGCGCTATGACGATCAGTTCCTGACCAACTACATCAACCTAAACGTCAAAGATCAGCTGGCGCGCGTTAAAGGCATCAGTGAAGTGAACGTGATTGGTGGCGGTGAATATGCGATGCGTGTGTGGCTGGATCCGAAGAAGATGGCCAGCCTGAAACTGACCACCACGGATATATATGCCGCGCTGGCTGAACAGAACGTGCAGGTGGCGGCTGGCCGTATTGGTGCTGCGCCATACCACGCGGCTCAGGACGTGCAGTTTAACCTGGTGACCAAAGGCCGGCTCGAATCCGTTCAAGAATTTGAGAACGTGGTACTGCGTGCCAATAACGACGGTTCCAGTGTCTACCTGAAAGACGTGGCACGTCTGGAATTGGGTAAAAAGTTCTACGATGGGAACGGTAAATTCCGTGGCCGCGACGCCTCAATTGTGGCTCTGTCGCTACAATCGGATGCGAATGCGCTCGAGAGCGGTCAGGCGGTGATGGATATGCTGGACAATCTCAGCACCAACTTCCCGCAGGATATGGTTTACGAGACCAGCTATGACACGACACTGTTTGTTGCCGAATCGATCAAAGGTGTGGTGAAAACGCTGGTGGAAGCGATTCTGCTGGTGATTGCTGTGACGTATCTGTTCCTGGGCAGTTTCCGCTCGACGCTGATTCCTGTGGTGGCGATTCCGGTTTCGCTGATTGGCACGTTTGCCGTGATGCTGATGACAGGCTTTACCATCAACACGGTGACGCTGTTTGGCCTGATTCTGGCGATTGGTATCGTGGTGGATGACGCGATTCTGGTGATCGAGAACGTTGATACCACCATGGCGAAGGATCCGACGCTCAGCCCGCGTAAAGCAACGTTGATGGCGATGAAAGAAGTCACGGGGCCCATCATTACCTCAACACTGGTGCTGTTGGCGGTATTCCTGCCTGTCGCGATGCTGCCGGGCATCACCGGCATCATGTATCGACAGTTTGCGCTGACCATTTGTATTTCGGTGGTGATCTCTTCTATCAATGCCTTAACGCTTTCTCCGGCACTGTGTTCACTGGTGCTGAAACAGGGCGGTGACAATACGGCTCGTTGGTTTAAAGCCTTTAACCGTGGGCTGGAAAAAGTCACTCATCGTTACGGTCAGATTGCCGGGATCCTGGTTAAGAAAAGTCTGATGCTGGTGATGTTCTTTGTGCTGGCGGTCAGTGCTGTCAGCTGGATGGCGAACAACACTTCAACGGCCTTTGTACCGCAGGAAGACAAAGGTATTCTGCTGGTCAACGTTCAGCTACCGGACTCGGCATCGCTGTCGCGTACTGAAGAAACCACCACACAACTGATGGCGATGGTGGAGAAAGAGCCGGGCGTTGATGGTGTCACGGTTGCCAACGGTTACTCGTTTATGACGGGGGCGGCGGCTTCAAACGGCGCTTCATTGTTTATTAAACTGCATGACTGGGAAACGCGACGTGCACTGGCGGGAGATCACTCTGCCAATGCGATTGCAATGCGCATCAATGGCCGCGCTGCACAAACGCTGCCGCAGGCGATCGTGTTTGCGATGGGTCCGCCGGCCGTACCAGGTATGGGTGCCGCTTCAGGTTTTGAATTTGTGCTGGAAGACGCACTCGGCCGCAGCCGCACTGATTTGGCGATGGTGATGGATGACGTCATCCGCACTGCGATGCAGCAACCTGAGATTGCCTATGCGTTCAGTACCTTCCGCGCCAACGTGCCGCACTATTACGTGGATATCGATCGCGAGAAAGCCAAGCAACTGGGAATTTCACTGTCTGATATCTTCCAGACGCTGCAAGGCAACCTGGGTTCGATGTACGTCAATGACTTCACTATGTTTGGCAAAAACTTCCGAGTGACCATGCAAGCCGACAGCGAACATCGTAATTCGATGGCAGACCTGAAGCATTTTCATGTGCGCTCGGTGAGCGGAGATATGATTCCGCTCAGCACCCTGGTCAGCTACAGCGAAGTGTTTGAGCCGGATGTGGCGTGGCGTTACAACATGTACCGCAGTGCCATCATTCAAGGTCAGCCTGCTCCGGGTTATTCCAGTGGTGATGCGTTGGCTGCGATGGAACGGGTCGCCGCTCAGGTCTTACCGCAAGGCTACCAATATGAATGGACGGGAATGGCGTATCAGGAAATTCTGGCTGGTAATCAGGCCATTTACGCCTTTGCGCTCGCGCTGATCTTTATCTACCTGTTCATGGTGGCGCAATATGAGAGCTGGAGTATTCCGCTGGCGATCATTCTGGTGGTGCCGGTCGCCACACTCGGTTCCTATATGGCGCTGACTATCACCGGAACGGCACTCAATCTATACGCACAGATTGGTCTGGTGTTACTCATCGCGTTGGCGGCGAAGAACGCGATCCTGATTGTGGAGTTTGCCAAGATGGAGCGCGAGGAGAAGAATCTGCCGATTGATCAGGCGGCGATCGATGGTGGTAAGCTGCGTTTTCGCGCGGTGAACATGACGTCATGGTCATTCATTCTGGGTATCTTCCCGCTGATTTTTGCCTCAGGGGCAGGGCATGTGAGTCAAAACTCGCTGGGGATTTCGCTGGTGGGCGGTTTGCTGTGTGTGTTACTCGCAGGCACCTTCTTAATTCCCGGATTTTACGCGCTGGTGCAACGCCAGCGAGAAAAAATTCATGGCGGCAGTACGCGTTTAGTGGACATTGACGAAGACTAAATTGCGCGAGATCAAAACACTACTATTGAGGTTATCAGTAGTAGTGTTTTTGACACGTTTCCTGACGAAAAATTGACATTTCTCTTTCAAAGAATCTTCTAACCTATTCAACGTGATTTGAGGATGGACGCCAGGATTTGTTGCAGGAGCACGACAGTCACATATCAACTATAGTTATGCTTAACTGCAACTTACTGATTGTGCTTGCAGTATTTTCTCTGACTAGGCGATCCATCCATGACTTCTAGAAAAGCGTTGCAATTGGCGGACGACGGTTACGCCACATTACTTAAAATCGTCGATTTCCTGATCATCAATCTCAGTTTGACCGTGCTTATTCGTTGGATTGGCGCCAAAGAGACCGCGATCGACGCCACGGCCGCTTTTCTGTTTTCGGTTCTGTTTCTTTTGGCAGGTGAATACCTGCGTCTCTATTCGCATACCACTTTTAGCCGTATTCGCCGCTCCTTCATTCGCCTGTTGTACACGCTGGTCGTTGCGGCGTTAGCGATGCAACTGGTGAAATTTACCTTCAAAAACTTAGAAGGTTATACCATCACCAATTTGAACAATGCGGTGTTTTTGCAATGGTATGTGATTTTGTTAGCTCTGATGTTCAGTGTGCGCTGCGCAACCATTGCGGCAGTGCGTGGCGTGCGTAAAGCGATGAACAAAAAACGCCGGGTGGCGATCATCGGCTTAACGCCCGGTGGCCTCACGATTGAGCAAGCGCTGATGCGTGCGCACCGTCCGCAAGATCTCGATATCGCGTTTTACGATGATCGCGATGAGAACCGTTTCCCTTATCCGATTCGCTCACCAATGAAAGGCAAAGTGGAGCCGTTAATCCAACTGGCGAAAGAGGATGGCATTGATGAAGTCTATATCGCCTTGCCAATGGTGGCGCGCGATCGTATTCGCCACTATCTGGATGAATTGTCAGACAGCACGGTCGATACCTTTCTGGTCCCTGATCTCTACACCTACAACCTCAGCGTTTCCCAGTTGAAAGAAGTGGGTGGGGTGCAAACCTTCAGTATTTTCAGTTCGCCGTTTGATGGCGTGGGCAAGTTCGTTAAACGCGTCGAAGACATCATTATCGGCTCAATGATTGCGCTGTTGATCTCACCCGTGCTGCTGGCGGTGGCCATCGGGGTCAAATTGAGCTCGCCAGGCCCGGTGCTGTTTAAGCAAGACCGTTATGGTTTGGGCGGCAAAAAAATCAAAGTGTGGAAGTTTCGTTCGATGAAAGTGATGGAAAACGACGCGGTAGTCACGCAGGCGACGAAAAATGATCCGCGCGTGACCAAGTTCGGCGCCTTTATTCGCCGTACGTCGCTGGATGAACTGCCGCAGTTTATCAATGTATTGCAAGGTTCAATGTCCATTGTTGGCCCACGTCCGCATGCCGTCGCACATAACGAGCAATACCGTAAACTTGTCGATAACTACATGATTCGCCATAAAATTAAACCTGGAATTACCGGATGGGCGCAGATCAACGGTTATCGCGGTGAAACGGAGACCGTCGACAAAATGGACAAACGCATTCGTTACGACATCCAGTACATGCAGAATTGGAGTTTGTGGCTCGATATCAAAATTATTTTTCTGACCGTTTTCAAAGGCTTTGTGAGTGAGACAGCTTACTAGTGCATTAATCATCGCGGTGCTGGCTCCGGCGGCACACGCAGAATTAACCCCGAAGTCGCATATTGGTATCGCGGGAATCGATTTTCAAAGCCAGCTCGGCGTGGACTACGGTCACGATGACAACGTGACCTATCAACGTGACTCAGACGCGGCCATCGATTCCAATTTCTGGACGCTGACTCCGACACTGAAGGCCATCGGGGAGCGGGGCGAAGACCGTTATGTGCTGATGTACAGCGGCGAATATCGACGCTACGAAGATTCGTCCGCTGACGACTACGACCGCCATTTTATGATGCTGGATACCGCGTGGCGGTTTGGACGCATGCACGGCCTGACTTTTAACCTTTCGCAAACCTTTGGTCAGGAAAAACGTGGTCAGGATATGTCGGAAGGCTTTGATGACGCCGAATTCAAGCAGTTTGGCTTTAGCGAAGGTGGCTTGAAGAACTCGTTGCTTGATACCAGCTTGCGCTACAGCTACGGCGCGCCGGAAGGTCGCGGCAAGTTGGAAGTGATGCTACAGAGCAAAACTTTGCGCTTTCGTGATACCGATGCGTTCGAACAAGCATCGGCGTCGTTTTATGAATACCTGCTGGAGCAAGAGTGGCGGGAAGACAGTTTAGTGGTTGATTTGTTTGACCAGTACAGCAGCAAGAGCCGTTTTCGCTATAGTTTCATTACCAACCGTCGTTACTACGATGAAGCGGAAAATAAGCGTAGCAATGAATATTATCTGCTGTTCGGTTTAAAAAGTGAGCGTACGGGAAAAACGACCGTCGAGGGGAATGTCGCTTTGTTGTACAAAGAGTTTCCCAATGATGAGAATGCCGAGGATTTTAAGGGCTTTAACTGGGATCTCGAAGCAAACTGGAAGCCAGTCAAGCATTCCGAGTTTACACTCTACACCTGGCAAAAAGTGAAGGATCCCGAACAAGAAGGGGGCTATGTCCTGGAAGGTAAATATGGCCTCGCGTGGACACATTATTGGTGGGTGGATCGTTTCTCTACCACGCTGGATTATGGCTATCAAACCGATGATTACCGTATCCCGAACAATGATCGCTATGACAAAACGCAGGTGGCCAAGGTTGCCATCGGTTACGATTTCCGCCCTTCAATTCGCGTTGAGTTGAATTATCAGTGGAGCGACATGACATCCAACACCGATGATGTCATTCGGTATGGAAACCAACCAGGTGAGACGTTCACTCGCTATTTGGGTTACGAACAATCCTTGATTCAGTTGTTATTAAAGGTACAGATTTAGATGCGCGCGTTAATTATTGCATGGTTGAGCTTTATTTGGCTGGTGGCGATGCCGGTATCGGCGGCTGACTCGCCACAACCCACTGCGCCAGGCGGTGACTCTCAGTCGCAGCAGGTGGAAGATTATCACCTGGGAACCGGTGACATGATCGACATCATCGTTCACGGCGAACCGGATATGTCGATGAAGCTGAAAATCGCCAAAGCGGGTGTGGTGAACTTCCCTTACATCGGTGAAGTCAAGCTGGCTGGCAGAACACCGACCGAAGTCGAAACGGAAATCGAAACCCGTTTGCGCGGCGACTACCTGCTTAACCCGATGGTGACCGTAAATCTGGCGGAATTTCGCAAAATTTACGTCACGGGTGAAGTTCAGCAACCGAATGGTTACGAATATCAGCCTCATTTAACGGTTGAGCAAGCGGTGGCGCTCGCGGGCGGCTTTACTGATCGCGCCGATCGTAAAGACATCAACATTCGCGTTTCAGCAACCAATGAACTGCTCAAAAAAGTTGAATTAACGCATCTTATCCAACCCGGTGACACCATCATCGTCGAACAGAGTTTTTTCTAATATGTCAGTAAGAATGGTAGAAAGCGGCACGAAAATGGAAAGCAGCATTGATTTTGCGCCGCTGGTGAAATCGCTTAAAAAACATGGATGGAAAGTGGTTCTGGCGACGGTTCTGGTCACCGGAGCTTGCGTACCACTGGTCATGTCGATCAGTTCGAAATACGTCTCAACGGCTGCGGTGCTGATCAAAGCGCAAGAAGACAATGCGACCCCGATTCAACAGGTCGACGGCTATGATTCAACGCGCGGTCGCTACTACGACACTCAATACAACCTCATGCAGTCGCGTGTGATCCTTGAGCGTGCGATCAAAACTCTCAAACTGGATGAAGATGCGCGTTATAACGGCGATAAGCCGCTGAGCGAATCCCATCCGGAGTGGACGCTGTCTGAACAGGAGCGCATGGAAAAAGCACTCAAGATGCTGCGTCAGAACATCACGTTTACCGAAGTGCGTCAGACTCAGTTGGTGTATGTCTCTTTTGAATCCAAAGATCCTCAGGAAGCGGCAAGAGTGGCGAATGGCGTCTCGCAAGCTTTCATCGACTACACCGTAGATAAGAAAGTCGAGAAAACCGAAGCTGCACAGCGTTGGAACGAAGAGCAGATGAAAGATCTGCGTCAACAGATTGCGGCGAAGAAGCAGGAAATGGAGCAGTTTCTGGATAAAGAGGGACTGCTGACATTCCGTGGGATTGATGGCTATGAAACTGAAGAGCTGGGCATTGTTACCAACAAACTGGCGGATGCCAAAGAGCGCCGTTTAGCGTCGCAGGCGCAGTACGAAATCGTTGCCCGCAACCTGAACGCGCCGATTGAAGATATTGCGTCGATGCCGGAAGTGTCTGCACATCCACAAATGCAGGATCTGCGTATTGCGCTGATTCAGGCCAAACGCAATCTGGCGGATCTCGAACTGCGTTACGGGCCAAAACACAACAAGGTACTGGAAGCCAAAGCGCAGATTCATGCGATTGAAGCGCAAACCCGTTCATTACTGCAGGAGCTGAAAGAAGGTCTGCTCAAGCAGTACCAGACAGATCTCGCAAAAGAGAACCGCTACAAAGCCCTGGCGAAAGTTCAAAAAGATGATTTCAAAACGCTGGTGGCGAAACGTGACCACTACGAAAGCCTGAAAACTGATCTGGATAAAACAGAAGATTTGTATCGTCAGCTATTTCTGCGCAGCAAAGAGCAAAGCCTGACGTCGCAATATCGTGAAGCCGATGCGGTGTTGTATGACCCGGCTGCGGCAGCTGAGCGCCCGCAAAAACCAAACAAAGCCTTGCTGCTGGCAATGGTGGCGATTCTGACGCCCGCGCTGTGCATTCTCTATCTGATCATTCGCGCCGCATTGGATCGTAAAATTTACATGCTGAGCCAGATACAATCCAAACTGGGACTGAAGCCGCTGGCGGATATTCCACGCTTTGAAGGCGAAGAACCGCGCGAGCAGTTAGTCAGCCTGATCGAATCCAATCCTTATGCGATGGAAACCATTCTCGGGCTGAAAACGGCGGTGCGGCTGGCGGCGCCACAGGCGCGTGTGGTGGGTGTAATGGCAACCACGGTGCAGGAAGGAGCCTCATTGCTGGCACAACTGCTGGCTAAAGCCTGGAGTCAGAACGAACGCACGTTGCTGGTGGATCTTGATTATCGTGGTAGCGGTGCGCTGTCATTCAGCGTGATTGACCACCCACAACCTGAACCTAACGGTGTGGCGCAGTGGATCGAAACGGAGCAGTCACTGGATACTCTGATTCAGCCGCTGGCAACCCAGTGTGACTTTTTGCCGCGCGGCGTATGGCAGCAGTCACCACTGGTGCTGTTTGCCAACGAGCGTTATGCCGAACTGATGCACGATTTGAAAGAACGCTACGATTGCGTGATCGTCAATCTGCCTGCGCTGAGCGACAGCAAAGACAGCCAGTTGGCTGCGCAAGCTTTGGATACGGTGCTGGTGGTGGTGCGTGCTGAGCAACGTCAGGCACCGGAGATGGTGAACGATTTGCGTAAGCTGCACGGTGACAACATTCACGTGGTGGGCGGCGTGCTGAACCAGGTGAATGCGGAAAATCTGCAAAGCGAGGAGAGCAAACGCTTTATCACGCAAGGAAGTTTCACGACGTTCGCTGCGGTGGAGTAAGCCCATGAGCCTGCTCAGAAGCATCTCAACCATTGCCGGTTCGTCAGTCCTGTCGCAGGTGATTGGCGCCGTATCGCTGTGGCTGATCTCTCATCGCTACGGCATGGGCGAGGTCGGTGTTTACGCGCTCACCTACAGCATTGTTCTGATTGGAGCGCAGGTCTGCACGTTCGCCTCTCAACTGTTGTTACCGAAACAGGCGGATGATTGGCTGGTGCAGAACATTGTGTTTTGCCTGCTGCAAAGCCTGATTGTGGCGTTGCCTTTCACCGCGGCCGTTGTGGTGCTGTTCGATAAGCCGTTTGGTCTGTTCTATCTGCTGACGGTAGTGCACGCTTGGGTGTTGGTGTCGGAAAACTTGCTGATGCGCGATGAGAAAATGGCGCTGCTGGCTTTGCAACGGATTTCGATGTCGGTGGTGGTGATTTCCATGATTGCGCTGTCTCACACCGCGCTGTGGTTCTACTGGGCGTGGGCGACGATTGCATTTGGGTTAATCATCCTGTGGCTGTGTTATTCGACCCCGCTCAAACAATTGCGCTGGAGTCATGTTTTATGGACAAATCTCCGCCATTTTTATCGCGCCAACCATCACCATATTTCCAAAGTGGGCAGCGCTGAAGTGTTGGCGATGGCCAACAACAACCTACCTATGGTGCTGATCAACTTTTGGTTTTCGTCTGTGACGGCGGGCTACTTTGCGGTTGTCAGCCGCTTTTGTTTGGCTCCTGTCGTGATTGTCGGCAATGCGGTTCGCAATTCGATTTTCTCTAAGTGGTCGATTGATTTTCGCCATCAGCGCTTTAACTACCCGGAATTTGTCAAAGTCCGCAAACTGCTGTTTGTGCTTGGCCTAGTCGCAACTGCGGGCGTGTTCATCTTCTATCCGCTGGTGATGGAATTTGCCTATGCCCAGCACTGGGTCAGCCGCGAATGGGTTGAGTCGGTTCCCACGTCACGCTACATGCTGCCATATTTGTTTCCGGCGCTAGCGGTGTGTCCGCTGACGGTGATTGAGCTGGTGTTTGGTTCACCGCGCTACTTTTTGCGCATTCAGATCGAGCAGTTGGCGGCCGTTGTACTAGCGTTTGTGGTGCTGCCTTATTTCTATCCAGACTACGGCATGTCAGTGTTGGCCTTTGCGGTATTGTCGGCGCTGCGTTACGGCTTTATCTATCTCAAAGTGAATCAGCGAGCTCGCCTGATGCGCGAATCAGTGGGGGAGACCCATGCTCAATAACGGTCTCTACATGCAGGTTTATTTGTGGATGACGTTGGTTGTCTGCGGCATGGTGCAGTATTTCACCGGGGTGGGCGCCGTGCTCTGGCTACCGTTTGTCCTGGCGTGTGCAATGTTGCTCCTGATGCTGCTGCAAACCCGCTACGCGCCATTCGGACTCGATAACCGCGAACGGGTGATTGCCGTGGTCTTTGTCGCCTTCTTTGCGATGGCGACAGTCTCAACGCTGCTGCAAAACGGTGTGGTGGTCACCATTGTCGGTTTGAAAAACGAACTGGCGATTGCGCTGGTGCTGTTTTGTCTGTTGCTCGGCTTCTGCCGTGAGTCGCAGATCTATCGTTTGACTCGCGCTATGTACTGGATCTTCTACGCTCAATTTCCCGTGATGCTGTATCAACTGCTGGTTGTGGTTCCCAAACGCGTGGCGATGAAAGGCGAGTTTGAGATGTGGGACTCGGTGGTCGGCACGTTTGGTGGTGACCCGATGGGCGGTGGTAATACCGCCGCGCTGGGTCTGTTCTGCTTGCTCATTATGCTGCTGAAAGTGTCGGAGTATCGTCACGGAGTAGCGAGCAAAACCAGTACCGCGTTTCATGTGATTGCTGCTTTCATCATGTGCATTCTGGGCGAGGTGAAATTCGTTATCCTGATCGCGCCCATTTTGCTGGCGTTTGTCTGGTTTGTGCCGAGCTTTATGCACGGGATGAAACGCTACAACGCCAAGATTATTCTGATCATGATTGGCGGTTCGGTGGCTTTGCTGCTGCTCGCCGTTTTTGCGCTGGCTTCATCCTATTCGTCTGCGTTCGGTACCGATCCCAACAAAGGCGCGTTTGAAATTTTCATCGAATCGATGGAATACATTTTTGACCCCAACTTCATCATGGAAAATGGCGAACTTGGCCGCATGACCACCGTTTTTTTCTGGCTGAAAAACAGCGGCTTGTACGGGCTGCCAAGCATGTTGTTTGGTTATGGACTGAATGCCACCAACCATGGAAGTTCGGTCGCCCCCGGTTTCCTCAACGATGTGTTTAATGTGCTGCTGGATTCGACCTCTATGAGCATGTTGTTGTGGGAAATTGGCCTGATCGGCACGTTCTTGTATCTGTTGGTGGTGTGTATGGTGATTTGGGTAGCGATTCCCCAACCTCGCCTGCATGCCTCCGACATGGATGTGGCTGACATTCGACTGGTGGCCTACCAGCCTGCGTATATCGCGTTTGGTCTGGCGGGGCTGATGAGCATTCCTTACAGCCAGATTCTGATGTTGGTGCCGATGATGCAGTTTATGTTTTTCTTTTCTCTGGGTGCAGCGCTGGTGATCCGCAAATCTGTACTCACACTGGGAGAGCGTTCTTATGAGTGAAATGCCTACCGTCTCCGTCATTATCAAGACTTACAACGAAGAAGAGGGAATTGCGAAGACCATCCACAGTATTCGTGACAACCTCCATGCCTATCCGCATGAAATTTTGGTCGCCGACAGCCTGTCGAGTGACAACACCCAGAAAATAGCCCTAGAACTTGGGGCGGTGGTGGTGTCGTTGGTCCATGGAGAGGAGCGCTGTTGTGGCGTCGGGCACCAGCTTGGTTATCTGCATGCACAGGGGGAGTTTCTGCTGCTGTTGGATGGTGACATGCAGCTGGCGCCTGGCTTTATTGAGAAAGGGATTGAGTTTTTACATACCCATCAAGACTACGCTGGCGTGGCCGGAATGGTGGAGATGGACGATGCGGTGAGCTACGAATTTAAGTCACGTAAACAACGTCTGCATCAGATTTATCCTTTGGGGGATTGTCATCATCTGGCGGGCGGTGGTTTGTACCGCAAATCGGCGATTGATCACATCGGTTATCTGACCAATCGCAACCTGCACGCTTATGAAGAAGCGGAACTGGGGATGCGCCTGCACCAAGCGGGTTTCAAACTGCGCAGGCTTGATGTGCCGTATTTCCATCACACCTCGTATGTGATGTCGACGTTTGCCTTGTTGCGTCATCGCTGGCGAAGCCGCTACCTGTGTGCTTCCGGCGAATTGCTCAAAACATCGTGGGGTAAACCGCATTTTGCTCAAGCCGTCAGCACCGTGAAAAACGAACTGATCTTTGCGCTCTATCTGCTCGGCGTGGCGTTTGCGCTGCTGTTTTTACCGTGGAGTTGGTTTGGCTTGGCGCTACTGCCACTGGCTGCCTTCTTTACGCTGAAAGTGGTAAAAAACCGCTCGCTGCGCGACGCGGCGCAAAGTGTGATTAACCTGAGCGTGTTTGCCGCAGGCCTGATTCGTGGTTTGGGCGCGGCGTTAAAAGATCCGGCGACAGCGCCGGAGAATCGCGTCATTCGAGGAGAAGAGTGATGAAAGTGTTGTTGGTCAATAAATTCTTCTTCATGAAAGGCGGCGCGGAAACGGTCTTTTTTCAGGAACGCGAAATGCTGATGAAATCCGGAGCGGTGATCGTCGATTTCTCAATGCAGCATGAGAAGAATTTCGCCTCAGCGTATCAGGATTTTTTCGTATCGAACGTTGATTATTACGACGGTCATGGTTTGATGAGCAGCGTACGCACGGCTCTGGATTTCATTCACAATCGCGAAGCATGCCGGAAAATCCGCATTCTGATTGAACAGGAGCGGCCGGATGTGGTGCATTTCCACAACATTTATCATCAGCTGACGCCATCGATCATCAAAGTCGCCAAGTCTCTTGGCTGCAAAACGGTGCTCACCGCGCACGATACCAAAATTGCCTGCCCGAGTTATACCATGTACCGCGACGGTCAAACTTGCGAAGCGTGCTTGCATGGTTCGGTGTGGAATGCGTGTCGCTATCGTTGTCAGCAAGGTTCACTGTTTAAGAGCGCGTTATTGTCGCTGGAGGCGGTGTATCAGTCACTGGCTGGTAACTACCAAGCGCTGGATGTGATTGTGTCGCCGAGTGAATTTCTGGCCAATATCATTCGTCAGAAACTGCCGAACAACCGCATTGATGTGATCGTCAATGGGATTGATGAACACGTCGATGCGACGGGTTGCCGTGATGATGGTTATTTTCTCTATCTTGGTCGTTTGAGTCAGGAAAAAGGTGTGGCGACACTCGCCTCAGCTTATCAACAGTCGCACAAGCGAATGCCACTGAAAGTGGTAGGGGACGGCCCGTTGTATGAGCCATTAAAAGCGGAACACAGCGACATTGATTTCCTGGGTTTTCAAAGCGGCGATGCCCTGCACGCACTGATCAAGCAGGCCAGCGCGGTCATTGTGCCCTCGGAGTGTTATGAAAACTGCTCGATGTCGGTACTGGAGGCAATGGCGTATGGTAAACCTGTCATCGGGGCCAATATCGGCGGTATTCCGGAACAGGTGCGGGACGGCGTGGAAGGCCGCTTGTTTGAGGCAGGCAACCCGGATTCTCTGGCGAGTGTAATGGACGAGTTCGCCACACAAAAAGAGGCGGCGGTTGAGATGGGACTTCATGCACGTCAACGACTGCTGAATAAATACTCGCTGACCACTCACGAACAACGTTTATTAGATTTGTATCAGCAACTCGTCAGTGAGGCGGCTTAACATGAAAATTACCGTATTGGGCACGCGGGGCATTCCCGATGTGCTGGGGGGCGTTGAAACCCATTGTCAGCATCTTTACCCGCAACTGGTTAAACAGTTCGGTGCCGAGGTGTGCGTGATTGCGCGTTCGCCTTACGTGCCTTACCAACGCTCTTCTTATGAAGGCGTGCAGACCAAAGCGATTTGGGCGCCGAAGAAAAAATCACTTGAGGCTATTGTGCATTCAACTCTGGCCGCTTTCTCAACCCTGTTTGATGGTTCCGATGTGGTTCACGTGCATGCGATTGGCCCGGGGTTGGTCGTGCCGCTGCTGCGTCTGCTGGGTAAGAAAGTGGTGTTTACCCACCACGGGCCGGACTACGATCGTCAGAAATGGGGCGGTTTTGCTAAAAAAGTGCTGATGTTGGGCGAGAAATTTGCCGCGAAGTGGGCCAATGAAGTGATTGTCATTTCAGAGGTGATCAACCGCATTCTGCAGCAAAAATATCAGCGTTTTGATGCCAATTTGATTTACAACGGTGTTCTGGCGCCTGTGCCTTTAAGCGCAGATATCATCAGCACAACCTTGAGCCAGTATCAGTTGACGCCACAGAACTACATGGTTGCGGTGGGACGTTTTGTGGAAGAGAAAGGTTTTCACGATCTGATTGATGCATACCGCGATTCCGGGTTGAGCATGCCGCTGGTATTGGTGGGCGATACGGACCATGAAACGCCATACAGCGCGGCGCTCAAAGAGAAAGCGCGCACCACACCAGGCGTTATCCTGACAGGCTTTTTGAAAGGCGATGCGCTCAAAGCCGTGTTCTCACAAGCCAGATTATTTGTCATGCCTTCCTATCATGAAGGACTGCCGATCGCGCTGCTCGAAGCAATGTCGTTCTCGTTGCCAGCCATTGTCAGTGATATTCCCGCCAACAGCGAAGTGGCTCTGGATGCCAATTGCTATTTCCCGGTGGGTGACGTCTCGGCACTCAGTCACAAGCTGGCGGCGCTGCGTGAAGAAACGCACGTTGACTATTCTGAATACTTGGCAAAGTATGACTGGCATAAAATCGCCCAGCAAACCATGCAGGTTTACCAAAAAGTTGTAGGACGGACAGTGTGACAGCGGCAAATCAACATAAAGCGGTGACTCAGTTTTACTACGCGCTCGATCAGGAAGTCGCGCAGGAGTTAACCGACAAACAGAAGCAGGCCATTGAGCATGCGATAAAAAGCGTTGGGTTGGGTAATCGTCATCCGGTTGATGTACGCAAAAGCCTGCCTTGGTTTGGCAAGCGTTACTATCTGGTTTTGCTCATGGGACGCGATCGCCGAACTCAATTGCGGGCGTCTGAATCGAAGCTGGCCAACTTTATTGTCACCTCAGCGATATTAGTGGGTCTGCTCGCGCTGTTGGGCTTGTCATTTCTGGCGCTGTATCTGCTTAAGTCCGCGATGGGTATCGATATTTTCCCCAACTACTCACTCGGTATCTGGGATTGGTTTAAAGGGCTGATGCAATGAGCTCACTCACGAAGCGTTCTTCCCGCGGCTTACTGTGTCACATCGGATGGATTTTGCTGCTGATGTTGCCACTCTCTGCCTGTCAGGCGGAAAAGAAAACGCCCTCTTCGTCCACATCGGATTCACGCAATGAGCGGATGGTCACTGTACATCCTGCTGCGCTCAGTGGGCCGATTTCGAATCCCGGTGTCGGTGTCGAAACCTTTCACAACAGTTGGGGCGTTTCGCTGGCCAGCGATCAATATCCGGCGTCAGGTGTGGATTACTACCGTTTTTACTGGAGCGATCTGGAACCGAAAGAGGGCGAGTACGCGTTTGATACCATCGACCGTCTTCTGGCTCTTAATCAGGCGCAGCAGCCAGCTAAAATGGTCGCACTACGCTTTATGACGGCCGATGAGCCGTGGAGTGGCAGTAAAATTCCCACTTGGTTGATCAATAAAGGCATCCGTGGAGTCTGGACGCAAGATGGCAAAACCTTTGTGCCGGATCTGGACGACAATCTGTACCTCTATTATGTGGAAAAACTGCTCAATACACTCGGGCAGCGCTACGATGGCAATCCGAGTCTGAGCCATATCGATATTGGGATGGTGGGCTCCTGGGGCGAGTGGCACAACAGCAATTTTGCTACGCTGGAACCGTTGCATCAGCGCTACAGCGATGACGAACTGAACAAACTGGTCGATTTGCATTTTGCTGCGTTTGCACAAACGCCGAAAGTGATGCTGATCAGCGGCGAAAACAGTCTGGCCTATGCGGTGGAGAAAGGGGCAGGATGGCGCGCCGATTGCTGGGGTGACTGGCACCATTTCTCAGACAGTTGGAGTCACATGGTCGATGACTATCCTTATCGCCTCAAAATGGCTCAGCAAACTTATGCGCTCTTTAATCAGGCATGGCAGTCCGCGCCAGTCAGTCTGGAAACCTGCGGCAATATGGCTGAATGGCTGAGTACGCAAAACTATACCCGCGAGCAGGCCAAAGCTAGTCTGGATTGGGCGGTGGCCCAGCATGCCTCAACGTTAAACCTAAAATCTCAACCCGTGCCGAACCAATATCGGGATCTTCTGGATGATGCGCTGAGTCAAATTGGCTATCGCCTGCGCGTGGATACACTTGAGCATCAGGCGCAGCTCTCAGCCGGTTCAACTCTGACGATTCAAACGTTATTCGTCAATGAAGGTAACGCGCCGCCATACCATCACTACTATCTGGCGTATCGTTTGATCAACGATGCAGACGAATCGGCGTTTTTGGCGATTTCGGATAACGATGTGCTGCAATGGCTGCCGGGTGAGCATTCGACCATGAGCAGTTTTACCCTGCCAAAGCGATTACCTGCCGGCCATTACTTTGTGGAGCTGGCGTTGGTAGATCGCTATGGTAAAGCGCAACTGAACCTCGCAAATAGCGGCAAACAACAATCTGGTTGGTATCGGTTATCGGATTTGACGGTGCGATAAGCAGTAAGGAAAAAGCGGGCTCAGCCCGCTTTTCTGTTTTAGACCAATGCCTGAGCCAGCAAGCTGATAGGGTGAACGGTCTCCAGCGCGGTGTTTTCTTCAATCTGCCATTTACAGGTTTCGCAATCGGTAATGGCAAAATCTGCGTTGGAGGCTTTAATCGAATCAAACAGGTGCGAGCCGATTTTCATTGAAACGTCGTAGTTCTCCGCTTTGAAGCCATAAGTACCGGCTAATCCACAACATTCACTGTCGAGTACAATCAGTTCCAGCCCAGGGATCATGCGCAGCAGTTCAATGGTAAACATTACGTTACCGCTGCGTTCCAAGTGGCAAGGAGTGTGGTAAACCACCTTCAGATTGACGGGTTTCATTTTGGGCGCGTTACCGTTCATGAACTCTTTGAGCAGGAATCGGGTCACGTATTCAATCTCGTTAGAGACTTTGCTGTTATCGACACCCAGCACATGTGGGTACTCTTGCTGCAAAGTAAATGAGCAGGTGGACGAGGTGGAAATCACCTTAGTGTGGTAATCGTTCACCGCAGCTTCCATGTGCTTCACGTTCAACAGCGCATTTTTGCGCGCCTTATCGTGAAAGCCGTTGGCAATCAGCGGTACGCCGCAGCATTTTTCGTTGTCCAGCAGGCGCACGCCAATGTTCATCGCATTCAGAACTTTGACTAAGTCTTTGCCCAATTGCGGGTGGTTGTAGTTCACGTAGCAGCCATGAAAATACGTGACCTGACGCTGATACAATGGCTGGCTGGTGCAGTTTTGTTTGAACCAGCGGCGAAACGTGCCGTGCGAATATTTTGGTAGCGCTTTGTGATCATGCACGCCGATGGTTTTGTGCATGATCTTTTTCACGATCGGCATCGATGTGGCGAAGTTCACCACTGGCGCAAAGGGTGTCGCCAGCGAACCGAACAGATCGGTGTGGCTGAGTACGTAGTCGCGCATCAGTTTCGGATTGAGCGGTTTCTTGCCGTGTTTACCTCGTGCCACCGCGATAATATCGCCGATTTTCACCCCAGAAGGACAGGCCGTCTCACAGCGTTTGCAGTTGGTGCAGTATTTCAGTGCTTCGTCGTAGTATTCCGGGCTTTTGATGCGTAAACGCTCACCGTCCGGACCGCACTGTTTCGGCCCCGGGTAATCCGGGTTGGCTTTGGCGACCGGGCAGTAGACGGTACACACCGTGCACTTAATACATTGGTCAAAGCTGGTGTTCAGAGGAGCAGCTTTTGAAAATGGCGCGTTCATGCGAGCACCTCCTGATCAGATGGTTTAGGGTGAGAAACGGGCACTTGCGGATTCATACATTGCATGATGGCGTGATAGGCCGTACCAATCGCGACGCCACCACCACAGCCTTCAAAAACCGGGTCGTAACCTGCCAACATCGAACCGCAGCAGTAGAGGTTTTGCACTGCTTCCCCGTTGCGTGTGGGGTTGAGCTGAGCGTTGGTTTCCACACCGAAAGCCATAAATGGGTGTGAACGGTCAGCGAAAAAGGCGGGATTACGCCAATCCGCCCGCGCGGGTTTGTGTGTCACTTGCAGCCCAAACACAGGTTCGGTGATGGTGTGTTGCTCAGCATGCAACCCCTGACTGAAATAGCTGCCGGTTGCCATGATGTAGTGTTCAGCGCTGATGGGCATATCGCGCAGGTTTTGTGTTTGCAGGCTCACCAGACGGTCGCGTTCAAAATGGCCACTAACCACTTTGTCGCCTTTGAGGTGAATACCACCCAACTGAATAAAGGTGCGGCTCAACGCTTCTTCGATACGGATTCCGAGCAGAGAAGGCGGCATAGTCGGCACTTCATGAAAGTGAAGTTGCGTCGTAGCGCGCAGCTTGGTGAGCAGCGTCAGGCCGTCACCGTTGCCCATAATCGCAGGCATGATCACCAAGTCATCACGATTAGCGACACGCATTAGCCCGTCACACAGCGTGGTCCACGCGGCTTCCTGTTTGAGCAGGCGCGCAATATCGATCGAGCGCAGCTCGTTCGGGTTGCGGCGATAGCCATCAAAACCCGGAATCGACAACGTCACCGTATGAATCGGCACCGCATGAAAATTAGGGTGTTGGCTGAGGTTATCTTTCAGCATTTGCGGTTGGAAATCGCGATAGCCGTCTATTGAAACCACCACGATGCGCTCAAATGGCACCTCGCTACGGTGTTGATAAACGAACGGTTGCGAAAGCCAGGTGGCTTTCAGTGTGCCCAGCGGGGTAATACGTCCGTGGTTCGCTAGATCATCCTGATGCTGCAGCGGCACATTGGCGGCCGCTAAAGTATGACGAAACCACTCCAGACCTTTTTGCAACGTGGTGCGCCCCACCGCATTATAAGGGTGCAACGGCGCTTGCTGTTTTAATGCTTCGAGCGCATCAAACGGATGCGTTACCGGGCTGCCGTCTGGTAACTTAGCCAGCACATCAATGGAGCCGGATGAGAAATGCAGCGCGCTTTGGCCCTGACTGATTAACACGGTCTTTTTACCGGCTTGTAGGCTGCGAATGGCGGCGGTGTAGCCAGCAATTCCGCCACCGATAACCGCCACATCATAGTGCATCATAAACCCGCCTCCTGTTGTTCTTGTTGTTCTGGCTGAGAGTGATGGGGAAGGTCGCTGGCACCGAGCAGACCTTCGTAGATCCAATAACTGAATTCCGCTTCGCGCAGTGCATCACCCCAGAAGATCGGTTTAATGCCTTTCCAGCGCTCTTCCAGAAAATCGACCAGCAAGCCGCTTGATTGACAGCCGTCGACCTGACCATATTCGGAAAACAGGCTGGCCGCGCGGTAGCTGCACAATTCGCCCTGACAAGGGCCCATACCTAAGCGAGTGCGGCGGCGTAAATCGACCAGATTATTGACGTCGAGCTGCTTAATGGCGTATTCGATTTCGCCAGCGGTGACCATTTCGCATTCACAAATAATCGCTTGGCTCTTGGCATCATCGGACAAGAACTGTTTTGCGCGTTCGCCATGACGGTAGATCGCCGATTCATAAACTGGCTTGGCAATGCTGGCCGTTTTCTTAACCGTTTTTGGTGTTTCGTTTGAGCCCGGCAGCGGGCGGGTATGTGTTTCACACGCGGCGGTATTACCCAGTTTCTCGGCCACCAAATCGGTCGCCCATTCGGCCATCAGACGATAGGTCATCAGTTTGCCGCCAGTAATGGTGGTAAGGCCTTTCAGGCCGTCACGCTGTTGGTGATCCAGTAACACGATGCCACGGCTGATATTGCGGCCGCTGCCGTCGTCGTCCACCGCCACAAGAGGACGTACGCCCGCATAGGCGCGCAGCACGCGGGTATTGGCCATGATTGGTGCGAGTTTCGCGCCTTCGGCCAACAGTACATCCACTTCGCGCTCGGTCACATGTAAGTTATCGATCTGGTCGTAGTCGATGTGCTCAGAGGTGGTGCCGATGAGTGAAATGGTGTCGCCCGGAACCAGAATGTCCGCATCCGACGGTTTACGGCAGCGGTTAATCACCAGGTTATTGATGCGGTAATCGAGGATCAGCAGTGAACCTTTGGCTGGGAACATCTTGATGTTGAGATCGGCATATTCGCAGATATGTTGTCCCCAGATGCCCGCCGCGTTGATCACCTCTTTAGCAAAGATTTCAAACTGTTGGTTGGTGCCCAATTGCAGGCAGCGTACGCCCAGCACGGTATCGCCCTGACGAATCAAACTGGTGACGATGGTACGGTTAAACATGCGCGCGCCATGTTCTTTTGCATCCAGCACGTTAGAGGCACACAAGCGAAATGGGTCCAGCGTGCCGTCTGGCACTTTGACCGCGCCAATCAGAGCCGGGTTAACGTTCGGCTCCAGAGCCAGCGCCTCTTTAGGTGTTAAACGTGTGGTTTCGATGCCTGCATAGCCACATGCCTGAATAAAAGTGTCTTGAAAGCTGAGTTCGTCTTCAGGGAGGGTAATGAACAGACCGTCAGTTGCCTCCACACAATGGCGGGCAATACGTTTGAGCGTTTGGTTTTCCTGAATGCACTCTTTCGCCGACTCAGCGTCGGTTACCGCATAGCGCGCGCCAGAATGCAGAAGGCCGTGATTTCGACCCGTGGTGCCAGAGGCAATGTCATCTTTTTCCAACAGGATGCAGGCGATGCCTCGCAATGCGCAATCCCGCATAATCCCGGTTCCGGTAGCGCCGCCGCCAATGATTACGACGTCGGTTTCCATTCGTTGATAAGCCGTCATGACCTTTACCTTATGCAACTTGAATAAACTTACACTTAGTGTGTCATTTTTTATCATTTGTGTTCGGTATGTTGCTCACAAAAGCGCGAACGAGCGCAAAATTGATATTTTTGGTGATTGTTTAGTAGGGTTGTGGAGAAATTAACCAACAATGTTGCGGGTTTTTAACAGCTTGATGCACAGAAATGTTACATATAAGTGGATGAAAATAAGGATAAATGAGCTAACGAGCTGGTCAGATGTGTTCGTTGTTGAATGGGTAAGTTCGGTAATAAAAAACGTACAACGCCTTATTTAATCAGTAACTCTCTGTTTATTTAGTGTTTGCTCAATTAGATAAAGGTAAGGTGAAAAGTGAACCTACTGATGAAATGATCAAAATGATGCGCCAATTAACAAAAAACGAGTTTGGCGTTAACAATTTTGTGCTCGAACGCTCATAAATTTCCATATTCGATTTTCGAGAGCAGTTTTCTGTGCCAGATTCGCCCTACACAAACATTGTGTACATAACAATAAACAGGACTCTTACTTATGACTCGAACAAAACAACATACTCTTTTAGGAGAGTGTATCGCGGAGTTTATCGGCACCGGACTGCTGATTTTCTTCGGTGTGGGTTGTGTGGCAGCACTTGTGCTGACAGGCGCACAATTTGGTCAATGGGAAATCAGTATCATGTGGGGCATGGGCGTTGCCATCGCCATCTACTGTACTGCTGGTGTCTCTGGCGCACACATCAACCCCGCGGTAACGATCGCACTGGCCGCTTTCCATGGTTTTGATAAAGCGAAAGTGGTTCCTTATATTGTGGCGCAAATGCTCGGTGCATTCTGCTCGGCAGCTTTGGTTTACAGCTTGTACAGTAACCTTTTTACCGATTACGAAATCGCGCACAATTTTGTACGTAGCAGCCAAGAAGCGTTGGCAACAGCGGGTATTTTCTCTACTTATCCGAATGCATCATTGTCGTTTGGTGGTGCTGTGGCGGTAGAATTTACCATTACTGCTGTGCTGATGTTTGCCATTCTGGCGCTGGGCGACGAAAACAACGGCGCACACCGTAATGCCATGAACCCGCTACTGATCGGTATTCTGATAGCAGTGATCGGCGGCTCGCTTGGTCCACTAACCGGTTTTGCCATGAACCCGGCACGTGACTTCGGTCCTAAGCTGTTCGCTTACCTGGCAGGTTGGGACTACGCGCTGACTGGCGCTAAAGACATTCCATATTTTATCGTACCAATCATTGGCCCAATTGCTGGTGCTTGTTTTGGTGCGTGGGCATATCCAAAATTTATCGCTGTTTACCTACCAACAGTCGGCACCGGATGTACCATCCCGAACCAATGTGATGACGTGGAAGAAAGTGAACAGGCACACGTCTAAAATTAAAGTAATTCGAAGTTAGCAAGAACGTGAAACTATAAGGAATAAACCATGACTGAGCAGAAATATGTGGTTGCATTAGATCAGGGCACCACCAGCTCGCGAGCTGTTGTACTGGACCACGATGCAAATATTGTGAGCGTTTCTCAGCGTGAATTCACTCAAATCTACCCAGAAGCGGGTTGGGTTGAGCATGATCCAATGGAAATCTATGCAACTCAGAGTTCAACGCTGGTTGAAGCACTGGGCAAAGCGGGCATCCGCAGCGATGAAGTGGCGGCGATTGGTATTACCAACCAACGTGAAACCACCATCGTTTGGGATAAAGAAACAGGCAAACCGGTTTACAACGCCATCGTATGGCAATGTCGCCGTACGGCTGAAATCTGTGAAGAGCTGAAATCTCGTGACGGACTGGAAGCGTACATTCGCGAAAACACCGGTCTGGTTCTGGACCCATACTTCTCAGGCACCAAAATCAAATGGATTCTGGATAACGTAGAAGGCGCACGTGAAGCGGCCGAATCGGGCAAACTGCTGTTCGGTACCGTTGATACATGGCTGGTGTGGAAAATGACTCAAGGTCGTGTACACGTGACCGACTACACCAACGCATCACGTACCATGCTGTTTAACATCAATACCCTGCAATGGGATGAAAAGATCCTGAAAGAGTTCAACATTCCTCTGGCAATGATGCCAGAAGTGAAACGCTCTTCAGAAGTGTACGGCCAAACCAACATTGGTGGTAAAGGCGGTACGCGTATTCCAATCGCAGGTATTGCGGGTGACCAACAAGCGGCGTTGTACGGCCAAATGTGTGTTAAAGCTGGTCAGGCGAAAAACACGTACGGCACAGGCTGCTTCCTGCTGATGAACACTGGTCAGGAAAAAGTGACCTCAAGAAATGGGCTGCTGACGACTCTGGCTTGTGGTCCGAAAGGCGAACCTGCGTACGCACTGGAAGGTGCAGTATTCATGGGCGGCGCTTCTATCCAGTGGCTGCGTGATGAGCTGAAACTGATCTCTGACGCGCACGATTCAGAATACTTTGCAACCAAAGTAGATACCTCAAACGGTGTATACGTGGTTCCGGCGTTTACTGGCCTTGGCGCGCCATACTGGGATGCTTACGCTCGTGGCACCATCGTTGGCCTGACTCGCGGCGTGAACTCTAACCACATCATCCGTGCAACGCTGGAAAGTATCGCTTACCAGACTCGTGACGTACTGGATGCGATGCAGGCAGACTCAGGCATTCGCCTGTCGGCTCTGCGTGTGGATGGCGGCGCGGTTGCCAACAACTTCCTGATGCAGTTCCAGTCTGATGTTCTGGACACCGAAGTTCACCGCCCGAAAGTTACCGAAGTAACAGCATTGGGCGCAGCCTACCTGGCTGGTCTGGCTGTGGGTTTCTGGGACGACTTGGAAGAGCTGAAAGATAAAGCAGAAATCGACCGCAGCTTTGAACCTCACCACGACGAAGAGAAACGTCAACGTCGTTACAAAGGTTGGAAGCGTGCAGTGAAATGTGCTCAGGCATGGGCAGAGCTGCATAACGAAGAGTAATCATGCATGTAACCGTTTCTTCGTAGGGGAGAAGCGGTTATCGGGGAAAAGCAAAAGCCCGGGTGACAACCCGGGCTTTTTTTACACGTCTTTTTTATTCTTTTCAGGCGGCGCTTTGCACACCTTCGGCTTTATCAGCCTTCTTTTCCTGCTGCATCTTGAACAGGAAGTATACGTTAACGCAGGCGATGAACGCGTTCGTGGCAACCACTGGCCATGCGTTAATCATCAAACCGTACACAACAAACAGCGCACAGCCGATAAAGTTCAGAACGCGGAGTTTCACGATGTCTTTCATTGTTAGCGAAATCGCTACGCCGATTGATGCCGCATAACCCATGATTTCAACCATGTTCATGTCCATTTTTTGACCCTCTTTAAATTTTGCCGAACAGTGTCAGTGTCGGTACCAATCTTCTCGTCGTGAGATAAGTGAGGATGCTCCATGCCTCGAATGGTTCGGTTGTTTTATCTGTGGTCACTATAACAACAGGGTTATTGTGATAAAACCCTCAAAAACGAGTTCGGTGAAGGTTAGCGATTACGCAAACGTTTAATGTTAATCACACTTTTGTCATTACCTAATTCTGTTGGCGCAAATAGTAGGTAATGGGGTAGGGAGATAAGGCGGCTAAAACTGACGATGTGTGTCTGTAGAACGTTTGCAGTGGACACTCCGAAAGGGATTGACCAGTGATTTAAGACAACCCAACCTACGAGTCATTCGAGATCAACCACAAGAACGGGCGCAACTTTAAGATTATCGGCAAAGCCATCGCGCCAGTGTTTAAGAAGATTTTTTAAAAAAGAAGCCACCTTGATAGGTGGCTTCTTTGATGGAGTGATGTTGGTTTGAATGTTATATGCTGGATTCATCTTCACCCATATCAAAACGAGCTTTCTTAAATCTTTCTAGACATTTTCTTGGATTAGGCCTGATTTTAAATAGAAACAGTACGAAAGACAAAAAGGCGAATGCTGTAGCTACTTTTACAGCAAAGATTTCAGCGCTTTTGCCACCACTAAATTCCACGGATTTTTGTTCATAATAAAAACCTGTTCCTGTATAAAAAATGTCAGGACTGAAATAAGTTACAAACTTCTTGCTTCCCTTAGTTACAGTATATGAGTAGCTTCCGAAATTTGGTCTTAACAGCTCAACCCGATTTACAACAACAGATGGCGTCCCCATGCCGTTGAATATTTTTGTTGTAGTTTTCAGAATAGGAAGACCTTCGTTCGTAAATTGGGGCGCTTGGACTGCGATGGGCTTGAGTTCGGAGTTCAGTTTCTTTTTAGCTAGTATTTCTGCCGTGGGGATATTCTCAGTTTCTATTTCATTTGGGATATAGCCTAAAATCATATCTTCGTAGATTGGTTCAGTAACTTGAACCTCAATTTTGGTTTCAGGGCTCAAAAGCCAGAAAAGCGTGTAACACAAATATCCTACGACTAGACCTATGCCAGCAGATATCTCATTGAACCACGCTAACTTTGACTCAACTTCCTGAAATTTCATCGATACTCCTGCATATAGCCGCGTTAAGTATTGAGCGACGCTGACCGCCAATCTAAACTATCAATTCAAAGCACACCAAAAATGCCGAGCGTTGCTAATCTTTCATCAATACCTAGTGATCTATGCGCTAAAGGTTCGTCAACTTGTCTCTCAAATTCGCCACGCGTTTACCATGGTCAGTGAGTTCTCGTCCGTTTTGGCAATTACGACAAGATTCAGTACTATTTTGTATTAAACACAGCTCATAAAAATCTTTCGCTTCATGGAAAGTTAAGCCAAGATCTAAGAATGCTATCTCGAAATTTTTAAATTCAGGTGTACCTGCTTCAATCCAGGCCCTTTCCGCAATACGGAACTTACTATTGTATTCAAGGGATTCCGCGCCATATTCCAAAACGAATTCCGACCAAGAAAAACTTCTTACGGACTGTTGACCATGGCACACAGTACAAAGTTTTGAGCGTGGTTCCGATTCAATTTCTTCTAATAACATGTCGATAAAACTCACGATGTTCTCCTAAATGCACAACGCTGTGTTTAAATTGAAAACAATGCAATCACTCAACTTAAATCATTGTGCTGTAGCCGCTTAATTTGATTTGAATCAAAACTGCCAAGTATTATGGATCTGTCTTCAACGTCTTGTTATACAAAACTTCATCGAAACTATTACATTTAATCTCTGTCTCTCGCTCCAATACTTTTGCAATTTCAGATGGCTCGTAAAAACGTTTTGTACTAAAACGTACTAACTTATGATGCCCTTCTAGTGCTTCATTTACGTATAGATCACGTTCCTGTCTTTTTTTCCAATTATGTGTTGAGTCATCAAGCTCGATTACTGCCAGAACTTTTGTAGCTTTGTCAGTAATAACAAAGTCCATTCTCTTGGCCCATGTTCGAGAGTTGTGTTTGAAATTAACAGGTGTAACTAAAGCCATTAAAGAAACTTGACTATGAATTATATAGTCTGACGGTAAAGCCTTTTGCAGAGCGAAGCACAGTTTTCTCTCATTTTCAGTGGCCAAGTGACTTTGTTTATTGTGTTCTACTTTTACATTGGGCTTGTTTGTTACATCAACAGTGGTTTTTGTATTTTGCGTTGTATCCCAGAGTTTAGACTGTGGTTTCGGCGTACTCTTTCCTTTGAATTTCCATACTATGTAGCTGAGTGCAGCGAGAACTAATAATTCCAACATTAACGTATATATCTCCTTTTTGTATAACCGCTTTTTTAACTAGGTTCAGTCTTTAAAACTTCGGAATAAAATACAGACAGCGTCTATCTAATACACCATGCCAAATTGGGCACATACACTTGAGGCATGTCTCCACAACTGACAAATGAAACGCGTCGACAATACCAAACAAGAGAGTTTTTTGGTGTGATCAATTTGGGCTTTATTACCACAATTACGCATCAATGTGCATTTCATTTGGTTGAGCAGAATATGAGCATCAAGAAAGAGGGCAAGAAGTGGTTGGTCGATTTGCGGCTGCGAGGCTGAAACGGAATTGTCTTGCCGCCAGTTTAATAACCAAGATTAAATGCTGTGAAATCTGGGGTTGGGTAGATGTGGCGGGAATAAAAAACCCGCCATTGGGCGGGTTTTAAACTCAGGCAACAGGCTTATTTTTTGCCTTGGTGCATCAGTTTGTCTTGTTCAGTCAGTTCGCGAATGCGGCGGCTGATTTCACGGCGCTCTTTTGAAATTTCTGCGCTCTTGATGATGTGGTCATCCACACGATCTTCGTAGTCCGCTTTCATGTTTTTCACGATCGCGATGATTTCTTCCTGAGTCATATCAGGTTTGATGTAATCCACCAGGTTTTCCAGCAGATCAACACGCTTACGGTTATCACGAACTTTTTTCTCGTTGTCTAAAAGTTCACGTTTTAGTTTGTTTTTACGGCGAGCCAGACTCACGATTTCAAATACGCTGTTCATAGGTCCCTTTTCCTAGAATGAATGCAACTGTCAACGATTAAAACACAACATCAAGACTCATAACAGCCTTTAGATCAAACCTAACAACACCTTGACCAATAAATAGTCACTCGGTATTCGCAGAGATTGTACTTGCCTGAAATTGCGCTATATCATGAGGCCAATTAATGACGAAACAATGATTCGACCATGCAACCCTCAGAAATTATTGTTCCTAAGAAAGAAGCATTGCCAGCCGAGCCCGATCTTCGCCCCAAGCTTCGACAAGCTTACATCGGCGAACGGCAAAGCCTTGAATTACTAGAAATTGAATTAAACCGTTCTAAAGTTGTCATGATTGATGAAAACGGCAGGATTGTGCGCTTTTCACTGACTTCAGAACATTAAGAATGGGAGCACGAGGCCAGCCTCGATAAAAGAAGGAAACGACAATGAATTACGAACTTTCTCCGCTAGAGGCCCGCGTTATTGGCTGCCTGATTGAAAAAGAAGTTACCACTCCGGATCACTACCCGCTGACGCTCAACAGCCTGACGACCGCTTGTAACCAGAAAAGTAACCGTGAACCGGTGCTGTCGCTATCCGAAGCGGATGTGCAGGATGCCGTAGAAGGCCTGATTGCCCGCCGTTTGGTGAGTGATGAAAGTGGTTTTAATAGCCGTGCATCGAAATATCAGCATCGCTTCTGTAACACTGAATTCGGCGATCTCAAACTGAACGACAAAGAGCTTGGCATTGTATGCTGCCTGCTGCTGCGCGGCGCACAAACGCCGGGTGAGTTGAGAACTCGTACCAACCGCCTGTGTAACTTTAGCGATGTGAAAGAAACCGAAGCGGTACTGGAAGATCTGGCGAACCGCTCTCTGGTGGTGAAACTGCCGCGTGAACCGGGCAAACGTGAATCGCGTTATCAGCATCTGTTTTCTGGCGACGTTGATTTTGACAGCTTGGCGAGCTTCTCTGAGCACGAACCTTCAAACTCTCAGCTTGAAGCGTTAGAGCAGGAAGTGGCGGCGCTGCGTGAAGAGGTCGCAGAACTGCGCGCTCTTATCGAACAAAAGCTGTAATCGGGTTCGAATGAACTCGGAAATTGTCAGTCCGAACTGGTGGGTTTATCTGGTTCGGACGTCAAGTAACGCGCTGTATTGTGGCATCACTACCGATGTTGAACGGCGCTTTACCCAGCACCAGAAAGGTCAGGGTGCTAAAGCCTTGCGCGGAAAAGGCCCGCTTTCTCTGGCGTGGCAACAGGAAATCGGCCCGAGCAAAGGCGACGCCCTCAAACTGGAATACCGCATCAAACAACTGTCCAAAGCCGACAAAGAGCGTCTGGTGTGCGGACAAACCTCTCTTATCTAACGATTGTGAATCAGGCATCGTTTACGACCGCGAATGCCTGCCATTAATCGGTGAAATCTGAATTTCTGTATTAACCTTGTTTATGAGTCTGATTCATAGAGGTGAATAAGGAAATGCATCATTATAAATATCTTTCAGCAGTGATCATGTTTGGTATCTGTCCTTTGTCTGCTTACGCTGCCAATGGCGTTGCGGATGCTCGTGGTAACGCGATGGGCAATACCGGCGTAACAACTTCAGACTATTTACTGGCGCCTTTCTACAATCCGGCGCTGACAGCGGTGTATCGTGACCGGGACTCGGTCGGGTTGCTGGTTCCTGCGCTGGGGGCGAACGTCCGTGATTCGGATGAGTCGCTTTCGACCATTGATGACCTGCAAAGCTCCATCGATCAATTTGAAGCGGCAGGCGTCGGTGCGGCGACACAGGAGAATATTAATCAGCTCAATGGCTATCTTGATGATTTAGCGGATGACAAACCTTTTGCGGTTTCCGGTGGAGCAGGCATTGCTGTTGCGCTACCCATGAATGCGGTGTCGCTGAACTTTTTTGCCCGTGGCTATGCGGAAATTCTGGCGGATTCCAGTATTGCCGCCAACACCGGCAATACGGCATCCGATGTCGAAACCCGTTATCAGAATTCGTACGTTAACATGCTGGCCTTTGGCTATTCGGAATATGGTGTGGCCGTCGCGAAGCTGTTTACGCTACAAGGTCAACAGATAGCGATTGGGATTACGCCCAAAATTCAGGAACTGCGAACATACAAAGAGGTGGTGACGGTACAGGACTTTGACCTGAGCGACTACGATCAGAGCAAAACTTCCAAGAATGCCTTCAACCTCGATATTGGTGCCGTGTGGTTAAAAGATAACTTCAGGGCTGGTATTGCAGCAAAAGACCTGATTTCTCACGAAATTAAAACTTACGATGACCAGAGCAGTTATACGCTTGATCCGCAGGTGACAGTCTCTGGCGGGTATGTTACTGACTTCCTTGCACTGGCGATCGACTGGGATTTGACTAAACAAAAACGCTTTAAAGGCGTGGATGATGATACGCAATTCCTGCGATTTGGTGTGGAAGGCAATGCGTGGGGATGGGCGCAGCTGCGAGCGGGTTATGAGATTGATTTGGAAAGTACGTTGGATAACTCGATCACGGCCGGTCTGGGGATCAGTCCCGGTGATTTAGTCAGTGTGGACCTGGCCGCCAATTACGCGGGTAACTATCAATATGGGCTGTCTGCCAACCTGGCTTTCACTTTCTAACGCCGACGGGTTGCGGTTTATTTCAGCAGTTGCAGACATGTTGACAGATTTTTGCATGTCTGCGCTTTTATTTGTACGCCGTATGCTTAATAATCGTAGCTGCTTAGTTTCCCTTATTCTTTGATGAATAAGGAAAACTTTCAGTTGATAGGGCAGAGCATCGGGCCAGAAAGTCGTATCCTAATCACAAACGTTGCGTTTGGTACTCAAATGAAAAAAACACTACTACTTATAGTTTGCCTCTGTTTTGCTCCTTTAGCCTTTGCGTATTCGTCTCAAGTACTGAATGGTTACTGGCATTATCAAGAGTTTCTGAATGCAAATCCGCAACAAAAAACGTTGACGGAGTCGCTTTCTAATGCGGTCAGACAATCGCCAGCAAGGCTGAATGTCAAACAAAGCAAGCCTGTGACCATTTCGGTCGTCTATCCGGGGCAGCAGATTTCAGATTACTGGATTCGCAACATTAAGGCGTTTGAGATGCGTCTGGAAGAGCTAGGGATTGAGTACCAAATCAATCAGGTTTTTACGCGGCCTAATCTGGATATGCGTCAGCAAAGCCTTTCTTTGATGGAGGCGCTGAAAAACAACACCGATTATCTGATCTTTACTCTCGACACTACGCGTCACCGCAAGTTTATCGAACATGTTCTCAGCTCTTCTCCAACCAAATTGATTCTTCAGAATATCACTACTCCGGTCAGAGACTGGGATAGCCGTCAGCCGATGATGTATGTGGGCTTTGACCACGAAACCGGTGCGCAGCAACTGGCGCAGTATTATCGCGAACACGTGCCTAAAGGCAGCAAATATTCCGTGCTGTATTTCTCTGAAGGCTACGTCAGTGACGCACGTGGCGACACTTTTATTCAGCAGATGGAAGGCACTGGTGATTATCAGCTGGCCTCTTCTTATTACACCAAAGCCACTCAGGAGAGTGGTTACGAAGCAACGCTTAACATTCTGAAAAACGATCCGGACATCAAATTTATTTATGCCTGTTCAACGGATGTGGCACTGGGCGCTGCGCAAGCGTTGCAAGAGCAGAATCGTGAAGACATTCAGGTCAACGGTTGGGGCGGTGGTTCGGCAGAGCTTGAAGCGCTGAATGAAGGGCATCTTGATGTCACTGTCATGCGCATCAACGACGATACGGGCATTGCAATGGCGGAAGCCATCAAACGCGACCTTGAAGGCGAGGCGGTGCCAGTGGTCTATTCCGGCGACTTTGAGATTGTCACCAAAGAAGATAGTTCGCAAAAAATCGATGTATTTAAGCAACGAGCATTTCGTTATTCCGATCGTTAATCGGTAGCAAAGGAACACTGAGTGGGCATCAGATCAAGCACAGTCAAACAGAAAAGAAAAATCGCAACGTTCATCAGCCGAGCGATTGTGACGGTGCTTGGTGCGCTGACGTTGACGGTGCTGTTTCAAAGCTATCAAATCAGCAGTCGTTTGATCTCACAGGAAGTGGCCCGCACTTCAACTCAAACCTCCAGCCTGATTCAGAACCTGTTCAATTACCGATTGGCCACGCTGCAGATTCATCAGGACAGTAGCGCAAAAAATGCCAGTTTGATTCAGGCTCTGCACGGCGATACTAATGACGCACTGGATCAGTACTTTCTCAGTGTTGACCAGCTTGAACTCAACAATACGCCGGATATTCGTTTCATTACCGACCTCAAAGAGATGGTATGGGAAGACGGCAACTCTCAGTTTTATGGGGTTCAGTCGAAAGAGCTCAACGCCATCATCCGAAAAGTGTCAATCAGCAGTAACTGGCACCTAATCCAAACGCCTTCAGAGTTAGGCACGGCCTACCTGCTTGTTCGCCGCTCACCGATTGTGGATACCGCAACCGGCGAAGTCATCGGTTTTCTCTACGTCAGTATTGTACTCAACAACAACTTTGCATTAATCGAGACCATTCGTGACAGCAGTAACTCGCAGAACCTGATTTTGACCGTTGGTTCAGAAGTTTTGGCGTCGACTCTGAATGGAGACGAATCCTATACAGCGCTCGATGTGTTGCAGGACGGTATGAGCGACATGCTGTACGACAAAAATATGGTGGCGAAAACGGTTCTGGAAGTGGAAGGGGTGCCGACGTATCTCAGTGTTTACTCAGTGCAGAGTAACGAGAATGCGTTGAGCCTACGTGACAATTACTATTTCTGGATGGTTTTTGCGCTGGTGGCGATGGTGGGTGTCTCCATACTGACGCGTTGGTGGTTGCAGCGACGTATTGAGTCGGAAATTGAAGGGTTGATGACCTACACCCATAAAGTGGCAGAGCGTGGACTGGATGACTTCTTTCCGGGCTCAAAAATTTACGAATTTGACCACTTCGGCCGCACGCTGGAACACACTTTCCAACGCCTGTCTGCGCAGGAAAAGCAATTTGAGGATCTGTTTAACTTCGCTCTGTCGCCAACCATTCTCTGGACGGCAGACGGTGAGCTGATTCGTATGAACCCGTCGGCTCAAAAGCATTTTTTACGCAATAATGCGGAATATCATTCCTTGTTCTCTGTGCTGAAACGTCAGTTGATCCCGCAGATCAAACTGGCGGCAAAAGGCGAGATTCTCAAAGAAGTGAACACTGAAGTCGACGACAAAGTGTTCCTGTGGAACCTGTCGCCGATTGTGGTGGAGAACCGTATCGAATCGATTATTACTCAGGGCCAGGATGTCACCTCGATTGCAGAAGCGGAAAAACAGAGCCGTATTGCACGTAGAGAAGCGGAAGAGTCGGCACGCGTCAGAGCGGATTTCCTCGCGAAAATGAGCCATGAGCTGAGAACGCCACTGAACGGGATTCTGGGTGTGTCTCAACTCCTTAAGCGTACAGTGAAGGAAAAAGAGCAGGCCGAGCAGGTTAATGTGCTGTGCAGCAGTGGTGAACATCTGCTGGCAGTACTGAATGACATTCTGGATTTCTCAAAGATAGAACAGGGTAAATTCCGGATTCAGAAGACCCATTTCCCGTTGGTCGATGTGGTGTCGGCCATTGAACGAATTTATCGTCCATTGTGTCGTGAGAAAGGCTTGGATCTCTCGATTGACAGCAATATCGACCAAACAATGATTGTAAATGCGGACCAGGTACGTCTGAATCAGATTCTGTTTAATCTGCTCAATAACGCCGTGAAGTTTACCCATCAGGGCGCCATCAGCATTCAGCTGAATCTGTTGCAAGAGGCGGGCGACACTCGCCTGTCCATTTCGGTCATGGACACAGGTATTGGCATTCGTGATGCAGATTTGAATATCATCTTTGAGCCGTTTGTTCAGGCAGAATCGACCAATACCCGCGAATATGGCGGCAGTGGATTGGGGCTGGCCATTGTGCACAGCCTTATTGAAATGCTTGGCGGCACGGTGCAGGTCAGCTCGACGTTTGGTGTAGGCACACGTTTTAATATCGAATTGCCGATGGAACGTGTTACTTCTGAAAAGCAGTCGATTGAGCGCAAAGAAGCCGCATCACGTTACGAGCTGTTCGATGGCAGCATTCATGTTCTGCTGGTTGAGGACAACCATACCAACGCGTTTATCGCACAAGCCTTCTGCAAGAAATATGGTATGGTCGTCGACTGGGTCACGGATGGATTGCAGGCGATAGAAAAGGTCAAAGAGCAGCGTTACGATCTGATTCTGATGGACAACCAACTGCCGTATCTCGACGGTGTGGATGCCACGCGCATCATCAAACAAGAAATGGGCTTAGAAATACCAGTTTACGCCTGTACCGCAGATGGCGTGGTGGAAACTCAGCAAGCGTTTATGTCTGCCGGTGCAGAATACGTGATCGTCAAGCCGATCAAAGAAGATACGCTGCACAAAGCATTGGTGAACTTTAAACAAGACCATACCGAGTGGTCTGTGTAAGCGTTCTAAAGTATGCCGGATTTGAAGGTTTGGTCGAAGAGAACCATCTTCAGTTCGTCCGACATCGTCAGTGGATTGTTAAACTGAACTCCAATCATATGGCCTTTGCTCTGGCGGCGAATATTGGCGATGTGGCAGGCGAGATCGTCTGGTAACAGGGCATCAAGCTCACTGCTGATTCGAATCGTGTTGTTTACCGTCAGCTCATTCTCTCCAGAGACAAAGACTCCGCATCCTGAAATAGAAAAATCGACCAGAGTGCCGTTGAAACTGCGCTCAAGCTGTTCAGATTTCTCAGTCAGCGCCACCGGAATCGAAATCTTGTAGCGTTCATGTTCGCGAATGGTTTTGGTGAAAAAATGCTTGGGTGGCCGAATGAAAATCAGCGCACATGGTGAAGAGATCACCTGAATGACAGAAGTGTTGAACGCAATCACATGACCGAGTTCGGTATCGCTCATTCCACGCACCACAATCTGAACATTGACCAGTTTACGCATCACTAACGCTTCTTGGGCCTTGATAGGCATATCGAGAATCAGACACTGTTCCGCCTTGAAACCAACCAAGGAGGTCGAGAATGCGTAGTTATCATCAGGGCCGAATTGGATCGTCGCCGAGATTTTCATCCCGGGCTTGAGGTATTTGATTAAATCGGATGGGTCTTTAGAGTTCGATGCTGCCATATGGGGTCTGTCTTAATCTACTCGGTGATCAGCCGCTGCCAAAGAATCACGTTAACTTGTAGATTATATTACATGGGGCGCCTTTCTCATTATTCAGAATGTAGGAAAAGGCGACACCCATTGTCATCGTTTACTTAATATTGGAAGCGAACACCCATACTGATCTGTGGTCCCCAAACGCCAGCGTTGCGCACTTCTGCATTGAGTACCATTTGTTGTGTGGAGTGGAAACGAAGGCCGGCAATGAATACGGAGTTGTCATCGTTGCGGCCGATACGAGCGTGACCCTCAATTTGGCTGGTTAGCCAGATACGTGTGCCGATGTTGATTTCCATATTGGTTTCGGTTTTATGGTCTTCATCGCTGTTACCACGAATGCTGTGAAGCAACATCTGGCCATAGATATCGGCAAACTGGTTGATAGGGCCATTAAAGCCGATACCGCCTGCTAAATCCCAGTCACCTTCAAAGCGCGAATCGGCACGGCCGACGAAGTGTGAGTTCTCAGTAAAAAACGTGCTGAATTCTCCGCCAAACGATTCAGGACTCAGCGCGGTTCTCACCTCTAAAAAGTTGTAATTAAAATTGTTGGCTGACGCTGTCGCTGGAAGGACACTGGCAATCGCCACAAGGCCTGCCAGACAAGTTTTTTTAAGCATTGGTGTTCGTCCTAATTAAAATAGAATTCGAATATAGAATAATGGCCTGCAAATTACAGGCCATTTCACTAAATAATTCAATCTAATAGCGTCTCACACACTCACTTGAATCGTGAAAGTGGGCATTAGGACATACTTTTTACCACTGACAACTAAAGCAGTTGAATATGGTCGACTTCGATTTCGGGTGTGCGGCCGTTTTCAAACTCACCGTACAGACGGACTTTGGTTTGCGGATCCAGTGGAGCATTGAGCTGAATGTCATCGTCTAATTCAACCTGAATCTCGGTTTTTCCGTCCGAGAACACAAAGGTATCTTTGCGAACTTGACGCAGCAGATGGCCTTCAACCACCACATCTTTGTCACCGAACAGAGTGCTGTCATCCAGCAGTGACTGGACCGAAGAAACCTCAACCGGACCGTTAAACTGAATTTGGTTACGCTCATGGTGCTTTTCGCCGGCAAAGGCCAGAGTCGGAGCAAGGATCAGCGTTGAAACTGCGATAAAAGCCGTTGATGTTTTCATGATGATTTCCTTTTTTATTTGGGTGTTTTTGTTCAGTGAGGCTATTTCATCATGCTTAGCTTGAATATTGACTGAGTTGCTTATTAATCTTCGGTTCATTTTACAGGCTTCTGTTTTTTAAGCAGATCAGGTATACAATGAGACAAACTTCACAATAAGTAGAATTATGAAATCGTCATTAAACGCTCTGATGGTGCAGGGCACCACGTCCGATGCCGGAAAAAGTGTTCTGGTGGCAGGTCTCTGCCGGGTGTTGGCCCGAAAAGGGATTCGTGTTGCCCCCTTCAAGCCGCAAAATATGGCGCTCAACAGCGCGGTGACGCCGGACGGTGGTGAAATTGGCCGCGCACAGGCAGTTCAGGCCCTTGCTTGTGGAATTGAGCCGAGCGTGCACATGAATCCGGTGTTGCTGAAACCGAACTCGGATACCGGAGCGCAGGTGATCCTACAGGGGCGCGCACTGAGTAACATGGAGGCCAACGGCTACCATGATTACAAAAAAGTGGCGATGCATACGGTGTTAGATTCCTTCTCTCGTCTGCAAAGTGAATACGAAAGCATCATGATTGAAGGGGCAGGCAGCCCGGCAGAAATCAATCTGCGCGAAAATGACATTGCCAATATGGGGTTTGCCGAAGAAGCGGATGTGCCCGTTATTATTGTGGCCGACATTGACCGTGGTGGCGTTTTTGCGCATCTGTTTGGCACGTTGGCACTGTTGTCTGAATCTGAGCAGAACCGGGTCAAAGGTTTTGTGATCAACCGCTTTCGTGGCGACATTCGTTTGTTGCAATCCGGTCTCGACTGGCTGGAAGAAAAAACAGGCAAGCCGGTGATTGGTGTGCTGCCGTATCTGCACGGCTTTGATCTGGAAGCGGAAGATGCAATCACGGCCAGTCAAATTGTCGGCCAGCAGGTCAAACTCAATGTTGTGGTGCCAGTGTTTACCCGCATCAGCAACCATACCGATTTTGATGCGTTGCGACTCAATCCAGATATTAACCTGCGTTATGTGGGTAAGGGTGAACGTTTAGACCGTGCCGACCTCATCATTCTGCCTGGCAGCAAATCGACTCGCGCTGATCTGGAGTATCTGAAGCAGCAAGGCTGGGACAAAGATATTCAGCGTCATTTGCGTTTAGGTGGCAAAGTGATGGGAATTTGTGGTGGCTATCAGATGTTGGGCGAATGGGTACATGATCCCGAAGGGGTCGAAGGTCAGCCCGGCAGCAGCGAAGGTCTGGGTTTACTCGCCATGGAAACGACACTGACGGGCGAGAAGCAGCTCACCAACGTAGAAGGAACTTTACATCTTAACGGTAAGTCTACACCCGTCTCCGGCTACGAAATTCACGTCGGCCGCAGTGTGTCTTCGCCAGCGTCAAACTGCACACGGGTGATTGAACTTACCCATGGTGAGCAAGATGGCCGAGTCAGTGACTGCAATCAAATACTTGGCACCTATTTACACGGTATATTTGATACCTTTTCTGCCGCCGAACTGATTTGTCAGTGGGCCGGCGCAGACGCAATTCAAGTGCATGATCATGTTGCAGCAAAAGAGCAGGCGATCGACCGTATTGCTGATGCTATCGAGCAGCATCTGAATCTTGCTTTATTATGGCCAGAACTCAATGGACTCTCATCATGAACACTCAAATAAAAAAAATTGCGTTTTTGCTCAGTGCTGTATTGGCCAGCACGCCTGTTTGGGCAAAAGATACCGTTAACATCTACGCAGCGTCTTCTATGACCAACGCGGTCAATGACCTTATTTCTGCGTATGAAGCGGATCACGATGTCGACGTGGTACCTGTTTACGGCGGTTCTTCTTCATTGGCGCGTCAGATTGAACGTGGTGCACCGGCCGATGTTTTCCTGTCCGCGAATGAAAAATGGGTTTCACATCTGATCGAAAAGAAAATTGTTAAGCATGACAATGTCACTCTTTTGGCAGGAAACCAGCTGGTGCTGATCAAACCGGCGAAGTCAGAACAAAAACCGTTTGATGTTGCCAACAAGCAAGAGTGGCAAAGCGTGTTGAAAGACTCTCGCATGGCAGTCGGTAATACCGATGCTGTGCCTGTTGGTATGTACTCCAAAGAAGCGCTGACCAACTTGGGCGTGTGGGAAACCGTACAACCGAAACTGGCGCAGACCAACAACGTACGTCTGGCTTTGGCCTTGGTTGAGCGCGGCGAAGCACCGCTGGGTATGGTGTATAAAACCGATGCGATTCTGACCGACAACGTGGCAATCGTGTCGACGTTTGATCCCGCGCTGCACAGCGCGATTCACTATCCGCTGGTGCAAATTACCGATAAAGACGCCAGCCGTGCGTTTGTCGAATTTCTGGAGTCTGATAAAGCTAAAGCGGTGATGGAGCATTACGGCTTCCGCACGGATATGGGAACTGAGAAATTTGCTGGGTAATATCACGCTGCTAAGCGACTACGAATTAACGGCACTCCTGCTCAGCCTCAAAGTGGCTGGGTATGCCGTATTGTGGTTGCTGCCAATCGGCTTGGGTATTGGTTGGTTGCTGGCACGCAAAGAGTTCGTGGGCAAAAGTGCGCTTGATAGCTTAGTGCATCTGCCATTGGTGCTGCCGCCGGTGGTGGTGGGTTATCTGCTGCTGATATCCATGGGCAAGCAGGGCGCTATTGGCCAGTGGCTGGATGCCTGGTTTGGTATCTCGTTCAGCTTTAGCTGGCGTGGTGCCGTACTGGCGTGTGTGGTGATTGCTTTGCCGTTGATGGTTCGTTCCATCCGGCTCAGCCTGGAAAGCGTGGATCCTAAACTTGAGCAGGCGGCCCGCACGCTAGGCGCATCGCCGCTTAAAGTGTTTGCGACCATTACGTTACCGCTGACGTTGCCGGGCGTGATTACGGGGGTAATGCTTTCATTTGCCCGCAGCCTTGGTGAGTTTGGTGCGACCATCAGTTTTGTCTCGAATATCCCCGGTGAGACGCAAACTATTCCGTTGGCGATGTATAACTTTCTGGAAACGCCGGGTGCAGAGATGGAAGCAGCTAGGCTGTGCACTATTTCCATTGTGATTGCACTGCTTTCACTCTTTATCTCTGAGTGGGTCAGCCGAAGAATGAAACGTAAACTGGGGGTCAGCCGATGAGCGCGTTGCGAGTGCAGTTTACGAAAACCTTAGGCTCAACCAAACTTGATGTGTCGCTGACGCTACCAGGCAAGGGGATTACCGCCATCTTTGGCCGTTCTGGCGCAGGCAAAACCTCGTTGATTAACGTTATCAGCGGGTTAATTTCGCCAGACAGCGGCGAGATAACGGTTCAGAAACGTGTGTTGTTCAGCCGCGAACGAGGCATCAATCTGCCGATAGAAAAGCGCCGGATTGGCTATGTGTTTCAGGAAGCCAGATTATTTCCACACTACACGGTGCGCGGTAATCTGAATTACGGCGTGCGCGAGAAAGATGCCAACTATTTTGCTTCGGTTGTTTCCCTGCTGGCACTGGACCCTTTGTTAGATCGTTATCCGAGCGCGTTATCAGGTGGTGAGAAGCAGCGCGTGGCGATTGGACGGGCGCTACTGTCTAAACCCGATTTGCTGCTTATGGATGAACCGCTGGCTTCACTGGATATGCCCCGTAAACGTGAAGTGATGCCGTTTCTTGAGCAGTTGGCGCAGCAAGTGGAAATTCCAATCCTGTATGTGACGCACAGTATGAATGAGATTCTGCGTCTGGCCGAACATCTGGTGGTGCTTGAGCAGGGCAGTGTGGTGGCTTCGGGGCCGATTGAACAAGTCTGGTCATCGCACAGCATGCGTCCGTGGCAATCGTTCAGCGATCAGAGCACGCTCTTCTCCGGTAACATCGCCCAGCATCATCCCCAATTTGGCTTAACTCAGATTATGCTGGCTCCGCAAGTGGGTCTTTGGGTGCAACAGGTGGATGGAGAGCTGAATGCGCCGATTCGCTTACAGATTCGAGCCAACGATGTCTCAGTGACACTCGATAAACCCGGCAAGACCTCCATTCGGAATATTCTTGCTGCGCATATTGCGAATATTGAGCACCATCAACAAGGTGAACATAAGAAAAGTATTGCTCTGAAGCTGGAACTGGCTCCGGATTGCTTCTTGTGGGCGACCATCACCGAATGGGCGTTGCAGGATCTCGCACTACAACCGGGTATGGCGGTTTACGCGCAGATCAAAGGGGTGAGCGTATCCCAGCGCGATGTCGCATTAAGTCATGTATGACAAAAAAGCCTTCTGATACAGAAGGCTTTTTTTATTAGGAAGTGATTTGGTTAGCCACGAGCCAGTTTGTGGTGCGCACGCGAGAAATGACCTGCGCTGAATGCGCCAACGATGGACAGTTCACCAGCCAGACATAGCCCGGCCGCAACTTCCGCCAAGGCTCGGGCATGACCATTGCCAGCTAAACCAAGAATATCGAGACAGGCTTTCTGGCTCGGTAAACCCGTACCGCCGCCTACAGTACCGACCATCAGATTCGGCAGGGTGACGCTCGCATAAAGGCCGCCGTGCTTGTTCACTTCCATGCGGGTAATACCCACTGCGGATTCCGCCACACAAGCCGCATCCTGACCACAAGCGACGTAGAGTGCTGCCAGCGCATTGGCGTAATGCGCATTGACACCGATGCTACCGCTCAACGCGCCCCCGAGCGTGGTCATGTGCCCAAACTGGACCATCTTTTCCGGAGTGGTGTGCAGATACTTTTTCACCAGCGCTGCAGTCAGATGGATTTCAGCGGTGACTTTTTTTCCGCGCACACTGCGCAGTACGTGGCTGTTGGCCTTTTTATCACCAGACAGGTTTCCGTCCAGAAATGCGTACTCAGGTTCAATCGGCGAATGCTGCATGATGAATTCAAACACGGCGTTGGTGGCAATCGTCACCATGTTTTGCCCTGACGCATCTCCAGTCAGATACTCAAACACCAGATAGACATGATTGCCTTCCAGAGTCACGTTGATGTCATGCAGTTTGCCGTGCGCCGTGGTGGATTGGGCGATCGACTTAAAAATATCGTATTGCGTGGTCACCCAAGCGACAAATTGTCCGGCCTGCGCCAGATTATAAAAGGCAAATACCGGAGTTCGGCTCACGCCTTCATTGAGCAGCATTGCACTGGCACCGCCAGCGGCGGTGAGCAGGCGGCTTCCACGATGATAAGAGGCCACCAGTGCTGCTTCGGTGGTCGCCAATGGGACAAGGTAATCGCCATTGGCATGCAGCCCATTGATGCGAAGTGGCCCGGCTACGCCAACTGGTACTTTCACGGTGCCAATGAAATACTCGATATTTTTTTCGTATGCCGTCATCTGCTGTTCAGTGACCGGATCAAACAACGCGTCTTGCGCACTGCTTAATGCCAGCTTCTCCCAACGTTGCTGAACATGCTTCTCGGTGAGCGCGGGGCTAGAGGTCAGTTTGGTCGTGGGAAGCGTGTGCTTGGGTTCTAGTGCAGAAGTGAACTGTTCGGTCGTTAATGCTTGCTGTAGAGCACTGGCACCTTCACGACGCTGCAGATTTAGTTTTGGCATAGCGATACTGATTCAAAAATTTGGGTGCATTGTACCGATGAGCGGCGCAAACTCAATGTTTCGACACACACACTGACAATTTGCACAAAACGGGAGAGAGAAAATGGGAGACTGTGGGAGTCAGACGCTGATATCAAGCAGACTGCCGATCATATCCTGATCGCGCTGCAAAACGTTGGTGCCAATGCGGCCGTATTGCTGGGACTGATTCAGTTTGATGAGAGGATCAACGGGATCGTTACGGCGGGGTTTATCGAGCTCAACTTTATTGAACTCCATGGCTTTATCGGTGATGTCGACAGGATTGTAAGCTTTGTTTTGCTGAATTTCGCGCGCAGCATCCTCAGCCATTTTGGATGACTGTTGGATGATCGAATATCCCGGTTGTACGGCTGAAACAGGCATTGGTTTTCCTCTAGACTGTTAAAAGCTTAAGTTCGGATATTCGAAAGTGCAAGTTGCTCAGGAAAACAAGCTCGCAATGACATCCATCTCTTCGTCGGTCAATAAGCTGGTTTGTTCTTGTTCCAACGAATGACGAATTTCGCCCTGCAACGATTTCAGCTGTTGCGGCGTCATTAACTTTAACTGTGATTTCAACTGTTCAAACTGGATGGTATTCATACTCACGCTCTGACTACTGCGACTCTTCGGAAACAATCCTTCGTATTCATATCCCATGGCCGTCTTACTCTGTAAGATTTTTCTGAGTACAAAAATAGTATTTGAACGATGTTTTTTTGTCCGAACATTGTCAGGGTTTATCCAACAAAACGTTAAAGAGAGCCAATTTGGCTCCCTTTAAACTTGTTGCATATTTAACCAACTCGAACCGCAAACTTGCTGGCCAGCGAATGCAATTCCGGCAGCATTCGATAGATAAGATGCAGTTGTTGGAGCACCATACGTGCGGAGCTGTCATCTTCTTCCCGCCATTCTGCCAGTCTCTTTTCCAGCCCGGAATCATCAATCGTGCTGGTATCGCAATCACCGCAGTGAGTGAAGAGCTGCTGATACAAAACGTCCAGATGTTGGTGGATAACGCGGTGAGAATCGAGCACGAGTTGATGGACGATTTCATCATCAATGCGAGTACGATGGGCGCCCAACGCAGAAATGTAGCTCAGCAGCGCGTGGTTCAGCGTCAGAAAACGGAAACTCTCGTCTGTTGCGGTGCGATATTTTCCCGGCTCTGCCAGCATGTTACTAACCGCCGCCGCCAACGCGGCATCCTGATTGTGCGCGTTACGACGGGCGATACGGTAAGTCAGGTTATCTTTTTTACCAATCCGATACTGGCCGATGATCTGCCCCAGATACTGTTTATTGGCGTCAATCGCATCGGCCATCACTTTGTGTAGTCGTTTAGATTGCCAGTCCGGCAGGATAAAGATAACCGCGCCAACCGCCAATGCGCAGCCAATGAGAGTATCGGCCAGGCGCGGCAAGACTACTGCAAACCCTTCACCCAATTGGTTGAAGCAGAACAGTACCAGCAGCGTGATAAAGCCGGTCGCGTAGCCGTAGTTGTTGAGTCGGAAGGCAAAGAACATCACGCCGGAAAAGACGATCAACACCAACTGACTTTCCTGAGAAGGGAAGAATGTCAGCAATGGCACACCAATCAGTAAACCAGCCAATGTGCCGATAATCCGGGATGTGAGCTTTTGACGCGTCGCCGCATAGTTGGGCTGACAAACAAACAGGGTAGTGAGCAGAATCCAGTAGCCACGTTCCAGTCCGAGTCCCTGCAAAATGCCGTAACCCAGCGTCAGTGCAATCGACATGCGTACTGCATGGCGGAACAGCAAGGAATCTCTGTTCAGGTTAGCTTTAATACGCAGCCACATGGTTTTGAGCGTGTGGGCTTCGGTATCATCCAGCACATCTTCTTCCGGTTTGGAAACATCCGGGTTGGAAACGTTGCTGAGCTGCTTTTCCACAGTGGCGAGGTTATTGAACAGATAGCCGAGCTGGGCGAGCAACATCTTCCATTCCGGCCGTTTTTGTTCCTGTAAATGAGTCAGAGAAAGTTGCAGTTCATCCAGCGCCAATACCGATTCGCTGCCATGTTGGTAGCTGCGGCCAATACGTATCGAATGAGCGATTTCGCGGCACGCTTTGGCCTGAGTTTCCAAGAGATGCTTAAAACGGAACAGGACATCGGTGCGACCAAAATTGTCGGCCAGATCCTGATAGCGATAGTGTGTGGAACTGGCTCGCTCATGAATATCCTGAGCCAGAAAATAGATTTTCAGAAAGCGGTCACTGGCACTGTCGACATGACCGCGTTTCGAACGGGTGAGAAACGTCGCTTTGGCTTGGTTTAATGCGTTAACGGTGGCCGCATTCAGGTTGGCTTCGGTAATACGATACGGCTGCGGAACCAAGTTAGATACCGGGTGGAACAGCTTGGATTTTGCGTCAAAGTAGTTGGCTAATTGTACGAAGACATTAGCGAGATCTTGTTGTACCGGCTGCATTGGCCAGAACGCATGCCAGATCATCGAAACCAGATAATACCAGGCGCTACCCGTCAGCAGCAGCAGCGGTTGGAACCAGATGTTGGTGCTTTGGTGGGCACCCAACATCGTGTAAATGGCGATCAGCAAGGAGCCAAAAGCAATACTGGCGTAGCGCGAACCCATCGCGCCGAGCATGATAAAACCGAAGGTCGAGATAAACAGACCAATCGCAAACAGTAGTGGGGTGCGGAACAGAATTTCAATCGAAAAGGCGGCGACCGCAAAACAGATAAACGTCAGTGTGATCGCCTTAAGACGACCAGTAAAGCTGTCGTCTCGCTCGGCGAGGGCGGCAGCGATCACCCCCAGAATAAGCGGTGTGACCCAGGTATTGAGATTGTAATGCCAGGCAGGGATCACCACGCCAAGCAAGGTAATCAGGATCAGTACACAATAATTAATGGTTTTATTGGCCCAGTAGAGCCGAATTTGATTGGGTAGCTGCACAGTGATTCGTTTACGCCAGACGGAAAAATGTGATTTTAGCAGAAGCTGGGTGTCAGAATCTGATCGAGAATAAAAATATTTTATTTTCCATATAGTAAGACGTTTTCACATGGCAAAAAGAAAGCGACAGTTTTGACCCTGTCGCTTTCATTAAGAGGTGAAATGTTTACTGCACCACTCTCACTTTGCCGTGGCGCAGGTCATTGAGCACCATCTCTTTCGGGCCGTCGGCGATGATGCAGCCTTTCTCCATCACAATCACCCGGTCGACCACATCCAGCATGGTGGTTTTGTGGGTGATGAGCACCAGTGTTTCACTCGGGGTGAGCTGACTCAGTTGATGTTTGATTTGCAGCTCAGAGCGGTTGTCCATCGCGCTGGTGGGCTCATCCATCAGCAGCACGGGCGGACGGCCGAGCAGGGCGCGGGCAATGGCGACCGCCTGACGCTGACCGCCGGAGAGCAGCAGGCCGCCTTCACCGACCTGACGCTCCAGTCCTGCCGGGTCTTGTTGGGTAAACACGGTCACGCCGGCGCGGTTGGCAGCGTCCATCACGTCGCGGTCGTCAGCCAGCGGGCGCCCGAGGGTGATGTTGTCGCGTGTTGTGAGAACGAAAACAGCTTTCCGAATTTTAAGAATTTGCTTGGCGACCATAGCGTTTTGGACCCACCTGATTCCATTCCGAACTCAGAAGTGAAACGAAACAGCGTCGATGGTAGTGTGGGGTTTCCCCATGTGAGAGTAGAACATCGCCAGGCTTTAAATTTAGACTCTTGAGTCTAACCAGTGCGGAGCGGTAGTTCAGTTGGTTAGAATACCGGCCTGTCACGCCGGGGGTCGCGGGTTCGAGTCCCGTCCGCTCCGCCACTTATTTAAGACCTCAGCAGCAATGCTGGGGTTTTTTGCTATCTGGGGAGTGGGTAAACCTCCACACTCTCCGGCCTCACTGAGCGCTTCGCTCTCCTCTTTCTCTCTATGCCCCAGCGCTTTGTCGCTCTTAAGCGTTATTCCTAACGGGTCGCTACCTATTTCAGGCTCTTACCCCTTTGCTTTGTTGTCATCGCGCCTCTGTTTGGTAAAGATAGATAGACTTCGCTACCCTTACTCTGCAGTGGCAAGGTTTTATTCATACCGACACTAATAAAGAGTTTCCCCTTCTCAATACCGACCTATTTGCATACCTGCTTCACTAGCATCAAACTCGACTAATCACAAAGGAACATCGCTCATAGGCGTTTCTGGCTTTGGAGCTGACTTTTGGATAAGAACAGCGGCTCGTTTGTCTGGTTTAGATCTCCTGCCTGTCAGCAATATTATTAGATTCCTGAATCTTTCATCGATTGATGTGTATCCTGGTTATTTGCCAGTCGTGGTATGGCGAATGTTTATGACTCAGTCACTTTTGTTTCACACAAGAGAGAAGATTAAAACTAATAATATTCATGCAGCTCTAGGCTCCATGTTCTGGCTGCAAATGAGAAATGAGGATCTTCGAAGAAGGGATAGTAGTGATAAATTCGGTAGGAAGATGTGAAGATAAAGTTATGTGCGTTTTCAAGATAATAAAAAAGCAGTAACCGAAGTTACTGCTTTTCTGCTTTATTTTAAAGGCGGGAGGGATTAAACGTTCTGTTCCTGCTGCTCTTTTGGTTGCGCTTCTTTGTTCAGAGCGACTTGCTGTTCCAGTTCCATCTCTTTTTCAGCTTTCTTAGCTTTTTCAATCATTGGCGTAATGGTCGAGCCTTGAACCAGAATTGAGAATACCACCACAGCGTAGGTCATCACCAGAATCAGTTCTTTTACATCGATCAGTTTGTCTGGAATGATCATCATGCCGGATGGAATAGACAATGCCATCGCCAGTGCAAGACCACCGCGTAGACCGCCCCAAGTCAGAATTTTAATCGACCAAGGGTTGTATTTGCGGTAGCGCTTAAATCCAATGTAAGACACGAACACACTCAGGTAGCGAGCGCACAGTACGAGTGGAACCGCGATTGCCATCATGATCCAGTCTTCTTCGTGGAATTCAAACAGCAGCATCGACATACCGATCAGCAGGAACAGCACGCCGTTAAGGAATTCGTCAACCAGTTCCCAGAAGTGGTCCAAGTGTTCTTCACTCTCTTTAGAGAAGCCGATGAAGCGAGTCCAGTTACCGATCATGATGCCTGATACGACCATCGCCAGCGGCCCAGAAACGTGAATTACATCGGCGAAGACATAGCCTGCGGTTGGGATACCGATGGTGAGCAACAACTCCATCGAGTGGTCGTCAGTGGCACTGATTAAGTAGTGGAACAGCAGACCTAGCAGGAAGCCGTAGAAGATACCGCCCATTGCTTCTTGAGCAAACAGACCGACAACACTGCCGACCGTCGGAGCTTCATGGCCAAACGCGATAGTGAAGATCGTTACGAAGATAACCAGGCCAAAACCATCGTTAAACAACGATTCGCCTTCGATCTGAGTCGAAATACGTTTCGGAGCGTTGAGCTTTTTCACGATGGCCAGAACGGCGATAGGGTCGGTTGGGGAAATCAGTGCACCAAACAGCAGGCAGTAGACCAGATCAAAGTGAATACCGATAAGCTGACAGAAGGCATACAGGCCAAATCCGATGAAGAAGGTTGAGAAGAGTGTCGCACCCAGCGCTAAAACCGTAATTTCCCACTTTTGATCTTTCAGGTTTGGCAGTTTGATGCCAAGACCACCGGCGAACAGCAGGAAGCCCAGAATACCTTTCAGCAGGAAGTTTTCGAAGTTAATACTGGTGACTGTTTCAGTGGCAATTTGAGTCAGATGAAACCAGTCATTTTGACCGGCGATAAGGATAAGTAAGGAAAGCAACATGGAACCTGCGGTGATCGCAATCGTGGTTTGCATCTTACCTATCTTACTGTTTAAAAAGGCGATCATCATTGCCGCAGCAGATAGAAAGCACAGAGTATAGTAGACCGACATTTTCTTCTCGTTGTGTAACAAAATATGAACGAAATTGTCCTTCGATGCTGGGTAAATAGCAAACACTTTTTTATGTACACTTTTATCAGTTCGAGGTGGAATAAGTTAGTGCCAATTAGCTATTTTAGACGTCTAGATTTCTAATCAATGTGTGATAGGATGTCGGAAAAGCAAAAAAGGAATGAGGCTGTATTGTGGGAACTAATGTAAGACACCAAATCGAATCGCAACTTCAACAGCGTATCTTACTGATCGACGGTGGTATGGGCACCATGATCCAGGGATATAAGCTGGAAGAGCAGGACTACCGCGGCGAACGTTTTGCCGATTGGCACAGCGACCTGAAAGGGAACAACGACCTGTTGGTGCTTACCCAGCCTCAGCTGATTAAAGAGATTCACTCCGCTTATCTGGAAGCCGGGGCGGATATTCTTGAAACTAACACCTTCAATGCCACCACCATTGCGATGGCTGACTACGACATGCAGTCGCTGAGCGCCGAGATCAACGTTGCAGCGGCGAAGCTCGCTCGCGAAGCAGCGGACGAATGGACGGCGAAAACGCCGGATAAACCTCGCTATGTCGCCGGTGTTCTTGGCCCAACCAACCGCACCTGCTCTATCTCTCCGGATGTGAACGACCCGGGTTATCGAAATGTGACCTTTGATCAACTGGTTGAGGCGTATTCTGAATCGACTCGCGCACTTATTAAGGGCGGCAGCGATCTCATCCTGATTGAAACCATCTTTGATACGCTGAACGCAAAAGCGTGTGCTTTCGCGGTCGAGTCGGTGTTTGAAGAATTAGGTATTGAGTTGCCGGTGATGATTTCGGGCACCATTACCGATGCCTCTGGCCGCACCTTATCGGGTCAGACGACCGAAGCTTTTTACAACGCGCTGCGTCACGTGCGCCCAATTTCTTTTGGCCTTAACTGTGCGTTGGGCCCTGACGAGTTGCGTCAATATGTGGAAGAACTGTCGCGCATAGCTGAGTGCCATGTCTCCGCTCACCCTAACGCAGGCTTACCAAACGCCTTCGGTGAATACGATCTCTCGGCCGAAGAGATGGCCGAACATATTGAAGAGTGGGCAAAAACGGGGTTCCTGAACTTAGTGGGTGGCTGTTGTGGTACGACGCCTGAGCACATTGCTGCGATGGCGAAAGCCGTTGAAGGCGTCAAGCCTCGCGCTTTGCCGACACTCAATGTGGAATGTCGTCTCTCTGGCCTGGAGCCGCTGAACATCGCGAAAGAAACCTTGTTTGTGAACGTAGGTGAACGCACCAACGTGACGGGTTCAGCTCGCTTCAAGCGCCTCATAAAAGAAGAACAATACGACGAAGCGCTGGATGTCGCGCGTGAACAGGTCGAAAACGGCGCGCAAATCATTGATATCAACATGGACGAAGGCATGTTAGATGCTGAAGCCTGTATGGTGCGCTTCCTTAACTTGTGTGCGTCTGAGCCGGAGATTTCGAAAGTTCCGGTAATGGTCGATTCATCCAAATGGGAAGTTATCGAAGCGGGCCTGAAATGCATTCAGGGCAAAGGCATCGTGAACTCCATTTCCCTCAAAGAGGGCAAAGAGAAATTTGTTCAGCAGGCGAAACTCGTGCGTCGCTACGGTGCTGCGGTGATTGTGATGGCGTTCGATGAAGTTGGCCAGGCCGATACTCGTGAACGTAAACTGGAAATCTGTCGCCGCGCTTATCATATTCTGGTCGATGAAGTCGGCTTTCCGCCAGAAGACATCATTTTCGACCCGAACATCTTTGCGGTCGCAACGGGTATCGATGAGCACAACAACTATGCGCTTGATTTTATTAACGCGGTAGCGGACATCAAACGCGATTTGCCGCACGCCATGATCTCCGGTGGCGTATCCAACGTGTCGTTCTCCTTCCGTGGCAATAACTATGTGCGCGAAGCGATCCACGCCGTGTTCCTGTATCACTGTTTCAAAAACGGCATGGACATGGGCATCGTGAATGCCGGCCAGCTGGAAATTTACGACAACGTGCCAGAGAAGCTGCGTGAAGCGGTCGAAGATGTGATTCTAAACCGTCATAACGATGCGACTGAGCGCTTACTGGAAATTGCCGATGAGTACCGTGAAAATGCGGTTGGCAAACAGGATGATGCTTCTGCACTTGAATGGCGTACCTGGCCGGTCGCCAAACGTCTGGAACATGCGTTGGTCAAAGGGATTACTGAGTTTATTGTTGAAGACACTGAAGAAGCACGCGTCAATGCCAGCAAGCCACTGGAAGTGATCGAAGGTCCGCTGATGGACGGCATGAACGTCGTCGGTGACCTGTTTGGTGAAGGCAAAATGTTCCTGCCTCAGGTGGTGAAGTCGGCGCGCGTGATGAAGCAAGCGGTGGCGCATTTAGAGCCGTTCATCAACGCTGAAAAGCAGTCAGGATCAACCAACGGCAAGATCCTGCTCGCGACAGTGAAGGGCGATGTGCATGACATCGGTAAGAACATTGTCGGTGTGGTATTGCAGTGTAATAACTACGAAATCATTGACCTTGGCGTGATGGTGCCGTGTGAACAGATCCTTAAAGTGGCACGTGAGAAAAACGTCGATATCATTGGTTTGTCTGGCCTGATTACACCATCGCTGGATGAAATGGTACACGTAGCCAAGGAGATGGAACGCCAAGGGTTTGATTTGCCGCTGCTGATTGGTGGTGCGACGACCTCGAAAGCGCATACCGCGGTGAAGATTGAGCAGAACTACCATCAGCCTGTGGTGTATGTAAACAATGCCTCGCGCGCGGTGGGGGTGTGTACTTCACTGCTGTCTGACGAATTGCGTCCGGCCTTTATTGAAAAATTGAACCTGGATTACGAACGTACACGTGATCAGCATGCGCGTAAAACGCCGAAGACTCGTCCGGTAACACTCGAGGAAGCACGTGCGAATAAGGCGCCGATTGATTGGGGCAGCTACACACCACCCGTTCCGGCCAAACCCGGCGTTCACGTATTTGAGCACTTTGAGCTATCTACATTGCGTCAGTACATCGACTGGACGCCATTTTTCATGACCTGGTCGCTGATGGGCAAATACCCGGCGATCTTGCAACATGAAGAAGTGGGCGAAGAGGCTCAGCGTCTGTTTAAGGATGCCAACGAATTGTTGGACAAGGTTGAGCGTGAAGGCTTACTGAAAGCCAGCGGTATGTGTGCGCTGTTCCCGGCGGCGAGTGTGGGGGATGATATTGAAGTGTACCGCGATGAGTCGCGTACGGAAGTGGCCCACACCCTGTATAACCTGCGTCAGCAAACCCATAAGCCGAAAGGGGCGAACTACTGCTTATCGGATTACATTGCGCCCAAATCAAGTGGTAAAAAGGATTGGATTGGGGCATTTGCGGTCACGGGCGGTATTGGCGAACGTGAACTGGCGGATCAGTACAAAGCACAGGGTGATGATTACAACGCGATCATGATTCAGGCGGTGGCCGACCGTCTGGCCGAAGCGTTTGCTGAATATCTGCATGAAAAAGTGCGTAAGGAAATTTGGGGCTATGCGTCTGACGAAAACCTGTCGAACGATGAGCTGATTCGCGAAAAATATCAGGGAATTCGTCCGGCACCCGGTTACCCAGCGTGTCCTGAGCATACTGAGAAAGGTACCTTGTGGGAGATGCTCAAGGTTGAAGAGACGATTGGCATGTCGCTGACTACCAGTTATGCGATGTGGCCGGGCGCATCAGTGTCGGGCTGGTATTTCTCGCATCCGGATTCACGCTACTTTGCCATTGCGCAGATTCAGGATGATCAGGTGCAGAGCTACGCTGAGCGCAAAGGGTGGGATAACCTTGAAGCCGAAAAATGGTTGGGGCCAAATATCAACGGCTAAGCACTGAAACAACAAAGTACAGAAACAACAAAAGGTCACCTGAGGGTGACCTTTTGTTTATGCGTTTTGCTAACGAAACCCAATTATAGCTCGAACAGATCCTGATGCAGTTTCTGAATCACATTCTTTGAAACAGGTGCATCAACCAAGAAGCAGAGGTTGTGATCGCTGGCGCCGTAACAGATCATGCGCAGGTTGAAGTCACCCAGAGTGCTGAACACTTGCTTGGCGTAGCCTTTGGTCTCCATCTGGTTGCCGATCAACGCCACCAAACACAGATTGTGTTCCACTTCGACTGTCGCCAGTTCTTCCAATTCGGCCCGCGCTTCTTGAGGTAGTTCCGGCGCGCCACCAGACGTGTCGGTTTTATCCAGAGTCAGCGACACACTGATCTCTGAAGTCGTGATCAGATCGACGGAAATTTTGTACTTGGCCAGAACTTCAAACACTTTAGCCAGGAAGCCGTAGGCATGAAACATCTTGGCGCTGCGCAGTGTCACCATGGTCTGGTTGCAGCGCAGAGCCAGCGCGCGAAACTGTGGTGAGTTTTCCACTTCCTGACGAATCCAGGTACCGCCTTTTTCCGGTTCTTTAGACGAACCGACAAACACAGGAATGCCGTGACGAATCGCCGGAACCAGCGTGGAAGGGTGCAGGATTTTAGCGCCAAAATTGGCCATCTCAGACGCTTCGCTGAAACTGATCTCCGGGATTGGCGCTGCTTTAGGCGCAATGCGTGGGTCTGTAGTGTAGATGCCCGGTACGTCAGTCCAGATCTCGAGGCCGCTGGCTTCAACGGCTTCAGCAATCAAGGCAGCTGAATAGTCACTGCCGCCACGGCCCAGCGTGGTGGTGTTACCTTGCTCATCTGAGCCGATAAAGCCCTGCGTGACGACCACATGTTGCTGGCACAGCGGCACCAGCGTTTGTTTGGCCAGACGTTTGATCTCATCAACCTGCGGTTCCGCGCGACCATAATGATCATCGGTGCGTAAGACGTCACGAATATCAAAACGCACCGCATCGACGCCGCGTTCACGCATCAGCTGCGCCAGAATATAAGTCGACATCAGTTCGCCGCAGGCAACCAGATGATCGGTCAGTTTCTTACTGGATTGGAACGAGGCCGCTTCAGCAGCGCTGGCCACGCTGTCTAAAATGGTGTGCACCTCTTTTTCGACCTGAGTCGGGTCCGCCAACTGGTCAATAATCGCATCATGAATATCCGCCAACTGCTTTACGATTGCCAGACGCTGTTCAGCTTCCTGCACACCGTTTGCCAATTCCACCAATAGATTGGTCACACCAGAGCAGGCGCTGCTTACGACTAGTTTGGTTTGTGGATTATTTTCGATGATGGCAGAGCAACGGCTCATCGCTTCAAAATTCGCAACACTTGTACCGCCAAATTTGGCGACATTGAATGCACTCACGGCATTTCTCCCAGACTTCCCAGAAATTAAAATGGTTGGTAATCCAACGTCCAATGTTTTGAAGAGAGTGTTCTTAGAGCAAAAAAGAGAGGTGTACTTTGAAAGGTTTCCTCAGAAGCTCTTCATCAGCATAGTACTGATGACAGTTGAAGGGATTCAGCCCGTTCAACCGACAAACCAGAACCACAATTCTGATCCATCTCGGCACTACTCCCCCTGAGTGTTCTGTATTGGAGTTGAGGCTCCACAAAACACCTGCCTGGGCAGTGCTCCTCTTCTGCTAGATAGCTCACACATTGAACGGGTTTATGTGCTTATTGTCAATCGTAAATTTCTCACTCAATGAAAATAATTATTCAGTGAATGTGACGCTGGTTCGACCTCTAGACCTCAGTCGAATTGTCGCGTTGGGGGATTTCGATTACCCTTGTTTTTCATCCCCCCCAAGCAAGGAGCATTTATGACTATCCGTAGTTTCATTCCCCCACATCGTATTCTGATGGGCCCTGGCCCCTCGGATATTTCTCCGCAGGTTCTGCAGGCACTCAGTCGCCCAACGGTGGGCCATTTGGATCCACTGTTTGTGGGGATGATGGATGAACTCAAACAGCTGTTGAAATACGCGTTCCAGACTGAAAACGACTTTACCATTGCGGTTTCCGCACCGGGCAGCGCGGGGATGGAAGCGTGTTTCGTCAATCTGGTTGAACCGGGTGACAAAGTGATTGTGTGCCGCAACGGTGTGTTCGGTGAGCGTATGCGCGAGAACGTCGTGCGTTGTGGTGGCGAAGTTGTCGTTGTGGATGATGAATGGGGTAAACCTGTCTCGGTGGAGAAAGTGTCCGCGGCGATTGCGCAGCATCCGGATGCCAAAGTTCTGGCGTTCGTACATGCTGAGACTTCTACCGGTGCTTGCAGTGATGCCAAGGCGCTGGGCGCGTTGGCGAAACAGCATGGTATGCTGACAATTGTTGATGCGGTGACGTCATTGGGTGGTGTGCCTTTGCTGGTGGATGAATGGCAACTGGATGCGGTGTATTCCGGTAGCCAGAAGTGTTTGTCGTGTGTTCCGGGCCTTGCTCCGTTGACCTTTTCAGTCAAAGCGATTGAGAAGATACAGTCACGCACCACACCTATTCAGAGTTGGTTCCTCGATCAGAGCTTGGTTTTAGGGTATTGGAGCGGGCAGGGTAAACGCAGCTACCACCATACGGCGCCGGTGAATAGTCTGTATGCGCTGCATGAAGCGTTGTTGATCCTGAAAAATGAAGGGTTGGAGAATGCTTGGGCTCGTCATCGTAAGATGCACGATAAACTCAAAACAGGTTTGGAGCAGTTGGGACTGACGTTTGTGGTGGATGAAGCCAGCCGCTTGCCACAACTGAATGCGGTGTACATTCCTGAAGGTGTCGATGACGCTGCGGTACGCACCCATCTGCTCAATGAATACAACCTAGAGATTGGTGCAGGACTGGGGGCTTTGGCAGGCAAAGCGTGGCGCATAGGCGTGATGGGCTATGGTGCAAGAGCAGAAAATATAGCCTTGTGTCTCAAAGCCCTGGAAGAAGCGCTGACGCAATAAGTGACAATAAAAAAGGTGGCCGGAGCCACCTTTTTTATTCCTCGTCGCTCTCCTCGTACGATTGAGCTGTCGAGACCGCGCTCGAAGGCGGTACATATTGCACGTTGGCGAACTCTTTATCCGGAAACAGAAATTCAGCTTCAGTGCGGATCTGTTCAGCGCGGCTATGATCGCCTAATCCCTGATATGCAAGGATCAGATTGTTGTAAAACGCCGGGCGTGGCTTGTGTTTGATGATTGCCAATGACCAATCGATGTAGGGCTGAATATACTGCGGCTGTTGGTTGTACAAACCGATATTGAGGTACGTACTGTAAACATCCCAGTCGTAACGATCTTGCCAGACGACCGGATTCGTCACTTTGTTGAGAATTTCCGGATCCCTGGGTTGTGAGGTCTCAAACTTCGTCAGCACGTAATTGGTGTGCAGAGCGCTGAGCATGTAGATCGTTGTGAGAAACGGCAGCAGTATGCTGGCGATACGCAGTGCGGATTTACTGAACTTGCTAAAACGAGCGAAGCGATATTTGGCGACCCGTTGATCGATCCAAAACAACAGAATAATAAACGTAATCCAGTGAATGGCTGAGTGGTAAAACGGATATTCGAGCTGGCTGTGCAGTGTAATGGGTAACAACAGAGCAAACATAGCCAGTCGGGTGCCTTTCTTAGCGGACCGGATACGCATTAAGACGAATCCGGCTGCAATCGCCATACCCAGAATCGGCAGCAGGCCACCTTCTACACCCCAGTACAGCGTTTCATTATGCGGATGGTCCATAGATGGCAGGCCAGGATGATAATTGCTGTTGAGCTGGTGCTGACGAGCCGTGTAGAGCATATATTTGGCTTCGAAGTTCCCGTAGCCGTAGCCGGTAAAGGGCTTTTCAATCAGCATATCCAGCGCTTGCGGAAAAGTGTAGCGCCGCGGACTGTTTAAATCGGCTTTGTCGGCCGCAAGCTGACCATTATTTCCAACCTGTAAGGCGGCAAAACCAATCAACAAACCTGCGATACTGGCCAGAATCCAGTTGATAAATCGCTGACGCGGTGAAAAACGGTAGATATAAGGCAGGATCAGAGCGATACCTAATAGCGCCGATAACCAACCCGTACGAGAAGCCAGCACGACTAACAGCGGCAGCGTCATCACCGGAGTGAGATACAGCAAACTGACTTCGCTGAGGTGTTTGTTGTATTTCTTCGGCTGACGGGCCAGCAGGTAGCCAGACAGCACCAGTCCTGTCGCGAGGAAGCTCGCCATCACATTAGGTTGCTGGAAAATGCCGTAAGGTCGGTTGGCTATCGTATTGTAGCCAAAGATATTGCCCGGTTTGAGTTCAAAGTACTGGAACAAGCCAAAGGCGGCTTCAATCAGACAGGCCAGAACGATGTACCACAGCAGACGCTGTTTATGCTTATTACTGAAATAGAACTGCTGCAGCACCACAAATAGCAGCAATCCGGCCCACAGTCCGGTAATGCGGCTCAATGCTCCTTGCCAATAGGCGTTGGAGTAAAACATCGGCAGAGTCATGATCACACTGCTGATCAAAAACACCACCGTCAGTTTGGAATAACGCAGTTTGCGATAGGTTGCGAGCTGATAGAGGCCAATGGCGAGGGCAAAGCTCAGCACTAGCCAGGTGGTGGCATTGAATGACAGCGCTAATCCGGCACCGCCCGGATTGGGCATAAAAAAGTGCATCGCGAGCAAGTACACGCAGCCTAACGCAATCAGAAAAGGTTTATTCAACGGAACACTGGGCGCTTGTGGTTCCAGTTGAGTGCCACTCAGTAACAATGTTGCCATAACGTCTCACAACCAAATGGAAAAAAGAAACCAGCGTCAGACCGCTGGTTTCGTCACTTTACCGCTTTTTTCTATTTCAACATAGGCTTAAGGAAGCGAGCCGTATGCGATCCTTCGACCTGCGCCACATCTTCCGGTGTACCTTGGGCGATGATTTCTCCCCCACCTTGTCCGCCTTCAGGGCCTAAATCGACAATCCAGTCGGCGGTTTTAATGACATCCAGGTTGTGCTCAATCACCACCACGGTGTTGCCGTTATCTCGCAGGCGATGCAATACATCGAGCAGTTGCTGAATATCATGGAAGTGCAGACCTGTGGTTGGTTCATCCAGAATATACAGTGTTTTGCCTGTGTCGCGTTTGGACAGTTCTCGAGCGAGTTTCACCCGCTGCGCCTCACCACCGGAAAGAGTCGTAGCGGACTGGCCAAGACGAATGTAAGACAGACCAACATCCATCAAGGTTTGCAGTTTACGGGCGATCACCGGTACTGGCTCAAAGAATTCGCGCGCGTCTTCCACGGTCATCTCCAGCACTTCATCGATGGTTTTGCCTTTGTAACGCACTTCCAGCGTTTCGCGATTGTAGCGCTTGCCCTTACATACATCACACGGTACATACACATCCGGCAGGAAGTGCATTTCCACTTTGATCACCCCGTCACCCTGACAGGCTTCACAACGCCCACCACGAACGTTGAAACTGAAGCGACCCGGTTTGTAACCTCGTGAGCGAGATTCTTGCGTGCCGGAAAACAGTTCGCGGATCGGAGTAAAGATCCCGGTATAAGTGGCCGGGTTTGAACGTGGCGTACGACCGATTGGGCTCTGGTCGATATCGATCACTTTATCGAAATGTTCCAGACCTTTGATCGACTTGTACGGTGCAGGTGTCGAGGTGGTCGCGCCATTCAGCGCAATGTGCGCAATATTAAAGAAGGTATCGTTGATCAGCGTCGACTTACCAGAACCCGATACCCCGGTAATACAACTGAACAGGCCCACCGGAATCGACAGATTGACGTTCTTCAGGTTATTGCCGGTTGCACCGATCAGTTCAACCGTTTTCTTGGCATCGCGTGGTACACGCTGCTTCGGTACCTCAATGGCTTTAACGCCGCTCAGATACTGGCCTGTCAGCGAGTTTTTGTTGGCAATGATTTCTTCCACTGTGCCTTCTGCGACGACGGATCCGCCATGCACACCCGCACCCGGACCGATGTCAATCACGTGATCGGCCAAGCGGATCGCATCCTCGTCGTGTTCAACCACCAGAACGGTATTACCCAGATCGCGCAGATGATTCAGGGTTTTCAACAGGCGTTCGTTGTCGCGCTGGTGGAGACCAATTGACGGTTCATCAAGTACGTACATCACGCCCACCAGACCGGCACCAATCTGGCTTGCCAGACGAATACGCTGCGCTTCACCGCCAGACAACGTTTCCGCACTGCGCGACAGATTGAGATAGTTCAGACCGACGTTGACCAGAAATTGCAGTCGATCGTTGATCTCTTTCATCACTTTTTCGGCAATCTGTGCACGCTGTCCTTCCAGACTCAGCGTCTGAAAGAAAGCCAGAGCATCGGCGATGCTGAGCTCGACGATTTGCGGCAAAGTGGTGTCATTCACGAAGACGTTGCGCGCTTCAAGACGAAGGCGAGTCCCTTCACAGCTTGCACACGGTTTGTTGGAAATGTATTTCACTAGCTCTTCGCGTACTGAGCTCGACTCGGTATCACGGTAGCGACGTTCCAGTGTGTTCAGAATGCCTTCAAACGGATGACGTTTGACGCGGATGTCACCACGATCGTTAATGTATTTGAATTCGACTTCCGTGCGGCCAGAACCTTGCAGGATGATTTCCTGTGTTTTCTTTGGCAGCTTGTTGAATGGCGTATGCAGATCAAACCCATAGTGATCTGCCAGCGACGTCAGCATCTGAAAGTAATAGTAGTTTTTCTGATCCCAACCACGAATGGCGCCTTGAGCAAGACTCAGGCTGGCATCCTGAATGACCCGGTCCGGATCGAAATATTGTTGAACCCCCAAACCGTCACAAGTCTGGCAGGCGCCTGCTGGGTTGTTGAATGAGAACAGACGTGGTTCAAGCTCTCGCATACTGTAACCACAATGCGGGCAGGCGAAATTGGCTGAAAACACGTGTTCTTCACCATCGCCTTCCATCGGTGCCACCACCACGATCCCGCCGGACAGTTCCAGTGCGGTTTCAAACGATTCAGCCAGGCGTTGCTGCAGATCGCTGCGTACTTTGAAACGATCCACCACCACTTCAATGGTGTGTTTTTTGTGTAGTTCCAGTGTCGGTGGATCGGAAAGATCGCAGGTTTCCCCATCGATGCGGGCGCGAATAAAGCCTTGCGCGGCCAGATTTTCCAAAGTTTTAACGTGTTCGCCTTTGCGCTCTTTCACGATAGGGGCCAGCAGCATCAGCTTGGAGCCTTCCGGCATCTCCAGCACTTTATCCACCATCTGACTGATGGTTTGCGCGGCCAGCGGCACTTTGTGTTCCGGACAACGTGGTTCACCAACGCGGGCGTATAACAGACGCAGGTAGTCGTATACCTCAGTAATCGTACCGACGGTCGAACGCGGGTTATGGGAGGTAGATTTCTGTTCAATAGAAATTGCTGGTGATAGACCCTCAATATGGTCCACATCCGGCTTTTCCATTAATGACAGAAACTGACGCGCATAAGCTGACAGGGATTCGACGTAACGGCGTTGCCCTTCGGCATACAGAGTATCGAACGCGAGCGATGATTTACCCGAACCAGATAGGCCCGTGATCACAATCAGTTTGTCGCGCGGAATCGTCAGATTGATGTTCTTCAGGTTATGGGTACGAGCACCACGTACTTCGATTTTGTCCATCAGATTTGCTCTATGTCATACCAAGTCGAACAAGTATTACATAGAGTGAGATTTGTGCAAAGAAGTACTGGATAAAAAAACAGTTAAAAATAAAGCCATCTTAAAAGATGGCTTTATCGTTCTGAAACTAAGGCAGATTAAGCTTTCTTGGTGGAGTGCTTAGCCAGTTCAACTTTCTGTTCGTTTTTCTGATACAGATGTTCAAAGCAGTAGTTGGTTGCTTCGATGTAGCCTTCTACGCTACCACAGTCAAAGCGTTTGCCTTTGAATTTGTAGGCCAGAACGCAACCCGCTTGTGCTTGTTTCAGCAGAGCGTCCGTGATCTGAATTTCGCCACCTTTGCCCGGTTCCGTATTTTCGATCAGTTCAAAAATATCCGGAGTCAGAATGTAACGACCGATGATCGCCAGATTACTAGGGGCGGTACCCGGCTCAGGTTTTTCGACCATATCATCGACACGGAACAGATCGTCTTTGATCATCTCACCAGAAATTACACCATATTTATGCGTTTCATTTTCCGGGACTTCCTGAACGGCAACGATTGAGCAACGGAACTGTTTGTACAGGGCAACCATTTGCGCCAATACACCTTGCTCTTCGTTCACACACAGGTCATCAGCCAGAACCACAGCAAATGGCTCATCGCCAACCAGTTCTCGACCAGTCAGAATCGCATGGCCCAAGCCTTTCATTTCGCGCTGACGGATGTAAGTAAATTGTGCGGTATCGATGATCTGGCGGATATCAACCAACAGCTCTTCTTTGTTGGTACCACGGATCTGGTGTTCCAGCTCGTAGTTCATATCGAAGTGATCCATGATCGAATGCTTGCCGCGGCCAGTGACGATACACATACCCGTCATGCCCGCCTGAATCGCTTCTTCGACGCCATATTCAATCAGGGGTTTGTTGACGACAGGCATCATCTCTTTAGGCATGGATTTGGTGGCCGGTAAGAAACGTGTGCCGTAGCCAGCTGCCGGGAATAGGCATTTGTTAATCATAATTAAAGCCCTATTTTTCTTTGATTTGCATATTGGGGAGCAAAGATGGGAGGCACTTTATCATGTTCCGGGTGTGAACTTCAGCACATTCTCAGGCCGGGTCCAGAAAATGTGCTGATAACCTCAATTATGAGAGCAGGTTTTGGTTCGCCCAGGCGATGGCTTGGGTGCGGTTTTTCACCGAAAGTTTTTTGAATATCTGATAGAGGTGAGATTTGACGGTAAATTCGCTGATAAATAAGCTTTCTGCCATCTGCATATTTGATGCGCCCGTTTTTAGACTGCGCAAAATCTGTAGTTCTCGCGTGGTGAGTTCGATGGTGGCCTTGGTATGGTGATTCTGAAAAATGTGGCGATAGTAGTGCAACAGTTGGCTACTGACATGACGAGGCAGCCAATTCTGGCCGTTGATGATTTCTGCCAGTCCACGCGCAATCTGTTCAGGCTCGCTGGATTGGTAGAATAAGCCTTTAAGGTTGCCGAAACTGAGCAGGTCGTCGGTACACAAACGCTTGCCAACTTGAAACAGAATGGTTTCCAGATGCGGACTGGTCAGGCGCAGTGGTGCCAGCCGCTGGCGGATTGCGTCATGTTCGTCATAATTAAGTAACAGGATTTTATGTTTGTCAGCCTGATAGGCCTGCAGTAACTGCTCCGGTTCGATTTGGGGAACCGGAATTGCCAGTAGGTCGAAAGCCGATTGCAGGACAGGCGGCGCGGAAGCTGTCTGATCCAGACAGAGGTAATATATGGTTCGGGCGTAGTTAGCTCGTTGCATGGTCTCAATTCAGGGTGATAGTCGTTTGGATAAATGCACGATGCCGAAAAATATTTATGGAGGCGAATTTATACTGAGCGTTTGCGTGATGTCTCAATATGCGAAGTAAATGAGTAGGTTGTCAGCGATAAAAAACATCGAACTGAGCCGAAAAAATCGTGATATTGAAGGGCATTCACGCGTGCGGACAAAGAACACATTTGTTGAGTGATTGGTACACACTTCAAAGCATGTTATCCTTGCCGACTATTTCAAAAAACCTATTTGAAAACGGAGCAAAAAATGGCAACCCGTGGCGTGAATAAAGTAATTTTGGTTGGCAACTTGGGTAGTGATCCGGAAGTTCGCTACATGCCAAGCGGTGGCGCAGTTGCGAACATCACTGTAGCCACGTCAGAATCATGGCGTGATAAAGCAACCGGCGAACAGCGTGAGAAAACAGAATGGCACCGTGTCGCTCTGTATGGAAAACTCGCAGAAGTCGCAGGTGAGTATCTGCGCAAAGGTTCTCAGGTTTACATCGAAGGCCAGCTGCAAACACGTAAGTGGCAAGATCAAAGCGGTCAGGACCGCTACTCAACCGAAATCGTTGTACAGGGCTACAATGGCACTATGCAGATGCTCGGTGGCCGTCAGCAAGGTGGCATGCCTGCTCAGGGTGGCGGTATGAACCAGCCACAACAAGGCGGTTGGGGACAGCCTCAACAACCAGCCATGCAGCAGCACAAACCAATGCAGCAGCAGGCACCGCAGCAATCTCAGCCGCAATACAATGAACCGCCAATGGATTTTGATGACGACATCCCATTCTAAGCGTTCCGTTTCTGAAAAAAGCCGCGAAATTCGCGGCTTTTTTATATAGTTAACTATCCAACTGTTCCATTAAGTGTTTGAAACCCGACCGGGTCTTGTTTCCTCAACCGATGAATAGGAAGGGAATTCAGTTTCATGCGGTATACCCCGACTCTTAAATTGAGTACGCGTTTAGTCGCGTTTGTCACGCTGATCGTTACCAGTGCGATGTTCATTTTGTTCATCGGCGGAACGCTTTCATTCCAGCGCATGGGACAGGAATATCTCAACCATTATCTGCAAGGGATCGTGGAAGTAGTGGATAAAGAGCTGGAAGATCCAGACGCCGCCTATTCCATGCAGCGTTGGATGCCGAAAATGTTGCAGGCATCCAATATTGTTGAAATGCAGCTCTCTTCTCAAGCGGGAACGATTTATCGCTTTAAAGACACCTCATCCAAAGCGGATCCGGATCGCCTTTACTCGATCGATTTACCTTTGGCTCGCAATCAGGGTTACTCCGTGCATTTCAAAGCCGTGCCACCTTACCTCGGATATGGTTATTCGATGGGGGCAATGTGGTCGATTTCTCTCGCTGTGGCGCTGATTGTGTTCTGTCTGGTTCGCGGTGTGAAGTGGCTGAGAGAGCAGTTATTGGGCTCAGAATTACTCGAAGAGCGTGGGCGTATGATTCTCGCTGGCAGAGTGGAGCAGTTTGCCAAGGGGGATGAACGCGAATGGCCTTATACCGCCAGCGAAGCGTTAGATGTGCTGATTGAAGAGCTGCAAGATGCCCGTCAGGAGCGCAGCCGGTTTGATACTTTTATCCGCAGTCAGACCTTTTTGGATCAACTGACGGGGGCTGCAAACCGCGTATTGTTTGACAGTAAACTCGAATCGGCATTGCTGGAGAGCGGCGCTCGTGGCGGTGTGATCATGATTCGTATTGATGAGCTGGATGTGGCGCGCGAAGAGCAGGATAAGCGCACCATCGACGAATTTGTCGTGGAAGTTGGCGAGTGTATATCCAATGTCATTGCCCGTTATCCGGATGTCATTTTGTCGCGCTACTATGAATCGGTGTTTGCGATATTCATGCCTCATCAGGGTTCAAAAGATGTCGCCCATGTCGCGACTCAGTGTCTCAAACTCATTGAGCGTATTTCCCCGCCTCATCCACTGGATGCCGAGAACTGGTTCCATATTGGCGTCAGCATGTATCAGGAAGGCGAGCGTCGTGGCCGGGTGATCGATGAAGCGGAAACCGCACTTAAAAGCGCTGGGCTGCAAGGCTGCAACGCCTGGAGCCGGTTTAAAAAAGTGGCGAAAGTGGAAGACGAACGAGGCAGTGTTCGCTGGAGATCGCTGTTCGATCAATGTCTTACACCCGAGAAAATCAGACTTTTCCGGCAACCGTGCTATTTAACCAAGCCCTTGAATGGACTAACATTGGCCCACAATGAGTTGTTTGTTCGCATCTACGACCCTGAACAAGGCATACTCAAAGCGTCACGTTTCAGCTCGGCTCTGGAAACTGTCGGCTATGAAATGGTGCTGGATCGGGCTGTTTTCACCCGCGTATTGCAACTGCTCAAGATTCCAGAGTTCACCGGGAATTATTCGTTGAATATGTACGTGACTCCGTTTGCGGATAAGCGCTACCTGCGTTGGTTCCGCAATGAACTGATGCAATTGCCACACAGTTTACGCTCACGTTTGTCGTTTGAATTTGCCGAAGGTCATCTGGTACAACATCTTGACTACATGCGCCCGGTACTGAAGATGATGGCAGGCTTAGGTTGTGAGCTGGTGGTTGGGCAGGCTGGCCGAACCATAGTCGCGACGCACTACATTAAAGACCTCAACATTACCTATTTGAAGCTGCATCGAAGCCTGATCAAAAATATCGACCAACGTCATGAGAATCAGCTGTTTGTACGCAGTATGATTGGTGTTTGCGGTGGAACTCAGACAAAAGTCATCGCGGTCGGGGTCGAAAATGAGACAGAATGGCAAACGCTGTTGTCGTTAGGTGTCGATGGAGGCCAAGGGCGATTGTTTGAAGCGGAGCAGGCTTTGCTGCCCGCACCGCCAAGTCCAGCCGAAACCCACGTCAAACCGGGCAAACGTAATCGCTGGCGAACGAAGTAAATGACGAATGAAAATTGATGCTCTGATAAAGAAACTGACACACAAAAGAACCCATAGCCGCTCAATTTTCGCAGTGGTTCAGCCGGACTCAATCTATTTTTCCTCATCGGCTGAGCTCTCCCTACCGGAACACTACCCACTCTCGAATCACTCGTGGCCCCAAGCCCTGATTCAGGCCTTGAAACAGAGTGGCGCCAAAGGCGTCACCGTGGATGTCGTGCTCCATTCCCAGCTTTATCAAAGCTACCAGATTGAAAAACCAGCACTTCCGCGTGAAGAGTGGCCAGCAGCGCTGCCATTCTTACTCAAAGATTTGATCAGCGAGAAAGTCACCGAAGTCGTGGCGGATGCGCATCCGTTGACGGGAAGCAGTAAAGTCCAGGCTTACGTGATGGCACGCAAACAGGTATTGGAAGTGGCTGCATTGCTGGAAAGTCTCGGCTGTGAACTGGGGCGCCTGCTGCCGGAGCAGGAAGTGTGGGCGCATTGCTTACCGGAACAGTCGCATTTTCTGTTGTTGCAACGCAGCAAAGGCGGCCACTTTAAACTGGATGCTTTCGTTGACAAGCAGTGTCATTTTCAGCGCACACTGAGAGGTGTCGTTGCACCGATCACGGGGGTCGCAAGTTCCGCGTTGCAGTTGGACGGGCTGGCTCTGGAGCTGCAACGTTCGATTGATTATCTCTCTTCTCAGCTCAAAGGCGTGGCGCTGCATCAGCTGAAGGTATGCTGTGACGACGAAGATCATGTCGAGCTGGTGCAAGCATTAAACGAACGGTTAAGTGTTAAGGTTTCTCCGCTGTCGAATGACGGCGCTCAGGCCTTGTCCGGACAGGTGCTGGCACAACACACCTCAATGGCACCGGGCGATACGCTCAATTTTTATCAGGATCACCTGAGACCGAAGAAAGATTACTTTTCTCTCTCTGCTGTGATCGGTGTTTGGGGCGTAGCATTGGCACTAATGCTGGTGGTCTCAGGCATCTACCGTTTCAATATCGTAAAGCAGGGTGAAGCATTAGCAGGCGTTGAGCAACAGGCTGCTCAGCTGAGCCAGCAAGTCAGCGATCTGAAGAAGCTGGTGGATCGGCATCAGCCGTCAGCAAGCAAGGTGGCCGCCGTGGCTCGACTGAAAAAAGAGATTGCAGCCAAGCAGGCTTCCCTCAATGCCATCAGTGATTTTGACCATTCTCTGCAAGTGGGGTATTCCGGAGTCATGGATGCACTGGCTAAGCTGGCGCGTCGCGATATTTCACTCAATCAAATTGAAATGGATAAGCAGCGCTTTGACATTCAGGGGCTGGCACGCGAAGCGAAAGTGATTCCGAACTGGATTGCAGAGTTTCAGAGCGAGTTGCACCTGGTTGGACGCAGTTTCGATCAACTGGTCATCGGCCGTAATGACGAAGATGTGGTGACGTTTGAATTGAAAACCAAACAAGGAGCGAAGCGATGAAACAGCGCTGGAATGTCTGGAGTGACGCATTCGCTAAACGCTCTCAACGAGAAAAATTGCTGATTAGTTTGTGTGGTTTAGTGGCGGTAGTGTTTATTTCTCTGACCCTGCTGGTTGATCCGCTGGTGGCTCAATATGGGCAGCAGCAGACCCGGTTGCAAGGGCTCACCTCGTCGAACCAGAGCGCGCAACTGACTATTCAACAGCTGCAGGTCGCGCTGAAAAAGAATCCGGATGAGAGCATCGATAAAGAGTTTGCAACGCTGCAGGAACAGAGTCAGTCGCTGTCTATGGAGCTGGCTAACTCTACTGAAACCTTAGTTTCTCCGACACAGATGGCGACGCTGTTGCAAACAGTGCTCGACAACAGCACCAAGCTGAAATTGATTAGCCTGCAGTCATTGCCTGCTGAACCCATCGTCCCTTCGAAAGAAGACTCGAGTGCAGTTAAGTACTATGTGCATCCGGTGCGCCTTGAGCTGACTGGCAACTATTTCGCGATTCGGGATTATCTGCTCGCGCTGGAAAGCCTGCCAGTGAAATACTATTGGCGCAGTTTCAAGTATCAGGTCGAAACCTATCCTCAGGCCAGATTGATTTTACAGGTCTATACATTGGGATTGCGAGAGGAGTTCATCGGTGGCTAAAGTTGGCATCCTACTGAGTACGCTCATGATCAGCGGTTTGACCTTCGCGGCAGAAGACCCGACTGCGCCGTTAGGCTACGCGCCCAGTCAGGCGCAGAAGACGGCTCGTCAGCATCCATTGCCTGAGCTGCAAAGTATTGTGTGCCAGCAGCAATGCTTAGCGATTCTCAGTGACCAGGTTGTGACGGTAGGGCAAACGGTTCGTGGCTATCATGTGGCTGGCGTGACGGAATCAACGGTGACGTTGACTCGTGGTGGCAAGCGTTGGGAGCTTGAGCTTTTCTCCCTGAATATCAAGAATTAAGGTATGAATGTGCATATGCGTAAACTGGTTATCGGTGTGATGATCACCACCTTAGTGGGCTGTTCTATGGGGCATCGTGATCCTGTGGAAGTCAAGCAATCGCTGAATCAGTCGATCAACGATGCCAACAGCCGCAACCTGGATCAGCTTCCAGCCTCTGTGGAAGCTGATCTCATGCCGGATTTGAATGAAACCAATGCTAACGCAACGCCGCACCTCAAGCGTTTTCGTATTCAGGCGAACAACGTTGACGCTAAGGCGTTTTTTGCCAGCCTGGTGCAAAACAGCGAATACAGTGTGGCGCTTCATCCTGCTGTCGAAGGGCGGATTACGGTCAATCTGACCGACGTTACGTTGGATGAAGCTCTGAACGTGGTGCGTGACTTGTACGGTTATGACATTGAAAAAGTCGGCAAAGTCATTCAGGTTTATCCGGCCGGCTTGCGCACCGTGACTATTCCGGTGGACTACCTGCAGTTTAAGCGCAGCGGGCGCTCGCTGACGGCGATCACCACGGGCACGATTACCAACACTGACACCAGTTCCAATAACACCAGTTCATCGAGTTCAACCTCATCGAGCTCAAGTAACAACAGCAGTTCGAATAGCACCACCACGGCACGTGGCGGTACGGAAATTGAGACACTGAGCGAGAGTGACTTCTGGCCTCAATTAGAGAAAGCCGTCTCGCGCTTGATTGGTAGCGGCCGCGGGCAGAGTGTGGTGGTGACGCCGCAAGCGGGAGTGCTGACTCTGCGGGCCTATCCGGATGAAGTGCGCGAGGTGCGCCAGTTCCTTAACGTGTCACAACAACGCATGCAGCGTCAGGTGATTCTGGAGGCAAAAATTCTGGAAGTAACGCTGACCGACGGCTATCAACAAGGTATCAACTGGTCGAATATGTCGATGGGCAACGGCAAAGTGGTCATCGATCGCATCGGTGCGGCGACTTCAACCTTGCCCGGATTGGATACCATCGGAACCCTGCTTTCGGGTCAGACTAACATCACCGTTTCCGACGGTAGTTTTGAATCGGTACTGAGTTTTATGTCGACGCAAGGCGACCTCAATGTTCTCTCCAGTCCTCGTGTGACCGCAGCCAATAACCAGAAAGCGGTGATCAAAGTCGGCAGTGATGAGTACTACGTGACCGACCTAAGTAGTGTGGTCGGTTCGGGCGATAATACCGAGGCGGCGCCGAACGTAGAGCTGACGCCGTTCTTCTCCGGTATCTCTCTCGATGTGACGCCGCAGATCGACGATAAAGGCAACGTCTTGTTGCATGTCCATCCCAGCGTAATTGAGGTCGAGCAACAGGATAAAGAGATCACCTATAACGACAGCACGTTTACCCTGCCACTGGCACGCAGTTCGATTCGTGAGTCGGATTCGGTGATTCGCGCGCAGGACGGTGATGTGGTCGTGATTGGCGGTCTAATGAAGACCAACACCACCAATAAAGTGTCAAAAGTACCATTTCTGGGCGATATCCCCGCACTCGGACATCTGTTCCGCAGTACCAGCGAACTGACAGAAAAAACCGAGCTGGTGATATTGCTCAAGCCGACGGTGGTTGGCGTGAACACGTGGCAGAAAGAACTCGAACGCTCACGCGATCTGCTGCAAGAGTGGTTCCCGGACGCTGAGTAACGCTTATGTATCTGGCACACTTTGGCCTGGTTCAAATGCCGTTTCATCTCACTCCGGACACCCGTTTTTTCCTCGGTCTGGCGCCTCATTTTGAAGCGATTCAAACCGTTGGCGCGGCACTGGAAATGGGCGAAGGGGTGATCAAAATAACGGGCGAGGTCGGCACCGGAAAAACCATGGTCTGCCGCATGCTGCTGACGCATCTGGCGCAGGACATTGTTCTGCTCTATCTGCCCAATCCGGCGCTCAATGGCTCTGAACTGCGCCGCGCGGTCGCAACCGAACTCAAACTGAACGTTCCAGATGACCGCGATTTGTTGGAACGAATACAGACCGAACTGATGGCGTTGCATTTTGCGGGTAAACGAGTGATAGCCATGGTCGATGAGGCGCAGGCATTGTCGGATGACGCCCTGGAAACACTGCGTCTGTTTGGCAATCTGGAAACGGAAAACGCCAAGTTGCTGCAAATCGTGCTGATCGGTCAGCCAGAACTCGACAGCCGCCTTGCGCAGCATCATCTGCGTCAGTTTCGCCAGCGTATTACCTTCAGTGCGCAGCTCCGGCCGCTAACACTGGAAGAAACCGTTGCGTACATCGATAACCGGCTACACAAGTCCGGCTCAAGCGGTGAGCTGTTTACGCTGAATCAGAAGAAAGCGTTGTGGCGGGCTTGTCGCGGTATTCCGCGTCTGATCAACCAAGTGTGTCATAAGGCACTGTTGCTGACCTATTTCGCTCAGCAACCTAAAGTCAGTAATCAACAGTTATACAGTGCGGTTCACGACACGTTTGATACCTGTAAACCGAAATTCAAAACCCCGCAGCTATGGGGATGGAGTCACTGATGAGTGAAATCAACAAAGCGCTGTCGCAGCTCGCAACGAAGCATCATGCAACGTTGGAGCATATTCAGGCGGCTGACGTTCCGTCAGTGACCAAACGTCCCGCCTGGATTTGGGCGATTGGCGGTTTCGGCCTCAGTTTGGCCGTCGGTGGCTGGGCTGTTTCGCAGCAGGCGTCCGTCGTGGCAGAGCCGATTCAAACCTCAACCAGCGTACCGGTTATTCCGGTGTCGGCATCGCAGCCGTCGCCGACACAAAAAACACACACCAGCCGGGTGAATATCTACCACGCGGACAAAGAGACGGTCACACCGCTGGTAGCTGAACCACCTTTGGCGGAGCGCGATGTGTTGACAGGTGTTGTCAGCCAACAAGCCAGCGCTCAAAAGCTCGTTTCGCCTCCTGTTTTACTGGCCAGCACAGTGACGGCGCCAGCCACGATGGCTCACTCACAAGCTGAAAGCGAATCCGTGCAGATGTCGATTGAACAAGTTGAGCTGACGCCCTTGCAACTGGCTGAAAAGGCGGTAGCGCGGGCCAGTAAGGCTTTGGACAGTAACGATTTTGAATCGGCAGTCAGCGCATACACAGAAGCTCTGCGCTATACGCCGGATGATGAACGTGTGCGTCAGAAGCTCGCTGCGCTCTATTATGGCAAAGGTGACGTCAGACGCGCTTTTGACCTGCTGCAATCAGGGATTGAGCTTAATCACAACGGTGAAACGCTGCGCATCGCGTTAGCGAAACTGTTGATGAAAGAGAATCAGACCGAAGCGGCGCTCTCGCCGCTGTCGTATTTGCCGCAAAGTCCTTCAGCGGAATACCTGTCGCTGCGCGCAGCGCTGGCACAGAAGAGTAAGTTTAACGATATCGCCTTGGAAAGTTACCAGTTACTCACCCAAAAAGAAGCCAACAATGGGCGTTGGTGGCTCGGGCTGGCCATTCAGCAGGAGCGTGCTTTCCAGCTGCCAGAGGCAAAGCAATCGTATCTGCAGGCACAAAACAAAGTGGGGCTGTCGGTTCAATCACAAGCTTTTATTCGCGATCGACTCAACGTGCTGGCAAGCCTAGAGGAGACCTCGAATGCAAATTAAACTGCGTAAACGTCTCGGGGATTTGCTGGTTGAAGAAGGCATTGTTTCTGAGCAACAAGTCGAACAGGCCCTGAGCGCTCAGCGCCAGACAGGCAGCAAACTCGGCAGCACGCTGATTGAGTTGGGGTTCCTGACTGAACAGCAAATGCTGACGTTCTTGTCGCAGCAACTCTCACTGCCGCTGATTGATCTCAACCGCGCGCATGTCGATATCGATGCGGTTCAACTGCTGCCGGAAGTGCATGCCCGTCGCCTGCGGGCATTGGTGATTGGCCGCAGCGGTGAGACGTTGCGGGTTGCGATGAGCGATCCGGCGGATTTATTTGCGCAGGAATCGCTACTCAACCAGCTGCCAAACCACAGTTTTGAATTTGTTATTGCTCCAGAAAAGCAGCTGGTGGAAGGGTTCGATCGCTACTACCGTCGTACCAAAGAAATCGCCTCTTTCGCAGAACAGTTGCACGCAGAGCATCAGGTGAACGACGCCTTTGATTTCACCATCGGCGATGATGACAGTGAAGACGTAACCGTCGTGAAACTGATCAACTCGCTGTTTGAAGATGCAATTCAGGTCGGGGCTTCGGATATTCATATCGAGCCGGAAGCCAACCTGCTGCGCTTGCGTCAGCGCATCGACGGGGTGCTACATGAAACCCTGCTCAATGAAGTGAACATAGCTCCTGCATTGGTGCTGCGCCTCAAACTGATGGCGAATCTGGATATTTCCGAAAAACGTCTGCCTCAGGATGGCCGTTTTAACATTCGAGCCAAAGGTCAGTCCGTGGATATTCGTATGTCCACCATGCCTGTTCAGTACGGCGAATCGGTGGTGATGCGTTTGTTAAATCAGACATCGGGTGTTCGTAAGCTGGAAGAGTCGGGAATTCCGGATGATCTGTTGGTACGGTTGCGTCGCCAGCTCAAGCGTCCGCATGGCATGATTTTGGTCACCGGCCCGACGGGCTCCGGTAAAACCACCACACTTTACGGCGCGCTATCGGAACTTAACACGCCGGGGAAAAAGATTATCACCGCAGAAGACCCGGTGGAATATCGCATTGAACGGGTAAACCAAGTGCAGGTGAATCCGAAGATCGATCTCGATTTCTCTACCTTGCTGCGCACCTTCCTGCGTCAGGATCCGGACATTATTCTGGTGGGGGAAATGCGCGATCAGGAAACGGTGGAAATCGGCCTGCGCGCCGCACTGACGGGTCACTTAGTCTTATCGACGCTGCACACCAACGACGCCGTCGACAGTGCCTTACGTCTGATTGATATGGGTGCGCCGGGCTATCTGGTGGCCAGTGCCGTGCGAGCGGTGGTGGCTCAGCGTCTGGTGCGCAAAGTGTGCCCGGACTGTAAAACTCACGATGAACTGGATGATGCTCGACAGCAGTGGCTGGAAGTTCGCTTCCCGAATCAGGTGGGTGCGAATTTTGTGCGTGGACGTGGTTGTCAGAACTGTAACCTGACCGGTTACCGTGGCCGGGTCGGTGTGTTTGAAATGCTGGAGCTGGAGCATCATATGATGGATGCGCTGCGTGCCAATGATGCGGTTGCGTTTGGCCATGCGGCCCGGGCTTCAAAAGAGTACAAGCCGTTGCTTGCATCTGCGATGGAACTGGCGCTGAAAGGCGTGGTGAGTCTGGATGAAGTGATGGCGTTGGGCGAAGGCGATGCTTCCGGTGTTGCTCAGGCCATTTATCTGTAGGGCTCATTATGCCAACGTATCAGTATTCAGGACGTAATGCCGATGGCAGCAAGGCATCCGGTGTCATTGATGCCCCATCTGAAGAAGTGGCGGCGGAGAACCTGCTCAATCGCGGCGTGATCCCAACGGCAATCTCAGCCGGGAAAAGCGCGAGCAAAGCGAGTGTTGATTGGCGGGCTCTCCTGATGCCTGCGATTCCGCTCGAAGTGTTGGTGATTTTTTGTCGTCAGCTCTACAGCCTGACCAAAGCCGGGGTGCCGCTGCTGCGTTCAATGAAAGGATTGACGCAGAACTGTGCGAACAAGCAGTTGCAACATGCACTGGAAGAGGTGTGTGCCGAGCTGACAAATGGTCGCGGCCTCTCTGCATCAATGCAGATGCATCCGGGCGTATTCAGTCCGCTGTTTGTCTCAATGATCAACGTTGGCGAAAACACAGGCCGGCTTGATCAGGCTTTACTGCAACTGGCGAATTATTACGAACAAGAGTTAGAGACACGCAAACGAATTAAAACGGCGATGCGCTATCCAACGTTTGTGGTGAGCTTTATTGTGATTGCGATGTTTATCCTTAACGTCAAAGTGATCCCGCAGTTTGCCTCGATGTTTAACCGCTTCGGCGTTGAGTTGCCACTGCCAACCCGCATTCTGATCGCGATGTCCGATTTTTTCGTTAACTACTGGATGGCGATGCTGGCGGCGATTGTCGCGATGTTGTTTGCGTTTCGTGCCTGGCTGAATACTGCCTCCGGACGCGAGAAATGGGACAAGATACGACTGCGAATGCCGATTGTTGGCAGTATCGTCAATCGCGCCCAGTTATCCCGTTTTTCTCGTACCTTTTCTTTAATGTTGCGCGCGGGTGTGCCGCTTAATCAATCGTTGGCCTTGTCAGCGGAAGCGTTGGACAACAAGTTTCTGGAAGCGCGCCTGATGGAAATGAAAGCGGCGATTGAGGCGGGGAGCAGTGTTTCGGCAACAGCGATCAATACCGGGATTTTCACGCCACTGGTGATTCAGATGATCGCCGTCGGCGAAGAGACCGGACGCATTGACGAGTTGCTGCTGGAAGTGTCGGATTTTTACGATCGCGAAGTGGACTACGATCTGAAAACTCTGACCGCACGTATTGAACCGATCCTGCTCGTGATCGTTGCCGCCATGGTTCTGGTACTGGCATTGGGTATCTTCCTGCCGATGTGGGGCATGCTGGATGCGATTAAGGGACGTTAACGGTGAAAGAGGAACGCTCTCGGCTGATTCTCTGGGCGCTGGTGGTGTGCAGCTTGATCGCAGCGTTGCTAATGGCTTGGCAACCTGTTAATCGCGAGCTGGAAAATACCGCGCTGGCGCTGGCCAATAAACGCATTATTGAGCGCGCCAATACTTACAAACAGGAATGGCTGCTGCGTGGTCGCCCGGCATCACTTGAGTTTGACGGGAAAGTATTAACTTTTTCTGCGTCAGGCTGGGTTTTCCCGCGAGAGGGGGAAAAAGTCGATTGTTCGATGCTATTCAACTGGCTTTATCCGGATGAAAAGATACTGAATTCGTTGCCAGATATTCATGGTGAAAATGTGGGGGCGGGCTACATCTGTTATTTTGATTTTTATGATCATCAAACCATAAAAATAATATTAAAAAACAACAGGTTTTCATCGGTCGTCATAAGTTCGGCATGATGCAAAAATTTGACGTTCTTCGGATGTTTTGTTCGAAATGTTAAGCCTATAATAGGCTTCGTTTGCAAGTGTGATAGGATTGGGCATGTATAAAAAACAATCTGGTTTTTCTTTGGTGGAATTGGTCATCGTGATTGTTGTTGTCGGGCTTTTGGCCGTTGCAGCATTACCCCGTTTTCTGGATGTGACCGATGAAGCAAAAAAAGCCAGCATTGAAGGGGTTGCAGGTGGATATGCAACCGGTGTATTGTCCGCGCGAGCGCAATGGGAAGCCAAAGGGCGCACGACAGCAACGATAGGCTCGGAGCGCTATAACACCGTTAACTATGACGGCGTTGACTTCTGGCTCTCCCGCTCCGTTGACAGTAGTGGTACCGATACCGATTTTCGTGACGGCTATCCGTTTGCACTAAATAGCGACAACACCAACTTTCCAAGCAGCCTGAGCGATCAGGATTGCATTGATTTAATGGAGAATCTGCTGCAAAACCCACCGAGTGTCGACACGGTCAGCAATGCCAGCAGTAACTCCAATGTTAAGTACTCAGCTCAGGCTGACAGCAGTAATTGGACTTGTACGTACGTGCAGCTAGAAGGCAAAACAGCCCATCAGTTTATGTACGAAGTAAAAACGGGCCGTGTCACGGTCACATTGCAATAATTCTTTATATTTTGAGCTAAGAGAGAGAGTCATAATGAAAAGACAAGGCGGTTTTACCCTTATCGAGTTGGTCGTGGTTATCGTAATTCTGGGTATTCTCGCAGTGACTGCGGCCCCACGTTTCCTGAACCTGCAAGATGATGCCCGCGAAGCGTCGTTGCAGGGGTTGAAAGGAGCAATGCAAGGAGCTGCTGGAATTGTTTATGGCAAAGCCGCAATTGATGGAAATGATACTGTAAGTGATGGTACGGCAACTGTTACTGTTGGAACTACACAAGTAAAAGTCATGAATGGTTATCCTCAAGGCAATACCGACGGTATAGGCAATGCTGTGACAGGGTTGGATACAGATTGGTCAGTTGTATCTGGTACTTCCTCAACAAACGGCACGTCAATTTCATATACCTTTGATGGGTATGCAAACGCAACGTCAACAAAATGTGCTGTAACGTATTCTATGCCTGCGTCAGCTAGTGAGCCGACAATTACTGTCTATTCATGTGCGAATTAAATAAGTAAAGGCCAGCCTAGCTGGCCTTTATTGTCGGTCTGATTTGATTGATTTTGTCTGCTAGGTGCAATCTGGCAGGTGAGTTTTATATACGACTCTTCACACTTCTACTTAAACCGAGAACGCGATGCGAGCATACTCACGTAAAGCAGGCGGTTTTACCTTAGTCGAGCTTATCGTCGTTATTCTGCTGGTCGCTATTCTGTCCGCCTATGCAGCCAGTCGTTTTATCGGTGTCTCCAGTTTCTCCGCTTATGCGGCTAAAGAGCAGGCTGTCTCCATCATTCGTCAGATACAGGTGAGTCGTATGCAGTCCAATCTTTCGGAGGCGGCTCTGCAGTCAAATGGCCACTATGTGTTGCAGGTCAGCAGTTCTTGTCTCGGCTCTGTCGCCGCGTGCGCGCTGTCGAACGACGACCAACGCAGCGATGTGTTGCGAGGCAATAACCTGTCGTTCGCTTCTTCTGTTGCGCTGAGCAGCCAGCGCATCCAGTTCGATCTATTGGGAAATCCGCAAAATGAAGCGGCAGCGGGGGTAACGATCATCATTACGGCGCCGGACAGTTCTGCGTCAGTGTGCATTAATTCGCAAGGTTATGTGGCGGGGGGAGCATGCTGATGAAGCCAATCAAAGGATTTACACTAGTTGAAAGTATTGTCGCGATGGTGATCATTGGCCTCGCGATGGTGGTGTTGATCAGCTTTTTGTATCCTCAGGTCGAGCGCTCAGCGACTCCTCATTACCAGACTCGGGCCGCGAATTTGGGCCAAAGCCTGATGAGTCAGATTCTGGCCCGTGGATTTGATCAAAACAGTGATTTTGATGGCGGTGCCATTCGGTGTGGAGAATTCGGAACAACATGTACAGCGCCGGAACAATTAGGTGCAGATAAAGATCAGGGTGAAATTTCTCCAGCACAGTTCAATGATGTCGATGACTATATCGGCTGCTGGTATGGTGACAACGTTTCAGAGTGTGGCTCGGAGACAACGAAAAATCCGTTAACCAATATTCTCGGGACAAACGTTGCGGCGAACTATCGACACTTCACGGTATTTATTGCGGTCGATTACGTCAACAGCGCCTTTCAACCTGTGTCTGCGATTACGGATATGAAGCGCATCGAACTGACGATCGATACCGGCAATTATGGTCGTTACACGTTTGTGGCTTACCGGGGGAATTACTGATGCGCACCCGTGGCTTTACCTTGATAGAAATGATCCTGACCATTATTGTCGGCTCAATTCTGGTGCTTGGTATCGCAGGTTTTGTCGAGCTCGGTAGCAGGGGCTATGCCGATACCGTGGCGCGTCAGCGGATTCAAACCCAAGCTAAGTTTGTACTGGAGAAAATGGCGCGGGAGTTACGCCACGCCATCCCGAACAGCCTTGCAATTTCGACCGATACTGCGTCCCAGCAGTGTTTGTCGTTCTATCCGATCGTCTATTCCGGATTTTATGCACTTGATGAAGCCGATGAGAAACAACTCTCGTTTATCGTGGGGAATGTCTCTGGCAGTGCGACAGCGTTGAATTTTGACGGCCTGACAATGATCATCAACCCAAGCAATCAGGATGAGTTCAGCTCGGGGGCAGGGATCGCATTGAGCGGCAGTGATACGACGATTAGTTTGAGTTCGCCACTGGCCAGTCAGTCGGTCGCACAGCGCTTTTACATGTATCAAAATATGGTCGAGTACTGCCTGAATTACAGCGCGCAGACGATCACCCGTAATTTAGTTCAGGTTGCCGATAGCCTAGAATCCGGCTCGTTCAGCTATGAGGAACCGACACTGCAGCGTGGTGGTGTGGTGCATTTGTCGCTCGGACTGGCACAAAACGGAGAGTCGAGCCATTTTGAACAAGATGTGCAGGTGCTGAATGTTCCCTAGAATGAAAAAACAGGCAGGAAACCTATACATCGTCGCGATTTTTGTCATCGTGGTGATGGGCTTCCTTGCGGCCGCACTCAGCCGTATGGAGTGGTCAAATCAAGATGCACTGTCGCGAGACTTACTGGGCACCAAAGCCTGGTTTGCGGCCCATTCGTTAAATGAATTTGCCTTAACTCAACTGTATCCGGTGGGTGCCTCTGCGGCCGTGAGCAGCGTGTGTGAGGATAACTGGAGCAGCGTCGTCAGTGCGGCGGGAAACATGATAGCACAATATTCAGGCTGTTCTGCATCACTTGCATGTAACAAGCTTGGCGAGCTTAACGATGAAGGCGTATTTAAAGTTGAAAGCAGTGTTCTCTGTGGAGCCGGACTCTATCAGGTCGAGCGAGTCCAGGAAGTGTTGGTGAAGGAGTGATGGTGAATAGTCAACGATATCTGCGTGTCATGGTTCTGCTCGGGGCTTTGTTGTGGTCCTCGTTGAGCTTTGCTTTCACTTCGGGTGCCTGTAGCACGTTGCGCTCTGATGGTAACTTCGGCGTTACCTTCTCTATTGATAGTGCTCGGTTAACCGAAACCGTTAACGCGATCAAAGGCGTTGGCAACAACACCAAAGTGACCATTCCGTTGTGGAGCAATGATACGTCAGTCAGCTCTCCTATCATTCGGGATAGCGAAACCGAATTGGGGGGAAGCTATCAAATATGGCTGAAGTACGAGCAGAATAACAACCAGAACAAGACGGGTTACCTCAGTTATTATTTGCTGAGGTTTGGTCAGTGGGAACTGATTGGTACACCGCAGTTTGCGGATCTGCGCAACCTCGATTCGGTTAACATTGATGTGATCAGCAGTGATGTGGACGAAATGGCGTGTGAGGAGACAGCTCAACCGCCCTTTGAACCGACTTTGGACATCTGTGATTATTTTCCTGATTCGTTTCAGTCTAACTCTTTCTACAATGGTTCACGCTATTCAGGAACATTTGAGCTGAACGGCGACCGGAATACATTGGTATTACCTAAAAGAGCCGCGTTGGCTTTCAACCAGATTGCCGTAGCTGGTCATGACAGTGGCTGTGTCTACAATGGTTCGTCACCAGAGAGTTGTCTATACGATGCCGCAATTACCTATCCCGGCTTTCCTGGCGATCTGCCCGACTTTCAATCTGGTACTCAAGAGATTGTCTGTAACGATGGCTGTCAGCAATCGCTCACTCAAGGCAAATATAAAAAAATAGAAATCGGTAGTAATCACAGTACAGTCACATTGCAAAGTGGCGAATATTGGGTTGATGAATTAATTTTCTCGACCAACGATGCCTCCCTGAAAGTGCAAGGTAAAGTCTATCTGCATTTTCGATCGTTAAAAATTTCTGGTGACAGGGTGAGTATTAACTCTGGCGGTTCTCCTGAAAACCTCTGGATGTTTGGTCATATTGGGGCGGCACCGATCACTATCAGCAACAATGATGTCTCAATTACGGCAATGTTGTTTTTAGACGCCCCCAGTTTTACCAATTCAGATGGTTTGATTGCTCAGGGGGCAAGGCTGAAATTCACCGGATCTCTCACTGCGTCACGAATCAAAGTCACTAACAACGACTCTACCTTTACCGGCCATGTTGCGAGCGCATGTGATACCACCGTGGACTCGTCGTACGCGCTGACCCTTCAACCTGCCGAAGCTTACTCACTTATCTGCGCTGCGCAGCGTCTCGAATTTCAGGTGGTGGATAGCAACAATCAGGCGACCGGCGATTTTACCGGAACGATTTCGGTCAGTCCGACTACCGCCAATCTTGCCGTGGTTCCTGACAAGGGTTCAGGCAGCAACGGGAGCTATACCCCCAACGCGAACGGTGAACTCTGGCTGGATTTTACCGCCAGTTCCAGTCAGACGGTGACAATTACTGGCGTCCTGAACCCGCAAGGCGACAGCGCTTCTGTATCGGGAACCTATCATTTTGTGCCGTATAAACTCTCTGCTGCGGATCAGTACGTGATCGCAAATAAACCGCAAACAGTCGAGCTGAAAGCACTGGCGTGTGATGACAATGGCGGTGTGGTGGATATCAACTATGGTGGAACGCCAACGGTCAGTTCTGCTTGGGTTGCGCCCACATCTGGTGCGGGTGAACTGAACTTCGCGCCAGCGTTTACTCAGGGGGCTGCCAGCAGTGAACTGACGATGGAAGATTCCGGGATCAAAACCGTTACCATGACCGACAGCAGTTTTGATTGCTCTGGATTGACCGACTGCCCGGTGGAAGGCTCCGGAACGTTGCAAGGCAGTTTTACCGTCTACTCGCGCCCGTGGACGTTAGCCATTTGCTCCCCAAATGGCAATACTATGGATGGTGACATTACCAATCCTGACAGCCTTGCCTTTACTAAGGCGGGCAATCTGTTTGCCCTGAATATTCGCCCGCTGCGTTGGGTCAGCAGTTCCGGTGACGACAGCTCGCCGCAAGTGGGTGGCAGCGCGATTGAAACGTCGGCCTATTGCAGCTCTGCGGTCACGCAAAACTTCTTTTCGGATAATAGTCAGTTAGCCGCCTTAGCCGTGCTCAGCCATCAGGTTGCGCAGCCTGCCGATGGCAATGATGGCACGTTAGATGGCACGCTTGAGCAACTCAACACAACGGGTATCAATAGTACCTACTTGCCGTTTTCGGGGTTGAGTTGGAGCGAAGTCGGTGTGCTGCGCGTTAACGCGGACATCTCAGGCTCTTACCTTGGTATGACGGTCAATCAGGGCTATCGCGATATCGGCCGCTTTTATCCAGCGTGGTTAAGCATCACCGAAAATAGCTGGGACTATGCTGATGACCACAATGGTTTTGTGTATATGAATCAGACGATTCCGTATCGTTTCACCGTTGAAGCGCAAAATATGCAGAGTGACGCCACGACCAACTACAGCGCATTTTCACAAGCCTTAATTGCTGATGTGAAGCTGCTGGCCGTAGATGGTGATGGCGAGGAGCTGAGTGACCGTATCGACGAGTATGACCTGCAACTGTGGGATGGTGCTGGTGACGGCGCTTGGTCTGGAGCAACGCTGTCGGTCACCAATGATTTTACCTTCTTAAAACAGCAGCAATCGGCGTCGCCTTATACCACCAGTGTCGATGGGCCATATCAAAGCGGATTTGGCCTACGCGTATCGGATAAAGTGGATGGTGTCGATTTTGCGTCTCCGGACTTGGAACTGAAGGCTTCCACGACGCTACTGGATACCGGTAAGCGCTTTACCACTCAGCCTGATATTCGCTACGGGCGGATGGTGCTCGGGGACGTGGGCGGTACGTCGGTGAGTACGGTTAATGTACCTTTGCGAGTGGAATATTGGCAGGGCAGCCGCTTTGCGATCAACGCAGATGATTCCGGATCCTATTTCGCCACACCTAACGAATACGTCTGTAAGCAAACCGTCTGGCCAACCTCCGGCAGTGGCTCGAGTTCCAAACTCATCGGCTCCGATACGTCTTCCAGCTGGGCGAAAGTGGCTTCGGGCAAGAGTTCAGTGGTGTTTGCCACACCGGCTTCTTCCGATGAAACGGCCGATGTACGCGAACAGGTGCGCTTCTGGCTACGTCTGGATGATGACGCTCACTCTTCGCCCCAACTTTCAGAGAGTGGTGTTAACTGCGGTGCGCAATATACCTCTCAACCTTGGTTGCAGTACAACTGGCGCGACAAAGGGGATGAGGATCCGTCGGCGGTCGTGACCTTTGGTATTCATCGTGGCAACGACAAAGTGATTTTTCGCGGTGAGACCCGCCTGACCGGACAGTGATTCGCGATTTTTTCTAACCCAAGTTAGGAATCTGTTAGAAATTGCGTGTTTCAGTCCATGTTTATACGTCAATGCCTTGCTGTGATGGCAAGGCATTGGTACATTTAGTGCAATTTTCATCTTCATATCTTGCAGGACGAGCGAAGAATATGTTCAAAAAACTTCGTGGCATGTTTTCAAACGACCTATCTATCGATTTAGGTACAGCCAACACACTTATTTACGTCAAAGGACAGGGCATTGTTCTTGATGAGCCTTCAGTAGTCGCCATTCGCCAAGACAAAGGTCGCGGCGGAAAAACCGTCGCAGCCGTTGGTCACGCTGCAAAACAAATGTTAGGTCGTACGCCGGGCAATATTTCTGCCATTCGTCCGATGAAAGACGGCGTTATCGCTGACTTCTACGTGACTGAAAAAATGCTGCAACACTTCATTCGCAGCGTACACGACAACAGCATTCTGAAACCAAGCCCGCGCGTACTGGTTTGTGTTCCTTGTGGTTCGACTCAGGTTGAGCGTCGTGCGATTCGTGAATCGGCACTGGGTGCCGGTGCTCGTGAAGTTTACTTGATCGATGAACCAATGGCGGCCGCGATCGGTGCTGGTCTGCGTGTTTCCGAACCGACGGGTTCAATGGTGGTCGATATCGGTGGCGGTACAACAGAAGTGGCGGTTATCTCGCTGAACGGCGTGGTTTACTCGTCATCTGTTCGTATCGGTGGTGACCGTTTTGATGAAGCGATCATTAACTACGTGCGCCGTAACTACGGTAGCTTGATCGGTGAAGCAACCGCAGAAAAGATCAAACACGAAATCGGTTCAGCGTACCCAGGCGATGAAGTTCAGGAGATCGAAGTCCGTGGTCGCAACTTGGCAGAAGGTGTGCCACGTAGCTTTACGCTGAATTCGAACGAAATTCTGGAAGCGCTGCAAGAGCCACTGACTGGTATCGTATCTGCCGTGATGGTTGCGCTGGAACAGTGTCCGCCAGAGCTGGCTTCTGATATTTCAGAAAACGGTATGGTGCTGACTGGCGGCGGCGCGCTGCTGAAAGATCTGGATCGCCTGTTGACTGAAGAAACAGGTATTCCTGTCGTTATCGCTGAAGATCCACTGACCTGTGTGGCTCGTGGCGGCGGTAAAGCTCTTGAAATGATCGATATGCATGGTGGTGATCTCTTTAGCGACGAGTAATGGCTTGTCAGGCGCTCGCAAGGGCGCCCGAATACACTCTAGGATTGTTATAAGATGAAGCCAATATTTGGTCGTGGACCATCCCTTCAGCTGCGCCTGTTTTTCGCGGTTGTTTTGTCAGCCAGCCTTATGCTGGCTGATAGTCGTTTAGGCGCATTCTCACATGTGCGTTTTTTACTCAATAGCTTAGTCGCTCCGATTCAGTATGCTGCCGACCTGCCGCGCAGCATGTTTGATGGTTTCTACGAAAATTTCAATTCCCGTCAGCAACTGATGGAATCGAACCGCGCGCTCAAACGGGATGTGCTGACGCTGAAAAGCGATTTGATCCTGTTGGATCAGTATCGCGAAGAAAACCAACGCCTGCGCAAGTTGCTCGGTTCCTCGTTTGTCCGTGATGAAAAGAAAGTGGTCACGGAAGTGATGGCGGTGGACACCTCGCCGTATCGTCATCAGGTGGTGATCGATAAAGGCCGGGTTGATGGTGTTTATGAAGGTCAGCCGGTGATCAACGAAAAAGGTATTGTTGGCCAGGTCACGTTCGTGGCGGCGCACAACAGCCGCGTGCTGCTGCTGATTGACCCAAACAACGCCATTCCGGTGCAGAACATTCGTAACGACATTCGTGTTATTGCCTCAGGCAACGGCCAGACGGATGAGATTCAGCTTGAACACATTGCAACCAGCACAGATATCGAAGTGGGTGACCTACTGGTGACTTCCGGTCTGGGTGGCGTTTACCCGGAAGGGTATCCGGTTGCTTACGTGTCGGAAGTGGATAAAGACACCCGCCGTGAGTTTGCCTCGATCAAAGCCAAGCCTGTGGTGGATTTTGATCGTCTGCGCTACCTGCTGCTGATTTGGCCGAACGAAGATCGTCAACAAAAAGCGATGAGTGCGGAAAATCAATCAATGACTGAGGACGTAAGCAATGGCCAATAATGATTGGGCAGGCCGTTTGGTTATCTGGGCCTCATTCTTCTTTGCATTAGTCTTGCAGACCATTCCATGGCCGGGTTCGCTGGACTTGCTCAGACCGTCCTGGCTGCTGCTGGTGACCTGTTACTGGGTCTGTGCTTTGCCACATCGTGTCAACGTCGGAACGGCGCTGGTCATGGGCTTGCTGTGGGATCTGCTGCTCGGTTCCACGCTCGGTATTCGCGGCATGATGATGTCGATTGTGGTCTACATCGTCGCGATGAACTTCCTGGTGCTGCGTAACATGGCTCTGTGGCAACAGTCGATCGTGATTGGCCTGCTGTCGATGGCGCTGGAAGTGCTGATTTTCTTCGGCGAATATTTGATTCAGGATGTGACATTCAACCCTTTGTCACTCTGGAGTGGTTTAATTAGCTGTATACTTTGGCCGTGGTTGTTTTTATTGCTGCGCCGAGTTCGGCGTCACTGGCATGTAAAATAGTGGCCAACAATGATTAATAGAAAACTGATCCTGGCATCGGGTTCGCCGCGACGCCGGGAATTGCTGTCTCAACTGGGGTATCAGTTTGAGATTCTGGTTCCCAATGTTGAGGAATCCCAGCAAAGTGACGAAAACGCAGCGCAGTACGTAGAACGTTTATCACGTGATAAAGCGCTGGCTGGTTTGCAGCTGGCGGCGGAAGACGTTGTGGTACTGGGTTCTGACACCATTGTTGTTCAGGATGGACTGGTGCTGGAAAAACCGCATGACTTTGCGGACGCACAATGGATGTTGCAACACTTATCAGGTAACCGTCATCAGGTTATGACGGCGGTAACGGTCGCTACACAACAGCAGGTTCGTTCTGTGGTAGTGACCACAGATGTATGGTTTAAAGTTTTGTCAGCAGAAGAAATCGAACAATATTGGCAAAGCGGTGAACCTCGCGATAAAGCTGGCAGTTATGGCATTCAGGGATTGGGTGGACGATTTGTAACAAGAATAGAAGGTAGCTATTACGCCGTCGTCGGGCTACCACTCTACGAAACTGACCAGCTCTTGCACGAATTCTTATAATTTAAAACTATTGAGGTGCGCTCATGAGTGCAGAGTTGCTCTTAAACGTCACGCCGAGTGAAACTCGCGTGGCGATGATTGAAGGCGGTGTTCTTCAAGAAATCCATATCGAACGTGAAGCAAAACGGGGCATTGTCGGCAATATCTATAAAGGTAAAGTCAGTCGTGTCCTGCCGGGTATGCAAGCGGCGTTTGTCGACATCGGGCTCGACAAAGCGGCTTTTCTCCATGCCTCTGACATCGTACCGCACACCGAGTGTGTGGCTGAAACCGAGAAACAACAATTTCAGGTGCGTGACATTTCTGAGCTGGTTCGCCAGGGACAGGATATCGTGGTGCAAGTGGTCAAAGATCCGCTCGGCACCAAAGGCGCGCGTCTGACCACCGATATCACCTTACCTTCGCGTTATCTGGTTTATATGCCGGGTGCCAGCCATGTCGGCGTATCGCAGCGGATTGAAAGCGAAGCCGAGCGTGAACGTCTCAAAGAAGTCGTTGCCCACTACTGTGATGAGCACGGTGGCTTCATCATCCGCACCGCAGCTGAAGCGGCGAAAGAGAAAGAGCTGGCGCAAGATGCCGCGTTCCTCAAGCGCTTGTGGTGCAAAGTGATGGAGCGTCGCGAGAAATACAAAAACCGTTCAACTCTGTATGGGGAACTGGGCCTTGCTCAGCGTATTCTGCGTGATTTCGTTGGCACCGACCTGACCAAAATTCTGGTCGACTCCCGTCTGGAATATGAAAACCTGCTGGAGTTCACGTCCGAGTTTGTGCCGGAGCTGACCGACAAGCTGGAGCTGTACGAAGGCGATAAACCTATTTTCGATATGTACGACACCGAAAATGAGATTCAGCGTTCTCTGGAGCGCAAAGTGGAACTCAAATCGGGCGGCTACCTGATCATCGATCAGACGGAAGCCATGACCACCATCGATATCAATACCGGTGCCTTTGTGGGTCGTCGTAATCTGGAAGAGACTATCTTCAACACCAACATCGAAGCGACTCAGGCGATTGCGCGCCAACTGCGTCTGCGCAATCTGGGTGGCATCATCATTATCGACTTCATAGATATGATTTCAGAAGAGCATCGTAAGCGAGTACTAACTTCACTGGATGCGGCACTGAGCAAAGATCGTGTGAAAACCAACATCAACGGTTTCACTCAACTCGGCTTGGTGGAAATGACCCGTAAACGTACGCGCGAAAGTATTGAACATGTGCTGTGTTCTACCTGTCCAACTTGTGAAGGCCGCGGTACGGTGAAAACGGTGGAAACGGTGTGCTTTGAAATTCTGCGTGAAATTACTCGTGTGAACCGCGCCTACGACGCCGACAAGTTTGTGGTGTATGCCTCACCTGCGGTCGCTGAGACCCTGCAAGGTGATGAATCACATTCACTGGCGGAACTGGAAGTGTTCATCGGTAAGGAAGTACGTATTCAGGCCGAACCTTTGTATGTGCAAGAGCAATTTGATGTCGTGATGATGTAATAGGACTACGGGTGATCTCAACCTTAACTCGCCTTGGGCGAATTGTATTGTGGCTGCTGGTCAGCCTGCTAGTTTTGTTGGCCATCGCCATCACGGCTCTGCGCGTGCTGTTACCGGAAATGAACCGCTTTAAAGGCGAAATTCAGGACTGGGTCAGTGAGCAGAGCCATATACAATTTGTGATCACGGATGTGCGTGGTTTCTGGCGAAACACGCACCCCTCTCTGGCTCTGCAAGGTGTGCAGGCCAATCTGCCGGATGGAAGCAAAATTCAGTTCAACACCGGGCGGATTGACGTCGAATTCGACTTGGTACAAACCGTCCTGCAACGTGAACCAGTTATCGCGAATCTGATTATTCATCAGCTCAAGCTGGATATTCGTTCCATTGACTGGACGCGTCTCAATCAAGCGGACGATTCGGCCAGTGACTCAAGCGAATCGAATGCGCAGAGCAAAATTCTGCAGCGTCTCGATGACCTGTTTTTGCGTCAGCTCGACGATTTCACCGTGCAAGATTCCACCGTGCTTTACCAGACTCTGGCGGGCGATATGCGCCAACTGGACATCGATAAGCTGCACTGGAAGAACAAAGGTAAACGCCACTTTGCGGATGGTGAAATCAGTATCGCTGATACTGAAATTAACTCATTGCAAGTGAGTGCTAACTTCGAAGACCACGGTTCGCTCGGCGATATCTCCGGTGATTTCTACGTCAGTGCTGACAAGCTACGGGTACGCCCTTGGTTGAGTCGCTATTTGAAAGATGAAACGGGCATCGAGCGTGGCGTAGTCAGCTTTAATGCCTGGATGACGCTGAAAAACAGCCAGCCTGTCGACGGGTATGTGGAACTCAAACCGTCTGAGTTGGTGTGGCAGGAAAATGAGCGTCATGAACTGCTGCTGGAATCAGGCATTGTGCAACTGTCGCCGACCGAAAAAGGCTGGCAGGTAAATGCGCACTCACTTCAACTGCGCACGGACGATACGCCTTGGCCGGAAGTGGACGCTGCGCTTGACTGGCAACCCCAACAATGGCGCCTGAATGTGTCGCAACTCGACATCAAAGCCCTGCTGCCATTGATCAAACTGGTGCCAGAATCCAAACAGACAAATCAACTGCTGGAGCAACTGAAACCCAGCGGCCTGGTGGAAGACTTGCGGATCGCACAAGGAGCTGATGAGACGCCGCTGCGTTACTCGGCCACGCTGACGGATGGTGCGATGGCGCAATGGGAACTGTTGCCAGAAGTGCATCATCTGCAGGCTCAAATTTCCGGTACGCCGACCAAAGCTGTGATCAAAGCCTCTCTGGTTGATGATGAGCTGCCCTATGGCGACGTGTTCCAGGCGCCACTCAATATTCGTCAGGGACAAGTGGACTTGGTGTGGCAAAGTGATGACGCCGGCTGGTCGTTGTGGGCCGATAAAGTGACGGCGGCAACGCCGGATCTGCAGGTGCTTGGTGCGTTTCGTCTCGATTTCCCCAAAGAGAAGAGCCCATTCCTGTCGTTTTATGCTGAAGCGGACGCTTACAACGCAGGCGAAACCTGGCGCTATCTGCCAACGCTGGCGCTTGGTCATGACCTGACAGACTACCTTTCTACTGCGATTCAGGGCGGCAAAGTCAAAACCGCCAAGCTGGTGTGGTACGGTGAGTTGGGAGATTTCCCTTATCGTCATCACAACGGTATCTTTCAGGCTTGGGTCGGACTGCAAGACGGTAAATTCAGTTTTGATACCGCCTGGCCGGCGATCACCGACATGCAGCTCGATCTGTTGTTTGAAAATGACGCCATGTACCTCGACTCGCATTCAGCCACTTTGATGGATGTGAAGGCCAAACGCATTACCGGCCGCATTCCTGAACTGGCGCCAGATGGGCATATTGAAATTGAAGCGACCGCGGTTGCTCAGGGCAATGCGGTACGCGATTACATGACCGCGACTCCGCTGGTGGACTCGGTGGGCGCCGCACTGACCGCGATTCAGGTCAGCGGTGAGGTCAACTCCGAGTTTCAGCTCAACATTCCGTTTACCACGGACAAAGAGCCGCGCGCCTGGGGCTGGGCGGATCTCAAACGCAATCACGTTGAAATCGATTCACCGCCCATGACGCTCGAAGCAGTCTCGGGCCGAATCAAGTTTGACAATGATGTGGTGACGGCTGCCGGGCTGTCGGCCAAACTGCTGGATCAACCCATCTCGTTTGATTTCAAAGGGGAGAGTGCCCAACAAGGCTATGCGGTGAATATCGATTTGGTGGGTGACTGGGACATTAAGCCGTTAACACCTTATGTCGGCAGTCGCTGGCTAAGCAGGTTGCAGGGTGACGCTCCTTGGCAGATGGGGGTGGATATTCAGCTCAATGATGTGGGTTTCACCTATCAGATTGATGCACAAGCGAACCTCAAGCGCGTGGCCAGTCGTTATCCGTACCCGCTGAGTAAAGCCATCAATACACCGGGCAGTGCACGTTTGCAGGCTTCGGGTAATCAGGAAGCGATTTCCGCGCGGCTGCAGCTGCCCAATGCTAAATATCAGGCTGAGATCGACATTACCAAAAAGACACCGGTACTGACCGCTACCAATTTAGTGTTGGGTCAGGGCAGTTTCAAAATCAGTCCGGTTGTCGGCCATCACGCGCAGGTGCGTACGGATAAATTCAATCTGGATGACTGGATCTCCGTAGCAAGTGACGAACCTCAGACGAAATCCACTAAGCCCGCAGCACTGGATTCCCTTAATACGCCGGAGATTCCGTTGCCGCAGCGGGTTGATTTGAAGGTGAAAGAGCTGACTCTGGCCGGCATTGAGTGGCATGACGTCAATTTCACTGCGCGGGAAAAAGATCTCGGCTGGCTGATGAACATTGATAGCCAGGAAGTGAATGGTCAGGCCAACTATATTGAACCTTATGACCTGTCGGTATCGCTGAAGCGTTTGCACGTGTATCTGCCGCAGTTGGACAACAGCGCCGGCAAAGCGCCGCTGGTGGATGTTGATAAACAAAATACCCCACTGATTTCAGACTTTGATCGCCAGTTCCATGCGCTGATGCCGAACCTGACTCTGGTGATCGACGATTTCTGGCTGCAGGGTTATAAAGTCGGCAAGCTCAACATGGATTTCGAGCGTCATGGTAATACCTTGATGTGGAAACGCATCGACGTCGCCAGTGGAACCAACCAAGTGCATATCAACGGCAGTTGGACACTCACCGATACCACCAGTCGAACCGAAATGAATCTGGACATGAAAGGTGACAACAACAGCGACCTGATGGAGCGCTTTGGTATCAGCTCAGGGATTCAGAAAGCACCGTTTGAGATGTCGAGCCGTACCCAATGGGATGGCGCGCCGTGGTCGATGAAAATCAATACGCTACAGGGCAATCTCGAGACTAAACTGGGTAAAGGAGTGATCTCCAATGTCAGCGGTGCTGCGCGTCTGCTTGGTCTGTTCAGTCTTGATTCGATCATCCGCAAGATGCAGCTCGACTTTAGCGACGTGTTTGATAAAGGGATGGCGTTTAACTCGATTACGGGCAGCGGTGAGTTGTCGCAGGGCGTGTTTGTCACCAATAACATCAAGATGGATGCGGTGGCCGGTGAAATGACCATCAAAGGCCTGGCCGATCTCAATACGCGCATGGTCGACGCTGAAGTGAATTTCGTGCCGGATATTACTTCCGGCATTCCGGTACTCACCGCTTTTGCGGTAACCCCGGCCACAGCGCTGTATGTGCTGGCGGTGACCACGGTGATATCACCCGTAGTCGAGATCTTCACTCAGGTTAACTACGAAGTGAAAGGCCCGCTCGACTCTCCGACGGTGAAAGAGCTATCGCGCAGCAGAGGCGAATTCAAGTTACCGAAAAAACTCAGAAAGCTGGTTGAATAAGGATAAACACATGGAACGTGTCGGCATCATTCAAATGACCTCAGGCCCGGTCGTCGCAGACAATCTGGCCTACATCGCGACGCAAGCCAAAGCGCTGGCGGCTCAGGGAGCGACTTGGCTGGTGACGCCAGAAAATGGGGTGGTGTTTGGCACTCGCAGCGATTATCACCAACACGCTGAGCCGATGGGGGATGGCCCGATTCAACGTGAGCTGTCCGACATTGCGCGCGCGAATCAGGTTTGGCTGCTGGTGGGCAGTATGCCTGTCGCACGTGCTAGTGGCGTGACCACTACATCGATTTTATTTAATCCACAAGGCGAAGCGGTAGCACATTATGATAAGCTGCACATGTTTGATGTGGATGTCGCCGACAGTCACCAACGTTACCGCGAATCGGAAACCTTTACGCCGGGCGATAGATTGACGGTGGTTTCGACGCCGTTTGGTCAGTTGGGACTGTCGATTTGTTATGATGTGCGTTTCCCGCATCTTTATTCGCAGCTGCGTCGTCAGGGCGCGCAAATTTTACTGGTGCCCGCGGCGTTTACCGCAGTCACCGGACGTGCGCACTGGGAAGTGCTGCTGCGCGCCCGAGCGATTGAAACCCAATGTTGGGTCGTCGCGGTCGGCCAGGGTGGGCATCATCCTTGTGGCCGTGAGACCTGGGGACATTCAATGGTGATTAACCCATGGGGTGAAGTCGTGGCTTCGCTTGGGCAGGAGGCGGCCACGTTGGTCGCTGACATCGATTTGCATCAGGTGGCTCAAGTCCGCCTGACCATGCCTATCATTGAGCACACGCGCTTTGATAATCAATTTAAAGAGAAAAAGAGTTAGCTATGAGTATTACCCGAATTGAAGAAGCACTATTAACCCCCGCAGGGCTGACAGAGCAAGATATCGCTGACACTCTGGCGACCATCGCTACTCGTGAAATTGATTATGCGGATATTTACTTTCAGTCCAGCTGGCATGAGTCACTGGTGCTGGAAGACAGCATTATTAAAGACGGCTCGTTCAACATCGACTGCGGTGTTGGTGTGCGTGCTGTGACAGGCGAAAAAACCGGTTTTGCTTACTCTGATCAGATTCAGTTGGAAGGCTTAAAGCAGAGCGCGATTGCGGCTCGCGGTATCGCTCAGCAAGGCCAGAATGGCCGTGTTCAGGCGTTTAAACGTTCTGACAATCAAAGCTACTACGCGGCAGACAACCCGCTGCAAAGCTGGGAAAAGCAGAAGAAAACCGAACTGTTGATGCAGTTGGATGCTTACATTCGGACCAAAGAGCCGCTGATCCAGGAAGTTTCCGTCAGCCTGAGCGGCGTCCATGAGCAGATGCTGGTGGCGGCAACTGATGGCACTTATGCAGGCGACATTCGTCCGCTGGTACGCCTGTCAATCAGTGTGCTGGCACAGAAAGGCGATCGCCGTGAGCGTGGCAGCGCGGGTGGCGGTGGCCGTTTCAACTACGATTACTTCCTGACCGAAGAGAATGGTCAGAAAATGGCGTTTGCTTACGCGGATGAAGCGATTCGTCAGGCATTAGTGAACTTAGAAGCTGTTGCGGCTCCTGCGGGCACTATGCCTGTGGTTCTGGGGTCAGGTTGGCCGGGCGTGCTATTGCACGAAGCGGTTGGTCATGGCCTGGAAGGCGACTTTAACCGCAAAGGCTCGTCGGTGTTTTCGGGCAAAATGGGCAAGAAAGTGACCTCAGATCTGTGCACCATCGTCGATGACGGTACGCTGAAAGATCTGCGTGGTTCCCTCAACGTCGACGATGAAGGTGTCAATGGTCAGTACAACGTGCTGATCGAAAACGGTGTGCTGAAAGGCTACATGCAAGACAAGCTCAACGCACGCCTGATGGGAGTGGCGCCAACGGGTAACGGTCGCCGTGAATCATACGCACATCTGCCGATGCCACGTATGACCAACACCTACATGCTGCCGGGTCAGCATACGCCGGAAGAGATCATCTCAACCGTGAAAAAAGGCGTCTACGCACCCAACTTTGGTGGTGGTCAGGTGGACATCACCTCCGGCAAGTTCGTGTTCTCTGCATCGGAAGCGTACCTGATTGAAAACGGTAAGGTGACTCGCCCAATTAAAGGTGCCACATTGATCGGTTCGGGTATTGAAGCGATGCAGCAAGTATCGATGGTGGGCAACGACCTGAGCATTGACCGCGGCGTTGGAGTGTGTGGTAAAGCAGGGCAGAGCGTGCCGGTAGGGGTTGGACAACCCACACTCAAACTCGATGCGCTGACCGTTGGTGGCACCGAGTAACTCTTTTGAAAGCTGCGTTCAACGCAGCTTTTTTGTTCGCTCTCGAAGTTGATGCCAAAGGGGCGAGCGCGCGCCGTAGCATTTGCGACTATTTTTGGCTCTGACAACCAGAAAGATCGCGCGGAGATCGTTTTGTGGGTAGCAATTCGTGACGATCCGTGCCATATTTCGTCGCACTGAAATTTGATCCAACTTAACCATTCTGGAGCCACATTTATGTCTCACGAAGATGAATATCTGTCCGTTGAAGATTTTATTGAGATTCAAAAAGAAGAGACTCGCGACATCATTCAAGCGTTGCTCGAGGACGGCAGTGATCCAGAAGCTTTGTATGAGATCGAACACCACTTCTTTGCTGAAGATTTCGACAAGCTGGAAAAAGCTGCGGTTGAAGCATTCAAACTAGGTTTTGAAGTTCTGGAAGCCGAAGAAGCAGAAGATGAAGACGGCAGCAAACTGCTGTGCTTCGATGCCACAATGCAATCTGTGCTGAATCCGGAAGCGATCGATGCACAAGTTGAGAAACTGGTGAATCTGGCGGAAAAATACGACGTTATTTACGACGGTTGGGGCACTTACTATGAAGGTGAAGATGCACTGTATGCCGACGAAGACGAAGATGACGACGAAGAATAATTCGTAAAGCATCGTACGATACCAGCCCTCAGGCTGGTATTTTTTTATGCAACATGGGTTTGTAACCGCGAAATGAACTGTGTTTAAATGGCGCAAACCCGCACGACGTGATCATTGACTATGCAGCTTTCCCTCGCCGGACTCTGGCAACTTTCTCCGCTGACCGATTTATCCATTCCTCAGGACGACATTACCTTTCCTGCGCCACTCAGTGCAGTGCTGCCGGAAGCGTTGTCTGAAGAGACGATTGCCACGCAAGAGTGGCACCTGATGCACGATATCGAAGTGGATGATGTGCTGCTGGGTTTTGCGGCGATTGATCTGGTGCTTGAAGGGGTCGATTACCATGCCGAAGTACGCCTCAATGGCGTGGCGCTGTTTGATTGTGATGGTTCTCAGTCGGTGTACAAAAAAGATATCCGTCCGCTGATCAATCCGGGACGCAACCGCTTTGAGATTCTGTTTCTTGAACAGGAAGAAGAGTGGCTGATTGATGACGAGGATGATTCTGGGGAGTTGTGTTCACTGGCACAAACCCAAGTGGAACCTTACGATTCCCGCATCGGGATTTGGCGTGCGCCTTATCTGCAATGTATTCGTCATCTTCGCCTTGAGCATGTGGCGACGGAGCAAATCTGGCACCATGGCGGAGGGTGTGAGCTGTTGGTGAACCTGTTTTTCACCACGTATTCGCCTGGTCTGGTATCCGCAGCGGTGCGTTTTGATGGTATGACCTACCATTTACCCATTGATGTGCGTAGTGATCATGCCAGTGCTCTGTTTCAGGTCGAAGCACCGAAATATTACGATGCGGAGCACCCGAACCCCGGCGATCTTTACGATGTCAGTGTGGAACTCGATGGTCAGCGTCAGGCCTTTAAGTTGGGCCTCAGCCACGATCTGTGTGTCACCCATTTCCCGGTGTGAATTCTGAATAACACAAAGCCCCGTTTAAGCGGGGCTTTGTGTTTCTATCTTAGTGGGCACATTGCCAAGGCGTAGAACCCGCGTGTTTGCTTTGCCATACTTTTTCATGGAAGTAGTAAGCACAAGTGTTAAAGCTTGGTTCAATCAGCGCCATTACACCACCCACCAGGAAGCTACCGGTCAGAAGGTAGGCGACGTTGAACGCAACGGTAAAGTGAATCACAGCAAAACTGGCAGTTTTGAGGCGAGGATTCGAGGCGTAACGTTGCAGCGGTGCATATTGGTTCCACGCTTTTTCGTGGAAGTAGAAGGCAACCGTATTCACCATTGGTTCGAGCATCGCGATCAGGCTACCGATGATGATGTCACCGGTTAGGGCGTACGCGACGGTAAAAGCAATGCTAAAGTGGATAGCGGCAAAACTCAGCGTCTTTTTCATGGTAATCGTCCAATCTCGTTTCTCTTAGATGGGTTTATTATTGATAATTATTCTCATAAAAGAAAATGGAAATGAACGATTAGTTTGATAGTTAAAAACTAATAAAAAAGGCGCATTGAGCGCCTTAAGCTATTAATTCTTAGTTTCAGCCTTGCGGCTTGACCACCAGAACGTTGATTGGGGAGTGTTCCACCACTTTACTGGCGACGGAACCGAGCATCACTTTGTCGATCCGCGAGCGTTTATGGCTTGGCATCACGATCAGGTCAGCCCCCAATTTTTCGGCGTAGTCGAGAATGGTGGTGTAAGGTTTACCTTCGGCGACGTGCAGTTTATACACTACGTCTTCCATTATGTGCTTTTCCGCGAACGCTTTAAGCTGCGCGCGCACATCGTCTTTCATCTTGGCGGCGGCATCTTTCGGAAAGTATGTCGCGACCATAGACATATGAATACCTGGCAGCACGTTAAGCAGGTGTAGCTCCGCATTGGAATGTTTCGCATGCCATACAGCAAGCTGAACGGCTTTGTCGGAAAAGCCTTTTTCATTCAAATCAACAGGAACAAGGATGTGTTTATACATTATTCGTTATCTCTGTTTAGGTTGAGCCTGACGGCAACAGTTCGTTGGCTTAAGTATATGCCCTGCTGACGCAGGGCATTTTGATTAAGCGCGGATTTTGTTAAACATTAACTACGAATAGCTTCTTTGGCGGCCCGTCGTTTCTGGTTCCAGCCTAAAAGCAGAGTCAGCAGCAGCGCAGGCACGAACACCCACTCTTTCATCGGACGATCGCTATCCACTACGATAGAACGGATTTCCCAACCGAAATCGATCCCAGCAGATTCAGCCGGACTGCCGAATTCCACCATGTCGATCATCATACGGTTCTTCTCGTGATTGAGCATCAGACCCATAGACGCGATACGATCCTGCGCGGTCGTTGCTCTGTCATCAAACGGCAGTAGCACGGTTTTCGACACATAGTCTCCATCCAGCGTTTCGCCCGCGACCAGCATTGCGATCGATTGACCAACCGGAGTTTGCTCAACGATGTGTTCCAATTCCGTTCCCGGATAGAGGGTTTGCGCCGGGTAAATCATGTCCCACCAGAAACCCGGGCGGAAGAAGGTAAACGTCAGCAGCAGCAGCGCCAAAATTTCCCACCATTTGGTCTTGGTAAACCACCAGGCTTGCGTTGCTGCCGAGAAGAGCAGCATCGCTATGATGGAGGATCCGACCGTCAACGCGAGATGCCACCAAGTGTCGATACCCATCAGGAGCAACTGAGTATTGAACACGAACATAAACGGCAGAATGGCCGTTCGAATATCGTAGGCAAAGCCCTGAATACCAGTGCGGATCGGATCCGACTTAGCGATCGCCGCTGCGGCAAACGCGGCCAAGCCCACTGGTGGCGTATCATCCGCGAGAATACCGAAGTAGAACACGAATAAATGCACGGCGATGAGCGGAATGATCAAGCCATGTTGCGCGCCCAACGTCACGATAACCGGAGCCATCAGAGTCGATACTACGATGTAGTTGGCGGTGGTTGGCAGGCCCATTCCCAGGATCAGACTGATGACTGCAGTAAAGATCAACATCATGATCACGCTGCCGCCGGAGATGAACTCAACGAAGTCGGTCATCACCAGGCCAATCCCCGTCAGCGTGACCACACCGACAACTGTACCCGCCGCCGCGGTGGCAACACCGATACCAATCATGTTGCGCCCGCCTGAAACTAGACTTTCAAGCAGGTCGGTGACCCCTTCCTTCGCTTGCGAAGCCAGATCACCTGACTGGTTAAAGATAGCCATCAATGGGCGCTGCGTGAGCAGAATAAAGATCATGAACACCGTGGCCCAGAATGCAGACAGACCCGGTGAGAAACGCTCAACGGTCAGGCACCAGACCAGAACCACGATCGGCAGCAGGAAATGCAGCCCTGATTTAACGGTCGGGCCAGTATCAGGAATTTCCTGAATGTCTTCATCGATGTCCATTCCGCCTTCAGAAGCGTATTTGGACGAGATGCGCACCAACAGGACATAAACCAGCAACAATGCCACCGTGACAATCGGTGTGGCGGCAGCGCCAAACACATCTTTGGTCCAGCCAACGCCGTAGTAAACCACGGCACTGATGACACACAGACCGAGAATGGTGCCAGTAAACGACAACAAGCTTTGCAGCAGAGTCGGGTTGTGACGACGCGGAAGGCCTTTCATTCCCGCCTTACACGCTTCCAGGTGCACGATGTAAATCAGAGCGATGTAAGAGATCAATGCAGGCAGCAGTGCCGCACGAATCACTTCCACATAAGATATCCCGACATATTCAACCATCAGGAATGCTGCGGCGCCCATGATAGGCGGCGTAAGCTGACCGTTGGTTGAGGCGGCGACTTCTACCGCACCTGCTTTGGTGCCCGGAAAGCCGACACGTTTCATCAGCGGAATGGTAAAGGTACCAGTAGTCACTACGTTGGCGATGGAGGAACCGGAGACCAAACCCGACAGACCCGATGCCACTACGGCTGCTTTCGCCGGGCCGCCGCGCATATGGCCGAGCATTGAGAATGCGACTTTGATGAAGTAAGCCCCGGCGCCCGCTCGTTCCAGCATGGCGCCAAACAGCACGAACAGGAATACGAAAGAAGTGGATACGCCCAGTGCGACACCGAATACGCCTTCGGTGGTCAGCCACAGATGAGACATCGCTTTATTCAGGCTCGCACCTTTGTGAGCGATAACTTCCGGCATATACGGGCCCGCGAAAGTGTACAGCAGGAACACGGCTGCAACCGCCATCAACGGAGGACCGAGTGCCCGACGGGTAGCTTCCAGCAGCAGCAACATCCCCATAACCGACACCACAACATCGAGAGTCGTCGGTGCGCCAGAGCGGCTTGCCAGCTGTTCATAGAAGATATAGATGTAGGCGGCGGAAAAGCTTCCGGCCAACGCTAAAATCCAGTCTGCCAGCGGAATGTGATTGCGTGATGAGTTCTTCATTGCCGGATAGGCAGTGAAAGCGAGGAAAATAGCAAAGCTGAGGTGAACAGCTCGAGCTTGTGTATCGTTGAGTACGCCAAAATCGAAAATGAACGGCAGCGGAGAAGCGTACCACAACTGGAACAGCGACCAGCATAACGGCACCAGCCACAGAATGCGGCCCGGAATGCCCTCTGGATTCCTTGCGCCTGTATCAGCTTGTGCAACCATCTCTTGCACATCTTGCGACGGAGTATTTGTCTGCGTCATGTACGTTATCCTTATTATTTGATGGTCTTAAAAGAGAAAGGTGGCTTTCTTAAACGGTGTAAAAGCCAAGTTGAGCATGGTGTCTAAGTTCGATTTCGCATCAGACCCAGAACCAATATCAATAAGGAGGCACCAGGCCTCCTTATTTAATGGAGCGATATCTGACTTAATTACTTAAGCAGACCCACTTCTTTGTAGTATTTCACTGCACCTGGGTGTAGCGGAATTGAGATACCCGCTTTAACCATGTCTTCTTTTTTCAGGTTAGCAAAAGCCGGGTGAAGACGAGTAAAGGTGTCGAAGTTTTCAAACACAGCTTTGGCTACGTTGTAAGCTACTTCATCTGGCACGTCTGCACTGGTCACCAGTGTTGCTGCCACACCAAAACTTTTCACGTCAGTGTCTGTACCACGGTACATACCAGCCGGGACGGTGCTGTATGCGTAGTAAGGGTTTTGTGCCACGATTTTATCGATTTCTGGACCAGTTGCTGGTACCAGTTTGGCATCACAAGACGTTGTTGCTTCTTTGATTGAACCGTTCGGGTGGCCAACCATGTAGATGAATGCGTCGATCTTGTTGTCACACAGGGCTTGAGAACGCTCAGAGCCTTTCAGTTCCGATGCCAGTTTGAAGCTGTCGTTAGTCCAGCCAAAAGCATCCATCACAACCTGCATGGTCGCGCGGTCACCAGAACCCGGGTTACCGATGTTAACGCGCTTGCCAACCAGATCTTTTACGTTGTTAATGCCTGAATCTGAGCGAGCGATAATGTTAAAAGGTTCTGTGTGAAGAGAGAACATTGCGCGCAGTTTCTTGTATGGGCCTTGCTGCGCAAATTCACTGGTACCGTTGTAACCGTGATATTGCCAGTCAGACTGAACGATACCGAAGTCCAGTTCGCCAGAACGGATAGTGTTGACGTTGTAGATAGAACCACCGGTGGATTCTACAGAGCAGCGGATGTTGTGTTCCTTACGGTCTTTGTTAACCAGCTTACAAATTGCACCACCAGTCGGGTAGTAAACACCAGTTACCGAACCCGTACCAATTGTGATGAATTCCTGAGCGTTAACCGCGCCTGCACCCAATACTGCAGCAGCAATCGCACCGACCTTAATAATTTTATTCAAAACCATGAATTTCCCTTCCTTCTTTTCATTATTTGCCCCAAAACAAGTGTAGTTGCTTTGGACGTTTCTTCATCGAGAAACGGAAGCTTTTTCAATCCATATGTTGAAAAAGTGGCTGAATAATACCAAAAAATTGAAAGATAATTATAGGATTGTAAAAAAATGTAGCGAAACAGGCTGGTTTTCTAACCAGAATTCAGTGGGAAACTGATGGGCTAACTATCTAAGAATCAAAGGGTTAGAAGTGGTTGTCAGCAGGGAAGAAGAGTTAGTTAAGATGTGATTGGAGTCACGCGCAACGAGCACTGCGTGACTCCATCATTCTGTTTTCTCTACAATTTCTCAATTGTGAGATTAGCCGGCGTACTCAAAAAGTTCACATACGGACTTAAACAGCTGCTTGGTGGTGATACTCATGGTCGGCGTGATGAAGATAGTGTCATCGCCGGCGACAACACCTAAAATGCCTTCAGATTTACCCAGTGAATCCAGTAGACGGGCAATCAGCTGAGCAGCGCCTGGGCCAGTGTGGATCACGACTAGAGCACTGTTGTGGTCGATATCAAGTACCAGTTCACGCAGTGAGCTGGAAACGGTCGGTACACCAAGCTCAGCGGGCAGACAGTAAACCATCTCCATTTTCGCATTGCGGGTACGAACTGCGCCGAATTTGGTCAGCATGCGTGACACTTTCGACTGGTTAATATTATCAAACCCTTCGTTTTTCAGTGCGTCCACAATATCGCCCTGAGAGCCAAAGCGTTCCTCTTTAAGCAGAGCTTTAAAAGCTCGGACTAGATTGTCTTGTTTGTCTGTATGGCGCATCGTTCTTCTTACTATCGCTGATTCAATAACTGTCGCACATTTTCCCATAGGTGGGGGAGCTGTGCCAAATTATCGCTCAAAACTGTCTAAAGGGTCACTGTAAAAGTGACAATTATTCGCTTAGATAGCACTTTAAACCTTTGTCATCGAAGAAAAATAGACCCATAATCGCCCGCGGAGTTGTAGCACGCCAATGCGTGGTTGCGCAAAGTCGCAAAGCTGAGGTTAATTGATTGTAATCAACTTGTGATTGCTATAGCTTCTTGGGGTCGGATACTAGATACCCTACCAAAACATTAATAAGAGAATTACTCTCAAGGAGAACTACGATGAAAGTCGCTGTTATTGGTGCCGCTGGCGGCATCGGTCAAGCCCTAGCTCTATTATTGAAAAACCGTCTTCCTGCAGGTTCTGATCTTGCTCTGTACGATATTGCTCCGGTAACTCCGGGCGTTGCAGCGGACCTGAGCCACATCCCAACTCCTGTTTCTATTAAAGGTTACGCAGGCGAAGATCCAACTCCGGCACTGGATGGTGCAGATGTTGTTCTGATCTCTGCAGGTGTGGCTCGTAAACCAGGTATGGATCGTGCGGATCTTTTCAATGTCAATGCGGGTATTGTCAAAGCACTGGCTGAGCGCATCGCGGTAGTTTGTCCTAATGCATGTATTGGTATCATCACTAACCCTGTTAACACGACTGTGCCAATCGCGGCAGAAGTGCTGAAGAAAGCAGGCGTATACGACAAGCGCAAACTGTTCGGCGTGACGACTCTGGACGTGATCCGTTCTGAGACATTCGTTGCTGAGCTGAAAGACAAAGATCCAGGTCAGGTTCGTGTTCCGGTTATCGGTGGTCACTCAGGTGTGACTATCCTGCCTCTGCTGTCTCAGGTTGAAGGTGTTGAGTTCACGGCAGAAGAAGTAGAAGCGCTGACTAAGCGTATCCAAAACGCAGGTACTGAAGTGGTTGAAGCTAAGGCGGGTGGCGGCTCTGCAACTCTGTCTATGGGCCAGGCTGCATGCCGTTTCGGTCTGTCTCTGGTGAAAGCACTGCAAGGCGAGAGCGTGGTTGAATACGCTTACGTTGAAGGTGCAGGCGAGCACGCGCCATTCTTCGCACAACCAGTGAAACTGGGCAAAGACGGTGTTGAAGAAGTACTGAGCTACGGTGAGCTGAGCGCATACGAGCAAGCTGCACTGGAAGGTATGCTGGACACGCTGAATGGTGATATCCAGATCGGTATCGACTTCGTGAAATAATCACGTCGTATCCGAAGATTCAAGGGAGCCGCTTATCGCAGGATAAGCGGCTTTTTTACGTCTATGGTTGGGTGATTAGCAATAGAGCACACTCGTTAAGTTGCTGAATTAATAGTCATTAAGTTTATGTTGTTGCGTATTTTTGTTTAAACATGCTGTTTAAATTGTATTATCTGGAGTTTTTTACCAACTAAAGAGAATTTTGCGTGCAGAAGTGTAAGACTTTTTGATCATTGGCAATGAATGTGTCGTTAATGACACTTTCTCGGTGACATGGATCACGCCATGTCTGCAGACTTGTTCAATTTGTCATTAAAATAGCGCTCTTCTCGAATGCAGAATCGGAAATCACCATGGATAACAAACTGGGTTTAGGCTCTTTAACCGCGTTGGTCATTGGTTCAATGATTGGCGCTGGTGTCTTTAGTCTGCCGCAAAACATGGCCGCAGTCGCCAGCCCTCTGGCTGTCATGATCGGCTGGACCATTACCGGGGTGGGCATGATCTTTCTTGCACTCTCATTTCAGCAACTGGCTATGCACAAGCCACACATCAACAGCGGTGTGTTCGGTTATGCACGCGAAGGTTTTGGCGATTTCACCGGATTCTGCTCCGCCTGGGGTTACTGGTTCAGCGCCATGGTGGCGAATGTCTCGTATCTGGTTATTGTCTTCAGCACGCTCGGCATGTTGTTTGATACACCGGAGCGTACCCTATTTGGCAGCGGAAATACGTTGCTGTCGGTCGGCGGGGCATCAGTACTGCTGTGGGCTGTCCATCTACTGGTTCTGCGCGGCGTTAAAACGGCTGCCCTGATAAATGTCGTTACCACCTGCGCGAAGATGGTGCCATTGCTGCTGTTTATCGTCTGCGCCGCATTGGCGTTTAAATGGCAGACATTCACGGTCGATTTCTCGGGGCTCCATTTTGGCGCGGATCATGATCTCTGGGCGCAGATCAAAGCAACCATGTTGATCACTGTCTGGGTATTCATCGGTGTCGAAGGGGCGGTCGTTGTTTCCAACCGTGCGCGTCATCGTAAAGATATCGGTCGGGCAACCATCCTTGGCCTGCTGACCGCGCTGTCCATTTACGTATTTGTGACGTTGCTTTCAATGGGGGTGATTCGTCCGGTTGAACTGGCGCACTACCAGAACCCGTCAATGGCAAAAGTACTTACAGAGATACTCGGCCCGTGGGGCCAGTACATCATTGCGGGGGGGCTGCTCATTTCGGTGTGTGGCGCGTTCTTGAGTTGGACGGTATTGGCGTCAGAAGCACCTTATCTTGGCGCCAAAGACAAGATGTTTCCGTCACGTTATGCCAAGCAGAATGCGGCTGGCAGCCCGTATCAGGCACTGACGCTGACCAACATCTGTATTCAGATTTCACTGATCCTAGTGATGTTTGCCGGTAGTACTTATGACACGCTGCTGGTATTGGCGTCTGAAATGATCCTGGTGCCGTATTTTCTGGTGGGCGCTTATACCCTGAAACTGGCGCTGGAGCGCAAGGACAGAGGCCGCATGCTGGCGATTGGTGTCGGGGCAAGTCTGTATGGTGTTTGGCTGTTGTACGCATCCGGGCTCAATTACTTGATGCTGTCAGCGCTGCTATATCTGCCGGGGATGCTGTTTTACGTCAAAGCAAAGAAAGAGCAAGGCAGAAGCCCGTTTATGGGAAAAGAGCGCTTGGGCGCTTATTCTCTCACGGCCGTCGCGGTGGTGGCATGCGGTATGCTATGGCAGGGATGGCTGTAAGTCGCTTGAATGGCTAATAAAAAGCCTCGCAATGGCGAGGCTTTTTTTGCTCAAAGCAAAGTGCAGGAGATTATTTACTGCGATTGACGGCCATGTGCGCCAGTGCCACCAGAGCCTCTTTGTATTCACTCTCGGGCAGAATCGTCAGCTCTGTGATCGCTTTATCCGCTTCTTCGTTAGCTTTGGCAATGGTGTATTCCAGCGACCCCGTTTCTTGCATCGCCGCTAAAATTTCTTCCAAGCGTTCCATGCCGTTCGCTTTCTCAATCGCTTCGCGAATCATCGCTGCTTGCTGAGGGTTACCGTGGCGCATCGCGTACAGAAGCGGCAGAGTTGGTTTACCTTCAGCGAGATCATCGCCGACGTTTTTACCCATCTCTTTGCCATCGGAGGTGTAGTCCATGACATCATCAATCAGCTGGAATGCGGTGCCCAAATATTTACCGTAGTTTTGCAACGCGGTTTCAATCTCGGGTGATGCATCGGCTAAGATGGCTCCAATTTGAGTGGCTGCTTCAAACAGACGGGCTGTTTTGGAGTAGATGACCTGCATGTAGCTTGCTTCAGTGGTGTCCGGATCGTTGCAGTTCATTAATTGCTGCACTTCACCTTCAGCAATGACGTTCACGGCTTCACTCATTAGTTGCAGGATCTTCATGGATCCCAGTTCAACCATCATCTGAAACGAGCGAGTGTAAATGTAATCGCCGACCAACACGCTGGCGGCATTGCCAAATGCAGCGTTTGCGGTGGCTTTACCACGGCGCATGTCCGATTCATCGACCACATCGTCGTGAAGCAGCGTGGCGGTGTGGGTAAACTCGATAAATGCGGCTGCGAGTGTATGACCTTCGCCTCGATAACCCAATGCTTTTGCTGATAACACAGCCAGTAGCGGGCGCAGACGTTTACCACCACCACTGACAATGTAGAAGCCAAGTTGGTTGATGAGAGAAACGTCAGAGTTGAGTTGGGCTTGAATAGTTTCATTCACTTTTGCCATGTCATTGGCAGTAAGCGTTTGGATAGCTTTAAAATCCATCGTAAATCCGGCTGAAGTTAGAGCGTGTAAGGCATTTTGTTCTTCGATAATCAGTGAATAATACACTAAAAAATATTGATTAATACATGGCTTAAAGGCATGATTGCGGCACTTTTGATTGGCGATTAGCTTTTCGCCAATTTTTTTCAAATATGGCTTGTCATAGGGACGCCATTCACGTAGAATCTGCGCCCTATTGATGATTAGTTTAGCGCACACCCTTATTGCTCAAAATATAAGCATTGGCTGTGCGGAAAGAGCGGAGTAAAATATGTACGCTGTTTTCCAATCTGGTGGTAAACAACACCGTGTAAGCGAAGGTCAAACTCTTCGTTTAGAGAAATTAGACGTTGAAACTGGCGCAACTGTAGAATTTGATAAAGTTCTGCTGGTTGCTAACGGTGAAGAAGTGAAAGTTGGCGCTCCTCTTGTAGAGGGCGGCAAAGTGACTGCAGAAGTTGTACAACACGGTCGTGGCGATAAAATTAAAATCGTTAAGTTCCGTCGTCGTAAGCACTCTCGCAAGCAACAAGGTCACCGTCAGTGGTTCACAGAAGTGAAAATCACTGGTATCAACGCTTAAGTTATTAGGAGAGTTTAACAATGGCACACAAAAAAGCTGGTGGTTCTACTCGTAACGGCCGCGATTCTGAAAGTAAACGTCTAGGTGTTAAACGTTTCGGCGGTGAATCTGTTCTTGCAGGTAACATCATCGTTCGTCAACGTGGCACTAAGTTCCACGCTGGTACTAACGTAGGTATCGGTAAAGACCACACTCTATTCGCTCTATCTGACGGTAAAGTGAAGTTCGAAGTGAAAGGTCCTAAAAACCGTAAATTCGTTAGCATCGAAGCTGAATAAGTTTAGTTTCTCGATGAATTTAAAAGCCCTGCCGTTAGGTGGGGTTTTTTATTTATCTGGACGTGAGAAGAGCCAATAACAAGAGGCCCTGCGCTGCAGAGCGGCTTGTTATCTGTTCCCAAGCAGAAGGTCTGGACCGTTCATTGCGGTGGCACTTCTGCTAAAATTTATATCATTGGTAAGTGATGATATTGCAACGCAAGTAATGCGGAGTAAGTAATGAAATTCGTTGATGAAGCGGTAATTAAAGTCGAAGCGGGCGATGGCGGTAACGGTGTTGTTAGCTTTTGGCGTGAAAAATTCGTAACGAAAGGTGGCCCTGACGGCGGCGACGGCGGCGATGGTGGCGATGTCTACATCCAAGCTGATGAGAACTTAAATACCCTTGTTGACTATCGTTTCCAGCGTTTTTACGCAGCAGAACGTGGTCAGAACGGTGGCGGTGGTAACTGTACTGGTAAGCGCGGTAAAGATATTACTCTGAAAGTGCCTGTAGGTACTCGCGCAGTGGATATTCACACCAATGAAATCGTGGGTGAAGTCGCTGAACACGGCAAGAAAGTGATGGTTGCAAAAGGCGGCTGGCACGGTCTGGGTAACACCCGTTTTAAATCGTCTGTAAACCGCGCTCCACGTCAAAAAACGATGGGTACGAAAGGTGAAGTTCGTGAACTTCGTCTTGAGCTTCTGCTGCTTGCTGACGTAGGTATGTTGGGTTTACCAAATGCAGGTAAATCAACCTTTATCCGCTCTGTATCAGCAGCGAAACCAAAGGTAGCGGATTATCCGTTTACGACCTTGATCCCAAGCTTGGGTGTGGTGAGTGTTGTACCTGAGAAAAGCTTTGTCGTTGCTGACATCCCAGGACTTATCGAAGGTGCCGCTGAAGGCGCAGGTCTGGGTATTCGTTTCTTGAAACACCTAGAGCGTTGTCGCGTGCTATTGCACATGATTGATATTCTGCCGATTGATGGCAGTGAACCGGCACAAAACGCTCTGACCATTATGGATGAGCTAGAGCAGTACAGTGAAAAGCTCGCGAAAAAACCGGTTTGGTTAGTGTTTAACAAAGCCGATCTGATGCTTGAAGAAGAAGCGGATGAAAAGATCCAGGAGATCTTAGAAGCGCTGGCGTGGGAAGGTCCACACTTCAAGATCTCTGCGGTCAACAAGCAAGGCACTGCTGAACTTTGTCGTGAACTGGCTGATTTCATGGAAACTCTACCTCGTGCAGAAGAAGAGTTAAGCGAAGAGCAAAAAGTGGAGTTTATGTGGGACGATTACCACAAAGACGCCATGGCTGGCCGTAATGTTATCACTGAAGAAGATGACGACGACTGGGATGACTGGGACGATGAAGAAGATGACGGTCACGTTATCTACGTCCGCGAATAATTCATTTCTGATGAAATAATCAAGAGCCGCATAGTATTTGCGGCTTTTTTGTGTCTAAATCATGTTTCGTTGCGTTATTTTCATGCAGACTATTGGCTTGTGCCGTTTATTGGGCACACATTTTTATTGAGTCATTTTTTGTGGTAAGTCGGACGTTAGGAAAGGAATCATGGCATCCAAACAGAGAGCGGTTTCTCGTTTGATTGCTCAGGCCGGGCAAATGCTGCTGGCCCACGGAGCAGAAAGTACTTTAGTTGGTGACATCATGCGTCGCATCGGGCTGGCGAGCGGCATGAGCGAAGTCGAAGTGTCATTGTCAGCCAGTTCACTGGTCGTGACCACGGTCTATCAGGAACACTGCATCACGACCACTCGGCGCTGTCCTGATCGTGGTATCAACATGCGCGTGGTTACTCAGATCCAGCGGATCTGCATCATGATGGAGAAGGGCATTCTCGATCATTCTCTGGCACAAAAAAAACTCAACGCGATCAGCCCTGAACGCTATAACCGTTGGTTGGTCGTGTTGATGATCGGACTATCCTGCGCTGCTTTCAGTCGTCTGGCTGGCGGTGACTGGACCGTATTCGCGATTACTTTTGTTGCCTCTTCTGTCGGGATGATTGTGCGTCAGGAAATCGGCCACCGTCATTTCAACCCTCTGCTTAACTTTGCCGCAACCGCTTTTGTCACCTCGGTGATTTCCGCCCAAGCGGTGATTTATCATCTCGGCAATAAACCCACGATTGTGATGGCTTCATCGGTATTGATGCTGGTGCCCGGTTTTCCGTTGATAAACTCGGTGGCAGACATGCTCAAAGGTTACATCAATATGGGCATTGCCCGCTTTGTCATGGCGAGTTTACTCACATTAGCCACTTGTCTGGGAATTATCGCGGCGATGAGTGTGACCGGAATATGGGGATGGTAACATGTTGAGCTGGCAACTTTTGTTCGGACTGATTAACGATATGTTCTTTGCCGCCATTCCGGCGGTGGGGTTTGCGTTGGTGTTTAATGTGCCGGCTCCGGCACTGAAATACTGCGCGTTGGGCGGTGCCATTGGTCACGGCTCGCGCTACCTGATGATGCACTTTGGTGTTCCGATTGAGTGGGCTACCTTCTTTGCTGCCACCATTGTTGGCATGATCGGGGTGCAGTGGTCGCATAAATTCCTCGCTCACCCTAAAGTGTTTACGGTGGCCGCGCTCATCCCAATGGTGCCCGGCGTGTTCGCTTATAAAGCGATGATTGCGATGGTTGAGATCAACCATCTTGGCTTTACACCTGAGCTACTGGAAACCTTACTGGAAAACTTCCTCAAAGCGATGTTTATCATTGCGGGCTTGGCGGTTGGCCTTGCGGTTCCGGGGCTGCTATTCTATCGTCGCAAACCGATTGTATAGATCCCACCGACCTGGTGGCACGAGCTTAGGAAGAAATTGATGATCATCAGCATGATTGCCGCGATGGCAAGCGACCGAATTATCGGCAAGGATAATCAGATGCCGTGGCATCTTCCGGCAGACTTTGTCTGGTTTAAACGTTGTACGATGGGAAAACCTGTGGTGATGGGGCGTAAAACGTATCAATCTATAGGCCGTCCATTGCCGGGGCGTCAGAACATTGTGATTAGCCGGGATCCGAATTTGGTCATTGAGGGGGTCGATGTAGTGAACTCTATTGATGCTGCGCTGGACAAAGCGGGAGCGGCACAAGAAGTGATGATCATTGGTGGAGGAAGCATCTACGCAGAATGTCTGCCGCGCGCGGATAAGCTGTATGTAACGCTGATTGATGCTCATCTTGACGGTGATACTCAGTTCCCGGATTGGGGGACTGGATGGTTGGAAACTCATCGCGAACACTATCACTCGGATGAGAAAAACCAATACGACATGGATTTTGTGATTCTGGAACGTGAGTCAGTGCGCGAATGAAAAAGCCCGGTGAGACCGGGCTTTTTGCTGTTTAATCGTCGTAGCGTAGTGCGGGTTGTTCAAAGTACGTTTTGTCTTCCCAGCGCAGCAGGGTCAATGTGCCGCCCCATACACAGCCTGTATCCAGGCCGATGATGTCACTACTGCGATAGCCTTCCAAAGCGGCCCAGTGACCAAACACCACGGTTTTATCAAGTCTAATACGGTTTTGCAGTGCAAACCAAGGCACCAAGCTGCCATCGGTGACCTCATTCGGGGGCAGTTTGCATTTCATGTCCAACCGCCCGTCAGCAAAACAAAAACGCATCCGCGTGTAGCTGTTAATAATGTAGCGGTAGCGTTCGATACCACTGAATTCGTCATTCCAGTGATCCGGTTGATTGCTATACATATTCTCAATTAGCCAGCCCCAACGCTCACTCTGTAGCAGGGTTTCAATTTCTCTGGCTGTCGAGCGGGCAGTGGGTAAATCCCACAGTGGAGAGATACCAGCGTGGGCCAAGACAAATTCATCGTGCTCTTGCAGCAGTGGCTGTTGGCGAATCCATTCCAATAGCGCAGGGCCATCCTCTGCCTCTAATATCGGCAGAGTTTTATCTTTCTTTTTGATCGGATGAATGCCACGAGCGACGGCCAGAAGATGCAGATCATGGTTACCGAGCACGACTTTAGCTGATGTGCCCAACTGGCGGATAAAACGCAGGGTTTCGAGCGATTTTGGCCCGCGGGCAACCAGATCGCCGGCAACCCATAGAGTATCTTGCTCGGGATTAAACGCTACCCGATTAAGCAACAGCTGCAATTCGTCGAAGCAGCCCTGAATGTCACCAACAATGTAATTCGACAATGCAGACTCCGTTAATTCAGTACATTGGGAACTGCAAGGCGGAACGGCTCGATATCGGCAATAAATTCCTCACCTGCCTGATTATGCATGATGTAGTGGCCTTGCATGACGCCAACCGGGGTTTCCAGCGCGGTACCGCTGCTGTAGGTGTATTCGTCATTGGCCGGAATCACGGGTTGTTCTCCGACCACGCCATCGCCTTCCACAGTCATCTGTTTGCCGTTGGAATCAGTGATGAGCCAGCGGCGGCTGATCAGTTGCACGTTTTCATTGCTGAGGTTTTTAATCGTGATCAGATAGGCAAACACATAGCGCTGGAATTCTGGGTTGGATTGCTCAGGGATGTATTTGGTGTGAACCTGGATCTTGATACAAGGATTGGAAATATCCATGAAAACTCCTTATCCGGATATCGAGGCGTGAAAATAGACAAAGGATGACACTCGGTCATCCTTTGTATTTATGCCTGTTGCACGTGGTTGGCGTCAAGCCAGTTGGCCATGGCCACGAACTGCTGCAGGGTCAGGTTTTCAGGGCGCATGCCAGCATTGACACCGAGCTCCTCCAACACCTCAAGCTCAAGTAAGCCTTTGTAGCAGTTGCGTACCGTTTTGCGACGCTGGTTAAAGCCTTCACGCACTACGCGATCCAGCCATTTCAGGCTGGTGGTTGGGTGTGGCAACACTTCATAAGGCACCAGACGTACCACGGCAGAATCTACTTTTGGCGGCGGAACGAACGCTGTTGGTGGCACTTCCAGTACAGGCACCACTTTACAGTAATACTGCGCCATCACGGTCAGACGTCCGTACGCTTTGCTGCCTGGGCCTGCTGCCAGACGATTGACCACCTCTTTTTGCAGCATGAAATGCATGTCCTGAATATCTTTATGAAATTCGAACAGGTGGAACATCAGCGGTGTAGAGATGTTGTATGGCAGGTTGCCGAAGATGCGTAGTTTGTTGTTTGGCTTCACCAGCTGGGTGAAATCAAAACGCATCGCATCGCCTTCATGAATGGTCAGTTTATCGGCCAGTTCAGGATGATTACGCAGACGCTCAGCCAGATCTCGGTCCAGCTCAATCACGGTAAACTTATCGACTTCGCGGCCAACAGGTTCGGTGATCGCGCCCAGACCAGGACCGATCTCAACCAGGTTTTGACCCGGTTTAGGGTTAATCGCTGATACGATTCCATCAATGATGTAAGGATCGTTCAGGAAGTTCTGACCAAAACGTTTACGCGCTTTGTGTCCTAAGTGGACATCGTTTCTCATAGTGTTCTCGACATTCTAGATCATCGACAAGAGGATGATTTCTTATCAACTAATTCAATAGCTTGAGCGAGTGCTGTTCTAAAACTTCCCACATCGGCCTGACCAGTACCCGCTAAATCGAGCGCGGTGCCGTGGTCGACGGATGTTCGAATAAAAGGCAGACCCAACGTGATATTCACGGAGCGGCCAAAGCCTTTATATTTCAAGACGGGAAGAACCTGATCGTGGTACATGCCCAGAACAGCATCGGCTTGCTGCAAATATTTGTCATTGAAGATGGTGTCGGCCGGTAACGGGCCAATCAGTTGCATGCCATCTTGCTGACGTAATTTTTCCAGGGTAGGGGTGATGGTGTCGATTTCTTCGTGACCCAAAACACCGTCTTCCCCGGCATGTGGATTGAGGCCGCATACATAAATGGTAGGCGTTTCAATCGCAAATTTCTCGACCAAATCCTTGTGGAGAATGTGAATGATCTTTTCCAGACGTTCGCTGGTGACCGCTTTAGACACGTAAGCCAATGGAATATGTGTTGTCACCAGTGCCACACGCAGTCCTTCGGTTGCCAGCATCATCACCACCAACGGGGTGTTGGATTGCTCGGCAAAGAACTCAGTATGACCACTGAATGCGACGCCTGCCCGGTTGATCACTCCCTTGTGAACGGGACCGGTGACAATAGCATCAAATTCATCATTCATACAGCCCGCAGCGGCTCTTTCTAGTGTTTTTAACACATAATGGCCGTTACTTTCGTCCAGTTGCCCGGCAATAACCGGGGTAGCTGCTGGAACATGATCGACGACCAGAGTGCCTGCCTGCTGTGGTTTTGGCTCGGCACTGGCATCGTAGTCTAATAGCGTAACCTGAATACCTAATGTTTCTGCACGCTGTGCCAACATTTGTTTGTCGGCACAAACCACCAGTTGGTGCGTCCAGTCTTCGGTGGACAGGGCCAGCACCAAATCCGGGCCAATGCCGGCAGGCTCGCCGGCAGTGACCACAATTCGTTTAATTGCCATCTTCATCATCCTTCAGGATTTCGACGAATGCACCTGCACGCAGTTCTTGCAACCAGGCACTGGCTTCTTCATTGAACTTGCGATTGAACAGAATTCGGTACGCCTTGTTTTTCAGCGCTGAGTCGGTGCGGTCGACTTCACGGCGGTCTAACACTTCAACGATGTGCCAACCATGCACGGTTTTAAATGGCTGGCTGATCTGGCCAACGGGCAGCGTCTCAACCTGATGTTTAAATTCCGGCACGTACAGATCCGGCGTCTGATAACCCAGTTCGCCGTTCTGGGCCGCTGAACCCGGGTCTTGACTGTATTGCTGCGCCAGTTCGCCAAAGGTCGCTTCACCCGCTTTAATGCGGCGAATAAACTCGTTGAGCTGCTTCTGCGCGCCTTCATCGCTGAGAATGATGGTTGGCTTGATTAGAATATGACGGGCGTTTACTTCGGTGACTGCAACGGTTTCCAGACCTTTCACGTCATCAATTTTCAAAATGTGGAAACCTACACCGCTGCGGAATGGACCGATAATGGTACCTTTATTCTGCATTTTGATTTGATCAGCAAAAATGGTTGGCATCTCTTCTTTACGCATCCAGCCCCAGTCACCGCCTTCCAGCGCTTTTGGTCCTTTTGAGTAGGTGATGGCCATTTTGCTGAAGTCCGCGCCGTTGTTCAGTTCATCCACCAGTTTTTTCGCTTGGGCTTCCACTTCAGATTTATCCTGACCGTCGTTAAAACGAAGTTGAATGTGGCTGATTTTGTACTGCACTGTTGCGTTGGTCTCTTTGGCCAGGAGATCGGCCAGTGTATCGACCTCTGCTGGCAGAATATTGATACGGCGGCGAACCAGAGCGTTGCGCGCTTCGCTGGTTGCCATCTCTTTGCGCACTTGTTCGCGGAATTCTGGGTATGTCAGTCCCTCTTCAGCCACTGAAGTTCGCAGTTGTTCCGGCGTTTGTTTATTTTCACGCGCAATATCATTAATGGCCTGATTGAGGCGGTCATCATCGATACGTACACCGATACGCTCAGCTTCTTGCTCTTGTAGCGTATCAATAATCAGTTTCTCAACGACCTGACCGCGCAGCACGCCCTCGTCCGGGAGCTCACGCCCATTCTTTTTGGCGTTGGCTTTGACGGTCAGGAGCGCGGCATCGATATCGCTTTGTAAAATAACGCCGCTGTTTACGATGACAGCGACACGATCCATTTCAACCGGCTGTGCGTGCAGGGAACCTATGCTCAGCAGTCCGATTAGCGTTAGTAGAGTGTGTTTCCACAATTTCATTAGAAGTCCTATCAAAATCAACGGCCTGACTCTTCAAGCCGGATGGTCGTAATTAAGAAACTCAGTTATTCAGGAAAAATGGTCGGCCGTAACCCAGAGAGTTACTGGCGCTGCTCAGCAGATCAGAACCCGCGCCTACGCTGGTGCCGAAGCCGATGATGCCAAAGTTAACACTGAAGTTATTTTCGTAAATCGGATCTTCGAAGCTGCTGTAGCCGCCGCTAAGAGTTTTATCCCAGTTTTTCAACTGATTACTGTAACTAAAGCCCATATACCAACAGTCAGAGGTATAACGAAGTCCCGCCAACCATTCAATCGCCTGATCGGTGGTTAAATCATAGAAGTACTGACCGTTAAACTGCCATTTGGCCGACAACTGGTAACTGGTCAGCAGGCCTGCCTGAGAAATACCATCTTCCGTCAGATTAGAAACATCAAAGTTAACTGTGTCCTCGATGTACTCTTTTGGAACGTAGCGGTAGTTCGCTTGCACAAAGCCGCCATCAAACCGGTATTCGAGCGTGCTGTTGGCCAGTTGGACGGCGCTGGTATCGATATCATACTGAATACCACCGTGATAGAAGAGGAAGTCATCGTAGTTGAAATCCATTTCTACCGCCCAGGCTGAATAGCTGGACTGGCTGTCATCATCAGAGCTGGAACTGGTCGCTTTGAAGTTTTTGTCGATATAGAAAATCTGACCAAAGGCGATATTCAGGCGCTCTTTATACTGATCGTCGAAAAAGCGAGTGGATGCGCCATAGCTGATTTGGTTTGCCGGAGCAATATAGTCCACACTGCTGTACTTGCGGCTGCGGAACAAGCCGTAGTAATCGGTTTGCAGCAAGGTGGTGTCATAGCGGGCGATATTGCTTTGATCTTCTTTTGGCACGTACAGATATTGAATCTGTGGCTCCAGTGTCTGTGTGTAGTTATCAAACAGAACGGTATCACGCTCCAAAACAATACCCGCGTGAGAGCGGAACTCAGGAATGACACGAGCGACACTCTCTTCGAGGTCTTGATAGTCTTCGTCGGTCAGATCAACACCGTTGAGATCCTGTTGGTAGTAAGTGCCGAGGACGCGCGCTTCAGTTGTCCACGTTCCCCAGGTGGTCGCCAGCGGAATCTTCATACCCGGCTCAACATGCAAACGTGTCGCTGATGGTTTGCCTGATGCGTCAGTTTCAAAACGTGACAGATGGGATTTCAAATCGAGATCCAGATAGCGCATTACTTCCGGCGCGTAGTAGTTGAATGACAGTTGTGGCATCAGACGATACGGCTGACTGGTGCTGGTGGAATCGGCCAACAACAACTGGAACTGACGTACCAGAATCGAAGTATCCCAGTTGGCGCTGCGGTATGACACTTCACCTTCCTGAATCAGCTGACCGTCTTCGCGGTTACCAATGGAGGAACTCAGGTCCGAGAAATAGTTAATGTCACTGACTTTCGAATAATCAACATCCAGTTTCCATGATTGTTGGAAAATACCGCTGTGCTCGTATTGAACGCCCCAACGTTTACCTTCTTCCGGGTTCAATGCGTCATCTGGCAGATATTCAGATTTAATACGACCTGAACCGAAGTCATTCAGGTAACGGAATACGGAATTTAGCTGGGTACCACGTTTGTCCATGTAGTGCAGCGTGGTTTCCAGATCGTAATTCGGTGCTAAGTTCCAATAGACAGGAACTTCTAGTTCAAAACCGTCACGTGAGCCGTAAGAGAGGGTTGGGTAGAGGAAACCGGTTTTACGGGTATCACCAATCGGAACCGTCAGGAATGGTAAATAGAAAATCGGTACATTCTGTACTTCCAGACGCGGGTTGTAGAACGTGGCCTGTTCTTCGTCCTGGTCAATGTCAATGCTGGATGCTTTAAGGCGCCAAGAGCTGTCACCTTCAGGACAAGAGGTAATCGAACCATCTTCGATTTCGTACATTGCCTTGCCCGTTTTAGAAACGTAGGCTGCTTCACCACGTCCAGGCTCACACAAGAATTTATACTTGGTGTTCTCCAGTGTCATCTGGTCGGTGGTGAGGTTATTGGTGGCTTTATCGGAAGTGGTTTTCACCTGACCGTCACTGAAGTTTACGTTACCTTCTGCGACGACCACGTTATCTTTCTGGTGCAAAGTGACGTTGTCTGCCCGAATATGTTTTTTCCCCTGAACCACTACCACGTTGCCGGAATAGGTCGCGCGGTCGCCATTAATTGCTTCTAGCTTATCCGCTTCGACATTGATAGGCTGTTCATTCGGGTTCGTTGGGTCGGGCTGATTCACTAAACATTGATCGATAGTGGGCAGTTCCTGCACACTGTCATCCACCGTAGCGTCTGCTTGAGTCTGAGGCGCGAAGAGCGCGGCGCTAATCGAAGCGGCTAAAAACGTGCGGGAGAAACGTGACATCGAATTGTACTATCCTGTTGAAATTGTTTGAGTCCGATATTGGGAGATTTTTATCAAATAAAAAGCGTTCCCTATCATAAAGGAATTTAACTCTCCCGGCACTATCAGACCACCGCACACCTAAAAAATTCATAGATTGAGAGCACATAATGCATATTTTTGGCAAAATTCTTGGCGCTTTCTTCGGCTTCCTGTTTGGGGGCCCGTTTGGCGCAATCTTTGGCCTGTTTCTTGGGCATCAGTTCGATAAAGCTCGTCGTTTTAACCAGGCTGGATTCAGCACTGGCGGGTTTGGCAATGGTCCTAGCCAGGCTGAGCGTCAGGAAGAATTCTTCAAAGCAGCCTTTGCGGTCATGGGCCATGTCGCGAAAGCGAAAGGGCAGGTCACTAAAGAAGAAATTCAGCTTGCCAGCGTAATGATGGATCGCATGAATCTGCATGGTGATCAGCGTCTTGCTGCACAAGATGCCTTTCGCCAAGGTAAAGAGGCTGATTTTCCGTTGGAACAAGTGTTGGAGAAAGTCCGCATTTCAACTGGCGGTCGCTTTGACCTGTTGCAGTTCTTTCTGGAGCTGCAAATCTCCGCAGCGTTTGCCGATGGCGATATTCATCCTAGTGAGCGCAATGTACTGCACAAAATCGCACGTGGTCTGGGGTTCTCTGCTGACCAGCTGGAGCGCCGCCTGCGCATGCAGGAAGCCGCGTTTCGTTTTCAACAAGGTGGCGGATTTGGTGGTCAACAGGGGCAACAAGGCTATGCTGGCGGTGGTCAGTGGCAACAGGCTTCGAGCAAAGATCGTCTCGCAGATGCTTATTCCGTGCTAGGTGTGGGTGACGACGCCGACGCCAAAGAGATTAAGCGTGCGTACCGTAAACTGATGAACGAACACCATCCGGATAAATTGATGGCCAAAGGCCTACCTCCAGAAATGATGAATGTCGCTAAAGAGAAATCACAAGAGATTCAACATGCTTATGACCTGATCAAAAAGGAAAAGGGCATCAAGTAAGTTTCTATGCGTGATAAGGCGGGCTCAGGCTCGCCTTTTTTCTGGCTGTTTAAATAGAGTGGAGTGGATTCAGTCGTGTGTAACAGGGTGCGGATCTAGGACCGACAGATAAAAGAAAAGCCCAGTCTTTCGACTGAGCTTTCTAATGTGGCTCCCCCTGCAAGACTTGAACTTGCGACATACGGATTAACAGTCCGCCGTTCTACCGACTGAACTAAGGGGGAATAATTTTTTGTAATGGTGCCGACTACCGGAATCGAACTGGTGACCTACTGATTACAAGTCAGTTGCTCTACCTACTGAGCTAAGTCGGCCTTTCAACAAGCTTAATCATAAGCTCACTGATAAAATTGGCTCCCCCTGCAAGACTTGAACTTGCGACATACGGATTAACAGTCCGCCGTTCTACCGACTGAACTAAGGGGGAATTGTTTTTTAGATAAATGGTGCCGACTACCGGAATCGAACTGGTGACCTACTGATTACAAGTCAGTTGCTCTACCTACTGAGCTAAGTCGGCACACTTAATCTTGTTGCATGCTCGTGCGTTACACCAACATCTAAAATATGGTGCCTCGAGGCGGAATCGAACCACCGACACGGGGATTTTCAATCCCCTGCTCTACCGACTGAGCTATCGAGGCAACGGGGTGTATTAAACGAGTTTTCGTTGTGGGCGTCAACAGCAAAATGCAAAAAAAATATCGTTTGTTGCTTTTCTATACTTAGTGGCCTGTTTTTATCCATTTTTGTTAGAAAATATCGTGTAAACAGGCGACAAAAAGGTTTGAAACCCGCGTTGATAGTAAGTCACGCCCCAAATAACACCGCATAAAGCACGTGAAAAAACGGGCTTTATGCGAAGTGGCAGGGTAGGGTTAGGACTTCACTGAGAACTTCGTCACCCATTTCTCGAGATCATGACTCAGATCGCTCAGGGTGCGAGTGCTGTTATGGCTGTCAGACACCACCGTGCTTAACTGCGCGCCGCTCTCTTCGATCATGTTGATACGTAGCGAGATATCATCGCTAACTTGAGTCTGCTCCGCCGCTGCCGTGGCAATTTGATGACTCATGGCAGAAATACTTTCCAGAGCCGACACAATCACCGACAGCGCTTCAGAGGCACTTTGTGATTCCGCTACCGTACTCTGACTGGTTTGCGCGCAGACACTCATGGTGGTGATCGCGTTACGTGAACCCGCCTGAAGGTTTTGGATCATCTGCTGAATTTCTTTGGTACTGGTTTGCGTGCGACCCGCCAGATTACGTACTTCGTCGGCAACCACCGCAAAACCACGGCCTTGTTCGCCAGCTCGCGCTGCTTCAATGGCGGCATTCAGCGCCAGCAGATTTGTTTGTTCGGCGATGTCGCCAATCACATCCAGAACTTTGACGATGTTATTCACATCGTTATCAAGCGCTGCCACCGCTTGGCTGGCGGTATCGAGTTCATTGGCCAGCCCTTGAATATTGGTGACCGTGTTGGTAATTAATTGCTGCGTATGCTGGCTCTGCTTATCCGCTTCGTCAGTATTTCGCGCCGTATCACGCGCCGAGTTCGCCACTTCAGTTGCGGATGACGCCATTTCTGTCATCGCAGTGGCAATCATTGCCGTCGATTGCTGCTGATTTTCAGTCAGGGTGCTCAGCGAACGGGAGCGAGATTCCACCGCAGACAATTCATGACGTAGTGCCTGCATCGATTGATCGAGATTCTGTACCAGTTGTGCCAATGACAGGCTCATCATCTGCACCGCGCCATAAATACTCTCTTTCGGAGCGGAATGGGTAAAGTGTGTCTGGATTTCACCTCGGGCGACAGCCTGAACCGCGTCGCGTACATCATTGGGCTCGCCGCCAAGCAGGGTCAGCATACGGCGAATCGCCACGATCAACGTCGACAAAATGCCTGCTGCAATGCCCAGGCAGAGCAGCAACTGCCACTGAGCGGTAGACCAGAAGCGCGCGTTGGCTTCGTTAAAACCGATACCCGTGCCGACAACCCAGCCCCAGTAAGGAGTCTTTTGAGCGATAGACAGTTTCTCTTCGATCGAACCATCGGCTTGTTTTTGAGTCCAGGTGTATTCAACGATTTGATCACGCTTGTTGCGCAGCACATTCTGGATCAGCTGACCGACACTGTTGCCCTGACCATCTTTGAAATCGTTGAAGCTGGTGCCGTGCAGTTGGGGATCGAGGGGCGTCGCGACGAAATTCATCTTTTCATCCGCCACATACACATACTCATTGTCTTTATAGATGTTATTACGCATCAGGCGGGTGGCGAGCTGTTTAGCATCACTGTCGCTCAGTTTTCCTTCCTGAGCCATCTTCTCCACTTCAGTCAGAATACTGTATGCGCTCTTAAAATGTTCGGTAACACGGGCTTTGTTGTCCATGTTGCTGGCTACGCGCAGTGTCGAAAGGCCGCTAATGCTAAGCGCCAGAAGGGCTGTTAGGATAATTCCTGATAATAAATAAGCTTGTTTTTTTAGTTTCATGAGCAACCTTTTGGCGTCGGCTAAATGAAGTGACGCGAAGTTAGATGACATTTAAATGACAAAATGCATCTTATTGATTGCTGGTAGCGCTGGATATGAGCAAATGGTGAAACTATGATGTTGATTAAATTTTTGTTGCGAAAAAAGTGTTCGAGTTGAAAATGTTGTGAGTCATTGATGCAGAGGAATGAGAAAGAATGGCTGGCTAAGGGGTGGGGGAGGAATGTGTTTTTGAATAAGAGAGGAGGGCAGTGATTTTGCGAGGAGCACGGCGATGAACTTAAAGACCCCTTTGCAACGCGCAGATAAAAGAAAAGCCCAGTCTTTCGACTGAGCTTTCTAAAAGTGGCTCCCCCTGCAAGACTTGAACTTGCGACATACGGATTAACAGTCCGCCGTTCTACCGACTGAACTAAGGGGGAATTATTTGTGCGTTGTAAAACAACTGCACCAAATAATGGTGCCTCGAGGCGGAATCGAACCACCGACACGGGGATTTTCAATCCCCTGCTCTACCGACTGAGCTATCGAGGCAAAAGAATGGTGCCGACTACCGGAATCGAACTGGTGACCTACTGATTACAAGTCAGTTGCTCTACCTACTGAGCTAAGTCGGCGCACTATATTCTTTGCTAAAACTGTTCGTGCTATGCACCAACAATTATCAAATTGTGGTGCCCGGAGGCGGAATCGAACCACCGACACGGGGATTTTCAATCCCCTGCTCTACCGACTGAGCTATCCGGGCAACGGAGCGCTATTAAACGGATTTTCCCTTCTGCCGTCAACCAGTTTTTCTAAAAAAATTCAAAAAACGGTTTGTTTGGCGCTATTTTAAGCAAACTGATTGTTTTTTCTCAACCTGCGTTAAATTCTTTCTTAAATTGGGTCACTTTTTCCAGATAACGGCGTGATTCGGCATTCGGATGTTTTTTGGTTAATGCCCAATAAACTTGGTTCGGTTGCAGCGCATTTAAGTCTCTCATTGCTCGCTGTCGGTCACGACTGAACGTATTTAACACGCCGCCCGTCCCGCCGTTGTAGGCCGAAATCATGCTGTATTCGAGCGAAGTGGGATTTTGCACATCGCGCAGATAGCGATTTTTCAGAATGTAGAAATACGCGGTGCCGGTATCAATGTTGTTTTCCGGGTTAAACAGATATTCCGGTGTCGGCTCTCCGGAACGGTTTTTGACCAGCTTAAAGACATCGCGCCCGGCTGTTTTCGGCACAACCTGCATCAGACCATACGCGTTGGCCCAGCTCACCGCATATGGGTTAAAGCTGCTTTCAGTTTTGATGATCGCATAGATCAAATCTTCCGGAATGCCGTATTTATGCGAAGCGCGCTGCACGATATCGGCGTACTGATAGCTGCGAATCTGAATCTGATCCGCCACCATCGGAATTTCGACGTAATAGGCTTTTTTGAAATCGACTTGCTTCACTTTGAGCTGATTGGCGATCAGATAATCGGCAAAGCGGTTGGCACGCCAGCTCCACTGAATAGGCTGATTTTCCTGATCCACCACCTGACGATAAAGGAATGGCTGGCCTTTGAGTTCGATGTTTTTGGACGAGAACAGATCAACGTGCGCCGGATCGTCGGGCGTGAGCAGGGTAGTGATGATCGCCTCTTTCAAATGGCCTTTAGGATCGGTCGGCGAGACGGTTTCAATGATGATTTTACCGTCGCTGAAGTTGACTTCCGCGCGGCTGAGGTAGTTATCGATGTATTTGACGTAATTGCTTTTGCCAGCAATTTTTACTTCGCGGCTTCCCCAACGTTTCTCGATGTTGCCAGAGAAACTGTTGATCAGTGCATCAAGTGCGGCGGTGTCTTTTTCGAACTGACCAGGCAACTGAGCCAAGTTTTTCGCAAAACGGTTGGTCGGCTCATAGTTGACGTCATAAATACTTTCGACGAATTCACGACTGCAACCCACTAGCAGTATGGCGGCAAAGCAATAGACTAACTTTCTCATGCGCTCCCCGGCGATGGTTGGGTGAGGGGTCAGATACAAAAAAGACATCATACCAGAAGGTGATGATGTCTTTCGTAATAACCTTACCAATAACAGGTGTTCTGTTATTGGCTTGGTGGCGTGTAGCCTTCGATATGAACGTCTTTCCCCTCAAACAAGAAGTTCACCATCTCTTGCTCAAGCAGTTTACGGTGCTCAGGATCCATCATGTTGAGCTTCTTCTCGTTGATCAACATGGTTTGCTTGGTTTGCCATTGCGCCCAGGCTTCTTTCGAGATGTTGTCGAAAATACGCTTGCCCAACTCGCCCGGATAGAGTTGAAAATCCAGGCCATCCGCTTCTTTTTGTAATCGAACACAAAATACAGTGCGGCTCATAATGACTTCCTCTTTAATTTTTTTTCGTGTGAATTTCGTACGGAAGACTTTGCAATAGCTGCTTCACCGGAGCAGCTAAGCCGATTTCTTCAGGTTGGCTTAAGTTATACCAAAGACCTTTGTTGGCTTCCATGATGATGTCGGGTTTGCCGGACAATTCCAGCAAAATCGGTGTAATGTCGAGATGATAGTGACTGAATGTATGGCGAAATGCGATCAGTGGTTTCTGCGACAACACCTGTTTTTCGCCAATGCCACGCTTATCGAGCGCGTATTCAATCGCCGCATCGCTGTGTTCCGGAAAACAGAACAGGCCGCCCCAGATTCCGCTTTGCGGGCGTTGTTCAAGCCACACATCTTCGCCGTGATGCAGCATCACAAACCAGGTCTCTTTGACCGGTTTTTCGCTTTTAGGCTTTTTGCCCGGATAATCGATCGGGTTGCCTTGCTTATTGGCTACGCACATCTCTGCGATTGGGCACAGGGTGCATTTGGGCTTAGATCGGGTACAGATCATCGCGCCCATGTCCATCATCGCCTGGTTGTATTTATCGACATCTGATTGCGGCGTGTTAGCTTCTGCGTGTTGCCACAGCTGATTTTCGACTTTCTTTTGTCCCGGCCAGCCTTCAACCGCAAAGCTGCGCGCCAGAGTACGTTTCACATTCCCATCCAAAATCGCGTGAGGCTGTTTATGCACCGAAGAGAGTACGGCTGCTGCCGTTGAACGGCCAACGCCGGGCAGGGCATTCATTTGCTCAATATCGGTTGGAAACTCGCCCTGATACTGCTCAGCAACGATTTTGGCCGCTTTGTGTAGATTGCGCGCTCGGGCGTAATAACCTAAGCCTGTCCAATAGTGCAGCACTTCATCCTGCTCGGCGCTGGCGAGATCGGTTACGGTAGGGAAACGCTGCATAAATCGTTGGTAGTAAGGGATTACGGTCGCTACCTGAGTCTGTTGCAGCATGATTTCCGACAGCCAGACACTGTATGCGGTTTTGTTCTGCTGCCACGGCAGGTTTTTGCGCCCGTATGCGTCATACCAGGTAAGAATTGCCTTAGCGAAAGGAGTCACAACTTGCTCTATATTGATTGGAATTATGGGGCAAAATTGCACCATAGAATGGCGAGGATGTAAAACATATGATCAAAATCGCCACGCGATTAACATCCTCGTTGAGCAAGGTTCAGAGCGTGGTGAGCGCAGGCAATGAAGTGTGTTTGTTGATGGGATAAGCACTTAGCGCCAACTCACGTTGCTCGGGAGTGGCGTTCGACGACAATAACACTTGCGCCCAAAGCAATTCTTTGGATAATCACAAGCCCTTTGAGTCGAGACTAAAAATTGAACAGGCAATACCAATGACTGAAGTAACCAAAAACGAGTTCACCGAAGACGGCAAAATTGTGCGTAAAATCCGCAGTTTCGTGCGTCGTGAAGGCCGCCTGACGAAAGGTCAGGAAGCAGCGATGAAAGAGTGCTGGCCAACGATGGGAATTGATTATCAGGATGGTCTGCTTGACTGGCAGCAGGTGTTTGGCAACAACAATCCTGTGGTACTGGAAATCGGCTTTGGTATGGGCGCCTCACTGGTTGAAATGGCGAAAAACGCACCCGAGAAAAATTTCTTCGGTATCGAAGTGCACAGCCCGGGCGTGGGTGCTTGTCTGGCGTCTGCCCGTGAAGCAGGTATCACTAACCTGCGCGTAATGTGTCACGATGCAGTGGAAGTGTTTGCCAACATGATTCCAGACAGCAGTCTGGCCACGTTGCAACTGTTTTTCCCTGACCCATGGCATAAGAAACGTCACCATAAGCGTCGCATCGTTCAGCTTGAGTTTGCTGAAATGGTACGCCAGAAGCTTATGCTGGGTGAAGGCGTATTCCACATGGCGACCGACTGGGAAAACTACGCAGAACACATGATCGAAGTGATGAATCAAGCGCCGGGTTTCGAGAACATCGCGCAAGAGGGTGACTTCGTTCCGCGCCCTGAAGAGCGTCCGCTGACTAAGTTTGAACAGCGTGGCCATCGTCTGGGACACGGCGTTTGGGACATCAAATACAAACGCATCAGTTAATACTGGACAAGCCGCGGCCGGGCGGCAGATACTAGCCCGGCACGTAACGTGAACGAAAGCCAACATTGCTGCAATGTTGGCTTTTTTGACTGTATTCCTCAGGAAATCGCCGCGGATATGGCGTGCTCTGCTGGAATAGGGACGATAACAATAAGAAAGTAAAGCCGACACAATGAAACCGACACCAGAATTACTGGCGAGCATATTGGATGAAGTTCGCCCACTGATCGGACAAGGAAAAGTCGCGGATTACATACCGGCACTGGCAGAAGTGCCGAATTATAAACTGGGGATTGCGGTCTACACCAATCAGGGTGAAGTGATCACAGCCGGAGATGCTGAGGAAGGATTTTCCATTCAGTCGATCTCTAAAGCGCTGAGCCTGACGCTCGCCATGGGCTTGTATCAACCGGAAGAACTGTGGAGCCGGGTGGGCAAAGAGCCATCCGGACAAGCGTTCAACTCCTTGATTCAGCTTGAAATGGAGCAGGGCATTCCTCGCAATCCCTTCATCAATGCAGGCGCGATTGTGGTGGCAGATATGCTGCACAGCCGATTATCGGCACCGCGTCAGCGTTTGCTGGAATTTGTGCGCCAACTGTGCGGCGAAGAGCAGATCATCTACGATAAAGTGGTGGCGAACTCGGAAATGCAGCACAGCGACCGCAATGCGGCGATTGCCTATCTGATGCGCTCATTTGGCAACTTTGATAACGAAGTGCTGCCGGTTCTGGCCAACTATTTTCACGCCTGTGCGCTGAAAATGAGTTGTGTCGAGCTGGCGAAAACCTTCAGCTATCTGGCCAACAAAGGTGTGTCTGTGCTGACGCAAGAGCCGGTGATCACGGCCACGCAAAGCAAACAGATTAATGCGCTGCTTGCCACCTGCGGTCTGTATGACGGTGCTGGTGAGTTTGCTTATCGGGTCGGTATGCCGGGCAAATCCGGCGTGGGCGGTGGCATTATCGCCATCGTGCCGGGCGAAATGACCATCGCGGTCTGGTCGCCAGAGCTGGATCCGTCCGGCAACTCGCTGGCAGGCACCAAAGCTCTCGAGCTACTCGCGCAGCGGATCGGTCGCTCTATTTTCTAGGCTCACGACAGGTTGTCAGGGACGGGGATTATGACGAAGGACATGTCACACCAGATTCATCAGACTCTGCTCAACGCGACGCAGCCCTATACGTTGCTCAATCAAGCGATTGCTACCAATGGTGTGCAATCGCTGAACCTGCAACCTGAAGCGCTGTTCTTTCCTTATCTGGCTCGTTCCGTTGCGGGCCAGCAACTCTCCAATCAGGCGGCAAAAACCATCTGGCAACGTGTTGAAGCGCTGCTCAGCGATGATGTGACGCTGTTTGACCTGTTTACCGAACCCAACAGCACGTTACTGCGCCGCTGCGGATTGTCGAATGCTAAAGTGCGTACCATTTGCGGTGTGCGCAGCGCGTTGGCAGACAAGCAGATTGAAACTCATCAACTGGCCATGATGACGGATGAAGAGCTGATTCGCAGTTTGACCCAGTTGTGGGGCATCGGGCCGTGGACGGCCGAAATGACTGCCATTTTTTTCTTTGGCCGCCCCAATGTATGGTCACAAGGTGATGCCTCGTTAAAGCGCGGGCTGGCTTTGTTTGCGGAAAAAGAAAACGCGACCCCAACAGAGCTTCTTGCTGTGGCCGCGCCTTATCATTCCTATTTCGCTCTGCATGTGTGGCAGAGTCTGGATACTGATTTTTTCACGCAAATGGCGGGTTAATCTTCTTCCGCCATAAACGCTGCCAACAGATCGTTCAGAAACAGCTTGCCCTTCTCGGTGATCTGCCAGTGGGTATCATTGTCACTCAGATAACCCTGTTCGATAGTCCAGTCCAACGTGGGTTGAATCACACTGATTGGCAGGCCGGTAGTGGCGCTGAAATCGGCCTTCGGGCACGGTTCAATCAGGCGGAAGCGGTTCATGAAGAACTCAAACGGACGATCCACATCCTCCACCAGTTGTTCGCTGTCGAGGTAAGGCTTCGCCAGGTTCTGGTACGCCGCCAGATAACCGCGCGGGTGTTTGACCTTGGTGGTGCGCACAATGCGTCCGTCAGCAAAACTCAGCTTACCGTGCGAACCACAACCGATACCCAGGTAGTCACCAAAACGCCAGTAGTTGAGATTGTGCTGACACTGATAGCCCGGTTTGCTGTACCCCGAAATCTCATACTGCACATAACCTGCCTCGGTCAGTTTCTGATGGCCGAGATCGAAGATGTCCCACAGCGCATCGTCGTCCGGTAAGGTTGGCGGCTTGAAGTAGAACATGGTGTTCGGTTCAATGGTGAGCTGATACCAAGACAGGTGCGGTGGCGCGAGTTCGATGGCGCGATCGAGATCCGCCAGCGCTTGATCCAACGTCTGATCCGGCAGGCCGTGCATCAGATCGAGGTTAAAGCTGTTTAAGCCAATCTGATGCGCCAGCTTGGCGGCATTGACGGCTTCGTCCCGACCGTGAATACGCCCCAGACGAGAGAGTTTCTCCGGTTCAAAGCTCTGCACCCCAATCGAAATACGCGTCACACCCACGTGGCGATAACCGACAAAGCGCTCGGCTTCGATGGTGCCCGGGTTGGCTTCCATGGTGATCTCGATATCGGGTTTGAACGCGATACGCGCTTCAATTCCGCGCAGTAAGCGGCCGATGCCGTCGGCCGAGATCAGGCTTGGCGTGCCGCCGCCGATGAAGATCGAGTGCAGCAGACGCGGATCGCCCGCCAGCTGGTAGCGCTCGATATCGGTATCGAGATCTTCCAACAGCGCATCAATGTATTCCTCTTCCGGAATGTCGGCTTTGAGAGCATGCGAGTTAAAATCGCAATACGGGCATTTCTGCACGCACCACGGTATGTGTACGTATAGGCTGAGTGCCGGAGGAGTCAACATCACTGCTTTTGCTCTTCAATCGCCTGAAACAGTTTTTTCAGCGCCTGACCGCGGTGCGACAGCTGCTTTTTACGCATCGGTTCAAGCTGAGCCGATGCGCAGTTTTCTTCCGGAACGAAGAAGATCGGATCGTAACCAAAACCGTTGCTGCCGTGTGCTTGTGTCAGGATACGACCTTCCCATTTGCCGTGGCAAACCAGCGGCGTCGGATCGTTCTCATGGCGCATCAGAACCAATACGCAGTGAAAACGTGCGCTGCGCTGCGCTTCTGGCACGTCTTTCATCGCATCGAGCAGCTTTTCCAGGTTTTGTTGATCGGAGGCATCCTCACCCGCGTAACGCGCAGAGTAAACACCTGGTGCGCCGCCAAGGTAATCGACTTCCAGACCGGAGTCATCGGCAATGGCCGGTAAACCCGTTTCTTTGGCCGCGTGGCGCGCTTTGATGATGGCATTTTCGATAAAGGTAGTGCCGGTTTCGGCCACCTCAGAGACATTGAATTCGCTTTGTGCGACCACATCAAAACCAAAATCAGCCAACAGGTCGGCCATTTCACGTACTTTGCCCTGGTTTCCGGTGGCTAATACAATCTTCTTCATCGCACTCTCTTTTCGGTTAAAGGTTACTTCTCAACGTAAAACTTCTGAGTGAATCTCAGCTTTCCAGCGCCTTTGAGGCCTGCGTTGACATCAATATCAAAGCTGAGATCTTCTTCATTGCTGATCGGGAATTCTGCCAGATAGTAAATCGCATTACCTTCTTTGACTTCGCTGAACTCCAGTTCGCGCATGTTGCCGATCAGGTTCTTCACCTGACCCGATAGCTTCGCTTCCACCGCGGGTTTACCCGCAGTGCTGGTATCAAGCACGCTGATGTTGAGCACCGCTGAATAACCATTACGGGTCAGCTTGTAGCTTTTCGCCACCTGCGGCGTCAGAAACGTTGAGTTAAAAGCGGAGTAGTGTACCTCAACATCCTTAATGTTGATCAATTGCTCTGCATTGGCAGGTAACGCGGCACAAGCGAGCAATAGGGCGAGTATCCATTGACGCATGGGTTTTCTCCTTCTTGAAAAAAATATTCCCCACCATATGAGGGCGGGGAACTGGCTATTTAGTCGAGTATGGCTTGAACTTCGGGCGGAATCTGTGCCGGAGTATGGATGCGTATCTGTTTATGACGCCCCAGTTCTCCTTTCTCTATATCGATCAGGCCCTTGGCAACTTTACACTGTTTGGCCAGGTATTTACTGAGATGAGCGTTGGCTTTTCCGTCCACTGGTGGTGCGGTGATCGCCACCTTTAGTTCATCTCCGTGCAACCCCACAATGCTGTCGCGACTGGCTTTGGGTTGAATATAGAGTCGCAGCAGCAGATCGTCCCCTTCAAACCATGCTGCTTTCATTATAGCTGATACCAGATTGGGCCGATGATATCGCCCATCAGGAAGTTGGCAAACTGTAGTGCGATAAACAGCACCAGCACGCTCAGATCAAAGCCACCCATCACCGGAATAATGCGGCGAATTGGTGCCAGCATCGGTTCTGTAAGTTGGTGGAATACGTATTCTACCGGGCTACGACCCTGGCTGACCCAGCTTAGAATCGCACGCAGCAGCAGTACCCAGAACAGCAGGCCACCCGCCGCTTTAACAAGCGACAACAGGCCCAGCAGCAGGAAGTCTGCGCTGAACACAACGCCGCCACGAGAGGCGATCAGGATCAGCGCGACGTATTTTAGAATACACAGCACGTAACCAAACAGCACGGTGGCTAAATCCAGACTGCCGATCGACGGAATCACACGACGTAGTGGGCCAACCACGGGTTGCGTCGCTTTGACCACAAACTGAGAAAATGGGTTGTAGAAATCTGCACGCGCTGCCTGTAGCCAGATTCGCAGAATCACGACCATGATATAAATATCAAACAGGGTGGAGATTAGAAAACTCATTGCATTCATAAGAAGCCCTTACTACATATGGTGGTCACTCAACACTGGGTGACCGTCAGTTTAAAATAATTTTTCCATCTCTTCAGCGCGGCTGACTGCCGCGCGCATCGCTTTGGCCACGATGTCCGTTAACTGATGTTCGTTAAAGGTACGGATGGCTTCTGCGGTGGTGCCGCCTTTCGATGTCACCTGTTCGCGTAGCGTTGACAGTTCGATGTCAGGATTGGCTTGCACCATTTCAGCAGCGCCCAGCGCTGATTGTTGCACCAGCAGGCGCGCGGTCTCTTTATCAAACCCTTGCGCCATCGCTTCGGCTTGCATTGCTTCCATAAACAGGAAGAAGTACGCCGGAGCGCTGCCCGCGGCCGCAATCACGCTGTTGATGCCGGATTCCTGTTCTACCCAGCACACTTTGCCTACCGCAGCCATCAGTTCGGCGGTGAACGCTTTATCGGCTTCAGACACGGATGCGGACGCATACAGCCCGGCCATGCCGCGATTCACCAGTGATGGTGTGTTTGGCATCACGCGCACCAGATTCAGTGTACTGCCAAGCATGGCGTTGAGACGTTCCACCGATACACCTGCGGCGATGGAAATCACCAGCTTATTAGAAAAATCGATCACTTGCAGCGGCTTACATACGTCCGCCATCAACTGAGGTTTGACCGCCAGCACCACCACGTCAGCTTCGCTTGCCGCAGCCAGGTTGTCGCTGGTGGTACGAATGCCATAGTTGTCTTCCAATGGTTTGCGACGCGTCTCTGACGGTGCGGTGGCGATTATGTGTTGCGCCGGGTAGCCGCTGCCCACTAAGCCTGCAATGATGGCGTGCGCCATGTTTCCTGCGCCAATAAAGGCGATGGTTCTCTGTTCCATGATCTCATCCAAATCAAAAATAGGGTTGATGCATTGTTACGAGCGACTGTAGTCACGCTGACCAAAAATCGCCGTACCAATCCGCACAATCGTGCTGCCTGCTTCAATCGCGGCTTCCATGTCGCCACTCATGCCCATCGACAGCGTGTCGATGCCGTCATATTTTTCGGCCAGCCGGTCTTTCAATGCCGCCAGTTGGCGAAATGCCGCAAGTTGCGACGGGTAGTCCGGCACGTTTTCCGGAATGGACATCAATCCTCTTAAAGTGAGGTTTGGCAGGCCGGAAATCAATTCTGCAAGTGTAAATAAATCATTCTCGCTGATGCCGGATTTCGAGGCTTCGCCACTGGTGTTGACTTGAATCAGCACCTGCAGTGGCGGCAAATGAGCGGGGCGCTGCTCACTCAGGCGCTGTGCAATCTTGGCGCGGTCAATGGTGTGCATCCAGTCGAAATGCTCGGCGATCTGCCGGGTTTTATTGGACTGCAGCGGGCCGATGAAGTGCCATTCGAGATCGAGTTCCGGGTGATGCTCGGCAAAAAACTGCACTTTATCGCAGCCTTCCTGCACGTAGTTTTCGCCAAAGGCACGCTGACCTGCCTGTGCCGCTTCGAGAATGGCCTCGACCGGTTTGGTTTTGCTGACAGCCAGAAGTTGCACAGAGCTTCGAGGACGGCCACACTTTTGTTGTGCGTTTTCGATCTGTGAAGTGATATGTTCAAGATTTTGTTGAATACTACTCATAGCCAGACTTTACTAAGGAAAATAGATGGATATCTCTGAGTTACTGGAATTTAGTGTAAAGCATAATGCGTCAGATCTACATCTTTCTGCGGGTGTTCCTCCTATGGTACGCATCGATGGTGAAGTGAGAAAGCTTGGCGTACCTGCGTTTACACACGCTGATGTGCATCGATTAATTTTTGAAATTATGAATGATGCCCAGCGCAGTGAGTACGAAGAAAAGCTGGAAGTGGACTTTTCCTTTGCGTTACCGGACATCGGCCGATTTCGTGTCAACGCTTTCCACCAGTCGCGCGGCGCTTCTGCGGTATTTCGTACCATTCCGACCGTGATCCCGACTCTGGACCAGCTTGAGGCTCCGGAAATTTTCCACAAAATCGCCAATTATGAAAAAGGTTTGGTGCTGGTGACCGGACCGACTGGCTCGGGTAAATCAACCACGCTGGCGGCGATGGTCGATTACATCAACGCAACCCATAACAAGCATGTGCTGACTATCGAAGATCCGATTGAGTTTGTGCACAGTAACAACAAATGCTTGATCAACCAGCGTGAAGTACACCGCGATACCCACAGTTTTAAAAACGCGCTGCGCAGCGCATTGCGTGAAGATCCGGATGTGATTCTGGTCGGTGAGCTGCGCGATCAGGAAACCATCAGCTTAGCGCTGACGGCAGCGGAAACCGGCCACTTGGTGTTCGGCACGCTGCACACCAGTTCGGCGGCGAAAACCATTGACCGCATCATCGATGTGTTCCCGGGCAGCGACAAGGACATGGTACGTTCAATGTTGTCAGAATCGCTGCGTGCGGTGATTGCGCAGAAGCTGCTCAAACGTCTGGGTGGCGGGCGAGTGGCGTGTCATGAAATCATGTTGGCGACGCCTGCTATCCGTAACCTGATTCGCGAAGACAAAGTCGCTCAGATGTATTCGATCATTCAGACTGGCGCCTCCCATGGAATGCAGACTATGGAGCAGCATGCCAAACAGTTGATCGCTCAGGGGCTGGTGGATCCGGCGGAAGTGCAGAAGAAAATTGAACTGGAAATGTCCGCGTTTTAAGAGAGAACACGATGCAACTCGAGGAGTGCCTGCAAGGCATGATGACGCATAAAGCGTCAGATCTATATATTACTGTGGGCGCCCCCGTACTGTACCGGGTCGATGGTGAACTGCGCGCGCAGGGTGAGAAGCTGGATGAAGCGCAGGTCAGCGCGCTGCTGGCTGCGATGATGGATGAAGCGCGCCATGCGGACTATCTGGCGACGCGTGAAGCTAACTTTGCCATCGTGCGTGATTTGGGGCGTTTTCGCGTCAGCGCCTTTTTTCAGCGCGAGCTACCCGGTGCGGTGATTCGCCGCATCGAAACGCAGATTCCGACCTTTGATGAACTCAAACTGCCAGCGGTGCTGAAAGATCTCTCGATTGCCAAACGCGGTTTAGTGCTGGTGGTTGGGGCGACAGGGTCGGGCAAATCGACCACCATGGCCGCGATGACTGGCTATCGCAACACGCACCGCAGCGGGCATATTCTCACCGTCGAAGATCCGATTGAATTTGTCCATGAGCACCAGCGCTGCATCGTGACGCAGCGTGAAGTGGGATTGGACACCGAAAGCTATGAAGTGGCGCTGAAGAACTCGCTACGCCAGGCGCCGGATATGATTTTGATCGGAGAGATCCGCAGCCGTGAAACCATGGAGTACGCAATGACCTTCGCCGAAACCGGTCACTTGTGCATGGCAACTCTGCACGCCAACAACGCCAACCAAGCGCTTGAGCGTATTTTGCATCTGGTGCCGAAAGAGCAGCGTGAACAATTTCTGTTTGACCTGTCGATGAACCTCAAAGGTGTTGTCGGTCAGCAACTGATCCGCGATAAAAACGGCCAGGGACGTCACGGCGTGTTTGAAGTGTTGCTCAACAGTCCACGGGTGTCGGACATCATCCGACGCGGCGATTTGCATGAGCTGAAAAGCACCATGGCGAAATCGAAAGAGGTCGGCATGCAAACCTTTGATCAGGCGTTGTATCAGTTGGTGGTCGAGAACAAGATCAGCGAACAGGATGCGCTGCACTGTGCCGATTCGGCCAACGATCTGCGCTTGATGCTCAAGACTCAGCGGGGCGATGTGAGCAGCAGCGGTTCACTGGATCATGTGCAAATCGACATGGAATAAAAAACAGCCACGGTAGTGGCTGTTTTTCTTTGTGTTCGCAGAGGACGTTGCTGGGGGAACAGGGTTACTCGTTCCACAAGCTCTCAAACCAGCTTTCTAGAATGATGACCGCCGACTGGCAATCGACATTGCCTTTGCTCAATGCCCTATAGCCACCCATCGAGAACAGTTCGGAGCGCGCTTCAGTGGTTGAGAGGCGCTCATCGTGCAGTTCAACCGGCAAACCAAAACGGCCATGCAGGCGCTGGGCAAATTTTTTCGCCCGCGGCGTGATGTTCTCCAGCGCTTTGCCGTGCAGATCGGTTGGCAGGCCAACCACCAACAGATCCGGTTGCCACTCTTTGATCTGTTTTTCAATATCATCCCAATTCGGAATGCCGTCATTGGCTTTGAACGCTTTCAGCGGTGACGCGGTGCCAGTGATCTCCTGACCGATTGCGCTGCCGATACTTTTGGTGCCGAAATCAAACGCCATAATGGTACGTGACATAGGGTGTTTCTCGTGGGTCTAAACGTAAAAATAAACAGCGCTTCGAGAAGCGCTGCTGCAATTAAGCGTGGCCGGACTGGGTCGACAACTGGTGCGGATTAATGCCGAGCTTTTGAATCGCCTTGTTCCATTTTTCGTGGATTGGCGTGTTAAAGATCAGCTCCGGATCGGCTTCAATCGTCAGCCAGGAGTTCTCAGCCAGTTCATCTTCCAGCTGGCCCGGAGACCAGCCAGAGTAGCCAAGGGCGACGATGTATCCGCTTGGTTCTGCTTCGGTGCCGAGTACGGTCAGAATGTCTTTGGACGTGGTGACGGCAATGTCGTCGGTCATACGAATGCTGGATTCGTAATGATCTTTGGGGCGATGCAGAATAAATCCGCGATCTTCCGATACCGGCCCACCGTTGAATACCGGACGTTTCAGGCTGTCTTCGTGTGATTGCGGATAAGCGGGTTCGACTTCCACCTGCTGCAACATGCCGCCGACCGTAATATCGATCGGCGCGTTGATCATCAGCCCCATCGCGCCTTCTTCGTTATGCTCGCAGATGTAGATGACACTGTGCTTGAAGTACGGATCCTTCATGCTGGGCATCGCTACGAGAAAATGGTTCGTCAGATTCATCTTGTCTCCAACCTTCTAGCGTTCAGGAGCTAATGCTCCTTACAGTGACAATGCTTTAATGCGACGCTCGATCGCATCCATGAGTTTGCCAGTGATTGAGATATCGAACGCCGCCTCAATTTCGCGAATACAGGTTGGGCTGGTTACGTTAATCTCAGTCAGTTTATCGCCAATAACGTCGAGGCCAACAAAGATCAAGCCTTTCTCTTTTAGTATCGGAGCGACGGTTTCTGCAATCTTGCGATCCGTCTCGCTCAGTGGACGTGGTTCGCCGCGTCCACCGGCCGCCAGATTACCACGGGTTTCGCCTTGTGCCGGAATACGCGCTAGGCAGTAAGGCATTGGTTCACCATCAACCACCAGAATACGCTTGTCACCATTACTGATGTCTGGGACAAATGTTTGTGCCATGCAGTAATTCTGGCCGTGGTTAGTCAGGGTTTCGATGATCACAGAAACGTTTGGATCGCCTTGTTTGACGCGGAAAATGGATGCGCCACCCATGCCGTCCAGCGGTTTCAGGATCACATCACCATGTTGTTCGCGAAACGCTTTAATTTTCTCTGCTTTGCGGGTCACAATGGTGGTTGGAGTCAGTTCCGGGAACCAAGCGGTGAACAGTTTTTCGTTACAGTCACGCAGGCTCTGCGGTTTGTTTACGATCAGCGCACCATCATCTTCCGCACGTTCCAGGATATAGGTGGCGTAGATGTATTCGGTATCAAACGGAGGATCTTTACGCATCAGTACAGCATCAAGTTCAGACAGCACGATGGTTTGTTCCGATTTGAATTCGTACCAGCCGTTTGGATCTTCTTTCAGTTCGACGACTTTGGTGTCAGCCATGGCGACGCCTTGATCTAAGTGTAGATCATTCATCTCCATGTAATGAATCTCATAACCGCGACGCTGCGCTTCTAGCATCATGGCGAAGCTGGAATCTTTCTTGATGTTAATGGACGAAATCGGGTCCATAACGATACCGAGTTTAATCATTGCTCATCTCCGTTAGCCAAGATCGCCGAAACGAACTTGCAGGGCTGTAATTGCGGTAAGGGCTGCGGTTTCGGTGCGCAGCACGCGAGGGCCTAGCAGCGTCTCTTCAAAGTGGTATTGCTGGGTCATGTCGATCTCTTCTGCCGACAGACCGCCTTCAGGACCAATCAGCAGACGCACTTTGGTCACTGGCTCCGGAAGGGTGTTGATCGAATATTTGGCGCGTGGGTGCAGGTTGAGTTTCAGTGCGTCGGTTTGTTCGGCGCACCACTCTTCCAGCGTCATGATCGGGCGAATTTCAGGCACCACGTTGCGGCCGCATTGCTCGCAGGCACTGATGGCTATCTTCTGCCACTGTTGCAGTTTCTTCTCGAAACGTTTGGCATCGAGCTTCACGCCGCAGCGTTCAGACAGCAGAGGCGTAATGGTATTGACGCCAAGCTCGACGGATTTCTGGATGGTGAATTCCATCTTATCACCGCGCGAAATTACCTGACCCAAATGCAGATGAAGTGGGGATTCAAGGTTAGTTTCGATGCGCTCGGCCAGATCAACCACGACCTGTTTTTTCCCCGCTTCACTGATGATGGCCGGAAACTCCGCGCCGCTGCCGTCAAACACCAACACTTCCTGACCTTCCTGCATACGCAGAACGCGAGCGATATGACCGGCAGCATCTTCGCTTAAAACCAACGGGCCAAGGTGAGTGATAGGTTGCGGATGATAGATACGGGGAACTCGCATGCTGTTTTTCCTGAAATTGCGCTGTTTACTGGCATCTAACATGGATGCTCAAAGTGAAAAAAACAAGGGCGATGTCATGATTGCCCTTAGATTGGTTTAACTGCGGCACTGCTGGCGCACAAACGGGTTGTGGTTGCCCTGAATCTTGAAAATGCGCTGATCGCGTTCGCATTCCCATTTATCGACCGGATATTGACGATTCCACACCTGCATCAGTTGGGTCTGGGACTTGGACAAACGAAAACCATATTCCTCGCTCATGTAGAGGTAAGTGCGTGCAATCGCGCCGCGCGCCCGTTCCGGCGGCATCACTTTACGCTGCTGGAAATTGACCTGCATTTCGCATTGACCGTAAGTGGCGCCGTCCGTGCCGTTCCACTGGCTGAAATTGAGATTGGAACGATCGCCGTTCACTTCGCCGATGGCCGGCGTCAGGTTATGCAGGTCCGCTTCCATGCGCTTGAACTCCGTGTCGTTGCGGCTGCACTCTTTGCGCCCGCCCTTTTGCCAACACTGTAACTGGTGGCCGAACTGCCAGGCAGGAACTACATGTTCCCATTCAATCCGGCTGGCACGCGTTTTCTGCTTGCGGACTTGATAGCCGCAACCTTGCAGATCGGGCGTGCCTTTTTTACCTTGCCATTGAATATCACAGCCGCAATAAAAGGAGACCGGATGATCCTGATAAATTTTCACGGCCTCTTTTTTGGCCTGGGAAAACGAAGCGGGCGCGGACGCCCACGCAAAAGAGGCGGCCAATAACAGGCTGCCAGTGAGTAACAAGCGAAAACGAAACATAAGTAAAGACTGGTTTTAGTATGATTTTTATCAGTCTATCACTCAAAAATCTGAAATCTAGCATGGGGTTGCATTCATGCAGCAACATAAGTGCGGTGCGACAGATTAGGGAGTGCTCTCAGGACAGTTGGTTGCCTGTGAAGGTTAGCGTTTGGTGGCACTGCTGGCAGCGATATACGGCCTGATTACGCAGGACTTTGTTATGACGGCGAATCGACAGCGGGTAACGATTGCAGGCGCACAGATATTCAAAAGTTTTCCCTTGTACCGACTCCACGGAAAAGCGATGCGTGGTGTTGGCAGCAATGGCGAATACCTGCGTCATCACTTGCTGCCATTCGGCACCGTGAGGTCTGACTCGGCCATAGATGGCATAAGTGATCAAGTGGGCGATTTCGTGTGGAATCACTTCATCCAGAAAGGCCTGACGGTTTTCCGCAAACAGGACCGGGTTGAGACGAATTTCCCATAACTGCAGATAGGCTTTGCCTGCGACTTTGCCGCGTAAACGAAAGCTGAGTTTGGGCTGAGCAAAGGCACGGCCAAAGTGGCGGGATGCGATGTCGATACAGCGTTGAATTTGCGTTTGAGCGCGGTACTGCAGTTCAAAATCGACCAAGAAAAATCTCCAAAAAAAAGCCTCAACGTACTGTTGAGGCAATCATAACACTATTTGCAAAGTAAGGTTGGAGACCTTAGGAGTTGTGTTTTTTCTTAATAATAGCGTGGTAGGCATGCCAGGTGCTGTAACCCAGAATTGGCATAGTGAATAACATACCGATACCGTAGGTGGCAAAGCCAATCAGGAGGCCGCCGCAGATGATCCCTGCCCAGACGATCATGGCTGGAATGTTCGATTTCACGGCGTTAAAACTACTAAAGACCGCGGTCATGACATCCACGCGGCGTTCCATCATTAACGGAATGGAAAACGCAGAGATGCTGAAGATGACACAGGCGAACACAAAGCCCACCAGCGAACCGATAACCAAGAAGGGTAAGAAGTCGGTGATTGGTGCGCCCTGAACGGATGGATAGAGTGCGTGCAGCAGTGCGGCGATGCGCATCCAGAATATCATGGCGACCGCCAGCATGACGGCAAAAGCCCATTGTGAGCTGGAGTTACGCGTAATCGCTTTGATGGAGTGCAGCAGACCTGCGGAATGGCCTTTTTCCCGTTCCCAACTGGCGGCGTACAAACCGAGAGCCAAAAACGGACCAATCAGCATGTAGACCACAAGGCTTGGCAGGATCACCAGATGGGTTCCTTGCCATTGCACCAGCAGCACAATACCAATTGCGGCGGCCATAAAACATAAACCATAAAAAGCACTGATTAACGGCATGCGGATGAAATCATGGAGTCCAAGCGCAAGCCAGTGAAACGGAGTCGACACGCTGATCTTGTTGCATGGCAGCGTGTGGGCATACTCCGGAGGGCTGACTTCTTTTTGCTTCTGGTCGAAGTCAGATGGGTTAACCGTACGAGGCATACATCCTCCTTGATCGAGGTGGCAGAGACAGAATGATGCGATGCTCGCGGTATCAACCTGCTACGCAGCAACGCACTGTGATTACGTTGTGGGTTAATGAGCTTGGTTTTGAATTTATACTCATTAACACTTTATTAACTATTGCCGAGCGGCAATGAAAATACAAACTTACTGAATAAATTTTGTTCAGTAAGAGCGTTTGAGAAGATGAAAATAAAAAAAAAGCCCCTGTCTCGCGACAAGGGCTTTTTCAGGATTCGGTCGGCTTATTTCAGGCCAGCGAATTCACGCAGTTCAGCTGCTTTGTCAGTCGCTTCCCAAGGGAACTCTTCGCGACCGAAGTGACCGTATGCTGCTGTCTTCTTATAGATAGGTTGCAGCAGGTTCAGCATCTCTTGCAGACCGTAAGGACGCAGGTCGAAGAACTGACGTACGGCTTCGATAATGATGTCGTGAGACACTTTCTCAGTACCGAAAGTTTCTACCATGATAGACGTTGGATCTGCCACGCCGATCGCGTAAGACAGTTGGATTTCACAACGATCTGCCATGCCAGCTGCTACGATGTTTTTCGCTACGTAACGTGCTGCGTATGCGGCTGAACGGTCTACTTTTGATGGATCTTTACCAGAGAATGCTCCGCCACCGTGACGAGCTGCGCCGCCGTAGGTATCAACGATGATCTTACGACCAGTCAGACCACAGTCACCCATTGGACCACCGATAACGAAACGGCCGGTTGGGTTGATGAAGTATTTGGTTTCTTTGGTCAGCCACTCTGCTGGCAGAACAGGTTTGATGATTTCTTCCATCACCGCTTCGCGCAGATCTGGAGTAGAGATCGAATCACAGTGTTGAGTTGACAGAACAACCGCATCGATACCGACGATTTTGCCTTGCTCGTACTGGAAAGTTACCTGTGATTTTGCATCCGGGCGCAACCATGGCAGAGTGCCGTTTTTACGCACTTTCGCCTGACGCTCTACCAGACGGTGAGAGTAAGTGATTGGCGCTGGCATCAGCACTTCGGTTTCGTTACATGCGTAACCGAACATGATGCCCTGGTCGCCGGCACCTTGTTCTTTAGGATCGGTTTTATCAACACCTTGGTTGATGTCTGGAGACTGCTTACCGATGGTGTTCAGTACTGCACATGAGTTAGCGTCAAAGCCCATATCTGAGTGGACGTAACCAATTTCACGCACAGTTTCACGAGTCAGTTCTTCGATATCAACCCACGCTGATGTTGTGATCTCACCGCCGACCATTACCATGCCGGTTTTTACGTAAGTTTCACAAGCAACACGTGCTTTTGGATCTTGTTCCAAAATGGCATCTAGAACCGCATCAGAGATTTGGTCTGCGATTTTATCTGGATGACCTTCTGATACCGATTCAGAAGTAAACAAGTGCTTAGCCATGATAGCTCCAATTCTATAATCAAAAGAGTAGCGAAAAGGGTCCGCTACTCTGCAAAATCGTTCATTATGTAGGCGTTTCTACATCTAGACGTCTATTCTAGTTTTGAATGCTCAAATTACAAGCTCTTTTTTCTTCTATCTCATAGCCAAACGTTTGCCCAATTCAGGGGTTTTTCAGCCATTGTTCAGCGATATGTTGTAAAGCATTGCAAAAATAGAACAAATCGCCAGCAAAAGGTTTGCAGTGCCGAAAGGGCTTTGCGACAATATTGGCCACTCAATTTTCGGATACTTTTACTTCGCTTATCGCTTTAGGAGCTGACATGTCTTCTCGCAAACAACTGGCTAACGCAATCCGTGCACTGAGCATGGACGGTGTACAAAAAGCTAACTCTGGCCACCCGGGCGCACCAATGGGTATGGCTGACATCGCTGAAGTGCTTTGGCGCAGTCACTTGAACCACAACCCACAAAACCCGAACTGGGCAGACCGCGACCGTTTCGTACTGTCCAACGGCCACGGCTCAATGCTGATTTACTCTCTGCTGCACCTGAGCGGTTACGAGCTGTCGATTGACGATCTGAAAAACTTCCGTCAACTGCACTCAAAAACCCCAGGCCACCCTGAGTACGGTTACGCACCTGGCATCGAGACCACCACTGGTCCTCTGGGCCAAGGTGTCACCAACGCTGTGGGTATGGCGATTGCAGAAAAAGCACTGGCAGCACAATTCAACAAACCGGGCCACGATATTGTTGACCACTTCACGTACGTGTTCCTGGGCGACGGCTGTCTGATGGAAGGCATCTCGCACGAAGCGTGTTCACTGGCAGGCACTCTGGGCCTCGGCAAACTGATCGCTTTCTGGGATGACAACGGCATCTCGATCGATGGTCACGTGGAAGGCTGGTTCTCAGACGACACTCCAAAACGCTTTGAAGCTTACGGCTGGCATGTGATTCCAGCGGTTGATGGTCACGATTCAGATGCGATCAACGCAGCGATTGAAGCGGCAAAAGCCGATCCTCGTCCAACACTGATCTGCACCAAAACCATCATCGGTTTCGGCTCGCCAAACAAAGCTGGCTCACACGATTGTCACGGTGCTCCTCTGGGCGCTGACGAAATCAAAGCCGCGCGTGAATTCCTGGGTTGGGAATACGCACCATTTGAAATCCCGGCAGACATCTACGCTGAGTGGGATGCCAAAGAAGCAGGCGCAGCCAAAGAAGCCGCATGGGATGAGAAATTTGCCGCATACGCAGCCGCTTACCCAGCAGAAGCTGCAGAATACAAACGTCGTGTAGCGGGTGAACTGCCAGTCAACTGGGAAGAAGCCACCAGCGCTATCATCGCAGAACTGCAAGCGAACCCAGCGAACATTGCGTCACGTAAAGCATCGCAAAACGCGCTGGAAGCATTTGGTAAACTGCTGCCAGAATTCATGGGCGGCTCAGCGGACCTGGCACCTTCTAACCTGACCATGTGGTCTGGCTCGAAGTCTCTGGAAGCGAGCGATTTCTCAGGCAACTACATCCATTACGGTGTGCGTGAATTTGGTATGACGGCCATCATGAACGGTATCGCGCTGCACGGCGGTTTCGTGCCTTACGGCGCGACCTTCCTGATGTTCATGGAATACGCGCGTAACGCGATGCGCATGGCGGCTCTGATGAAGATTCAGAACATCCAGGTCTACACGCACGACTCGATTGGTCTGGGTGAAGATGGGCCAACTCACCAACCGGTTGAGCAAATGGCTTCTCTGCGCCTGACGCCAAACATGAACACATGGCGTCCATGTGACCAGGTAGAATCTGCGGTGGCTTGGAAACTGGCTATCGAGCGTAAAGACGCGCCAACCGCGCTGATCTTCTCGCGTCAGAATCTGGCTCAACAACCACGTGATGCAGAGCAACTGGCCAACATCGCTAAAGGCGGCTACATCCTGAAAGATTGTGCAGGCAAACCTGAGCTTATCCTGATTGCCACCGGCTCTGAAGTTGAGCTGGCTGTGGAAGCGGCAGCGCAACTGAGTGCTGAAGGCAAGCAAGTGCGCGTGGTGTCGATGCCATCTACCGATGCATTCGACAAACAAGACGCCGCATACCGTGAATCCGTACTGCCAGCAGACGTGACCGCTCGTATCGCTATCGAAGCGGGCATTGCAGACTTCTGGTACAAGTACGTTGGCTTTGGCGGTCGCATCATCGGCATGACCACCTTCGGTGAATCGGCACCAGCCGGCGAGCTGTTCAAACTGTTCGGCTTCACCACTGAAAACGTGGTGAACACAGCCAAAGAACTGCTGGCATAAGCACGCTTCTTAAGCTGAACGCCAAGTAAAAAGCCCCGCTCAATGAGCGGGGCTTTTTTATCGTTATAGCTTCACTATTTCCATTCGTTTGGACAGGCGGCGCGCAGGGCATCAATAAACAGCCGTAAACGCAACGGGTGACGGCCTATCGGATAGAAACAGTGAATGCTGGCTGGTTCGGAATACCATTCTTCCAAACAGGGTTCGAGGCTACCAGGATGGTTTTTCTCAAACCCCTTGGCAACCCAAGTCGGCAACAAGCCAATCCCACGCCCTTTGGCGATCGCATCGGCTTGCATCGCCAGATTGTCACTCTGCAAGCGGCTCTCTAAGGCTGGCAGGATATAACGGCCATGTTCGGTATGGTGCAGCGTTAAGGCTTCCTGACGAAAAGCAATGAAGTCGATCCAGGGATGATCGCTCAGCTCACTGGGGTGAACCGGACGCGGACGCTCACTCAGATATTGTGGCGACGCGTAGGCTGCATAGCGCCACAAGCCAAGTTGTTCTCGGCGGTAACCCGCTGGCGCAATATCGCCAATCCAGATAATCAGATCCGGATCGAGTGAACCATCTCCGTGTTGGAATTGACTGTGCAGCCGCACTTTCAGCTGCGGGTGCTCTTGCATAAAGCTGTCTAACACCCGACTCATCCAGCCGCGGGTCAGGTTGGGGTGCACGACCAGCGTCATCTCGCCGTTGACCTGAGTATTGAGCTCGTGCAGTGCTTCCTGACTGCGATTGGCCAGTTCAATCAACTGTTCTGAATAGGCCGCAAACACTTCACCGGCTTTGGTTAATGACAGGCGATTTCCTTGCCTGGCGACCAGTGCCTGACCAAGATCTTCTTCCAGTTGAGCCAGACGGCGGCTTAGGGTCGATTTGGGTTGCTCCAGCGATTTCGCTGCTGCGGTCAGGCTTTTATGTTGGCAGAGTGCATAAAACGCACGTACAGCGCTGAGATCCTGCATTGATGACACACCTCTGTGGAAAAATGCGACGTCTTGTTCCAAAACTGGTCCCAACTATTCCATTTGTGAACCTTTTCTACGTCAGTAATTTATGAATAATGCCTTCCTGAAATTAATAATTATTATCATTTAAAGGAGTGGTTCATGTCCAGACTGAATCCATCTAAAGTAGCGTTGGCGGTGACCTTAAGTTTGGTGGTTTCTGCCCAGGTTAATGCAGAGGAAAGTGTAAAAGCGGATGAAACCGTTGTGGTTACAGCGGCCGGTTATGAGCAGGTGGTGACTAATGCTCCGGCGAGTGTCACCGTGCTGACTCAGGAAGATCTGGCCTCACGCTATTACCGTGATGTCACCGATGCACTGACCAATGTGCCGGGCGTAGTGGTGACTGGCGGTGGCGATACCAAGGACATCAGTATTCGTGGCATGGGCTCAAAATACACGCTGATTCTGGTCGATGGTAAGCGCCTGTCTTCACGTCAAACCCGTCCGAACAGCGATGGTCCGGGTATTGAAGCGGCTTGGCTTCCGCCTCTGGAAGCGATTGAACGTATTGAAATTATCCGTGGCCCAATGTCGACGCTGTACGGCTCAGAAGCGATGGGTGGCGTGATCAACATTATCACCAAAAAAGCAGGTCAGAACTGGTCGGGTAAAGTGCAGCTCAGCACTGTGCTGCAGGAAAACCGCGATTCCGGCGACGAGCAGAATGTGAACTTCTTTGCGTCAGGTCCGCTGACCGACTCTCTTTCTCTGCAAGTGTATGGTCAGAATCAACACCGCGATGAAGACAACATCGAATACGGCTTTGAAGACAAAACGCTGCGCAGCATCGGCTCTAAACTGATTTATCAGTTGAGTGAGAATCAGGAGCTGGCGTTCAGCGCTGACATCACCCAGCAGAAGCGTGAAGGTACGCCGGGCAAATCGGTCACAACTGGTGATGACGAAAGTCTGGGTGAGTACAACCGTACCTCATTTGCTCTGAGCCACAAAGGTGACTGGGGCAGCATTGGCCGCTCTGACAGCTACATTCAGCGTGAGCAAAGCGACAACGAATCACGTGAAATGACGCTGACCAACACCATCGCAAAATCCGTGTTGGTCACCCCATTTGAAACCAATACTCTCAGCATCGGTATTCAGGGCGAAAAAGCCGAGTTGGAAGACCTGACCGGCAACACTGGCGGCAGCGTAACCGAACTTGATAATGCGCAAATGGCGCTGTTTATGGAAGACGAGTGGCGGGTGCTTGATTCGGTAGCTCTGACATTCGGCGGCCGTTACGATTACAATCAGGATTACGGTTCTCACTTTAGCCCGCGTGTATACTCGGTGTGGAACATCAACGATGTATGGACACTTAAAGGCGGTGTTTCTACCGGCTTCAAAGCGCCGGATCTGCGTCAGGCCAGTGATGACTGGGTTTCTGTCAGCCGCGGCGGCAATATTCACGGTAACTCGGATCTCGATCCAGAAACTTCAGTCAGTGAAGAGATCAACCTGATCTATAACGGCCAGCAAGGTCTGCAAGCGTCGCTTGGCTTGTTCAACAATGATTTCAAAAACAAGATTTCCAGTGTCAGCTGCCCGGACAGCATCTGCAGTGAAGGCAATAACCAGTGGGGCAGTGCGCCGCGCTATTACACCAACGTTGACAAAGCGGTGACCCGCGGGGTTGAAGCGTCTCTGGACTTGCCGCTCGGCGACAACTGGGATTGGACGAGCAGTTACACTTACACCTATTCCAAACAAAAAACCGGCGATTACGCGGGCATGCCGCTCGAACAGTTGCCAAAACACCTGTTCACGACTCAGTTGAACTGGCAAACCACTGAGCTGATGAGCAGTTGGGCGAAAGTGACTTACCATGGTAAAGAGTCTGATCCTGCGAGCACGCGAGATACGCTGACTGCACCGTCATACACGTTTGTGGATGCGGGGATTACCTATGCCTTGACCAGCAATACCAGCGTCAAAGCGGCGATCTACAACCTGTTTGATGAAGACGTGACGTACGAAGAGTACGGCTACGTTGAAGATGGCCGTCGTTACTGGGTAGGTCTGGACGTGGCGTTCTAATCTGCGCCGACGACACTGTTGCTGGCCTTATCGGCTGACTCGAAGCCCTTACCGTTTGGTGAGGGCTTTTTTATTGCGCCGATACGTTGGCACAAAGGTACGACGAGTGTGAAATAGTTGGGGATTTTACGTGAATCACAGGTCGTTTCTCGTTAACATCGGCAGGATAAACCATAAGGAAAAATGAACCCATGTTAAAAGTGGCGATCAACGGATTCGGACGCATTGGTCGGAATGTTCTTCGGGCCGTTTACGAGAGTGGCAAGAACCAACACATCAAAGTGGTGGCAGTGAATGAACTGGCCAAGCCAGAAGCGATGGCGCATCTGCTGCAGTACGATTCCAGCCATGGCCGATTTGGAAAAAAGATCACCCATGATCAGGAGCACATCTATGTGCATCACGACAATGGCGATTTTGATCGAATCCGCATTCTGCATTTGTCTGATATCCCGCTGCTGCCATGGCGTGACCTTGATGTCGACATCGTACTCGATTGTACGGGGGTATTCGGTTCGCAGGCTGATGGTTTGCAACATCTAGATGCTGGTGCGCGTAAAGTGCTGTTCTCCCATCCGGGGGCTGCCGATTTGGATAACACCATCATCTACGGCGTCAATCATGAAACGCTTACGGCCGATCACCATATTGTGTCGAACGGCTCCTGCACCACCAACTGTATCGTGCCGATCATTAAAGTGCTCGATGATGCGTTTGGTATTGATTCGGGAACCATCACCACCATTCATTCTTCCATGAATGACCAGCAGGTCATTGACGCTTACCACACCGATTTACGCCGCACGCGAGCGGCCAGTCAGTCGATCATCCCTGTAGACACAAAGTTGCATAAAGGGATTGAAAGAATCTTTCCGAAATTTTCTAACAAATTTGAAGCCATTTCCGTGCGTGTTCCAACGGTAAACGTCACTGCGATGGATTTAAGTGTCACGATTAATACAAATGTGAAAGTTAATGACGTAAATCAAACCATAGTGAACGCATCTCAGTGTACATTACGTGGCATTGTTGACTATACTGAAGCACCGCTCGTCTCCATCGATTTTAATCACGATCCGCACAGCGCGATTGTGGATGGAAGCCAGACTCGAGTGAGTAATGGGCAACTGGTAAAAATGCTCGTCTGGTGTGATAACGAGTGGGGATTTGCTAACCGCATGCTTGATACCGCGTTAGCAATGCAGGCAGCTAAGTAGTCGCCACCTGCTGGGGGAAAATATTTATTTTTTGCATTGAAATAAATATTCGAATCCCCATATCTAAAGCAGTTTAAGAATTGACAGGCTCGGCAGGATCGCCGAGTTGACGAAAACTTCTATTTTCTTTGAATATTTGAGAGGACAAACCATGTCTGTAATCAAGATGACTGACCTGGACCTGGCTGGTAAACGCGTATTTATCCGTGCAGACCTTAACGTGCCAGTAAAAGATGGCAAAGTGACTTCAGATGCTCGTATCATCGCATCACTGCCAACAATCAAGCACTGTCTGGAAGCGGGCGCTAAAGTAATGGTGACTTCTCACCTGGGTCGCCCAACTGAAGGTGAATACGCAGAAGAGTTCTCTCTACAGCCTGTTGTGAACTACCTGAACGACGCGCTGGATTGCGAAGTGAAACTGGCGAAAGACTACCTGGATGGTCTGGAACTGAACACTGGTGAACTGGTTGTTCTGGAAAACGTTCGCTTCAACAAAGGCGAAAAGAAAAACGAAGAAGAGCTTTCTAAGAAATACGCAGCGTTGTGTGACGTATTTGTAATGGATGCATTCGGTACCGCTCACCGTGCTCAAGCATCAACTCACGGCGTGGGTATGTTTGCTCCTATCGCATGTGCAGGCCCTCTGTTGGCGAACGAACTTGAAGCGCTGGGCAAAGCCATGGATAACCCAGCTCGCCCAATGGTCGCTATCGTGGGTGGTTCTAAAGTTTCAACCAAACTGACTGTGCTTGAGTCACTGTCTAAAATCGCTGACCAACTGGTTGTTGGTGGTGGTATCGCAAACACGTTCATCGCGGCTGCCGGCCACAACGTAGGTAAGTCTCTGTACGAAGCTGACCTGCTTGATACAGCGAAGAAACTGATGGAAGAGTGTGCCATTCCAGTAGCCACTGACGTTGCGTGTGCAAAAGCATTCGACGAAAACGCAGAAGCAGAAATCAAACACGTTTCTGAAGTTCAAGACGATGACATGATCTTCGACCTTGGCCCAGAATCAACGGCTGCTCTGGCTGAAATTCTGAAAGGCGCGAAAACTATCCTGTGGAACGGCCCGGTAGGCGTATTCGAGTTCAAGAACTTCGAAGCGGGTACTAAAGGTATCTCTGAAGCCATCGCCGCTTCTGATGGCTTCTCTGTTGCTGGTGGTGGTGACACTCTGGCTGCGATCGACAAGTTCGGTATCAAAGCTGACGTATCTTACATCTCTACTGGTGGCGGCGCGTTCCTTGAGTTTGTAGAAGGTAAAGTACTTCCAGCAGTAGAAATGCTAGAAGCACGCGCTAAAGCTTAATCAATGTGTCGAGGGCGGGAGAAATCTCCCGCTTTCTTGTTTGCTGCATGCGCCGGTTTCTTCTGCTAGAATGACGCCCGTTGTGAGCAAACGTTTGCAAGAATTTAAACTTACCGTTTTTATTTTTAAAACGACAGAAAATAGGATTACATCCATGTCTAAGATCTTCGATTTCGTAAAACCTGGTGTTATCTCTGGCGATGACGTACAAAAAGTATTTCAAGTAGCTAAAGAGAACAACTTCGCTCTACCAGCAGTAAACTGTGTGAACACAGATTCTGTTAACGCCGTACTAGAAGCGGCTGCGAAAGTTAAAGCTCCAGTTATCGTTCAGTTCTCTAACGGTGGCGCAGCTTTCTTCGCAGGTAAAGGCGTTAAACTGGAAGGTCAAGGTGCACAAATTCTTGGTGCAGTAGCGGGCGCGAAATACGTACACGCTGTTGCTGAAGCATACGGTGTGCCAGTGATTCTGCACACTGACCACGCGGCTAAGAAACTACTACCATGGATCGACGGTCTGCTGGACGCGGGTGAAGAGTTCTTCGCTCAGACTGGTAAGCCTCTGTTCTCTTCTCACATGCTAGACCTGTCTGAAGAGTCTCTAGAAGAGAACGTTGAAACATGTGCTAAGTACCTAGAGCGCATGGCTAAAATGAACATGACTATCGAGATCGAACTGGGTTGTACTGGTGGCGAAGAAGATGGCGTTGATAACTCAGATATGGATTCTTCTGAGCTGTACACTTCTCCTGAAGATGTTGCATACGCTTACGAGAAACTGAACGCAGTTAGCCACCGTTTCACTATCGCGGCTTCTTTCGGTAACGTACACGGCGTTTACAAGCCAGGCAACGTTGTTCTGACTCCAACTATCCTACGTGATTCTCAAGCGTACGTTTCTGAGAAGTTTGGCCTTCCAGTTAACTCTCTGAACTTCGTATTCCACGGTGGTTCTGGTTCTACTGAAGCAGAAATCAAAGAGTCTATCTCTTACGGTGTTATCAAAATGAACATCGATACTGATACTCAGTGGGCAACTTGGGATGGTATCCGTAAGTACGAAGCAGAAAACCACGATTACCTACAAGGTCAAATCGGTAACCCAACTGGTCAAGACGCTCCGAACAAGAAATACTACGATCCACGCGTATGGCTACGTGCTGGTCAAGCTTCTATGGTTGCTCGTCTTGAGAAAGCCTTTGCTGACCTGAACGCAGTAGACGTACTGTAAGTCGTCTTCTCATAATTAAGAAAACCCGCTCATTGAGCGGGTTTTTTCGTTTCTGGTTGTCATTAAATTTTAGTCAAGCACTGGCAGAGTAACTATTTATTGCTTAATCTGATACAGGCTTATCAAAATCGAGATAACCTTTTGTTTTGCCAGTCTTTGCAAAAAGCTGACTTTGCAAGCTACCAAGATTACGATAAATTGCCAAAAATCTGATGTCAGGACGTTGCGCGATAATGTGTTTGATGGTCAGTGGGTTACATAAAAATATTGAATAACGAAAATTCTAGAGGATATACACTATGGCTAGTGAATCGAACGGCGTTGAAATGCCGATTGTTGACAGTCTGAGTCACGTAAATACCTGGCTGTCAGACAATTCAGATTTGTTGATTCAATACGGTGTAAACATTATCTCCGCACTACTGATTCTTTTTATCGGTAACATTATAGTTAAAGCAGTGGCGGGCAGTGTCTCTAAAGTACTGAAGAAAAAAGACATGGATCCAGCGGTGGTCTCGTTTGTTCATGGTCTGGTTCGCTACTTACTGTTTGTGATTGTATTGATTGCGGCTCTGGGCCGTATTGGCGTACAAACAGCATCAGTTGTTGCGGTGATTGGTGCTGCCGGTCTGGCGATTGGTCTGGCACTGCAAGGTTCTCTGTCTAACTTTGCAGCTGGCGTTCTGATTGTTGCTTTCCGTCCGTTCAAATCTGGTGATTATGTTGAAGTGGCCGGTGTTGCCGGTTCAGTGGACTCTATTCAGATTTTCCAGACGATACTGAAAACACCAGACAACAAAATGGTTGTAGTGCCTAACTCAGGTGTGATTGGTGGTGCGATCACCAACTATTCACGCCATGAGACTCGCCGTGTGGACATGGTGATTGGTGTGTCGTACAAATCGGATCTGAAACTGACGAAGAAAGTGATTCGTGAGACGCTGGAAAAAGATCCACGCATTCTTAAAGATCCTGACATCACGATCGGTGTACTGGCGCTGGCGGATTCTTCCGTCAACTTTGTGGTGCGCCCATGGTGTAAAACTTCCGATTATTGGGGAGTGTACTTTGATGCTATGCAAGGCATCAAAGAAGCGCTGGATGCAAACGGCATCGAGATTCCATTCCCACAAATGGATGTGCATCTCAACAAGCTCGACTAAGCTTGAACAGATTACTAAAAACGGAGGCCTTGGCCTCCGTTTTTTTATGTCAGCATCAGAATGGGGTTGTGAAGCCTGGCAAGTAATTTATCGAGATCGATACCAGCAAACCCAAGTGTGAGGTGCGGATGTCCGGGTGTGTAGAGCAGCTCTGTTTTCTGAAATAGCGCTGGGTCGACAATCACCGGAATGTCTTTGGGCAAGACGAATGGGCCGACCGCGCCGGGCACACAGGTGGTGACAGCCGTCATCTCATCGTCCTCGCAAATCGACGGACGTTGGCCGATAAGGGCTTTGATGGCCTTGGCATTCAAACGGGCATCTTTTTCCGTAAACAGCAGCGCGTAACCGCCGCCTTTGAGTTTCAGAAACAGACTTTTGGTGTGAGTGCCTGTCCAACCGAGCTCTTGAGCTACTTTCTCATCGGTGGCGAAATCCAAAATCGGTTCATGCTGCCACTGTTGGAAGGGCACGCCCGCTTCATGCAACAAAGTAATATTGGCTTGATACAACTCTTCTAACGTTGACATCGTTGCTCCTTAATTCCACAACTGATACAAGTTATTGGTCAGCGCAATGGCGATACCAAACATCATCAACGCGACACCAATATCAATCGCTTGCTTCACTCTGGGTTTGGACAGTGTCGGTGCCAGCTTCGCTGCGCCAATGGAGAGCGAATAGAACCACACGAACGACGCCATAATGGTGCCGATAGCAAACGAGAGTCGATCGTTGCCCTCAAACTGGCCGCCAATTGAGCCTAGAATCACCACGGTATCCAGATATAGATGAGGATTGAGCACAGTGACAGCCAAAGTGCCCAGAATCACCGCCCGGCGTCCTCTCGCTGTGGTTGTCGTGGCATTTTCCTCACTCTGTGCCGTAAAGGCGCTCTTCCAAGACTGGAGGCCATAGAAGGTCAGAAAGGCAATGCCGCCCACAGTCACGAAAGTTAACAGTAACTCACTCTGCGACAAAATAGCGCCGCCGCCGAAGATCCCCAGAGAGATGAAGAAAATATCGAGGAAGCTGCAAATCGTCGCGGTCGTCAGGTGATGGTTGCGCTTGATGCCTTGATTGAGTACGTAAGCATTCTGAGCGCCGATCGGAATGATCATGGTTGCACCAAATCCAAAGCCCTGGAGCAAAATCCAAAAATTCATAGTTATATTCCAAAAGTGAGTAAATAGTTATCTGAAGGCAAAAATAAGGGATAGTTGAAAATAAATAAAACTAATAATATTAATAAGTCATTAGACTAACTTATGGTGATGAAATGCGTGGATTGGATTACCGCTGGATAGAAGCATTGGATGAAATTATCGCACAAGGTAGCTTTGAAAAAGCGGCGGAAACGCTGTGCATCTCACAGTCGGCGGTGTCTCAGCGAATCAAACAACTGGAGAAATGGTTAGCGCAACCCGTGCTGGTGCGTCAGACACCACCCAAGGTGACACCTGCGGGACAGAAGTTACTTGGGCTCTATCGGCAGGTTTGTGTGCTGGAGCAGGACATTCTGCCGCAATTGAATAATGATGGTGTAGAGAAACCCGTGGCCGTGTCGATCGCCACCAACGCTGACAGTCTGGCGACTTGGCTGTTGCCTGCACTCGGCCCACTGATTGCCCCCAGAAAAGTGGAAATCAACCTGCTGGTGGACGATGAGCACCGCACGATAGAGAAACTCAAGAATGGTGAAGTCGTGGGCGCCATCAGCCAATCGTCGAAAACCATCCCCGGTTGTCAGGCGGTGCTATTGGGAAATATGCCGTATCTCTGTGTCTGCTCACCGGAGTTCTATCAGCGCTATTTCGCCGAAGGGGTTACGGGTGAGAGGTTTCAGGTTGCACCTTCGGTCGCTTTTGACCAGCAGGACTTCATCAATGAACGTTTCGTACAGACGTTTGTCGGCCATGAAGTGCACTTCGATGTAAAACATTCGGTAGGCAGTTCCGAAGCGTGCGTAAAAGCGGCGTTGCACGGGTTTGGCTTTGCACTCATCCCGGAGATTCAGATTCGTCACGAACTCAAACAAGGCAAACTGGTCGATGTCCTGCCGGGGCACTTTATCGATCAACAGCTGTACTGGCATCACTGGCAGCTCGAAAGTGGCATGTTGAAAACCATCTCGCAATCGATCGTGGCGTACGCGCGCAAAGTGCTACCACAAGATTGACGAAATCTGACGCAGACAAGGCACGTCAAAGTTGTGTCATTTTCACGCGAAGCCGCTGAGTATGTGCACTATTTCACCTATGATAGAGCCAATGATTTCTGCAGGTTCGCATTGGCGAATTCTGCGACTGGGCCTCAATAATTCCGCCCAGCCATGAACATGAAGGATAAATGGAATGAAATTGATCTCTCAGCTCGCCGTTGTGATTGTTAGCTTGGGTGCGGTTACCGCTCAGGCACAGGAACCGAATTTCCCTCATCTGGTAACCTCTGGTTATGGTGAAGTGGTGGCTAAGCCGGACATGGCGCAGTTTTCGGTCAAAGTAACGGAAACCACCATGAACGCCGAGCAGGCCAAAGCGGCGGTGGATAAAGTGGTAGCGGCGTTTACGACTCAATTGAAATCGTCCGGTGTTAGCGCGCAGCAAATTTCCAGCTCCAATCTCTATCTGGCGCCGCAATACCATTATCCTAAATCAGGTCAGCCAGAACTGGTCGGTTATCGTGCGTCGCGCAGTGTGACCGTGGAGGTGGATGACGTAGCTAATCTGAATCAGTATCTGGACATTGCATTAGCGAACGGCATTAATCAGGTCGACAACGTGCAACTGAAAGTGCGTGATGAAGCGAAATATCAGCAACAAGCGCGTATGGCGGCGATTGAGGATGCCAAACTGAAAGCTCGTTCGATTGCGAAAGGCTTTAAACGTAATCTGGGCGGCGTTTGGCGCGTGGATTACAACACCATGAATCCTCAACCCGTCATGATGCGCGCGATGAGCATGAATGAAAAAATGGATGCCAGCGATACCTATCAGGATGCCACCCTGGTCATTCGCGACCGTGTGGATGTTATCTATAAACTTGTCGATTAACTGAACAACCCGCTAGTGAAATCATCCAGAGCCAACTAAAGCTCTGGATGCAATACCAATCGTAGTAAATGGTACGGAATCGCTAGCTTTTTATTCAGTCTGGGCGTGAAGGTGATATAATGCGCGCCTTCATTGAGTGGTCGGATAGTTGCGTAGGTTATGAGATTTTCCAGAGTCGTCATATTTCTTCTCATCACCTGTACGTTGATCACGACCGTCATTGTCGCCTATTACGTTCAGCGTTATCAGCAGCTCAAACAGAGCAACATCAGCCAGACGGCGCGCGAAGCACTCAATCAACTCGCGTACAGTGAACGCGAATTTACCAGTATTCAAGAACAGCTATTTTCTGTGGCTGACCTGCTTGGCCACGGTCAGAGCACCTGCGATTTTGCCCTTTCTCCTAACGAAACCAACCGGTCTCAGTTGGAAAACGTGTTTATTTCCGTGGCTAAAAGCCAGAAATGGTACAACCATATTCGCTTTATTGATCCGCAAGGCCTGGAGCTGATTCGGGTTGATTACTCATCGGCTACGCATCAGGCAAATTCGGTCAAGACGTTGCAGAGTTATCAGGATAGCGAGCTTTTTCGCTATGCACAGACGCTTTCTGACGACCAAGTTGGTTCTTGGAGCGCCAATCGGATCGTTAAAATCGGGGAGAGCATTCAAACCGTTCCGTCCGTAAGGATCGTCACTCCGGTTGGTATCTTAGGAGAGCGCTATGGCTACATCATGATTGATGTGGATATCTGGAACCTCTCCAATCGCCTTAACTATGCGTTGGAAAAAGATCTGCGTCCTAAGCTGGTGTCTGATGCCGGCGTTTACCTCACGGATAAATACGCCGATACGCATCTCACTTTCGCCCATGAAGAGTTTCACAGCGATAACCTTGCCCAGCATTATCCCCTGAGCTGGGATCGCATCAAGCGCGAAGGGAGTGGCTACCTGCTGGAGAAAAAGCATCTTTTGGTGTTTACCACGGTTTCGATCTCGGACAAACAGCAACTCCATCTGGTGATCAATCTGACACCTGAGCAACTGACCAAGCGTGTTGAGCGCGACCTCAATGATTTGGTCAAAGAAGGGGTATTTGTCTTTCTCATCGTGCTGATTTTTGCATTGCCGACCGTTTCGATGGCGCTGCATTATCATCGCCGCAACATAGAAAGTAAGCTGGCGCGAGCCGCGCTGAATGGCATGTCGGCGGTGATGATTTCCGATAAGTCACATCAAGTGATCATGGTCAATCAAGAGTTTGAAAAGATCACTGGTCTCAGCAGTCATTGGGTGTTGGGGCGCAATGCATTGAAAGTGCTGCTGTGTCACGATGGTATGGATCACGTCCTCAATGTGTTGGAAAAGGTGGCGGAGAATCATTTCTGGGAAGGTGAAATCGAACTGGTGACCGCCGAGCATCAGACACTCACTACCATCATGCGCATTCAGGCAATCTTTGAAGCCGGGCGAGTCAGTTATTACATCACGTCACTGGTGGATATCAGCGAACGTAAAGCATTGGAAAACAAACTGCGTGAGCTGAGCGAAAAAGATTCACTGACCCATCTCTGGAACCGCCGTAAGTTCGAACAGGAGCTGCAAGCTCAAACGCAGCTGGTGCAACGTTATCCGGATAGTCACGACGCGTGTCTGGTGTTGATCGACATCGACTTTTTCAAACGCATCAATGATGAGCTTGGTCATGATGAAGGGGATCGCGTGATTGCGAAAGTTGCTCATATTCTGGCGCAGCAACTGCGAGCGACCGACTTTATTGCCCGTATCGGTGGGGAAGAGTTTGCGGTTCTGATGCCGCATACTGATATTGAAGAAGCAGAAGCTGTCGTAGAGCGCCTTCGTGTCGCTGTGGATATAGACCAAAGTCTAACGGTGACAATCAGTGCAGGGATTACGGACCTGACGCAAGACAGTACTCGTTCGTATAAGTGTGCGGATATCGCCCTGTATGAATCGAAAACATTGGGCCGAAACCAGGTCTCGCTTTGCCGAAGCAGTGATGAGATTGCTTAGTGTCACACTTTTCTGACAATTCGACTAAAGTCGAATTTTAAATTTCTCTTGAGCTAAACTGATTAATAAGTACACTGTTGATATTTTCATCAGTGGTCGCCCAAATTTTGAATGGAGCAGTCACTTTCTCCGCAGTGGGGCGGTGAAAGGGAACGGAAATCGCACACTCTGGGCAAGACGGGGCAGAGTATGGTTAATCATTTTCTAGTAAGGCTCACAATTGGCTTTTTGGTGGTATTAGGATTTAAGCTCAGTGCGCTTTACTTCCTACCTATGGTGTTATTGCTTAACACTCACCACAAAGAGTTTTTTGGTTGGTAAGAGACAGAAACAAAAAATCGGGGCCATGCCCCGATTTTTTTATGCGTTAAACGCGGATTACAGTACGTGTACTGAAGTCGTGTTTGTCGTGCCTGAAGCGACCAGAGCACCAGAAACCATCACGACGATGTCGCCTTTTTTACCCAGACCAGATTCCAGAGCGATCTCTTTACCCAGACGGTAGAAATCGTCAGTGCTGTCGATTGAGTCAACAACAACTGGCGCTACGCCTTTGCTCAGAACCAGCTGCGCAGCCGTTTTCTTGTTAGTCGTTACGGCAATGATGTTTGCAGTTGGGAAGTACTTACGTACTGAACGTGCAGATTTACCTGCTTCAGTTGCAACAACGATCAGTGGAGCAGCCAGTTTCTCAGCTGTATCTACCGCGCCTTTACATACTGCTTCAGTAATGCGTAGACGTGGGCTGTCCAGACGAGAACCCAGTTCTGCTTTCAGTGCAGAATCCGTACGGTTAGCGATTTGCGCCATGATAGTAACTGCTTCAACAGGGTATTTACCTTTCGCTGTTTCACCAGACAACATCACTGCGTCAGTACCGTCCATGATCGCGTTCGCTACGTCGCCCGCTTCTGCGCGAGTTGGACGTGGGTTCTTGATCATTGAATCCAGCATTTGAGTTGCAGTGATAACCACTTTACGGGCACGGTTACATTTCTCGATCATCATCTTTTGCGCGAAGATAACTTCTTCCGCTGGGATTTCTACGCCCAGGTCGCCACGTGCAACCATGATGCCGTCAGACAATTCAAGGATTTCGTCGAAGTTGTCTACGCCTTCTTGGTTCTCAATTTTAGAGATGATTTGAATGTTCTCGCCACCGTTTGCAGCCAGTACTTCACGAATCTCTTTCACGTCAGATGCTTTACGGATGAAAGAAGCAGCAACGAAGTCAACGCCTTGCTCACAACCAAATTTCAGGTCGTTTTTGTCTTTTTCAGACAGGGCTGGCAGGTTCACAGATACGCCTGGTAGGTTTACACCTTTGTTTTCGCCCAGTGCGCCGTTGTTCAGCACTTTACATTTTACTTCTGAGTCAGTTTTAGCAATCACTTCCATTTCGATCAGACCGTCGTCAACCAGAATGGTGTTACCTACGTTCAGGTCTTGTGCGAAGCCTGCGTAAGTCACGGCAACGATGTCTTTGTTACCCACAACAGAGGTATCTGTAGTGAAAGTGAATTCTTGACCAGCAACCAGATCAACGTCATCACCGTTTTCCAGTTTAATGGTACGGATTTCAGGACCTTTAGTATCCAGCAGGATAGCCAGTTGCTTACCAGTGTTTTCCATGACCTGGCGGAAGTTCGCAATACGAGTACCGTGTTCAACGTAGTCACCGTGAGAGAAGTTCAGGCGCATTACGTTCATGCCTGCGTTGACCAGTTCAGTCAGTTTCTCTACAGATTCAGTTTTAGGGCCAATCGTACAAACGATTTTGGTCTTTTTCATGGAAGGGTCTCTCCGGTAATAAATATTAAGAAATAGAAGTTTGGTGCGTAGCCCCAAAGTGATCTCGGTGGTGGCAATATTTCGTCTTCAATTGCCAAGTGTAGTTCACGAGTTTCTTTCACTCCAAAGCTGAAAGTCTTTCAACAAATTTAGTCATTTTATGACCATTTGTTTGGGATGAAATTTCAGAAATCTGTGACTTAGTCACTTTAAACGGCGAAAGTTACAAAAATATCACGCCGCATTCTGTAATTTTTTTTCTTTTCAGGTGTGAATTCTACCACTGAATGGCGGCAATATCACTGTCTAAGATTTGTCTTAGGACAAGGTTTTAGCGCGAAATATTAATTTTTTGGATCAAAATAAATAGACACAAATGTTTCGGTTTGATTATAATTTGTTTCGATTCGAAACTTGATAAAAAATAAACCATGTCGAAACGAAATACACAGCTGAGACGCCATGCGATTGCCAATCTGGTGAATGAACAGGGTGAGGTCAGTGTCGAGGCTTTGTCTAGTCAGTTTGAAACCTCCGAAGTCACGATTCGAAAGGATCTGGCCTCTTTAGAAGCCAATGGGCTACTGTTAAGACGCTACGGTGGTGCGATCGCTTTGCCGAAAGAAGTGGTCGCAGACGAAATGAGTTCAAAAGTTTCGGTTCGAAAGATATCACTCGCCAAAGCCGCCGCAAAATTAATTCGTGACCACAATCGAATTGTGATCGACAGCGGCAGTACGACCGGTGCTTTGATTGAGCAGTTGAACGACAAACGTGGGCTGGTGGTGATGACCAACTCCTTGCATGTGGCGAACGCGCTCAACGAACTGGAAAGTGAACCGACGCTGCTGATGACGGGCGGAACCTGGGATACCCATTCCGAATCGTTTCAGGGCAAAGTCGCGGAATCAGTACTGCGCTCTTACGATTTTGACCAGCTGTTTATTGGTGCTGATGGCATTGACCTTGAACGTGGCACGACTACGTTTAATGAGTTGGTGGGATTAAGCAAAGTCATGGCAGAAGTCTCGCGTGAAGTGATCGTCATGGTTGAATCGGACAAAGTTGGCCGCAGAATCCCGAACTTAGAACTGGCGTGGGACAATATCGATGTGCTGGTCACCGATAAAGAGTTACCCGACGAGTACGCGGCGCAAATTGAATCTCATCAGGTCCGAGTGATTCGGGCCTGAGCATAACAAATACCCTCCTTCTCTGACGGGCCTTTTGCTTGCTGCCCCGGCTGGAATGCCGCAGAGAAGCTGAAACAAAAATAGTTACGGAGTAATAAACATGTGTGGAATTGTTGGTGCAGTAGCACAACGTGATGTCGCTGAAATTCTGGTGGAAGGCCTACGCCGTCTGGAATACCGCGGTTACGACTCTGCCGGTGTGGCAGTGGTAGACAGTGAATGTCAGCTGACGCGCGTTCGTCGCCTGGGTAAAGTGCAAGAGCTGGCAGATGCCGTTGAAGCGGAGCACGTTGCCGGCGGTACGGGTATTGCGCACACACGCTGGGCAACTCACGGTGAGCCATCTGAAATCAACGCACACCCACACATGTCTGGTGATATCGCTGTGGTACACAACGGCATCATTGAAAACTACGAAGTACTACGTGAACAGTTGCGTGAGCGCGGTTACGTGTTTGAGTCACAAACCGATACCGAAGTGATTGCCCATCTAGTGGAGTGGGAACTGCGCACTGCAGGTTCGCTGCTGGAAGCGGTGCAGAAAACGGTCAAACAGCTGGAAGGCGCGTACGGTACGGTTGTGGTTGATCGTAAAGATCCATCTCGCATAGTGGTAGCGCGTTCTGGCAGCCCGATCGTGATTGGTTTCGGTGTGGGTGAGAACTTCCTGGCATCAGACCAATTGGCGCTGCTGAGCGTGACTCGCCGCTTTATGTACCTGGAAGAAGGTGACGTGGCAGAAGTGACTCGCCGTGAAGTGAAAGTGTTCAACACGTTCGGTGAAGCGGTTGAGCGCGAAATCGTGGAATCAAATGCTGAACACGATGCGGGTGACAAAGGTCACTACCGTCACTTCATGCAGAAAGAAATTTTCGAACAACCAAAAGCGCTGATCAACACCATGGAAGGTCGCCTGACCAAAGATTCTGTGGTTACCGAAAGCATTGGTGTTCACGCAGCGGACATTCTGAACAAAGTTGAACACGTACAAATCGTCGCTTGCGGTACTTCTTACAACGCGGGTATGACAGCGCGTTACTGGTTTGAAGCACTGGCTGGTGTCAGCTGTGACGTGGAAATTGCGTCTGAATTCCGCTACCGCAAATTTGTAACGCGTCCAAACAGCCTGCTGATCACGTTGTCGCAGTCGGGTGAAACTGCGGATACGCTGGCTGCTCTGCGTCTGGCGAAAGAAAAAGGTTACATGGCGGCAATGACCATCTGTAACGTGGCTGGCTCGTCACTGGTGCGTGAATCAGATTTCGCGTTCATGACTCGCGCTGGCACTGAGATTGGTGTGGCATCAACCAAAGCCTTCACCACTCAACTGTCCGCACTGTTGATGCTGGTAACCGCGCTGGGCAAACAGAAGCAAGTGATCGACAAAGCGCAGGAAAAAGAGATTGTTGAAGCGCTGCACGCTCTGCCACAACAGATTGAAACCGCTCTGGCGTGTGAAAAAGAGATCGAAGCGATCGCAGAAGACTTTGCTGAGAAGCACCACACACTGTTCCTGGGCCGTGGCGAATACTTCCCGATTGCTCTGGAAGCTGCGCTGAAACTGAAAGAGATTTCTTACATTCACGCCGAAGCATACGCTGCCGGCGAATTGAAACACGGCCCGCTAGCGCTGATCGATGCTGACATGCCAGTGGTTGTGGTGGCTCCAAGTAACGATCTGCTGGAAAAACTCAAATCCAACATTGAAGAAGTGCGCGCACGTGGCGGTCTGCTGTATGTGTTTGCTGATCAAGCGGCTGGCTTTGAAGGGGATGACACCATGAAGATTGTGACCATGCCACACGTGAGTGAAATCACGGCGCCAATCTACTACACCATTCCAATGCAGCTGTTGTCTTACCACGTTGCACTGATCAAAGGCACTGACGTAGACCAGCCACGTAACCTGGCAAAAGCGGTGACCGTAGAGTAACAGGCTAATTAGTTGAATCAAAAAGGGCTGCCATTGGCAGCCCTTTTTCCTTATGGGTTAGAGTTGAGGTAGGCTTGTGTCGAAATCTTAGTCCAGTCACGCACTTTCTTCAGGTAACTGTGTTGAGATTCGATGATCTCTTTGGCGAGAGGATCGTTGGCTGCGAGTTCTTGTAACAGCTCATCATTGGCTTTACGCATGGCGTCTAACACCGCCGGCGGGAAATCGCGGACTTTGATGTCCGGATGTTCAGTCGTCATCTGTGCCCATGCCGTCGCATTGGCGTCAATCGCCTGAGCGTACATATCAAATGCCGCAACGCGGAATGCTGTTTTCAGGATCACCTGCAGATCATTCGGCAGCGAATCCCAGACCTTTTTGTTCACCAAGAACTGTGTCTCTGACCCTGGTTCATGCCAGGCTGTGTAGTAATAAGGTGCAATTTTCTGAAAACCCATGCGCAGATCGAACGCTGGTCCCACCCATTCCAGCGCATCAATCGTGCCGCGCTCAAGTGAGGTATACAGTTCCCCCGGTGCAATGTTGGTTGGCTTAGCGCCGACTTTAGCAAATATTTCGCCGGCAAAACCCGGAATGCGCATCTTCAGCCCTTGCAGATCATCAATGGAGTTGATCTCTTTTTTAAACCAGCCGCCCATCTGAATGTCGGAGTTGCCGCCGGGAAATGAGAGCAGACCAAAAGGTTCGTAAACTCTCTGCATCAGCTCCATGCCGCCGCCGTAGAAGAACCAGGCGTACTGTTCCATAGTGATCATGCCAAACGGCATAGAAGAGAAAAACAGCGTATTCGGTACCTTGCCTTTCCAGTAATAAGAGCTGGAATGACCCAGATCGTACTGACCGGATTTGACCATATCAAACACGCCCAGTGGCGCTTTGTGCTTATTGGCCGAATCGATACGAATCTGTAGTCGCCCGTTCGACATCTCTTCCGCCAGTTTGGCCATATTGCGTGAGGCATCACCGAGAATTGGTGTGTTCGCCCCCCACGTTTCGGCCAGCTTGAGACGATAGACTTTTTCCGCTGCTGCACTGACGCCACTGAATAGGGTCAGAGACAAGAGTAAGGCGGTGGTCATTCCTTTGTGTATGGCAGACTTAGTCAACATAACTTCCTCATTTTTATTGTTATTGACCGGATAATCTTCTGGTTAGAACAAAAAAACGTCAATTGGCTGTGGAGAAAAGAAGGCGAGTGATGCTGAAGGAGTCTGCTGTATGTCGGATTATTTTAGGCTTTTAATGTTGGTTTATATTTCAGTATTAGCGATATGTTTGGTTTGAAGGCGAGTTTATGACCGTTCGTTATGATTTCAAAACTGTCTGTAAGGTCACGGCGATGATCCAGTGACCATCGCCGTGTTGAGCGGTTTAACGGCCGTGATAGCCCAGATATTGCTGCGCTTCCTGACTGCCCATGTAGCGAGAGAGGGTACGCTGTGGCACATTACGCAAATCGACCACAATCAAACCATCGAGCGCATCGTTAAAATCCGGGTCGATGTTGAAGCTGACCAGTTTGCCATTGAGGCCAAGGTATTGGCGCAGCAACACCGGAATGCCTTTGCCTTCGTCAATGCGGGCAATCACACGCGACAGCAATTGCAGGTCGGCGAGCGACGTCAGCAGACTGGCATTCCACAGGTTTTGACCCGTCGGTAGCGGATTGGTCGCTTCCACCAGTTCGGCCTGTGCTTTGTCGTAGTAATGCAGCGTCATGGTGTCGGCCAGCAGGCGACGCGCTTGATCGCTGTAGTCGCTGCTGATGCTCACCGGACCAAACAGGTGCGTGTAGTCCGGATGGCGTTGCACGTAAGTGGCGATGCCTTTCCACAGTAGCAGCAGGGGCGCCATGCTTTTTTGGTACGCTTCATCAATCACCGAGCGCCCCATCTCAATCGCTTTGCCCATGTTGTGCAGAAAGCGCGGGTCGTACTGAAACAGGGTGCTGGAGTACAGCCCATCAATGCCGCGACTTGTCAGCAGTTCATCGACCAACCCTAAGCGATACGCGCCGACCAGTACTTCATGTTCGCGATCCCAGATAAACAGGTGCAGATAATCGCGGTCGAACTCGTCAATATCCAATGATAAACCAGTGCCTTCACCGACTTGGCGAAAATTGAGTTCTCGCACACGGCCAATTTCATGCAGGATGGCGGGAATGTTCTCGGCTCGCGTGCAGTACACATCAAATTCGTTGTGGCGCAGCAGATGATCCGAAAATGACAGACGCGCGATGTCTTGGCGTAGATCATCCAGCGGCAAGCGGGCATCTATCGGTGCCAGCGAACTATCTTGCGCGGTTTTGTTGCGCGTAATGGTGGCAGGGTTGTGCAACAAGTAGGTGTTCAAGCGCAGGTAGTTGACCAATTGCTGATCGCACAGATCGTTCACTTCCTTGTAGTGAATGGTTTCGCCGATCGCGATGTCGATGCAGCTCTGCTTTTTATTCAGCAGTTCGCGCCCGAGCATCAGGGTACGCAGCAGTGGATGGATTTTCCCCGCCATATAAAAACGTTTGGAGTTCTGGCCATCGATGTACACTGGCACCGATTTGGCTTTGTGTTTTTTGATCAGGCGGCTGACCGACTGGCTCCACTCTTTGTCTTCCAAACGACGTTGTTTGTTGTCGACCAGTTGTGACACTTCGCCGGCGGGGAACATCAGCAATAAGCCGCCTTGCTCCAGATGTTTATGCGCCTGACGCAGAGCCAGTAAATTGGCCTTGTGCGCTTGGCGGGTTTCAAACACATCCACGCCGATAAATAGTTCATCGAGCTCGGGGACGGTTTTGAGGTAGTGATTGGCGAGGATCTTGATGTCTGAGCGGCGAGTCAGTAACAGTTCAGCAAGAATCACCCCTTCCACGCAGCCAAGTGGGTGGTTCGCCACGACCACAGTCGCACCCGTTTGCGGCACTTGGCCCAGTGAGCCTTTCACCACTTGGTAATCAATGCCCAACACTTCGAGCGTGAAACGCAGAAACTGCGCCGTATCGCACCCAGCCGGGCGCTGGGCGTAAAATTTATCAAGTTGGTTTAAACCGGTCGCCCATTCGGCGAATTGTTCACCCAGGCCAAACGGGGTTTTGCGCGGCAATTTAAAAGGGCTGGTGGAAAGCATAACGTCCTCACGATCCGTGTTTTATCGTCATGCTAGAGCGCGATTGTGTCAGAACCGCTGCGATTGGATGAGGCTTTGATGGCGTTTCGATTGCAGTTTGGTGACGATGAACGGCAGTGGATGTGAAGTGGGGTAACAACTGAAAGGTATGCAGAGGGAAAAGTCATGCCTACGGTGCGTAGGCACGACAGAATTAATGATTACTGACTGGAAGAAACTTGGTTTTTGCGCTCAAACCAAGGGCTACGAGCATCGGTGATATCATAGAGATGATATTTCCGACTCAGTGTCTGGCCTCCATCGCGAGTAATAGGTTGCCATGCTATGTTGGCTCTGTTTGTTGATGGTTTTATCGTCATAACGTCGAATGGCACGGAAACATAGAAACCTTTGTTGTAGCTGCCTTCACCGTATTCTTCGGTAGTCAGGTCAGTCACAGTGGCAAATGCACCGACAATCACCCCGGATTTGAATTGCTTGGAAAAATCTACCCGCACTCCTTTGTCTCCCCCAAGGAATTTTCCAACACTGACTTTGAATAAGGTGTCATCAATCCAATCCCATTGCGGTGTGTAATATGTAGTGATTTGCCCAGTTGTTCCTTTATCAAGAACATAGGCCTGACAACTGACGTCACCTGCTGCACAGTTGTTGGCGTTATAACCATCATAGTAAACGTAAGAATCGCTGAATGTACCGAACCAGGAATCAGGATCACGTTGTGAAATCAGGTTAGCATCGACACCAACAGCCCAGTTGCTGTTCATTGGGCGATACAGAACTTCCCCCCCGACACCAGCAAACATGGTTTCTAAATAACCGGCGTAGGCTTGTGTATAGATTTGTTGGAACGGTTGTTCAAACCAGGTTAGCTGAAGATTGTTCAGTCGCACTGGGTTATCGTGAACGTAGGCTCGGAACATGGTACGCACGCGTGGTACGGCAAAGTTGGAAATGTGAGGGTTGTTCTCAACATAGTTGAATTGGTCATAGTTATCGACCAAGTTGAAGTAAATGGAACCACTGGCCTCAATATTGTTGGTAAGCCACAGGTTGGCATTAGTATTGAAGCCTATTTGGTAAAGATAAAAGGACTCCGGCCCACCAAAAGACTGCTGTAAAACAGGAGCTATACCTGCGTTCCATCGGTTGTGGTTCTCAGCCAGTATCGTACCGGATGATCCTTTCCTAGGCTCTGAACTTCTGGTGGCATCCGCCATTTGAGCGCCGATGTATTCGTTGCGAGCAATTTTTTTATAGCCAGTTGCTGAAATATCCGTTTCAGTAAGTGCAACGCCATTCCGCTGCTCTACGATCCGATAGGTTCGAATCGTGCTTGGAGCATTATTAGCCAGAATCGCGGCCAATCGATCTTGAGCTTCTTCACGATCGCGATATTTGACTTGTTGACCTGTCACAACCAAAGTCTCGTCATTTTGGCTGATGGTATTGTTCACATAACCCGCATTGGTTGCGAGTTTCGCGCTCACTTCATTCCAGTCGGGGGTACTGTTCGGCGCTGCGCCGACCGACTCTTTTTGCTCATCTCTCCAACTGGATTGTAACTGATTGAAGTTAGTGTAGAGATTCAGTCCTAGCGTTAAAGTATCGCCTCGTTGATAACTCAGCTTTGCATCGCCCCAATCCCCAAGCCTGTAAAGAACACCAAAGTTCCAAGGAGTATGCTGAGGCATTGGCTTGCCTCCCTGCACATAAGGGAAATCTTGAGAATAATCATTTGCATCGTATTCGATTTTTAGACGAAGTGGAGCGTATGCCGTCTGATATTCAGCCCCTCCGAATAGTGCTGCCGGGCCGTGGAACCAACGGCCTGCATCAATAGAACCACCACTTTGCTTTACTTCCGTGCTGCGATCACAAAACGAATTGCTAGTGTGACAGATTGGATTACCGATGTTACCACTCTGACCCAAATACCCCCATCCCATCCCAAGGGTGATATCTAAGTTGCCGAAACGCTTTGTCGCAGCAATAAATTCGCCGTCAAATAACCCAGTACCACCAATATCTCTAATTCCGATAGAGGTTTCTGGCAACCAGTAACTTTCTTCCAAAAGGCGTAATTTGACGTCTATCCCCTTGTCCGTATACAAGTTATCTCCGCTGTAGGACGGATTTGGGTTGTACAGCATATCAGGTACCCGCGTATAGCGAATCGTAGATTCCAACCAAGGAAATAACTGTATAGAGGTATAGAAATGTTGGTAATCATCATTGACGTTGATTCCAAAGTTGAATTCACCTTCGTCGGCCATTCTACCCGTTGGTGTTTGCATCAACCCAACACCACCAAAATCTGATTGAGAAGGTTGTAATGCCAGTGGTGTCAAAGATGAGGCGAAAACTTGGCTGGAAAGCATGCCAAGACAAACCGCGCTCATGACATAAGTAAAAGGCGTGATTGAGCGTTCAAGGTTTGTCATAAATAAGGACCTTCGATCATACTAATAAGGGTGGCAATGTCTTTTTCGAGTTGAATCAATTGATGGTCTGTAGTATTAAACCCGACCAAAATCGAACTGCCTGGTTGAAGTTTTGTTGACTCATTGTTCCAGTAGGCATAGCCGACACGTGAAATGTCGCCGTTTGGAGAGATAACCCAAGCGTAGCTCGAATAGCTTTTGTGTCTGGCGCGAGAACGTTCAATGTAATCGGCAACAGTAAAACTTGACTGAAATGCAGTGCTTTGTTCTTCAGAGAGGCCGAATAGCGTTATTGAATTGGGTCTATGAGACAACTCAAGCTGATAGTTGCCTGGAAGCAATGGATTAAGCTCAGTTTTGAGGCGAACGGCGTCGACGTCCAGATTGGTTTTCAACCTAAAACCAAATTGAAACTGATTGAGTTGAGTCAACAACTGCTTGGCAGTAACACGATAGTCATTGTCATTCAGTAAGTTACTTAATTGTTCTTGTACATTTAAGTAGAACTGAGCGGCTTGTTTTTTCTGACTAAGAGAAAAAAGTTTGCTCCCTTCATGATAAGCGTGTGGTTCTCTAGATTTCATGTCTTGAATCAGCGCATCTGCTAACACTCGATCGAGGCGAACTGCCTGATTGTACTGCAGCACAAGTTGGTGATTGTGCAATACAACATGTGTTGATTCATGAGCTGAAATACCGGAACTGCCTAAAATTAAAACAGTCATGAAAAGCGATAGTGGTTTCAAGCGGTTCATTGTCGAGTTTCCAGATAAGGTTTGAGAATGTCCATTTCTATCTGGGCCATATTCGGCCCAATGTGTTGGATGCTCTTGAGCACCACGCCTTGCTGGTTGACCCAATAGTGATTTTGAATACTCGATGAAAGATCTGAAAAGGAAATGGTTTCTTGCCAATGTTCCAAGGCTTCCTGCCATAGTTCGGGCTGAGTAAAATCACTATTTAACTTGATTGTTGAGACATCGGCAGAATATCCGTATTGGTTTCTGGTTTGCCAATCATAAGTTGCTTGCCATCGACCTGGATAAGTCCATTCAGGCATTTCTCCGTTAATAGCAGCCAAGTTCTGTTCTGGAAGGTTGAGCGTTTTTACAATTCTGCCTTGCTCGGTCACAATCATTGCATGATCGTTAGAGACCCATTTTAATTGAGTATTTCCAGTCACCGGGTTTTTTTCGGCAAAGGCTAATACCATAAACACACGTGGTCCATTATTCAGTCGCACATAAGTGCTTGCATAGGGTAATTCATTGACTTGCTCAGCAGAAAGAGTGACATCATCAATACCCCAAAATGCTTCTTTTAATGTGTCATTGACACTCGATATTTGCTGAGAGCAACCAACTAGTAAGAGCAAGGCCGTGGCGTTGCCTACTTTTAATAAATTACGCCATCCTGATATGTCGTTCATGGCTAATGTTATTCCTTATTGTGTTTTGTGTTATTTAATCTCTAGAAGGGGTTTTGTTATTTTTTTGTTATTTTTAATCTTAAATACATCGAATTGATTGTTATTTGTTCTGGTTTATTTATTGATATTTTTGTTTTTAAATTCGATAAGTTCAAATTAGTGTAAATTTTAAAGAAAAAGACCAACCGCAGTTGGTCTTATAGCGTGTGATTTTACTTTAGGTAGCAAACTAGTTCGTACCAGTTGTACCAGTTGTACCATCAGTGCTGTTGTTTTGAGAAACGGCAACAGCTGTTGTCACTACTAATGCGGTGCCCACAGCAACGCCAGCAGCAGTAACGCCTCCGACAGCAGCAGTCCCGGCTGCTGCACCGCCAGCTGAGCCACCAGACGCAGCAGCAGCAGAGCTTTCTTCAACGGCTGCGAAAGCCGATGTTGAAACACCCAATGCAACGAACAATGCTAATGCGATTTTTTTCATAGAGAGTCCTTAATATACAAATTTAAACATCGATGTTTGAAGTGTGTATTTCACTTCGAAGCCAATTGTAGATATAAATCGTTTGGAAAGTAAACGAACATATGTGTTCGATAAGTTTAGATTCAAACTTGCTTAAACAGGACAGCGGTTTCTAAAAGATATTTGAGACAATAAATTGTCATCTTGGCTGCAATATGCATAATAATCGACCTAAGAATAAATATGGTATAAGTGACCGTCATGATAATTTTGTCAATATGTTAGTAAGGGTGAGTCTTAAGGATAAATTTAGGCGAAATTAGATGAGAGTGAACATTTAAGTCTAGTGTTATGTGTCTTTATTATTGCTAAATTTTCTTTGAAATCCACGAACAACAACGTATAGGGAGCCTGTAAAGGGCTAGGTATAGTTCTGGTAACAATAGCTGTTCTAAAACTTTCAAACTTTATGTAGAGCTGTGCTCTTACTTTGTACAGTTGAATGTTTACCGGAGATGATAAGAGTAACTGTAAAGTACTCATGAAAAAATTGGCTTAAATGGAAGTGAAAAAATATCTCGTTCTCTCGGCATTGTTACCGACGATTCTGGCTGGTTGCACTGTTGTACCAGGTTCGCATCTTTCCGTTGATAATAAAAACATCATTCAAGCTGATTCGAATGATCAAAACGATAATATGACTGAGCAAGTCAACATTTATCCCCTAGATGCGCACAGTGTTAGTCGCTATAACTCTGCTAAAGATGTTCGCTCTCGCGCAAATGCTGAGCTTGATAAACAAATTGAGACCTACGAGTATCAAGTAGGGGTTGGTGACATACTAAATGTTACGATTTGGGATCATCCTGAACTGACTATTCCTGCGGGGTCCTATCGGAGTGCCTCTGAAGCGGGTAACTGGGTTCATTCCGATGGCACAATTTTCTATCCCTACATTGGTACGGTTGACGTTGCTGGAAAAACAGTGCGTGAGATTCGCGCGGTAATTTCAGAACGTTTATCTAAGTATATTGAAAGCCCACAGGTGGACGTAAGTGTTGCGGCTTTTCGATCACAGAAGGCATATGTCACAGGTGAAGTTACGGTTCCAGGTAAACAAGCTATCACCAATATCCCTTTAACCATCCTCGATGCAATTAACAATGCTGGCGGTTTAGCTGATGATGCAGATTGGCGTAATGTTACATTAACACGTAACGGCGAAGAGCTGAATATTTCACTGTATGCATTGATGCAGCGTGGTGATTTGACCCAAAACAAATTGTTACAAGCTGGTGATATTATTCATGTTCCTCGAAATGATAGTCAGAAAGTGTTTGTTATGGGGGAGGTGAATGAACCTAAAATGCTGAAGATCGATCGCTCTGGAATGAGTCTCACTGAAGCGCTTAGTAGTGTGGGGGGGATTAACCAACTTTCAGCAGACGCTACGGGCGTGTTCGTGATACGTACATCTAGTGATAAATCAGAGCGCTTGGCAGACATTTATCAACTGAATATCAAAGACGCTTCTGCGTTAGTGATTGGTACGGAATTTGAAATTCAGCCTTATGACATTGTATATGTTACGGCTGCTCCACTCACGCGTTGGAATCGTGTGGTTAGTCAATTGGTGCCGACAATCTCTGGGTTTAATGAACTCACCGAGGGAGTGTTACGGATTCGTAACTGGCCGTAAGGAGGTGGTTTTGTTTAACAATATCTTAGTGGTTTGTGTTGGTAATATTTGCCGCTCTCCTACTGGGGAGCGCGTGTTGCACAAGTTGCTCCCACACAAACATATTGCTTCAGCTGGTTTGGGTACTGACAAAAGCCGCCTGACAGGAAGGCCTGCTGATGAATTGGCTTTAAAAGTTGCAGAAGAACATAATTTAGACCTGAGTAATCATAGCGCGCAACAGCTGACGAGTTCACTTTGTGCGCAATACGATTTGATTCTGGTTATGGAAAAAAAGCACATAGAAGCGCTGACAGATATTGCGCCAGAGGCTCGTGGTAAAACTATGCTGTTTGGACAATGGATAGGACAGAAAGACATCCCTGATCCTTTTCGACAAAGCAGAGAAGCGTTTGAATATGCCTATGAATTGATTGAACAGGCCGCAAAAGCTTGGGTGAGAAAGTTATAAATATGACAACTGCTCATTGGAACACACAATTGATTTCACTCTTTCTCTGAACGACCCAGGACACAACAATACTATGACAACAAAACTATCAAGAACAGCGGCTGAAAATAGTTCTGATGAAATCGAGTTAGGAAAACTCTTTGGTATTATTTTTGATTCCAAATGGATCATCCTTTTAACTACTTTGTTATTTTCTCTCGTGGGTGTGGCATTCGCTCTTCTCTCTACGCCGATCTACAAAGCTGATTCATTGATCCAGATAGAACAAAAAAGCTCAGGTGGTATTGGCTCTTTGGTTGGAGATATGGGAGAGCTATTTTCCTCAGAGTCTTCTGCTACGACTGAAATCGAAATCATTAAATCTCGTATGATTTTAGGTGATACAGTTGAAAAATTTAATTTAACAACTGTCGTTGAACCGTCGTATTTCCCATTTCTTGGTAAGGGATTGGCTCGTATTCGTGGCGATTTAAGTTCAATGAGTGTGAAGCGCTTTACCATTCCTGAGTTTGCCCAAGAGTCAACCCATACTATTGTTGTTCTTGATAATGATCAGCAAATTTATCAGTTGCTTCGAGATGATCGTGTAATACTGAAAGGTCAAGCTGGCGTATTAGCAAAAAGCGATGGTTATGAGTTATTCGTTTCTTCATTTTATGCGAATGATGGCTTTGAATTTTCTATCACGAAGCGTAGTCAACTAGAGGCAATTGAGTGGCTGAAGCGAAACTTGTCTGTCAGTGAGCGAGGAAAGCAAACAGGTATATTAGGACTGAGTTTTACTGGTGAGAATCGAGCACTGATTTCAGATGTGCTTAATGATATAGCACAGAATTACTTTTTACAGAATGTCGCTCGTAACTCAGCAGAAGCAGAGAAGAGTTTGAGCTTCCTGAAAAGTCACTTACCGGATGTAAAAGACAGCTTGACTACCGCCGAAGACGTTCTTAACACGTTTCGTCAAAAAAATGACTCAATCGATTTGGGACTAGAGGCCCAATCAACATTGAAGGTTATGGTGGAGCTTGAAGCACAGCTTAATGAACTGACATTTAAAGAAAGTGAAATCAGTCAGCGCTTTACCAAGGATCATCCCGCATATCGATCTCTGTTAGACAAGCGTACTACGCTTCTAAAAGAAAAAGAACGCTTAAATCAACAGATTCAAAAGATGCCTAAAACGCAGAGGGAAGTGCTGCGAATGACGCGTGATGTCGAGGTGAATCAACAAATCTACGTTCAGCTATTAAACAAAGTTCAGGAGCTTTCAATCGTAAAAGCAGGTACAGTTGGCAACGTTCGCATTTTAGACAATGCACAGACGTTTGCAACCCCAGTTAAGCCCCAAAAAACTATGATTGTTCTGCTTTCAACATTATTGGGAGGGATGCTAAGTTTAGCTTTTGTTTTAGTTAAAGCAGCTTTACATCGAGGAGTGGAGAATCCAGATGACATTGAGCAGATAGGCCTGTCAGTTTATGCCAGTATTCCCAAGTCAAGTCTTCAACTTGAACTCTTCAACAAGCTTAAACGTCATCGTAAACAAAACAGGGATCTTACATTATTAGCTGAATCCAATCCTGCAGACTTATCAGTCGAGGCATTGCGCGGATTACGTACCAGCTTGCATTTTGCGATGATGGAAGCAAAGAATAATGTCCTCATGATTTCTGGGCCTGCACCAGGTATAGGTAAATCTTTTGTATCGACGAACTTTTCAGTCGTTGCAGCTAAGACAGGTCAAAGAGTGCTATTGATTGATGCAGATATGCGCAAGGGGTATTTGCAGCAACCTTTCGGAATGGATTGGGAAAATGGCTTATCAGATTATCTGGGGGGTAAGATTCCTCTTGCAACGGCGGTTAAAGAGACCCGTATTGAAAATTTGGACATCATGACACGTGGTCAGGTTCCTCCTAATCCTTCTGAGCTTCTTATGCATCCTCGATTCAATGAATTAGTAGAGTGGGCGAGTGGGCACTATGATTTGGTTATTATTGATACACCTCCAGTTTTAGCTGTTACGGATCCAAGCATTGTTGGTGCATTAGCTGGGACAACTCTTATGGTTGCTCGCTTTGGTATGAACACAGTGAAAGAGATTGATGTTGCTCGAAACCGCTTCGAACAAGCGGGTATCGAAGTAAAGGGCGTTATTTTGAATGCAACAGAGAAAAAAGCGTCTAACTATGGATATGGTTATTACAGTTATTCATACCAGTAATAATCTTACACCTATCTTTAATTTTTCTGTTTTCAATGCCCGCATATTGCGGGCATTTTTATTCCTAAACATTTAGTCACTTACGAAACATCAGTGTCAGTGTCACTGGCACACGATCCGAAATGCTGATGTCACCAACTGTGGTTGACAACGCATTTAAATTGCCAGCAGGAATACCAAAATCACTGCCCCCGATCACTACGGGGGCGTATGGGCTGACCATGATGTGATCGCCAGCTGGCATCACTACAACCGGAAAAGTTACACTTTGAGTTTGGCCGTGCATGGTCACCTTGACGGGCAAGGCGACTTGTTTGGCTTCGCCGCTTAACAAACCAGCATCGACGCTAAGCTGGAGTCCAAGACATAGTCGCTGGCAAAAGCACTGTGAGCCGTGAATGCGCTGAGCGCCATAGCGAGTAAAGCCGTTACATTTCTCATAGTGGAACCTTTTCATCACAGATAGTAGCTCTAAGCGTAGTCTCTGAACGTGGAACAGAGTAGTTGGACTCGGGGCATTGTGCTGTCTTTTATCACTCAGTGTCTGTTTCGTGGCATGGGTTCAAACATCTGCTTTCGTTGTTAAAGATTATGTTATCCGGATTGCGGCCAGTTTTAGTGGATAGAAGAAAAGCGTTTAGCTACCAAAATAGGTATTGCGAACTAAAATTATATCTATCAATAATAATGAAGATATACATGATGAATGTCTGTTTATGTAGGTCATTGATTGTGGGTGTATCGTTTTGCTTTTCGTCTGCCGTTTATTGCCAATCTTGGTTCGACAGTGTGAGTGTTGGCGCTGGAACTTCATTTGATCACGAATTTCTCGCGCATATCGGTATTCAGCACAATTTTGATAAACAATGGTGGGAGAGTGACTCTGGAAGCCTTTCGGCCTATCTAGATTTGTCTTTGAACAATTGGTCATTACCTGGAAAAGATGACTTGCGCATTGTTGCGATCTCCCCGGTGTTTTCGTACCAATTTTCTACGCGATTGTTCGGAGCCAAACCCAATCTAGAATGCGGTATCGGGGGGAGCTACATTAGCGAATATGTATTCAACGATCGAGATATGGGCGGTAAATTCCAGTTCGAGGATCGGATCGCGTTTGGTTTGCGCTATGACTTCGGTACGTTGATGCTAACTTACCTGCACTATTCTAATGGCGGCATATATTCACAAAATGCAGGCATGAATTCGGTGCTGCTCAAATTTCGCTATTTTTGGTAGTGGCTATTTTCTCCTCAATTTCCAAATGCAAAAAAGCCTGATGGGTTTCCTCATCAGGCTTTTGCAATTTGGTGGCCCCTCCCAGACTTGAACTGGGGACCAATCGATTATGAGTCGACTGCTCTAACCACTGAGCTAAGGGGCCGATTAGGGAAACGATTATAGGGGATGGGCTTTGGAGTGTCTAGCCGCAAAGTAGGGTAATAGCGCTTAGTTTTTATTCACTTAGCATCCCGAATAATAAAAAAGGTGAGCCGTGGCTCACCTTTGTCTTTGCAATGATTGCTTACTCGTCGAGGAAGCTGCGCAGAGTCTCTGAGCGACTTGGATGACGCAGTTTGCGCAGAGCTTTTGCTTCGATCTGACGGATACGTTCACGAGTTACGTCGAACTGTTTACCCACTTCTTCGAGCGTGTGGTCGGTATTCATGTCGATACCAAAGCGCATACGCAGTACTTTCGCTTCACGAGGCGTCAGGCCAGCCAGAACATCACGAGTTGCTGCTTTCAGGCTTGTTGCTGTTGCAGAATCCAGTGGTAGTTCCAGAGTGGTATCCTCGATGAAATCACCCAGATGCGAATCTTCGTCGTCACCGATTGGTGTCTCCATTGAGATAGGCTCTTTGGCAATTTTCAGTACTTTGCGGATCTTGTCTTCCGGCATTTGCATGCGTTCAGCCAACTCTTCCGGCAGTGGCTCACGACCCATTTCCTGTAGCATCTGACGAGAGATGCGGTTCAGTTTGTTGATCGTTTCGATCATGTGAACCGGAATACGGATAGTACGTGCCTGGTCTGCGATTGAGCGAGTGATCGCCTGACGAATCCACCAAGTTGCGTACGTCGAGAACTTGTAGCCACGACGGTATTCAAACTTATCAACCGCTTTCATCAGGCCGATGTTACCTTCCTGAATCAGATCCAGGAATTGTAGGCCACGGTTGGTGTATTTCTTCGCGATAGAAATAACCAGACGCAAGTTCGCTTCAACCATCTCTTTCTTCGCACGGCGAGCTTTCGCTTCACCGATAGACATGCGACGGCTGATGTCTTTGATACGATCAACAGTCAGAGAAGTCTCTTGTTCGATGATCTTCAGTTTCTGGATAGAACGGCGAATATCATCTTCGTACTGGCGAACTTTTTCCACGTACGGCTTATCTGATGCCAGAACCTGATCCAACCATGCTTCGCTTGATTCGTTACCCGTGAAGATAGCAATGAACGATTTCTTCGGCATTTTTGCCACTTCGACCACGGCTTTCATGATCAGACGTTCTTGAGTACGAACGCGATCCATTGACGTGCGAAGGGTATCAACTAAATGATCGAACTGTTTTGGTGTCAGACGGAATTCACGGAAGACATCCAGTACCAGATCCGTTGCCTGCTGCGCTTTTGAGCTTTCGTTACCGTGCTCGTTGATCGCGAGTTGCAGGTTTTGGAACTTGTTACGCAGCTCGGTGAATTTTTCCAGTGCCAGCTCAGGGTCGATACCGACTTCTTCATCGCTGTCGCTGCTGTCGTCATCACCGTCTTCATCTTCGTCTTCATCTTCGTCGTCGATGTCTTCTTCATCTTCGTCGTCGAGATCTGCACCACTTAGCTCAGAACCGATGTGGGTTGCTGTTGGTGCGGTGGTCTCTTCTTCGTTTGGATCGACAAAACCAGAAATCAGATCGGTCAGGCGCAGTTCTTCGGCCTGAACTTTGTCAAACTGTTCAAGAATGTAAGGGATGGTGCCCGGGTATTCAGCTACGGCGCTTTGAACTTGGTTGATACCTTCTTCAATACGCTTAGCAATATCGATTTCACCTTCACGAGTCAGTAGTTCTACTGTACCCATTTCACGCATGTACATGCGGACTGGATCGGTCGTTCGACCAATCTCGCTTTCTACACTTGACAGCGCAGCTGCAGCGGCTTCTGCTGCATCTTCATCAGTGATCGTGTTATCGTCGCTAAGGGCGAGGTCATCGGCATCAGGAGCAGTTTCGACTACTTTGATACCCATGTCGTTGATCATCTGAATAATATCTTCTACCTGTTCAGAATCGACGATCTCAGCAGGTAGGTGGTCATTTACTTCGGCGTAGGTCAGATAGCCTTGTTCCTTGCCTTTAATGACAAGTAGTTTAAGCTGTGACTGCGGATTTTGATCCATAGACGGTATCCAACTTCGTATCTGGTGAAGGAATAGTATGCGAAATGCAAACCACGTATATTAACAAATTTATTCGTTGCTGACTATTTAAACTGGGTTACGCTTTTAATTCTAGCATTAACGCTACTAGCTCCCGCTTTTCCTCGGCTGATAAACCGACGCTTCTCTCTTTAGCCTGCAAGTTTTCAATTTGTTTCTCTACGCACTGGGCAAGAATTTTGTCCAATGAGTCTAAAAATAGTTCTTCTTGGTTGTCTTCGACAAGGGGGATCTCCCAGCTTGCCAGACGAGACAGAAGTGCCTCATTTTTACTGTTGCGCCAATGTTCAAGTAATTGGCCCGTTGAGATATGGGGGTATTGTCGGCAATTTTCAAGGACTTCTACCAACAAACTCAGCCCCGGAATAGCCAGACCTCTAACGCTGGAAAGGTCAGGTACCATATCAGCATAGCTCGGATTTTGCAGAAGCAAAGCGATAACTTCCCGCATCGGCGTGCGTTTAATTTCTTTGTGCGGCTGCGGTCGACTATTGGCTTCACTCGGTAAATTCGGCTTTTTATAAATACCGGTTTTCTGCTCAAGTATTTTCAGCAACTGATCCTGTAGAGATTCATCTGGGATCTTATTGATCAGTGGCAGAGCCATGGCTTCAAGCGCCGCTTTCCCCTCATTGTTGCCGACATTGACTTGTGACAACAGATTAGAAAACAGATATTTCGACAGAGGTTCTGCCTGGTTCATCTGTTCTTCAAAGGCATCTTTACCAAACTTGCGTACGTAGCTGTCCGGATCCTCACCATCAGGTAAGAACAAGAACTTCAGAATGTTGCCACTTTTTAAGTAGCCCAGTGCATTTTCCAATGCACGCCACGCGGCTTCACGGCCTGCGCGGTCACCGTCGTAACAGCAAACCACAGTATTGGTTTGACGAAATAGTAGCTGTAAGTGATCGCCGGTGGTTGACGTACCCAGTGAGGCGACAGAGTAGTCGATACCATATTGCGCCAGCGCCACCACATCCATATAGCCTTCGACCACCAGAATCTGTGGTGGTTCACGATAGGCCTGCAGTACTTCGTAAAGGCCATACAGTTCCTTACCTTTATGGAAGATGGGCGTTTCTGGCGAGTTGAGATATTTCGGTGTGCCATCGCCGAGCACGCGGCCACCAAAGCCGATCACGCGGCCACGACGATCACGAATCGGGAACATCACTCGACCGCGAAAACGGTCGTAGCGGTTGCCATTGTCGTTCTCGATCAACATACCGCCCGATACCAGCATGTCCTGATTGTGGCGGCTTTGACCAAAGTTCTTACGAACCAAATCCCATTCGTCTGCTACAAAACCAATACCGAATTTCTGGACGATTTCGCCAGATAAACCGCGGTTTTTCAGGTATTCAATCGCGTGACGGTTGGATGCGACTTTGAGTTGCTGACGATAAAACTGAGCGATGCTGCCCATCAAATCGTACAGGTTGCGTTTTTCTTCGCTGTTGGCTCGAGGGGCATTTTTGTTAAACGACCCGTTACTGCGCTCTTCCCGAGGTACTTCAAGTCCGAGAAAAGAGGCCAGCTCTTCAATGGCTTCCGGGAACTCCAGACGCTCATATTCCATCATAAAGTCGATGGCATTACCGTGCACACCACACCCGAAACAGTGATAAAACTGTTTTTCCTGGCTGACGCTGAAGGAGGGGGTTTTCTCGTTGTGGAATGGGCAGCAGGCGCTGTAGTTTTTACCCTTTTTTTTAAGTTTTACACGTGCGTCGATGATGTCGACAATATCAAGCCGAGCCAGGAGGTCATCAATGAAACTACGAGGGATTTGTCCTGCCATAAAACCTAAAAGAAAGAACTGAAATTCAAAGAAACGTACCCGCGTTCAGGCAGAGTACAGATACAAACAAGCCGTGCGTTCCAGAGGATAGCACGGCTTGATGCAATTGGGTGTCAGGTTAAGCGAGTTTAGCGCGAACTAAGCCGCTAACTTTACCCATATCTGCACGCCCTTGAATCTGCGGTTTCAATAGCGCCATCACTTTACCCATGTCTTGCATGCCCGCTGGTTCAGATTCAGCAATTGCACTGTCAATCAGTGCGACCACTTCTTCTTCGCTCAGTGGTTGAGGCATAAATTCCTCAAGAACTGTGATTTCTGCTTTTTCCGCATCAGCAAGATCCTGACGGTTTGCTGCTTCAAATTGCGTAACAGAATCGCGACGTTGTTTAACCATTTTGGTCAGCACAGCAAGAATGTCGTCGTCGCTCAGAGTAATCTGCTCGTCAACTTCACGTTGCTTAATGGCTGAAAGGGCTAAACGAATAGTGCCAAGGCGCGCTTTGTCCTTGGCTTTCATCGCTAATTTTTGCTCATCTTTGAGAGTATCAATCAGAGCCATAACGAATTCCTTAGTTAGGAATCAGTTATTAGTACAGGCGAACGCGACGAGCGTTTTCGCGAGCAAGCTTCTTAGCGTGACGCTTTTGAGCTGCTGCTTTAGCGCGTTTGCGAACTGTAGTTGGTTTTTCGTAGTGCTCACGACGACGCACTTCAGAAAGGATACCTGCTTTTTCGCAAGAGCGCTTAAAACGACGTAGTGCAACGTCGAACGGTTCGTTTTCACGTACTTTAACTACTGGCATATGCCTTTCACCTCAGGGGTTAATTCGTTAACGCTGGCGTTGTGTGACCAAAACAACAATTAGTTTGGTCGAAACCAGCTTGATCAAAAATGGTGCGGAATTTTAATCCGATAGCCACGGCTTTGTAAAGCACTTTGTCGCTTACAGTCTGTACAAAATTTGTTTGTGAAGCCAAGCCGAGGTAACATGGCGCCAATTTCGAATTATAGATGACAGCGTGCTGAGAAAACTATGCGCATTATTGGTATTGAAACCTCTTGTGACGAAACGGGTGTAGCGATTTACGACGATGAGAAAGGATTGCTGTCGCATAAACTCTACAGTCAGGTCAAACTTCATGCAGACTACGGTGGCGTAGTGCCGGAACTGGCATCACGCGATCACGTTAAGAAAACCATTCCTTTGATCAAAGCGGCGATGGCCGAAGCTAACTTAACCCCGGCAGACATTGATGGCGTAGCGTACACCGCAGGCCCGGGCCTCGTTGGTGCTTTATTGGTGGGTGCAACGATTGGCCGCAGCTTGGCTTATGCCTGGAATGTGCCAGCGGTGCCTGTGCATCACATGGAAGGTCACTTGCTGGCGCCAATGTTGGAAGACAACCCGCCGCCATTCCCGTTTGTTGCGGTATTGGTTTCAGGTGGACACTCAATGATGGTGGAAGTGAACGGCATTGGTGAATATCAGATTTTGGGTGAATCGATTGATGATGCTGCCGGTGAAGCGTTCGACAAAACCGCGAAACTGATGGGGCTGGATTATCCTGGTGGTCCGCTGCTGGCGCGTTTGGCTGAAAAAGGCACACCGGGTCGCTTTAAGTTCCCGCGTCCGATGACAGATCGCCCAGGGCTGGATATGAGTTTCTCTGGCCTGAAAACTTTTACTGCCAATACGATTGCGGCTAACGGCGATGATGAGCAGACCCGAGCGGATATCGCCTATGCATTTCAGGAAGCAGTGTGTGACACCTTAGTTATCAAGTGCCGCCGTGCTCTGGAACAGACGGGCATGAAGCGCATTGTGATTGCGGGGGGTGTGAGTGCTAATAAACAGCTGCGTGAAGACTTAGGCAAACTGGCGAAGAAAGTCGGCGGTGAAGTTTACTATCCGCGTACTGAATTTTGCACCGATAACGGCGCCATGATCGCGTACGCTGGCATGCAGCGTCTGAAAAACGGTGATGTGACGGATTTGACTCTGGAAGCGCGCCCGCGCTGGCCGATAGATCAACTGACGCCAATCAACGATTAATCACTGTCAAACGGTCGCTGAAGCGGCCGTTTTTGTTTCTATGAATCAAGCGATTAGTACAGTTTTGACGTGTCTGCTCAGAGCTGACGGTAGTGTTTTTAATGCTATAGTCGCTGCAACATTGATAACAGGAAAAATAAGAATGAACATGTTTAACGTTGATGGCCAGCAGATGCATTATCTGGACGTGGGGCAGGGCGAAGTCATTGTGCTGGGTCACAGTTACTTGTGGGATAGCCAAATGTGGGCTCCGCAGGTGGAAGTGCTCAGCCAGCACTATCGCTGTATTGTGCCTGATTTGTGGGCGCACGGGGCGTCCGATTCAGCTCCAGCGGCAATGTGCAATCTGGCTGACTACGCGCAGCATATATTGGCGCTAATGGATCATCTGGCGATCGAAACGTTTTCTGTACTGGGACTCTCGGTGGGAGGCATGTGGGGCGCCGAGTTGGTTGCCCTTGCGCCGCAACGAGTAAAATCTTTGGTGATGATGGACACTTTTGTCGGATTGGAACCGGAAGTCACGCATGCGAAATACTTTCATATGCTGGATACCATCAGCCAACTTCAAGCGGTCCCTGCGCCGATTGTCGATGTGGTCACGCCAATGTTTTTTGCACAAAACGCCGCAGAGAACTCGCCACTGCTGGTGCAATCATTCCGCAGCCGTTTGGCAGCGCTGAGCGGCGAGCAGGCCGTTGAAGTTGCGCGAATTGGTCGTATGGTGTTTGGCCGCCGCGACTTGATGGAAGAGGTTGAGAAGTTTGCGCTGCCTGTGCTGATTGCGGTCGGTGCAGAAGATGCGCCGCGCCCGGCGCTCGAATCTTATTTAATGAATGACAGTATTACCGGCAGTGAGTTGGTGGTGATACCACAAGCTGGCCACATCAGTAATCTGGAGCAACCGCAGTTTGTCACCGATATGCTGATGCGCTTCTTCGCTAAGGTGTACGCATAACGCAAATATAAAAAGGCCGTTTGGCCTTTTTTATTGCCAACGATATTGAGTCAGTCGAGGCTGCTCGGTTTTTTTTCACCGACTTTGGGTTCCGTGCCTGCAAACAACCGCTTAATGTTTTGATGATGACGCAGCACAATCAGGCAGCACAACATCGCCACTGGCAAGGTGTATTGTGGTTTGATCATCCAGGTATAAAACGGTGCCAATAATACTGTGACCAGAGCGGCCAGCGAGGAATAACGAAAGATCACGGCAACCACCAGCCAGGTGAGCATGATCATCAGCGTGAGGTCTAGCCCGATCGGCGCGATGGCACCAAGAGCTGTGGCGACGCCTTTTCCGCCTTTAAAGTGGAAAAACAGCGGGTACATATGGCCAAGGCAGGCCGCAATCGCGATGATACCCAGCATCAGCGAATCGATACCAAGAAAATAGGCGCTCCACACCGGAATGGTACCTTTGAGCATGTCACACAACAGCACTGCTGCGGCCGTTTTCTTGCCGCCGATACGCAATACGTTCGTTGCGCCAGGATTGTGTGAGCCCACGGCTCGTGGATCCGGCAACCCCAACAGACGGCAGATCAGCACCGCGCTGGATACTGAGCCCAGCAGGTAAGCGGAAATGATCATAATGAGTGCCAGTGGAGTCATAATTGCCTCAGAGTGGTGTTTTACCTAAGCGACGGCTCACAAGTCTTTGTAAACCAAGCTCAAAAGTAAAAATTCTGTTTGGATTTCGCATCTTGAGGTGGTTTGGGTATATGATATCGCGATTAGCAAAAATAGTACGTTTTTTTACTCAATTTGGGTATCCGACCTGTAAAAAGGATGCAATAGAAGTATGGATAAAGTTTTTATCGAACAGCTGGAAGTGATCACGACAATCGGTGTTTACGACTGGGAGCAGGAAATCAAGCAGAAGCTGGTGCTGGATCTGGAAATGGCACACGATAATCAGCCTGCCGGTAAAAGTGATGATGTTGCAGATGCACTGGATTACGCTCAAGTGAGTCAGGCCGTGATTGAACATATTGAAACGGGTCGTTTTCTGTTGGTTGAACGAGTGGCAGAAGAGGTCGCAGACCTGATCATGACGCGTTTTTCTGTGCCTTGGATTCGCATTCGCCTGACGAAGCCAGGCGCAGTCGCGCAAGCAAAAGGTGTCGGCGTGATCATTGAGCGCGGTCAGGCATGATCACCACGTATGTGGGAATCGGTTCAAATCTGCAGCGTCACAAGCATATCGAAGCGGCAATTGATGAATTGAGTCGGCTTGGTTGCGATCTGCGTTTGTCGACCATTTATGAGTGTGAATCGGTGGGGTTTGACAGCCATGCGTTTTACAACCTGGTGGTTGAGATGAAAACGGAACTTAGCCTAGATGATTTCGCTCTAACCCTGCGCGAGATTGAATTGCGCTGGGGGCGTGACAGTCAGGCGCAGAAGTTCCAGGATCGTACGCTGGATCTGGATATCATTCTGTTCGGCGATACCGTTTCGACCGCGGCGCCCGTTTTGCCTCGCCCGGATATTTATCAGTACCCTTTTGTGATTCAGCCCCTGCACGAACTGTGTCCGATGCTGACGGTTCCCGGCACGCAAGACACTATTGAACATGTGTGGCAACAAGCCCAGGGATTAACGGCTCTGAAGCCGGTTGAACTGTGGTTTACTCTTAACTAATCAACGAGAAAACAATGAGTTATTTTGAATCGTTCATTCTGGCTCTAATTCAGGGCTTAACCGAATTCCTTCCTATTTCCAGTTCTGCGCATTTAATTCTACCGTCAGCTGTATTTGGCTGGGCGGATCAGGGACTCGCGTTTGACGTTGCGGTTCACGTCGGTACGCTGGCGGCCGTCGTCATTTATTTCCGCCGTGAAGTGGTGTCGTTGCTGCGGGCATTTTTCGGCTCAATCTTTATAGGTGATCGCAGCAAAGAAGCCAAACTGGCATGGCTTATTGTGCTGGCGACGATTCCGGCCTGTGTATTTGGCCTACTGATGAAAGACATTGTGGAAGTGTACTTGCGCAGCGCATGGGTGATTGCGACTACTACAATCGTGTTTGGTTTGCTGTTGTGGTACGTCGATAAGAATGCATCGCTGCTTGACGATGAGTATCAGGCGGGCTGGAAAAAAGCGCTGTTTATTGGTTTGGCTCAGGCTGTGGCGATCATCCCGGGCACTTCTCGTTCCGGGGCGACCATCACTGCTGCACTTTACCTAGGGTTTACCCGTGAAGCGGCTGCCCGCTTTTCGTTCCTGATGTCAATTCCGATCATCATGCTGGCGGGTGGCTATCTGGGGCTGAAACTGGTGACCAGCGGTGAGCCTGTGCATACCGGTTTTCTACTGACGGGTATCGCGACATCATTTGTCAGCGCTTATATCTGTATTTTCTTCTTCCTGAAGCTGATTTCCCGTATGGGTATGACTCCGTTTGTGATTTACCGCCTGCTGCTGGGGGCGGGTTTGTTCGCGTTTCTGCTCAGCCAGTAAGCGCGTTGCCCTTGTGCTGACTCGCCTGAGGTTCGGGCTTGTGGTATAAGTGGTGAACTTTTCTTAACAATGAATCTCATCTTATGCCGCCATTGTGCGGCATAGTTTCAATCAACGAGAGAGACGGTTATGCGAGTATTTGCGGTGGCACTGACTCTGCTGTTTGCCTTACTACAATACGACTTGTGGATGGGGAAAAACGGTATTGCCGATTACCGGGCTGTGTCGAGCGAAATTCAGGTACAACAGCAGGTAAACGGTAACCTGCATCTGCGTAATCAGGAGATGTTTGCGGAGATTGACGATTTGCGTCAGGGGCTGGATGCCATTGAAGAGCGTGCCCGACATGAACTGGGCATGGTTAAAGAGGGGGAAACTTTCTATCGCATCATCGGTGAGGACCGTCCATGACCGCTAAGATTACTGCAATTGTGCCCGCCGCTGGCGTCGGCAGTCGTATGCAGGCTGATCGCCCCAAGCAATATTTAATCCTGCATGGACATACTGTGCTTGAACACACCGTCGAAGTCTTGCTGCGTCATCCCGATGTCGGGCAAGTGGTGGTGGCTGTCAGCGACAATGACCCCTATTTCGGCTCGCTGGCACTGGCTAATCATCCGCGTGTGGTTCGCGTTTCCGGTGGCAAAGAGCGTGCCGATTCGGTGCTGTCCGCGCTGGACTATGTGTGTCAGCATCAGTTGAGTGAGTGGGTGTTGGTGCACGATGCTGCCCGCCCGTGCGTTGAACATGCCGATATCAGCCAACTGATCGCCACAGCGCAAACTCATACAGTGGGCGCGATTCTGGCCGCGCCAGTGCGTGACACCATGAAACGCGCCGACGGTGGACAGAATATCGATCATACCGTGGATCGCGTCGCGCTATGGCACGCACTGACTCCACAAATGTTTCGTGCGCAGCCGCTGATGCAGGCTTTGACGCACGCGCTCGCTGCCCAGGCGGTGATTACCGACGAAGCGTCTGCCTTTGAATGGCTGGGACAGAAACCGGCGTTGGTGGCAGGGCGCGCCGATAATATTAAAATTACCCAACCTGAAGATCTCGCACTGGCCGAGTTCTATTTAAGCCGCAATTATCTAAGCAACAGCAAGGACTGAACATGATTCGAATTGGCCACGGTTTTGATGTACACAAATTTGGTGGAGAAGGTCCGGTTATCATTGGTGGTGTTGCCGTTCCTTACGAACAAGGGTTGATCGCCCATTCAGACGGTGATGTGGCGCTGCATGCATTGAGCGATGCTCTGCTGGGCGCGATTGCCGCAGGCGATATCGGTCGTCATTTCCCGGATACTGATGATAAGTGGAAAGGGGCAGACAGCCGTGAGTTGTTGAAAGACGTCTATCGCCGTGTCAAAGAGCAGGGGTACCGTTTAGGCAACGCTGACGTCACCATCATGGCGCAGGCTCCGAAAATGGCCCCGCATATTGAAGCGATGTGTGCCGCGATTGCTGAAGATCTTGAAACGGATCTGGGCAACGTGAATGTGAAAGCGACCACAACAGAGCGCCTTGGTTTCACCGGCCGCAAAGAAGGCATCGCATGTGAAGCCGTCGTATTACTCGTGAAGGCATGATTGTCACTGCCTTCACATATCGGAATAAAAAATGACAGATCTTTTATCTTCGTTGGCTTATTTATGTGGTAAACCAACAGCTAAGGCCAAAATTAAGGCTAAACCGGAACATTTTAAAGTCGTTGAAGATCTGGGGTATGACTTCAGCGGTAGTGGCGAGCAAGTGATGATACGTATCCGTAAAACTGGTGAGAACACCAGTTTTGTGGCGAATGAACTGGCCAAAGCGTGTGGCGTGAAATCGAAAGATGTCAGCTGGGCAGGCCTCAAGGATCGCCATGCCGTGACCGAGCAATGGCTGAGCGTGCACATGCCACAAGGCAAGTTCCCGAACCTGAGTCTGTTTCTGGCGCAATACCCAAGCATCGAAGTTCTGGCAATGCAGCGTCACAATAAAAAGCTGCGCCCGGGCGACCTGCGCGGCAATCGATTTGAAGTCGTCCTGTCGGAAGTGACTGACGTGGATGATGTGCTGCGCCGTCTGGCCGTTGTTGCTCAGCAGGGCGTGCCGAACTACTTTGGTAACCAGCGTTTTGGCCGAGACGGTAACAACGTCACTGAGGCACGCCGTTGGGGGCGTGAGAATGTTCGCAGTCGCAATCAGAATCAGCGCAGCCTGTATCTGTCGAGCGCCCGTTCGTGGATCTTTAACCACATTGTGTCAGCGCGCATTGAGGCCGATTGTTTCTACCGTTTTGTCGACGGCGATGTGGCGCTGGTGGGCAGAGAGCAAATGCTGGTAGAAGCGGGCCAGTTAAACGAGTGGAACGCCAAGTTGCAACGTGGTGAAGCGGTGATTTCAGCGGCTCTGGCAGGGGACAATGCACTGCCGACCCAAAACGAGGCGTTGGCGTTGGAGCAGCCACAATTAGATGCGGAACCGGATTTGATGGCGCTCATCTGCGGTAACCGCATGCGTCATGATCGCCGCGCAGTCTCGTTAATGCCGCAAGATCTGAGCTGGGAAGTGGATGGCGACCAGATTACATTACGATTTGCGTTGGACGCGGGCAGTTTTGCAACCTCGATTGTGCGTGAGTTGATCGAAGAAATTCCTGTAGAGCGTGTATATGAGTGAAAAAAAGCTGAAAATTTTGCTGAGCAATGATGACGGTGTGTATGCTGAGGGCATTCGTGCTCTGGCGTATGCACTGGCCGACCTGGCGGAAATCATCATCGTTGCACCTGATCGTAACCGTTCAGGCGCTTCGAATTCATTAACACTCGAGCAGCCTTTACGTGTCACCCGCATCGAGCCGAATACCTACTCTGTGCAGGGAACTCCGACTGATTGTGTTCATTTTGCCCTCAATGAGCTGCTTAAAGATGAGTTGCCGGATTTGGTGCTGAGTGGCATCAACCATGGCGCCAACCTGGGTGATGACGTGCTGTATTCGGGCACCGTTGCCGCAGCTATGGAAGGTCATTTCCTTGGCGTTCAGTCCATTGCATTTTCTTTGGTCGGAAAACATCATTTTGCCACCGCGGGTAAAATTGCTCGTCAGCTGGTGCTGCAACATCTTTCTTCTCCGATTCCGACCAATCGTCTGATCAATGTGAATATCCCGGATCTGCCTTTTGACAAACTCAAAGGCCATCAGGTAACCCGCCTTGGTGCGCGCCATCACGCTGAGAGTATGATCAAGCAGAAAGATCCTCGTGGTCACGATATCTATTGGCTTGGCCCTCCGGGTAAAGAACAAGACGCGGGCGAAGGGACCGACTTTCATGCGGTTGAGCATGGTTACGTCTCTATTACGCCAATGCAGGTGGATCTGACGGCGCACGAATCACTGGGAGCAATGAACCACTGGCTTAAGGAAAGTGCCGATGGCTAACCCGAAAGCGGACAGATTGATTCAATTGCTCGCTGGTCACGGTATCAGTGATCAGAGTGTGCTGGCCGCGATTCATGCGTTACCACGAGAAGCGTTTGTTTCCCAAGCCATGATGCACCAGGCATACGACAATAATGCGTTGCCGATTGGTCAGGGGCAGACCATCTCCCAACCTTATATTGTGGCCAAAATGACCCAAATGCTGGAGCTTAAACGCGGCAGTCGGGTGTTGGAAATCGGCACTGGCTCAGGGTATCAGACCGCAGTGCTCGCTCAGTTGGTTGATCATGTTTTCTCGATTGAGCGCATCAAGTCTTTGCAGTGGGAGGCCAAGCGTCGTCTCAAGCAGCTGGATATCTATAATGTCTCGACCAAACATGGTGACGGCTGGCAGGGGTGGCCTGCGAAAGGCCCGTTTGATGCCATCATTGTGACTGCAGCTGCGCCTGTGGTTCCTCAGGCTTTGCTGGATCAGTTGGCCGAAGGTGGCCGCTTGGTGATTCCGGTTGGCGAAGAAGATCAACAACTGCTGAAAATCGTACGTCAAGGTGATGAAGTTACCACCCAAGTGGTTGAAATGGTGCGTTTTGTACCGTTAGTGGCAGGTGATCTCGCGTAATGAGCTTTTTTCAGCGTCGAAACTGGATTGTGATTGGACTGTGCTGCCTGATGTTGGGCTGCGTGGCGCATTCTCCTGCACCAGTATCGGGGCTGAAAAAGGACTACAACTCAATTGAGCGTGGCAGTTACCGTGGCAGCTACTACGAAGTGAAGCGCGGGGATACGCTGTACTTTATCGCTTACATCACAGATAAAGATGTAAAAGAGTTGATTCGTTACAATGATCTTAAATCTCCCTACACGATCCATCCGGGTCAAAAACTGAAACTATGGCAACCTGCATACAATCCACCCGCTTATGGTGGAAGTGGCGCAGGCTCAGCAGTTGCTGCGGCTGGTGCGGTTTCTGTAGCAGCAAAACCTGTAGCGCCTCCCGTTGCTGTACCAAACGTGAGCAAAAACTCTAAACCTGCAGCGTCATCACAAACTACTAATACATCATCAAAAGTGGTTAAAAAATATCCAGAAAAGGGTGTTGATCAATCGAAAACAAAAGAGTATGTTGGAAACTCAAGTAAACAAAATGTTAACAAAACTGTAAGTAAACCTAAACCAACGAACGATAAAGTCGCGAAGTGGTTATGGCCTACTCAAGGCAGAGTTGTTAAGAATTTTTCTGCTGGGGATCAAGGTAACAAAGGTATCGACATTGCAGGACAGCGAGGTCAATCCGTTGTTTCAACCGCAGCAGGTACCGTGGTGTACTCGGGCAATGCATTACGGGGTTATGGCAATCTTGTCATCATTAAGCACAACGATCACTATCTCAGTGCTTATGCCCACAACGATCGGTTGCTGGTTAAAGAAGGACAAAGTGTTAAGGCTGGCCAGAAAATAGCAACAATGGGCAGTTCAGGAACCAGTAGTGTTCGTTTGCACTTTGAAATTCGATATCAAGGTAAGTCAGTGAATCCGAAGCGCTACTTACCATAAACATACTTGTTAAGAGTCATGTAGTGACATTCAGAGTAGTAATGTCTTGCTAGCTCGCCAGGGGAGGCGCTATGAGTATCAGCAATACAGCCACTAAAGTCGAAGAGTTTGATTTTGATCCTGAAACAGCGAATCTTGCTGAGGTCGAAGAAGAACTTGCTACCAACAATGACCAGTCAGAAGAGATTCGTGAAGAGTTTGACGCTTCAACGAAAAGTCTCGATGCAACTCAGATGTATCTGAGTGAGATTGGTTTCTCACCACTATTAACCGCCGAAGAAGAAGTGCTCTACGCTCGCCGTGCTCTGCGTGGCGATGAAGCTGCGCGCAAACGCATGATCGAGAGTAACTTACGTCTGGTGGTCAAGATTTCCCGCCGTTATAGCAATCGTGGTCTGGCACTGCTTGACCTGATTGAAGAGGGTAACCTCGGCCTGATTCGTGCGGTAGAGAAATTCGACCCAGAACGCGGTTTCCGTTTTTCGACTTACGCCACCTGGTGGATTCGTCAGACCATTGAACGTGCGCTGATGAACCAAACCCGCACCATTCGTTTACCGATTCATGTGGTGAAAGAGCTGAATATTTACCTGCGTACTGCACGTGAACTGTCTCAGAAACTGGACCACGAACCAACCGCAGAAGAAATAGCGGTTGAACTGGATAAGCCAGTGGATGACGTCAGCAAAATGCTGCGCCTGAATGAGCGCATCAGCTCTGTGGACACTCCGATTGGCGGTGACGGTGATAAGGCGTTGCTGGATATCATTCCGGACATCAACAACTCTGATCCTGAAGTCTCCACGCAAGATGACGACATTCGTGATTCGTTGGTGGCTTGGCTGGATGAGCTCAATCCGAAACAGAAAGAAGTGCTGGCACGCCGCTTTGGCTTGTTGGGTTATGAACCTTCTACGCTGGAAGAAGTCGGCCGCGAGATTAATCTGACTCGTGAACGTGTACGCCAAATTCAGGTTGAAGGTCTGCGCCGTCTGAGAGAGATCCTGATGAAACAAGGCCTGAATATGGAATCGCTGTTCAACGTGGAAAACGATTAAACACAGCAGACTGATTGAAATGAAAAGGCACTCATTGAGTGCCTTTTTTGATCACTGTAGGAAGAGGGCTGGGCTAGAGCATTTTTTTCAGACGATAGAGTGCCTCAAGTGCCTGGCGCGGGGTCAGATCATCGGGATCAATCTCGGCCAGTGTCTGTTCGACTTCGCTTGGCTCTGGGATAAGGCTCAGTTGATTAGCAATATCGACCGTGCTTGGTTTATGACTGGGCTGCTGAAGACTGAGTTGTTCGAGCTGGGTCAGTTTGGCTCGGGCGTTTTTGATGACCGCTTTAGGTACACCTGCCAAACCTGCCACCGCCAAACCATACGACTTACTCGCTGCGCCTTCTTGTACGGCATGCATAAAGGCAATGCTGTCGCCGTGCTCCACCGCATCAAGGTGAACGTTGGCGAGATGTGGCAGTGAATTCGGTAACTCCGTCAGTTCAAAATAGTGCGTGGCAAACAGAGTCATTGCCCCAATTTCCTTGGCCAGCCATTCCGCACTTGCCCAGGCCAGTGACAGGCCATCGTAAGTACTGGTGCCGCGGCCGATTTCATCCATTAAGACTAGGCTACGTTCGGTGGCGTTGTGAAGAATATTGGCGGTTTCTGTCATTTCCACCATGAAGGTTGAACGACCCGATGCCAAATCATCAGAAGCACCGATACGAGTGAAGATGCGATCGAGCGAACCAATGTGCGCCGCTTCGGCTGGCACGTAAGAACCAATGTGAGCCAACAGCGCAATCAACGCCGTCTGACGCATGTAAGTCGATTTACCACCCATGTTCGGGCCGGTGATGATCAGCATCTTACGTTGCGGATTCAGTTCAATCGGGTTAGCAATAAATGGTTCATCCATCACTTGCTCGACCACCGGGTGACGACCGGCTTGAATGCGAATCCCCGGTTCATCGCTGAGTGTTGGGCGGCAGTAATCTAGGCTTTCTGCACGCTCTGCCAGATTCTGCAGCACATCAATCTGCGACAGGGCAGACGCCAGATTTTGCATCTGCTCTAAGTGAGGCAGAAGCTGATCAAACAACCCTTCCCACAACTGTTTCTCCAACGCCAGCGCTTTGGACTTAGAATTCAGCACTTTATCTTCGTGCTCTTTCAGTTCTGGAATGATGTAGCGTTCAGCATTTTTCAGTGTCTGGCGACGCACGTAATGTGGCGGCACCAGATGACTTTGCCCACGGCTGACCTGAATGTAGAAACCATGCACCGCGTTATAGCCGACCTTCAGTGTATCAATGCCGTGACGCTCGCGCTCGTCAGCTTCCAGCCTGTCGAGATACTCGGTTGCACCATTGGCCAGGTCACGCCATTCATCCAGTTCAGCATTGTAACCATCGGCAATGACACCGCCATCGCGAATAACGACGGGTGGGTTTTCTTTGATGGCTTGTTCCAGTAACTCACATAGGCTGTCCATCGGTTGAGCGTCGTTACGCAGTTTGCCCAGATATGGCTGAGTCAGGATGGTTAGTACATCCGCCAGTTCCGGTAACTGCTGCAGCGCATTGCGCAGGCGGGCGAGATCGCGTGGACGGGCAGAACGCAGTGCCAGACGCGCCAGAATACGTTCAATGTCACCAATCTGCTTGAGTACAGGGTGTAGCTCGGTGAATAAACCGTGCTGTTTAATTTCCCCGATGGCATCCAGGCGCTGGTTCAATGTTTCCAGACTGCGCATAGGTTGATGCAGCCAGCGTTTGAGCATACGGCTGCCCATCGCTGTTGCGCAGTGATCGAGTACTTCGGCTAACGTGTTGTCGGTGCCGCCTGCGAGATTCTGTGTCAGCTCCAGGTTGCGACGGGTCGCAGCATCGAGAATGACCGACTGATCCTGACGATCAAACGTCAGTGAACGAATGTGTGGCAGAGCAGTACGCTGAGTATCTTTCACGTACTGAATCAAACAACCCGCCGCGCATAAACCCAGTTTCGCTTGTTCTACACCAAAGCCGACCAGATCGCGTGTACCGAACTGTTGATTGAGCTGCTGTTTGGCGGTATCAATCTCAAACTCCCATACCGGACGGCGGCGGTTGCCTTTGCGGCTCGCCATCAACTGCACAGGTGTAAAATCTTCCGGAAACAACAGTTCGCGTGGTGAGGTGCGTTGCAGTTCGGCCGCCATTGCTTCTTCCGATTCCGGCTCACACAACTGGAAACGGCCAGAGGTGATATCCAGTGTCGCGTAGCCAAAGCGACCATCATGGTGATAAATCGCGGCAATCAGATTGTCCACCCGTTCTGATAGCAAAGCCTCATCCGTGACGGTGCCGGGAGTGACGATGCGAACGACTTTGCGCTCGACCGGGCCTTTGCTAGTGGCCGGGTCGCCAATCTGCTCGCAAATTGCGACCGATTCACCCAACTGGACCAGTTTCGCCAGGTAGCCTTCAACCGCATGAAACGGTACGCCCGCCATCGGGATAGGCTCACCAGCGGATGCGCCGCGTTTGGTGAGGGAAATATCCAGCAATTGCGATGCACGTTTGGCATCGTCATAGAACAGTTCGTAAAAATCTCCCATGCGGTAAAACAGCAAAATATCCGGGTTCTCAGCTTTGAGCTTGAGGTATTGCTGCATCATTGGAGTATGTTTTTGTTCGGCAGTCACGGGTTACATCTTTTGTTTGTGGACATAGCGGCTTAGGATACGTGAATCCCTATCGAGCGAAAAGACGCAAAGAGGTTTTTGGTTATGGAATTACACCAAACATTAAGTCAGCAGGTTGGCGAACAATTGCTGGCAGCGGGTGAAATACTGGTTACGGCTGAGTCCTGCACGGGCGGCGGCGTAGCAACCGCGGTAACCGATATCGCAGGCAGCTCCGCGTGGTTTGATCGCGCGTTTGTGACCTACAGCAACGAAGCCAAGCAGGAAATGATTGGTGTTAAGGCTGCAACGCTGGAACAGTACGGCGCGGTATCGGAACCGGTTGTGGTTGAAATGGTACACGGCGCGCTAAAACACTCTCAGGGCAGCGTTGGTATTTCGATCAGTGGCATCGCGGGCCCGGGCGGCGGCAGCGCAGAAAAGCCGGTCGGCACCGTATGCTTTGCCTGGGCGAGTAAGCATGGTTGGCTTCATGTAGAAACTCAACATTTCGCCGGAAATCGCGCGCAAGTTCGCTATCAAGCGGTGCAACATGCCCTGCTGACGTTGAGCAAATATTTATCAATGGCTTAAGCGTTAAGTTTGTCGACTCGCTGCAACTTTTTTCCATACAGGGGTGGACACTGTATGAATCAACAGTATAATGAGCAGCAATCTGACAACAAATGTCGAACCGATTTCTACGCATTCACGTATCACTGTCGGTACTCAAACATAAATAGATAGTGACAGTCTGGAGAAAGTAATGGACGAGAACAAACAGAAGGCTCTGGCCGCAGCCCTGGGTCAAATTGAAAAGCAATTCGGTAAAGGTTCTATCATGCGCTTGGGTGACAACCGCACGATGGACGTAGAAACGATTTCTACCGGTTCACTTTCTCTGGATATCGCCTTGGGTGCGGGTGGCCTGCCAATGGGGCGTATCGTGGAAATCTACGGTCCGGAATCATCAGGTAAAACGACGCTGACTCTGGAACTGATCTCAGCGGCTCAGCGCGAAGGTAAAACATGTGCCTTCATCGATGCAGAGCACGCTCTGGATCCAGTTTATGCTCGTCGTCTGGGCGTGAAAATTGATGAACTGCTGGTGTCTCAGCCAGATACTGGTGAACAGGCGCTGGAAATCTGTGATGCATTGGCGCGTTCAGGTGCTGTTGACGTTATCGTCGTTGACTCGGTTGCAGCACTGACACCAAAAGCGGAAATTGAAGGCGAAATGGGCGACAGCCACATGGGTCTTCAGGCGCGTATGCTGTCGCAAGCGATGCGTAAACTGACGGGTAACCTGAAACAGTCAAACTGTATGTGCATCTTCATCAACCAAATCCGTATGAAGATTGGTGTGATGTTCGGTAACCCAGAAACCACTACTGGTGGTAACGCACTGAAATTCTATGCATCTGTTCGTCTGGATATTCGTCGTACCGGTTCTATCAAAGAAGGCGATGAAGTTGTCGGTAACGAAACTCGTATCAAAGTAGTGAAGAACAAGATTGCGGCGCCATTTAAAGAAGCCAACACGCAAATCATGTACGGCCAAGGCTTTAACCGTGAAGGTGAGCTGATTGAACTGGGCGTGAAGCACAAGCTGGTCGAAAAAGCAGGCGCTTGGTACAGCTACAACGGCGACAAGATCGGTCAGGGTAAAGCGAACGCGTGCAAATACCTGAGAGAAAATCCTGAAGTGGCTAAATTCATCGACAGCAAACTGCGTGAAATGCTGCTGAACCCTGAACAAGTTGCGGTAAACGAAGAGCCGGAATTTGGTTCAGTGCCAGAACAAGAAGAAGAGTTTTAATCCGACTCTTTACCGATGAAGCCCTGCTATTGCGGGGCTTTTTGCTATCAGAGAATTGATGGAAAAATCATGTATTCACGCTCACCGAAAATGACCTGCAAAGAAAACGCGCTGTTTTTGCTCACACGACGGGATCATGGGGAATACGAGTTGCACCAGAAACTACTCATTAAAGGTTTCGAAACGGAGGAAGTGGAGCAAGCGGTGCGCTATTGCCAAGAGCATGGCTATCTCAACGACTTACGTTATGCACACAGTCAGGTTCGACAACATGTGGCCAAAGGTCATGGCGAACGACGTATCCGTCAGGAACTGCAGCAAAAACGAGTGGATTCCGATATTGTCTCACAAGCGATGGAAGAAGAGGGCACAGACTGGTTTGAACTGGCTAAAGTTACGGCGCAGAAAAAGTTTTCTCCGCTCTCTACCCGGGAGCCCAAAGAGTACGCAAAGCGCGTTCGTTTTTTGCAATATCGTGGGTTTGGTTTTGACCAGATTCAGTATGCATTGAGTGATGAAGAAAGCTGACCGCAGCTCGATATTGTGGGGATTTTCCAGACATTTCACGTTGTTAACGGTTAAATCAAATTTAACTCTCTGACATTTCTTTGTATTTCAATTCATTTTCGTCTTTTCTTGAAGAAAACTAGGCGAACTCTTATCCATGCTTTACAATAGCGCAAAATTCTAACTTGAGTATTTCAGGAAGAGCTGCATGTACATGAGCACGGATGAGGTTCGCCGCGCGTTCCTCTCATTCTTTGAAAGTAAAGGTCACCAAATCGTCGACAGTTCGTCGTTGGTACCTGCAAATGACCCGACCCTGCTGTTCACTAACGCAGGTATGAACCAGTTTAAAGATTGTTTCCTAGGTTTGGAAAAGCGCGCTTACACGCGTGCCACCACTGCCCAACGTTGTGTGCGTGCTGGTGGTAAGCATAACGACTTAGAAAACGTCGGTTTCACCGCACGTCACCACACCTTTTTTGAGATGCTGGGTAACTTCAGCTTTGGTGACTATTTCAAAGAAGACGCCATCAAATTCGCATGGGAATTTCTGACTGAAGTACTGCAATTGCCTAAAGAGCGCCTGCTCGTCACTGTTTATCAGACCGACGATGAGGCGTTTGATATCTGGAACAAACAAGTTGGTATTCCTGCTGATCGTATTATTCGCATTGGTGACAAGCCTGGCGGCAAAGCGTACGAGTCAGATAACTTCTGGCAAATGGGTGATACTGGCCCTTGTGGTCCGTGTACCGAGATCTTCTACGATCACGGCGATCACATCTGGGGTGGACCTCCTGGTTCACCAGAAGAAGATGGCGACCGTTTCATCGAGATCTGGAACAACGTATTCATGCAGTTCAACCGCCATGCTGATGGAATGATGGAGCCGCTGCCAAAACCGTCTGTAGATACGGGTATGGGTATTGAGCGTATCTCTGCCATCATGCAGGGTGTGCATTCAAACTACGAAATCGATGTCTTCCAAACGTTGATCAAAGCTGCTGCTGACGTGATTGGTTACGACGATTTGTCGAATCAGTCTCTGCGCGTGGTGGCTGACCACATCCGCTCCTGTGCTTTCCTGATTGTTGATGGTGTTATGCCTTCAAACGAAGGTCGTGGTTACGTGCTGCGCCGCATCATTCGTCGTGCAGTACGTCACGGTAACAAGTTGGGCGCGAAAGGTGCATTCTTCTACAAACTGGTTGGCCCTCTGGCAGAAGTGATGGGGACAGCTGGCGAAGAACTGAAAAAACAACAAGCTATTGTTGAAAAAGTTCTGCGTATCGAAGAAGAAAACTTTGGCCGTACTCTGGATCGCGGTATGACGATTCTGAATGAAGCATTAGATGCGCTGTCTGGCACTGAGCTGGATGGTGAAACCGTGTTTAAGCTTTACGATACCTATGGCTTCCCTGCTGACCTGACCAACGATGTGGCTCGTGAACGTGGCTTTACTATCGATGAAACTGGTTTTGAAACGGCAATGGAAGAGCAGCGTCAACGTGCACGTGAAGCGGGTCAATTCGGCACCGACTACAACCAGTTGATTAAAGTTGAAGGTACAACTGAGTTCTGCGGTTACAGCGCGACTCAGGGTGAAAGTGTCATCGCTGACATGTTTGTGGAAGGCAAAGAAGCCGCTTCTCTGTCAGCTGGTGACAAAGCGATCATCGTTCTGGATGAAACACCATTCTACGCAGAATCAGGTGGCCAGTGTGGTGATACGGGTGTGCTCAAAACCGAAGCGGGTGTATTCCACGTACAGGATACGCAAAAGCTGGGCAATGCGATTGCGCATCACGGCGTTGTGGCTGAAGGTGTATTCGCTCAGGGCGATAAAGTTCAGGCTATTGTCGATGCTAAGCGTCGCAAAGCAATTTCGCTTAACCACTCTGCCACGCACCTGCTGCACGAAGCCCTGCGTCGTGTTCTTGGTGAGCACGTGATGCAGAAAGGTTCTCTGGTTCGTGCGGAAGCTCTGCGTTTTGACTTCTCGCACCTAGAAGCTGTTTCTGCGGCTGAACTTAAAGAAGTTGAGCGTCTGGTGAACGAACAGGTTCGCACCAACCACAACATTGAAACCAACATCATGGATATCGAAGCGGCGAAAGCCAAAGGCGCGATGGCTCTGTTTGGTGAGAAATACGACGATCAGGTTCGCGTTCTGTCGATGGGCGATTTCTCAACAGAACTGTGTGGCGGTATTCACGCTAGCAGCACTGGTGATATCGGTCTGTTCAAGATCACTTCTGAAAGTGGTATCGCAGCGGGTATCCGCCGCATTGAAGCGGTAACCGGCGAGGCGGCACTGGATTACCTTGACGCACAACAGTCTCAGTTTGAGAGCAAAGTTTCTGAGATGGCGTCTAAAGCGAAGAGTCTGGAAAAAGAGATTCAGCAACTGAAAGACAAACTGGCTGCAAAAGAAAGTGCCAATCTGACCAGCAAAGTTAAAGAAATCGCTGGTGTGAAAGTACTGATAGCGCAACTAGATGGTGCAGATAACAAGGCGCTACGCGGCATGGTTGATGAACTGAAGAATCAGCTGGGTAGCGGCATTATTATGCTGGGCAACGTGGCTGACGATAAAGTGGGTCTGATTGCTGGCGTAACAAAAGATCTGACTGCCAAAGTGAAAGCAGGGGAACTGGTGAACATGGTTGCCCAGCAAGTTGGCGGTAAAGGCGGTGGTCGCCCAGATATGGCTCAAGCGGGTGGTAGCGATGCAGCAGCATTGCCTTCAGCCTTGGAGTCCGTAGACGCTTGGATTGCTGAGCGTCTATAACAAACTGAAATAAATAGCGCTCAATCAAAACAATTTTTGATTGAGCGTAACTTTATCTGGTCAACCAAGTGGTTTAATTGGCTTAATTTTGTACAAGGCCGATTAGCTGCTTGGTTTTGTTTTTGCAACTACTAAACTGATAGACAACTCGTTGGTGAGCACAGTTTAGTCCGAATGAGACTTTGGTCTTGGGAAGGTGAATACTGGTGAAAAAGCCCCTTATCGTGCAAAAGTTCGGCGGAACTTCAGTAGGCTCGATTGAGCGCATGCATACTGTCGCTGAACACATCATTAAAGCGAAAAATGATGGTAATCAAGTTGTTGTTGTTGTCTCTGCGATGTCAGGCGAAACCAACCGACTGCTGGGTTTAGCCCAACAAGTAGATAGCGTACCAACCGCTAGGGAACTTGATGTTTTGCTCTCTGCTGGTGAGCAGGTGTCTATGGCACTGGTGGCAATGACTCTGAATAAACTGGGTTATGCTGCTCGCTCTCTAACCGGAGCTCAAGCGAACATTGTGACGGATAACCAACACAATGACGCGACGATTAAAACGATTGATACACGAACGATTACGGAACTTCTGGAGCAAGATCAGATTGTTATCGTAGCCGGTTTCCAGGGTATCAATGAGAATGGGGATATCACCACTTTAGGTCGTGGCGGTTCGGATACCAGTGCGGTGACATTGGCCGGAGCGCTCAACGCAGATGAGTGCCAAATATTCACTGATGTTGACGGGGTTTATACCTGTGACCCTCGAGTTGTAGCGAATGCAAAGAAACTGGACGTGATCGATTTTCCTTCGATGGAAGAGATGGCACGTAAAGGCGCGAAAGTGCTCCATCTGCCTTGTGTTCAGTACGCTTGGGAAAATCAGGTTCCACTAAGAGTATTGTCGACGTTTGATGTGAACGAAGGAAGCCTGATTAAAGGCGAACTCGGTACGCAAGCGGTGTGTGGTCTGGCGGTTCAACGCGATATGTCTCTGATTACTGTTGAACATGACTCATTATCCAGCCTGACAAAACAGTGTCAGATGTTGGGAGTGGAAGTCTGGAATGTGATCGAAAAGGCAGAATGGGCAGGAGTTGTGGTAAAACGCGATGCCTGTGCCAAGTTGGATCTGGTGTTCAGCGACAAAATCCGTAATAGTGAACATGTGAGTTTACTGACTACGGTCGGTCTGCAAGCGCCTGACTTAGAGGAGCATTCCCGTATACTGTTGTCTGAAAAAGGCATCGACGTGCATTATGCTTCTACGACTTCACAATCATTGATGTTGATGCTTGCGCCGCAATGCGTTGACGAAGCGGCAAATATTTTGCACGAAGCTTATATCGATTCGGAAACACTTGTGGACTTTCAACCTAAACATGCATTTTTAGGCTGATTTGACTGCAATAGAGAGTTTACGAAAATATAACTTTTAGTGGATAATAACGTAGTTGCAAGATAATACAGAGATTACTCAAGGAGCAAAGAATGCTAATTTTGACTCGCCGCGTTGGCGAAACACTCATGATCGGTGACGAAGTGACAGTAACAGTACTTGGTGTTAAAGGTAACCAAGTGCGTATCGGTGTAAACGCTCCGAAAGAAGTTTCTGTGCACCGTGAAGAAATCTACATGCGCATTCAAGCTGAAAAAGGTAATGGTAACGTTGCATCAGGCAACTACTAATTATCGAAGAAAGGCTGGCAAATTTGCCGGCCTTTTTTGTCTTTCAGACATTCATTTTTAATAAAAGTGTAATTTCACACCGCTTTGGTTAAATAGCCAACGGTTAAGCGTTTTTTTACTATTTTCGCCAAGAAAGTGTTTGACATATTTTTGGTAAATCGTAATATGTGCCTCCGCAAGACGGTGAGGTGGCCGAGAGGCCGAAGGCGCTCCCCTGCTAAGGGAGTATGCGGTTTATAGCCGCATCGAGGGTTCGAATCCCTCCCTCACCGCCATTTCTTGCGACACTTAATTTAGCACATTAGGTGAAATGCGCGTCCGTAGCTCAGCTGGATAGAGTACCTGGCTACGAACCAGGCGGTCAGAGGTTCGAATCCTCTCGGACGCGCCATATTCCTTCGGGAGTATGAAAAGTTCTGAAACGTAAGTTTTGGAAGAGAAAAGTGGTGAGGTGGCCGAGAGGCCGAAGGCGCTCCCCTGCTAAGGGAGTATGCGGTTTATAGCCGCATCGAGGGTTCGAATCCCTCCCTCACCGCCATTTCTTCGCCTTCGGGCAAATTTTTATTCCAAAAGAATAAAAATGTGATATTCTTCACAATCTGCGCGCTCGTAGCTCAGCTGGATAGAGTACCTGGCTACGAACCAGGCGGTCAGAGGTTCGAATCCTCTCGAGCGCGCCATTATTTTTACGCTCTTGATTTATCAGGAGTGGATTGTGAAAACAATCAAGCCTGCGCGTCCGTAGCTCAGCTGGATAGAGTACCTGGCTACGAACCAGGCGGTCAGAGGTTCGAATCCTCTCGGACGCGCCATTCTTTCTTCTGAAAGAATATTGTGAATAAGGGTAATGCCCTGATGCTAAGCGGTTTGTTTAGCCTCGAAAATTGCGCGCTCGTAGCTCAGCTGGATAGAGTACCTGGCTACGAACCAGGCGGTCAGAGGTTCGAATCCTCTCGAGCGCGCCATTATTTTTAAGCTCTTGATTTATCAGGAGTGGATTGTGAAAACAATCAAGCCTGCGCGTCCGTAGCTCAGCTGGATAGAGTACCTGGCTACGAACCAGGCGGTCAGAGGTTCGAATCCTCTCGGACGCGCCATTTTTTCTTATGAAAGAACATTGTGAATAAGGGTAATGCCCTGATGCTAAGCGGTTTGTTTAGTCTCGAAAATTGCGCGCTCGTAGCTCAGCTGGATAGAGTACCTGGCTACGAACCAGGCGGTCAGAGGTTCGAATCCTCTCGAGCGCGCCATTCTTATAAAGCCTCGCATTCGCGAGGCTTTTTTATTTACATCTCGTTATCATTTTGTTTATCTCCTATTTACAACTCATTGTTTTTATTGGGCTGCTTGCCACTTTATTAACCACATCTCAATTTTCATTTTGAATCTTCATTAATCTAGTTATATTGGCCACAAAAGTTAGAAAGTGTGTCGGTTATTTCACGACATTTTGTGATTTGTGTGACGAATCTTTCACCGATTTTGTGGATCGCCCGCAACTGTGCAGTGAACAAAATTGACAATTTTTCACCAAAATTGATAATTTCGGTTCACATGCCGACGCGGAATGGTCGTTCGTGTTCGGTATATGTTGTCAGGATGACACAGAAAGGAAGCAAAATGACTAATATTGGAAGCCTGCTAGTAGATGCGGCCACCCTGATGGTTACGGGGATGTCGGTCGTATTTCTATTCCTCACCATTCTGGTTTACCTCGTTCGATTTATGTCTAAATTGGTACCACAAGAAGTACCACCATCGTTCGTCGCACCAGTTCCAGCGAAAAAAGTGAACCCCACCTCTGCTGCTGTCAGCCCTCAGGTTGTGGCTGCTATTTCCGCTGCCGTACATCAATACCGTACTTCAGCGTCGAAGTAGTAAGGATTAAAAGGAGTTATACGCATGTCTAAACCTCTCGCTATTACTGATGTCGTCCTACGCGACGCGCATCAATCCCTGTTCGCGACGCGCCTGCGTCTCGAGGATATGCTGCCGATTGCGGCAGAACTGGATAAAGTGGGTTACTGGTCGTTGGAAACCTGGGGTGGTGCTACTTTTGATGCTTGTATTCGTTACTTGGGAGAAGATCCTTGGGAACGTCTGCGCGCTCTGAAGCAAGCGATGCCAAATACACCGATGCAAATGCTGCTGCGCGGCCAGAACCTGTTGGGCTATCGCCACTATGCGGATGATGTGGTGGCGAAATTTGTGGAACGTGCTCACACCAACGGTATGGATGTATTCCGTATCTTTGATGCGATGAATGATGTCCGCAATTTTGAAAAAGCGGTTAAAGCCACGATAGAAGTTGGTGCGCACGCACAGGGGACGCTCTCTTACACGACTAGCCCGGTACACAACACCGATACCTGGGTTGATCTGGCCAAACGTTTGGAAGATCTGGGTTGCCACTCGCTGTGTATTAAAGATATGTCAGGTCTGCTTAAACCGTATGAAGCGGAGGAGCTGATCCGTCGTATTAAAGCATCTTGTTCTGTGCCGTTGGCGCTGCATTGCCATGCCACCACTGGCTTGTCGACAGCGACGGCAATCAAAGCCGTAGAAGCTGGCATTGATATTCTCGATACCGCTATCTCTTCAATGAGCCAGACCTACGGCCATACTCCCACCGAAACGGTGGTGGCGATGCTGCAAGGTACTGAACGTGATACAAACTTGAAGTTGGAACAACTTGATCCGATTGCTGCTTATTTCCGTGATGTCCGTAAAAAGTACGCCAAATTTGAAGGCCAGCTCAAGGGCGTGGATTCCCGTATTCTGATTGCTCAGGTACCAGGTGGTATGCTGACCAACATGGAGAGCCAACTCAAAGAGCAGGGCGCGGCGGATCGTATGGATGAAGTGCTGCAAGAGATTCCCCGTGTGCGTGAAGATCTCGGTTTCATTCCGTTGGTGACCCCAACGTCTCAAATCGTTGGTACACAGGCGGTTATCAATGTCCTGACGGGTGAGCGTTACAAGAGCATCACGAAGGAAACTGCAGGCGTACTGAAAGGTGAGTACGGCGCGGCTCCAGCACCCGTAAACGCAGCGTTGCAAGCCAAGGTACTTGATGGCGCAGAAGCAATCACTTGCCGTCCGGCAGATTTGCTACACGCTGAAATGGACCATCTGACTACCGATTTGCTGGCTAAAGCCAAAGCAGACGGTATTTCATTGGCAGAAGATGTGGTCGATGACGTGCTGACTTACGCCTTGTTCCCTCAGGTAGGACTCAAGTTCCTGAAAAATCGTCATAATCCGGACGCTTTTGAGCCGGCTCCAGGTTGTGAACCTGCGCCAGCAGCGGCACCTGTCGTATCGGCATCGAGCGGAGGTGTGGAAACTTACAGCGTACGCGTTGATGGACAGGTATATAACGTTGAAGTCGGCCCCCAAGGTCAGCTCACTTCAGTGATTCCTACAGCAGCAACCCAAGCGGCTCCGGTTATCGCACCCGCTGAGACTGTATCGGATGCGGAAGCCGTTCCGGCTCCTCTGGCAGGGAATATTTTCAAAATCAACGTCCAAGCGGGTAGTGAAGTCGCGGAAGGCGATATTTTGATCGTGCTGGAAGCGATGAAGATGGAAACTGAAATTCGCGCTGCACGAGGCGGTGTGGTTCAGGATCTGCACGTCAAAGAGGGTGACTCTGTGACGGTTGGCGCACCTTTGCTTAGTCTGGCGTAAGGGAGAACCATGGACGGATTAATGACCTTATGGTCAGAGACGGGTATTGCCAATTTTGAATTTGGTCAGATCATCATGATCATGGTTGGCTGTTTGCTGCTGTTTCTGGCGATTCGTAAAGGGTTTGAACCTTTGTTGCTGTTGCCGATTGGTTTTGGGGCCGTGTTGGCCAACATTCCGAACGCTGGTTTTACTGAACCGGGTGGCTTGTTGTACTACGTTTATCACGTGGGGATTGAATCCGGGGTTTTCCCGCTGTTGATCTTCATGGGCGTAGGGGCGATGACGGATTTTGGCGCGCTGATCGCTAACCCGAAAACGTTATGGTTGGGGGCGGCGGCGCAGTTGGGTATTTTTGCCACTCTGTTTGGCGCCATCATGTTGAACTACGTGCCGGGTATGGAATTCACCATGGCAGATGCCTCATCGATTGCGATTATCGGTGGTGCGGATGGGCCAACCGCTATCTTCCTTGCCAGCCAGTTATCGCCAGACTTACTCGGGGCGATTGCTGTGGCAGCTTATAGCTACATGGCGCTGGTGCCTATCATTCAACCGCCAATTATGAAAGCGTTGACCACGCCAGAGGAACGTCAGATCAAAATGGCTCAGCTGCGCCATGTCGGAAAGACGGAGAAAATTATCTTTCCATTGGTGGTGTTGCTGATGACGATACTCTTTCTTCCTGCAGCGACGCCACTGGTCGGGATGTTCTGTCTGGGCAACCTGATGCGTGAAGCGGGTGTGGTTGAGCGTTTGTCTAAGACGGCGCAGAACGAGCTGATCAATATTGTGACGATTTTCCTCGGGCTTGGCGTCGGTTCGAAATTGCAGGCTGATAAGTTCCTCAATCTGGAAACGCTCGGTATTCTGGCACTGGGTGCTGCGGCGTTCAGTATTGGTACGGCTGGCGGCGTGATCATGGCGAAGATCCTCAACAAGTTCTCCAAGGAAGACATCAACCCATTAATTGGAGCCGCAGGCGTGTCTGCAGTTCCTATGGCGGCTCGAGTGGTGAATAAAGTAGGACTGGAAGCCAATCCTCAGAACTTCCTGCTGATGCATGCTATGGGACCTAACGTCGCTGGTGTGCTGGGTTCGGCGGTGGCCGCAGGCGTGTTGTTGGCTCTGGTCGGTTAATCTCTGGTTAAATTGCGAACTGAGAGTTAACGATCATAAAGAAAATGGTATATATTCAAGGGGATGCTTCGGCATCCCTTTTTATTTGCCTCGATAGGGACCCTGGAAATGGACAACAAGCAGATCGCAATTACCCAGTTCGGCGGGCCGGAAGTGCTCGCGATTCAAACCTCCGCTATTCCTGAGCCTCAGGCGGGTGAAGTGTTAGTGAAAGTCGCATTTGCGGGCATCAACCCTATCGATGTGAAAACTCGTGCTGGTCTTGGTTGGGCGGCGGCGCAGAACAAAGACAACCTTCCTTGGGTTCCGGGCTATGACATCTCTGGCACAGTGGTCAGAGTGGGAAGTGAAGTCAGTGAGCTCAAAGCCGGGGTCAATGTGGCCGGTTTTATCGGCTTCCCGCTGCGCGGCGGCGGTTACAGCCAATATGTGTGTGTACCGGAAAAAGAACTCAGCATCATCCCCGATGCAGTGACGCTAGAAGCCGCTGCCGTCTTGCCTCTGGCGGGGCAAACCGCTGCGCAGGCGCTCAATAAAGCTCAGGTCAAAGAAGGCGACCGCGTGCTAATTCTCGCTGGTGCCGGAGGGGTGGGGCATCTGGCGGTGCAAATCGCGATTGCGGCGAAGGCCGAAGTGTATACCACCTGTAGCGAAAGCAATCTTGATTATCTGGCGACCTTGGGCGCGCATGCGATCAACTATAATTTTGCGCCGGTTTCCCAGCGTCTCGAACAAGTCGATGTCCTGATTGATCTGGTCGGCGGCGATGCGGCGCTGGATGCACTCAAATGTCTTAACGATAATGCCCGCGTGGTGACGGTACCGACGTTGAGTGCGGAGCTTATTTGCGAGAAAGCGAAAATGCTCGGCTTTGAAGCCACCGGTATGCTGGTGGATCCCAATCCCGAGCAGCTTAATACCATGTTGTACATGGTTAGTGTCGGGCTATTGAAGACCGAAATTCAACAGGTGTATCCGATGAGTGACGTGCAGCAAGCTCACACTCAGATTGAGTCCGGACACACTCGAGGCAAGGTGTTGCTTGATATGCAATGCTAGAGTGGTTTAACTCTGGCTTTACCGAACTGGCACTGCTGTTTTCCAATTCCGCCCTCTGGGTGCTGTTCCTAGGGGGCTTTCTGAGTGCGACCCTGTTGCCCGGCGGGTCAGAGGCGGCACTGGTTGCGACCTTATCTCTGCAACAATATTCCGTATTTTGGGTGATTGTGGTCGCCACTGTGGGTAATACCCTCGGTGGTGTCACCAACTATTGGCTGGGTTTATGGCTGCCCAACCGAACTGAACACGAAAAACAAGGTCATAAAGCATTAGCCTGGCTGAATAAACACGGCTATTGGGCGTTGCTGTTTAGTTGGTTGCCAATTATTGGCGACCCTCTCTGTCTGGCAGCTGGCTGGCTTCGCATGAATTGGTTTCCCGTCTTTACTCTTATTCTGATTGGTAAAGCATTACGTTATTCGCTGCTGGCTGCTCTCTTTTATGGTTTTTTCTAAGGAGAAGTCATGAGAAAACTCTGGTTTGGTGCTTTTTCTCTTATCGCTTTGTACGGCTGCACATCGACAACGGCACCTGTTTCGCTTTTCTCATCTCTACCTTCCGGTGTTTCACTGGTTGAAAAAGTGGATGCACAACCGGGAAAAGTGATGATCCCGTACTCCAAGTACCGTCTTGATAATGGGTTGACGGTGATTCTGTCGCCGGATCACTCTGATCCATTGGTGCATGTGGATGTGACTTACCATGTAGGCTCAGCGCGCGAAGTGGCGGGTAAGTCCGGATTTGCCCATTTCTTCGAACACATGATGTTCCAGGGCTCGAAACATGTCGGCGATCAACAGCATTTCCGTATCATTACTGAAGCGGGTGGTTCATTGAATGGTACCACCAACCGCGATCGCACCAACTACTACGAGACGGTGCCGTCCAATCAATTGGAAAAAGTGTTGTGGCTGGAATCGGATCGCATGGGCTTTTTGCTGGATGCGGTGTCGCAGCGCAAATTCGAAATTCAGCGCGATACAGTGAAAAACGAGCGCGCGCAAAACTATGACAACCGTCCCTATGGTTTGATCTGGGAGAAAATGAGTGAGGCCATCTATCCGGAAGGTCACCCATATTCCTGGCAAACGATTGGCTACGTGCAAGATCTGGATCGGGTTGACGTCAATGATCTGAAAGCTTTTTTCCTGCGCTGGTATGGACCGAACAATGCGGTATTAACCATTGGTGGTGATATTGATGTGGATAAAACGCTGGCGTGGGTGAGCAAATACTTTGGCTCGATTCCGAAAGGACCAGAAGTGGATAATGCACCGAAGCAGCCAGCGAGCTTACCGCAGGATCGTTTTATCACCCTGCAGGATCGTATTCAGCAACCTATGGTGGTGATTGGCTGGCCAACTGCGTATCGCGGTGCCGAGGATCAGGCCTCATTGGACGCCTTAGCAAAAGTGTTGGGTAGCGGATCCAACAGTCTGCTGTATCAGAATCTGGTTAAAACGCAAAAAGCGGTTGATGCGGGAGCCTTCCAGGATTGTGCGGAGCTGGCGTGTACTTTCTACGTTTACGCGATGGCACCTTCGGGTGACAAAGCACAGCTTAAACCGCTGTATCACGAGTTGATGCAGACGTTGCAGCAATTCAAGCAATCGGGTGTTGATAAAGCACGTCTGGAGCAGATTAACGGCATGGCGGAAGCCAACGCGGTATTCGCGCTGGAAAGTGTGCAAGGCAAAGTCACTCAGTTAGCGAGTAACCAGACTTTCTACGGTCAGCCGGATCGCATCGAAACGCAATTGGCCGATTTACGCGCCGTCTCTCCGCAGTCGGTGTCGCAGGTGTTTAACCAGTACCTCGATGGTCAGCATAAAGTCACATTGAGCGTCGTGCCAAAAGGTCAAACGCAACTGGCGGTTCAAGCGGATAACTTTACACCGCCAGAGCGGGCTGTACCTGAGTATCACAAAATTAGCGACAGTGACCTTCATTATCGCGCAGTGAAGGACAATTTCGATCGTTCATTGATGCCTAAAGTCGCAGAAGCTGTGCAGGTACATATGCCGCCGCTGTATGACATCTACTTTGATAACGGAGCGGAACTGCTGGGCACTCAGACGACCGAAACGCCAACCGTGCTGGTGGAAATCAAACTGCCAGCGGGGGAACGCCACGTTGTGCCGGGCAAAGAAGGGTTAGCCAATCTGACCGCAGCAATGCTGGAAGAAGGTTCCACCACCCGCAATGTAGAACAGATTCAGGCACAACTGGATAAGTTAGGCTCTCAGGTCAGCGTCAATGCCAATGCGTATTCAACCAGCATTGTGATTTCGAGCCTGAAAAAGAATCTGGCTGAAACCATGAATGTGGTTGAAGAGGTGCTGTTCAAACCTGGCTTCAGAAAAGAGGACTTTAACCGCATCAAGCAGCAAATGATCCAGGGCGTGGTGTATCAGCATCAGCAGCCTAGCTGGCTGGCTTCGCAGGCAACTCGTCAGGTATTGTTCGGGGATTCAATTTTTGCTCGGGCCAGTGATGGTACGGAAGCTTCGATTGCGGCTCTGACACTTGATGATGTTAAGAATTTCTACCGTAAATACTACACGCCACATGGCGCGCAGATTGTGGTTGTGGGAGACATCGGTAAACGCGAAGTGCGTAAGCAACTGCAGTTCTTTGCCAACTGGCACGGAGAGGCGTCTCCGCTTCTGCGTCCGCAAGTGGTGCCGAATCTCGATGGTCAGAAAATCTACTTAGTCGACAAGCCGGGAGCGCCACAAACCATTGTTCGCCTGGTGCGTCGTGGGTTGCCGTTTGATGCCACTGGTGAGCTTTATCTCAGCCAGCTTGCCAACTTTAATCTGGCGGGCAACTTCAACAGCCGTATCAACCAGAACCTGCGTGAGGACAAAGGCTACACCTATGGTGCCAGCAGCTATTTTGTCAGCAACCGAGAGGTCGGTGGGATTGTGTTCAATGCTCAAGTGCGCGCCGACTCGACTGTGCCATCGATCATTGAGATGGAAAAAGAGATGGACCGCTTCAGCAAACAAGGAATGACCAACGAGGAAATGAAATTTTTACGCCTCGCGGTCGGTCAACAAGATGCTCTGAGTTACGAAACGCCATCACAGAAAGCGCAGTTACTCAGTAGTATTCTGACTTACAGCTTAGATAAAGATTATCTGCAGCAACGCAATGACATCGTCAAAAGCGTGGATAAGTCGACACTGGATGAACTGGCGGCGAAATGGTTTGTACCCGCGGATTATCAAATCATTGTTGTGGGAGATGCCAAATCGCTGAAGCCACAGCTAGAAAAGTTAACTATTCCCGTAGAAGAGCTTGAAATCATCCGCTAGAGTACACATTAAAGAGGAGGCGAAGTTCCGCCTCCTGCTTCTATCGTGGCGGGTTAAGCTCAGCTTCATTGGATTTATACACATATAAGCGAATCTCATTTTGACTAATTTTGCCGCGCGACTTGAACGAGTTGCTAATCAACCTGAAGTGTTTCAACAGTTTGGCCGAGGCGTTGAACGTGAAACGCTGCGTTACACTCCTGAGGGGGCAATTGCTCAAACACCTCATCCAACAGCACTGGGTTCGGCACTGACCAATAACTGGATCACGACGGATTTCGCAGAATCTCTGCTGGAGTTCATCACTCCGGTTTCTCATGACGTTCAGGCGCTGATGTCGCAACTGGCGGACATTCATCATTTTGCCCAGACGAAGATTGGTGAAGAAAAATTGTGGCCGCTCTCAATGCCGTGTTATGTCGGCAGTGAAGACGATATTACGCTGGCGCAATATGGCTCTTCCAACTCCGGACGCATGAAAACACTATACCGTACTGGCCTGAAACGCCGTTACGGCAGCCTGATGCAAATCATTTCTGGTGTGCATTTCAACTTTTCCTTCCCGGATTCGTTCTGGGATGCCCTGTATGGTGAACAGTCAGAGGAAGAGCGTCAGGCCACGAAATCGGACGCCTATTTTGCGCTGATCCGTAACTATTACCGCTTTGGCTGGTTAATTCCTTATTTCTTTGGCGCTTCACCTGCTCTGTGTTCGTCGTTCATTCAGGGGCGCGAAACGTCACTGGAGTTTGAGAACATCGGCCATACGTTGTATCTGCCGCATGCGACATCACTGCGTTTGAGCGATCTGGGTTACACCAACCACGCGCAAAGTGTGCTGCGAATTGGTTTCAATGGAATTGAGCAATATCTGACTGGCCTCAATGCGGCCATTCGCACACCTTCCGATGAGTTTGCCCGCATTGGGGTGAAAGTCGACGGTGAGTACCGTCAGCTCAATAGCAATGTGCTGCAGATTGAAAATGAACTGTATGCTCCGATCCGTCCTAAACGTGTGGCAAAAAGTGGTGAAAAGCCGTCTGAAGCGCTGGCTCGTGGTGGCGTGGAATACATCGAAGTTCGCTCGCTGGATGTGAACCCATTCAGCCCGGTCGGTATTACCGAGCAGCAGGTTCGTTTCCTCGACCTATTCCTGACTTGGACTGCGCTGTCGGATTCAGATCCGATGGACAATTGCGAACTGGAATGTTGGCGTGATAACTGGAGCAAAGTAGTACTGGAAGGGCGTAAGCCTGGTCTGGAGCTACAAATCGGCTGTCACGGTGAGAAATTGTCGCTGCAAGCCTGGGCCAAACGCGTATTTGCTGATTTGTCTCTGATTGCGGAACTGATGGATTCAGTGCATGGCGGCAGTGCATATCAGGATGTGTGTCGCGAACTGGAAAGCTGGATCGATCATCCGGAACGTACGTTGTCAGCACAAATTCTGGAGCTGACCAAACAGCACGGCGGATTAGGGAAAACGGGGTGTGCGCTGGGGCTGAAATACCGTGAACATAACCTGAATCATCAATACGAGGCATACTCTGCCCAGTTGATGGAAGAGGAAGTAGTGCGTTCTATGGCAGCTCAGAAGCAGATTGAGCAACAAGACGAACTCAGCTTTGATGCCTTTCTTGAACACTACTTTGCCTACCTGAAATAACATGGCGGTGGCGAAATGGTTATCTGTTAGCACACTTCTGCTTTTGGCGGGGTGTGCGACGTCGCCACCCAGCAAACAGAACAACCTATGTGAAATCTTTCGTGAAAAGCCGCAGTGGTATGAAGATGCGGTGGAGATGCAGGATGAATGGGGGACTCCGATTCAGATTGCAATGGCGATCATCAAACAGGAAAGCAGTTTCCGCCATGATGCGAAGCCACCGAAAGATTATCTATTGGGTTTTATTCCATGGGGTCGGGTCAGCAGTGCTTATGGCTATGCTCAGGCGCAAGACCCTGCCTGGGACGATTTCCAGCGAGCCACGGACTACGGCGGTTCGCGCACCAATTTTGATGATTCGTTAATGTTTATCGGCTGGTACACCAGCGAAACACAAAAAACACTTGGGGTATCGAAGTGGGATACCTATCATCAATATCTCGCTTATCATGAAGGACGAGGTGGCTTTAAACGCAAAAGTTACCAATCGAAACCGACTTTGATCAAAGTGGCTCGTAAAGTCGAGCAACAGGCAAAAGACTACGGATGGCAACTGAAACAGTGCCGTCAGGAATTAGAAGACAACCGAAGCTGGTTTTTCTGAACTGGCATGCAATGGAGAAAGGACAATGCCATTATTAGACAGTTTTACCGTCGATCACACTCGCATGAACGCACCGGCTGTGCGTGTTGCGAAAACCATGCAGACGCCAAAAGGCGACACCATTACGGTGTTTGACCTGCGTTTTACGATGCCAAACAAAGGCATTCTGTCAGAGAAAGGGATTCACACTCTTGAGCATCTTTACGCGGGCTTTATGCGCGCGCATCTGAACGGTGCGAACGTGGAAATCATCGATATTTCCCCAATGGGCTGCCGTACAGGTTTTTACATGAGCCTGATTGGTGCGCCAAGTGAAGAACAGGTGGCTGCCGCTTGGTTGGCTGCAATGCAAGATGTTCTGAAGGTGGAAAGTCAGGACAAGATTCCTGAACTGAACGAATACCAGTGTGGTACGGCAGCGATGCACTCGCTGACGGAAGCTAAAGCGATTGCAGAGAAAGTGATTGCCGCAGGCATTCAGGTCAACAAGAATGATGAACTGGCACTGCCAGAGTCAATGTTGAAAGAGCTGAAAGTACACTAAGGCTAAGAATGAGAAAAAGGCTTGGGATGACCAAGCCTTTTTTGTATGCGTTGTGAGTGCGAGTAACGCTACGCCTTCTTATTTTTGCGTGGATATACTCGAACCAGTTTGATACGGTTTTCTTCCAGCTCGACGATCTCCATTGGGTGACCAGCGACTTTGACACTCAGGTGACTGGCTGGAATCTCTTCGAGATGTTCCAGAATCAAACCGTTCAGTGTGCGTGGACCATCGGTCGGGAATTTCCACTTCAGGCTCTTGTTGATATCACGAATATTGGCGCTGCCTTCAATCAAAAAGCTGCCATCGCCTTGCGGTGTAATTTCATCCGCTAAACTCGGCGCAATGGATGTGGTGAACTCGCCGACAATCTCTTCCAGAATATCTTCCAAGGTGATGAGACCAATAATGTCACCGTACTCATCCACGATGAGGCCGATGCGCTCTTTGTTGCGTTGGAACTTAAGCAACTGCACGTTAAGTGGTGTGCCTTCCGGAATGAAATACACTTCATCGGCGGCACGCAATAACGTTTCTTTGGTGAACTCATTTTTCTCCAACACGAAGCGCGCCGCTTCACGCAAACGCAACATGCCGACCACTTCATCAATATGATCGCGATACAACACCACTCGGCCATGAGGTGAGTGGGTTAGCTGACGCACAATTGATTTCCAGTCATCGTTAATGTTGATGCCAGTAATTTCATTGCGCGGAATCATAATGTCGTTGACGGTAACGTGTTCCAGATCGAGGATCGACAGCAACATGTCCTGGTGGCGGCGTGGGATCAGGCCGCCAGCCTCATTCACCACCGTACGCAGTTCTTCTGAGCTGAGCGGGTCATCGCCACCATGCTGCGCAGACAAACCCAGCAGACGAATAAAACCGTTGGTAATAAAGTTGACGAACACCACCAGCGGCGACATCACTTTCATCAGAATAGAGAGCAGAATACTGCTGGCGTAAGAGACGCGTTCCGGATACAGCGCCGCCAGTGTTTTCGGCGTGACTTCGGCAAACACCAGAATCACTAAGGTGAGCACACCAGTAGCAATCGCAACGCCGATATCGCCATACAAGCGCATGCCCAAAATGGTGGCGATTGCGGAGGCCAGAATGTTAACTAGGTTGTTACCGATCAGAATCAGGCCGATCAAACGGTCAGGACGGCCAAGCAGCTTTTCAACGCGTTTGGCCCCTTTGTGGCCAGTGTTCGCTAAGTGCTTTAGGCGATAACGGTTCAGCGACATCATGCCTGTCTCTGAACCGGAGAAGTAGGCGGAAATAATAATAAGACACGCGAGTAGCGCAAATAAGATACCCGTTGATATGTCGTCCAAAACGCTTGTTTTCCTTATAACTGTTTTCGGTAATTAATGGCCTATCCCAGGCGGGGTGTCAATGTCGATTAAGGTCTAACCCGTTGACCTTAGCGCAGAATAATCTCTCTGACAAATCGGCTGCCAAAGTACGCCAGCGTCAGTAAGGTCGCACCAGCAACAGCAAACCAGGTAACTTTGCGTCCGCGCCAGCCTTTCTGATAGTGACCCCAAAGTAGGATGGAATACACAATCCAGGCAATGAAGGAGAGGATGCCTTTGTGCGCCTTCCCTTGGGCAAACATATCCTGTACGAACACAAAACCAGTGATCAGTGTCCCGGTCAGCAGCAGGTTACCGATCAGAATGATCTTAAACAGCTGACGCTCGACCATGAGCAATGGCGGCAGGTTAGGGTTAATGGTCAGCCCTTTTTTCTTCTTCAGCTTGTAGTCCAGCCAGGCTAGCTGCAGCGCATAGAGAGCACCAATCGACAAGGTAGAGTAGGAGAAAAGTGCTAAAGAAATATGAAACATCAGCTTGGGATCATTTTCCAAATGGGTAATGAAGGTTCCGGGTAGGAACGCCGCCGCTGACAGATTAATGGCAGAGAAGCTGTACACCACTGGCAGTAAAAACCACAGTCGTGCTTTGAACATTGCCAGGCTCATGACCAGTGAAATAATAAAGCTGATCAGCGAGGCCACGTTGAGGATACTTAGGTTTTGACCACTGCCGTGCAGGATCAGGTCACTCAACAGCCAAGCGTGAAACAACAGCGCCAGTGCGGCACTGATAAACACCGTTTTAGCTTTGATCCCGGTTTGGTTGGCCAGCCCTGGCACGATCGTCGCGATTGACAGTACATACAAGATGGCGGCAACGATAGCGATTAAGTTGTCCATGCTTCTCACAAAAATGGTTGCTGAATTAGCGAATTATACCCTGCCTAACCCCAATGAGCTACGCCGGATCGTGATCGATTTTGAGAGTTGAGATATCGCGATATAGCCCAATCTTATAAAGAAACGTGGATGCAACCTCGCAATGGGTATGCCTATTCATTTGGCTAAGGTATACTCACCGATATTAATCGCCTTATCGCGAAGAGAAAAAGATGTTTGAGAATTTAACGGATCGATTGTCCAAAACGCTGAAAAATATCAGCGGTAAAGGTCGTCTTACTGAAGACAACATTAAAGAGACGTTACGCGAAGTACGTATGGCTCTGCTGGAAGCAGACGTTGCGTTGCCGGTCGTACGTGAATTTGTCAGCCGTGTAAAAGAGAAAGCGGTTGGCGTTGAAGTTTCAAAATCCCTGACGCCAGGCCAGGAATTCATCAAAATCGTTCGCGGTGAACTCGAAGCGGTGATGGGGGAGTCCAATGAAGCTTTGAATCTGGCGACTCAGCCACCGGCAGTGATTCTGATGGCGGGTTTGCAGGGGGCGGGTAAAACTACCTCGGTTGGTAAACTGTCGAAACTGCTGAAAGAGCGCGATAAGAAGAAAGTTCTGGTGGTTTCAGCTGACGTATATCGCCCTGCGGCGATCAAACAGTTGGAAACGCTGGCCAATGATCTCGAGGTGGATTTCTTCCCATCGTCTCCGGATCAAAAGCCTATTGATATTGCTAATGCGGCGATTGACCATGCGAAGAAGAAATTCTTTGATGTGCTGATTGTCGATACCGCGGGCCGTCTGGCGATTGACGAGCAGATGATGGGCGAAATCCAAGATCTGCATAAAGCGATTAAGCCAGTTGAAACGCTATTTGTGGTCGATGCAATGACCGGCCAGGATGCAGCCAACACGGCGAAGGCGTTTGGTGATGCACTGCCGCTAACCGGTGTGATTCTGACGAAAGTCGACGGTGACGCCCGTGGCGGTGCTGCGCTGTCCGTGCGTCATATTACTGGGAAACCGATCAAGTTCCTTGGTGTGGGTGAGAAAACCGACGCGCTGGAACCTTTCCACCCGGATCGCGTGGCCTCACGTATTCTGGGTATGGGTGATGTCCTGTCGCTGATCGAAGATCTGCAACGCAATGTCGACCAGGAAAAAGCCGAGAAACTGGCGAAGAAATTCAAAGAGAAGAAAGGCTTCGATCTGGAAGATTTTCGTGAACAGCTAGGCCAGATGCAGAACATGGGCGGAATGATGGGGATGCTGGATAAGCTGCCAGGTATGTCTCAGCTGCCTTCGGACATCAAAGACAAAGTCGATGACCGTATGTTCAAACAGATGGAAGCGATCATCAGTTCGATGACCATGAAAGAGCGTCAGAACCCTGAACTCATCAAAGGCTCACGTAAGAAACGCATCGCGACAGGTTCAGGGACGCAAGTTCAGGATGTTAATCGCCTGCTGAAGCAGTTCACGCAGATGCAGAAGATGATGAAGAAAATGCAAAAAGGCGGCATGAAAGGCATGATGCGTAACATGCAAGGCCTGATGGGTGGCGGCGGCGGAGGCTTCGGTGGCGGATTTTTCGGCCGCTAAGCATCCATGTGAGTGAGACAACTTTCTGATCCTAAGTTTTCAAACTGTTATCGAGCTCACGGTATTTTGCCCCCACTTTTGGTGGTGAAAAAATAGCTAAAACCCTTGCAATGCCTCGGAATAAGAGTAAAATTCCGGGGCTTTATTTTGGCACGAGACCCCAAACTGTTTCTGATAAGCGGTTATTGGGGTTAATTTTATTTTTGAGAAAGCAAAGAGGACGACATGGTAACCATTCGTTTGGCACGTCACGGCGCTAAAAAGCGTCCATTCTATCAAATCGTTGTTGCTGACAGCCGCAACTCTTCTACTGGCCGTTTCATTGAGAAAGTTGGTTTCTTTAACCCAACAGCTCAAGGTCAAGAAGAAGGCCTACGCCTGGATCTAGAGCGCGTGAACCACTGGGTTTCACAAGGCGCATCTGTATCAGATCGCGTAGCTAAGCTAGTTAAAGACGCTCAAAAAGCGGCTTAATTCTTACTTAGTAAGTAGCACTAGTTTATGTCGATGAAAGGTAAAGAAACGATGAGCAAGCAAGACGAAAAAATTGTTGTAGGTAAGTTTGGTGCTTCTTATGGCATTCGTGGCTGGCTTAAGGTTTTTTCCTATACAGACGACGCTGAGAGCATTTTTGATTACAGCCCGTGGTTTGTTAACCATAAAGGCGAATGGGTCGAGTACAAAGTAGAAGGCTGGAAACGCCATAACAAAGGTATGGTGGTGAAACTTCAGGGGCTTGATGTCCGTGAAGATGCGCATCTGCTGACTAACTTTGAAATCGCTATTGACCCTGCATCACTACCTGAATTGTCAGAAGATGAATTCTACTGGCGTGAATTGTTCGGCATGCAAGTCGTGACAACTCAAGGCTATGACCTTGGTGAAGTGGTCGACATGTTAGAAACTGGTTCGAACGATGTTCTCGTGGTGAAGGCGAATCTGAAAGATGCTTTTGGCCAAAAGGAACGATTGATTCCGTTCCTTGAAGAGCAAGTGATCAAAAATATTGATCGCACGGCTCAACGGATCGAAGTTGACTGGGATCCTGCGTTTTAAATTCTGAATCGATAAGGCAGAGAACACATGTGGGTTGGCGTAATTAGCCTATTTCCTGAAATGTTCCGCAGCGTTACCGATTTCGGAGTAACAGGTCAAGCGGTAAAAAAAGGGTTATTGTCAGTTGAGACTTGGAATCCTCGTGATTTCACTCATGACAAACGTCGCACTGTCGATGATAAACCTTACGGTGGCGGTCCTGGCATGTTAATGATGGTGCAACCTTTGCGTGATGCCATTCAGACAGCCAAACAGGCGGCACCGGGAAAGACGAAAGTCATTTATCTTTCTCCTCAGGGTCGAAAACTCGATCAGCAGGGAGTCGAAGAGCTGGCAACCAATGAGAACCTGCTTCTCATCTGTGGCCGCTACGAAGGGGTAGATGAGCGCATCATCGAGTCTGAAGTTGACGAAGAATGGTCAATTGGTGATTTTGTGATGACAGGCGGGGAACTCCCGGCCATGACGCTAATCGATTCTGTCTCTCGGTTTATTCCGGGGGTTTTGGGTGATTTTGCGTCGGCAGAAGAAGATTCTTTTGCCAATGGTCTGTTGGATTGTCCGCACTATACGCGTCCGGAAGTGTTAGATGGAAAGGAAGTGCCTCAGGTGCTGAAATCCGGTAATCACGAGGACATTCGTCGTTGGCGACTGAAGCAGTCGCTGGGCCGAACTTGGCTGAGAAGACCAGAGCTCCTGGAAAACCTAGCTCTGACTGACGAACAGGAACAATTACTGGCTGAGTACATCAAAGAGACCCAGACCCAGTAACCTATTAAATTTAGTATCAGTTTATTCTAGGAATTTAGACAATGAGTAACATCATCAAGGCTCTTGAACAAGAGCAAATGAAACAAGACCTACCTCAATTTGCACCAGGTGACACTGTTGTTGTTCAAGTTAAGGTAAAAGAAGGTGACCGTGAGCGTCTACAGGCTTTTGAAGGCGTTGTAATCGCAATCCGTAACCGTGGCCTACACTCTGCTTTCACAGTTCGTAAGATCTCTAACGGTGAAGGTGTTGAGCGTACGTTCCAAACTCACTCTCCAGTAGTGGCTAGCATCGAAGTTAAACGCCGTGGTGCAGTACGTCGTGCCAAACTGTACTACCTACGCGAACTATCTGGTAAAGCAGCTCGTATCAAAGAGAAGCTTGCTAAGAAATAATGCTAGAACTCGCGTTCTCATGAAAAAGCGGAGCCCAATGGCTCCGCTTTTTTGTTTATGCGATGTGTACTGACAGATTATTCGCGAGTATCTTCAGCAATCGTGACTGGTAACGTGATCTCTTCACCTTTACGCAGCAGCGTAAAATTGACTACCGTACCTGGACGTAGGTCGGTGACGGTATCCATCACGCTCTGACGGCCATTGATCTTCTGACCATCAATTTTCAGGATGATGTCTCGTGTCTGGAAGCCTGCCTGAGAGGCCGGGCCGTTCGGATCAATACCGAGTACCACAATCCCGCCAATATGTTCACTGCCGAGCAGGCGTGAGGTCACCGCGTTAATGTCTTGACCATCGACGCCGATATAACCACGAATGACGCGTCCGTCCGCGATGATTTTATCCATGATTTTACTGGCCAGGGTAAACGGGATCGCAAATGAGATGCCGTAAGTTTCCATGTCTGTAGCTTGTTGAAATGACGCTGTATTGATACCGACCAATTCACCTTGCGTATTGACCAGCGCTCCACCGGAGTTACCTTCGTTAATAGCGGCATCGGTCTGAATAAACGCCTGACGACCATCAGCGCTGATCGAAGAGCGGCCCGTGGCGGAAATGATCCCAAAGGTGGTGGTTTGACCGAGGTTGTAGGGGTTGCCAATCGCAAGTACGACATCGCCTACTTTGGCTTGGTAGTTGGGGTTTTGTGGAATCACTGGCAGATTCGTTCCTTCCACGCGCAGCACCGCGATATCGGTGCGACGATCTTTACCGACTAACTGCGCTGCTGCAACTCGACCATCTTGCAGGGCAACGATAATTTGATCTGCCTGAGCGACAACATGGTAGTTAGTGATGATGTAGCCTTTTTCGCTGACAATCACCCCAGATCCCAGCCCTTGCGTCGACAGCTTGGTTTTATCGCTTTCTGAATACTTACGACTATAGATATTGACAACGGCAGGCGCTGCACGGCGGACAGCCTCATTGAATGAGATCTGCAGCGAGCCGATATCCGTGGGTTGAGCACTTTTTTCAGGAATCACGTGACTGCGCAGCGATGGCACTGCCGCGATCACGACGGCCGCAGTGACCAGCCCGAGCCCTACTGAACGAACCAGAAATTTCAGCATAAATTCCTCAACCACTTACTCAAAGACCGAAATACAACGGTTACTCATTGATACTCTTATGATGATACGGATAAGTAACGAGTTCGAAGAATAGCATTACCTAGAGAAATAACAAAAGGGCAGCGTAATAAAGCTGCCCTTTTCTGAACTAATCGAACTTTGCTTAACGAACAACCAAGTAGATGGTGCGGTCACCACGTTGGATATTCAATGCCAGTACGTTGGGATTTTTCTCAAGTACGGCTCGCAGCTCGGCAATGTTTTTCACTCGTTTGCGGTTCACACCGATAATGATGTCATCTTTCTGCAACTGATAACCTTCAGCAGGGGAGTCTTTCTCCACCGCGGTGACTTTAACGCCTTGAATGGAATCACTGTCAGTGGTATTGCTCAGCTCTGCGCCAGTTAGGCCCTGATATAATTTATCTGCTTTGGTCTTGTTGTTGCTTTGTTCACCCAGCGTGACGTCGTAGGTTTTTTCTTTACCATCACGAATAACACCGAGTTTGACCGTTTTGCCTGCACCGAGTGTGGCGACTTTGGCGCGCAGCTCGGCGAAGGTTTCGATTTTTTTTCCGTTGACCGAAACAATGATGTCACCCGCTTTGAGGCCCGCTTTATCGGCGGCACTGTCTGGTAGCACCTGACTAACGAATGCCCCTTTGCTCGAGTCGTAGCCTAATGCATCGGCCAGTTCGGAGGTGATTTCTCCACCCTGAACGCCTAGCATGCCGCGTTTGACTTCACCAAATTCCAGAATTTGGTCGGCGAGGTTTTTCATCATATTGGATGGAATCGCAAAGCCGATGCCGACGTTACCGCCATTCGGACCCAGAATGGCGGTGTTGATACCAATCAACTCGCCGTTGAGATTGACCAAGGCACCACCTGAGTTACCGCTGTTGATCGCTGCATCGGTCTGAATGAAGTTTTCGAAGTTTTCGATATTCAAACCACTGCGGCCCAGCGCAGAAACGATGCCTGATGTTACCGTTTGACCCAGACCAAAGGGGTTCCCGATCGCAACGGCAAAATCGCCAACTCGTAGTTGATCCGAATCTGCAATCTTAATTTCCGTTAGATTTTTCGCTTTATCCAGTTTGAGAAGAGCGATATCGGACATCTGATCGCCGCCGACCAGTTCTGCATCATATTCTCGGCCATCATGCAGCTGAACGCGTATTTTCTCCGCGCCATTAATGACGTGGTAGTTGGTTACGACATAGCCCTTACTGGCGTTAATCACAACGCCTGAGCCCAAACCACGGAATGGACGTTCCTGTAATTGCTCAGTGGGGAAATCCGGGCCAAAGAAGAATCGGAATTGCTCTGGAATGCGTTGGCGAGAGACCTGAGTTCCTTCAACCGCAATACTGACAACGGCTGGAGTGACCTTTTCCAGCATAGGAGCTAGGCTGGGTACTTGCTCTCCACTGACGGAAAGCGGAAGCGCGGCAGAGGCCGGCAAGGGGGTGATGATGGAACTTAAGCTTAGAGACAGAGCGGTTAAGACAAGCAAAGGTTTTTTCATCATAAAACTCCTCATAGATTAACGCCTGGTTACAGTTATATTTGTTACAAAATATAAATCTTCAACAGACTCGTGAGAGTTATGACTCAAAAACCTTTGCAAAGTTCAGTGGTCACTCATTTCAGTGACTGGCGGATCAACTCGCGCGTGCGTTGACCACTTCTGAAGAGTGAATGATCGCTTTCTCTTCAGGTTTCAGAAGGCCGGTTGCACCCAGAGCGTAGTCTTTCGGTGGTTGTTCGAAAGACTCGTCTGAATTTTCTACTTCATTACCGCTATGCTGAGCAATTTTTTTCACAAACGGATTATCTTGCTCTGGCACATTGGGTAACAGCTCAGACGAAGTCTTCGCCATGTGCTGGTAAAGTTTTGTGTAATCTTTACCCAGAGTGTCGAGCATTTCAGCTGCCTGCGCGAAATGATCAGCCAGCTCTTGGCGATGCTGTTCAATTTCAAATTTGGCGCTGTCTAAGTCTTTCTGTAGGGACTTCTGAGTCTTGTACTGAGGGGTAGTCAGGCGAGCAATTACGATCCCTGCAACAATCCCCACTAGCAAGCCCACAATGGCATAAATCCAAGGCATAACTGCTCCTTATTGTTGTTATTTAACATGTTTTTCACTGGTTGGTTACACATGTTGTAGGGACATGTTACTATGAGACTGTTGGCGGATAAAGCAAAAAGCATGTGCTTTGAACGTCAGTTTTTTGCCCTTCATTTTTGCAGTAGACACTCATGACACCGAAGCAACGATACGAACAAGATTTAAAACGATCGGATTTTCAAAGAGATGAAGCGCAGGCCCGAGCCGTCGATGGATTGGATGCTCTGTATCATCAGCTGACAGAATTCCTCAATACACCAGTGGTACGACCTTCGCGCTGGCAAAAACTGATGGGAAAAAAAGAACAGTTACCGACGCCACCTAAAGGACTTTATTTTTGGGGCGGAGTGGGGCGTGGTAAAACCTATTTGATGGACACGTTCTTTGATGCCTTGCCGACCGAGCGAAAGATGCGTGTGCATTTCCACCGCTTTATGTACCGCGTGCATGATGAATTGAAACAGCTGGGTGAAACCAGCGATCCGCTTGAACTGGTGGCAGATAAGTTCAGTCAGGAAGCAGTGATCATTTGTTTTGATGAGTTTTTTGTCTCTGACATTACCGACGCGATGATTCTGGGTACGTTGTTCCAGGCGCTATTTCGTCGTGGTGTGGTGTTGGTGGCGACGTCAAATATACCTCCGCACGATCTGTATCGTAATGGCTTGCAGCGCGCGCGCTTTTTGCCAGCAATCGCGTTAATTGAAGCCAACTGTCATATTCTTAATGTGGACAGCGGGGTCGACTACCGTCTGCGCACTCTTGAGCAAGCGGAAATTTATCATTACCCGCTGGATGGCCAGGCAAGTGCAAATCTCTGCCAGTACTACAGTCAATTGGTAGGCAAAGATAAACCGAAAGCGAATGAAATAGAGATTAATCATCGCAAACTCAAAGTAATTGAGGCCAGTGATGGCGTGTTGCATGCTTCATTTGCGCAGTTGTGCCAGACAGCGCGTAGCCAGAACGACTATATTGAAATGTCTCGCCTCTATCACACCGTTTTGTTGGCGGACGTCAAACAAATGGATCGTACGTTGGATGACGCTGCCCGTCGTTTTATCGCTTTAGTCGACGAGTTCTACGAACGTCATGTGAAACTGATTATTTCAGCGGAGGTCGCATTGGAAGACCTCTATACTCAAGGACAACTGGAATTTGAGTTTAAGCGTTGCCAGTCAAGGCTGATAGAAATGCAAAGTCATGATTATTTGGCCAAAGAGCATCTGGCTTAAGGACAATCTTTCCCAGAAACAGGGCAAAGAAAAAAATTGTGATTTTGTGCAAAAAGAGGTGATTTTTTCCGCGCTCTTCTCTATAATCCTGCGACCCACCGTTACTGCAGGTCTTTTTAGACCGAGAGTGCCACCCACTCGAAGGGGTGATGACTGGGCTCTTAGACAGTGGGAGCGAATGCTCCTTTAAGTGTAAATTTGATTAAACGGGTTATTATTAGCATGAAAACTTTCGTTGCTAAACCAGAAACTGTAAAACGCGACTGGTACGTTGTAGACGCTGAAGGTAAAACTCTTGGCCGTCTAGCAAGTGAAATTGCATCTCGCCTACGTGGCAAACACAAAGCTGAATACACTCCACACGTTGACACTGGTGATTACATCATCGTTGTAAACGCGGAGAAAGTTGCTGTAACTGGTAACAAAGCTAAAGACAAGATGTACCACCGTCACACTGAATTCCCAGGTGGCCTAAAGTCATTCAGCTTCGAGAAGCTGATTGAGCGTAAGCCAGAGATGGTACTTGAGCTAGCGGTTAAAGGTATGCTTCCAAAAGGTCCTCTAGGCCGTGCTATGTACCGTAAGCTGAAAGTTTACGCAGGCGCTGAGCACAACCACGCTGCTCAACAACCTAAAGTACTAGACATCTAATCGGGGATTTCGGAAATGGCAGAGAATCAATACTACGGCACTGGCCGTCGCAAAAGCTCAGCTGCACGTGTTTTTATTAAACCAGGCAGCGGCAACATCGTAATCAACAAGCGTAGCCTTGATGAGTACTTCGGTCGTCCAACTTCTCGCATGGTTGTTAAACAACCTCTAGAGCTAGTTGAGATGGTTGAGAAACTAGACCTGTACATCACTGTTAAAGGTGGTGGTATTTCTGGTCAAGCAGGTGCTATCCGTCACGGTATCACTCGCGCTCTGATGGAATACGATGAATCTCTACGTCCTGTTCTACGTGCTGCTGGCTACGTTACTCGTGACGCTCGTCGCGTTGAACGTAAGAAAGTTGGTCTACGTAAAGCACGTCGTCGTCCACAGTTCTCTAAGCGTTAATCTTTTCATTACGAAAAGAATCTCGCTTTCCAGTGTTACTGGAATGTGGTTCAAAAGCTCGGCATTTGCCGGGCTTTTTGTTTTTCTACGCAAAAGTTTTTGTGTATTTACACAAAAGAAATTCCTTTCTCACAAGTCACTTCATCACCCTTTCTTCCAATAATGTCCCTTTTGTGACCTCGCGTGCGAATTACTGCACGAATGTTACCAAAAGGTAGCTTTATCTTGTCAAAAAGTAGGGTTTTATTTATCATTTCACATCAAATAAATACAACGAAAACCGTATTTTGTTAGCCATGCTCTTAAGCGGAATAACAGGAATCCACAAGGAGCAAATGGGAGAATGTCTGGATGAGCAATGCGCCTTTGAACAACGGTCGCAGACGTTTCTTAACCGCTACAACAGCTGTTGTGGGTGGTTTGGGAGCGGCTGCTGTTGCCGTACCTTTTATCAAATCGTGGAACCCAAGTGCGAAAGCGAAAGCGGCGGGTGCCCCTGTCGAGGTTGACATCAGTAAACTCGAAGAAGGGCAAATGGTCCGTGTTGAGTGGCGAGGTAAACCTGTATGGGTTGTACGTCGTTCTCAATCTGTGGTTAATGCTTTAAAAGAGCATGACAATCAGCTTCGTGATCCGAACTCTAATGAAGAACAACAACCTACCTACGCTCAAAATACCTATCGCTCAATAAAGCCTGAATACTTTATTGCCGTCGGTATCTGTACTCACTTAGGTTGTTCACCAACCTATCTGCCTGACTCTTTTAACGAACAAGTTCAAGGGGTTAAGTCAGGTTTCTTCTGTCCATGTCACGGTTCGAAATTCGACATGGCTGGTCGTGTATTCCAAGGTGTACCTGCTCCACTTAACCTTGTGATTCCAAAGTACATGTACCTGAGCGATACCAGAATTGTTATCGGCCTTGATGAAACAGGGGAGGCATAATGCAAGCTCTACTTGATTGGGTGGAAAAACGCCTGCCCGCAATGAATGCGTATAAGAAGCACCTTTCTGAATACCCAATGCCGAAGAACTTTAACTTTTGGTACCTTTTTGGTTCCTTGGCAATGTTGGTGCTGGTTAACCAGATCCTAACTGGTATCTGGCTGACGATGAACTACGTTCCGTCTGGTGACGGTGCGTTTGCGTCTGTTGAATACATCATGCGTGATGTGGATTACGGTTGGTTGCTGCGTTATATGCACTCAACTGGCGCATCGGCATTCTTTGTCGTGGTCTACCTGCATATGTTCCGTGGTCTTATCTACGGTTCATACCAGAAACCTCGTGAGCTATTGTGGATCTTCGGGATGTTGATCTTCCTGGCGCTGATGGCAGAAGCTTTCATGGGTTACCTACTGCCTTGGGGTCAGATGTCTTACTGGGGGGCGCAGGTAATCATTTCTCTGTTCGGTGCCATTCCGGTTATCGGTGATGATCTGACGCTATGGATTCGTGGTGACTACGTTATCTCCGGCGCCACACTGAACCGTTTCTTTGCTCTGCACGTCATTGCATTGCCGATCGTTCTGCTGCTGCTGATCGTGTTGCACATTCTTGCTCTGCACGAAGTGGGTTCGAACAACCCGGATGGTATCGAAACCAAACTGCCGAAAGGCACGATGGGCGACGATTACCAGAGCCAGTTCAAGTTCCACGAGTACTACACCAAGAAATACGACATCATCGATTCGATTCCTTTCCACCCTTACGGTACGGTGAAGGATCTGGTGGGTGTCGCTGGTTTCTTGTTCTTGTTCTGCTACGTGCTGTTCTTCAACCCAGAGATGGGTGGTTACTTCCTTGAGCCGCCTAACTTTGAAGCGGCAAACCCGCTGAAAACGCCACCGCATATCGCTCCGGTGTGGTACTTCACGCCGTTCTACGCAATTCTGCGTGCGGTACCGGATAAGCTGCTGGGCGTTGTCGCGATGGGTGCCTCGATTGTTGTGCTGTTTGTTCTGCCTTGGCTGGATCGCTGTAAAGTGCGTTCATACCGCTACCGCAGCAAGCTACACCTAGCGAACATCATTCAATTTACCATTTGTTTCATTGCCTTAGGTGTTTTGGGTGCGCTTCCTGCAACTCCAACGTATACCTTACTGGCTCGAATCTTTAGTTTGGGTTACTTCATGTTCTTCGTTCTGCTGTTCTTCTACAGCAAAAACGAAGCAACCAAGCCACTACCAAAGAGGGTGACATTCAAATGAAAAAATGGATTGTAATTTTGTTTGCAATGCTGCCTTCATTGGCGATGGCAGCAGGCGGTAACGTGCATCTGGATAAAGCGGGGAATGACTTGTCTGATACAGCTTCTCTGCAACGCGGCGCCAAACTGTTCATGAACTACTGTTTCGGTTGTCACTCAACGCAGTATCAACGTTATGAGCGCGTGGCGACAGACTTGGGGATCCCTGCGGATCTGATGAAAGAGAACCTGATTTTCAATCCGCAAACCAAGATCGGTGAGCTGATGGAAAACGCGATTCCGGATAAGTCAGCGGCCAAATGGTTTGGTGCTCCACCACCTGACCTGACGTTGGTGGCTCGTGTGCGTGGCGTGGATTGGTTATACACCTACCTACGTTCATTCTATGCCGATCCGAGTCGTCCATTTGGCGTGAACAATATTGTGTTCCCAAGCGTCGGTATGCCACACGTTCTTGAAGAACTACAAGGCACTCCGGAACCTGTTTTTGGCACACACATGGTTGATGGCGAAGAAGTGAAAGCTGTTGTTGCCACCAAATCGCAAGGCAATGGTGAGCTGAGCACTGGCGAATACGATCAAGCTGTTCGCGATCTGGTGAACTTCCTAGAATATTCCGGTGAACCAGTGAAACTTGAACGTCAGGCGATGGGCTGGTGGGTGATGGCCTTCCTTGTTCTGCTGACGATCGTTGTCGTGGCGCTGAAGAAAGAGTATTGGCGTGATGTGCACTAATTGTGCTACGATGTCGTGCTAATTCTCGATTAATCGAATAATCAATGGAGGCTTAGCCTCCATTGTTTTTTTATATCTGTAAGTGTGTGCTGGAGGGCTCCATGGCTGTAGCTGCCAATAAACGTTCTGTGATGACTCTATTTTCAAGTGCATCTGATATGTATAGCCATCAGGTTCGTATTGTGCTGGCTGAAAAAGGTGTCAGTGTTGAAGTTGAGCTGGTTGATGAAGATAACCTACCTGCGGATCTCATCGAGCTGAACCCATACAAAACGGTACCAACGCTGGTTGACCGTGAGCTTGCGCTTTATGACTCAAAAATCATCATGGAATACCTTGATGAGCGTTTTCCACATCCACCATTGATGCCAGTGTATCCTGTTGCCCGTGGTAACAGCCGTCTGATGATTTACCGTATCGAGAGAAACTGGTATTCACTGGCGAACAAAATCATCAAGGGTTCTGCTGAAGAAGCAGAATCGGCACGTGTCAAACTGCGTAACGATCTACTGACACTTGCACCAGTATTTGCGGAATACGAATACTTCATGAGTGAAGAATTCAGCCTGATCGATTGTTACCTGGCTCCGCTATTGTGGCGTTTGCCTGTTCTGGGTATCGATTTGATTGGCCCGGGTTCAAAAGAGCTGAAGATTTACATGAACCGCGTATTTGAACGTGATTCATTCTTGGCTTCTCTGACAGAAGCTGAACGTGAGATGCGTTTAGTTCGTTAATGGTAGTCTGATGGATATCGATCACATGACTCCCCGCCGACCATTTATGCTGCGCGCATTTTATGATTGGTTGCTGGAAAATGAACTGACGCCACATTTGGTGGTAGATGCCACACTGCAAGGTGTAAGAGTACCGATGGAATATGTTCAGGATGGTCAAATCATTCTGAACGTCGCTCCTCGAGCTGTCGGTAACCTTGAGCTGGGCAACGATGAGGTGACTTTCAATGCTCGCTTTGGCGGTCGCCCACATCTGGTTGTGGTTCCTATGTACGCGATTCAGGCTATCTATGCTCGTGAGAACGGCGCAGGAACAATGTTTGAACCTGAGGAAGCTTACATGGATGCTCAAGAAGCGGGTATCTATGAAGAAGAACCAGCGGAAAGTGGTTTGAGCGAAGTGACGTCAGAGGCACCAGCAGACACTGCTGAATCTGATGAGGCACCGCGCCCGAAAGGCAAGCCAAGTTTGCGTGTTGTAAAATAACTCAGCAAGATAAAACAAAAAAGCAGCGTGAAAACGCTGCTTTTTTTATGCCGAAGATTAGGCTAGTCCGCGTATTCGAAGGCTCGAATCACTTGTTTTACTCCTGAAATATTGCGCGCAACGTCTGTCGCGATGTTCGCATGTTCACGAGAAATGTATCCCAACATGTAGACTTCACGGTCTTCGGTAATCACTGAGACTTTCACACCATTAAGCTCTGATTTTGCCAGCAGCGCTGATTTCACTTTGGTCGTGATCCAACTGTCGTTGCTGATTTCACCAAACGACAAAGGTGCTTTTATCTTTACCTGATTGTGCAGTTCTTTGACATCTTTTAACTTTTGCACCTGAGCAACAAATTGATCCAATAATTCAGGGGTGCGTGATTGGCCAATCAGAATCACGGTACCTCGGAATGAACTGGCGGTAATACGCATCTGATTCTGGAACGGTGGCTTGTTACTCAGCCCTGTCACTTCGAGTTCCAGATTGCTGTCTTTCCAGATTTCTTGAGTGGAGCGCGGATCGGTCGCAATGTTAACGGTGGTGGCAGCACCTGCGATAAACAGTCCAGCGCAGCCGGATAAGGTCATCAGTGTCGCCAGAACGGCAAATAGGCGTAAAGTCTTCATCGATTACTCTTCGTGAGCGGGGAACAGAACCTGGTCAATCAAGTCACACAGACAGTGCAACGTGACCATATGAACTTCCTGAATACGAGCGGTACGTTGGGATGGAATACGAATTTCGACGTCGTTTTCTCCCAGTAAGCCTGCCATTTCGCCGCCATCTTTGCCTGTCAGAGCAATAATGGTCATGTCGCGTGTTACCGCTGCTTCCATCGCTTTGATGATGTTCTTGCTGTTACCACTGGTGGAGATAGCCAGCAGAATATCGCCTGGCTGACCAAATGCACGTACTTGTTTAGAAAAAATTTCCTGATAGTGATAGTCATTGGCAACGGCAGTCAATGTGGTGTTGTCGGCGGTCAGTGCCATCGCTGGCAGGCTTGGGCGCTCAGTTTCAAAACGGTTAACTAAACAGGAAGTAAACTGCTGCGCATTAGAGGCGGAGCCGCCATTACCACAACACAGAATCTTGCTGCCGTTGAGCAGGCTGGCCACCATGGCTTGTGCTGCGTGCATAATCGCATCAGGTAGCGCTTCGGCTGCGGCGATTTGAATTTGAATGCTTTCGGTGAAACTGTCTTTAATGCTGTCGAGCATTGATTATCCTTCAGTGATTGCGTTTTTTATCCAGTCAATTTGGCGGCCTTCATCGTGGATAGCCACCACATCGAAACGAAAATCGGTGTTGTCGGCGCTGAGGCCTTGCTTGAGCATCCACCAATTTGCCGCTTTGATCAAGCGTGCTTGTTTCTGTCTGGTGACCATTTCAGCAGCATGGCCGTGACGTTGGTTCTGACGATACTTCACTTCGACAAACACCAGCGTTTGATTTTCCCGCATAATTAAATCCAGTTCACCGCCGCGAATCTGGAAATTTTGTTCGATAAGGAACAAACCTCGGCGGCGTAAATACTCCGCCGCCGTAGTTTCATAGTGTTGTCCGGTCTGGCGGCGACTAAAGAGCCCCATGCTCCGCCCAACTGATTTCACGTTGCACTACGCATTGTTCATCAATGCCCAGTACACCGGTTTGGCCTTCAATTGTATAACCTTGGACGACTTTCATTTGTGGGAGTTCCACCATGAGTTTGTATGCGTCCATCCCCATAGCTTGCAAGCGACGTTCGGCATTAGTGGATTTAGGCCACAGCTTATCCATCTGTTCCGAGACGTCCGGCGTTGGATGAATCAGCAAAGGAATGTCACTGTAAGTCACGCCGGTCAAATCTTCATACTGACGGCCACCGCTGTTGCTGGCGGAGTTAGAGAACAGTTTTGGCGGCTTGGTGTCCGGGTTGATGGCGACTTCGATAAACGGTTTGATCAGCGTGAGGTCAGCACTGTTGGCCACGATGTATACCGCGTCGATGTCACGACGGCTGCGTGGCTGGCTTTCCATTTTCAGACCCGTTAAGGCTTCCATCTGAGCAATATTCTGCTGGCTGTCCTGCAGACCGAATACGTTGTTGATGTTGCGCTGCAACTGACGACGATCGCCGTACTGGTTCACCGCCACCTTGTTTTTGCTGTATTTGTGCCACTCTTCATCGAAGGCCTCAACCACACGCTCGCCGTAACTGCCCTGAGGTGCTAAGACCAGTGGGTAACGATAACCTTCAGTAAACAGATGTTTAGCCGCCTGAGCGACTTCTTGCTCCGGTGACAGTGCGAGGTAACAAGTGTCTGAACCATCGATCACTTGATCCGGAATATTCAGCGCCAGTGTTTGAATCGATTGACCACGTTCTTGCTGGAATTGTTGCAGTTTTTCAATGTTGCCTTTAATCAGCGGACCAACCACGAAGTCGATGTTCTTCTCTGTCAGTGTTGCATCCACAGATTCCAGCGTTTCGGCGTTGGTATCCATGATGGTCAGGGTCGCATTGGGATCGCGGTCTTCGTCATTCATCATCGCCATGATGAAACCGTCGCGAATCAGTTGAGCGGGTTTCGAGAATTTACCGGTCAACGGCAGCAGCAGCGCGGTATGTTTCGGCTTAATGATCTCAAGGGCCAAAATGTCCTGAATGGATTTAGGGGTGTAGATTGCCGCTGGATGATCCGGGTTTTCTGCCAACCATTTCTCGAGCGTGTTTTTTAGCTGAGGCAGGTCACTACCCATAGTTTTGACATAAATGGCCAGTTGCAGCCAGCCATCCAGCTCCGCTTCATTCGGTTCGGCAGATAGCTTGGTGATCGCATAGCCTGAGTAGTGGTTGAGATTGGTCCAGATTTGATCGGCCAGGGCTTCTTGTTGATCGCTGTCGGCCAGATCATACAGTGCGACCAGTTCGCGACTTGAGTCAAACGAGCGATCAAGCGCGGTGAAAATGTCGGCACGCAACTGGTGGTACTCCTGCCACTGCAGTGTCGGCAGTTGCCAGTTAGGCTTGAAGTTAAGCAGATTCAGCGCGTCTTTGTATTTTTCGGCGTTGACCAACAACTGCGCGCGAGCCAGTTGCCATTCGGCTTGCTGGGTTTCGCTCAGGTTCTGTTTGGCCAGACGACGAATCAGCAGATCAGCCTGTTCTGTGTTGTTTTCAGCAATCGCGGCTTTCAAGGCCATGATTAACCAGTCATTTTGCAGGCTGCCTTGACTGCTGTCTGCCTGCATCAGGTAAGTCTGTGCCGGCAGGCTCGGCTCGCCAGTAATATCCACCAAAAGCGGGGACGTCGGCGTCGAGGAACAGGCGGCCAGGGTAATTGCTAATGCAACGGGAGTGAGTAAGCGTGGTACACTGCGTCTCTGATGGTTTTTCATAGCCATGAGTTCTTTCGTTAATCCGTGTAAAATTGTCTCTATATTAATCGTTGAAGTGATGGTAAACAAATGACAGATAACAAAACCTTGCCTGCAGAAGTCCCAACTTTGTACATAGTTCCGACTCCGATTGGCAACTTAGGGGATATTACCCAACGTGCCCTCGATGTGCTTTCAAGTGTTGATGTTATCGCCGCAGAAGATACCCGCCATTCAGGCAAACTGCTTGCGCACTTCAATATTCAAACTAAGACGTTCGCTCTGCATGATCACAATGAACAGCAAAAAGCTCAAGTTTTAGTTGAGAAATTGTTGGCCGGACAGTCGATCGCGTTGGTATCGGATGCCGGTACACCACTTATTAGTGATCCAGGTTATCATTTAGTCACCCAATGTCGTCAGGCGGGTGTTAAAGTTGTGCCACTTCCTGGTGCGTGTGCGGTGATCACGGCATTGAGTGCCTCTGGTCTGCCATCCGATCGCTTCAGTTTCGAAGGTTTTTTGCCGGCCAAAAGCAAAGGGCGCAAAGACAAGTTTATGGAAATCGCCAAGGCTGAGCGTACCTGTATTTTTTATGAATCACCGCATCGTATTACGGAATCGCTGCAGGATATGCTGGACGTCTTAGGGCCAGAGCGTCAAGTCGTGCTGGCTCGTGAACTGACCAAAACCTTTGAAACCATTCAGGGCATGCCGTTGGGCGAACTGATTGAGTGGATTGAAGCAGACGATAACCGCAAAAGAGGCGAGATGGTACTGCTGATCCACGGTTATCGTGACAGCGCAGAAGACGTCTTGCCAGAAGAAGCGCTGCGCACTTTGGGGATCCTGACCAAAGAACTGCCGCTGAAGAAAGCGGCGGCGATGACGGCGGAAATCTACAATCTGAAAAAGAATGCACTTTACAAATGGGGACTGGACAATCTTGGCTAACTGCTGAACTTCTGACCAGTTGCGCTGAAAATACGTTGTGAGGACGATTCCTCCTAGACAGTGAGGTGCGATGCCGATAGAATTCGCGCCTGGAGTTGACTGGGTAGTCGCTGCCTTATTGACGTCCCTTGACCTTGTGTTGGGGAGACTGATAAGGGGGAGGAAAGTCCGGGCTCCGTAGAGCAGGGTGCCAGGTAACGCCTGGGGGGCGCAAGCCTACGACAAGTGCAGCAGAGAGAAGACCGCCGATGGCCCGCAAGGGATCAGGTAAGGGTGAAAGGGTGCGGTAAGAGCGCACCGTGCGGCTGGCAACAGTTCGTAGCAAGGTAAACTCCACCCGGAGCAAGACCAAATAGGCCTCCACATAGCGTTGCTCGCGTTAGGAGGCGGGTAGGTTGCTTGAGCCAGTGAGCGATTGCTGGCCTAGACGAATGGCTACCGCCGCGCAAGCGGAACAGAACCCGGCTTACATGTCGGCTCCACCTATTCAGACCCATCATAGCTTCGCGGTTATGATGGGTTTTTTGCTTTTTATTGACTTAGACGATAGTAAAACCATTAAACTTAGCGCAATGTCACGTCCTGTAACTGCTTTTATGGCTAGCAGTAGTGTGGGAAAACGGTACACTACAAAATCAAACTGACGGACGTTTGTGCTGAACGAGACCATTATGACTGAATCTTTCCAACATATTTCTGTGCTGCTTCATGAATCGATCGACGGTCTGGCGATTAAGCCGGATGGCATTTATATCGACGGCACCTTTGGTCGTGGCGGACACAGCCGCACTATCTTGTCTCAGCTGGGCCCGAATGGCCGCTTATACAGTATCGACCGCGATCCACAGGCGATTGCCGAAGCGCAAAGAATTGATGATCCGCGTTTTACCATCGTTCACGGTCCGTTTTCCGGCATTGCAGAGTACGCTCAGCGTTACGATTTAGTCGGCAAAGTTGACGGCGTGCTGTTCGACCTTGGTGTTTCGTCACCGCAGCTTGATGATGCTGAACGTGGTTTCAGCTTTATGAAAGATGGCCCGCTGGATATGCGCATGGACCCGACTTCGGGTATGCCAGTTTCCGACTGGCTGGCACAAGCGGAGCTGGACGACATTACCTGGGTGATTCGCGAATTTGGTGAAGATAAACACGCGCGCCGAATCGCCAAAGCGATTGTCGCTTATCGTGAAGATGAAGAAAACGAACCCCTGACTCGCACCAGCCAACTGGCTAAACTGATTTCTGATGCGGCGCCAAAGAGTTTCAAAGAGAAAAAACACCCGGCCACCCGCGCATTCCAGGCTTTTCGTATTTACATCAACAGTGAATTGGAAGAGATTGATACCGCGCTTAAAGGTGCTGCGTCGATTCTCGCACCGCAAGGCCGCCTGTCGGTGATCAGCTTCCACTCACTGGAAGATCGCATGGTGAAGCGCTTCATGCGTAAAGAGAGTAAAGGGCCGGAAGTGCCGCATGGTATTCCGCTGACTCAGGAACAAATTCGCGCGTTGGGTAGTGCTGACCTGAAAACAGTCGGTAAAGCCATCAAACCTTCTGAGCAAGAAGTGGAGATGAATCCACGTTCTCGCAGCTCTGTTCTGCGTATCGCTGAAAAACTCTGAGCGTTCTGAAACTCGATAGCGATTATGTCTCAAACCAAGCTAAATCTCGCCAAACTGATTGCAGCCGACCTACTTACGGTAGGTCGGGTACCTCTTATCATGTTGATTCTGATCTTTACTTCCGCCATGGGAGTTGTGTTTACCACACACCATACCCGTCAGGCGATCACGCAAAAAGATCAGGCGCTGGAAGAGCGCGATCATCTCGACAATGAGTGGCGTAACCTGATCCTGGAAGAGACGGCGCTGGCCGAGCATAGCCGAGTGCAGGAAATGGCAAAGAACGAGCTGGACATGAAACGTCCGGATGCTGACAAAGAAGTAGTGATTGAAATCAAATGACGAAAAAGCCAGCGAAAGCCAAAGAAAAAGCCACAGCCAAACCGAAAACGAGCGCCAAAGTTACCGAGCAAGACAGCCCGGTTTTTATCCGCTGGCGTTTTTATCTCATCGTCTTTTTTGTCCTGCTCGCCTTTGCCATGTTGGTGGGGCGACTTGCTTTTATTCAAATTATCGAACCGGATAACCTGATTCGCGAAGGCGACATGCGCTCTATTCGTGCTAAAACGCTGCAATCCGCGCGCGGGATTATCTCCGATCGTAATGGTGAAGCGCTGGCAGTGAGTGTGCCCGTGGATGCCGTGTGGGCCGATCCGGTGACCATTTTCAAACAAGGCGGATTGGTCGAAAAAGATCGCTGGTACGCACTGGCGGATGTGCTGAGCTTAGATCGTCAGGAAATGATGAAAAAGCTTGAGGATAACCGTACTCGTCGCTTCATCTACCTGCAACGTCAGGTCAGCCCGGCAATGGCGAAATACATTCGTGAGCTGAAGCTGTCTGGTGTTGGGCTTAAATCGGAATCTCGCCGCTACTATCCGGCGGGGGAAGTCAGCGCTCATTTGATTGGTGTGACCGGCATCGACGGCCATGGTCTGGAAGGTGTCGAGCGCAGCTACGACAAATGGCTGACCGGTGAAGCTGGTAAGAGCATTATCCGTAAAGATCGCTACGGCCGCGTGGTGGAAAATATCTCGCTGGAAGAGCGTGAAGAGGGTAAGCCGTTGCAACTGACTATCGATCAGCGTCTGCAAGCGATCGCTTTTCGCGCCGTTAAGCAGGCGATGGCTGATTACCGTGCGACGTCGGCATCGGCGGTGATGCTGGATGTTAAAACCGGCGCAGTGCTGGCAATGGTTAACGCGCCTTCTTATAACCCGAATAACCGCTCTGACTGGCAAAGCTTCAAGATGCGGAACCGCGTCATTACTGATGCATTTGAGCCAGGTTCAACCGTGAAACCATTTGTGGTGCTGGCCGCGCTCGCCAACGGCACCGCAGATGAACATACCATCATTGATACCGGCGATGGGGTCATGCGCATTGGTGGCAGCCGGGTACGTGACACCTCAAAAGTGGGCAAAGCCACGCTGCAAATGATTCTGAAAAAATCGAGCAACGTCGGTGTGGCGCACTTAGCGCTGGGAATGCCGCTCGAAGCGATGCTCGGCATGTACAACTCTGTGGGGCTGGGTGAAGTTTCCGGCCTCAACCTGGTGGGTGAAACCACCGGGATTTTCCCCAACCGCCGCCGTTGGTCACAGTTTGAGATCGCGACACTGGCCTTTGGTTATGGCTTGTCTATCACGCCGATTCAGCTTGCGCACGCTTATGCCACGCTGGGCAATCTGGGTAAATATCAGCCAGTACATTTGATTGAAAGCAATCAGCAGGATCTGTCTCATCAGGTTGTAGATGCTAAATACGCCAAGCAAGTGCTGGATATGCTGGAAACTGTAACCCAGCCGGGTGGTACGGCCGTGAAAGCGGCGGTACCGGGATATCGGATTGCGGCGAAATCCGGGACCTCGCGCAAAGCGATAGCAGGCGGTTATAGCGACGAATATTTTGCCTACACAGCCGGCGTGGCGCCAGTGAGCGATCCACGTATTTCGTTGGTGGTGATGGTGAACGAACCTCAGGGTGATTCTTACTACGGCGGCGCCGTAGCAGGACCGGTGTTCTCTGAAATCATGAAAGGGGCACTGCAGATCCTCAACATCGCGCCGGATGAGAACCGATTTCAAAAATAACAAAGTCCGCTGACACCACGGTGCAGCGGACAAACCATAGTGTGAGAACTCCATGAACACTAGCAAGGCTTTGCAACAACTAATCTCTCCATGGCTGACGATCAGCGAGTCTGAGTTGGCGGCGCTACCCGTCACGCATCTGGAACTCGACAGCCGAAAAATTGAACCGGGTGACACCTTTGTCGCCATTATTGGTCATGCAATTGATGGACGTCAGTTCATCGACAAAGCCATCGTCCAAGGGGCGAATCTGGTGCTGGCCCAAGCGTGCTCACAATACTCACATGGCAGCGTCGCAGAGCGCCAATCGGTTCCTATTCTCTATATCGAACATCTGGACAAACATCTGTCGCAACTGGCAGGTCGCCTGTATGGCGGACATCAGAATCACGTCATTGCTGTGACGGGGACCAACGGTAAAACCACCATTTCTCAACTGATTGCACAATGGATTGACCTGCTGGGCCATCGTGCTGCCGTAATGGGGACGACGGGCAATGGTTTTCTTGCCGACCTAAAGCCCGCGGCCAACACCACGGGCAACGCGATCGAAGTGCAGTCGACACTGTTTGACCTCGCGCAGCAAGGTGCGGAATTTACTGCGATGGAAGTCTCCTCGCATGGTTTGGTGCAAGGACGGGTGAAGTGTCTGCAGTTTGATGCCGGCGTCTTTTCCAACCTCAGCCGTGACCATCTGGATTACCACGGCACCATGGACGCCTACGCGGAGGCAAAGCTGTCACTGTTTACTGAACATGACACGCGTCATGCCATCATCAATGTGGACGACGAAGTCGGCGCGCGTTGGGCGCAGCAGCTTAAGCATGCCGTAGGCGTTTCTCTTCAAGGAAAACCGGAAACCGAGCAAGCGCTGTGGGCAGTGAAAGTAAGTTACGCTGAAAGCGGCATTACGCTCGATTTCGATGGTCGTTGGGGAGCGGGTCAACTGCGCGCGCCGCTGATTGGCGAATTCAACGCATCGAATCTAATGCTGGCGCTGGCCACGCTGCTGAGCCTGGGCTTTGAGCTCGGCGCTCTGTTGGCAGCGGCACCTAAACTTAAACCGGTATTAGGTCGCATGGAACTGTTTCAGGCTTCTGGCAAAGCGAAAGTCGTCGTCGATTACGCCCATACGCCGGACGCATTAGAAAAGGCGCTACGCGCACTGCGCGTGCATTGTCAGGGTCAATTGTGGGTAATTTTTGGGTGCGGCGGTGATCGTGATACGGGTAAGCGCCCTATGATGGCTGCGATTGCTGAAGCGTTTGCTGATCGCGTGATCCTGACTGACGACAACCCGCGCAGCGAAGATCCGCAGGCAATTGTCAACGATATGCTGGCCGGACTTAAAGCGCCGCAAGACGCTAGCGTGGAGCACAACCGTTTTGACGCGCTGAGTTTAGCCCTGTCGCAAGCGGGTGAACAAGACATTATTTTGCTCGCGGGTAAAGGTCACGAAGACTACCAGGTACTGGCCAACGAGACGATTCATTACTCGGATCGTGAATCCGCGCAAACTTTATTGGAGCTGTCAGCATGATTGGAACTTCTCTGACGCAGTTAACTGCGGTTCTTGATGCGCAATTAGTGGGTGAAGATACCGAGATCGCCGCAGTGTCAACGGATACTCGTTCAATTCCAAAAGACGCACTTTTTGTTGCCTTGGTCGGAGAGCGTTTTGACGCCCATGAATTTGCCGCGCAAGCGGTGGCAGCGGGTGCCAAAGCGCTGTTAGTAGAAAGAGTGCTGGATATCAACGTGCCCCAGCTGGTGGTCGCCAATAGCAAAATTGCGCTGGGCTTGCTGGGCAGCTGGGTTCATCAGCAGTGTCATACGCCGACGGTTGCCATCACGGGCAGCTGTGGCAAAACCACGGTGAAAGAGATGGTGGCCAGTATCTTAGCGGCGAAAGGCCAGGTGCTGTTCACTGCGGGTAACTTTAATAATGACATCGGTGTGCCGCTGACACTGCTGCGTTCGACGCCGCAAGATGATTACGCTGTAATTGAACTCGGCGCCAACCATATTGGCGAAATTGCTTACACCACGGCGCTGGTGAAACCGGATGTGGCGTTGGTGAATAACGTGGCTGCGGCACACTTAGAAGGCTTTGGCTCGATCGAAGGCGTAAAACGTGCCAAAGGTGAAATTTACCAAGGCCTGAGTGCGGGCAAAACGGCGGTCGTTAACCTCGACAGCCAGGGCGGTGAACTGTGGCAAGCCGTGCTGGCTGACAAATGTGTGAAAACTTTTTCCGTCACAGAGCACAGCGCTGACTTTTACCCGCGTGACATCGTGTTGAATGCTGCAGGGGAAGCCAGCTTTGTTCTGGTGACGCCTATCGGTGAAGTGGCCGTGAAACTGGGCATCATCGGCAAGCACAATGTGGGTAATGCACTTGCAGCAAGTGCACTTGCGATTGAGATGGGCGCGACTCTCGCTGACATTCAGCATGGTTTAGCGCATCTGTCGAAAGTGAAAGGCCGCGTGGATGTGACAGAGCTGAACGACAACATTACGTTGATCGACGACAGTTACAATGCCAGTGTTCCGGCGATGAAAGCCGCCGTGGACCTGCTTGGCGGTTTTTCTGCCACCCGGTGGCTAATTTTGGGCAATATGGCCGAGTTAGGTGAGGAAAGCCTTGCACTTCACCAACAAGTCGGTGAACATGCTGCACCATTCCAATTTGAATATGTCCTGACGTATGGCCACGATGCGAAGGTGATCAGCGATGTCTGTCACGGTCGCCATTTTGCGTCCCATCAGGACATGATTATGTTTATCGAGCAGCAACTAGAACAACAACAGGATCGCACTCACGTACTGATCGTCAAAGGCGCCAACAGTGCGGGTATGAGTAAGATTGCCGCTGCTCTTAAGGAGAAATACTCATGATTATTTGGCTTGCGGAGTTACTCCAGCCATATTTTTCGTTTTTCCGTTTGTTCGAATACCTTTCATTTCGAGCGATTGTCAGCATTCTGACGGCTCTGGGCATTTCATTGTGGATGGGCCCGCGTCTGATCAAACGCCTGCAATTGTTGCAGATTGGTCAGGTGGTGCGTAACGACGGTCCGGAATCGCATTTCAGTAAACGTGGTACCCCAACGATGGGCGGCATCATGATTCTGGCTTCGATTATTATCACCGTGTTGTTGTGGACAGATTTGTCGAACCCGTACGTCTGGGCGGTTCTGGCCGTGCTGATGGGTTACGGTGCAGTCGGCTTTGTCGATGACTATCGTAAAGTGGTGCGCAAAAACACTGATGGCCTGATTGCGCGCTGGAAATACTTCTGGCAGTCTGCGATTGCGCTGGTGGTCGCATTTGCACTGTATGCACATGGTCACGATACCGCCGCTACTCAGCTGGTGGTGCCTTTCTTTAAAGAAGTGATGCCCCAACTGGGACTGTTCTACATTATTCTGACTTACTTTGTGATTGTAGGTACCAGTAACGCAGTCAACCTGACCGATGGCTTGGATGGCTTGGCGATCATGCCAACGGTGTTGGTCGCGGCTGGCTTTGGTGTGATCGCCTGGGCAACAGGTAACGTCAACTTTGCCAACTACCTGCATATTCCCTACATCCCTTACACGTCTGAACTGGTGGTGGTGTGTACCGCGATTGTCGGTGCTGGTCTTGGCTTCCTTTGGTTTAACACCTATCCAGCGCAAGTTTTCATGGGCGATGTGGGTTCTCTGGCACTGGGCGGTGCACTGGGCACGATCGCGGTGCTGGTTCGTCAGGAATTCGTCTTGGTGATCATGGGCGGTGTGTTCGTGATGGAAACACTGTCGGTGATCCTGCAGGTGGGGTCATACAAGCTGCGCGGTCAGCGCATCTTCCGCATGGCCCCAATTCACCATCACTATGAACTGAAAGGTTGGCCGGAACCTCGCGTGATCGTGCGTTTCTGGATCATCTCTATCGTTTTGGTTTTGATTGGTTTAGCGACACTGAAAGTGCGTTAATCCTTTACGTGGAAAAGAAATAAATGGACCGTTGGCAAGGCATTCAGCATGTAGTGGTCGTAGGGCTCGGTATTACCGGGCTCTCTGTCGTTAATTATCTGCAAAAATATCACCCGACAGTGACGGTGCGGGTTATTGATACTCGTGAAGCGCCACCGGGGCAGGAACAACTGCCGACCGGTGTGGAACTGCACAGTGGCAGCTGGAATGTTGAGTGGTTGTTGGCGGCCGATTTAATTGTTGCTAACCCGGGTATTGCGCTCGCCACGCCAGAAATTCAGCAGGCACTGGCGGCGAACATTCCGGTGGTCGGCGATATTGAACTGTTTGCCTGGCACGTGAATAAACCTGTGATTGCGATTACCGGTTCGAACGGTAAAAGCACCGTGACCGACCTGACTGGCGTGATGGCCAACGCGGCTGGAATTGCTACTGCAGTCGGAGGCAATATTGGTGTGCCGGCGCTGGATCTACTGTCGCAACACGCTGAACTCTACGTGCTGGAACTGTCGAGTTTTCAACTGGAAACCACTTCATCTCTGGTGCTAAAAGCCGCGGCATTTCTTAATCTGTCGGAAGACCACATGGACCGTTATGACGGCATGGCAGGATATCGTCAGGCTAAGCTGCGCATTTTTGAACATGCACAAACGGCGGTCGTGAACGCTGACGATACCCAAACCTATCCGGATGCCTACTCGGGTCGCACGGTGCGTTTTGGTCTGGAGCAACCTGCCGAATTTACCACGGCGCAACATGACGGTAAGGAAGTGTTGATCGCCAATGGTGAGGTGGTGCTGCCAACCTCGGATCTGAGTTTGGTTGGCCGTCACAACGTGGCTAACGTGCTGACCGTGCTGGCTTTACTCGATGCAGCGGGCGTGAATTATACAAACGCGCTGCCTGCATTGAAGTCTTACACGGGACTGACACACCGCTGTCAGGTGGTTGCCGATAATCAGGGTATAAAATGGGTCAATGATTCGAAAGCAACCAATGTGGCGAGCACATTGGCGGCGTTGTCTGGACTGACCTTGAATGGCACCTTGTATCTGCTGGTGGGCGGGGTTGGTAAAGGCGCGGACTTCACGCCATTAAAACCTGTGTTGGAGGCGCTACCACTCACGCTGTGCTGTTTTGGCCGCGATGGCGATCAGTTCATGCCGTTACATGCCTCCGCTCAGCGTTTTGATACGATGGAAGACGTGATTGTATCGATTCGCCCGCAACTGAAAGCAGGGGATATGGTGTTGTTGTCTCCGGCTTGCGCCAGCTTCGACCAATTTAAAAACTTTATGGCCCGTGGCGACGTGTTTGCTGAACTGGCCCAGCGCTACGCTTAGGGACAAAGGGAACGATTTTGTTACTCGCCAAACCATTTCAATCACTTAACCGCTGGCTGCGTACTGCTTCTCCTGACGCTCTGTTCGATCGTCAGTTGGTCTGGATCGCGCTGGGATTGATGTTGATTGGTTTGGTGATGGTGACATCCGCTTCGTTTCCCATTAGCTCGCGTCTCACTGATCAACCGTTTCACTTTATGTTTCGCCATGCCATCTTCCTGATGCTGGCTCTCATCACCTCTGCGGTGGTGCTTCAGGTGCCGCTGCAGCGCTGGATGCAATACAGTTCGGTGTTGCTTGCGATCTCCTTTGTGTTGCTGATTATCGTGCTGCTGGCTGGTAAATCGGTCAACGGTGCATCGCGCTGGATCCCGCTCGGTCTGTTTAACCTTCAGCCTGCTGAAGTGGCCAAATTATCGCTGTTTATTTTTATGTCCGGTTATCTGGTACGTAAACACGATGAAGTGCGTCAAACGTTTTTTGGTGGCTTTCTCAAGCCGATCATGGTGTTCGGTACGCTGGCGGTGTTACTGCTCGGTCAGCCAGACCTGGGAACCGTCATCGTGATGCTGGTGACGCTGTTTGGTATGCTGTTTATTGCCGGGGCGAAGTTGTCGCAATTTCTCGCCTTGATGGTGGCCGGTATTCTCGCGGTGGTGGCGCTGATCGCCGCCGAACCTTACCGCATTCGTCGTGTTACTTCGTTCCTCGACCCTTGGGAAGACCCATTCGGCAGCGGTTATCAGCTCACGCAATCACTGATGGCCTTTGGCCGCGGTGAATGGTTTGGTCAAGGGCTGGGGAACTCGATTCAGAAACTGGAATACCTACCTGAAGCGCACACCGACTTTGTGTTCGCGGTCATGGCGGAAGAGCTCGGCTTTGTTGGCGTCACGCTGGTATTGATGCTGATTTTCAGTCTGGTGTTTAAAGCCATTCTGATCGGTAAGAAAGCGTTTGAACACGATCAGCAGTTTGGCGGTTATCTGGCGTTTGGCATCGGGATCTGGTTTGCGTTCCAGACCTTGGTCAACGTCGGCGCTGCAGCAGGTATGGTGCCAACTAAAGGTCTGACGTTACCACTCATCAGTTATGGTGGTTCGAGTTTAATCATTATGTCGGTGGCGGTATCGATACTGCTGCGCATCGATCATGAATGCCGTATGGCAGACAGTCGCAGAACAAAAGAAATAACCAATGAAGAAAACTAAACGATTAATGGTGATGGCCGGGGGAACCGGTGGTCATGTCTTTCCTGGTTTAGCCGTGGCAAAACAGTTGCAGCAACAAGGCTGGGAAATTCGCTGGTTGGGGACGGCCGATCGAATGGAAGCGGACCTGGTGCCCAAACACGGTATCGAGATCGACTTTATTCGTGTTAAAGGCCTGCGTGGTCAGGGTATTGCCCGTCTGCTGAAGGCGCCATTTCAAATCGTGAATGCAATTTTGCAGGCGCGTCGCCACATGAAAGCGTGGCAACCGGATGCGGTACTCGGGATGGGCGGTTATGTCAGTGGTCCGGGCGGTATTGCCGCATGGACATTGGGTATTCCGGTAGTTTTGCATGAGCAGAATGCGGTTGCTGGCCTGACTAACCAATGGCTGTCTAAAATCGCTACCAAAGTCTTTCAGGCATTCGAAGGCGCATTTGCTGGCGTACCTGTGGTCGGGAACCCGGTGCGTGATGATGTCGTTGCGCTGCCGGATCCAAGTGAAAGATTGACTGAGCGTACGGGGCCGGTGCGCATTCTGATCATGGGTGGCAGCCAAGGCGCGCGGATTCTCAATCAGACTTTGCCTGCAACCTTGGCCCAGCTGGGTGAGGGCTACCAAGTTCGTCATCAGGCTGGAAAAAACAGCCAGCAAGAAGTTCAGCAAGCGTATGCGGAACTGGGTGTGCACAATGCCGACGTGACTGAATTTATTGATGATGTGGCTGAGGCGTATGCCTGGGCCGATCTTCTGGTTTGCCGCTCTGGAGCCTTGACGGTATCTGAAATTTCAGCGGCGGGTGTGGCTGCGATCTTTGTTCCTTTCATGCACAAAGATCGTCAGCAAGCCTTGAACGCAGACCACTTGGTGGCGTGTGGCGCTGCCCAAATGATTGAACAACCTGAGCTGACGGCAGATAAATTGGCCGCTGCCATTGCGCAGTTGGATCGCCCGGCTCTGCTGAACATGGCGCAAAAAGCCCGCCATGCAGCCAAACTGGATGCGGATAAAGTGGTGGCGGATGCCATCATTGCCGTGACGCAGTCCAGTGTCGACAAATAATGAGAACCGCTTTATGACGATCAAACATACACAAGACTTAGCGCAGATTCGCGCAATGGTGCCGGAAATGCGCCGAGTGAAATGTATTCACTTTATCGGTATTGGTGGCGCAGGCATGAGCGGGATCGCGGAAGTCCTGCTCAACGAAGGCTACCAAATCACGGGATCAGATATCGCGTCGAATGCGGTCACTGAACGTCTGACGGAGAAAGGCGCGACAGTTTATATTGGCCATGCGGCGTCTAACGTTGCGCAGGCGAGTGTGGTTGTTGTTTCGACGGCCATCAATGAACAGAACCCTGAAATCAAAGCTGCACGCGAGAGACGTATTCCGGTCGTCCGCCGCGCCGAGATGTTGGCCGAGCTGATGCGTTTTCGTCACGGGATTGCAGTCGCGGGGACTCACGGTAAAACCACCACCACCGCACTGGTGACGCAAATTTACTCGGAAGCGGGTATGGATCCAACGTTCGTCAACGGTGGCTTGGTGAAAAGCGCGGGGACTAATGCTCGATTGGGGTCAAGCCGTATCCTGATAGCGGAAGCCGATGAGAGTGACGCGTCGTTCCTGCATCTGCAGCCGATGGTGACGATTGTGACCAACATCGAAGCGGATCATATGGATACCTATGGCGGTGACTTTGAAACGTTGAAGCAAACTTTTGTCGATTTTCTGCATAACCTGCCATTTTACGGTCAGGCGATTCTATGTATCGATGATCCGGTGGTGCGTGAGTTGATTCCACGCGTCAGCCGCCAGGTGATCACTTATGGTTTCTCAGAAGATGCCGACGTGCGTATTGAAAATTACCGTCAGGATGGCCAACAGGGTAAATTTACCGTGGTGCGCCAAGGTCGCGCCAATCTGGATATCACGCTTAACATTCCGGGGCGTCATAACGCGCTCAATGCGTCGGCTGCGATTGCGGTCGCGACTGAAGACGATATCAGTGATGAAGCGATTCTGCGTGCGATGGCGAATACCCAGGGCACTGGACGTCGTTTCGATCATCTGGGCGAATTTGAAACTGGTCGCGGTAAAGCGATGCTGGTGGATGACTACGGTCATCACCCAACCGAAGTCGGTGTGACGATTGCTGCTGCCCGCAATGGGTGGGCAGACAAGCGTCTGGTGATGATTTTCCAGCCGCACCGTTATACGCGTACTCGTGATTTGTACGATGACTTTGCAAATGTGCTGGAGCAGGTCGATGTTCTGCTGATGCTGGATGTGTATTCGGCGGGTGAAAAGCCGATTGCCGGCGCGGATGGCCGCTCACTGTGCCGTACGATTCGTAGCCGTGGCAAGCTGGATCCGATTTTTGTTCCGGATAGCAAGACGTTACCGTCGGTTTTAGCCAATGTCCTACAAGATGGTGACCTGGTGCTGACGCAAGGTGCTGGTGATGTGGGCAAAGTAGCAAGAGAATTGGCCGCGTTAGAGTTAAACGTCGAGCGTATGCAAAAAGCGTAATGCAGTTGCATATCTGTGTTTTATGGTGAATTAAGTCGCTACCGATATGGAATTTCTGTATTTGAGTATTTGATACTTTTTAACACCTCAGTATAATCCAAAGGTTAAAGTCAGTGCTTTTGCCTCTATTGCGTAACGAAATAGGGAAACAATTTGCCAGTCGTCAACAGGATCATCGGACTTTGATAAACAGCGTGTTAGCCGAAGGCCGTAAAATATCCGGTTCACCACTAGTGAAACAGCATGCCGTCGGAGGCAGCTTTTTTCTGGTGGTGGTGTTGTTGATTGGTTTTTTGTTGTATTCAACGATCAGTTGGATGTGGGATGAACAACGTCTTCCGCTCTCTAAAATCGTTCTGCAAGGTAATTTACAATACGTTTCTACTCTTGATGTTCAGCGAGCATTTGCCCGGTTGGATCATATCGGAACCTTTATGTCTCAGGATATTGATGTTCTTCAGACCAGCGTGCAATCCATTCCCTGGGTTTCTCATGCATCAATCCGGAAACAGTGGCCCGACACTATAAAAGTCTTCTTAACGGAGCACCAAGTACAGGCTATCTGGAACGGTAATGCTTTGCTGGATGATGATGGCATCGTTTTTGATGGTGATATCGGACTGGTTAAAGAAGAACATGTAAAATTGTACGGGCCGGATGGCAGTGCTCCGGAAGTATTAAAAGTTTGGCGGCAGTATAATTCTCAGTTTCAGGCAATAGGCCGTAACATCTCTTCGTTGTTACTTAATGAGCGCCGGGCCTGGCAGATAATTCTGGATAATGGCATTCGCTTGGAATTGGGAAAAGAGTCGCTGGACGAACGTATAGCACGGTTTTTTCTACTGTATAAGCAGTTGGGCAATGAAGTGGATAAAGTCAGCTACATTGACCTCAGATACGATACAGGCGCCGCAGTAGGTTGGATCTCAGAACAAGAGTTAGCACAAGAGAATACAGATGACTAAAACTGCTAATGACAACATCATTGTTGGTCTGGATATCGGCACCGCCACCGTATCAGCTTTAGTGGGAGAAATTCTCCCGGATGGTCAGATAAACATTATCGGTGCGGGAAGTAGCCCTTCCCGAGGCATGGATAAAGGTGGCGTCAACGATCTGGAATCGGTGGTAAAATCGGTTCAGCGTGCCATTGACCAAGCAGAATTAATGGCGGAATGCCAAATCAGTAATGTGTTTCTGTCGATTTCCGGCCGTCACATTGCTAGCCGAATTGAAAAAGGTATGGGCACTATTTCCGATGAAGAAGTGTCGCAGGACGACATGGATCGGGCAATTCATACCGCGAAATCGATCAAAATTGGTGAAGAGCAGCGAATTTTGCATGTCATTCCTCAAGAATTTACGATCGATTATCAAGAAGGTATCAAAAATCCATTAGGATTATCCGGTGTGCGCATGGAAGTCAGCGTGCACTTGATTACTTGTCACAATGATATGGCAAGAAACATCATTAAAGCCGTAGAACGTTGCGGTTTAAAAGTTGAACAGTTAGTGTATTCAGGATTGGCGGCAAGTAATGCCGTGATCACTGAAGATGAGCGCGAACTTGGTGTGTGCGTGATCGATATTGGTGCAGGAACCATGGATGTTTCCGTTTGGACCGGTGGCGCGCTACGACATACCGAAGTGTTCTCTTATGCGGGCAATGCTGTCACCAGTGATATCGCATTTGCTTTCGGAACTCCCGTAAGCGATGCGGAAGAGATCAAAGTGAAATATGGCTGCGCGCTGAGTGAGTTAGTAAGCAAGGATGATACGGTTAATGTTCCGAGTGTAGGAGGTCGTCCGTCACGCAGTTTACAACGACAAACCTTGTCGGAAGTGATTGAGCCTCGCTACACTGAGTTAATGGGCCTGGTAAACCAGACGATTGACTCGGTTCAGGAAAAACTGCGTGAAGACGGCATCAAGCATCACTTGGCTGCTGGCGTTGTTCTAACAGGCGGCGCAGCGCAGATTGAAGGATTAGTTGAGTGTGCGGAGCGCGTGTTCCGCAACCAAGTCAGAGTCGGCAAACCTCTTGAGGTGAGTGGCCTGACAGATTACGTAAAAGAGCCGTATCATTCTACGGCAGTTGGTTTACTTCATTACGCAAGAGACAGTCAAATTAACGACGATACTGAATATCAAGAGCCTAAGCGCCAATCAATGTCGGGCTTATTGGGTCGTTTGCGTAACTGGATACAAAAAGAGTTTTAACCTGAGTTGCAGGAAAAACGGAGATAACACATGTTTGAACCGATGATGGAAATGTCTGACGATGCTGTAATTAAAGTCGTTGGGGTTGGTGGTGGCGGCGGTAACGCCGTAGAACACATGGTGCGTGAATCCATCGAAGGCGTGGAATTCATCAGTATCAATACAGATGCGCAAGCACTTCGTAAAACCAGCGTGAGCACAGTCATTCAAATCGGCGGTGATATTACTAAAGGTTTGGGGGCGGGTGCGAATCCGCAAGTTGGACGTGACGCAGCTCTCGAAGATAGAGATCGAATTAAAGAAGTGCTGATGGGTGCCGATATGGTATTTGTCGCCGCTGGTATGGGTGGTGGTACCGGTACTGGTGCTGCTCCTGTGATTGCGGAAGTGGCTAAAGAGCTGGGCATCCTAACAGTTGCTGTAGTGACTAAGCCATTCAGCTTCGAAGGTAAGAAACGTCTTTCGTTTGCGGAACAAGGTATTGAAGAGCTGTCTAAGCACGTGGACTCTTTAATTACTATTCCGAACGAAAAACTGCTGAAAGTTCTGGGTCGTGGTATCACCTTGCTTGAAGCCTTTGCCAGCGCGAACGACGTACTTAAGAATGCAGTACAAGGTATCGCAGAACTGATTACTCGTCCGGGTATGATCAACGTCGACTTTGCAGACGTACGCACTGTCATGTCGGAAATGGGTCACGCCATGATGGGTAGCGGTGTTGCAAAAGGTGAAGACCGTGCTGAAGAAGCGGCCGAGATGGCGATTTCAAGTCCACTATTGGAAGATATCGACCTCGCTGGCGCTCGCGGCGTACTGGTGAACATCACTGCCGGTTTGGATATGCGTCTGGATGAATTTGAAACTGTGGGTAATACTGTTAAAGCGTTCGCTTCTGACAATGCAACCGTAGTTATCGGTACATCTCTGGATCCAGATATGGCAGATGAAATTCGCGTAACAGTCGTTGCGACGGGTATTGGTAACGAACGCAAACCAGACATTACGTTAGTGGCAGGCGGTAAAGCGAAACCAGTACAAGCTTCTCAACCACAACAAGTGATCGTTCCGGCGGCAAAAGTGGAAGAGAAAGCGGCACAGCCTTTGCAAGAAAGAGTTGAAGTGAAAACCCAGCCGGCAACGGCCGCGTCGAGCAGCGTCTCTTCTTCTGCAAGCCAAAGCACTGCGCCTAAGCAAGAGAAAGAGAGCGGATATCTGGATATCCCTGCTTTCCTACGTCGTCAGGCTGATTAAGATCTCGCCACAATTTGACACTGTTCAAAATTCTGGTAGGATGTCGGTCGGTAACCATACCGGCCGAGCTTTGTGGCATCGATTTAGAGGCAAGTAGATGATCAGACAACGTACACTGAAAGAAATAGTGAAAACAACTGGAGTGGGCCTACACTCTGGTCGTAAGGTCACGTTAACTCTTCGCCCAGCTGCTGCAAACACAGGCATCATTTACCGTCGTACTGACGTAAACCCACCTGTGGACTTCCCAGCTGACCCAGAATCTGTGCGCGACACTATGTTGTGTACTGCTCTGGTGAACGATGAAGGTATTCGCATCTCAACGGTTGAACACCTGAATGCGGCACTGGCGGGTATGGGGATCGACAACGTTATCGTTGAAGTGGATGCACCTGAAATTCCAATTATGGATGGCAGTGCAAGTCCATTTGTATACCTGCTGCAACAAGCAGGCATCGAAACGCTGAACACTCCTAAACGTTTTATTCGTATTAAGAAACCCGTTCGTTTTGAAGATGGTGACAAGTGGGCTGAACTGCGCCCGCACAACGGCTTCAAAATGGATTTCGAAATCGAATTCAACCATCCGGCTATCGATGGCGATGAGCAACACTTAGTGTTTGATTTTTCTTCACAAGGTTTTGTGAAAGAAATTTCGCGTGCTCGTACTTTTGGTTTCATGCGTGACATTGAATACCTTCAGTCACAGAATCTGTGTCTGGGCGGTAGCTTTGATTGTGCAATCGTGCTGGATGATTATCGCATCCTGAACGAAGAAGGCCTTCGTTTCGCCAACGAATTTGTGACACATAAAGTACTGGACGCGATTGGTGATCTGTACATGTGTGGTCACGCGATTGTCGGTGAATTCCGTGCTTATAAATCAGGTCATGGTTTGAACAACCAGCTGCTGCGTGCAGTACTGGCAGATCAGGAAGCTTGGGAATGGGCAACGTTTGAAGAAGAAGTTGGTTCGCCAGTTGCCTTCGCAGAACCAAATATGGTTATCGCATAAGCAAAAGATTAATGAAAAAAGCCAGACTAAGGTCTGGCTTTTTTTGTGTCATTTTTTCGCCAGCTTAGCCAGATTTTCCAGCCGTTGACGCACTTTAGGCGAGGCATTTTCAGCGATGGTCATCAGTACCTGAGCGGCATGTTCTGTCAGGGGAGGGCGAGGTTTTGCCTCTTCCGGCTTTGCCGTTGAACGGGATTGATTACGATAAAGATCCGGGTTGATCTTAATGTCAATGCTGATCAAACGGCCAAATCCGTGGGCGCGTAACTGGTTGAGCAGCGAGAGTCGATCATAATCGATCTTCATTTTGATCGCTGCGCTGGCGGCTTCCAGGACCAGATGCCCGCCGCGAATATTGGCGGCACGCACGTGCTGCTCGGTTCCGCGGGGTAACAGCGTTTTGAGTAACTGATTGAGCTGAATAATTTCTTTAGCATGCTCCTGCAGTTGGCTGAGGCGCGAAGCTTCAATCAGTTCTTCAGTATTTGTAGGTCGGTGATCTCGCATGGTGCTCATCCGCTGTGTGTTCTTTCTGTATTCTATACACAAATGGCAGCAACGAAAATGCTCAAGATGAAGCACTGGCGGACAGAAATGTCAGCCAATGATGCGAATTTAACCACCCAACATCCGGCAGAGTGCACAAAATGTTAAGCCGAATGCAAACAAACCGGATTGTTATTGGTTGTTCCATCAAAAATTCCTTAAACTAGGCGCCACTTAATTCAATTAGTGCCTTGAAAATAAACATCACCATCACAATATCCGTAGATGCATGACTTACCTCAGTATCCTTAGTTGAAATTAGGTAGAGACTTAAGGCAGTAAAAGTAGATCGGGAAGATCTAAGTAAAGAGAGATTCACAACAGATGATAACTAAGCTACTGACAAAAGTGATTGGCAGTCGCAATGACCGCACACTGCGCCGCTTAAGAAAGATTGTAAAAGAGATCAATAACTACGAGCCGGCATTTGAAGCGCTTTCCGACGAAGAACTGAAAGCCAAAACCGTTGAATTCCGTCAACGTATTGAGCAAGGCGAGACACTCGATCAACTTCTTCCAGAAGCCTTTGCGACCGTACGTGAAGCTTCTAAACGTGTCTTTGGTATGCGTCACTTCGACGTTCAGCTGATTGGTGGTATGGTTCTGAACGCTGGCCAAATCGCGGAAATGCGTACTGGTGAAGGTAAAACCCTGACCGCAACTCTGCCTGCCTACCTGAATGCCCTTCCTGGTAAAGGAGTTCACATCGTTACGGTGAACGACTATCTGGCAAAGCGTGACGCTGAAACTAACCGCGCGCTGTTTGAATTCCTTGGTATGACTGTTGGCGTCAATGTGCCAAACATGCCGCCACAAGAGAAAAAAGAGGCCTACCGCGCCGATATTCTTTACGGAACCAACAACGAGTTTGGTTTCGATTACCTACGTGACAATATGGCGTTCCGCACTGAAGATCGTGTGCAGCGTGCGCGTTTCTTTGCCGTTGTCGATGAAGTGGACTCGATTTTGATCGATGAAGCGCGTACGCCGCTGATCATTTCAGGCCCGGCAGAAGACAGTTCTGAGTTGTACACCCGTATTAATACTCTGATCCCGCATCTGCAAAAGCAGGACAAAGAGGATTCAGAAGAGTACCGCGGTGATGGTCACTACACTGTCGACGAAAAATCCAAACAAGTTTATCTGACCGAAACAGGTCAGGAATACGTGGAAGAGCTGTTGGTGAAAAACGGCATGATGCAGGACGGCGATACACTGTATTCGCCAACCAACATCAGTCTGCTGCACCATGTGAATGCAGCGCTGCGTGCGCACGTGCTGTTTGAAAAGAACGTTGACTACATCGTCACTGATGATGGTGAAGTGGTCATCGTTGACGAACATACTGGCCGTACTATGCCGGGTCGTCGCTGGTCTGACGGTTTACACCAAGCGGTGGAAGCCAAAGAAGGCGTGAAGATCCAAAACGAAAACCAGACGCTGGCATCGATTACCTTCCAGAACTACTTCCGTTTGTATGAGAAGCTGTCGGGTATGACCGGTACTGCTGATACCGAAGCGTTTGAATTCCAGTCTATTTACGGTCTGGAAACGGTGGTAATTCCAACCAACAAACCAATGATCCGTAACGATATGCCAGATGTGGTTTACCGTACTGAAGCGGAGAAATTCGCAGCGATCATTGAAGACATCAAAGAGCGCGTCGTGAAAGGCCAGCCAGTGCTGGTGGGTACGGTATCGATTGAAAAATCGGAACTGCTGTCTAATGCGCTGAAGCAAGCTAAGATCAAACATAACGTTCTGAACGCCAAGTTCCACGAAAAAGAAGCGGAAATCGTTGCAGAAGCCGGTAAACCAGGCGCGGTCACGATCGCAACCAACATGGCTGGTCGCGGTACCGATATTGTACTGGGTGGTAGCTGGCAGTCTAAAGTTGAGACTCTGGACAATCCGACTCAAGAGCAAATCGATGCGATTAAAGCCGAGTGGAAAGAAGTTCATGACGCGGTACTCGCATCTGGTGGTCTGCACATCATTGGTACTGAGCGTCACGAATCACGCCGTATCGACAACCAGTTGCGTGGTCGTGCGGGTCGTCAGGGTGATGCGGGTTCTTCGCGTTTCTACCTGTCGATGGAAGATACACTGCTGCGTATCTTTACGTCAGACCGTATGGCAAGCCTGATCCAAAGCGGTATGGACGAAGGCGAAGCTATCGAAAGTAAAATGCTGTCGCGCTCGATTGAAAAAGCACAACGCAAAGTCGAAGGCCGTAACTTCGATATTCGTAAGCAACTGCTGGAATACGATGATGTAGCGAACGATCAGCGTAAAGTCGTATATGAATTGCGTGATGAACTGATGGGCGCGGAAGATATCAGCGACATGATTGAACAAAATCGTGTTGATGTTATGACCGCCGTTATCGACGAGTACATTCCGCCGCAATCGCTGGAAGATATGTGGGATGTGCAGGGGCTGGAAGAGCGCCTGAAGAACGATTTCGACCTTCCGTTGCCAATCCAGTCTTGGTTGGATGAAGATGACAAGCTTTACGAAGAAGCATTACGCGACCGTATTCTTGAGCAGGCTGTGACTGTCTACAAAGCGAAAGAAGAAGCGGTGGGCGAAACCGTGATGCGTAACTTTGAAAAATCCGTCATGCTGCAGACTCTTGATACTTTGTGGAAAGAACATCTGGCGGCGATGGATCACCTGCGTCAGGGTATTCACCTGCGTGGCTACGCGCAGAAGAACCCGAAACAGGAGTACAAGCGCGAATCGTTTGAACTGTTTGAAGGCCTTCTGGAGTCATTGAAATCTGACGTGATCACTATACTGTCTAAAGTCCGCGTACAGCAGCAGGAAGAAGTAGAGCGTATGGAAGCTCAACGCCGTGCACAAGCGGAAGAAGCTGCACGTCATGCACAGGCGCAACACGCTAACGCCGACGGTTCACCAGAACAAGACGATCATCAGCCGATGGTACGTGAAGAACGTAAAGTCGGCCGTAATGAGCCTTGTCCGTGTGGCAGTGGTAAGAAGTACAAACAGTGTCACGGTAAGATCGACTGATCCCGTCACCTTGAACAAGAGTCGCCACTGGCGGCTCTTTTTTTATCGCAAGCGTCTGGACATTGCTTCATCTTGCGATTAGAAACAAACAGATTTCAGCGAACAGGATAGAAATATGAAACGAATTCACATTGTGGCGGGCATTATCTTCAATCAGGACAAGTCGCAAATCTTTATCACCAAACGTCCCGATAATTTGCATAAAGGTGGATTCTGGGAATTTCCCGGTGGCAAAGTGGAAGCAGGGGAGTCTATTGAACAGGCTCTGACTCGTGAGCTGGATGAAGAAATTGGTATCGAAGTAACACAGCAGGCGCCGTTTGAGCATCTGGAGTACGACTACCCAGAAAAATCACTCAAATTTGATTTTATGTTGGTGACAGCATTCAATCACCAGCCTTATGGACGTGAGGGCCAACAGGGTGAATGGGTTAATGTCGCAGAGCTGACGAACTACACCTTCCCTGAAGCGAATGTTCCGGTGCTGGAGCGTGTACTGAAAGAGTTCGCGTAAGTGCTAGCCACAAGCCGCTATAGTTGGTAGTTTAAAGTCACAAGTTGGAAACACCGTGCGAGAGCATGTGCGAGAAGAAAATGGAGAAGACGCAATGGTAAGAATTGCGATTGCAGGCGCGGCTGGCCGAATGGGCCGCAATTTGGTTAAAGCTGCCCATCATAACCCTAAAGCCACTGTTGGCGCAGGTTCTGAACGTCCTGAGTCATCACTGGTCGGTGTGGATATTGGTGAACTGTGTGGAGAAGGCCGCTTTGATGTGGCACTGGTGGACAATCTGGAGCAAGCGATCCATGAGTTCGATGTCATCATTGATTTTACGGCACCAGTCAGCACGCTGGCCAATATCGAACTGTGTAAAAAATACGCTAAGAAATTGGTCATTGGCACCACAGGCTTCAGTGATGAAGAACGCGCGTTGATCGACGAAGCGGCTAAAGAGATGCCCATCGTCATGGCTCCAAACTATAGTGTTGGCGTGAACCTGGTATTTAAGTTGCTTGAAAAAGCGGCCAAAGTGATGGGTGACTACTGCGATATCGAAATCGTTGAAGCGCACCATCGTCATAAAGTCGATGCACCGTCAGGTACCGCAATTGGTATGGGCGAAGCCATCGCGCACGCGATGGGTAACAAGCTGAGTGACGTCGCGGTTTATGCTCGTGAAGGCATTACTGGTGAGCGTACGCGTGATGAAATTGGGTTTGCCACCATTCGAGCTGGCGACATTGTCGGTGAGCACACTGCGATGTTTGCGGACATTGGTGAACGTGTGGAGATCACCCACAAAGCCACTGATCGCATGACTTTCGCCAATGGCGCGGTAAGAGCCGCAATCTGGTTATCTGAAAAGCCAGCAGGTTTTTATACTATGACCGACGTGTTGGGTCTTAACGAACTCTAAATACATAATTATGCGCCGGCTTATTCCGGCGCATCCTCTTTTTCTCTTCAAAGCTCCTCAAAATTTACTCTGCACAATTTCGCAATCTAATCCTACTTTTGTTGTTCTTTTTGCGGTTTGATTGTTTCTTTTAAATGTAATCGTTATTTTTTAAGTTAAATTACGTAGATTATCGTTTGCCTGATTTTTGATAATAAAAAGCACGAAAAAAAAATACTAAAGCGCCTGTTTTTTATTCGCTTGTTCATAACTATCGTTTGAAACTGCCTAAAACATGCAGTTTTAGTGCCTTTGGGTGGTTTTTTAATTGTAACCTACCAAAAATTAATTTTATTTCTGAACGAATGTTGACAGAGGTCACGGCGATCATTAGAATACCGCCAATTTGTCTAAAACCCCCTAGAGCAAACTTTAAACGCGAAAAGGAAGGCAAATTTGCAGTTTAATTTAAAATTTATGCATTTTTATTCTGGAGGTTGTCTTGAGTAAATCAGCACTGTTAGTCCTAGAAGATGGGACAGTGTTCCGCGGAGTATCCATTGGTGCAGATGGTTCTTCCGTTGGTGAAGTCGTTTTTAATACCTCGATGACGGGGTACCAAGAAATCCTCACTGATCCTTCCTATTCACAGCAAATCGTTACCCTTACTTACCCTCACATTGGCAATACCGGCACCAACGCCGAAGACGAAGAATCAGCATCGATTCATGCTCAAGGCCTTGTGATTCGCGATCTTCCTCTTATCGCTTCTAACTTCCGCAGTGAACGTTCTCTTTCTGATTACCTTAAGTCGCAGAACATTGTCGGCATCGCCGATATCGATACGCGTAAGCTGACTCGTATTCTGCGTGAAAAAGGTGCGCAAAATGGCTGCATCATGGCCGGCGACAATCTGGATGAAGCGTTGGCTCTGGCAAAAGCGAAAGAATTCCCTGGTCTGAAAGGGATGGATCTGGCGAAAGTAGTAACGACCAAAGAAGCGTACGAATGGAAACAAGGTTCATGGACACTGGAAGGTGGCCTGCCTGAAGCAAAAGACGATAGCGAACTGCCATACCACGTCGTGGCTTACGATTTCGGTGCGAAGCGTAACATCCTGCGTATGCTGGTGGACCGTGGTTGCCGACTGACCGTCGTTCCTGCGCAAACGTCTGCTGAAGAAGTGCTGGCGATGAATCCTGATGGCGTGTTCCTGTCAAACGGCCCTGGCGATCCTGAGCCATGTACTTATGCTATCGAAGCGACACAGGTATTCCTTGATAAAGGTCTGCCAGTCTTCGGTATCTGTCTTGGCCACCAAATTCTGGCGCTAGCGTCTGGCGCGAAGACAGTGAAGATGAAGTTTGGTCACCACGGTGCGAACCACCCGGTTAAAGACCTGGATCGGAATGTTGTGATGATTACCTCGCAGAACCACGGTTTCGCGGCTGATGAAGCGACACTGCCAGAGAACCTGCGTGCAACGCACAAATCTCTGTTTGATGGTTCGCTGCAAGGTATTCACCGCACGGACAAGCCGGCATTCAGCTTCCAAGGCCACCCTGAAGCGAGCCCGGGTCCTCACGATGCGGCTCCGCTATTCGACCACTTCATTGAACTGATTAAACAACACCGCGCTTAATTTGGAGTAGTAAACAATGCCAAAACGTACTGACATTAAAAGCATTCTTATCCTGGGTGCGGGTCCGATTGTTATCGGCCAGGCTTGTGAGTTTGACTACTCAGGTGCGCAAGCATGTAAAGCGCTGCGTGAAGAGGGTTACCGCGTTATTCTGGTCAACTCTAACCCAGCGACGATCATGACTGACCCAGAAATGGCGGATGCGACCTACATCGAGCCGATTCACTGGGAAGTGGTACGCAAGATCATCGAAAAAGAGCGTCCGGATGCTATCCTGCCAACCATGGGGGGACAGACTGCACTGAACTGTGCGCTGGCGCTGGAAAAACATGGCGTACTGGCTGAATTCGGCGTGGAAATGATCGGCGCAACGGCTGACGCGATCGATAAAGCAGAAGACCGTTCACGTTTTGATAAAGCGATGAAATCTATCGGCCTGGAGTGTCCACGTGCTGATACGGCGAAAACCATGGAAGACGCGTACCGCGTGCTGGATATGGTCGGCTTCCCTTGTATCATCCGCCCTTCTTTTACTATGGGTGGTACTGGCGGTGGTATCGCGTACAACAAAGAAGAGTTTGAAGAAATCTGTCGTCGTGGTCTGGACTTGTCGCCAACCAATGAGCTGCTGATCGACGAATCTCTGATCGGCTGGAAAGAGTACGAAATGGAAGTGGTTCGCGATAAAGCGGACAACTGTATCATCGTATGTGCGATTGAGAACTTCGATCCAATGGGCATCCACACGGGTGACTCCATCACAGTGGCGCCAGCACAGACGCTGACCGACAAAGAATATCAGCTGATGCGTAACGCCTCTCTGGCGGTACTGCGTGAAATCGGCGTAGAAACGGGCGGCTCGAACGTTCAGTTCGGTATCAACCCGAAAGATGGCCGTATGGTTATCATCGAGATGAACCCACGTGTATCTCGCTCTTCTGCTCTGGCTTCTAAAGCAACCGGCTTCCCTATTGCAAAAGTGGCAGCGAAACTGGCGGTTGGTTTTACCCTTGATGAACTGATGAACGACATCACTGGCGGCGCAACGCCAGCATCATTCGAACCAACCATCGACTACGTTGTGACTAAAATTCCTCGCTTTAACTTCGAGAAATTTGCTGGTGCCAACGACCGTCTGACAACTCAGATGAAGTCAGTGGGTGAGGTGATGGCGATTGGCCGTAACCAACAAGAATCCCTGCAAAAAGCCCTGCGCGGCCTGGAAGTGGGTGCCACCGGTTTTGACGAAATGGTTGATCTGGACGCTCCGGATGCACTGACCAAGATTCGTCACGAGCTGAAAGAAGCGGGCGCTGAGCGCATTTGGTACATCGCGGATGCATTCCGTGCCGGTATGTCTGTTGATGGTGTATTCAACCTGACAAACGTTGACCGTTGGTTCCTGGTTCAAATTGAAGAGCTAGTGAAACTGGAAGCTGAAGTGAAAGCAGGCGGTTTTGCTGGTCTGACTAAAGATGTTCTGAAAAATATGAAGCGTAAAGGCTTCTCTGATGCACGTCTGTCTAAGCTACTCGGTGTTGCTGAAAGCGAAATTCGTCGTCTACGTGACCAGTACGATATCCATCCTGTTTACAAGCGTGTAGATACCTGTGCGGCTGAGTTTTCTTCTGACACGGCGTACATGTACTCATCTTACGATGAAGAGTGTGAAGCGAACCCAACAGATAAAGACAAGATCATGGTTCTGGGCGGTGGTCCAAACCGTATCGGTCAGGGTATCGAATTCGACTACTGTTGTGTACACGCTTCACTAGCGCTGCGCGAAGATGGCTACGAAACCATCATGGTGAACTGTAACCCTGAGACGGTTTCGACCGACTACGACACTTCAGACCGTCTGTATTTCGAACCAGTAACACTGGAAGACGTACTAGCAATCGTACGTGTTGAAAAGCCAAAAGGCGTTATCGTTCAGTACGGTGGTCAAACGCCACTGAAACTGGCGCGTGCGCTGGAAGCGGCAGGTGTGCCAATCATCGGTACCAGCCCTGATGCTATCGACCGTGCAGAAGACCGTGAGCGTTTCCAACAAGCGGTAGACCGTCTGGGTCTGCTTCAGCCACAAAACGCAACAGTGACCGCGATTGAACAAGCGATTGAAAAGTCGCGTGAAATCGGCTTCCCGCTGGTGGTTCGTCCTTCATACGTGCTGGGCGGCCGCGCGATGGAAATCGTTTACGATGAGTCTGACCTGCGCCGTTACTTTAACGAAGCGGTGAGCGTATCGAACGAATCTCCGGTTCTGCTGGACCGTTTCCTTGATGACGCAACCGAAGTGGACGTTGATGCTATCTGTGACGGCGAACGTGTCGTGATTGGCGGTATCATGGAACACATCGAACAAGCGGGTGTTCACTCTGGAGACTCAGCATGTTCGCTACCCGCTTACACGCTAAGTCAGGAAATTCAGGACAAGATGCGTGAGCAGGTTGAGAAACTGGCAATGGAACTGGGCGTTCGTGGTTTGATGAACACGCAGTTTGCCGTCAAAGACAACGAAGTTTACCTGATTGAAGTGAACCCTCGTGCGGCACGTACGGTTCCGTTCGTATCGAAAGCGACGGGTGCTCCTCTGGCGAAAATCGCTGCGCGTGTTATGGCCGGTCAATCGCTGGAACAGCAAGGCTTTACCAAAGAAATCATTCCACCATACTACTCTGTTAAAGAAGTGGTGTTGCCATTCAACAAGTTCCCGGGTGTTGACCCGCTGCTTGGCCCTGAAATGCGCTCAACTGGTGAAGTGATGGGTGTCGGCGCAACATTTGCGGAAGCTTACGCGAAAGCGGAATTGGGCTGTGGCAACGTCTACCCTGAAGGTGGCCGTGCACTGCTGTCGGTTCGCGAAGGTGACAAAGAGCGTGTGGTTGACCTGGCTTCTAAACTGGTGAAACTGGGTTATAAACTGGATGCGACTCACGGTACCGCAGTGATTCTGGGCGAAGCGGGTATCAACCCGCGCCTGGTTAACAAGGTACACGAAGGCCGTCCGCACATTCTCGACCGCATCAAGAACAACGAGTACACCTACATCGTCAACACGGCAGCCGGCCGTCAGGCGATTGAAGACTCGAAAGTTCTGCGCCGCGGCGCACTGGCTGAGAAAGTGAACTACACCACTACGCTGAACGCGGCGTTTGCAACCTGTATGTCTCATACAGCAGATGCAAAAGCGAGCGTGACTTCAGTGCAAGAACTGCACGCGCAAGTGAAAGCAAGTCTGGCTTAACGGATAACTATATCGGTAAGTCTCAGACTTATCTGACAACCTCATTGCCCGCTCATTCGAGCGGGCTTTTTTATGCCAGCAGCACCGAGAACTCAATATTATATTGATGAAAATTTGGAATAGGTTGTTATCGCTTGTTTCGCTGTTGCAACCTCGCCGTCAGTGCTACTTTGTCGTTTTACTCAGTAGTTGATTCGGAAGTTCATGGAAGTCTCGTTAGAAGTTTTAGGGTTGTTGTTTTTGGTCGCAGGTGTAGCCGGATTTATTGATGCAATGGCGGGCGGCGGCGGCTTGCTGACCTTACCAGCATTGTTAGCGGCGGGAGTGCCTCCTACTCAGGCTCTTGCCACCAATAAGCTACAAAGCTCATTCGGTAGTTTCTCAGCCAGCTGGTATTTTGTGCGCAACGGTATTGTCAGCCTTAAAGAGATGCGATTGGCGATCGTGTGTACCTTTATTGGTTCAGCAATTGGTGCTGAGTTGGTGCAACAGTTTGATGCGTCGCTGCTGACCAGCTTGATTCCGTTGCTGCTGATCGCGATTTCTCTCTATTTTCTACTGGCCCCGCAGACTCGCGCAGATTCGGGTAAAAAGCCACTGCCGGAAGCGCTGTTCGCGTTATGTATTGGTGGCGGTATCGGTTTTTATGATGGCTTCTTTGGTCCGGGGACCGGCTCCATTTTTACTGTCTGTTTTGTGGTGTTAGGCCATTTCAGTCTGGTGGATGCGACCGCGCGTACCAAAGTGTTGAACTTCACCTCCAATATCGCTGCACTGACTTTCTTTTTGATTGCTGGCCTGCCTATCTGGCAAATTGGTCTGACGATGGCGGTCGGTGGTTTTATCGGTGCTCGCATGGGCGCGAAAGTCGTGGTCACCAAAGGCCACAAATGGATTCGCCCGCTGGTGATCACCATGTCGATGCTGATGGCTCTTAAACTGCTGTGGGAACAGCATTCACAATCGTTTCTATCAATGTTCTGACCCGCGGTGAGCGGTAGCTGGTAGCCCGGACACAAATGTGAATCGGGCGAAACAGCGGCGCTAATTCGGCAAAGTCAAAGCAATATTGCGGTTCGATTTTGAGCGCGTTAACGATGGAGAGGGGCACGAGGGCCGGGGCCATGCCACCTAATGCCAACTGCGCGGATGCCGTATAGGAGTCCATTTCCATCACCGGATTGATGCCAAGCCTGGCGAGGATAGCTGCCTGATAGGTGTTCGCCGGGTTGGCCAAGTCGTTGGTCACTACTTCGTCGGGTAAGGTGGTGAGTGGCTGGCGACTGACAATATAAAACGGCTCATCGAACAGATGCAGCGTCATCAACCCATGGTTACCCGGCAGATAGCCAGCGCAAAATCCCAGCGTGGCTTTGCCCGATTGAACGTGTTCCACAATACGCGGCGTATGGTGAGTGGTGATGGTGAAATGCGGGTCGCGCTGGCGATAGTCACCCATCACCTGAGTCAGATAGCCAGCGACCAGAGTTTCTGAGCAGTCGAGGCGAATCAGCGTATCATCCTCCAGCGTTTGCTGCTCAAAGATCAGGCCACGTAGTTCATTGAATGTCGGCCCAATATTGGCAATCAGTTGTTCGGCTTCCGCGGTGAGCTTGATGTGGCGCCCTGCCGGAACGATCAGTTTCTTGCCCAGTTTCTTTTCCAGATTCGCAATGCGTTTGCTGACAGCAGACTGGCTGATGTACAGCTGGCTGCCTGTGCGGCTCATGGTTTTTTCTTTACTGAGAACCAACAGGGTCTCAATGCCTTCCAGTAGCATACTCATCCAATGACAAATGGGAATAGATGACAGTCATTGTACTTAAGTCCTGCCAATTTAACAGCCACACGGTTTGAGGCTTCGAATCACGGCTCGTAAGTGCCGGCGATGGCGCGCTGTTCTTTGCTGCTGACACTCATCGAGAGCACTGGCCGCATTCAGCGCTACATCATGCTGCAGATAGGCGGGCAGGTGATCGCGGGTGCTGAACCAGTGATGAAACTTGCGCTGGCAGAGCTGATGTTGCTGACGTTGGTTGAGTGCCAGCAGCGCCAGCACCAGTCGATAAATCAGGATTTGTAACATAGGTCCTCCTATTGATTGAGCAGTGAAGCCATGCGTTCACCATAATAAAATGCAGTGGCCAGATCGTTCGGGTTCACCTGAGAGGTGTTATCAAGGTAGCTCGCAACCACACCAATACTTGAGCCTGTATGATTCAAACCACGGGAATCAGTGTGTTTGGAGACATCCAGCCCGACCCAAATCATGCCGTGTTGGCAGGCAAGCGTGACGAAACTGTACAGCGTCTGCTGCTGCTCACCATTGACGCTGCCACCCATGGTCAAACCGCCCGCCAGTTTGTTGCGCCATAACTTGTTGGCGTAACCGTCACTGCTGGTATCCATAAATGCTTTGAACTGAGCGGCGGGTCCGCCCATATAGGTTGGGCTAGCGAAGACGATGGCGTCACATGTCTGCAACCGGCGGAACAACGCGTCATTCTGGTAACGGCCGGTAACGATGTCAGCGGCCTTGATCTCTAACGTGATGCTTTCTACGCCCTGGTGTTGAGCGCCTTCCGCGACGTGCTGAGCCAGCAGGCGAGTCGCACCATCTTGAGAAAAATAAACAATCGCAATGCGTTTCATAGTTGGTCCTGATATTGATGAGTGATTACGCGGGATAATGGTTTCGTTTGGCTGGATCGTCAGAAAAGTACTCAATGAATTCCCACTCCGTCCCGCTCGGGTCAAAAAAATAAACCCGATGGCGATACTCGTTGTTCTCGGATAGTTCATTGAGCTGATACCCCGCTGCCAACAGGCGCTGCTTTACCGCTTCGGCATCGTCGACCACGATACCGACGTGATTGATCCCCACATCCCGGTAAGGAATACGATCCACTTCAGTACGGTTCAGCACTTCCTGTAGCGCGATGTAAGTCTGCTCAGTGCCAATATGGCACCAGCGATAGTCCTGCTTCCCCTGATGGCGAATCTTGAAATCTGGCAGTGCGGTTTGTAGAAACGTAATCGCCTGATCGATATCGGCGACCGTAATGTTGGCGTGTTCGACATAAGCTTGCATAGATGACTCCATGGCTATTAAGTAAAGTTATTTGCTTATTAAACTAGTTCAAATATCGACTAAGTAAACATAAAGCTTTATTTAATTGCTCAGTGATCGTATTTATGTGATCGATGATCTCATTGTGGTGTAGTTTTCGTGCAACAGGGCGAAGATCGCCGACAAAGTGCCAACCAGAGAAAGAAAGGCTGGGAGCAACTGAAAACAGGAAAGGAATGAGTGGGTAGATATAAAAAAGGCCGCATTGAGCGGCCTGATTAAAACTTAGCGGGTAATGGCAAAGGTGGGCAGTGATAAATGCCAGCGTATCGCGCCAAGGCGAATGATCAGGGTGGATAACACGCCGGAAATAAAAGCGGTTGAACTGTCATACCCCATCATCAGTGCCGTCGTGTGGAACACGCCGCCGATGATGCAGGCCGTTGCGTAAACTTCGCTGCGCAGCACCATTGGAATTTCACGAGCCAATACATCACGAATGATCCCGCCGCCACAACCGGTAATGACACCCATAATGATCGCGATCAGCGATGATTCCTGATAGATGAGCGCTTTTTCAACACCAATGCCAACAAATACCGCCAGACCTATTGCGTCACACACAGGTAGGATCCACCAAGCCAGCCGTTTTGGACGACGTACGATCAGCATGGTCAGGATACAAGTGATGAAAATCACCCACAAATAGGTGGGATCTTTTATCCAGAATACTGGTGTGGCACCGAGTGACATATCGCGAATGGTTCCGCCGCCGATGGCCGTCACGCTGGCCAGTACAATCACGCCAAACGGATCCATTTTCAAACGGCCAGCCAGCAAAACGCCGGAGATGGCAAAAATAGCAGTACCGAACATATCGATCAGATAGAGCAGTGAAGTATCCAAAGTGTGTATCGCTCAGTTAAGTCAGTCAGAGGCAAAATTGGCCGCAAATTGTACGGGATTTTTGTTAAATCTGTTACTTATTTTCGCACTTGATCGAAGTAATGACACACTTGCTCAATCGCTTTCAGCGTACGTGGTGTCGGGCGGTTGAGCCAATCTGAAGTCAGCGCCCACACATGGTTCTGTCTGACGGCGGGCAGTTGCTCTTGCCAGCGTTGCCACATGTTGCCGTTTTCAATCGCATGCTCGGAGGTGAAGATCACCTCTGGTTGTGCCAGCAGAACTTGCTCCAGGCCGACTTGCGGATAAGGTGTTGGGCTGTGCTCAAACACGTTTTCTCCGCCACAAAAGCGAAAGACTTCGCTGGGCCAACTGTTTTGCGCGAGCGTAATAATCGGTTTTTCGCTCAACTGGTAAAAGTAACGCACAGGCTTGGCTGTAGCGTATTGCTTACGCAGCGTGCTGAGTTGATGGCGAAATGCCTCTGCCGCCTGTTGCCCGACAGATGGATCGTCAGCGTACTGGCTGAGTTGCTCAATATTGGTCGCAATGTCGTCCAGTGTGCGTGTGTTGGAATAGTAAATCGGCAGGCCAAGCTGTTTAAGCTTGTCCAGTTCACGTGCAGGATTACCTGCGGGCCAGGCTATCACCAGATCAGGTTTAAGGGCGACAATACGTTCGACTTTTACGCCCTGATAATTGGACACCTTTTCGATGTTACGCGCCTGTGGCGGATAGTCGCTGTACTCACTGACCGCGACCAGTTTGTCACCAAGACCGGCAGCAAAAGCCAGCTCTGTGGCATGTGGTGCAAGGCTGATGACGCGTTGCACCGGGGCGGCGGCATAAGAAAAAGAACTGCAGCAAAGCAGAGTGAGCAGCCAAAGGCGCATTTAAACTCCTCGATGAATAACGAGTAACAGCAGGCTTTGTAAAACGATCCAAGCGAAGATTCGCCAAGCCAACAGGGTATGAACTTGTGACAAATGAATAGCAGACGGTGCAATACGGCCGCCGATTTTGACGCGAACGGCCTTTTGTTCACCGTAAATCGCTGGCCCACCCAGTGATAATTCCAGCTTGTTGCCAACTGCGCACAGCAGCCATCCCGGGCCGGGTAGTGGCCACGAACGACTTTGCTGCAGTGTGTTTTGCAGGGTGTGTGCGGCTTGGTTGCCCATGACGATCAAAAGACTGAATAGGCGAAGCGGAACGAATTCAAGCACCGCGACCGCTCGCACTACAGGCAGACCAAACGGTTGAAAACGAGCGCGCGATGGTGACCAAGCGCGGGCCAACTCCACCATAAGGCGATAGATAAATGCGCCAATTCCGCCGAGCAGGGCGTACCAAAACAGCACACAGACAACATTGCGGCCAAAGCCCATAATCACGGTTTCAGCCCCTGCTTTACCAAGGCCCAGCGGCGAGAGGGTAGAGGTGTCGCGGTTGACGTACGGCATTAACAGGCTGCGCGCGAGTTTCTTATCGTCTTTGGCGAGTGCAGAGGCCATACGATTGGCCAACTGTTCCTGACTGCGCCAATCGAGTGCCAGCAGCAGCAGCGCCAGTTCAAACAATTGCGGTTGCCACACCAAAGGCTTGAGCGCCACGCACACCACAACCGTCGGCAAAATCATCAGCAGCCACGCGAGCGTGCCGGATAGCTGACTTTGCGCATAGCTGGCGTTGGTATTGACCTTGTCCGCCAGTATTTCGGCAAACTTATGCCATAACGTGACAGGATGCGCGCTGCGTGGGATCGGCAGAATCAGATGAAACAACAGCGCGCCCCACATAACGAGGAGCGCACCGTTGGCATAGAAAGTATGAAAGATCTCGTCCATGAGGAAGTGTCGGTTATTTCAGCAGTTCAACCATCTTGCTCACCATTTCTGATGAGCTTTTCGCTGCCAGCGGCAGAAACTCGTCAAACGACATAGGGGATTCTTTATCGGCAACGTCAGAGATCGCACGCACGACCACAAACGGTACCTGGAACTGGTGACAAGCTTGTGCAATGGCTGATGCTTCCATCTCTACCGCAATTACGGATGGGAAGTGAGCGCGGATAAACGCTTGACGTTCAGCGGTGCAGACAAACGCATCGCCAGTACAAATCAGGCCGCGAACCGCGTGTTTGTCCGCCATCGCTTCCAGCGCTTTTTCCGCCACAGCTATCAGCTGTTCATCGGCTTTGAAGGCAGCTGGCTGGCCAGCCATTTGACCAATCTCGTAACCAAAGGCGGTCACATCGGCATCATGGTGGCGGACTTCGGTAGAAATCACAACATCACCGACATTCAGAGTCGCATCGAAACCGCCTGCAGAGCCTGTGTTGATGACGACATCTGGCTGGTATTCATCCAGCAGGATTGCCGTGCCGATGGCTGCAGCGACTTTACCGATGCCCGATTGCAGCAATACCACGTCAACGCCATGCAGCTGACCGGAATAGTAAGTACAGCCGCCTTTGCTGACTTCCTGACAGTTGTCGAGAGCGTCTTTCAGAATGGCGACTTCTTGTTGCATTGCGCCGATGATGCCAATTTTCATGCAGTATCTCTTTTATGAATTACGAAAAAACAGCGCGGAGTTTACCACGATCCGCGCCGCCTGCGCGAGGTCAGGCTGACGTTATGGTTGGCGCAGCATGCCTGCTTCGGCCAGTTTTTCACGCAGGTTTTCTGCGCGGCGGCGGTTGACGCCAAAGTCACTGTAACCGACACGTGATTCCGAGCGAACGATCAGATGGTCATCGGTTAGTTTTAGTTCCAGATCATCGACAAAACGCATGATACGCGTGGTGCATTCGATGCGCAGATAATTACTGTCTTTATCGGCGGTTTTCGCTCCGGGCAGAGTGAGTGCGACGCGCTCAACCTGCTCTAATGTCACGCCCGGGCGCAGAATAAAGGGAGCGAGAGTGAATTTTTCGCGACTCTCCTGAGTTGATACGCAGTTGGGCTTTTCGCCACAAAGTGTGTTGGTGCGGTCGGTCATAGGGGCAATTCCCTGGCTGCAGCCGCTGAGCAGCACCACAGCCATCGATAGGGTTACAGTTCTTAACATCCGTGCTGCCTTGTTGGCGTCAGATTGAGCAGAGGTGGTTAGCATATCGGTTTAATCCTCTGAAATGTCAACATGTTACAACTGGTGACAATTATAGGCCGAAAATGAAAAAAGGATTCATCAACGATGAATCCTTTTGCCAAACAGTGAAGTCAGGTCACGGATTTTACACTTCTAGGTAATCCATGATGCCTTCTGCCGCTTTGCGTCCTTCATCGATGGCGGTCACCACCAGATCTGAGCCACGTACCGCATCGCCACCAGCAAAGATTTTCTCATTGCTGGTCTGGAACTTAAATTCCTGATTGAGCGGCGCCTTAATGCGGCCCCATTGATCCAGCTCGACACCAAACGGTTCCAGCCAGCTCATCTGATGCGGTTGGAAACCAAACGCCATGATCACGGCATCGGCTTCCAGCACGTGTTCACTGCCTGCGACCGGTTCTGGGCGACGGCGACCGGCGTCATCCGGTTCACCCAATGCAGTTTGCACCACTTTCACGCCCGTCACTTTACCGGATGCATCGACTTCAATACCCAGCGGTTGCAGGTTGAACATGAACTCAACGCCTTCTTCTTTGGCGTTTTTCACTTCACGGCGTGAACCGGGCATGTTCTCTTCGTCTCGGCGGTAAGCACAAATCACGCGTGATGCCCCCTGACGAATCGACGTGCGCACACAGTCCATCGCAGTGTCACCACCACCGAGTACCACGACTTTCTGACCAGCCATGTCGATGAAGTTCTCTTCCGACGGCAGTTCCATCACTTTGTAAGTGTTGGAGATCAAGAATGGCAGAGCATCGTACACGCCTTGCGCATCTTCATTTTCCAGACCCGCACGCATGTATTTGTAGGTGCCAACGCCCAGGAATACCGCATCGTACTCGTCAACCAGCTGTTGCAACTGAACGTCTTTGCCCACTTCGACGTTGAGACGGAATTCGACGCCCATTTCGCTAAACACGCGGCGGCGGTTTTCCATCACGCCTTTTTCCAGTTTGAACGAAGGGATACCGAACGTCAGCAGGCCACCGATTTCAGGATAACGATCGTAAACCACGGGTTTCACACCGTTGCGAACGAGGACGTCAGCCGCAGCCAGACCCGCCGGGCCAGCACCGATAATGGCGACTTTCTTATCCGTCCATTCCACTTTGGACATGTCCGGTTTCCAGCCCATCTCAAAGGCCGTATCGGTGATGTATTTTTCAATGTTACCAATGGTCACGGCGCCGAAATCGGCGTTCAGCGTACATGACCCTTCACACAAACGATCCTGCGGGCACACGCGACCGCACACTTCTGGCAGGCTGTTGGTCTGGTGTGATAACTCAACTGCCTCGAGAATGCGGCCCTCATTGGCCAGTTTCAGCCACTGAGGAATGTAGTTGTGTACCGGACATTTCCATTCACAGTACGGGTTACCACAATCCAGACAGCGATCCGCCTGAGCGGTCGCTTGCTGTTTGGTAAACGGTTCGTAAATCTCTACGAATTCAATCTTACGAATGGTGAGCGGCTTCTTTGCCGGGTCCACTCGGTTGACATCAATAAATTGGTATACGTTCTGGCTCATTACTTCGGCTCCTTCCAATTATTGTGCTTGAACGCGCAGTTCAGCAGCGCTGCGGCTTTGGTGACCCAATAGAGTCTGCAGGTCCGCTGCCTGTGGTTTAACAAGGTAGAACTTCGGAATCCATTCATCAAAGTTCGCTAAGATATTTTCTGCATGAACAGAGCCGGTTTCTTCCAGGTGTTCTGCAATCAAGCCACGCAGGTGTTCCTGATGGATGTAGAGATCGTTCAGCGCAATCGCTTCGACGGACTCTTCGTTCACGCGGCCCTGGAAGTCGCCATTTTCGTCAAGGACGTAAGCAAAACCGCCCGTCATACCCGCGCCGAAGTTGACGCCCGTTGCCCCCAGAATCGCCACGATGCCGCCCGTCATGTATTCACACGCGTTGTCGCCTGCACCTTCAATCACTGAAATGGTGCCAGAGTTTCGCACGCCAAAACGCTCGCCCGCTTTACCGGCTGCAAACAGCTTACCGCCAGTGGCACCGTACAGACAGGTGTTACCAATGATGGTGGCCTCGTTACAGGTAAAAGCAGTCCCCAGATGCGGTTTGATGACAATCTTACCGCCCGCCATGCCTTTACCGACGTAGTCGTTGGCATCGCCAGTCAGATACAGCTCAACGCCGCCCGCGTTCCACACACCAAACGACTGACCTGCAGTGCCTTGCAGAACCACTTTGATCGGGTTCGCCGACATGCCCGCATTGCCGTAGCGTTTGGCAATTTCACCGGACACACGCGCACCTACCGAACGGTCGGTATTGATCACGTCGTAGTAGAGTTCAACTGACTGCTGGTTTTCGATCGCTTCCAGTGCGTCATCAACGATTTTCTGGTTGAGCGCCCCTTTGTCAAACGGGGTATTCGGCTGGGTGCAGTACAGTGGTAAACCTTCCGGTGACACGGGTGCTTCCAGCATGCCAGACAGATCCAGTTTGCTCTGTTTCGCTGTCATGCCTTGCACGGTTTCCAGCAGATCGGTACGGCCAATCAGGTCGGTGAGTTTCTCTACGCCCAGTTCGGCCAGATAACCACGTACTTCTTCGGCAAGGCCAGTGAAGTAATTAATCACCATCTCTGGCAGACCTTTGAAGTATTCGCGGCGCAGGGTTTCATCCTGAGTCGCCACCCCGGTTGCACAGTTGTTGAGGTGACAGATACGCAGGAATTTACAGCCCATTGCTACCATTGGCGCGGTACCAAAACCAAAGCTTTCCGCACCCAGAATGGCACCTTTGATGACATCCAGACCGGTTTTCAGACCGCCATCGACCTGCAGACGAATCTTATGACGCAGACCGTTGGCCACCAAGGCTTGCTGAGTTTCAGCCAGGCCAAGTTCCCAAGGGCTGCCCGCGTATTTCACTGAGGTCAGTGGGCTCGCCGCTGTGCCGCCGTCGTAACCGGAAATGGTGATGAGGTCGGCGTAAGCTTTGGCCACACCCGTCGCGATCGTGCCGACGCCCGGTTCAGAAACCAGTTTGACCGACACCAGCGCTTTCGGGTTGACCTGTTTCAAGTCGAAGATCAGCTGGGCTAAGTCTTCAATTGAGTAAATATCGTGGTGCGGAGGCGGCGAAATCAGCGTCACACCCTGTACGGAGTAACGTAACTTAGCGATTTCCGCCGTCACTTTGTGACCAGGAAGCTGACCACCTTCACCGGGTTTTGCACCTTGCGCGACTTTAATCTGCAGCACGTCAGCGTTGGTCAGGTAGTGTGGCGTCACACCGAAACGGCCTGAAGCGACCTGTTTGATGCGCGAGTTACGTTCGGTACCAAAGCGGCGTGGATCTTCACCACCTTCACCGGAGTTCGAGTGACCACCAATTCGGTTCATCGCGGTCGCCAGAGCTTCGTGCGCTTCCGGGCTCAGTGCGCCGATAGACATTGCCGCCGAGTCAAAACGTTTGAACAGCTCAGTGGTCGGCTCAATTTGTTCCAGTGCCAGCGGGTTGTCTGATTTTTTCAGTTTCAGCAAATCACGCAGCATCGCCACCGGACGCTCGTTAACCTGTTTGGCAAACTCAGCGTAGTCTGATGTTTCACCGGATTTCACCGCCGTTTGCAGCGTGCCAACCACATCTGGGTTGTAGGCGTGATATTCACCGCCGTGCACGTATTTCAGCAGACCACCGTGTTCCATCGACTTACGTTTGGTCCATGCTTTACGCGACAGGTTAAACAAATCCTGCTGGAAGTCTTCAAAGTTGGCGCCCTGAATACGGGTGGTGACCCCTTTAAAGCACAGTTCGACAATGTCGGTATGTAGGCCAACCGCTTCAAACAGTTGTGAACAGCGGTAAGAGGCTACTGTCGAGATGCCCATTTTGGACATGATTTTGTACAGGCCTTTATTGATGCCGTACTGGTAGTTTTGCATCGCATCACGATAGCTCTTATCCAGCACGCCGTCGTCGACCATTTTGCCGACCACTTCATAAGCGAGGTACGGATAAACGGCGGTGGCACCAAAGCCAATCAGCACGGCGAACTGATGTGGATCGCGCGCGGTGGCGGTTTCCACAATGATGTTCGCATCACAGCGCAGGTTGGATTCCACTAGGCGAGTTTGCACTGCGCCGACGGCCATCGCCGCCGGGATCGGCAGTTTGCCTTTGGTCAACGCGCGATCCGACAGCACGATCAGTACGGTGCCTTCGCGCACCACCTGTTCGGCTTGATCACACAACTCCAATACCGCTTGTTTAAGATCTTTTTCCCGCGGATCGTAGTTGATGTCGAGGATCGTATTGCGGTAATGCTGATCGCTTAGGGTCAGTAACTGCTGCATATCAGAGTAAAGCAGAACCGGCGATTCAAATGTGACTCTGTGTGCGTGACCATCGGTTTCGCAGAAGACGTTCATCTCCTGGCCGATACTGGTGGCCAGCGACATCACGTGTTTTTCACGCAGCGGATCGATCGGCGGGTTGGTCACCTGAGCAAATTTCTGACGGAAGTAGTCGGTGATCAGACGCTCTTTCGAAGAGAGGACGGCCATCGGCGTATCGTCGCCCATCGAGCCGACCGCTTCCTGACCCATGTCGGCCATGACGCGCAGTACCTGATCCACTTCTTCGTTAGTCATCGCAAACTGCTTCTGATAGGTCTTGAGCAGATCTTCATCGAAGCTGCGCTCGCCAACCTGATCGTCTGGCAACTCGGAAAACGAGGTTAACTGGTAAACGTTGTTTTGCATCCACTCGCGGTAGGGGTGGCGGCTCTTAAGATCGTTGTCGATCTCGGCCGATTGCCACAGCTTACCTTTGCGGGTATCGATTACCAGCAGTTCGCCTGGGCCAACGCGGCCTTTTTCCGCCACTTCATCCGGCGCGTAATCCCAAATACCAACCTCAGAAGCCAGCGTGATCAGCTTATCTTTCGTGATCACATAGCGTGCAGGGCGCAGACCGTTGCGGTCAAGGTTACATGCAGCGTAGCGGCCATCGGATAATACGATACCCGCCGGGCCATCCCACGGCTCCATGTGTTTGGAGTTGAAGTCGTAGAAGGCGCGCAGATCGTCATCCATATCCGGGTGATTTTGCCACGCTGGCGGAACCAGCATGCGCATGGCGCGGAAGATATCCATGCCACCCGCGAGGAACAGATCCAGCATGTTGTCGAGGCTGGAAGAGTCAGAACCGGTTTCGTTCACAAAAGGTGCGGCCGTTTGCAAGTCAGGCAGCAACGGGGATGAGAACTTGTAGGCACGCGCACGCGCCCACTGACGGTTACCTTCGATGGTGTTGATCTCACCGTTGTGCGCCAGATAGCGGAACGGCTGAGCCAATGGCCAACGTGGTTGCGTGTTAGTTGAAAAACGCTGGTGGAACAGACAGATAGCCGATTCCATACGTAGGTCGGCCAGGTCGAGATAGAAACGTGGTAAGTCCGCTGGCATGCACAGGCCTTTGTAGACGATAACCTGAGTGGACAGCGAACAGATGTAGAAATCTTTGTCTTCGGTGATTTGCTTTTCGATGCGACGACGAGCGATATACAGGCGGCGCTCGATATCGCGCTCACGCCAGCCAGCCGGTGCAGAAATGAAGACTTGTTGAATATCCGGCAGTGAGGCCGCAGCAATCGGTCCCAGCACTTTCGGATTGGTTGGCACGGTACGCCAGCCGGAGACTGTGAGTGTTTCTTGCGCTAGCTCTTTATTGATGATGTCGCGCGCGGACTGCGCTTTGATCGGATCCCTGCTAAGGAAAATCATACCAACCGCGTATTGCTTACCCAGCTTCCAGTGCTGTTCTTCAGCGATCAGGCGCAGATAAGAATCGGGCTTTTGCAGTAGAAGACCACAGCCATCACCGGTTTTACCATCGGCGGCAATACCGCCGCGGTGGGTCATGCGGTCGAGAGCAGAAATCGCGGTGCGAACCAATTTATGACTGGCCTGACCTTCCATGTGCGCGATCAAGCCGAATCCACAGTTGTCTTTCTCAAGACTTGGATCATATAGAGCCATTGCAATTCTCCCTTTGCTTCTCTGTCATCCAGACAGTAAATGACTAACTATTCGTTTATATTGTTATTATGTAGATATTTATTAATTAAAACTGATTAAAAATTTAACAGTTCTGGACAGTTTAATTTGCACTGAATTCACAACCTATAGCTTATTGTGAAAAAGGTCAAGTTTTTGGTGATTAATCATGTGTGTCAGCGATTTACCAAGCATTACTCTGAATAATATCAATAAATTCAATATGATACGTTTTTAAATGTTACAGCTTTTTAACATTTAACTCTCGTCAGATGAGAAACAGAGAAAAAAGGCTAGCGGGAGCGCTAGCCAAATAGGAACAGTTTGGAAGGAATTTGTTGTGTCTACACCAAAGTTCCTAGGGATATGCTCTCTAGGAACCTTGTTGTATAGACCTTTATGCTGAAAGCATTAAAGAGTCGGCTTTTGCTTCGAGATGGGTATTGCCCATCAGGTATTCATCCACGGCTCGCGCGGACTCGCGGCCTTCGTTGATGCAGCGTACCACCAGTGATTGACCTGTGCGCATATCACCTGCGGCAAACACCCCTTTTTGGTTGGTCGCAAAGTTTTGTGTGGCCACATTACCGCGCTCATCCAGTTTGATGTCGAGCTGAGCCAAGACACCATGTGGTTCAGGATGCAGGAAGCCCATCGCCAGAAATGCCATGTCACACGGAATGACTCGCTCGCTGCCCGCCACTTCCTCGAAACTCGGACGTTCACCCGCCGCTGCTTCTTTCCAGACGATATCGGCAATGCGCAGACCGGTGACCTCACCTTTGTCGTTGCCAATAAACTCTTTGGTCAGAATGTTCCAGTGACGCTCGCAGCCTTCTTCGTGGGAGGTCGACGTGCGCAGAATCATGGGGTATTGCGGCCAAGGCATGTTCGCCGGGCGTTTGTCCGCCGGCATGGGCATGATTTCCACCTGAGTGATGCTCGCCGCGCCGTGGCGGTTTGAGGTGCCGACACAGTCAGACCCGGTGTCACCACCGCCAATCACCACCACGTGTTTGCCTTTGGCATGGATCTCGTCGGTTTTGAGATCCATGTTGTTGGCACGGCGGTTGTTTTGCGCCAGGAACTGCATCGCAAAATACACACCACTTAGCTCGCGGCCCGGAATCGGCAGGTTGCGTGGTACGGTGGATCCACCGGTCAGCAGCACGGCATCGAATTCCTGACGCAGTTGCTGGGCATTGATGTCGACGCCGACATGCGCATTGACTTCAAATTTCACGCCCGCTTCGGCCATCAGATTGATCTTGCGATCAATCACATCCATGCTCAGTTTGAAATCCGGAATACCAAAACGCAGCAGGCCGCCGACTTTCTCATCGCGCTCAAACACGGTCACAGTGTGACCCGCGCTGTTGAGCTGCTCTGCGGCAGCTAACCCTGCCGGGCCAGAGCCGATGATGGCGATCGATTTACCGGTGCGAGTGCGCGGCGTTTTCGGCTTGGCATAGCCGTCTTGGTAGGCGCGCTCAACGATGGTTTTTTCGATATTACAAATGGTGATCGGATCCTGGTTGATACCCAGCACACACGCGCTTTCACACGGCGCCGGACAAACACGACCGGTAAACTCCGGGAAGTTGTTGGTCGAACTCAGGATGTGCCACGCTTCTTCCCAGCTTTCACGATACACCGCATCGTTGAACTCTGGAATGATGTTGCCAATCGGGCAGCCGTTATGACAAAACGGTACGCCACAATCCATGCAACGCGACGCTTGTTGGTTGATTTTGTTACCAAACTCGGCGTTGAGCACAAACTCTTTGTTGTTCTTGATGCGCTCTTTCGGGTCGATCTTCTTCGGTAGTTCACGACCAAATTCTAAAAATCCAGTAGGCTTACCCATTACACTGCCTCCGCTTCTGCCGCTGCTGCTTCCTGACGCTTCTGAAGTACCGCTTTGTAATCACGCGGCATCACCTTCACCATATCGGCAAGGCTGGCTTCAAAGTTGTCGAGGAAAGACTGTGCCACTTCACTTCCTGTGAACTGAACGTGTTTGGTGAGCATCTCTTTGAGCAGAGTTTTGTCCTCTGCTTCAATTGGATCGAGATCCACCAGTTCAGGGTTGAGTTTCGATTCGAAGTCACCCGACTTGTTCCAGACGTAGGCTGTACCGCCGCTCATGCCCGCCGCAAAGTTGCGACCGGTTGCGCCAAGGATCACGGCAACGCCGCCCGTCATGTATTCACAGCCGTGGTCGCCCACGCCTTCTACCACGACTTTGGCGCCGGAGTTACGTACACAGAAACGCTCGCCCGCCAGACCACGAATGTAAGATTCGCCAGACGTTGCACCGTAGAAACAGACGTTACCGACGACGATGTTGTCTTCGGCAATCAGGCTGGAATTGCGGTTCGGGTAGAGTACCAGCGTACCGCCGGACAACCCTTTACCCCAGTAGTCGTTCGCATCGCCTTCGACTTCAAACTTCACGCCTTTTGCCAGGAACGCCCCAAACGATTGTCCGGCGCTGCCGTTGAACTTGACCTGCATTGGCTGCGGCAGACCTTGGTCCTGGTAGACTTTGGAGATCTCGTTCGACAGCATAGTGCCGGTACTGCGGTCGGTGTTGATGATCGGGAATTGTGCATTCACCGCTTCACCTTTCTCCAGCGCCGGTTTGGCGACTTCGATCAATTGGCGATCCAGCACGCTTTCCAGATTATGGTTCTGCTGTGTCTGACAGTAGATACCATCGGCTTCACGAGGAGGCTCAAGGAACAGTACCGGAGACAGATCCAGATTCTTGTATTTCCAATGACCGACATCGTCGCGCAGTTTCAGTTTGTGCGCCTGACCAACCATCTCATTGATGGTACGGAAACCCAGTTCCGCCATAATTTCACGCAGACCTTGCGCCATGTACTGGAAGAAGGTCACCACGTCATCCACGCGGCCGTCAAAGCGTTCACGTAGCGTTTTGTTTTGTGTTGCGATGCCGACCGGGCAGGTGTTCTTATGACACTTACGCATCATGATACAACCTTCAACTACCAGGGCAGCGGTAGCCACGCCCCATTCTTCAGCGCCCAGCAGCGTCGCAATCGCGATGTCGCGTGGGGTTTTCATCTGACCATCCGCTTGCACGACGATACGGTTACGCAGGCCGTTTTTCAGCAGTGTCTGATGCGTTTCTGCCAGACCCAGTTCCCATGGCAGACCCGTGTGACGAATCGACGAAATCGGTGAGGCCCCCGTGCCGCCATCGTGCCCGGCGATCAGTACCACATCCGCTTTCGCTTTGGCTACGCCGGATGCGATGGTGCCGACCCCCGCTTCCGAGACCAGTTTGACGTTCACGCGGCCTTTGCGGTTGGCGTTTTTCAGGTCAAAGATCAGCTGCGCCAAGTCTTCAATGGAGTAGATGTCGTGGTGCGGTGGTGGCGAAATCAGGCCGACCCCCGGCGTGGAGTGACGCGTTGCGCCGATCCAGTCATCGACTTTGTCGCCCGGCAACTGACCCCCTTCGCCCGGCTTCGCGCCCTGAGCCATCTTGATCTGAATCTCTTCCGAGTTAGTGAGGTAGTAAGACGTCACACCAAAGCGGCCGGAAGCCACCTGTTTGATCGCCGAACGTTCCCAGTCACCATTCTCTTTTGGCAGGAAGCGCATTGGGTCTTCGCCGCCTTCGCCTGAGTTTGACTTCGCGCCCAGACGGTTCATTGCGACCGCCAATGTGGAGTGCGCTTCGTAAGAAATCGAACCAAACGACATCGCGCCTGTGGCAAAGCGTTTAACGATGCTGTCAATTGACTCCACTTCTTCAATTGGAATCGAGCCGGCCGGATTTTTCACAAAGTCGAGCTGACTGCGCAGAGTGACGGCTTTGTCGCCTTGGCTGTCTACCGCGGCGGCGTATTTCTTGAACTCCTGGAAGTCCTTGTTGCGCGTCGAGTGTTGCAGTAGGTGAATGGTTTCTGGGTTGAACAGGTGTTTTTCACCACGCTGTTTCCACTGATACACACCGCCGACATCCAGCACTTGTAGCGGAATTTCACGTGTTGGGTAACCGATGCGGTGACGCACGCCAACTTCTTTGGCGATGTCATCCAGCGTCATGCCCTGAATGCGGGTGATGGTGCCGGTAAAGTATTTATCGACCACCGCTTTGCTGATCCCGAGCGCTTCAAAGATTTGCGCGCCATGGTAGGATTGCAGGGTTGAAATCCCCATTTTTGAGAAGATTTTCAGCAGGCCGGCATTGATGCCTTTGCGGTAGTTTTCGAAGTATTTGTCGACCGGAATCTCGGCATCCAGTTTGTTGCGGCGTTTCAGATCGAAAATGGTTTCCGTGACCAGATACGGGTTGACTGCGTTGGCCCCGTAACCGACCAGTGTCGCAAAGTGGTGCGTTTCACGCGCATCCCCGGTCTCAACCACAATGCCACACTTCGAGCGCAGACCTTTGCGGATCAGGTGATGGTGTACCGCGCCCACAGCCAGCATGGCAGGAATCGCCGCGTGGTTGGAGTTCACCGCGCGGTCGGTCAGCAGAATGATCGAGTAACCGTCGATGACCGCATCTTCCGCGTATTGGCAGATGCGTTTCAGAGCACGTTCGAGTTTGCCCGGTTCGCCGCTGGCCTGGAATACGATATCCAGCGTTTTGGCTTGTAGGTGTTCGTTATCGATCGCACGCAGTTTTTCCAGCTCAGCGTTGGAAATCACGGGCGATTCGAGTTCCACTTTACGGCAGTGCGCAGGCGTTTCAGCGAGCAGGTTTTGATCGCGGCCGATGTAGGTGTTGAGTGACATCACCATGCGTTCGCGAATCGGGTCGATCGGTGGGTTGGTCACCTGAGCAAACAGCTGCTTGAAGTAGTTCGACAGATGCTGGGACTGGTGCGAAAGCACGGCCACAGGCCAGTCTGCGCCCATCGAACCGAGCGGTTCATAACCGGTTTGCGCCAGTGTCAGAATGATGTCGTTCACTTCTTCGCTGCTGACCCCAAAGGCTTGCTGACGATGCAGCAGGCGTTCTGGCGAAGGCTGGCTGTGCACGTTATCGGCGTCAGGAAGCTTCTTCAGGCTTAGCAGGTTATCTTCCACCCATTTTTCATATGGCTGGGCGTTGGCAATGCCATCTTTCACTTCTTCATCAGAAATGATGCGGCCTTGTTCCAAATCCGCCACAAAGATACGGCCCGGTTGCAAACGGCCACGGTATTCAACGTTTTCCGGAGCAATTTCCACCACGCCCGACTCGGACGCCATGATGAGGAAATCGTCTTTCGTCACCGTATAGCGAGACGGGCGCAGACCGTTGCGGTCAAGCGTTGCACCCACTTGCACGCCATCGGTAAAGCAGACAGACGCAGGGCCATCCCACGGTTCCATCACGCTGGCGTGGTATTGGTAGAACGCACGGCGTTTCGGGTCCATGGCTTTGTTTTCTTGCCACGCTTCCGGAATCATCATCATCAGGGCATGTGGCAGGCTGCGGCCAGAGAGCACCAAAAGCTCAAGCACCATGTCGAAGTTGGCGGAGTCGGACGCGCCTTCCTGGCACACTGGCAGCAACATATCGATTTCGGCTTGAGTAAATAAATTCGATTGCAGGATCGCCTCGCGCGCCTTCATCCAGTTCAGGTTGCCGCGTACCGTGTTGATTTCACCGTTGTGCGCAATGTAACGGAAAGGCTGGGCCAGACGCCATTTCGGGAATGTGTTGGTGGAGAAACGCGAGTGTACCAGCGCCAGCGCCGTCACCATGGTCGGATTCTGCAGATCCAGGAAATATAGCGGTACTTGCTCGGTCGTTAACTGGCCTTTGTAGACCAGCGTTTTGTACGACAGCGAGTTGATGTAGAAGTCATCACCGATGTTCGACACGCTTTCGAGACAAACGCGGACGGTGTAATTACGCAAGACGTACAGTTTACGTTCCAGCTCGTCGGCACTCATGCCCGGACCGCCGGAAATAAATACGTGTTCAAATTGAGGCTCAGTGCTTAACGGATCCGCACCCAGCATACTGTTGTCGGTTGGCAATACGCGGTAGCCAATCACGTCCAGATCAAGACGTTTGGCATTGCGTTCCAAAATGTCGCGACATTGCGCGCGTTTGTGCTCATCTTTAGGAAACAGCACTACGCCGACGCCGTATTTATCGAACGCTGGCAATTTGATGCCCAGCTTAACGGCTTCTTCCAACAGAAATTCGTGTGGCTTTTGCAGCAGAATACCCGCACCGTCACCACTGCAAGGGTCACAGCCCTGACCGCCGCGGTGTTCCATACGTGCCAGCATGTCCAGTGCCTGAGTCACGACTTGGTGAGATTTGCGGTTCTTAAGGTGAGCAACAAAACCGATACCACAAGCATCATGCTCGAGTTCCGGAGTGTAAAGACCTCGCGAACTTTGCTCTCTATCTACCATAGATACATCCTTCCAGTTCAAGCGGACACAATTAAGCCAAGGCAAGCCCCAGCTCTGTATCCCGTCCTTTATTGTTATGAATCTAAACCTGCCAATGGTGGCGGGTTCGCTTCCTTTCCGTCTCTCACAGGAAAAATTTTGTGAGAAAAACAATCCTTAGTGATATCCCTTTTGTCAGGCCACTTTTCTAGTGGTTTATATAGGTAGGAGCGGAATATCACCGACGTTTCGCAGAGTTTTTTGTAATAAATTAATCAAAAATCAGTGCAAAACTGTAAGTATCCTACAATTTTGTTGCACGAAAATGCAACGAAAAGTCTGGGTTTTTTATGGGCTTTTTTTGTTTGCAAATGCATAACCTGTTTAACATTTGTAAAACATTAAGGGTTAAATGCTGTTTTTATGAATGTTTATTGATTTTGATTAGAGATGTCTGCGTTTCATACACCTAAAATTTGTGACTAAATTTTGTAATTGTGTAATTTAATTACATTTTGTAATTGAGAAGTATTTGTATTTATTTGGGATGTCGCCATGCAGTTACATGAGCTAGTGAATACGATTGGACAAGATCTCCAGCGACGCTACGGAGAGCGTGTACATAAGTTGACCTTACATGGCGGATTCAGTTGCCCGAATCGCGATGGCACCATCGGCCGTGGGGGCTGTACCTTCTGCAATGTGGCGTCGTTTGCCGATGAACAGAGCCAAGCCAAAAGTATTGAAGACCAACTGAAAGATCGTGCGAGTGAAGTGCAGCGGGCGAAGAAGTATCTGGCCTATTTTCAGGCTTATACCAGTACCTATGCCGAAGTTCAGGTGCTGAAAAACATGTATGAACAAGCACTCAAAGCCGCCGATATTGTCGGCTTGTGTGTCGGGACGCGCCCGGACTGCGTCCCGGATGCCGTGCTGGAATTACTCGCGGAATACGTGCAACAAGGGTTTGAAATCTGGCTTGAACTCGGTTTGCAGACCGCAAATGATCGTACGCTTAAACGCATCAACCGCGGCCACGATTTTGCCTGTTACGGTGAAATCACCCGACGTGCCCGCGCGCTGGGAATCAAAGTTTGTACTCATCTGATTGTCGGGTTACCGAAAGAGGGCAGGGATGACAATATCGCCACGCTGGAACAGGTGCTGACGATTGGTACCGACGGGATCAAATTACACGGCCTGCATATCGTCGAAGGCAGTACCATGGCCAAAGCGTGGCGAGCCGGAAAACTGGAAGCGCCGACATTAGAAGATTATGTCGCGATTGCCAGTGAAATGATTCAACGCACACCACCAGAAGTGGTCTTTCATCGCGTGACATCTGCTGCGAGGCGGCCAACGTTGCTGTCGCCGCTATGGTGCGAGAACCGCTGGCTGGCGATGACCGAGATTGGACGCCGACTGGATCGTGACGGCGCTCAAGGATCCTTAATCGGACGGCCGTTTCAATATCACTCGCTCGAATAGTTGCAGACCATAAACCGAGAAACTGTTATCTTTTGCCCACTCAATAATCGGTAATGATTGAAGGTTTTCATCAGCATGGATCAACTGCAGTGGGCTGCGACTGGATTTATGGAACACTGGGGCTGGTTTGTCGCGTTGTTTGCGACGATGAGCGCAGGTTTCCTTTATCTGTACCGCCGTCAGCAGCGGCATCTGGTGTTGCTGATGGCAAGTTCGCCCGCTGCCCTGTTGTTGTTTCAGGCGCAGAAAGGCGAACTGATGTTCGCCAACCTGGCTGCGTATTCATTGTTCGGCATTCGCCGGGTTGGGAAAAATTTTTTTTTCCCTCCTCATCTTTCTTCTGAACAGTTGCAGTTACTGCTCAACACGATTGCCAATTGCGCGGAAAAGCGGATTGCCGCTGTGATTGAGTGGCCGATGCCCGGCAGCGCTTCACACCATATCGAACTTTCCGCACGCGCGACCCATTACCGGGGGCGTAAAGTCTGGCTGGTGAACGCGGTGGTTTATCATCACTCTGCGTTCGAACAGCAACACGAACTCAACTCTCTCTCTATTGCCAAGACCGCCCTCGATTCACTGTCGGAACTTATTTATGTCAAAGACTTAAGTGGTCAACGCATCGCGACCAACCGTGCGTTCGACCAGTTTTGGCTGGGCAGAGAAGAGGAAGGCAGCGAAGTCTTTTCCGGCATCATGAAAGGACGCGCCAGTCAACAGCGCTGGACCACCACGCCGGATGGCCGCAGTTGCCTGCTGGAAACGTATCAGTCTGTGCTGATGTCGCCGCGCGGTGATCATCTGGGCGTGTTGGGCATCAGTCATGATGTAACCGACTGGCACAACATTCAGCGCAACCTGCGCGATGAAATGGAAAAGCGCAAAGACACCGAAGTGGCACTCGCGCAGCGAGATACGATTCTGCAAAGCATTCTTGATGCCAGCCCGGATTCAATTGGGATCTTCAACGAAAATATGGTCTATCAGGCGTGTAACCGGCCATTTATTGACGCGCTGGGGCTGAGCGATGTCAGTGAACTGATCGGCAAACGCCTGCAGGATGTGGTGCCGGAAAGTGTTTACGCCCGTCTGTCTGAGAGTGACAGTCAGGTGTTGAAAAGTGGCCAATCGCTGCGATATCTGGATAAAGTGGACTATTCCAATGGCCGTCAGGTGTGGTATGACGTGGTCAAATCACCATTTCGCGACCCGATATCCGGAACGCGTGGTGTGCTGATCATGGCACGTGATGTCTCCGAGCGTTATCTGAGTGAACAGAAGCTGGAAGCTGCCAACCAAGAGCTGGAGCGCCTCAGTTATCTCGACAGTCTGACGCAGGTTGCCAACCGCCGCCGGTTTGATGCGCAGTTGCAGACGTTGTGGCACCTGCATGCTCGCGAAAAGCGCCCGCTCAGCGTGATGTTGTGCGATGTCGACTATTTTAAAGGCTACAACGACAGCTATGGTCACCTGCAGGGGGACGATATTCTTCGTATGGTTGCGCAGGCATTTAATGACGTGATTAATCGCTCGTCCGATTGTGTCGCCCGTTATGGGGGAGAAGAGTTTGCGATTATCCTGCCCAATACTGCACTGGCGGGGGTTCAGTTGGTGGCGCAACGTATTCATGGCCGGATTGCTGAGCTTGCGCTGCCGCATCAGAGCTCTGCTGTATCGCCTTATGTTACGGTGAGTATTGGGGTGGTGACCTGTACGCCTCAGGCCGACGATTCGCCGGAGATCATGCTGGCGTGGGCTGACAGTGCGCTGTATCAGGCAAAAGCCAACGGCCGCAATCAGACTTGTGTGCATCCGGTCTCGCTGTGAGCATACTCTTTAGTGATTTCTCAATGGCTTGTGACTGGAATGGCTGACGTTCACGCCACAAACACGCTAGACTAACGCCAACGCTTTCCCGTGGAGCTTTGAATGAAACCCATGAAAAATCTCGCCCAGTATTATGTTGATCTGCTGGTTAAGCTGGGCATCCTCCGTTTTTCCATTTTACTGGCGCTGGCGCTGGTGGCATTGGCCGTTGTGGTTCAGGTCGGTATTACGCTGGCACTGAAGGGCTTTGTCGACGATATCGATATTGTTCGCTCCGTTTTCTTTGGTCTGCTGATCACCCCGTGGGCGGTCTATTTCCTGTCGGTGGTCGTCGATCAGTTGGAAGAATCGCGTCAACGTCTGTCGAAACTGGTCTCCAAGCTCAAAGACATGCGCTCGCGCGATCAGGAGCTGAACCAAAAACTGCAACAGAACATCGTCAAGCTGAATCAGGAAATTGAAGAGCGGATCAAAGCCGAGGAAGCGCGGGAAGAAGCGATGGTGGATCTCGAAAACGAAGTCTACCAGCGCGAAAAAACCCAGGTTGAGTTGGCTGAGCGCACCGCCTTATTGCGTTCTTTCATCGATGCCTCGCCGGATTTGATTTATTACCGTAACGCGAAAGGTGAGTTCTCCGGCTGTAACCGCGCGATGGAAGAGCTGACAGGCAAGCGAGAAAGTGAGCTGGTCGGTCTGACGCCATGGGATGTGTATCGTAAAGAGATTGCGCAGTCGATTGTGGAAACAGACCAGCAGGTGTTCAACAACAACCGTTCTCTCACCTATGAGCAGTGGCTGGAATATCCGGATGGGCGTAAAAACTACTTCGAACTGCGCAAAGTGCCGTTTTACAGCAAAGAAGGCCGCCATCTCGGCCTGGTCGGCTTTGGACGTGATATCACAGAGCGCAAGCGTCATGAAGAGTCGCTGGAAAAAGCCAGCCGCGATAAAACCACCTTTATTTCCACCATCAGTCACGAGCTGCGTACGCCGCTCAACGGCATTGTAGGTCTGAGCCGTATGCTGCTCGACACGCAACTCGATCCCGAGCAGCGCAAACACATGCAGACGATCAACGTCAGCGCGGTCACGCTTGGTAACATCTTCAACGATATTATCGACATGGATAAGTTTGACCGCCGCAAACTGGAACTTTTCCCGGCGCCGCTCAATTTCGAAGAATTTGTCGCTGAACTGGAAAGTCTGTCGGCGTTGATGGCTGAGCAAAAAGGCCTGCGTTTTGATCTCGAACGTCTGACCGATTTACCTACGCTGGTGGAAGTGGATGCCACCCGCTTGCGTCAGGTGTTGTGGAACCTGATTAGTAATGCCATGAAGTTCACCAAAGAAGGTGGCGTGGTCATGACCGTAAGTGCGGATATTGAAGATGGCTTTGCCAATATCGTAATGGACATTGAGGATACCGGGATCGGTATTCCAGAATCGGAACTCGATAAGATCTTCGCCATGTATTATCAGGTTAAATCGGGCAAAGATAACTTACACGCGGTAGGTACCGGTATTGGTCTCGCGGTATCTCGCCAGTTGATCAATCTGATGGGCGGCGATATCAGCGTCAGCAGTGAGGAAGGCTTTGGGAGTACCTTTACTGTAACCATTTGCGTGCCGCTGGCCGAAGTGAGCCAGACGTTGCCAAGCCCGGTCGAACAGAAGAGTCTCAACATCTTCATGGTGGAAGATATTGAACTCAATATTACCGTTGCCCGTTCGCTGCTGGAGAGTTTAGGCCATACCGTATCGGTGGCAATGACTGGTGAAGAGGCGAAAGCGAAGTTTGCACCAGACCTTTACGATCTGGTCTTCCTCGATATTCAGCTGCCAGACATGACCGGTTTTGATATTGCTCAGTACTACCGAGAAAACTACGATCATCTGCCGCCTTTGGTCGCGCTGACAGCCAATGTCCTGAAAGACAAAGGGGAATATCAGCGCCAAGGTATGGACGATGTGATCAGCAAACCGTTGTCAGTACAGGCGGTGCAGGACGTGATCAACAAAACGGTCCATAAGATTGATAAACCGAATGTGTCGGTTGTCTCGGCGCAACCTGAACAGTCCGACAGCAATGATGAGTTGTATCAGCGCTTGCTCGATCTGCCGATGCTTGAGTCTTATATCGACATCGTTGGCCCCAAACCCGTGCTGGACAGCATAGACATGTTTGCGGATATGATGCCAAGCTATATTGAAGTGCTGGATTCCAATATGGTTGCGAAAGATCAAGACGGTATCGTTTCTGAAGCGCACAAAATCAAAGGGGCGGCGGGGTCTATTGGTCTGAAACACATTCAAAGTGTGGCGCAAAAAGCGCAAACGCCAGATGCACCGGCTTGGTGGGAGAATATCGGCGACTGGGTCGATGAAATTAAAAATGAATACCAGAATGATATTCTGGTGTTGAAACAGTGGTTAGCTCAGAGGAAATAACATGAAAAAGTGGCTTTTGGTCTTGGTGAGTGCGGTATTGACCGCTTGTTCAACTCACGCCGTCAACTGGCAGCACAGTAATCTGGCGATGTTCTCGGAAACGGCGATTCAGCTCAAAAGTAACCTCTGGACCGATCAAATGCCGAAGGTGGGCGAGGATGTCGATAGCCAGAACCTTAATGGTACGCTGACGCTGGAGACATCCGGGCAGTTACCCGCCGATTTAACCGTCAGTTCCGTGGTCATCAAACAAGGTGAAAAAGTTTGGTCCATCGATGGTGATGAAGTCGAGCTGCGTACCCAGAGTGAAAACATGTGGGAAGTGGTGTTTCAAAGCGACATCGAAGTGGATCTGAATAAGCCGGTGAGTGTGGCGCTGGGCTTAAGTGATAGTCAGGGCGAAACCTGGCTGGTGGAACACAAAGTCACGATCGACAAAGTCTACTGAGTGTTTGCTGCATAATAAAAAAGCCTCTGTATGCAGAGGCTTTTTTGTATTCGTTACCATGAAAGATTACTCTTCCAGATCACCACAGAAACGGTAACCTTCGCCGTGAATGGTCGCGATGATTTCCGGTGTACCAGACACAGATTCGAAGTGTTTACGAATGCGACGAATGGTTACGTCAACAGTACGGTCATGAGGTTTCAGCTCACGGCCAGTCATTTTCTTCAGTAGATCCGCACGAGTCTGGATCTTGCCTGGGTTTTCACAGAAGTGCAGCAGGGCACGAAACTCTGAACGCGGCAGCTTGTAGCTGTCACCGTCAGGGCTGACCAGTGAACGACTGTTGATATCCAGTACCCAACCGTTGAATTCGTATTTCTCAACCGAACGTTTCTCTTCATGCGTGGTGCTGGCGTTCATTGAACGACTTAGCAGGTTACGCGCACGAATGGTCAGTTCACGTGGGTTAAATGGCTTAGTGATGTAATCATCTGCACCGATTTCCAGACCCAGAATCTTGTCGACTTCATTGTCGCGGCCAGTCAGGAACATCAGAGCTACATCTGCTTGTTCGCGAAGTTCGCGAGCCAGCAGCAAGCCATTTTTACCTGGCAGGTTGATATCCATGATCACCAAATTAATTGGGTTGTCGGACAGCACATGGTGCATCTCTTCACCGTTACTGGCCTCAAAAACAGCGTATCCCTCTGCTTCAAAAATACTCTTTAGAGTGTTACGAGTAACCTGCTCGTCTTCAACGATAAGAATCTGCGGGGTTTGCATTGGCGGTACCTAAACTTGTGAAAAAAATGTGCTAATAGAACTCATTCTAGGCAAAAACATAACATACAAGTAATTTTATGTTGATAATAAACCAAAGTTTTTCGAGAAAGTCTCGTCTTTGGTTGCCCGCCATCCATGGATAACACTAGCGATTGAGATCCAACACCTCATTGGTTCTACTAGTCTTTGCAGCGAATTCTATAATGTTAACAGCATGCTAACAACGGCCTGTTGTTAATTCCAACAACTTTGTTGATTTACATCAAGAGTTGAAATGTAACAGATATGAATAGTAATAACGAGTTGTAAAAATACGAGAATGATGACGATCGATGCAAAACTCTGGCAAGCCTATGCAAACGTGCGTTTTGCCTTTGAATCCCCGCTACGCAAGCGTTCTTTCGCGATCATTACCGCATGGAACCCGAAAAGCCAACGGTTGTCGAATAATGAGAATTGCGTAAATAATCAACGTTTACAGCAAGCGTTGATCAACTATGATTGGTCGAAAGTGGTGGTCGGTGACTACAATTTTGATTGGTATGAAGAGAGTTTTGCTGTGTCGATACCTTTAGACACAGCGCTGCAAATGGCCAGAGACTTTGGCCAGAATGCCATTTATTACGTTATTGATGATGAGCTGATGTTGCACTCTTGTGTCGACGATGAGGTGACATCGCTGGGCTCGCTACAAGAAAAACTGACATAACAAGCACAACAAGAATCATGGAGGAATGATGAGAGATATAACACCGGATATTTGTGATCAATATGAATCGCAAGTGACTTTGTTGGAGCTGCCGTTACAAAATTTCGGTATGCGCAGTGCGTTCTGGGGACAAATTGTAACCGTGCGCTGCTACCACGATAACTCAAAGGTTAAAGAAATCCTCAGTCAGAATGGCAATGGGAAAGTTCTGGTTGTTGATGGACATGGTTCCTGCCAAAAAGCGCTGATGGGCGATCAGATTGCGATTTCTGCGATTGAAAATGAATGGGAAGGGGTGATCATTAATGGCGCTGTGCGTGATGTTGTCGCCATGTCGCAGATGGATTTGGGTATCAAAGCACTCGGCGCTTGCCCGTTCAAAACTGAGAAACGCGGCGCGGGTGACGTCAATGTGACACTGTCGATTCATAATCAGATGATTCAACCGGGCGATTATATTTATGCCGACTGGAATGGCGTGCTGCTTTCACCGGTCGAGTTGGACTTGAGTTAAAAGCGGAAGCCTAACCCTAATTCAATCCCTTGCTGCCACTCCTGATAATCGAGAGTGGCGTGCAAGTCGAGGTTTTCCGTCAGGTGTAAGCGGCTGGAAAGCTCTGCAGCCATCACTTCGCTGCGCTTGTTATCTTCAGAGTTTTTGTTCGCAGTATAGAGCGTACTTTTAACCGAGAAACGATCGCTTATCTTGTAGCTGACACCACTGAGAAAGCCATTTTCACCGCCATTTAACGATGAATTAACCCGGGCACCGACGTACAAATCCACATCACGAAACACGTTGTACATGTAACCGCCATCCACAATCCAACTGTCAAAGCCCTGACTGCCCGGTTCACTGTAAAGGAATACGCTGTGAGAGGAACGGTTCTGTGCGGAAGGTAACGCGGGAAGTTCGACGGCGTTTGCGGCAAAACCAATACACAGGCACCACATACCAAGAATTTGCTTCATGATACCCTCCTTGTATTGATTATTGGGCGTACGCTTTCCACTGCGGTACCCATAAGTTAAGCACAAAAATTTCGCGCCTGCTGAGCAAAATTGAGCAACGAGTTGTTTTGTTTAACGGATGATTTGATTATTTAATCGCCACTCTATCATATGAATCCAGATGATTTAGCAACTTAGCGGCAAGATTTGAAAGAGATGCGAAAAAAAACAATTTTTTCGTTGACTATTTGCGCAGAAATGAGTTAAACGTAGAGGCACGCAAACACACGAGTTACGCAAGATTTCTATGATTAATAACAGCCTAGTAGTAATGACCACCACCATTATTATTACCGACATTACGCATGTTGGGGCAGGCTGCTGAGCGTAAAAAATTCACAAAAAAGGCCTGTATCCCAACCGATACAGGCCTTTTTTTATACCAATTTTCAGAGAATTTGGAGGAAGGGATGCGAGTATTAAAGTTTGGAGGTTCATCGTTAGCAGATGCTGACCGTTTTTTAAGAGCGGCAGATATCATTGCCAACAATGCACAACAGGAAGAAGTGGCCGTCGTTCTTTCTGCCCCTGGAAAAACAACCAATAAACTGGTTGCGGTGATTGAAAGCGCACTGCGCAATGGCGAAGCCGAGTTACAAATTACCGAGCTGGAAACGTCATTCCAAGTGTTGTTTGAGGACATCAAAGCGGTCCTGCCTGCTATCGATGGCAGCGCATTTGATAACCAGGTTCGCACATCGATGTCTCAGCTGCGTCAGTTTGTCCACGGCATTAACCTGCTTGGTATGTGCCCGGATAATGTCAATGCTCGCATTATCAGCAAAGGAGAGCGCGTTTCCATCCAACTGATGAAAGCCGTCATGGAAGCCAAAGGCCTGGCGGCAAACCTTATTGATCCGGTTAAATACCTGCTGGCAAAAGGTGATTATCTGGAAGCGATGGTGGATGTTGAAGCGTCGACTCAGCACTTCAAGCAAAACCCACTGCCAGCCAATCACGTCAACATCATGCCGGGTTTCACCGCGGGTAACAAAAAAGGTGAACTGGTTTGCCTTGGACGCAATGGTTCGGACTATTCTGCGGCGGTCCTGGCCGCGTGTCTGCGCGCCGAGTGCTGCGAGATCTGGACTGACGTTGACGGGGTTTACAACTGTGACCCGCGCTTGGTTGACGATGCTCGTCTGCTGAAATCCCTGAGTTATCAGGAAGCGATGGAGCTCTCTTATTTCGGTGCGTCCGTCCTGCATCCGAAAACCATCGCACCGATTGCTCAGTTCCACATTCCTTGCCTGATTAAAAACAGCTTCAACCCGCAAGGCCCCGGCACTCTGATCGGTCAGGATACTGGTGAAGATAAGCTGGCAATCAAAGGCATCACCACGCTCAACAATCTCACCATGGTGAACGTTTCCGGCCCGGGCATGAAAGGCATGGTTGGCATGGCGAGCCGAGTATTTGGTGCGATGTCTGCCGCGGGCGTATCGATTGTGCTCATCACTCAGTCGTCCTCTGAATACAGCATCAGCTTCTGTATTGAAGCGGAGCACAAACAACTGGCACAACAAGCGTTGGCGGAAACCTTTGAGCTGGAGCTGAAAGATGGCCTGCTTGAACCGGTCGAATTTATGGAAGATCTGTCGATCATCACACTGGTGGGCGACGGTATGCGCACATCTCGCGGTGTCGCATCGCAGTTCTTTGCCTCGCTGACTGAAGCGCACGTTAACATTGTCGCGATTGCACAAGGCTCATCTGAGCGCGCGATCTCTGCAGTGATCCCGGAAGACAAAGTGTCTTCAGCGATCAAAGCGTGTCACGAGAACCTGTTCAACTCGAAACACTTCCTGGATGTGTTTGTGGTGGGCATTGGTGGCGTGGGTGGTGAGTTGGTGGATCAGATCCATCGTCAGCAAGCCAAACTGGCCGATAAAGGCATTGTGATTCGTGTGTGTGGCCTCGCCAACAGTAAAGGGTTGCTGCTTGATAGCGAAGGTCTGCCGTTGGATCACTGGCGCGATCGCATGACCGCTGCGACCGAAGAATTCTCACTGGCGCGTCTGATTGCCCTTGTGCAACGTAACCACATCATTAACCCGGTGCTGGTTGACTGTACGTCGAGCGATGAAATTGCCAGCCAGTACGCAGATTTTCTGGCCGCGGGTTTCCACGTCGTGACACCCAACAAAAAAGCCAACACCGCCAGCATGGCTTACTACTACCAGCTACGTGAAGTTGCGCGTCATTCGCGTCGTAAGTTGATGTACGAAACAACCGTTGGTGCTGGTCTGCCGGTGATCGAAAACCTGCAAAACCTGATTGCGGCAGGTGATGAGCTGGAAAAATTCAACGGCATTTTGTCGGGCTCGTTGTCGTTTATCTTCGGCAAACTGGATGAAGGATTGTCGTTCAGTCAGGCAACCACGGTCGCGAAAGACAAAGGCTTTACGGAGCCGGATCCGCGTGACGACCTGTCGGGTATGGATGTGGCGCGCAAGCTGCTGATCCTGGCACGTGAATCCGGCATGGTGTTAGAGCTGGATGATGTGATCGTCGAGCAAGCTCTGCCACCGGGTTTTGATGCCTCGGGCAGTGTTGACGAGTTTATGGCGCGTCTGCCGCAAGCGGATGAATACTTTAAGTCGTTGTGCGATAAAGCTGCACAAGAAGGCAAAGTGTTACGTTATGTGGGCGAGATTGCCGATGGTCAGTGCCGCGTGCGCATTGCCATGGTCGATGAAAATGACCCAATGTTCAAAATTAAAGATGGCGAGAACGCGTTGGCGTTCTACAGCCGCTACTACCAACCAATTCCTCTTGTTCTGCGCGGTTACGGCGCAGGGACAGAAGTGACTGCCGCAGGCGTATTCTCTGATGTGATGCGTACTTTAGGCTGGAAATTAGGGGTTTAATCAATGAGTTCAAGTGATATGAGTGTCGTCGTTTATGCACCGGCATCGATCGGTAACGTCAGTGTCGGGTTCGATGTGCTGGGGGCCGCCGTGTCCCCGATCGACGGCACTCTGCTTGGTGACCGCGTGCAGGTCAAAGCGGGCAGCGAACCGTTCACACTGAAAACCGCGGGCAGTTTTGTCTCTAAGCTGCCAACGGATCCGAAAGAAAACATCGTGTACGATTGTTGGACCGTGTTTGCGCGCGAGCTGGATAAAAAGCAAATTGCGCTCAAACCGCTGGAAATGACGTTGGAGAAAAACATGCCGATCGGCTCGGGACTGGGTTCCAGTGCCTGTTCGATCGTCGCTGCACTCGATGCCCTTAACCGCTTCCATGGCCAACCACTGAATGAAACTGAGCTGCTGGCACTGATGGGGGAAATGGAGGGCAAGATCTCCGGTGGTGTGCATTACGACAACGTGGCACCTTGCTATCTGGGCGGCGTACAACTCATGCTGGAAGAACTCGGCATCATCAGTCAGGAAGTGCCGTGTTTTGATGACTGGTACTGGGTGATGGCGTATCCGGGGATCAAAGTATCCACCGCGGAAGCGCGTGCGATTCTGCCTTCTCAATACCGTCGTCAGGATATCATCGCTCACGGACGCTATCTGGCGGGCTTTATTCACGCTTGCCATACCAACCAGCCAGAGCTGGCGGCGAAGATGATCAAAGACGTGATCGCGGAGCCGTATCGTGAGAAACTGCTGCCTGGCTTTGCCGATGCGCGTAAATACGCGGCCTCTGCAGGAGCACTGGCGACCGGGATATCAGGCAGTGGTCCAACGCTGTTTAGCGTATGCAAAGATAAAGATGTCGCAGAGCGTGTCGCTCGTTGGCTTGAACAAAACTACGTCCAAAATGAAGAAGGATTCGTACACATTTGTCGCCTCGACAAGAACGGTTCGAAAGTTACAGGAAGTGAGCTATGAAGCTTTACAACATAAAAGAAAATGATGAACAAGTCTCCTTTGGCCAAGCCGTGCGCCAAGGATTAGGCCGCAACCAAGGCCTGTTTTTCCCGTCGGAATTGCCAAAGTTTGACGACATTGATGCACTGCTGGCGGAAGATTTCGTCTCTCGCAGCACCAAAATTCTGTCTGCGCTGATTGGCGATGAGCTACCGGAAGAAAAAGTGAACGCGATGGTGGATGCGGCCTTCCAATTCCCTGCGCCCATAAAGTCAGTTAAAGACGGCGTTTATGCGCTGGAGCTGTTCCACGGTCCTACGCTGGCGTTTAAAGACTTTGGTGGTCGTTTTATGGCCCAATCTCTGGCAGCGGTTTCTAACGGCGGTAAGATCACCATTCTGACCGCAACATCGGGTGATACCGGTGCGGCGGTTGCCCACGCCTTCTACGGCATGGAAGACATCAATGTGGTGATTCTGTATCCGAAAGGCAAGATCAGCCCATTGCAAGAGAAGCTGTTCTGTACGCTGGGTAAGAACATTCATACTGTGGCCATCAATGGCGACTTTGATGCTTGTCAGGCGTTAGTGAAAAAAGCGTTTGATGATGCTGAGCTGCGTCAGCAGATCGGCCTCAACTCCGCGAATTCTATCAACATCAGCCGCCTGATGGCGCAAATCTGTTACTACTTTGAAGCGGCATCGCAGATGAGCAAGGCAGAGCGCGAGAACCTAGTGATTTCGGTCCCGAGTGGTAACTTCGGTAATCTGACTGCAGGCCTGCTGGCCAAAGCGCTGGGTCTGCCGATCAAACGTTTCATTGCCGCAACGAACGCCAACGACACTGTGCCTCGTTATCTGGAAACTGGTAAATGGGATCCAAAACCGACGGTCGCAACCACATCGAATGCGATGGATGTAAGCCAGCCAAACAACTGGCCACGCATTGAAGAGCTGTGCCGCCTGAAAGATTGGGGCCTGGAAACATTGGGCAAAGGTGCGGTGCTTGATCACGAGAGCGCGCAATCAGTACAAGAGCTCAATGAACTGGGCTATTTGTGTGAACCACATGGCGCGATCGCTTACCGGGTTCTCAGCGAGCAACTGCAACCGGGCGAAACCGGTCTGTTCCTGTGTACAGCGCATCCGGCGAAATTCAAAGAAGTCGTCGATGAGATTTTAGGTACGGATATCGAACTGCCCGCGCCGCTCGCCAAACATGCGGTGATGGAGCTGTTGTCAGTTGATCTCGATAATGACTTTGATGCTCTGAAAGCCTTGCTGGTAAAAGTGCAGCCTTAATCGGCCTGATGAATCATGCGGAACCAAGGTTAACTTGAGCTTTGGTTACCTTTGCCAGCAGAGAGAATAAAAAAAGCGGCGCCTTAGGCACCGCTTTTTTCATGCATCTGAGATTATAGTGACTCAGTAAAAGTACGCGCGATAACGTCGCGTTGCTGTTCTGGAGTCAGAGAGTTGAAACGTACCGCGTAGCCTGACACGCGAATGGTCAGCTGTGGGTATTTTTCTGGGTTTGCTACGGCATCTTCCAGAGTTTCACGCTTTAGTACGTTCACGTTCAGGTGTTGGCCACCTTCGATACGAGGCGCTGTTTCAATCGCTACTTCACGGCTTTCGAATTCGCCCAGTTCGTTCAATGCGACAACCTGATCAGCTTCGTAGCCAGCGACTGCAGCAACACAACGCGCTTCATTCGCTTCATTGTCGATTAGCCAAATTGAGTTAAGTAGGTCATCATTAGCGGCTTTAGTAATTTGGATACCTTGGATCATCACTATCTCCTAGTCCACAAACGTGGCAATTATTGGTGTTAATTTTCAAACCTTGTTGAGCTTCGTATTATATAACCAATATCCTTAAAGATAGTATTGATTTAAGTCAAAAAACAACAATAAACCTTGTTTTTATCAAGGTGAATAATTTGATTTTGGTCAATAAGTTGTTTAAAAACAAACTAATTACAATTTATTTTAAATATTAAAACAAATTTTAACTGTAGTTTTGTTGTAATTTTACTACAAAACTAGTCGTCAGCTTGACTTGGATAACGCAAGATCAGGCAGTTAGGCGGTAGAACTGAAAGTGTAAAGTGATTAAATGACAAACAGTAAAATCGATTTTGGGAAGAAGTTCATCGGCGCACATGTGTCGGCCTCAGGTGGTGTTGATCAGGCACCAGTGCGCGCCAAAGAGATTGGTGCTAATGCGTTTGCACTGTTTACTAAGAATCAACGCCAGTGGGTGGCGAAGCCGCTTGAAGCGGCCACGATTCGTGCCTTTAAAGCGAATTGTCAGCGTTTGGGATTTGCCGCAGAACACATTCTGCCGCACGACTCGTACCTGATTAACCTTGGAGCTCCGGAAGCTGACAAGCTGGAGAAGTCACGCGAAGCATTTATCGATGAAATGCAGCGCTGTCAGCAATTGGGGCTAACGTTACTCAACTTCCATCCGGGTAGCCACCTAAAGCAGGTGAGTGAAGCGGAGTGTCTGCGTACGATTGCGGAATCGATCAATATCGCACATCAGGCCGTTCCTGAGGTGATTGCGGTGATTGAAAACACCGCCGGGCAGGGAACCAACCTCGGGTGGCGTTTTGAGCATCTGGCCGAAATTATTGATCAGGTTGAAGATAAGTCGCGTGTCGGCGTGTGTCTCGATACCTGCCACACGTTTGCTGCGGGTTACGATCTACGCACCCCTGAAGCATGTGAAGCCACGTTTGCCGAGTTCGAGCGCATTGTGGGCATGCACTATTTAAGGGCAATGCATATCAATGACTCAAAGTCTGTTCATGGCAGCCGCGTTGACCGCCACCATTCATTGGGTAAAGGGGAGATCGGCTGGAGCTGCTTTGAATACATCGCAAAAGATCCCCGTTTCAATGGTATCCCATTGATTTTGGAGACAATCGATCCTGATATTTGGGCCGATGAGATCAATGCGTTGCGAGAAATTCATTTGCAGAATTTATAATTCCGACTTAATTCACAATATTGGCATCTTTCTTTCATTACATTTTCATGTAAGTGTCATGTCAGTAAGGATGTCAATATGAACGCACCTAAATCGCTCGCCGTTAACTCAGTCGCTCGTTCTGTGCCACGCATGCCGGTCCCCAATCGTCATGTGAATGGGCAGGGACATCATCGTTCTCCACAACGTAGTCGTCCTCATCATTGATGAGCATGGCCGGAATGCGCACTGAGTCATCACTGATGCCTGACGTCTGAGAAGAAATCAGGGTACAATCGCCCTTATTCTTCAAGTAATAAGGATCTTTTATGACTCAGTCACTGACCTGGCATGACGTTATTGGTGCCGAGAAGCAGCAAGACTATTTTCAGCAGACTCTCGCATTCGTTGAACAACAACGACAGGCGGGCAAGGTAATTTTCCCTCCGGCGAAAGACGTATTTAACGCATTTCGCTTCACGGAATTTAACCAGGTGAAAGTGGTGATTCTCGGCCAAGACCCTTATCACGGGCCTAATCAGGCTCACGGGCTGTGTTTTTCCGTGCAACCCGGCATCAAAACTCCCCCTTCGTTGGTCAACATGTATAAGGAACTGGCACAGGATATTCCTGGCTTTCAGATCCCGAACCATGGCTATCTCAAAAGCTGGGCCGAGCAGGGCGTTTTGCTTCTCAACACCGTACTGACCGTCGAACAAGGTCAAGCGCATTCGCACGCCAATACCGGCTGGGAAACCTTCACTGATCGCGTGATTGATGCTCTCAATCAGAATGGCCAGGGGATTGTGTTTCTGCTGTGGGGCTCGCACGCTCAGAAGAAAGGCCGCATGATCGATCGTCAGCGGCACCATGTGCTGATGGCTCCGCACCCGTCGCCACTTTCTGCCCATCGCGGTTTTTTGGGTTGTCGCCACTTTTCACAAACCAATCAGTTGCTTGAGCAGCAAGGTAAAGCGCCAATCAACTGGCAGCCACAGCTCGACTAATGCGTTAATTGGTGTTTTTTCGACCAGAATCAAAGCGTGTTTTTGAATCCTTATATACACTTACATAAAGTATGTGTAAGGGAGAAACACGATGATGATTGAGAGAATCAGACGCGAGCATGGCTACATGACTCGGCTACTGGCGATACTGCGCGACAAGCTGCAATTGCTTAAAGCCGAACAGGCCATCAATTATAGCTTGGTAAAAGAGATCGTTGATTACCTTGCCAGTCATTCTGAAACCGTCCATCACCCGAAAGAGGACATCATTTACCGCTACTATATGCAGCATTATGGTGAACACCACACGGTGGCCGATCTGGAAAAAGAGCACATGGTGCTTTCCGAGCAGACACATGCTTTCCTCAATATCATTGAGATGATTCTGCAGGATGCGGTTGTGCCGCAAGAGGTGATTATCGAGAAACTGGAAAGCTTTATCAGTGCGCAGCGCCGCCATCTGGAAATGGAAGAGCAGTCCATTCTGCCACTGATCAATCGCACGTTTACCGTTGCCGATTGGCAGAAAGTGGAGTCGCAATGGAACGAAAATGAAGATGATCCGGTGTTTGGTGAGACTATTGCCGAACGTTTTGCTCAGCTGGCCCGTCGAGTGCGGAAAAGCGAATCCGAGTGCACCTGATAGCGCAATGAGATAAATAATAAAAAGGCACCGAGCGGTGCCTTTTTATTTCATAATTTGATGTCGTCAATCTCCAGACAGATATCCATATCGAGAAGCTCTTTCTCCAATCGCTTCTTGTCTCGAATGGCTTCGATCTCTCTCCACATGCGCTTTACCGGTTTCGCTCGGTTGGCGCGGATTTTCGTGATTTCCCTATCCAACAGTTCATCGAAGTGCAAGTCATCCATAATCTAGCCTCATTGTCGTTGTTGTCATTCCATGAGTGCTGTCTAAATAGCACAGTTAGCCGCAGCGTAACTTTGATTTGTTTCTCATTTGTTTCGTTTCGATGAAGCTTTGATGAGTTTTTCAACTGGAATTCACACTTTTCTGACGGAAATTTTGAGCAAAAAATCAGCAATTGAACTGCGCAAACGTTTTTATTGCGTTCGGCAGGTTGTTAAAAAGGTGTTGAAGAGTTCGTGCCAGAATGATTGGGTGGTTATTTTTTGTTCGTTTGATTTCAAAATATGACTTTTTGCTGACAAATTTCCCGGCCTGAACGTCCCATCCCTTTATTCTCAGGGGATGAGATTAAGTTTATGCAATAAGGTTTTTATGGTTGCTTTTTGCTCTAAAATGTTGCGATATGTGTGGTGTTTTGTTCTAATTTTGTGTTGTTTTTGATTGGTTGCGTGTTAATGAATGGTGATTTTATAGTAAAAAATAACAATTAAATGCATTTGATTGCATATTGATTTTTACTACCTCAGGTTGCATTATCCGCCCGTCAAAAAATACGCTGGTTTATTTTGACGGTCATTCTGACCGGCAAAACGACATCAAATGTAACCACAATTCTGATAATTTCGCGGGACGCGAAAGTGCATTTGCCGTGCTGGCTTTAGCTCAGATCAGCGCAATCACTCTACGAGAGGTACTTGTGACAGACTTAATCAATTTAATGAACGATCTGCTTTGGGGATCGATTCTGGTTTATCTTTTAGTGGGTGTAGGTATTTACTTCACTCTACGTTTAGGCTTCATCCAATTCCGTCATTTCGGCCACATGTTCAGCGTGTTGAAGAACAGCCGAAAAGAGGACAATGCTGGTATTTCTTCTTTCCAAGCCCTTTGTACCAGTCTGGCTGCCCGCGTGGGTACCGGTAATATGGCCGGTGTGGCTGTCGCTCTGACCGCTGGTGGTCCGGGTGCGATTTTCTGGATGTGGATGACGGCTTGCCTGGGTATGGCGACCTCTTTTGCGGAAAGTACGCTGGCGCAGCTGTACAAAACCCGCGATAAAGACGGTAACTACCGCGGTGGTCCGGCTTACTACATGGAAAAAGGCCTGGGCATGCGCTGGATGGGCGTGCTGTTCTCTATCTTCCTGATCATTGCATTTGGTCTGGTGTTCAACGCTGTACAAGCGAACTCCATCACTAACGCGATGAACACCGCATTTGGCTACGAACCGCTCTACGTTGGTATTGCGATTGTTCTGCTGTCTGCGTTCGTTATCTTCGGTGGTATCCGTAAGATTGCGCGCACCGCGGAAATCATTGTGCCGTTCATGGCGCTGGCGTACATTGCGATTGCCCTGTTCGTCGTGTTCATGAACCTTGAAAAACTGCCGGCCGTATTCAGCCTGGTGATCAAGAGCGCGTTTGGCTTCCAGCAAGCCGCTGCTGGTGGTTTGGGCTACGCGATTGCCCAGGCGATGATTAACGGTGTGAAACGTGGCCTGTTCTCGAACGAAGCCGGTATGGGTTCTGCGCCAAACGCAGCGGCATCCGCAACACCATATCCACCACACCCTGCTTCTCAGGGCTACGTGCAGATGCTGGGCGTGTTTGTTGACACGATCGTAATCTGTTCGGCTACCGTTGCTATCATCCTGATGTCGGGTGAATACGTACCACATGGTGAAATTACTGGTATCGAGCTGACACAGCGCGCGCTGAGTTCACAAGTGGGTAGCTGGGGCTCTATTTTCGTGGCGTTTGCGATCTTCTTCTTCGCGTTCACCTCGATCATTGCTAACTATTCGTATGCAGAAACCAACCTGATTTTCCTTGAGCACAACAACAAGAAAGGTCTGGTGGTCTTCCGCCTGATCTTCCTGAGCATGGTGATGTTCGGCTCTCTGGCAACGCTGCCGACCGTTTGGTCAATGGCTGACGTGTCGATGGGTCTGATGGCGATTGTTAACCTGGTAGCGATTCTGTTGCTGTCTGGCATTGTGATTAAGCTGGCGAAAGACTACAACCGCCAGTTGAAAGCGGGCAAAGTGCCGACTTTTGATGCCAATGAATACCCTGAGCTGAAATCTCAGCTGGAAGACGGTATCTGGGACAACAACAAAAAGTCTTAATAGACAGCGTCAATACCAGAGATTGGAAAAGCCATGCAGACAATGCATGGCTTTTTTTGTAGGCTATATAAAGCTCAACCAATCAAAGAATTAGGATAAGACAATGCTGATTGTGGTTTCACCTGCAAAAACACTGGATTATGAATCGCCGCTGCCAAGCGAGCGCCACACACAACCGGAACTGACCCAGCACTCAAAAGCACTGATTGAGGTGTGCCGTAAACTGACACCGGCGGACATTTCCGCGCTGATGAAGGTGAGCGATAAAATTGCCGGACTCAACGTTGCTCGCTTTGCTGAGTGGAGTGAGACTTTCACCTTTGAAAACGCCCGCCAGGCGATTTTTGCCTTCAAAGGGGACGTGTATACCGGGCTTGAGGCTGAGACGCTAAGCGATGATGATCTGAGCTTTGCACAGTCACATCTACGCATGTTGTCTGGCCTGTATGGTCTGTTGAAGCCGCTGGATCTGATGCAGCCTTACCGTTTGGAGATGGGCACCAAGCTGGCGAACGAGCGTGGCAGTAACCTTTACCAGTTCTGGGGCAATGTTATTACTGACAAGCTCAATGAGGCGATTGCCGCTCAAGGCGACAACGTGTTGGTCAATCTGGCATCCAATGAATATTTCAAAGCGGTCAATACCAAACAACTGGACGCGCAGGTCATCACGCCAGTGTTCAAAGACTGCAAAAATGGTCAGTACAAAGTGATCAGTTTCTACGCCAAAAAGGCGCGCGGCATGATGGCTCGTTACATTATTGAAAACCGTATTGAGTCGGTAAAACAGCTGGAAGCGTTTGATACCGCTGGCTACTATTTTGTGGCGGCAGAATCGACCGCTACTGAACTGGTATTCAAGCGCGAAGAACAGTAATCGTTACGCACAGGAGAGTTTGCTATGTGGGCATGGATGAAGGCAATGATCGCACGCTACGATGCCTGGTGTCGGGCCATGGGGCTGACGCCGGACCAAAAACGCTGCTGCGTACCATACCGTAAAGACCCGGCGCACGATCAAGATGGCGATAAAGTCTGAGGTCCGCCTGTTCGACACCCATTGTCATTTCGATTTTGATGCGTTTGCCAGTGATTTCCCGACCGAGATATCGCTGGCACAACAAGCTGGGGTTGAACGTTTTCTCATTCCCTCTATTGGGCCGCAGAACTGGCAACGTGTTGCGCAGTTGGCTGAGCAGTTTCCCGGTGCGGTTTATTACGCACTGGGTTTTCATCCCTATTTTCTTCAATCAGATTGGCACAATCCGCTAGCCAGACTGGAACGCGAACTCAGTGTGCGCAGTGAGGCATGTATCGCGCTCGGCGAAATGGGGCTTGATGGCATGATTGCTGTCGATACCCAGTTGCAGGAACAGTTGTTGGTCGGGCAACTGGCAATTGCGCAGAGTGCGCAACTGCCCGTTATTCTGCATAGCCGAAAAACGCACAATCGCTTGCTGCAATTGCTTAAACAAACCCGTTTTCAATACGGCGGGGTGTTGCACGCTTTTTCCGGCAGTGTGCAACAGGCGCAGCAGTTTATTGCTTTGGGATTTCGCATCGGTGTCGGTGGTGTCATCACCTATCCACGTGCCAATAAAACGCGTCAGGCCGTGGCGATGTTGCCGATTGAGTCGTTGGTGCTGGAAACGGATGCTCCCGATATGCCGTTGTCAGGCTTGCAGGGACAACCCAACCATCCGCGTTATCTGCCGCAGGTACTTGATGCTTTGGCGCAGCTTCGCAATGAAGACCCACATCAACTGACGCAGCAACTGTGGGATAACAGTTTATGCGTGTTTGGCATATCTGAAGCGTGAGTGACAATTCTGATCTGAAGGATAAAGTAAAGGGCACGATATGTGCCCTTTACTATTTGGTGGTTACTCGCGCTCTTTGGTGTAAGGCACACCAATCGCTTTTGGTGCCACCGCTTTACCAATAAAGCCAGCCAGCAGGAAGACGGTCAGTATATAAGGCGAAGCTTCGATTGCCTGGACCGGAATGGGGAAATCACCAATCGAGACCCCTTGCAAGCGAATCGCCAGTGCGTCGAGAAAGCCGAACAACAAACAGGCCGCCATCGCTGTCACAGGCCGCCATTTCCCGAAAATCAGCGCGGCGAGGGCCATATAGCCCTTACCAGCACTCATATTTGGAATGAACTGCGCCGTCTGGCCGACCGACAAATACACGCCGCCCAGACCGACCAACAGGCCACAGATCACCATGGCGCTGTAACGCATGCGGACGACCGAAATCCCCGCGGTATCGACCGCAGCAGGGGACTCACCGACCGCGCGCAAGCGCAGACCAAAGCGGGTCTTGAACAGCACATACCAAGCGGTTGGTACCGCCAGAAAGGCGATGTATTCAATGATTGAGTGGCCGCTGATCAACTCGGAATACAGCAGTCCAATCACAGGCGTATCCTGAACGGCATCAGCACCAGGCAGGGTGAGCGGCGCAAAACGCGCATCGCCTGAGAGCGTGGGCGTCTGGCCGCCCTGTCCAAACCAGTAACGGCCGAGGGTAATGGTCAAGCCTGTCGCCAGAATGTTGATGGCCATGCCGCTGACGACCTGTTCGCCGCGGTGGGTAATGGAGGCAAAGCCGTGCAGCAGCGCGAGCAGGATGGAAACACCGACACCTGCCAGCAAACCAAGCCAGGCTGAGCCTGTTACAGAGGCGGTCGCCGCACCGGCAAATGCTGAGGCGAGCAGTTTCCCTTCCAGCGCGATGTTTACGACGCCGGAGCGTTCACTGAACATGCCAGCCAAGGCGGCCAGAATCAGCGGTGTCGAGACTCGGACCGTGGCATCGGCCATTAGAATAAAGGTTTCAAACATAGCTTATGCCACTCCTTGTTTTGACTGGCCGAACAGACGTCGGTAGGTGCGTTCCAGCGATGGGCGGAACATGTGCTCCAACGCGCCGGAGAACAGAATCACCAAACCTTGCAAAACGACGACGATATTGCGGTCAACCCCATATTCAAAACTCAGTTCTGCACCGCCCTGATAGAGGAAGCCAAACAGCAAACTCGCCAGCAGGACTCCGACCGGGTGGTTACGACCCATCAGTGCGACGGCAATCCCGGTAAAGCCAAAGCCTTCGACGAAGTTCAGTTTGATTTGGTGCAGCTCGCCTTGCAGAACATTGATGCCAAAGAAACCGGCCAACATGCCAGAAAGCAGCATGGTAATCACAATCACTTTGATGTAGTTAATCCCGGCGTAAGAAGCCGCGGACGCATTGGCGCCGATGGCGCGAATCTCATAGCCCCAACGGGTATGCCAGATAAACAGCCAGACGAAAACACAGCTCAGCAGCGCAAACAAAAAGCTGATGTTGAGTGGGCTTGCGGCCAGTTTTACGCCAAACGCAGCCAGCAGTTCATGCATTTTCGGTAACCAGCTCGATACCGCAAACACGCGGCTTTCGGTTGCCATGGTGTTTTCCGGCTTCAGCACATCAACCAACAGATAAGCCATCAGCGAAGAGGCGATGAAATTGAACATGATCGTGGTGATCACGATGTGCGAGCCACGTTTCGCCTGCAGGTACGCCGGAATAAACGCCCAGACCGCACCAAAGGCACCGCCGGCGAGCACCGCAACCGGAAATACCACATACCAAGGCGCGTATTCGCCCAGTGTTAAACAGACTAAGCCGACACCAAGACCACCGATGTAAGCCTGACCTTCTACCCCGATGTTGAACAGGCCAGCATGATAAGCCACCGCAACGGCAAGACCAGTGAAGATAAAGCCCGTAGTGTAGTAGAGGGTGTAACCGAAGCCTTCCGCGTAGCCAAAAGCGCCGGTCCACATGACTTTGATCGCATCGAGCGGATTGATGTCGATGTAGATAAACAGCAGGGCAGAGACCAGAAACGCAACCAGAACATTGATCGCAGGCAGCAACCCTATCGTGACCCAGGCAGGGACATTTGTCTGACTCATACCAAGTTCCCCTGTGATTGTGTTACATGATCCGGCACGATGTTGGCCATCATCAGGCCCAAGGTTTTCTCGTCTGCCAATTTGGCATCCAGTTCACCCACGATCGCGCCGTCAAAGACCACCAGAATGCGATCTGCCAGACTGAGGATCTCGTCGAGTTCCACCGATACCAGCAGGATCGCTTTTCCCGCATCACGGCAGGCGATGATCTGTTGATGGATGTATTCAATCGCGCCGATGTCGACCCCGCGCGTCGGCTGACCAATCAGTAACACATCCGGTTCTTCTTCCATTTCGCGTGCGATCACCAGTTTCTGCTGGTTGCCGCCGGAAAAATTGGCCGTTTTCAGATGGATGTCGTTTGGCCGCACATCCCATTTGTTCATGCTTTCCTGACACAGCGTCGCAATGGCCTGCTTATCTTGCAGCAGCCCTTTGTTGTACTTCGGCAGGTTGTGGTAGCCGAGAATGTAAGCTTCTTGCGCTTCAAACTTATTGATCAGTCCCTGTTTGTGGCGATCTTCCGGAATATGGCCGACACCCATCGCACGTACTTGCTGTGGATCAGCCGGGTGTTGAGGAGAAATCGTGTGACCATTCATCTGGATCGTACCGGACGTCGGTTTGAGGATGCCGGACAACAGCGACAGGATTTCAGACTGACCATTACCGGAAACGCCGGCGATACCCACCAGTTCACCAGCGCGAACGGAGAAGCTGATGTCTTTAACACGCGGAACGCCACTGCTGTCGACATAATTGAGGTGTTCAACCTGCAACAGCGCCTGTTGCGGATGAGGTTCAGACTTTTCGACTTTGAGGCGGACTTTACGCCCCACCATCAGTTCGGCCAGTTCTTCACGATTGGTGTCTGAGGTTTTGACATGGGCGACCATCTGACCCTGACGCATCACCGAGATGTTGTCGGTAATCGCCAGTACTTCACGCAGTTTGTGCGTAATGATGATGACGGTGGTTCCCTGACTGCGTAATTTATCGAGAATGGCAAACAGGTGATCCGCTTCCTGAGGTGTCAGCACGCCAGTGGGTTCATCGAGAATGAGTACGTTAGCGTTGCGATAGAGCGCTTTCAGAATTTCGACGCGCTGCTGTAAGCCAACTGGCAGATCGCCCACCAGGCTGTCGAGCGGGACGTCCAGACCGTAGTCTTTTTCCAGTTGGATGAGCTTTTTGCGCGCAGCACTCAGGCTGTCATTCAATTTCCAGCCGCTTTCCGCGCCCAGAACAATGTTTTCCAAAACGGTGAAGGTATCCACCAACATGAAGTGCTGGTGAACCATACCGATCCCTGAACCAATCGCATCTTGCGAATTGCTGGGGGAGTATGGGGTGTTGTTGACGCGCATTTCTCCGGCATCAGGCGTGTAGAAGCCGTAAATGATGCTCATGAGCGTCGATTTGCCTGCACCGTTTTCACCGATAATGCCGTGAATGGTTCCGGCCGGGACTTGCAGATCGATTGCGCGGTTGGCATGAACAGCACCAAAACGCTTATCGATCTGTTTAAGTTCGATGGCAAAGTGTTGAGATTGAGTCACACGAAAACTTCCTGAACGAAAATGAGTTTCTTGCCTTTATTGCGCCAAAAGGGGCGCAATACAAATCAATAGACGCCGCTACATCAGCAGCGGCGTATCGGGTTATCCATTGGCTCTTTACCCTTGCGGTGTTGCCCGCAAGGCCAGACTTATATGGATAGTCAGAGCGTTTTAGTAATCACATTTATTGTCTGACATGTAGTCATGGACCTGAATCTTGCCGGCGATGATGTCGGCTTTCAGGCTTTCCATGTAGGACTTCATTTCGTCGGAAATCAGAGGCTTGTTGTACTCGTCGTACGCCCAGTCAACCGCGTTTTCTTTCAAGCCCAGTACCTTGATGCCTGGTTGCCAAGCTCCGTTGATTTCTTCTTTCCAGCTGTCGACAGCCGCCGCACCGACCAGTTTCACCATTGAGGTCAGCATGGTGCCTGGTTGAAGATGGTTTTGGTTTGAGTCCACGCCAATGGCCAGTTTGCCCGCATCGGCTGCTGCTTGGTAAACCCCTAAGCCAGTGCCACCTGCTGCGGCGTAAATCACGTCAGCGCCTTTGGAAAACTGAGATTTCGCCAGCTCTGAACCTTTTGCCGGGTCTGCAAACGCTGCGGGTGTCGAGCCTGTCATGTTCTGCAGAACGGTGATCTGTGGATTGGCGTATTTCGCGCCTTGCTCGTAACCACATTCGAATTTACGGATCAGAGGAATGTCCATACCGCCGACAAAACCGACAACGCCTGATTTAGAGGCTTTCGCGGCCAGTGCGCCAACTAAGAACGAACCTTCGTGTTCTTTAAAGACGATCGATTGTACGTTGGGCTTATCAACCACCATGTCGAGAATGGTGAAGTGGATGTCTGGAAACTCAGTGGCGACTTTCTCGACCGCTGACGCCATGTTGAAACCCACCGCAACGATTGGTGAGAAACCACGGCTCGCCAGACGACGAAGCCCCTGTTCACGTTGAGCTTCGTTCTGAGGCTCAAACTCACGAACTTCAAGGCCTTCGGCCTCCATGACTTTTACGCCGTTCTGATAAACCGCTTCATTGAACGATTTGTCGAATTTACCTGCGGTATCGTAGATAACGGCAGGTTTTGCTTCTGCGAATACGTGGAAAGAGGAGATTGCGAGAGCAAGGGTAGATATTTTTAGGATGGATTTTTTCACTGTATATATCCCTATGTTACAAAACCACTGTTGTTAAATTGATAATAAAATGTTGACCAATAGGTCAACTCATTGAGCCTACCAATTATAAGTTTATCGTTTGCGCTGCAAAAAAAAGTGCAATAGTTCACATCAAGTCACATTTTTTTTCGAAGAACAAAATATTAGGTTTTGAATTGTTAATCAATTGTTGTTTTTATTAACAATTGATCGGGTGAATAGCAGGATTTGTGTGAGTGTCGTCGCTAAATTAATGTAATCGATTAACTCATTCATGCGTAATAACGAAGTGCTTATAATTTCATATAAAAAATAGCGGTAATGAAATTTCACTGACTAGAATTGAATATCAGAAAGAAAATAAATTTATGGATAAATAAACAGGTCAGACAAAGAAAGCCAAATAAACCGAAAAAACCAGTGAAAACTGTTTCAAATTGGTGTGACTGAGTACACAAGTTTTTATTTGCCAATAATGAGAAAAAACGCAGCGAAATGAAAATAAAAAACGTGAATTTGTCGTTAAAGTGCTGCGATCTTTATGGGTTTTAAATTGAGCAAACGGTTGCAGTTAGGTGAGTTCGACGTGTCGGATTTTTTGCACACCAAACCGGTTAAATAGCAACTCTGAACACTATCTATACAATTATTTGTGATTGACTTCTCAATTATAAATGCAACAAAAAGAGTTTTATCAATATTGCGTGATGCGTGCGTTACTTTTTTTTTGGCGGGTGCGTATAATCCGCTGCGAAAACAAACCAAAGTTTTACACGCCAACAATTAACTTATAAGGAAGTCATAAACTATGAGCCTGTTTATGAGCCTAATCGGTATGGCAGTACTAATTGCAATCGCAGTACTACTGTCTGATAACCGTAAAGCTATTAACTTTAGAACCGTGGGTGGCGCATTTGCTATCCAATTCGCACTCGGTGGTTTCGTTCTTTACGTCCCTTGGGGTCGTGATCTGCTGGCAGGTTTTGCTGCTGGTGTTCAGAGCGTAATCGACTACGGTAAAGATGGTATCGGTTTCCTGTTCGGCAGCCTGGTTAACTTCTCTGTTGACGGTATCGGCTTCATTTTTGCTTTCCAAGTTCTGCCTACAGTAATCTTCTTCTCTGCACTGATCTCAGTTTTGTACTACCTGGGTGTGATGCAGTGGGTTATCAAGATTCTGGGTGGTGGCCTGCAAAAAGCACTAGGCACTTCTCGCGCGGAATCTATGTCTGCAGCAGCAAACATTTTCGTTGGTCAAACTGAAGCACCTCTGGTTGTGCGCCCGTTTGTTCCAAAAATGACTCAGTCTGAGCTGTTTGCAGTAATGTGTGGTGGTCTGGCTTCTGTAGCAGGTGGTGTACTAGCTGGTTACGCATCAATGGGTGTGCCTCTAGAGTACCTGGTTGCAGCGTCATTCATGGCGGCGCCTGGTGGTCTGCTGTTCGCTAAAATCATCAAACCTGAAACTGAGGCTCCAGATGAAGAACTGGGCACAGTAGACATCGACGGTGGCGACGACAAACCAGCAAACGTAATCGACGCTGCGGCGGGCGGTGCGTCTATGGGTCTGCAACTGGCACTGAACATCGGCGCGATGCTGCTGGCGTTCATCGGTCTGATCGCTCTGATCAACGGCCTTCTGGGTGGTATCGGTGGTTGGTTCGGTATGCCACAGCTGACTCTTGAACTGCTGCTGGGTTGGGTATTCTCTCCACTAGCATTCATCATCGGTGTGCCATGGTCTGAAGCAACTCTTGCCGGTTCATTCATCGGTCAGAAGATCGTAGTAAACGAATTCGTTGCATACCTGAACTTTGTTCCTTACGTGGGCGAAAACGCTCAAGTAGTAGCAGCAACTGGTGCGGTAATGTCTCAGAAGACGGCTGCAATCATCTCCTTCGCTCTGTGTGGTTTCGCGAACCTGTCTTCTATCGCGATCCTGCTGGGCGGTCTGGGTGGTATTGCTCCTAACCGTCGTCACGACATCGCACGTTTCGGTATGAAAGCTGTGGCTGCCGGTACGCTATCTAACCTGATGGCAGCAACCATTGCTGGCTTCTTCCTGTCTTTCTAAGTTTGTAGAGAAAGATTATATAGACGCCGTTTAACATCACCCCGTAGCAAGAGATTGCTGCGGGGTTTTTTTGTTTTCTGGCCATCGAAAATGAGGGTAACGTGTAATGGATTGCACGCTAAATCCAGCTCCGACAAGGGCTGAACCTCGTTTCGATTGCTGGTTATTTTGAGATACAAACCGTTTGCTCTAGCAACGGCGCTACAGTTTTGCGACGAATATCTATACTGTATAAAACTAAAGAGCATGGGATAAATCGTAGTAATACGGTGACCATTTCTTCTGTTCGGGAGTGGCTGTTCTGTGTTTAGCCATCTGTTGCGCACTCTTCAGTCACGGGAGTGATAAAGATGCGTCGGGTGGGATTGCTTCTTAATTTATGATTGGGAAGTTTTTAGTTAGCTTGAGTGGATACAAGGAGTATCATTCACGCTGAGGCAACCGATGTTGCTGGTATACGTTAGACACCACAATCGCAGATTGTTGTGCCATAGACCAAATTGGTACTGTGCGGTGACAGGGATAGCAATTGGTGCGTAGCACCGAGTCTTCAAGGAACCAAGTCCGTTCATTTGTGGCTGCCCGCCATGAAACATCCGTTTCGGGTCGGGGAGTGAACTATTTGAATATATTGATCGGAGATAGAAATGAGCGATTTAAAAGCAGCAGCACTACGTGCACTTAAACTGATGGACCTGACTACGCTGAATGATGATGACACGGATGCGAAAGTGATCCAGCTTTGTCATGATGCGAAGAGCCCAGTCGGTAACACCGCTGCGATCTGCATCTACCCTCGCTTTATTCCTATTGCTAAGAAGACCCTTCGTGAGCAAGGTACACCAGACGTTCGTATTGCAACGGTAACCAACTTCCCACACGGTAACGACGATGTGGATATTGCGGTTGCTGAAACCAAAGCCGCTGTGGCTTACGGTGCAGATGAAGTGGACGTGGTGTTCCCATATCGCGCTCTGATGGCAGGCAATGAACAGGTTGGTTTTGACCTGGTGAAACAATGTAAAGCGGCTTGTGGTGACACAGTGCTACTGAAAGTGATCATCGAAACCGGTGAACTGAAAGAAGAAGCGCTGATCAAAAAAGCTTCTCAAATCTGTATCGAAGCCGGTGCAGACTTCATCAAAACTTCTACGGGCAAAGTGCCAGTGAATGCGACGCCTGAATACGCACGCATGATGCTGGAAGTGATCCGTGATATGGGCGTAGCGAAAAGCGTTGGTTTCAAACCAGCGGGTGGCGTTCGTACTGCAGAAGATGCAGCCCTTTACTTAACAATGGCAGATGAGATCCTGGGTGACAACTGGGTAGACAGTCGTCACTACCGTTTTGGTGCATCAAGCCTGCTGACCAATCTACTAAATACATTAGAAGTGACCAACGAAACTGCAGATCCTGCAGCGTACTAATTCGTTTCGCGTCTCAGGTGGCGCGCTGCGCCACCTATATTCTATCTATACGATATAGACCATGGCTCTGATTCCAGAGCTTGGGAGGCACTCATGTATTTACCTCAAGAAATTATTCGCAGAAAACGTGATGGCGAAGTCCTGACCGCAGAAGAGATCAACTTCTTTATTCAGGGGGTTGCGAACAACACGGTTTCTGAAGGCCAGATCGCAGCGTTTGCGATGGCGGTATTCTTTCGTGAAATGACCATGCCTGAACGTATTGCGCTGACTTGTGCAATGCGCGATTCCGGCATGGTGATCGACTGGAGCCACATGAACTTTGATGGCCCGATCGTCGACAAACACTCCACCGGTGGTGTGGGTGACGTAACCTCACTGATGCTTGGCCCAATGGTGGCAGCGTGTGGCGGTTACGTACCAATGATCTCTGGCCGTGGCCTTGGCCACACTGGCGGCACGCTGGACAAACTGGAATCGATTCCGGGCTACAACATTACGCCAACCAATGACGTGTTCGGCAAAGTGACCAAAGAAGCCGGCGTGGCCATCATCGGCCAGACTGGCGATTTGGCACCCGCGGATAAGCGTGTCTACGCGACTCGTGATATCACCGCAACGGTAGACAACATTTCCCTCATTACCGCGTCCATTCTGTCGAAGAAGCTGGCGGCAGGTCTGGAATCGCTGGTAATGGACGTCAAGGTGGGTTCGGGCGCGTTTATGCCAACCTACGAAGCATCGGAAGAGCTGGCGAAATCCATCGTGGCAGTAGCCAACGGGGCGGGTACCAAAACCACGGCCATTCTGACCGACATGAACCAGGTGCTGGCGTCATCGGCGGGTAATGCCGTGGAAGTGCGCGAAGCGGTGCGTTTCCTCACCGGTGAATACCGCAATCCACGCTTGTTTGAAGTGACCATGGCGTCGTGCGCCGAAATGCTGGTGCTGGGTAAGCTGGCCAAAGACACCACTGACGCGCGTGCCAAACTGCAAACCGTGCTGGATAACGGCCAGGCGGCGGAACGTTTTGGCAAGATGGTGGCAGGTCTTGGTGGGCCGGCAGATTTCGTGGAAAACTACGATAACTACCTTGATAAAGCCGACATCATCAAACCTGTGTACGCCGAGCAAAGCGGTGTGGTTTCCTCAATGGATACCCGCGCTATTGGCATGGCGGTGGTCGGTATGGGCGGCGGACGCCGTGTGGCGACCGATAGCATCGATTACGCAGTCGGCTTTGATCAGTTTATCCGTCTGGGTGAAGTGGCCGACAGCAATAAACCTTTAGCAATGATTCACGCCCGCACTGAAGAGCAGTGGCAAGACGCTGCCAACGCACTACAACGTGCAATCAAAGTGGGTGGAGAGTATGTACCAACTCCGGAAGTGTACCGTCAGATTCGTGAAGAAGACGTGTAGTTTCGGCTAGGAGTGAGCAATGAAAAGAGCATTTATTTTAGTTTTAGATTCCTTCGGTATTGGCGCGGCACCAGATGCCGAAGCGTTTGGTGATGTCGGTGCAGATACGTTGGGCCACATCGCGGATCAGTGTGCTAACGGTGAAGCCGACAACGCGAACCGCAAAGGCCCATTAACGCTGCCAAACCTGTCCAAACTGGGTCTGGCAATGGCACACAAAGAAGCCACGGGGCGTTTTGCACCGGGTTTGGATGAACGTGCCGATATCATCGGCGCTTACGGCCACGCTGCCGAGCTGTCTTCTGGTAAAGACACGCCATCAGGCCACTGGGAAATTGCTGGTGTGCCGGTACTGTTTGACTGGGGTTACTTCAGCGACAAACAAAACAGCTTCCCGAAAGCGCTGACCGACCGCATTCTGGCGCGCGCTGGTCTGGACGGATTCCTGGGCAACTGCCACGCATCGGGCACTCAAGTGCTGGATGATTTGGGTGAAGAGCACATGAAAACGGGTCAGCCAATTTTCTACACCTCGGCAGACTCGGTGTTCCAGATTGCGTGTCACGAAGAGACGTTTGGTCTCGATCGTCTGCTGGAGCTGTGCCAAATCGCTCGTGAAGAGCTGGAAGATTACAACATTGGCCGTGTGATCGCGCGTCCGTTCATCGGCCCGGGTAAAGGTCAGTTTGAGCGTACCGGTAACCGTCGTGACCTGTCGGTAGAACCGCCTTCAGCGACTGTGCTGCAAAAGCTGGTGGATGAGAAACAGGGTCAGGTTGTATCGATCGGTAAGATTGCTGACATCTACGCCAACTGCGGTATCACCAAAAAAGTCAAAGCGACCGGCATTCCGGCGCTGTTTGATGCGACTCTGGAGCAAATCTCAGCTGCTGGTGATAACACCATCGTGTTCACCAACTTCGTCGATTTCGATTCCGCTTACGGCCACCGCCGTGATGTGGCTGGTTATGCGGCGGCGCTGGAATACTTCGACAACCGTCTGCCACAGGTGCTGGAACTGATGCAGGAGGATGACCTGCTGATCCTGACCGCCGATCACGGCTGTGACCCGACTTGGCCGGGCACCGACCACACGCGTGAGCACATTCCTGTGATTGTGTACGGTAAGAAAGTGAAGCCGGGCTCTCTGGGCCAGCGCGAAACCTTTGCTGACATCGGCCAGACACTGGCGAGCTACTTCGGTACCTCAGCAATGGACTACGGAAAGAACTTTCTGTGATAGCGCGCCGCAGACGAACACGTGATGACGACGTCATCGGCCTGTCACGTCTGCGGGCAAAGATTTGACTGCCTGTGGGCAGAAACCAAATTCAACGATTAAAATTTATCCAGAGACTGGGTAAACGCAATAAAGGAAAACACACATGGCTACTCCACATATCAATGCTGAGATGGGCGATTTTGCTGATGTAGTACTGATGCCGGGTGACCCGCTGCGCGCGAAATACATTGCTGAAACTTTCCTGGACGATGTGGTTCAGGTTTGCGACGTGCGCAACATGTTCGGTTACACAGGCACTTACAAAGGCCGCAAAGTGTCAGTAATGGGCCACGGTATGGGTATTCCATCGTGCTCAATCTACGTGACTGAGCTGGTAAAAGATTACGGCGTGAAGAAAATCATCCGTGTTGGTAGCTGCGGCGCCGTTAATGAAGACATCAAAGTGCGCGATGTCGTGATTGGCATGGGTGCTTGTACCGACTCTAAAGTGAATCGTATCCGTTTCAAAGATCACGACTTTGCCGCGATTGCGGATTACAAAATGGTGAAAGCGGCGGAAGAAGCAGCCAAAGCTCGCGGTATCGACGTTAAAGTGGGTAACCTGTTCTCGGCTGAATTGTTCTACACGCCGGATCCATCAATGTTCGAAGTGATGGATAAATACGGCATCGTGGGGGTGGAGATGGAAGCTGCGGGTATCTACGGTGTGGCTGCTGAATACGGTGCAAAAGCACTGGCTATCTGTACTGTTTCAGATCACATCAAGACGGGTGAGCAAACTACTTCAGAAGAGCGTCAGAATACGTTCAACGAAATGATTGAGATTGCTCTGGATTCAGTGCTGATTGGTGACCAAGAAGGTTACTGATTTTTCTCAGTAAGATAAAACGTAAAAACCTCAGCATGTGCTGAGGTTTTTTTATGCGTTTCTTCAGGTTACCCGGCGTTTTTCAACAGCAGGTTTTCGCCTTTGTTTTTCGGTTTACGGCGCAATAGCAGCGTTAACAACACGCCACTGATGAAGCTCATCAGCAGCATCAGGTACATGTAGCGATCGCTTTTGCGGTAGTGATGATCGGAAATGGCGGTCACTTTACCGGTTTCAAAGGTGATACGTACAAAGCCAATCAGGCTGCCATCGTGCATCACCGGTTCAACTAACTGCTGGCGGCCGATGCTTGCGGTTTGCAGTGGCGTGTCCAGGCCAAGTACTTCACGCACGCTCAGGGCTGAATCGCTGGCGGCCAGTTTCACCCCTTCAGAATCATAAATAGTGGCATCAAATACCAAACGTTCCTGGGCTAACTGGTTAGTCAGTGCTAACAAACGCTCTTGATCCTGATCGGCAATCATGCTGCTCGCAGAGAGCGATGCTTGCGTGATCAGCACTTTAGTCAGGGTTTCCAACTGATTGGCCTGAATCCGTTCGTTGCCTTTACTGATCACAACACTGTTTTTGATGGTGGTGAAAAACATCGCCGCCAACAGGAGGACTGCCAGGATACGAATCACCATACGGAAGGAAAATAAAGAGCCGTCCATACACTGTTAACCCAAAGAAAAATAAGACTGGGCTCATATTGAGACTTGCGTTTTTAAATTGCAATAGGGTAACGTCAGGGAATCCCAACAAAGGAAAGTGGACATGGACGCTTTGAAAACCTTAACTATTAAAAAACATACGACTTTGCTCAACCGTCTGCCAGAAACCCGTTTTGCTAGTCAGTTAGATAAATCCAAAGCCAACTGGATCATTTTTGGCGAGTTTCTGTCGCCACAGCAATTTGATGACATTGATTTTTTCACTGGCCAGTACAACACCATCGTGGAAACCTGGAAAGTGGGTCATTACGACGTCGCGTTAATGGCGGGTGAATTAACGCCGGAGCATGAAACCATCCTCAAAGGTCTGGAACTCGATTTCGCCCGCATCTCGGAAGTGCCGGATCTGTCCAAACCGGGGCTGATCGTATTGGACATGGACTCCACGGCGATTCAAATCGAGTGTATCGATGAAATTGCTAAGTTAGCCGGCGTGGGGGAAGAAGTGGCGGAAGTGACCGAACGCGCGATGCAGGGAGAACTGGATTTCGAACAGAGCCTGCGCCAGCGAGTGGGCAAACTGAAAGATGCCGATGCTGCAATTCTGGAAGCGGTGCGCAGTGAACTGCCATTGATGCCTGAACTGCCGGAACTGATTGACACATTGCAGTCGTTTGGTTGGAAAACAGCGATTGCCTCAGGCGGATTTACCTATTTCTCGGATCATCTCAAACAGATGTTGTCACTGGATCATGCTCAGTCCAACACGCTGGAAATTGTCGATGGCAAACTGACGGGGCAGGTGTTGGGCGATGTGGTGTCGGCGCAAACCAAAGCCGATATTCTGGTTGAACTGGCGCAGCAGTTCGATATCGAAATGCACAACACGGTTGCCGTCGGCGATGGTGCCAACGACTTGGTGATGATGTCCGCCGCGGGATTGGGCGTGGCGTATCATGCCAAACCGAAAGTCGAAGCGAAAGCGCAAACCTCGGTTCGTTTCTCGGCGTTGGGCGGCGTATTGTGTATTCTCTCCGCTGGTTTGGTGAAGCAGCAGAAGCTGAGCTGGAAAGCGCAGCCGTAATTGATGCGAAATGATGAAAAAAACGAGGCGTGATGCCTCGTTTTTTATTGGGTCAGTTCCAGACGAATCAACACTTCTTCGGTGATATCAATGATTTCACCAAAGCCGATGATTGCGCTGAGTTCTTTCTCCAGCGATTTGGCGTGTGGCATGCTGATTTGGGTCAGTTCATTGAGGTCGCTGCGCATTAACATCGTGATGGGGTCAAACACCGGCACACCGCTGACTCGCAGCACGTAAATTTCGCCCATGTGCTGCGCACGAGCAATAAACTGCATTCGCTCTTTGGTATTGGCAAAATCATTCACCAACCTTGATTCAATCGACTGAATGCGTGAACCAAACTTCATTGCCGCGATGTAAACCTCGTTATATTGCGGTTCGGCACCATCAATGCGCCGCATCGGGGTGGCGAGTAAAGAGTTGGTGTGTCCTTTGAAGATCGGCTCAAGTGAAATTCGGTTCTCGTGTCCGAGTTTCGCCAGCAGCGCCAGATGGGGTGGCAACGGGTAGTTGACGCCGATGACGCGTGGTCTCAGGTTGGCCCCCGATTTCTCGACGAAAATCGGTGTGCTGACCATTTTGTCCAGCAGGATGTTGTGCAACCCTTCCAGCAATGACTGACTAGGCAGAATCTCTTCTTTACGTAGCAGCTTGTCCTGGTTGTTTTCGATGATGCTGTTAAAGAAAGCAATACTCTTAATAGTTTGCGTATTCTCTTCAATCACCATTTGCAGGCGGCGGCCTTCCGGACTGATGCGTATCACTTTATAAGGCAGCGCATCCAGTGGCAGCTTTTTGTCGTATAGCTTCAGTTCTTGGAAGTTCACATTCACCATATCGCCGGCTTTGAGGTCCACAGGGCTACTGAGGATCAGGCTCAGGCCGCGTTTAGACAGATCGACCGTAAAGCCCTCAGCCAGCACTTGGTCGTTAAGGTGAAGTTGCAGCGGCGTGCGGAACTTATAACGTGGCTCTTTACGGCGAGTGCGTGCATCGAAATAGATGTTGAGCGGCATGCCTTCGACTTTACGCGGGTGGCGGAAAGGGTTGAGCTCGCTGCTTGCTAAGGCGGGTTTGTCCACCAACAGGTAATCTTTCGCTGAGCTGACATCACTCACTTCCTGCAAAATACCGCAGTGGGTGAGTTCGCTGGAGTGATTGGCCAGTTCTTGCGAATGTTTCGCCAGTTCAACGCGTTCCTCTTCAGAGAGCTCAAATACCGACAGGCGAAACGCTTTCCAACTATTTTTACGTGCACCGATGTGCCAGAACAGTTTACGTTGTTCGCGAGTCGCTTCCGGCATCATCATCGAAAAGAACAGCGTTTTGCCTTGGTGATCGTGCTTGAAGGAATAGAGTACGTTGTTGCTGCCACGAATGCCGGGTTTGGTCAGCATCTCCATGCGGCTGCTGTTGAACAGGCTACCCAACGCTTGCTGATTGCGTTCATCCTGCCAGTATTGCCAGATAGGCTGGTTGTTTTCCGTCATCAACACCAGTTTGAGTTCGCTGCCACTGAAAAAGACCGGCAGGTTGGCGGTGTGTTTGAGATAACTGTGTTCGTACCCTCGAGTACGGGCGCGGATGATTTTGTCCTGGTTATCGTGTTTGGCTTTTTGCGCGTTGTTACGCAGTGATTCAAGGATCACTTGCTCAACGACGTTGGTCTCGGAGAGCTTAAGCGTGCGTAAAAACTTCACGGCATCGTTGTCGTAAGAGTCTTCAATCGCCAGAATACGGTATTCGATAGGTTTGTTGAGGCCACCAATCTCTGAGGTCTGCTCAAGTTCGGTGAACAGCACCGAGATAACGTCTCCCAGTTTATAATCAAACGCGGAAGGTACTTTGAACTTGGCGCCAGAGGCTGACAGATCAACACTCAGGCCGTGGACAACCTGTTCGCGAGTACGCAGGTGAATTTTGACCTGTGATGCGATTTTTAAACGGTTTTCCTGACGCTTGAGATCGTAGCCGAGTTTGACTGGTTCGACTTCAAACGGACTGTCGGCGCTGGTGAGTTTTGATTGATTGAGGGTGCCACGCTGTTGCATGACCCGGAAGTTGTTGCGCGTGTTATACAGTGTATCCCACACCCCTTCGGTGTAGCTGCCGTATTTCTTCAGCCCTTTGTGATAGGCGTTAAAGGCCACATCATCGAGCCAGTGTTTGCGGCCATCCAGATCATACTCTCGGCATTCACCTTGCACCCGACCACGCAGGTCGATGCTTTTGCTACACGGCGCCATCACACGGTTGAGCTCCATCTTTACCAACAGTTTGACTGACGGTGGATGGCTGCTGGTTAATTGGTTCAGCAGGCGCTCGAAATCGGGTGAGTTAAACACCGGAATTAATTGTTCAGCGAAAGAGAGAATTTCAGATTGCTGCATATTTTTCTGTTAGAGTGTGGTTCTCATTCATGATACATCGGCTCTGGATATAAAATCTTTAGCGATATGTTGCAGTGATTCAACATTTTATTAAACCTGTGTAGTCACAACTTAGACGATTTTTGAGGATTCATGGTTAAAGCAAAACGTGCGTATGTCTGTAATGACTGTGGCGCGGATTTTCCGCGTTGGCAGGGGCAATGTAATGCCTGCGGAGCGTGGAATACCATTTCTGAAGTTCGCTTGGCAGCGTCGCCACAAGTGGCGCGCAATGAACGCCTAAGCGGCTACGCGGGCAGTGCCACGGAAGCAGTGGTACAAACCCTGTCCGACATTAATTTGCAGGAAGTGCCGCGTTTTACCAGTGGCTTCAAAGAACTCGACCGTGTGTTAGGTGGCGGCGTGGTGCCGGGCGCGGCGATTTTGATCGGTGGCAACCCCGGGGCGGGTAAATCGACGCTGTTGCTGCAAACCATGTGTCTGCTTTCATCGCAAATGAAAACCTTGTACGTCACGGGCGAAGAATCGCTGCAACAAGTGGCGATGCGCGCCTCTCGTCTTGGGTTACCGAAAGAGCATCTTAAAATGCTGTCGGAAACCAACGTCGATCGTATTTGTCAGATTGCCGAAAAAGAACAACCGCGCATTATGGTGATTGACTCGATTCAGGTCATGCACGTTGCCGATGTGCAATCTTCGCCGGGCAGTGTGGCTCAGGTGCGTGAAGCGGCCACGGCTCTGACGCGTTACGCCAAGCAGAATAACGTAGCGGTGTTTATCGTCGGTCATGTGACCAAAGACGGCACACTGGCTGGCCCGAAAGTTCTCGAACACATCATCGACTGTTCGGTACTGCTGGATGGTGGCTCAGACAGCCGCTTTCGCACGCTGCGCAGTCACAAAAACCGCTTTGGTGCGGTGAATGAACTGGGCGTATTCGCCATGACCGGACAAGGGCTGCGCGAGGTGAGCAACCCGTCAGCGATTTTCCTGTCACGTGGTGAAGAAGCCACCTCCGGCAGCTCGGTGATGGTGGTGTGGGAAGGCACGCGTCCACTCTTGGTTGAGATTCAGGCGCTGGTGGATTACTCGCAGCTGGCCAACCCACGTCGCGTTGCAGTGGGTTTAGAGCAGAACCGATTGTCACTGCTGCTGGCCGTGCTGCACAAGCATGGCGGTTTGCAAATGGCGGATCAGGATGTGTTCGTCAACGTTGTCGGTGGTGTTAAAGTCACCGAAACCAGTGCCGACCTAGCCCTGTTGATGGCGCTGCTTTCTAGTTTTCGTGATAAACCACTACCAAAAGATGTGGTGGTGTTTGGTGAAGTGGGGCTGGCGGGCGAGATCCGTCCGGTGCCGAGTGGGCAAGAAAGACTGAACGAAGCGTTCAAACATGGCTTTAAAAAAGCCATCGTCCCGATTGCGAATATGCCCAAAGGTGGCATTCCGGGAATGCAGATTCACGGCGTTCGCAAGCTGTCTGAAGCTATCTCCGCTTTTGATGAACTGTGAGGAAGCGAATTCAAAACGCTCGCTAAATATTTCGCTCATCGACTCGCGTCTTAGTGCCGGATCGCCTATATTTCATCAGCAGTAGGCGGACGTAAACTATTTTTTTTCAGCAAGTGTACGCAGGGGTATCAGTCTTGACGGATTGTGATATACTCTGCGCGCACTTTATACCTTATTAACAGAGTAAGACAATGGCAGATTTATCGAAATACAGAAACATTGGTATTTTCGCGCACGTTGACGCGGGTAAAACCACTACCACTGAGCGTATTCTTAAGCTTACTGGTAAAATCCATAAAACTGGTGAGGTTCACGATGGTGAATCTACTACAGACTTCATGGAGCAGGAAGCAGAGCGCGGTATTACTATCCAATCAGCTGCGGTAACTTGTGAGTGGAAAAAACACCGACTAAACGTTATCGATACTCCTGGACACGTTGACTTTACAGTAGAAGTATACCGTTCACTGAAAGTTCTTGATGGCGGTATCGGTGTATTCTGTGGTTCTGGCGGTGTTGAACCTCAGTCAGAAACTAACTGGCGTTACGCGAACGAATCAGAAGTTGCACGTATCATCTTCGTAAACAAACTGGACCGTATGGGTGCAGACTTCTTCAACGTTGTTGAACAAGTGAAGAACGTACTGGCAGCTAACCCACTGGTTATGACTCTTCCGATCGGTCGTGAAGATGACTTCATCGGTGTTGTTGACGTACTAAACCGTCAAGCTTACGTATGGGATGATTCAGGTCTTCCAGAAAACTACGAAATCAAAGAAGTTCCTGCGGACATGGTTGATCAAGTAGAAGAGTACCGTGAGCTTCTGATCGAATCTGCTGTAGAGCAAGACGACGAGCTGATGATGGCTTACATGGAAGGTGAAGAACCAACTGTTGAGCAAATCAAAGCATGTATCCGTAAAGGTACTCGCGATCTAGCGTTCTTCCCAACATTCTGTGGTTCTGCGTTCAAAAACAAAGGTATGCAACTTGTTCTTGACGCGGTAGTAGATTACCTACCAGCTCCAACTGAAGTTGAACCTCAAGATCTGACTGATCCACAAACTGGTGAACCAACTGGTGAAAAAGCGATCGTTGATCCAGAGCTGCCACTGAAAGCGCTAGCATTCAAGATCATGGATGACCGCTTCGGTGCTCTGACGTTCATCCGTATCTACTCTGGCCGCATGAAGAAGGGTGACACCATCCTTAACGCTGCGACTGGCAAAACTGAACGTATCGGCCGTATGGTTGAGATGCAAGCGAACGACCGTACTGAGATCACTGAAGCGCAAGCTGGTGACATCATCGCGGTTGTTGGCATGAAGAACGTTCAAACTGGTCACACTCTGTGTGATCCAAAACACGAATGTACTCTTGAACCAATGATCTTCCCAGAGCCAGTAATCTCTATCGCTGTTGCTCCTAAAGACAAAGGTTCAACTGAGAAAATGGGTATCGCGATCGGTAAAATGGTTGCAGAAGATCCATCGTTCCAAGTTGAAACTGACGAAGATTCAGGCGAAACCATCCTTAAAGGTATGGGCGAACTTCACCTGGACATCAAAGTGGACATCCTGAAACGTACTTACGGTGTTGAACTGGAAGTAGGTGCTCCTCAGGTTGCTTACCGTGAAACTATCACTAAAGCAATCGAAGACAGCTACACGCACAAGAAACAGTCTGGTGGTTCAGGTCAGTTCGGTAAGATCGACTACCGTATCAAACCAGGTGAGCCAAACTCAGGCTTCACTTTCAAATCAACTGTAGTTGGTGGTAACGTTCCTAAGGAATTCTGGCCAGCAGTTGAGAAAGGTTTTGAGAGCATGATGGCTCACGGTGTACTTGCAGGCTTCCCAACGCTTGACGTTGAAGTTGAACTGTTCGACGGTGGCTTCCACGCAGTTGACTCATCTGCAATCGCATTTGAAATCGCAGCGAAAGGCGCATTCCGTCAATCAATGCCAAAAGCAGGCGCTCAGCTTCTAGAACCTATCATGAAAGTTGACGTGTTCACTCCAGAAGATCACGTTGGTGACGTAATCGGTGACCTGAACCGTCGTCGTGGTATGATCAAAGACCAACAAGCTGGTGCAACTGGTGTTCGTATTAAAGCAGACGTTCCTCTATCAGAAATGTTCGGCTACATCGGTACTCTACGTACTATGACTTCAGGTCGTGGTCAGTTCTCTATGGAGTTCGAAAAATACTCACCATGTCCAGCAAACGTTGCTGAGAAAGTGATTGCTGAAGTTAAAGAGCGTAACGCTAAGAAGTAATTCTTGAGTTAAGCATTTAACAACAAAGCCCCGTTGGTGAAAGCTGACGGGGCTTTTTCTTTGGCTCAGCTTTAAGCTCTCTACGCGGCAAACGAGAGACACTGTCTAAAGTTCGAATTGTGTTTCCCGAATCTCACCCGTGTAAGGATAGCGCTGCTGGAACTGTGCGATTTCTTCTTTCAGCCAGACATGAAAAGCCTGGATCTTTGGACGTTTGAAGTAACCACTTGGCGCACACAGATAAAATTGAAAACGCGGTTTTAAAGCGACGTTTCCCACCTGAACCAGTTTACCTTCTTCAATGTATCGACATGCTGTCGCGTGTTTCACCAAAGCTACCCCCTGAACGGCCAGAGCTCCTTCCAGCACAAATTGAGAACCGTTGTACTGCAGAGTCGACTTGCTACTGTGATAGCCCAAGTTACGCAACCATAACCCCCAATCCATATCCGGCCAGATATCCTCGATGAGATCAGCGTGCACCAGATCATCCAATTGATAAATATTGTGTTGCTGCTGGTAAATCGGGTGACAGACCGGGTAGAGCACTTCATCCATCAGCCATTCGGAATGGACGTTCTTGTAGTCACCGCGGCCATAGCGGATGCAGACATCCACACTGGAGTCCTGAAAATTCACCAGATCGCTGGTGGGTTCAATTAATAGTGAGATTTCGGGATGTTGGATTCGAAAATCGCCGATGCGCGGCACTAACCAATGCTGAGCGAAAGAGGGCAGAGTGGAAATCGACAATTGATGCGGCGAAGGATCTTGGTTGATCAAGCGAATACCTTCCTGCAGGTGAGCAAAGCCTTTCTGAGCCTGTTGATACAGCACACTGCCTTCATGGGTCAGATGAATTTTTCGGTGTTGGCGAACAAACAGTTCAGCCCCAAGCCACTCTTCTAATAGGCGAATTTGTTGGCTGATGGCCGCTGGTGTCACAAACAGCTTTTCCGCTGCGACTTTGAAACTGCCTGTTTCGGCGGCTGTATAAAAATAAAACAGCCCTTGAAAAGGCGGGATACGTTCACTCACATTAGTTTTCCTTAACTGAATGGCAAGATCTATCGTTTGTCGGAATAACGATTAATGACGATTATTAGTCATAACAAATCAGGGTTCAAGGGGGACTTATGAACGTTACTCAAATCGAAAAATCATGTACTCAGCACCAATTACCAAGTTATTCAGTTAATACTTTCTTGAGTCAGTTAATGCAATGGCGACAAAACTACCGCACTCGTCGTCAGCTGCGTGACTTGCCTCCGCATCTGTGGAAAGACCTGGGTCTTGAACATGAGCAGATTGAGGCAGAAGTTAACAAAAGCTTCTGGCGTTAAAGCGGTGCTTGCTGTCTCAGCTCCCGTCGCAGCCAGTCATTGAATGCTTCAATACGGGCTGCGCGGGATGAAGAAGGATCGCTGATCAAGCTGTAGCGCACACCGGGTGTTAATCCGACAGAGAACGGTTTGACTAACAAGCTACGGGCAACAAAATCATCAGCCAGACTGTCGGTCGCCAAACAGGCTCCATGACCTGCAATCACGGCATTCAGAGCCATGTCGAAGGTACTCACTTCCATCCATTGAACGGTATCTTTGGCCATGACGACGGACGCTTGTCTGAACCATTGAGACCAGGAAAAACTCTGTGAGTCGAAGTGGATCAGCCAGCAGTTCAGCAGTTGTTCCGGCTCGGAGAATTTCATTGAGTTAGCCAACTCAGGTGAACAAAAGGGATAGACGGGCTCTTCAAACAACATCTCTTGGTGCAAGCCAGGATCATTGACCTCTTCATCCCCCTGCCATATCGCCACATCAATCGAAGTGTGGCGAATATTGGGTGTATCGCAGTCGGTAATGAGGCGGATCGGAATATACGGATGCTCCATCGTGAACTTCCACAATCTTGGCATCAGCCAGCGTGAAGCAAATGAAGGTGGAGTACGCACACACAATACTCCTTCAACCGGTTCGCTTTGAATTTGATTAAGACCAGTGATGATTTTCTCAAAGCCACTGCTGACTTGTTGGTAGAGCGTTTCACCTTGTTTGGTGAGTTGCATTTCTCGGCCCTGTCGGACGAAAAGTTTGCAACTCAGGCCTTCTTCCAGTTGGCGGATTTTCTGGCTCACGGCGGCTTGAGAAATAAACAGCTCTGTAGCGGCAGCACTGTAGCTTCGAAGGCGTGCTGCGACTTCAAAATAGCGTAAACCAGCAAGGTGTTTGAGGCGATTGTCCATAATCTCTGCTTATAGTCGGTGTATTAAATGATCGTTCGTATCGCGTCAGCGTCCTTTTCATAATACGGGCTATGCGGTGGTGGGTACAGGAAGATATGTATGGAAAAGGTTATTCAAGTTAAGCAGCAATATTCTGTTATTAGAAAGATAACTAACGCGATTCGGCAGATTTTGGGCATGAAGAAGGAACACTGTCGAGCATTACCAGAGCCAGAAAATGCCCATCTTAGACGAGACATAGGGTTAGAAGAAGTCGGTGACAACGCTCGTGATTATCAGCGTTACTTATAGTGAAAATGAAAAAGGAGCCCTCAGGCTCCTTTCCAATTATTCTTCCCAGACGACAAGCTGACCTTTGGGCCAATTTTGTCCGACTTCATGGTATTTTTGTTCCAACACGTGACGCTTAATTTTAAGCGTCGGTGTCAGAATGCCATTGTCGATACTCCATGGCTCTTTGATCATGAGTACGCCCTTAATTTGTTCATGAGATTCCAACTCGTTGTTCATTTTATCAATCACTTTGCGCGTTGTGCGTTCATAACGTGCCCGGTCAAAGTTAGGAAAATCATGAGGGACGACCAATAGAATAGGAGCGGGGAGCCCAAGACCAATCAGGCACATCATCTCTACCCGACTGTACTCAAACAACTTTTTCTCGATCGGCACGGGCGAAACGAACTTACCTTTCGCTGTTTTGAAGGTATCCTTTTTACGCCCTTGGATAGTCAGATAGCCTTCAGCATCCAACGAACCAATATCTCCGGTGTGCAACCAGCCTTCGCGATCAAAGGATTCTTGGGTGGCAATATCATTTTTGTAGTAACCGGAAAATAAGCCTTTACCCTGAACCATGATCTCTCCGTCAGAGGCAATCTTGAGATTGATTCCCGGCCCGGCTTGTCCGACCGTTCCGATTTTATCGGCGCGGAATGGATAGTTGATCGTGCTGTAAGCAAATGACTCGGTCATTCCCCAGGCTTCGGTAATGTTCAAACCAACACTGTGATACCAGGAAAGCAGTGCTGGGGACACCGGTGCTGAGCCACAACCGAGCACTCGCGCTTTATCGAGGCCAAGACCATCAGCCAGTTTGCGTTTAATCAATGTATTGACGAACGGTATCTTAAGCAGGATATCAAGTTTTCGTTGCGGCAACTTATCCTGAATACGCTGCTGGAACAGGGTCCAGAGTCTCGGTACCGAAATGAACAACGTTGGGCGCTGCATTTTGACATCTTCGATAAAGGTATCGAGTGATTCCGGAAACGCCGTCGGAACGCCACCCTGAATTGAGCTGCCAAAGATGTAAACGCGTTCGGTAATGTGCGCTAAAGGCAAATAGGAGAACAGGCGGTCATTATCCTTAATGTCGATGTGTCGAATCAACTGCTGAACCGACCAACTGAACGCGCCGTAGGTCAGCATTGCTCCTTTCGGTAATCCCGAGGTTCCCGAGGTGTACACCAACGACATCAGCTTGTCATCGTAATGTTGTGGACGACTTTCACTTGGCGGATAGTGCGCGATAAGATCCTGATAGCGATGCTGACACGTTGGTGCTGAATCGTATGGCAGGGAGACAGTGATAAGATCGGGCACTTCAGTAAGTACTTGCGACGTTGCTTTGGCATCATCAAGCTTACCAGCGATCAAGATTTTACTTTCACTGTGAGAAATACAGTATTCGATCGTATCGGCCCCTGCTGTGGGGAAGATGGGAACACTGACGAAGTCACCCAGCATGAACGCAAGATCGCAGATAAACCACTCGGCGCAGTTTTTTGATATTAAAGCAATCTTATCGCCCGGTTTTGCACCCAAATCGCGCAGTGCTGAGACAAGACGAAGTGCTTGATCCGCAACGTCGGCATAAGTAAATTCAACGAATTGTCGGTTGATAATTTGCTTGAGATAAACCTCATTAGGGCGTTCCCTGGCCCATTTCAAAATCATCTCATTGGGTGGTGGGAGAGCACAGGTCGGTTTGCTTAACTCGTTAGGCTGAATCATTCTCTAACTCCATGTTATTGGCAAAACTGTTGTTATTTTTATGTTAATTGGTTGTTAAATATAGCAGTTTGTTTTGCTCTGGGGAAGCTTTGCTCACACGCAGTTACAGAATTTATTAAGAATGGATCTGGCGGAAAACTCCCGGGCTAATACCCGTTTTCTTTTTGAAAATTCGAGAAAAATAGGAAACATCATGATAACCACACTGGTAGGCAATAAAGGCGATTTTGGCATTTCGCTCATCGACCAATAGCCTTTTCGCCATGGCAATCCGCTTGTTGCAAATGTAATCACGAAAACTAATCCCGATGACTTTATGGAATAACTTAGAGAAGTAGGAAACGGAGTAGTGGCAATACGCTGCGATGTCTTCTTCACGAATTTCCTTGGTAATGTTGAGTTCGATATAGCGCAGAATATCGAGCATTTCTTTGCTCATACTTGCGGATGAAATAGGACTTTCTTGCAACTTGGGCGAAAAAATATGTTTGTCAAAACTCATATGCAACTTTTGACATAATCCAATCAGGGTGATTGATGGGTCATCAACGGAAATATCCATGATTCCGAATATCGACTCATGATGGCCGATAGAGTTCTCGTAGCTTCCATCGTGAATAATAATCAGATACTTATGTAAATTGGCACACATCTTTATTGCTGTCATGAGTAACTCCTGACAGCGAGGCTTCTGATAGAAAAACAATGCATAGTGAATGTTGGGTTCACTAAGGATTGAAACGTCGCTTCCGTGTTCCACCAGCTCAAAATGGTGTCGGCAAACATCCTGAACTCGCTTAGGTAAAAAGTTTACTGGGCTTCCCAACCAGTGTCCTTCCAGTTTTCCTGCCATAGTTTGCGCTCGCATCGTTCTTATCGTTAACCCTTTGGAATAAGGGGTTTTGTAGTTAAGCCTAGAATCATGGCAGCAAAGTGCAAGTCGACTTACCTAAGTATGAGATCCGATTGATAGGCTTCTTTGCTATTCAACATACAGCCCAACAAAAAGGGATGTAATCTGTGAATTAAGTTTCACAATTGAGAATTAAATCGCTCGCAAAAATACCCTGAGAGATAAATTCTTTGCAGAGAAATGTGCGTTTCAGGTCTCGATTTCCTATCTGCCAAATCATTCAGTTCAAGTACCGCAACGGTTAGTGCCAAATAAACGCGGTCAACTCATTACTTTCAGTGATGGTTAAGCAAACTTTTACATGAAATCTTGAATAAAAAAGTACCAAAAGAAGACAAAAAAGTCCTAACAGCTATTGATAGAACTATCTAGATTCAAAGGGAACCATTCAGGAAGGAGACCAGAAAATGAATAAGTTCACTAAGTTCGTTAAAGACTTTTGGCAAGATGAAGAAGGTCTGTCTGTTGTTGAATACGTAGTCGGTGCGGGTCTTTTGGTTGCAGCGTTGGCCGTCGTGTTTTCGGGTTGGGGCTCTACTCTTCAAGCTGAGTTGGATGCCATCTTCTCGTAGACAATCAATCATTACAGATAAAAATTACATATGAGCCTTATAGTTTGGACTATGTTGTTTGTAGTTGGTGTATATGATGCGAGACAGCATCGTATACCCAACTATCTGCTTGCTCTGCTGATTTTAGCGGGGACGTTTCAAACCGTCTTAGTGAATGAGTCTTATGGCTTTTTCGCGGGCCAAGTTGGAGCAATGGTGATGGTGTTTATCCTCGCGTTGCTATGCAATTTGGCGGGTTGGATGGCACCAGGTGATGTTAAGTTGTTGGCTGTCGTGGGATTTTTAACCGGCTTCGGTCATTTGGCTGATACGTTTCTATATATCGGTCTTAGTGCTGTCTTTATCGGTGTCATGTACGGAGTACTGAATTATTTACTTCAGTACAAATCAGCTCTCAGTGCGGGAGGCATCGTGAGTAAAGTTCACTTGTCTGGACCGCTATACACAAAACTAAGTCGGAAAAGTTTGAAACGTTCTAAGGGTAATGATCTTGTTATGCCATTGGCGCCTGTCATCGTTGTCGGTGTTGCATTAGCACAATATGCCCAGAGCTCTTTCTAAAGCGCTACTATGACAAGGAGTCATTATGGCAACAGTGGTATCCCAAGATCTTCACCGATCCGCCCTGACGCCTCAAGCTTCTGCGCCGAAGGTTCCTACATCTTTTGAAGATCTCAAAGTCCCGAGAGCAGTATTGGAAAATCTGCTGCTGAAGCATTTAGCCGCTTACCCCAAATCGGATGTTCTACAGCTTACTCGGCATATGGCAATTAACAGCCACATGATTGAAGATGTCATCGCGACACTGAGGCAAAAGTCGCTGGTAGAAGTCTTTCAAGCAGAACAGGCTTCTTATTTAAGCCCTTCTACAGGGCATGTCCGTTACGGCTTGTCTGAAACAGGTATGCGAGAAGCTGATGCGGCATTTGCCAAAGATGCGTACTTGGGGCCAGCTCCTGTCTCTCTTGAGGACTACAATGCGATGGTCCAGGCTCAGGACGTTCGATCTAAAATTATTACGCGTCCCGATGTCGAATTTGCATTGAAGGATGTCTATGGCGCAGAACGATTAGTGTCTGTTCTTGGTCCAGCTATCAACTCTGGCAGAGCCTTGCTCCTTTATGGAGATGCAGGGACGGGTAAGACGTTCGTTGCGACAAGAATACTCAATTCTTTGAATACATCTGTGTTCGTACCTTATTCCGTGTATGCCATGGGTAACATCATCAAGGTGTACTCAAGACAGCACCATCGTGCCGTTGACTCAAATGGTCAGACTCAATCGGTATCGTATAAAGATCAGTATGATCGCCGTTGGGTTCTGTGCGAACGCCCCAGTATTCAAGTGGGCGGCGAACTGACCATGGATATGTTGGAAGTAAATCACACTGAACACAACAGAGTCTGGATGGCGCCACTACAAATGATGGCCAACAATGGCATATTCATTATCGATGACCTGGGACGGCAACCAATGCCAGTAGCAACCTTGCTCAACCGTTGGATCGTTCCCATGGAATATTTTTATGACTACTTGTCTTTGCCAAATGGCCAACAAATTACTATCCCTTTCATATTGACGCTGGCTTTTTCGACGAACTTAGATCCCGAAAAAATCAGTGATCCTGCATTTTTGCGTCGGCTAGGTTACAAAGTTCAGTTTCATCCTCTGGAGCAATCTGAATACCACGCATTGTGGGAAGAAATGGCTTCTAATCGAAATTTACAGATCCATGCATCGTCTTTCGAAGTGTTATATAGCCTACACAGACAACATGCTGTGGGCTTTTATCCCTGCTTGCCGAAAGACTTAATTGGAATCAGTCGAGACATCATAGCGTTTGAAGAAAGCGAACCCCTTATTACTCCGGTCATTATGGAGCGAGCGTGGGAAGTTTACTTCACAGCAGATGGCAAAGGAGGAGGTGCTCGATGAGTCGCAATCAAGTGATTTTGTTATTTCTGTTATCTATTGTATTTGGTCTTGGAGCGGTCTTCTTTGCAAAACAATGGATGGATAGACAAGTTCAACCTCAAACTGAAGTTGAAGTCGTGGAGCGTGTTCCTGTGGTTGTGGCTTCTCGTGAAATTCCGGTAGGCACAGTCATTGAAGAGCAACATTTAGCGACTCGTTTATTGGAAAAATCTTGGGTAGAGGATAACCAATTTTCGAGTACAGAAGGTGTTGTTGGGAAAATAGCCGGTTCGGACATGTACACCAACGAAATTATTGTTGCTCAGCGCCTAACTACACCAGGAGAAGGGGCAACCCTCGCTGCTCTGATTCCGGAAGATAAGCGTGCGGTTACCATTCGTGTTAATGATGTCATTGGTGTGGCTGGTTTTTTGTTACCCGGCAATAAAGTTGACGTTTTAAGCACGGTTCAATACAGCAAAACATCAGCCAATACGACCACTATCTTAAAAGACATCCGTGTTCTTGCTGTCGACCAGACGGCCAAGACTCAAGAAAATAAACCGATTATTGTACGGGCTGTAACGTTAGAGGTTTCACCTAGAGAAGCTGAAAAACTGTTGAGTGCCAAAAGTAAAGGAGACATTCAACTTGTTCTGCGTAATCCCCATGCAGTGGAAGAAAAGGTTGTTAAATATGTGCCACCACCAAGTGTGACTATTATTAAAGGAACCGATTCATCCAACATTCGTGTGAAGAATTGAGGTGTGTTATGAGAACGATAATTACAACATTGGCATTATTCTTTGCATGTAGTGTTTGGACTGTTTCTGCAAGCCAATCGGGTGAAACGATAACGGTGCCGCATCATAAGTCTACGTTTGTAAAACTGCAACGCAGCGCCAGCCGAGTCTCTCTTGGTGATCCGCAAGTGTTAGATATTGTTATGCTGAAATCAGATGAGCTATTTCTGATCGGTAATAAGCTGGGTTCGACAAACTTAATGGCCTGGGACAGACAAGGCAGACTGATTGAATCGATCAATATTGAAGTTATTCACGATGTAAACAGCCTGAAAGCGAAGCTCTACGAATACATGCCGGACGAAGGTATCAAAGTGCAAAGTTCGCAAAATCGCTTGATTCTGAGTGGGCTGGTGAGTTCACAAGAGAAAATGAACTTAGCCCTTCGATTGGCTGAAACGTATGCGCCAGCACAAGCCGTCGACAAAGCAACAGGCTCTCGCAATGAGGACGCAAGTACAACGGGGGTCGTCAACCTGATGACCATCGGTGGTGCCCAGCAAGTTATGCTTGAGGTCACTGTGGCTGAAGTACAACGTAGTTTAGTCCGCCGTTTTGGTGCCAATTTTAATTTCCTGCAATCTAACGGTAACTTTTCCATTGGCGGAACATCCGCTGGCGGTGGGATAAGTGGCGTGACACCAGTGTTCAACGATTTAGGCATCGATAGTACGGGTTTTCTGTCAACCTTTATGGATGGTAATACTTTGTTTTCCATTGCGTTAGATATCGCGAAAGAAAACGGGGTCGCTAAAGTGCTGGCTGAACCAAATTTAACTGCCTTAAGTGGCGCCAATGCTGAATTTCTGGCCGGGGGCGAATTCCCTATTCCTGTACCCAACGACAACGGTATTACCATTGAGTACAAAGAGTACGGGGTTGGCTTAAAATTTGTACCAACGATTCTGAGTGATAAAAAAATCAACCTTAAATTGGCTGTCGATGTCAGCGAAGTGGCGTCCTCTTCGGCTCTCAATTACACGGCGGTTGGTACCAATGCAGTCTACTACATCCCACCGGTGACAAGACGCAGTGCTTCTTCCACTATTGAACTCGCTGATGGGCAAACGATAGGTATTGCTGGCCTGCTCAGTGAGAACACTCGTGATTCAGCCAACAAAATGCCAGGTCTTGGTGATATTCCTGTATTAGGTCAACTTTTTAACAGCCAAGAATACATTTCAGGCCAAACCGAGTTAGTCATTCTGGTGACACCAAGACTCGCCAAACCTATCGATCGCTCAAAAATTACCTTACCGACAGACGCATTTGTTGAGCCTACGGACTTGAAATATTACCTGTTAGGCGAAGGTGCATATCTTGCTAAACCCAAAGATGTGAAACGTACCAAGTCGTCTAAATATGATGCGATGGAAGATACCACCAAAGGTGGGTCTGAAGGCTCATTTGGTCATGATTTATAAGGAAAATATTATGAAAATTTCATCAGTGATTTTTCTAATAAGTGTTGTGCTCTTGACCGGATGCGCCAATGAACCCCGTTTGGGCTACTACGTTGCACAGTTGGCTTCAGAGCAAACATACAATCCCAACGCCACCCAAGAAAATCTGGGCTATATACCCGTTGGTACGGGTGAAAGAATGGAAGGCGTATACAAAACTTACACAGGAAAAGAAGTTCCGTTGGAGAGCGGCACTACGAGCCAGTTTATAGAAGGCTTTAGTAGTGGTACTACCAGCAGTAACTAGTCGAGGTCGTTATGAAAACACAACGCCCACTTCGTGGAATACGTAAGCAGCGAGGTCTGGTTGTTGTGATTGTTACCATTGCATTGTTGCTACTGATTGCAGTCGCTGCATTTGCTATTGATATCAACCACGCACTGATGAACCGTACCAAGTTGCAAAATAGCGTGGATGCAGCCGCTTTAGCTGCCGCTGTCGTGTTGGACAAAGATGGTACTGAAGCTCAGGCTGATGCAATGGCTCGAGCGACATTAACTAAAATGTCTACGTCGGCAGGCAACTCTGAACTTGTGTTTGACGTATCTGATACAGCAAACATTCAAGTTCAGTTTTCGAATGACCCGATCATATTTCCGGCGTCATCATACTCAAGTTCTCCTGACGCTGATCGCTATGTTCGAGTGGTTGTTAATGAGTTGGACTTAGAGAGTTTCTTCTTTGCAAAAGTGATGGGAGTAACCAAGCGCTTGTCGGCCAGTGCCGTGGCTGGACCTAGCCCTGGTGGTAATGCTTGTAATATTGTTCCCATGGCCGTTTGTGAAGGGGATGATGCCGGGACAAATGGATATGACGCTGGCGTAGTTTATGCGCTGAAGATTGCTGATCAAAGTGATCCCACCATGGGCTCGGGTAACTTCCAATTGCTTGATTTTGGCTCAGGTGCCAGTACCGTACGTGATGCACTGGCTGGAGGATACGAAGGTTGTGTTGATTTGGATGCTGGAGAGACAGTTGATACTAAACCGGGCAACACTGTCGGTCCTGTCGGGCAAGGGCTGAATACTCGGTTTGGTGATTATTCTGGAGGCGGTCTCAGTGCCACTGATTATCCGCCAGACCTATATGTTAAACAAACCTCTCCTACGTTAACTGACTCTGATGTAGGCAGCACACCAGCATGGGGATACGATGATTATCAATCCGATCTGGCTGGTGGGGTGTGTCCTGGGGATACGACAAATTGTAAAGCTAATGGTGATGCAGAACGGCGAATTCTTGCTATCCCGATTGTGGATTGTAGCGGGGCAACAGGGGGAACCAATAGTTTTTCCGTAACGGCAATAGGTTGCTTCTTTTTACTGCAAAAAGCGCCCAATTCGAATGGTGGGCATACCTCTATCTTTGGTGAATTCATCGAAGATTGTACGGTGAAAAACACACGCAATAATGGAACCAATACATCAAATGGTCCTCATCGAATCGTCCTCTACAAGGACCCGAATAGTGAGGAATCGTGACATGAAAAGGTTCGTTAAAAAACAAAAGGGCTTAGCTGCGGTTGAATTCATCATCACTGTTCCGCTATTACTCGTTCTGCTCGGCGGAATTATAGAGTTTGGCAATGCTTTCGTGCGTTACAACACGCTGAGCAAGCTAGTACAGAATGGTTGTCGATTTGCGGTGACTGATATTTATGGTACAGCATCGTCTGACTCCATTGCTGAGGTCGCGGACATTAAGAATATGGTGGTGTATGGAAATAAAGCCGGGACGGGAACTGCATTATTAACGACGCTGACTACTGCGAACGTTACCGTGACTCACGCAGACAAGTACGTGGTTGTATCGGCCAGCTACACCTACGTACCCCTTGTCAATATTCTGCCCGCTTCGCTTATGAATAATATTGTACTTAGTGCATCGGCTGTTATGAGGACGACATTATGAAAGTTGTTCGCCGTATACAGCGGGGTATGACCCTGGTTGAGTTTACTTTTTTGGCGTCTGTATTGTTGCTTATTCTGTTCGCTATTATGGAAATAGGCATGTATGTGTACTCAATTCAGACAATCAATAACATTACAAGAAAAGCGGCCCGTTTCGCGACAGTATGCGTGGTGTCAGATCCGGACATACCATCACTTGCACTTAATGATGGAGCGCCAGATGGTTTTACATCATCAAATTTGGTTATTGAATACTTGGGATCTGATGGTGCAAAAGTTGCTGAACCACCAGCATCTCACTATGCAGATATTTATTACGTCAGGGCACGAGTGACGGGATACAGCTACCAGTTTTCTGGGTTGTTAAGTTTTTTAGGTAACAGTGGCGTTGTATCAGTACCGGATTTTGAGACCACTTTACCTTCGGAGTCGTTAGGTATTTTACGTCCAGACTCTTCAGATCCTGACGATAAAACCGATTGCTGAGAGGGATTGATATGGGAGAAGCCGTGAAGTTATCGCGAGGTGACAGCAGTAATATCAGACTTAAAACCAGTTTATCGGTGTGGGTACTCTATTCTAGTGACCGATTTAAACTTCACATGATGAGTGAGTTATCGAAATGCCACAGCATTAGTTATGAGGTAATTTCTCTTCACGGTGTGATGTCTGAGAGCTTCAAACATTTTTCGCCGCCAGATTTGATCTTTGTTGAAACTGGACCAAATTGGGCGCAAAAAGTGATTGAGTTGCAGAATTATGAAAGTCCCGAGGTAGAAGAGGATGACGTGAATACCTCTTTAATTGTATTCGGTGATGAAAGCGATAATGGTGCATTAAAAATTGCTTTAAGAATCGGAGCCGCTGATTTCGTTTCTGACAGATCCTCGTTAGAAGATCTTATTCCGCTGTTGAAAAATGCTGCTGAAGAAAAAATTGCGGCCAGAAAACTCGGTCAATTGTTTGTATTTCTCAATACCAAAGGTGGCTCGGGAGCGACGACGATTGCGCTAAATACCGCGGTTGAAGTCGCGCTGCAGCATAAAAATAAAGTGTTGTTGCTTGACCTTGATATTCATTTCGGAGTGATCATGGATTATCTCAATATCAATCCGGTCTACAGTATCAATGACGCTATCGCGAATGTCGCTGACTTAGATGAAATTTCGCTGCACAGTTTGGTTTCGAAGCACTCATCGGGATTACATGTACTAAGCTTTAAACATGAAAACCACAATGAGAATTTCGATAAAGCCATGCAACTAGGGAAATTGTTACCGACATTGATGGAATACTATCCCTATATTTTTGTTGATCTCTCGATAGGTGTCGATCGAATGTTTTCGCCAGTTTTATCTCATTCGTCGAAGGTTTTTCTTGTTACGCAACAAAACTTGGTGGGGATTAAAAATACATCTCGAATAGCGAAGTCGTTGATGCTCGAATACGGTATCTCTAAAGAACAGATAGAACTCATTGTGAACCGATATGAAAAGCGCCAGCAAATCAAACTGAAGGATATTGAGCAGACAATTACTGGTGTTAAAGTTCACATGATTCCCAATGATTTTAAAGCCGCCATTGAGAGTGCCAATTTAGGTAAACCCGTGGTGGAGTCAAAGAAAAACAGTTCAATTACCAAATCGGTAATTGAGTTATCACAAACGTTAGCGCCTGAAGTGAAAGAGAAAAAAGGTTGGATTAAGCGTTTATTTTCCTGATGGATTAGGAGGGTTGCATGTTCTTCAAAAGAAAAAACATCAATGCCGAGTTTCAAGACCAGGTGCTAAAAGTTGATGATCTTCCTAATGTTGAGTCTAAATCAGCATTTTCGGAGTCCAGACCCAAGCAGGATGAAAGTCCTTTGGAGAAGAAATTACGAGAGTCTGAAACCAAAAATCGAGAAATCGATGATGCTCGTAAGCAGTTGGAGCAAGAGCTGGCGGTCAAACATTATTACCACCAGCGCTTGTTGGAAACGTTAGACTTGGCACTGCTTTCCAGTCTGGAAAAAGACCGCGCAAGAAAAGATCTGCATGATGCCATTGTGCAACTAATGGCTGATGACCAAACGCATGCATTGAGTGCTGAAGGCCGTAAGCGTGTGATCAAACAGATCGAAGATGAAGTGTTTGGTTTGGGGCCATTGGAACCGCTGCTACACGATTCAACGGTTTCCGATATTCTGGTTAATGGTCCAAAGAGTGTTTACGTGGAACGCCGCGGTAAACTGGAACGCACGCCTTATACATTCCTCGATGATCGCCACCTACGCAATATTATTGACCGCATTGTTAGCCAAGTTGGTCGACGTATTGATGAGGCCTCTCCGATGGTAGATGCTCGCTTGGCCGATGGCTCACGGGTGAATGCCATCATTCCACCGTTGGCTCTTGACGGGCCTTCAGTGTCGATTCGCCGATTTGCTGTAGATAAACTGACGATGGATAACCTTTTGTCGTTCAATTCATTATCTGAACAAATGGCTAAATTTGTAGAAGCTGCCGTCAAGGGAGAGCTGAACATACTGATTTCCGGAGGGACGGGTTCAGGGAAAACGACCACGCTCAATATCTTTTCCGGCTTTATCCCCAAAGAAGATCGCATTATCACCATTGAAGACTCGGCGGAGTTGCAATTGCAACAACCTCACGTCGTGCGTTTGGAAACGCGTCCGGCAAACCTCGAAGGCAAAGGTGAAATTACTCAGCGTGATTTGGTCAAAAACTCACTGCGTATGCGACCAGATCGAATCGTTCTTGGTGAGGTGCGCGGCAGTGAAGCAGTCGACATGTTAGCGGCCATGAACACCGGTCATGATGGTTCATTAGCAACCATTCACGCCAACACTCCACGTGATGCGCTTAGCCGGGTTGAGAATATGTTCGCGATGGCGGGCTGGAATATCTCGACCAAAAACCTGCGTGCGCAGATCGCTTCGGCCATTCATCTGGTCGTTCAGATGGAACGTCAGGAAGACGGTAAACGCCGCATGGTGAGCGTATCTGAAATCAACGGCATGGAAGGTGACATCATTACGATGTCGGAAATTTTTAAATTCCAGCGTCAGGGCATGGATGATGAAGGAAATGTCGTTGGTTACTACACGGCAACAGGTGTTATTCCTCAATGCCATGAATCGCTATCTAAACGGGGCTTCCATCTACCGTACGAAATTTTTAATGAGACGTACCAATAGGAGGTCTCTATGCAAGATATCACGATGTTTTTTGTGTTGCTGTTTTTTGCAGTTGTGTTCATTTCTCAGGCACTGATTCTGCCCGCAGCGGGGAGCAAGGCGAAGCACAAAGAACTGGCTAATCGTCTCAAAGAAACACAATCCAATCTTGACGAAGAAAGCCGTTCTTTGTTGCAAGAGCACTATCTGAAAAGCCTGACACCACTGGATCGCAGATTGGTGCAGGTTAAAGCCTTTGCTTCGTTGAAAAAAACAATTGAACTGTCGGGGTTTGATTGGTCTTTGTCACAAACGCTGGGTGTAACAACGATTCTGAGCTTAGGTGTAGGGCTACTTTTGCTCATTCTCGGACAGCTTTGGTATCTGTGTCTTGCTGCCGTCGCTTTCGTGTGGGTATGTCTGCACATGATACTGCAAAAAAAAATCTCTGATCGCTTGTCCAAATTTGAAGAGCAGTTACCAGATGCACTGGATATTATTCGTCGCATGTTACAGGCAGGCCAGCCAATCACTCAGGCATTCAATGAAGTCGGTAATGAGATGCCTGCACCTATTGGTATCGAATTTAAAAATACGTTTAACCTGTTGAATTATGGCTATGACATGCGTCTGGCTATCATGCAGATGGCAGATCGAACACCTACCGTATCGATGCTGGCATTTTCAAGTGCAGTTTTGTTGCAAAAAGAGACTGGCGGTAACTTGTCCGAGAACCTCGACAAAGTGTCTAAAGTTTTACGAGCCCGATTTAAATTGGCCCGAAAAATCAAAACCATTTCCGCTGAAAGTCGTATGTCTGCCTGGATTCTGGTGTTGTCACCTTTTGTTCTGTTTGTGGTGATGTCCTTTCTGCGTCCGGATTACGTGGCACCCCTGTACGAAGACCCTCGAGGCATGGGGCTGATTAGCTATGGGGTTGTGAGCCTATTTATTGGCTCTTTGTGGATGAGAAAAATTATAAATTTCGAGGTGTAATATGGACGATTTACTGACTGCATTATCCTCATTTCAACTGACCGAACAGAATGTCTTTCTCGGATTAATTTTAATCGCCACTGTGTTGTTGATTATGTCGGTTGCCCTTATTTTTGTTGGCACCAAAGCGCCTATCAAACGTCAATTAGAAGAAATCCGCAAAGAGAGTTCGGTTAAATCAGGTGGTCACCTCGCAAAAAAACGCGACCGAATTCATAACACATTAGAATCTATCGCGCCCATTATGTCGCCCAAGAATATTAAGGAACGGGAGAGTGTTCGTCATAGACTGATGCATGCTGGTTATCACGATGCCAGCGCACTCACGACCTTTTACGCATTAAAAGTGTTGTCGACTTTAGCTGGTGTGGCGCTCAGTGCTCTGCTGTATTTCCTGTATCCAGATATGAAAAATCTGAAGTTGGTTGTGATTTTCAGTGTGGCGATGGGATTGTTTTTGCCCAATTTTCTGTTGGATAGAATGGTGAAAAAACGCAAATCCCGAATTAAAGGCGGCATTCCTGACGCGCTGGATTTGTTGGTGGTATGTACGGAATCTGGCTTAGGTTTTAATGCTGCACTGCGCCGAGTCGCCGATGAATTGATGATTTCTCATCCAGATTTGGCCGATGAGCTTGATACTGTGTGTGCCAAAATTAAAGCTGGGGTTGAAATGTCAGAAGCGATGGCACAACTGGTAGAACGCACTGGCCTGATAGAGATCAGTGGCCTTGTCAGTATGCTCGCCCATGCTTCTCGTATCGGTGGCAGTATTTCTCAAACGTTGCGTGATTACACTGAAGACTTTCGAGATAAACGCAATCAAGAAGTTGAAGAAATTGCGGCAAAAATTCCAACTAAAATGATTTTTCCATTGCTATTGTTCGTTTGGCCTTGCTTTTTCATCGTCGCCGTGGGGCCTTCAATCCTGTCTTTGACGGCACATTTTGGACGCTGAGGTAATTATGATAAGACGTAGCACTATTTTCGTCATGCTGATGATATTGGTGGGGTGTGCTTCCTCCCAGAATACTCCCAAACCGTTTGAAAACGAGCTTTACGATGGGCGGCCTGTCGAAACATTTGATGCTGAAGCCGCGCCCATGACAGAAGTGGAAGCGATTAAACGCGGCGATTACGCCCTCAAAGGCAACAATACCGATCTGGCGCTGTATGAGTATGTGCGCTCACTGGATTTCCCTAACGCTCAATATAAAGACAAAACCCTGTACACCATCGGACGCATCCATCAGGCGAGAGGCAATTTAGAACTTTCAGAGAAAGCGTACCTGATGGCGTTGGAAGCCAATCCAAATAACATCAAAGTGCTTGAGCAACTCGGTTCCAACTACACCAAACAAGGGGATGTGGAGCAAGGGGAAAGCTATTTTATTCGCGCGATTAACGCAGACCAACTTCGTTTAGCGAGCCGTGAAACCATTGCTCTCAATAGTATTTCCATTGCCAGCATCGACAAACTCAGCAGTGATAATCAGTCTCCGGCATTGGCGTATATGGGGTTAGGCATTTTGTATGATGTTAAAGCCCAGCATGATGTTGCGAAGGCTCTCTACAAGCATGCACTAAGAATCGAGCCGAAATCCAGCAAGGCCCTGATGAACATGGGGTATTCCTACTACATGAGTGGGGATTACGACAACGCGAAGCGCTATACGATGTCTGCGCTTGAGCAGGACCAAAACAACCAGCGGGCTCAGAATAATCTCGCTCTGATTTACTTGGCCAGTGGCGAAGAACAGCGTGCGCTGAATGTGTTTATGAAGTTTATGGACGCACCGGAAGCGCTTAATAACGTGGGCTATTTCCTGATGTTACAAGGGAAACCGGAAAGAGCGATTCCTTACTTGCAGCAAGCGATCGACAAAAAGCCATCTTACTATAAAGTGGCGAATGAGAACCTTGAGCGAGCGTTATTAGAGGTACGGGCAAACGCGGCTGAGAAAGGCACGGCGACCACAGTTCAGTGATGCGGAGGTGTAAGCCTGTCTGAAGGATCCGGCTCCGGATAGGCTTCGATGACTTTCTTCAGAAATTCCTGATGGTAGCGCAGAGCATTGACACAATGTCTGTCCAGTTTGCCAGCCAAAACCATCTTCTCCAGTTCCAGCAATGCAAATGGGACAGACCAAGCTTGTTTGTAAGGGCGATGACTGGTTAAGGCATCAAACACATTGGCAACCGCAATGATGCGTGCGGATACCGGAATCTGATCTTGAGTCAGGCCATACGGGTAACCGCTGCCATCAAGAAACTCATGATGGTACGCCACAATTTCCTTCAACACAGACACACAAGGGTGATTGGGTGCTCCCATGTCATCGATAATGTGATTGATGATTTCCACCCCTTTTTCCACATGCCCGTTTAACTGTTCACGCTCATCGGCTTCTAACTCACAAGGTTTGGTCAGAACACTGGCGGGGACAGCCAATTTGCCGATATCGTGGCATTTAGAAAACTGACTGATATTCTCAATTGCCTCATCATCGAGATCGTAGGTTGGAGCGACCTCCAGCGCGATGACTTTTGCATAACGACTGATGCGCTCTCTATGCTCCCGAGACTCTTGTAAATGTTCGGGAGAATTGGCGTTTATGTGATTGGCCGATTCCAACAACGTATGGACAAGGTCGTATTCCGAAGTGACCACGAAACGCAAAATCTCAATATAGGGTTTGAGCATGAAATTTTTCACTTCGCTGAAGAAATGGCTTTGGCAGGAGTTCAGGAAAATAAAACCAATGAACTCGCTATCGTGATAAACCGGGATTGCCAGCGATGAGCGAAACCCCTGATCGATAAGCCACTTGGTGTGTGGGTAGTTGGGCTTTAACTCCAGGGGGATGTCATTCACATAGCGACATTCGCCAGATTGGGCGCATAATTTCAACGCAGGCAATTCAGCTAACGGGAACTCGTAATGCATCAGTTCAAAACCGTGGAAGGTACTGTCGGCATAGGTTTTCAGCAAATCATTCTCTTTGTCATACAGAGCGAAAGAGATGCGATCAATTTCTGGTTCAGTGACTAACAATCGATGGTGGATATCAGCCAGTTGGTTGTTCAGTGTACCTGCCGTCGGAAAGTAACTGTGATCACCAGATTTGCTGTGGGTGTTCATGTTTTAGCCTCCATGCCTGCGCTTCCGTTCCCCAGTACTTAAGTTTAGGCCATGCACAGATGAAACGGCTAACCGAACACCAACAAAATCCACCCAAACTTGACTTAAATTAAGCTCAAAGAAATACCCGCAAGCGCAAAATAAATCACCATCAACAGAATGGGCAAACGAAGTATTTTCATCAGCACAAAGCCAAGCAGAATGGCGGCAATATCCAAGGTTGTAGATACAGCACTGCTGAATACCGGTTGATATAACGCAGCGATCAGTAAGCCGACAACAGAAGCATTCACCCCCGCCAGCGCTCCGTTAATGGCAGGGATAGCAGCTAAAGCACGCCAATGCTTAATCACTCCCAGAAGCAACAGAAAACCGGGTAGAAAAATGGCCACCGTTGCGACAAGAGCGGAAGTGATTGGAGAGCCAGGGTCTAGCGCGTAACCCAGATAAGTCGCAAAAGTAAACATGGGGCCGGGAACTGCCTGAGCCGCGGCGTAACCCGTTAAGAATGTATCCGAAGTTATTTGATCACCCAGCGTATTTTGCAGTAGCGGAAGTACAACGTGCCCACCACCAAATACTAAGCTGCCAGCCTGATAAAAGTGGTCGAACACACTGAGCAGTGAAGAATACGAGCTGACGAGAGGCAGACCGAAAAAGAGGATGGCAAACAGCGCCAGAGGCACCCATGAAAGCGAATAGCCCTTGGTCGCTTCTTTGGGGGGAGCTCCTTTGAGCTGTGATGCACCAACCAGTGCGGCAACAATCAATACCAGCATTTGGGTGGTGAGAGTCGGTACGCAGAGCAATGCGATAGCGGTCACTAAGCAGAGCAAAATGGTAAGTTTCTGGCGGCAGAAGTTCTGATACATACCCCAAGCCGCATCAGCGACAACCAGCACGGCCAGCAATTTCAAACCATGAACAATATGCAAAAACAGCGGCTGATTGAGTAGCTGGCTGCTCAATAGTGCAATCAGCAGCATTAACATGACGGATGGCAGAGTAAAACCCAAAAAGGCTGCACACGCACCAAACAGCCCTGCGCGCTGGTATCCGATTGCAAATCCAACCTGGCTTGAGCCTGGGCCCGGCAGAAACTGGCTGAGTGCAACAATCTGAGCGTATTCGTCATCAGTGAGCCAGCCTCGCTTTTGAACAAACGCTTGGCGAAAGTAGCCGATATGCGCGGCTGGCCCGCCAAAGCTGACCCAGCCTAAAGTGAAAAAGGTTCTGAATATGTCTAACATCTCATCCTGCTTGCATACTGCTTATATCCTGATCGGCAATGTAGAGGGTGTGATGATCAGGCTCAACTAGAAAGTTGTAAGAAAATACAGCAGTTTTATGACATTAGCGTGGGATTTCAGACTTTTGAGTCAGCCAACCGATTGAACGCCAAATTATGACGGTCAGCAATGCGCTGACATAGCCATCAACAGCGTAATGCCAGGCTAAATGAACCGAGCCAATTTGGATCATCAAGGCATAGCCCCATGCCAGATACCCCCATCTGCGATGCAGTGCCGAAACCGCAAGAGCAAGCAATACCGCCATAGACACGTGCATGCTGGGCATCGCAGATATACCTGAACCTATGCCTTGATCACGTACTTCAAATTGATGCCAGAGCACATCCTGAATGTTCAATGCCCAAATATCGGGAAGATGGTTTTGCTGTAGCCACTGATTTTGCTCCTGAAGGCGAAGCATCAACGGAGTGTAGTAGTTGTAAGAGGAATTGAGGAGTTCTGTGTAACAAGGGCCTGCTGACGAAAGTAGGGTGGCAAGCACACAACCAAGCACTAACCAGCATGTGATGAAGGACAGAAAAAAACGTAACCTTATCGCCTGATTTTGTCGATACAAAATGAAGAACACCAGTCCCCCCCAAATCACGAAAAACCACAGATTATAGAAAAAGTTGAGCATTAAGGTCGCCAGCGGGTGGGCAAAAATAGCGTGGGTGATTTCCCATGGTGAAAAGCCTGCGTGCAGTACTTTGTCCAACTGATAAAACAGCGCATCGTACTGATAAAACTGAATATCCGGAATGATGGATTTCATGTAGGTATAACTGGATAGCACCACACTGACACACAACAGGGTTAACAGGCATGCCAACGGGCGCGAGAGTGGTGAAAAGAAGGCAAGTACGGTTTTAAGCAGATGAATTGTTGGGTGTGCGATACGGTTTTTGAGCATGTGACAATAGAAGTAAGTACACCAAAGCACGAACGTCATACTGGTTGTGTGCACCATCGACTCCAGATAGGTCGTGAGTCGGTAATGCAGTTTGGTCTCAATACCACCGAACGAGATTGCGCCATAGATGCAAAGAATCAGAATCAACACATAGAGATAGATGATCTTATCTTCGGCAAGAGTCAGTTTCAGGCTCTGCCACTCTTCATGCCAATTTGGGCTTGTGATTCGAAATTCCATTGAGCCACTCTGCTATCCATTTGTCATATCAGTTTAGTGCAGATTGCGACCGGCTTTGTTCAGTTTGCTAATTTTTCATTGTCAACTCACTCACTTATAAGTTTAGCCTTTGGCCTTGCGTGTGCTCACCAATGGTTGTGGAATTAATGGAAACGTTTTCATTAATGCAGGGGGAATCACAGCATATTGCTATGGCAAGTTGCTAAACTTCGTTCATTAATCTTTGTTGATTCTGGATGTTGGCGCATGAAATGGCGGTTGGAAGTCTGTGTTAGGGGAGTGAAATCGATGATCAAATATTCGGAGGTTTATCGTGGCTAACCCGTTGTTTGAGTCGATGACTCGCGAGAGTTTTCAAGATGGGCGTGTTGCTCAGCTCGTTGAGTTAAGCAATGTGCATGGAATGCGTATTGTCTTGATGGATATCGGTGCCACGTGGTTAAGTTGTCGGTTGCCGCTTGGCGAACAAGAGCGTGAAGTCGTGCTGGGCGTGGACAGCATGGCTGCGTTTGAATCTCAAGGTGCATTTCTGGGCGCGACGGTCGGACGCTATGCCAATCGAATCGCTCAGGCTCAATATGAGTATGGTGGACAGAGCGTGCAGCTGGTCGCCAGCCAAGGAGCCAACTGCTTGCACGGAGGTCAATTGGGCTGGAGCCATCGCCGCTGGACTCTGGTCAGCAAGTCAGAGCGGACAGCGGTGTTTTCTCTTTATTCTGCAGATGGTGAACAAGGTTTCCCCGGCAATGTGACCGCGTCAGTGACGTATGAATTGACTGACGCTAACGAAGTCTGCATTCGCTATCTGGCGAACAGCGATAAAGCGACCCCGATTAACCTGACCAATCATGCGTATTTCAACTTGATGGGGGCGGAGTCAGGTGCAAATGTGCTTGAGCATAAGCTGTCCATCAATGCGGAGTGTTACCTGCCGACAGATGAAACGGCGATTCCGCTTGGCGGGTTGCAGAGTGTGAGGAATACGGGATTTGATTTTCGCTACATGAAAACCGTTGGCCAGGATCTGATGAGCGACGAGCAGCAGGCTCTCGCCAAGGGTTATGATCACAGCTACTGGTTGAATGAAGAGTGCCGACTGGGGGCTTGTGCAGCGACACTGGTATCCGATGACGAAAAGGTCACGCTCAAGGTCTTCACCGATAAACCAGCGATGCAGTTGTATAGCGGGAACTGGTTGCAGGGCACGCCGGGACGCAATGGGGCAGAGTATAGCGATTACCAAGGGCTCGCGCTGGAAACCCAGTTCTTGCCCGACTCACCTAACCATCCAGAATGGCAGCAGGAGAGTTGTATGCTGCTTCCTGAACAAGAATACGCCTATACCACGGTGTATCAGTTTCTGCTGGCGGATGAGAACCACTAAGGCCACACGAGAAAGCGTGATTGGCTTCCGCTAAAGGTGGAGGTCTTACCACGTCAACGACGTGCGAGTCTTCATAGTTCCGTTCAAAGGCGCTTGTGCTTTTGTGCGGGCTTGCTAGTGTGAGCGATTATTTGTTTTCCGGAACTCAGCTATGGACTCAACCTTTCACACCGTCGGTTACGACGCATTTGCCAAGCTCGATTTGCGAGTGGGTATAATTCGGGACGTTAAAAGGCACGACAACGCAGACAAACTTTATATTGTGCAGATTGAAGTCGGGGAGCAGACATTGCAAACCGTGACCAGTCTGGTGCCGTATTATCGTGCGGAAGAGCTGATGGATCGCCAGGTTGTTGTGTTGTGTAATTTGGAGCCAGTGACCATGCGCGGTGAGATTTCTGAGTGCATGCTGCTGTGCGCAGAAACTGTTGATGGTGAAGAGAGTGTGCTGTTAACCCCTGAGCGTCCGATTGCCTCAGGGGTTCGTATTGTTTAACGTACGTTGGCAATCAGGTCATCAATGACTGAATGGTGCGCGGGTGAAACCCCAGCCAGATTGCCATATTTCGGCGCATGGCGATCGTTTTCCAGTGGATGATGCCAGCCGACGGTATGTTCGACAAAGTGACGAGCAAATGCTTCGGACACTTCCAGGCAGCCAGCCAGAACCGTATCGACATATGTTTGCACTATCGGGCTACGCTCGCACGGCGGTTGGTGCTGCTCGGTCACGTAAACCCAGATCTCCCGCTCGCGGTCAAATTCCGCTTCCGTTTCGATTTGTTCCGCTGTCAGAGCGATGCGTTGATAGCCGCGCTCGCGGCGGTCAAACTCTGCCAATGCGGCCTCATCAATTTCCAGTAATACACCATTGACCTGGCCCTCACCCGGATTCACCACGAGCGGTGAAATGACATAGCTGTCATCGATTTTGCCCCAGTAGCGTACCAAACCGTGTACGGTGGCGGGCAGAGCTTTTCCCGTGTTACCAGTAAGCTGACGGGATGCGGAATTCATCAGGCTTCCATAGCCAAAAATGTACATGCTGACTCAATTACCTCTTGTGCGCCAGTTGCAGTTTGAGTCTACAAATGGCGCGGTTGTTTGTGTCTTTGTTCGCGAAATACAAGGCTTGCCGCACTTCTCTCGCTATGGTTGTTTGCTGAAAAACTGCAAACGGCGCAGAATCCAGAATTCCAATCCAAAAATTGCCACCAGGCCTAAACAGAATACGCCAAATGCGACCGGTGATTCTGTGCCGGGAATGCCTCCCACGTTAACACCAAGCAGGCCGGTTAAAAAGCTGGTGGGCAGGAAAATCGCCGCAATGACCGAGAACAGATAGGTGTTCTGGTTCATTTTCTCGGCATGATATTGACGCAGCTCGCCTTTGATGATCTCCAGTTCACTCAGGTAAAAGTCCAGAGTTTCGTTGATGCGTGTAATGGTGTTGACGCTGTGACGCAGGCGCAAATGTTTGTTGCTGGCCAGCGGCACACTGGAATTCTGGTAATCATCAATGGCGTATTGCTGCGGCTTAATGAAGCGTTTGATTTTGAGCAGCGCTTTGTGCGTATTCATCAGCTCTTCGCTGAGCTCAGTTTCGTCATCGAACGCCGTGATCTTGTCTTCCACCAGATCCAGATAGCTGTCGATATTGCGGTTGAGGCCATCGACGATACCCAGTACCAGTTCCGCCAGACTCTTAGGACCGTTGCCTTCGAGTAGCGCATTGCGTAGCGCATTAATGGTTTTGGATGGAATTTTGCGGCTCGAAATCAGTGCGCCGTTGTAATACAGAATGCGCACACTGAGCATGTCGGCCGGGTCGGCATTTTCGTTCAGGTTGACGCCACGCAGGATCAGCAAGAAGTTCTGATCATCGTACTGTTCAAACAACGGGCGGGTATCTTCGGCCAGCAAGCTATCGACAATCGAAGCCGGAATGGCGTTACTGACCAGCCATTCGCGCACACCGGCGGCGTCACGTTGGCAATGATACCAGTGGCCGGGCTCAATGTTTTGTGGTTTACCCTCAGGCTGAACGGCCTGATCTTCACTAAAACGCCAATGATCGATGAGAAAATCCATAACTATCCTCTTATGCGAAAAAGCCAGGGGTTACCCTGGCTTTTAATTTTAGAATCCACGCATCTGAATGCGGCGTAAAAACTCGGTCATCACCCGGTCGTAAAGTAGATCGCCAAGGAAGGCGTCTTCGACATGGTGGTCAATGCTCGGGTTATCATTGACTTCGATAACATAAACTTGACCGTCAATCTCTTTTAAGTCAACACCATACAGACCACCTCCGATGAGGTTGGCCGCTTTGACCGCCACATCGACGACTTGCTTCGGCACCTGTTTCAAATCCAGCGTTTCGAAACCACCGGAGGAAACCCGGCCACTGCTGTGGTGCTGATAGATCTGCCAGTGACCACGGCTCATCATGTACTTGCAGGCGAAAATCGGCTGGTGGTTGAGTACACCAATACGCCAGTCGAAATCGGTCGGCATAAAGGCTTGCGCCAGGATCAGCACGCTTTTTTCAAACAGCGCGGTGGCTTCTTTTTCCAACTCCTGTTCGTTGCGCACTTTCACCACTCCGCGCGAGAAGGCGCCATCCGGAATCTTCAACACCATTGGAAACTCCAGATGTTCCATCAGGTAGGATTTCCAGTTGGGATCATAACCCTGCACGATGACGCTGTTAGGCGCTGGAACATTGTTGCGTTGCAACAACTCGGTCAGAAAGACTTTGTTGGTGCACTTCATGATTGACTCGGAATCATCCATCACCACCAGGCCCATCTTCTCGGCCGTTTTGGCAAAACGGTAGGTGAAGTTACTGATGTTGGTGGTGGCACGAATGAACAGGCCATCGAATTCGCCCAAACGTGACAAATCGTCTGGCGAGATGGTTTCCAGGTTCATACCCAAGCGGTTGGCTGCGCGGCGAAAACGCTTCAAGGCAGAAGCATCTGACGGCGGCATTTTCTCTTCTTCATCCACCAGCATGGCGATATCGTAACGGTATTTCTTCTCTTGCTTCGGTTTGCGCCAGATTTTGTTCGAGAACTGTTCCAGCGATTCGATGAAGAAATCCTGCTCTTGATCGGCCAAATCCTGAAATGGGAAAGGTGCAATTTTGCTGATCTGCCAGTGACCTTGGAATTTGGTCATCGCCAGTTCAATCACGGGCACCATGAACTGTTCAAACAGACGACGAGCGAGTTTTTCCAGCCCTGGCTCCGGAGTGCGGCCAAAGTAAATTTTGCAGTGAATTGACTCGGTGTGTTTGCACAGTTTGTTGAGTTTAACCAGACCGCTGGACAGTAAAAACGGCTGGTTGATGTCATTAATCGCCATCACACGAGGAATAACACGGTGACCACGAGCTTCCGCCATTAAAGAACAGTAATAGCCGGTACTCATGTAGTCGTAATCGCGACACAGGTTCACCACTTGCAGACTGCGGTGATTGTTTTTCCAATCGGCATCCAGGTACTGATCGACACTGATGACTTGTTCTGATGGGAAATATTGCTGCCAGTCACTGGCCTGGTCTGTCACGATTAAAAGGTTTGCCATAGTTAATTTTTTCCTATCACAATAGGTGTATTATAACCCTCTGACTTGAAGCCGCATTGTCGACTGCGCTTGTCTGCCCCATCACATAGTGAGCTATGCTCATGGGAACTCACTCGCTGTTCATCTGGCTGCAACGCCAAGTACTTTGGGTAAATTGAGTCGCAATCTTGCCAACCACTATCCTGTAAACCCAGTAAGGACATCGTATGGACTTTCGTCTTGCGAAAGGTGCTGATCTCACTGCGCTTAATGCGTTAGAACAACAGCTTTTTGATGGGGATAAAATTTCCCCGCGTCAAATGAAGCGTTTTTTACACTCCAACCAGGCGATTGTTTTCGTGGCAGACGCCGGTGAGGAACTGGCTGGATATGCATTGCTACTATTTCATCAAGGTACACAGCTATCAAGGTTGTATTCGATTGCCGTTAAACCCGATTTCAGAGGACGGAGGATTGCTCAGACATTAGTCGAGCAATGCGAGCGTGCAGCTCTTGATCAAGGCTCTACTACATTACGGCTAGAAGTACGTGAAGACAATATAGCAGCCATAAATTTATATGAAAAAATGGGCTATAAAACTTTGAAGCTGCTCATCCATTACTATGATGATTTATGTGATGGCCGTCGCATGCAGAAACGTTTAACACCCCATGGTCAAAAAGTTCAGCTACCGATGCCGCTGTACGTGCAAACCACACCATTTACCTGTGGTGCCGCGTGTCTGATGATGAGCTTTTCATATCTGGATGAAAGCTATGAACCGAGCCGGACGCAGGAGCTGCAACTGTGGCGTGAAGCGACCACCATTTTCATGGCGGCCGGCCATGGTGGTTGCAGTGGTCAAGGCTTGGCGCTTGCTGCGGCACGCCGGGGTTTTCATGTTGAGTTGTGGAACCAGTCGCGCAGTACGCCGTTTATCGACAGTGTGCGCGATACGAATAAAAAGGCGGTCATTGAGCTGGTGCATCAGGATTTTTGCCGTCAACTAACCGACGAAGATGTAGAAATGATCGATGCGCCGCCAAGTCAGGCTCAGCTCGAAGAGTGGGTCGCTCAGGGATCGTGCGTGCTGCTGCTGATCAGTACCTACCGCTTTGACGGCAAGAAAGAGCCGCACTGGATCGTACTCAGCGGTATGAGCGACAAGTTCTTCTTTTTCCATGATCCGCACGCCGAATCGGAAGATCATGCGGTGGCGTCGGCCTATGTGCCGGTGGGCAAAAAAGCGCTGTCGCAGATCCTCGGTTTTGGCAAGCAAAAGCAAATTGCCTGTGTGGTGATCAGCCGTCGTGATTCACAATAGTTCTAGTGAGTCATAAATAATCAAAGGAGTCTTAATGACTCCTTTTTTGTTGTGTTTATTTGACTCGAAAACGAAAGGGTTGTTTTTAATTTATTGATATTTAATGAGTAATTTTCTGGCTCGGTTTATGCCTAGGTAAGTAAAACAACCTGAACTGGGGATAAGGAGTCAGAGTGTTAAATATCGTCGATAAGCGGGTTGAAGAACGTATTCCAGCTTGGTTGCGCTTGGGTTTCCGGCCATTCTTTTTATTGGGCAGCGTGTACGCGGTGATAGCCGTGGTGGCCTGGGTGTGGATGTTTCAACATGGTCAGCCGGACGCGCTGCGTGTGCCCGCGTTGTGGTGGCACGTACATGAGATGCTGTTTGGTTTTGCTATGGCGATCGTGGCCGGATTTCTGCTCACGGCCGTACAAAACTGGACCGGCATTCCCGGTACCAAAAGCAGACGGTTAGCACTGTTGGTAGCGCTGTGGTTGCTGGTACGCGTGCTGTTTTGGACGCCAGTTCCATTGTGGCTGACGTCGAGCATTGAAGCGCTGTTTCTGGTGCTGACGGCGTACGAAATTGGCATTCGTGTGGTGAAAGCCAAAGGCTGGCGTAATCTGTTTTTTGTCCCGCTGTTTGTTCTTGCGATTGCGGCCAACTTTGCCAGTTATGCCACCATCAAAGGCATGCCGCCGTTTCCTTCCTCTGCGGTGTGGCAGGCGATGTTGTGGTGGTTTACATTGCTGTTGTCAGTAATGGGCGGGCGGGTGATTCCCTTTTTCACTGCGCGCCGTTTTCAGTTTGACAAAGCAGACTCTAAATTGTGGTTGGATGTGCTGGCCAACGGCCCGCTGGTTGCGCTGTTTGTGATCAGTTTCTTCCCGCTCGCTGAAGCGCAATTAGGCCAGCCGCTGATGCTGCTGGCAGGAGTAGCGCAACTGGTTCGCTGGCTGCGTTGGCAGCCGTGGCGCACGCTCAGTGAACCCTTAGTGTGGTCACTGCATACAGCTTACGCCTGTATTCCGCTCAGCTTGTTGGTGCGTGGCTTTGTCAGCAATCATTTCGTTTCGCACAATATGCTGCATCTGTTTGCGATTGGCGCGCTGGCAGGGTTGATTCTGGCAATGATCGCGCGTGTAACCATGGGCCATACCGGCCGTGCCATTTATCAGGGGCCGAACATGGCGCTGGCATTTTCTGCGCTACTCTTGGCGGCGTTGGTGCGCAGCATTGGCGTTGCCTTCTGGCCAGTGCATATGATGTTATGGCTGAACCTTAGCGCCAGTTTGTGGGCGCTGGCATTTGGTCTGTTTGTGGCGCGGTTTGGTGTTATGTTGCTGACACCAAGGGCGGACGGCCATCCCGGCTAAGCATAAGATGAAAAGAAAAAGCTGCGCAGGGCGCAGCTTTCGTGTTTCTGGGGTAGTCAGCGCTTACGCAAAGCGCGCCAGCACTTCATGCACTTTCGCGTTCATGTGCGCTTTTTCAGCGTCAGAGATGAAGCTCGCTTCAATCGCATTGAGGGTAAATTGCGCCAGCTCTTGGTGCGACATCGGGTGCGCGTCGGCCACCGCCATAAAGTTATCGGTCATGTAACCGCCGAAGTAGGCCGGATCATCAGAGTTGATGGTGACGCATAGTCCTTGGCGCAGCAGATCGACAATGTTGTGCTGCTCCATTTCAGTAAATACTTTGAGTTTCAGATTGGAGAGCGGGCAGACCGTCAGCGGCATTCGGGTCTGTTTCAGCTCCTGTACCAGAGCGGCGTCTTCCACACAACGCACGCCGTGATCGACGCGTTGTACACCAAGCAGATCAATCGCGTTGCGAATGTTCAGTGCCGGCCCTTCTTCGCCAGCATGCGCCACGGCAATAAAGCCTGCTTCGCGCGCCTGACGGAATACCTGCTGAAATTTTTCCGGCGGATGACCCTGTTCCGAAGAATCGAGACCGACACCGACAATCTTGTCTTTGTACGGCAATGCCTGTTGCAGGGTGAGCATGGCGTCGGCTTCGCTCAGATGGCGCAGGAAGCACATGATGAGCTGGCTGGAGATGCCCAGTTCTTGTTGTCCTTTCTCCAGCGCCTGCGTAATGCCATTAATTACCGTTTCAAACGCGATGCCACGCGCGGTGTGCGTTTGCGGATCGAAGAAAATTTCGGTGTGCATTACGTTGTCTTGTTGGCAACGCAGCAGGTAAGCCCAGGTGAGGTCGAAAAAGTCTTGCTCGTGGATCAGAACGTTGGCGCCTTGGTAGTAAATATCGAGGAAAGATTGCAGATTAGAAAACTGGTAGGCCGCACGCACTTCATCCGGGGAAGAAAAGGGAATCGCAATCTGGTTACACTGGGCGAGGTCGAACATCAGTTCAGGCTCCAGCGACCCTTCAATGTGCAGGTGAAGTTCTACTTTCGGTAGTTGCTGAATAAATTCTTTCATATATTGGCTCTTAATCAAAAAGTTGAGATTAATCGCTTTTCACCTTGGGTGGTTTGGTTGGGCCATACAAAGAGAAAAGCGATCGTGCGCTTAACTCTTCGTAATCAGAATTTTACGGATTCTGGTAGAGACCCCCACACCCTATCAGTGGGGTTATACGAAGCAACAATGCTGATTTCCGCGTCTCGCCCCTGACGAGTTCTCGTCGCCGGAGAGGCATTGAATCATGTGCGGAAATTCATTAAATGATAACCGAATCGAGCCAAAACGCCACTATTGAGCAGAAACCTTTTTCAACCTTCTGAATTTTGATAACAAAAAAGGCCAACCCAATAGCTGACCTTTTACCGTTATCCTTTTGAATTTTGCCGACGCATTCGTGGCAAGTTCATGGCTTTTCGCTGACTTAGTTGTTGCTGTGCAGTTCGCTGTTCAGTTCAACCGCAGATTTGTTCGCCAGACACTCAACCTGACCGGTCTGAGAGTTACGGCGGAACAGCAGGTCAGACACGCCAGCCAGATCGCGTGCTTTGATGATTTCCACTTCGTTGCCATCTTTATCTAGCATGCGTACTTTAGTACCGGCAGTCACGTACAGACCCGATTCCACAGTACAACGGTCGCCCAGCGGGAAGCCCAGACCTGAGTTGGCACCCAGCAGTGAGTTTTCACCGATAGACACCACGACTTTACCGCCGCCAGACAGAGTACCCATGATCGATGCGCCGCCGCCGATATCAGAACCGTTGCCCACCAGTACACCCGCAGAAATACGGCCTTCAACCATGCTCACGCCGGTTGTACCTGCGTTGAAGTTGATGAAACCTTCGTGCATCACGGTGGTGCCTTCACCCACGTGTGCGCCCAGACGAACGCGCGAGGTATCGGCGATACGAATGCCAGTTGGCACCACGTAGTCCACCATTTTCGGGAATTTGTCGACACAATCGACGCTCAGCGTACGGCCAGCCAGACGAGCTTCGATTTGGCGCTCTGCCAGTTCAGGTAAGTCGATTGGGCCTTCGTTGGTCCAGGCGATGTTGTGCAGCAGACCAAAAATGCCATCCAGTACGGTGCCGTGAGGCTGAACCAGACGGTTTGAGATCAGTTGCAGCTTCAAAAAGCCTTCTGCCACGCTTTGTGGTTTGTCATCTGACGCCAGAATTACCAACACCAAAGGCTGGGCCGAAGCGGCTGCTTTTTCCGCAAACGCTGCGCTTGCCGCCTGATCGTTGGCCGCAAATACTTTGGCCAGCTCGGCACTTTGCGCTGCGGTGATTTCCAACGCTAGGTTGCCTTCGCTGTAGCCAGCCACTGCCGCCAAATCAGCAACCAGCTGATCGCTTGGGTTCAGAATCGGAGTCGGGAAGAATACTTCAATGATTTTTCCGTCGCGGTTTTTGGTTGCAGTACCAAAGCCCAGTGCAAAGTTCGCCATGTTGGTCTCCATTAAACGTTAAGCTTTAAAATTATTTCCTGATAGCGGCGAGTTGAGCGTCGTCGCTACCGCATAATGCGTTGAAATCATCATAGAGAGACTCTTTCGGAGAAGAAAGGGTAAAAAAAGGATCCGTCCGTAGAACGATACTTTTTGTCTTTTTGGAGACATATCTCTTTAGATGGAAGTGGGGTGTCAAACATACCCCAGTGCTGACCTGTCTGAACGACAGAGATAAAAAAACCGCTGCCTGAGCAGCGGCTTAGCGTCTAGTTAAGCTGCGTCATCAACCGCGTCTTCGGTTTTTACAGCTTTAGGCTTTTTTGGGGTCGGTTTACGTTTTGCGCCCAGAGCGTAAAGAATCTCTTCTTTGTTCTGTGCCAGGAACATTGCCAGCTCTTCCTGTTTCGCTTCGTCTTCGATCAGTTCACTTTTACCCAGTAGCTCGAACAGCTCATCTGCTGTGTCCAGCATTTTGTCATAAGCGTCAGCTTCGGCTTTCGAGGTAAAAGTCATTTTCTCTTCTCCGTTGCGTTCCACCACGTACTTAACGATGACAGCCATGGTTCATCCTCTACATTATTTTGCTAAAAAATTACTGGCTGTTTATACAGTTTTTAAACTCAAAAGTCCAGCCAGCGACGTCAAACTGAGAGCTGCCGCATCATGCTGGCCAGTCATGGCAGAATTCGATGAAACGCTTGAGCAGCGGGCTCTGATATTTCTCTTTATGCACCAGAACCCAAAAGCGACGTTTCATGTCGAGTGGCACATTCAGCACGTGCACGCGCCCGTCACTAATCGCGGTTTGCGCCGCAAGGCGCGACAGGCAGCCAAAGCCCAGCCCGGCGGAAACACTGTTGATCAGCGCTTCGGTGGTGTTGAGTTCAAACGCTTCGTGCCACTGCTCAATGCGCGGTGCCATCACGCGCAGGAAAAACTCTCGTGAGCCGGAACCGGCTTCGCGCAGCACCCATTCACTGTGCTCAAAGTCGCTGAGCACAATTTTGTCTTTGCTCGCCAGCGAATGCGTCGGCGCGCACACGATGCACATTTCGTCCTGGCTGAATTGAGTCGACATCAATTGCGGGTGCAGGGTTTTACCTTCAATCAACGCAATATCAAGCTCGTAGTCGACAAGTTTCTGACAGATCAGCGCTGAGTTAGAAATAAACAGGCTTTGCGACTGATGCTGAAACTGGGCGCGAAAGGCGCTGAGCAAATAGGGCGCGACTTGATTGCCGATGGTGTCACTGGCGCCGATGCGCAGTTGGCCGGAAAGGGTTTGGTTATCTTCAAACAGGTGATCGAGATCTTTGGCGCGGCTGAGCAGTTCATCGGCCAACGGCAAGAGCTTTTGCCCTTCCTGATTGAGGATCAACCGGTTGTTGACCCGATCAAACAGCGCGTGCCCGAGCTGTTTCTCCAATTCCGAGAGCGCCATGCTGACCGCCGCCTTGGAGAGGAACAGCACCTCGGCCGCCGCCGTTAGAGTTTTGTGTTGCGTGATGGTGGTGAACACGCGCAACTGTTTGAGGGAAATATTGGATGCCATTTTCGTTAAGTTAGATTGAACGTCTGTTAGGAATAATTAGATATATTCAAACGTAGTGCAAGCGTATTATTCCCCCATTCCCGAATACGACGCGGTTGATGGCCGGTTTCGTCGTATTGTTGAAGTAACCGAGTGATGAGGTGGTTATGATTCGAACTGCGAAAAACAAAGTGATGGGCGCGCCAACTCCGATGGCGGGTTTGGCGCTCGGTATCGCCAGTTTGGGCTGGTGCTGGGAAAATGCCGCCGATTTGCATGGCGTCGGTCAATGGACTGGTGCGGCGCTGGCCAGCGTGCTGCTGCTGATCCTGACCGTTAAGTTTCTGTGCCACGGTCATCTATTGCGCCAAGATTTGGCCCATCCGGTGGTCGGTAGCGTGGTGCCCACTTATGCGATGGCGACCATGGTTGTCAGCCATTCCGTCGGCCAGTTTTTCCCCGTTGCAGGCGATGCATTGTGGCTGATGGCCGTGGTGCTGCATGTGATTTTTCTGGCGAGTTTTGTGTACCACCGCGCCAAAGCGTTCGAACTGCACCACATGGTGCCAAGCTGGTTTGTGCCGCCAGTGGGCATTATCGTCGCAGACGTCGCGTTTTCCGGTAACCCAGCGCTGGCTCCGATTGCTCATGGCGCGCTGCTGTTTGGCATGCTGGCTTACGCGGTGATGCTGCCAGTGATGATTTATCGCTTTATGTTCACCCAAGAAGTGCCGGATGCGGCTAAACCCACCATGGCAATTCTGGCCGCGCCAGCCAGCCTGTCGATGGCCGGTTATCTGACCGTAACCGCCACCCCATCGCCAGTGGTGATTGCGCTGCTGTTTGGAATTGCGGTGTTGATGACTGCGATCATCTACTTGGCGTTCACCCGCTTGCTGCGCCTGCCGTTTAGCCCGGGCTACGCCGCATTCACCTTTCCGATGGTGATTGGTGCCACTGCGCTGTTCAAAATGGCGCACTGGATGGAGCGCATCGGCATGGCGGAACATTACGTGCATCAAGTTCACGCATTGGCGATGGTGGAACTGCTGGTCGCCACCGTGGTGGTCAGTTACGTGGCGCTGCGTTATGTGATGTATTATCAGCCAGCGCCTCGAATTATGAGCAATGCGTAACCCTTTGCGCATCGAAAACCGCAAAATTGTCATTCCTCAAATGCACTTATGCTAATCTCAGTGGCTATGAAAGCTAGAGCAGCATGAGTGCATTGTGTTTACCGTTTACCACTCCAACAAAGTTGATACGCTGAAGATTCTGCTGGTGCATCTGATTAAAAACGATCCACTGGCCAATCCGTTTGAGAAAGAGCAGATTCTGGTACAAAGCCCGGGGATGTCGCAGTGGCTGAAAATGGCGCTGGCGCAAGAGCTCGGTGTCGCGGCCAATCTCGATTTTCCGCTGCCGGCAACCTTCATCTGGGAGATGTTCACTCAGGTGTTGCCGAACGTGCCCAAACGCAGTGCCTTCAACAAAGAAGCGATGACCTGGAAACTGATGGAACTGCTGCCATCGCAGCTGGATCTGGATGTATTCGCGCCGCTGCGCCGCTATCTGCAAGACGATACCGACCAGTCGAAGCTCTATCAACTGGCAGAAAAAATCGCCGATATTTTCGATGGTTACTTGGTGTATCGCCCCGACTGGATCGCCAGTTGGGAAGCGGGGGAAAGCGTGGCTGAAATCGATGGGGAGCACCCGTGGCAGCCGGTGTTGTGGAAAGCGCTCTACGACTACACGCTGGCGCAAGGCCAATCGCATTATCACCGTGCCAATCTCTACCAAAGCTTTATCGACGCCTTAGCGCACATCGACCTGACACACGATGAGGCGCTGCGCGCTGCGCTGCCAAAACGCCTGTTTATCTTTGGTATCTCGTCGCTACCCCCCCGTTATATGGACGCCCTTAAAGCGCTTGGCGAACACATTGACGTGCATCTGATGTTTACCAACCCATGTCAGCATTACTGGGGCGATATTCGCGACCGTAAATATCTGGCGAGGGTGGAAAGTCAGCGCCGCAAACAATTGGTTCTCCATCCCAATGCGGAGGCACAAACCTTCACGGTGGAGGGAGAAGTCTCGCCACTGAAAGGCGAGCTGGACGATTACGCGGGCGATGAGCTGCACACCGCGCAAGCCGTCGGTAACAGCTTGTTGGCCTCGATGGGCAAACTCGGACGCGACAATCTCTATTTGCTGGCGCAAAGCGACAACGAAGAGCATGAACTGTTTATTGATGTGCCGCGGGATTCGCTGCTGCATCAGTTGCAGGCCGACATTCTGCATCTCGAAGAACATCAAGACGACACGCGGCTGGACAGCAGTGCGCATAAGCCAGCACTGCCTCACGGCGATCGCTCACTGACGCTGCATGCTTGCCACAGCCCGATGCGGGAAGTGGAAGTGCTGCACGACGAATTGCTGGCGATGTTTGACCGCGATCCGGAACTCAAACCGCGCGACATCATTGTGATGGTGGCCGACATCAACGCCTACAGCCCTTATATTCAGGCGGTGTTTGGTAACGCGCCGGGAGAACGTTTCATTCCGTATTCGATTTCCGACCGCACCGCCGATCAGGAAAGTCCGATTCTCAATGCGTTTATGCAGTTGGTCGCGTTGCCGCAATCACGCTGTCTGGCGTCGGAATTACTGGAACTTCTCGAAACGCCAGCGATGATGGCGCGCTTTGCGCTTGATGCGAGCGAATTTGACACCGCGAAACGCTGGGTTGAAGAGTCGGGCATTCGCTGGGGGCTCAACGACGCGACCGCGCAAGAGTTTGAGCTGCCGCAGACCCATCAGAACACCTGGCAGTTCGGCATAGCCCGCATGTTGCTGGGCTATGCGATGCCGTCATCGGTTGGTTTGTTTGAAGCGGGCGGTCACGCCATGGCACCGTACAACGAAGTGCAGGGCATGAGCGCGGAACTCGCCGGTAAACTGGCGCATTTCATCGACACCATCAGCGATTACCGTCAGCGACTGGCACAAACGCAGCCCATTGAGGCGTGGCGAGAGCTGCTGTCGTCGCTGCTTGATGACTGTTTCAGCGTCGATCTGGACGGCGAGATGGCACTCAAATCGATTCGCGACACGCTCGCGGCGCTCAAAGAGCAGCTTGCCGATGCCGGATTCGACGACGCGATATCACCCGCCATCATGGGCCAGTACCTGCACGACAAACTATCTGGAACGCGTGTCAGCCAGCGTTTTCTCGCCGGTCAGGTCAACTTCTGTACCCTGATGCCGATGCGTTCGATTCCATTTAACGTCGTCTGTCTGCTTGGGATGAACGATGGGGTTTACCCGCGTTCCATGCCGCCGGAAGGGTTTGATTTAATGAACGGCCGTACGCGTCCGGGCGATCGCTCGCGCCGCGATGACGACCGTTATCTGTTCCTCGAAGCGATGCTTTCCGCGCAGCACACCCTGTACATCAGTTATGTGGGCCGCTCGATTCAGGACAACACTGAACGCATGCCGTCAGTGCTGGTGACCGAATTGCTGGAGTATTGTCAGCAGAACTATTGCTTGGTGGGCGATGAAGCGCTGCCGAGTGATGACTCCGGTGCGCGCCTGATTGAACAGTTGCAGTTCACCCACGCCATGGTGCCCTTCAGCCCGCAAGCGTTTTTGACCGATGTCGGCAGCTATGCCAAAGAGTGGCTGCCTGCCGCACTGCGCCAAGGCTCCGCGAGTGGCACGTTCCATCGCGCGTTGGATGATTATCTGCTCGATGCGGTTTACCCGCTGGAATTGGATCTGGTCGAGCTGCAACGTTTTTGGCGCTTGCCGGTGCAATATTTCTTCAATCGCCGCCTGAAAGTGGTGTTTGAGCCGCCTTTGCCAGTGATGGAAGACGATGAGCCGTTCGCACTCGGTGGCCTTGCCAGCTATCAGCTGCGTGACGCGCTGTTGGACGGCTTGCTCAATGCTCCCTCGGCGCAGGCGCGTGATGAGGTGTTGGCGCAGTTCAACAAGCAGCAGCGCGCGCAAGGCAAACTGCCGGTCGGCGCGTTTGGTGAGCTGGAATTTGAAACCAACCGCGTGCAAGCCGAAGAGCTGGTCGAAAAAATCCAGTTTCTTTGTCAGGCGCCGCTTGATGATCTCGATGTCAACCTGACCCTCACGGCGCTCGGCCAGTCACGCTCGGTGCGCTTGAGCGGCTGGCTGACGCGGCGTTATCAATCGGGGCTGGTGCGTTATCGCAGCGGCGCGATTCGATCGGAAGATATTCTGGCGGCGTGGATTGATCATCTGGCGGCCGCAGCATCAGGTGCCAACCTGACCACGCATGTGATTGGCTACGATCGCAAAGAAGGCGTGGTGCATCAGGTTCTGCCGCCACTCAGTAGTCATTCAAGTGAAAGCGCGGCTCTGGCAATGGCGCAACTGAACGAATTGGCGCGACTCTATTACCAAGGCATGACTGCGCCGCTGGCCTATTTCCCGAAAACAGCGTTGGCCGGTGTTGAAGCGGGATTCAGCCGCGGGCAATGGGTCGACGATGAAGAAAAATCGCTCAAGAAGATGGCCGAGACATTCAATGACGGTTTCATGACCAGCGGTGAAGGCAACAACCATTACATCGCGCGTTTGTGGCCGCAATGGACGGACGAACTGGCGCATCAGGTGCGTGTGTTGGCGAGTTTGGTCTTGCAGGCACCGCGTTTACAGTTGCGCGATTACGCCGACCACATCTCAATCGAGAAGGCCAGTCAGGCATGATGGTTAGCACCGAATGTTGGGAAGCATCGAATATCGGGAAGAGAGTAGAGTGGCCGCCAGAAAATCATTATTGGTGTAGGGCGTTCGCTGTACGGCCACAGGTCAGAGGGACCATGATTCGGTAGATGGCAAGCGGGGCTTGCATCAATGGGGTGCAGTGTAATGATCCAATATGGTGCGCGCTGTGAGTCCGATCCCATAACCCTCTGTCTGGGCAAGTTTTTGCACAGATTCATAGAATTATTTAATTCGGATCACATAAATTTTCGAATAATGACCCAAAGGCAACTGGAAATATGAGTGTCACTGCCAACATAACTGCGACGCCACTGGAAACCATGACGTTTCCGCTGCACGGCGCGCGTCTGATTGAAGCGTCGGCGGGTACGGGTAAAACCTTTACCATCGCCGGATTGTATCTGCGTTTGCTGCTCGGCCATGGGACAGAACACACCCGTCATGCCAGCGCATTGACGGTCGATCAGATTCTGGTGGTGACCTTTACCGAAGCGGCGACCGCTGAGTTGCGAGACCGAATTCGCGCCCGCATTCACGATGCGCGTCTGGCGTTCAGCCGCGGGAAAAGTGATGACCCGGTGATTCAGCCGCTGTTGGCGGAATTTGCCGATCACCAACTGGCGACACGGCTCTTGCTCAATGCGGAGCGCCAAATGGATGAAGCGGCGGTCTACACCATTCACGGCTTTTGTCAGCGCATGCTGACGCAAAACGCATTTGAGTCCGGCAGCCGTTTCAACAACGAATTTGTCACCGATGAAAGCCATTTGAAAGCGCAAGTGGTGGCCGATTACTGGCGCCGTCAGTTTTATCCGTTGCCGCTTAATCTGGCGGCGGAAGTGCGCCGCTTGTGGGCATCGCCGGCGGCGCTGCTGGAAAAAATCGGCGGCTATCTGACCGGCGCGCCGCTGTCGCTGACGACGCCGGTGATGGAGGGCGACCTCGCGGCGCTGCATCAGCACAACCTGACTCGCATTGATGCAATGAAAGCTGCGTGGCTGGCGGCGGCCGATGACATTCATGATTGCATCGCCAATTCCGGCATTAACAAGCGCAGCTACACCAAGAAATCATTGCCGGAGTGGATCGCCGCGGTGTCGGACTGGGCGGCGCAGCCAACCCATGGTTACGAGGTGTCGGACAAGCTGGAGCGTTTTGCTCAGGATGTGCTGGTGGAGAAAACGCCATCGGGCGATGCGCCGCGTCATGCGGTGTTTGAGGCCGTGCAGGCGTTTTTGGCGGAGCCAGTCAGCTTGGAAGCGCCGCTGCTGGCGCACGCGATCACTCACTGTCGCACGTTGCTGGCGAAAGCCAAAGCCAGCAAGCAGTGGCTGTCGTTCGATGACCTGCTGACTCAGTTGTCCGCATCGCTGGATGGTGACGATGAAGGCACACTGGCAGCGCGCATTCGCACGCTCTATCCGGTGGCGATGATCGACGAATTCCAGGACACCGACCCGCTGCAATACAGCATTTTCAGCCGCATTTATCTGCCGCATCCGCAGTGCGGTCTGTTTATGATCGGCGACCCGAAACAGGCGATTTACGGTTTTCGCGGCGCAGACATTTTTACCTACATCAAGGCGCGCAATCAGGTGAGCGCGCACTACACGCTCGGCACCAACTGGCGCTCCAGCGCCGACATGGTGGCGGCGGTGAATCAGGTGTTTACCCTGCCGGACAGCCCGTTTATTTACGACAACGACATTCCGTTTCTGCCGGTCAGCGCCAGCCCGAAAGCGGCTGGCCGTGCTTGGCTGTTGAACGGTGAGGTGCAGCCTGCACTGACCTACTGGGCGATGGCGGCTGACGCGCCAGTGACCAAAGGCGCGTATCTCGACACCATGGCGGCGGCAACCGCAAGCCAGATTCAAACCATTTTGACAGCGGCGCAGCAAGGGCAGGCGCAGTTTACTCACGGCGGAGCTATTCAAGCCTGCGACAGCATTCAAGCGGGTGACATCGCGGTGCTGGTGCGCACCGGAAATGAAGGGCGTTTGATCAAAGACGCGCTGGCTCAGCAAGGCATTGCCAGCGTGTATCTCTCGAACCGCGACAGCGTGTTTACCAGCGCGATTGCCCCGGATATGCAGCGCCTGCTGCAAGCGGTGCTGACCCCGGATAACGATCGCGCCATGCGCGCGGCGCTCGCTTCCCCGTTGTTTGCGCTCAATGCGCAGCAGTTGGACGCCCTCAATAACGATGAAAATGAGTGGGAAAATGCGCTGAACGAATTCAAACAGTATCGACAGTTGTGGCTCGATCGCGGCGTGCTGCCGATGCTGCGCGCGGTGTTGAGTCTGCGCCACATTGCCGAGCGCTGGCTGGAAGAGCCCGACGGCGAACGCCAACTGACGGATTTCATGCACCTGAGTGAATTGCTGCAACAAGCGACGCAGGAGATCGACAGCGATCATGGCCTGCTGCGCTGGTTGGCGCAGTCGATCGCTGATGCCGAACAAGGGCTGGGCGCCAGCGATGAGGCGATTCAACGCCTCGAATCTGAGCGCAATCTGGTGCAGATCGTCACTATCCACAAATCCAAAGGTCTGGAGTACGAACTGGTGTTTTTACCCTTTGTACTCAGCTATCGCGAAGCGAGCGAAGGCAAGTATTACGATGCCAGCAGCGGTAAGACCTTGCTGGACATCAGCGGTCAGGAAGCCTCGATTCAACAAGCGGACAAAGAGCGTCTGGCGGAAGATCTGCGCCTGATTTATGTGGCCCTGACCCGCGCCGTGTACGGCTGCTTTATTGGTGTGGCGCCGCTGCGTAACGGCCGTTCCAGTAAAGAGCCGACCGGCGTGCATTACAGCGCGCTGGGCTATTTGTTGCAAAATGCCCAGCAAGGCGGCTTGGCGCTGCTCGCGGAATCACTGCATCAACAGACGGCGCTGGCGTGTGTCGCGGTGACAGAGCCGCCTGCAGTGCCTGAGTCAGTGTTTGTGCCGTTGGATGAGCCGTTGCCGCCGCTGAGCGCGCGTTCGCGGAGCCACGAGATTGATCACCTGTGGCGCATCACCAGTTATTCCGGCTTGGTCAAACAGGGCAGTCATCAGCATGATGCCAGTTTTGAAATCGGCGGCTTTGATGTTGACTCGGCCGATGAGCACGATGAGGCGGCATTGGTTGAACCCGAGCGCTCGATTTTCACCTTCCCGCGCGGCGCGCAGCCCGGCACATTTCTGCACAGCCTGTTTGAAGAAGTGGAGTTCACGCAACCGGCTGGCGATGAACACAACACGCGCATCATTACCGACTTGATGGAACGCGAGCAGATCGATACCGACTGGCTGCCAGTGCTGCAATCGCTGGTGGATACCGTATTGAGCACGCCGCTTAACGGCAAAGACTTGTGCCTCAACCAAAAAGCGCCGCATCAGCGCCTGACCGAGATGGAGTTTTTATTGCCCATCGAAGTACTCAGTGCGCCCGCCCTGAACCGTGTGGTGCAGCGCCATGACCCGCTGTCAGCTAAAGCGGGCGATCTCGGCTTCTACACCGTGCAGGGTATGCTGAAAGGATTTATCGACTTGGTGTTTGAACATCAGGGCAAATATTACGTGCTGGACTGGAAATCCAACCATCTGGGTGATGAAGTCGCCGCGTATCAGGGCGCGCGGTTAGCGCAGGCGATGGCTGAGCACCGCTACGATTTGCAGTATCAGCTCTATGCGCTGGCGCTGCACCGTTTTCTGCGAAGCCGTTTGGCGGGCTATGACTATCAGCAGCACTTTGGCGGCGTTTATTACCTGTTTTTACGCGGTATGGATGGCACGTCGCAACACGGAATTTTCAACGCCAAGCCGAGTCAGGCAATGTTGGAAGAGCTGGATTATCTGATTCAAGGTAAAGAGATGACTTCGCGCACCACGTCCGCCGGACAGATGGAGTTGGATTTATGATGGATGTCCGTTTGGATTTTGCGCAGGTGAGCGCGCAGTTAAAGCAACTGGCGGCGCAGGGCGCACTGCGCCAGCTCGATTACCAGTTTGCTCATTTCCTCGCTCAACAAACCGACGCGGGGACGCTGAGCGATCACGAGCGCGCGGCGTTGATGTTAGCCGCTGCGGCGGTCAGTGCCGAACTGGGGCGCGGTCATATCTGTTTGCCGCTGGTCGATGAGCAGGGCAACCGGGTTGAACTGGCGAGTAAGGTGGGGGTGTATGGCGAGGCTGTCCTGCCGCTAAATCAGCTGTGGTTGTCTGTGGATTGGGCGGCACTGGTGGCGCGCACGCCGCTGATTGGCGTACGCGGTGAAGCGGTGCCGCTGATGTTTGATGGTCAGCGCTTGTACCTGCATCGTTATTGGCATTATGAAGTGACCTTGGCGGCGCGTTTGCAGAGCTTTGGGACACCTATGATCTTAAAGCCTATGGCAGTCCAAAATCTTCGCCAGCGACTCGATACGTTGTTTGCCCGCGACTATCGTTTTTTACAGCAAGCCTTGCAGCGCAAGGGGGCAGCGTTGGCATTGAATCAGGTGGCGCGTCAACGTTTGGTGTGCGACTTACTTGATGTGGTCGACGAGTCCGGGCTCGATTGGGAAGCGATTGATGGCGTGTTGCAACAGGCCAAACGCAGCGAGGATTTCGCGCCGCTGGATACCTTGGTGCCCCAAGCGCACTGTCTGAACTGGCAGAAAGTGGCGGCCGCGATTGCCCTGACGCGCCGTTTTGCGGTGATTTCCGGTGGTCCCGGTACGGGCAAAACGACCACCGTGACCAAATTGCTGGCGGCGCTGATCAGTCAGGCGCAACAAGCGCAGCACACGCCGACCATCAAACTGGTGGCACCGACGGGTAAAGCGGCCGCGCGGCTGACCGAATCGATCGGTAAAGCGGTGGCAAGCTTAGCCGTAGAGCCTGAGCTCAAAGCGCTGATCCCTACCGAATCGAGCACCATTCACCGCTTGTTGGGAGCGATTCCCGACAGCGCCGAGTTTCGTCATCATGCAGGCAATCGCCTGCACCTTGATGTGCTGGTGGTCGATGAGGCGTCGATGGTCGATTTGCCCATGATGGTCAAATTGGTCGATGCGCTGCCGGACAGTGCGCGGCTGATATTACTCGGCGATAAAGATCAGTTGGCGTCGGTGGAAGCGGGCGCCGTGCTGGGCGATATCTGCTCGTTTCTTTACCAAGGTTACAGCAAAGAGCAGAGCCGTTTGTTGTCTGAGCTGACCGGCTTTCAGTCTGCGGCGCTCAGCCCGCGTCACGCCGAGCATCGGATTGCCGATAGCTTGTGCATGCTGCAAAAGAGTTACCGGTTTGATGCGTGCTCCGGCATTGGTCAGTTGGCGAAAGCCATCAACAGTGGTCAGGCCTTGTGGGTGGATAAAGTATGGCAGGAAGCATTTAGCGACATCCAACACTTTGCGCTCAGCAGCGAGCATTACAACCAGATGTTGCAATCTCTGGTGGGCGCTTATTCGCCGTATCTGGCATTGATGGCAACGCCGCTTACGCCGTCGCAAAATATGGCTGAGAAAGCGCGCGATGCGTTGCAGGCCTTTGGCCGCGCACGTTTATTGTGTGCGGTGCGAGAAGGCGATTTTGGTGTCAGCGGACTTAACTACCGCATTGAGCGGGCGCTGGCTGCGCGCAAGAAAATTAAAGTACAGGATGAAATTTGGTATGCCGGACGCCCGGTGATGGTGACGCGCAACGATCATGGTCTTGGCCTGTATAACGGCGATATCGGGATTTGTCTGCGCGATGAGCAAGATGAGCAGCAGCGCCTGAAAGTTTACTTTGAACTGCCCGATGGCAGCGTCAAAGCGGTGTTGCCCAGCCGAGTGCCGCAACACGAAACCGCCTATGCGATGACGATTCACAAATCGCAGGGCAGTGAATTTGAGTTCACCGTGATGATTCTACCGCCGGAATTCAGCCCGATTTTAACCCGTGAGCTGATTTACACTGGCATCACTCGCGCCAAGAAACAGCTCGCGCTGTATTGCGATATGGGAGTGCTCAAACGCGGAATTAAGCTTAAAACGCAACGCGCAAGTGGATTGGTGGAGCGTTTGATGGATATGGGCGACGACGCTTAATTGTTGAGAGCGACAAAATGAAGCTGGCAGCCATTGAGGCTGCCAGACTGAATTTTGTCAGATAAACGCTTTCGTGAAAGTAATACTACGAATGCGGTAACGCTCTTTCGAGCCAAGGATAAAAGCCCTGAGATTTTCACTGACGGGAAAAACGCAATGTACATCCAACCCTTCAAGAAACTGGTTGTCGGCCATATCCCAAAAGCTTTGCAGAGAGTTACAAATAACGGTTTTCATAGAAAGTTTGCTCTTAAGTACTTGTTTTAGTAATAAAAGCAATCCATGCGATGTCTAAGCCAGCCAAAGCTTAGTAAGAGTCCTAGAGCTTGTAACTCAAAAGTAGATCTAAGTCACAAGTGGGCGAATTTTACACAGTTATTTACAGTTTGAAAAGTGGTGATTTTATGAACAGAAAGATGCAATGGATTGCAGCTTTCTGTTTGACTTAATTTTAGCGATTTATGCTGTCTGTTTGGTAAAAACAGGCTGTGTAAGGACGATTACAGGTTCAAAATCAAGATCTTTGAGCGGCGCTGATAGTTGTACAGACTCTGTTTTGCCATCGGTAATTTATCGACACCCACTTCAATAAACCCTTGTTCGCGGAACCAGTGCAAACTGTGCGTCGTCAGCACAAACAGACGTTGAATGCCCATCTGTTTCGCCTGATGCTTCATGTGGTTGAGTAGCAGCAAGCCACGGTTACCATCACGGTATTCCGGATGAATCGCTACGCACGCCATTTCGGCCATGCTCTCTTCCTGATACGGATACAAGGCGGCGCAGCCAATCAGCAGGCCATCTTTATCGATGATGGTGAATTTGTGGATCTCTTGCTCGAGCTGCTCGCGCGAGCGGCGCACCAGAATCCCTTGTTCTTCCAGCGGACGAATTAAATCGAAGATGCCGCCGATGTCGTCAATCTGCGCCAGACGTACTTGTTCGGCACTCGCCATGACGATCTGAGTCCCGATACCGTCAAACGAGAACAGCTCCTGAATCAGTGCGCCATCTTCCTTGTAACTGACTAAATGGCTGCGCGGAACTCCAGCGCGGCAGGCGGCAATCGCCGCTCGTAAAAAGCGCAGGGTACCAGTGGTGTCATCAATATCCGGATTGGTTTCTGATTCCAAACGGCTAACGATTTTCTCGACATCCGCCGGAAACAGCTCTGCAATCGAGTTACCATTTTCATCGATGATACCTTGAGTGGAACAAAAGCCGATCAGCTTATCGGCTTTTAATCTTATCGCCACTTGGGTCGCCACTTCTTCAGAGAGAAGATTAAAACATTCTCCGGTGACTGAACTTGCTATCGGGCCAAGAACGACGATAGAACCCTGATCGAGCGTGCGGTTGATGCCATCGATGTCAATGCGGCGAATGCGTCCGCTATGGCAATAATCGATGCCGTCATCTACACCTAATGGTTGAGAGATAACAAAGTTACCACTGACGACGTTGAGCTGAGTCCCGGCCATCGGTGTGTTGTTGAGGCTCATCGAAAGACGGGCGGTGATCGCCAGTTGCAGCTGACCCGCCGCTTGCATAACCAAGCTGAGCGCTTCTTCGTCGGTAACGCGAATGCCTTTGTGATAAGGCGTAGAGCGATTGTGGGTAGCTAAAATCTGATTGATCTGTGGGCGCGCGCCGTGAACCAGTACTATCTTGACGCCCAGACTATGTAGCAGTGCCAGGTCGCTGATAATGTTTGAGAAATTCTTATCAGCAATCGCTTCGCCGCCAACCATCACCACCATGATTTTGCCGCGGTGAGCATTGACATAAGGGGCTGATTGTCTGAATCCCTTAACAAGGGCGGTACTACGAATTTTCACGGCCGGATACTCGAATTGGATGTTTAAATATGTCCAAATAATGACTTTTTATTCATCTTGAGACAAGTGGTTTTTTTGAGTCTGATGCAAAATATCGTCGTGACGTTTCAGTCGTGTGATAAGGCTGAGATAGACTGTCAGCGAAGTCAGGCCGAGGGTGCCGTAAACCGTCAACTCAGATGGAAACAAAATGCTTAAAAGTGAGGCGTTAGAGCCAGTGAATGACGAACTTCGTCTACGTAAACGAAAAGCCATTGAGCGCATGCTGCTCTCGATCGCTCTCGTTGGAACGATAATAGTGATCGTAATGGTCAGCAATGTGTTCGGACGCGTTGCCGACCTGTTTTTGCCACCAAAAAGCGATGTTTATGGTTTGTGGGTGGAGCAGAATGTCGCGCCTTATGCAGCGCAGAAAATCGAACTGGAAGCGAAAGGCGTGGTGATCGAAGGACGCGTGGTGACGACATCGTTCGATTTTAATGGTCGTTATCTTGAGTATCGTATCGGTGATCAGGAGTATCGCTACAAAATGCTGAATGAAGAGAACACCGAAATGACGCTGATTTCACCCGCACATTACAATCCGACCTTCCAATTGTCAGGAAAACATCAAAAAAACCTTCGTTAACAATTCGACAATTGCGCTTCTTACTGGAGTTTGTCATCCTTTTCGCTGAACTTCGATAACGGATAAACTCCAGTGATAAAACGTCTTTTCCCATTTGCCACTCTGGCACTCCCTCTGACGGTTCTGTTCGGTTGTGCGCAACCAACGGATCGTGCCCAGCAATATCTGGATGATGAATTCCCGCAGACGCTGAACAAAGTCGAGCAGATCGAATCCAATAAACCGCGTGATTTCACCGAGTTTGCCAAGCAGAGCGAGCAAGTGGTGGAGAAGTCGCCGTCGATGGCTGCGATTTATGGGCCGCTGTATCAAAAGCTGAATGATTGGGTGTTACAAAGTGGCGATCCGGCCGAGCTGGCTCAGTTTGGCGTTCAGGCGGCGCAGTTGGGCGGCGGCGATAAGCAGGGCAACGTGCTGTTTACCGGCTACTTTTCTCCGGTGATTGAGTTGCGTCATACGCCGGATCCTGAGTTCCATTTCCCGGTCTATGGCATGCCTGCCTGTGATGCTGAGTGTCCGACCCGCGCGCAAATCTATGATGGCGCACTGAGTGGCCAGGGGCTGGAGCTGGGCTTTGCGGCCAACCGTATCGACCCATTTATTATGGAAGTGCAGGGCAGCGGTTTTGTCCATTTTGGCGATGACGACACGCTGGAATACTTTGCCTACGCCGGCAAGAACAACAAGGCTTATGTCAGCATCGGCCGTATTCTGATTGAACGCGGGTTGGTTGAGCGTGAAAAGATGTCTCTCAAAGCGATCAAAGACTGGGTGCTGGCTAACGATGATGCCACCGTCAAAGAGCTGCTAGAGCAGAACCCGTCGTACGTGTTTTTCCAACCGCGCGCCGCGGCGCCTGTGACGGGCAGTGCGGGTATTCCACTATTGCCAATGGCCTCCGTCGCTGGCGACCGTTCGCTGTTCCCGATGGGCACACCGATTCTGGCCGAAGTGCCGCTACTCAATGCCGATGGCACGTGGTCGGGCGCGCATCAGTTGCGTCTGCTGATTGTGCTCGATACCGGCGGAGCGGTGAAACAGAACCATCTCGATCTCTATCACGGCATGGGGCCGCGTGCTGGCACTGAAGCCGGTCACTACAAGCACTTCGGCCGCGTGTGGAAACTGGGGCTGGAAAACTCACCGACACAAGCACCTTGGGCTCTGCCGCCAGAGAAGTTACAATAGCCCGCGGTCAGCTAGACTTTTTCGAAAAGAGTGCGTATAAATCGCACTCTTTCTTTTTGTGAACCTTATCATTGCGGATTAACGATCCCGATTTTGGATGATGAACATGCGTGAACTCGATACTCCAGCCTCAGACAGTTACAACCAGCGTTTTGGTGGTACCCGCCGTTTATACGGCCACTCTGAAGTCGATATTCTGCGAGCGGCGCATGTGTGTGTCATCGGCATCGGCGGTGTCGGTTCCTGGGCGGTGGAAGCACTGGCGCGTACCGGCATTGGCGAACTGACGCTGATTGATATGGACGACGTGTGTGTGACCAACATTAACCGTCAGATCCATGCGCTGAGCGGCAACGTCGGCAAGAGCAAGATTGAAGTGATGGCAGAACGGGTGAAACTGATCAACCCGGAATGCAAAGTTAATTTGATTGACGATTTCATCACTCCGGACAATCAGCATGAATACCTGAGCAAAGAGTTCGATTACGTGCTTGATGCTATTGACAGCGTGAAAGCCAAAGCGTCGTTGCTGGCGTACTGTCGCAGCAATAAAATCAAAGTGATCACCACGGGGGGGGCGGGCGGTCAGACCGATCCTACTCAAATCATGGTCGCTGATCTGACCAAAACCATTCAGGATCCGCTGGCGAAGAAAATCAAAGATCGCCTGCGTCGTTTCCATAATTTCCCGACTAATCCGGCGCGTAAGTTTGGTATCGACTGCGTTTTTTCAACCGAGCAGCTCAAGTACCCGCAAGCGGATGGCAGTGTGTGCGCGGTGAAATCGACGGCGGAAGGTCCGAAGCGCATGGATTGTGCCAGCGGCTTTGGCGCAGCCACTGTCGTCACGGCAACCTTTGGTTTTGTGGCGGTTTCACGCATCGTCGAAAAACTGATTCAGAAACACAGAAAATAAATAGGCAGGGTTGTTATGTCTCGCTATCCCACATCTCCGTTTGGTCGTGAAATCACCAGTGAACAGATCGTCACGACGATGCAGTCGCTGCACGGCTGGGAAGATCGCTATCGCCAGGTGGTTCAGTGGGGGAAAAAACTGCCTCAGATGCCTGACGAACTGAAAAGCGAGCAGGTGACGGTATCGGGCTGCGAGAGTCTGGTGTGGCTGGTGGGGGAGTCGCACGAGGGCGTATGGCATTTCTGCGCCGACTCTGACGCGCGTATCGTGCGCGGTTTGATTGCGATTGTGCTGGCGGCGTTTGACGGAAAAACGGCCGCTGAGATTCAGGCGTTCGACATCAATGACTATTTTGACCAACTGGGGTTAATTGCCCATTTAAGTCCGTCACGCGGCAACGGTCTGCGCGCCATCGTCGAGCAGATCCAAACCATGACGCAGCCTAGCCGTTAACGGCCTACGTAAGTCATTATCGCGTTATGATCTGAGCCGTTCAGTTCTTGGACGGTTTCTCTTTTGCAGATAGCGAGTTCGCTATTTAGCCACAAATGATCAATCGAAATTTTTAGCCACGCAGGCAGTGCAAATTTTGGGTGATTCGGCCAACTTGCAATCGGAACGGTCTGCATCTGCCGAAAAAGCGTATGAAAGCGTGCGCTTTGTCCTGACAAGTTCATATCTCCAATGACAAGAATATCTTCGGTTGGGCTTTGTGTCGTTTGATACTCCAAAGCCTGTATGAGCGCATTTCTTCTTTGCCATAGCTCATTGTTGCGAGGCGAGGGGGGATGAGCAATCAGCAGCGACACTGGATGGTTCTCATCCAGTTGCCAAATGCCTCGAATGAAATTGTGGTAACCCTCGTAATAATAGGCGTGTATCCCATACAGATGTTGCTGGGAAAAAATCAATTGATGGGAGGGTAAACCGACTTTAGGTTGCCCACCAAAGCGATAGGGATAGCGCTCATCGAGCGACTGCAATTGTTCGAAATGGTTAACCGTCACCTCTTGCAATACCACCAGATCCGGTTGCTCTTTGGATAGATACGCAATCAGTTGATCCACATGTTGATTGGAAAACAACATGTTGTATTGAAAGATGCGCACCGGACGGTGGCACTCGCGATTCACGACCGCGGAATCGTGTGGTGCGGCAAGAACCAGATAGGCAATGAAGAAAATGCAGGCTAACACGGCGAGCCAAGCTTTTTGGTACAAGCCGACCAGCAGTAAAATAACGAACGGCAGAATAAAAAGCGGCGGATAGGCGGCGAGGTTCTCTCCCCACCATATCTGTTGCTGAGCTTGAACTACCCAGTAAAACAGGGCAAAGAGCATGATGAATAGCCACAATCCCACTTTTTTGCTCATCTCTGGCTCGTTCCTTTTGAGGCGATACATCAGTTAGTCTAGCAATCAATTCTGTTGAGACAGTTCTCTTCTTTTCACTCTAAGCCCGGCTTATTGGTCTCAGCACGTAGCGACTATTTTTCTAGAGAATGTCGACCGCTTTTTCGATCGCTTTGATCAGCTGCGCGACTTCCTGCTCAGAGTTGTAAATGCCAAACGAAATCCGCACGGTGCCTTTGACGCCAAACGCTTCCATTAACGGATGAGCACAGTGATGACCTGCGCGCACGGCAATGCCTTGTTGATCGAGTAAGGTGGCGAGATCCTGATGGTGTACACCCTCCATCACCACGCTCAGAATGCTGGCATCAGGCTGATAGCCCAGCACTCGAATATCTTCCATTTTGCTCAGTGCTTGATAGGTCAGGGTTTGCAGATGATGCAGATGCGCTTCCACCTCACCGCGGTCAAGCTGGCTGTACCAGTCGATGGCGGCTTTGAGCGCAATCGCGCCTGCCACGTTCGGCGTGCCAGCTTCAAACTTGCCCGGTAGCCCGGAGTAAGTGGTACCGCCGAACGAGACTTTCTCGACCATCTTGCCGCCACCATGCCACGGTGGCATCGCTTCCAGTAATGCCTGCTTACCGTACAACACGCCGATCCCGGCAGGCGCATACAGCTTATGGCCGGAGAAGACATAAAAGTCGGCATCCAGAGCTGCAACATCGACGGTTTCGTGCACGATGCCCTGAGCGCCATCGACCACGACAATGGCACCCACTTGATGCGCGGCTGCGATCACTGCTTCAATCGGCTGGCGCGCGCCCGTGACATTGGTAATGTGGGCCATCGCAACGATTTTGCAGCGCTCCGACAACAGTTCATGGAACGCTTCGAGACCAAATTCACCGTCGCGGGTCATCGGCACCTTGACTACTTTGGCCCCCGTCTGTTCGGCGACAATCTGCCACGGCACAATATTGGCGTGGTGCTCGGTTTCGCTGATCAGAATTTCATCACCAGCTTTAAGTGTATTACGTGCGTAGGTTTGTGCGATGAGGTTGAGTGCTTCGGTTGCCCCGCGAGTCCAGATGATGCTCTTAGTACTTGGTGCGCCGATAAACTGCGCTACACACTCACGCGCAGCTTCAAACTGGCTGGTGGCGTGTGCTGTCAGGCTGTGGCTGCCGCGGTGCACGTTGGCGTTTTGCGCGCTGTAGTAACGGGTAATCGCGTCAATCACGACCTGAGGTTTCTGCGTCGTCGCGGCGCTGTCGAGATAGATCAGCGGCTGCTCATTTACCGTCTGGTTGAGGGCGGGAAATTGCGCGCGAATGGCGGCGATGTCTAACATGTTACTCTTCACCCAGCTTTTCGTAGTTCAGTTGTGGCAGAGCAACCAATGGCAGCGCCACTTCGCGGGCCAGTTCTTTGCCCGACAACTGCACAATGATCTCCACGGCAAATTCCAGCGCTGTACCTGGCCCTTGACTGGTGAGCAGGTTGTTGTTGACGTCAAACGTCACGCGGCGGTTGCGCCATAAGTCCTGCGGAATGCGATCCTGAAAATTCGGATGACAGGTCATCAGTGCACCCGGAAACAGATCGTGGTGTTGCAGTACGACGGCCGGAGATGCGCAGATCGCGGCCACCAAACGGCCATCGTATTTTTGCTGTTTGATGATTTCGACCAGCAGTGTGCTGTCACGAAAGTTTTCCGCACCGCCGACACCACCAGCCAGCACTACCGCATCAAATTCGTCGTCGGCGACGTCGACCAACTTGCATTCCGCTGTCAGCGTCACGCCGCGCGAGGCGGTCATGGTCAGTTTACCGTCGAAATCAGCGCTGGCGACAACCACCTGATAGCCTGCACGTACCAGAATGTCGATAATGGTGACGGCTTCCATCTCTTCGGTGCCCGGAGCGATCGGTACCAGAATTCGTTTTGTCATGATTGTGTCCAACTTTGTTCGATTGATTGAATGTGTTGATAAAGAGCCAGATTGGCAGGTACGGCCAATCCGTGTTGCTGCGCTTTGCGCACCACATAGCCCGTAATAAAGTCTATCTCGGTTCGCCGACGATGAAAAATATCCTGATGCATCGAAGAACGATTGGCGGCGGTCGCGTGTATCACGTTGTCGACCGTCGCTCGGAGAGCCGCAAGATCGACCGGCATGCGTTCAGCCTGCATGACGCTGACGACTTCTGTCACGATACTATCCAATGTCTGGCGGTACTGCGGCTGCGCCAGTTCACCATTGGTAATGTGATGAATCGCAGTCAGCGGGTTGATGGCGCAGTTCACCGCCAATTTTTGCCACAACGCCTGTTCGATGTGCATGTTCCACGCCACAGAAGGCAGAGCGTGATTGAGCACCTCGGCGATAAATTCGCACTGGGCGCCGAGCGGATTAAACGCGCCTAGCTGAGTATGTCCAAGACCGGTGTGTTTCACCGTGTGAGCGGAGGTCTTCAGCGCACCATGGGTCGTTGTCGCAAGCAGTGCCGGGAACGTGCGCAATCGGTCAGCAAGATTATCCAGTGCGCCCATCCCATTATGCATAAACAGTAAAATGGTCTCTTGTTCGATGAGCGGCAGCAGCGGCTGTAGGGCGGATTCGACTTGCCAGGCCTTGACCGTTACCAGCAACAGATCGGCATGACGTAAGGTGTCTGGTTGATTGTAGGCAAAATCGATGCTGGGCGATTCATCGAGCTGAAGTGCCCAGTGAGACGTATCCTGAGTGCCCCACAGTGACACGCGATGTCCGGCCTGTTGCAGAGAGTAGGCCCACAAACTGCCGACCGCGCCCGGGCCAACGACCACTATATTCATTGAACATGCTTTGGTTAAGGGTTTGCGCTAAGGATAATGCTCAGCTTGCTGAAAGCAATAAAAAAGGCGCCCATCGGCGCCTTTTCTGCGTAACTGCAAGTCAGAATTAGAACTTGTAAGTTACAGATACGTAGTGACCAAAGCCAGTTGATTTCAGAGAGTCAGAGTCTTTGATACCGTAAACGTCTTTGTAGCCTTTCAGGCCGTAACCCACTGCGAAGCGGTCTGAGTGCCAGTAGATACCGTTGAACATCGCGCCGCCAGTACTTGAAGATGCGAACTCATCTTTCATACCGAATTGGTAATCGATGTAACCTTGGTAAGAGATGAATGAACCGTTTTCAAAGAAGTAGAAAGGTTTGAACCAGTTAGTAGCAAAGTGGTAACCGTTCCACTCTTTACCGTCGCCATCCCAAGTTGCGTATAGGTTTACGCCAATTTTGCCCAACCAAGGAACCATGACGTCTGAACCCAGACCGATTTTTTGGTTGTTTACTGCGTATGAATCAGAGTAGTTAGTTGCGCCGTCCCACTCGATCAGAGATGCAATGTACAGCTCTTGTACTGGACCGAAAGACAGATCTTTACCAGTCAGTGCGTCCAGAGACATACGTGGAGCAAATTTCATGAAGATTTTGCTGCCTGCAGTCGCTTTGTCGCTGCTTGATTTGCTTGCTAGGTTGAATACGTCAACGTAACCGTACAGGTCGAAAATTCCCGAGCGACCACCAAACTCCATCTCCATGTAGTCGTGGCTAGACTCGCCTGGCAGTTCGTCAAACGCACCCATCAGGTTGAATTGCATCCACTTGTAATCGTTTTTGTGGATATCGCCATCTGAATAGTCAGCCGCCAGAACTGGCGCTGAAGTAGCCGCAAGAAGGCTAAGAGCTAAAAGTGATTTACGCATTAGGGGACTCTCTATGTTTGTATTAATTCAGAAGAGCAATTATTCCTCGGCTCTTCCAATTGACGGGAATAATAGCGACAAAATTCTCAATTAAAAGTGATAAAGGATGCAAAAATAATCACTCTTAGTGATGTTGATCACATGTATTGATAAAAGTTAGGGAACTTTTTTATATTTCATTTTATTGCATTTTTATTGTGATCTTGATCGTTTGCGTAGGTGGTAAACCGAAGTTTTAAGCACATCGATTAACCAACATATTTAGTAAGTGATCGGAGAATTTGCCAATCTCGTAGACACAAAAAACACTCGGAAACAGGAATTTGGCATGGAAGAGATCATGTTATTCCCGCTGAGCTCAATTGTTTTGCCGGAAGGGAAGATGAAATTGCGCATTTTTGAACCAAGATACAAACGTATGGTGGCAGAATGCAGCAAGGCGAACAGCGGTTTTGGAATGTGTTTGTTTGATAGCAAAATCAAACCAAATGCAAATCCACTTTCTGAATTTGGTACATGGGTAAAAATTGTTGATTTTGAATCACTAAGTGACGGATTGCTCGGCATCACTGTGGTCGGCATCAAACGTTTCGCCATTCACAAAGTGCGGGTGGAGTACGATGGCTTGCGCCGTGCGAAAGTGGAATGGCAACCCAGTTGGCCGACAGAATCCATCGGTGACGCACAAATGTTTCTCAGTCATCATCTGCAGAATCTGTATAAAGAATTTCCTCAGATTGGCGAGCTCTACCCGCATCGTTTTTTCGACGATGCCAGTTGGGTGGCGCAGCGCTGGCTGGAATTGCTGCCGCTGTCGAATCAGCAGTTTGATGCTCTGTCGCAACATGAGGATTGTCACCGTGCGTTGGCATTTCTGACGCAGACGATTGAGACCTACAACGATTAAGTCCGTCGCAACAAGACCACTATACTGATAAGAGTGATCGAATCTGCTGTACTGACGTAGAAGTTGACGTTAGGTGACAGAGGGCCCGAAATTCGGGCTGCGAAGGACAGGACATCCTATGACGAGTGTAAATCCACAAATTTTCAGCCGGCAGGACTGGACAGTGTGTATGGAAAAAGTGAAGCAGCATGACAAAGACGCGTTTGCGGTCGTGTTTCACTATTTCTCGCCGCGTTTGAAACAGTTTGTTTTTAAGCATCTGGGCAACGAGCAGGTCGCTTTGGAGCTGGTGCAAGAGACGATGGCCACGGTTTGGCAAAAGTCGCACCTGTTCGATGGTGACAAAAGTTCGTTATCGACCTGGATATACACGATTGCACGTAATCTGTGCTTTGACCTGCTGCGCAAGCAGAAAGGCAAAGAACCTCACGTGCTGGCCGATGACATTTGGCCCAGTGATTTTTGTCCGCCTGACATGGTGGAACACTACGCACCGGAGCATGAAATGCTCAAAGAACAGGTGCTGAAATTTTTGGATACGCTACCGGAAGCGCAGCAAAAAGTGGTGCGGGCGGTGTATTTGGAGGAGCTGCCTCATCAGCAGGTAGCGGAAATGTTCAACATTCCTCTGGGTACGGTGAAATCTCGCCTGCGTTTAGCGGTAGAAAAACTTAGAACTTCAATCGATGCGGAGCGGTTATGAGCTACCATCCTGACCTTCAATTAATCGAAGCCTATGCCGAAGGCTCAATAGACGCAACCCACGGCCTCGCTGTGGCTACTCACTTGGAAATGTGCCCTCGCTGCCGCCATAAGGCCAGGCAGCTCGAAGAGCAACAAGGCGCGGAACTGCTCAATATGCAGGCTGGTGACAGCGAGCACAATTGGCAGCAAATGTTGAACCAGATCACCGCGCATGAGGTGAAACCTGTGCCTAAACCGCTGAGCAACAAACCTGTGCTGGTGACGGTTAACGGCAAACAGATTCCTGTGCCGCGCGCGCTCAAGCGACTGATTTCGCCCAATGCCAAATGGCGCAGTTATGGTGGAAAAGTGTATAGCCTGCCACTGCATAATGATGATGACGTGCATATGAATCTGATGTACATCAGCGCTGGCGTCAGTATTCCCCAGCACACTCACCGTGGTATGGAATCGACTCTGGTGCTGCATGGCGCGTTCAGTGATGAAGATGGTCATTATGATGCGGGAGACTTCCTGCAGCGTGACGCCTCAATCCGTCATTCACCGCAAACCGCGCATCAGCAGGATTGTTTATGCCTGACGGTGCTGACGCAGCCGATGGTGTTTACTCAGGGGGTGGCGCGCATCTTTAACCTGTTCGGAAAAGGTCTTTACCCCTAGGCAAATATTATAGTCCTAAGCTCCTTCTTGATTTTGGCCACGTTGCGTGGCCTTTTTTTTGCCGGACTACATTTCTCTGGCATTTGTTACTCTCGTTCAGTGTATGATGGTGACGTTTTCACCACATAGAATGCGTTATGTCTCAGCCCGTTGATAAAAAAACCTTTCTCACTATTTTTACCACCGTCTTTTTGCCGATGTTTCTTGCTGCGGTGGACCAGACACTGCTCGCCACCGCAACCCCCGCCATGGTGCGCGATCTTGGCGACATGCAGCTCTCTTCCTGGATCGCCGTCGGTTACATGCTGGCCGGGGCGGCTTCGGTGCCTGTGTACGGCTGGCTGGGGGATCAATACGGGCGTAAGAAAATGTTGGCGATCGCGCTGAGCATTTTTGCGCTCGGCTCTATCGTGTGCGCTTTGGCGGTGAATATGCCGCTATTGGTCGCCGGACGAATCGTTCAGGGGCTGGGCAGCGGTGGCTTGATGAGCTTGTCGCAGGCCCTGATTGGTGAGTTGGTGCCGCCGCGTCAACGGGCGCGTTTTCAGGGCTATTTCGCTTCGTTGTTTGCGCTCGCCAGTATCGGTGGTCCGGTGCTCGGCGGGGTGATTGTGACCTATCTGACCTGGCACTGGCTGTTCTGGATTAACCTGCCGCTGGTCGGTTTTGCGCTCTATCGTTTGTCTAAGCTCAAATCGACTCAGGAAAAAGCCAGCAAAGCCCGCATAGATGTGTTTGGGTTGATTCTGTTTCCCAGCCTGATGACCGTCATTATTTATTGGCTCTCCGCCGGTGGTCATTACTTTGCCTGGAATTCGAGTATGAGCTTTATCCTGCTTGGGTTATTTGCGCTGCTGGTGGCGCTGTTTGTCACGCAGCAGCAACGGGTGAAACAGTCCTTTCTGCCGTTGACGCTGCTGGCAAAACGGGAAATTCACATTCCGCTCATCTCGACGTTTTTGTTTGCTTCCTGTTTGTTTGCACTGGTGTTTTTCCTACCGATTTTCTTGCAGGTTGGCCTCGGCGTCAGCGTGGCGCAATCGGGGATGTTGATGATTCCGCTTTCGGCAGGCGTGATTTGTGGATCCTTTATCACGGGTAAAGTGATTTCCCGTACCGGTGTGCCGAAGTGGGTGCCAGTGTGTGGTATGTCCGTCAGTTCGGTGGCATTTTTCAGCTTGGCGATGCTGGATCTAAGCCCGTACACCGTCAGCGCTATCGGATTTTTCTGTTGTCTGGGGCTGGGCACGATTATGCCGTCGACCCAAATTACCATTCAGACCATTGCGGGCAAAGCGAATCTGGGGCGGATTACCTCGATGGCGGGCTTATCGCGCTCGTTGGGTGCGTCAGTGGGGACTGCGGTGTTTGGTACGCTGATTTACTCGCAAATTCCGGGATTCAGCGCGGAAAGTTCGCTGACGGCTTTATTGGAGACTCCGCGTGAGGTGATCATTGATGCGTTTCAGGCGGGGTATCTGCTCGCGGCGTCACTGGCATTCTTGTGCCTGCTCAATGCGCTGCGCGCACCGATGATTCAACTCGACGATTACAGTTAAAGATGCGGTATGGCAGACATAAAAAAACGGCCCGTAGAGGCCGTTTTTTTGTATCAGGCGAGTCCCTGAATAATGACGAACTTTTCTAACAGCTGCTCGTCCGTTTCAATGTGTGCCGGATCGGTAATGATGCAGTTGGTGATCGGGCACACCGACTCGCACGTTGGCTTGTCATAGTGACCTTTACACTCGGTACACAAATCCGGATTGATCTCGTAGATGCTGTCACCCATCGAGATCGCGCCGTTCGGACATTCCGGCTCGCACATGTCACAGTTAGTGCATTTACCTGTGATTAGCAGTGCCATAATTATTTGCCTGTCGGGTTACGGGTATCCTGACCAGCATTAAGGTTGCGCATCAGCAGGCCGTATTCCAGATCCATATCCTGAGGAACCGGAATGTAAACGAAGTGACCGTTGCCTTTTGCATCATCAACTGCTTCGCCTTTACGGTTTTCCATCGCTTCTAGCGTGAAAACCACGTTACCTTTTGGTGTCATCAGCTCCAGGCTGTCACCAATGATGAACTTGTTCTTCACTTCTACTTCGACCATGTCACCACGGCGTTTGCCAGTGAATTCACCCACAAACTGCTGCGCGTCAGAGACTGAGTAGCCGTAGTCGTAGTTCTGGTAAGCATCGTGCGTGTGGCGACGTAAGAAACCTTCGGTGTAGCCGCGGTGCGCCAGGCTCTCCAGTGTACCCATCAGCGTTTCATCAAATGGTTTGCCAGCGACGGCGTCATCAATGGCTTTACGGTAAACCTGCGCGGTACGTGCACAGTAATAGAACGATTTGGTACGACCTTCGATTTTCAGTGAGTGCACACCCATTTTAGTCAGACGCTCAACGTGCTGAACCGCGCGCAGGTCTTTCGAGTTCATGATGTAAGTGCCGTGCTCATCTTCAAATGCGGCCATTTTTTCTTCAGGGCGATGGCTTTCAGACAGCAGAACCACGTCGTCGATTGGCTTACCACGACCGATGGTGGTTTCAGGACGTTCTTCCTGCACTTCAATCGCTTGTGGCGCATTTGGATCGAACTCTTCCACGATCTGACCTGCGTCGTCTTCTTTGCCTTTCTCAACTTTGTATTCCCAACGGCAAGCGTTGGTACAAGTGCCCTGGTTCGGGTCACGTTTGTTGATGTAGCCAGACAGCAGGCAACGACCTGAGTACGCCATGCACAGTGCACCGTGCACGAACACTTCCAGTTCAGTTTCCGGGCAGTGTTCGCGGATCTCTTCGATCTCTTCCAGTGACAGTTCGCGAGAAACGATCACACGCTCTACGCCGTTCGCCGACCAGAATTTTACGGTTGCCCAGTTTACCGCGTTCGCCTGTACTGACAGGTGAATCGCCATATCCGGGAACGCTTCGCGCACCATCATGATCAGGCCAGGATCAGACATGATCAGTGCATCCGGGCCCATGTCGACAACAGGTTTCAGATCGCGAATGAAGGTTTTCAGTTTTGAGTTGTGCGGTTGAATGTTGCACACCACGTAAAACTTTTTACCCAGGGCATGCGCTTCGTTAATACCGATTTGCAGGTTTTCGTGGTTGAATTCGTTGTTACGTACACGAAGGCTGTAACGAGGCTGGCCAGCGTAAACGGCATCGGCACCGTACGCGAACGCGTAGCGCATGTTCTTCAGGCTGCCTGCCGGTGACAGCAGTTCAGGGACGAAAGTTTTTTCAGTAGACATTGCTTCTATTCTCAATCTGATCTCAAGTCAGGCCAATACCACCTGATGGTATTGGAAGGGGCGCAAATTTTACGCCAAAATGTGACTCATGACCAGTTGAGATTGAAGCAAACGTCAGGCTTGGTCGAGAGACGCATGCCTGACGAGGGAAGGGGTTACGCGTCAGCGTGTGGCAGGCCGCCAAGAGCGTTGAACAGATCCGGCAGGAATACCGCAAATTCACCACACATCAGTGAGAAATCGGCATCGAAACGCGCAGCTTGATCTTCACGAGGAATATCTTCGTTCTGATCTTTAAGCTCATCGCTGAATGCCAGACGTTTCAGGCTGCAATCTTCCGCCAGAATAAAGCTGATACGCTCTTGCCAGTTGATGGACAGCTTGGTTACGACCTTATTGGCTGCAATGTGGCTCAGAATCTCATCGCTCGACAGCTCTTGCTTCTTACAACGTACGGTTGCGCCATCATCCAGAATCGATTTCAGTTCCGCTTCGTCCAGCAAGTTAAAGCCTTGTGGCAGATTGCCTTCTTTGACCCATTCGGTCAGTGTGGTTTCAACTGCGACTTCTGGAATCGCAGGGACGACGGGCAGGCTACCCATGGTTTTACGCAGCAGCGCCAGGACGTCTTCGGCTTTTTTGTAGCTGCTGGCGTCGACCAGAATCAGGCCCTGTTTTGGCATAATCAGTACTGGCGTCAGGTGGCTGCGGCTAAACGCACGTGGCAGCAGATCGACAATGATGTCTTCTTTAATGTTGTCTTTTTCTTTCTTCTTCAGCGGGCGGCCTTCTTCGGCTTCCATCGCTTCCACTTTGGCGTTCAGCGAATCTTTGATCACGGACGCCGGCAACATTTTTTCTTCTTTCTTGGCACAGATGAGAATGCGGTCTTCGCTGACGTGAGTCATCATGTCGCCATGTCTGCCCATCGCATGAACCCAGCCAAACTTCTGTTTATCCTGGCTGCCACATGGCGTGAAACGGAACTCAGCCAGTTGTTTTTCCAGCTGATCGGCATTGAAGTCAATCTCGCGGTTCACGCGATAAACCATACAGTTTTTAAACCACATATCTATTTCTTTTCCTTGTTCGAAAGCCCCACATCATAGGGGATTTCAGCGCTAAAGTCTTACCTCAAATTCAAAATTCCGCGATTGTTACAACTGAGATAGAACGATGAATTTGATAAGAAAGTTATATTAAAAATTGTTTTCAATGGTCACAAAAGTGTCATAATCATTTCTCATAATGCATGGCGTTGATTAAAAATAAAGGTTATTCAATTATGTCTAGAAGGATTCTGGTTGTTGAAGACGAAGCGCCGATTCGTGAAATGCTGTGTTTCGTGCTTGAGCAAAAAGGTTACCAGGCCGTTGAAGCAGAGGATTACGACACTGCAGTCACCAAACTGGCTGAACCCTTCCCTGATCTCGTTTTGTTAGATTGGATGTTACCTGGTGGTAGCGGCATCAACTTCATCAAACACATGAAACGCGAAGAGCTGACACGCAACATTCCGGTGGTGATGCTCACGGCGCGTGGTGAAGAAGAAGATAAAGTCCGCGGCCTTGAAGTGGGTGCAGACGACTACATTACTAAACCTTTCTCGCCTAAAGAGCTGGTTGCTCGCCTCAAAGCGGTGATTCGCCGCGTGACACCAACGGCACTCGAAGATGTGATTGATGTGCAGGGTCTGAAGCTGGATCCTGTTTCGCACCGCGTCACGGCCAACGATGCACCACTCGATATGGGCCCAACCGAATTCAAAATGCTGCACTTCTTTATGACCCACCAAGAGCGTGTATACAGCCGCGAGCAGCTGCTGAACAACGTGTGGGGCACCAACGTGTATGTGGAAGATCGTACGGTTGACGTTCACATTCGTCGCCTGCGTAAAGCCCTGGAAGAAGCGGGTCACGATAAGCTGATTCAGACCGTGCGCGGCGCGGGCTATCGTTTCTCAACCAAAGCGTAAGAGGATCAACTGCGAAGTATTATGGTTGAACGGTTAACTTGGAAAAAGCTGGCCTGGGAGCTGGCTTTTTTTTACCTGCCATGGATTGTGGTCGGGTGGATATTTGGATACATGCCGTGGTTGCTGTTGGCCGCCACGGCTTTGCAGCTTGTGTGGCATCTGCACAACCAAATGCGCCTCTCGGCGTGGTTGTGGGATGAAAAGCGACTGACACCGCCGTCGGGTTCGGGCAACTGGGAATACCTGTTTAATGGTATTTATCGTTTGCAGCAGCGTCAGCGCAAGAAGCGTAAAGAGTTAACTAACCTGATTCGCCGTTTTCGCAACGGGGCGGAATCGCTGCCCGATGCGGTGGTGGTATTTCGCAGCGAAGGCAACATTGTCTGGTGCAACCGTCTGGCGCAGCATCTGCTGGGTTTTCGTTGGCCGGACGACGCCGGGCAGCCGATTTCCAACCTGATCCGCACGCCGGATTTCATCAAATATCTGCAAAAAGATGACTTCACTGAGCCGTTGGAGATGCGTTCTCCGCTCAATGTGGAGCGCTCACTCGAACTGCGTATTGTGCCGTACACCGAAGGCGAACACCTGATGGTGGTGCGTGATGTGACCCAACTGAAACAGCTGGAAGGCATGCGCCGCAACTTCTTTGCTAACGTGTCGCACGAGCTGCGTACACCGATGACGGTGCTGCAAGGCTATCTGGAAATGACCGAAGATCCGGACATGCTGGTGGGGCCGATGTGGGGCAAAGCGCACGGCGTGATGACCGAGCAGCTCAATCGCATGAACAGTCTGGTCAATCAGTTGCTGACTTTGTCGAAGATTGAAGCTTCGCCGATGCACGAGCTGGAAGATGTGGTCGATGTGCCGGCCATGCTCGAAGTGTTGGAAAAAGAAGCCATCAGCCTCAGCGGTGACGATAAGCATCAGCTCAAGTTTGATATTGATAAACAGCTGCGTGTACTGGCGGATGAAGATCAACTGCGCAGTGCCATTTCCAACCTGGTGTACAACGCAGTGAAATACACGCCGCCGGGCGCAGAAATCAACGTGCGCTGGTTCCAGACTCCGCAGGGCGCCTGTCTGGAAGTGGAAGATAAGGGCGACGGTATTGAGCCGCAGCACCTGCATCGTCTTACCGAGCGTTTTTACCGCGTTGATAAGGCACGTTCGCGTGATACTGGCGGCAGTGGTCTGGGGCTCGCGATCGTTAAACACGCCTTGTCTCATCATGATTCGCATCTCGATATTAAGAGTACTGTCGGTGTCGGCAGCCGCTTTTCGTTTGTGCTACCTAAGCGTCTGGTTGTGAAATGAAACTGCATGTGAAACTGGCGCTGTACGCTCTGTCGGGCATCGCATGGCATGTTCAGGCGCATGATGAGCTGCAGGATTACCACAAAACCACGGGTGTGGCTGGCAGCTTGCTGTCGGTCGGTTCTGACACGCTGGCGGGCATGACGACGTTGTGGGTGGAAGAGTTCAAATCCATCTATCCCAACGTGAATGGCCAAGTTCAGGCTTCTGGCTCGGCGACGGCTCCTCCGGCATTGACGGAAGGCACTGCGCAATTCGGACCGATGAGTCGCCCGATGCGCACGCGTGAAATTGAAGCGTTTGAACGCACGCATGGCTATAAACCGACGGCGCTGCGGGTCGCAATTGATGCGATCGGCATTTTCGTCCATCGCGACAACCCGATTGAGGGGCTGAACTTCACCCAGCTCGACAGCATTTTTTCCTCGACACTGCGTTGTGGTGCCAACCACTCAATCAATACCTGGTCTGAACTTGGTCTGCCGTATGAATGGGCTAAGCGCGGTATTCAACTTTTCGGGCGCAATTCGGTATCGGGAACTTATGGTTACTTCAAACAAAATGCGCTGTGTGGCGGCGATTTCAAACGCAACGTGAACGAGCAGCCTGGTTCGGCTTCAGTAGTGCAGTCGGTGGCATCGTCGATCAATACTTTGGGATATTCGGGTGTCGGATACCGGGTGTCCGGAGTGAAACTGATCCCTATTGCGCGTGAAGGCACCGACTATGTTGAGCCGACTCATGCCAACATCCTTTCCGGCAAGTATCCGCTGTCGCGCTATTTGTACGTCTACGTCAACAAGCATCCGACACGTCCTCTGACGCCGATTGAACGTGAGTTTATTCGTTTTATCTTCTCCAAGCAGGGCCAGGCGCTGGTGGAAAAAGATGGCTATTTGCCCATTTCACCGCAGTTTGCTCATGAAGAGCTGGTGAAAGTCGGTATTGAAGAGCAGTAAAAAAGCCAGCGTCATGCTGGCTTTTTGAATGTTTCATCGGCTTAAAACTCAAGTTGCCAGCCGACGCTGTGCCAATACTCCTGCTCGCTGAGCAGATCCGCGTGCAGCAGTTTGTTGTTTTCCAGCCACTCTTTGTCGGCACATTCAAGCTTCCATTCGTCATCGTGAGCGGACAGCGTCAGCTCCGGCAGTGGATCGTCATTGCGTTGCCCGTTTACCAGAATCGCCAGACGCAATACACGAATCAGACCGACAATGTGCTTTTTCTTAAACAGCGAAAAGTCTTCCATTTCATTGAGCTTGAGCGACTTGCGCTGAAAGCGCGCCAGCGTCGACAGCACCAACTGCTGCTCGTTGTTAAAACCCGCCATGTTGGTGTGACGCAGAATATACGCGGAGTGACGATGAAATGCCTGCAGGCTGATGCTCAGCCCCACTTCGTGCAACAGCGCCCCCCATTCCAGCAGATCAAACAGTTCACTGTTCTTTTTCAAACCGAGTTCATCGGCGACCTGATCGAGAAACTCGCGCGCGTGACCTTTCACTTTGGCGGCATGTTCCAAATCCACCAGATGTTTGCTGGCCAGGTTTTCGGTGGTGCGCAGGCGAATGTCGGAATACTTAAATCGGTCTTCCATCTCATACAGCAGACCTTCACGTAGGGCGCCGTCAGAGAAGAACATCTCTTTGATTTTCAGATCTTTAAAAATCGCGGCCAAGATCGCGACGCCAGCAGCAAACACGGGTTTGCGATCGTCGGTGAGGCCGGAGAGCTGAATGTCGTCAATCGAGTCCCATTCGCACAGTTTGTCGATGAGCTTGTTCAGCCGCTCAGCGGTAATGATGCCATCATCATGGCCAAGGCCAATCAGTACTTCATAAATGGCTTTAATAGTGCCGGATGAGCCAAATGCGGTTTGCCAGCCAAGCTTGCAGTATTTGCTGGCGATGGATTCCAGCTTTTGTTCGGCGGCGAGGATTGCCTGAGCGAAATTCTTTTTCGACAGTTTGCCGTTGGAGAAGTAGCGATCGGTGTAGCTCACGCACCCCATCTGTTTGCTGTTGACCAGTTCGGCTTCAAAGCCTTTACCGATGATCATTTCGGTGCTGCCGCCGCCGATATCAACCACCAACATGGATTCAGTTTGTGGTTGGGTGTGGGCCACGCCAAGGTAAATCAGACGTGCTTCTTCAGTACCGGGAATGATCTCGATAGGAAACGGCATCACTTCGCGCGCGCGCTGCAAAAAAATGTGTGCATTGTTGGCCTGACGCAGGGTATGCGTGGCGGCAATACGTACATTATCGGCGTCAAAGCCTTGCAGACGTTCAGCAAACATCGCCAGACACTCCAGGCCTCGTTCGATGGCAGCATTGTCTAAGTTCTTTTGTGCATCCAGTCCGGATGCCAGGCGCACGCGCTGTTTATGGCGGCTGATCAGTTGTAAATCCTGATCCACCACCTTGGCGACCACCATGTGAAAACTGTTAGAACCTAAATCGATTGCGGCAATTTCACGAGTAATAGTGTCACGAGTTGTGCTGGGTTGGTTCATGGGTGTCTGTTTGCCCCTTATTCTTACGCGTTTGTTTTTCTACGTTTTTAAGATAGTCGTAAATCGCGAGCTGCGAACGGACTTTCTTACGGTTCCCGCGCTTGATGTAGCGGTTACTCATCTCTTTGTCGATCACACGCGCTTTCACCGTATCGGTAAACTGCAGATTGATGATGTCTATCATACGCTGTTTAAGGCGTTCGTCACGTATTGGCGCCATCACTTCAATCCGGTAATCAATGTTACGCGTCATCCAGTCGGCCGAAGAGATATACACTTGCGGGTTGCCGTCGTTGTGCGTGATCAGCACGCGCGGGTGCTCCAGGAAGCGGTCGACAATACTGATGATACGAATGTTGTCGCTCAATCCCTCAATGCCCGGTACCAGCGAACACATACCACGAATGATCATCTTGATTTGCACTCCGGCGGTGCTGGCACCATAGAGCTTGTTGACCAGGCCGCGGTCGACCAGATTGTTCACTTTGAGGGTGATCGCGCCTTTTTTACCCGCTTTGACATTGGCGATCTCGGTGTCGATCAAACGGTATAGCTGCGTGCGCGAGTTACGTGGCGACACGATGAGATGATTGAATTTCACCGGGCGGAACGGGTTTTCAATATAGCCAAATACGTTACGCACTTCGTTAGTGATTTCGCGGTCGGCGGTCAGTAGCGAGAAGTCGGTATAAATGCGCGCAGTTTTTTCGTGGAAGTTTCCGGTACCGATGTGAGCGTAACGCACAAATTCGCCCTCTTCACGGCGGGTAATCAGCAGCAGCTTGGCGTGAATTTTCATGCCCGGCGTACCAAACACCACTTGCACGCCCGCTTCGGTCAGAATACGTGACCATTCGATGTTGGCCTCTTCATCGAAACGCGCCTGCAGTTCCACCACCACCACCACACGCTTGCCGTTGTGCACTGCATCGACCAGCGAGTTCATCAAACGCGAATCTTTCGCCACACGGTAGATGTTGATCTTAATGCTGATCACTTTCGGGTCGAACGATGCCTGACGCACCAGTTCTGTAATGTGTTCGAAGCTGTGGTATGGGTAGTGCAGCAGAATGTCCTGAGCGCGAATCGCGTCAAAGGCATTCGGGAAGCCTTCAAAATCGGCACACTTCATCGGAGGCAGCGGACGGTTTTCTAAGTACTCACGGCCGACGTTCGGAAAACCGATGAAGTCTTTAAAGTTGTGGTAACGACCTCCCGGTAACAGACTGTCGTAGTGGGAGATTTTGAGCTTCTCACACAGAAATAGCAGCATCTCTTGCGGCATTTCGCGCTCGTACACAAAGCGAACCGGCATCGCGGTCAGGCGCTGACTCAAACCTTCTGACATCTGTTCCAACAGGCTGTATTCGACTTCATGGCTGAGGTCGTATTCCGCGTCACGGGTCATCTTCATCGCATAGCCAGTCAGCGTGTCGTAGTCAAAAAAGCCGCGGAAAATGTCATCCAGACAGTGGCGAATGATGTTGTCGAGCAGAATGATGGTTTTACGTCGTTTGCCTTTTTGCTCCGGTACCATGACAAAGCGGGGCAGGTGATCGGTCGGGATCTCGATCAGCGCGTAGTGCGATTCGTCGCCTTTCTTTAAATCGACGGCGATGTATGCGTATTCGTCTTTGAGGAATTGCAGGACGTCAATGTCATCTTTCATTAACAGTGGCGTAATATGCGGCAGCACTTCTTTATGAAAATATTTGGTGATCCAGCGCTGCTGCGCTTCATCTAATTGGGTTTCGTTGACCAGAAAAATGCGGCGGCGCGCCATCTCCATGATGATTTCGCTGTACAGGTTATCGAAGTCCTGATTCAGCTTCAGCGCTTTGCTCTGCATGCGGGTCAACAAATGCTTGGAGCTGTCGTTTCCTCCACGTTCACGGTTGATAAGAATACGACGTTTCACATCCGAAAAGCGGACTTTGTAAAACTCATCCAGGTTGTTGGAGAAAATCCCCAAAAAGCGGATGCGCTCGACCAGCGGCACGGTTTTATCGGCGGCTTCCTGAAGGACTCGTTCATTGAACGATAGCCAGCTCAATTCCTTATCGATATACAACTTTTCCGCGCTCATGAGATACCTTCTGACTGTTAGTGACGTTTTAATTATTAACCACTGCAAACTAGGGTTTTAATGTGACACTTTTATTGCAAAACAGATTAGTATGCAGAGTTGTTTTATTTTCAGTTGTTTAATGTGACTTGTAATATAATTGTCACCTAATCGAAATATTATGTTATTTGGACTAAAAAGGTAGAGTTATTCATGGCACAGGCCGAGTTTTCATTGAAAGAACGAGATCGAAAGCGACTTATTAAAGATCGCCTTGTTCGTCTTGCAGTGACCGGTGGTGGCGTGAGTGTTCTCGGCGCCTTGATCCTCATTTTCGTCTATCTGGCGATGGTGGTTTTTCCGCTATTTTCCGATGCTGAGCTAGAGACCGGTTTTGCCAGTCAGCCCATCACCACGGTCGCGCCTAAAATGCTGGCGATTGACGAGTATGGCGAGAATGCCTTTGTCGTTGGCGATCACGGTAAAGCCGAGTTTTGGTCGCTCAATCATGAACGCAGTTTACCGCGTTGGAGCGAGAGCTTGCCGTTCGAGCCTGTGAAGTTCACCACCACGACACCTGACAGCGGCTGGTTTGCGGCCACGGATGCTGACAATCATGTTTATGTCGCGCGTCCTCAATTTACGTATTCGGTCACTAAAAATGGCCGTGTATTCACTCCCGAGCTTGAAGCGCTGTCGCTGCCGGCAAACTGGTCGCTCATTCCCCGTTCGCTGTCTATAACCCAGCTCAGTGCCGCGGTAACCGACAGTCAGGCATTTTTTGCCGTTTATCAGTCGAACCAACAGGTGTCGGTGCATTGGGTAAGTCTGGACGCGCCGCAAGTGCCGCAGCAATTTACTTTTTCTTCGCCGTTTGAGCAGTTGGATCAGATGCTGCTGACGCCGGATGGCAAAACCTTGTATCTGCGCAGCGGATCTGAGTTAGTGATTGCCGAGCTGACACACGATCAATATCGGGTGTGCGACATCGTGGATCTCAGTCAGGGGCAGCAGAAACATGCGGTGCAGACTATCAATCTGTTGTCCGGTGCATATTCACTGCTGGTGACGCATCGCGATGGTTTGGTGACGCAGTGGTTTGATGTGCTCAAACAGGGCGAGCGTCATCTGACGTTGATCCGCGATTTCAAACTGGCTTCCGAAGTGACGTTTCTGCTGCCGGATACCTATCGCAAAGGCTTCTACAGTTTTTATCGCAACGGTACGGTGCAGAGCCACTACACCACCAGTGAAAAATTGGTGATTTTCGAGCGCGCCTATCAACAGGCTCCGGCGCTGGCGGCGATGTCGAGCAACGAACGTTATCTCGCCACGTACGACAGCGGCAGAATCAGCGTCGCCAAAATTGATAACGGTTATCCGGAAGTGTCATTCTCTTCGCTGTGGCAGAAAGTGTGGTACGAAAGCTACCCAGAGCCCCAGTATGTGTGGCAGTCCACATCGGCCAGCGATGAATTTGAGGCCAAATTCAGTTTGGTGCCGATTGCGTTTGGTACGCTGAAGGCGGCGCTGTATGCGATGCTCTTTGCCGTACCGGTGGCGGTATTTGGCGCAATTTATACCGCGTACTTTATGGCGCCGAAAATGCGCCGTGTGGTGAAACCCACTATCGAGTTAATGGAAGCGCTGCCGACGGTGATTATCGGTTTTCTGGCCGGGTTGTGGTTTGCGCCGCTGGTGGAAAGCCACCTGACGTCCATCGTGGCCCTGTTCCTGTTTTTGCCGCTGTCGACCGTTATCATCGGATTGTTGTGGTCACAACTGCCAAAGACTGTGCTGCGTAAAATGGCGGGCGGCTGGCACGCGCTGATCCTGATCCCTGTTCTGTTGGCCGTGGCGACAACGATTCTCTCCTACAGCAGTGAAATCGAGCTGTGGCTGTTTAGCGGCGACGTGCGCGTCTATCTCGCGCAGCACGGTATCGATTTTGACCAGCGCAATGCGTTGGTGGTCGGGTTTGTGATGGGCTTTGCAGTGATCCCAACCATTTTCACCATCGCCGAAGATGCGATTTTCTCTGTGCCGAAGCATCTGTCCGATGGTTCTCTGGCCTTGGGGGCTACGCCCTGGCAGACTCTGACACATGTGGTGCTGCTCACCGCCAGTCCGGGTATTTTCTCCGCGGTGATGATGGGCCTTGGCCGCGCGGTCGGTGAAACCATGATCGTGCTGATGGCGACGGGCAATACGCCGATCCTTGACTGGAACATTCTGGAAGGGATGCGCACTTTATCGGCGACGATTGCGGTGGAATTGCCGGAGTCTGAAGTGGGCAGTTCGCATTTCCGTATTCTTTTTCTGGCAGCCCTACTGCTGTTTATCTTCACGTTTGCAGTCAACTCCCTGGCTGAATGGGTACGCCAGCGACTGCGTGCCAAGTACCGTGCGCTGTAGTGGGGGAAGCGATGAAAACGATAAATTGGGTTCGCTCCGGCGCCCCTTGGATATGGTTAACGGGTGGCGCGGTCAGTATCAGTCTGATTTCCGTTCTTGGCTTGTTGTTGTTGATTGGCTGGAAAGGTTTAACCTATTTCTGGCCGGCGCCTTTATATCAATGGCAAGACGCCAACGGCCAAACGTTAGTGGGGCAGTTGTATGCCACCGAATCGGTGCCCGTGAGCCATCTGAGCGAGATGGGGATTGACTTGCCTGCTGCGGTTAAAGAGACGGGCACCGCGACCCGCTTAAGTATTAAAGTGGCCAACCGCGAATTGTACGGCGCTGATTTTGTTTCGATGCTGAGCATGAAGTTGTCTGAGCCGACCAAGCCGCATGGCTGGATTGTGATAGAACGTGCCCGTGACGGTCAGTTTTACGGTAAGCCTGTCGGATATGAACAGGTCAATGGCAATGTCAGCGAACATATTGATACGCTGCTTGAGCAAGGTCTGGAGCAAGCGGATGTGCTGCGTAAGCAGATCGATCAGGTGGTCAATGAACAGATTCGTGTCATTGGCAGCAGCATTGAAAAGCTGCGACTGGAAAAGCGGCGCCGCGAATTGAATGGCAAGCTGGACGAGGCGTATCTGACCCAGTACCAGCAGCGCAAAGCGCAGTTGGATCAGCAACTGGCCAAAGCTGAAGAGCACCTGGACTCGCTGCGTGCTCAGATGGAGCGCCAGGTGTTGATTGCTCAGGATATGAAAGGCGATACCGTGCGTATTCCACTGAGTCAGATCCTTGATTACTGGTTCCCGAACGACATGAACCTGACGCAGAAAATCGTTCAATGGGGCAAGCAGGTATGGGTCTTTCTGTCGGACAATCCGCGCGAGTCCAACTCGGAAGGCGGCGTTTTCCCGGCGATTTTCGGTACGGTCTTTCTGGTGCTGATCATGTCGATTATCGTCATGCCACTCGGCGTGGTCGCGGCAGTGTATCTGCACGAATACGCCAAAGATAATGCGTTCACCCGCATCATTCGCGTGGCGGTAATTAACCTCGCAGGTGTACCATCGATCGTATACGGCGTGTTTGGTCTCGGCTTTTTCGTTTATACCATCGGTGCCTCTATCGATAGCCTGTTTTATGCCGAGCGTTTGCCGGCTCCGACATTTGGTACGCCGGGGCTTTTATGGTCGGCTCTAACGCTGGCGGTCCTGACACTGCCGGTCGTGATTGTGGCGACCGAAGAGGGCCTGACGCGCATTCCGATCTCTGTACGTCATGGCTCACTGGCACTGGGTGCGACGCAGTTTGAAACCATCTGGCGCATTGTTCTGCCGATGGCGAGCCCTGCTATGATTACAGGACTGATTCTGGCGATTGCCCGTGCGGCAGGCGAAGTAGCACCACTGATGCTGGTGGGGGCGGTCAAACTGGCGTCCAGTCTGCCGGTGGATGGCGAGTTCCCGTTTGTGCATCTGGAGCGCAAATTCATGCACCTTGGTTTTCACATCTATGATGTCGGTTTTCAGACCACCAATATTGAGGCTGCGCGGCCACTGGTGTACGCCACTTCATTTTTACTGGTGACGGTCATTGTGGCGCTGAACCTCACGGCCATCAGCATTCGTAATAATTTACGTGAGAAATATCGAACCTTAGGACAAGATTAAACATGTTTTCCGTCAACCAAACACTGGGGTACCAACCACCTCTGGATGTCAACAACTTAACCGACAAACAGACCGCGATCGCGATCGAAGGGTTAAATCTGTTTTACAACCAGACCCGTGCGCTGAGCGATATTTCGATGCGGATTCCGAAAGGTCAGGTCACGGCGTTCATCGGCCCGTCGGGCTGTGGCAAATCGACCCTGCTGCGCTGCATTAACCGCATGAACGATCTGGTGGAAGGTTGCCGGGTTGAGGGCGAAGTCAAACTGCACGGTAAGAATGTCTATCTGCCAGAAGTGGACGTGCCGACTCTGCGCCGCCGGGTGGGGATGGTGTTTCAGCGCCCGAACCCGTTTCCAAAGTCCATTTACGAGAACGTTGTCTACGGACTGCGCCTTCAGGGGATTAAAAACAGCCGTACGCTGGACGATGCGGTGGAGCGTTCATTGCGCGCGGCCGCCCTGTGGGATGAAGTGAAAAACCGCCTGCATGAAAACGCGTTTGGTCTGTCTGGCGGTCAGCAGCAGCGTCTGGTGATCGCACGTGCGATTGCGATTGAGCCCGAAGTGTTGCTGCTCGATGAGCCCACCTCGGCGCTGGACCCGATTTCGACGCTCACGATTGAAGAGCTGATCCACGATCTGAAAACCAAATACACCGTGGTGATTGTCACCCACAATATGCAACAGGCAGCAAGGGTCAGCGACCACACTGCCTTTATCCATATGGGAAAATTGATCGAGTACTCAGATACCGATTCTATTTTCACGTCACCATTGAAAAAACAGACCGAAGACTACATTACTGGCCGATACGGCTAACCGGCAACAAGCGAAGGATTCATCATGCAATTAGGACGACATATCTCAGGGCAGTTTAACGTTGAGCTGGAGTCTATTCGAACTCATGTATTAACCATGGGTGGATTGGTGGAGCAGCAGTTGTCGTTTGCTATGCAGGCGCTCAATAAAGATGACATTGAGCTGGCGCGTAAAGTGGTGCGCGATGATCACAAAGTCAACGCGATGGAAGTGTCGATCGACGAAGCCTGCACGCGCATTATTGCCAAACGTCAGCCTACGGCCAAAGATCTGCGCCTGATTATGGCGATCATTAAAACCATCACTGATCTGGAACGCATCGGCGATGTGGCAACCAAAATGGCGTATGTGGCGATTGAAAGTCCGTCGACCAAAGAGAGTAAATTTCAGGTGTCTTTGGAGCCGTTGTGCCGTCAGGCGATTGCGATGCTGCATCAGGTGCTGGATGCGTTTGCGCGCATGGATGTGGAATCGGCCGCCGAAGTGTACAAGCTCGATGATAAGCTGGATAAAGAGTACGAAGCGGTGATCCGTCAGTTGATGACCTACATGATGGAAGACCCGAAAAATATTCCGCACATTCTGCAAGTCATGTGGTCGGCGCGCTCGATTGAACGGGTGGGGGATCGCTGTCAGAACATCTGCGAATACATCATCTACTTCGTCAAAGGCAAAGACGTGCGTCATTTAGGCGATCAGGGCATCAACGACGCCCTGCGCTAACCACTCACCCATCAATATTTCAGCGGTACAAACGTCTGTTCATCTACTGGTGAGCGGACGTAACCTTCTTTATTTAACTCAGGCAGAGTGACTGGCGGATACTCAACGTTGCGGTACTCAATTTGGCTCAGCAGGTGGCTGATGCAGTTGAGGCGCGCGCGACGTTTGTCGTCTGACGGTACCACCCACCACGGACAATGTTTGGTGTCGGTGTAGGCGAACATCTTGTCTTTGGCTTTGGAGTAATCGGCCCAGCGGTGGCGGGATTCGAGATCCATCGGGCTGAATTTCCAGCGTTTGATTGGGGTTTTGATCCGTTCCAGAAAGCGCTTTTCCTGCTCTTCATCGGACACAGAAAACCAGTACTTGAGCAGAATGATGCCGGAACGTTGCAGCATGCGTTCAAACTCCGGGCAGGATCGCAGAAACTCTTCGTACTCTTCGCCCGTGCAGAAGCCCATCACTTTCTCGACTCCGGCGCGGTTATACCAGCTGCGGTCAAACAGTACGATTTCACCGCCAGCAGGTAAATGCGTCACGTAACGCTGAAAGTACCACTGGGTTTTCTCTTTTTCGGTGGGAGCCGGCAACGCGGCCACGCGGCACACCCGCGGGTTTAGTTTTTCGGTAATGCGTTTGATGACGCCGCCTTTGCCCGCAGCATCACGCCCTTCAAAAATCACCACGACTTTGAGTTTTTCGTGTTTGACCCACTCTTGCAGTTTCACCAGCTCAACTTGCAGACGCTCCAGCTCCTGCTCATAAAATTTTCTTTTTAGTTTGGTCATAGTTCCCTCCGTTGATAACAAAATCATAGCACCGACGGAGGGGATAAACAGAGCTAGCTGATTGATTTCAGAACGGATGCCGTGCGGCGAATCGCATCGGTATCGGTGATCGGCACGATGAAATCGTCTTGATCGCTGGCGCCCATTTTGCTCTCTGGAGCAACAAAAGCCATGTGGCTGGCACGTGTGGTTTTGCCAGACAAGTGCAATTCAGTGACTCCGGTAGTCTGCGCTAATTGGCCGACGTTGTCGGCATTGACGCCAGCACCCGCCATGATCGCGATGCGCCCGGCGCTGCGTTGAACCAGTTCTGTCAGCATGTTCGCGCCTTGCGGGGCTGTGCGCGCCAGTCCTGAGGTCAAGATGCGTTCGCAACCCAGCGAAATGACCGTTTCCAGTGCGGAAAACGCATCGTTGCACTGATCGAACGCGCGGTGAAAAGTGACGCCCAAGCCCAGCGACTGTGCCAGTGAGACCAAGTCTTGGCTGCGCTCGGCATCAATGCTTCCATCTTGATTGAGTAACCCCAGCACCACGCCTTGCAGCCCGGCCTGGTGTGCGGCGTGAATATCCAGAACCATGATGGTGATGTCTTCATCGCTGTAGAAGAAATCGCCCTGACGTGGCCGAATCATGGCATACACCGGAATGTTCGCGACCTTCGCCGCCTGCTGCATAAAACCATAGCTGGGAGTTAAGCCACCCAAGGCCAATGAGGAGCACAGTTCAATACGCGTCGCGCCGCCTGCCATCGCATTGTGCAGAGATTCAATATTGTCGATACACACTTCAAGTTGATAAGACATTGTCAGATTACTCATGAGAAACAGTGGACGAAGTGTAGCAAGCCTGAGTTGTCTCGTCTGTCTGCCGGGGGGGAGAAATAGGGGTAAACTTTGTGGGTGCATGTTTCCCTATATTGCAGGGTAAAGGATGTAAAAAAGCCCCGGACAATGTCCGGGGCTTGAAATGACTTTACTTAAACTGATTGGCGTTGCGTTATTCGCTTATAAGATTCCAACCACAAACCCGAGTTGAGCGCGGGTGTTTAAGTGTTTCAATTATTTTTTGCCTAGGTCAGCAGTGTGCTCAGACAGGTAAGCAGCTACGCCCGCTGGAGAATCTTTCATACCAGCTTTACCTTCTTCCCACTGTGCAGGACATACTTCACCGTGAGTTTGGTGGAAGTTCAGAGCGTCAACCATGCGCAGCATTTCGTCGATGTTACGGCCTAGTGGCAGGTCGTTAACTACTTGGTGACGTACCATGCCGTCTTCGTCGATCAGGAAAGAACCACGGAAAGCAACGCCCGCTTCTGGGTGCTCTACGTCGTATGCTTTACAGATTTCGTGTTTAACGTCAGCAACCAGTGGGTATTGAACTTCACCGATACCGCCGTTTTCAATCGCAGTGTTACGCCATGCGTTGTGAGAGAACTGAGAGTCGATAGATACGCCGATTACTTCTACGCCTTTCGCTTTGAAGTCTTCGAAACGTTTGTCGAATGCGATCAGTTCAGATGGGCAAACGAAAGTGAAGTCTAGTGGGTAGAAGAAAACAACCGCTTTCTTACCTTTAGTGAATTCAGCGAAGTTGAAGTTATCAACGATTTCACCGTTACCTAGCACTGCTGCAGCAGTAAAATCAGGGGCTTGACGACCTACTAGTACCATTTTTTTGCTCCTAAGATTAATGGTTAGTTCCGGAACCGCAGACAATAGCGGACCCAGTCCGTGTATGTACGAGACAAACTATAGTACAGAATGTAGTATAGAAAAAAGCGAATTAAATAGATTGAGTTAATCGAAAAAAGCGATGAGCTTATCTTTTGCTCGATGAAAAAAATGGATACAGAACAAAGACTAAAACACGATGATTAAATGGCCTAGTTTGAAGCAACTGCATTACCTGGTGACACTGCATGAGACTCGTCATTTCAGTGATGCGGCGGAGCGGTGTTTTGTCAGCCAGTCGACTTTGAGTAAAGGCATTCAGAACCTTGAAGCGCTGATTGGTTGCCCGCTATTTGAAAAGAAAGATAAGAAAAGTCCGCTGGTGTTCACTCATGCGGGCGAACAGGTTGTAAAACGCAGCCGCGAGTTGTTGGCGCGTGGTCAGGATCTGATTGAACTGGGGAAACAGTGTCAGGGCGGAGAGATGGAAGGGCAGCTGAAATTGGGCTGTATTCCGACCATCGCGCCATTTCTGCTGTGCGATCTGGTTCAGGAAGTGAATGTACGCTATCCCAACCTACATCTTCTGTTACGTGAAGACACCACGGCTAATCTGCTGACGGCGTTGCGTAATGGTGAACTGGATGTGCTGATCCTCGCGTTGCCGATGGAGATTGGCAATATGGAAAGCCGTGTGGTTGGCCAGGATCCGTTTCGCATGGTGATCAGTCGTCATCAGGCGGATGGTATTCGCGTACCCATCAAATACGATGACTTGCCGGACGAGTCGGTGTTCCTGTTGGAAAACGAACATTGCCTGACAGAGCATGCGGTCTCGGCATGTAAACTGACCGACAAAGAGAAGATTAACCCTTTTACCGCCACCAGTTTACATACGCTGGTACAGATGGTGGCCAATGGCCTCGGCACAACGTTTATTCCGCAGATGGCGATTGAACATGGTTTGTTGGACAACCAGAATTTGGTGGTGATCGACCCACCAGGACAACAGGCGTATCGTGAAATTGGCTTGGTATGGCGACCGAGTTCGTCGCGCAGTCACACTTTTGAACGCTTGGCAGATGTAGTTTCTGAACTGCTATAGCGAATAGTCGTACCAGCAAGATAAAAAAATCCTAGTGAAAACACGCTGAGTCTGGCGTGTTTTCTGGTTTATTCCTCTGTTGGTTACTTTTTAATTGTAAAATTTTACAGAAACTTATTTTTGAACCTTTCATAAAATCGTAAAAATTCACAAAGTAAATTTTACAGATTTCACACCGGATGTTGTTTCAAAAATCCGCTGCGATTTCACTTCCCGCCTTTAAAACCCAACCTTTGATCCACGTCGTGATGCGATGCCGTGCTGTTTTAAATCGATTTTGCACTTTAGAATTAATGTAATTTTATTACGTAATAAATTACATTTTTACCTAGCATTTCAAGCATGAGTTTGAAACGGAATAAAACTTCAAATTTCACCTTTGATTAACTTTTGGTCTTTTCGCTTAACGCCTTATCGGGTAAGGTTTAATTAAGTTTTGTAAGACTTATGTCTAGGTTAGGAAGTCTTGAAAATGACCCGGTTCTGAGGGAGTGTATAGACACCGGGGGAACAAATTAGCCCAATAAACGCAAGATGAAATTTGTAGTCTGAAAATTACAAATGAGGTCTTGAGAACGATTCTAAGGAAGGACGTTATGCTTGCTCAAACGCCAGACAAAGATTTAGCACACCGCCAATCCACTACTAGCGAAGGCATGCTTGAGGTGACCGGAACTCTGTCTTCGGCACATCAGGCGATTTTCCCTGTGGAAGCCCAAACCTTTTTATCTGAGTTGTGTGCTCAGTTTGCCTCACGTGTCGACACGCTGCTTGCAGCGCGAGAACAAAAACAAAGTCAGATCGACCAAGGCCAACTGCCAGATTTCCTCAAAGAGACACAAGATATTCGCGAAGGAAGCTGGAAAATCCTGGGGATTCCGCAAGATTTGCAGGATCGCCGCGTAGAAATCACTGGTCCAACGGATCGCAAAATGGTGATTAACGCGCTGAATGCGAACGTAAAAGTGTTCATGGCTGATTTTGAAGACTCAATGGCGCCAGCGTGGGACAAAGTACTGGATGGCCAAATCAACCTGCGTGATGCGGTTAACGGCACCATCAGTTACACCAACCCGGACAACGGTAAGCGTTACGAACTGACGGACGACCCTGCGGTGCTGATCTGCCGCGTGCGTGGCCTGCACCTCAAAGAAAAACACGTCACTTTTGGCGGCCAGATAATTCCCGGTGCTCTGTTCGACTTCGCGCTCTATTTCTTCAACAACTACAAAGCGTTGCTGAAAAAAGGCAGTGGTCCGTACTTTTATCTGCCAAAACTTCAGGCGTATCAGGAAGCGAAATGGTGGAGTGAAGTGTTCCACTTCACCGAAGATTACTTTGGACTGGAAACGGGCACCATTAAAGCCACGGTGCTGATTGAAACTCTGCCTGCGGTGTTCCAGATGGATGAAATTTTGTTTTCACTCAAAGAGCATATCGTGGGGCTGAACTGCGGCCGCTGGGACTACATCTTTAGCTACATCAAAACGTTGAAAAAACACAGCGACCGTGTGCTGCCGGATCGCCAGGTGGTGACGATGGACAAACCGTTCCTCAACGCCTACTCACGTTTGCTGATTTACACCTGCCATAAACGCGGCGCGTTTGCGATGGGCGGTATGGCGGCCTTCATTCCGGTGAAAGATCCGGCAGAAAATGCCAAGGTGCTGGAGAAGATTCGCACCGACAAAATGCTGGAAGCGACCAACGGCCACGATGGCACTTGGGTTGCACACCCGGGCTTGGCAAATACCGCAATGGAAGTGTTCAACCAAGTACTGGGTGAGCGCAGCAATCAGTTAGATGTCAGCCGCATGTCGGATGCACCGATTCACGCTGAGGAATTGCTGGAACCGTGTGACGGTCCGCGCACCGAAGCGGGTATGCGCCACAACATTCGCGTTGCGCTGCAATACATTGAGGCTTGGATCTCTGGCAATGGTTGTGTGCCGATTTACGGGCTGATGGAAGATGCTGCGACGGCTGAAATTTCCCGCGCCTCTATCTGGCAATGGATTCAGCACGGTAAATCGCTCGATAACGGCCAACAGGTGACCAAACAGTTGTTCCGCGATTATCTGGCGGAGGAAATCGAGGTGGTAAAAGCGGAAATCGGTGAGCCACGTTTCAATGCAGGCCGCTTTGAAGAAGCCGCGCAACTGATGGAAACACTGACCACCAGTGATGAACTGACCAATTTCTTAACCATACCGGGTTACGACTACTTAGCGTAATACCACTTATAACAACAGTAACGTGAAACTAACGATTCAATATCAGAGCCTGTTGTACTGATAGCGAAAAGGACGACCATGCGCATGCCGAGCGCTGCGTATTACAAGAAGGGATAGATTATGACACTGACTCGCCGCCAACAAATTGAAGCTCTGGAAAAAGATTGGGCAACTAACCCACGCTGGAAAAACGTAAAACGTACCTATACCGCCGAAGAAGTGGTGAACCTGCGAGGTTCAGTCACACCAGCCAATACAATCGCCCAGCGTGGTGCTGACAAACTGTGGTCACTGGTCAATGGTAATGCCAAGAAAGGCTATGTGAACTGTCTGGGCGCACTGACGGGTGGTCAGGCGGTGCAGCAGGCGAAAGCCGGTATCGAAGCGATTTATCTGTCGGGCTGGCAGGTGGCGGCGGACAACAACACCGCGGGCACTATGTACCCGGACCAATCGCTTTACCCGGTTGACTCTGTACCGAGCGTGGTGAAGCGTATCAACAATGCGTTCCGCCGTGCCGACCAGATTCAGTGGTCTGGCGGTAAATCACCAGAAGATGAGGGCGGTATTGATTACTACCTGCCTATCGTGGCGGATGCGGAAGCGGGCTTTGGTGGCGTTCTGAATGCTTACGAGCTGATGAAGTCGATGATTGAAGCGGGCGCTGCGGGCGTGCACTTCGAAGACCAACTGGCGTCAGTCAAAAAATGTGGTCACATGGGCGGTAAAGTATTGGTTCCAACTCAAGAAGCGGTGCAAAAACTGGTTGCGGCGCGACTGGCGGCTGACGTGGCGGGTACCACCACTCTGGTGATTGCGCGTACCGATGCCAACGCGGCTGACCTGCTGACTTCAGATTGCGATCCATACGATGCCGATTTCATCGTTGGTGAGCGCACCGCAGAAGGTTTCTATCGCGTGCGTGCCGGGATTGATCAGGCGATTGCCCGTGGTCTGGCTTACTCGCCATACGCTGATTTGGTGTGGTGTGAAACGGCTAAACCGGATCTGGAAGAGGCGCGTAAGTTCGCGGAAGCGATTCACGCTCAGTATCCGGATCAACTGCTGGCTTACAACTGTTCGCCATCGTTCAACTGGGAGAAAAACCTGGATGCGGAAACCATTGCCAAGTTCCAGCAGGAACTGGCGGACATGGGCTACAAATACCAGTTCATTACTCTGGCCGGTATTCACAACATGTGGTTCAACATGTTCGAACTGGCGCACGCTTACGCACAGGGTGAAGGCATGCGTCACTACGTGGAAATGGTTCAGCGTCGTGAATTCCAGGCAGCAGAAAAAGGCTACACCTTCGTGGCCCACCAACAAGAAGTGGGCACCGGCTACTTTGATAAGATGACCAACACCATCCAAGGTGGTCAGTCATCGGTCACTGCCCTGACTGGTTCTACAGAAGAAGACCAGTTTTAACTGAGTTCACTTACCTCAGTGAGTTAAAAACGATAATCTGTGCAACACTCTTTGAGCGGCTTCGGTCGCTCTTTTTTTTGGTTTTTCATCACAACTCAGTGGTGTCCAAATCACTGTCTTGCTCAATTTCATCCGGTTCACTTTCTTCGGCCAATTCAAGCAAGTTGATGGCAATGGAGACGAAATCGCTGTCGGTAATGATGCCAACCAGCTCACCTTTTGCCACCACCGGCAAACAGCCCACTTTATGTTTTTGCATATAAAGGGCACTCTCTTTTAATCCGGCCTGCGGCGCGACCGTCATCACTTCCGTGTGCATCATTTCGTAGAGTGGGGTATCGGCGGTGTAAGATTGTTCGGCTGGTAATCTTTGCAGGCTGGATTCCTGCGCCGCGAGAATGTCGCGCTGAGTGACGATACCAAGCAGTTTACGGTTGGCATCGACCACCGGAATATGGCGAATATCCAGTGCCTCCATCATATGACGGGCATCGGCTAAAGTATGGGAACGCAACAAGGTGTGAGGGTTGCGAGTCATCATGTCTTCGACCTTGATCATAACCAACTCCTGTTTCTTCTGAGACTGTAAAATACCCATCTGACCGCAAGTCATACCCCTCTTTAGGCTGAGCCTCTGGGTTCGGCGATGACGGCGGCTTCTTTGCTTATAACTATAGTTTTTTTGTGGATAAATATCTGAGAGTTAAGTCGGTTTTTATGGCCTCACTGGCTGAGCGGAGCGATTGGCATGTCACTTTTGATTACAATCCTTTGCTTTTCAAGGCCCGCCTGACTTGTGCACAATCCTGTATCTTGAGATGACTTGGGTATATACTACCGCGCCGCGAAATAAACCGTCGCACCTATCCCGAGAAAGGCGAAAGCCAAGAGAATCAAGAAAGAGTCATGCAAGTTTCAGATTTTCATTTTGAACTCCCGGACGAGCTGATTGCTCGCTATCCGATGGCGGAACGAACCGCCAGCCGTCTGCTGCAGCTAGACGGCAACACCGGTGAGCTGGTTGATGGCACCTTTAAGGATGTCCTGAACTGTGTTGAGCCGGGTGATTTACTGGTGTTTAACAATACTCGAGTCATTCCGGCACGTATGTTCGGCCGTAAAGCCTCTGGCGGTAAGCTGGAAGTGCTGGTGGAGCGTATGCTGGATGAACATTCGATTCTGGCTCACGTGCGCTGCTCTAAGCCGCCCAAGCCAGGCACCGAACTGTTTCTGGGCGAAAACGATGAATTCCATGCCATCATGGAAGCGCGTCACGATGCGCTGTTTGAGATTCGTTTTACCGCTGAAACTGTGGTGCTGGACATTCTGAACCAGATTGGTCACATGCCGCTGCCGCCGTACATCGCTCGTCCTGACGACGATGCGGATAAAGAGCGTTATCAGACCGTCTACAACCAGAAGCCGGGCGCAGTGGCTGCGCCGACAGCCGGCCTTCACTTTGACCAAGCGCTGCTTGAGCAAATCAAGGCGAAAGGTGTCGAATTTGCTTACGTGACTCTTCATGTGGGTGCGGGCACATTCCAGCCGGTGCGTGTGGACAATATCAACGATCACCACATGCATGCGGAATACGTTGAAGTGCCGCAAGAGGTGGTGGACGCGATTGCCGCGACCAAAGCCCGTGGCGGCCGCATTATTGCGGTAGGAACCACGTCGGTCCGTTCGCTGGAAAGCGCAGCGCAAGATGCGCTGAAAAAGGGCACTGAGCTGGTTCCGTTTTTTGGTGACACCGAGATCTTCATCTTCCCTGGTTATGAATACCAGTTGGTGGATTGCTTGATCACCAACTTCCATTTGCCGGAATCGACACTCATCATGTTGGTGAGCGCCTTTGCTGGCTATGAGCACACCATGGCTGCATACGATCATGCGGTAACGCAGCAGTATCGCTTCTTTAGCTATGGTGATGCGATGTTTATCCGTAAACGAACCGTCGAAGCTTAATTCGGCAGGCGTGACGTCATAAACACAATCTATTATGAATCGTCAGGACACTTATCCGGGCGATGTGGTATCGATGCCTGCCTGACGCGGCACAGATACATAATCCGTCAGACTGTTTCTCTGACATTTGGAGGCTTTAGTGAAACTTAAGTTCGAACTGAAAAAGAAAGACGGCACCGCTCGTCGTGGTCAACTGACCTTTGAGCGTGGCACAGTACAAACGCCGGCATTTATGCCAGTGGGCACTTACGGTACGGTTAAAGGCATGACGCCGGAAGAAGTGGCAGCGACGGGCGCGCAAATCCTGCTGGGTAACACTTTCCACCTGTGGCTTCGCCCGGGTCAGGAAGTGATGAAAATGCACGGTGACCTGCATGATTTTATGAACTGGCAAGGTCCGATCCTGACCGACTCAGGCGGTTTCCAGGTGTTCAGCCTGGGTGATATTCGTAAAATCACCGAAGAAGGGGTGCATTTCCGCAACCCGGTGAACGGCGACAAAATTTTCATGGACGCGGAAAAGTCGATGGAAATCCAGAAAGACCTCGGCTCTGACATCGTCATGATCTTCGACGAGTGTACGCCTTACCCGGCGACGCACGATGAAGCGAAGAAATCGATGGAAATGTCGCTGCGCTGGGCACGTCGTTCACGCGACCACTTCGACAAGCTGGAAAACCCGAACAACCTGTTTGGTATCGTTCAGGGCGGCGTGTATGAAGACTTGCGTGACGTGTCGGTCAAAGGCCTGACTGAAATCGGTTTTGACGGTTACGCAGTCGGTGGTTTGGCGGTGGGTGAGCCGAAAGAAGATATGCACCGCGTTCTGGAACATACCTGTCCACAACTGCCGGAAGATAAACCGCGTTACCTGATGGGCGTGGGCAAACCGGAAGACTTGGTGGAAGGTGTTCGCCGCGGTATCGACATGTTTGACTGCGTGATGCCAACGCGTAACGCACGTAACGGCCACCTGTTTGTGACTGGCGGTGTGATCAAGATCCGTAATGCAACACATAAAACGGATACATCACCTCTGGATCCGCATTGTGACTGTTACACTTGCAAAAATTATTCTAAATCGTATCTGCACCACTTGGATCGCTGTAACGAAATCCTGGGTGCACGTTTGAATACGATCCATAACCTGCGCTACTACCAGCGCCTGATGGAGAGCATTCGTCGCGCGATTGATGAAGACCGCTTTGATCAATTTGTAACGGAGTTCTACGCACGTCGTGACCGCGAAGTGCCGCCGCTGCAAAAAGAAAAGGCGTGATTTCGTGCGCCAGGTTGGATTTGTGCACTGAGCTGCTTGAATTTAACCTGGCGTAGCCCAATAGAATCGAAAATTACACAACAATAACTTAGAGGACGTTTCTCAATGAGTCTAATTTCTGTAGCACATGCAGCAGGTGAAGGTGCCCCACAAGGTGGTGGTTTTGAAATGCTGATCATGCTGGGCATGTTCGCGGTGATCTTCTACTTCATGATCTACCGCCCACAATCAAAGCGTGTGAAAGAGCATAAAAACCTGATGTCCTCCATGGGCAAAGGTGATGAAGTTCTGACAAGCGGTGGTCTGGTTGGCAAAATCACGAAGATTGCAGAAGACAACGACTACATCTCAATCGAACTGAACACAAACAATGAAGTTGTGATCAAAAAAGACTTCGTCACTGCAGTGCTGCCAAAAGGTACACTGAAATCTCTATAAAACAGCTAGAGGATCCTCGCTGTGTTAAACCGTTATCCATTATGGAAGTACCTGATGGTGGTGTTCGCCATTGCCATCTCTGCCTTGTATGCACTTCCAAATATCTACGGTGAAGATCCGGCTATTCAAGTTACAGGGGCGCGTGGCGCCTCTGTAGATATGTCAACGCTGGATGCTGTCACCAAAGCGCTCGATACGGCGCACCTTTCTCATAAATCCATTGCTCTCGAAAATGGATCCATTCTTGTTCGATTTAACGACACCGATACTCAAATCAGTGCCCGCGACGTGATCAGCGAAGCGTTAGGCAGTGACAAGATTGTGGCGTTAAACCTGGCTGCTTCAACTCCGGATTGGTTGGAATCGATTGGCGCTGCGCCAATGAAACTCGGTCTCGATCTGCGCGGCGGCGTGCACTTCCTGATGGAAGTCGACATGGACGCGGCAATGGAGAAATTGATCGGTCAGCAGGAAGAAGCTTTCCGCAGCGAACTGCGTGAAGAAAAAATCCGTTACCGTGCGATTCGTCCTCTGGCGAATTCAGTGGAAATTACGCTGCGTGATGCCGAACAGGTCGATCAGGCGCGTAAAGCACTGGAATCCAAGCACCGTGATATGACGTTTGTTCCTTCAGACACCGAAGGTCGTTTCATTCTGACTGCCACCTTTACTGAGGCACGTCTGCAGGAAATCCGTAACTACGCTGTTGAACAGAACATCACCATTCTGCGTAACCGTGTAAACGAACTGGGTGTGGCTGAGCCACTGGTTCAGCGTCAGGGTGCTACTCGTATCGTGGTTGAACTGCCAGGGGTTCAGGATACAGCGCGTGCCAAAGAAATCTTAGGCGCAACGGCCACGCTTGAATTCCGCGAAGTGGATGATAAAGCTGATCTAGCGGCCGCGGCTTCAGGTCGTGTACCTGCGGGCAGTGAAATCAAACTGGATCGTTCAGGCCGTCCGGTTGTGCTGAAAAAACGTGTGATTCTGGGCGGTTCAAGCATCACGGATGCAAGTTCAAGCACCGATGAATACGGCCGTCCACAGGTAAACATTTCGCTCGACAGCGAAGGCGGCAGCAAAATGGCGGCGTTCTCGAAAAAGAACATCGGCAAGTTGATGGCGACCGTGTTTGCTGAATACAAGGACAGTGGCGAGAAAACCGCTGAAGGCAAAGTGATTCTGACCAAGCATGAAGAAGTGATCAACCAGGCGACCATTCAGTCAGCTCTGGGCCGTAACTTCCGCATCACCGGGATTAACTCTGTTGCCGAAGCGCACAACCTGGCGCTGCTGCTGCGTGCAGGCGCACTGATCGCACCTATCTCTATCGTTGAAGAGCGCACCATTGGTCCATCAATGGGTCAGCAAAACATCGATATGGGTATTCAGGCATGTATCTGGGGTCTGCTGGCGGTGATGATCTTCACCGCGCTGTACTACCGTAAGTTTGGTCTGATCGCCAACGTTGCGCTTGCGGCAAACTTGGTGCTGATCATCGGTGTGATGTCGATGATTCCAGGTGCCACCATGACGCTGCCGGGCATTGCGGGTATCGTTCTGACAGTCGGTATGGCGGTCGACGCCAACGTCTTGATCTTCGAGCGTATTCGTGAAGAGCTGCGTGATGGACGCAATCCTCAGCAAGCGATTCACCAGGGTTATGCTAACGCGTTCAGTACCATTGCTGATGCCAACATCACCACGCTGATCACGGCAATCATTCTTTTTGCCGTAGGTACAGGTGCGATTAAAGGCTTCGCGGTCACGCTGTCTATCGGTATTTTGACCTCCATGTTTACCGCTATCATCGGTACACGTTGCATCGTCAACCTGCTGTACGGCGGTAAACGCATCAACAAATTGTCGATCTAAGGCCAGGAATTATTATGTTTCAAATTCTGAAAGCAGAGAAAACGATCGACTTTATGCGTTGGTCGAAGGTCACTTTCATGCTGTCGCTGCTGATGATCGGAGCTTCGATCTTCACGCTGTCGACCAAATGGCTGAACTGGGGCCTGGACTTCACCGGCGGTACGCTGATTGAAGTCGGTTTTGAGCAGCCTGCGAACCTTGAAGAGATTCGTACGTCATTGGAAGTGAAAGGTTTTGGTGATGCAACGGTGCAGAACTTTGGCTCTGCTCGTGAAGTCATGGTACGTCTGCGTCCACGTGATGATATGGCAGGCCAGACACTGGGTAACCAGATTCTGGATGCTATCAAAGAAGGTACCGGTAAAGCGGTGGAAATGCGCCGTATCGAGTTCGTCGGTCCTAACGTGGGTGACGAACTGACAGAGGCGGGTGGTCTGGCGATCATCGTATCACTGATCTGTATCCTGATTTACGTCTCAATGCGCTTTGAATGGCGTCTGGCGGCCGGTGCTGTGTTGTCACTGGCGCACGATGTCATCATTACGCTTGGCGTGTTCTCACTGTTGCAAATCGAAGTGGACTTGACGATTGTCGCGGCACTGCTGACGGTGGTCGGTTACTCGCTCAACGATACTATCGTGGTCTTTGACCGGATTCGTGAAAACTTCCGCAAATTGCGTAAGGGCGAACCGGCTGAGATCATGAACATCTCGATCACACAAACGCTGAGCCGTACGCTGATCACTTCGGGAACCACGTTGTTTGTGGTGATTGCTCTGTTTGTACAGGGCGGCGCGAACATTCATGGTTTTGCTACCGCACTATTGTTGGGTATTACCGTCGGTACTTACTCATCAATCTACGTCGCATCGGCTCTGGCTCTGAGACTGGGGATTACCCGTGAGCACCTGCTTCCACCACAAGTGGAAAAAGAAGGTGCAGATCTCGACGAGCTGCCATAATCTCCTCAAAGCCACTGACGATTCAGTGGCTTTTTTCTTATGGTTACTTTTAACATTCTATTGTCATTAACGAAAAGGAGCGCGCATGGCGATTACTCAATTGGATAAAACAACCGCACTGATCGTGATTGATTTGCAGTGCGGTATTGTGGCTCTGCCTCCCCAGCATACGGTGCCGGGTGTGATTGAACAGGCAAACCGACTGATTGATGTGTTTCATCAGCAACAGCGACCTGTGGTATTAGTCAATGTGGCAGGCGGTGCGCCGGGACGTACGGACCAGAAGCTCGGTTCGCATTCGGTACCGGACAATTGGGCGACTTTAGTGGATGAACTTCACCGTCAGGACGATGACATTCTGATCACCAAACGCACTTGGGGGGCATTCATGCACACCGATTTGCATCAGCAGTTGCAAGCGTTGGGAGTGACGCAAGTGGTGATCGTTGGTATCGCAACCAGTATTGGTGTGGAATCAACGGCCCGTCAGGCGTTTGAACTCGGCTATCATGTGACGTTGTGTACCGATGCGATGACGGATTTGAATCTCGATAATCACCAGCACGCGATTAACGCGATTTTTCCACGTCTGGCCGAAACAGGCACCACTCAGGATGTCTTGGCTCTGTTGTAATCAGTGCCCAATAGGTATAAAAAAAGCCCCGCGATTGCGGGGCTTTTTATCAGCTGTGACGGAGCTGGAATTCTCAGGGCGTTCTTATTTCAGAATTGCGCTGTTGCCGTTTTCACGGATGTGCTTAAGAATTGCTTTCACACCGCGTGGGCTTGAACCTACGATGTTGCCTGATTTCATGTAATCAGTGCCGCCAGCAAAGTCAGTCAGGATTGCGCCTGCTTCACGAGCAATCAGTTCACCCGCTGCCATATCCCAAGGTTTCAGACCCAGCTCAAAGTAACCATCAACACGGTTAGAGGCCAGGTAACACAGATCCAGAGCCGCAGAACCAGTACGACGGAAGTCCGCACATTCAATGAACAGAGCAGAGATGATCTTCATGAAAGACTCAGAATGCTGTTTCTGTTTGAATGGGAAACCTGTTGCCAGAACGGCACCTTGCAGATCTTTCAGTGGTTGAACACGGATACGCGCGTTGTTCAGCTGTGCGCCAGAACCACGTTGAGCAGTAAACAGTTCATTCAGCATTGGATCGTAAACACAGGCGACTTCAGTTTTGCCTTTGAAGCGAACCGCGATAGAAACCGCGAAGTGAGGAAGACCTTTAACAAAGTTAGTGGTGCCATCCAGTGGGTCGATGATCCATTGTACGTCCTTATCTTTACCTTCGATAAGACCGCCTTCTTCGGCAACGATACAGTGCTCTGGGTATGAGCTCTTGATAGTTGAAATGATGATAGCTTCTGCTTCTTTGTCTACGTTAGTAACAAAGTCGTTCGTGCCTTTCTGAGTTGATTCAATTTTCTCAGCGTTTTCTAGAGATTTGGCAATATGGTTGCCTGCTTTTCGCGCCGCGCGAATAGCAATGTTTAGCATTGGATGCATACGAATTTCCCAAAGGATGTTAAAGAACGAAAAAGCGGGCGGCAGTATATCAAAACTTTCGCAAAAGGGAAGTGGTTATTTTTTGCGCGTTTGATGGCGATGTCCGCAAAGGGTCTGACCATTTCACTCAGGTTTATGTTAAGATTCTGCGGCTGTAAATTGAGTGGTGTAATAACGCAATGTTAGACAATGTTAAAGTCGTTTTAGTCGGAACCTCACATTCGGGAAATATCGGCTCTGCGGCCCGTGCGATGAAAGTCATGGGGCTCAAACAGATGGTATTGGTCGATCCGCAGTGTGAAGTGGACGCTCAGGCGATTGCACTGGCTGCCGGGGCGAGCGAAATTGCGCTCAATGCTCAGATTGTTGAAACATTGGATGATGCTGTTGCAGATTGTGCCTTAGTGGTCGGAACCAGCGCGCGTTCCCGCACACTTGAATGGCCGATGCTTGACCCTCGCGAATGCGGTGAAAAATTCGCTCAGGAAGGCCTGCAGCGCAAAGTCGCCATTGTGTTTGGCCGTGAACGCACAGGCCTGACCAATGATGAGTTGCAAAAATGTCATTATCACGTCGCTATTCCGGCCAATCCGGAATACAGCTCCCTGAACCTGGCCATGGCGGTTCAGACATTGTGCTACGAAATTCGTGTCGCGCATCTGAACCAGCTAGAGGCGCAATTTCCGCCTTCACAACCAGTGGATTACCCCCGTCACAATGAGCTGGAAATGTTCTACTCCCACCTTGAAAAGGTGTTGGTACAGACCCAGTTTATCTCTGAAGAGAAGCCAGGTCAGGTGATGAACAAATTACGTCGTCTGTTCAGCCGCGCGCGCCCGGAAGAACAGGAACTGAATATTCTGCGTGGTGTTCTGACCGCGATAGAAAAGAAAGCGCTGCATAAAGATTGACCGCAGTTACCCTAGGGTTAAATACCCGAGTAATTTAGTCAAATAAATACTTGACCAATTTTGTCAGGTATGAAAAACTTCTATCCACAGAAACAATGTGGATACGGTGTGATATGAGACTTACATCTAAAGGAAGATATGCAGTAACGGCCATGTTAGATGTGGCTCTGCATTCGCAGCAAAACCCAGTACCATTGGCGGACATTTCAGAACGTCAGGGTATTTCGCTTTCATACTTAGAGCAGCTTTTTTCTAAGCTGCGTAAAGCCGGCCTAGTGGCGAGTGTTCGCGGACCAGGTGGTGGCTACCGTCTGGGTTCTGACGCGACAACGATTTCAATCGGTACGGTCATTGCCGCTGTTGACGAGTCTGTCGACGCGACGAAATGCAATGGCAAGGGCGATTGCCAGGGTGGCACGCGTTGTTTAACGCACACTCTGTGGCGTGACCTCAGCTCACGCATCAGCGACTTCCTGAACAACATTACGCTCGGTGAGCTTATGATTGATAACGAAGTCTTAGAAATTTCAGACCGCCAAGATATTGATCTCGCGGTTAGCCAAGGGCTTGCACACAAAAATTCGAACACAGTCACCATTGGTGCGGCACCCGTTGGTATTAACGTTCGCTCATAGCGGCAATGTTTACATTGGAGTAAAAAATGAAACTGCCTATTTATTTAGACTATTCAGCAACTTGCCCAGTCGATCCGCGTGTTGCTGAAAAGATGGTTCAGTGCATGACGATGGACGGAAACTTCGGTAACCCGGCATCGCGTTCTCATCGTTATGGCTGGCAGGCAGAAGAAGCGGTAGACACCGCGCGTGAGCAAATTGCGGATCTTCTCAACGCAGACCCACGTGAAATTGTCTTCACTTCGGGTGCAACAGAATCTGACAACCTGGCGATTAAAGGTGTTGCGCACTTTTATCAAAAGCAAGGTAAACACATCATCACTTGCAAAACCGAACACAAAGCCGTGCTGGACACTACGCGTCAGCTAGAGCGTGAAGGATTTGAAGTAACTTATCTTGAGCCTGAAACCAATGGCCTGATTGACCTGAACAAGTTGGAAGCAGCAATGCGTGACGACACGATTCTGGTTTCAATCATGCACGTGAACAACGAAATTGGCGTGATTCAGGACATTACGGCGATTGGCGAGTTGTGCCGCGCGCGTAAAATCGTATTCCACGTCGATGCAGCACAATCAGCGGGTAAACTGCCGATTGATGTTCAGGAAACGAAAGTTGACCTGATCTCTCTGTCTGCACACAAAATCTACGGTCCAAAAGGTATCGGCGCACTGTACGTACGTCGTAAGCCACGTATTCGCCTGGAAGCGCAAATGCACGGCGGTGGTCATGAGCGTGGTTTCCGCTCTGGTACACTGGCGACCCACCAAATTGTGGGCATGGGCGAAGCGTTCCGTATCGCAAAAGAAGAGATGCAGAAAGATTACGACCACGCAGTTGCGCTGCGCGATCGCATGCTAAGCGGCATTAAAGATATGGAAGCCGTTACCATTAACGGTGATCTGGAACAGCGTCTGCCAAACAACCTCAACATCAGCTTCGCGTTTGTTGAAGGTGAGTCACTTTTGATGTCTCTGAAAGACATCGCAGTGTCTTCAGGCAGTGCATGTACATCAGCAAGCCTGGAACCATCGTACGTACTGCGTGCTCTGGGTCTGAATGATGAACTGGCTCACAGCTCAATTCGCTTCTCGTTTGGTCGTTTCACGACTGAAGAAGAAGTTGACTACGCAATCGAACTGATTCGTGTAGCGGTAAGCAAACTACGCGACATGTCTCCTCTATGGGATATGTATAAAGAGGGTGTGGATCTGAGTACCGTAGAATGGGCTCACCACTAATCGTTCCAGGGATATAGAGGATTTGAGGTAACTATCATGGCATACAGCGAAAAAGTAATTGATCACTACGAGAACCCACGTAACGTTGGTTCTTTCGATAAAGAAGACCCATCAGTAGGTAGCGGCATGGTTGGCGCTCCGGCTTGTGGTGACGTAATGCGCCTGCAAATCAAAGTGTCTCCAGAAGGCATTATTGAAGATGCGAAGTTCAAAACTTACGGCTGCGGTAGCGCAATCGCGTCAAGCTCACTGGTTACTGAGTGGGTGAAAGGCAAATCTATCGATGAAGCAGCAGCAATCAAAAACTCTGAAATTGCAGAAGAGCTTGAGTTGCCACCAGTGAAAGTTCACTGTTCAATTCTGGCAGAAGATGCAATCAAAGCGGCTGTTGCTGATTACAAGAAAAAACACGAACTGTAATTCATTAGGGAGCACTGGCTGCTCCCCCCTTTAATTAATTGAGAATCAAAGGTTGTAGTATGGCCATTACCCTAACCGAAACCGCAGCAAGCCGAGTGAAATCTTACCTGGATAACCGGGGTAAAGGTGTCGGTTTACGTCTGGGTGTAAAAACCACAGGCTGCTCTGGTATGGCTTACGTGTTGGAATTCGTTGATGAACTCAACGAAGAAGATCAGGTGTTTGAAGATCATGGTGTGAAAGTGATCATCGACAGCAAGAGCCTGGTTTATCTCGACGGCACTCAGCTCGATTATAAGAAAGAAGGGTTAAACGAAGGTTTTGAGTTCAACAACCCAAATGCGAAAAGTGAATGTGGTTGTGGTGAAAGCTTCAACGTTTAACGGTTGAATCTCGGTGTTGCAGGTAGCCACTGGCTGCCTGTCTCCGAATATTAAGGACCGGTTTTACATGAATTACTTTGAATTATTTGGGCTACCAACTCAGTTTGATCTGGATGGTAGCCTTCTTTCTTCTCAGTTCCGTGAGTTGCAAAAGCGTTTCCATCCGGATAATTTTGCCACCGCGTCTGAGCGGGATCGCCTGTTGGCGGTCCAGAAAGCGGCGCAGATTAATGACGCCCACCAAATTTTGAAAAGCCCAATCAATCGCGCAGAATACCTGCTGTCTTTAAATGGCGTTGAGCTTCGTGGTGAGCAACAAACGCTTCAGGATCCGATGTTCCTGATGGAACAGATGGAACTGCGTGAAGAACTTGAAGCGGTCGAAAGTCGTGCAGATCCGGAAAGTGCCTTGTTTGATTTTGATGGCAAAGTCAGCAAGATGTACAAGCAGCATCTGGTTCAGGTCGAAAAAGAGCTGAACGAGGCGCAATGGGAAACTGCCGCAGATACCGTACGTAAACTTAAATTTATTGCCAAATTAAAAACTGAAATAGAACGAGTCGAAGACAAGCTGCTCGGCTAATTCAAATAAAAGGACCCATCCATGGCATTACTTCAGATTGCAGAACCTGGTCAAAGTTCGGCGCCGCACCAGCATAAACTGGCCGCGGGTATTGACCTGGGAACCACCAACTCACTGGTTGCATCCGTGCGCAGCGGCAGCGCAACCACGTTGCTTGATGAGCAAGGAAGAAGCATTCTGCCTTCCGTCGTGAACTACTCAGGCGAAGAAAGCTTGGTTGGCTACGAAGCACGAGATAAAGCTCAGGCTGATCCTGAAAACACCATCATTTCGGTGAAACGCCTGATTGGTCGTTCACTGCAAGATATTGAAACTCGCTATACCAACCTGCCATACCGTTTTAAAGCGAGTGACAACGGCCTGCCGATTCTGCAAACCGAACAGGGTGACAAGAACCCGATTCAGGTTTCTGCGGACATTCTTAAATCACTGGCAAAACGTGCTGAAAGTACTCTAGGCGGTGAACTGGCTGGTGTGGTGATCACTGTGCCGGCTTACTTTGATGACGCTCAGCGTGCGGGCACTAAAGATGCGGCGAATCTGGCCGGATTGCATGTATTACGTCTGCTGAACGAACCAACAGCAGCAGCGATTGCTTATGGCCTGGACTCCGGTCAGGAAGGCGTGATCGCCGTGTATGACCTAGGTGGTGGTACATTCGATATTTCGATTCTGCGCCTTTCTAAAGGTGTGTTCGAGGTGTTGGCAACAGGCGGCGATTCGGCGCTGGGCGGTGATGATTTTGACCACTTGATTGCTGATCACCTGCAAGCTCAAATGGGCTTGGAAGGAAAGTTGAGTGCTGATAAATACCGCGCGTTGATCAATGCGGCGACACAAGCAAAAATTGCCCTGACTGACGCCGAAGAAGCGCCGGTTGATGTGCTGGGATGGTCCGGTTCACTTAGTCGAGAAACACTGAATGAACTGATTCAGCCGCTGGTGAAAAAGACGCTGATGGCGTGCCGCCGTGCACTGAAAGATGCTGATGTAGCCGCAGACGAAGTGTTAGAAGTTGTGATGGTGGGCGGTTCCACTCGAACGCCATTCGTACGAGCTATGGTTGGCGAGTTCTTTGGCCGTACACCACTGACCAGCATCAACCCGGATGAAGTTGTGGCGATTGGTGCCGCGATTCAGGCGGACATTCTGGCGGGTAACAAGCCGGATTCAGAAATGTTGCTACTGGACGTGATTCCACTGTCGCTGGGCATCGAAACCATGGGCGGTCTGGTGGAAAAAATCATTCCACGCAACACCACCATTCCTGTTGCTCGCGCGCAAGAGTTTACCACTTTTAAAGATGGTCAAACGGCGATGAGCGTGCACGTGGTGCAGGGCGAGCGTGAACTGGTGGATGATTGCCGCTCGCTGGCGCGTTTCTCGCTCAAAGGCATTCCGCCAATGGCAGCGGGTGCGGCGCACATTCGCGTGACGTATCAGGTCGATGCTGATGGACTGTTGTCCGTAACTGCAATGGAAAAGAGCACTGGTGTGCAGTCAGAAATTCAGGTCAAACCGTCTTACGGTCTGAGTGACGACGAAGTAGCCAACATGCTGAAAGATTCGATGGCGCACGCCAAAGATGACATGCAGGCGCGTGCACTGGTTGAACAGCGTGTGGAAGCCGACCGCGTGATTGAAGGTCTGATTTCCGCCATGCAGGCAGACGGTGACGATTTGCTGACCGAAGAAGAGCGTCAGACACTACTGCAAGCTATTGAAAAACTGATTGAACTGCGCAATGGCGACAATGCTGATGCCATTGAACAGGGCATTAAAGATACCGACAAAGCCAGTCAGGACTTTGCATCACGTCGTATGGATAAATCCATCCGTGCTGCGCTGGCCGGTCATTCTGTTGACGAGATTTGAAGAGACTACCAACATGCCTAAGATTATTGTTTTGCCTCATGAAACCCTTTGCCCTGAAGGCGCAGTATTAGAAGCGCAAGCAGGGGAAACGATTCTTGATGTGGCATTAAAAAACGGTATCGCCATTGAACATGCGTGTGAGAAATCGTGCGCGTGCACCACTTGCCACTGTATCGTTCGTGAAGGTTTTGATTCACTGGAAGAGAGTGATGAACTGGAAGACGATATGCTGGATAAAGCTTGGGGTCTGGAGCCAGAATCTCGTCTCAGCTGTCAGGCACGAGTGGCGGATGAAGACCTGGTGGTAGAGATTCCGAAATACACGCTGAACCACGCATCAGAAGACCATTAATCCGTGAGCCTCGTCTATTCTATAGCCGGGGCCGCATAGCACTAGGAATGTTGACATGAAATGGACAGATTCGCGCGACATCGCGATTGAGCTCTGTGAACAGTACCCGGATGTCGATCCGCAAACCGTAAGGTTTACCGATCTGCACCAATGGATCCTTGACTTAGAAGACTTTGATGATGAGCCGAACCGCTCAAATGAGAAGATTCTGGAAGCCGTGATCCTGTGCTGGATGGACGAACGCGACTAGTCAGCTGGACGCGCTGCTCTAAAACGGAGCCAAGTTAACAGTTTTTACTAAAAAAAGCGGGCCTGATGGTCCGTTTTTTTATCAAGTTGACATTTTTACCTGACAAAATGCTAACATCCGAACGTTAATTATTCGACGTGGCTGAGGTGAAGCCACGATAAGGACAAGGAGAAACCATGTCTACACAGATGTCTGTATTCATTAGCCAAGATTCTGCTCAGCCTCAGTGGGGAGAAAAAGCGCTAATTTCGTTTTCTGAACAAGGTGCAATGATTCACCTTGAGCAATCGCATGATTTAGGCGCAATTCAGCGTGCGGCGCGTAAACTGGACAACCAGGGCTTACGTTCACTGTTGTTGGATGGCGAAGGCTGGACGCTGGAAGCGATCTGGGCGTTCTATCAGGGCTACCGCGATCCGAAGAAACTGAACACGCTGGAGTGGAAGGCGTTGGATCAGGCACAGCAGGACGAGCTGGAAGCACGCATTAAAGCGACTGACTGGACGCGCGATATCATCAACAAAAGCGCAGAAGAAGTCGCCCCTCGTCAACTGGCCACGATGGCTGCGGAGTTCATCAAATCGCTGGCTCCGGAGCATGTGTCTTACCGTATCGTGAAAGACAAAGATCTGCTGACCGAAGGCTGGGAAGGTATCTTTGCGGTAGGTCGTGGCTCTGAGCGCACTTCTGCGATGCTGCAACTTGATTACAACCCAACTGGTGACGAAAATGCACCGGTGTACGCTTGTCTGGTGGGTAAAGGCATTACGTTTGACTCAGGCGGTTACAGCCTGAAGCCATCGAACTTCATGGCTGCGATGAAAGCAGACATGGGTGGTTCAGGTATGATTACTGGTGCACTGGGGCTGGCGATCATGCGTGGTCTGAGAAAACGCGTCAAACTGATCCTGTGCTGTGCAGAAAACATGGTTTCTGGTCGTGCGCTGAAACTGGGTGATGTGATTACCTACAAAAACGGTAAAACCGTTGAAATCATGAACACTGACGCTGAAGGTCGTCTGGTTCTGGCGGATGGTTTGATTTACGCTTCAGAACAAAATCCTGAGCTGATCATCGATTGTGCCACCCTGACTGGTGCGGCGAAAAACGCGCTGGGCAATGATTTCCACGCATTGCTGAGCTTTGATGACGCGTTGTCTCATGATGCGATGACTGCGGCGAAGGAAGAGCATGAAGGCCTGTGGCCTCTGCCACTGGTGGACTTCCACCGTGAAATGCTGCCATCGAGCTTTGCAGACCTGTCGAACATCAGTTCAGGTGATTATTCTCCAGGCGCGAGCACTGCTGCGGCGTTCCTGTCTTACTTTGTCAATAACTACAAGAAAGGCTGGCTGCACTTTGACTGCGCAGGCACTTACCGCAAGTCTCCAAGTGACAAATGGGCCGCAGGCGCAACCGGTATGGGTGTGAAAACTGTCGCTCGTATCCTGATGGATCAAGCAAAATAATAGCGAAAAATCGCGGGCAGCATGTTGTGCTGCCCTTTATAACTACAATAGAAGTAAAAAGGACATCTTATGGCTCTTGAAAGAACGTTTTCGATTATTAAGCCCGATGCAGTTGAACGTAACTTGATTGGTGAAATTTACCATCGCATCGAAAAAGCAGGCCTGCGTATTATTGCTGCCAAAATGCTGCATCTGACAGAAGAGCAGGCGAGTGGCTTTTATGCCGAGCATGAAGGTAAAGAGTTTTTCCCGGCATTGAAAGAATTCATGACGTCTGGCCCGATTATGGTTCAGGTGTTGGAAGGGGAAAATGCGATTGCCCGTTACCGTGAGTTGATGGGTAAAACCAACCCGGAAGAAGCGGCATGTGGCACACTGCGTGCTGACTACGCGATCAGCATGCGTTTGAACTCAGTGCACGGCAGCGACAGCCCGGCATCAGCCGCCCGCGAAATTGAATTTTTCTTCCCTGAATCTGAACTTTGCCCTCGTAGCAAATAAGCCAGATTTTGATGCCAATAAGCCCTCATATCGAGGGCTTTTTTGTGTCTGATAAAGCGTGATGGTGTTCACGGAAACCTTGGCTGATTTTTAACCGCAAAGATATTAATGCCTTAGTAAACTCATGGGTTTGCGGCTCTTGTTGTCATTGCGTAAAGGCTGTACAATTCGCGCCCTTAATTCTTGTTCCATCTCTGAGAGGCCACATGACCACAGAAAAAGTCAATCTGCTCGATTTTGATCGCAAAGGCTTGCGCGCATTTTTCGCTGAAGAACTGGGTGAGAAAGCGTTCCGCGCGGATCAAATCATGAAGTGGATCTATCACTTTGGTTGTGATGATTTCGACAAGATGACCAACATCAACAAGAAACTGCGTGAACAGCTGAAAGAACGCTGTGAAATTCGCGCACCATACGTTTCTGAAGCGCAGCATTCTACTGACGGTACCATCAAGTGGGCGATGCGTGTGGGTGATCAGGACGTAGAAACCGTCTACATTCCTGAAGATGACCGTGCTACTTTGTGTGTGTCTTCTCAGGTCGGTTGTGCGCTGGAATGTAAATTCTGCTCAACCGCTCAGCAAGGCTTTAACCGCAACCTGCGCGTATCCGAAATCATTGGTCAGGTGTGGCGTGCTGCTCGCGAAATTGGTCTGGAAAAAGAGACCGGACGTCGTCCAATCACCAACGTGGTGATGATGGGCATGGGCGAGCCTTTGCTGAATATGAAAAACCTGATCCCGGCGCTGGAAATTATGCTGGATGATCTTGGTTTTGGCCTGTCTAAACGTCGTGTAACGGTGTCGACTTCAGGGGTGGTATCTGGTCTGGATCAGATGACGGGTCAGATCGACGTTGCGCTGGCGATTTCTCTGCATGCGCCAAACGACAAACTGCGCAGTGAAATCATGCCAATCAACGACCGTTGGGATATCCAGGACTTCCTGGCATCTGTGCGTCGTTACATTGCTTCATCGAATGCCAACCGTGGCAAAGTAACTGTGGAATATGTTCTGCTGGACCACGTTAACGATGGTACAGAACACGCTCACGAACTGGCTCAGTTGATGAAAGACACGCCGTGTAAGATCAACCTGATTCCGTTCAACCCGTACCCAGGTTCGCCATATAAGAAGCCAAGTAACTCACGTATCGACCGTTTCCAGAAAACGCTGATGCAATATGATCACACCGTGACTATTCGTAAGACACGTGGCGACGATATCGATGCGGCGTGTGGTCAGTTGGTCGGCGATGTTATCGACCGTACCAAACGGACTAAAATGAAACAAGTTGCTGAGAATGCGATTCCTATTAAGACACTGTAATTAAAATATTTTTCATAAAGCCAGAGTTGACTCTGGCTTTATTCATTTGGCGGTTTTTTTAAGGTTTCGGGCCATTTTCAATGTCAATTTAACGAAAAACCTTGACGTGTCTGTAATTTCTTTCCCAAATCCATGTTGTTTACTGCCTAATATCTATTAGAATGATTCTCTGTTATCAAAGTCGATTTGATTTGCTGATAAAATTGACGCTACCACATTCCTTATGTTTAAGTCGGTAACGAATTCGCTACTAACAATCAAAAATAAAAGCGAGTGGAAACAGACTTGGACACAAAAACACGAGATTGATATCGCGGATGAATACAGAACAAGACAACATCACAGAAAGCACTCCAAAAGTACAACCAGGTACCCTTCTTAAAGAAAAACGCGAAGCGTTAGGGTTAACGCAGAAGCAAGTGGCTGATCGCCTGAGACTGCGCGTTACCATCATTCAGAATATCGAAGAAAATAATTTCGACTCCGATTTAGTCGCCACCTTTACCCGTGGTTATTTGCGTTCGTACGCAAAAGCGGTGGGCCTTGCGGAACATCTGGTGTTGGATGCATTTGAAGAGAGTGTGACGCCTGAACCTCAAGAGCAGACCATGCAGAGTTTTTCTAAGAAAACCAAGCGTGAGAAGCATGACAGCCGCATCATGACCATAACCTGGATCATTCTGCTGGTCATCATTGGAATGTCATCACTGTGGTGGTGGCAGAACAACGAACAAGATACGCTTAAGCCGGACCAAGGTACTGAAGCGGTATCTGCGGTCGCAGATCAAGCTGCTGCGCCCGCGACAGAAGAAGTGCAACCTGAGTTCAATACCATTGAGCCTACACAGGCAGAAGCGGAATCAGACGCACAGCCTAGTGAGGAGCCAACGGGCGACGAAATGGCGATGGAAGATCCAATGCCAGCTCAAGAAGAAGCGGTTGTTGAACCACAAACCACTCCAGCAGCGTCAACTGCTGAAGCAACCTCTGGTGACCTGCTGACCATGAACTTCAGTTCAGACTGTTGGGTTCAGGTGAAAGACGCCACTGGCAAAACTCTGTCTACCGGCATCAAAAAAGCGGGTGAGACACTTAATTTACGCGGTCAGAAGCCTCTGCAAGTGATTCTTGGGGCTCCGGAAGGCGTTTCAGTCACATTTGCGAGTGAACCTGTCGACCTTTCTGGGTATACTTCCGGCAAAGTAGCAAGATTCACCTTACCTTAGACAATACTATGCAACACGAGTCTCCTATCAAACGTCGCCCATCGACACGTATTTATGTGGGTGACGTGCCAATTGGCGATGGTGCGCCCATCGCCGTTCAATCCATGACCAATACTCGCACTACGGATGTGGAAGCAACTGTGGCGCAAATCAAAGCGTTGGAAAATGTGGGTGCCGACATTGTACGTGTCTCGGTTCCGACGATGGATGCCGCAGAAGCGTTTAAGCTGATCAAACAGCAGGTGTCTGTTCCTCTGGTCGCGGATATTCATTTTGACTACCGTATTGCGCTGAAAGTGGCGGAATATGGCGTTGACTGTCTGCGGATTAACCCGGGCAACATCGGTAATGAAAGCCGAATTCGCTCCGTGGTCGATTGCGCACGCGACAAAGGCATTCCGATTCGCATTGGCGTAAACGGAGGCTCGCTGGAAAAAGACATTCAGATGAAATATGGCGAACCGACCCCGGCTGCACTGGTGGAATCGGCAATGCGCCATGTCGATATTCTGGATCGACTCAATTTCGATCAGTTTAAAGTCAGTGTTAAAGCCTCCGATGTGTTCCTCGCGGTGGATTCATACCGTTTGCTGGCGAAACAGATTGATCAGCCTTTGCATCTCGGGATTACTGAAGCGGGCGGAGCTCGCGCTGGTTCTGTCAAGTCTGCGGTCGGTCTCGGCATGTTGTTGGCGGAAGGGATTGGTGACACGCTGCGAATTTCTCTGGCGGCCAACCCGGTTGAAGAGATCAAAGTCGGTTTTGACATTCTGAAGTCGCTACGCATTCGTTCGCGCGGTATCAACTTTATCGCCTGCCCAAGCTGCTCACGTCAGGAGTTTGATGTGATTGGTACTGTTAACGCGCTTGAACAGCGTCTAGAAGACGTGTTGACGCCGATGGACGTCTCCATCATCGGTTGTGTGGTGAACGGGCCAGGTGAAGCGGAAGTGTCGCATCTTGGCCTGGCTGGCAGTAACAAGAAGAGCGCATTCTACGAAGATGGTGTGCGCCAGAAAGAGCGTTTTGACAACGATGACCTCGTCGATCAGCTGGAAGCAAAAATTCGCGCTAAAGCCGCTCAGTTGGATGTGAAAAATCGCATCGACATCAAGCAACAAGATTAATCTCAACGATATTACGGTAAGTACTGTGGCAAAGACTATTCAAGCAATTCGAGGCATGAACGACTGCCTCCCAACTCAGTCTCCGCTTTGGCAAAAAGTGGAAGGCATCGTGAAAAACGTAATCAGCGCATACGGTTATAACGAAGTGCGCATGCCAATCGTTGAAGAAACAAACCTATTCAGCCGCGCTGTTGGTGAAGAGACAGACGTCGTTTCAAAAGAAATGTACACCTTTGAAGATCGTAACGGAGACAGCCTGACACTTCGCCCTGAAGGTACTGCGGGTTGTGTCCGTTCATGTATTCAAAACAGCCTGATCAACCGTGATGAACAGCGTCTATGGTATATGGGGCCTATGTTCCGCCATGAGCGTCCGCAGAAAGGTCGTTACCGTCAATTCCACCAATGTGGTGTCGAAGTGTTTGGTCTAAATGGCCCAGACGTTGACGCCGAGCTTATCATGATGACTGCACGTCTGTGGCGTGAATTAGGCATCGACAAGCACGTTCGTCTTGAGCTGAACTCAATCGGTTCTCAAGAAGATCGTGCAGACTACCGCACAGCACTGGTTGCCTTCCTTGAGCAACATATCGATGTGCTGGACGAAGATTGTAAGCGCCGCATGCACACTAACCCACTGCGTGTTCTGGATACGAAGAACCCTGACATTCAGGCTATTTTAGGTGATGCACCGCGTCTTTCTGAGTACTTAGGTGAAGAATCTAAAGCACACTTCGCAGGTCTATGTGAACTTTTAGACGCTGCAGGTATCGAATACACGGTAAATGAGCGTTTGGTACGTGGTCTTGACTACTACAACCGTACGGTATTTGAGTGGATGACTGAAAGCCTGGGTTCACAAGGGACCGTGTGTGGCGGCGGCCGCTATGATGGTCTGGTTGAACAACTGGGCGGAAAAGCAACCCCAGCGGTTGGCTTTGCGATGGGCCTTGAGCGTCTGGTACTGATGATGGAAACCTTGGGTAACACAGACGTGCGTCGTAACGTTGATGTGTACATGGTGACTGCCGGTGAAGGTACGCTGACGGCTGGAATGAAACTGGTTGAAGAGCTACGCGAACAAGTTCCTGGACTGCGCGTGATGACGCATTTTGGCGGCGGCAACTTTAAGAAACAATTTAAACGTGCAGACAAAGTCGGCGCGGCAGTGGCTCTGGTACTGGGTGAAAACGAAGTAGCAGAGAAGACTGTAGTTCTGAAAGACCTGGCTGGCGGTGAACAAGAAACGATTTCTCAAACCGAGATTGCGGGCAAACTGGCTCATCTCGTCTAAACGCTAATTTTTGAGATTTCATACTAAGAGGACAGGAAGTGGAACTCTACGATACTGAAGAACAACAAGTTGAAGCGATCAAAGATTGGTGGAAAGAGAACGGCAAAGCCGTAATCTTTGGCGCAGTGATCGGCTTGGGTGGTTTGTTTGGCTGGCGTTTTTATCAAGATTCTGTGACGTCAGCGCAAGAAGCCGCTTCTGCAAGTTACACCAAAGCGATTCAAACTCTGGCAACCAAAGGCGTTGACGGAGAAGCGGACGTACAAAGCTTTATCGACAGCAATAATAAATCTGAGTACGCCGTACTGGCGGCTATGCAACTGGCCAAAGCGCAAGTTCAAGCGGGTAATCTCGATGAAGCTCTGGCTCAGTTAGAGTGGGCGAAAAACGCCACGGGTGATGCAGCGCTGAAACCTGTGATTACCTACCGTGTTGCGCGTCTGCAAGCAGAACAAGGCAACTTTGATGCTGCGCTGAGTGAGTTGGCGAACATTAAAGAGCAAAGCTGGACTGGACGTGTTGCGGAACTGCGTGGTGATATTTCTCTGCGTAAAGGTGATAAAGCGGCGGCTTATGCTGCTTACACCGAAGCGCAGCAGGCGGAAGATGCAAGTCAGACGCTACAGATGAAACTGGATGATCTGGCCAAATAAGGGCACACCTTGATGAAAAAGATGTTCAACAAAGTGCTCCTGTCTGCCGCAGTTCTGGGATTACTGGCTGGCTGTGCGGGTGAAGAAGAAAATGTCATCATGGCACCAGTGCCTGTGGTGAAAAGTGAATTTACCCCTAGTTCAGAGTGGAGTGCTTCTGTCGGTGACGGCGTGGGGCACTACTTCTCGAAGCTGTCTCCGGAATACGCTTACGACAAAATCTTTGTCGCCAGTCGAGATGGCGAAGTCAAAGCACTCGATCCGGCGAACGGCAAAGTCATCTGGAAAACGAATCTGGAAAAAGATACACCTGCGCGTTTGTCTGGCGGTATTGCTTCAGCTTACGGTCAAATCTACATCGGCAGCGAAAATGGTGAAGTCATCGCACTGAACGCAGAAACTGGTGAAGAAACTTGGCGTGTTAACGTTGAAGGTGAAGTCTTGGCCGCGCCGACCGCGGATCAAAACCAGATTATCGTGAACACCAGTCGCGGTGCGCTGGTGGCGCTCGATGAGCAAACGGGTGAGCAGAAATGGACTATCAGTACTGAAGTACCGAATCTGACGTTGCGTGGCGACAGCCGCCCTGTTGCAACATCGGGTGGTGTTTTCTGGGGTACGTCAGCCGGGCGCTTAGCGGCTGCCATTTCTGAACGTGGTCAGCTAATCTGGCAACAACCTGTTGGTCAGCCAAAAGGCGCGACAGAGATTGATCGTCTGGTGGATGTGGATTCCTCTCCATTGATTATCGGTTCTACGCTGTACACCGTGGGCTTTAATGGTCAGCTGATTGCGATTGACCTGCGTTCCGGGAACCCGATGTGGAAACGTAACTATTCATCATCAACGGATCTGGCCAGCGATGGCGGCCGACTGTTCGTCGTGACCGATAAAGATCACGTTGTTGCGGTGGATGCGCGCAGTGGTACTGAACTGTGGAGCAATGATCAGCTGCAACACCGTCTGCTTACGGCTCCGGTATTGATCAATGGTTTTGTTGTTGTGGGTGACAGCGAAGGTTACCTGCACTGGATTGACCGTAGTACAGGCGAATTCGTTGCGCAACAAATGGTGAACGACAGCGGTTTCGCGGTAAGCCCACTCGTGCTGGACAATGGTTACCTGGTTATCAGCCGTGATGGCGATATAAAGAAACTGACGATCAAGTAATATTTCGTGATACAATTCACAAACGGCTCCTAGCTGGTAACGGTTAGGAGCCGTTTTATACTTTTCGTACTTGGAAGTGGCAGGATCGCCCGCCAAACTGCGAAATTATTTTAGAGAACCTTTGTGGTTATAGGTAAAAATTTAGCGCTTGTGAAAGAGTGTTTACCTATAACTACATAAGAAAAGAATCATTGTAGAGGTTGTTATGATACCTGTAGTTGCTCTTGTTGGGCGTCCTAACGTAGGTAAATCGACGCTATTTAACCGACTCACCCGCACACGAGATGCACTGGTAGCGGACTTCCCTGGTTTGACCCGCGACCGCAAATATGGCCAAGCAAAACTTGGCGAACATCAGTTTATCGTTATTGATACCGGCGGTATTGATGGCAGTGAAGAAGGTGTGGAAACCAAAATGGCTGCACAATCGCTGGCGGCGATTGATGAAGCAGATGTGGTGCTGTTTATGGTGGATGGCCGCGCTGGCCTGACGGTTGCGGATGAAGCGATCGCTCACCACCTACGCCGTATCGAGAAGAATGCCATTCTGGTCGTGAATAAAGTCGATGGTATCGACGCTGAAGCGGCAAGTGCAGAATTCTGGCAGCTCGGCGTTGATCAAATGTTCCAGATCGCCGCTGCTCATGGCCGTGGTGTCGGTGCTCTGATTGACCGCGCTCTGAATCCGCTTGCAGAACAAATGCAGCAGGAAGAAGCGGCACTGGAAGATCTGACCGACTTCATCGATTCTGAAGAAGAAGAGAAGCTCGATTACACCGAAGAAGAAGCGGAAGAAGCGTACAAGCGTCTGCAGGATCAACCGATCAAGCTGGCGATTATCGGTCGCCCGAACGTAGGTAAATCGACGCTGACGAACCGTATTCTGGGTGAAGAGCGTGTGGTGGTTTACGATATGCCGGGAACCACGCGTGACTCCATCTACATTCCGATGAAGCGTGATGAGCGTGAATACGTGCTGATTGACACGGCAGGTGTTCGTCGTCGTAAGCGTATCAACGAAACCGTTGAAAAGTTCTCAGTGGTTAAAACCCTGAAAGCCGTTGAAGATGCGAACGTGGTGCTGCTCGTTGTCGATGCGCGTGAAAACATCTCCGATCAGGATCTGAGCCTGCTGGGCTTTGCTCTGAATGCGGGCCGTTCAATCGTGATAGCGGTGAACAAGTGGGATGGTCTGGATACAGACGTCAAAGAGCGTGTGAAGAAAGAGCTGGATCGTCGTTTGGGCTTTGTCGACTTCGCCCGTATTCACTTTATCTCAGCATTGCACGGTACGGGGGTTGGTCACTTGTTCGAATCGGTTCAGGAAGCTTACCGCTCTGCAACAACACGTGTGGGCACCTCGGTACTGACTCGTATCATGAAAATGGCGACGGACGATCACCAGCCACCATTGGTACGTGGTCGCCGCGTGAAGCTGAAATACGCGCACGCTGGTGGTTACAACCCGCCAATTATCGTGATTCACGGTAACCAGGTGAATGAACTGCCGGATTCTTACAAACGTTATCTGATGAACTACTACCGTAAGTCATTAGACATCATGGGTACGCCGATTCGTATTCAGTTCCAGAACAGTGAAAACCCATTTGAGGGTAAAACCAATAAGATGACACTGTCTCAGGAACGTAAGCGTAAACGCCTGATGAGCATGGTAAAAGATCGCAGAAAATAACAACAAAGCCCGGGTTTAGCCCGGGCTTTTTGCTATTCTGTGCCCACGAAATTCACTCTATTTGAGAATTGTTTATGTGTTACACGCCAACGATCGTCACTTTCACTCAGTCCGTATGGACGCTCTCCAGTCAGGTACAGCGGGTTCAGCCGCTAAACAATACATTGTGTGTGGTCACACACAGCACGCCATTTCATCCGGTCAGTCATATTTGGCCCGATCATCCGGCGGATAAAGGGACGTTGACCTCCTCCAAGGGGGAATTTGATGTGTTAGATTGCCAGGTTGGTGCTATTGAGCTGGAAACCGGCCGCCTAGAGGTTGGGCAGCAGATCCCTGTTAAACGTGATGCGCCTGGATGGGTCTTTGTGGTGGTTCATGTTATCGAGGCTGATTCGACCGCTGTGCTACCTGGCGAAACGGTAACGCTGGCGGTGAATCAGACTTACCAACAAAGTCTCAGCCGTGGTCACAGTGCGGGGCATTTGGCGTATCTGGCCTTGAATAAAGTCTTGGCAGGCGGATATTGGCGCAAGGATGCGGATCGTAAAGACCCGCACGGCCACTGTGATTTTAATAGTTATGCTCAGGTCACCAGCTTCGTGGCAGAAGATCGCTGTGTTGATACCTACCGACTTGGTAAAACACTCCGTAAAAGGGGTTTAAACAGTGAGGATATGCTGAAAGACCTGTCGAAGATTGAAGAGCAGGTGAACCTTCAGTTAAGGCATTGGCTTCAATTAAGAGCAGACATTACCCTCTCCAGAGAGGCTGACGCTTTGACGGATTCCCGTTACTGGGAGTGTGATTTACAGGAGGGAGCGGTCGCGCGTATCCCTTGTGGCGGAACGCATGCAACGAGTTTAGCTGATTACCAAAGCATCACAGTCATGCTCAAAGTGGTCGATGAGCAACACATTGAAATGCACACTCAAGTAACCCCGTTATCGGAAGAATGATCCTTTTATTAAACTCTTTGCGTTTGGGTTTTTTAATGTTAATTTGGATTTTAAATCTGTTTAAAATCCAAAAACAGGATATGTAACTTATGCTTTCGGTGTGTGGTTATATAAATGTTCTTTTGAGGGTAGATCGCTGAACAGGATGTATAAAGCAGATGATCCGGTCTTGATCATTCTAGGAAAATGATAGCAGCACCGAAACCATAAAGCAGACTGGAATGAACGCGCTGTGATAAAGATCAAAGCAAGAGATGGGCAGATCACAGACCATGAACTGAGCGCATCAAGGGAGAGACGTTATGAGTAATCTATGTCCGGCCTGTCAACAAGAGCTGGAATGGGATGGCCAGTATCACTGTACCCATTGCGAAGATCACTACAAGAAAATCGGTTATTGTCCGGATTGTGGTGCAGAGTTGGAAAAGCTGCAGGCATGCGGCGCGGCTAATTATTTTTGTAACAGTTGCAATGAACTGAAATCCAAATCGCGTGTGCGCTTTGAATTTGAAAAGCAGTAATCAATTTACGGTCGAGTGAACGTCGCCATCTGCTAAACGGGTGATCAGTTGATCGCCCGTTTTCACATCCGTCGCTTGTCGAACAATCTTACCTTGTGCGGTTTGAGTGATCGAATAACCCCGAGAAAGGGTGGCCAGCGGACTTACCGTATCGAGTTTGTCGATAAGGCGGGTAAAACGATGTCGGGACATCACCAACTGACGCTGCATCGCGTCAATCAGATTGCGCTCGCGCAGAGCTAATGTATATCGTTGTTCACGCAACGTCTTCTCTGGAGACAGCAGTTGCAGGCGATGTTGCTGCTTAGCCAGATGCTGGCGAGTGCCATTGAGCTGTTTCTGTACCGCGCGCTCCAGACGCATACTCAGCTCATCAAGTTGCTGCTGCTGGCGCTGCAGGCGATACATGGGGTGCTGTTTATCTAAACGGTATTGCAGTTGCTTGAGGCTGACTTTTTGCTCGGCGAAATAGTGGCGTATCGCACTGGCAAGCTTGTGCTCATAGCCCTTAAACGCCTGCTTTTTATGACTGTTGTCACGGCTGACGAGTTCAGCCGCCGCTGAAGGCGTCGGTGCGCGTACATCAGCCACAAAGTCGGCAATTGTAACATCGATTTCGTGCCCGACGGCACTGATGATCGGGATCTGACTGGCTGCAATAGTGCGCGCGACAATCTCATGGTTAAAGCACCACAGATCTTCTAAAGAACCTCCGCCGCGGCCGACGATCAACACATCACACTCTTCACGTGCGTTGGCGCGTCCAATCGCTTGAGCGATCTGAATCGCGGCGTCTTCACCCTGAACCAGAGTTGGATAAATGATGATTGGCAAGCTGGGATCGCGGCGTTTGAGTACCTGCAGAATATCGTGCAGGGCAGCGCCGGTTTTAGAGGTAATAATACCGACGCAGCGTGGATGCTCTGGTAGCGGCTTTTTCAACGTCTGGGCAAACAGACCTTCTGCGGCCAGTTGCATCTTCAGTTGATCAAATTCCTGCTGCAGGCGACCATCTCCCTCTGGCTGCATGCTGTCAATGATGATTTGGTAATCACCACGCGGCTCATACAGCGATAAGCGCGCTTTAACCAACACTTGCTGACCATTTTGCGGCTTAAAGCGAACCAAACGGTTACTGCCTTTGAACATCGCACATTTAACTTGTGCGCGGGAATCTTTGAGGGTCAAGTACCAGTGACCAGAGACAGGAGCGGAGAAGTTTGAGATCTCACCAAGCAGCCACACAATGCCCATTTCATTTTCCAGTAATAACCGGACTTCAGCATTGAGACGGGAAACGGTATAGATGTTTGGATTGGTCAAAGAAGGCTCGCTAATTTGCTCAGACGTGAGTATGGAAATTAGCGGCAATATAATACATATCAAGGGGGTAATTGCAAATAAAAAATAAAAAAATGAGTGGTCAAGCGATTGCTCTGGGCGTATAATCCGTCCGCAATATCTAATCCAAATGCAGCACGCCTGCACTCATTATGCGAAACGATGAGGCTTGGATTGTTCTTTTTACTCCTTATATTGTGAGATATTGCAAATGCTAAGAATTGCCAAAGAAGCGCTGACATTCGATGACGTCCTACTGGTGCCAGCACACTCCACCGTTCTCCCAAATACCGCTGATCTTCGCACTCAGCTGACGAAAAACATCCAACTGAACATCCCAATGATCTCTGCGTCGATGGATACCGTGACGGAAGCCCGTCTGGCTATCGCTCTGGCTCAGGAAGGTGGCATTGGCTTTATCCACAAGAACATGTCTATCGAGCAGCAAGCTGCCGAAGTTCGTCAGGTGAAGAAATTCGAAGCTGGCGTAGTTACCGACCCTGTCACTGTTAGCCCGGATGCAACCATTGCTGATGTGATTGCCCTGACTGAAAAGCATGGCTTTGCTGGCTTCCCAGTGGTAACGGAAAGCAACGAACTGGTGGGTATCATCACTGGTCGTGATGTTCGTTTTGTAACAGACCTATCTAAGAAAGTTTCAGCAGTGATGACTCCGAAAGAGCGTCTGGCTGAGGTAAAAGAAGGCGCAACTCGCGCTGAAGTTCAAGAAAAAATGCACGAAGCGCGTGTTGAGAAAGTACTGGTTGTGAATGATGAGTTCCAACTGACCGGTATGATCACTGCGAAAGACTTCCACAAAGCTGAACGTAAACCAAATGCATGTAAAGATGCGCGTGGCCGCCTACGTGTAGGTGCTGCGGTTGGTGCTGGCGCAGGTAACGAAGCGCGTGTTGCTGCTCTGGTTGAAGCTGGCGTTGACGTTCTACTTATTGACTCTTCACACGGTCACTCTGAAGGTGTACTAAACCGTATTCGCGAAACACGCGCAGCGTACCCAGATCTCGATATCATCGGCGGCAACGTCGCAACTGGCGCAGGTGCTAAAGCACTGATCGAAGCGGGTGTCAGTGCTGTTAAAGTGGGTATCGGCCCTGGCTCTATCTGTACGACTCGCATCGTGACTGGTGTTGGTGTACCGCAAATTACCGCGATTTCTGATGCTGCTGAAGTAGCGAATCAATACGGTATTCCAGTGATTGCTGACGGCGGTATCCGTTTCTCTGGCGATATTTGTAAAGCGATTGCCGCAGGTGCATCTTGCGTGATGGTTGGCTCAATGTTTGCGGGTACTGAAGAAGCACCTGGCGAAGTGATTCTGTACAACGGTCGTTCGTACAAAGCATACCGTGGTATGGGTTCTCTGGGCGCGATGTCTCAAGGTTCTTCTGATCGCTACTTCCAATCTGATAACGCAGCGGACAAGTTGGTTCCTGAAGGTATCGAAGGCCGTATCGCATATAAAGGTCGTCTGAAAGAGATCGTTCATCAACAGATGGGTGGTTTACGTTCAAGCATGGGTCTGACCGGTTCAGCGACGATTGAAGATATGCGTACTAAAGCAGAATTTGTACGTATCTCTGGCGCTGGTATGGCAGAGTCTCACGTACACGACGTTCAAATCACGAAAGAAGCACCAAACTATCGTTTGGGTTAATCAACGTAGCGTCGATTTTTCTCTGACGAGAAAACAACGTAAACGTTTGCTTTTTCCTTGAAGCATTAATAAGAGGCGAGTACACTCGCCTCCGTTTTAATAACCTAGCTTATAAGACTGCTCAAAATGACTAAAAACATTCATGACCAACGTATTCTGATCCTGGACTTCGGTTCTCAGTACACTCAGCTGGTAGCACGCCGTGTACGTGAAATCGGTGTTTACTGTGAACTGTGGAGCTGGGATGTCGAAGAAGCGGATATTCGTGAATTCAATCCAGATGGCATCATCTTGTCTGGTGGCCCTGAAAGCGTTACTGAACTGAACTCACCTCGTGCACCACAATACGTTTTTGACTCTGGCGTACCAGTACTGGGCGTATGTTACGGCATGCAAACCATGGCGGAACAACTGGGCGGTAAAGTTGCGGGTTCAGACGAGCGCGAATTCGGTTATGCGCAGGTTAAAGTTTCTGGTGAATCATCTCTGTTCAAAGATCTAGATGCACTGCAAGACGTTTGGATGAGCCACGGTGACAAAGTGGTTGAGATCCCAGCAGACTTCGTGAAAGTCGGTGAGACGGACACTTGTCCTTATGCTGCGATGGCGAACGAAGAGAAGAAATACTTCGGCGTACAGTTCCACCCAGAAGTTACTCACACCAAACACGGTAAAGAGATGCTGGAGAACTTCGTTCTTGGCGTTTGTGGTTGTGAGCGTCTGTGGACGTCGGAATCGATCATCGAAGATGCAGTCGCTCGTATTAAAGAGCAAGTAGGCGACGATGAAGTGATCCTTGGCCTATCTGGCGGTGTGGACTCTTCAGTTGTAGCTATGCTGGTTCACCGTGCAATCGGTGACAAGCTGACTTGTGTGTTCGTTGACAACGGTCTGCTGCGCCTAAATGAAGGTCAGCAAGTGATGGACATGTTCGGCGATAAATTCGGTCTGAACATCATCAAAGTTGACGCAGAAGATCGCTTCCTTGATGCGCTGAAAGGCAAGTCTGATCCAGAAGATAAACGTAAAACTATCGGTCACGTCTTCGTTGATGTATTCGATGAAGAATCGAAGAAGTTGAAAAACGCGAAATGGCTGGCTCAGGGTACGATTTACCCAGACGTTATTGAGTCTGCAGCATCGAAAACCGGTAAAGCGCACGTGATTAAATCGCATCACAACGTGGGCGGTCTGCCAGAAGACATGGAAATGGGTCTGGTGGAGCCACTGCGCGAGCTGTTTAAAGACGAAGTCCGTAAGATTGGCCTAGAGCTCGGTCTGCCGTACAACATGCTTTACCGTCACCCATTCCCGGGTCCTGGTCTGGGCGTTCGTGTTCTTGGTGAAATCAAGAAAGAATACTGTGACCTGCTACGTCGCGCAGACGCTATCTTCATTGAAGAGCTTCACGCTGCCGACCTGTACGACAAAGTGTCTCAAGCATTCACTGTATTCCTGCCAGTACGCTCTGTGGGCGTAATGGGCGATGGCCGTAAGTACGATTGGGTTGTTTCTCTGCGTGCAGTAGAAACCATCGACTTCATGACCGCGCATTGGGCACACCTGCCTTACGATTTCTTGGGTAAAGTGTCTAACCGCATCATCAACGAAGTGAACGGCATTTCTCGCGTGGTTTACGATATTTCTGGTAAGCCGCCAGCAACTATCGAGTGGGAATAATCCCTGTGCGATAGCAAGCCAACTTAATAAAAAGCCCCGGATGTATTGCGGGGCTTTTTTATGTCTATCTAAAGCCGAACTTTTTAGCGCAGTTAGCAGTTAATTTGCCAAGCATCAGTAACGCATCGTTTGGTTGACGAAGTGACTCGCAAAACCATATTTTCTGACCGACTTCTGCTATTCAATCCCACTGCGGATACTTACGCTCTTGCCTGTGATGTGCAATCTGGAAGGAAGCGTAACATGTTAACGCCAAGCAAACTGACCCTGATCGCAGGGTGTCTTTTTACAGCCTGTGGTCAGGCGTCGATGACGATAGAACCCGATCCCAATAACCCCAATGGCTACTTAGTGTCGCGGGTAGAGTTGAACGCCGCAGAGCAGGCTAAAACGGCAAACCCGATGTACGCCATCTGGGCCAAAGCTTTACAGACTCAGCCCAATAGCGTCGTTGAAGCCATTGAACCCGGTTTGGCGAGCAACCCGGGTAACGTACAACGGGTTGAGCGCGTGTTTCCGCAAAGTGAATGGGATTATCTGACACATATGGCGGCACCGGAATATACCTACACACGTTTTCTGCGCGCGATTGGTAAGTTTCCTGCCTTTTGTGGAGACTACACAGATGGACGTGATGCTGACGCCATCTGTAAGAAGTCGATTGTGACGGCGTTCGCCCATTTCTCTCAAGAAACCGGAGGCCATATCGCCAAAGATAATGTATCGGATAACCCGCTGGCACTGGAAGAGTGGCAGCAGGCGTTGGTGCATGTGCGTGAAATGGGCTGGTCAGAGGGGCAGGAGGGCTATACCACCGGATGCGGACAGAACGACTGGCAAAATGCCCGTTGGCCATGTGCCGCCGGACAGGGCTATTTTGGCCGTGGCGCGAAGCAGCTCTCTTATCACTTCAACTATGGTGCTTTTTCCGAAGCCATGTTTGATGGCGATGCGACGGTTCTGTTGAATAACCCGGGGCTGGTGGCTGATTCGTGGCTGAACCTGGCGTCGGCTATCTGGTTTTTCCTCACGCCTCAGGCCCCCAAACCTGCGATGTTGCACGTGATTGATCGTACCTGGGTGCCATCGCAACGAGAAATTGATGCGGGTATCGGCTACGGTTTCGGCACCACAATCAATGTGATCAATGGGGGGATTGAATGTGGTGAGCAGAATAAAGACAAAGGCCAGCCCGTCAATCGTATTCGCTACTGGGAAGGGCTCGCCGAACACTATCAAATTCCACAGCAACCTGATGAGAAAAACACCTGCTGGCAACAAACGCCGTATGGCAGCCTCAACCTTAACGGCGCGACTGACGTGCTGTATACCAACTGGGATGGCAACTGGAAGTACTATCCGGATCGCCCTGGCGGTTATTCGTTTGAGTGTGAACTGGTGGGCTTTCAGACCGCTTATTCCGCGTTGGTTGAAGGCGATTACGAAAAATGTGTTACTAACTTCTATGGTTCACACGCCAACTGGCCTCAGGTGCGTGTGGTTGAGAAACTTGAACCTTCTGACCCGGGAACCGATCCGGGCAGCAATGTGTGGGATAAAAATGCGGTTTATAACGCTGGTGATCAAGTGGTGTGGAATGGGGCAACTTATGAAGCAAAATGGTGGACTCAAGGAGACGATCCCGCCAATGGAGGGCCTTGGTTATTAGTCAGTGGAACACAACCGACACCAGAACCAACGCCGGAACCTGGGCCAACTCCCGAGCCACAACCCACTCCGGATCCTGTACCTGATACAGGCAGTTTTATCGAGTGGCAACCGGGAGTCTCTCAGGTCGCTAACGGCGATAAAGTGACTTACAACGGGCGCTGCTTCATTGCGAAAAACGGCCCGGGAGTGTGGGAAACGCCAGTGCAATCCAACTGGTTCTGGGACGAAATTTCCTGCCAGTAAAAAATATTTTTCTTTCTTCAATGGCCTTTCTGCAACGAAAGGCTTTTTTGTTTTTTTAAAAGTTATTATTTATCAGTTGATTGGCGTTATCTATCATGAGTAATTGTTTTTGTATTATTTGTGAGAACTAAGTTTTCATTTTTGAGTTCTATCTTTTTGTATAGGGGTTATTAAAATCCGCGCGTATTTTTTATCAACATTTTTTAATTTTAAGGTAACTTGAATGTCTACTAAATTAGCCAACCCAGCACCACTCGGTCTAATGGGTTTCGGTATGACGACAATTCTGCTGAATATCCACAACGCAGGTTTCTTCCCGCTTGATTCGATGATTCTTGCTATGGGTATTTTCTACGGTGGTCTGAGCCAAGTGATTGTAGGCATCATGTGCTTTAAACGTGGTGATACTTTCGGTACGACAGCGTTCACTTCTTACGGTCTGTTTTGGCTGACTCTGGTTGGTCTGATCGTGATGCCAAAAATGGGTCTGCCTGCTAGCCCGGCTCCATTCATGGGTTGGTACCTTGCGTTGTGGGGCATCTTCACAGGCTTCATGTTCATCGGTTCGCTGTGCTACCCAGTAGCAAAACAGGTGGTATTCGGTTCTCTGACTATCCTGTTCGCTCTGCTGGCTATCCGTGACTTCACTGGCAGCGAGTTCATTGGCATGATTGCTGGTTTCGAAGGTATCTTCTGTGGCGCGAGCGCAGTGTACTTCGCAATGGCTCAAGTTCTGAACAACGAATACGGTCGCGTTATTCTGCCAATCGGCGAGAAGAAAAAAGCCGTTCCTGCTGCACAGGAAATCGCTGCGTAATTTAACGCATCGCAAAGAAGGCTGGCCATGTGCCGGCCTTTTTTATTGTCTGAAATTAAGCCCTTAATAAAAATCTGGTTGTTTCGATGTGAAGAGCTGAGTTAGCTTAGTTGGTGATATTTAAAACACTATAACAAAGCAACACACAACAGGAATGTATAACCATGTTAAGGACAATCACTCAACTCTTTCCTCTCTGGGCAGTGCTGTTTTCACTCTGCGCTTACTTTTTCCCTTCCGTTTTTGTCGATTTGAAAAGTCAGATCGTACCGCTGCTGACCATTATCATGTTGGCGATGGGGCTGACGCTCAAACCCAAAGATTTTCTCAATGTCGTTACCAATAAAAAAGCGATTGGTATCGGCCTGATTCTGCAGTTTTCCGTGATGCCGCTGGCTGCGCTTTTGGTGAGTTTATTACTCGGCTTCGATCCAATGTTGACGATCGGCATGGTGCTGGTGGGCAGTGTCGCGGGCGGCACCTCTTCTAACGTAATGTGCTATCTCGCGAAAGGGGACGTTGCACTGTCGATCACCATGACATCCATTTCAACATTATTGGGTGTGGTACTGACGCCTCTGTTGGTGAAGTTGCTCGCTGGACAAAGTGTCGATGTGCCAGCGATGAGCATGTTGATGAGTTTGGTTAAGATCGTGCTTGTGCCTGTGAGTATTGGCTTGCTGTGTAATGTGTTGTTGCATTCGGTGACTGAGAAGCTGGAGCCTGTTTTGCCGCTGGTCTCTATGGTTGCGATTGTCATGATCATTGCGATTGTAGTAGCACTTAATGCGAGCCAACTGGCGACGATTGGGCCTATCGTAGCGCTGGCGGTCATTCTGCATAACAGTATTGGTCTTGCTTCCGGTTACTGGATCTGTCGTGCACTGGGCTTTAACGAAAGCATTTGTCGTACGGTGGCCTTTGAAGTGGGTTTGCAAAACTCAGGCTTAGCGACCGCGTTGGCGATGAAGTTTTTCACTCCGGCTTCGGCCGTTGCCGGGACGATTTTCTCCATCTGGCATAACTTGTCCGGCTCTCTGTTAGCAGGCTACTGGGCGAAGCGTCCGTTAAAAGGTGGGGCTGCCATCAAGGCTGAAGTCACTCAATAACCCGGTCCAACTTTGGCGAGCCATGTAAAAGGAGACGTATGTCTCCTTTTTTGTTTCTCTTTTTTTAAGCCTATAACTTTTAGTTTGCCGATTCGAATCATTCCCAAGGGCTCACGACATCGGGGGTTTCTAGGCTCCTGCACTATTGCTTTCCTCTATGCTCTTCTCTTTTGAGCTTACTTTCTAGCTAGCTGCACATAAACGGCGCACGTTGCTGAATGCTTGGGCAAATCGTCGAGTTGGAAACTTAACCTAAAGTTTTGTGGATTACTTTTGGTTTCTTAGTGATTGAATGGCAATGGCTATTATCTAATCAGTCGATAGCGAATGAATCGCGATCATTATAAGGAAGGGAAACCATGAGCAGCACACTTTCTGGCTCAGTGAGCCAAGACCTGACGTCCGTCTCCACCGCTCCTGTGAAGCCGCTGAGTTCACGCAAAGCGATTGTCGCCATTTCACTGGGCAATGGGCTCGAGATGTACGATTTCACGGTCTATAGTTTTTTTGCCGTCATTATCGGCGAACTGTTTTTCAATGTCGGAGGTTCGGCTGCCGGATTGTTGCTGTCGTTGGCAACATTCGGTGTCGGTTTTGTCATGCGTCCGCTTGGCGCGGTATTGATTGGTAACTATGCCGATAAACATGGCCGCAAGGCGGCGCTGACACTGACCATCGCGCTGATGACCATTGGTACAGGCATGATCGCGTTAACGCCGACTTACGAAAGCATCGGTATTGCCGCCACGGTGATGCTGGTGGTTGGCCGTTTGTTGCAGGGGCTCTCAGCTGGTGGCGAAATCGGCGCGGCATCGGCTGCTCTGATGGAATCGGATAACTATAAGCGTCGCTGCTATATGGTGAGCTGGCAACTGGCGAGCCAAGGCGCCGCGGCGCTGGTGGGCGCAATGATCGGTTTTGCGATCAATGGCTTACTCACTCAGGATCAAGTGCATAGCTGGGGGTGGCGTATTCCGTTCGTACTTGGTTTGTTAATTGGCCCCGTTGGCTGGTATATCCGCCGCCATCTGGATGAACCGCACCAAGCACAGACCGCTGTCGAAGAGACGCCGTTTAAAACCGTGCTGTCGAAACAAGGGCGCACCGTACTGATCGGCATGCTGATGATCTGGGGCGCAACCGCATCGATGTATATCGAAGTATTTTACATGCCTACTTACCTGATTAAAGAGTTGGGATATGCCCCCACGACGGCTTTTGCTGTCGCGGTGCTGGCGGGTTTTATGCTGATGGTGTTAATGCCGATTATGGGGAAATGGGCGGATGGGCTCGGAAGCCGCAAAGTGCTGCCGCTGATTGGTATGCTGAGCGCATTCGTCTGTATCTATCCTGCATTCACTCTGCTTGGCGGCGAAGCATCGCTTGTCAAAGCGCTCTTCATTATCGGTGCTCTGATTGCCTTGTTTGCGCTCTCCAATGCCTCGCTACTGGTGCTGATCATGGAAGCTTTTGCTCAGCAATATCGTGCCAGCGGCATTTCGATGATTTACGGATTTGGAGTGACGGTGTTTGGCGGTTTCACGCCGCTGCTGGTGACCAGCCTGATTGAATGGAGCGGCAACAAAATGGCGCCGGCATTCTATCTGATGGTAGCCGTCGCCGTCAGCTCCCTAGCCATCTGGCGTTTTCCAACCCGCGCACCGCAACAACACTGATCGCTTGATAAGGAATTAATGATGACAACACCTGCTTCTTCACTGCTTAATAACGCTGACTTTGTCCAAAGTTGTGAGCAGTTTATTCAGACGCGCCATTCCATTCATGCCCATCCGGAGCTGGGTTCTGAAGTCCCGAATACCGCGCAACTCGTCGCCAGTTTACTGCAAGAATGGGGATATGAAACACATACTCAGGTCGGCGGACACGGCGTGGTTGGCGTACTTAAGCATGGCAGTGCGGAGGGTTCCATCGGTATTCGTGCGGATATGGATGCGCTGCCAATTCAGGAAAATACCGGTTTACCTTATGCCAGTACTATTGATGGGCGCATGCATGCCTGCGGGCACGATGGTCACACGGCTATTTTGCTTGCTGCGGCGCACTATCTGGCGCAGCATAAACCGTTTGATGGCACCGTGAATCTTATCTTTCAGCCTGATGAAGAAGGCCTTTCCGGCGCTCAGGCCATGATTGATGATGGTCTGTTTGAGCGTTTCCCGTGCGATGCGATTTTTGCGCTGCACAATATGCCGGGCAAAGAAGTGGGGCAGGCCGACGTACGCAGCGGAATTTTCAGCGCTTCGTCGGACAAAGTCATCATTCGCCTGACGGGCAAAGGCGGGCATGCGGCTCTGCCGCATCTCTCTGCCGATGTGACGATCGCCATTGGTCATATCATTCTCGGTTTACAGAGCATTGTGTCGCGCAACATCTCTCCGAGCGATCAGAGCATTGTCAGCATTGGCCAGATCCAGGCCGGAACCACACCGAATGTGATTCCCAATGATGCGATGATGACCTTATCGGTGCGCAACTTTAGTCAGCAGAATCAGGATCTGATCGAGCGGCGAATTCGCGACATCGTCGCGGGGCAGTGCCGCGCATTTGGCATTCAGGGCGAGGTCGAATATCTGCGTCAGGTTCCGTCGATTTTCAACGCTGCGGCAGAGACGCGCTGGGCGCGCAAGGCCGTACAAGCTGTGCTGGGGGAAGATAATGTGGCAGGGGAAGATACTCAGCCGATCACCGGCAGTGAAGATTTTGCCTGGATGCTCCAACAGCGACCAGGGTGTTATTTCACATTGGCGAACGGCTTGGGCGAATGGCACGGCTGCTCGGTGCATAACCCGGGATACGACTTCAATGATCGCTTAGTGACGATTGGCGCGGCATGTTGGGTTCAGTTAGTGAGCAATTACTTAGCTAAAAGCTAAAATTAGTGCACTGTGGCTTTGCGAGCGGCACGCGAAAAGGTATATATAGCGACATGAAACTACATCAAATCAAAGCCTTTTTGGCCGTCAGTCAGGCAGGAAGCCTGAAAACGGCAGCCGAGCAGTTGCATCTGACTCAGCCTGCTCTCAGCAAAGCCATCAAAGAACTGGAACAGCAGTACGGTGTTGCGCTGTTTGAACGCAGTGCCAGCGGTTTAACCCTCACGCCGTACGGTGAACGATTATTGGGTTACGCGCGAATGATGAATGAAACCGCGCGGCGTGCCAAACAGGACATCGATACCATGCGTGGTATTTCCAGTTGTCTGGTTACGGTGGGCGTAACGCCGATTGCCTCGTTGATCAAATCGCTGACGACCAGCCTCAACGAGTTCATGCGGCGTCATCCGGAAGTGACCCTAAGAATTGTCGAATTAAGACCAGCCCCGCTGCTGGAACAGATTCGTCAGGGTGGGGTCGATTTCGCCATTACGTCGCAGATCCCGGTGATTGACAGTGCGCTTGACTGGCAGGCTATCTGCCGCATTCCGAATGTTGTCGTGACGCGCAAGTCGCATCCGCTGTGCAATACGCGTTCGCTGCGTGCGCTGCATCAAAGTGAGTGGGTGACGCTGGATGCGCCGGATGACCCTAACACATACCACTATCAGTTGTTTGCGGTGAACGGTTTACCGATTCCGTCGCGGATCCGTGAATGCACGTCGATGACATTGGCCCGCTCGCTGATTCAGACGGCGGATTTGGCGGCGCTGTTTTCGACGGAGTCGCTGGAACTGGATTACATTAAGAACGAATTTGCGGTCGTCCCGCTTCTGGACAACATTCCCGACAGCGTGATCTCTGTTGTACGGCCTAAGCGCGATATCATGACACAAAGCGCGATGGAGCTGTTTGAGCGAATACTGCAGGACATGCGCGATATCTATCCCGAGTTTCAATAGCGACGGTCGGGTGGCAAGGCCATGCGAAATAAAAAAAGGGCCAGCTTATGCCGGCCCTTTTGCTTTGTGTAATCCACTGCTTTTTTATTATTAATTAGGTTGAAGGTTGCTCAACGGCTTGCGTGTCTTCAACTTCAGCGCTCGGTGCTTTGCCCGTTTTGCGCTTGTATTTCTCTTCCCAGTAAGTGGCATTCTTGATGCCCAACTTCACTGGGTTGAATACGTACTCTTCAACACCTTGCTTTTGCTGATCTTCATAATCTTTCAGCGCTGCCATGGTTGGTTTTGCCATAAAGAAGATGATCAGAATGCCGACGATGTTCAGCCATGCCATCAGACCAACACCCACGTCACCCATTGCCCAGGCAAGGTTCGCTGTTTTTACGGTACCGTAGAATACCGCTGCCATGATGGCCAGTTTCAGGATGAACACCAGACCGTCGATTTTGAAGGTACGACGAATGTAGGCGATGTTAGTTTCTGCAATGTAGTAGTAAGCCAGAATCGTGGTAAACGCGAAGAAGAACAGCGCGAATGCGACGAATGGTTTACCCACACCTGGTAGCGCGCTTTCAATCGCAACCTGAGTAAATACCGGGCCATTCGCGCTGATGTCCGCCGCCAGGTTTTGTACCAGGAAGGCACCTTCTGCGCCACCGTGTACGTTGTACGCACCAGTGATCAGAATCATGAACGCTGTTGCTGAACACACCAGCAGAGTATCGATGTAGATAGAGAAAGACTGAACCAGACCTTGCTGTGCTGGGTGCTCTACGCTGGCTGCTGCCGCTGCGTGAGGACCAGTACCTTGACCCGCTTCGTTGGAGTAAACACCACGTTTTACACCCCAGCCGATGGCTGCGCCAAGACCCGCCATAGGCGTGAATGCGTCACCCAGGATCATGCCGAAGATGCGTGGCACTTCGCCGATGTTCAGCAGAATGATAACGAATGCAGTGATCACGTAAGCCAGCGCCATGAATGGCACAACGATTTGCGTGAAGTTAGCGATACGTTTTACACCACCGAAGATGATGAAACCCAGTAGGATAGAAACAACCGTACCAGTAAAGATTTTTGCGAAACTGTAAGTACCGATAGCCGTTTCAATCATTGGGCCTGAGCCGAATGCAGATTCTACCGCGTTACCGATGCTGTTTGACTGAACGCCAGGCAGCAGCACGCCACACGCGAAGATGGTCGCGATAGCAAAGATCCATGCGTACCATTTCTGACCCATCGCTTTTTCGATGTAGTAAGCCGGACCGCCGCGGAATTCGCCTTCGTCTTCTTCTTTGTAGATCTGAGCCAAAGTTGATTCTGCGTATGCTGTTGCTGCGCCGAAGAAGGCAACAACCCACATCCAGAAGATAGCACCAGGACCACCAAAACCGATCGCTGCTGCTACGCCAGCGATGTTACCTGTACCAACACGGCCAGACAGTGATACTGCCAGCGCTTGGAACGATGAAATGCCTTTCGATGAGCTTTTGCCAGACAGCAGCAAACGCCACATTTCAAAGAAATGACGGACCTGAACGAAACGGGTCAGAATGGAATAAAACAAACCAGCGCCAAGGCAAAGATAAATCAGCACCGGGCTCCAGATAATTCCATTCAGAAAATCAACAAATGACTGCATGAGTATTTTCCCTGTTTAAAGATGGTTGTGTTTGTTTTGCGTTCAACATATTAATCTTTTTGTAACTCAAATGTTAATTGATTTATCTGCTAATGCTAAGGAGCGTGATATGGAACACAAAATCCTGAATGAATGTTAAAAAATGGCGACTTCATTAGCATTTGGTTAATTAGTGAGCGGTTTGTTTTTTACATGTGATCGTACGGAAACAATACGTCTGGGGATGAATAACTATTCGTTATAAAGTGCTGTGCTGAAAGGCAGGAAAAGAGTAGATGATTGTTCTGGCTAAAAAATAGCCGTCATCCGGCGCATGATTAAGCACCGGATGACGGAGATATGAGGGGATTTAAGACGCGTTTTGGTAGCGGAACACGTTCAGGCCACGAGTGTCGATCTCGGCTTTGCCGCGGGTCATGATATCCGCCAGCAGATGCGCAGAACCACAAGCCATGGTCCAACCCAGTGTACCGTGACCGGTGTTGGTGAACAGGTTATCGAACTGCGTCGCACCGATGATTGGCGTGCCATCTGGCGTCATTGGGCGGAAGCCGGTCCAGAATTGCGCTTGGTCGAAATCGCCACCTTGCGGGAACAGATCGCGCACCACCATTTCAATCGTCTCTTTACGTGCGGTCGGAATCGATGGGTCAAAGCCCGCCAGTTCTGCGGTGCCCGCCACACGAATACGGTCATCAAAACGGGTCAGCGCCACTTTGTACGTTTCATCCATGACGGTTGATTGTGGCGACAGTTCTGGATTCACGATAGGCACGGTCAGTGAATAACCTTTCACCGGGTAAACCGGAATATCAATGCCCAGCGGTTTCAGCATCGCGGTTGAGAAGCTGCCTAACGCAACCACGTACGCATCCGCTTTCAGCAGACCTTTATCGGTTTGGACACCGACGATCTTTTTGCCTTCCGTCGCCAGCGATTTGATTTGGGTATCGAACTCAAAACGCACACCGTGAGCTTTTGCCAGTTCCGTCATTTGCTGACAGAACAGGTAGCAGTCGCCCGTTTCATCATCCGGCAGGTACAGGCCGCCCACCAGTTTGTCTTTCACTGGGGCCAGGCCCGGCTCTTGCGCGATACACGAGTCGACATTCATCAGTTCAAAACGCACGCCGCTCTCTTCCAGCAAACGCATGTCTTTTTCAATCGACACCAACTGTTTTTCATCACGGAACACTTGCAGCGTCCCTTGCTGACGACCCTGATATTGCACATTGTGCTCTTTGTTCAGTTGGGTCAGACACGCGCGGCTGTGGTTGGCAATCGCCAGCATGCGCGCCTTGTTGACTTGGTAGCGCGACAGTTGGCAGTTCGCCAGCATTTGCGTCATCCAACCCAGCAGTTTTGGATCCAGTGACGGTTTAATTTTCAGGGGCGCGTGTTTTTCAAACAGCCATTTAACCGCTTTTTGCGGAATGCCTGGCGCCGCCCATGGAGAAGAGTAGCCGTAAGAGATCTGTCCGGCGTTGGCGAAACTGGTTTCTTCAGCGCTGCGCGGCTGCCTGTCGACGACCGTGACGCTGTGTCCTGCCTGAGACAAGTACCATGCTGAAGTGAGGCCGACCACACCACTACCTAATACGATAACTTCCATAACGACTTCCTATTACAAAGGCTGTTGATTGCTTAGAGCGACTGACTGTTTTATGAAGTCGCGACATCAAAACGGCGACCTCTGTTTGTTGGTGGCTAGTTTCTTTGCTTTACCTTTTCTTAACAATCGATAATATTTATCACCAGTGTTTAGTTTTTCTAAAAGCAAGCGATATTAAGCAAGTCATGTTAAAAAGCCACAATGTCTCCGCGTTACATACCTTTATGCTGGTCGCACAGCACCCGAGTTTCAGCAGTGCAGCGAAAGCGCTGCACCTCACCACGGGGGCGATCAGCCAGCAATTGTTGCAATTGGAAGGGCAGCTAGGTTTTAGCCTGTTTGAACGACATTCACGAGGCGTGCGTTTAACCGAAGCGGGGCAGACGCTGCTCACGGTGTTGCAGCGCAGCTTTCAGGAAATTGATTCTGCAATACAAAGCCTTAGCCAACGTGACAACCGCAAAGAGATTCGCCTCAAACTGACGCCGTCGCTGGCCTTTAAATGGTTAGTACCGCGCCTGGATGACTTTTATCGTCACAACCCGGATATTCAGATTCAGATGTTTGCCGAAGGCGCGCTGGTGGACAGTGACCGCCGAGATTTCGATCTTGCGATCGACTACGGCCCGCTGCCATACCCCAAACAAAATGCAGAAATGTTGATGGAAGAATCGTTGCTGCCGGTGATGAGCCCGGCTTATCTGGCGGCGCATCCACAGTTAAGTCATGCCGCCGGTTGGCAGGATGTGGTGTTGTTGCACGATGCGATGCCGTGGGCCAAAGCGCCACGCGATTTTGAATGGTTGTACTGGGCATCCGAAATGGGATTGGAACTCGCGACCCAGCGCGGCCATTTTTTCAACCGAACCGACATGGCGATGTCTGCCGCCGAAGCGGGCGTGGGTATTGCCATGGCGCGTATGGCGCTCATCACCAATGAACTCGACAGTGGTAAACTGGTTACGCCATTTACCCCCATCGCGGCCAACGCCGGTTATTTTCTCATCACCCACACCGCCAACGACACCACCCGCATCTTTCGCGATTGGCTGAAAGCGCAGATTGCCGGGGCAACTGAGGTGGAATGATGGCGGGAAGGATAGACGGTGCGTCGATACTTGGCTCACCAAAGACGGCTAACTACGCCTTGTTTAGTGTAAGGATTGGAAAGCGTGTGAGGTTCGGGTTCAAGCGTTGCGAGAAATGTATGGCGTGATGATTGAACATCAAGCCAGTAAAATGATCATCGTGACCTCTAGTGATGTTACAGCCGAAGCGCTCACGCTTGCTCAAGGTAAACGGTTGTGGCTGGTCAACGGGGGCGAATTGGTTCACATGATTGAAGAAGGGCGTAGCTTGATGCAAAAGCCGGTGATTGAAGCTCACCCCCAACTTTCCCCTAACTTATGTCCTAATTGTCACTTTGAACTGGTCGTGCGTATCGCGAAAAAAGGCCAGAATACAGAGCAATCGTTTTACGGCTGCACAGCCTTTCCGAAGTGCCGGTATACCTGTGATTGCTGAGAGTGTTTGGACCCGATCGGCTCAATGTTCAGATGCAATACGAGGTTTGTCGTACTCAAGTTCAAATTGTACTTGGATCAGAAAGATGTAAATACAAAAAGGGCCAACTCTTTCGAGTTGGCCCTTTCCAAACGTTTGGTGGGCTGGTGGAAGTTGGACTTACTATTAAGGTTGTTGTTTATTAAGGATTTTCTCTGGTTTGATTTTTCTTGATGTACCCTATGGTGTACCTATCGGGCTGTGTTCCCCTCAATTTATGCAAATAATCTTGTGATAAAGCCGCCAACTATGGAACGTAGAGATCATACAGATCAGGCGTGACTCTATCGAGCTTATGAACCATTTGGCTTTAGTGCTAAGTCTATTAACATTTCGTGTCTCCCCCCATCCACATTGACGATACTTGTCAATAAATATTATTTAATCTCACTCACTTTTTACTTGGTTTTTTAAATTCAAGTTGCTGATTTGTATAAATATTTGCTAAGCTTTCGAACTTTGAATTAAGTTAAGTTGGCTGCGTATATTGGGAGAGTTCATGAGTGAGTTAGTTATCGATGTCAGTAAAACGAAGATGCATGCGGCTGAGCAAGTAAGACGCCTCCTTGCTCAGGAAGGTATTAACGTTTTTACTAACTCCTTTAATTGTGCCTTCAAAAAATTTAATAAGGTTTGTGATCACGCTGAACTTCGATGGAGTGATAAAAGTGTAAGTCAGCGTCAAGAATTGGTGACTAAATGTTTTGACAAGCTTAAGTCGAATAGCTTTACGCAAGAGCTAATGTTTAACGATATAGCTATGCGTCTGAAAACTGAGCTGGGTGTTATTAAAGATCACGAAGCAATAAAAAATTGGTTACATAGGCAGTTACCGGACTTACCGCGATGGGAGTCATTGAGCTTTGAAAAGAAGGTCGAGGCTAAGGACTTTGTCTATGATGCAATCTTGGCATATGAACGTTCTGAAGGTCAGTTGACAGTTATGCTTGGTGATTTGGTCGAGCAAGTGAATGGCAACCCTGAATACAAAGTTGAAGTGAGCTTAGAGTCCGCTCTGAATTGTTACAATAAACAAGTAAAGCCGAATATTAGTAAAAATTGGCGTGATTTAACTGTGCATCAGAAGGAAAAAGAGTTGGAGGCGGTATTTCATTATTTATCTGTGACGTGTCAATCTCGTGATTATTCTCAGAATGAAATGCTTCAAGAAATTATTGCGGAACTAGCAAAAGAAGGAACACATGTAAAAGAGGCTACGCTGAAAGGCCATATAACTAACTACTCAGGTGTTTATTCCGGTGTGGAGAAGAAAGATTTTCGAACCATGTCGCTAAGCGATAAATTAACACTTAAATCTAACCTGCTCGAATTCAATCGGAATGGAGTTATGGCAGGGCGTCCAACTTATTGGCGTCAATCTAAAAAATGGCTAGTTGATGGAGTTGTTTACACAACAAAAGCCCTATATGCGCTTATTAAATACTCCGAACAAAAGCAGGTCAGCTATGGGGCTTTCTGTAGGAGGTTGCTCCAATTTTTAGAGCGCGCTGAAGTTACTCCGGACTTTTCCATGCCGTTCGCTATAACACGTAAAAATGCAGAAGATCTTGTTAGTAAGTATTGTTCGATTTTACCGGGGCTAATCTACAAAATTACGATATTGGTGGGAGATTACGCTGGTCACGTTTACATTGGACAAACACAAACTTACCTAAGCTTCCGTGTTTCCAAGCATATAAAGGACGCTCTCAAGCAGGAAAATTCAGAATCCTCCAGAAAAATGTATCTAGCAATACAGTCAGCTGTAAAAATGAGATGCGATGAGAATGACGCTTATCAAGTGGAGGTATTAGCTGAAGAAGTAGCACATACAGACTTATGCGATGTTGAGACTCAGTATATTAAGCAATACTGGGGTGATAAGTGTTTAAATGCTCACCCAACTGGCAACTCAAAATCAGGCTCGCAGCCTAGCACTTTTGTTGTTGCTTCAAACGGTGTGAAAATGGGTATCACCGATGCTATAAGATTTGAAAAGCGTCTTCTTGGTATAAAGTGTGAGAAGTTCGACCATAGGGTTACAGCACATAGACTCAAACATATGAGTAGGGGGGTTGACTCGGACAAGGCCTTTTCATTGGCTATTCAAAATGCCGTGGACGGGGTAGATGGTCGCAAGAAGCGAGATGATACAACAAAGTTTAAGTGTGGGAATGAGTTTTTAACTTCTGATGAGATAAGAGAGAAATTCAATTTCGGTAATGGTAAAGATAGTGTTGAAAGCAGGTTGAGTAGATTAGGGTATTACTCTGAATCTAAGAGTGAAGTGGTTGGGGCACACAAAGAGTACCAACTAGATGTGGAGCCATACATGAACGGAATCATAAAAGCACCACCAGCCCCTAATGCAAAAGAAATGATTGACCAGTTAAGTGATAAATTCTGCCTTGAGTGGAATATTAATACAAAGGCTTTATCGTCATATAGCCAGTTAGCAGACGTGCTGTCACAATCAATAGAAACAAAGGTGCATAAGACAAGCGTTATCAATCAAGCAAAGAAATCAGTTGGGTCAGAACACTCATTTGAAGAGCTATTAACGTCCCATTTAAAAGGTAAGCTCTAGTCTCGCTAGTGTGTATAAGACAACAACTTGTAGTGGCATAGTGAATTTGGCCACCTTATTAGAGGTGTTAAGATACACCTCATAGCATGACAGGTGAAACTATGACCAAGCGTACCAGACGCACTTTCAGTGCGGAATTCAAACTCGAAGCAGCGCAACTTGTTCTCTGATGCTTTAAGACGCCTAGAAGAGAATCAAAAGATCGCATAATTTATGTGGGTGAAAAGTAAAGGTATCTGATTGATTGTACAGACAAAGATACCTTTCTTTTTTGCCTACCTTGGTGCGTATTATGTACGTTATGTTAAATTGTATTTGCTAATAAGAAGAGCACGTTTTTGGGTGCTCTTCTCTGTTGTGCTGTATTTGCTTGGTTATCTAGCGAAGCTATTCAACATAACTGGATTTACCATAAAATAGCTAATAACTACTTTGCTATCTAACGATATCAACCTGGTTATTAGCCGCCGGCTAGCTTGACTTTAAAGCCTTTCTTCTCAAGCATCGCTTTAATTTTGTCTCGCATGTCGCCTTGGATTTCGATTTCACCATCTTTAACCGAACCACCACAACCGCAGACTTTCTTGAGTTCGGCGGCAAGCAGCTTAAGCGGCGCGTCATCCAGGTCTAGTCCTTTGATGATGCAGACACCTTTACCTTTACGTCCTTTCGTTTCTTTGTGAATACGAACAATACCATCACCTTTAGGACGTTCTGCTTGCTCTGGTTCCTGCTTAATTCGGCCGACGTCTGTCGAATATACGAGTGTCATGATCTTTACTACTTCTTGTGTTGTGTTTCTGCTCGCTGTTTAGCAAGCAAAAAAGCTTCGATGTGTTTTTGAATAGCAACTTTAGAACCTTTGATTAAGCGGCCATTAAAAAAGCAGTACCATCCATTTGCTTCACCAGTATCGTTTTTGAGGCTGAACCCGTTGAAGTTCTCTTGCGTTCCTGCAGCAACTTCTCGTTTACGGCCGACCGATTCAAATTCGCGAGGATCGATAATTGATGCAGTATCACACCACCAATCGATACTCTTCTTCACTGCCGCAAGGTTGCCGGTCAAAACATGGTTTTTTATCTGAACTTGCCATACTTCAGTTGAATTTGGTGCAGATTTGAGGGTAAACCCTCTATAAGTAGCTATAGCCATACGCATCTGGTTCTTTTAGTTGCAGTTACCTAAATAATAATTGTATATCTCGGGTTAGCAAGTATATTTATTATCAAAACATTAAGTTATAGTGCGCTAGTATGAAAAAAAACCTTACCGTCGTCACAGATCAAAGCATTTTAAAACAGATGCTTATCGATTTTGGTCGTCTAGTCACTCTCGAACAGTTCAATCAACTCACCCAACATCAGTACAGTCGCAATTCATTACTTGCGTTCACTAAAGACTGGAATCTATTTCTGGAATTCTGTCAATTGCGATCAGTTAACGCAATTCCTGCATCAATCACCGCAGTGCGTCAGTTCATTGAATTTGAGGCTCGTGCCAGAAAATTTAGCACTCTTAAACGTTACACGGTCACCATAAGTTTAGTTCACACCCTACTCGGCCAACGAGACCCGACAACGAATAGTCAGGTGCGCACATCGTTACAGCGACTACGGTTAGATAAACATGGCGATGCCACACAAGCTCAAAGTTTTAATCAAGACCATCTGAGTCAGCTATTTGGAAAGCTTAAAGATCGTCAGGCAATAAAAACGATCCGAGATCTTGCGATTTACCACGTTATGTTTGAGTGTGCGTTAAAGCGCTCAGAGCTTAAATCTCTCGATGCATCTCAGTTAGTTAGGCTTAATAACGAACAACCTAATTTGAGTTTGCAAATGTCAGGCTACACTTATTCGCTTTCTGAACAAGCGAGTCAATGTCTGTCGAAATGGCTCACCTGTATCGAAGATACAAGTGGCGTACTTTTCCGAGCTATCGATCGACATGGTAACGTTTCTACATCTCCACTTGATGATTCATCAATATTTCGGATCCTACGAAACGCAGGAAGATATTTGGGCGATGAACAATTGCGTTTCTCCGGACAATCAACGCGCATAGGAGCGGCGAAAGAACTGGCGAAACAAGGATATAAAGCGAGAGAGATTCAAGAATTCGGGCGTTGGCTCAGCCCTGCGATGCCTTATCAATACATTGGTGATAAAAATACCGCAGAGCGAGAGAAGCTAAAATTTGTGAAATTTAAGCCTTGGGAGTAAGTGAGGTGCGAACACAATCTGCCAGGAAATCGGCAAACTTATGGCCGTTATGTTCAAGCATTTTAGGGAACATTGAAATCGGCGTCATGCCTGGGAAAGTGTTTACCTCGTTGAGATAAACCTGACCTTCTGGTGTTAAGAAGAAATCAATACGCGACAAATGACGCAGTTTCATGTGGGTGAAAACTTTCTCAGCAACACTGTGAATCAAAGTTTGTTGGTCGTCAGTCAAATTACCCGCTTCCACTTCAGTGCGCGAGTGGCTGTCGGTACTGTACTTTTCCTCGTAACTGTAAAACGCATCTTCAGGAGCAATAATTTCACCAGGTTTGGTGATAAAAACCTCACCACCCATTTCATAGGCAGCGACTTCCAGTTCACGGGGTTTAACGGCCTTCTCAACCAGTACTTGCTCTGAATAACTAAATGCGGCATCAATAGCGGGAGCAATTTGGTCCTCTTTTGTGACCTTGTAACAGCCAACAGAAGACCCTTGACGTGCAGCTTTGATAAAGAGACTGCCCCACTTAGCAAATGCTTCTTGACTCGACTTTAGTGCATCCGCATTGTTTTCTGACAAGAACAGATAAGGTGTGTTTGGAATACCTAACGCGTCGTACCATAGTTTGGATGTAATTTTGTTAAAGCTATTTGAACTGGCTTCTGGGCCACAGCCTAAGTAAGGAATACCAGCAAGTTCAAACATGGACTGAATGTCGCCCGTTTCACCCGGGTAGCCATGGATACACGGAACAACAAAATCGATCTTGATTGATAAACCTTCGCCATTCAATGTGGCTGAGTTTGTATCCAGATAAACTATCTCACCGCAATCCGAGAACCATCCCTCTTTTTTCATTTCAACCCTGATCACATCAAATTCAGGAGTTTGTGATAATTGCTGCTGCAAATAGTTAGCAGAAACCAGCGACACTTCATGTTCAGAAGAGCCGCCGCCACACAAAAGTAAGATAGTCGTTTTTGTCATTAGATCTTTCCGTGACGCCAGAGATTATTTGTCCACTATGATAGACAATTCGCCATGAACTTACACCGTTCGAGACAATTTCTCACACAATCATGGTTTAAGTGGTCAGAGAACAAACAATAAAGGGGCCAAATCGCCCCTTTTATCGTTTCAGTCAGAGTTAGTTAAGCTTATTCAGCGTCGGGAACTCAGAGTTTTTAATCGAGTCAATGCTCTTCACAAAAGGTTTCAGAGACTGGAACTCACTTGGTAGCGTTGTAATCGCTTCCGCTGCTTCTTTGCGCGTCGCGTAGTCACCATAAAGCACGGTGTACCATTTTGTTCCGTTTACAACTTTGTAGTTTTCCCAAATTGGCTGGCCATCTTTTGGCAGATTGTTGGCAAAGTGATCCACTTTGTTCTGAGTGCCTACAGCAACGACCTGAATCGTAAAACCGTAGCGAGGATTCATCGCAACTTGCTTAGCTGTCGGAGGCGTGATGGCAACTGCAGGTTTCGCCTGAGTTTGCGGGCTCATTTTAACCACTTTCTTATCGTTTTCAGCTGGCGCCATCTTGATGACGTTCATTTCAACGTTTTGTTCTGTCACACCTACTGCTGTTCCTTCGTCTGAAACAACTGGTTGAGGCACTTCAGCTACCGCATATTCTTCCGTATGACTTTCCGTGGTCACATCTGTGATGTAGCTTCCCGAGGAACAAGCAGCGAGTAGCGCTGACAAGCCAACAATTGCAACTTTTTTCATGGATTCATAAACACTCTAAGTAGAAAGTAATTAAATCATGCCGATAGCGGCGCTGAGAATCAAGCTTAGCGGCCGATTTATCAAGGATATCCTGTGATTTGTGACACAAAGTCGACTCACTCCGGTGCTGACAGGATCACAACCAGACCAAATAGACGAACAGCCAATACGAGAATTGGTTAGGATATAGACAGGTCAACTTGTGGCGCAATAATTATGAATAATTTAAGTCAGTTACTGAAGCCTAAATCCGTTGCGGTGATTGGTGCCTCTATCCGCCCATTCCGTGCCGGCAATATTGTGATGAAGAATTTGCTGCAAGGAGGATTTGATGGCGCCATTATGCCAGTGACTCCCTATTATCCCTCCGTTTGTGGCGTCCTTGCGTACAAAACCATTGATGCGCTGCCGTTAGTTCCGGATATCGCAATTTTATGCACTCACGCGTCACGTAATATCTCCATTTTTCGTCAGTTGGCCGAAAAAGGCGTATCCAACGTCGTTGTCCTCTCTTCCGATATGTATTCACTGGATGCTCAGGGACGAGAAATCCAAGAACAATGTAGCGCCATCGCCAAAGAGGCAGGAATGCGTGTCCTTGGGCCGAACAGCTTGGGACTGATTCTGCCCTGGATCAATTTCAATGGATCTTTCTCTCCCGTGACTGCGCTTAAAGGCAACATTGCTTTCATTTCACAATCAGCGGCTGTATGCACCACGATTCTAGATTGGGCAAACGATAAAGAGATCGGGTTCTCTGCTTTTGTTTCCTTAGGTAACGCCAGTGACATCGACTTTTCCGACCTGCTCGACTGTCTCAGCACCGACAAATATACCGATGCCATTCTGCTATACGTTGATACGATTAAAGACGCGAGACGCTTTATGTCAGCAGCGCGTGCAGCATCACGCAACCGGCGGATATTGGTTCTGAAAGGCGGACGCACTAGCGCCGGACGCAAGGCTGCGCAAATGCATACCGGCGGCGATGATACACTGGACATCATTTACGATTCAGCAATTCGACGCACAGGTATGTTGAGAGTAAACAACACGCATGAGTTGTTCGCTGCCGTAGAAACCTTGACTCATTCAGTCCCTCTCCGTGGCGAGCGCTTGGCGATCATCACCAACGGTGGCGGGCCGGCAATTATGGCGATTGATACATTGTTAGAGCGAGGAGGGAAACTGGCCGAGCTTGAAGAAAGTGTGTACGAAAAGTTGAATCAGTGCTTACCGCAGAGTTGGTCGCACGGTAATCCTATCGACATTGTTGGCGACGGCGACCATACCCGTTATGTGAATGCACTTAAAGCCGTACTGGATAGCGAGACTATTGATGCCATTCTTATCATGCATAGCCCCTCAGCAATTGCTCATTCTGAACAGACGGCTCAAGCTATTGTCGATGTAATTAAAGCGCATCCTCGTTCACCACGATTTAATATTCTGACCAACTGGTCTGGCGAAATGACGGCCAAGCCAGCGCGGCAGATTTTTAATCAAGCTGGTATTCCGACTTATCGTACTCCCGAGAGCGCAGTCGTGGCCTTCATGCACTTGGTCGAGTACCGCCGCAACCAAAAACAACTGATGGAGACCCCAACCACGGCGGAAGCGGTCCATGTCTCAGAAGTGAACAGTGCCAAACAATGGATAGAAGAACATCTGGAGACTAATAATCTGAATAATCTGGTTCACCTTGATACCCACCAGATTGGCACTTTGCTGAGATGTTTTAACTTCAATGTGCTACCTACCTGGATAGCATCTGATGCCAGCGAAGCCGTGCATATTGCTGAAACGATTGGTTATCCGGTTGCGGTAAAGCTGCGCTCACCGGACATTGCCCATAAATCCGATGTTCAGGGCGTCATGCTCAATCTGCGCAACAGCACTGAAGTCGCCAGCGCAGCGCAGGCGATCTTAGACCGAACACAGATCTCCTACCCATCAGCCAACATTCACGGCTTACTTGTCCAAGCCATGGCTAAACTCGCTGGCGGTGAAGAGCTGCGAATTAAAGTGAAACACGACACCACATTCGGCCCAGTGATCCTGCTTGGCCAGGGAGGCTCAGAGTGGAATGAATCGATCGATGCCGCCGCGGCCTTACCGCCTCTCAATATGACGCTGGCGCGTTACTTGATTGTGCGAGCTATTCGCAGCGGGAAGATTCGTCTGCAGAAATTGCCTGTGCCGATAGACATTGAGGGTTTGTCTGAATTCCTGGTCCGAATTTCCCAAATGGTGGTGGAATGCCCACAAGTTCACGAACTGGATATCCATCCAGTATTGGTAAATGGCAGTCAATTTACCATCCTCGATGCAGACTTAACGCTCAAACGTTTTGAAGGCGACGCACAAAGCAGACTGGCGATCCGCCCTTACCCGTCAGAGATGGCGGAAGACGTTCAGGCCAAAGACGGCGAGCTGGTGACCATTCGGCCAATTCTTCCTGAAGATGAACCCGATCACGCCGCATTTATTAAGAAAGTCAGTAAAGAAGACCTTTATAAACGCTTTTTCTCTGATGTCGGTGAATTTCATCACGAAGCGCTAGCCAACCTGACTCAGATTGACTACGACCGGGAGATGGCGTTTGTTGCGGTAAGCCATCAGGGCGATAAAGATGAGATCATTGGCGTTTCGCGCGCTTTGATTAATCCAGAGAACACCGATGCCGAATTTGCGATTCTGATTCGATCCGATCTCAAAGGAAAAGGGTTAGGTAAAATTTTGATGGGCAAGATCATAGATTACTGCCGTCACAAAGGCACAACCCAGATGTCGGGAATGACCATGCCAACCAACCGAGGCATGCTAACTTTGGCTCAGCGACTCGGATTTGAAGTCGATATCCATTTTGAGGATGGTACGGCAGATATGGTACTGCCACTCAATCCTTAGCAGCGATAAGCAGAAAGGCGGATCTTATTGATCCGCCTTTCTATTTTTGATCTTAAACTAGATTCCAGTGCTTCTTAAGGTATTGAATACACCAGGATTTCGCCTCACCGATTTTGTTTCGGCGCCAAGCCATAATGATTTCCATTTTCGACCCTTGGCTACCTTCAATTTTCTTTAACTTACCTTCAGCAATCAACGGTTCGGCAACATGCTTTGGTAGCGTACCGATACCTAAACCATTCACCAAAGCCTGGCACTTCGCATTAAAATTGGTCACCGTTAAACGTGGCTGCTTCTGAAGGATATTCACACTCATCGCTGGCTGGTCGCGAGCTGTATCGGCAATAGCAATCGCACGATACTTCTGGCGTGCTTCTTCGTCAAATTCACCCGTCCGCTTATGCACATAATGGTTACTTGCCGCTACCCAGACCATTTCCATCTCACCCAATGTCTCGGCCTTAACGTCCTGAGGAAGCGTTTCGATACGAGGACAAATCAGTAAGTCTGCGCGATCAGTCGCCAGAGATTCCCAGCTACCCGCAAGAATTTCTTCCTGTAAGCGAATACGGGTTTTGCTCACATTGCCCAGCGCTTCAACTAATGGGAAGAAGTTCGCAATCGGTATGATGCCATCAAACGCTACGGTGATATCCAGCTCCCAGCCGTTAGCCAGAAGCGTTGCGTCATTAACGAGCTTCTCGGTCGCAGACAAAATGGCCCGCCCCCGTTCCAGAATGAGCTTACCCGCATCGGTGAAATTCGCTTTGTGACCGGAGCGGTCGAAAATCATGATATCCAGATCTTGCTCCAGTTTTTGAATCTGATAGCTGAGCGAACTCGGAGCACGATTTAGTTCATTCGCCGCCGCTGCAAAACTGCCTCGTCGGTCAATTGCATCGAGAATATGTAACGCTTCTAACGTAATTGGACTTTGCAAAACCAACATCCTTATATTGATAGAACACCCAGTTATTGGTGATCTAAATCACACTTATTTAATAAAGCAAAAACTTTATTTCTAGTGCAATTATTAATTAACTTATTGATATATTGTAAATAACTATGAACAGAGTACCCACTTTCGCAGCAAAAACCAACAATAAACACAAATGCAAATGATAGTAATTATTATTTAGATCAAATAGACTCTGCGGCGAACTTACGTTACATGGATTTAATAAGGTAAAAGCAGATGTATAACAAATCTTTACTATCGATTGCGATTGTTCTTGCCCTTTCTCCTTCCGCCTATGCCGATGATTATGCCTCATTCGACGAAGTGGTGGTATCGGCAACCCGCACAAATCAAACGTTAGGCAATACCGCCGCGAAAGTCGACGTTGTCAGTGACAAAGACATTGAAAAAAACATGTCAAAAGATGTTGCGGAAGTGTTTGAGTACACACCGGGTGTAACCGTGAACGGTTCTAATCGTCAAGGCATTCAAACCGTCAACATTCGTGGGGTTGAAGGGAACCGAGTCAAAATTCTTGTCGATGGCGTGGCTCAAGGTCAATCTTTCGACGGCGGCAACACCGAATTCGTGAACTCCAGTGCAGTGTACATTGAACCAGACATGGTCAAAAGCGTAGAAGTCGTGAAAGGCGCGGCTTCAAGTCTTCACGGCAGCGATGCGGTCGGCGGGGTTGTCGCATTCGAAACTAAAGATCCGCGCGATTTTCTCAAAGATGGTGAATCCTTTGGCGGCCAGGTGAAGCTCTCTTACTTTTCAGAAGACAAATCATTCAGTGAGCACGTCGCACTGGCAAACCGTATCGGCGATCTGGAAACTCTGGTCGCATTCACCCGTCGTGACGGCCAGAACGTCAATAACTTCGCCAATGGCGAACATGAAAACTATTCCGTTACAGATCAAGACACAGAGAAAAACGATCTGCTTCTCAAGCTGCAATATCAGCTAAACCCTGCTCATCGTATTGAGCTGCTGGGCGAAATCACGCACAACGAGTCGAACTCGGATATCTATCATTCGACTTACACCAATTACACTGGTGACGATACGACCAAGAAAACACGTTTGGGATTGAAGCACATCTGGAACGCAGACATTGGCATGGCAGACACCATTACCAGTAAAGTCACCTGGCAGAAAAAGGACGACAACGGTGTCACTCACCGTTCAACCTCGTCAAACAACCAGACCAAAGACTACGTATATAAAGACAATCGTTGGGATGTGGAAACTCAATTCGACAAACTGTTAACCACTGGCAGTGTAGAACATAACTTCATTTATGGTATCAGCCTGACCGCTGCTGATATCGAAAACACCAATATCCAGTATGATTCATCGACCAACAGCAGCTCTCAAATCGTGTACACACCGGATGCGAAAGAGCGTAAAGTTGGCGTCTTCCTGCAAGACGAAATGGCATTTTTGAACGGTGATCTGATCGTCACACCGGGTTTGCGTTACGACTGGTTCAACACCAATCCTGGTGATGTAGAAGGCACAAGTTACGAAACCTACAAAGATTCCGCAGTGACTGGTCGAGTCGGCGCTGTTTACCATCTCAATACCGAAAACAGCGTTTTCTCCCAAGTCAGCCAAGGCTTCCGAGCACCGACGTTTAGTGAGCTTTACTATGTTTACGCTGGTGGCTGTTACTATGGCTTCTGTTATGAAAACATTCCTAACCCAGATCTGAAGTCAGAAGAAAGCGTTTCCTACGAGCTGGGTTACCGCCACAAAACCGATGCCTCGCGATCAGAGATTTCAGTGTTCTACAGTGATTACGACAACTTTATTGATCAAACCAGTACCAACGATGGCTCAATGACTTCGTACTACTACACCAACATTGATAAGGCGACCATCAAAGGTGTGGAGCTGAGCAATACCCTATTACTGGATAAACTTGTGAATGCCCCACAAGGTATGAGCACCAAGCTGGTGGCAGCATACACAGAAGGCGAAGATGGCGAAGGCAACCCGTTGAACAGTGTTAACCCATGGAATGCAGTCGTTGCCCTGAACTATGACGCACCGAGCACTCAATGGGGTTCAAGCCTAAAGGTAAACTACACGGCGAAGAAATCGTCCAGTGATATCAACAGTGAGGATTCCGCACAAACTGAACTACCAAGTGCAACCATCATTGATATCACCGCATACTATAAGCCAATCAAAGACGTAACTCTGACAGCAGGTATTTTCAACCTGACCGACAAAGAGTATTACAAGTGGAACGATGTACGCGGATCAAGCGAACTGGATCTGGATAAGTCTCAGCCAAAACGTAACTTTGCCATTACCGCTAAGTACGAATTCTGATGACGCACATTTGAAGGATCAAAAAAGCCAGCGAAAGCTGGCTTTTTTACATTTAATGCATTCAAAAGGAAAAGAAAAAATGAGAATGAACTAAATTATTTGTTTTCTGCCATCTCTTTTTTCACCATAACAACTGCCGCTACGATAAAAGTGATGATTAGCGCGAGTTCCATTGACTCCCCCCCTATTTTAGAGCTACTTCTGGTCCAAATTTGGAACAATTGAAGTTTAACACGTCTAAAACATATTTGTAGCTTTTAGCCTAAGAATTCCCTTTTTTATCGACCGAGATCAATATCGGTATCAACCACATGAAATTTTAAGTTTTCTGAACCGAATTTTCGATTTTTTCAAAAGATAACTTGAGAGTTGTTTATTTCATCATCACTTTGCCACCCACCATTTTTAAAGCAGGCGTGCCCCTGACCATTGCGTCCCTGGCAAACTCGCTACCACAATTTGGGCAGCGACCATCACCGGACGTGAAATCCTGAGCAATACGTTCTTTAAAGCACTTCACTAAAGCTCCTTTTCCACCTTTATGGTACTTAAGCAATAGTGTCCGGCACTTGGCACAGTAGATATCAACTACCTTTTCCGGTAGTTTTTTTCTTGGTTTTGCCATCTCAATCGAGCTCGGGTTTAACCCATACCTGGCTGAAATCAAACCATCCCAAAGCATTGCACTTGGCATTCTGTAGCGAGCCACACTGATCTTTTGAGACTCCCAGCCAGCAATGGAACATTGGGATAATTTGGTGTTGCTCCACAAGCGACTTACCCAGTTCTCTTGCGGGGAAGGTCGCGTATTTGTCCGCACGCCATTGATCGACTAATCCACACCAGTAATTGAAATCATCAGCCAAACTCAGGTGTTCAACATCCGAATAGTTCAACAGCCAGCCTGCTAATGCGTCATCACGATGATTGGCAATCCCCATGGCTTTAATCCAGATATCCACCTCACCCACTTCGGTTAGGGAAAGCTCATATTTGATGAATTCAACGTTGATGCCATCCTCATTGAGAACTTGTTGTATCACCTTCGCAAGCGTTGGAAACATGGGATGCTGCGCATGATAGGCAACCGTGACAGTACGTTGCGCAGGTGGTGTGATGGCAAAATTACTTGGCGCCTGATGGTACCAACCCGGCTTCAAACCATAGGCAGGCAGCACGCCGAGCTCAACTACTTTTTCCTCGGGTAATCGGCGGAACAAGTTGAGAGTACTCAGTTTGTTATGAAAATAGGTTGCCCACTCATCCTCTTTGGCAAGACCATTTTTCTTATTCAGCAACAAATAGGTACATCCCGGATCGAGATCCACATCTTCTGTAGAGGAGCCTCGCTGCGTTTTAATGGGGTGAGACAAACTCGGGAAGACCATCGATGAATGCACTTCGTCAATCACCCACACTTCAACCCGATCCAACAACGGGCGAAAACCAAAATAGCCATCAAATGCCTGCAGAACCAAACGTTTTTCGTCATTGACGATCACCTTGTATGGACCGCTCCCGACTGGCATCAGGTCAAAATCTTCACTGCGCTGAGATTCCGGTAACAGGATCTTCGCGCACGCTTCCGACAGCAGCAACGGTAAACGGTGATCCGGTTTTTGCAGGTGGATATCCACCACACAATCTCCCGGAGAGTCCACCTGATCAATGTGAGAAAACAGATTCACAAAGCGCAATTCCCACAGGCTTTGAATGACAATATCCGTCGTCAACAGTTCACCATTATGGAAGCGCACACCCGGGCGAATATAGAACCGCCAATGAGTAGGTGTAATTGCTTGCCAGGTATGAGCAAGATCTGGCTGTAATTGCTCGTCTTCATCAAGCCGAGTCAGGCCGCTGTAGATCTGGCGTGCAATGTGTTGCTCTGAGCGACGCATTGGCTTGGACGGATTGAGCATCGACAGTGGTCGGTAGTATGGCAGCCGGACAACTTGCAGACCTTCTTGATGCTGAACCCCGAGGTAGCTCTGAATCACTTGAGTCAGCTTGGCAGCATCCTGATCCAAAACCGATAACGCTTGGCCGATCTTTCCTTCTTCAAGATAACGCCGGGCGAGATTTTCACTGACATCGGCTCGGCTGCGTTTAAACAGCAACTGAGACAATTTGCCGCGCCCCGCGGCCGGATGCCATTCTATCCAGCCCTCTTCTTCCATTTTGTTCAGCACAATACGTGCATTACGACGGGTACAGAACAAAATTTCAGTGACATCTTCGAGTTGGGTTTCAGCATCCTGACCATTGAAGTGTTCGAATAGGGTTTCGAACTGGACACGTAAGCGGGGGCTACTCATAAAGGGGAAATCTCATTTAAACAGCTACGAAATGAGTTTCCCTATTTTATGGTATTTTTTCAAGTCAGAGACAGGATTCTTTAAGCGATATCACAACCCAATTCAGCCGCTAGTTGGCGCAGTTGCTCTTCGTTGTCCAACTTCAATGACCACTTTGCTTCAGAGCCATTCACGGCCACCACATTCGCTCCGCGACCAATCAGTTCGACCGCATCACTTTGCGCCTGAAGCGTCACATGATGGTCACCTTGTAAACGGATCACCAGCTCATGCGCCGTGACAATGATTTTTCCGCTTTTAAACTCAATAACCATTTACGCCTCGGTGTTCAGTTTCTGCTTATTGTTTTTTGCTTTCTTAACCGCCATGGTCAGGCGGCTGGTGCACACCAAACGACCGCGATCGTCGGTAATCGTGATTTGCCAAACCTGAGTCGATACGCCCAAATGAATTGGCGTTGTCGTCCCAATCACATGACCGTCACGCATTGAGCGAATATGATTAGCATTAATATCCAGACCAACGCAGTAAGAATCATCATCCACACAGAAATTTGCCGCCACAGAGCCCAATGTTTCAGCCAGAACAACTGAAGCGCCGCCGTGCAGCATACCCAAAGGTTGATGAGTAAAATGACAAACAGGCATAGTAGCCGATACAGAATTATCCCCGATCTCGGTATAAACAATATTGAGATGATCAATCAGCGTATTTTTTGAAGTTGCATTAAGAATCTCCAGACTGATCGGTTTTTTCCAAATTTCCATAGGTAATTCCTTGAGATGAGACGCAGACAGGTGCGCAGCAAAGAAATGTGAGTGGGTTCTATTGTAACGCTCTGAATGCCAATGACAAAACCACATTCACCTTCAATTCAGCTTAAGCCATGATATTATTTGCACGTTTAATATTAACCTCTGAAAATTATGGAGCCAGCAATGCGTTCATGGTTTAAAGCTTCTTGTATTCTGACAGCGATCGGTCTGACCGCATGTGCCGCATCCCCTACCGGACGAAACCAGATTCTGCTGTTTTCGAGCAACGACATGAGCAATTTAGGCGCTCAGTCTTTCACACAAATGAAGCAAGACACACCGATTAATCAAGACGCAAAAACTAATGCTTACGTGCAGTGTGTAGCCAACGCCATCACCGCTCAAGTCCCCAAGCAAGCGGGGTTCGAACAATGGGAAGTCGTGGTGTTCAACAGTGAGCAAGTGAATGCTTTCGCCCTGCCCGGAGGCAAGATTGGCGTTTACACCGGACTACTCAAAGTCGCGGTCAATCAAGACCAATTGGCAACGGTGCTTGGCCATGAAGTTGCACACGTACTTGCCAATCACAGTAACGAGCGCTTATCACAAACTCAGTTGGCAAGTGTCGGTTTGCAGGTAACGGATATGGCTATCGGCTCTTCAGCCTATGCTCAATACAAAGACATCACGATGGCCGCGTTGGGCGTGGGCGTTCAATACGGAGTGATCCTTCCTTACGGCCGATCTCAGGAGTCTGAAGCTGATATCGTTGGACTGGAGATCATGGCTAAAGCGGGGTTCGATCCACGCCAAAGCATCGAACTTTGGAAAAACATGGCAAAAGCGTCAAGAGGCAACCAGCCACCAGAACTGCTTTCAACCCACCCTTCGCACAGCACCCGCATTCAGGATCTGACTGCGATGATTAAAAAATTGCCGTCTTATTCTGTACCACATCCGCAGTGTGGCTGAGATAACTTAAGTCAATTGGGGTTATTTGCATCAAATCAATACAAATAACCCATTGATTTGCCGCGTTTGATGCAATACCCCTTTAAATCTTGTGCGTAAAGTGGATAATACGCGCTTACGAAATTTTACAAGGTGGGTATTATGTCTACTGAAGCAACGCTACTTGAACGCTGCGAATCTAAATGTGAACTCTGTTCTGCAGAGTCACCGCTAACTCCTTTTGTGGTTGCACCACACACGCAAATTACTGTGGATCACGCAGTGATGCTTTGCGATACCTGTAAAGGTCAAATCGAAGACCCAGACACAGTAGATGCAAACCACTGGCGCTGCCTGAATGACAGCATGTGGAGTCAGGTTACGCCTGTTCAGGTGTTGGCTTGGCGTCAACTGAAGCGCCTGGCGACTTCTGAAGGCTGGGCTCAGGATCTGGTCGAAATGATGTACATGGACGAGGAAACTCAGAAATGGGCAGAAATCGGCATGGACGATGACGCAGAGAAACCACTGGACGTGAACGGCGTTGAGCTGAAAAAAGGCGATGACGTAACCGTGATTAAAGATCTGCCAGTAAAAGGTTCCAGCATGGTGATCAAACAAGGTACTGCGGTACGCGGTATCGCACTGACCGATGATCCTAAACACATTCAGGGTAAAGTGAACGGTCAAACGATGTACATTATTGCGGAATACTGCCGCAAGAAGTAATTCAGAAAAAGCGCGGCTCCGGCCGCGTTTTCTTTATCTGTCATAAAGTGCCAATAAAAAAGCCGACATCACTGTCGGCTTTTTTGTGTTTAGCTTAGCGTGATAAACCAATATCACGTTGCATGTGGCTAGATAGTTCTGCACTGTAGTAGCTGCGAGTTTGCTGGGTATCAACAAACAGAATATCAACCAAATGTTTCATCAATCCTTTGAAGTTAACCGGGTAGGTTTTTTTATCCATAGAGGTTGGTGCTGTAACAGTACCCAAATGCATTGCTTGTGCCATGTGAGCCTCTCTTAAATAAATCGGTAACTTACTGTGTTGGCTCGAATATTAGGCAAGTTTGTTCGAATAAAAAAATGACAAAAATTGGCCATTCGGATTAGTTAAACTTATGAAACAAGGTGATAACAATCGCAAAAATACCCATTCAGAAATGACGCATTTTTAGTCAATTAAACTGCTACCATCAGCATAATTAACGCATGAGCATTTTAAATGGTCACAACCACATACAATTATTTTACATCTAAATATCTGAAAAAATTTGATCCGGAGATAAAACGGTGTTCACCGCCAAGTTGATACATCACTGGCAGTAAATGCGTCTCTAATCCTCTGATTTTACTTGTCTCAATCTAGTCTCGGCGTGACCTCTTATCATCGACGCAATCACCGCAGTCACCATGGTGAATAACAAAACCAACAAGGAGACAGGCGTTGGGATCTCCCAGGCAGATCCTACAAGTAACATTTTCACCCCAATAAACATCAGGATGAAAGATAACGCAGGTTTGAGGTAAATAAACTTATCCATCATTCCCTGAAGAACAAAGTAAAGAGACCGTAATCCAAGTAATGCGAACACGTTGGCAGCCAACACTAAAAACGGTTCCTGCGTCACCGCAAAGATGGCCGGGATAGAATCCAGTGCAAACATTACATCCATGAAGGCAATCACACCAACGACAATCAACATCGGAGTCGCCCACCAGCGATGGTTGTGGCGAATCCACAATGCATTGCCGGCATAACTGTCCGACACAGGGAAAATACGGCGAATCAAGCGTTCAGGAAGCGGGTTGATCTCTTCGTCACCGTTATCGCGCGCCAACTGGATACCCGTCCAAATCAAGAACAGAGCAAAGACATACAGTAACCAATGATATTTGGCCAACAGTTCAGCCCCTACCATGATCATGACGGCCCGCAGAATCAGAGCACCGATCACCCCCCACAACAGCGCGCGAGGCCGTAAATGCTCCGGTACCGCATACTGGTGAAAAATGATGGCAAACACGAACAAGTTATCGACGCTAAGTGATTTTTCCAGCAGATAGCCCGTCAGAAACGCAACAGTGGCTTTTTCTGCACTGTAATCACTGGCAGGCGCATAAAATTCCCAGCAGAAATAAATACTGACGGCGAAAGCAAAAGCAAGCACGAACCAAAACAGACTCCAGACGACTGCGCGCTTTAACGTCACCGATCCGCCTCGGGTTTGCCAAATATCGAGAGAGACTAAAGAAAGGGTCAGGATAGCGAATCCTGCATAGGTTATCGGGGTCATACAATCCTCCATAAGCGGAAGGATCGAAAACAGACACACCACGACACCTTCCGCATAGCAACGACCACTGCTCTAAAGCAGCGTTGAATGCGTTGGTCTCGTCGAAGCGGCTGATCTGTTGTTCAACAGTTCAGGCACTCATACTTGCCGGATAAGCCTAAGCTTAACGTGATGACGACAAGTAAACCGGTGGCGACTACTCCCCAAACAGGGCAATTCTATGCTCTCAGTTTCATCAGGTCCAGACCAAGATCAAAAAAGGAGCGATTCCCGCTCCTTTTTGTCAGATTCCGGCAAATGGCAGTATATAAACTAATGCTGACCATACCCCGACCCATGCTACGACAACTAACGTGTCCAGCCAGTCTTTACTCCACATCTTTTCCCCCTTCAATTTCCGAGTTGAGAAACTGAGACAAAAAAGAGTCAGCAAAGAGTATGCCAAGCTAGTTTAGCCCGTTTACCGCCAGTGATTTACCCGGTTGCAACAAATCCGGCTGCTCAGACAACGTCTCAATAAACGCATCCGCCATCGAAACCGTCGTGACAATCCCCTCGCCCTGCATGTTCACCAACGCGTCGTAACCCTCTTTGCCTTTCATGGTGTAGGCCGACGACGTACCGCAATAAATGCCATTAGGGTCAACGGGTTGCCACTGATTTTCTATGAAAATATGCAGTCGGCTGATACGCTGCCCCATCGGTTTTTCCGCATCATACTGGAACGACAGGTTGCTGGTGTACGGGTAACTGCCCGAACCAGTACCAGAAACGCCATTATTCGTCGCGTTATTGATTGCCCCTTCCAGCGTACTGGCAATGGTTTGCCCCGAGACTTTATACACACCGATCGGAACGGCAAACGGAAGCAGTTTTCCGGCAATATCGGCAACCGTCACTTCCCCCGGAAGAATCGAGGTGCGAACACCGCCTGCGTTGTGAATCGCAAACTGAACCTGATGACCCCGTTGGCGCATTGCATAGACAAATGATTTTGCCACCAGCGGTGCCAGTTCACTCGGGCCATCTTCATCAGGAATACGCACGTGACGCAGTTTCTCCGGCGCTTTCGCAATCACCTGGCTCTGCAGCTCACGTACGCGAGGGATGTATTTATTGATCAAAATCCCCTGCACTTGCGGATCTTTCTTACACACCACCACATTCGGGTGATTGTTAACATACTCACACGCCTGCAAATGCGCTGAATCGCTGCCCGCTTCATTCATGCTGGCATCCAGGAACAGACGTCGGCCCAGCAGCAGCTCGTTACGACCTTCGAAGTGCACGACTTTGCCGTTCTGGTCAAAGTCAATATGACAGTGTCCAAGCGCCAACGCATATAGCCCGGCCTGAACAACGTAAGCCCCGTTGATAAACTGACCGTATTCGTCTTCTTTCGAGAGCCCAAGCGCGCTAAAGTCGCCCTGCAGCACATGACTGTGTCCGCCCACAATCACACTGATGCCATCCACTTGCTCTGCGATCTCTTTGTCGACATCGTAACCTAAGTGGCTGACTAAAATAATTTTGTTGATACCTGCACGCTGAATCTCCGCCACGGTATTGCGAGCGGTCTGCAACGAATCGACAAACGGAGTGTCGATGTCCGGGTTGGCGATATCGGCCATTTTATCCAGTGATAACCCGAATATGGCCACTTCACTGTCATCGACAGATTTTGTCACCCAATTAGCACAACGGCGCGCAGCATCAAACGCTTTGACGTTGTTGTTGTCCGATAAACGATAAGTTTTGTTGGTGCGTTCAGCAGATAAGTCCCAGTTGCCCGCCAGCAACGGGAAATTGATTCGTTTGGCAAATTGAGCCACCGGCTCGTTGCCCATGTCCAGTTCATGATTGCCCAGCGTCATCGCATCAATACCCAACGCATTGAGCATGTCGGCATTGGCTTTCCCTTTAAACAGGGAAAAGTACAAGGTGCCCTGGAAACAGTCACCGGCATGAACAAACACGAAGCCCCGCTTCATACGTGCTGCATCGTCTTTGAGCTGTTGAATGCGTGTTGCGATGCGTGCGAATCCACCTGCACTCACGAAAGGGGTCAGCGTTTGGCCGTTGATGTCCAGTGTCAGTTGCAGGGAAGTCGGTTCGAAATAGGAGTGGGTATCGTTGATGTGTGCCAGAGTGACGGATGTAATCTCTTTTGTTCTTTTCATACTTTCTTTCTCTTTTCTTTCACTCTCATCCTAGCGCACCGATCATGACAGAATCGTGACTTTTATGAAATGGCTTTGAAAAGAAACTTAACGTATTTGATGTTTGTCACCCTTTACGCATCGGTAAAGATTCGGTATTGATCGCTGTAAGACACTGAATTTGTGATACATACATACTATTCTGTGAGTTAAGGTTCTGCCTTAGGCTTCTTTTTCCTTTATTCTTAAAGAAAACTCAACGCAGATAACCAAAAGGAAGTTGAGCCTATGCATTTAGAGCGAATAGAAGTATCTGGTTTTCGTGGCATTCGTCGTTTATCGCTCACTCTGGATGAACTCACAACGTTAATAGGCGAAAATACCTGGGGTAAATCTTCCCTGCTGGATGCGCTTTCAGTGATGTTACCGGCCAATGGCCAGCCGTATCAGTTTGAGTTGCAAGACTTTCACGTCGACTACTCCATCTCGCACCCACAAACTCAGGATATTCAGATCATCCTCAGTTTCGTCGCGTCCGATGCGAAAGAGCATCGTGCCGGGCGTTACCGCAATCTCAAACCAGTTTGGCGTGAAGACGACAACGGCCAGCACCGCATTATTTATCGCGTGAGCGGCTCGCGAGTGCAATACAATATCACCACCGATTACGCATTCCTCGATCTCGACGGAAATCCGATTCCGATTCATCATACTGAAGTACTGGCCAAAGAGCTGATGAGTCTGCATCCGGTCATTCGTCTGCGTGACTCACGCCAGTTTGATCGCCCGTTCGACAGCAAAAATGGCGTCAGCTCTCGGGTCGAAAAACGCATCAATAATACGGCTAGGCGTTTGATGGCCATTCCTGGTCACGTCAACAAAGGCGAAATGCGCAGCAGCTTAAATGCCATGCACGCTCTGGTAGAACACTACTTTTCGTTTAAAAGCCAGAGTCGAAAGAATCCTCGGCGCGAGCGCGAAAGTCTGGTGTATGGCTCCCCGGCCAACGAAAAAAGCCTGACGCAAATTGTTGATGAAACGAAGAATCGGCAAACTCGATTGCTGCTATTAGGATTATTGAATGCCTATCTGCAGGCAAAAGGCCCACATGAGCTGCGACGCTTTGCGCGTCCGATTCTCATCGTTGAAGACCCTGAAGGTCGTCTGCACCCCACTCACCTTGCCCGCGCCTGGAGCCTGCTCGAACTGCTGCCAATGCAGAAGATTCTGACCACCAACAGCGGAGATTTGCTTGGCTCTGTGCCACTGCATTCCATACGACGCTTAGTGAGAAAATCCGATAAAACAGTCGCGACCAGCATGCCGCTGAAAGGTTTGAGCCGTGACGAACTCAGACGCATTGGTTTCCACATTCGCTTTCATCGTTCGGGCGCGCTCTATGCGCGCTGCTGGCTATTAGTGGAAGGCGAAACGGAAGTCTGGCTGTTCAGCGAGTTGGCGCGTCAATGCGGCTACAACCTGGCAGCCGAAGGTGTACAAATTATTGAGTTTGCGCAATCAGGTTTGAAATCGTTGATCAAAGTCGCCAAAGCGTTTGGTATTGAATGGCACGTAGTGACCGACGGTGATGCGGCGGGTAAGAAGTACGCCGCGACAGTTCAAGGTATGCTTGGCCATGATCAGGAGCGTCACCGCTTAACAGAACTGCCTGACCGCGATATTGAACACTTCCTTTATTCACACGGCTTTGAGTTCTTTTTCAAAGACATGGTAAAGATCCCACATGATCATCCGATCCCGGCCAAAAAAGTCGTGACGAAGGTACTGAAGAAGCATGCTAAACCGGATTTGGCATTAGCTATTGTTTCACACTGCGAAGAGAATGGCGTTGATTGTATTCCGGTACTTCTGCGCTGGACACTGAAGCGGGTCATTACCATGGCCAATGGCAACACCTGATATCGCCACCGCATAAAAAAAGGCACACATTCCTGTGTGCCTGGTATCAATGCAGTTCAGAACAAAGGGACAGTCAACTGAACGCCAATATCAAATAAACTGATAATTCGATACAAATTAATCGGGGGTGTCTTTTCTCAGAAGCAAGAGGTAAGCCGAGCGCCGTTAGGCAACGTGCTCCGCTTTGTTTAACTCTTTTTTAAGATCGGACTGTTTTGATCGCTGATGCAGCCAAACGCCGCTCGATTTCATCAGGTAGCCAAACAGCCCACCCAAGAATAGTGAAGGAATGACGAGCTTCCAGTCGCCACTGGCGGCAAACGTCGCACATGAACCGATGAAGGTTCCAGGAATGTACGCGAGCCACTGTTTACTGGCCTGAATGCACATGAAAAATGCAACAACCGCAGTAATGACATACCCCAGGATTTCAATGCCAACGTAGTCAGAAGCTTCAATAATCACCATCGCCCAAAATACGCCGCTAAGATTGGTCAGCAGGCTTTCACCTAAACCTCTCAATCCGTCTTTCGGCGAGGCAAAGTAGCTGGTACATCCAAGAAAGCCAGCCCATGATAGTAGTCCAAGTGAAACGGCTACCCAGCCCCAAATACCCGACAGAATTCCTGTAGTCAGTGAAATAGCGAACAGTGTGCTCATAATACCCTCTGCGAAGTTTCCACCCCATAAGGATGGTCACATCAGTGAATCAAGCGAGAATACTAAGAGCTAAAACACACCTTTACCAGTGATAGTGATCACATTAAATATGCAAACTATAAATGAATATCATAAAAATCGTGACGCAAACGGTAAATCAACAGATTTAGGAAATATAAAACACCTATAGAACTGAAGGTCTTCCTTTCATCATTCGCAGCCCTTCCCGCTTTATGCACTCTGCTAACGGGTTCTCAGACATGTCCGCACGCCACACAAACGACAACGTCCGCTCCATATTCAATTCTGGCACATTCAGAGCGACAAGTTGTCCACTCTGAATATATCGCTCGACGTCCAGATAAGGCAGACACGTGAGATAAGAACCGTTTGCGACCAAGCTGCGCAGTACCGGTACATGCTCGTATTCACGCCATACGTCGAGATCGGCGATTAATTTGTGAATGGAGCTATCAAACGTTTTGCGAGTCCCTGATCCATGTTCGCGCAGAACCCATTTAGCCTGCTCCAACTGCGCCAGGCTGACAAAATCACGCTTGGCAAATGGATGATGGGCGGACGCGACAACCGTCAGATGGTCACGACACCACACTTCCTGATGAATTCGATTGTCATCACATCGTCCTTCAATAATGCCAAGATCATACTTGTAATCGAGAACCCCCTCGATAACCCCCTGAGTACTTTTCACACCCAGTTCAATTCGAATCTCTGGAAAGTCACTATCAATAATACTGATAAGGTCTGGAACTAGGTGTTCAGCGGGAGTTTGGCTTGCCCCCAAACGGATTTCTCCACTGAGTAAATGCTGGTCATAAAAACCCATTTCGATTTGCTGTGCGTCCTGCAGCAGCTTCTTGGCTTTAGGGCGCAGCCACATTCCCCAATGGGTCAAAGCCATCTGCTTACCCTGCCTTTCAAATAAAGGCCTGCCAAGCATTTTTTCCAACTGAGCTAAAGACATGCTAGTCGCAGATTGTGTCAGAGCAAGCTTATCCGCTGCTGCACTGACACTGCCACAATCAGCGACCGCTTCAAATACGGCTAATTGTTTCAATGAATATCGCACTGCTTTTCCTATGTGTTCTGTGATTGAACAGCTTGTCTATGCGCAAGCGGTTTCATTTTACTGGTTAAGTTTCTTATATCAATACAATTGATGTGGATAAGAAAAATTATCAATTTTACCTGTAGGGCTTCTGTCCCTAATCTGATTTCAACGCAGCACATAACGTGTTGTTTTAAATAAGGAGGTAATACATGAACATCAGTTGGGGGAGCGAATATGTCTGCAGCCTACTCTGAAAATCAAAATTATTTTTCGCCCTACGAAATGATGGCGGAAGCAGAGAAGTTCGCATTGAGCAAAGCAAAAAAGACCAGTGGCATGACACTCAGCCTTGCTGTCATGGCCGGTGCATTCATAGGACTGGCTTTCTTGTTTTACATAACAGTAACCACTGGCAGTGGAAGTGCCGGATGGGGTCTGAGCCGTTTGGCTGGTGGCCTGGCATTCAGCATGGGCTTAATACTGATTGTCATTTGTGGTGGCGAGCTCTTCACCAGCTCCGTGCTGTCCAGTATTTCCTGGGCGAATAAACAGATCAGCTTCGGCAAGATGCTGTCCATCTGGGGCAAGGTCTACGTGGGTAACTTTATTGGTGCGATGTTCTTGCTGGCATTAGTGAGCGCAGCGGGTTTATACCAGCTCGATCACGGCCAATGGGGCTTGAATGCACTGAACATCGCCCAGCACAAACTCCATCACACCATGTTGCAGGCCTTTGCGTTGGGTGTGCTGTGTAACCTGCTCGTTTGTCTCGCTATCTGGTTGACCTTCAGCTCGGCGAATGCGATGACCAAAGCAGCCATGACCATTATGCCCGTGGCGATGTTTGTCTCCAGTGGCTTTGAACACTGTGTCGCCAACATGTTCATGGTCCCACTGGGTATTGTTATCCATTACTTCGCGCCTGAAAGCTTTTGGCAGCAAGTGGGGATGAATCCGGCTCAATACGCCGACTTAAACGTTACACAATTTATCACCGCTAACCTCATTCCCGTTACGCTCGGCAACATTGTTGGTGGTGCAGTTCTGGTGGGATTGGCCAACTGGGCTATCTACCGCCGCCCTCATCTGAAAGTGGCCAGTGTTGCCACCATTACGGAAACCACCAATATCAAGTCACTGAAGGACGCTATGATGAAAAATACTCTAACTGTTAAAGACATGATGAATGCTCAACCTGTCACTCTGAGCGTAGAACAACCAACAGCAGTGGCTGTGGATACGCTGGTTGAACACCATTTAAATGCCGCGCCAGTGGTGGATGTTGAAGGTCGTTTGGTGGGTATTCTGTCCACACACGACATTATGGTTGATTTGTGGTGTCAGGATTACATTCCGGCAGACGAACAAAAAGTCGTAGACCTGATGACACGCGACGTGATTGCCATCGACGTCAACGACAAACTGGTCGATGTGGCTGAATTCTTCTGTATCGATAAAGAGCAGCTGTTCCCAACCACTAACATGGGCATAGCAACCCGCTTTAACTCTCTCTCACTCGAAGAGCGCGCGAAAAGTATGAAAGTCAGCAAACCGCATGTGCTGCCTGTTCTGGAAAACGGTAAGTTTGTCGGTGTGTTGGAACGCAATCATGTACTGGCAGCATTGAGACCGATTTACGGCGAGCGTCTGAGTGTCGTCGAAGAACAAGAACTGGCCCGCGCCTAATTTACAACACTAACAAGTCAGACGGCTAAGTAAGACAAAGCCCCCGTTGTCTCTAGAGACAACGGGGGCTTTCTTCTGTCAGAGCGAAAGAATTACTTCTTCACACCTTCGATGTACAGCTGCATGTCCGCGTAAGATGTCGGGCCCATCACCGCAATATCAAAATCTTTCAGTTCAAGACGAGTTGTGCCGCTAAAACCAGCGCGCTCACCGCCCCATGGATCTTTACCTGCACCGATGAATTCAGCATCAATAGTAATTGGCTTGGTGTGACCATGTAACGTCAGATCGCCCATCACTTCCAGTTTGCCATCACCTTTATCGACCACTTTGGTGCTGGTAAAGGTCGCTGTTGAGTATTTTGCAGCGTCAATGAAGTCTGAACTGCGAATGTGCTTATCACGCTCAGCATGGTTTGAATCCAGGCTGGTCGTATCAACCGTTACGCTTACTTTAGATGCAGCAACGTTTGCTGGGTCGTAAGAGAATTCACCGCTAAATGTATTAAAACGACCCATTGTAAAGCTGTAGCCGAGATGGCTAACTTTAAAGTTTACCGATGCGTGAGCACCTTTTGTGTCAATCACATAGTCCGCTGCGCTAGCGCCGAATGGCATTACCATTGCCAATGCTAAGCCCGATGCCAATAACGTCTTTTTCATTTTGATGCTCCTATCATTTTGCGTAGCGTATTATCTTGGTTTATAAAGTGGTGCTTCAAAGCAGCCGCAGCATGCAGTGCCGCCATCGCAATCAATGTCCACGCTGCATACTCGTGGATCAAACCTGCTAAGTCGGCTTGCCCTTCGAACAGCGCACCCGCGCCAGGAACGGTAAACCAGTTAAACACGTCGATACCACGGCCATCTTCTGTTGAAATCAAATAGCCTGATACAAACAGAATAATCAAATCTAAGTAGATAAAACCATGAGCTAATTTTGCTGATGCTTTTTCCCAGCTTGCCCCTTCAATCCTAGGTGACAACGTCACCAATTTCCACACAATGCGGAATATAGTCAGGGCAATTAGTAAGATGCCGACCGATTTATGCCAGTGTGGTGCCGTTTGGTACCATTGACTGTAATACGATAAATCGACCATCCAGATACCGGCAGCAAACATACCGACAACAACCACCGCTGACAGCCAGTGGATAAGCTGAGAAGTTCGGTTGTAATGGGTGACTTCTGTACTCATGATATTTCTCTCATTGGTAGTCAGTACAACAATAATCAACGGCAAGCATATCGGTTACTACATATTCGCAACAGAGTATTTACCAAGATTTACGCAGCGAATAGACGACTGGATTGATGAAGACGTTCGAATAATTTGAAGTGGCAGGTTAAAAAGGCGTTTTTAAAATTCACTTTCTTTTTCAATTTGATAGAGCTCATCAGCGATATCAAGCATTTTGCGCTCAACCACAGATTGGGCATCAGAGACACCTCGGTTATAGTAAAATGGCCCTATCTTATTTGTAACAAAATCTAACAGGAACCAGGCATCAAACTGCTCCAGCTCAATATCGAGCTCATCGGCACAAAACTTTTGCAGTGCAGAAGCCAGTTCCTCACGCTGTTGTTGAGTAAAAGATACGTCACTCATGGCAGGTTTCCTTCGGCGTTGTTGATAAGCGTGATCATTTTTCAGCCAATTATTCATCAGCACAGAGAATAAAGGTGTAAAAGATCAAGAAGTGGTCATTTGCCGCTAGTGGCAAACAGTAACTGTGATAATCTTACCTAGCTTTCGTAATGGAGAACAACGAGTTGTTACTGGACATCCTCACTCAAAGTGTCAATGAATTCCAGGCAGACTGCTTAAAGCTGTGTGAAAAGCACTACCCGACGATTCACAATCAGGGAATGAGTGAACATCATCTCGGCTTAGCCTTTGCCCGCCGTCTGGCACGTACGCTGACAGAATTTGGCCATCGCTGCGAATACGCGCCCATCGAATCGGTTTATCAGACAGAGCAACCCCACCATTACCGAATCAGCAGTGATGCCGGGACAGTTTGGGTTCTTACGCATCATATGGTCAGCGCAGGCAAAACATGCCGAGACAAACTTATGCGCGACATTACCCAATGGAAGCAGGAATACGGCTACGCCATTCAACCCAATGATTTGTTGCTGTTGTTGACGGATCACTGGATCAGCCGCAGCCAGAAAAGCCGCGAACTGCTGCATTGGTGGACCGGACAACTTCCCGATGAAATCGAAGATTACAACGCACAAGGCATCACACTGTATGAAAGCGAATCGCAACTGACTCAAGCTTTGGACACCTTTTTCAATATCAGCCCCTGCTATATTAAGTTTGGTCATCCGCTGAAACGCTCCAAAAATCAACAGTTGGTACGGAAATACATTCAGTTATACGCCGTCCTGCAATGGGCCTGATCCCTGAAAGAGCCGTGAAGCCCCCGACTTTCACGGCTTTTTTTCATCCGTCACATAAGCTTCATCTTGATGTCGCATAGTGTCAGCCAAAGCCACTGGATATGACACTGATGTGAAGAGCCTCAAGCGCTATCAATATGAACGATATGCAGTTTTATGTAATTTGGCCTATCCGCGCGTGTTCAAACAAACCAACTATGGGTTTGATCCCAACGGCCAGCGCATTGTTTATAACCGCTTTGGAAAAATCATGATGCGAGTGCTGTGGAGCAAACGCGATGACGAGGCGATCGTCGTCATCAAAGGCTCTCACTCTCTGGTCGACTGGTTGCTCAATTTGGGTATGTGGAAACGTAATACCAGGGAACTGGGACTCAGTTATCCGATACACGCGGGCTATCACTATCTGATCCATCAGGAAAGCTTACCGGGTTACAACAGTGACAAGTTGGGTCTTGCGGTTTACGAGCGATTGTTAAGTTATGTCGAGCCACTGATCGCCCAAGGCAAACAGATAACGATCACCGGACACTCATCAGGCGGTGCAATTGGTTGCGTACTCGCAGATATGCTGGAGCAACGATACCCAAAGCGCATAAAACGTGTCGTGACTTTTGGCCAACCAGCGATAGGCGGCTATCGATTTCACAAACACTATCGCCTGTCTCACCGCACTTATCGTGTGTGTTGCGATTTGGATATAGTGACCTTCTTACCGCCGATTCCGCTTTATTACTGGCACGTAGGAAAACTGCTCTGGCTCCATAATGGCAAGATCTATGAAAACACACCCACGTTTATTCGGTTGGGAAGATCTTTGGTTTCATGGTTAATACGGCCATTTTCCTATCATTTGATGAGCCGCTACATACGCAACAAAGATTTTTTTGATGAACGATGAAATGTATAAATTTGAACTTCGTCCCTATTTATCCGCAACTTACCTAATGATTACACAGCAACACTCGCCCCCTGCCACAGATGTAAGGCTAAAAAATCGTGAACATGACGTTATGTGATATGGCTCGACATGATTTAACTCTATGTAAACTAATGTGTTATTTCATAAGCCAGCATACATTAGATCATAAAACGATCAAAATAGACGTTTTGATCCACTAGCCTTTGATCTGCTCCAAATTTAAGTGTTTTATCTGGTTGACACGATCGGCTCTTCGTCAATATTATGACCATGTCAAAATAAACACGGCATGGACGCGTCAGCACCGTGATTACTCAAGGATATCGAAAATTGTATGATTCTCACTGACCCACAGCAGTATCAGCAATACGTCACATTTGATATGGATGGGCAATATATTGCTCACTACAAAGGCTTAACACTGCGTAGCGTTTTTCAACCTATCTTCTCAAGGACTCAGAGAATGGTTGGCGTTGAAGCTCTGGTGCGCATTCATACCCATTACCATACGCAAATTCGGCCAGACATTTTCTTTCATTCCGACCAATATGGCCTGATTGATAAACTGAATGTCGAATATTTGAGCCGTATTCTCCACCTGCGTAATTTCTCCATTTCATGCTTCCGCCACTTAAAACTCTTTCTCAATGTACTTCCGCTTAGTGGGAATGCCGTCAATCAAAGTATCAGCGACAGTTTATTGTCCCACCGTTTAGATGAGCTGGGCTTATCTCATGATCAAGTCGTCATGGAGCTGGTAGAGCTCGCTTCTGATGATGATGTTCAGTTGCAACGTGCTACGCGTCAGTTGTCGACACACGGATATGGGATTGCAATCGATGATTTTGGTTGTCAGGCTTCTAATCAGGCCCGCGTTGATTTACTGTGTCCTGACATTATCAAGTTCGACCGCCACTTATTGGCGGAGTATATGCAAGGTAATACCGCACTGTTGCTCAATGCGATGAACGTTGCCAAGCAAGCTAACGCTATGACGGTTGTGGAAGGTATTGAAACTGAATCGCAACTGCGTGCAATGCAGGCATTGGATATTGATATGTTTCAGGGGTATTACCTGGGCATGCCAGAAGCGATTGTTCCTATTGGTGGCAGCGCATCAATCAAAATGGCCATCGGCCAATAAAAAAGTGGCCGACCATCTGTACCGACCACTTTTATTTATTCACATCGTAACGGATTCAGGAAAGTCGCTTTCCGATACCACCACCACGCCATTTTTCCCATTATGCTTGATGTCGTACATCGCTGCATCGGCAGCTCGCAGAGCCGTCGACAGTGTGTGACGCTCAACCTGACATAATGAAACACCAATACTTGCCCGTACATTCACCAGCACACCAGGTTTGATGGTGACAGGTTCCGAGATTACGGCCAATAACGTCTCCCCAAGCGCTTCAAGCTCGGCGATAGAACTCACCGTTTGGCCGGCCAGAAGAACAACAAATTCATCCCCACCCAAGCGACCTAAACCTGCAGTATCACTGAGTTGTTTTTTCATTCTCAGCGCCAGTGTTTGCAGCAACATATCTCCCGCTTCATGGCCGTAAAGATCGTTGACGGGTTTAAATTCATCAAGGTCGATTAGAACCACAACTGCGGTGTCATCTTCATGACGAGTTTGCAGTTTGAGTTTCTCGAAATATTTATTGAGGCCACGGCGATTGAGAATACCGGTCAGAGGGTCCACCGTCACGTGTACTTCCAATTGACTCTTCGCCTGCTCAAGTTCCGCCGTACGTGCAGCAACACGGGTTTCCAGCACTTTTTCTTGTTCGATCAAAGTGTTGACCAAATCGGCCTGTGCTCTCTCTTTCTGACGCTTGAGATCGTTAAATTTTGCCACCAACGCGAAAGAGAGTAGCAACATCTCAACTGCCGAACCAATTTGCATGCTGTATACGGTGAAGAAATTTGATGGCAGTAACCCGGCATTACGGATTGCGAGTAGCGACGTGCCCACCAGCAACAAAGCCCAAGCCAATACAAATATTCTGGCGGCCGGGATCTTCAGTCTCACCGCTGCAATCCCCACCGACAGTAAACTCACCGTGGTCAGGACTGCCTGAATCGACATAATTTTGAACGCCAGAGGAATCTCGGTAAACCAGGTCGCCACGACACATACGCCCCAGACACCAATCGCCGCAAGTACAAACTTATCCCAGCGCGGCGCAAAAGTCGCAAGATTGAGGAAACGGCGGGCAAACATTAATGCAAGGGTTGCCGCGATGCTATAGCCAGTTGGCACCACACGATCTGACGCATGTGTCACGTCCGGCCATAGCAGCAACGGACCAATACCATTCATGCTGGAAGCCGCGAGAGCGAAGGTGAACACAAAACTGGCGTACAGCAGGAAAATACGTTGTCGCAAACCGATAAACAGCAGCAAGTTATAGCTACCCAGCGCGATCAACATGCCGTAATACAAAGACAACACCACCAGTGTGCGGGTATCAGACTTGGCATAGGCCTGCTGCGTCATCAGGTTCACACTCATCGCCAAAGCGGCATGACTGGCTCCGCGAATATAGATAGTGGCTTGTTCTCCCGGTTGGAAAGAAACGGGAAATGCGGGTTTACGACTGGCAAGTGGCCATTGGTTGACTGGCACATCCCGTCCGGAATAGAAGGTTTCAATCCCTTGGTCGGAAACAATATAAAAGCGCACATCATCCAGGTAAGCGTACTGAAACTCTAACACCCAGTTTTGACTGGTTTTAAATTCGGATGACAAATCCAACTTGAGCCAAATCGCACTGTCGGTATAACCAAAGTTCATTTCCTGCGTATGCATTGTAGTTTTGAACTTATGACTTAACTTGAGTACATCTTGAATGGTTAGCTGAGCCGACGTATCGCTCAGGTATTCGGCTTTGCCACTCAGAGGAATCACTGTGGCGCTTTGGTCATTCAGTACCAGTCTGGACTGCGCAAGAGCCTGCGGCATCCCCACACAAAGAGACAGCATAAAGAAAGCCATTATGCCCAAAACGACTTTAGGCAACTGATATGTTGCTGTGATAAGTCTGATCTTTACTGACGTAGAATGAGCTCGAACCAGCGTCAACCATGAATGATGGTGAACGATATTCTGATGTGGTAACGGTGCCACTTTTATATTCCGCTCTGATGATGGTTTTTAAATGAAGTGGGTAGTATATCCAACTTACAAAACCATGCCGAAACGTTTTTCAGTCAATCTGATATTTAGTGCAAAATAGCGACACGTTCACAGCAAAAGTCGATCATTTTAAGAATGACATACGCTAAACTCACTCAAGTTTTTGAGCGTCATTACGTTCAATAACTCATAATTAGTGACAGCGTCACCAGATGTAACACCACTAGTCCTGATAAAATACCGCCAGCCAGAGTGTGACCTGATCGGGCGATGTGTAGCGTACTTTATGTCGAGTGTGTGCCGGAATATTGAGGTAATCTCCCACATTCAGTGTTGTTGACTCACCATTGTCAAACTCGACCGTACCACAGCCCTGCAGTACCAACACCCATTCATGTTCGTCCTGATCGTACCAACCGCTTTCCGGCGATGTGTGACCTTTTGACAAGATACGTTCTATACGCACATGGTGATGGCGTAGCAAGTCAGTAAACTGCTCGTTAAGCAACTCAGCGGGTATGGTCTCAAACAGATTCATGAAATCACCTATCCTTTTGAAATGTATAACTTAACTCATTTGTGACATTGTCACCTAAAATAAAGCCCACTGAATCAGTGGGCCTGGTGACTATTGGGCTTTTACAAGTAACGGCGCGACTTGTGTCGGGGTGATGACCACCGCAATCGACTTCGACGTTGGCGTATCGCTCAAATCCCCTTTACTGCCCAGTGGAATCAGCGCGTTGGCTTCCGGGAAATACGCGGCGACGTTGCCTTTAGGAATGTCGAACGCCACGATTTTAAATCCGATAATCTGACGCTTAACATCATCAGTCCACAATGTTTCGATGTCCACCAGATCGCCCGCTTGCAGACCTTGTTTATCAATATCTTTGGCGTTCATGAAAATTACGTTTCGTTCACCAAATACGCCGCGATAGCGATCATCAAAACCGTAAACCGTGGTGTTGTACTGGTCGTGAGAACGCATGGTTTGCAGCACAAATACTGGCTTTTTAGTCATCTGCTCCGTTTCTACCGGAATGATTGACTGAGGCAGTGCGTTGCAGCTGATCTGTGCTTTGCCGCTCGCCGTTTTCCAGTTCAAATCACGCGCTGAGTTACCTAAGTAAAAGCCTCCCGGACCTTCAATTCGGTGGTTAAAGTTTGTGAATCCCGGAATGATCTTTTCAATCAAATCGCGAATGTTGTCGTAGTTATCTGCCATCGACTGCCAGTTAACCGGGTTGTTTTCGCCCAGTGTTGCTTTTGCCATGCCGGCAATGATGGCTGGTTCCGAGCGCATCTGTTCACCGGTCATGTCGACGCGGCCTGATGATGCGTGCACCATGGAAAATGAATCTTCCACAGTCACTTTCTGTGGTCCCGACGCTTGCATATCGACATCAGTACGACCCAAACACGGGAGGATCAGCGAATCTTTACCCGGATTTACATGACTGCGGTTTAGCTTGGTTGCGATGTTTACGGTGAGCTCGCAATTGCGCATCGCTTTAGCCACCAGCTCAGTATCCGGCGCGGCAGCAACCAAGTTGCCACCCAGGCCGATAAACACTTTGCTTTCACCGCGACTCATTGCCTGCAGTGCATTGACGACGTTGTGTCCGTGTTCTTTTGGAGGAATAAAGCCAAGTGCTCTTTCAATATTTTCCAGCAGCGCGGCTGGCGGTTTTTCATTGATGCCCACCGTGCGGTCACCCTGCACGTTGGAATGACCACGTACCGGACACAAACCAGCACCATCTTTACCCACCTGGCCAAACAGTAGCTGTAAGTTCACCAGTTCCTGAATAGTTGCTACCGAGTGTTTATGCTGCGTCACGCCCATCGCCCAAGTGACGATAACGCGATTGGCGTTTTGATAAATATCCGCCGCTTGCGTCAGTTCAGCCTGGCTGAGGCCCGATTGTTGTTCGATGTGTTCCCAAGGCGTTACACGCACTAACTCCAAATACGCATCCAGTCCTTCAGTGTGTTGTTCGATAAACGCCAAATCAAACACTGACTCGCCGCGCGCTTGAGCTTCCTCGTGACGACCCAGCAAAATTTTGACCAGACCACGCACCGCCGCCATGTCACCACCAAGTTTGGGCATAAAATAGTCACTGGTGGTTGGCGTTGAACCATTGCTGAGCATTTCAAATGGGTTCTGCGGATTGGTAAAGCGTTCCAATCCACGCTCTTTCAGGTTGTTGAACGCCACCACGCGCGCGCCACGTTTGTAAGCCGACGCCAAGGTTTCCAGCATACGTGGGTGGTTGGTGCCCGGGTTCTGACCAAACAGGAAAATCGCATCAGCTTCTTCAAAATCGTCAATCGTCACGGTGCCTTTACCAATCCCGATTGTGCGTGATAACGCAACACTGGTGGCTTCGTGACACATGTTAGAGCAATCTGGAAAGTTATTGGTGCCAAAACGGCGGGCAAACAACTGATAGAGAAATGCCGCTTCGTTACTGGCTCGGCCGGAGGTGTAAAATTCGGCCTGATTCGGATTGTCCAGTTGGTTCAGGTGTTTGGCAATCAGTGCAAAGGCGTCATCCCAGCTGATCGGCTCGTAATGGTCCGTCTCTGCGTTATAGCATACGGGCTCGGCTAAACGGCCCTGGTATTCGAGAAAATAGTCGCTTTGCTTGTTCAGCCAACTGACCGAATACTGTTGGAAAAACTCACCACCAACGCGACGGGCTGTCGCTTCCCAGTTCACCGCTTTTGCGCCGTTTTCGCAGAAACGGAAGCGTCCCGGGACATGTTTTTCACCCCAGGCACAGCCCGGACAGTCAAAACCGTGATCCTGGTTGGTTCTCAATAGGTTTGAAATGTTTTTGGCAACGTTATTACTTTTGAACAGATGATGCGCGGTGCTTTTCAGTGCGCCCCAGCCACCCGCTGACCCGGTATATTCTTTAATACTCATTTTATTCTTCTCACTTTCTCACTGACTGCAAACGCGAACGACCGTGGTAAATATTGAACTGCTGACGTTTGGTAAAACCGATAAGCGTAATGTCAAACTGGCGCGCCATATCAACCGCCAGTTTTGATGGTGCGCCAACAGCAACGACCACCGGAATATGCGCGATCGCCGCCTTTTGCATAAGTTCAAAGCTGACACGTCCGCTGAGGATCAATACCCCTTGTGGATGCCAGCGTTGTTCACTGACTACTCTCCCAATCAGCTTATCGACGGCGTTGTGGCGCCCCACATCTTCCGCCGCCGCAATAAACTCTCCGCCCGCAAAGTAACCTGCGCCATGCACAGCCCCGGTTTCGGTAAACAGAGGCTGACGCGAAGCAAGCATAGCTGGCAGGTGCATCACTGTGTCTGAAGTTAGCCAATCCGTTTCACTATCTACGCGAATTTCCCGATGCAGCGCCAATGCCTTAATCGAGGTTAGTCCGCAAATTCCGCAGCTGGAGTGACTCACATAACGGCGTTCCTGACCTTGAATGCGCATGGCTTGTTGATGATTCAGCGTGACGAGCCAATGGTTGTCGGCATTACACGCTTCCTCATCGGCAATTTCGATGTTGAGTATCTGATCCAGTGAATCCACGATTTGTTGTGACAACAACAAGCCGCGAATCAAATGCACATCATCTCCGGGCGTGCGCATCGTCATGCTCCATTCTTGCGTATGGAGAATTTGAGTCGCAGTGTCTTGCCATTGCACACTGATCTGCAATGGTTCTTCGATGGCGAGAGGATCGTGCTCAAGCGTCAGCCCCATTTCGCAATCGAAACGCAGACGATAAACGTGACCCACCCCCTCAGATTGAGCACTCTGAGTGGTCGTAGTGGCGGTTTTTTCTAACATGATTCTTATTATTGGCTGACTGACTTTCACGATAAGCATGGCAAGTGGCAACGTTGTTGAAACCCAGAGCAATGGCTTAACGTGTAAAGTGGGAGCTGTGTTAAAACACAGTTGGCAGCAAACTACTCCTCACTTTGCGTTCGGTCAAGAAAACCATATTTTATCAAAGGTTTATTTTTGACGTCTATTCGCAGCTGATGCACGCACATTAACGTCCTTTACAGTCTGTTCATGCATTATATGCACCACTAACCATAAGATTAAACTAACATTCCATTAATGAAACATCCGGTCATCGTTCAATAACCGGGTGGAATCAATGGCCGCTAGCTCCGTATTCAGCAATCACGTTGTCGGTTGGAATACTACAGCAGGAAAGGATATAACCCTCCGCCACGTCTTCATCGGTAATGCCGCCGTTGTGCAGCATCTCCACGTTGCCGCTGACTTTATTGACTTTGCAAGCACCACAAATCCCCATGCTACACGCTTTAGGAATGGTCAACCCCGCTCTGGCCGCGGCAGCGTGCACCGTTTCGCCCTGTGCAATATGTACCGATTTGTCGCTGTTGGTAAACGCCACTTCAATCAATCTGCTCGGCACAATGGCATCCGCTTCTTCAGCGGCCATTTCTGCGTCGCTTCATCCAGATAACCACGATAAACCGACCAATTCTGACCCGATTCCAGACGTTCACAGATCAAGTGCAGATGGAAGTTACTGATACGCGAGGACATCACTGCAGGTATCATGTGGTCTCTTTTATCCGCTCAAGCAGAAACTCGCGAAATTCTTTCGCTACCAGCAATGCGCCTTCAAAGTCATAGGCAGAAACACAGATCTCCAATTGTGAACTGAGCGCAGAGTTAGCCTTATCAAAACAGGACTTATGTTGGGTATAGTAATACTCTGCTTCGAGATCATTCTCTTCGAGCAGTTCATACAAATGCTGTAACTTGAACTCTAGGACGGAAAAATCCAGTTCTTCGCAACTCTCCTGACTCGGCTCGACCAACATATCGTGCGAGTCCTGTGCTTCTTCACGTTGGGTGAGCGTAACACTCTGCGTGGTATCGATACTCAGCTCTAACGCCAGCCAGAAGGTGCTGCCTTCGCCCGGACGACTTTCCACACCGACTTCTCCCCCCATCAGGTGTGCTATACGTTTGCAAATTGCCAGACCAAGCCCTGTCCCTCCATACTTGCGCGTTGTCGAAGAATCCGCTTGTTGGAAGTTATCAAACACTTTAAGTTGCTCTTCCTCGCTCAGGCCAATTCCGTTGTCTTGTACACTGAAGTGGAGCGCCATGACCGATTCCGAACTTGCTTCACCTCGCAGGCGCATGGTCACCTCGCCCTGTTCGGAGAGCTTAATCGCATTGCTGACAAAGTTAAGCATGATCTGTTTGATCCTGAGTGGATCCCCCACCAATGGCGGCAATGTTCCGTTCATATCCACATGCAGTTTTACGCCATGTTTTTTCGCTTTGTAATCGAAAATGTCATGCACATCGTAAACTACCGATTTGATATCAAACGGGATTTGCTCAATCTCTACTTTACCCGCATCAATTTTCGACATGTCGAGAATATCGTTGATCAGTGACAGCAGGTGTTTGCCTGATTTATCAATCGTGATCAGATGGTTACGCTGCTCGTCGGTGAGGCTGGAACTCATCAGCAGATGTGACATGCCCAGAATGGAGTTCATCGGCGTGCGAATTTCATGACTGACATTGGAGATAAACTGGCTTTTCGCCAGGTTGGCATTTTCCGCCTGCAACTTGGCGTCTTTCAACGCACCCGTCAACTTGTCGAGTTTGTCCCCCATCAGCATGACCGAGTTGGCGGTTTCATCCAGCTCTTTCAGCCTGTAGCCACCGTGAGACACATTGAAGTCACCGATACTGACCTTGTGCACCATATCCTGAATCTGTGCCAATGGCTGAGCGATAGCCTGACTCATCTTCTTCGACGACAGCCAGATGAAGATCAGGAACAGCGAATAGAAGCCAATCAACCCCAGAATCAGCACATAACCGATATTCTGGTACTTGGTCTCCAGCAGGCGAGATTCCGCAAACATCTTGCTTTCATCAACGATCATCAGCAATTGCCACTTGGTTTCGGGAATCGTGGCCCAGGCAACCAACTTGTTCTCTCCGCCCAGCGTCATTTGGGTAATCCCGTGCTCCTGATGACTGAGTTGCTGGCTGAGTACCGCCGTATCCGGCCGTTTGTGAAGGTTAAACTGCTCCGGCTTGAACACTTCTTCCGAAATCGCTTGCTGATAGTTGTGATCGGTTAATTCTTTAACACCGAAGTCCCGCTCGCCTTGTGGCGGCAGTGCCATGATATTCCCGGTGTTGCTCGCCAATACTGCGTAGCCATTCCACGGCACCGCCAGATTCTGAATACTCTCAACAATGGCGCTGACAGTAATATCCAGACCTACCACACCTTCAAGAAAGCCGCGGAAATAAACAGGTGCGATCGACGACGCCATCCAACCCTGACCTGCGGGATCAATATAAACATCCGTCCACACCACTTTTTTCTGCGGGTTGTGTGGGTAGGTCGCCAAATAGTAGAAGTTGTAATCCGGAATATTCATGTCCGGCGGATACTGCTCTAACGTCGAGAACCAAGGATAAATGCGGTTGTATGAGTCCCAGCTGTTGAAATAAACCGCCGCCACCAGATCGTTGTTCTCTTTAATCTGTTTCATCAGCGGATCCAAGGTCGCCAGTTGATAGACCTTTTCCATCTGTTTGTTTTTCGTCAAACCGGAATAATACGACGCGGCCCCACCCTCATCGCGCAATGAATACAGCACCCCATTGTCGCTGAGTTGAATATTGGCTTTTTCAGTGTCGATTTCGCTGACAGGAGATGCAAAAGCGCGCTCAGTTTCGTGGCTGTATAACGCCGTCAGGCTGGCGATGTTTTTCAGCTTTTCACCGATGATTTCAGTCTCTCGCTTTGAAGACCTCTCCAGCTCGGTATTGACCTGCCGATTGATGTAGCTCATGTTGTCGGCACTGATGAAATGGTTACTCAACAGATAGACAGCTATAAGCACCGACTCCACCAGAATCAGCGGAATGATCCCGGTCTTGACCATAGAACGCCATACCCAGGCTTGTGTACTGATCGTGTTTGATTTCATTGTTATTCCACGTTATTGGCAGCAATACGACAAAGATTAATTCGCGTAACGAAGCGCGACTTCATAGAGCTCATCGGCAATGTCGACAAAAACATCGACAATATCCGGATCAAAATGTGTTCCTTTACCATCCAGGACCAACTGCACCGCATCCTGATGGGTGAAAGCAGGTTTATAGACACGTTTGCTGATCAGCGCGTCATACACATCGGCAACCGCCATCAGACGTGCCGCCAGAGGAATATCGGTGCCGGACAAGCCGCGCGGATAACCCCGGCCATCCCAGTGTTCATGATGCGAATAGGCTATTTCCTTGGCGTAGCGCAGAAACTCAATCGATTTTCCGGTGACGACTTCGGCTTTCTGGATCGCTTCATAACCGATCGTGGTGTGAGTTTTCATGATTTCAAACTCTTCTTCCGTCAATTTGCCCTCTTTAAGCAAGATAGTGTCGGAAATACCAATTTTACCGATGTCGTGTAAAGGGGCCGATTTGTAGAGTAAATCGATGGTGCGATCGTCGAGTTGCAACGCATAGCGCGGATTTTTGCGCAGATTCTCGGCGAGCAGTTTGATGTATGTTTGTGTGCGGCGAATATGGTTACCAGTTTCATTGTCGCGGGTCTCGGCCAGCGACACCATAGCGTAGAACGCAACGTCCTGAATCGCATGCAGCTCTTCACGCTGGCGCACCAGCTCAAACGTGCGACGTTCGACTTCTTTCTCCAGCGCCTGCTTTTCACCGTGAAGCAGATCTTTAGCCAATTTGAGCGAAACATGCGCATTAACGCGAGCTTTCACTATATCGGGGTTGATTGGTTTGGTGATGTAATCGACCGCGCCCAGTTGCAAGCCTCGACACTCATCGAATTTTTCAGATTTGGCGGTGAGGAAAATCACCGGAATATGCGCAGTCGCCGGGTTCGATTTCAGACGCTCACACACCTCGAACCCATCCATTTCAGGCATCATAATATCGAGCAGAATCAGATCCGGGCTTGCCGCTTCCGCAATACTGATACCGCGTAAACCACTGTTCGCCCCTTTGACCTTGTAATCCTCTTTGAGTAACTGATACATCAGCGTCAGATTCTCTGGGATATCATCGATTACTAACAGCGTCGGTTTGGATGACGACACATCAAACATCCTGAAACTCCTATCAAATACGAGCTATCCCTGCCGCAATACCAACCCGTCCCTTGTTGGTACGAACTGCATTCCCCTCTACGGAGGGCCGATGCTTCTTAATGGCGGCGCTGTTTAAACGCGACGTTAAATTTAGTCATTACTAATTTAGTCGCTATACAGAGGATTAGGAGTGATTAGTGTCAATTTATCAAACATAAGCAAGGATCGGCGGTATTGTCGCCTCTGGCACGGAATTCCATGCCATAAACCGTCACACATACCGCCATAGTCGGCGAAATTATTGGATCCAACCCAACAGATTCCACCACAGGTAATCCAGTGGCATCAGTACAATAATGGTGACCGCAGCGAGCGGAAGTGTCACTTTCACCAGTTTAGATAAAGGTTCTTGAGAAAGCTGCATAGCGACAATTAATGGCCCAACCTGATAAGGGAAGATTACCGTCGAGAAGCCGATCACCTGAGTCATCAGTACCGCAGGTATTGAAAAGCCTGTCGCATTAGCGAAATCAGCGGCCATTGGGGTCAACACCGTCGGTACACCAGGAATCGTTGCGACTAATCCGGTTAAGGTTGAAATCATCGACAGCGCCATATAGCTGAGAAACGGCGTATTTGGATCAGAAGGCAACATATGGCTGAACATCTGCCCCATCTCTGCCCCCAAGCCGGAACCATTGACCAGCGCACCAAGGCCAAGTGCGGATGCAACAAATACTACGGTGCCAAAGTCTACCGAGCTATTGAACGCCTTTGGTTCTACCACGCCCCATTTTGGCAGTAGTAATAAAATGGCAGTGACCAGCCCAACCCAAGCCGGGTTCACGCCATGAATCGTGTCTGTCATCCAGAACAACAACGTGATCGCGAGAAGAACTGAGACTTTCTTTTGCATCGCATGATTTGAGGGGAATTCCTCCGTCTGCGCCGCTGCCAGCAGAAAGGATGGATCAATCTGCGCAGGGAAAATTCGCACCACCAACCAAACCAACAAAATAGACTTCACAATCCCAAGCACAGGAAAATGCAGCAACAAATATTCAGTGTAACCAAAATGAATATCGAACAGTGTTTCACTGGCCCCAGCAAGAATCATGTTGGGAATATTGGCTGGCAGCACCGCAAAACTCGGCATGTTACAGGCGATAGCCAGAGACGTCGCGATCCCCAATCGCCCATTGCTGCCTTTGGCAAACCCAACCGCATCGGCCAGTGCCATGCCGATCGGAATCAACACCACCGCGCGGCCGACCGACGAGGGCATCACAAACCCCAGCAAGGCGGAAGTGAATACCAAACCACCGATTAAGCGCGGATAACTGGTCGTCAAATGTGGCGCAATGAATGATGCCAGACGCTTGCCTAGCCCAGAGACGGATATCGCTGACCCAATTACAAAACCAGAAATAATCAGCCATACCGCCGTTGAGCCGAATCCGGCAAATAACGCAGATGGCTCAATCAGATGAAACACCGTAGCCAGAGCAAAAAACAGCAGCCCGGTCAGAAATGGCGGAAATAATCCCGTGCTCCAGAACACCAGAGTAATCAACACCACCGCGGCGCTTTGCGAAAAGTTGGCCGATTGCCCGGCAAACGGATACACCGCCAATACGGCCGCGAGCATCATCGCGGCAACAACAATAACCGGTTTGGCTCTTAATTTATTCATCATAGCGACTGACTCCACAGTCAAAGAAAGATTGCATACAACGTGAACAGAGCTTTAAGATACCCGACTTTCCGTGACGCTTTAAGAACCTCATATGCCAAACCATATTCCTGAAACGACAATGCAAACGCCCAGCGAAGTGGCATTCACTTTGGATGCTTCTCAGCCAGTACTGACTCATACCCGCAGCATGCAGGCTGAATCAGGCATCGTTCCTCACTCACATCCCCGTGGTCAGTTATTATGGGCAGCCAAAGGCATTCTGCGCGTCACCAGTGAGCACGCAGTGTGGGTCGTGCCTTCAACACACGCAGTCTGGATTCCGGGTGGATTACTGCATCAGGTCAGCAGTGAAACTGCGGCGCAGACACGCAACATCTATATCGACCCGTCATTTGCGATTCGAGAGAATGAAAAAGCGGTCATCATGTTGAAAATGAGTCCGTTGATGCGAGAAATCGTATTGAAGTTGACGGAAAGTGAAAATCACCTTTCTAAAGAACGGATTCAGCGTCTGGGGTTGGTCGCCTTGGATGAACTTGATGCTCTGGAGCCATTGCAACTTTTCATCTCCTCCGGTGACGATCCGCGCTTGAAAAAGCTCATCAGCCACATAGTTAACCATGCCGCGCAGAACGAACCTTTGGACGTACTGTCACGCAGAGTGGGGGCCAGTGTGCGAACCATTGAGCGACTGTTCAAAGCTGAAACCGGTCTGACTTACCGTCAGTGGCGCAGTCGCTTTCGACTGATGAATTCTCTAGAGCATATCGTCAATGGTGCCAATACGACCACCGTCGCCCACCAGCTAGGCTATCAAAGCGTCAGCAGTTTTATCTCGGCATTTAAGTCTTTGTTTGGGTGTACACCACAGGAATACGCAAGCCGCAAGGTCTGAAATAGACGCTAAGCATGAATATGTTGGTGTATACCCTGTCAAATGAGCGTGATTTACCCAACCCCAGTTAGGTAAACGGCAGCTAATAATGGTAAGATCGCCGCAATGATCAGTGCTGACAGGTTCAGGCTCAACGAACCTAAGAAATAATTAACAGCACCCACTAGATATAAAGGTTTACATTTCAAATGGTTAACAACTCAATTCAATGGTTTCCAGGCCACATGCACAAAGCGCGCAAGGAGATCGAAGAAGCGATTCCTCAGGTTGATGTGATCATCGAAGTGCTCGATGCGCGTATCCCTTTCAGCAGCGAAAACCCCATGATTTCTCAACTGCGTGGTGAAAAACCCGTGGTAAAAGTGCTGAACAAGCGCGACCTTGCCGATCCGGAATTGACCCAGCTTTGGATTGAGCATCTGGAAAAAGAAAAGGGTGTAAAAGCGATGGCCATCACCACATCGAACACTCAAGAAGTACACAAGATTCTTGAGCTGTGCCGTAAATTGGCTCCGCACCGTGAAGAGATTGGTAAAAACATTCGCACCATGATCATGGGCATTCCTAACGTGGGTAAATCGACCATCATCAATACGCTCGCTGGCCGCGTCATAGCGCAAACGGGCAACCAACCGGCGGTCACTCGTCGTCAGCAGCGCATCAATCTGCAAAACGGAATTGTGTTGTCAGACACTCCGGGAATCCTGTGGCCAAAAGTTGAAAACCCGCACAGTGGTTTTCGCTTAGCCGCGACGGGCGCAGTGAAAGATACAGCGATGGAATACGATGAAGTGGCGTTCTATACGGTGGAGTATCTGGCAGCACACTACCCAGAGAAGCTGAAAGAGCGTTACCAAATCGAAGAGACGCCAGAATCCGATGTTGAATGGATGGAAGCGATTGGCCGTAAACGTGGCGCCCTGCGCGCTGGTGCGCGTGTTGACTTACACAAAGCGTCTGAAATTCTGCTGCACGAACTTCGTCAGGGTATTATCGGTCAAATCACTCTGGAATTGCCTGAGATGATCACTCAAGAGCTGATCGAAGTGGAAATCGCAGAAGCGCGTAAAGCTGAAGAGAAAGCCAAAATCAAAGAAGAGCGTCGCAAGCGTTACCTACGCAACAAACGCTGACTTGTTGAATAGAAAAAGGGCGATGTGATATCGCCCTTTTTGTTACCTGATTTTTATTTACGGCTTTTCGATACCAGCAAGCTGCAGCAGAATATCTTCCAACTGAGCCCACGGCATCAGTTGCGAATCAATGACTTCGATGCGGGATTCAAAACCTTCCAGGCTCATTTCATTCACGGAAACTACGCCATTGGCCACATTAAAGGCATAACAGCCGCGTTCCGTATTCACCACAGCTTTGACGCGTTCTGCCGTTAATTCGCTGAATAGTGAGAACAAACCATCAAATGGGAATCGGTATTCCGCACCAAACAACCAACCACAACTGAAGTAGCCCTGACCTTTGTTTTCACGACGCAGGAACGGTTGTTTTGGATCGAGCTGGAATTGGGGTTCCATGGCCGCATGATGATGGTGATGTTCTTCAACATGATGTGATGCGCCGTTTTCCAAACGTTCAATATCCAGCACTTCCAACGGCAGATGACCTTGAGACACCAACTTGTGAAACACTTTGGCAGGCGTTTGATCCGTCACCCAGTCGTTAAATGCATCGATATCGTCAGCAGTACACTCATCCACTTTATTCCCGATGATCACATCAGCACTGGCTAATTGGTCATTGAAGTTCTGATTGGTGGTGTATTTCTCATCACGCAGATTACGTGGGTCAACCAGCGCGATGGTGGCTTTTAAATCGACGTGATCTTGATACTGAACAGAAGTCAGTGTAGCAATGACCTGCTTTGGATGACCAAGGCCGGTCGGTTCAATGACTAAACGATCCGGCTTTTGACGCAACAATGCATTGATGCCAACCGACATTGGTACACCAGCGGTACAACACATGCAGCCGCCAGGTACTTCTTTAATCAACGCACCTTGCTCCGACATCATCGCGCCATCGATACCGATTTCGCCGAATTCATTGACCAGTACCGCCCATTTTTCATGCTGCGGTTTATTCTTGAGAAGATTGAGAATCGTTGTGGTTTTACCCACGCCGAGGAAGCCCGTAATGATATTGGTAGGAACTTTAGTTGTCATTGAGTCACTCCTTTTGCAGGAGTATACCGAGGAAAACGTACTAGAGTACACCCCGGAATTTCAAGGGGCATTAACAGCAAAAGGCGCACTACCCAGAGCGCGCCTCGTTCCTCGTAACTCAATCGTGAGTCTGCGAGTCGGAATGTCTATAGATGCAATCCGACCATGTACGAGGGTATTTGATTTGAAATATGTTTGAATCCATCCAAATTGTCTGTAAGGCCCTCATATCCTCCATAAGAAATGTTCAAATCTGCCTTACAACTTAACTATGGTTCATTTTGCTCAGAAAACAAGTTTTGATAGTAAGTTTTTAACGCCGATCCCGAATTCGCCAGAACATTCCATAAATCAATCATATGTGAAATTCAATATTGCAACTTTGAAGCTATAGTTGGATGATGTGCAGGGTATAATTCTAGGCCATCCCCCGTATATCAACACTTGAGGCCCTTTTTAAATGTCTAAGAGAGAGAAATTTAAACACAGTTTACTTGCCAAAGTTCCCAAAGACGCCATCAACCAATTTCTCTCCAAAGATAAAACCCCGGTTTCCGTTCTGCTTCTGTCCCTTATTGTTGGCATTCTGGCCGGCCTTGTGGGCACTTATTTCGAACACGCGGTGCGTCTGGTTTCAGAAACCCGCACTGAGTGGCTGAAAAGTGAAATCGGCAGCATGTTACCTTTGTGGTTAGCGGCATTTATTATCAGTGCAGCCCTCGCCTTTATCGGCTATTTTCTTGTCCATCGGTTTGCCCCTGAAGCAGCCGGTTCAGGTATTCCTGAGATTGAAGGCGCGATGGATGGCATGCGCCCGGTTCGTTGGTGGCGAGTGCTGCCAGTAAAATTCTTCGGTGGTATGGGCGCGCTGGGTTCGGGTATGGTGCTTGGTCGTGAAGGCCCCACCGTTCAAATGGGCGGTGCCATCGGCCGAATGGTGACGGACATCTTCCGCATCAAAAATGATGACACCCGACATTCACTTCTTGCCTCCGGTGCTGCAGGCGGTTTGTCCGCGGCCTTTAACGCTCCGTTAGCCGGAATCATGTTTGTGATCGAGGAGATGCGCCCCCAATTTCGCTACACCCTAATTTCTGTGCGCGCTGTTATTATCTCATCGGTTGCTGCCAATATTGTTTTCCGTATGGTTAACAGCCAGGAAGCGGTGATTACGATGCCGCAGTATCAGGCACCAAGCCTGCCAACACTGGGACTGTTCTTATTGCTGGGTATGCTGTTTGGCGTGTTCGGCGTCCTGTTCAATCATTTGGTCACCGTAGCCCAAGATATTTTCGTTAAGATCCATCGCAATGATCGTAAACGTTATCTGATCACTGGTTCTTTGCTGGGTGGCTGTTTTGGTTTAACCCTGCTCTACATTCCTGAGCTGACTGGTGGCGGTATTTCGTTAATTCCAACCATCACCAATGGTGGATACAGCGCTAACATTTTGCTGTTGCTGTTTGTCGGCCGCGTGCTGACCACGCTGCTCTGTTTTGGCTCGGGAGCCCCTGGCGGTATTTTTGCACCGATGCTGGCACTGGGTACTCTGTTTGGTTACGCATTTGGCCTCATCGCGAAAAGCCTGCTGCCAGAAATGGATATCGAACCTGGCATGTTTGCGATTGCAGGCATGGGGGCATTATTTGCGGCCACGGTACGGGCTCCAATTACAGGCATTCTGCTGGTCATTGAAATGACCAACAACTATTACCTCATTCTGCCACTGATCATCACCAGCCTCGGCGCCGTGGTGTTTGCGCAGATGTTTGGCGGTCAGCCGATCTACAGTCAGTTGCTGCATCGAACGCTGAAAAACGAAAAACTTCGTCAACAGGATCTGCCGCAGCAGGAGTAGTTTTGTTTACCATTTTGTGACTGTAACACGCAGAATTGTTACACAAATTTATCCAATTCTTGATAGAATCGCCGCGCACTTAACATTGAGTACGCGGCGATTGTTTTTTAACACATTCTCGCCCTGTTCGGTGCCGTTAAACGTCGATAAAAGGGAGTTTGGTGTTGAACTGGAAAAGACTGATTCAGGTACAAAGTGTTCCGCCTTCGCAGGCAGCACTGGCATTGGGTGTGATTGGCCTTGGTCAGGCTTGGGCACTCTATGTTCCGGAAATCGGTTTAGCCCTTCGTCCTTACTTAGTCATCGCTGGCGCTATTTTGCTGCTTCCGGTACTCGCACGTTACCTCACCAGTTATTCCACCTTTATCAACGATATCCGTCATCCGTTGTCGGGAAGCCTGATGGCGCCGATGAGTATGGCGTTGCTCATCCTGTGTGACTATCTGGCTGTCATCTCCCCCACCATTGCGTATCCGATTTGGGCCATAGCCCTTTTGCTGCACTTCACCATGATGATGCTGTTCTTCAGCTTTCAATTGCTCGATTTTAAAATGTCGAACATTGTACCGAGCTGGTTTCTCTACCCCGTCGGTTTGATCAGTAGTTCACTGGCTGGCACTCAGTTTGGCCACACGCTGTTTTCAGAAACCTTGGTTACCGTATGCATCGGTATCTATTTCTTCATGTTACCGCTGGTGCTGTACCGCTTGGTCTTTGAAGGTATGCTACCAAGACGAGCCCGACCGACCTTGGCCATTATGGCCGCCCCGATTAACCTCACCCTTGCCAGCTATCTGGTGAATTTCCCACACCCTGACCCAATCCTGACCGGCGCGCTGGCTGGCATTGCCATTACCATGACGCTGCTGATTTATCTCTGCTATATCCGCCTGCTGCGATTAAAGTTCCAGCCATCTATTGCAGCGGTGACGTTCCCTTCCGTAATCAGTGCAATTGCCATGCATCGCCTGACCAGCTTCTTTCAGGATCAGTTCCCACATTGGCACTGGCTGCACAGTTTCGGTTTGTTCGAATTAAGTGTCGCAACCGGATTAGTCATCTGGGTGTCTTACGGGTACGTCAAAATGTACTGGCCTGAGATATTCCCAAAAGCTCAATAATATTGAATCTTTAGATTTATTTAATATTACGCGTTGCACGCGTTTATTTGTATCGCACTCGCCGAGTGTAATGTTTATGGCGGAATAGCAAACTCAATATAACTCAGTTTGCTGTTGCTTCCAAAATATTCAAATTTGGCGAATGCATTTTTACTCAACATCATCCATATATCCTTTGTCAGCTGGCATTAAATTTTAATTAGAAGGATATTTTCACCATGAAAACTGATGCCAAAAATAATCGGTTACCTGAGTTTATTCAGGACCGTTTAAATTTCTTCGTTCGCGATTTAATTCAAAGTAATAACAACGGTAAACATCTGGTATTAGGTAAACGCCCTTCACAAGGCGATATTGTTTTACAAAGCAACGATTACCTCAGTCTGGCTAACCATCCGTTGATTCGTGCGCGTTTGAAAAAGGCCATCGACGATACTCATGACAGCGTCTTTATGTCGGCGATTTTCCTACAGGATGATGAGTCGAAACCAAGCCTGGAACATCAACTGGCAGAGTTCGCTCACTTTGATTCCTGCCTGCTGTCGCAATCGGGCTGGAATGCCAATACCGCTTTGCTGCAAACCATCTGCGCGCCAGGAAGTAATGTCTATATCGACTTCTTTGCTCATATGTCTATGTGGGAAGGCGCTCGTTACGCGAATGCCACTATTCATCCGTTTATGCACAACAACTGCGACCATTTACTTAAGCAGATAAAACGCCATGGCCCGGGAATTATCGTCGTCGATTCAATCTACAGCACCATTGGCACCATTGCGCCGTTAGCTGAATTAGTCGCGATCGCTAAAGAGACCGGCAGCGCTATTCTCGTTGATGAATCGCACTCTCTTGGCACCCACGGTAAGAATGGCGCAGGTTTACTGGCAGAGTTAGGTTTATCTGATCAAGTGGATTTTATGACTGCGAGCCTGGCGAAAACGTTTGCTTATCGGGCGGGAGTTATCTGGGCAAATAATAACGTCAATCAGTGCGTTCCATTCGTGGGTTATCCGGCGATATTCAGCTCAACAATTTTGCCTTATGAAATTGCAGCTCTCGAAGCAACGCTGGATGTGATTAAATCCGCCGATGAACGACGTGAGCGTTTATTTCATAATACACATATATTGTCTACGGGATTAAATAGACTTGGTATTAATATTCGCAGTCAATCGCAAATAATAGCGTTAGAAACTGGAGATGAAAGAAATACAGAAAAAGTCCGCGATTATTTAGAAGATAACGGTATTTTTGGCGCAGTATTTTGCCGACCAGCCACAGCGAAAACTAAGAATATTATTCGCTTGTCATTAACCAGTTCTGTCACTGCTGAACAGATCGACCGTATTTTATCGGTCTGCCAAAATGCGGTAAACAGAAGCGACCTTTACTTTAAATAACCACGGGAGACCTAGCTCTGGACCTCCGTTCAGAGCTAGATCCAGTTTGCCAGTTTACCAAGTAGTTTGTCTTTATCAGCGGGTTTAACGATGTAGTCGTTCATGCCCGATTTATGAATTTTTTCGATCGTCATCGGGCTGTTATCGCCCGTATGCCCGACAATAGGAATGTGGCGGTACGGCTTGTCCGAATCACGAATAACCCGTGTTGCTTCTATGCCATCGATAAACGGCATTTCGATATCCATCAGGATCAAATCGAAATCGCTGCTCTCGACCGCATCCAACGCCTGTTGACCATCATTTGCCTGTACCACTTCATAACCCTGCTTTTCTAGCATCAACGCGGTGAAGGTACGCAACGACTGGTTATCATCCACTACCAGAATACGGCGTTCATACGTCTGTTTCTTCTGCGGAATCACGTTGCGATCCTGCACCAGTTCCGCGACATCAAAGAACAGCTTGTCCAGTTCTTTGTCCGTATCCCGTAACATCTGACGAATGTCCAGCGGCGTTACGCGTAAATGGCGCTCAATATTGATCGGATATTCCCGCTGTTTATCAAACAGGTAGACAATTTGCGCTTCAGTAAAGTGTAGTTTACTTTCCAGTTCGACCACCGATTGCCAGTGATCTTCAACCTGTTCGATATCCAGCACAATGGCATCATATTCGAATTCATACTCTTCGCGTACCAGAGCTTCCTGCAACGTCACAAGGTGCAGACGGAATCCCTGATAAAACGATGTCTCACTTAAATGGCGACTCATTAATCCTTGTGTTCCAATATACAGAACGGATTTATTTTTCATCAGATCCAGTTTGATGTGTGAGACTTCCTGAGACTCATACAGAGGGAAACTCAGAGTAAATTCGGTCCATTCCCCCAGCACCGACGCACACGCAATGTTACCGCCAAAAGATTTCATCACTTTGCGGCAGAAGGGTAATCCAAGTCCGTAGCTGCCATTTTTACCGAAGGTATAAAAATCTTTAAAAATATCGTCGATGCGATCCGGCGCAATGCCTACGCCATTATCTTTGACCACGATGAGGTTCTGATTGCCCTGGGTTTTCAGGGTGACATCAATATGGAACTGCTCGCTGTTCTGATAATAGAAGGCGTTTTTCAGCAAGTTATACAGTGCGAATTTCAACAGCGTATCACTACCGAAATAGTCGAAGTCGTCCTCGACCACTAAAGTCACCGATTGACGATCAATCGCACGCTTATAGGAGAACGAATGTAACGCGTAGTCAACGACTTCGCGCGCCGACTGCTTCCTGAACGTGGAACGCGATACTCGGTTCTCATCGATTGAGGTCAGTAACAGATCGATGGTTTCATTACCGGTGTGAATAACGTCGTCGGCATTATCGAGAATCTCATGCAGCAACGTCAGATCTTGCTCATCAATATGCGCGCCACGTGAGATGTTGTTTTGAGCCGGAAGAATGGAGCGCAATACATCAACCGATGACTTCAATGCACTCAGCGGGTTACGCATTTCATGCGCGATGCCCGCACCGAACGATTTGGCAATGGAGACTTTTGATTCGTGAGAGCTCTGGTTCCTGAAATAAAACAGGTTACCAAACACATAGGTGAATAGGAAAATCGGTACGTACGGCCACAAAATATACTGTTGCGGCTCATAGTGCTGAATCCAATACACCGCACCGTAGGCTGCCAATATGGATATCGCGGCCTGGAGCAGCATAACTTTGGTCTCATGCACCAGCAGAATGTGCAGGAATATTGATGCCATAAAAGACATCGCCCATACGGTCGACCAGTCATTCATCAGCATCATATAAGCGAAGAAGAATGGCAGGCAGAAACCTATCATAAACAGGTAATAATACGGCAGATACCGCTGCCACAATTTGGGCACGGAATTACGAAACGCGATGCCACCGAACAAACACGAACAAAAGCTGCGTAGCAGCAACGATTCGTATGGCTGTGGAAAGACGTACTGCCAAATATAGTAGTAGAGTGGAAAACCAATAAAGCCCATCCACCCCACGAGGGTGAGGTTAGGCTCAGCATACTGGTAAATTTTCTTTACTACTTCCATGTGCTCTTACCAAACTCTGATTTAATCATTATTAGACGAGTTACTATTTTATCTGCTGTTCAACAAGCAGCGACCTGTTCAACAAGCAGCGACGGCTTCCATAATGCACTACTAATAACACGTAGCACAAATGAAACCGGATGCCTACTACAACCAGTTATGCGACTAACTTAATCGAACTGCCACGGCCGCTGGTTTCAACGTCCAACCGCAATGAAATTTGTTCTTTCAGTTCTGTAACGTGAGAGATGATCCCGATGGTTCTTCCCCCTTGTTGCAAGTCGATGAGGGTTTGAATCGCCAAATCTAACGATTCAGGATCCAAACTGCCAAAACCTTCATCAATAAACAGGGTATCTAGCCTAATACCCCCGCTGTATGACTGAACGACATCCGATAAGCCCAGCGCGAGAGACAGCGCTGCCATAAACGACTCACCACCCGATAGCGTCGCGACATCGCGCCACTTGCCGGTGTAGCCATCTTCAACCATCAGATCCAAACCAGATCCCGCGTTACCCTTCGCCCGCTCTTCTTTACGTTTGAGTAAGTAACGCCCTTTACTCATCATTTGCAGGCGTTGTGATGCCTGAATCAGAACATCATCCAGCAGCACGCCCAACACAAAGCGGTGTAAGCTCACTTTAGCCCCGGTACGACCGTTGGCGATGTCGCTTAATGTTCCATAGACCTGATACGCTTTATCCAGTTCCGCATTTTTTTCGTACAGACGAGCCAGTTTTTGTTCCACCTGAACCAAGCTGTCCATGCGTGAACGGTGCACGGCAAGTACGTTGAAGGCCGCGGTGACAGCAGACTGACGTTCCGCCAGTGCCGATTCTAAGTTTTCCATCTGTGGCAGAGTTTTATCCGCCAGAGATTGAACCAGGCTTTCCAACTTACCTTTAAGCGTAGCCAGTCCTTCATCAAAACGACGAAGTTGTTCATCTAACGCAGCTAATGCCTGATCATCCAGCTTGGCGGCCAGATACGCTTCGCGATCAGCAAACGGCGTTTCCGCCAACGCCTGTTGCCACTGCTGCTGTGCGCGTTTCACTTCACGACTCCATGACGTATGTTGCTCCTGAGCACTGGCCAGTGCAGCTTGCGCGGACGACAGCTGATTTTGAGCAGCGTTCAGAGCAGCCCTTGCTTGCTGCTCCGCTTCCGTCAGCGCTTTAATCTGTTTCTGTACCTGACTGTAACGCTGACGCACTTCGTCCACATGAGTAAATTCAGAGGTAATATCGCGTTGCAGATCATTGACGCGTGTTTGCGCTTCCGCCACAGCGATTTCTGCGGTTTGACGCGCGGCCAGTTGATTGTCCAGCGTTTGCTTGGCGGCGTTGAAGCTAAATTCCAATTGCTGCAATTGCTGTTCAAGCTGAGCCGGATTGAGCGCCTGTAAGCGGGCAATTTCAGTGGTCAGTTGTGTTTGCTTCGCATGTAATTCAGCTAACTCGGGAATGCGTTTTTCTTTAATCGCGGTTTCAAGCAACTCAACATCCTGCTTGAGATGCTGATGCTCTGCTGTTAGAGCTTCATGACGCTTGAGTGCTTGTGTCTCAGTGTTCGCCGCTGTTTGCTGGTGATCACGCGCCTGCTGAACTTGTTCTTTCGTGACAACGTCACCAGAGAACTGCGCTAATTGAGGGTGCGAATGACTCCCGCACACCGGGCAGGCATCACCTTCCTGTAACAGCTTGGCCAACTCCGCCGCTTGGTTGGTATGCCAGACGTATTCGAGTTGATCAGCCCTTTGCTTCGCCAGACGCGTCTTTTCTTGCGCTTCCTTATAAGCCTGCTCCGCTTGCTGATGCAGTTGCGCCTTGTCGTGCAGCTGTTGTGTCAGTTGTTGCAGACGTGTGCGTCGCTCAATATGTTCACTGATGATATTCAGGCTCGAACGTTGGCTATCCAAAGTAGCCAGTTGCAGCTGAGCCGCCTCTTTCTCTTTGCGTTTCACCTGAATTTGTTGGTCCAGTGTTTGCAGTGCCGACTCAGCTTGCTGAAAAGCGTGTTTAGCGCTGGTAAACAATTGTGACGCCGCCGCCAGTTGTTTTTGCTGTTCATCCAGTGCCGCAAACTTCTTACCTGTTGCTTCCAACTGATGAAGTTGGGCGGTTAAAGACTCAAGCTGGCTACAATTGCTTATCGCCGCCTGATACACCGTATCCGCTTCCGTGACTTGCTTTGTTGCAAGCGCCACGGCATCTGTTCTGGCAACCACCGCACTTTGAGCTTGGTTAAGTTGCTTTTCCGCCGCGTTCATTTCGTTGAACGGAGAGTCCAGACGAGCGGCCTGCAATGCTTGCTGCTTGCGAGCGCGGACAACGTCCATTTCACTCTGCTTGGCCACCTCAAGCTGCAACTCTTTGTCCAATGCTTCTTTTTGCGCAAACTTCTGTTGCAGCTCTATCGCTGCGCCGTGTTGCTGTTTCACCGTATCCAGCGACGTTTGTGCCGCTTGATACGATATTTCCGCCTCTTTCAAAACGGGCGCCAGCTTGCTTTTCTCGTCTTTCAACTCCTCTTCAGAGCTCACCGACACCACATCCAGCGCACCTTTAATCTGGTTATCAAATTCGTCTTTTTCTTTACGAATCCCTGCAGCGCGTTCAAACAGCGTACGTTCAATCTGGGTATAGATATGCGTTTGAAATAGCTGGCCGAAAATCTGTTCACGCTCCTTCGAGCTGGCGATCAACAGCTCACGGAATTTCCCCTGCGGTATCACCATCACTTGGCGGAACTGTTTTACATCCAAGCCAATCAAGTCAACCATCGCTTTGGCGACCGGACTTGGGCGGTTCGCCAGCAGTTTTTCCTCGCCTTCGACGATTTCACACAGTGTCGCGCTATGCGATTTCTTGGTCGTGCCTTCACCCCGTTTTTTCGGTACTTCCTGATCCGGGCTGCGGGTCACGTTGAACACCCGGCCATTCAGTTCAAACATGAACTGGATTTCAGTCAGCAAACCTTCTTCGGCGTAATCACAGCGCATCTGATCGCCCGTGCGTTCACTGCCCGTCGTTTCGCCATACATCGCATAACAGATCGCATCAAGAATCGAGCTTTTCCCCGCTCCCGTCGGACCATTAATTAAGAACAGTGGCGCATGACCGAGTTCGGTAAAATCCACCACTTCTTGGGACGCAAATGGACCAAAGGCTTGTAGAGTCAGTTTAATCGGACGCATAAATCAGTGTTGCTCCGCTTGTTTGAGTGACTGGATGACTTCGGCCATCGCCGACTCTTGTTGTTCGGACAGCGGCTCTTGCTTCGCCTCAAGGAAAAAGTCACGGAACATATCCATTTCACCACGGGCCAGACGCGCGCGCCCCATATCCTGGTCGACGCCAATCAGCATGCCGGGCTTTTCGAGGTGCAAAACGTTCGGATAGACCTTACGTAACTTTTCCATTGGATCGAGAATGGCGTGTTTGTCATGCAGGCGCACCAAAAGATAGTCGTGAGCACTCGGATCGGTTTTGCCTTGTTCAAGCAGTTGATCCAACTCACCTTCAATAATACGCATGTCATGAGGTGCGCTCAGTGGAATGTGCTCTGCGGCAACAAAGCCTGCATCATTCAGCTCGACCAGCGTCATTCCTTTTTTCTGATGCTGCTCTGAGAAACTGTATTTCATCAGTGAGCCGGAGTAACGAATGTGTTCTTCACCCTTTTTTTGCGGCTGATGAAGATGGCCCAGTGCCACATAATCGAAATCAGCAAAGTGTTCGTGGTTAACACGATCTGAACCACCAATCGACAGAGGACGCTCTGAATCCGATTCCATCGCTCCATCGACAAAGCAATGACTGATCAATACGTGACGTTGTGACGTATCACGTTGCGCTTTAATACATTCACACAGAAACTGGTGCGCTTCATCGTGAGTAGTGACGCTGTTTTGGTAGTGATGGCGAACTTGTTCCGGGTCGTTGTAAGGCATCCCATAGAAAGCAACGTCGCCAGCCAGCTCAGATTTCAGTACCACAGGTGTCATCATCTGCTCAAAATCGCTGATGATATGTAATCCTGCGCCTTTCATTTGTTTCGCGGCAAAACCGAGACGCCTGGCGCCATCATGATTACCGGGAATCATAATCATCGAGATATTGAGGTCCGTGCAAATCGAGCTTACCACTTCATCAAGCAACTCAATCGCCACGGTTGGCGGAACGGAACGATCGTAAACATCCCCAGCGACGATAACGGCATCGACAGCGTTATTTTTCAAATAATCAATCAGTTGTTTAAGGACGTAACGTTGATCTTCCAGAAGGGACACATTGTGAAACTGGCGACCTAAGTGCCAATCAGAGGTGTGCAGAAACTTCATTCCTAGCCTGTTGAACGAATATCTATGAGTAATTTGTGCTTATGATACTCGTTTTAAATGGAATTGCGATGAATGAAAGGAAAAGATTGAACATAGATCGATCCCTGCGGCACTAGGTGCGACAGAGATCGACGCTAAGACAGAATGAATGATTATTCATTCTCCTTCGAATATTGTCGATTTAACGAGTTCGTACTTTCAAACGACGCGGAACCAATTCGACCCCGGCCTGATAACGTTTCGCAGAAGCATTGAGCGCGAGAGCCAGCGCACTATCGGCGATCACTTCAAATTGCTGTGGCAAAGAATTCACTTTTATCGGCAAGAAATCCAGCAAACGATTATCACCGAACGTTGCCAGACGAATGGTTTGCATTAAATCCGGGTGCGCCAAGAGCACATCCAAAATCCCTTCCAGCAGCGTATATGACGTTGCGACAACGGCATCCGGGACGTCTCCGGCAGCGACCCATTGTTCAAACACCCGGCGGCCTTCATGGCGGTTAAAGTGTTCGCCATAACCCACTTTGGCTTGGATGTGATTGAGTTTGAGCGCAGATTCGAAACCTTGTTGACGCTCCTGCGAAATGTTCAGTTCAGGCAGCGCGCCAACCAAACCCACCGTTTTAACTGCGTTGCCCAATACTGAACTGGTGAGTTCAAAGGCCGCGCCAAAATCTTCGCTGATTACACAGGCAAAGTATTCGTCGTCCAACGGACGGTCAATCGCGATTACTGGCGTACCAGAGTTTTGCATTTTGAGGTAAAACTCGCTGGCATTTGGCATGGTGCTGGCGACAAACAGTGCGTCAATGCGGCGCGAAACCAGCGCATCCGCCACACTCATTTCGGTTTCCGGATCATCGTCTGAGCAGGCAATCAGAATCTGATATCCAGCCTGCCTTGAATTTTGCTCCAACAGTTTTGCGAGCCTGGCATAACTGGTGTTTTCCAGATCAGGAATAATCAGGCCGAATGAACGACTGTTACCAGCCCGCAACGCCGATGCGGCGTGGTCTGGTCGGTAGTTGTGAGCTTCGACTACCGCCATCACTTTTTGTTGTGTCTTCTCACTGATCCGATACTTATGTGCCTTTCCATTGATCACATAACTTGCGGTTGTCTTGGAAACACCCGCCAATTTGGCGATTTCATCTAGTGTCATATCCACTACTCGTGTTCTGTGCGTCGGATCATAGAAATAACCTTTCGATCCTTGATGATGTTGAATTATACGCTGAATCGATTCAGTATTGAAGCTGAAAGGATTCAGCAAAATCTCAAATTGATAGCGATGTCGAGTTTTTGGAGCTTAGCGCTTTTTTAAACTAAACATATAACAGCAAATGATTTCGCCAATTGGTGGTTTTGCTGAATTTTTTGAACTAAATGCTGAAACGATTCAGCTAAAATTATAAAGCAGGGTAACACCTGACGCCGCAATTGCCATGCGGTGACAACAAAACGCCATATCGATGGCGGAAAGGGGCCAAACATGCTGCAACTCACTACTAAAGACATTCAACTGGCGCAAGCGCAGTCAAACAAGTTGGATGCAATCCGTTCTATCGCCGCTGATCTTGCTAACAAAGGGTTAGTCGATCAGGGCTACGTGGAAGGTATGCTGAACCGCGAAGCACAGAACTCAACGTTTCTGGGCAACGGTATTGCCATTCCTCACGGCACCACTGATACCCGTGATCTGGTAAAAGAAACCGGCGTTGCGGTTCACCACTTCCCTGCTGGCGTTGACTGGGGCGACGGTAACACCGTTTACGTGGCTATCGGTATCGCTGCAAAATCTGACGAACACTTAGGCATCCTGAAACAACTGACTAAAGTGCTGTCTGCTGACGGTGTAGAAGAGAAACTGAAACAAGCGAAAACCGCAAACGACATCATCGCGTTACTGAACGGCGACGTTCAGTTTGAAGCCGACTTCGACGCCTCTCTGATTCAACTGCTGTTCCCGGCAAGCGACATGGTACAGATGAGCGCAGTGGCTGGCGGCCTGCTGAAAAACACTGGCTGCGCAGAAGCGGAATTCGTCGCGGATTTGGTCACTAAAAAGCCAACGCACCTAGGTAAAGGTTTGTGGCTAGTGAGCAGCGACAAAGCGGTAAAACGCACTGGCATGTCATTTGTTTCGACAGCCAATGCGTGTGAATACGAAGGTGTGGCTGTTAAAGCGCTGATTGCGTTTGCTGCATGCAACAGTGCTCATCAAGCCTTCCTGAGCAAAATCTCAGACATCGTCTTTAACCAACAGCAAGAAAAACTGCTGAACACCTCTGCGGAAGCTCTGGTTGCCCTGTTTACTCAAGAAGAACAAGAAGCTCCTGCTGCTGGCGAAGGTAATGTTGCAATCTTCAAGATCAAAAACTCGCACGGCCTGCACGCCCGTCCTGGCGCGATGTTGGTTGCGGAAGCGAAGAAATTCGAGTCCAACATCAAAGTGGCGAACCTTGATGGCGACGGCAAAATCGTAAACGCGAAGAGCCTGATGAAAGTGATTGCGCTCGGCGTAAAACACGGTCACCAACTGCAATTCACCGCAGAAGGCCCAGATGCCGCGCAAGCGCTGGAATCCATCGGTGCAGCGATCAACGCTGGTCTGGGTGAAGGTTAAGGAGCGCGACATGACTAAAAAAGTCGTCACCATCACACTCAACCCTGCGCTGGATCTCACTGGTAGCCTGAGCACGCTGAACGTGGGCTCAGTGAGCTTGGTGAAAGAGAGCAATCTTCACGCGGCAGGTAAAGGTGTCAACGTTGCCAAAGTACTGAGCGATCTTGGCGCAGAGGTTACGGTTACAGGTTTCCTTGGCCGAGACAATCAGGAAATGTTCTGCCAGCTGTTTGCTGAAATGGGGGCCAACGACCAATTCGTGCGCATCGACGGCGCGACCCGCATCAACGTCAAACTGGTTGAAGCGAACGGTGAAGTCAGCGACATCAATTTCCCGGGTATTCAGGTGCTTCCTGAAGACATCGCGGTATTTGAGCACACTCTGATGGCTCTGGCTGAGGAACACGAATACTTCGTCATGGCGGGCAGTCTGCCATCCGGAGTGTCACCTGAGCTGTGCGCTTCGTGGATTGAAAAGCTGCACGCGCTGGGCAAGAAGGTTCTGTTTGATAGCAGCCGCGACGCCTTGGCCGCAGGGCTGAACGCACAACCTTGGCTGATTAAGCCAAACGATGAAGAACTTTCTCAATTTGTGGGACGTGAACTTCACTCTCCGCAAGAGTGCCGCAGCGCTGCTGAACATCTGGCAGACAAAGGTATCGAGAATATTGTGGTTTCCATGGGTGCCGACGGCACCATGTGGTTAAACCAAGGTAAATGGCTTCACGCTAAGCCGCCACGCATGAGTGTTGTCAGTACCGTTGGTGCGGGCGATACCCTGGTGGCTGGTTTGTGCTGGGGTCATATGCAAGCCATGAATAAAGAAGAACTGATCACGTTTGCCACTGCCCTGTCTGCTCTTGCAGTTACGCAGGTAGGTGTTGGTGTACCAAGCGTTGAGCAATTAGTCACCCTACAAAAAGAAATCCAATTACAACCAGTTAGTGTTGCCACTAACAACTAAGGACAGAAGGTCGCATCTATGAATATTGCCATTATTACTGCGTGCCCTAGCGGCGTTGCAAATAGCATTATCGCTGCTGGTCTGCTTGAACAGGCAGCAAAATCCCTCAACTGGACAGCAGCTGTTGAATGCCATTCATCCGTGCTGGAAGGACACACACTTACCGACGCTGAAATCGCAGCTGCAGAGCTGGTGATTGTCGCGGCAAATACGCCCATCGACACAACTCGTTTCGTCGGTAAAAAAGTATATCAAAGCGAAATCTCAGCATGCACAAGCGATCCGGTTGCCTACCTGAAAGCCGCTGCAGAGCAAGCCTCTGAACTTTCCGCGTCGGCTGCGACTACGTACCAAGCGCCGGTTGCTGCAGTTTCGGAAGGCTTTAAGAAAATTGTCGCGATCACCGCATGCCCAACAGGCGTGGCGCACACTTTCATGGCGGCAGAAGCTCTGGAAGAAGAAGGTAAGCGTCGTGGCCACCAAATCAAGGTGGAAACACGCGGTTCTGTTGGCGCCAAAAACCAACTGACTGATCAAGAAATTGCTGAAGCGGATCTGGTGATCATTGCGGCAGACATCGAAGTACCACTGGACCGTTTCAACGGTAAGAAAATGTACCGTACCAAGACAGGTCCTGCGCTGAAGAAAACCTCAGAAGAGATGGATAAAGCGTTCGCCCAGGCAACTGTTTATCAACACTCTGGTTCCGCGAACTCTTCAGCAGCAACGGAAGAGAAAAAAGGCGTCTACAAACACCTGATGACAGGCGTATCACACATGCTGCCAGTAGTGGTTGCCGGTGGTTTGATCATCGCATTGTCATTCGTGTTCGGTATCGAAGCGTTTAAAGAAGAAGGCACACTGGCCGCTGCGCTGATGTCTATCGGCGGTGGGTCGGCCTTCGCACTGATGATTCCGGTTCTTGCAGGTTACATCGCGTTCTCCATCGCTGACCGTCCGGGGCTTGCACCGGGTTTGATCGGCGGTATGTTGGCAAGCTCTATCGGCTCAGGTTTCTTGGGTGGTATCGCTGCGGGTTTCATCGCGGGTTACTCAGCCAAGTTCATTGCCGATAAAGTTCAGTTGCCACAATCCATGGAAGCACTGAAACCGATTCTGATCATTCCTTTTGTGGCTAGCTTAGTAACTGGTCTGGTGATGATCTACGTGGTGGGCGGTCCGGTTGCGGGCATCATGTCAGCAATGACTGAATTCCTGAACAACATGGGCTCAGCAAACGCTGTTCTACTGGGTATTATCCTTGGCGCAATGATGTGTTTCGACCTGGGTGGTCCGGTAAACAAAGCGGCATACACCTTTGGTGTTGGCCTGTTGGCTTCACAAACTTACGCACCAATGGCTGCCATCATGGCCGCCGGTATGGTTCCGGCTCTGGGTATGGGGCTGGCTACATTCCTGGCTCGCGACAAGTTTGAACCAAGTGAGCGCGAAGCGGGTAAAGCCTCGTTTGTTCTGGGTCTGTGCTTTATCTCAGAAGGTGCTATCCCATTCGCTGCGAAAGATCCAATGCGCGTAATCCCATCATGTATGGTAGGCGGCGCGATTACTGGCGCACTTTCTATGCTGTTCGGTGCAAAACTGATGGCTCCACACGGCGGTTTGTTTGTACTGCTGATTCCAAACGCAATCACTCCTGTACTGATGTACTTGGTTGCGATTGCTGTGGGTACCGTTGTAACAGGTGCGGGCTACGCATTCCTGAAGTCTCGCGCTCAAGCGAAAGACGCCGTTACCGCTTAATGTTCCCGTATTGGAGCCAACTACCGATCTTGGCTCCCCTTAAAAGTCCCCTCGACTTTTGCCAGTGAGTGCTTTACTCACTGGCTTTTTTCCATTCAGCACGCATAAAAAAAGCCAACATTTGTTGGCTTTTCATTTATCAGTTCAACCCGCTTATTTGTGCTTAGGCTGAACAAATTTGCGGCTAACATCCACGACAGCAACGTCTTTAAAGAAGCTGCGCCCCAACAGAAGCGGGTAAGTCAGATGGGTTCGGTCAGCGAGTGTAAACTCGGTTTTCTCTTTCAGATCACCGATCTGAATCCAGGCCACCACGACCGCGCGGCGCTGCGTGTCATCAGTGCTTGACTGGCGAATATGAACCCAACGTTCAACCGGAAGACTGGTTTCCTCGCTCTTGATGCCTTCGTGCTCAATACGGAATTTCACCCAGTCCTTGCCATCGCGTTCAAACGGCACCACATCGACAGCACTGATAGACGAAGTGGTTGCCCCGGTATCAATACGAGCCAGGAAGTTTTCTTTCAAACCCGGAACATAAACCCATTCCTTTTCGCCCAGAATGAGCTTGCCGTCAGAAGTTTTCGTCGCTTTGAGCACGACCACTTCTTTCTTCACCTCTTTTTTCGGCTCTTCGACTTTGGGTTCAGACTTGGTATCAGCCACATCCTTGGCGCTTTCGGTTGCTTCCTGCTTAGGTTGTTCAACTTGAGTGGTTTGTTCCTTTTGATCCACATTGGCCGATGGTTCAGTCGACGTCGTTGCACAAGCAACCAGACCACCACTGAGCATCAGAGGAACCAGGAGTTTCCATTGTTGTTTCATTCATTCACCTAATCAAACTACTAACGTTATGAGACTTTAACTATCGCATCCGCAACGTAAGGAATATCTTTCTCCGTCAGGCCTGCGATATTGATACGGCCATCAGCCACACCATAAATACCGAACTCTTCTCGCAAACGAGCCATTTGCTCTGGCGCAAACCCCAGGACCGTAAACATGCCCTTGTGGCTTTCGATAAAGTCGAATTGTGCCGTATTATGTTGATTTCTCAACTCTTTACACAAGGTTTGACGAAGGCTTAACAAACGTTGTTGCATTTCACTCAGCTCTTGCTTCCAAATAGCCGTAAGCTGTTCGTTTTGTAACACGGTTTTGACAAGCGCAGCGCCATGATCCGGCGGCATGGTGTAGGTGGAACGTGCGAGCGTCAGCATTTTGCCTCGCGCATTCGCGACATCATTGGCATTTTTGCCCAACACAATAGCGACGCCAGTGCGCTCTCGATACAGACCGAAATTCTTCGAACAAGACGATGTCACCAACATCTCTTCAACATTGCTTGCCATGTGGCGCAGCCCTTTCGCGTCTTCTTCCAAACCATCCCCAAAGCCTTGATAGGCAATGTCGACAAACGGAATAAAACCATTTTTCTGTGATAGTTCGGTAATTGCCTGCCAAGCTGCAAAATCGATGTCAGCTCCCGTTGGGTTATGACAACAACCGTGCAGCAGAACCACATCTTTCGGACCGGCATGCGCCAAATCGCTCAGCATGCGGTCGGTATCCACCATTTTGGTATCGCGACTGAAGTAAGCATAGTACTTGACCTTCAGGCCTGCTGCTTCCATCACGGGTTTGTGGTTCACATAGCTCGGATCCGTGATCCAGACGGTTGTCTCAGGCTGAGCGACACGCATCAGGTCGCCCAGCATACGCAGCGCGCCGCTGGCGCCCGGAGTTTGAATAGCCGTCACACGTTCATTGACCAGTGACTCGCCCAGCACCAGGTTCAGCATGCTGCGGTTAAACTCTTCGCAGCCAGCAAGGCCAACGTAAGATTTGGTTTTCTGTGTGGATACGACGATATCCTGTGCCTGTTGCACAGCGCGCATGATTGGCGTTTCGCCTTGGCTGTTTTTGTACACGCCGATGCCAAGATCCACTTTTTCAGAACGAGGATCATTTCGGTAAGCAACGGACAAAGAGAGAATTGGATCTAAAGCTGGTGTTGGTAAGTGGGAAAACATGAAAGTCACAACCCTTTGAAATTCAAGTATGACTTTCAGTAAACACCAGATACGCGAAAACCTAAAGCGATTTTTACAATTTGAAGCAATGGATGACTTGATTGCTGCTGCCCCGCCAGTCAAGGCTCGGGTCAGCGTGCTCTTTCTCGAACTTCCCGTCGATTAACACATCAATCAGTTCGACCACGTCACGCTGCGCATCATTGAGTTCAGCCAGCAAATAGCCCGTCCAGAGCCAGATATCTTTGCCCGGGCACTCCGCCCTCACCCGCTGCACGAGTTTAAGCACCGATGTGACGTTTTGCGGATGTAACGGATCGCCACCAGACAGAGACAAACCGCGGCGGAAAATCCGGCTATCGTTGAGATCGCGAATGATTTGGTCTTCCATGTCCGGAGTAAACGGATGACCAGAGTCGAGTGGCCAGGTGCTTTGGTTATAGCAACCACGACACTGATGAACGCAGCCGGAAACGAACAGCGTACAGCGCGTTCCCGGCCCGTTGACCACATCAATCGGATAGTATTGATGATAATTCATAGTGTTAAAGGTGTTTGACTCGGCGTTTCACTTCTTCCTGTTTACCGAAGTTGAACGGCCGTGCATCCGGGCTGCCGAGATAACCACACACACGGCGGGTAACGGAAACTTTGCTTGAGTCATGGTTGCCGCACTTAGGACACACGAAGCCCTTACTGGTACAGTCAAACTCACCGGTGTAACCACACTCGTAACACTCATCAATTGGCGTATTGGTCCCGTAGTAAGGCACGCGGGTGTAGCTATAGTCCCAAACGTTTTCCAGAGCTTCGATATTACGTTGCATATTCGGGAACTCACCGTAGCAGATGAAGCCACCGCTTGAGATATGCGGATACGGCAATTCAAAGTCGATCTTGTCGTACGGGTTCACTTTCTTCTCAACATCCAGATGGAAACTGTTGGTGTAGTAGCCTTTGTCGGTAACCCCTGCAATCACGCCAAACTCTTTGGTATCGATGCGGCAGAAACGGCTGCACAAGTTTTCACTCGGGGTGCCATACAGGCTGAATGCATAGCCTGTTTCTTCTTTCCAGCTGTCTACTGCGTCACGCAGTTTACGGATGATATTGACCGCATGTTCACGCAGTTCGCTGTCATCGTATACGTGCTTGTCCTGACCAAACAGGGCATTAATCGTTTCGTGCACACCGATGTAACCCAGTGAAATTGAAGCGCGACCGTTTTTGAAGATCTGCGCAATCGAATCATTGGCATTCAAACGCACACCACATGCGCCTTCCATGTACAGAATCGGCGCAACGCGCGCTTTCACATTTTCCAGGCGGCTGATGCGAGTTTCCAGTGCACGGCGAGCCAGTTTCAGTTTGTCATCCAGCAGCTCGTAGAACTTGTCGAGATCACCTTTCGCTTTAATTGCAATGCGAGGCAGGTTCAGGCTGACAACGCCAAGGTTGTTGCGCCCCTCATGGACCAACTCACCATTCTCTTCATAGGTATTGAGGAAACTGCGGCAACCCATCGGCGTTTTGAATGAACCGGTCACTTCCACCACTTTGTCGTAGTTCAGAATATCCGGATACATGCGTTTCGAGGCACAGTCAAGCGCCAACTGTTTGATGTCGTAGTTGGGATCACCTGCTTTGTGGTTAAGACCATCTTTGATGGCAAACACCAGTTTAGGGAACACAGCCGTTTTACGGTTTTTACCCAAGCCTGCAATGCGATTTTTCAGAATCGATTTTTGGATCAAACGCGATTCCCAGCTGGTACCCAGACCAAAGCCGAAGGTCACAAACGGAGTCTGGCCATTGGCGGTATGCAGCGTGTTTACTTCGTATTCCAATGACTGGAACGCGTCATAACACTCTTTCTCTGTACGGGCGCTGGCAAACTCTTCCGGACTATGAATATCCCACTCTTTCGCGATCTCCAGATGTTTCTGATAGCTGGCGGTGACATAAGGTGCCAGCACTTCATCGATACGGTTGATGGTCGTACCGCCGTAAATGTGACTCGCGACCTGAGCAATGATCTGTGCAGTCACTGCCGTCGCGGTTGAAATGGATTTTGGCGTATCTATTTCCGCGTTACCCATTTTAAAACCATGGGTCAGCATGCCTTTCAAGTCGATCAGCATGCAGTTAAACATAGGGAAGAATGGTGCGTAATCGAGATCGTGATAGTGCAGGTCGCCCTCTTCGTGCGCCTGAACAATATCGCGCGGCAAAATGCGGGTCTTCGCATAGTGTTTTGCCACAATACCCGCCAACAAATCACGTTGAGTCGGGATCACTTTGCCATCTTTGTTGGCGTTTTCGTTCAGCAGATCCGCATTGCTTTCCTGAATCAGGCCTTCAATCTCCTGGGTCAGTTTGCTCTGCTTCTCACGCGCGATGTCGCGATCATGTCGGTATTCAATGTATGAACGAGCTAATGCTTTGCAAGGCCCTTGCATTAGCTCGTTCTCTACCAGTGTCTGAATTTCTGCGATATGAACTTCATCGTATTCTTTGAGTTTGAGTTCGACCGCGAGCGCAACATTTAGCGCGTATATGGCGATTTCACTGCTGACTTCGTCTGCGGCACTTTCGACCGCAGCCTGGATACGATCTCGGTTAAACGGGGCTTTTGAGCCGTCGCGTTTGATTACGATAGGTTTCACCTTGTCTCCTTACCCCAGCATATTCACAGGATTATCCACAAATACACTATATAGGGCTTACCTTTATCCAACTGACACTATATGTTGTGTCGTATTAGACGAGATGACATAGGAAAAAGTATTGATTTAGATCAAGCGATCAGGGCCTATGGACAAGAACAAATCGATCTTATAGCTTGAGATCTCAAAGCTGAAAGAAACCCTAGAAACACTTTATTTTGTGATAAAAATAATTGCTTTTTGTGGAACACTGACAGCACGTGCTCTGAACCGAATCAATAAGAAGAAATGCGATGAAACGAAATAAAATCACCGCGATTTTAACGTCAGTCATACTGCTCACACTTTCTCCATGGGTATCGGCCAATACCCTGACCGTGAGCAGTTGGAATATCGAATGGCTGACGCTGAATCCGTCTGCACCGAAAGATAAAGGTAAACGCTCCGAGCAGGACTTCACCGCGCTCAGGCAGCACTTTGCGAAGCTCAATAGTGATGTTCTGGCTTTTCAGGAAGTGGATAGCATCGACGCAGTGGAAAATGTGGTGGGGCCAGGCTATCACGTCGTGCTGTCTGATCGCTCGCAGCCGAATCATGCCGGGCACCAGTTCGGTGACATAAACCAATACACCGGATTTGCCGTACGAAACGGAATTCCGTTTCGCGATCCACCGGACATCGACTTGTACGACAAACGTAATCACAAGCTGCGGTTTGCGGCTTATATCGTGCTCTATCCGGATACACCAAACGCGCTGCATACGTTGTCGGTACATTTAAAAGCGGGTTGCTCCGGCAAGTTTCAATCAAACCAGTCGAGCTGCCAGACACTGCTCAAGCAAGGTAAAGCGCTGAATGCTTGGATAAAGCAACGCGAGTCGAAGCAGGAAGCGTATCTGATCATGGGCGACTTCAATCACAACCTTGCGTATCGTGGTGACTGGTTGTGGCAAGCCATGACGCAGGGCACGAAAGCTGAACCGACACTTGCCAGCCAGCAAACCCAAGCGACCTGCAAAGTGCGCTCCCGCCAGCAAGCCAATAAGTTGCATCAGTTCCGTTCGTTGATTGATCACGTCATCATCAGCCCTAACCTCAAAGCGGACGAAACCCGGCAGGTTAACTTTGATAGCCAACAGGTACTGAGCTACCAACTGAGCGATCATTGTCCGATGAGCAGTCAAGTGAGCTGGTAGGCATAAAAAAGCCCCGCCATCTCTGGCGGGGCAAGACACAAGTTACTCAAATCTATCGTTATCGCTTATGCATCATTGCTGAAGTTCAAAGCGTTTTTTCATCACCACATAGTATAGGACGGGAATAACCAACAAGGTTAATATTGTCGAAACAAAAATCCCGAAAATCAGACTGATAGCCAAACCGTTGAAGATCGGATCGTCCAGAATGAACATCGCGCCAATCATCGCCGCCAGAGCGGTCAACATGATGGGTTTTGCCCGCACCGCTGCGGATTGAATCACAGCTTCTGAAAACGCCACACCCTGCTCGACCTGCTGATTAATGAAATCCACCAGCAGAATCGAGTTACGTACAATGATGCCGGCCAAAGCAATCATGCCGATCATCGATGTCGCGGTGAACTGCGCGCCAAGCATGGCATGACCGGGCATCACACCAATAATGGTGAGCGGAATCGGCGCCATGATGATGAGCGGTACCAAATAGGATTTAAACTGTGCGACGACGAGCAGATAGATCAAAATCATACCTACCGCATAGGCAATCCCCATGTCACGGAATGTTTCGTAGGTAATGGTCCATTCCCCATCCCATAATACCGCCACGCCGCTCAGACCATCCGGTTGATGAATATAGTACTGTTCCAGATTCATCTGCTGATCAAGCGTAGAACCAATAGTGAACATGCCGTACAGCGGGCTATCAATGTCACCCGTCATATCGCCCACCACCATCACCATCGGCACCATGTTTTTGTGCACAATGTAATCTTCCATTCGGGTCTGTTTGACACTGACCAGTTCTGACAGCGCATAAGCCTGTCCGCTCTGGCTGGATACATTCATGTTCAGCACTTGTTCAAGACGCACTTTCGCTGTTTCACTTGCCTGGATCTGCACCGGAATCGGGTACTTATTGTGTTCACTGTGCAGATAGGTGACAGGCTTACCACCCACAGCCGTCGCTAACGCGTCCACAATGGCTGAGTATGGGACAGCCAGACGCGCCGCTTTGCTGCGGTCAATATTCACCTGCCACTTCTGATGCGATTCCGGCAGATACATATCGACATCGACAATATCCTGAGTCTCACGGAAGATTTGACGCACCTGGCGCGCCGCCTGATTACGAATTTCCGGTGTCGGACCATACACTTCCGCCAGAATTGGTGACCATACAGGCGGACCCGGCGGGACTTCGACCACTTTCACCTTACCGCCAAACTTCAAAGCAACTTTGTTCAGCACGGGGCGAATCGAACTGGCAATCTCATGGCTGTCGCGATCACGCTCCTTACGTCCAACCAAATTGACTTGAATGTCACCCTGATTGGCTTGTTCGCGCATAAAGTAGTGACGAACCAGTCCGTTGAAGTTGATCGGCGCCGCCGTACCTGCATAAATCTGGTAGCCAGTCACTTCAGGCACCTTATTCAGTTCCTGTCCCATATCAAACAGTACGCGTTGGGTACGCTCGAGTGATGTGCCTTCCGGCATATCCAACACCACCTGAAACTCTGACTTGTTATCAAACGGCAGCATTTTCAGCACTACGGCTTCGAACACAGGCAACAAGACCGAACCTGCGATCAGTGCCAATACAGCAAGCAGCAGCATAAAGCGGTTACGGGTTTGGTGTTTGGCGGTGACAAACGGCGTCATAATGCGATGGAATACGGAATTCGCGGCTTTCCCTTCGCTGTCGTGTTGGGCGGGTTTCAACAGATGTCCGGCGAGCCATGGAGACACCACAAAAGCCACCGCCAGAGAAATGAGCATCCCCATCGACGCGTTGATCGGAATCGGGCTCATGTACGGCCCCATCAAGCCGCTGACAAACGCCATCGGCAACAGAGCGGCGATCACCGTTAGCGTTGCCAGAATGGTCGGGCCGCCCACTTCATCAACCGCAGGCGGAATCAACTCCGCCAGTTTGCGTTTGCCCATCGACATATGACGGTGAATGTTCTCCACCACCACGATCGCATCATCAACCAATATCCCGATGGAAAAGATCAATGCGAACAGCGACACGCGGTTGAGGGTAAAGCCCCAGGCCCATGAAGCAAACAGGGTGATCATCAACGTCACGATCACTGCCAGCCCCACCACAATCGCTTCGCGCCACCCCATGGTCAGCAAGACCAGAATCACGACAGCGGTGGTGGCAAATGCCAGCTTACCAATCAAGGTGTTACTTTTATCTGCGGCGGTTTTACCGTAATCACGGGTGATTTCAACCTTGATACCATGCGGAATCAGCTGGTTTTGCAGCTCAACCACACGAGTTTCCACCGCTTTGGCGACGTCTACCGCGTTTTCACCGCTCTTCTTAGCAATCGCCAGAGTTACGGCTGGATAGATCCCACTCTTATCACTGGTCCAGACATTCTGGGTTGCGGTGTTTACGCCCAGCCCAACGGCCGCGATATCTTCCAAGTAAACAGGCAGACCATTGTGCACGCCAACCACCAACTGTTTGACGTCCTCAACATGCGTCAAAAACTGACCGATTTGCAGCGGCAAGGTCTGATTATCACTGGTCAGTTCCAACACCGTTGAACGAGCATTCGCAGACGGAATACTCTGATTGAGCTGATCGATAGTGATACCAAAACTGTTCATTTTCGCAGGATCCAGACGCACATCGACAATGGTGTTGTGCCCGCCCACGGTGTAAATGTCGCGCGTGCCTTGAATGCGCTTGAGTTCCGTTTCCAACCCATGCGCGACCTGAGTGAGTTGTTGCTGGTCATAGTGACCAGATTGGTCAGACAATGTGATATTTACGATCGGGACATCTTCAATGCCTTTGGGTTTGATAATGGGTTCACCGACGCCCACACCTTGCGGCATCCAGTCTTTGTTTGAATAGAGCTTGTTATAGATGCGCACCACCGCATCGTTGCGCGATACGCCAACCTTAAAGATGGCGACGATCATGGCGCCATCGGGCTGGGAAAAGGAATAGATTTTATCGATACCCTGAATTTCAGAGACTATTTGCTCTGCTGGAGTTGTAACCAGACTCTCCACTTCTGCAGGTGTTGCTCCGGGAAACGGAATATAGACATCGGCGAACGTCACATCGATTTGAGGTTCTTCCTCTTTTGGCGTGATGATGACCGCAAACAATCCCATGAGCAGGCCAACCAACGCCAACAAAGGCGTCATGGCCGAATTTTGAAAGGCCGCAGCGATGCGACCCGAAATACCGAGTCGTTTGTCCATATCATTGCCCTTCTGCTGCTAATACCGTGGTTGCAATTACATCCCCGGGTTCTAAGCCCGACAGAACTTCAACGTAGTCTCCGTATGTTTGACCAAGGCGAATCGGATTCAGTATTCGCGCATCGTTGACGACGCGATAAACAGCGCTCAGTTCCGCGCGGCGAATGACCGCAGAGCTCGGCACCAACAGTACGTCCCGGCTGCTGTATTGAAAATCGGTTTTGACCCACATACCTGGTACCAACAGCGGCGTGTTGTCCGGCAACGATAAGCGAATTTTGAAATTGTGGGATTGGGGGTCGGCATAACTGAACAGGCTGTAATCGGTCGGCATCACCGCGTCACCGGATGGCGCGAGAACATGGAACTGGGCCTCCTGTTTCACTTTATCCTGATAGCGCTGGGGAATGTCGGTTTCAACTCTGAGTTTTTCCAGTGAAAAACCGCTGATCAGCGGCGTTCCCGGTGCCACCGTTTCGCCCAGTTCAACATGGCGCTGTGTCACCACGCCGGCATACGGCGCCGTAATGTTGGTGTAACCGAGCGACTCTTTAGCCTGCGCGACCGCTGCCTGGGCCGATTTCACCGACGCTGCTGCGCTGCGCGCGCGCGCTTCGGCGGAATCCATTTGATCACGCGAGATCGCGCCTTTGGGAAACAACTGGCGATAGCGGTTGACCTGAGCCTGCGCTTCGCGATTTTGTGCCAGCGCACTTGCCAGTTGTGCCTGCGCGGCGTCTAACGATGCCGATTGCTGAACATCACTGATTTCCAGCAACACCTGACCTTGCGTAACGTGATCATTCACATCAACAAACACACCAATCACCCGACCGGAAGTTTGTGCGGCCACCGTGCCCTGATTAACAGGCTCCACGACCCCATCCAGCTGAATCACCTGCGGCATTGGCTCCGATTTGACGGTAAAGACATTGTTTACGGTTTCAGCATGCACCAGACCCGATTGGCTCAGTGCTGCCATGATACTCAAAGTTAACCATTTCATCGTGCCAATCTCCTTTGACATTCAGCTGCTTAAAGCATAGTGATGTTAAGCGGTCTGTGTTTGACTCTCTCGGTTATTTTTAACGCAGATCAATAAGTTGGTCGTACCTAAGCCAACCATCATTGATGCGAAGAAGATCCAAACTCCCGGGTTACCCAGCGCAAGGCTTGATAAGGCCGGCCCCGGGCAGATACCAGCTAACCCCCAACCAATACCGAAAATCGCTGCCCCACTTATCAGGCGTGAATCCAGAGACTGATTGGTCGCCAGACAAAACTTTTCGGCATTAACAGGTTTACTTTTCGGTTTGATCAGGAAGAAATAAGCTGGCATAAACACCATCAATGCGCCGCCCATGACAAACATTAAACTCGGATCCCAATCACCGGCGACATCAAGAAAGCCCACCACTTTCGCAGGATCTGCCATGCCTGAAATCACCATACCCAAACCAAACAACAGCCCAGCAAACAGAGACGTTAATCGAAACAAAACATTATTCATTGTGATGACCTACTACTGACGTTTTTAAACAAGGTGCAGACGTACAAAGACTGTAACCGCGGCAACAACCATAAAGACACACGTCGCGACTATCGAACGCTTAGACAAACGGCCAATGCCACAGATGCCATGGCCACTCGTACAGCCATTTCCTAAACGGGTGCCAATACCAACCAACAGACCCGCAACAGCCAATAGCAAAGAACTGGCGTTAAATTCCGTCGGAATGTGGCTGCCAAATGCCAATACACCTAAAACGCCGCCGGACACCATGCCAACCGCAAACAACAAGCGCCACGCAAAATCACGCGACTTGGGCGTCAAGAGTCCGGTTAGAATACCGCTGATACCCGCGATTTTTCCGTTCATGAGCAACATCACTGTCGCTGAAATACCCAATAGCACGCCTCCTAGCAGGGATTCCCAAGGCATGGTAAACGTCATAGTGTCCTCTTATTATCTCTCTGAATTTAAAATACTTAGCCACAGAATACGGTTTGAAGGCTTTGAATCAGTTGCGCAACCCGCGAATCGGCGAGTGAATAGAACACTTGTTGTGATTCTTTCCGCGCTTTGATCAGCTCGTGCTTTCTAAGCACCGTTAAATGCTGAGAAAATGCCGATTGACTGAGTGACGAACTCTGCTGCAACTGCCCGACCCCCACTTCACCTTTGGTGAGTTGGCACAGCACCATCAAACGTTCAGGGTGAGCCATGATTTTCAATAGCTCAGACACTTCCACCGCATTGGACTTCATTTGATCAATATTGACGGCTTCCATCATTATCCCCTTAGTGAACTTGTTGTTTAGATGATACTAATAAACATAAATTAGTCAAACCTTATTTAGATTTTTAAAATTTAGACAAATTAACATTAGACTTTTCTAATTTATATAACTATAGTAAATCCATCATCCAACGGAGGGTATTCACATGACGATTGATAATGGCGTACGAGTAATCGCGGGCAGCATGGTACTGCTTTCTTTGATTTTGACGTTTTATGTTCACCCGAACTTTATCTGGCTCACCGTGTTTGTCGGGGTGAACCTTATCCAAAGTGCGTTTACAGGGATTTGTCCAGCGGCCTACTTTTTGAAAAAACTTGGGTTTAAATAATCAGTCCACACTATGTTTGTAATGTCAGTTGGACTAGAAAATATTTGGAGTAATTTATGACTAAGATTGTGATTATCGGTGGTGTCGCCGGTGGTGCCTCCGCGGCTGCGCGTGCGCGTCGTTTAAGCGAAGATGCACAAATTATCATGTTTGAACGTGGTCCCTTCGTTTCGTTTGCCAACTGTGGCTTGCCTTATCACATCGGTGGTGACATTAAAGAACGCGCGAATCTACTGCTGCAAACCCCAGAAAGTTTTCTGGCTCGTTTTAATGTTGACGTGCGAGTCATGAATGAAGTGGTTCGTATTAATCGTGCAGATAAAACCATCACCGTACGTAACCTGCTCGATCAATCCGAGTACGAAGAAAGCTACGACTTTCTGTTGCTGAGCCCAGGAGCCGGCCCTATCGTGCCGCCGATCCCGGGTTTGGATAACCCACTCACCCACTCTCTGCGTAACATTCCGGATATGGACCGTATTCTGGAAACCATTCAGATGAACCAGCCTGATCACGCCACGGTCATTGGTGGTGGCTTTATCGGTTTGGAGATGATGGAAGCGTTCCACCAATTGGGTATCAAAACCACGTTGATTGAAATGGCCGATCAGGTGATGACACCGGTTGACCGCGAAATGGCTGGTTTTGCCCACGCAGCAATTCGCGCGAAAGGCATCGACTTGCGTCTGGGTGTAGCGCTGCAAGCGGTAGAGTTCAAACCAGCCACCTCAATGCCAAGCATTGATTCCGGTGAAAATATCGAACATCAACACATGAACGGTGAGCTCGACCTGACATTGAGCAATGGAGAAACACTGACCACCGATATCCTGATCATGGCGATTGGTGTGCGCCCAGAAACCAAACTCGCCGCTGAAGCAGGCCTGCAAATTGGCGAGCTGGGGGGTATTTATACCAACGAACACATGCAAACCAGCGATCCAAACATTTATGCCGTTGGCGACGCAATTGAAGAAAAGGACTTTGTGACGGGTCAATCGACCTTAGTGCCACTGGCTGGCCCTGCCAACCGTCAAGGTCGTATGGCCGCAGACAACATGCTTGGTCGCAGCGAAACCTATCAAGGCACTCAAGGTACCGCGATCTGTAAGATCTTCGACTTGGCTGTTGCTTCAACAGGTAAAAACGAGAAGCAACTCAAGCGTGCGGGTATCGAATACGAGAAAGTCTACGTTCATACCGCGAGCCACGCGAGCTACTATCCTGGTGCTGAAATTGTGTCATTCAAAATGCTGTTCGATCCGAAATCAGGCAAGATTTTCGGCGCTCAGGCCGTGGGTAAAGATGGCATCGACAAACGCATCGACGTCATGGCGGTTGCGCAGCGCGCTGGTATGACTGTTGAGCAGCTGCAACATCTTGAGCTGACTTACGCGCCGCCTTACGGCAGTGCAAAAGACGTGATCAACCAAGCCGCATTTGTCGCCACCAACATCATGAAAGGTGATGCAAAAGCGATTCACTTTGATGAAATCGACAGCCTCACCGATGAACAAGTGTTGCTCGATGTGCGTAATCCGGGCGAACTGCAAAATGTCGGTTATCTGCCAGGCGCCATCAACATTCCGGTTGACCAACTGCGTCAGCGCATGAACGAACTGCCAAAAGACAAAGAAATCATCATCTACTGTCAGGTTGGTTTGCGCGGCAATGTCGCTTATCGCCAACTCGTCAACAACGGCTACAAAGCTCGCAACTTGCTCGGTGGTTACCGTACCTACCTGTTTGCAAAAGCCTAACGTTGTCGCATTTTCTTGTTAATAAACAGCCAGCACCTCGTGCTGGCTGTTTTGTACTCAAAACAACCTGCCCTATGAAATGCTTCATACAAACTATTTATTAATGTGAGTGATATGTTCAAAATCGATTAGATTAGGGCGCGCGTAACGGATGTTATTCTGATAAGAAAGGACAACTTAGTGCCCTTATTTTAGTTTGTTGATACGCTAGTTTTTACAGCCATTTTTATCACACGTGATCTTTTCATGTGAATTAACCCAATGATGGGCATTTTTCTTCGTATCTGTTCCACACCCAGTTTTTCCTCCTTTATCCCCACGGTGAACTACACCTGTAGGAGTATGTTTTACTGACATATTATTTCTATCCTTAGCTAACTGATTTTATTGGAAAAATGACCAACTTAAGGATTAGTAGCTCAACTTCATCGTGTCAATAATCATCATATTTGGTACCAGATAACTTCGGAAAGTTCGCAGAGTAATATCGTTCAGAACAATGACATAATACATGTCAGTTTTGCTAAGCTCGATTTTAATCTCACTTTAACGCATCATTAAGATTCAAGGATAGAACATGAAACTGAACGATATGATTGAATGGCAATGGAGCGGTTACGCGTCGTTCCATCAGTCTCGGAAAAACCTGATCATTCACATCGTATTTGTGCCGATGTTTATCATCAGCTTTATCTCTTTCACCCGCTCACTACTTGGATTGGAACTCGTTTCTGCGTTGAGTTCTTTGTTCATCATGGCCTTATCGTTTGGTCTACAAGGTTTAGGACACAGTCAAGAAGTCAATCCGGCAGTGCCATTTACAGGGTTCAAAAATGCCGTCGTTCGTATCTTGCTTGAACAGTTTTATGCCTTTCCCCGATTCGTATTGACGGGTAAATGGTATCAAGCACTGCGAGATTCAGATTCTTGAAAATTCGTTACCAATAAAACAAAAAGCCTTTGGAAAAATGCGGAGCACCTCTTGTCTAAACGTTTTCATCCCTTGGCACTGATAACGCCATCGTCTGTTTGAGCCATTCGATAAACTGCCGTTCCAATGCCGTTTCATCGCGCTGCTGACGCAGCAACACATAGTCGTGTCCAGAGAGGCGAAAACCAAACGGTGCAACTAACCGGCCGCGTTCAATTTCATCCATCACCAACGGATAGGAACCGATGGCGGCGCCCAGTCCATCTTGTGCGGCTTGCAAACAAAAGTAGAAGTGTTCGAAGGTTTGCTCTGCGGCGTCGGTAAACTCACAAGACTGATCTTCTAACCACTCTTGCCAAGCTAAGGGGCGGGTCTGACTATGCAATAAAGTCATCGCCTGCTGTTTTGTTTGAACGCTTTGCCAATATTGTGGTGACATCACTGGCCCCACCCACTCGGCTACCAGCGTTTGTTTCTGATAAGGCTGAGTCAGCTCAAAATCATCGCGACGAATCGCCAAATGATATCCTTGAGAGCCGAGATTCACCGGTCCGCCAGCGGTCGAAAGCCTGACATCGCCACTCGTTTGCTGATGGAATTGGTTCATACGCGGCATCAGCCAGCGCATGGTTAAAGTCGGTTCGCAAGACACTTCCAAATGCGGCAAACGTGTTGTGCGCAACTGTTCCACACCCTTCTCTAAAGAGCTGAATGCCTGGCTGGTGAATGCTCTGAGTTCCATGCCCTCTTGCGTGAGCACGACATGGCGCCCCTGCTTGATAAACAAGGGGACACCCAAATAGGTTTCCAGAGTTTTGATCTGTTTACTCACCGCTCCGTGAGTAATGTGCAGGGTATCTGCCGCCTGAGTAAAGCTCGCGCTTTGCGCTGCCACATGGAAAACGTGAAAAGCCTTGAGATGCCGCATCTGTGAATTATTCTCACTTATTGATGTCATTTTTTTCGATTATAGGCGGCCAACGCACGACGTACAATCGGCGCATCACTTCAACTCAAAGGAAATTTGTGATGGATATTTTCACACTCGCTATTGTTGGTCTGCTTATTGTTATCAGCCCTGGTGCTGACTTCGTCTTAGTATTGAAGAACAGCCTATCACATGGTCGCCGTGCAGGCATGTTCAGCGCTCTGGGCATCAGCCTTGCGATTACTGTTCACATTGGTTATTCACTGCTTGGAATCAGTTACCTAATTTCACACAATGAGACACTTTTTAATCTCATCAAATATTCAGGTGCCGTCTACCTGGTTTACTTGGGAATCAAAGGCATATTCTCGGCGAACACCAATACGGTCATCACCGCAGAGCAGGACTGCCATTTACCCGGCTATCGTTATTTCGCTCAGGGCTTTTTGTGCAATGTGCTCAATCCGAAAACCATGCTTTTTTTCCTCAGCATTTTCAGCCAAGTGATTTCTGCTGACGATTCATCGTCTGTGTATGCGCTGACTTATGGCGCTTACATGATTATTCTGCACGGACTGTGGTTTGCATTGGTGGCGACGTTGATGACATCAGCCGCGCTGCAACAAAAGTTGCGACGCATCAAACCGCTGATCAACAAAGCATGTGGAGTGGGATTAGTGTCGTTCGGCGCTGCATTAGCACTCAAAGCCTGAAGCTTTAAGCAAAACTGCTTTCTGAAATAACGTAGCAATTGCGGCCATTCGTTTTAGCCTGATAGAGTGCGCTGTCGGCTTTTTCATACACCTGCGCCAGCGTTTCATGGCCATCTGGTGTTACCGTCACCACACCTTGCGATATGGTTACGTGGTCCGCAATCGCACTGAATGCATGCGGATAATGAATGTGTTCGATTGAATCCTGAATGCGCTCCGCCGCTGCGCGGGCGCCTTCAACATCGGTATTTGTCAGCAGAATCAAGAACTCTTCGCCACCGTAGCGACCAACAAATTCACCACTACGACAAAACAGTTTATTCGCCGCTTGCGCAATAGTGTGCAGGCAGCGGTCCCCTTCGATGTGGCCGTAATTATCGTTGAAGGGTTTGAAGTGATCGACGTCAAACAGAATGACGCTCAAGGACATTTCGTGACGACCATGCCACGAAATCATTTCGCGCAGTTTCTCATCCATAAAGCGGCGGTTAAAGACCTGAGTCAGACCATCTTCGTTGGCCTGATGTTGCAAAATACGGTTGAGTTCTTCGAGCTTCGCACTGGTGCGCTTCAGTTCTCGACGCATGTTGGCAATGCGTTGCATCGCCAGCAACTTAGAGTTGAGCACCATTTTATCAACGGGTTTAATCAGGTAGTCATCGCCACCCGATTCAATCGCACGGGCGATCATCGAAGGCTCGTCATGACTGCTGAGAAAAATGATGGGAATCCACTCCTCATCATAACGACGACGAATTTCCTGAGAGACTTCAAAACCGTCCATATCCGGCATCGAAACATCGAGCAGGATCAGTTCAGGTTCAAAACGCGGATAAATATCCAATGCATCCCGTCCACTCGACGCGACCTCGACAGAATGGCCTAATTGCTTGAGGCGAATCGCGAGTTGCATCCGCTCCAGTTGAATGTCATCAACCAGTAATATCCTCATGGATGAGCCGGAACCTAACATCGACACCTCTTTGCAATACAATCATATGCTTACCTATAGCATAACTTTCTCACGCTTTCACTGCTTTATTTGGCCTGTTGTATTGACTTTTCAGCGGAAGTTTTTAGCATTGCCTTTTTCATTAATGGAAACTTTTTCATGTCAGAAACTACACAAACTGAAGCTCCGAAAGTGGACTTAGAAGCCATTTCTCCAGAACTACGCCAGGTGCTTGAATTCGATCAGGTACCCGAAGAGATGTTCCTGATGGTCACCTCTATTCACGAAGTCTCTGAAGAAGCGGTCCGTGAAGCTTGGGATAGCCTGCCAGCTAGCGCACAAAACGTACTGGACAACTTTGAACAGTTCCACGCGCTGATTTCAGTAAGCCAAGCATTTGCTGGCCTAAACGTGATGGAAGAGTTCCCAACCCTGAATCTTCCAAAAGAGATGACTGAGCAAGATAAAGAAGAATACCGTGCTCAGTTGCTGGATCAGGTACTGCACAGCTGTGTGAAAGACATGGTTAAGCAAATTAAGAAAGCGCGTCGTGATGCGATTCTTAAGCGTGATTTCAAAGAAGTGTTTCAGAAGTAATCAACACTTCCGATGAATGAAAGCCCGTTGCCTTTGGTGACGGGCTTTTTTGTTGTTGGATACATACCATTCCCTGCCTGCGTTTTCGTTCCTTCTCACTCCCTATTCATCAAGTTGTCACCTTTCGAGTGCAAAATTGCGCTCCATTTTGGACTTTTTGCACAATAAAAGCACACCTTGACGCTCGAACGCTCATTTATTATGATCAAGATCAAAATTGCTTCAGGGAAAACTCCGCTTTTGTGCGGTTTAGTGTTTTCATACGAGCATTAAGATACAAAAACGAAAATCAAGGCCAATAAAATGAAACAGAACTTAAGCTCAACACGTTTTACTGAAAATGAAGTGCTCGACATCATCATTGTTGGTGGTGGTATCAATGGCGCAGGTATCGCAGCCGACGCTGCGGGTCGTGGACTGAAAGTGGGTATGTATGAATCACAAGATTTTGCCGGCGCAACCTCTTCTGCCAGCTCTAAGCTTATCCATGGTGGTCTGCGCTATCTTGAGCATTATGAGTTTCGTTTAGTGAGTGAAGCACTTGCCGAGCGTGAAGTTCTGTTGAAAAAAGCGCCTCACATTGTAAAGCCGATGCGTTTTCGTTTGCCGCATCGCCCGTTCCTGCGTCCAGCCTGGATGATTCGTATTGGTCTGTTCCTGTACGACAACTTGGGTAAACGTACTTCTTTGCCAGCGAGTAAGAAAGTCGCGCTAAAGGCAGGCGAAGTAATGAAACCGGAAATGAAAATTGGCTTTGAATATTCAGATTGCTGGGTCGATGACGCTCGTTTGGTGATTCTGAACGCGATTCAAGCTCAAGAGCTGGGTTCAGAAGTGATGAACTACTGCCGCGTCGAACACGCAAGCCGCGACGGCGATATCTGGACAGTGACACTGTTTGATGAGCGTACACAACAACGTTTCGTGCGTAAGAGTCACGCTCTGGTTAACGCAACGGGGCCTTGGGTTAAGCAGTTTTTGGACGAAAGCATCCATGTTCGCTCCCCTTACGGCATTCGCCTGATCAAAGGCTCCCACATTATCGTGCCGAAGATTCACAACGAAGAACAGGCGTACATTCTGCAGAATGAAGACCAGCGTATCGTGTTCGTGATTCCGTACCTGGGCAAATACTCGATGATCGGTACCACTGACGTGGAATACAAAGGCGACCCGCGCAAGGTGGCAATTTCGCAGGAGGAGCGCCAGTATCTGGTCGATATCGTCAATAAACACTTTGTACGCGAAATCAGCACATCAGACATCGTATCTGAATTCAGCGGTGTGCGTCCTTTGTGTGATGATGAATCCAACTCACCACAAGCGATCACGCGTGACTACACGCTGTCGTTGGATCAACAAGGTGAAGAAGCACCACTACTGTCTATCTTTGGCGGTAAACTGACCACATACCGTAAACTGGCTGAGTCCGCGATGAAGCATTTGTCGCCATTCTTCCCAAACATGAAAACAAACTGGACCAACGAATCTACACTGCCAGGCGGCGAAGATTATGTGTACGGTAACATCCGTAACGAACTGAAACGTCAGTACCCGTTCGTCAACGATGCCACGCTGGATCGCTGGCTAACTTGTTACGGCAGCCGTACCCGAAAACTGCTGGCCGATGTCGCATCCATTGAAGATCTGGGTACCCAGTTCAGCGATACGCTGTTCCAACGAGAAGTGGACTACCTGATTGAAAACGAATATGCCTACAAAGTGGATGATATTTTCTGGCGTCGCAGCAAATTGGGTATCGATCACGACAGTGCCACGATTGAACAGGTTGCTCAATACCTTGCAAAGTGTCACTCCTCACACGTTGAGCCTGCCCTCAAAGCCGTGATTTAACTTTCGCTCTGTTCAAGTCTTGATTAAAAAAGCCACCTTCGGGTGGCTTTTGCTTTTCTCTCAGCTTTCACTGTGACGCAGCGCTTCCAGTTTGTTTTTCAACAATGCGGGCAACGTATAAAGCAACAGCAAGCGAATAGCGTGGTTAACCATCACAAACGCGGGTTCTAAACCCAGCAGTAGGGCTACCGCGGTCATCGCTTCGACACTGCCCGGAACCCAAGACAGCAGCATGACCATCCAAGGCATTCCGAGTAAAAGAGAGGCGATATAGGAAGTTACAATCGCAACCGACATCCCAATGATGGTGACCATCACCCCCGCTTTTGAATAGGAAACGGCTTCACGCAGTGTAGTCTCGGCCAATCTGGCACCAATCAATACGCCCAATAAAGAGGTGGAAAAGAGCACCAACCATACGGGCACCGCAATGGAAACTGGCGCCATAATCCCGTTACACGCAGCGGCAATGACTAACGAAGCGATCATGTAAGGCGCCGGGATACCGAATCGTACCGATAACTTGCCGCTCACCATACTGATGGCGACGATTCCAGCCAGCACACTCCACTGCTCTAGATCCAGCGTGATACTCTCTTTCACCACTTCCGCAGCATTACTGGAGACAATACCAGCCAGAATAATCAGGATGATTAAGCGCACTGAGTGGGCATAAACGACTTTCGGTGACGGCTTGCTTTCTGATTCACTGATCACCAGTATCGCAGCCATCGCGCCCGGCACTGCTGCCAATAACGATTCGAACGGATTCCAGCCTTCACGTTTATGCAGCCACCAGAAGCTGCATCCCGTTTGCAACATCAAGCAAATCACCAAGCCAACAATCACGGGCACACTGATGGTATGCGCCAATTCAGCGATTGATATCGTCGCGCCAACGCTGATACCCAGCACGACCTGAATAAACATCAGTAACGTTTTAGGGATACGCAACGCATGGTGAAAGCGCTTACGCAGAAGGATCACCGCAAATGCCGACAAAAACAGTCCGGTCAGCGGCAAGGTAACAATCTGTGCAGCCAGAGAACCGACCGCCGCAATCGCCAGAATTTGCGCCAGATTAGTGATAGAAGCTCGTTCGAACATGTTTCGCTCTTTTAATACCACAAGGACAACCATCAAGGTCGCCATTCATAAGAAGATGCAAGTTGAAATTTTTGTGCTGAATACAATGAAAGCCGTCACCTGAGTCCTAAACGCTCTCAATGCGCAGCCATCTGCACAAAAAGGCGAAGAAAAACGGGCAGAGAACGAACAGATAGCAGCGTCGTGCCATTCTACCTCTACCCAAGATCAATTGTATCGACACACTCAGGTCACTGCGCGTAAACAGGGGGATAGCATCGTTTTTAATGCCTGATTAAGATACGCCATGCGCTGAGGTAATACGCGGTGACGTTTGTGTATCAGATATAAGGTTTCATACACTTGGGTTTCGCTCTGCCATACCGCAATGCTGCTCTGATCAACAAAGCTACTGATCGCCGACTTCGGTAACAAAGTAAACCCCAACCCTTTCGCAACAGGTATCAGTATCTGATTGATTTGATTTACATAACTTTTCACTTTGAGACGGGCGGTATCCAGATTGCGAAGCGCTTCATCACCACAGCGTGACAAGTAAAGTGACAAGTAATGCTCCGCATCAGGGTGACTGACTAATCCCAGTTCCAACAGCGTTTCTGCTCGATGGCAGCGCTGCTCATACCCTTTGGGCACCACAATAAACAACGGCTCCTGCCCGATTTCTTCTACTTGCAACATGCTTTGATTAGGCACGTAAGTCACAATGCCCACATCCGCGTCTCCATCCTCGATTTGACGCATGATGCGCAGATTAGGTGCTGCTTCCACTTCAATCGATAACCCAGAATGCTGATGCTGAATATCCAAAAGCTGCGGATATAACGTCAACGCCATCGCTCCTGAACACGCCAACTTATAGCGGCCAGAAAAAGGATCATCCTCACCGAGTTTAATCAGTAGGTTACGTTCATTTTGTTCTTGTTGGCAGGCGTAGTCATACACCATTTTGCCCTGCTCAGTGATCTCAAATGTTTTATTGATGCGCTTAATCAGGGTATGACCACACGCTTCTTCAAGTTTCCTGACATGCTGACTCACCCCTGGCTGGGTCATAAACAGCTTCTCGGCGGTCTGGGTAAAGTGACCCGTTTCAATCAGAGTTTTGAAGGTTGCCAACCAGTTCGGATTCAACATAGCTTCACCATAATAATAAATTATCAAAATAAGAATATATGATAATTTTTATCGCATCTACGTTTTGCTTAATCTGTGCCTGTTCCAAAACACAAATCAAAACAAACGAGGTCATTATGTCTAATACTTATCCACGCGTTTTCTCTCACATTGGCATCTCAGTGCCCGATCTGGATGCGGCCGTAAAATTTTATACTGAAGTGCTGGGCTGGTACGTCATTATGCAGCCTACTGAAATTATTGAAGATGATTCAGCGATCGGCGAAATGTGTACCGACGTGTTTGGCTCAGGCTGGGAACGTTTTCGTATCGCTCATCTGTCAACTGGCGATCGGATTGGTATTGAGCTGTTTGAATTCAAGAACCAACAAAATCCGGAAGACAACTTCGAATACTGGAAAACAGGTATCTTCCACTTTGCGGTGCAAGATCCAGACATTGAAGCGCTTGCTGAAAAAATCGTCGCCGCTGGCGGTAAAAAACGCATGGCCGCACCACGATTCTATTACCCGGGTGAAAAGCCTTATCGCATGATTTACATGGAAGACCCATTCGGTAACATTCTTGAGCTTTATAGCCACAGCTACGAACTTCACTACTCTGCTGGCGCCTACAACTGATCAAAGTGTCAGCCGCCTGCTTGATTAACGCAGGTGGCTGATGTTGTTCAAGCTCTGCTTTGACGAGCAGACAGCCACTTTCTGCTCCAGAGCTGATTTAGCTGGCCACACAATACAATCACCAACGCACCAATCAAAACCGGTGTTACCAGAAATGACCAACTTTGCCCGGTTAACATGATCAGCAACGGATTAGCGCCTGCCGGCGGATGCGTAGTTTTGGTCACTAACATCAAACTGATCGCAAACCCTGTGGCAATCGCCAAGCTCCATGGCTCCACGGGCAGCCAATGCACAAATACAAGCCCCACCGACGCCGTAATCAGGTGACCGAAAATCACGTTCTTTGGTTGCGCCAAGGGACTGTCCGGCACACCAAATACCAAAACTGCCGTAGCCCCAAATGGCGCCATTAACCATAGCCCCGCACTGCTCCAGGCATCTGCGTAAGAAAGTAAACCAATCGCACAGGTTGCCGCGAATCCGGCGAGCAAAGCGGACTTCAAATGATTCATTCTGTTTCTCCTTGCAAGTAGACCAACTTGTCTACCAATTTAAAATAGACAAGTCTGTCTACCTATGTCAACATCAATTTTATCGACACGGGAGAAACGTATGAGTGACAAGCGCGAGCAGTTGATCCAAACCGCACTGCTGCTGTTTTATCAATATGGTATTCGGGCGATTGGGATTAACGAAGTGCTCAAACAATCGGGCATTGCTAAGAAAACGCTCTATCACCACTTCAGCAGCAAAGAAGATTTGGTGCTGGCAGCATTGCAATATCGTGATGCCATCTTTCTTGATTGGTTACGCGGAGAGGTTAAATCCTTTCATCCAGGCTTAGAGGCCATGCAAGGATTATTTACCGCGCTGGATCGCTGGTTTCACAACGGCGTACCAGAACTGAATCCGTTTCGCGGCTGCTTTTTTATCAACACCGCCGTTGAGTATCGGGAAGATAATCCGCAGTTGGTCGAGTACTGTCGAGCGCACAAAGCCAAAGTCCGCGACTTAGTGCGTCAATGCCTGACCGACGAACAAGCCCAGCAGGCAGAGTTACTGGACACGTTATGTGTGCTGAAAGAAGGAGCCATTGTGACAGCGCAGGTCAACGGCGACATGAATGCCGCCCGGCCCATTCTGAGTTTGCTGCCACGTTTGTTGGCTTAATTATTTGCGCGCAACCAGATTAGTTGGTTGCCCTTTGGCAAACGCGACAACGTTGTCAAAGGCATGCTTGAAATAGAGCTCGTAGCTTTGCCGCTCGACGTAGCCCAGATGCGGCGTGCACAGCACATTGGTAAGGTTTAGTAGCGGCTGCGTACCTGATTCACAAGGTTCTTGCTCATACACATCAACCGCGGCAAGGCGGGTTGGGCATTCTGTCATTGCACGATACAACGCGTTAGGTTCCACCAGCTCTGCACGACTGGTGTTCACAAACAACGCATCCGATTTCATCGCGGCAAGATCCTGATACGTCACAATGCCGCGCGTGGCCTCATTCAGTCTCAGGTGCAACGAGATAATATCTGCGCTGGCGAAGAATTCGGCCTGACTTTCGGCAGCGCTGAAACCGTGCTCATCAGCAAGTTGGCGTGATGCCTCACTGCCCCACACTAACACTGGCATACCAAACACCTTGGCATACTGCGCGATTTTCTGGCCAATTTTTCCGTAACCCCAGATACCGAGAGTTTGTCCGGCGAGCACTCGCCCTAGCCCTAGTCCGTCATTTTGCTGCCAATACCCTTGTTGAAACTGCGTTATATACTGCGGAATATGGCGAGAGGCGGACATAATCAGTGCCCAACTCAACTCTGCAGGAGCAGTCGGTGAGCCAATCCCCTCTGCGATCTCAACGTCGTAGCGATGACACAGATCGACATCAATATGATTACTGACTTTACCCGTTTGGCTGATGAGCTTCAGGTTGGGACAGCGGGCCAGCAATGATTCGGTGATCACGGTGCGCTCGCGGATCAGCACCAAGGCATCAAAAGGTGCTAAAGCAAGCGCCAACGCTTCTTCCGTCTCGAACGTGTGGTTAAACACCGTCACGTCATGGCCATCCAACAGTTGAAAGACTTTCAACCCGCGTACTACATCCTGATAGTCATCCAGAATTGCGATCTTCATTGTCATTAGTCCGTTTGTTTCACGTAGTTAATTGGATTTTTGATTTTATTGTCTGATGCGTCACACAGACTTATAGATCAGGTATTCCCCTTTGCCGACCGTGAGCAGACTGGTGGTAAATTCGTCACGCTGTTCAAAGTAGTCGACAAAAGTTTGTATCTCGTTTGCGTGTGAAATGGCGTTGTCGACCACAATCACGCCACCAGGTTTTAAGCGCGCTAACACAGGTTCAATCAATTGAGGATATACACTGCGCTGAGTATCCATAAACACCAAATCAATCTCTTGGGGTGCATGGTGTATCTGTTCAAGCACATCGCCGACTAATATATCGATCGAATGTTCAACCCCAACCCGCTTAAAGTTGGCCATGGCCTCTGCCACTTTATGTTCGCTGCGCTCGATCGTGAAGATTTTGCCGCCTTCAGGCAGTGCAGCCGCGAACCATAGCGTCGAATAGCCATTTGATGTACCCAGTTCCAGTATGCGTTCTACCTGACAGCTTTTGACTAACCAATAGAGAAACTCTCCGGTATCACGGGTGATGTTAAGGTACTTGAAATTTCTATCCTGCTGCTGAGCGTCATTGTTGATTCCCTGCTGTTCCAGTGCATTCAACTGAGTCTGCATCTCAGGGCTGAGTTTGTTTTGCATGTTGCTCCTCCTTCTGCCACACCGTTTACCGCTTTATTGCAACCAGCTAAATGAGCGTCGCAAAAACGCGGTGCCGTTTTCGGTAATGCGTTCACCATGCGCCATCACGATTTGATGGGGTTGCCAGGTCAGCATAGTATCGAGATGCTGCTTCGCCTCGCGTTTATGGAAGGTAAAGCTGAGACGCCAATCCAGTGGCATTTTTCCGTGAGGTGCCACCACACCGGCTGCTTTGGCTAGGGACATTTTCCAGCCGCCAAACGCTTTGGGTGAGAAGTTTTCAATCAGATCAGTCACAATCAGCGTTGCACTGGCGCGGTGAAAAAAGACCGCCTCCTGCATCACCTTAGAACCGGTAAAGAGCAGATATGCGATCTCTTCATGCCAAGGGCTAACGAACTCTGCATTCAACACGCCATCAAAGCGGAGATCCGGCCGTTTATCGATCACCTGCTGTGTACCGTAGGTACGAGCATTAGGATAGGCTTGTTGCCAGTCATGGACGAACAGATGGTGCAGATGATTGGGCGCGATCAAGTATTCCACCTCCCCCAACGCATCAATCTCTTGTTGCAGTTCAGGTGTCAGACGAATCGGACTATGAATCCAGAGTTTATAGTTAGCTCGCCTGACCACCGTCATTCGAGTGGTATAAGGCAAAGTAAAGAAAGGCACCGCCTCTCCATCTACAATCCAGATATTTTCGCCAATTGCATGCATGTTGCACCTCTTGGTTGGAGTTTCACACGTTCAGTTGATACACAATTTCTCGTACGACAGGAATGACCGATACCACTAATAAGGCCGCCATCACCCAGTTAAACCATTGTCTTTGCTTTGGAGACTGAAGCCATTTTTTGAGTAACGACCCAAACATCAGCCATACGCCGACACAAGGAAAAGAGACAATAAAAAAGGTCGCCGCGATAGTCAGATTCTGAGTGACAAAGTTTGCTCCTACCGTGGTGAAAGCCGCAATCGCTCCGGTTGCCACCACCCAGGCTTTGGCATTCACCCACTGGAAAAGCGCCCCTTTCATAAAACCAAACGGTTGAGTTTGTGCCGCCGTCTGAATGGCATCCGATGAGCGGGCAATCAACCAGGCAAGATAAAGTAAATAGGCCGTACCGATGCATTTAATGAGCAGGTGTAACATAGGAAAGAGATCAAACAGCTGGCCAAATCCAAGGCCGACCAGTAGCAGCATCACCGTAAAACCGACACAAATCCCGGTCAGCAGAGGCAAACTCTTCTTTACGCCAAAGTTAAGCCCCGACGTCATCACCATAATGTTATTAGGACCGGGCGTAACCGATGAGGAGATCGCAAACAGAATCGTCGCCCACAAATATTCCATATTCCGCTCTCCTTAGTTTAAGGGATCAGCTCACCGAGCGGTCCGTTTCAATCCAGTAACGCGCCAGTTCACACCCAAATACATCTCCCCAGATCAGGCTTTCAAACACGCCACCATTGCGTTCGATTACCCCTCTCGACGCCCAGTTGTTCGAGTCCGCGACCAGCAGTGCACGTTCAATGCCTAAATCGTGTGCGTGTTGCAGAGCGAGAGACAGCATCTGGCACCCGGCCCCTTTTCTACGATGTGATGGCGCAACGTCGTAACCGATATGACCACATTCCAGACGCAAAAAGTCATTCTCAATATGGTGCCTGATACGGATGGCGCCAATCACTCGCTCTTCATCATCCACCAGCCAGAAATGGTTGCAAGGCACATAGCCCGGTGGTAAACCAATGCCCCGATCTTGATCATTAAGTTGCAGCACATATTGTCCGAAATCATGCAGGCTGGGTTCGTAATAAGCGGCATTGTCAGGATCATGGGTAACAAAATCCTGATAAAAATTCGCAAATGCACGCTGATAATTGAGATGAGGAGAGACTAGTTTCAATACTTATTCCCTTCAGACAAAAAGAGCCCGATTTCGGGCTCTTTAAACATCAAACGATCCATTAAAGCTTAACGACTTCACCCGTCAGCGCAACACCCGCGATTACCGCACCGGCGCCGCATTGGAATGTCTCTTTATTCGAAGTCAGGTTGTTTTTGTAGTTCGATTTGATATTGATCACCGCGTTTCCGCCTTCCTTAACGGCGCGATCTTTCAGAGCCAACATCGCAGAAAGAAATACCCACTGGCACGCTTCTTCATCCGTTTTGTTGAACGAGTTGGTTTTTTTGTTGGTTTTAAACTCACCCATCGCTTTCACCACTTTTGGGTGCTTTTGATCACCAAAGAAAAAGCGAATGTCGTCGCCCAATTTAGCCTTGGCGGCTTCTTGGCTTAACGCATCTTTAATCGAGTAATTACCAATATCATCACGGGCATAAGCCGAAGCAGAGCAAAGCACTAAAGCGGAAAGGATCGCAGGAAGGATCTTTTTCATTGTTTTATCCTGAAAATGGTGGAACTACGGCAATTGATTTGCCTTGTTAAGAAACTCATACCATATCGGTTTACCAAGCCGCCTGTAAACAACTTATTGATGCAGCAAATCATTTACAGGCTGTAGTTCTCAGTTTCGCAACCGGAAAGAGTCACCTAATCCGCACATTGGCAGATTTCGGTGGTGGTCATGGCTTTAATCGGGACTCGAAAACTGGAGATATGTGACAACACAAAAGAGTGGTGATGACGAATCAGTTCCGCTGAAGCATGCGGTTTATCGTGCGTAGTATGGGCATCGGTTGCCAGTTTGATGGCGTACCCCAATGCTGCCGCACGACGAGTGGTAGTATCAACGCAGAAATCCGAGGCATACCCGCAAATGATCAGCTCATCGATATCCTGCTCTTCCAACAACGAACGCAGATCCGTGTGATGGAACGAATCCGGCGTGGTTTTGCGAACGAACAGATCACCTTCTTCGGTATTCAAATCGTGCTGCAGTTGCCAGCCTTCACTCTCATACTTGAGTTCAGGGTATTCCGGCTCTTCATGCTGAATAAAGATAACGGGATAGCCTTGCTCTCGGGCCCATTTGCTCAGGGTATTGATATTGCGAATCACATCTTTAGCCGCGTAAGGCTTGGGGACAGGTTCGAAAAGGGATTCCTGAACATCGATAATCAGTAACGCTTTATTTTTCATACCACATCTCTCTGAATCTTTGTGCAATCATCTGAATATACTTTCAAATGACCTTAACCTTCTCTCAACAAGCATAATTCACCTTAGGCGATCCTTCATTGTTGAGTTTTATTCCAATCGTATTCCATTTGTCTTGCGGTACGTTCTGCCAAAGACATTGAGTCAAGTACTGACACCAGATACAAACTCATATCAATGCCGGCAGAAATCCCGGCCGACGTCGTGATATTGCCGCTGCGAACCCAACGCACCTTTTCCTGCACATCAAGCGCCGGAAACATCGCTCTCAAATCAGCAATGTCTTCCCAGTGCGTGGTCACCGGCTGGTCAGTTAAAACACCAGCCTGCGCGAGCAAAAAGGCTCCGGTGCACACAGAAGCCACTTCTTTGGTCTCTCTTGCAGCGCCGCGAATCCAATCGAGCACCTCAGTCTTTTCCAGTTCTGCGGTGTGTACACCACCAACCACAATCAAAACATCAATCGGTGGATGATTCTGGAAGCAATAATGGGGATTCACCAAATACCCACCGCGCGCCTTGACCAAGGTGTCATGTTGCGCCACGAAAAAGACATTCCAATCATTGCCTGCTAAACGTTTTGCTGTACTGAGCACCTCAAACGGCCCGGAAAAATCGAGCACTTCAGCGTCATCATAAATATAAATCGCGATATTCATCCCTGAACCCTTATTTGTTATCTATTCGACACGTTGTGTGTAGTGGTCGAATGCTGTCACCTTCACATAGCCGTGGGATTCATACAGCGCTTTCGCCTGTTCATTATCGACCGCAGTCGCCAGTTTTACTGTGAGCGCCTGCGTCTCTTTGGCATAGTGACGAATATGTGTGAGCAATAATCCAGCAACACCCTGACGACGCGCCGCAGAGGAAACAAACAGATCGTTCAGATACCACATCCTTTTCATCGCCACCGATGAAAAGGATGGATACAACTGGGCAAATCCGAGCAGCTTGCTGTCGTGTTGCACCACGAAAATCACCGAGTCCCGCGCATCTAACCGCTGCGCGATAAAATCGCGCGCGGCGCTGAGGTTGGCGGGTTGATTGTAGAACTGGCGGTAAGCATCAAACAGTTCCGCCACCGCGCTTAAATCCGAAGATGTAGCTTGTACAACCTGCATCCTTACTTCCTTGCAGTTACAGTACGATTTGCGTCGTGACTTCAGTTTTGACAGAATTCGCAATAAAGCAGTTTTCATGCGACTGATGATGCATTTTTTCCAGCATTTCAAGATTAGGTTGCTTGTCGCCAGAGAAGACCACTTTTGGCTTTAACACCACTTTGGTCAATGCCACTTTACCCTGTTCATTCGGTTCAAGTGTTCCGACTGCATTATCTTCGTAGGATTCGATCACATAACGTTTCTTGGCTGCAATCGACAAAAACACCAACATATGGCAACTCGACAATGCCGCAACCATCGCTTCTTCCGGATCGACGTTGGCTTCCACTGAGAGTGGTAGCGGCACAATGTGAGGAGATGCCGAAGCCGGGACGGTAACGCCACCATCAAATTGCCATTCGTGACCACGACTGTACTGATTATCACTGAACACTTCGTCCGGCTGACGTTGCCATTTGACGGTTGCGCCATACTGCGACATGCATTTCTCCTGTTGCTTAAGTTCTCGATACGGTAGATAGCCACGCGCCAGCGCCTACAAATACGCCGCCAGTCAGGCGGTTAAACAGCTTGGCGCGTCCTTTGGCCAGAATCCAAGTGGAAGATTTCGCGCCCAGATAGGCATAAAAGCACAACCACGACAGCTCCATGATCATGAAAGTCGAGGCAAAAATGGCATACTGGGAAAACAGCTCTGCTTGCGGGTCAATAAATTGAGGGAACAAGGCGGTGAAAAACAGAATGGCTTTGGGGTTGCTGGCTCCGACGATAAAACCACTCACGTAATGGGAACGATAGCCCGCAACCTGACTGCTCTCGCCATTGGTCATTTCATAGTGATCTTGTTTTGAGGTCAGTGCTTTTAAACCAAGGTATGCCAGATAAGCCGCGCCCAGCCATTTCACCACATTAAAGATGATTTCTGATGAAGCGATAAGGACGCCAAGACCAGTAAACGACAGAGTCATGATTCCCGTAATGGCCGTCAGGCTGCCTAACGCGGTCGCGAATGCACGACGCCAACCAGAGACCACACCTTTAGTCATGCACAACAGAGAACTCGGCCCAGGAGATGCAGTTAAAATCAGCACAGCCAGGGCGTAAACCATCCAGGTTTCAATCGACATAGGAAACTCCTTTTCCTGAGTTAATAAATTAGGGTTGCTGCATCATGCCAGTACAACTAACGATGCCATCTTATGCGGTTTATCCTGACCGCGCAGAAATTCAACCATACGCATAAAACGATGAAATGTTAACCAATTTTTATGCTATGCCGTGCACTAGGCTTAGCCAAGCACGCCACTGGCATACAAGCGCTGATATTCCATAACCGCCAGCTTGTCGGCGTCAGTTTCCACCGCATTTGGATCAATATTCGCCCAGAAGACTTCATCCGCCTCATGACAGGCTATATCGCCGCTCCATTGCGGAATCACGTAATAATGCAGAAGCTGTAACTCTCCGGTCGGGTGATACAGAGAACAGAGGTATACCGATTTTTGTGGGGAAACGGCCAGTTCTTCATCAAGCTCGCGAAGCAGCGCATCGGTCTGGTTTTCCCCCAGTTCAATATGCCCGCCCGGAATCGCGACGATGTTTGGATCATGCGTTTTCGCGGCAGAGCGCTTTTCCAGCAGCATCTGACCATTCTTAACCAGCAAAAACGACACACATTCAAACACTTCCATTTTGACTTCCTTCTTCGATGATGCCTGGGCTGACTTTACGCCATACTCGGATGAAAACGACTCCAGCTCAACAAGAGCACAGCGGCGAATGCCACCCAAACCAGTGTCGCCAAACTCAGCGTCCACACCAGATTATATTTGTAACTGAAATAGTACACGGAGAGCAGATAGGCAGCATATGGAATCAGCGAATAAAGGCCAAACAGTGCCGTGACGCGCAGCTCCTCCATCGTCCGTTCGCTGCCGACAATATAATGCGCAATCAACGCAAAAGTAGGAAACAGTGGCACTAAACCGGAAATGAAAAAGCTTTTACTTTTAGACAGCAGCGCAATCAGCAAAACCGCAAACGCGCCAAGTAAGCATTTGAAAAACAGAGCGACCATGGATAATCCCTTACAACTGATCTTTCATCCCATACGCGTTGTTTTCTATCATGCCAGCGGGGCAAGCCCGACAACACGGTGACACAGAAAACGCGTATCGCATGTACAAGGGGTCAATATAGGGTTATGCAACCGGATGTGAAAACCAAATTATCACTCTGTGAGAATTCAAAGGCTATGCAAGGTAAATTTCCACTCGCTCTTTACCTCCGCCAATATTCTTCCGCTTGAGACGAATGGCGCCGACTTCGCCCGTGCTTTTCAGATGGGTACCGCCGCACGGTACTTTAGCAAACCCCTCAACTTGCCAGTAACGGCGCTCTTCGGTTTCATCGGAAAACGCACTGATGATCGGTGAATCTTGCGCGATGATCTTGTTCGCTTGCTCTGTAAGTTCTGGCAGCAAAGGCGCGATGCTCTCTGGCCAATAGAAATCGATGCGACTCTTATCCTGCGAGATGTGCGCACCGATTTTCTCAACTTCTGAAAATTTCTGGTAGAACAATTCCAACACTACTTCAGCGGCAAAATGTAACTTCATCAATTGATAACGACGCGGCCAGTCGATTTGAACCCACACCTCTTCGCCCACACCAAACGCGGCATCTTGATCCAGGGTATAACGAATGGTTCGCCCTTGTTTTTCAGCTTTTGTCACCGCAATGCCAGCAATGGTGCCGCTGTCGCTTTCCTGACCACCAGATTCTGCATAGAAAATGGTTTCTTCCAGTTCAACCTGTGAGCCTTCGACCCAGCTAACTCTGGTTAAATGTTCGGTTTGATAGGGATTAGCCCAAAATTGCTTTTTACACATTCCTTGTGTCTCTCTCATAATATGCAGTGCTGACGCTTAACTGTTTTGTTCGTCTAACACGCGGGCTTTATGTGCATTCCACGCCTGCTGCTCTGTCTGCAACGCCACTTTCTGCTGTGCTTTGACTTCGTCCCAACCGATGCCCTGTTCAATCGCGCTGATGCGCTGCTCATATTTTTTGCATGCACGGGCAATCACACTTTCCAGTTTGATCTCACTCTCTTTTTCCAGCGCCAGCAGCAAATTGAGGTAATCCCAAAGAACATCTCCGAGCTCTTCTTCCAGATAGCAGCGTCGCTCGTGAGGGATCTCTTCTTCAACTTCCTGCAGCTCGGATTGAATTTCATGCAGATAGGTCTGAGCGCCCTGAAACCAATCACTGGATTGGTCGATATCGCTTTTGCGCTGCGCAATCGCCAGCAACGCTTCTACGTTTGAGCCCAGCGCCTGAGTTAGTGTTTCCATTGACCTCTCTCTTCGAGAATAACTTTTGAATCCTGCACGACGCGCAAGATGCCATTTTCCAGTACTTGGTATTCGGTATTACCGTTGAAGAAGTGATACCCCAGAAAGCGACAAGGTGTTTTACCATCCTTACACATCATGTGCAGCGTTTCGCCTTTAAGCGCGATTAGCTTTCCGCTTTCTTTGGCGTGGCCTACATACGTGACATTGTCACAGGAGACATTGCCTTCTTCACACTGCGAAGTCACTTCCACCACATAATGCGGCGTTTCTAACGTGGCACTCAGCACTGGCATCGCCATGACAGCCAAGACTAAACACCACAGATGAGGTTGAAATTTCAAAACACTTTTACTCACTAGTGACAAACGGATAATTAGACAGCTCAATCAGGTTTCCATCCGGATCGCGCACATACACCGAGCGAATAGGCCCGACAGCACCAGTACGGATGACCGGACCTTCTTCAATCTCAATACCATGCTCTTGCAAGGTGACAATAACCATATCAAGTGGCGTGTGAGTGATAAAGCACAGGTCTGCGCTTCCGGCCTGAACTGTGCGAGCTTTGGGTTCAAATTCCGCCCCCAACAGATGGAGATTAATTTTCTGATTACCAAAACTGAGTGCGCGACGTCCTTCACCAAAAGTGACCGGCGTCATACCCAGAATCTCACTGTAGAATGCAACGGTCGCATCAATATCCGCGACCGTCAGCACCCAATGATCTAAATGGCTGATCTGCATATATTATTCCAGCCATTCCAACGCTTGAGCATAATCATCAAAAAAGCGAATTTCACCGGAGATAAACCAACTGCCAATCTTGGCCGCTAACTCTTGCCAACCGGGCTTACCATACAGCGCGATCTTATCGAAGTCAGAGCCGTGCTTGAGACCCAGCTTAAAATCGTCCCACGCGGCACGCAGCTCCCAGCCTTCCAGCTCAGTAGCATCAAACAGCACTTTGACTTTCGGCTCATTGACTTTTACCAGCGCCGCATCAAGCATGGGTGTCATAATTTCATAGTCTTGATGAGTCAGGGTTCCTACGGCCTTGATGACCACGAAGAACTGCTCATCTACCCTATCTAATCCGATGGAAATACCATGTCGTTGAAAACTCATAACACCTCCTTACACTGTGTATTGGATTACTTTGCCAGTTCAACCCAGGTGCCCTGAGTTAACTGTTCCAGATCGCTTGAGTGTAGTTCAAACAAGGAGTTCGGCGTGCCAGCCGCCGCCCAAATGGCGTCATAAAGCTTAAGCGCCGGGTCAAGTATGGTGGTCACTTGCGCATGATGGGCAACTGGCGGAACGCCACCGATCGCATAGCCGACTTTCTCACGCACAAAATCAGCGTCCGCTTTGCTCAACTTAATGCCCGTGGCTTGCTCCACTTTGCGCGTACACACCATGTTCGCGCCAGACGCAACGATCAGTACCGGTTCACCTGTTGCTTTATTTTTGAAGATCAGCGACTTTGCGATTTGACCAATCGTGCAACCGACCGCTTCTGCTGCTTCCGCCGCCGTACGGGTTGAGGCAGGCATTTGCCTGACCACAAATTGCTGCCCATGGCGGGAGAGAAAATCCTGCACGCGTTGCGATGAGGCTTTGAGATCCTGGCTCATGACGTTGACTTCCTTGTTGATGATTTGACTACAAACATAACGCGCCACCTATGTGGCCGCAACCCGTTTGACCAGCGCTCGGCTTATCTCTGCTCCGCGGGTTGTGGTAACAAAGCAGCAAAATCGCGGATAGACATGAGCGCACGACTCAGATCGTTGTGGCGGTTAAACTCGTGTTGAATTGCAATCACGTCGCAGCCGCTTGCGCAGCCAGCCTCAATGCCTGCTGTAGAATCTTCGAATACCAGCGCGTCTTTTGTTGCAACATTGAGCCTTTTTAATGCCAGCAGGTAAGCTTCAGGATGCGGCTTGTGTTGGGTGACATGCTCCTGAGTAATGACCAAATCAAACGCATCGGCTAAATCCAGCGATGACAGAATACGCTCCACCATCCATGTCGCCGCAGAACTGACCACTGCGCATCGTTTATGCTGTCGTTTCAGTTCGGTTATGTAGTTCTTCGCGCCCGGAGTCAGGGTTAACGCTTCATTAAGCAGGCGCTCGTAGTGAGTTCGAAAATGACGGTTGAATTCGGCTAAATCGGGAGAAATACCGGTATGGCGAAAAAAGTGTCCGGTCACCGTTGGCCAGTTTTCTCCCATTACCTGCTTGTAAATATTGTGGTCGACAGTCTGTCCGTACTCCTGGCAAGCCAGTGCTAGCGCCTGACCTTTCAACGGTTCTGAATTCACTAATGTGCCATCCATATCGAACAGATAAGCCTGATAATCCTTCAATGGGAACTCCTTTGGGTTTTTGTTTAATTGTCTACGTAGGGCTTCAGCTCCACGACATTGCCTTCGGGATCATCAAGGTATACTGAGCGCCCAAAACCTTGCGCGCCATAACGCTTGGCGAAATCCGAATGCGGAATATTGTGACCATCGAGAAAGGCCGTCAGTTCCCCTTCATCGACTGGCGTAATCTGCAAGCAAAAATGATCGACATTGCGTCCGTCCTGCTCAGGCGCTTTACCGCCCAGTTGCCCGAGCTCGCTATCTACGGTCACGATATCGATCAGCGCATTGCCCGCACGAAGCTGTGTGAGCCCCTGCGGCAATTCCCGTTCAAGCTGACAGCCCAGTATGGTTTGATAAAAATGCAGCATCTGATCCAGTTTGGTAGTGCGCAGCACTATGTGGTCCAGCCCGTGTATCTTGATCATGGTTGTTCTCCTTAACTCACCCCGCGTGTTTATGCCTTGGCAAACGCCTTGAGCGCATCACCTTCAAAGCGAAAATACTGTTTTTCCGCCACTTGGGCGGCATGAATTTTCTGATAAAACGCCGCCGCACCCGGGTTGGTGGTTTCCGCGGTCCAGTCGAGGCGCAAACACTGTTTATCCAGCGCTTCTCTGGCAAGGTATTTCATCAACTTCTCGCCCACACCTAGCCCTCGCGCCTGCTGCGATACAAACAAATCTTTCATATACATCTGCCCGGACAAACGCGGCGCGGGATACATAATGGTGTACGTTGCAAAACCAACTATCTGATCATTTACACTGGCCGCAATCAAGCGGACTCCGGAATGATCAGCGAACAGACCGTGTTGCAGATAATCAAGAATATCGCATTCGCTCGCCGCATCCTGACCAAAATAGTAACGTTCGAGCTCTGAAAAAATGGGCACCAGCAAGTGAGCTTGATGCGTAGTGATCGGGAGAATGTTCACGTGATAAATCGTCCTTTTCTTCGGCCATGTATCCGTACTTGAGAATGGCCTTTTTGCTGAAAATGCTTCGCCAAGCTGCGCTTAGTCTCTACAATAGCGCCTCTTTAACGACTTTGCTGTAAACGAATGAAACTGAGTAAACGCCTGCAAACCCTTGATAGCCTCGTCACACAACACTATGACCACATCTGGGACTGCTGTTGTGACCACGGATTTTTGGGCATGACGTTGCTAAAACGTCAGGCGGCCACGCAAGTGCATTTCGTCGATATAGTGCCGGACTTGATGGATTTACTGCACCAGCGTCTGGAGCGCTATTTTCCGCGTCAAGCCGGGTTTGACTGGCAGATACATTGCCAGGATGTCGGCACTTTGCCTCTTGCTCAACATGAGGGAAAGCATCTGGTAATCATCGCCGGCGTTGGCGGAGATTTAATGTCAGAGTTGGTTAAAGCGATTATTCATGCTCATCCGAATACGACGATCGAGTTTCTGCTGTGTCCGGTCCATCACACATACACCTTGCGCTCTCTGTTACAGGAATTAGGCGCGCAGTGCATCAGCGAAACCTTGCTGGAAGAGAACGGCCGTTATTACGAAGTGCTGCACGTAGTGACCCGTTCTCAAACGCATCAACATCGTAGCTTGAGCAAAGTCGGAGAGCAGATCTGGCAGCAATCCGATCAGCAGCGCGAGCTAGCCAAACGCTATCATGCCAAGTTGCTGGCACACTATGCCCGCATGCAACAGAGTACGCCCGACAAAGTCGCGCCCATTCTGACGGCCTATCAGGCAATCAGATTTGACGATTAACGCCCACCGGCAAGATCAATAAACGATCCGGTCACATACGAGGCTTCCTCTGACAGCAACCACGCGATAGCATTCGCGACTTCTTCCGGAGTACCGCCCCGTTTCAATGGAATGTTAGGTGCCAGTCGGTCCACGCGTCCCGGTTCGCCTCCGTCGGCATGCATCTCCGTATAGATAAAGCCCGGACGGACAGCATTCACGCGGATGCCCTGTTCGGCCACTTCCAGCGACAACCCTTTGGTCAATGAGTCCATCGCGCCTTTCGATGCAGCATAGTCAACATATTCGAATGGTGCGCCGCTGCGTGAAGCCGCAGAAGAGACGTTCACAATCGCGCCACCAGCAGGCATCTGTTTAAGTGCTTCCCGGCAACATAAAAAGCAGCTGGTCACATTCGTGTTCATCACATGGTTAAATCGTTCGAGGCTCATGTCTGCCAATCGGCTCTGCTTATCCAATATGCCCGCATTATTGACCAGATGCGTCACCACGCCGAAACGTTGCTCAGTAGCAGCGAAAAGCGCTTCGACCTCCTGCTCATTGGCTACATCGGCCTGCATGGCAAACGCGCGACCGCCCATGTCGGTAATGGCACCCACCACTTGATCGGCACTGGCCTGATTCGCACGGTAGTTGACACACACCGCATACCCTTGTTTTGCGAGCAACTTAGACGTTGCCGCTCCAATACCCCGGCTTCCGCCAGTCACAATCACAACTTTATTCATACTCTTCCCTGATACGGCATCCTTCCAACTGAATTAGGATGCCTTGGTATTATGATGGAGCTCAAACAGCGTGCGGTAGGAACGATGCTCGCGCTGCTGCTCCGTTAATCCAAACTTCGCCGCCAGTTCGAGGAGCTGCGCACGGTATTGTTCAAGCGCGCTGTCGTCATCCGTCATAATGGCGAACTCGGCAAATTCTCCGATTCCCGGCAGGACATCGACCGTAATGTGAAAATCGCCGACAAAATAGATATTGCGAGTCTTTTGCATCGTTAACACACATTCATAACCCAAGGTGACGAGCATGCTTTTCGCGGCTTCGACATCAGTAATATTGGTTGCCTGACAGCGGTCATCACCCGGCCCTTTTACAATCCACAAGCGGTTATCGGATGGCTGCATGTCACGAATGCACAGCGCTTTACTCTGCTCACGCAAAGTACGTTGCGGCGTATCGAAATAGTCATCACGCTCGTAATTGTCTTCCAGCATGATGTCATGCGGGATCTGGCTTAACCGTTTAAGAAACTGGGCTTTAGAAGCGATGCGATATTTCAACTCCACTTCATAACGACCCGAAAAATGAGATTGACTCATGAATGAAGGCTCCTATCACACCAAGGCGATCAAACGCTGCTCAGTGTGTACAACGGGATAGTTCAGGAAACGCGCTTCCTAGCAATAAGGCACCTTAACAAAAAGGCTGCAGTAGTTGCAGCCTTCTCACCCTTATTTATCGACCAGATCACGCGTCATGAACTTGCTGTTTGGGTCTGGTTGATAATTGGCAAAAGGCTCGCAGTAGCGAAAGCCGTTTTTCTCATACAGCGTACGCGCCGGAATAAAAAACGTTTCAGATCCGGTTTCCAGGCTCAATTTTTGATAACCACGAACCTTAGCTTCGTTGATCAAATGTGATAAAAGCTGCGATGCCACACCGCGATTACGGGCCGCCGATGAGGTTCGCATCGATTTGATTTCCCCATGTTGCGCGTCCAACTCTTTCAGCGCAACACAGCCGAGCACTTCACCGTCATCTTTCGCTGCCCAAAACGTGATCGAAGGGTGTTTGAGCGCTTCGACATCCAGAGCGTGTACACTCTCTGGTGGTGATGTGGCGTACATGTCAGCCAGATGTTCTTCCAACAGACGAACAACGCCTGAACCTTGTAAATTATCGACTGCAATCTCCATTGCCTGATGTGTCCTTGCTTTTACGATATGAAGGCCACATTCTTCATGGCAATCCACATGACGTCAATGCGAATCTCGGTTTACTTAATCAGCTGCAATATAGGTTTAAACTCCGCAGCGCGACAATCTTCCACCAGCTCATAAAGACACATTTCCACTGAAGTAAGGTGCGCACCGAGTTGGGCCATTTTGTGCAGCCCCAGCGCTAAGTTGGCTTCAGCACGTGAGGAGACGCAGTCCTGCACCACTTCAACGTGCAAGCCATCCGCGAGCAATCCGCAAACGGTCTGGTAAACACAAATGTGCGCTTCGATACCACACACCAGCCAGTTTGTGGCCCCGGTGCGGTTAATCGCGTCCACAAAAGCCGTTTCTTTTCCTGCACCAAAGTGAAATTTTTCAATGGGTTGTGAACTACGCGACAACAGTTCACACAATTCCGGATGCGTTTCTCCGAGCTTGTGCGGATTTTGCTCCAGCCAGATGATTGGTAATTCCAGAATCTGTGCGCCCTGTATCAGCGCTTTCACGTTGTGAATCAGAGCATCACTGTGTTGAACGATTTGCGCTAATCGGCCCTGAATGTCGACCACGATAAGGCCAGTATTGTGTTTACCGAGCATAGCGAGTTCCTATTCTTCTATCAGTTCTGCCAACGAATGGATCATCGCACCAGAGTACGGCTTGTCCGCCATCTGATGAGAAGGGTTATACCAGATGGCCTGCATGCCAGCATCGAGTGCGGGGAATACATCTTTATCTAGGGTATCACCCACCATGGTGACGTCAGCTGCAATGGCATCCAAGCGGTCCAAAATCCGTTCAAAAAATTCTGGCGTACCTTTGGCAATGCCGAGCGTCTGTTTGCAAAAATAGCCCTGAATGAATTCATCCAGCCCGACACGCGCAAACGCTCGTTGAATGTCTTCTTCACTTGAATCATCCGCATTGGTAGCAATGTAAATTTCGGCATGCAGGCTGAGCATTCGCAGCGCTTCCAGCGCTTGAGGAGTAGCTTCGACACTTGGCCAGTCACACATTTTTCCCGTCTGAGATGGATTATCGACCATGAGGGTATCTCCCCAGTCGAACAAGTAAATAGACGTCATGATTCCACCCTCCTCACTCGAGCATTCATCACGCTCATGTTTTTACTCACTCAGCGTGTGCAGTTTTTCCTGATCGAGATATTTCTCGAACGCACCCATGTAGCTTTGTACGTTCTGATCGCCCATCAGTTCAGAGAAAGCGACCTCGCCAACCACACTGAATGCCTGTTGAATCGCTGCCGGACCATATTCGCTGTAGGCAAGCTTAGTCTGTTCATAGCAATCTTGTGCCAGCAAACGGGTCACCAGTTTGCCCATATACTGGCTCGACTGATCTTTATCGCCCGCAGTGACATTAGCGTAGGATTTGATCTCATAATGAGATGCCATGGCGAAGAACACCCATTTCGCCAATTCTTTACGCTCACGCCCATTCATTGAATCGGTCAAACAGCTTTGTAGCTTACCCACCGAATTGTTCTCCTGAGCGAATGCAGGCAGCGCATTCATGCTCATTAACGTAATCAAACCTAGCGTTACTGACTTTTTCATCATCCTGACCTTACCTATTTAAGAAACTTGTCCGTTGTGAACTGGCAGACTAGAACGCAGAGTTTGGCAGCTTGAGAAACTCCAGCTCCTCTGCGGTCGATTGTCGGCCTAATATCGCATTGCGATGCGGATAGCGACCAAAGCGTTCAATGATCGCTTTATGTTGCATTTCAAAATCAAGATTCACTTGCTCGCCAAGCTCGCTATAGAGATCCATGGCGGCGGCATGAATCAAACGCGATTCGCTGTGCATGAATGGCAGGTAAAGGAACACCTGCTCACTTTTAGTCAGTTGCTTGTGAAAGCCCTTTTCAATCGCAAACTGCGCAAGCGTCAGCGCCTGCGGATCCTGTGCAAACGCTTTGGGCGTATCGCGAAAAATATTGCGCGAGAACTGATCGAGCACGATGACTTCAGCCAACGCGCCTTTCGGGCATTGTCGCCAATGAAACAGCTCGCCTTTTACCGCTTGCTCATGCAGCGGTGTAAAACGGTCACGAATTTGATCGTCGAGCGAAACATCCTTTTTCCACCACATCTCAGGGGTCAGCTCGTTGAACCAGAAAGTCAGAACACTTTGATACATGCCACGCTCCTCAAGGTTGAATTAAAAGTATATACGCTGAAAACTTATTGCTACTGAAGAAAGAGAGTGACCTGCCGTTGTCACGACAGGTCAAGCTGCATAATGTGTTGCGGCCCTGCTGCACCACCGAGATATAACTCACCAGTGTCTTCGAATCCGCCGCCAAGATAGCAGTGGCGCGCACCGGGGTTTTGACAATTCACCGTGAGATAGATGCGATGAAACTGAGGATAAAGGCGCTGCAAATACTCTTTCAGTAACCGGGCCGCCTGTTTACCATATCCATTTCCCTGCGCTTGTTGAGAGACAAAGAAAGCTCGCAAACCGAGATGATGGCTACCAGCAAAATCGTATTGTTGACTATAGAGGGTATCGATGAGAAAAAAGCCCACCACTTGGCCATCCGCCAACATCAGGTGCGGATGAATTTTGTCATCGATGTTGACCAGAATTTCGCCAATGGTACCGACAAACTTCACTTGTTCATCGGCCACATGAAGTTCTGCAACCTGAGTGAGATGTTGCGGTTGCATCGGTTGAAGAGTCAGCACGTTAGAGTCCTTTCACTATGAATCACAATGAATACTCTAACGTAAACAGAAAGTTAAAATAACCCCGGTGGCTCACGGTTCACGCAAGTGACCGGGGAGAAATCCACATCAGGCTGATTTTGAACGAATAAACAGGACTTTCATCAGAACCATTCCCACCAGCACCAGAATGGAAGAAAGTGCCAGAATCGGGTCCAACACTTCCATAGCAATAAACTGGCCGTAGAGCAGGAACAAACCGACAACCATGATCAAAACGCCCACTTGATGGATCCAAAACTGCACTTTCGCCAGCGAAGTGTCGCCGTTGGTTAGCCACAACTTGTGGCATAAACCATAAATGAACGACACCACAAACCCTGCCAGCATAATGTGAGCATGAGTGACTAACTGACCGTGATTGTGCGAAGCAGCCATGTAAATACCCAACAGCATCCCCAAAATCGCGTAACCCAAACTGCTTGTAACGAATTTCTTATCCATGCTCGATCTCCCCACCGAGACAAAAGACTCAGGTGCGAAGCTCGCATGACGACGATGATTTTGTTTTTCGGTTCGCACCCACCTCGATAACACTAGACCTTACACCGTCAGATTACCAAACTGCATACGCTTTAAGCAGTGATGTGCATATTTAAAAATCAGCGAGTTGCCGATTTTTGCAACACAACACCCAATCTTCCTTTGTCTCTGCCGCCATCCGGTTCGTTGACCAGTTCATGGCGCAGAATCCGAAAACCCATTTCCCGGCAATGGCGCAGCAACACCGGAACCGGGAAAGCATCATAGAAGAATTCATGCCCTAACATGATATCGGTAAAAGGCGGCAGATCCGTATCGCTACCACCGCTCGACAAAATCACCACACCTTCGGGTTCCAAGGCTTCAAAGACTTTACCCAGCAAGGTCAGATGTTCATGGCGTGGCAGGTGGAACATACTGTCCCAGATAATGACGCCGTGATAATGACCTACGGGCTCAAACGATTCGAGTTCACTCTGAATCCATTCCTGTTGTGGCATAGCTCTTCGAGCAAGGCTTAACAGCCGCTCAGAACGATCAACGCCCGTCAGGGTAAAGCCGCGCTCAGTCATCATTGCCGCAATGGGAATACCATGACCACACCCCAAGTCTAATACTCGGCCTTGGGGCGGGATGTAACAGCGAAACAGTTCAAACAGCGCAAGGTCAGGCGCAGGTAAATGCGTGCGAAGCCGATTCCAATCCTCGGCAATGGCATCATAGTCCGTTTTCATGGCTCCTCCGGATTATTTGAGTTCCTCGGCCGACAGCATCGTCCACGCGCTGCCATGTTGGGTGAAGCCAATCTTCGGGTAATAATCCACCGCTTGCGGCGCAGCCAGCAGAATGACTCGGCAACCAGGTTTAAGCGCAGCGAAAGTGTGTCGAATGAGCCCTTTGCCAATACCCTGAGCCTGAACCTGTTCAGAAACGGCCAGATCAGACAGATAGCAGCAATAACAGAAATCTGTTACCGAACGAGCAACGCCCACCAACCTGTCACCCATCCAGGCGGTCACGAGTAAATCACCGTGGTTCAGCATACCTTCAATACACTCGCGATCTTCCGTTGGCCGGCGAGGGCCCAACGATGTTTCATTCAGCAGCGTGATGAATTGATCAGCGCTGATTTGACGTTCGGAAAAGTATTCCACCTGCATGCGTCACTCCCTGTGATAACTGTTTAATGTCAGACGGTTACCAACATAACGCTGCTTTAAGCAGCGTACAACCTGCGAAAGCAGAAATATCTCAATATCCCCAAGGTTTCTCTGTTTTTAGATCGCCCATTTGGGACTAGACTGTGGATAGAGTCTTATCCCATTCACTCCTATCCAAATTAAGGAATCATCATGATCGAACAAGGACAACACCTGCCAGAAGGTACACTGAGCCAGCTAACGAAAGACGGTATGGTTAACCACAACGTTAAAGAACTGTTTGCCGGCAAAAAAGTGGTACTGTTTGCTGTACCAGGTGCCTTCACGCCAACCTGTTCAGAAGCACACCTGCCAGGTTACGTCGTTCAAGCAGACAAACTGAAAGAAAAAGGCGTCGACATCATCGCCTGTGTAGCGGTAAACGATGCATTCGTCATGAAAGCTTGGGGCGAAGCGCAAAACGCATCTGAACTGATGATGCTGGCAGACGGCGACGCAAGTTTCACGAAAGCACTGGGTCTGGAAATGGACACCGCTGGCTTTGGCGGCGTACGCTCACAACGTTACGCGATGATCATTGAAGACGGCGTTGTGACGACTCTGAACGTAGAAGCGCCAAAATCGTTTGAAGTGAGCAAAGTTGAAGCGATTCTAGAAGCACTATAATCATTGCCGATAAGAAAAACGGAAGGCTTGGCCTTCCGTTTTTTTGTTTGTGTTATTCCGACTTACTGAGCGCAGCCAGCGGAGTACGCCGGGCAAGCATTTTTATCACTATACCGCCGAGTACCGATACCGATAATCCGCATAAAATCAGAACCGCTCCCATTACTTCCAAATGACTCATGGTTTCATCCAGCAACAAACTGGAACTAACCATCCCCACCACCGGGATCAACAGCGCAAAAGGTGTCACCGATGCGGACGGGTAATGATTTAACAGCCAACCCCAGATGGCAAACGCCACCAAAGTAGAAATGTAACCAACGTAAATCACTGACCACCAGGCCTGCGCACTGGTCGCAGCCAGTACTGCCAGCGGGTCACGAGTTTCGACCAGATACGAGATAGCAAACAGCGGTAGTGGCGGAACCAAACTCGCCCAAACCATGAAATGCAGCAGATTGACGTTTTTAATCCGTTTCATGATCAGGTTGGAAATCGACCAGAACAAGGCCGCGCATAAAATCAGTGTCACGCCAGTCAGTGTTACGTTGCCGTTAGCGCTAAAGAAAAACAGGCTAAAACCGAGCGCCGCGATCGCAATCCCGAAAAACTGCGCTTTGGTGATCTTTTCTTTAAGTAACAGCACACTGAGAAGCACAGTGAAAATCACCTGCGCTTGAAGCAGTAGCGATGAGATACCCGCTGAGGCATCACTTTTCATCGCGACAAACAGGAAGCTGAATTTCAACACGCCGAGGAACACCCCTACACCAATGACATTCCATATCGACGTTTTCGGGAAGGGAATAAAAAACACGGCCGGAATCGCGACAATCAAGAATCGCAATCCTGAAAACATGATGGGCGGTAATTCTTCAAGGCCAAATTTGATGACCGAGAAATTCAGTCCCCAAATCAACACCACCAGCAATGATCCCAATACACTTCGAATATCCATTTCTGTCTGTTCCTTTGCCACTGACGATGGCGATTACTGTTTTGCTGACAAATATTTTAACGATCGGCAGGATGATTGACACCATCATTCGTGACAACGTCACCCAAATCAAAAGGATTAACCCCTTCCAGACAACCAACGTTGTAACCATACTGATGGGGATTGGAGCGACGCTGATGATGCGTGTAAATACCACAAACCGAACAAAAATAGTGCTTCGCGGTTTGAGTATTGAACTGATAGAGACGCAGCGCTTCCTGCCCTTTCACAATGTGTATCGCATCCAGTGTCACCGATGCCACAATGGCCCCTTTACGGCGACAAATAGAACAATCGCAACGGCGTGGATCCACAATGCCATCAGGCAAGCTGAGTTCCAACTCGACAGCGCCGCAATGGCAGGTTGCACGATGTTTTTCCCGAATAACCGTTGGGCCGACTTGTTTTATCATATTTCCTTCCTTTGAATGATGACTGTGCTGCTCGCGTGTACATGGGTTACCGTTCCGCCAGCACCTCTTTAAAGGCAAACATCCCGTTCAATGCTGTGGGAAACCCGGCATAAACCGACATTTGCAGTATCACTTCCTTAAGTTCATCTTCAGTGCAACCGACATTGAGTGCGGCGTTAAGATGCACTTTTAACTGTGGTGTGCAATTGCCCAAAGCAGTCAGCGCCGCGACGGTGGCAATTTCACGCGACTTAAGATCCAGCCCTTCCCGGCTGTAGATGTCGCCAAACGGGTATTCCACCGTAAAGCGCGCCAAATCAGGACAGATATCCTGCAGGCTTTCCATCACTTTCTGACCCGCGTCACCATCGATTTCATTGAGTTTGGCCAGGCCGGCCGTAAAACGAGCGTGTGTCATTTCGATTCTCCTGTTAAATGAACAAAAGAACCTTACAAGTTAGAGTGCACTCTAAGTCAATGGATTTCCTGCGCTTTATACCATTCGATTTTTCTGTCCAGCGCTTGGAGATGGCTCAGTTGAGTGTCCAGATGGGCTTTGAGTTGTTTTCGATGTTCTTCAAGCAGTTGCTGACGTTCCGAATGACTTACTGTGCCACAAGCTCGTAGCTCTGCATACTGCAAAATGTCACCCAGTGGCATTCCGGTCTCTTTTAAACGGACAATAAACCGTACCCAGTCGACTTCTTTACTGGTGTAAACACGGCGTCCGCTCGGTGTCCGCTGGACATTTTTCAGCAGGCCTATTTTTTCGTAATAGCGCAGTGTATAGGTACTCAACCCGGTGAGTTCGGAAAATGCTTTGATATTCATTGAAACCTCGCTGAATCGATCTAACTGGCCGTGTGCCACTGTTCGCGGGTAATGTGGTAAAGGCAATGGCACTGTAGCGGATGGCCTTCGGGTAAGGCGGGATGAAGGAAATCTGCGTGACAGTTTTGCATACCCAATTTGCTCATCACTCGTTGCGATGGCTGATTAGTTAAAGCAGTGAACGCCAACACTTGCCTCAGGTCAAGCACAGCAAAGGCAAAGTGGAGTGCAGCCCTCGCGGCTTCGGTTGCGATGCCCTGCCCCCAGCAAGGTGACGCCAGACGCCAGCCAATTTCGACACAAGGCGCAAATGGCAGAGCACTGGTTTCTGCTTGCCGATGCAAACCGACAAAGCCGCCCGTTTCTTTGTGCTCGACTGCCCAGAATCCCCAACCGTTTTTGGCAATCAAAGATTGAATTCGCTTCGCCAGAGCATCACTCTCAGTCTGACTCAAAACGGCAGGGAAATGTTTCATTACCAAGACATCAGCGTTGATCTTAGCGAAGGCAGGGAAATCACTGTCACGCCATTGACGAAGAATAAGGCGTTCCGTTTCGAGGCAGGCTATTCGGCCCGCCTCGTATGTTAACTGGGGCTCAGGAGGCATGACTCAAGCTTGTTTGTCAAACGTTGGCACACCTTCCGGTAACACCACCCAACTCAGTTTTTCACTTACCCAGACGTGCGCTGAAGGTTCAAACAGCGTGTCGTCTTTTAAGCCTACAGGTTTAAGTTTGAGCTTGATGATCTCTGGTTGCGCAGGGTTGAACTGGTAAATACGGTTGCCACAGGTGCTGCAGGAATAACCGTCATTCAAATTACCGCTGGCGGCAATGCGCCCCCATTTGATCATTTCGCCGCTGAATTCAATCGCATCGGCGGGAATCATAGCAGTCACACTAAACGGTGCCGTCGAAAGCTTCTGGCACTCCTGACAATGGCAGGCAATCACTTTTTTCGGCGCGGCGTGAAGTTTGTAGCTCACTTGGCCACACTGACATGACGCTTCTATTGGGTAGTCCATACATATTTCCTATCGGTAAGAGTAAAGCGCGGTATCGGTCATCGGGCATGCCGCCCAAGCACCAAAGAAAGTGAGTAGCACGTCATCATCACCCAGTCCGGATAAATGAGCGACGGCTAATTGGTAAAAATAATGTTTCATTTTTAACAGATGCACAACTCAATTTCTCGCCATATTTTAAAAAAGCAAATAATGATAATTATGTGAGGAAGTTCCATGAAAGTAATGATTCAGTATACTCAAACCGGCATGTACAAAGATGAAGCCTGGGAATCACCAGCACTTCATATTAAAGGCCAGCTGCACGCTGTGTCGCCTTCGTATGCCGTTCAGCTTATCCAACGTAATCAGGCGTGCCTGTACACGGATGAGAACAACAATCTCGTCATCAACTCATAATGATGAAGTGGGTTTGTTGCCTTTGGGGAATGATTGTAAATAACGATTAACAGAGTACACAGTTCTACGCTCAACGAGCTTGGTACTCTCTCAGTAAATCCATGGTATCGGCGCTAAACCGGAACACACCAACAGGAGTAAGGTTTTCATGGATGATTCAATAGCAGCGACTCATTACACTACATGAGTCGCTGTTTTTCAGGCTTCCGCACTGGTAGGGTCAATCACCGCATTCACCGGGTAGATTGCACTGACCGGAAACTCTCCCATCTCCGCATGCTTGCGAATCAGCGCTTCATCAGGCGCAATGTACACACAATACACTTTATCCGGCGTCACGTAGCTCTCAACCCACTGAATTTTCGGGCCTAAAACTTCCAACACGTTACATGATTTCTGTGAAATCGCTCTGAGATCGTCCTGCGTCAGGCCACCCGCCCCCGCAAGATCCCGTTCAATAACATATTTAGGCATACTTACCTCCTGTTTGTACCCGGTAAGTATAGACCAGCGATCCCCCGTTCATAAGTTGACAGACCAGTCACTGCAAGGCTTGAGCGCATAGTGGCATATTTCAACGGCGGTTGAATTTGGCTCGTTTTCTGGCAGCACAGCGCAATAGAATCTCCGCCTTTTCAGGCTCGCTTGATCGTGTCCAGGCAAGAATTTCTTCTAGCGTACGAAAACAGCCCAGACACACATCGTTGTCGTCCAGGCAGCAGTTACGGATACAGGGAGACGGAACAGCCGATTCGGATTCAGTGCTTGCCATAGCGATTAAACCAGCGATTTGGTCAGATAATAGCGTTCTGTGGACACCGGATGATCGTGCAGGATCATCTGCACTTCGTAACCCAGTTTTTCATAAAACGGTTTGGCTTGAAAACTGAACGTATCAAGCAGACAAGCGTGGCACCCTTTCTCACGGGCAAACGCTTCTGCTTGCAACAACAATTGGCTACCCAGTCCGCGACCTTTGCCGTTTTTGTCGACCCAAAGAAACTTCACCATCAGCCAATGGCCAAAAATTTCACCATAAAGCCCTCCCGTTTTGACACCGTGTTCATCTTCTGTGAAACAGGCGATATCGGTACGGTACACATCGCCTAAATGCGGAAAATTGTGTTCGCGTAAGCCATTTCGGATGATCTCTATTTCGGCTTCCGTTGGTGTGGTGGTGATGGTCACTGACATATTAACTTCCTGATAATCCAGCATTAACGTTTCGTTATAATGCCTACACCATGCCACCAGAATAGAAAAAAAGCCAGACGATAAACGCTGGCTTTTTCAGTTTAACCGGGCATGTTAGCAGTTGCCCTTTTTGGCCTGCCCCGGAGGACAGAAACGGCCATAATCACCATCGTGAGAATCGCTTGATCTGACTTTCACGTCAACATCATCAACACGACCTTCCACACGGGTAAGCTGGCAGCCAAACAAGGTAAACGACACTGCGACAATTAAAAGATAGTTTTTCATCGGACCTTACTCATTAGTGAGTTTTATATCGATATTTGATATTGAAAACTTTAACCAACCAAAGTCCGATGAATGTTCAGCGTACGTCAGAGCTTTTCAATAATTGCGCCGCTTGACGGGGATTACGTAGATGAATAAAGCGTATGTGACTAAAGTCAGCGTCTTGCATCATCGTCAAATAACGCTGACGATTTTTGTAGTAAGTCTTTAGCGTCCACCACACGATGGAATCACGGCTGAAGAAACTTTTACGCAGCGACTCCCGGTTCCCTGTCCCGGGCCACAACTCACGGCCAGACAAGCTACGTGATACGGCCCGCTTTATCGCCTGGCAAGTGGTGCGCGTAAATGAGTAATCCAGCCAGATGACGGTATCCACCCGCTGCCACTTGACTGGTACAGTGCGATTGTAATTACCATCCAGCACCCATGCATCGCCACTTAACGCCTGTTCAACGCGAACGAAGAACTCTGCATCCGGTGTTTCTTCCCAGTTGGGTTGCCAGAATAAGGCATCCATCTCGATGTAAGGCGCGCAGATCTGCTGGCTAAGTTGACGGCCAAAGGTCGATTTGCCGCTTCCGCTGGTCCCAACGACATTAATTCGTTTCATGCTGGATCTCTCCCATCACTGATGAAAACCTTGATTCAGACTATTTAAGTGGAAACACTTTCTCAAAGTACTCGAGAACGATATCAGACTCTTCGTTGAACGCCACGCCAACTTCCTGAGCGTACTGCGTAAAGAAATCGATGTGAGCAGCACGCCACCACGCGTACGTACCATCTCCCTCACCTTCAAGCGCAGCGAATTCCGCACTGATTTGATTGAAGGGCATCACTTCGACTTTGTTGAGGCGAATAATACACACGGGCTCCTGCTGCCAATTGAGAACAACCGTTATGCGTCCAACTTCTGGCAATGGTTCACTGTCGGCATCATAGCCCGCTTTCAGGCTACATGAAGCGCGTTTAACATCGTCATTTATTAGGCGAGCGCACTCGTTCGCGTTGTATTCATCCGCGCAGAAATATTCCGCCGAGACCTGTGGAATGGCTTCTTTTTGTGATGACGACAATGTCGCAAAGTATTCATCCAGCAATGCCTGTTGATCGGGGGTCATAAATGCTCCTTCATTGTGTTAAATGCGTTTACCTTTCCATGAACAAAAAACGGCCAACATGGCCGCTTAGGTCGCGCTAGAGGCAGATTAAACCGTTTGAGCCGTCAACCACGCTGGTAACTCGCGTTTTGTCCAGCGGGCAAAACCCATTTTCTCAGCGAGATAAAAACGTCGGTAGGCACTGACCGCATCGCCACGGATTTTGTATTCATCCGGCATCGCTTGAGCAAACTCGGTCAGTCCAATCGATGGATACGTGTGCTGCTGAATCAGCTCCAATACTGCCATAGATTTGTGGTCTACCGATTTATCGTAACGAAACTTATACTCTGTATTCAATTCACGTACTAGCTCGGTCAACCAGAGAAAATTATCGTAAGATTCTTCAACCCACAAAACACAAGGATGTTTCACGTGAGTTGACTTGTAAGGTGTCTCAAAACCCTTTTTATTCAAAGCTGTACATAGCAATTGTACGCTCTCCAGAATCATTTTGACGACGTGTTGATCGCAATGATATTGCGCACATAACTTAATATCGTCATCCAGAATAAAAATATTCACGCCCCAACTCCCACGCTGCGATTTCCATAAACCTTCTTCTTACGCAAAAGTGGCGCGCAGGATCGATCAAATAGGTTGATTGAGCTATTTTTCGACACTAACTGGATAAGACAGCGAACATTGCGCCAATAATTGGGTGACGGCCCGCTGTTGATACCAATTATTAAACACCAGCTCACAGGCCGATACGTTCAATCTGCCAAATGAATGTTGGCGAAACTGCTGACACAGTTTACGCAGCGCTTTAGCATCATTCATAGGCGAACGGAGGCGTACTGCGCTGGCATGTGCGGTGACCAACTTATAGCGGCTATCGACGCTCGTTCTTAGTCCTGATTTTTTAAAACCACTCCTCAATTGATCGCGCAATTGACTCAACCCATTTCCGATGGGGTACCCCTGAATCACGATACATTCCGGCGAAGCACTGACTCCGCGAAATTCAATTTCTATCGGCTCAACGTGACTTAAAGCTTGCAGAAACACATCCGCATAGTGGTCAATGTCGATATCCGACAACTGAAAACCCGCTTCACAAGAGATAACCGACAACAGGGTTAAATGAAGTTCGTTTTGCGGATAGAAATATTGCTCTGGTTCCAGCTTTCGGACCTGATGCAAAAACTCGTCGATATTTGCCGTCACTAACGGGCTGTTGGGTTGCAAATAGGCGAGCGCAGTAATACCCCGACGTGTATCGGCTTTATCTTTGAGATAAGGATCCTGCACATACCGCTCATCACGAACGGCTTCACTGAAGTTATCCCACATGTTTTGGTAAATGGATTCTATCATTGCAAGCAATTGGCTGATCTATAGGCCACTATGATACCCAGCAACACGATGGCCTTTGTTAAGCGAGCGACAAACCACCATCGACCACCAACGTATGCCCGACGATATAACTCGCTTTTGCTGAAATTAAAAACTCAACGGCGTCGACGATTTCATCAGGTCGGGCAAAACGTTCCATCGGTACCACGGCAGATACATCGTCACGTATTGAGGGGACTTCTAACTGGCGTTCATCCCATCTTGGCGTCCAGGTAACACCTGGTGCAACGGCGTTGATACGGATGCCTTGGGCAATATTTTCCAGAGCCAACGAACGAGTAAGCCCTTCCAGAGCATGCTTGGCGGCACTGTACATTGCTGCATTTGGCGTTGGCCTCAGGCCATTGACTGAGCTGATATTCACAATCGAGGCACCAGACGACATCAAGCCAAGTTCATACTTCAGGCATAACGCTTGTGCCCAAAAATCCTGATTGAGCGTATCTTTGAGCAGGTAGTCGGCGACAGTCTCATACGCACCGCGCGATGCCAATGCTGGTGAAGCATTATTCACCGCGACATCCAGTTTCCCATACCGCGCGTCGATAGTGCCGAAGAAGCAAATGACCGCCTGTTCATCAGCAATATCCAAGGCGTGGTAATCGACGGATTCCAATTGGGGATAATGCGCCACAGCCTGTTGCCAGGTCGTTGGGTTTCGCGAGCAAGTGATAACCTGATAGCCAAGGGCCAACAAACGCAAAACCATTTCAAGGCCGATGCCTTTCGAGCCTCCAGTCACTAGCGCAGCTTTCATCGACTTCTCCTATATATTCCTTTTCATGTCTGAGCGAATTACATCTCTTCGCTGTAGCGATCCCTGCCGATTCGGCCAAGATGCGTGTGGGTAAAACCACTGCCGTATTTCAACCCATAGCCCAGTGCTCTATCAAACCCGATATGCGCGATCCAGATTGTGGCTAACGACAAAGCTAGAGATACCCCAAGAATCAAGCCAACAGCGGCCAATCCAAGTGGGATAAGTAGAGAATGCGTGATGTTATAAGCGACTGCGCCTACTCTAGGGTTGAACAGATAACCTAGCAGCGCGATATCAGGCACAAGAAACAGCCAGCCAAACAAGCTCCAGCTAAATCCGGAGGTAGAGTAGAAAAGCAAAGAAATCAGAAGGATACAAAGCCCTTCCGAACGCAGTAAAATTTTAGGCTGACCAGTAACAAATGACATGTTGATTCCTTGCAACCCTCGATGCCTGAAAGAGCACCGGAACGACTTTTAATTAGTACCACGATACCCGTGAAACGCCATAGAAAACGGCGATAGTGAGAGATTTGAAGGGGCTTGGCCTGCTCAATATTGCAGGCCAAAGAAAGGATTATCAGGTAAACGTATTGATATACAGCGCTTCAACCTTATCTCTTGCCCACTGTGTCTTTCTTAAAAACTTGAGTGACGATTTGATCGACGGATCATTCTCAAAACAGTTCACTCGGACTTCGCGATACAAACCATTCCAACCATAGTATTCAACTAAACGAGTCAGGATTTTCTCAAGGGTTAATCCATGCAACGGATTATTAGGTTGTGGTTGGCTCATCAATTCTATTCCAATATCGAAGTAATTCGCCGCTGAATACCAGCGGCGCAAGCGGGCAGTCTAACAGATTCGAAGCATTCCACCCTATTCCTTTGTTCAAGGTTGGCGAGCCTTAATCATTTGCCTGTAAAGGCAACGAACCATTCATTGGGTATTAGATTGAACGATTGACGTTAAGCAACACTGAAAAGCGCGCAGACTACTGACAGTATTGCATACTCTTTAACTGTTACCTCATCTCTGTTTTTATACTCAGCCAAGCACTCTTTGATCGTTTCTGCCGTCACTGGTTTACCGCTGACAACGAATCCTTGCTCGGTAAGTTGTACCAGCTCTTCACGATATGTCGCAGCATGAACATCAATATAGGTGAGTGTGGTTTCTTTTTGCAAAAATTGTACGGTGACCATCAAGGCTCCTTTTCCGTGACACATAAAACGACGCATTCAGACTGTTCACGCCACGTTGAGAGCTATGGATTCATACACATTATCGATGTAGACATACGCTAACATAGACGACATCAGGAGTGGAGAGAGTGAACACTGAAACAAGCGATCAGCTACAGTTATTCTCCTGCATAACGAGTTTTCTATAAATTAAACGACAATCAAGAAGTTAGTTTAATGTCCGCGCGATGCGCGATCTCCGTATCAAAACCATCAATACTGTTTTGGTTTTTCTTCAGCCAGTATTGCTCAATACCTTCCACGCCTTGGCGATCTGACCATTTAGCCAAGTCATCGCGGTCGCCCTCATAATTGAAATAAGGTACTGACATTCCGCACAATGACTGCACCATATCAATATCCAAAAGAAAGATTTGGCGCGATGCGACACTGGCCGGAAAGAGCCCGACATACTGAGGCCATTCACTATCCTTGGTGTGCAGTACTTTAGCTTCACCGTAAGCACGCAGAATCAAAGGAGCACCATCGAATGCACAGAACATCACCGTCATTCGCGTATTTCTAAGCACGTGTGCCGCGGACTCGTTTCCACTCCCGGTCAAATTCAACCAAGCAATTTGCGTTGGACTGATCACTCTTAGTGAATCACCGCCTTTAGGAGAGATATTGACCCGCCCACTCTCTGCCGCCGTTCCCACAAAGTAGATCTTCTGCTGTGCGATAAACTCGATATGTTGATCCGATAATGAAGAAAATTGCTTACCCATGCGGATGCCTCCCTGACGTGATATTGATTTCCATGAAGAAGAAGTTGACGACCAAGCCATACTAACGGCTCTTGTTATGCATTGGATAGCATTATTGAGTCATTTTTTCGGTATCGGTTGGGTCAGAACCCGACTTGTCGGTCCACTCATTAAATTAAATAGTTTGTTACATTTACTAACAATAAATATAATAACCATTCTTATTTGGTTTAACTGAGATATTCATAGATGAAAAAATTCCTTCTGCTGCCACTCCTTCTGAGCGCGAGCCTGCCGGCACTGGCTGACACTCCTACTTTCGAGATTGAAATTAAGGATCACCAATTCCACCCAGCACAACTCGAGATTCCGGCACATCAACAGGTAAAACTGATTGTGAAAAACCTTGATGACACGGCTGAAGAATTTGAAGGTGAAGATTTCCATGCTGAAAAAGTGATCGCAGGCCACGGTGAAGCAACCATTTTGGTTGGTCCTTTCGGCCCGGGCGAATTTGAGTTTATCGGTGAATTCCATGAAGACACCGCTAAAGGTGCTTTGATCGTTAAGTAAGTGAGGAAGACTCATGCTGAGTTCCGCAATTATTGTCTTTCGAGAGGTGCTGGAAGCCGCGCTGATTGTCACGATTCTGATGGCCGCCACTAAAGGCTTACCTGGCCGAACTCGCTGGATTTTCGGAGGTGTCACCGCTGGTCTCTTTGGCGCTTTAGCCGTCGCCTTCTCCGCCGGTGCCATTGCGTCAACTTTTGAAGGTATGGGGCAAGAACTGCTTAATGCTGGTATCTTGTTGACGGCAGTATTGATGCTTGCATGGCACAACATCTGGATGTCAAAGCATGCCCGCGAACTAGTCGCTCACTTAAAGCAGGTCAGCTCCAAAGTGAACGAAGGCTCATTGCCACTTTACTTCCTATCTGTCGCCACTGGCCTTGCGGTACTGCGCGAAGGTTCGGAAGTGGTTCTGTTCCTGTATGGTGTCGCGGCTGGCGGTGATTCGGGTATATCGCTGCTGACAGGCGGAATCTTTGGCGTCGTTTCGGGCATCATTGCAGGTGCTCTGCTCTACTTCGGCCTATTACGCATTCCGACTCATCTGCTGTTCAAAGTGACGGGCTGGATGATTCTGTTCTTAGCTGCAGGCCTCGCGGCGTCAGCGGCTGGTTATCTGATGCAAGCGGGCATTCTGACCGCTCAGGCACCATTATGGAACTCCAGTTCTATCTTGTCTGAACGTTCAATCGCTGGTCAGCTATTGCATATTTTGGTTGGCTATCAAGCTCGGCCAACTGCGATTCAGCTCGCTTTTTACCTCGCTACCCTTGTGCTCATCTCTGTTGGCATGCGTTGGGCGAGTCGTTCTGAGTCCGCATCACGCAAAGTTTCCAAAATCTAAATCTCTCTACGGCTCCTTCGGGGCCGTATTTTTCCCTGCCAAATCCTCTGCCTCCTTTGTCAAAAAAACCACCTCCAGAACTGGAATACTACCGACGAAATTGTTAAATGGCCGAACACATCTGCGCGAGTTCGCTGACAAGTAACTTCGTATGAAATTGAGGGACGAGAGTTCTAGAAGGTATTTGAACTAAGAGACGAAGAATTCCAGAAAAGAAAAAAGGAGAGCAAATGCTCTCCTTCTCTTAAACCGGTTCTGCTAATTACAGAGCAGCTTTCGCTTTTTCTACAAGAACAGCAAATGCTGCTTTGTCGAATACTGCGATATCAGCCAGGATCTTACGGTCGATCTCGATTGATGCTTTCTTAAGACCGTTGATGAAACGGCTGTAAGATAGACCATTTTGACGAGAAGCCGCGTTGATACGTGCAATCCACAGTTGACGGAATTGACGTTTCTTAGCGCGACGGTCACGGTAAGCGTATTGACCAGCTTTAGTAACTGCTTGGAAAGCTACGCGGTAAACACGTGAACGTGCACCGTAGTAACCTTTAGCTTGTTTCAGAACTTTCTTATGACGTGCACGAGCTTGTACACCACGTTTTACGCGAGGCATTATGCTTCTCCTAAACTAAACGAATTAAAAACTAAAAACAAATTAAGCGTATGGCAGACAACGAACGATACCCGCAACTTCACATTTAGGAAGAATTGAGTTTGGACGTAGTTGACGTTTGTTCTTAGTTGTACGCTTAGTCAGGATGTGACGTTTGGTAGCGTGTTTGAACTTAAAACCACCAGCAGTTTTCTTGAAACGCTTAGCAGCACCTTTGTTGTTTTTCATCTTAGGCATGATGAATAACTCCGCATTGTAGTAGTTTAATAAACAACGTAATTAGGGCGAATAAAACCCAACCTCGTTACCTTAAGCAACTCGGCTAGGTTTATTACTTGCAAGCCGTTAATTACTTCTTCTTAGGGGCTAGAACCATGATCATCTGACGACCTTCAATCTTCGTTGGGAAAGATTCCACAACAGCAAATTCTGCAGTGTCCTCTTTCAAACGATTCAGAACGTCAACACCGATGTCTTGGTGAGCCATCTCTCGGCCACGGAAGCGAATTGTTACTTTCACTTTGTTGCCTTCTTCAAGGAAACCGGTCAGGTTGCGTAGTTTTACCTGATAGTCTCCAATATCAGTCCCAGGACGGAATTTAACTTCCTTAATCTGGATCTGTTTTTGCTTCTTCTTCTGCTCTTTAGCAGCTTTGCTCTTTTCGAAGAGGAATTTGCCATAGTCCATTACACGACAGACTGGTGGCTCGGCGTTAGGGCTGATCTCTACAAGATCCATACCAGCTTCTTCGGCTGCTGCTAGTGCTTCTTGGATCGAAACGATACCAACAGACTCACCGTCAGCGCCTGTTAAACGAACTTCACGAACGCCACGAATTTCACCGTTTAAACGGTGCTGGTTTTGTTTGGCCGGTACTTGGCCACGTCTTCCGCCTTTAATAGTTTATTCCTCCAGATTTAACTTACGGGCAGCAATCTCGGTCTGGATATGTGAAATAAAGTCATCCAGTTTAAACTTACCAAGATCTTTACCTTTACGTGTACGTACTGCAATTTCTCCGGCTTCCATTTCTTGGTCGCCACAAACCAACATGTACGGGACACGCTTTAAAGTGTGTTCGCGGATTTTAAAGCCTATCTTCTCATTTCTCAAGTCCGCTTTTGCTCGAATACCACATTTTTGTAGCTTTTGAGCCACTTCCTGAGCGTAATCAGCTTGTTTGTCTGTAATATTTACGACAACTGCTTGCTCTGGCGCCAACCAAGTTGGGAAGAAACCTGCGTATTCTTCGATAAGAATACCGATAAAACGCTCTAATGAGCCTAAAATCGCGCGGTGAATCATTACAGGTACCAAACGCTCGTTGTTCTCACCTACGTATGTTGCGCCTAGACGCGAAGGTAGGTTGAAGTCGAGCTGCACAGTACCACACTGCCACGCACGGTCCAGACAGTCGTATAGCGTGAATTCGATCTTAGGACCGTAGAATGCACCCTCACCCTCTTGAATTTCGTAAGCGATACCCATCGCTTCCAGAGAGTATTTCAGTGCTTCTTCTGATTTGTCCCAAATCTCATCACTACCTACGCGTTTTTCTGGGCGAGTAGACAGTTTCACGGCAATGTTTTCGAAACCGAAAGTGGTGTATGTGTCGTACACCATCTTAATGCACGATGTCACTTCTTCCTGAATTTGGTCTTCAGTACAGAAGATATGAGCATCGTCCTGAGTAAAGCCACGAACGCGCATGATACCGTGCAGCGAACCCGATGGCTCGTTACGGTGACATGAACCAAACTCTGCCATACGCAGTGGCAGATCACGGTACGATTTCAGACCTTGGTTAAAGATCTGCACGTGACCCGGACAGTTCATTGGCTTGATTGCGTAATCACGGTTCTCAGATGACGTTGTAAACATCGCATCTGCGTATTTGTCCCAGTGACCTGAACGTTCCCAAAGAACGCGGTCCATCATCAGAGGACCTTTTACTTCCTGGTAACCGTATTCTGTCAGCTTGTGACGAATAAAGACTTCCAGATCACGGAAAATAGACCAGCCATTGTGATGCCAGAACACCATACCTGGTGCTTCTTGCTGCATATGGAACAGGTCAAGCTGCTTACCGATCTTACGGTGGTCACGTTTCGCCGCTTCTTCCAGACGAGTCAGGTGAGCTTGCAGCGCTTTTTTATCGTGGAACGCAGTACCGTAGATACGTTGTAGCATTTTGTTATTGCTGTCGCCGCGCCAGTAGGCACCTGCCACGTTCAACAGTTTGAAGTGTTGGCAGAAGCCCATGTTTGGCACATGCGGACCGCGACACATGTCGATGTATTCTTCATGGTGGTAAAGACCAGGACGATCATCGCGAGCAACGTTTTGGTCCAAGATTTCCATCTTGTATGGTTCTTGGCGCGCTTCAAATGTGTCACGCGCTTCCTGCCAGCTGACTTTATTTTTAACAACCTGATATTTGGTTTTCGCCAGCTCTTTCATGCGAGCTTCGATCTTCTCGATGTCGTCTTGTGACAGAGATTCTTCTAGATCGATATCGTAGTAGAAGCCGCTATCGATAGTTGGACCGATCGCCATTTTTGCTTGTGGGTAAAGTTGCTTCAGCGCATGGCCAAGCAAGTGGGCACAAGAGTGACGAACAATTTCCAGACCATCGACTTCATCTTTCGTGGTGATGATTTCAAGGCTTGCGTCGTTTTCGATCAAATCGCACGCATCAACACGAACACCATCAACACGGCCTGCAATGGTCGCTTTCGCCAGACCAGGACCGATAGATTGTGCAACTTCTAGAGTAGAAACCGGGTTGTCAAATTGACGCTGACTGCCGTCAGGAAGAGTAATAATAGGCATGAGATATCCTTACAGTGGTGTTGCACACTAAGCAACACATGTTCAGTTTGATTAAGTGAGCCATCGATGATCACTCGGTAACACGAATACCGGATTATCAACGGAAACCGAATTGTACCTAGCTCACATAACGAATGTAAAGTAAGAATATTTCAGGGAAAAGAAAAAGCCCGCAGATTATCCGCGGGCTCTCTTTATATATAGCAGCGTGAACTATTACGCTTCAGTGCGACGACGGCTGTGACCGCGTTCACCACGATGGTTACCACGGTGATCGCCACCACGGTTGCGATCGAAACGACGCTCACCACCTTCACGGTTGCCGCCTTCGCGGTTACCACGGAAGCCACCTTCACGACGACCACCTTCGCGGCTACCACCTTCACGGTTACCACGGAAACCACCTTCACGACGGCTGTTACCGCCTTCGCGACGACCACGAGACTCACGGAAGTCATCGAAGTCACATACAACAGCGCCAACTTCTTTCTGACGAATACGCAGCTTACGCAGTTTACCCGTTACATCAGCAGACATTTCTTTCGGCAGCTGAACAAATGTGTGACCTTGAGCCAGTTTGATGGCACCGATAGAGCCTTTAGTCAGACCCAGTTCGTTAGCCAGTGCACCAACGATGTCTTTTACTTGAACGCCTTGATCGCGGCCCACTTGCAGCTGGTATGTTTCCCAGTCAGTGTTTGTAGCGAACTCACCACGGCCACCAAACTCACGACGACCTTCACGACGGTCACCACCTTCACGACGCTCGCGGCGACGTGCTTTGTCACGTTCCATTGCTTCTAGCATTGGGTCTTCACCAACGTAGAACAGAGGACGTTTACCTTGCTGACGTTTCAGCAGGATTGCAGCCAGAGTCGTTGCATCCAGTTCCAGAGAAGCTTGCAGTTTCTCAACCAGCTCAGAGAATTTCTCCAAAGAAGTGTGCTCTTTCTCTGCTTCCAGCTCAACAGCCAGTTGGCTCAGACGTGCTTCAGCCACTTTATCGCGGTGTGGAAGTTGGATCTCTTCCATAGAAGAACGAGTAACACGTTCGATAGTACGTAGCATGCGGATTTGGTTAGTACGAACCAGCAGGATCGCTTTACCTTTACGTCCAGCACGACCAGTACGGCCGATACGGTGGATGTATGATTCCACATCGAACGGAATGTCGTAGTTAAATACGTGAGTGATACGTGGCACATCAAGACCACGAGCAACAACGTCAGTTGCTACCAGAATATCGATCACGCCTTGTTTGATATGATCAACAGTACGCTCACGCAGAGACTGAGGAATGTCACCGTGTAGTGCCGCAGCTTTGAAGCCACGTGCACATAGCCAATCAGCCAGGCGCTCAGTATCTTGGCGAGTACGTACGAACACGATAGACGCGTCAGTTTCTTCAGTTTCAAGAAGACGAGCCATCGCTTCATCTTTCTCTACGCCTTTTACAACCCAGAATTGCTGCTCTACTTTAGCAACAGTTTGGTTAGAACCGGCAACGTCAACACGAGCAGGTTCACGTAGGAAGCGATCAACGATGTCTTTTACCATTGGAGGCATGGTTGCAGAGAACAGAACACGCTGTGCTGTTTCTGGTGCTTGTTCCATGATCCAAGTTACGTCGTCAACGAAGCCCATTTTCAGCATTTCATCCGCTTCATCCAGAACGAATGTATGACATTCGTCCAGGTGCAGACGTTCACGGCTGATCAGGTCTTTAACGCGGCCTGGAGTACCGACAACGATATGTGCGCCAGATTTAAGAGCGCGCATTTGATCTACGATAGAAGCACCACCGTAGATTTCTAGAACTTTCAAACCCTTGATGTTCTGGCCCAGATTTTTAATTTCTGCCGCTACCTGGATAGCCAGTTCGCGGGTTGGAGCCATTACGATTGCTTGTGGCTTGTACTGAGACAAATCCAATTTGTTCAGTAGTGGCAGCGAGAATGCTGCAGTTTTGCCTGTACCTGTTTGTGCTTTACCTAGTGCGTCGCGGCCTTCCAGAAGAAGAGGAATTGCAGCAGCCTGAATTGGAGTTGGAGAAACGAAGCCCATTTCGTTAAGGGCAGAAAGGATTGCACTGTTTAGTGCTAAGTCACTGAATTGAATGACAGATTCTTGCATGGGGATCCCACTAAAATAATGAATAACCAAGGTCCCACGTGCTTTACCATTCCAACTAATCCAAGAAAGTTGCTGAATCCGTTCAGATGCGGACGAGTATCAAAAAGCATCAAGCCACTAGGGACATCTAAGGGAGGCGGATTATTCCCTAAACGCATAAAAAAAGCTAGAAAAAATTGAAATTCATCACAATTTTTTCTCAGTAGTGATAAAATGCCGCCTCAGTAACGTGCTAACAGCCTTAATTCCAAGAAATTAGCTGATAATTTCAGCAATTAAACTAGGTTCAACCAGCGCTGAAAATCACGTTTTCGGTAGTAATAATCATAGTCAATGATTATAGTGTGCCCAATTAACCGAGTCAGAAATAAAAAAGATGTTTCAAGATAACCCGCTACTTGCCCAATTAAAGCAACAGATTCAAGAAAACCTGCCAAAAAAAGAAGGTCAAATTAAAGCGACCGACAAAGGTTTTGGTTTTCTCGAAGTCGACAGTAAAACCAGCTTCTTTATTCCGCCACCATACATGAAGAAATGTATGCATGGCGACAAAGTGGTGGCCATCATCCGTACGGAGAAAGAGCGCGAAGTCGCTGAGCCGCAAGAACTGATCGAACAATCGCTGAGCCGCTTTATCGGCCGGGTTAAACTCCACAAAGGCAAACTGAACGTTGCTCCGGATCACCCGCAACTGAAAAAAATGCCGCTCAAGGCAAAGACCAAGAAAGGTCTGAACCCTGAAGATTTTAAAGAGGGCGATTGGGTTGTCGCCCATCTGACTCGACATCCGCTGAAAGACGACAATGGTTTCTTTGCCGAGATTTCAGAAAAAATCACTGACGCCGATGACAAGATTGCACCTTGGTGGGTGACGTTGGCCGAAAACGATCTGCCAAACTGCGAACCTGCAGGAATCGAAAACTGGGAACTTAAGGACGACGCCGATCTTGAGCGTACGGATCTGACAACTCTTCCATTCGTCACCATTGATGGAGAGTCAACCAAAGATATGGACGATGCGCTGTATGCGAAGAAACTGGAAAACGGTAGTTTCGCTCTTACTATTGCTATCGCCGATCCGACCGCCTACATCACACCTGAAGATGATATGGATAAAGTGGCGCGCGAACGTGGCTTCACTATCTATCTACCTGGCCGCAACATTCCAATGTTGCCACGCGATCTGGCAGATGAATTGTGTTCATTGATCGAAAATGAAGTGCGCCCTGCCCTGTGCTGCACGGTAACCGTCGATAAAGATGGTGTGATTGGTGATGACATTCGCTTCTTTGCAGCCAACATTAAGTCGCATGCCCGTCTGGTCTACGATCACGTTTCAGACTGGCTCGAAACAGGCTCAAGCGACGCCTGGCAACCAAGTGAAGAGATTGCTCAGGTTGTCCGTGACCTTTACGAGTTTTCTCAGGCACGTGCAAACTGGCGTGAGACACACGCGGTTGTTTTCCCTGATCGCCCTGACTATCGTTTCGAACTGAGTGAAGACAACGATGTCGTCGCCATTCACGCCGATTCTCGTCGCACAGCAAACCGTCTGGTTGAAGAATCGATGATTACCGCGAATATCTGTGCAGGTAAAACACTACAGGCCGCATTTGGTACTGGTGTGTTCAACACACACGCTGGCTTTAAGCCGGAGAAAGTCGCGGATATCGTTGAGCTGATGAACTCGCACGGAGCACAATGCAGCGAAGAGAGCGTAAACACGGTTGAAGGTTTTGCCGCTTTGCGTCGCTGGCTGTCTACCCAAGAGACTTCTTATCTGGATAACCGTATCCGTAAGAGCCAGAGCTACAGTGAAATTGGTAACCAACCACTGCCTCATTTTGCAATGGGCCTGGACGTTTATGCGACCTGGACATCACCGATTCGTAAGTACGGCGACATGATCAACCATCGCATGCTGAAAGCACATATTCTGGGTAAAGAATCTGTGCAAAAGCCGGATGAAACAGTTGGCGAAGAACTGGCTCTGCACCGCAAACACCATAAGATTGCAGAACGCAACGTGGCTGACTGGTTGTATGCCCGCACTCTGGCAGAAGAGCCAGCAAAAGAGACTCGCTTCACCGCTGAAATCTTCGATATCAACCGTCCTGGCATGCGTGTTCGCTTACTAGAAAACGGCGCAATGGCTTTCATCCCTGGCGCGCTGATTGTTGATAATAAAGAGCGTATCGAGTGTAACGGCGAAGAAGGTACAGTATCCATCGATAAAGAAGTCGTGTACAAACTGGGCGATACGCTGGAAGTGGTTCTGACTGAAGTAAATCAAGAAAACCGCAGCGTAGTGGCTAAGCCAACTCAGGTTTTTGCAGATGCGCCAGCCGCTCCAGAAGCCACCGAGGAGCCAACCGAGGCTTAATTACCCACGCTCAAAAAAGGCATTCAAATGAATGCCTTTTTTATTGTTCCCGTTTTGTCCATCAGGACCAGAAATAAGATTTAGGGTCTTTTTCTACTTCCCGAATCAACGCGGTCAGATCACCACTTTTGGATAAATAAGGGTATGGCATCCATTCCGGAGATTCACCCAGACCAGAGGGTACATACAGCGCCCACAGCCGGGACTCTTCTTCCCAGATCACTTTGGCCACCGGGCTGGTGTAATCACAATGGGCCGAGTCCAACTTGAAGTGGCTCTGAATAAACTGCACCCCATTTTCAATGGATTCAAATCCGGATTTGCCCAATTCCGCGGGTAAACTCTGATTTCGATTGTGACAAACCAGCTCCGCTCTTCGTTCTATCTGACGCTGCAGTAAACTAATAACCGCCATGACTCCCTCAACGCCTTACTCAACCCGCCGACCGACTCAGTATCTCCTGAAAGAACTGAATTTTCTATGATCTCAATGTGTTTTGAGTATAACCCATCCCCCTTAAACCGGAGACATTTCACACAATCCCATGTGAACAGGCCGATGATTCACAAAAGTGTCATCTAAGCGACATAACATAATGCCCTGTTCTATTACCTATTTTTGGAGTTCACTTATGCTACGGGTCGCGCTTGCTGCTCTTTGCTCACTTTCTCTTTTGACCTCTTTTGCGCAAGCGAGCGAGATTAATGTCTCTGGTTCCACGTCGGTTGCCCGCATCATGGATGTGCTCGCAGAAGAATACAATGCAACACACCCGGATAGTTACATCGCGGTTCAGGGTGTCGGTTCTACCGCGGGGATCACTCTGCTGAAAAAAGGCGTGGCGCACATTGCCATGAGTTCTCGTTATCTGACCGAAAGCGAAGAAGAGGATTCTCTCAATACCTTTTTACTTGCTTACGATGGTTTGGCGGTCGTGGTAAACCGCGCGAATCCTGTCAGCGATCTGTCGCGTGAACAGCTGTATGACATTTATAAAGGCAAAATTAATAACTGGAAACAAGTCGGCGGTAACGATCAGAAAATCGCAGTAGTAACACGCGAAGCCTCTTCGGGTACCCGTTACAGTTTTGAAAGTCTGCTCGGGCTAACCAAAATCATCAACGATCGTTTGGTGTCGGACATTAACCCGAATAACCTGGTGGTCAACAGCAACAGCATGGTGAAAACTCTGGTTAACCACAACTCGCAGGCGATTGGTTTCATCTCAACAGGCTCAGTAGATAAGTCGGTTAAGGCGATTAAGTTTGAAGGCATCGATGCAACGTCTAAAACCATTGCCGACCACAAATACACGTTGTCACGTCCTTTCCTTATCCTGCACTACACCGACAAGGACAGCAAAGAAGCAAAAGCGTTTCTCGATTTCCTGCGCTCAGAGAGAGCCAAAGCGCTGATTGTCGAGTACGGATATATTCCGGTCGGCGAATATAAATAACGCCCATAAAAAAGGAGAGCCTCAGCTCTCCTTTTTCATTTTTAATACGCTTAAAAGTGCAGTTGAATCACCGAGACCACCACGCAACCGGGGCGGCGAACGCCTTCAATCTCAACCTTGATTTCACGCTCGATTTCCAGGCCTTTCTTGATTGGCGTCACTTTAGACAACGTACTCACTGCGCGCACCCGACTACCCGATTTCACCGGATAAGGAAAACGTACCGAATTCAGACCAATATTCACGACCAGCTTCGCGGTCGGGAAAAGTGAGTTATCCGCATCCACACTGTCTGTCAGTTTTGGCAGCAGAGCTAACGTCAGAAAACCATGAGCGATCGTTGTTTTAAAAGGCGACTCAGCTTCTGCCCTTTCAGGGTTAGTATGAATCCATTGCATATCTTCCGTGACAGCACCAAATTGGTTAATGCGATCCTGATCCACCAGAATCCAGTCACCCGTATGGATAACTTCACCAATGTTTGGCATCAGTTCGTCATACACAGCCTGAGCTTCGGGCTTAAGCACGATAGGCTCCGGCATCTGTACATCTTCATTCGCTGACTGATGAAACTCTTTTACCCAAGAGAACAGCTGACGATTGTTGGCTTTGCCTAAGAATTCGTCCCAGTATTCGCGCATAGCAGGAGACACCCACTGCTTAAATTCAGCGTGCTTAACAAGATTTTCTGCACGATGTTTAAATAGATCCGCGACTTTCATCAAAACCTCATTCTTAACTAAGAATAAATGCTAACGTCCTAATTTTGAAGTACTTCACAGTAACCTGCAAACACTTTCGGGCGTACATGCGTATACTCAACCTTTATTTTTTGTTTATTTTCAAAAGGTTATCAATAAAACATTATTTTATTAGCATTTCAAAAATTAGAGTAAATACACGAGTATTTTGGGCAAACTTTGTACTGACTTTTCTATTCGGGCTTGTCGTTAACTGTAGACAATGACGCGTCCAATAAGCAAATTTGTTGATTTTTAAAGCAATATGCATTCGACCACCAAATACGGCAAACGTTCTCAATTGACATGAGGCGAGCGGATAATTTCTTCGTCCACCCAATGCAGCAGCTTTTTGATTGCTTTCGACAGTACCTGATTCTGACGCACAATATAGCCTAAACTGGCCGAAGGAAAAGTCGGTAAGGGTGTGATGGTGGATTGAAGATTGAGCTTGGGATGCAATGCGAAATCCGGAACAATCGCGATACCGAATCCGGCTTCTGCCCAGTCAATCTGTGCATCGACACTGCCGACTTCCATAATGCGATATTTAGGCAATTTTAAATCCGGCAATGCCGGATCCATTAAATCTCGCGTGCGGGTATCGTGTCCCAGCAAAATTAAGGTTGGAGCTTCAATATTATCGACCACCTCCCCGTTCTGCCACGCTTCCAAGCCATTTCCCAACGCGCACCACTTCACCTGCTTAAGCTCAGTAAAATGCAGTGGTTGACTCTCTTTTTGTGCCATCACAAAGCCAAGATCTGCTTTGGCACTCTTGACCAGGTCCGCAGCCTGCGACGACGTCGTATTCAGCAGCGTCAGATCTATTCCGGGAAATTCCGACTTAAACGATTGGAACGGTCCAATCAGTAACCAGCGGGAAATAATGTCACTGGCAGCAATGGTGAGAGTGCCTTGGCAAAGGTCGTTAATCGCATTGAGATCGGCTTGGCAACTTTGTAGCTCCATCAACGTATTTTGCGCGCTCTGCAACAAACGTTCACCCGCCTGAGTCAGACGAAAGGGATTACGTTCAATGAGCTTTACCCGTGTGCTCTGTTCAAGCTGTTTGATGTGCAAACTGACGTTTGGTTGGGTCATGTGCAACTCGCTGGCGGCTTTCCCAAAGTGCTCAAGACGAGCCAACGTCACAAATGTGTTGAGCCAGTGGAGATCAAGCATATCAGCTCCTGAACGATAAAAAGGACGGAGAAGGCGCGACTTTCAGGACGATAAGCGCTTCCACTCAGTCGTTCAAATTATCCCGATATGAATTTCTTATCAAGCCAATAATGATTATTAATTTTTCTTATTTCAGTCCGCCCCCTAGGATAGGTTGGTAACTTTTGAGGAGATTAAAACATGTCGTCTATCGTTGTTGTGGGTGCAAACTGGGGTGATGAAGGTAAAGGCCGTATTGTGGACTATTTGGCAGATAGCGCCGCAGCGAGCATTCGTTTTCAAGGCGGTAATAACGCCGGCCACACCGTTGTAAATGACTTTGGTACATTCAAACTGCATCAGCTGCCAAGCGGCGTGTTTAACCCAGGTTGTCTTGCCGTTCTCGGCCCAGGTATGGTTATCAGCCCTGCTCCACTTTCTCAGGAGATTGCGGAAGTAAAAGCGGCAGGTGTTGACGTTAACCTATGCATTTCAGATCGTGCGACGCTATGTCTGCCATTGCATGCACTGGAAGATACACTGGAAGAAGAACGCCTCGGTGACGGCGCTTACGGTTCAACACGTCAGGGTATCGCGCCAGCATACGGCGACCGCGTCATGAAGAAAGGTATTCTGGTCGGTTGGCTGAAGCAACCAGAAGTATTGCGTGAGCGTATCCAATTCATGCTGGACTGGAAATTGCCTCAATTGAAAGCGCTTTACCCGTCATTTGAATTTTCTCAAACCGCAGAAGAAATGACCGAATGGCTGTTGGAAGTTTCTGCGCCATGGCGCGACGCGATTTGTAACGTGAGTCAACCGCTCAAAGCGCTGCAAGCGAAGGACGAAAACCTGCTGTTTGAAGCGCAGCTGGGTGCGGGTCGTGACTTAGTTTACGGCGAATACCCATGGACAACTTCTTCCAACGTAACGGCTGCCTATGCTGGTTTGGGTAGTGGCTTGCCAGCACTGCGTCCAGAGCGCGTGATTGCAGTAGCAAAATCATTCAGTTCATCAGTGGGTACCGGTACGCTGATCACGGCGATGGAAGAGCAAGACAGCTTCCGTGAAGCGGCAAACGAATACGGTGCAGTAACAGGTCGTCCACGCGATATGGGCTACTTTGATGCTGTAGCGACCCGCAACGGTGTTGAACTGCAAGCAGCAACTGAAGTTGCGCTGACTAAACTAGACTGTCTGAGCGGCATGCAAGATCTGAAAATCTGCGTCAGCTACGCAGGTGAACACAGTGAAAACCCAATTTGGCCACAAACTTCTGCTCTGGCACCGGTTTACGAACAGATGGAAGGCTGGAACGAAGACATCACAGGCTGCCGCACGTTTGAAAGCCTGCCTCTAGCCGCACAACATTACGTTCAACGTGTTGAAGAACTGATGGGTGTGCCGGTAAAAATGATCTCTGTGGGCCCAGAACGCGCACAAATGATCCTACGCTAATCAAAAACTAGTGAAACTGAGGCCGACAATTCCTGTCGGCCTTTTTTATATCCAAAATCATCGAACGAGCATGACGTCACCGATTAGCTAAATTTGCAAAAAATGGTGGTATATTGCGCAGTTAGCATCATGACGTATTTACATCACTATCATCGACGAGTATAGTTCGTCGCACTACGGAGAGATGGCTGAGTGGTTGAAAGCACCGGTCTTGAAAACCGGCGTACGTTAATAGCGTACCTAGGGTTCAAATCCCTATCTCTCCGCCACATTCAAGCCCTTGATTTATCAAGGGCTTTTCTCGTTTTAAGACAATCAAATGTCACCTAATACAAATAGGTGATACATATGTATTTGATTAAATTGAGCAATAACGTGTTTTATACACGTATTTCCACTCCAGCTATTCTGCAAACTTCTCTGGGTTATCCACGAGAGATTCGACTTTCACTTCTGACTAAGCAACGTAGGCTTGCTTCTAAGCGTAATTCTCAGCTTTCTGGCGTAATCCACACTTTATACGAGCAAGCACTCACAGAAAGGATTCCTTATGTCAGCTTTAAAATGGAACTCGATGCTCAAGTAGCAAAGGTTCGCCAGCAGTTTAGCTCTAACCTTCCCAATGAGGATAACCCACAATCAAAATGTACAGTAGTTAGCATTAATAATGAGGCAAGGACAAAGGTTCAACCTGCTCCTGCTCCTGCTCCTGCTCCTGCTCCTGCTCCTGCTCCTGCTCCTGCTCCTGCTCCTGCTCCTGCTCCTGAAGTTAGCGTAGCCCCTAGTCTGGCTGATGAGCAAGTACTTATCACTGAGTTAGACAACTTCATCCATAGTAAACGTTTGGAAAAAGTTACACCATTAACTCTGACGCAGTTGAATCAGCGTTGTACAAATTTCTTAGATTACCTAACCAAGCAAAACGTTAGTTTATCTGCTAAAGCTGCCAACACTTACAGAGACCACTTAATTGAAACGGGATTAAGTGCAAAAACAGTAAAAGAATACATTGCGGCCAATAAGCAGTTCTTTGATTACTGCGAACGAATTGAACTCATTGAGAAAAATGTCTTCAAAGCCATAAAAGCACCAAAGACTCGTGGTACAAAAGCATCACAGCAACGTGACCGCTGGCAGCTGAAAGAGATCAAAAGGCTATTATCCAGCTCTGAATTTCGTAAAAAAGACGCTCAGTTCCAGTGGACAACTAAACTGCAAATTTACCAAGGATGCCGCCCTTCAGAGGTTTGTCAATTAACAACCCATAATATCCAAATGATTGATGGTGTCCCATGCATCTCGATTTCTGATTCCGAAGCGGATCAGCGGCTAAAAACGACCAATGCTTTTCGCATTGTCCCCTTGCACAATCAATTGATAAAAGGAGGGTTTCTTGAGTATGTGCAAGAGCGCCGAGAGCAAAAGCAGAAACAGCTTTTTGATTATAAGCCGCACGGAGAAAACAAAGATTGGTCATTTCGATACCGTACCAACCTGGGGAAATTGCAAACCACAATCGGGATGAAGCCCAATGCTCGACCAACGGCTTACTCATTCCGACATACTTTTATCGATGAGTTAAAGATTGCTGATATACCAGAGCACATAGTGGCTGAAATCGTTGGGCATGCTCATCCTAACATCACCTTCGGACGATACGGAAAACAAGCGAAAATTCATCAATTGTATGAAGCAGTTAATAAATTTCCAGCAGTGGAGGTGAAGTATGCGTAAACTAGCAAATTTTGAGCTTCAAGCCGTGACAGAAGCGTTGGAACATGCGGATTTCACTCAAGAATATGATTTTACGCATCTAATCAGTTGTGGAATAAACATCGAACATATCCGCCGAGTTTATCGACTGAAGTTGTCTTTGAGGCGTAACCCAACCCGAACAATTTTCGATGAGCTAGACAGTGTCTATTCAATTTATTCCACTATAGAGTCATTTAGCCAGCTAAAACTAATATTGGGTTATGAATTGCAAGAAGATGAACAAGAAACTGAGGATAAGCTTCTGTTTCTAATGCACTTTCTAGAGCAGCATGGAATGCGACTTCAAACGAATGGAATCCAAGTACCATTCTCAGTTTTCGTCAATTTGATGTAGAGAGTTGTTATGGATGATAATCAACTAATAGACAATGCTCTGACTTTAGATACTTTTGCCATGGTTAGAATTGTGAACGATGGGGATGCTTGGGTTCAATATGGTGACAATATTAAAATCGTTACCAGAGCGAAAGCAGCAAATATCACGGCGGAAGTACTTAAAGTCATTGCAAAAGAGTTGAATAGACAAGAGTAGTAACATCGAGACATGGCGGCTCCTGCCGCCTGTTTAAAAATGTCTTTTTTGATAACTTTAGCTTAATAAAATCACCTTTTAACTTCTCTGAACTATCAATCTCCAATTAACTACCTTTGCGACATTGGTTAAGTTTTGTTCAAATAGTTCATTTTTACGAAAAAAATTTCGCTTCCGTAAATCCAGAAACTCCATCTCCTTATCCGCTTGATAAATTATCTCAAATTTAACATCACTTGTTTTTTATTATATATAAACAAGGGTAGAGTAAATAATTTATTGTTATTTTTCAACAGGTTACGATCTTGACAAGATTTTGCCTTGGTCGTAATTTCCATTTCGAATCAATCGAAAAAGAGAAATGACAATGAAAACAAAAACAATGAGCAACACTCAAAGCTTCAGTCACTATTTAGATATTTTTATTAAAGATGGTGAGTATCGTAAAGTTAAATCCACAAAAACTGGAGAGCAACCTCGGATCAACAGATTACGTAAAATTTTTGGTGAAGATGACTTACGTTCAATCAAGCATAGTGCTCTTCGAATGACTATTGCAGGTTGGCATTCACACTTAAAAAATAAAACCATCAATGAACACTTAACTATTTTACGCTTTGTTTTTTCGACAGGTTTAGCAGATCAGCTCATTGATCATAATCCCATGGAAAACATAAAGAACCTACTTGTAGAAAAAACAGAACCCGATCCGTTTACTAAGACAGAAATCGCTCGCCTATCGAATTGTAACGATGTGTGCCCGCAGGTAAAAAATGCAACAGCATTAGATATCCTAACAGGTCTTCGTATTAGCGAACTTATCGCCTTGTGCTGGGACGATGTCGATTGGAAAAGCAAAAAGCTTTATGTTCGTCGTGCTTGTGTACTTGATGTTTATAAATGCCCGAAAACAACAGATTCGGTGCGCGATGTCGATCTAAACCCGCTTGCTATTTCTATTTTGAAATCCCAGCTAAAACTGACGGGAAAACGTCGAAGTAAAACCGTGAATGTTTTGCAACGCGATAATAAAACATTAAAACAAGAATCTCTTAACTTCATCTTCGTGAATACTAAAACGAATCAACCGTTCACAGATGCTAAAGAGTTCACGGAGCGTTTTTTCAAAAACTATCTCATTGCTGCTGGTGTGAGACATCGCGGAGTCGGTCAACTACGTCACACATTTGCATCTCAATGCCTAACAGCTGGCATCAACAAAGAGTGGTTAGCCCAACAGATGGGACATAGTGATACTAAAATGATTGATCGTCACTACGGAAAGTGGATCCGTGAAGACTCCTCTGATTGTTCATTACAAGCTGCTCGGCATTTACAAGACTCTTTTGGGTTACTCATATCAGATAGTGATATAAAACTGCCTTCTGCAACTAAGCTTGCATTGGATGCATCGCAAAAATTTCAAGCATCTCAGCAACAAGAAAGCGTTATGGAGAGTGCGCGATGAGCACTCTTAATAACACGTATTGCAAAAGTGCAATACAAATACAACAACCAGTTGGCTTTCTATTACAGTTGTTTACTCGACCTTGCGGAGGTCGGGTATGAAGACAATTCATCTTTATCATAGCAGAGTAAACTATACATCAAGACAAGATGATCGAAGAGCTTGTGAGGCATCATTAAAGCATTCGCTTCGTATCACTCATCGCATAACTGAAGATGGAAATTTCGAACCATTTGAAACAAAAACTTCAATACAATGGTTACCTGAGTTATTGCCTTGCAACAAAATATATGTAAACGGGAAAATCACCAGTTTAGACCAGTGGAGGCATGAAGAAAAGTGGCACTTACTATATCAAGTAGCCCCCACTCCTAAACTTCATATGCATAAGAAGTTACAAAGTCAACGCACCATCTACAAGCATAAAATAAAGAAAGCGATAGCGTCCTTGCTAAAAGCTGGGAATGATGACGTTGCTGAGTTTTTGAATGGCATTCTCAACACAAAAGGTCTTTGCTCATACAGCAAAATTTCGCGATTTGAGCTTCTTCAGATGACATATAAAGCACAGCGTATCAAGATGCTAGAAAAATATCTTGACGCACATAATCAGCTGGTTTCATTTCCACATGCTAATAGTCTTTATGTACAGGAGGGTATATTTAAAATTCCAGCTCAATGGAATGTGAGCAATAAATTAATAACCACTGAAGAGTACATTCACTTTACTGAGTTTTTCTTGAAACATCATTTTCCAGAATATCCGATTCTTTTTGTTGTCGCACACGACGATGAAAGATCGGTAGATGAAGATACTGGAGCACACTCGCACTATTTTTTGTCAGGACGAAACTCAATAACAGATGAATTTGATTTACTTAAAGCTCAGGTTTCTGTCGTAAATAAATATATCCAACTGCAACATCCCGAGACAAAAATAGAATTAGCTTTTAATAAAAAAGGTAAGCTAACCCGACTTCAAAACCAGCTATTTGGTGAGTACTTTCAACGACTAGTCTTCGACTTTGCTAACAAGCATTTATTTCACTGTAAAGGCCTTCAGGCAGAATTGGCTCCTGAAAGTGAGCGCCGCTCTCAGCAGAGGAAGCAAATGAACAGAGAGTCGAAACTCCCAAAAGAAGAGAGAACGTATAACTTTCAGAACCGCTTAATTGAAGCTCAACAAGCCAAACTGGCTGAGCTTGAGCAGCAGACACAAATACAAAAACAGTTATTAGACGAAACCGTCATGCAGCAAAGCATCGTGCACGGTGAATTGATAATGCAGGAAGATCAAAAAGAGCAAAATGACCACGAGCTAACGATTCAACATCAAACAATAACTGAACTTCGAACTGAGAAACGCAAACTTGAACAAGTTTTAGACTCGTTGAAGGATGGAATTATTGAACCTCTTAGCCGATTCTGTCAGCAGGTATTCCTCGGGTTAAAAGCACAGCAGTCAGGCCAGAAAAAGATGGTGGAATCCTTTTTAGATACGACAATGAAGGAAATGCTCATGCTCCCGCCACACATGCAAACAAGAGCCAAAATACTGTTGAAATCCGTCGATTTGGAACCAAACAAAATGGCTGATAATGAAACGCAGAAAATCGATAAGTAAGTTAGTAAGTTAGTAAGTTAGTTAGTTAGTTAGTTAGTTACTTAACAAACCTTGATAATAACAATAATAATGGTGATGATAATGGCTAGGCCTAAATCTTATACAGATCAAGATCTTATTCAAATAGTGCAAGAAATTTTAAGTCAAGGAGATGAAGTATCCACATGGCGTATCAAAGAACAGTTGGGGCGCGGAAAATTATCAACTATCAAGAGAGATTTGGAACGACTAATCGACTCTGGTGAAATTGATACGACGCGTAAAGAGCAAAATACTGCTGCTACAAAAAATCCTGTAATCGCTTCTTATGAATTACCCATTGAGGTTCAAAATCTACTAGCCCAGTCTGAGCAAGAAATTTGCAAGATAATTCAGCGCATTACCACATCCTTAAATTGCCAAGTTCATCAACATTATGAAAACTTGATGAATGCTCGTATTCACGAATTCGATACAAAAACTGACTTAGCAATCAAAGCTCAAGCTATGGCAGAAAACAAGTGTGCTGAAATGGAAGTTCGACTATTAAAGCAAATCGAACTGAATGAATCACTCGAAGAAAAAATTGAACACATAGACGAATTGCTTATGGAGTCTAGGCATCAGCAATCTGATCTAATCAAGACGAACAACCAGCTTACAAACTCTCTAAAACATACAACGGAAAAGCTATACAGTCATCATGAGACTATCAATGAGCTAAAGGTTAGCTTAGCAAAAATTGAGAAAGGTTTTGCTGCGCAAACGGTACAGCTTGAATATTCACGTAATGAAGCAAAAAAATATGAGTCGAAACTGTCAGAACAAGTAGAACGTTATGAACATACAGCCCAGAAACTGAACGAAACACTGGCTGATCTCAAGTCAACACAAACAGCACTTGCGGAATCAGACAAACTTATTCGAAAGGTACAAGCTGAGCATCAAGCGCTTTCAGTTAACAATAAATTATTGGAAAACAGTTTACGTCAGTCTCAAGAGACGATAACCGATCTGAACACCAGAAACCAAAAGCTTGAGCAGCAGCTTTCACAAAGGGGAGAGAAAAGTGATTCTCTCAATGAGCCATTAAGTGAACATTAAGGTATGCTATTGTTATCTTTAATGTTGATTTAATTGGATCGCTAGCATGGACATTAAGACCGCCTTACAAAGATTGTACAAGTTCGATTGGCAGGGAATTTATGTCTATACCAAAGGTAATCTACGCCGAGTGTTTTTTGATGACACCGCTGAAGCTTTTAAGCAAAGCTTGCCGCGTCTAATCAAGTTCGGAGTGCTAGAGCGAGCATGTAGAGGAGTGTATATTTTCGCGTTAAGCCGCCACAAAGGTGGTTACACGATTGAATATATTGCGAAAAGCCTTAGACGTGGTGAATATAACTACATCTCACTTGAATCCGCTCTTTCGGAGTACGGTGCCATTTCTCAGATCCCCATTGATCGCTTAACAGTGATGACAACGGGAAGAAAAGGAACTTTTAAAACGCCATATGGTGTGATTGAATTTACTCACACCGAACGTGATGACATCGACATCCTGAACAATACAATTCTGTATGACAGGCCATTGAGAATCGCTACGGAAACGGCGGCAATTCGAGACTTAAAACGCGTCGGTAGAAATACGCACATGCTATGCAATGAGTTAGACTGAATTACATTATCTATCGATGAATCAATAACTAGGACACCTAGGGTACAAAAAGTTGCATATAAGCAGTGGCCTTGTGATAAGATACCCTGCTTACTACAAGGATTAGAGCAGGATATATTAATGACTTCACAAGCGATCACTCCGAAAAGTCTTGGTAAGTGTATATACGATTGTGATATTTATAAACATAGCCACTTAATAAGTCCCATTAAAAAAAGTGAAATAATTCATTCAGCTTTTGAAAAGTCTCAAGCTAGTCAGGCGTCATTTTCAATAAAAAAAATAAAGAGAAACGGCAAAGATTGTTATACGGTAACTGGCTTCGAAAATGTATTACTATCTCGTCACTTAGCAAATAATGTTAGGGCTGTTCTACCAAAATCCAAAAGCCGAAATCAGATATCTCGACAACTAGTACAGCATTTGAAAGAAGGTACTAGCTATAGAATATATCGGCTTGATATAAAGTCATTCTTTGAAAGCGTCAGTCATGTAACAATAGAAAAATCTCTAGAATCAAATTTAGTCAGCAGTCAGACTAAACTCTTAATAATGTCAATTCTAAAGAATTCAAACTTTATAAATCAATGTGGACTACCAAGAGGCTTAGAGTTTAGTCCTCCTTTAGCAGAGTTAATATTAAAGGATTTCGATAAAACTCTTGTTAAATCTGAAGACGTTTTTTATTACTGTAGGTATGTTGATGATATTATAATTATTACAACTGGATTCGAGAGCAGTAAGAATTTCATTAAATATATTAAAGGCCTTTTACCAAAGGAATTAAGTTTAAACTACAACAAGCAAAAAGTAATTCATGTAGATAAACGTCAAAGCTCAGCTATCACTGTAGCTAGTTTCGATTATCTTGGTTATAACTACACTGTAAGAGATACGCAGATACCTGGAAAAACCAAATCGGCTAGGTTTAGAGAAGTTGATGTGTCTTTATCTAACTCTAGAGTAAAACGAATTAAAACGCGTATATCAAGAGCTTTATATTGCTACTCTAAAGATGGAGATTTTGAACTTCTTAAAAATAGAATTATATTTCTTACATCAAATCGTATAATGAAAGAAAAAAAGAGCGGTAGAATTATAGCAACGGGTGTTTACTATAATAATGTTAACATAACGGATAACGCTCTAAGTCTACAAGAACTTGATACTTTCTTAAAAAAAAGAGTATTAGGATTCTCATCAAACCGTTGGTCAGGATTTACTAATAGTTTAACTAATCAACAAAAGCGCCAGTTATTAAGCTACTCTTTCGTCAATGGATATAAAAATAGTAATTACAAGAGATTTTCTCCAAACAAACTTGGAGAAATAAAAAATGCCTGGAGATTTTAAATGAACAATATAAAATTAGACAAAAAAGATCATTCCAGAGCATTATTAACAGACACGTTCCCTGCTGATGTTCCAATTGTTTTTAGTAATGATGGACTGTATAAGAACGGACATATTGTAAGAAAAGGAAGTAATGATCTTAGAACTAAGGTTGTTAGTGATATTTACATAAGGTTAATTAGTCCTGAATTAGACAAATTACTTAGCGATGAGCAAAAGGCAAAAAAACAACTACAACAAACTAAACCGTTCAAGTACAAAATAATAAAGAATGACGTTAGTTTAAGAACCCTGTCACTAATTCACCCAAGATCTCAGATAAATTACATCAACATCTATAGAGATCACGCAGACTATTTGCTTTCTTTATTTGATAAGAGTGTATTTTCTATACGATGTCCAATGAGAGTTTGCAACTCGTTTTATTTGAAAATAGAAAAATCCGAAATAAAAAACAACGAATATAAAAAGATTGATATAGAGACAATAGATAAAGAACTATATAAAAAACATGCTTCATCTTATTTCTCTTACAAGGGATTTAATCGCATCCATAAATTATATTCTTCTCCTTTATACAAGGATTTGGAATCAAAATTCCCATTTATGTTTTTCTTGGATGTGGCGAATTGCTTCGATAGTATATATACACACACTATTTCCTGGGCTGCAAAAGAAAAAAATTATATCAAAGACCATTATGTAACCTGGAATAACCAAATTTCACAAAAACTAGATACAACGATACAGAGAAGCAATTCTAATGAAACAAATGGAATTCCTATCGGATCTGAGTTCAGCCGAATATTTGCAGAAGTGATCTTTCAAACGATTGACGTTAATATTGAAAATACACTAAAAAACACCCACTCATATATAAATAAAGTTGACTACCAAATATTAAGATATGTTGATGATTATATTGTTTTTGGTATGACTAGTGAAATTTGTGATGTTGTATCCAGTGTAATCAGTGATAGTCTTTCCGATTACAACTTATTCATAAACTCAGATAAAGTATTAAAGCTTGAAAGGCCATTCTGTACCGAAAAGTCTAAGATTATAATATCTTTATCTAATTGCTTAGAATACTTCGAAAGAACAATTTTTCAAAAAGATAAACTCTCAGAAAGAAAGTATTTTCCTTCACAGATATTTAAAAAGCACAATTTCATGAATAAGTTCATGAATGACGTTAGGCTCGTTGCTTTATCAAGTAACAAGAACGGATATTCAGAGATATCATCTTACTTGGTTTCATTTTTTGCTAAGAGAATTGACCTTTCGATAGAAAACTACAGTGGTTATATCAGTAATAATGGAAAGGATGGAATATTTGTTAGAAATATAGAAATCATGGTAGAACTTATGTTTTTCTATTATAAGGTTCATCCAACTATTAGCTCGTCAAATAAAATAGCCAAGAGTTTAATTTGTTTAATTGAGTTCATGGAAGAAAATGAATGTTTACTTGTTTACACACCAAAAATAAAAGACCTAGTAACTAAAACTATAAGAAATTTCACTTTCGACCAAAATAAAAATGGCAAGAGAAAAGGGTATATCTCTATCGAGCGTCTTAATGTTATCTTGTCTACAAGTGAGTTTGGATCATATTTCAGGCTACCACAGCAATATTTTGTGGAACTTATCGAGAATAACATTGGGCTTAACTATTTTGAGATTGTTTCATTACTATATTACTTCAAGAATCATGAAGAGTACTCTGATGTAAAAAGTAAGATCATATCAGAGACAATGGGGAGATTCTCTACTCTCGATTCACTCGAAAATGATTCAGAGCTTGTTCATCTAATACTAGATTTGTCCACATGCCCATACATATCTCTGGAACATAGAAAACAGGTTATGTCCATATTATATGATGGGATAAAAAATCATCCTAATCCCACCGAACAAGAGTTATCAGACTACATAGATGCAACCCAAGGGATTTATTGGTTCGTTAATTGGACTAACTTAAATATTAAGCAACTAATCGAGCGTAACGAATTGAAATCTCAGTATTAGTTTGATAGATTATTCCCGTGGCGGAGACCATGCCATATTACTTCTTCGCAAGTTACTCTTGTGACTACACTGATGAAGCTTTTGCTGATTCAGCAAGTTAACAAGTAAAGCTTGCGACATTCGGTTTTTGAAAACAGAGACGGTTGTTTGGAAACAAGGGATCGTTTTGGGCCTGCAAGCCCCTCATGAGCAAACTCCTGAGAGCACTTCGTGCCACACACCAGATGTTGAAGCATGGTCTTTTCCCGCCGTTCTAATTTTGTTCTTTATATCAAACAAGAGCCAGAAGACTGTCGGTAACCCATACCACCTCTCTAATGCCCAGAAACGTTTCTGTCCAATTGTGAGTTTCAGAAGCTGCAAGCCATCTGTGATCACCAAGTGATTCGTCTGGACACATATCGAGATTTTCAAGTTAGTTTATGACATTGAGTATGGATCATGATTCACTAAAACTTTCCGCTGAGGTCAACCTAGTAATCACCGACGATCTCATTCATCTCACTCTTATGTAGATGTTACTATTACAAGGCTCTGACTGGTACTTCGTAACAATATTACTTCTCAGGTGACATCAGTGGCGGTTTAACAGAGTATACTCTTGATTGGAGAATTCAGAGGTATTGTTCGATATTGGTTTTGTTTAAGACGATTTACCAATCGTCAGCATCACGAAGCTTGGCTTTCTCTCTGCTTGCAGCCTTATCTTCAATATGTAACTCAAGGTCGAGAGATGACAAAAGACGCATTAAGCTCTCAATACTTGAAGAAGCAGGATCTCGTTCCAATTTGGATATGGTTGTTTGCTTTAAGCCAACAATATCGCCGACTTTGGTTTGATTGCGCTTTTGATTTCGACGGATATCTCTCAGGTATATGCCTAACTGCTTGGGACCCGTAATCAACATTGTACTCTCCAGAACGTTTTAACCCCTATAGAGGATAATATCATACTTATCCTCTATAGGGGTTAAAATTAGCATTGTTTTATATAGTGGATACGGTTTCCCCTGGTACTCTTAGTAGGCAAATTCCTATAAAATTTTATCAAGTTATCTGCTTGATTCACTTGCTAAGTTAAGCTGTTTTTGTATACTAAATGTGATTCACAACTGTCAACGCGGCATTTGATTGATAATCGAAGAAAGCTAACAAACTCAAGAGCTTGATAAATTTAGGTTTTCAAAGAGATAGGGTTCAAATCCCTATCTCTCCGCCACTTTTATGAAGCCCGAGCCCTTGATAGACAAGAGCTCGGGCTTTTTCGTTATAGTAATTTTTTGGCATGATACGTACAAGTAATACGATCATGTTCTTACTCAAAGACCGCAATACAACTTACTACGCTCGTTACTGCTTTTCAAAAGACCTAGTCGAATTAGGTTTTCCTGCCGAGCTGAGGTTCTCCCTAAGCACCAAAAAACGTTCAGAAGCTATAGATCGACTGTTGGTTATAATGAGCCATATTCGAAGCTATATGTCGACTTGTAATACCAAAGGTAATATTCCACTTACGATAGAAAAATTAAGGTCGGAGCTAAAAGTGATCCGTCAGAGTGATTTTTGCTCTGTTGTACATTCGCCACCTATACCTGTAGAACCTGTATTGCCTGTATTACAAGTAAAGTCATCCGTTTCAAAGCATCAGATTGACAAACGGCTGTTAGATGACTTCATACGCTCGAAGAAAGTGGAAAATATTTTGCCTCGCACGATTCAACAACTGGAATCCCGTATAAGCGCCTTTGTTAAATTCACTAAGACGAATGCACTTGAAGCAACGACAAAAGATGCGATGGATTTCAGAGATGAGTTATTGAGGTCAGGCAAAGCAGAAAAGTCAGTCATTGAATACCTAGCAGCTGTGCGCCAGTTTTATAAGTGGTTACGGCTCCGAGGCGAACTCGATAAAAACATATTTGAAGATGTGACTGTCAAAAGAAGAGCTTACAAAGCATCGGAACAAAGACAAAGATGGTCTAAACCCGAGTTGTACAAGTTGTTTAAGCACCCTAGCCTAATGCCACCCGCTAGTAAAAATATTGTACGCACGCAAAGGGAACTAGAGGACTACTGGTTGCCGCATTTATTACTCTATACAGGAGCTCGTGTATCCGAAATTTGCCAACTCGACACAGCAGATATAAAGCTAATCGATGATATTTGGTGTATCGACATCAACGACATCGGTCAAGATAAGCGACTAAAATCCGCATCAGCAAAACGTCTAGTCCCGTTACACCCTGAGCTAATCAAGCGTGGGTTTCTTCATTATGCTCAAACACGATACGAGAACAAACAGCAGAAACTCTTTAACTTCAGAGCAACCGGAGTCAACAAAGACTGGTCGGCAAGATTTATAAACCGCTTTGGCAAAGTACTTGATGATTTGGGGTTTATGCCGTCTCATAGACCAACACTCCATAGCTTGCGCCATACTTTTATTGATGAACTACAACAAATCGGCATAGCTGAGAATCTTGTAGCTGATCTAGTTGGTCACACAAAGACAAACCTCACATTCGACCGATATGGCAAGCGGATCAACCTTACATCGCTTTATAGTGCGGTGGAGAGCTTCGATATTCTGTAATCCAGCGTTTCTTTTACCTCTGGCACATCTTTGAAGCATTTTTAATTATACTATTCACTCAAATGCATTAGAATACATCATTAATATGACTTTAAAGAAGAGTTGATATGTGTAAGAAGATTATTAAGAAAGCCTGTGATTTTTTAGATAAAAACCTTCGCTGGGAACAATATAGAATATTTTTTAACTTAATCATATTAAGGTATTTAGTTCTTTGGTTTGCTATAGTTCCGATTTTAGGTGGGCTATTTAGTAAAATAAAAAATCCTATAACTTTTATTGATTCAGTTGGAAAACAACACGAATTAAACCTAGCATTACCTTTTAGCTGGCAGCTGTTATGGTTGTCTTCACTATTCTTTGTACTATCTCTGTTTGTATATTATATTAGATGTCCTAATTTTGTCAGAAAATATCACAACTTTAGCTACTACAAAGAATATTTCCATGATTATAGATGGCTCGTATGGGAAGCAGAGAAACTGGTTAAATCTATAAAAAACGAACAAATGGACAAGTTTATAGATAGGCTTCATGAAAAAAAAGAAATCATGATATCGATTTCAGAAGATGAATTTAATGGGATAAATAATGAAAATAATGCAAAGGTGTCTGTAGAAAAAACATGCACAAGCTTAACATTTAGCCATAAAAATAAATACTTTAAATTATCCTTACCTCGACACGAATCAAATGAAGATAATTTAATGGAACAAGTTGGTGTATTCTACGAAATATATGGTAGATTTTCATCAAGTAGACATTTAAGCCGATTTTTCATTTTAATTTTACTTAGTTTTAGCGGTTTACTTTTTGCGTACGTATTCTGTCAGCATATTTTTCATGGTGGGGAATATTTTTACGAATGGCTAAGTAACTAGTACTAATCCCTAATAAATAGGCTGTAAATATAATATTATGTTAAAAAATAAACCATATAAATATTATGCTGGCATAACCAGTCAAATTGGATTTTGTGCAACACCATTGCGTTTAGATTCTTATAACAAATGTCAATTCGGTTGTGGTTATTGCTTTGCAGCAACAAGACAAGGTTATGGTAGAAAAAGCACTCTGCAAGTTAGCAATCCTGAGACATTAAAAAAACGTTTAGAGCGAGTTAAAAATGGGGAAGTAAAGTCAGCTTTAGACGAATTCGTCCAGAGGCGAATACCTTTTCAGCTAGGAGGTATGTCTGATCCATTTACTGCTGTTGAACGCAAGCACGAAGTTACATTAGAGTTTCTAAAAATACTTCAAGAATACGATTACCCAGTTATAATTAGTACAAAAAGCGACCTAATAAGCAAAGATTGTTATGTCGACATATTACAAGATTCTAATTGCTATATTCGTTTCTCAACAACGGTTATCGACAATAAAAATAGACATAAAATTGACCACAACTGCCCTCCTATTGAAAATATATACAAATCAGCTGAACTATTATCCAGAAAAAGCATTCCTATTTCTTTTAGATTACAACCCATCATTCCCGGGTATGAGTCAAATTCAACCGAGATAATTAACAATGCAATAAGTTCAGGTGTATCACATATTTCAGCTGAATACTTAAAGGTACCAATTGATGCAAATGTAAAATTCAGTAAAGAACTAAAAAAATTACTAAATGAAAATCCAATTGCTTTATATCGGAGCTTAGGTGCATCGAGAATGGGTAGAGAGTATCAACTTCCTATTTCATATAGAAAAGAACACCTAATTGAAATGTATAAAAAATCGAAATCCAATGGTTTAACATTTGGTTTTGCCGATAATGATTTACTATTACACTCAGATGGTTCAGCGTGTTGTAATGCCTCTAATTTATACCTAAAAAGCGCAAGTTTTTTTAATGGAAATATTAGTTCACTTGCCAAAGAAAAATTAGATGGTGAAGATATTATATTTTCTGACTATTTGAGAAGATGGATCCCAGAAAATAAAATATCTACATACCTTAACTCTAAAGCAAGAGTTATAGTACCTGTATCTGAACCTGATTGGCTTATATATTTAAAGGCAATGTGGGACGGAAAACTCGGTATTTATCGCCCAGATTACTTTGACGGCATTGAAATGACAAACAAACTCGACTTTGACGGACAGTACATTTATAAACGAGTTACAAGTGCATTTGAAAAACAAATCTCTTCATATAATCTTTAAATATATTTAGGTGATTAAAAATATCAGAATTAAAATAACATGTTCAGACGGCTTTGTTGCGTAATTCGAGGGAACTAAATCAGAAGGTTGCGATCTGATCGGCTAAGTAAGTTAATTATCCTAGTCTCATGCCGAAACCTCGCTACAAAACAACGAACTGGAAACAGTACAACAAAGCCTTAATCAACCGTGGTTCACTCACTTTCTGGATTGATGAAGAAGCCATTCGCCAGTGGAAGCAGAGCAAACAAGATAAACGAGGTAGACCTCGTCAGTTCAGCGACTTAGTCATTACTACTGCGCTTATGGTGAAACGAGTTTTCTCAATGCCGTTGAGAGCATTGCAAGGGTTTATCGATTCTGTTTTTTCATTGGCTAACGTCCCTATAGTCTGCCCACATTACAGTTGTATCAGTCGAAGAGCTAAGCAAGTCGAGGTTTCATTTAAACCAAAGACTAGAGGTGCAATACAGCATCTAGCCATTGATGCAACAGGTCTCAAGGTTTATGGCGAAGGTGAATGGAAGGTCAAGAAGCATGGTACTGACGGGAAGCGTAGAGTCTGGAGAAAATTGCATTTAGCGGTAGACACCAGCACTCACGAAATCGTCGCGGCTGAACTGAGTTTATCTAACGTTACCGATGCAGAAGTCCTTCCTAACTTGCTCAAGCAAACACGCCGAAGAATTATCGAGATATCTGGCGATGGCGCTTATGACACAAGGGATTGCTACGATGCCATACGGTTCAAGCGAGCTGTTCCACTCATCCCTCCAAGAGAAGGGGCAGCCTTCTGGGAGAATGGTCACCCCAGGAATTTAGCGGTAGGTTGCCAGAAGCTCTACGGCTCCAACAATAAGTGGAAAAAGCGGTACGGCTATCATCAACGCTCACTATCAGAGACAGCAATGTATCGAGTGAAGCAGTTGTTAGGTGGGCGATTAAGTCTGAGAAACTACAATGCTCAGGTTGGTGAAACTTACGCCATGATTAAAGCGCTGAACAAACTTACAGGGCTTGGTATGCCTGAAACTCAGTGTATTGTATAAGAATCAACCAATTGCAGGCAGTTTGGTTCTCTGACCGAATTACGCAACAAAGCCGGCTATGTGAACTCATTAAAGTGGATCACGAAGGCCTTGCTTTCTGTCGATGACAAAGTAGGGGTTGAAAACCCGGGTTATCCGCTCACCAAGTTGATATTGGAAAATGAGCGCCTGACGCCCGCGTTTGTGCCCATCGATGACAGCGGCGTCACCATTCCTCAAGATCGTGGCATCAAAGCTCTCGTTATCACGCCAGCACACCAAAGCCCAACGTGCGTCTCGCTGTCACTGCAACGACGCCAGATGTTATTGGATTGGGCAATCACCCAAGACAGCTGGATCATCGAAGACGACTACGACGGCGAATACCGCCACACCGGCCTGCCGCTGCCCGCATTAAAGAGTTTAGATAGCCAAGACCGGGTCATTTACTCGGGGACATTCAGTAAAGTGTTATTCCCTAACCTCAGAACGGCCTATATTGTAGTTCCGCAAAACTTGGTGGACCGCTTTGAACAACTCTCCGATTTGTATGCTGGCAATGTCGCTGGTTTGACCCAACTCTGCATTGCCAACTTCATGCAAGAAGGGCACTTCGGTCGTCATATCCAACGGATGCGCAAGTTGTATCGTAAGCGTAGAGAGTTCACGGCCAGATTATTTGCTCAATATCTGGGGGATAAAGTTTTCATTGAGCCTCAACCCGGCGGCATGCACATGATATTGAGATTCAACGATTCCAGCTGCGATGACGTCGAGATAGCCAAAACACTGTTGCGTGATGGGCTCTATTCTCAGGCTCTGTCGCAGTGGTCTTCGACGCCAATTCATCCCGGCTTGATCCTCGGCTTCACCAACATCAAAACAGAAGAGGAATGCACCGCGCTTATATTCAGACTCAAAGCGCTGCTTTAGCCTTCCCCATCTATCTCAGTTTATCGAATATAAACCAGACAAAACGCGTACACGGCGTTTTGTCTGTGTGATTTACCGTGTAATAACGTGACTTATACCCAAGGGGCAAGCGGATCGGCCTGTACCATGATCAAGTCCAGTTCTGCTTTTGGCGGATAAATGAGTTCATTGGTGATGGCGATTTTGATTTTTTTTGCGTCTTCTTTGACGGATTTGACTTTCTGTTCCCAGCCTTCAGTAAACACCGCGCCCCATGAACCGAGGTCCAAACAAGTCACATAGTTTTCTTGTTTGTAAGGCAAGTAATCACAATCGAGTAAGCTCGCGGCAACATTATGCCCGGCGAATTTACCCATTAATATCGCATGTTGACAGCTCATCAATGCATGATTGCCTTTGTCATCCGTTGCAGCATAAGCCACATCACCAGTTGCGAAGATGTTCGGCTGATCGATCACTTTCAACGATGACTCAACATGCAGCCTGCCCTGCGGGCCTTGCTGTTTCTCGAACACGTTCGTTAAATCATTCGCTTTGACGCCAGCGGTCCAGATGACGGTCTTGGATTGAATCTCTTCGCCAGAACAGAGTCGTAAGCCGTGTGCGCTGATTTCTTCAATCTGTGCATTCAGCATCCATTCAATCTCCAGATCGTCTGTCGCTTGCTTGATGACATCTTGTAACTCTTGACTGTAATTGGTACCAATCTGGCCATTGCGTTCCACGATGATGACTCGAACTGGCTCACTCTCCCCCAGCAGCGCTTTCAGTCTGGCAGGCAGTTCTGTCGCGATTTCAATCCCGGTGAATCCCCCGCCACAAACCACAACGGTATTGCGAGCCTGAGAACACGGCTGGTTTATCAGGCCATTGATGTGCTGTTCCAAAACTGCCGCGCTGTCGATTTGGTCAAGGTCAAACGCATATTCTGCAATGCCTTTCACCATATCTCGGCGTAGATTTGACCCAGCCGCTAACACAAGCCTGTCGTAGTGCTTGGTAATCGAGCGCTGATTTTCATCAACATAAACCACTTGTCCGATTCAATGTTGGTGACCTGCCCAACAACGAATTTCACGCCCATCGTCTCAAACACCGGCATCAACGGAGAAACCAGTGTCTGTACTTTTGATTCATAAAAGCGCGGGCGAACACGCAGCTCTGCAACAGGTGCGATGACCGTCACACTGACATCTTCCGCTTGCTTCAACTTTGCCAAACGCGCAGCACTGAGCGCTGCCCACATGCCCGCAAAACCGGCACCAATAATCACTATTTCTTTACTCATGTGAGATTCCTCGTTCACTTCTGACTCATCATTTCGGCGCAGCATACAAGAAAAAATAAACTGCGACAATATTAGTCGCAGTTTATTTTTTTGCTCGATTTCTTTATGCTTGTCGCAAGAGAGTGATTTACACTGCCAAGTCATTAGAATCAGAGGTTAACTCATGGCTTTTTACAGCTCAGGCGTTGAGTATGGGATTCACTGTTTGGTGAATATGGTTGATGAAGACGGCGAACCAAGGGAAATGTCCGTTCGCGAAGCGGCGAACTTACAAGGCGTACCGTATGATTATTTGGGCAAAATCTTTACTAAGTTCTCAAAAGCGGGGTTAGTCGAGAGTTCTGAAGGTCGCAAAGGCGGTTATAAGCTCGCCAAGTCGCCAGCGGAGATCAGTGTGCTTGATATCGCGATTGCGATTGATGGTGAAAAGTCTATTTTCGACTGTAAAGAAATTCGCCAACGGATGAACATCTTCACGGATGATGTTCCTCAATGGGCATGCGAAGGGATGTGCGGAATTCACGCGGTCATGAGAAAAGCTCAAAACCAGATGCAGAAAGTCTTGGCTGAACAATCCATTTTAATGCTTTCAAAACAAATGTATGTGAAGGCGCACGCTACCTATGCCGTAGAGATAAAAGACTGGATTGGTGCGAATAGAAGTCCGGAGAATAAGGCGTAGTTAATTTCCGTATTTAACAGGTTTCCAACAGATTTGAGAAGCCGCTGAAACATCAGCGGCCTTTGTGTAACGCTCATAAATAAAATAGTGCACCTTTGCTCCAGAACATTTTCCTCGATGATAAATACCCAAGGTTAATTAAAGAGTCTGAGTAGATTTAACATGAGTTTGAACTGCACTTCGACAGCAGGATTAGATCAATCGCTCTGTTTTTCTTCAAATCAAGATGAATTTATAGGCCATAATGCTACAACTAATATCGACTATTCATTGGGCTCATTAGCTCGATTCGCTCTGTGATTCCATCCCCTGCTTGCTTGGACTAATGAGCCTTAAAATGAGCGCACCGATAAAAATGGCGATGCTGATGGACACCAAGCGCATGATTCCGGACGAGAACGAATCGATACCCGCATTTTTGATAACTTGATAAGTCAGGACGACAAAGTTGGTCATAAGCAACTGATAAATAGCGGAACGGGCATCGCGGCGGATGGCATAGCAGGCAAGCTGAATGCCCAAGAACAACGACACGCCCATAGCCACCCACTCAGGCGCGCCAAAGCCGCACAGCAACATGGTCGGGATGGTAAACAAAATCCCGGTCGCAGTGGTGATCAGTCTTTGGTAGACATAATCCTTATGGTGATCGATAAGCGGCAATTTCAGCATGCTGCTAACCGTAATCGCGATCAGCATCGTCTGCGAACTGCCAATACCAATCAGCGCAGCCAAAACCAAACACATTGCGGTCGCCTTAAACATCGCCACACTGAGATGACTTTCGATCCCTTTTGCGGGCTCATCCCGCTTGATGTCCTGCTGATCCCCCGGCAGCAATATGTGAACGACCAAGGTGACAACAAGTGCCAACGCAAAGGCTTGAAAGATGATCAGTGGCAAGCCAGCAATCGGGAAATTCATCTGCTTGCTCACCACCGTCGCGATAATGAGCACGATTAATGCCAAGTTCGAGATGATGTCTTGTGGATTGTTGTGGCTGCGGTGATAACTCCAAGTGAAGATGCCCCAACACACCAACGCAAACCCCGTGGGCGACCCGCGAACATTTGCACGAAAAACACCATCACAAAGTTAATGAGCAGCAGCACCAATACCAATTGCAACACCAAATTCATTGGAGGTTTTGACGGTATCGTCGTCATAAGTATCACGACGAATATTGGTGCCAGAACGGGCAAAGGATGCCCGGTGTACTTCAAATAAAAAAGTAATAGGGTCAGCGTAAAGACAATCTTAACGACAGGATTGACGCAGCTACGAAACATAAGTCCACACACTGACAATTCTCATCCAAAGCCCCACTAACTTGTCAGCACCAGCCCCAGCTTTTCTGCATGTTTCAAACTCAGTTTCTTTGACACAATATTATGCAAAGCGATCTCAGTCAGTTGCATCACTTTTTGATTCGCCTCTGGCGGCAAGGAGTGAACAGTCAACTTACTGTTTGCATCATAGTGCGCCCACAACTGGCTATCCACCAGATAGATATAGGAATCCATAAGAGCATCAGAGTTCTGGCTGACCAATAAGTGCAACCACCACGTTGCCCGACGTAATCCTTTTTCACCTTCAAGCTTTGTCGGAACCGAAATAGTTTGAGTATTTAAGGCATCTTGCGTCGCCATTGCGACATCCAGCGCGCCAGGATAACTCTCCGCAAACGGGTTACTAAACTGCCCGTCGTAAGAGCAAGCCCAACTTAATGGGCTTGCACTCAATGTACATACGGCAGTCAGAAAAGCAGACATCAGCTTCATCTTAACCGTCCTACTATGGTGTCACGATATTGAACCAGAAATTGAAACGATCCAGCATTCCGACGAAATCCTTGAAGACTTCTTTGTCACCCTTCAGCTGAATGTCGCCATTGGCAATCGCTTTTTCGAGCGTGACGTTGCCTAACTGAACATCATCCAGTACCGATTTCGTCAAGGTTAGAGTCACGTTGGGTTTATCCGATTGCTTTTTGGTATGAATCAGCACTGAGTCTTCCAGATACAAGGTATATTTCTCATCCAGGTCCGTGAAATTCAGATTGATGGCAAATTTCTTACCTTCTGCTTTTTCAGGCAAAATACGCACCGCGAGATAATCAAACAACATCTCAGGTGGCATATTCTTGATGATGTCTGGTGATGCAGTTTGAACACCACCCGCCGAAGGGGTGCCATTTCTTAGCTCATAAGCACCTTGCAGATATACAGAGCGCCACGGGCCAGATTCTGACTGATAACCTAACTGCTCGTACGCATCCGCTAGCAGCTCTTTACCTTTCTTGCTTTGTGGGTTTGCAAACACAACATGCTTAAGCACTTCAGCAACCCAACGATAGTTACCTTTATCGAAGTCTGCCTGAGCTTTCTGAATCGCCGCGCTCTCGCCGCCCATATACTCCACGTATTTCACTGCAGCATTGGTCGGTGGAAGATTGTTCAGATCAGACGGGTTGCCATCATACCAACCCATGTAGCGTTGATAGACAGCACGGCTGTTATGACGCAGGGTTCCGTAATAGCCACGGGTGCTCCAGTTATTTTCCAACGTTTTGGGTAGCTTAATGATTTCTGAGATTTCCTCACCTGTGTAGCCTTGGTTCATCAAGCGTACGGTTTGGTCATGGGTATATTTGTAGATATCGCGTTGCTTCTTAAAGTACTCAACGATGTCAGCATTCCCCCACATCGGCCAATGGTGGCTTTGGAATTTAACCTTAACGTCTCCGCCCCACATTTCGATAGTTTCTTGCAAATATCCCGACCATTTCAACGCGTCACGAACCTGCGCGCCACGAAGCGTCAGTATGTTGTGCATAGTATTGGTTGAGTTCTCGGCCATCCACAGTGCTTTCTTATCCGGGAACCAGGTGTTCATTTCCGTCGGAGCTTCTGTGCCAGGGGTATATTGGAAAACCATCTTCACCCCATCAACGGTCATTTCATCGCCGGTTTTCTCGATGATGTCCGTAGGTTCGATGAGTGTGGCGACCCCTGTTGATGTGGTTTGTCCTAAACCACCGTTTACACCACCAAATTCATTTCGAGGTAATAATGCGCCGTACATGAAGATCGCGCGACGCCCCATCGCATTACCCGCAATCACGTTTTCCGACACGGCATGTTCAGTGAATCCGTGCGAAGCAATGATTTTAACCTTGCCCGCTTTCACATCTTTTTCATCAACAATCCCGCGAACACCACCAAAGTGGTCGATATGACTGTGGCTATAAACGACGGCGACAACCGGACGTTTACCCAGTTTTTCGTTAACAAAATCTAAAGCGGCTTTAGCCGTTTCTTGTGAGATAAGTGGATCAAAGACAATCCAACCGGTATTACCTTTGATAAAAGTGATGTTACTCAAGTCATAACCGCGCACCTGATAGATACCATCGGTCACTTCAAATAAGCCATTAATCATGTTGAGCTGAGCGTTACGCCACAAACTTGGGTTAACGCTATCCGGAGCCGGGTTATTAAGCGTGATGTACTGTTTGTATTGCTCCAAATCCCAAACGACGTCACCTTTGTCATTTTTGATCGTTACCACATCCTGCTTTGCGATGAGGCCTTTCTGAGCGTTTTCAAAGTCTTTTTTGTCGCTAAAAGGTAAGGATTGTTTGACTGCATTGTTTGCGTCTATCGTTGCTTGCGTGGCGGGTTTCGGGTCCGCCGCACTTGCTCCCGATGAGACCATCGCTGCAATCACTAGTGCCAAGACTGACTTCATTGCAATACTCCTTATTGCTTGTTATCGAAACAAAACTTTTTAAGCGTAGTACAGCAGCAACTCACATACGAAAGTATATTCTTTATCACTTAAGCCGACTCAACGGGTGTCTCAAGTGAACATCACATCAGATTTATTGACAGGTATAGCGTGGGAGGGTGATAGAGGTGTTAATACAACTGGATAAAATCGCTGACATTTAAATCGTTATTGCGATTCAATGCACAGCTCGTGACTACTTCACCAACTTAGAGACAAACGGCACGTTTCTCAGTTTGTCTTGCCAGGGCAATCCGTACCCAACCAACAGGTCATCGTTGTCCATTTCATAGGCGAAGTATTGCGTGACCGGAATATCGACGCGGTTAGGTTTGACGAACAGGGTTGCGATGGCGAGCGACTTCATTGCGTAGTTGGCCATCAGAAACTCCACGATTCTTTTCATGGTACCGCCCGACTCAATGGCATCATCAACCAGAATGACATTCTGCCCGGCCAGCGCGATGTTTTCGTGAAAGACGATCTGTGGTTGGTTGTTTCTGTCCCCCGGAGTATGAGGGCAAGAGATGTAATCCATCCGAACGTCTGGCTGTAACTGGCGAACCAAATCAGCGGTAAACAATATGCCGCCCGGAACCACACTGACGATCACCACGTCGCGATAATTCTGGTTAATTTTCTCAGCCACGAGTGCGACACCGCGTTGGATTTGCGCTTCAGTTAATACCAAATCGCCAATATGTTTATTCGTCATTCGTTTTCTACCTTTATTGCTGCTCATCGCCAGCGCGACTGTCAAGAATATGGGCGCCACACTCTACAAGCGTGCGCGTCAGGTTGTCTGGCGTTGATGCACCGTCACACACCAAATAATCAACGTCCGTCGTCGCCATCAGAGAAAACGGCGCGTAAGTTTCCACTTTATCGGGCGTAAACAGCACAACCTTGGCACCACTCTGCTTGAGCAACTGGCGTTTAAACTGGGCATCAGGATAGTGCAGCGTCGTAAAACCATGCTCTTGCGACCACGCACATACACCGATAAACATCAGGTCAAAGTGAAACATCTGAACATCGGCCAGTGCTTTGGCATCCACCGCGCCGCCAATGGCGGCATCAATCTGGCCACCGATCAAAATGGTGTTAATCGCTCCCCGATTGTAAAGAGACATCGCAATGTGGATGGAATTCGTCACTACCGTCAGATTCAGATCCTGCGGCATGCGATCTGCCAGCGCCATATTGGTGCTGCTGGCATCAATGAAAATCAGTTGATTAGGTTTGAGCAACGAGAGCGCGGTTGCGGCAAGGCTCTGCTTTTCAAGTGCATGCTGAGACTGACGCTCATCCACACTGCCATTCGCGGGGGTCAGCACTATCGCGCCACCGTGCGTTCTCTTGCAAAGCCCCATTTCAGCCAGTTTGTTCAAATCTCGTCTGACTGTGGCACCGGTTGTGTTCAACCGCTCGGCGACCTCAGTGGCATTAAGGCTTCCTTCGGCAGCGAGCATATCCAGTAAAATACGTTGCCGCTGCTCTGCGATGCATTTATTCATTCGTCGTCTCCTGAAAATCGTTGACATTGTATCAATTCGATCAAGAATGAACACGTCATATGTTTATATTTTTTCATTTAACCAATTTTTTCGTATTGGGATACTGAAGTAGTTAAAGGTGAACAAAAGTGAACGAGTTTAAAAAAATGGTCACGGGAGAGATCTACGACCCAGCCGATACAGAATTGAAAGCAATGAGAGCGTCGGCACGCGAGAAACTGGATAGGTTTAATCGCAGCCAGTCTGACGAGCAAGCACTGCAGGAGCGCATAATTACTGAGCTGTTTGGCGCTGCAGGCAGCAACATTTCGGTCAATCGTCATTTTCGCTGTGACTACGGCGTAAACATCAAAGTCGGCAACAACTTCTACACCAACTACGACTGCGTCATCCTCGATTGTGCAGAAGTGATCATTGGTGATGACTGCCTGATTGGTCCACAAGTAGGGTTGTACACCGCCTGTCACCCGCTCGATCCCGTTGAACGTGCCAGCGGCAAAGAGTTCGCCAAGCCGATCACGATCGGCAACAACTGCTGGATTGGCGGGCATGCAACCATCAACCCAGGTGTGACACTCGGTAACAACGTCGTTGTCGCGTCCGGTGCTGTTGTTACTAAGAGTTTTGGTGACAATGTCGTGATTGCCGGCAATCCGGCGAGAGTCATTAAATCGCTGGAATAATCGCTCAGCTTTCTCACCTGACTTCCTCACGTGATATAGCTTGGTAAACTGGTTAGCGGATTCTCTGTTAGTCAGTTTGCCGATATGTCCATTGCGCTGATCAATACGCTGATTGTTTCCGCTATGTCAGAACGATGAATCCATGCCATCTTTGGCCAAATTGGTTCATAATCTCTGCTTTTACAGCCACGAATAATCGCAATTCGTCAAATTTATGCTACCTAATGTATATAGGTAGACAGACGCAAGGACAAAATATGGTTTCAGAGCGAGTGATTGAACTGGGCGAACACACGCGACGCAGTAGCAGCAATGCCATTTGCTTTCCGGTTGATTTCGTTCACCATTTGGCAAAATCGCGTACCTTGCAGAATGTGCTCGACACCGTCGCCACCTGGATACACCACATCTTTGATGCCGAGCGAGTCAGCATTACGCTGGCGGACGGAAAAGAGTATCTTAAGCTCTACACCATTTCTGGGAATCAGGCGATTCCGATTGACTTTCGAATGCCAATTGAAGGCTCTTTTGTTGGCCGCGTGTTTAAGAATAAAACCCTGATCATCTGTGACAATGTCACGCTGTCTGATGAGATTGACTGCAAAATGCTGGGTGAATACGGCTTGAACACTTGCATGGACGCGCCGCTTATCAGTGGTGACAGCTGCATTGGCACGCTCAATGTGGCGCACAAACACAAAAACTACTATCGCTTAGAAGACGCCGAAAAACTGCAGTGTATCGCTAACTGGATTTCCATCAATATCGCCTTGCATTTGCAACTGGTTGAACTCGAACTCCTGGCCACCACAGATGAGCTGACCGGTTCGTTCAATCGCCGATGCTTTATTAAAGAGCTCAAAGAGCGACTCAACGATTATCACCAGAAGGAAGAGGCGTTTTTCGTCGCGATTCTGGATCTGGATGAGTTCAAGAAATTAAACGACAGCTACGGCCATGATATGGGCGACAAAGCGTTGCAGTATTCGGTGGACATCATCGACGCGCAATTGGGCGACGATGATCTGCTGGCGAGGATTGGCGGTGAAGAGTTTGGCATCATCATGTCCAACAGTTCGATGGACGAAGCTCTCGCTTGTCTGGAAAAAATCCGCGCAGCAATCGCCTCGTTCTCTATCGATTGTGAAGGACAGCAAATCCATTTCACCGCCAGTATCGGCCTGGCTAAAGTCGATAAAGACGACAGCAACATCGACTTGCTGGTTAAACGAGCCGACATGGCACTGTACGATGCCAAAGGTTCCGGCAGAAACCGCATCGCCATTGATCAGAGAGTGGCCGTCACCTCACCTTCTGAATCCGATGCGGTGTAAATCAGGAGATTTTAAATCGTTTCACCAGCTCATTGAGATGTTCTGCCAGTTTCGCCAGCTCCACACTGGATGCATTGGTTTGATCCGCCCCGGCGGAGGTCTGCACCGACAAATCTTTTATGTGCACCAGATTCTCGTCCACTTCTTTCGCCACCACGGCCTGCTGCTCTGCGGCACTGGCAATCGTGGCGTTCTGAGCATTCATTTCGCTGACCAGCACAGAAATCTCTTCAAAAGCTGCACTGGCGTCATTCGCCACGGTTAACGTGGAATGCGCCAGATCGTTGCTGCGCCCCATTTTGCTGACCGTCTGTTTGGTTTCAGAGCTGACCGCGGTGATCATCGCTTCAATATCAGAAGTGGATTGCTGTGTACGATGAGCCAACGCCCGCACTTCATCGGCCACCACCGCAAAGCCACGGCCGTTGTCTCCGGCACGTGCCGCTTCAATGGCCGCGTTGAGGGCCAGCAAGTTGGTCTGCTCGGCGATGGCACGAATCACATCCAACACCGTACTGATATTCGCCACGTTTTCGGAAAGCACCAACACGCTGTTTTCTGCATCCTGCATGTCCGATTTCAGTAACTCAAGAGCCTTAATCGTTTCACCAATTTTGCCTTTACCGCTCTGAGTTTTCTCGTCCATCACTTCAGCGTTGGCGCTGGTCGCACTGGCCGTGCGCGCAACTTCTTCAATGGCTGACGTCAGTTCACTTACCGCGGTTGCGGCCAGACCCAATTGGTCACTCTGCTGCGTCACGATAACCGATGATTGATTGGTCACCACACTCAGCTCTTCCGACGTTGCCGCCAGTTGGGTGGATGAATCGCCAATCAGAGAAATGGCTCTCGCCAGTTGCTGCTGCATATCCGCCAGTGATTGCAGTAAATCGGCCGCTTCATCGCGGTGCGGGTCAGAGAACTCTTGTGTCAAATCACCGGCAGCGATTTGCTTGGCAACATTGACGGCATTGTGCAAAGGCACAATCAGGCTGCGGCTGTAAAAGTAAGCCAACAACAAGATCGCCAGCAGAGTCAGGCCAATACCGACATAAACCAGGTTACGCGCGTTCAGATAGGTTTGCGTAGCGGCATCGTTGTCACGTCCGGCCATGGTTTTCTGAAATGCGTCATACCGATCGAGCACGACTTCCAGTTTGGTGATGAGCGGCACAACGGTGTCTTCGCGATACCGCACCGACGCTTCCAGCTCGCCTTTGTCCGTTAGCTGGAAAAGCTGAGGCAAGGCGTCCGTCAGTTGGTTGTGCAGTTGACTGACTTCGTTGAGTAGCTGACGAGAATCCGGATTATCAGCCAGATCAGACATCGCCGATTCAGCCGCATCATAATCGCGGATGATGGCATCGATACGAGTCTGGATTGCACGCTGTTGCTGCGAGGTTTTCGCGTCGGAAAGTTCGCTGACCGCAATTTGGGTGCGTAAAATGCCACGGCGTAACTCCGCCACCGTTGATATAGCGGGCATGCGATGCAAAGTAAGAATGTCGGTTGTATCGTTAAGGTGAGAAAGTTGGGAGACGGAGAACAGGCCCAAAATCAGTGTACAAATACCCACAACACCAAACGCCAAAGCGCTTCTCAGCCCGATTCGAATGTTTCTGATCATATGCTTTCCTTATGAAAGTCAGCTAACGGCGACGCGCGATACGCCCCATAGCTAAACTCTATGAAGGATTTCTTAAGAGATTCTTAAGCTAAGCCACAGATCGCTAAAGATTCATGGGTTACACATCAGAGTTTAATCCACTTCACACATTGTTAGGCCTATCAGTAGTGGCATGTTACTCGCCGAAATAGCCTTTCAGCACGTCGAACGGGACACGAGGCGCAATGCCAAAGTGTTGTTTCAGCGCCGAAAAGTAGGAGTGCTCATCATTAAGAAAGAGCTGATCGGTATTGTTGCCATCGCGAATAGTAAGCCTGTTATTAAGCAAAGTGGTGATGCCGTTTGGCGTCGGCATCACCGCTACACAGGCGTTGGTAAAGACGGAACTCGGATGGGTCGAGGTGAAATGGTTACCGTACTGAATGTCCGCTGGGCAGACAAAACCCAGATCCAGACTGTAAAGATCGCTCCACTCATCGCCGTTTTTGCTTTGCAGCATCACACCATAATCAGCACGCTCAACAAAACGCAGCGTCTGATAATCGAAGGTCATTTCCCGATTCAACACAAGCGGCATCACCTGACGCGGTGTATTTGCTCCAAAGCCTGCATCCACCAGCCAGGACTGCTCTCCCAACATGACTAAACTTAATTGATGACTGCGTCCCGTCGGCTGCCCTGAGAGGTGAACGCGTCCCAACAGTGGCCGAGCATCAAACCCGAGAGTTTGCATCACTCGCAGTAGTAAGCCATTGACTTCAAAACAGTAACCGCCCCGCTTTTCCGCAACCAGCTTATAAAAAACAGCCGCAGGATCGAGATCGATTCCTTTGCCGGATACCACATCAAAATTTTCAAACGGTATGCTACGGTGTTGGTTTTGATGCAGCAATCTCAAACCGCGTTCATCCAATGTTGGTGTGTCTGATAAACCGATACGTTCGAAATACTGAGTCAGCAAACTGGCATCCATCGTCGTCGTCCTTATTGATTATGAAGTCATGGCCATAATGTCGTCTCTCGCGCTGAGCTTCAACCTGAAACACGAAATATACCCTCGCCCGTTTCCAACATGCTACCGAGAACACAGCGTGCGTTTTGCCGTAAATCCTGCCTGACTACATTTTGACAACATATTTGCCTGTCACAAAAACCGGGCACAGGACCATACGTTAAAATACTTTCGCTATCAGATTTATATAGATTCGTCGTTAGATTCGATTAAAGCACATTTCACTGCATGAAAATCGAGTGAGATCTGACCAGATAATGCTTTGATTGTGATTAAAACGCGAAACACATAGTCATATTTTGCACTGTGATAAGCAATAGGTGACTGAATACGGTTATTTTGTACAGAAATCAGCCTAAAGAGAACGAAATCATCGTTAATTCCCATCCAAACCACATGGATAAAGGCGTTGAGAATTCAAATTTAGGAAACTCTTTTTTTATACCACTCACCAGAATTTTATATAAGTACAAACCTCGCACAAAGCACTCCATATTATTCAACATTATTTTAACAGAATATTAGACAAGAATAATGCAAACATCACAGTTACATACCCTACAAATTACTAACACAAGCAATGATTTTGCTACATAATGACCACCATTCAGGAGTTATCCTCTAAAATCAATGTATGTCAGCAGGAAGCCACATGATTACCGCCCAAGCACGAATCGACCTAAACGCTTTACAACATAACTATCGCCAGCTCAAATCGTTGAGCGGTTCGCAAAAAGTGGTTGCGGTGATCAAAGGGGATGCGTACGGGCACGGTGCGGTGCAATTGGCGCAAGCTCTACCAGAAGCTGACTTGTTTGCGGTGTCACGTCTGGAAGAAGCGGAAGAACTGCGTCAGGCGGGCATCAACCAACCGATTTTGTTGTTGGAAGGCTGTTTCTGTGGCGAGGACTTACAACGCGCCGCTGAGATGAACCTTGCTACGACGATTCACTGCGAAGAGCAGCTTTGCGATCTTGAAAACCGCGAACTGGCGAACCCAGTGAACGTATGGCTAAAAGTAGACACGGGCATGCATCGTTTGGGCGTGCAGCCTTACGAAGTGTCGGATTACGTTGCGCGCATCGAGCGAACGCAAAAACTGAAAGATAAAGTTGGCTTTATCAGTCACTTTAGCTGCGCAGATGACATTAACCACCCAACCACGCAGCGTCAGTTGGCCTGTTTTAATGAAGCTACGGCGCAGTATGACGGGCCAAAGACCATCGCCAATTCGGCAGGCATTCTGTTCTGGCCACAGTCACAATACGATGTCGCCCGTGCCGGCATTGCGCTGTTTGGCATTTCGCCAAGTGCGGCTCATACCGGGTCAGATCACGCCTTGATTCCAGTCATGACGCTCACCACTCGCCTGATTGCCGTGCGCAAACATCAGGCCAGCCGCCCGGTTGGCTATGGTGAAACCTGGCTGGCAGAGCGTGATACCAATATCGGGGTCATTGCGATGGGCTATGGCGACGGCTATCCGCGCAGCGCGCCAAGTGGTACGCCTGTGTACGTGAATGGCCGTCAAGTGCCGATTGTCGGTCGGGTTTCGATGGATATGATCACCGTCGATCTCGGTCCGGATGCCCAAGATAAAGTGGGGGATGAGGTCGAACTGTGGGGGCAAAACCTGCCGATCGAAACCATTGCCAACCACGTAGGAACTATCCCTTATGAGCTGACCATCAAACTGACGCCACGTGTCAATCGCTGCTACAGCGACAATCAGCAGTAAGCGAAACAACACCTCAAAAAAAAGGAAAGCTGTTGTGCTCTCATTCCAAAGCACGACAGCTTTCTTGTTTTAGCTCAGTGACTGGTGTACCCGATAAGCCGCCAGTACCGTTTCCATCTGTACTGTATGACCGGCAATAAAGTCGTCGCCATAAATCGACTCGTCCGGATATTCGGTGATGAGTTGCAGTGGGAAATCCGCCTGCTCCACTGACGACACAAAACACGGATAGCCGTTAATCATACGAAACCCGGTTTCGCCTGCATGCTGTTCATATAGGGCAATCTGTTTGCGGTTCATAGCAATAACCTCAGAGCAGTGTTGTAACTCAAGAGTCAGGGCATCAACAAAACGCTCGGCGTACTCCTGCCACTGCGGCGTATCCAGATGACGCACCACCAAAAAGAAACCCTTAGGAATGGTCCACATCTCAAATCCCTGCGGCACATAGCCAGAAAACGGCCGGGTCCACTCATGAGACGGATAACCATGCAGATTGACGTGCAACTGCGCCTGACTAAGCGCTTGCGCCTGCTTGCGAATCGCTTTTTCGTACAAAGGTTCCGCCGTGCGATACTCCAAATCATCACCCAGTGCGGTGTAGCGCGCCGCATGATGCATGTGATGCGGATTGGACTGAATCAGCTCCTGATGCAGTGCATAACCATCCGGGTTTTCCAGTGGTGAGATGACTAAATGAGCGTTCGCCTGCTGGCTCAGGAGGCGTGCAGCTCTCAGGACGCCAACCACACCCGTCGTTTCATTGGCATGCTGGCCGCCACTGACGACAACGGCTTTGTCGCTGCCCGCAATGTAAGTGGCATTAACCCGTTTCCCGCTTACCGTATGAGCAGCAAAGGGCTCACCCCCTAAGGTTTCCAGTTCAAACATCACCTGCTGCTCGCTCAGCGGATGGCCTGCGCTTGCCAACACCTCAGCCGTATGCGTTAAGTGGGTGTGCTGATACGCTGTCAGCGCAACATCAATGTGCACCTGACTACCAGCACAACGAGTGATGTTAGGTACGATCTGTCCAGGTTGACAGTCGCGCGCGGTCGCGTTTTTGCCTGCCCGGGTTTTAAACCACTCCTGAACGGAGAAATAGAGGTCTTCGTGAAGCGCTTCGCGCAAGCTGATCACTTCATGATCGTAGCCAAGCGCGTCATCCTCAGTTGGCAACTGAATGTTGATCTCCAGCCGCTGAAAGTACGGTGCATGATTCGGCCAGTCGTGCTGGGCAATCACCTGCATCACCGCCCGATACGCTTGCTCGTAATCGCTGCTCAGAGCTTCGTCTTTTATCACTTTGCCTTCAGGGTTCGTTATCCGCAACCAAGCCGTTGGTGACAACTGCTCAGCACCGGTTGCGTCCGGACGAACAAGGTTCGGCGCCAGCACAAACAGCGACTGTGTCTGCCCCGCTTTGCTGGTTACGTTAAGTTGATACCGGTCTGTCAGGTTGCTGTCAGCAACAAAGCGCACGTTTTTATCCTGCAACAATGCGCCCAGCGGATACGCCTCAAGCAGAAAACGCTTTTCTGATGCATGTGGATTGAGCGGATAGCGCACTTCAATCTGCTCTGGATCGGATTCGCTCATCGCGGTGCTTTCCAGACAAAAGTGCACCAGTGGTTTGTAGGCGCTATAGATAAACGCCTCGATACCCAATTCCCTTAGTGCACACTGCGCCTCGGCGCGCGAAGCTTGATCGTTAAATGTCCACAGTTCAACCTGATGACCGCGATAGTCAGATTGACTGAGTTCGGCCACCCATTGGCTCAAACTGGAATAGATTATCTGAGATAACAAGGTTGTCATTTGGCGGTTCTCCCGGTTGGATCGAGTGTGTCACGAAGCCAGTCGCCCAATAGATTGAGCCCGAGCACCGTCAGCAGAATCGCCATACCGGGGAAGAAACTCACCCACCAGGCAGTCTGAATGTAGGTTCGGCCGTCCGCCAACATTCCACCCCAGCTTGGAGTGAGCGGATCCACGCCAAGACCTAAGAAGGTCAGACTGCTTTCCAGCAGAATGTTGTTGGCAACGTTTAGCGTCATCAACACTATAACCGGACCAATCAGGTTCGGCAGCAAGTGCTGAAACAGGATATTGAAGTGGCTGACGCCGATCGCTTTGGCCGACTGAATAAACTCGCGGTCGCGCAGCGACAGCACCGAGCCGCGCACCAAACGGGCGTATTGCACCCATTGCGAAAGAATAAGCAGAATAATCATGTTGGTCAGGCCGCCACCGACAATGGCGATGAACGTGATCGCCAGCAGAATGAACGGCATCGCCAGTTGAATGTCGGCAAAACGCATCACGACGACATCCCAGAAGCCGCGAAAGTAGCCTGCAACCAGCCCCATCACCACGCCAAAGCCGACTGCGCCAAGCACAGAGATAAAGCCAACCTGCAGCGACACGGCGCCACCGGAGACAACGCGAGCCAACACGTCGCGCCCGAGCGGGTCAGTGCCAAACCAGTGTGCCGACTGAGTAAACGGCGCCACTAGTCGGGCGGATAAGTTAATTTTGTCGGCGGCGCCCTGAAAGATAACGTCTGACAGCAGCACCAGCACGATCATGCCGACGGTCAGCACCGACCCTAAGATGAATTCGAGATTGTTGAAACGCGTAAAGCGTTTGCTTTGAATGGCAGTTGTCATGCTACTACTCCGTTCTGATACGTGGATCAATCAGGCCATAAGCCACGTCCACTAACAGGTTCACGCCGACAATCAGCATCGACAACACGGTGATCACCGCCTGCAACACCGGATAATCGCGCGCGCTGACCGCATCAAACGCCAGCGTGCCCAGCCCCGGCCAGTTAAATACCTTTTCAATCACGACTATGCCACCCAACAAGCCACCAAATTGCAGACCGAAATAGGTGATCAGGGGAATCGCGCAGTTACGCAGTGCGTGTTTGTACAACACTTTGGTTTCGCTCAAACCTTTAGCGCGAGCCACCATAATGTATTGCGATTGCAGCGTTTCCAGCATTGCAGTGCGCACCAGTCGCACATTGGTTGCGGTGAGGATGACGGCCATGGTGAATGCCGGCATCAGAAAACTGGCGATGCCGTCCATGCCACTGGGCGGCAGCCATTGCAGCGTGACAGAGAAAATCAGCACCAACATCAAGGCGAGCCAGAAGTTGGGGAATGACAAACCAATCAACGACGTCACGCGGATCAGTTGATCGACCCATTTTCCTTTCGAGACTGCGGCTTTGATGCCAAGCGGAATCGAAAGCAGAATCGAGATAATCATGACCGCAAACGCGAGCAACACGGTGGCAGGTAAAGAGATTTCAATCAACGATGAGACCGGCGTGCCGCCGAGGAAACTGTTGCCAAAATCACCGGACAGCAGCCCGAGCAGAAACTCACCATACTGAACCATAAACGGTTTATTCAGCCCCATCGATTCACGAATCAGCGCCAGATCAGCTTCCGTGACACTCCCCGCGCCCTGAGTCAACATCAGCGCCGGATCGCCCGTCATACGAATTGCCCAAGCCACCAAGAGGGTGATCGACAGCAATACGAACACCGCCTGAATCAGGCGTTTAAGCAAAAAATTGGTCATTAACTTGTCCTTAAGTCTGAGCGAAGGCCACCCCAAACGGGGTGGCGTCAGAGGTTACTCAACCGTTACGTCGGTCAGGCGCAGACGACTGTCCGGCACTGGCGTGAAGTTTTTCACGCGTTTCGATACGCCAAAAATGGCATTCAGGCTGTACAGCGGCATTTCCAGTGCGCGATCGGCGGTGTAATTGGCGATCGATTTCAGAATCGTTTCGCGTTTTGGCTGATCGATGATGGAGCGCTGTGATTCCAGCAGCTTATCCAGTTCCGGATCGCTGTCGTATGGGTTCCACTTCTCACCGGTGTGGTACATAAAGTAAGCCGTGTTGTCGTAATCCAGCGTCCAACCACCCCAGGATTGCTGGAACATCGCCCCGGTTTTACCCGATGGAATAATGTCGTTCAGCAACACGTTAGTTTCGTAAGGCTTGATGATCGCATTCAGGCCGATGATTTGCAGGTAGCTCGCGACAGCCTGCGTCACTTCATTGAATGTTGCATCGTTACCACGAATATCCAGCTGGATCTTAGTCCCCGGCTTCACACCGGCTTCTTTAAGTAGTTGCATCGCTTTATTCGGATCATAAGGAAGCGGCTTCATCGCCGTGTCGTTACCAAACGAAATCGCACTTTGGAAGCTGGCAATCGGTTCAGCCTGGCCGCCAAGGATTGAATCGATGATCGCCTGACGGTCCACGCCATAAATCAGCGCCTTACGAACACGCTCATCTTTAGTGATGCCGCTTTTCGAATTAAAGCGCAGCGCATACACCGTCGGGCTTTGCGTGGTCACCACATCCAATTTCGGATTGGCGTTAATGGTCGGAATCATGCCAATCGGAATGGTCGGTGGAATCACCAGATCAACCCGTCCTGATTGCAGCTCTGCCACCGCAGTCGAAGGCTCGGAGATAAAACGATAAGTCAGTTGCGACAGTTTTGGCGCGTTGCCCCAGAAGCCGGCATACGGCTCAAGTTCGATCGACACTTTCGGGCTATAGGCTTTGAACTTAAACGGCCCCGTACCGACAGGATGAGTGTTGAAGTACGCGTCGCCATGCTCCTGAATGTATTTTGGCGGCACAATCATCGCACCATAACCTGCCAGTTTGGTCAGCAGCACCGGATCAGGGGCGTTAAGATAAAAGTCCACCGTGTAATCATCGATGATTTCCACGTGATCGATCGCGGTATAGTTTGAACGCTGCGGCCCTTTCTTACCTTCATCCCCCAACAAACGGTCAAAGGTAAATTTTACTGCCTGAGCGTTAAATGGTTCGCCATTATGAAAAGTGACATTCTCACGCAGATGAAAACGGATACGTTTACCGTCGTCGAGCTGCTCCCACGACGTCGCCAGCCCCGGTTTCAATTGCAAATCCGGACCGCGATACGTCAGGCCGTCATACAGGTTGGTGGCCACAGAAGCCCAGTTAACCAGAAAGGTATCAATCGGATCCCAACTGCCCGGATCCTGCGGGGAAGACACCGTCAGCGAGCCCGCCGCCAAACTCCACGACGAGAAGGTCAATCCGGCAACCAGGCCGGCTGATTTAAGCCAGTGTTTCGGTGTGTGTTTCTTCATAAACGTATTCTCCATCTACGATAGGTTGGAACATCCCTTCCTTTGGGATTTCCGCCACAAAATGTCCGGGGCTGATTTCCACATGCTGCACGGCAGCAGGCTCATCACCCACCGCTCGTACCGGACTGGGGATATCACCGGTTAGTCGCACGTGTTTGCGTTGCAGCGTCGGGTCCGCAACCGGCACCGCGCTGAGTAATTTCTGGGTATATGGGTGAGTCGGCGTTTCCAGCACCTGCTGACGGCTGCCAAGCTCCGCTATCTGGCCGAGGTACAACACCGCGATACGGTGGCTGATTTTTTCCACCACAGCCATGTCGTGACTGATGAACAGATACGCGATGCCGAACTCTTCCTGCAATTCCATAAACAGATTGATGATCTGCGCCTGAATCGACACATCGAGCGCCGACAACGCTTCATCGGCAATGATCAATTTCGGTTTTGACGCCAGCGCGCGGGCAATACAGATGCGCTGACGCTGACCACCCGAGAACTCATGCGGGTAACGCTTGGCATGTTCAGCGCTAAGGCCAACGCGCTCCAGCAGTTCACCGACACGTTGCTCAATCGCTGTGTCTGAACTGAGCAAACGGTGAGTGCGAATCGGTTCTGCAATCGAGTAACCGACGGTTTTGCGCGGGTCGAGCGAGGCAAACGGGTCCTGAAATATGTATTGAATTTCCTGACGCAGGCGACTTTGTTCTGCTTTAGAACGGGCACTCAGCGCCCGGCCCTCAAACTCAATGTCGCCACTGGTGGCGCGCTGAAGTTGTTGAATGGTTCGGCCGATGGTGGATTTACCAGAGCCCGACTCACCGACCAATGCCAGTGTTTCGCCCGGATAAATATCAAAACTGACCTGTTCAACCGCATGCACGCGATGCGTTGTGCGCCCCCAGAAGTTCTTTTTGGTATCAAAGCGGGTCACCAGATTACGTACCCGCAGCAGCGGAGCATCATTGTATTTGGCGGTGTCCTGCTCTTTCTCTTCACCCACCACTTTGAGCTTGCCGTCATCAATCACCATGACCGGGAAGCGACACGGGTGCTTGCGGCCCGTCATGCTGCCAAGCCGTGGCACAGCGTTGAGCAGGGCCTGAGTGTAAACATGTCGCGGCCGGACAAACACATCGCGAACTTCGCCCTGCTCGACTTTTTTGCCTTTCCACATCACCACAACATCATCAGCAATTTCCGCCACCACCCCCATATCGTGGGTAATGAAGATCACCGCCATATTGAGCTCTTTCTGAAGGTCCGAAATGATGGCGAGGATCTGCGCCTGAATGGTCACATCAAGCGCCGTGGTCGGCTCATCGGCAATTAATATTTTCGGCTTGCAAGCCAGCGCCATAGCGATCATTACCCGTTGGCGCATACCGCCAGACAGCTGATGCGGATAGCGTTTAAGCATTTCTGCCGCATCCGGCAAGCGCACCATTTCCAGCAGTTTTTGGCTTTCTTTAACAGCGTCCGATTTGCTCATCTGTTCGTGCAGTAGCAAGGCTTCGCACAGCTGATCGCCAATAGTGAATACCGGGTTGAGCGAGGTCATCGGCTCTTGGAAAATCATCGCGATCTCTTTGCCGCGAATAGCGCGCATTTCAGCCTGAGAGAGGCTCAGCAGCTCCTGCCCGCCATCCACCGACGGAGAATAGAGAATCTGACCAGAGGGATAAGATGCGCCGCTCATGTCAGCGAGGCGCATGATGGTTTGCGAAGTGACCGACTTGCCTGAACCGGATTCGCCGACGATGGCCAGCGTGCGCCCCGGAAAGACCTGAAAGCTCAGGTTTTCAATCACAGTCGACGCACCGAACTGAACGGAAAGATCATTGACGGTAAGAATTGGGGAGTCTTGCCACTCTGCCATCTGTACTTCCTTGTCTGACTGTTTAAAACGAAGACGCCAGCAACCTGTCCGTGATTGCCTTTTGCGTCCCGATAACGAATCAATACAAAGCGGATTTGTTATTGACTCGTTTCCATCATGTAAACTAAAGTCGATGACATCAACTTATATTAAGTCATATTCGATAAACAAATGTTATGGGTTTTTGAATGAAGTTTCGCCAGATTGAAGCGTTCCGCAATATCATGCTCCGCGGTACCACCGCTGCAGCGGCGGCAGAAATGCACGTCACGCAACCTGCGGTCAGCCGTTTAATCAGCGATTTAGAACACTCGCTCGGATTCCCGCTGTTTGAACGCCGCAAAGGCCGCTTGTATCCCACCCATGAGGCCGGTGAGTTTTTCCGTTCGGTGGAAGAGAGTTTTCTCGGTTTAGAAAAACTGGAATCCGTCGCGGCGCAGATCCGCAGCCAGGCGCCGAAAGAACTCAAAATCGCCGCCACTTCCGCGATCGCCAGTACGTTGTTGCCGATGGTACTGACCGAGCATCAACGCTATTTTCCACAGGAAAAAGTGGTAATTCACACCGACGGCATGGCAGAGATTGTGATGAAGTTGCAAACCAACTCGGTGGATCTGGCGGTGGGCCTGCAATTGCCACAATTGAGTGGTATTGAGCAGGAGTTTATCGGCAATGCGCGCTATGTGTTCGCGGCCAGAAAAGGCCATCCGCTGCTGAAAAAGAAAGTGATTACCGCCAAAGACCTTGCCGGAGAATCGGTGATCACGGTGCTCGACAACAACCCTAACTACTGGCAGAAACTGACTCAGGTGCTGAGCGAAGTGGAATCGCAGCTCAGTCGCCGCATCTACATCGACACCTCCCACACCGCGTATTCTATGATTGCTCAGGGATTAACCGTGGGCATCCTCGAACCCTTTGCGGCGCGAGTGTGGGCCAGCAATGGTGTGGTGACCCGCCCCTTTGAGCCAGCGATCTATTACCCTTACGGCCTCGCCTATCCGACCAACACCCGCCACCATAAATCACTCTACCGCTTTACCGAATCAGTCAAACAGGCGGCGAAAAGTATGCCCGAGTTTTTTATGGATGAAGAGAACAGCGTTGGCCAATAGCCAACACGTATCTAAGCTGCGTTATTCCGCCTCCGCCAAACACTCTTTAAACTGCTCTTTGATATCGAGAATCTGAGGCAGGTTGGCGATAAACAGCGGAATCAGTTGCGGGTCAAAATGCTTGCCCGCCTGTGTTTGCAGAAACTCGACCGCTTCGTCCACCGGCCAGGCTTTTTTGTACGGTCGCTCGCTGGTAAGCGCATCAAAGACATCGGCAATGGCGGCAATGCGCCCTTCAACCGGAATATCTTCACCCGCCAGACCATGCGGGTAACCGCTGCCATCCCACTTTTCGTGATGAGTAATCGCGATGGTATGTGCCAAAGCCACCAGCGCCGAGCGAGGTTTCGCAAGAATGTTGGCACCAATCTGCGCATGCTTTTTCATGTGATCAAATTCGTCATGATCGAGCTTACCCGGCTTAAGCAGAATCTGATCCGGAATGGCGATTTTGCCGATGTCATGCATGGTGGAGGCCATACGCAGTTCGTCGGCCTGTTCTTCATCCATCCCTGCCGCCATCGCAAGCGTTTTGGCGTAATGGCTCATGCGTTGTACGTGCATGCCGGTTTCGTTATCTTTGTATTCCGCCGCGCGGCCAAGGCGCTGAATCAGGTCGATTTGCGTTTCGCGCAGCGTTTCGATTTTCACCAGCGAGAGATGCGTTTTCACCCGCGCTCTGACGATGGCAGGCACGATCGGTTTGACGATGTAATCCACACCGCCAATTTCAAACCCTTTTTCTTCATCAATGGTATCGCGCAAAGCGGTAACAAAAATGACCGGAATCGCTGCCGTCGTGGCGTTGGCCTTCAACTGTTCACACACGTCAAAACCGGTCATTTCCGGCATCATAATGTCCAGCAGCACCAGATCGACACTCTCCTGCTCCAGCAATGCCAGCGCATCCTGACCAGAACGGGCAAACGACAGGCGATAATGATCCTGCAACACCTGGCGCATGACTTTGAGGTTGGCGGGTTCGTCATCAACAATCAGAATTCGCGGTGGCTGTTTCGCAAGCAAAGACATACAGTTTCCTCTTATTGAAGCGCATTCAACGCCTGCTGCATTGCCTGTGCAGCCGCTTTGAAATCGAACTCGTCAATGGCGTGATGGGCCTCGACAATCTGTTTTTTTATGGTGGCCGGTGACGACTGAAGCAGCAGCGTCGCCAAATCATCGCGCAGTTCCCCTGACTGAGTGGCGTGCAACCAGTCGTTGAGGTGTACGATCAGAGCCTGAGTATCGATCTCTGCATCGGCTGTGATTGGTGCATTCTCCTGCGAATGAGCATTGAGTCTGGCACTGTCGCGTTTCAGCTCTGCCCAATAGTGTTCAATGTCGGCAAGTGCTTGATTCACTTGAGCAGGCAGATGAGCATCGGCGGATTTTTCCAATTGCGTAAAAGCGTGGAAGAGCGGCATCAATGCCAGATTGCCAGCCAGTCCTTTCAGCGCATGCGCGCGCTCGGCGAGTTGACTCCAGGCGCCATCATCGGCCAGTGCCGCCAACGTGCTTGCCACCTCACCCTGTTTGTCGAGCCAGGCTTGTAACTCCACTGCGTATAAGCGTTCGTCACCCCACAATTTCATCGCCTTTGCGAAATGCACGACTTGATAATCTGAATCTGTGGTTTGTTCACGTTCAACTGCTGGATTCGAGTTGCTGGCTTGCGGCTTGATGTTCAACACACGCGCCATTTCCTGAGTCAGTTGCGCAAAATCAACCGGCTTGTTGGCAAAGCCTGCCATGCCTGCATCTCTGGCCTGCAAACGATCTTCAATCAACACACTGGCCGTCAGCGCCACAATCGGGACCTGAGGCAGATTCTGCTCGGCCTCCCAATGGCGAATCTCACGGCTGGCGCCAAGGCCATCAAGGTTTGGCATCTGAATATCCATCAGCACCACATCCGGGAGCACCGTCTGATATTGCCGTACCGCTTCGAGACCATCCTGAGCGGTAAATACCGTGTGCCCCTGTCTTTCAAGCAAGATACGCAGCAGGTTAATGTTCTGTTCAATGTCATCACACACCAATACGCGCAGATGCGGCAACGCCACCACCTGAGATGACGGCGTAGCGACGGTCAGTTCACTGGCCGGGAGCGGCAGTTCAATCACGAAACAGCTGCCTCGGCCCGGCTGACTGGTTGCCGAAATCTGGCCGCCCATCAGCTCGACCAGCTGTTTAGAAATCGAGGTACCCAGCCCCGTACCACCAAAGCGGCGGCTCATTGACGCATCGGCCTGAGTAAAGGGTTCGAAAATCGCGTTCAGGCGCTCCGGCTCAATCCCAATACCGGTGTCGGTCACACTAAAGCGTATCCAGTCGGGCTTATCCGTCATCGGGTCGACGGCCAGCGTGACGCTGCCGTGCTCGGTAAACTTAATGCCGTTACCGACCAAATTCATCAACACCTGACGAATACGATCTTCTGCGCCTTCGACCACTTCGGGCAAGTTGGCCGACATAACTAAATCCAACTCAACCCGTTTGCTTTTTGCCCCCAGCCACAAGGTTGAGATCACGGTGTCGACACACGCCGCAAGCTTAAATGGAATCGGCTCTATTTCGAGTTTGTTCTTCTCCAGCTTGGCGCTGTCGAGAATGTCATTGAGCAGATGCAGCAGCGAACGCGACGACTGACAAATGGTTTGCAGGTGACGACGATTTTCGCCGCTGATGTCGGAATCAAGCAGAATGTCGGTAAAGCCGATGATGGCGTTCATCGGTGTGCGGATTTCGTGGCTCATATTGGCAAGAAACGAAGCTTTACTTTCCGCCGCATCTTCGGCGCGCAGCTTCGCTTCCAACAGCTCGCTTTCCATCTGTTTGCGACTGGAGATATCGACCATGACACCGTCTGACCACACGACATTGCCGTTTTCATCGCGCACAATCATGCCATTTTCCAGCACCCATACCGTGTGACCATCCTTGTGAGTGACACGGTATTCAATTTCGTACGTTTCCCGTTCATCCAGTGAGTTGCGAATGTTGTCGCACAACTGAGGGCGATCTTCTTCGAACAGGCAGTCAAAAAACGAGACTTCTCCGGAAAGCAGCACATCGGCAGAGTAACCACACAGCTCTGCGACACCGTCACTGAGGTAAATCGGAGTCCAACCATGATCGAGCAGGCGGCGAAACGACGCACCGGGAATGTTTTGCATCAGCGAGCTAAGGCGCTCCTCGCTTTCACGCAGCTTTTCTTCCATCGCTTTGCGTTGCGAAATGTCCGCGATAAAACCAACAAACAGCGTTTCACCGTCATCGAGATTGACGCGGCCGACGCCGAGACGTACCGGAATCAAATCACCATTGCGATGACGCGCGTAAACTTCGCGCGGTGAACCGATGACGCTCGCTTTACCCGTTTCCAGATAGCGTTTGAGATAGCCATCGTGCTGCTGTTGATGGTGCGATGGCATCAGCATCGACACATTGCGCCCGAGCACTTCATTTTCCTGCCAGCCAAATATCTGGCTGACCGCCGCATTGATGCCCTGAATTTCGCCTTTGGCATTGATGGTGATCACACCGTCGGTTGCGGTATCCAGAATGGCTTGTAATCGCGCTTCGCCAGAGGTCTTTTCCGACAACAGCTGGCGGTATCGTAGCTGTGAGCTGACGTTGAGTGCCAGCGTGGAAATCAACAATGTGAAGATCGCCACCGCCAACGCAAGCTGTTGATTATCCTGAACGCCTGCATGCATGCCCGCCACAGGGGTAATGCACTCTAACTGTTCAATAAAGCGCGCCGCTTCCATACCGGTGTAATGCATCCCCGAAATGGCCGCGCCCATGATGACCGCGCTGATCAGCTTCACGTGCAGAGAGCGCAAAGCAGGAAAGCGTTTTCGCAGCAAACGGCGCGCCGAGAGCGCAATAAAAGCCAGAACCACCGCCACCACAATAGAGAGCGCGAACCAGTACGGATCATAGCGCAGCGCCATGTCCATCCGCATCGCTTCCATACCGAGGTAATGCATCGCACCGATGCCTGCGCCGACAATCAGTCCATTGCGCAGCGTGAGGCGACAGGAGTCCGTTTCATCGATCAGAGATTTGAGCACGATGTAGCTGGCGACAATCGCGGGCAGCAGCGAGAGCGCCGTGATCATTGGGTCGTAATCCATCGAATGCGGCATCGCGAAAGCCAGCATGCCGACAAAGTGCATACTCCAGATACCACCTGCCATGATGAAAGCGCCGGAGAACAGAGCGATGCGGCGATATTTGCTGATCACAATATGGCGCGCAGCCGCCGCGAGACGCAAAGCGAAGAACGATGCCATTGAGGCGAGAAACACCGAAAGCAGCACCAGCCACGGGTCATAAGTTCCGGTAACCAGTTTAGATGGGTCGACATCCGTAACAAAAAACTGCTCAAGCATAAGGTGATCGTTCTTCTTGTGATGAATAGATGGTCAGAAACGGCACAAGGTACTATTGATCACCTTCAATGTGTAGTGATTCATGAGAAGAATATCAATTATCTTAGTTATTGATTAACAACCTTATTTTTGTTGTGGATACACTAAATCAGCAAAAGCTGATGCAACTGTTTGAGCCTGCTGAGGAAATTGCTCAACGTCACCATGACGGAGCAAAAAGCAGACAAAGCCGCTGGTGAGCAGCGGCTTTGGAAGAAGAAACAAAGAATCAGATTTTCACCCACACCTGAGGAAACGTCTCGCTGTTGGTCTGAATATTCAGGCTGACCAGAGATTCGTTCTCCGTCTCCAGAGTAACCAGATTCACACTCCCTGCTGCGGCACATGGATCATCTATCAGTTGCATTTCCGCCAAACCATCGACGTCAGCAGTCACGGTCAGACTGCCGGAGCTTTCACAACTTGCGCCACTGACGGTAAGTGCGCCGCTGTCATCGATGCTCATTTGCAGCAGTGCGTCGTGATAACGCGCCTGATAGGAGCCGGCAAAGCTGGCAATATCCACGCTCTCTGCAGAGACCGGTGACAGAATGGTTTCACCATTGCTGTTGGTGCACGCCAGAGCAGCGGCGCTCATTTCGCAACTTAACCCCGCCGCCGAAAATACCAGCTTACCTTCACTACTGCTGCCCACATACGAGGTCTGATGCTCACGTTCATCCCACAGCGTCAGTAACGTCGCCGAATTCTGCACCACAACCTGCGCTGATAAAGGCAGCGTGTCGTCACTCCATACCACACCTTCATACGTGCCTACTTGTATGGTGTTGTCGGTGGGTTTACACCCCCACAATGCGAACGCGCAGCAAAGTGCCATCATCCATTGTTGCTGTTTCATCACCGCTTCCCTACTCCAAACCGATCAAACGCTGGCCAACCAACGCGACTTTGCCGCGTGCCGCCTGCACGTTGCCATCAATCGTGCTGATGGTGATGTAGCCTTCGTTAACCGCGACACCTTCAGAATCTTCACTGCTGTCGCCAGCATCACCAGTGGTGAAAGTCAGCCCTTGCTTGCCAGATAGCGCACTCGTTGCCGCCGCTTGCGCTTCTTCTGAAGTCATGCCGCCCGCAATCAGGCTCTGCATGGTGTAGTACAGCGCGGTGGAATCGGTAGACAGATCATCGCTGAATTTAAGCAGCGCACCGCCGCCGTTCCAGCCCACATCGGTAAACTTGTACCCCTGCGTGTTGTTCATCTCTTCCGGGGTATTGACGTTCAACCCGGTATAAGCAGGCAATAGCGGCTGGCCCGAAGGTTGGTTGGCCACCAGCTGCGCGACAATCTCAACCACCACGTTCGCCACCAGTTGTGATTGCTCTGCGTCTGACGCGGTATTGGAATTGGCGCTGACCGCAATGGCCGGAATGCCGCGGCTGAGTGAAATCATCGCCGCACCGAGCGTGCCGGAGTTGTTGTTCATATAGCCAAGGTTGTTCCCTTCATTCGGTCCCGAAATCACCAGATCAGGATCTTGCCCCCACACGGCCTGCGCGGCGACATCAATCCCGTAGATCGCCGCCATCACTGGCGTTCCTTCTGCGAAACTGGAAAACGCCACCGAGGTATCGGTGTCACCGACACAATATTCCTGATCCGCCGACTGGGTCTCATCAACCGACACGGGTTTGAGGAACGTCATCGCACCGCCTTTGCCACTTTGTCCGGTACAAGGCGCCGACATAATCACATCGTGACCCGCCGCTTCGAGCGTACTTTTCATCACCTGAATGTTGGTGGTGTCCCAACTGTCGTCATTCGTCAGCAGAATATTGAGCGCAAAAGATGGGTTGGAAAGCGTCAGGGTGCCACACGCTGCCATCGCCAGGCAGACTTTTGAGAATTGCTTCATGATTGATCCGTTTTTTCACTGTGTTGTCTTCCGCTCAAACTCCGTGTTCGAGCGGTCTGGACGTTACTTTTGCGAAAAAACATGACGCTTCGGTTACAACTTTTCAGCGGTTCAATAAAGAGATATCTTTAAAATATTTCCACTATATTTCAATCATTTAAAAATCATCGATAGCAATATCAATCCGATTTGGAGACATCTTTAAACGGTAGCAGGACTGCGCGTTTTGATCTTTTCGGCCATTTTCAAATCCGCAAGCTTCCGTGAGCGTCTCCCCAACCACACCCAGCAGCGCCTCTTTAATTTTATTGCGGTTCTGATCGAGGGTTTTGGCCCGCAAACCATGTTGTTTAAGCTCGCTAATGGCGCGCCCATGACCTCCGAATTGCTCCATCAACTCAATCAAACTTTGCGCACTGAACACATCCGGACGGTTCGCTGGCGGGTTGCTCACCCAGCCATTATCGCTCTCGCACTTGCGGCGCTGCGCGTACCACAGCCAGTAAATGGCCGGCGTAACCGACAAAGGGATCACCAACGCATTCAGGCGAACCTGAAGTTGACCAGAATGAGTGATGAACTTGAGCGCCAACGGCTGCGAAGCTTGATTAAGCAGTTCAACCGCATCTTCAATCGTGTATGAAGACTTACGGCTTGCGAGCACCGCCAGTAAATAATCACCATCAGGTTCAGCGCTCGGCGCCGAACCGCGAAAGTGTTGCTGCGCTTGCTTCCAAACCTTGGCATCAGTTCCCTGTTGAGACAACTGATGCAGCAAACGCCGATCGCTCAGCCTGAGTGGTTGCGGCCGCCAACGCATCAGCAGAGAAGTCAGTCCCGCCGCCAACAGCGCAATACTGACCCATGGCAGCCACTGCACATCGCACTGCATGGAAAGGCGCTGTGCCTCACCCTGCGATGGCAGCTGTAGCGTAATCGGGAATCGCAGCCCGTTTGTTGCCGAGTTTGAAGACTCAAACCCGCACGTTGCCAGCACTTGCAACGGGTTGTGCCATTGCAGATGGTTCAGCATCTCACGGCTTTGCAGCGCAAACAGCACTTGGGTTTCAGCCTGCTCGCCCAATTCAGCACTGTCCCGCCAAACCAGACTACGCGCCGCCTCAATCGGGCCATCAATCAACTGCTGCAAACGTGCCTGAGTCTGCATCACGCTGACCAACAGCGAGATCAGCAGATAACACACGGTCAAACCAAACACGCGAGCGATCGGTGCGCGGCGTACTAAGGAAATAAGGTTCATGGGGCGGAAGCTGTCAGCAATTGTTTGAGGCGAAGCTGCAACGCTTGCAGCACTTGAACGTCGCGCAATGAACGGGAAACAAACCAGCCACCAGCGGAAATACCCTGCGCGATCGTCGTTTGATAAAACGTATCGCCCTGATACAGCGGGCTGTAATTGGTATCCGGAATGACATCAATCTCCCCCCTCATGAGCGCAGAAACCATCGCCTGACGTGACGGATAACGGATCACACTGGCAGCATGAATATCAATAGACAGTTGCTCCAGCACTTGTACCGGCAGCTGATAGCCAGAGCGACTGAAGGTATCACTGAGCAGACCGATACGATGCGTCGCAAGAAATTGCGGCGTGATAGGCTCGCGGGCAAACCACAGTGCATCGTATTGAGGCATGGGCAGCAGGGTCTCGTAGTAGCGCTGATAGTCCGGGCTCAATCCCGCCAGATGATAGTCGCGCCCCCACATCAGATCGAAATCCTGCTGATAGATCATACGTGGCGTCAGTTCACCACGTGGCAACCATTGCACCGTAACATCACTAAAACGGTGATTGAGAACAGGGTCACTGCACAGCGTTGACAGCAGAGGCCTTGCCATAACATGCGCCGGGATCAATATGGTTAGATTGGGCAGCGCTGGATCGGCGTGTTTTGTTGCCTTAACCGCAGAACAGGATAACTGATTAAAAGTGAGAGTTTGGGGCATGGTGAGTATTGGTGCTTGCAACCAAGCCATCAACCCAACGAACAAGATCAGGCTCATCAGGGTGTAACAGCGCGGCGCAGCTGGATGGTGCCAGAGCCGCGTCATGACGTCATTCATAACGGCGATACGTTCCTTCGTTTTGTGAAGAAACTACGCCAATGTTATGAAGTTAATATGACAATTTAGAACGATTACGGCTGTTCGGTGCATTTGACCACCGATTTAGCGATCATCGTTTTGCAGACATTTTACGACGCATTTGCCCCGGAGTTTCACCGAAAAAGCGCCGAAACGCATGAGTTAACGCGCTCTGGCTGGAAAATCCGACCTTTTCGGCAATTTCGATCAGCGGCAAGCGAGTATCACGAATCATCTGATGCGCACGTTTCATCCGCGCGGTAAACAGGTATTGCCCCGGCGTTATGCCTGCCGCTTCGCGAAACAGCTCATGGAAGTGCCCGGCGCTGACATTACTGACCGACGCTAAGCGCGAGGTTGGCAGCGCTTCATCAATGTGTTGCTGAATGTATTCGTCGATCGCAACCAAATCGAGACGGCCACGATGAAGGTAATTGACTTCCTGCTTGTGGAACATGCGTTGATGCAGGCTGGATAAAAAGGTGGTGGTGATCCCCTCCGCCGCCTCCGGATAGCTGTCCCACACTTTGTTTTCCCGGTGCATGTAGGCCAGCAGATAACGCAGGCCGGAATCGATATCAAAATACTGCGCCGATTCGAACAGACGCTCAACCTTAAAACCGACATTCTCAGTCGGAATATCGAGGATAATGTGGCTATTATCGCCGATCCCCTCATAAAAGTGGACGTCTCCACCTGGCACCAAACAACCATGAAACGGGTCAACCTGACCGCCTCTGCCCTGCACTTCAAACGCTGCGCCGCCACGATACGCAATCACAATCTGATGGTAATCGTGGTCATGATGTAAGCAACTATTTTGCAGAGTTTGTGTTCGAATTCGAATACCCATGATGAGTGTGGAAACATGTCCGACCAGGTTAATAAGAATTATTCTCTTATAACAAAGGTGTCATTAAAAACACAAGCAATATTTCAAAAGCGTTTCAAATGTTAAACAAGTGCTGCAATTTGCGCAAAAAATCAGGAGTTTTAAACAAGAATCCAACATGAGTAGCTGCTTAAATGCAAAACAACGCAAGGACACCATGCGGCAAACACAGCTCTCAATCAGGAAGAAAAATAACAATGACAGCAACGATCACTTTTATTGGTGCGGGAAACATGGCCAGCGCAATTGTCGGCGGCTTGGTCAGTCAGGGATACCCAGCCGATAGCATTACCGCAACGTCGCCGGACACAGCCATGCTTGACGCCGTCAGCACGCGCTTTGGTATTCAGGTCACCAGCGACAACTGCGCCGCCATCGCACAAGCCGACATTGTGGTACTGGCCGTCAAACCGCAGATTCTGCGGGTGGTATGTGAGGAACTACGCCCTAGCTTAGATGCTCGCGAGGTGCCCCCACTGGTACTTTCCATCGCCGCGGGGATTCCGCTCGGTTCGTTACAAGTCTGGTTGGGTGAGCACGTACCTGTTGTGCGCGCCATGCCAAATACGCCAGCCATGATCGGCTGTGGAGCCACTGCGCTTAAAGCGAATACTCTGGTCAGCGAAGCCCAATGTCAGCAGATCGAAAAACTGCTATCGAGTACCGGCATTGTCGAATGGCTGGCTGATGAAGAGCTGATGGATGCCGCCACCGCCGTCGCGGGCAGCGCACCTGCATATTTCTTCCTCTTTTTCAAAGCGATGGAAGATGCCGCCGTGGCACAAGGACTTCCCCGCTCCACAGCACGCAAACTGGCGCTGCAAACCGGCTTTGGCGCCGCATCCATGGCACTAACCGGTGAGGATGAACCGGAGCAACTGATGCGCAATGTGATGTCGCCACAAGGTTCAACCGAGCGTGCCATTGCCTCATTCGAAGCCGCCGGGCTTCGCAACATCGTTGCACAGGCCATGCAGGACTGTGCCGATCGCGCCCGAGAGATGCAGTCGCTCTTTGGTGAAAAATAACGAAATAGCCCACAGCACAATATTCCAATAACCGACGTACCCGACCCAGTCGGAAGGCGGTCATCCGTTGCGCCCGCGCGTAGTGGCGTTGTATGCGCGTGGGTGGATGCCGCCTGAATACGGCGACCTCAGGTAACCGAGGTAAACCTACAACCCGTAAAAGGACTCAGTAAAGATGAAAGGAAATCTTCGTAAAATCATGAAAACCGCCGCTCTGGCTGCGTGTGTTTCACTGGCAACGTCAGCCGCTCACGCCGATGAATGGCGCATGGCCACCCCTTGGTCTGGTGGCCCTTGGCTGGAACGCGACGCCAAGTTTTTTGCCGACAACGTCAGCGAACTGACTCACGGTGACATCAGCGTGAAAGTGTTTCCGGGTGGTACACTCGGCAGCGCGCTGAAAGTTACGGACACCGTAAAATCGGGCGTGGCGACGGTCAGCCATAACTACATCAACTACGACTACGGTAAAGATCCAACGACCGCGCTGCTGGCCGGTCACTCAAGCGGTCTGACACCGGAAGAGTTCATGCTGTGGATGTACAAAGGCGGTGGTATCGAACTGTACGAACAGTACCGTAAAGAGAAATTCGGTGTGGTCGCTTTCCCTTGTTCCATTCTTGGCACCGAAATTTTCCTTCACTCCAACAAGCCCGTTCGCACGCTGGAAGACTTCAAAGGTCTGCGCATCCGCACCTCTGGCGCATGGGCGGAAATCGCCTCTCGTCTTGGCGCGTCAACCGTGGTGATGGCGGGTAGCGATATCTACTCCGCGCTGGAACGTGGCGTGATTGACGCAGCCGAATGGGGCAGCCCGGAAATGAACCGTCCAACTGGTTTCCAGGAAGTGGCGAAATACGTGATTCTACCGGGGATTCACCAGTCGGGTGGCGTACTGGAGTGTCAGGTGAACCAAAAAGCGTGGAACAAACTGCCTGCCGAAGAACAAGCCCTGGTTCGCCAAGCCGCCAAACTGTCTCTGTTTGATTCATGGCTGGCTTCTTCTTATGCCGACTTAGATGCTTACAAAGAGCTGGTCAATGGCAGCAACGAAATCGTTCGTTTGGATCCGACATTCATCAGCCAGATCATGGCAGAAACTAATAAGTGGGAAGATGAACACGCGGCAGACAACGCTTGGTTCAAGCGCGTGCTGACCTCTCAGCGCGAGTTCAAAGAGAAGATCAAACTGTGGCCGGAATACCGTCTGCAAATCGGCGCGACCGAAGGCTAATCTTCTTTGCCACAGCCGCCGTAAGGCGGCTGTCTGGTCTCTTTTCCGATCGTAATTAGGTTAACACTATGAAGTTGATTACCAGTATCGAGGCCATTACCCGCTTTGCCGGGCTGATCGCCGCTCTGTTGGTATTGCCGCTGATCGGTGCACTTGTCACCGAAGTTTTCAGCCGCTATATGTTCGATTCCCCGACCCTCTGGGCTTTTGAAATCAGTTATATGGTCATGGGTGCTATTTTCATGCTTGGCCTCGCCAATGCACTGCGTCTTGGCCAGCACGTCAGTGTCGATGTGATGACTCTGAAACTCAAACCGCGCGTCAACGCAACGGTGCGCAGCCTTTGCTATCTGATGTTCCTGCCTATCGTGTGTTGGATCAGTCTGGATTTGTATCACTACTTCTACGAAGCGTTTGAAAGTGGTGAACGCTCCGGCCGTTCGGCATGGAACCCGGTGATGTGGCCAATCTATGGCGTCTGGTTTATTGGCCTGGCGGCTCTGAGCCTGCAAATTCTGGCAGAACTGCTGAAATCGGCGCAAATCGCCCTTGGCCGCGAGGTGAATGTATGAGTGATTATTTATCCCTGTTGATGTTCCCGCTATTGATCTTGTTTATCTTTGCGGGATTTCAGGTCGCATTCTCCATGATTCTGGTCGCGACCATTTTCGGCCTGATGCAATTTGGCGACGTGACCGCTTATCAATTGCTGAGCAAAATTGAAGAAACCGCCACCAACTCGATACTTGCCGCCGTCCCGCTGTTTATTTTCATGGGGGCGATGTTGGAGAAATCCGGTATCGCCGAGCGGCTGTTTAAAGCCATCCATATGTGGACGCACGGCATGCCCGGCGGACTTGGCGTCGGCGCCATTCTGCTCGGCACCATTTTCGCTGCCGCGAGCGGCGTGGTCGGCGCAACCGAAGCGGTGATTGGCATGCTCGCCATTCCAATCATGATGAAACACGCTTACGACAAACGCCTGCTGTCCGGCGTGATCTGCGCCAGTGGCTCGCTCGGTACCGCGATTCCGCCTTCGATTACCGTGATTGTACTTGGTCCGGTGGCGGGCGTGTCGGTCGGTCAGCTATTCAGTGGCTTGCTGCTGCCGGGCCTGATGATGGCGACGCTGTTTATTTTGTACGTGATTGTGCTCTCGTGGCTGAAACCGGCGGTGGCACCTCGCCAGATTGAAGATGGCGAAGGCTACAGCCTGAAAGAGCGACTGGTCGCGACGTTCACTGCGCTGCTGCCAGCGGCTATTCTGATTTTTGCCGTGCTGGGCACCATCCTGATGGGTTTAGCCACACCGACCGAAGCCGCCGCCTGTGGTGCACTTGGCTCCATCATTCTGGCCGCCTGTTACCGTAACCTGAAACTGCAGGTGATGTGGAGCTCGCTGATGAGCACCGTCAACATCTCTGCCATGATCTTACTGATTGTGCTCGGCGGGAACATGTTTGCGGGCGTATTCTTTGCCGCAGGTGGTATGGCGACCGTGCAATCAGTACTGCTCGGCACTGGCCTTGAAGCGTGGGCAATTCTGGCGCTGATCCTCATCATCGCATTTCTGGCAGGGTTTGTGCTCGACATGATGTCGGTGGTATTGATCGTGATTCCGGTTGCAATGCCCGTGGTGCGCATTCTCGGCTTTGATGAAGTGTGGTTCTGCGTGGCGTTCCTGGTGGTACTGCAAACCAGCTACCTGACTCCGCCGCTGGCGCCCTCGATTTTCTATCTGCGTGCCATTACGCCGCCGGATATTTCGCTGCGTCATATGTATGCGGGCGTGGTGCCGTTTATTGTAATCCAGCTTCTGGTGCTGACGGCAGTGCTCGCCTTCCCCGATACCGCGTTGTGGTTACCCGATGTGATGGGTGGCCCGGCCTGGGAATAATAGTGACTCGACTGGCGGCACTGGCTGCCAGTCTTGCAAACTCTGTGAGGTTTTATGAAGTTTCTCTCAGCCGACGTTGTTGCCCGCCATCTGCCTTGGACAACGCTCATCGACAAACTGGACGATACCTTTCGCACGGGTGTGAATGCCCCCGCGCGTCACCACCACACCATTGAGCGCCCCGACGGCGAAGCCACCATGCTGCTGATGCCCGCATGGGAGCAACATGGCTATATTGGCATGAAAATGCTCAACGTATTTCCGCAGAACTCGTCCGCGGGCTTGCCTGCGATTTCCGGCCTGTATCTGTTATCGGAAGGCCAACATGGCCAAACGCTGGCGTGCATTGCCGGCAACGAACTGACTCGTCGTCGCACCGCCGCAGCCTCTGCGCTGGCCGCGCGTTATCTGGCCAAAACAAATGCGCAGACGCTACTTATCGTCGGCACCGGACAGGTGGCGCCGATGCTGATTGAAGCGCACGCCGCTGTGCGGCCGATTGAGCGCGTGTTGGTCTGGGGGCGTAATCCCGACAAAGTGCAGGCAATGGTTGATGAGTATCAGGATTATCAAGGCGCCTTTACCACCATCACGCAGATTGAAGCCGTCAGCGATCTGGCCAAAGCCTGCGCTCAGGCCGACATCATCAGTTGCGCGACGCTCTCCAAAGAACCCATTGTGCGGGGTGAATGGTTACAACCCGGCTGCCACCTCGATTTGGTCGGGGCGTTTCGCAAAGATATGCGCGAATGTGATGGTGAAACCGTTGCACGCAGTCAGGTGTTTGTCGATACCTGGGCAGGCGCAAAAGGCGAAGCAGGCGATCTGCATCAGGCGATGGCCGAAGGTCAGTTCTCAATGGAAGACATTCATGGCGACTTGGAACAGTTGACTCGCCACGAGGTGTTTGGCCGCCGCTCCGATGACGACATCACGCTGTTTAAATCGGTCGGCGCGTCGCTGGAAGATCTCGCCGCCGCAATTGTACTGTGGGAAGGTTTACCCCAAGACTGATTATCCTTCCGTCCCTTTCCTCACATGCGCCGACGTACATGTCTGTTGTGACACTTTTTGTTCAGGTCAGGTTTGCACTCACCTAACCTGAACACCCTGGTTTAGTAATCTTTTGTGCCTTGCAGCACATTTGTAATACCATAGCCCTCCTCCGTATGGTACCTAGACTGGGAGACAACTTATGGACAACAGAAAAAGCAGGTATCGTCAGGCGCATCGTGAGGCTTTTTTAGCCATTGCGCTGGCAGTGGGCTATTTCATCTGGTGGTACGTTTCCGCCTATGGGTTTTCGGCGCCGCCGCAAGACACCAGCATGCCTGAACTCTATTTCGGCATGCCGCTCTGGTTCCTGCTTTCGTGTGTGATTGGCCCGATCGTTTTCACTGTGCTGTGCGCGGTGATGGTGAAAGTGTTTTATCGCGATATTCCCTTAGATGTAAATCCTGACGAATCCAATGAATAGTCAACTTCTCATACCTTTAGTTATTTATCTGATTGGCGTATTCGCGGTCGCTTTTCTGACTCGCCGTCACTACAAAAACGGCAGCTTCCTCAGCGAATACTTTGTGGGTAGCCGCAGCATGGGTGGCTTCGTATTAGCCATGACGTTGGCCGCCACGTATGCCAGCGCCAGTAGCTTTATCGGCGGCCCCGGAGCGGCATACAAAATGGGCCTCGGATGGGTATTGCTGGCCATGATCCAGTTACCGGCGACCTGGCTGACACTGGGGGTTCTGGGTAAAAAGTTTGCGATTGAAGCGCGCAAACATAACGCCCTGACACTCAATGACATTTTGTATGCACGCTTTAAAAGTCGCGCGGTCGTCATTCTGGCTTCGTTCTCTTTGCTGCTCGCCTTTTTCGGCACCATGGTTGTGCAGTTTGTCGGCGGCGCACGCCTGCTGCAAACCGTCACGGGATTGCCGTATGAACAGGGCTTGTTGCTGTTTGCCTGCACCGTCGGTTTGTATACCACCATCGGCGGTTTTCGCGCTGTGGTACTGACCGACACCATTCAGGGCATCATGATGCTCATCGGCACCATTATTCTGTTGGTTGGCGTGGTGCACGCGGGCGGCAGCGTCGGTGAACTGATCACCAGCTTGCATGCGATTGATCCCGCGTTGGTTACTCCGTATGGACCGAATCACTTCCTCAGCCAACCGTTTATTCTCAGTTTCTGGGTGTTGGTCTGTTTTGGCGTGATTGGTCTGCCGCATGCGGCGGTGCGTTGTATGTCGTACAAAGACAGTCCTTCGCTGCACAAAGGCATGGTGATCAGCACCATCATGATGGCGCTGCTGATGTTTGGCACCCACATGGCAGGCGCATTGGGGCGCGCGATTGTGCCGGATGTTGGCAGCCCGGATCAGATCATGCCGACCCTGATGATGACGGTACTGCCACCCATGGTGGCCGGCATCTTTCTCGCAGGCCCGATGGCAGCCATCATGTCGACCATCGACTCACAGCTGATTCAGGCGTCAGCCACGCTGCTGAAAGATCTCTACATCAACTACATCAATCCGGGTGTGGTCAAAGAGGACAACGCGGAGAGTAAACTCAATCGCATGTCACTGTGGATCACCGGCATCTTTGCCCTATTGGTCTTCTTTGCTGCCACCAACCCACCAGACATGATTGTGTGGCTGAACCTGATTGCCCTCGGCGGCCTGCAAGCCGTTTTTTTGTGGCCGTTAGTACTTGGTTTGTACTGGGAAAAGGCATCGGCCACGGGGGCGTTGTGCTCCATGGTTTCCGGGCTGACCGTCTATATCGGCCTGATGTGGATAAAGCCAGACATGGGCGGCGTGCATCCGATTGTGCCGACACTGGTGGTTGGCCTGCTGTCATTTATCGCAGGCAGTTGGTTAAAACCCAAACCGCAGCCAGCGGCGATCCATTCCTGACAGAACCGATTTGAACGAGAGAAGAGCGGCCATCAGCCGCTCTTTTTGATTCTGACCAGCGACATAAATCTCCTCAATCCCGTTGCCTTTGGCGTCATCTCTCCATAAGCTTGCTGTAAATTCATGAAAATTATCAGGATAGCGAATGGACAGGCTGCAATGCGACCGAATGTTTGTCGCGGTAATGGAACTCGGCAGTTTCGCCAAAGCCGCTGAGCGCTTGGCAATCAGCAGCGGTCAGGCCTCCAAACTGATTTCGCGCCTTGAGCAAGAGCTCGGCGTACAACTGTTCAAACGCTCGACCCGCTCACTCGCCGCGACAGATGTCGGTCAGGCTTATTACGAGCGTATCAAACGCGTGTTGGACGATCTTGATGAGCTCGACGATTCGATTCGTAACGCCTCGCGCCTGCCGTCCGGCCGGCTGCGGATTTCCGCACCCGTCACGTTTGGCCAAAGCCAACTTGCCCCCAGCCTGATTGCCTTCTCCAGACAGTTTCCCGATATCGATCTCGACGTAAAATTCTCGGATCGCAGCGTCAATATTGTCGATGAAGGCTTTGATTTGGCGCTACGCATCGGCAAGTTAGACGACAGCAGTCTGATTGCCCGTAAACTGTGTGAAGTCCGCGTCGTGACCCTGGCTTCGCCGGAGTATCTGCAGCAGCACGGCATGCCCATTCACACTCGCGAACTTTCGCAGCACCATTGCATTATCGATACGAATTTTCGCGATCCCTACCACTGGCCGTATCTCAATGAGCAAGGCAAAGTGCAGGATCTTGCCGTCAATGGCCGACTCAAGTTTTCCAATGCCGATGTGTGTTTAGAAGCCGCGTGTGCCGGGCTCGGCATCGCGCGCCTGCCAACGTTTGTTGCCGCTCAGGCACTGCAACAAAAACGGGTTATTGCGTTGCTGCAAGAGTACGAAGTACCGCCTCTCGGGCTCTATGCGCTCTATCCGCCTGCCAAACATCTCGCTCAGTCATCCCGAGCCTTCATCGATTTTCTGGTTAACCGTTTTGCCAACGGCGCAGATTGGGAATAGCGATCGGTCAGGCACGCTATTTCTTCCATATTGGAAGGAAATAACTTCACCCTCGCCATCTAATCATTCATTTGGAAGTAAGTTAAAGTTTCTTCATCGCAATCAAACAGAGATTCTGAGGTGAAACATGCTGGTTAATGGTCAATGGACAAAAGAGTGGCACCCTGTGCAGGCAACCGACGAGAAAGGTGGTTTTGTCCGCCAGACATCAAGTTTTCGTGATTGGGTGGTTGCTCCCGAATCACTGGCAGCAGGCGAAAGCGCTAAGTTTATCGCCGAATCAGGTCGCTACCATCTGTATGTAGCGCTGATCTGTCCGTGGGCCTCACGCACGCTGATTGCTCGTAAACTCAAAGGATTGGAAGACGTCGTGAGCGTTTCTGTCGTCGAACCTCAACTGCTTGATGAGGGCTGGCATTTTGGCGACTTTCCGGGCGCCGACCGTGACGAACTGAACGGTTTTGAGTGGATGCATCAACTCTACACCCATGCCGATCCGCACTTTACCGGCCGTGCGACCGTGCCTGTCCTGTGGGATAAGAAAACCCGTACCATCGTCAACAACGAGTCTGCCGACATCGTACGCATGTTCAACAGCGGCTTTGGTGAGCTGGCCAATCAGGACTTTGACCTTTACCCGTCGGCGCTGCGTGAAGAGATTGATACCCTGAATGCGGAGATCTATCCAAAGCTCAATAACGGTGTCTACCGCGCTGGTTTTGCTACCACGCAGGAAAGTTACAAAGAAGCATTCCATGACGTGTTCACTATGCTGGACACTTTAGAAAATCGCCTGAGCGATGGACGTGATTACCTTTCCGGTCAACAAGTTACCGAGGCTGATATTCGTCTGTTCGTCACGTTAATTCGCTTCGACCCTGCGTATCATGGCATTTTTAAATGTAACTTACGCCAGCTGCGTGACTACCCGTACTTAAATGGGTACATCAAAAGCCTGCTGGATTTGCCGGGCGTGCGCAGCACCGTCAGCCTTGAACACATCAAACAAGGCTATTATTCAATTAAAGCACTGAACCCGAACGGGATTGTGCCGGTAGGTCCGGACATGTCGGATTATGGTTTGTAAGTACTGCGTGAACACGTGGTTCAGTAAGGAATGATGATGACAAAGAAAATTGTAATTCTGCTGCACGGAGTCGGCAGTTCTGGTGACGATCTGGAACGTCTGGGTGATTACTGGGCGCCATCAATGCCGGGCGTGAAGTTCCTCTCGCCGAATGCACCATTTCCGTTTGATCACGGTGGCGGTTACCAATGGTTCAGCCTTGATGGCATTAATGAGATTAACCGCCCGAGCCGGGTTCAGGATGCACGTGTCGCGATGGATCAAACCATCACTGATATACTGCTGCAACATGGCGGCTCTTGGCAGACCGACGACATCATTTTGGTCGGCTTTTCCCAAGGCACAATCATGTCGATGGATGTAGTGGCGAGCAGCCGCTTGCCCGTAAGAGCGATTGTGGGTTTCTCCGGCCGCCTTTCATCGCCGCAGCCTTATCACATCGACAACCAGATACCTGTGCTGCTGATTCACGGCAAAGGTGACCCTGTCATTCCTTATTCGGAAACCGAAAAGGCCGCCATTGCACTACAAGCAGCCGGCGTGGACGTCACCACTTTCCTTGAGCCTGGCATTCCGCACACGATTTCTCAGGCTGGTGCCGATAAGGCCGCAGAGTTTATTCGCCGCCAGTTTAATCTCGCCTGATCATCGTCAGCACTCAAAAACAGAATGGGCCTGAAATCTTCAGGCCCGTCGTTGTTGTTACTCTCTCACTGCCATTAGCTCAGACTGGCGAGTCGCGCAGCAAATCCCATGAAAAACATGCCGAGTAAGCCATTGCCCAGCTGCGACAAACGTTTGTTGTTTTTAAACATTTGCGTCAGTGATGTGCCTAAGAAAATCAGCGCACTCAGGTAAACGATGCTGAAAATCTCCAGAATCGTGGCCAGGATCAGGTAAGAAATCCAGGTGTGATCGTAGGTGTAGTCGATAAACTGAATGAAAAAGGATACGTAGAAAAGAATCGCTTTCGGATTGGTCAGACTCAGCGACAGCGATTTCGCAAACACGTTTTCGCTTTTCTTCGGACGCTCCACGCCTGCTTCATCATCCCCGCCTTTACGCAACAGAGAATGAATGATCTTCAGTCCGAGATACAGCAGATACGCCGCACCCAGATAACGAATGATGGTAAACAGCACAGGTGAAGTCTGAATCAAAGATGCCACGCCGAGGTAAGACAGCAGAATCAGCACCGCATCGCCAATCAGCACGCCCGATGCCGCTTTATAGCCCGCTTTGACACCAAACGACGAACTGGATTTCAGCACATACAAAGAGTTCGGCCCGGGAGCGAGAATGATCATGGTCAGCCCGACCATATAGGTCCAAATATTAATGACACCAAAACTCTCTAACATGCTGTCCCTCGCTATACCCAAGCTCATTCTACGACTAAGGAGATCGTGTATAACGCAAATACTCAATGAAGTCGAGAACAGAAAATAACCGATCTGAAAAAACACCTTCCCGTAAGATGATTGTCTGGTCTTTGAAGACTGATGCAGAAAGAGGCTGCCTGCGTGCGAGGGGTTATGCAGAGATTTATCCTATCTTACGATTCAAAGCCAAGTAAACGTTTGCATTGCTACACAAAGCAACAGAATCATATCTTGTGTTGCCTTTTTTAGAACAAATCGTTGGTTTTATATCATTAGTTCCAACAATTTATTTATGGTTAAATCATTGAGCACGGTTTTACTATGGAAATAAAAAATCAAATAAGGAAGCAAGCTATGGATAGTTTAAAAGGCCAGCTGGGAAACTGGCGGCTACATCTGACCGTCGTGGCAATATCGGTGGTTGCCGAACTGATCGGAATAATTAAAGTGCCACTGGGAAGCAGCAGCGTAGTGTTATTACCGCTGTTCTATGCTTTTATTTTTGGTCTGTTGCTCAACCCGAACGTGGTTAAAAAGGCCAAAGCGGTCATGAGTACAAAAGCCGCTGAAAAAGCCACACCCATTATCATTATTTCCGTTTTACCTTTTCTGGCTAAATTCGGCACATTGATCGGGCCATCACTGAATAAAATATTAGAAATTGGTCCAGCGATGATATTTCAGGAACTGGGAAACCTTGGCACGATATTAATTGCGATGCCTGTTGCGATTCTGGTATTGAAGATGGGACGTGAATCGGTCGGTGCCTGTTTCTCGATTGCCCGTGAACCGAATATCGCCCTGATTTCGGATAAATATGGCCTCAAAAGCCCGGAAGGTATCGGCGTCATGGGCGTCTATGTGATGGGTACCATGTTTGGCACGCTCTATTTTGGTCTGCTGGCTTCCTTGCTTGCGTCGACCAACTGGTTTGATCCGCGCGCCCTTGCCATGGCATGTGGGGTTGGCAGTGGCAGTATGACCGCCGCTTGCTCGGCTGCACTCGGCGCTTCTATTCCTGAAATGAAAGATGAAATCTTAGCACTGGCGGGAGCCAGTAACTTGTTGACCAATGCGACGGGTCTGTTTGTCGGCTTGTTTATCGCACTGCCGCTGACCGAGAAAATGTACCGTCTTCTGACCAAGAATCAGCCAGTCCGTTCATCCGCAGCTCAAGGGAGTGACCTCAATGTCTAATGCAGCTACCGCAAAAAACGTTAACGCAAACATCAACCTGATTGATTACGCGATGGTACTGGTCATTGTGTGTATTATCGCCCTGATCAGTAACTGGACCGGAACCGGAATTACACCCCTCTCCGCCCTACCCGGTATGATCATTATATTTGGCATGGTTATGGCTGGTTTATTTCTGGCCAAAGTGATGCCGTTTTATTTGCCATCGGTCGCCTGGTTGTCATTGGTCAGTGTAATACTGACCATGCCAGCCTCTCCGGTATCTGAATTTATTCTGACCTACGTAAAAGAAATTAATTTCTTAAGTTTGGTCAGCCCGGTATTAGCATACGCAGGTTTAGCCATCAGCAAACAAGAGGTCACGACGTTTAAGTCAGCCGGCGGGAAAGTTGTTATTATCGCTCTGCTAGTCTTTACCGGGACATATTTAGGTTCCGCTATCATTGCGAATATAGCTCTATAATTAATTATTCATCACCATGCTCAACGATTTGGCGCTGCAGTGCGATGGCGAATCAAAATAGCCAACGCCCTGCAACGTCAAATCAACAATCTATTTCAACACGTCAGCCACTGATCGAAGTGCACATAATCAAGATGTGAAAAATGATGACTCAATATATTGATCAGAACTCAAAAGAACACCAACAACTGATTGCCTGGAGACGCGATCTCCATGCCCACCCAGAAACGGCTTATGAAGAGTTTCGTACGTCCGATACCATCGCCTCCATCCTGAGCGAACTCGGTTTGCAAATCGAACGCGGGCTCGGAGGCACAGGTATTGTCGCGACACTGCATGGCAATCAGGGCGACGGGCCGACCATCGGCCTGAGAGCGGATATGGATGCGCTCGATGTCGTAGAAATGAATGCCTTTGATCACTGCTCTAAGCATCACGGCAAAATGCACGCGTGCGGTCATGACGGTCATACTACCATGCTGCTGGGTGCAGCCGTCTCCTTGTCCAAAAATCCCGATTTCAAAGGTACTGTCCACTTCATTTTCCAACCGGCGGAAGAGAACGAAGCAGGCGCTAAAGCGATGATTGAAGATGGCTTGTTCGAACGTTTCCCGATGCAGGAAGTGTATGGCCTGCACAACTGGCCTGCACTGCCAGCGGGTCAGGCCGCGGTGCATTATGGCGCGGTGATGGCCGCTTTCGATACGTTTGATATCACAATTAAAGGCGTAGGCGGACATGGCGCCATGCCGCATGATACGGTCGATCCTGTTTACACTGCCAGCCTGATTATCAACGCGCTACAAGGCATCATCAGCCGCAATCTTGACCCGCAAAAATCCGGTGTGATCAGCGTGACTCAGGTTCATGGAGGCCACGCTTACAACGTGATTCCGGAAGAAGTGACATTGAAAGGCACAACACGCTCTTTCTGCCCAAAGGTGCGAGACTTGATTGAAACACGCATGTTGGATGTGGTCAGAGGGATTGCAAAAGCGCAAGGCTGTAAAGCTGATATTCTCTATTCACGTCGCTACCCGGCGACCATCAACACTCAGCCGGAAGCGGAGAAGTGTCAGCGCGTGCTTGAATCCATGCCTGAGATTCAGCAAGTTCATGTGAACCCACCCGCGAGCATGGGCGGCGAAGATTTTGCCTTTATGCTGGAAAAACTGCCCGGTGCTTACATTTGGCTCGGCAACGGCAGCGACAACCACTCGCACAATCTGCACAGCCCGAATTACGACTTTAATGATGAGGTACTACCTATCGGTGCCAACTTCTGGGTTAAACTGGTTCAACATTTGTTAGCCGATTAATCGTACTCAGCGAAGGAACGTATGGACGAAAGAGCACTGAAGTATTTTGAAGTGGTCGCAAAAACGAAAAGTATTCGTGCAGCCTCAGAAGTGCTGCACGTTTCACCTTCTGCAATCAGTCGAAAAGTGTCGCAACTTGAAGCTCAGCTTAACGTCCGTCTGATGGATCGGATTGGCCGTGGCGTCAATCTTACTCAGTCCGGCCTTCGCTTAGCCGAGTACATTCAGGACATCAACCAACGGAAAAATGATCTGGTGTCCGACCTGTCTGAAATCGAGCATCTGCAAACCGGAACGCTGCGCCTTTCTGTGGGAGGCGGTTTTATTCCGGACCTCATCAATCATGCCATCGCACAATTTTCTCACCGCCATCCGGGCGTCAAACTGATCCTGCAGGTCGGTGGCGGAGATGACGTCATCGAAGGCATTAAGAGCGAGGAAGCCGATATCGGCATTTTGCTGAACGCGCCTCAGGATACCAAGGTGGATGTCCTGTTCTCCTGTCCGTTTCAGGAGCTGAGCCTGCTTGTACCGCCGCAGAGTCCATGGGCAAACATTCAGCTCTGCTCGCCTACACAACTCGCGGAGATCCCGCTCGCGCTGCTCAATGAAAGTTTCAGCATAAGACGTGCCATCAATCTTTATGAGGCGCGGCAGGAAATTCGCCTCAAAGAGATTCTGCTGTGTAACTCGTTTGAAGCGCTCAAGAGCTACGTCGAGGCCGGGCTTGGCGGAACGTTACTGCCGAAAGTCTGCGTGACGAAAGAGCTGAAAAATCAGTCCTTTGTGGCTATCGATATTGAAGGTATGCACACTCTGGACACCTCCGTTGATCTGGTGATTCGAAAAGGCAGGCCGCTCAGTGCCTCCATTCGAGAGATGAGAGATTGTATCGTCACCAGTATGAGCGCGTTTAATGCCGGCCTATGAGCCTGCGTTAAACGCAAACTCACGCCAGTTCCGGCTCCGATCCCTGCTGCTTGCTGACCTGAACATACAGTCCGATACCGGACAACGCGCCGAGCACGGCGAAGGTCAGCCACAACCAACCGGATGGAAACTGCGGTAAATCCAGCAGCCAACCCGCTCCCCAGTTTCCCGCAAATGCAAAAAAGCCGCCGATACAAGAATAGAGGCCGTAATAACTGGCCAATTTGGACGGCGTGGCGAAGCGTGGCACGTAGGCACCAATCAGCGGATAAACCATCATTGAACCGGAGCTGAGCAGTATCGCGCACAGCACAAACGGCAATGGTGGCCACGGCGCAAAGTGCAGATTCAGCGCCAGAAATGCACTGCCCATCAACGCCATGCCAATCCCCATCCCTTTGGCGATACCAAGCTGTTTGTCCACCCAGTGACTGACCGGCAGTTGCAACAACACGCCCATCAATGACGACACCATAAATACCCATGTGATCACCGACGGATCGCCAGTCTGAACCCGAGCCTGATGCGGAATAGACAGGTACAACTGATGAAACAGGATTTGATAGACGCACGCAGCGAACACAAAACGCATGAAGGGTTTGTTTTTCAGCATCGCCCACCAATCGAGCAGGAACAGCTGTTTTTCTGTCGCCGCCGGGGCGTGAACGTCTTTCGGCAGGTAATACCATTGCAGCAGAAGCAGAATGAAGAACACGCCTGCCGCCGAGAGTCCGACCCACATAAAGCTGACCGAGAACAACGTCAGACCAATCAGTGGGCCCAGCAACATCCCCGCTTCACTGGCCAGATTCTGCAAAGCAAACACTCGGTTACGCTCGCGAGCGTTCGGGTATTCCGAGGACAAATACGCCTGACTGCTGGGCGTAAACAGCGCGCCAGCAAAGCCGGTGCAAAACGCACCAACAAGAATCGCCGCAAAGCTGTCGCTGATCCCAAGTAAAAAGAAACCCACAATGCGAACGGCGCAGCCACACAGGATCATCGGTTTATAGCCGAACTTGTCACCCAGCGTGCCGCCAATCAGAAACAGCCCCTGCTGACTAAGCACACGCAGGCCGATGATTAAACCGATATACCAACCGCTGAAACCGAGGTTTTGCAAATGCTCTGCCAGATAAGGCAGCAGCATGTAAAACCCGAGGTTGAAACTGAAACTGTTAAACACCAGCACCCGGCCAGCGGCAGAGAGCAATCGCCAGTCCTTGACGAAATGATACAGCTTCATTTACGCGACCTTTTTCGAACGCAGCGTACGCACAAAAGGCACACCGTGTTCATCGGTGATGACTTGCGCCTCGACGTTATAAATATCTTGCACCAGCTCAGAAGTCAGCACCTGCTTGGGATGCCCGCAGGCCACCAGTTCACCCTGTTTCAGCACCAGCAGATTATCAGCATACTGCGCCGCCAGGTTGAGGTCGTGCAGCACCATCAGCGTGATGTATTGCTGCTCGCGGGTTTGCGTCACCAGATGATCCAGCAGCACGTGCTGGTGATGAAGATCCAGCGCGCTGACCGGTTCGTCGAGCATCAGAATTTGTGGGTCACGCATCAGCGCCTGCGCAAACAGAATCATCTGACACTGACCACCACTGAGCGTGCGCACATCGCGGTTCGCCAGATGAGACAAGCCCATGCTTTCCAGAATTTCCAGCGCGCCGCGCAGCATGGTGTCGTCCACTCGCAGGCTCAGGGCATCCAACTTGCCCAGCAGCACCACTTCAATCACGGTGAGGTTGATGTCGAGGTGAATATCCTGAGGCATGTAGCCAAAACGTGAGCGCCAGTGCGGCAGTGATTTGATGCTCAGTTGATCGTGTTGATGCGAAATCGTGCCACTGTTGAGTTTGATATCGCCAAACAGCGTTTTCAGCAGCGTACTTTTACCCGTGCCATTCGGACCAAGGATCGCCGTCACCTGCCCAGGTTGCAACGTAAAACTCATGTCACGCGCCAGCGTCAGCGAGCCAATCTGAATATTGAGTGTGTCAGCCTTCAGCATGATTAACCTCGCTTCGCCACGATCAGCCAGAAGAAGAATGGCACGCCGATAATTGCCGTCACAATCCCGATGGGAAACAGCGCGCCCGGCACAATCACTTTTGACAACACGGAAGCCGTTGAAAGCAAAAATGCGCCGATTAGGAATGAAAGTGGCAGGAAGAAGCGTTGATCTTCGCCCACCAGAATTTTAGCGATGTTGGGTGCCACAATGCCGATAAAGCCAATAATGCCGACAAAACTGGTTACGGTTGCCGTCATTACCGCCACGATAAACAGAATTTTAAGGCGCAGGCGCTGCACGTTCACACCGACGCTTTTTGCGCGCTCTTCGCCCAACCGCAGCGCCGTCAGTTTCCACGAATCCCGCATCAGCAGAGCAAAACCGCCCATCACCACCACAGCGGTGATGGTTAAGTTGCTCCACGTCGCTTTCGACAGACTGCCAAACAGCCAGAACAGAATTTGTTGGCTCAGCTCCGGTGAGGCGATGAACTGGACCAGCGACAACAGCGACTGAAACAGAAACAGCAACGCAATCCCCGCCAGAATCAACTGGCCTGACGTAATGTGACGCATGGAGGCCAAAGCAAACAGAAAACAGGCCGACAACATACAGCACAAGAATGCGCCCAGCGGCACCGCATAATGGCTGTCCATGCCCAGCGAACCGATGTAGAGCATCAGCGCCGCACCAAAGCCTGCCGCCGCAGCCATGCCCAGTGTGTACGGACTGGCCATCGGGTTATTGAGCAGCGTCTGCATTTCTGCGCCGCCAACCCCGAGCGAGCCACCGACAATGATCGCCATCAGCGCAATTGGCAAACGCAGGTTGGTAACAATCACGCGGGTTGAACCATCAACCTGAAATGGCAGACCGATAAATTCCAGCAGCGCATTCAGCACGCGCGATGCATCCAGCATCGATGGGCCAGTCATGATATCGAGCACAAAGGAAGCCAATAAAATGGTGCCAAAAGCACAAAGCACCACCCAGCGGCGGCGCTCACTCTTTCGTTGTTGTTCAATCGCTTGTAAAAGTATCGCGGATTGCATGTCACATTACCTGATTACACAAAGAGCAAGCGGCACATGAAAGTGCCGCTAAGAATTATTCAGAAAGAGAAACCGCAAAGGTGCCGGTTGGTGTCACCGGTAGGTACTCTTTATAGAAGTTGATGTATTCCGCTTCCGGGTCGAGATCATTGAACAAATCCGGGTACAGCGCTTTGGCGATGAACTGAATCATCGGGCCATCGAGAATACTGCGGCACGCACCGTGGTAGATACTGATCATGCGGTTGTTTTTCACCGCAGGCAGGCTATCCCATCCCAGGCGCTGTTTGTAACCTTTCAGGCGAGCCAGCGCGGTCGCGCGGTCAACGTCCTGACCAATCACCATCGCATCATCAGCACCGCCAAATTCATAGCCGGTGATCAGCAGTACATCCGGCTGAGCAGCCAGAACCTGCTCTGGGTTGAGGTGACCCCACCACTCGACAAACGGTTTAGAGATGTTTTCACCGCCTGCCATTTCCGACATCGCACCCCACATGTTTTTACCGAAGGTGTAGCCGTACTCTTTGGTGCCAGGAAAACCAAATTCTGCGTAAATGGTTGGTTTAGGCAGGTTCGCTTTGGCCAGACGATCCGCCACCAGCTGAACCATGTCCTGATATTGTTTCGCGATTTTCTCCGCGCGCACTTCCTGACCGGTGATCTGGCCGATGATCAGGGTGCTTTGTACGTGACGTTCAACGGTCTGTGCGTTGTAGTCAATCACAATCACCGGAATGCCAGCGTCTTCAATGCGGTTGACATCGTTGCCAAGGCCTTTGAACTGCCAGTCAGCCAGGACCAGCAAATCCGGATTGAGGCTAATAACCTTCTCTACCGAGAACGTTTGTGTGTCCACTTTGCCAACGTCTGGCAGTGTTTCCAATGACGGACGGTGCGCAACATACATCGCCCAGTTAGCAGGACGCCACTTCTCCCAAATCCCTTTCGACATACCCACCACGTTATCAAAGGATTTTTCGGTACCGATCGCCATGTAGTCTTCCCCGTAGAAGCCCAGCACAACGCGTTTTGCCGGAAGATCCAGCGTCACTTGACGATCAAGGACGTCAGTCACCGTCGTCACTTGAGCAAATACCTGCGGTGCAAACGAAATCAGCAACAGGGTCAGCAGCCGTTTTATCATTGTTATTTCCTTATCAACGAAGAGGGTCAGAAAGTAGTCTGGAAGCTATCTTATTTATATTTCCAACAATATCAATAAAAATGAATTCAACAATCATTCTCATTTAACTAATTGTACAAATAACTAGCAATCTGAATCCTCTAGCCCAAATTCCACTGCCCTTTTTCACCTATACGGATGACCAAATTAAGGGCGAATGCAGAATTCTCGGCACTCCTAAATGTAACTTAATTACAATAAAACGGCTATTCACAGTGTTTCACTCCTGTTTTGATGAAAAATTACGCAAATTTATTGATCCACGTCATAAACAGGAGTAAAGTGTGACCAAAATCTCATTTAGTTATGTCGATTAAGGTGACGTTATGTACGATAAAAAACAATCTTGGTCTATCAACCTTCGCGAGTTATTCGGCATGCTGGCAATGTTTTCAGCCACTTCATTGGTGGTTCTGATGCTAAGCCTGACCTGGGTTAATTTCTAAACCCGGGTGTAACGCGCAAAGAAAAGGCACTGCTGAGCAGTGCCTTTTTCGTTTCGGGTTTATGCCACTGTTTAGTCGATAGACTGAATCTGATCCAGTAGCGGAACCAAATCCGGGTTGTCCGTTTTGAACTTGTCGTACACAGGTTGCACCGCCGCCTGGAACTTAGCGATATCGCTTTCCACAAACGTGACGTTGTGCTGCTTCAGATCCTGCGTTGCTTTCTCAACGTATTTCGCCCAATTGTCTTCCTGCACTTTCACCGTCTCTTTCGCGGCTGTACGCACGCCTTCACGCTGCTCGTCAGTCAGTGAGTCCCATACGCTGGTTGAAATTACCAGTACGTCCGGCACCATAGTATGGTTGTCGCGCGAGAACACATTCTTCACTTCATAGTGACGTGATGAATAATATGACGGCACGTTGTTCTCTGCCCCATCCACCACGCCCTGCTGCATCGCAGAATATAGCTCGCCGTATGGCAGTGGCACCGGTGTACCACCAAGCGCTTTGATGGTATCGATGGACAGTGCCGAGTTCTGCACGCGAATCTTCAAGCCTTTCAAATCGTCCGGCGTTTTGATGGGTTTGCTGGTGTAGAAGCTGCGTGAACCTGCATCCAGGAACGCAAGGCCGATAAAGCCAGCATCACGTGATGAGGCAAGAATCTCTTCGCCAATCGGACCATTGAGCACCGCATCGTATTGCGCGCGGTCTTTATACAGGTATGGCAGCGACAATAGTTTGTAGTCAGGCGCAAAGGTGTTCAGCGTCGCCGCACTGGCTTTCGTGAACGCCACTGTACCGTTTTGCACCATCTGCAAGCCTTCAGACTCATCGCCCAACGTACCGTTCGGGTACACTTTCACGCGCAGATTGGCCTCTTTTTTCACCTGATCCGCAAAGTACTCCAGCGATTGGTGAACCGGGTGTTCGGTTGGCAGCGCATGTGACAATTTCAGGGTGGCAGCATACACGTTGCTGCCCAGCAGGGTTGATACCGTGCACGCCAAAAGTAGTTTGTTCATCGTTTTCATTTCACAGTCCTATATTGGTTTTAATAGTTATATCCAGCCAGATGCGGCAACCACAAAGATAGAGAAGGGATCAACGTAACAATCGCTAACGTAATGATCATAATGAAGAACAGTGGAATCAGTTTCGGTACCACTTGTCCTAATTTCGTGTCATACACACTACAGCCGACGAACAGCGCCGTGCCGACCGGAGGCGTACAGATACCGATACACAGGTTGAACACCATGATGATGCCAAAGTGAATCGGGTCGATGCCCATCTGCGTTGCGATAGGCAGGAAGATCGGCGTAAAAATCAGCACCGCCGGTGTCATGTCCATAAAGGTGCCGATGATGAGCAGAATGACGTTCATCAGCAGAATGATCATGATTGGGTTATTCGACGCTTCCAGAATGAAATCGGAAATGAACGTCGGGATATCCGCATTCGCCATTGACCACGACATCGCCGATGACGTCGCCACCATCAGCAGTACGATGGAAGTCGTCACCACGCTGTCGACCAGAATCGGGAAGATGTCGCCAGTTTTCAGCTCTTTATACGCAAAACCAAGTAGCAAGCTGTACACCACCGCAATCGCCGAGGCTTCCGTCGCGGTAAAAATACCCGCCAGAATACCGCCCATGATGATCACCACCAGACCAAGGCTTGGCAGCGCATCCAAAATGACTTTGCTGGCTTTTTCGTTGAACTCGTATTTTTCGCGCGGAATGTTGTACTTCGACCCGAGCAGGAAAATGCCCACCATGATGCCGAGCCCCATCAAAATGCCCGGCAGATAACCCGCAATAAACAGGTACTGCACCGAGGTCGAGCTGACCAAGGCGTACAGAATAAGAATGTTGGATGGCGGAATCAGCAAACCCGCCGGGCACGACGATACGTTAATCGCGGTCGAGAAGTCTGCCGGGTATTTGTGCTTATCCTGCAGCGGACGCATGATGCCACCGACGGCCGCAGCAGAAGCGGTAGCCGAGCCTGAAAGCGCACCAAACATCATGTTGGCAATCACGTTCACGTGCGACAGTGCACCCGGAAGGCGGCCACCAAATAACATCGCAAAGTTGATCAGGCGGCTGGCCAGCCCTCCCCGGTTCATCAAGTTGCCAGCGACAATAAAGAACGGCAGCGCTAACAAACCAAAGTTGTTGAGGCCATTGGCCAGTTTTTGCGAAATCAGGATGGAGGTTTTGTCGATCGGGAAATCAACAAACACGGTCAGAAACGCTGCCAGGCCGATTGAGAAAGCAATCGGCACGCCAAGCACCAGCAATACCGCCAACGTTCCGAACAGAACGATCACCGGGAAAATATCGTAAAACATATCCGGCGCGTTCATCAGGAATTCTTGTGAAAATAACAAATCCGTTAATGTCATGATGTCTGTTCCTAACGCGAGACTTTATACGCGGTGATGACTGCGATTTTGGGTCAAAAAATAAATCGCTCTGAAAATATCCAGAACACCAAAATAGGTGATCAGTGCCCCGGAAATAGGCACGACCAAATACACATAGCCAATTAATAAATGTTTTCCGCCAATCACAATGCCCGGAGATATTTGTCCGTTTGCAATCGTTGAGCTCACCAACAAATAACCGCCGTAGATAAAGGCTATCGTTGATAACATCACCACAATCAGGTTGGTCAGAATGGATAGAACATTTCTTCCTTTTTCACCGTATCTTGAGGAAAGCAGTTCCAGCGCCAGATGGCGTCGGATTGAGAAGGTATACGCCCCTCCCAGTACCCCAATCCAAATAAGCAGATAACGTGACAGTTCATCGGTGAAATTGGCCGGGTCATTTAACACAAAACGGGTAAAGACTTGCCAAACCACAGCGATGATCATCACAGCCATAAATAGAGTCAGCAGCAGGCGAAGCCCTCTGTTTATGTACTCATTGATTAACTCAATTATCATTGCGTTTCTCTTCTGGTAACGGCCACACAATATTTATTACTCAAACCAGGGTCTTATCTTTTTTCATTTGTGGGGCCATCATTCTCGTCCTGAAATGCCCTCAATTGGTCTGACTAATTGCAAAACATATATTACATGTCGAAAATAGAAAAAACCAAAACGAGATCAAAAAACACTACTTTTTGTATAACAACTTTCAAAAATCAGATCCCACCGACAAAAACACAATAAGCAACGCCAATAACGTGACTCAGGACACACAATATAGCTCTATAGCCTCGTTAGACTCTTGAACAAGTCGACATCTGATGTATCTTTAAAACCAAATTGGTATAACAACTGAGATTAAGGACATGACCACTTTCCTCTCTGAGAATTTTCTGCTGCATAACGAGTTTGCGCGTCGCCTGTATCACGACGTCGCCGCGGACATGCCTATCATTGATTACCACTGTCACCTACCACCACAACAAGTGGCCGACGACTATCGTTTTCAGAACCTGACCGATATCTGGCTACGTGGCGACCATTACAAATGGCGCGCGATGCGCAGTAACGGTGTGGACGAACGTCTGTGTACTGGTGACGCATCAGACAAAGACAAATTCATGGCCTTTGCCCGCACGGTGCCGTTTACCATCGGTAACCCGATTTACCACTGGACGCACCTCGAATTGCGTCGTCCGTTTGGTATAACAGGCATGGTATTGAATGAAGAGAGCGCCCCGCGCGTTTGGGATCAGTGCAATGAAATGCTGGCCAGCCCAGAGTTCAGTGCGCGCGCGATCATGCAGAAGATGAACGTGGAAATGGTCGGTACCACCGACGATCCGATTGACGATTTGAGCGCGCACAAACGTGTCGCTGAAGATAAAGACTTCCCGGTACAAATGCTGCCAAGCTGGCGTCCGGACAAAGCGTTTAACATCCACCTCGACACCTTCGCCGATTACATGGCAGCGCTGGCCGAAGTGGCAGACGTTGAGATTCATCGCTTTGCCGATTTGTGCCGGGCGCTGGACAAACGCTTGCAACATTTCGCCGATCACGGCTGCTGCGTGACTGACCATGCGCTCGATACGGTGAGCTACGAAGACGCAACCGAGCAAGAGCTCGATGCCATCTTAGCCAAACGCCTTGCAGGCGGCGCAGTGACGCCCTTTGAAACCGCGCAATTTAAAACCGCTGTGCTGGTTTATCTGGGGAAAGAGTACGCCAAACGCGGCTGGGTGCAGCAGTATCACATCGGAGCACTGCGCAACAACAACCAACGCATGTTCAATCTGCTTGGCCCGGACACGGGTTTCGATTCCATCAATGACGGCGAAGTGGCCCTGCCGCTGGCGCGACTGCTGAACGCGCTGGACCGTGACGACGCGCTGCCTAAAACCATTCTTTATTGCTTGAACCCACGCGATAACGAAGTCATTGCGACCATGTGTGGCAACTTCCAGGGCGGCGGCGTGGAAGGCAAGATTCAGTTCGGCTCAGGTTGGTGGTTCAACGATCAAAAAGATGGCATGGAACGTCAGATGACGCAGCTCGCGCAACTGGGCTTGCTGAGCCGTTTTGTCGGCATGCTGACCGACAGTCGCAGCTTCCTTTCTTATACCCGCCACGAATACTTCCGTCGCATTCTGTGCCAGATGATTGGCCAATGGGTGGAGAACGGCGAAGCGCCAGCCGACTTTGATTTGCTGAGCCGCATGGTGTCGGACATCTGCTACCACAACGCAAAAAACTATTTTGGCATCACGCACAAGTGATCCACTTTTGCCACGTTTAAACGCCCGAGATTCGCTGCCCGCCACATGGTTGGGCAGCCCCCAACAGGTACTTATGATGAAACAACTTAATCGCGATACTTTTCCCGGCCCGTCTTATCCGACCAAAATCATTCAGTTTGGTGAGGGCAACTTTCTGCGCGCATTCTTGGACTGGCAAATTGACCAGTTAAACCAACACACCGACTTCAACGCCGGCGTCAGTGTCATTCGCCCAATTGGCGGCGAGTTTCCACCCAGTCTCAATACGCAACATGGCTTGTACACCACGTTGATTCGCGGTCTGGATGAGTCCGGCGAAGCGGTGTCTCAATCGCGCATCATCTATTCAGTCAACGAAGAGTTATCGGCGTACCGCGAATTCGAAACGATTCTGGAACGCGCGAAAAACCCAGACATTGAGTTTGTGTTTTCCAATACCACCGAGGCCGGCATTGCGTTTGTCGACAGCGATCAACTGGGCGATTTGCCCCCCAGCAGCTACCCGGCTAAATTGACCCGCATGTTGTGGGAGCGCTTCAATCACTTTGACGGCGCGCAAGACAAAGGCTGGATCCTCATTCCTTGCGAGCTGATTGATTACAACGGCGAAGCGCTCAAAGCCATCGTGCTGCGTTACATCGACCTTTGGGCTCTACCTGCGGCGTTTCGTGACTGGGTGGAAAGTGCCAATACGTTCTGCTCCACTTTGGTGGATCGCATTGTTACTGGCTATCCGAAAGATGAAGTGGCCGCTTTGGAAGCGGAACTCAATTACCGCGACACCTTTATGGTCAGCGCAGAGAACTTCTACTTGTTCGTGATTCAAGGCCCGCAATGGCTGAATCAAGCCCTGTGTCTTGAGCAACTGAGCGATGAACAGGCACTGAATATCAAAATTGTTGACGAGATCAAGCCATACAAAGAGCGTAAAGTCGCCATTTTGAATGGTGCGCACACCGCGTTAGTGCCGGTGGCGTTTCAGGCTGGCATCGATACGGTGGGCGACAGCATGCAAGACGAGCAGATCGCCGCGTACCTCAAAGCCGTGATGTTTGACGAAATCATTCCGACCTTGTCGTTGCCAAAAGATGAACTGCACGCCTTTGCGCGCGATGTCGAATACCGCTTCAAAAACCCGTACATCAAGCATTTGTTATTGTCGATTGCGCTCAACAGCATGACCAAATTCAAAACGCGTATTCTGCCGCAGTTGCTCACCTACCAGCAGACACAAGGTCAACTGCCGCGTTACCTGAGCTTCGCGCTGGCAGCCCTCATCACCTTCTATCGCGGGCAACGCGCCGAGGGCGAATACGCCCTCGCCGATGACCAGCCTTGGCTCGATTTCTTTGCCAGCGAATGGCCAAAAGTCGAACGGGGCGAAAGCAGCCACCGCGAACTGGTTGACGGCGTATTGAGCAATGCCGCGCACTGGGAAACCGACCTCACCCGCGTTCCGGGGCTGGCAGAATGCGTGACGGCGCACGTTGCACGCATTTGCGCGCAAGGCATGCGAGACGCACTCAGCCGTTGTTAAGGGGAAGCTTGTGAATCCATTACTCAAAATTCATCCGAGCGATAATGTCGCCGTGGCACTGCACGATTTGGACGCAGGGTTGACCGTTGAACTCGATGGTCAACCAATCACGTTGCTGGAAGCCATTCCGCAAGCGCACAAAGTAGCACTGAAGGATTTCGCGCCAAACGATCGGGTGATCAAGTACGGCGCGCCAATTGGTCACGCTTTGGCGCCAATTGCCATCGGGCAACGAGTGTATCAAGACAACATTCGCACCAACCTCAGCGACCTGAACGACTACGACTACCAGCCCGATTTTCAGTCGGTCAGCAGCACACTGGTCAATACGCCAGTGTCGCTCTATCGCCGCGCCAATGGCAGCGTCGGCATTCGCAACGAACTGTGGATCATTCCGACCGTGGGCTGCGTCAATGCCATGGCCAAGATGATGAAAAAGCAGGTCGAAGCCGAGGTGGATCTGTCCCACATCGACGGCATTCAGGTCTTCACCCATCAATATGGCTGCTCGCAACTGGGCAATGACCACAACAACACCAAGGTGCTGTTGCAGAATCTGGTCAAACATCCCAACGCAGGCGGGGTTCTGGTCGTCGGCCTTGGCTGTGAAAACAACCAAGTGAATGCGTTTCGTGACTCGCTCGGCGATTTCGACCCGGAGCGGGTGGAATTCATGATCTGCCAAAAACACGATGATGAAGTGGAAACCGGCGTTGCGCTGATGAAGAAACTGCTCGACAAAATGGCAAGCGATCAACGTGAGCCGGGCTATCTGAGCGAAGTGCGCTTTGGCTTGGAATGCGGCGGCTCAGATGGATTTTCAGGCATCACCGCCAACCCATTGCTGGGGCGTTTCTCCGATTACTTGGTGACACATGGCGGCACCACGGTGCTGACCGAAGTGCCGGAGATGTTTGGCGCCGAACACATCCTCATGAGCCGCTGCGCCGACAAAACCACCTTCGAGCAGACGGTGAAGATGATCAACGATTTCAAACAGTATTTCATCGACCACAAACAACCGATTTACGAGAACCCCTCACCGGGCAACAAAGCGGGTGGCATTTCCACGCTGGAAGAGAAATCACTCGGCTGCACGCAAAAAGCAGGTCGCAGCCAAGTGATGGATGTACTGCGCTATGGCGAGCGGTTATCGAAACCGGGGTTAAATTTGCTCAGCGCGCCGGGTAACGATGCGATTGCCACCTCCGCCTTGGCAATGGCGGGTTGTCACATGGTGCTGTTCAGCACCGGACGCGGCACCCCGTATGGCGGCCCGGTGCCGACCTTGAAACTTGCGACCAACAGCGATTTGGCAAGACGCAAACCACACTGGATCGATTTCAACGCCGGTGCATTGGTTGAAGGCGCCTCGATGGACTTGCTGCTGGAACAATTTGTCGCCAAAGTTGCCGATTTCGTCAATGGCGAGCCGACCCGCAATGAACTGAACGACTTTCGCGAAATCGCGGTGTTCAAGAGCGGAGTGACGTTGTAACTCAAGCAATATAATTAAACCAACAGCAAGACACAGACGCCAATCAGGCAACCCTCGGGTTGCCTGATTTTTTATTGCTGGAACGTTAGTCACCAAATTTTGAGCAATAAAAAGCGAAGCACTTGGCTTCGCTTGAAATCATCAGAATGTCGAAAGCGGGCTTTCGGCAAACAGGAAACGGTCGTAATCGTCGCTCGAACCATCAAACAGCATCTGCTTGGTGTTTTCGATGTGCTGCCACACCGCCTGACGCGCCGCCTGTGGGTCACGCTTGATCAACGCTTTGACGATTTCATCGTGCTCGCTGCACCAACTGCGAATCTTGTTGTCTTCGATGTGTTCGTGCAGCTTCTTCCAGTACGGGTTGTTCTCCCGATGTTTGCACAGCATCTCTGCCACATGCACGACTGCCGAGTTCTGCGTGCAACGGGCAAGCTGAATGTGAAATTCGCTGTCCCAGTAGGAATCGCGGCTGTAATCATCAGATTTGGCTTGCTCTTGGATTTTCATCAGCGCGACCAAATCTTGCTTGGTCGCTTGCGTGGCCGCAAACTCGGCAATGTTGCTTTCAAACAGCTGACGCGCCTGCAGCAGCTCGAATGGGCCGCAGGTGAGCATGAAGCTGGCGTCACCCAATGTCGCACTTGCCTCTGCAATCGGCGTTTCGATAGTGGTGTTGATGACACGAATCCCCGAGCCTTTACGCACTTCGACGTAACCTTCCACTTCCAGCATGATCATCGCTTCGCGAATCACCGTGCGGCTTACTTCCATCTGCTCGGCGATCAAACGCTCGGCTGGCAGCATATCGCCTACCTGGTATACCCCATTGGCAATGTCAGTTTTGAAGCGGTTAGCAATCTTCTGGTAAAGCTTAACGTTCGGTTCCATATCTATCCCACAGCAACTTGTTATACCAATTAGTCTAACATACAGGATAACTGCAAGGCTAAACAAAACTCGGATCGCATTAAATCAATTTTAAACCGCTGGCACATATTGTTTGCTCAACGAATAACCAACCCGTGCCGAACGTAAAATGCTCTGTTAGACTGTTGTTTCTCAAAACAAAAAAGTGGCGCTTCACATGACAATGGAAAAGTTTCAATCAATCTATCAACGTGCCGCCGAGCGTAAAGGCGGAGAAGACCAACTTGAGAGCCTGCTGAAAAAGCCGCTCAGCAAAGCCGAGTTAGCCGCGGTTCCTGAAGATCGCTGGTTATCGGCGTTCAGCATGAAGGTATTTCAGAGTGGCATTTCATGGGATGTGGTGCGTAAGAAGTGGCCCAACTTTGAAGAGCTGTTTTTCCAGTTTCGCATCGAACCTCTGCTGATGCTGTCTGATGAAGTGTGGGAACAGAAAGCTCAGGACCCGAAAATCATTCGCCACTTGGCCAAAGTGATGTCGATTCCCAAGAACGCGCGCATGATCTATGAAGCGCGTCAGGAGCACGGTTCATTCAGTGAGATGGTCGCCAACTGGCCAATTGAACGCATCACCGAATTGTGGGAATACCTGAAAAAGCATGGTGATCGTTTAGGTGGTAACACGGGTCCGTACACGCTGCGCCAAATGGGCGCCGATACCTTTATTCTGTCCGGTGATGTGGAAGCCTACCTGCGCAACACCGGTATTATCGAAGGCGGCAAGAACACCAAACGCTCCATGCAAGCCGCCAACGAAGCGTTTTGCCAATGGCAGCAGGAATCTGGCCGCAGCATCAGTGAAATCAGCCAGATCATTGCCTTCAGCACTGGTGATAACCGCGTGGTGTAACTTTCCCGTAAGCCAGAGTGGACGCAAAGTGGCTCTGGCTTTCTCTTCTTGTGTATTTATCTCTCATCCTTCGACAGCTTGCTTTGTTACCCATAATTATTCAGTCACATTTCTTTCTTAAGTTTCTCTTAAGTGTCTGGAGTCATAGTAGCTCTCAGACAACATCGACAACGTTAAGGAGAAGCTATGTCTGTCATTACACCTCTGCGCACCGGATTACTTGTTGCCGCTATGGCCGTTTCATCTGCGGCGTTTGCAGACCCAACCTGTACCACAGAGCCAGAATCAAGCTGGATGCCTTTTGATCAGGCGAAGCAGCAAGTTTTGGACATGGGCTACAAAATCAAGAAATTCAAAACCACCCAAACCAGCTGTTATGAGTTGTATGGCTACGATGCTGAAAATAAACGCGTCGAAATTTACTTCAACCCTGTCGACATGAGCAAAGTAAAAGAGGAGAAAGATGACTAAACCTTACGTTTGGGACGGCGTCGTTCGTCTGACCCACTGGGTCGTAGCGGCTCTGTTCCTGTCGAACTACTTTCTCACCGAAGCAGGTAGTGAAACGCACGAATGGGTAGGATATTTTGTCCTGGCTGCACTTTCCGTGCGGCTGACCTGGGGGATCATCACCGATTCTCCGGCGAGCCTTTCGGCCTTTAAACCGTCAGTGAATCAGGCGCTATCACACTTAAAAGAAGTCTTGGCAACCAAAGAAGACGAACACATCGGCCATAACCCGGCAGGTGCGGTGATGATTTGGGTCATGTGGCTGGCATTGATTGCAACGGCGTTAACCGGTTGGGCAACCCAGTGGGATATGTTCTGGGGTGAGGACGCGATGAAAGCAGTGCACGAATTCTTCGCCAACCTGACGATGTTTGCTGTCGCTACGCACATTGGTGCCGTGATCTTTATGACCCATTGGGTGAAACGCCCTTACGTCAAAAGCATGCTGCCTCAGCGTGGCCGTGAGAAATAAAATACCGAGAAAAGAGAAAGCAAATGGCTTTCTCTTTTTCATTTCCCCCTGCCAACACAAATTTTTTGTTCCCCATATTTGTGCAAAATTTGATTCCAACATAGTGAATCTTTTCAGAGTTTCCGACCAAGCAACTCAAAAACTGGCATTTTCTGCTACTTTTGGACGAGTGTAAGCTTTCCTTTACTCTCATTCTCCCGTCAATTTCATGCGAATTTTAACAATTTAGTTACACTTACCTTATCCGGTTATACCAAGATTCATCACTAGATAAATGTGGTATTAACAGCAAGATAAAACGCCGTTATCGGAATTCGCAGGACACTATTTCAAAACTGTCCATCACGCTGCCACCTGCGCATTCCTACCCACATTGATCTCGGTATCACCTTTGACGTAACGATGTGAATTGCTGCCATCTCCGATGCGTAGCGTCAAAAGGAGCTTGAGATGAACGTTCAGGCATTACCCATGGAACGATTTATCGACCACCATGGCAATCTGGTTAAGCCGCTTCCCGATTGGGCAGATGTGTCAACGCTGACCGGTTTTTATCGCGATATGCTACTGACCCGAACCTACGATCACAAAGCGGTTGCGCTGCAACGCACTGGCAAACTCGGTACCTATCCGTCCCATTTGGGTGCAGAAGCCATCGGTATTGCCGTGGGTCGGGCACTCAAAGTGGACGATGTGTTTGTTCCCTATTATCGCGATATGCCAGCCATGTGGGCGCGCGGCATCGGCATGGAAAAGAACCTGCAATACTGGGGCGGCGATGAGCGCGGCAGTGATTTCACCCCTGATGAACATTTGCATTGTCGCGACCTGCCGTTTTGCGTGCCGATCGCTACCCAATGCACTCACGCCGTGGGCGTCGCTTCAGCGCTGAAAATTCAGGGCAATCATCAGGCGGCGTTAGTGATGTGTGGTGACGGCGGGACATCGAAAGGCGATTTCCTTGAAGCCATCAACTGCGCGGGCGCGTGGCACATTCCTCTGGTGTTTGTGGTCAACAACAACCAGTGGGCGATTTCCGTCCCGCGCCATCTGCAATGTGCGGCAGATTTCTTGTCTCAGAAAGCGTTGGGCGCCGGGATTCCGGGCCTGACCGTCGATGGCAACGACATTGTGGCCATGTACGATGCGGTGCGCACCAGCCTTGACCGGGCGCGTAAGGGAAAAGGCGCAACCTTAATTGAAGCGGTCAGTTATCGTTTAAGCGACCACACCACCGCCGATGATGCCAGCCGCTATCGCAGTGACGATGAGCTACAACAGGCGTGGCAATTTGAACCGGTTGCCCGGTTGAAAACCTATCTGATGAACAGCGGCGCGTGGACCGAGCAGGACGAAGAGCAGTGGCTCACTCACTGCAAGGAAGTGGTGGAACACGCGGTGCAGTGCTATCTCGATATCACCCCGCAACCGCCTGAAGCCGCGTTCGATTTTCTCTACGAATCGCTCACGCCGGATCTCCACGCGCAGCGTGACGAACTGATCAACAAAGCAATGCGCATGCAGGGAGGCAAACATGGCTGAAATGACCTTAGTTGAAGCTGTCAACCTGGCTTTGCATTATGAGATGGAACACGATCCGAACGTGATTGTGCTCGGCGAAGACGTCGGCGACAACGGCGGTGTATTTCGCGCCACCGTCGGCCTCAAAGACAAATTTGGTTTTAAACGCGTGATCGACACACCGCTCGCTGAAGCGCTGATTGGCGGTGTGGCCGTCGGCATGGCCACCCAAGGCTTACGTCCGGTGGCCGAGTTTCAGTTCCAGGGCTTTGTGTTTCCGGCGATGGAGCATTTGATGTGCCATGCCGCGCGCATACGCAATCGCACCCGTGGCCGCCTGACCTGCCCGGCCGTCTTCCGCGCGCCATTTGGCGGCGGGATACATGCGCCTGAGCACCACTCTGAAAGTGTGGAAGCCCTGTTTGCGCACGTGCCCGGTTTTAAAGTGGTCGTCCCATCTTCCCCTCAGCGTGCCTACGGTTTGCTGCTGGCTGCGATTCGCAGCAACGATCCGGTGATGTTCTTTGAACCGAAACGCATCTATCGCACCGTCAAATCCGATGTCACCGACAACGGTGAAGCCCTGCCACTCGATACCTGCTTTACCCTGCGTAAAGGCCGCGATGTCACGTTGGTCACTTGGGGCGCCTGCGTCGTAGAATCATTACAGGCAGCCAAAACCTTGTCCGCGCAAGGCATTGAAGTGGAGGTGGTCGATTTGGCCAGCATCAAACCGCTCGACATGAACACCATCTTGCGCTCGCTGGAGAAAACCGGGCGTTTGCTGGTGGTGCATGAAGCCAGCAAAACCTGCGGCGTCGGCTCGGAAATTCTGGCGCGCGTGGCGGAGCAGGCGATGTGTCTGCTCAAAGCGCCACCCAAACGTGTCACCGGTATGGACACCATCATGCCCTACTACAAAAATGAAGAGTATTTCATGATTCAGGAACAGGACATCGTGCTGGCTGCGCGAGAGTTAGTGGAGGGTTGGAAATGAAGTCATTTATGTTACCCGACCTCGGTGAGGGGTTAGCCGAATCAGAAATCGTCGAATGGCATGTCAACGTCGGCGATGTGGTCAAAGTCGATCAGGTCGTGCTGACGGTGGAAACCGCCAAAGCCACCGTTGAAGTGCCCGCACCTTACGCGGGTAAAATCGTCAGCCGTCACGGCAATGAAGGCGATGTGATCAACATCGGCAGTCTGCTTCTGGAAATTGAAGAGCTCGACAGCGCTGGCAACGCCATATCCACTACCAAGAAAAAGCAAGACGCGGCGACCGTGGTCGGCAATGTGTCCCACCAGTCACACAATGTGGATGTGGATGACTTCTGGGTGGGCAGCAGCGAGCATGCCAATCCGGCGAAGAAATCACTCTCCGCCCTGCCCTCGGCCCGCTTGCTGGCGCAGCGTCTCGGAGTGGATTTACAGCGTTTACAAGGCACCGGGCCTGATGGTTTGATTGTCGATAGTGATGTGCAGAATGCTGCCGACCAACAGATCCCCGGCACAGAAGTGCTCAAAGGCGCGCGGAGAACCATGGTCAACACCATGACCGAATCGCACCTGCAAGTCGCGGCGGTCACCATCACCGAAGAAGCCCTGCTGACCGAGTGGAAACCGGGCGAAGATATCTCGATTCGCCTAATTCAGGCGATTGTCTACGCCTGCCAGCAAGAGCCGGCGATGAATGCCTGGTTTGATGCCGAAACCATGACCCGCTGCGTGCACAGCACCGTCAACATCGGGATTGCGGTCGACAGCACGCATGGCCTGTATGTGCCGGTCCTGCGCCGCGCGGATGAGTTTGAACCACAAGCCATGCGTGAATGGCTTGATACCACCGTGCAAGGGATTCGCGAACGCAAAATTGGCCGCGAACAGTTGCAACACGCCACCATCACGTTATCCAACTTCGGTGCAATTGCCGGGATCTTTGCGACGCCAGTCGTCTCACCGCCTCAGGTCACCATTGTCGGTGCCGGTCGCATCATCGAAAAAGTGATGATCAAAGACGAGCAATTGATGAACGTGAAAGCGATGCCGCTGTCGATTACCTTCGACCACCGTGCCTGTACAGGTGGTGAAGCGGCCCGCTTTGCCCGCGCGCTGGTGCAGGATCTGCAACGTCCAAGCGCGACTTAAGCAACAGCGAATCTGCTTAACCAAAAACCACCTCTCTCGGAGGTGGTTTTCTTTTGCAGCAACTCATGTGCATGCACAGCCAACATCGACATCCAAACCAAGGGAAAACTCACGCCTAAAACAGACAAATCAGTCAAAAATCACACTGCATGATAAAAACTTGAAAATTCCGGAATTTCACCAATAAAACCCATCAACATTAGGTCAATTTAGCCTAACAATACTGCAATTTCTTTTGAAAGAGTTTGTATTTTGACCATACTTAACATCAAACCTCAATGTTGAGGTGTGCTCGTTAAGGAGCGGTTATGTTTACCAAAATACTTATGCTCGCTACTTGTCTAAGTTTCAGCTTTTTTAGCGGTAGCGTCTTGTCTGAAGACCGCGCTGGAAATAGCGCGACAGGCCCCATCGTCATGTGCGAGTTGCCAGACGGTACAACAAAGCAATTGCCGATAGTGATATGCCAGCACAATAAGTAATCGTTAAAAAGGGAGCGCAACGTGCTCCCTTTCTTTTGCCAACCGACCAAATAACCCAGTCGAAACTTTGCAAAACTATCAGAAAATACAACTCCAACTTAAATACTCAAATAAACACAAGAAATATTAAGTTTTTAACCCTTTTGAAAAAGACGCCTTCCAAAACAATTTATTCATTAATCTCACACCGATCTAATCAGCTCCGGCATGATCTCAAATAAATCCCCGACCAAGCCGTAGTCGGCGACTTGGAAAATTGGCGCGTCCGGGTCGCTGTTGATGGCGACGATCACTTTAGAATCTTTCATGCCGGCCAAGTGCTGAATCGCGCCGGAAATCCCCACCGCAATGTAGAGTTCTGGTGCCACGATTTTACCGGTCTGACCGACTTGCAAATCGTTGGAGACGAATCCGGCATCGACCGCCGCACGTGACGCGCCAATGGCACCGCCGAGTTTGTCAGCGAGCTGTTCCACCAGCGCGAAGTTTTCTTTACTCCCCAGACCTCGGCCACCGGAAATCACCACTCTGGCGGCAGGCAGTTCGGGACGTGCACTTTCCACTTTTTGCTGCGAGACAAACTGCGACGTCGCCGATTCAATAGCGTGATCAACGGTTTTCACCTCTGCATATCCTCCCGTACTGGCGACGGCATCAAAGGCTGAGCTGCGAATCGTCATCACTTTGATCGCATCCAGTGATTTCACTTTGGCCAGCGCGTTGCCTGCATAAATGGGGCGAACCACAATCTCTGGCGATTCAATCGCAATCACATCAGAAAGTTGCCCTACATCGAGCAGCGCAGCCACTCGCGGCAGCAGGTTTTTACCAAACGTCGTTGCAGACGCGAGCACGTGAGAATAGTTGCGCGCGATTTCTGCCACCAACGCCGCGCCATTTTCTGCCAGGCCATGTTCATAGACAGGACTGTCGGCCAGCAGCACATGGCTGACCCCCGCACACGCTTTTGCCGCCTCTGCAACCGCGGCACACGCCGCGCCCATCACAAGCACACTCACCTCTTCGCCAATTTCCTTGGCCGCCTGCAAGGTTCGTAATGTATCCACAGCCAGCACGTGATTGTTGTGCTCGGCAATGACTAAAATCGATAGTTCGCTCATCTGTTGCTCCTGCACATTCAGCCAATCACTTTGGCTTCGTTTTTCAGCTTATCCACCAGCTCAGACACACTGGTCACCATCACGCCCGCTTTACGCTCAGGCGGTGGCATGACTTCCATGATTTGCTGATGCGTGTTGAGCGTTACCCCTAAATCCTCCGCCGTGGTGACGTCTAGCGGTTTGCGTTTGGCTTTCATAATGTTGGGCAGCGACGCGTAACGCGGCTCATTGAGGCGTAAATCGGTGCTGATGATTGCTGGTAAAGCGAGCTTGAGCGTCTCCAGCCCGCCGTCAATCTCGCGCGTGACCAGCACGGCGTCGCCCTGCACGTCCACTTTGGATGCGAAGGTGCCTTGTGGACGGTCCGTCAGCGCCGCCAGCATTTGCGCGACTTGGTTGTTGTCGGTATCGATGGACTGTTTTCCCAGCAGCACCAAACCCGGCGCTTCGCTCGCCATCACCGCTTTGAGCAGTTTGGCCACATTGAGCGGCTCGGGCGCACCATCGGTTTGGATGTGAATCGCGCGATCGGCGCCGAGTGCTAATGCAGCGCGCAGTTGCTCTTGGCAACTGGCATCTCCCGCGGAAACCACAATCACCTCTTCGGCAACTCCCGCCTCTCGCAGGCGAATCGCTTCTTCCACCGCGATTTCGCAAAACGGGTTGATGGCCATTTTGACGTTGTTGGTTTCAACGCCTGAGCCATCATTTTTCACTCTGACTTTTACGTAAGCGTCAACGACACGTTTGACAGCAACTAAGACTTTCACACAGCCTCCTTATGCGCTTGGTCATCCTTGGATGAATAGACCTTAGGGAATGTTGGTGGAATCAAACTGCTCGGTGATGACTGTTTGATGCGAGCCAAAACATTGTGCTTTCTGGACTGGTTAAATCCCGCATATCAACCACCTTTGACCACCAAACCCATTCAAACTAACCAGAAAATCATACACTTTCTGCCATTCTCAATGGGTTAAATGAGGTTACTCTTTGAGCTTAGTTGAGTTTACGTTTACGTCAACTGGACTATATTTAATCCATAAATACCGTTAACGCATGGATGAAAAGCATGGAACGAGAAACGATGGAGTTTGATGTCGTGATTGTTGGCGCAGGCCCGGCAGGACTGGCTTGCGCGTGTAAACTGGCACAAATCAGCCAGCAGCAGAACGAGCCGGATTTCAGCATTTGCGTGGTCGAGAAAGGCTCTGAAGTGGGCGCGCATATTCTCTCTGGCGCTCTGTTTGAAACCACGGCTCTGGATGAGCTGTTTCCCGACTGGTCGTCCATGGAGTCGCCGCTGACAACCAAAGTCAGTTCGGATGAATTTCTCTATCTCACCACCGAATACAACCACATTCGCCTGCCTCACTTTGTGACGCCAAAAACCATGCACAACACAGACAAAAGCTATGTCATCAGCTTGAGCGAATTGTGCCGCTGGCTGGCCAAACAAGCCGAAAATCTGGGGGTAGAGATCTTCCCCGGCTTTGCCGCAGCCAGCGTCAATTATGACGAAAGCGGCGCTGTCGTCGGTGTCACCACGTCGGATATGGGGTTAGACAAAGCGGGCAATCAGAAAGCCAATTTCGAACCGGGCATTGAGCTTAAAGCCAAATACACCATTTTTGCCGAAGGCGCGCGCGGCCATTTGGGGAAAGAGCTAATAGAGCATTTCAAACTCGATGAAGGAAAGCAGCCGCAGCACTACGCGCTGGGTATCAAAGAGATCTGGGAACTGCCGGACGATCATCCTCACAACAACGCGGGTGAAGTGATTCACGGCCTTGGCTGGCCGCTAAATGAAACCCACACCACGGGCGGTAGCTTTCTCTACAAGCTCGGCAACAATCAGATTGCGATTGGTTTGATCACCGATCTCAACTATCACAACCCGTATTTGAGCCCGTTTGATGAGTTTCAACGCCTCAAACATCACCCGGCGATCAGTAAACATTTAACAGGCGGTCAGCGCATTGCCTATGGCGCGCGCGCGATTGCCAAAGGCGGCCTGAATTCTTTGCCCAAACAGCAATTTCCCGGCGGTTTGCTGATCGGCTGTGATGCCGGCACGCTCAACTTTGCTAAAATCAAAGGCTGTCATACCGCAATGAAATCCGGCATGTTGGCGGCTGAAGCCATCACACATGCGCTGAAAGCGGGCAATCAACGTCATTTTGAGCCCGATTACGACTCGCTGTTCAAGGCATCCTGGTTGTATGAAGAGCTCGAACAGTCACAAAACTTCTGCGCCACCATTCACCGCTTTGGCAATGTGGCGGGCGGCGTCATCAACAGCTTCGAGCAGAACATTTGGGTGCCGCTGTTTAAACGCGCCGCGCCATGGGAGATGGAAGATCCACACCCGGACCATGTCCGCATCATCGATATTTCACGCTGCACGCCCATTGAGTATCCCAAACCCGATGGCGTACTGAGCTTTGACAAACCCTCATCAGTCTTTCTGTCCGGCACGCAGCATGAAGAGAACCAGCCTTGTCATCTGAAACTGACCGATCCTTCTATTCCGATTGAAACGCATCTGCCCCAGTTTGGCGAGCCCGCCCAACGCTACTGCCCCGCGGGTGTGTACGAAGTGATTGTGGTCGATGAAGTGCCGCGCTTTCAAATCAACGCCGCCAACTGCGTGCATTGCAAAACCTGCGACATTAAAGATCCGTCGCAGAACATTATCTGGTGTCCGCCGGAAGGGGGCGGTGGCCCGAACTACCGCAATATGTAACTTGCGATTCGCGAGAAACACTATTCGCCAGACACAAAAATAGCCACGGTACGTCGTGGCTATTTCATTTGATGAGATCGTGTTTTATTAAGCGGTTAGCGAGCGCCGCTTAAGCTGCCGTTAGGCCGGCTTTTTTGCCAGAGCGGCATCGATATCCGCGGCGCTGTGGCGCTCATCAATGCGCTCCCACTCTTCGCCCATGGTGCGGTTAACAATGCGACCACGCTGCACAGCAGGACGCTCAGCCATCATTTTCGCCCAGCGTTGTACATGCTTGTAGCTCTGCACATCAAGGAACTCGGCCGCGTTATACGCGTTGCCCAGCGCCAGGTTGCCATACCAAGGCCAAATTGCGATATCGGCAATGCTGTACGCTTCCCCCGCAATGAAGGTACCTTTCGCCAGTTGTTTATCCAACACATCCAACTGACGTTTGGCTTCCATCGCAAAACGGTTGATTGGATATTCAAATTTCTCTGGCGCGTACGCGTAGAAGTGGCCAAAGCCACCACCCAGATACGGCGCAGAACCTTGCAGCCAGAACAGCCAGTTCATCACCTGCGCACGTGGCGCGGCTTCGGTTGGCAGCAAGTGACCGAATTTTTCAGCCAGATAAAACAGGATGTTGCCGGATTCAAATACGTTAATCGGTTCAGGGCCGGAACGGTCAACCATGGCAGGGATTTTAGAGTTCGGGTTGACTTCAACAAAGCCGGAACCAAACTGGTCGCCATCACCAATACGAATCAAAAATGCATCGTACTCTGCGTCTTTCACGCCCAGCGCCAGCAGCTCTTCCAGCATAATGGTCACTTTCTGGCCGTTCGGCGTACCCATCGAATAGAGCTGAATCGGGTGCTCGCCAATCGGCAGCGTTTTTTCATGGCGTGCGCCGGAGTCTGGTCGGTTGATACTGGCCCACTGACCGCCGTTTTCGCTGTCCATGGTCCAAACTTTTGGTGGTACGTATTGGTTTGCCATTGTGTTTCCTTATCTTTGTTGGAGTTCGGCACTACAAGATATAGGGGTGGTTGGTGAAGATAAAAACCCCTATTTGCTCATTTACTTAGAACCTTCAGTTATGGCTTGGTCTGAGTGAGAATAAGACCGCCGCCGTGCCGTTTCTCTTTCAAAACGAATCCAAAGTCCGGCGCATCACGCACGCCCCTTCGCCATAACACTCCGACACTTCAACGTCTGCCAAGGGAGTAAAGCCGTGGCGCTCCCAGAACGCGGCAGATTCCTGAACCGATACCAAGCGGATGTCGGCGCAGTTCAGTATTGCGCCAACATCAACGATACGCTCCACCAGTCGCGAGCCGATGCCCTGACCTGCCACCCGGTTTGAGACGGCGAGATCGTGCAAAAATAGCGTTTCGCCTGCGCAGTCTGAGGGCAGTTCTTTATGCAGTTTGGGAGGCTGCGCCCGATTCCAGGTATGGGCAATAACATACGCATCGACCTTATCTCCCGTCCGGAACACAAAACAGCTCTGCGGCGACTGACGCCACTTGCTCTGCAACACCGCCAGTTTTTCCGGCGCGACTTCGGTGTACATTTCGTGTTGTACCGCCAGAATTCCCGGCCACACCGCGTCGTCAATATTGGTAATCACCATACGTCTCTCCCTGCATCGAAAACCCAGTTTTCACTATTCACACGCATTCCTCAAATGAATATCACATTTTGAAACACTTCACCGAGATGCAAAATATTTCCCCGAAATGCACAGCGAGCCGCGGTAGTGATCTCTTAAAGTCATGGCGAGCGAAAAATAAAACCGGTTTCAGACCGGAGCGCTCACAGGAAACATGTCATAACAATAAGGGAAAACCATGTCTGATTTTAAAACGCTACCTCTGCCGAAAATCCTCACCCTCGCTGTCGCCTTTGCAGTGGCCAGCGGCGCATCGGCGGCGACCTCAACCGACCACACTCAGTTGCAAGAGAGCGGTATCAAGTACCGCAAGAAAGCCGAGTCGATGGTGAAGAAAATGAGTCTGAGTGAGAAGCTGGATATTCTCTCCGGGCCGGGAATGGATCTCACCACTTACGAAGGTATTGAACCGATCAACCTGACCAGCGGCACCGATGTCAGTGGTGTGGCCGGCTACATCAACGGGATTAAAAACCGCAAACTGGATATTCCGGCGGTGAAACTGGCAGATGGCCCTGCGGGTCTGCGCATCAATCCAACCCGTGATAACGACGAGAGCACCTATTACGCCACTGCCTGGCCGATCGGCTCACTACTCGCCTCTACCTGGGATACCGATTTAGTGCAGAAAGTTGGCACCGCCGAGGGTAATGAAGTGAAAGAGTACGGCGTCGATTTTCTGCTCGGGCCGGGCATGAACATTCAACGTAACCCGCTGCTGGGGCGCAACTTTGAATACTACTCAGAAGATCCGGTACTGTCGGGCAAAATCGCAGCAGCCATGGTGCGCGGTATTCAGTCCAACGATGTCGGCGCCACCATCAAACACTTTGTCGCCAACAACGCCGAAACCAACCGTTTCTTCTCTGACACCATTGCTGACCCACGTACGCTACGCGAAATCTACCTGCGTGGATTCCAGATTGCGGTGCAAGACGCACAACCATGGGCCATCATGAGTTCTTACAACCTGGTCAACGGTACCTACGTCAACCAACGCAAAGACATCATGACCAGCATCCTGCGCAATGAATGGGGCTTTAAAGGTCTGGCCATGTCAGACTGGTTTGCAGGCAACGTCTCCGGCCTCTCGAGCGACTTCACCAGCTACGTCGGGCGCGATGCCGAATCGGCAGCCAAGCAAGTCCGCGCGGGCAACGATTTGATTGAACCGGGCGGCGTGAAAGCCGATTTGCAAGCCTCTTATGATGCCGGAACGCTGAGCATGACCGACATCGACAGCAGCGTGGTCGCCATTCTGACACAGGTACAAAAAACACCGTCTTACAACGGCTACCACTTCTCAAACCAACCGGATCTGGATACACATGCCGAGCTGGCTCGTCAGGCGGCTGCCGATGGTATGATCCTGCTGAAAAACACCGATGCTGCGCTGCCGTTGGCATCAGGCAGCAGAGTCGCGACTTTTGGTACCACTCAAATCAACACGCTGAAAGGCGGTACGGGCAGCGGTGATGTGAACGCGGCTTACATCGTGGACATCGCTTCCGCGCTGGGTGAAAAATTTGTCGTCAACGCCAATCTGACCAGCTACTACAGCGACTACTTTGACGCGAATAAGCAAGAAACGGAGTCATTGCTGGGCGGTTACGATTTCTGTGAAGAGCCGGCGGTGGAAGGTCAACTGGCTGAGCTGGTTGCAGAATCTGCCACCAGCGATGATGCGGCGGTCATCACCATCGGCCGTCAGGCTGGTGAAGGCGGCGATCGCAGCGAAGCGAAAGGCGATTACCGTCTGACCGATGAAGAGCTGCAAATCATCGATGCGGTTTCCAGCGCTTTCCACGCTCAAGGTAAAACCGTCACCGTAGTGCTCAACGTCAACGGTCTGGTCGATACCTCCGAATGGGCGAGCAAAGTCGATTCCATTCTGATGGCATACATGGGCGGTCAGGAAACGGGTAATGCGGTGACCGATATCCTCTCTGGCGACGTCAACCCAAGCGGTAAACTGGCGCAAACCCTGCCAGAATCCTACTCAGATGTTCCCTCTGCAGCAACCTTCCCTGGCACCGACACGGACGGAGACGATCTGGCGGACTCGGTTTACTACAACGAAGGGATCTATGTCGGCTACCGCTACTACTCATCGTTTGATGTGGCGCCTGCCTACCCGTTTGGTTACGGCCTGTCGTACACCAACTTTGAGTACAGCAACCCAACCGTCGTGGCGAACACTCTGAGCAAAAAAGGCGGCAACGGCAGCATCACCCTCTCGGCAACCATTCACAACACCGGAGATGTGGCAGGTAAAGAAGCGGCACAGGTTTATGTTTCCGCACCGGAAGTGAAACTGAAAAAGCCCACCATCGAGCTAAAAGCATTTGCCAAAACGCATCTGCTCAAGGCTGGCCAGTCTGAACGTTTGACGTTCACTATCTCGGCGCAAACGCTCTCCAGCTTTGATGCGGCAAACAACCAGTGGATCATCGAACCGGGCAAATACACCGTGTATGTGGCGCCATCGTCCGATGTTCATGGAACGGTGACCGGGCAGAAAGGTGTACCAGTCAGCTTCTCGGTTGGGCATGAAATTGTGGTGAGCAAAACCACGCCGGATGCGCTGGCACTGCAAGATGGCGTGACGGAAGCAAGCTTCATCACCGTCAAAGAGTAATTTTTTCTGATTGAGACAGCGATAAAAGCCCGACGGTTCGGGCTTTTATTTTTCCTACTCAAGTGACATCCGTTCCGTTTATTTCTCTGCAGAAAACCGCGTTCTAACTGTTGTTATTACCCATATTCCATTTGGATAAAAATATTGGCACGACGTCACTAATTCACACACGAAAACATTGCCAAACAGGCTAACTGATATACTACATTGTAGTTTTGAACGGACTCGATAATAAAAACAACAAAGGGCAAACGATGAACGGAAATGTATCGAATCTCTTAACCTCCGGCTTGCTGCATCAACTCAACACACTCGGTCTCAGCCGCGACCGTATTATAGAAAAGTGCCACATTAACCGCTTTGAACTCGGCCGACACAACGGCAGAATTTCCAGCCAGTCGCACTACGCTATCCTCGATGCATGTTTGCCATACCAGAAGCAATTATTCGCTCACGCCAGTCTGGAACAGATGTACACCCTGTTCCCGGAGCTATTCAGCCTCTGCTTTAATGAATCGTCGGCGTCGGCCGCCGTACACTCGTTCGTCCGTTACCGAGCGCTGATCGGCAGCTGCGATGAGTGCGAAGTGAGTGAGAGCGGCGACACGTTGCGAGTCACCTATACCGACACTGGCCCCAATCCTAAAGTCTCCAGCGCATTGGCAAATTTTGCGTTCATTCGCGATATTATCAGCCAATATTTACCGGACGTTTCACTGAAATTAGGGGTCAGACACGGCAATCAAATGCCTTATTCTGTGGTCAATGAAAAATTCAATACACATTGTCATTTCGGTCAAAGCGAAAATTATCTTCTTATTCAACATCCTGATTTAAATGAAACGAATCCATTATTTAACCGCAAACTTTATCAACTTCAGAAAAATAATTTAGACCATACAAAACAAGAAATTAATAACAGCACCTTCGCTCACAGCGTCGAAAATCTGCTATCGACGCTGATAGAGAAAGACGAACAGAATTGCGGTGATCGCACGCTGGAAAAAGTGTGTGACACACTCAAAATCAGCCGCTGGACGCTGAACAAAAAACTCGGCATCGAGAACAAGTGTTATACCGATATCTACAATCAGGTAAGGCTCAACAAAGCGGTCAAACTTCTCTCGGAAACCAACAAGAGCATGAGTGAAATCAGCGAACTTACCTTCTTCTCGTCCCAGTCAGTGTTCTCCCGCTTTTTCCGCACCCACACCAACATGTCGCCAGTGCAGTATCGCAAGTCTTTGCAGCAGGGTTGAACGATACTCGCCCTCCATAAAGGGGGCTGAAGAAAATAAAAGAGAAAACAGAGCTACCCATCGGTGCAAGAGAGTAGCTCTGGTGGGCGGATTTATCCGAAGTCGCCCGAAATATAACGGCGGGTACGCTCTTGTTTGGGTTGGTGAAACATTTGACGCGTCGGGCCAAATTCCACCAACTCACCGAGATACATAAATGCCGTGTGATTGGAAATACGCATCGCTTGCTGCATGTTGTGCGTGACAATCACGATGGTGAAGTTCTCTTTCAGCTCGCCAATCAACTCTTCAATCGCCGATGTGGCAATCGGATCGAGCGCGGAAGTGGGTTCGTCCATCAAAATGATGTCCGGCTCCAGCGCGATAGTGCGAGCAATACACAAACGCTGCTGCTGACCGCCAGACAGGCTGTGCGCATCGGCATTGAGCTTGTCTTTCACTTCCTGCCACAAGTGCGCCGCTTTGAGCGCTTGCTCAATTTTCTGGTCAATCTCTGCCTTGCTGTGACCTTGCAAACGCAAACCAAAGGCAATGTTTTCGGCAATCGACATCGGAAACGGCGTCGGCTTTTGGAATATCATGCCGATTTTGGATCGCAGTTCGTTGAGGTCTGCGTAATCGAGCAGATTAGCGCCTTCATAGCCAATCATGCCTTCGGCATGTTGATGGCCATACAGCGCGTAAATTCGATTCAGGCAGCGCAACAAGGTGGATTTACCACAGCCCGACGGGCCAATCAGCGCCGTGACCTGATGTTGATAAATCGGCAGCGACACGGATTTTAACGCGCGCTCCCCTTTGCGGTCGTAGTAGAAATTCAGATCGCGAATATCCAGCACCACCTCGCTTGCCGTGGTGGTTTGTGTTTGCACCGAGGTCTCTACGTCAGTGGTGGCGGGAGACAAAATCGTGGTTGCTATGTTGTTATTCATGGTTCTCACCTTTAAATGGTTCTCACCTTTTGAAAAGCTTAGGCAAATAGGTCGCACTGATGTTCACCAGCAGAATGAACAGCGTGACCATCAGCGCGCCCGACCATGCCAGCTGTTGCCAGCTCTCGTAAGGACTCATCGCAAATTGATAGATGGTGACGGGCAGATTCGCGACCGGACCGGAGAAATCGGTCGACATAAAATTGCTGTTGAGCGCAGTAAACAGCAGCGGCGCGGTTTCCCCTGCAATGCGGGCAAACGACAACAGAATCGCGGTGATAAGGCCAGAAGCCGCTGAACGGTAGCAGAGTTTAAACACCACCACCCAGTTGGCCGCGCCGAGGCCACGGCCCGCTTCTTTGAGTGTGCTTGGCACCAGGCGAAGCATCTCTTCTGTGCCGGCAATGATGGTTGGCAGCGCCAGAACGGCGAGCGCAATACACCCCGCCCAGCCCGAATAGCCGCCGCTTGGCACGACGATCAGCGCGTAAACAAACAGGCCGACCAGTATCGACGGCGCGCTCATCAGGATGTTGTTCAGAAAACGAATGGCCTGTGCCCACTTGCTGTCGGCTTCCTGTTCCGCCAGCCAAGTCCCTGCCAACAGCGCAATCGGTGTGGCGATGAAGATCGACAAAAAAGTCATTTCCAGGCTGCCGATAAAGGCGTTTTTCAACCCACCCGCACTGCCCGGCCCTGGCGTAATCTCCGTAAACAGCGCCAGATTGATGCCGGACAAGCCCCGTGAAATCAGGGTGTAGAGAATACTCGTCAGAACCAGCAACCCCATGGCGGCCGAGCCGTAACAGAAAAGCTGAAACAGGCGGTTTTTGATGCGTCTGGTGTTCATTTTTTCACTCCCACCAATTTGTTCGCGACCAGCATCACCACCAACGTAATGGCAAACAGCAGCACGCCAAGGCCCAGTAGTGAGGCGATGTGAATCGGCTGCGTCGCTTCGTTAAACTGCTGGGCGATAGTCGAGGCAATCGAGGTGGCCGGCATAAACAGCGACGCCTGAATGCGGTTCGCTCCGCCAATCACAAACGTCACCGCCATGGTTTCACCCAACGCGCGGCCAAGCCCGAGAATACAGGCACTTAATACCGCGCGGCGCACGCTTGGTAAGAGCACTTTGGTGATCACTTCAAACGGATTCGCGCCAATACCGTAGGCCGTTTCACGCAGAATATTGGGGATCGACGCCAGCGCATCGCGCGTGAGTGACGTGATGATCGGCAGAATCATAAACGCGAGGATGATGCCTGCACTGAGCAAGCCAATTCCGATCGGCGGACCATTGAACAGCGGACCGATCAGTGGCCATTCCGCGAGATGTTCTCCGGCCCACATTTGAAAACTGTCGGAAAACCACGGGCAGAACACAAACAATCCCCACATACCGAAAATAATACTGGGAATGGCAGCCAGCAGCTCAATCGCTTTACCGACGGGCGCACTGACCCAGCGTGGTGCGAGTTCGGAAAGAAACACCGCAATGCCCAGCGACAGCGGCACCGCAATCAAACAAGCAATGAACGCGCTGACCAAGGTGCCGTAAATGGCGGCAGCCGCGCCAAACTCGCCATTAATCGGATCCCAGACGTCACGATAGACAAACGACAAACCAAACGTCGTCAACGCCGACTGGCTGCCTGAAAGCAGAGAGAGGATAAGGCCGAGCAGAACGGCAAACACCATCAGCGCGCTGAGGAAGCTGACAGCGGAGAAAACCTTATCTGGCTGATATCGAGAAATCGCTTTATTCATAACACTCTGACTGTGCCCCGGCATACACCGGGGCATCCTAGGCTTAACGGATCACGGCTTGACCATCGGAAACCAGATTCTGTTTCCAGGTCTTGTTCACCAGTTTCACGACCGATTCCGGCATCGCCACGTAGTCGAGGTTTTGTGCCATTTCTGGGTGCTGGTAACTCCAGGTGAAGTACTTCAGCATTTCCTGCGCTTTTGCCATGTCTTTCTGATCTTTGTGCATCAGAATGAATGTCGCGGAGGTCATTGGCCACGTTGCCGCGCCCGGCTGATCGTTGAGGATCAGTTTAAAGCCCGGCGCGTGTTCCCAGTCGGCATTCGCCGCTGCGGCCTGGAAGCTCGCCGCTGTTGGGTTAACAAACTTGCCGGCTTTGTTTTGCAGTTGGGTATAAGCCAAATGGTTTTGCGTGGCGTAAGCGTATTCCACATAGCCGATAGAGCCTTTGGTGCGTGTCACGTAGTTCGCAACACCCGCGTTCCCTTTGCCACCGATATCGGTCGCCGCGCTTGGCCAGTTGATGTCTTTACCCACACCAATTTTTGATTGCCAGTCACTGCTCACGCGAGACAGATAATCGGTAAAGTTGAACGTCGTGCCTGAACCGTCAGAGCGGTGAACCACGTAGATGGGCAGTTTAGGCAGCTTTTCGTTCGGATTGAGCTTAGCAATCGCCGCATCGTTCCAGTTTTTGATTTTGCCCAGATAGATGTCCGCCAACACAGATCCCGTCAGTTTCAGTTCGCCCGCTTTGACACCAGGAACGTTCACCACGGGTACGATACCGCCCATCACCATTGGAAACTGAATCATGTCTTCCTTGTTCAGTTCAGTCACATCCAGTGGTGCGTCTGTACCGCCGAAATCAACCGTGTTCGCTTCGATCTGACGAATACCACCGCCAGAACCGATCGCCTGATAGTTGATTTGCACACCTGTCTCTTTTTGGTACGCTTCCGCCCATTTGGCGTAAACCGGATATGGGAACGTCGCACCCGCACCATTCAATGTGGTGGCAGCGAATGCTGAGCCAGAAGCACACAGTGCTAGTGACACCAAAAGCGTAGATTTCATCATTTTCATCGTGAACCCCGATATTTTCTTTGAGAATCGCTGAACCGACTTCCTTGTTCAGTAAATCGACAGCGCGCTACAGGGGACACGCTAAAAACTCCCGATGACATTTTTGTGACGATTTTGTTATTTCATTGATTTAAAAAGAATATTTATCATATTGGTTATTTTTTGATAAGTTTAGTTATCTGAAATCGGGGATTTGAGCGCTTGATGCTGCGCTCAATTTTTCATCAACCTCACTCGGCTGAGTTCAACCCAGTCGCACAAAAAACCCGTTCATCGAATTACCGCACAGACGCCAGTGCTCTGTCGCTCTGGTCACCGTCAATCACGCGTGAAAGTTCATCGCAGCGCACAATTTTGCCCTCTCGCCACTGAAAATGAGCGATCACCTCCACCATACTGCGTTCTCCATTGCGTTTCTCGACGCTAACCTGATGGCGACTGAACACATCTTCGTCCTGCTGCGCCATCGCCACGACAGTCACGGTCATCGACCGCGTCAGTTGTTTTAAGGTCAGCAGGTGCTGCTTAAACTCGCTCAGGTTCAGCACAGCGCCATCGGCCACTTGTTGATAGCTGGACGCGAAATAACGTTCCACCTCGCGCTCATCGACATGCTCAGCTTCAATGACCGCCAGCAGCGCGGCATGAGTTAAGCGTTTCAGTTCCATATTGTTCTCCTCAGTTCATCAATTGAATCCGCAACATGGACGCTTATCGTCTTCACTGCGCCATGTTGTTCTCTATGCTACAGCCGCTTTACATGGCAGAATTCGGACATTCAGACAAACGATAAAGGATTTCCGCCAAATGAGCGTGATTCGCCGAGCCTCACTCAAGCATCCCCAGAGCGCGATCACCGAGTGGCACTCTCATCAGGAAGGTCAGCTGTTTTGGGTGAACCAAGGGATTTTGATGGTCGAAGCCGAGCAGCAGCGCTGGACGGTGGCCTCCGGCTGTTTAGCCTGGATACCCGCCGATTGCCGGCACCGAACCGAGGTGATTACCGATGTGGAAGGCGAACTGCTGTATGTGCAAGACGCAACAATGCTGGATGCCATGCCAGACCCCAAACTGATTCGTTGCGACGATCTCATCACGGCGCTGCTCAAACGGCTGTCCGGCGCCGAATGTAACGCTTCAGACACTCGTGAGCAGGCGTGGCTGGCACTGCTCGGCAGTGAAATCTCGCACGCACCCGCCACCCCGTTGCAATTGCCACTGCCGGAAGATAAACGAGCGCGCAAGCTCGCCAACTATTTGATTGCCGAACCGGAGAATCGCCTGAGCCAAGAAGCACTGGCTGAGCGCTTTGGCCTCAGCAGCCGAACGCTGCATCGCCTGTTTCGCCAACAAACGGGCATGACATTTGTGCATTGGCGCCAACAAAGCCGCCTGCTCCACTCATTGAGCTTGCTCGAAGCGGGCAAGAGCATCACCGAAGTGGCGCTGGCATCGGGTTACGACAACTCCAGCAGCTACATTCAGCTATTTCGCCAGCGATTCGGCGTCACGCCCAAGCTGTACCTGCGTCAGCGGCCGCTTTTGACTGGTATGAGTGAGTAATAATTAAAACAATCGAAAGTGCGTGACGAAGCAAAATTAGGCGCATGAAAAAACCACCCGGCCGGGTGGTTTCTCGTCAGGCTGAGCGCAACACCTCAAGGGTGATTGGCTGCCTTGGCTGAGCCGGTGTTTGGTCACCGGTAAGAGTGGCAAATCACATGTTCATGATTTTGCTGTGTAGCCAGTCTTTCAGCTCTGCTCGGTTGAGTTTCATCGAATTCATGGAGTGGTCGTCAATCGGCGCGCCTCTGAGCTCCAGTTTTCGAATTTCTCTGTCTAGTGAATTGTAGTTCGACGCATTTGCTGCAAATGCCTCATCGCTCGCGGTTAGCTGACTGATGGTATCCAGATGTTCTGGATATTCATTCGCTAAAGAGTGATTTTCGCCTAGCATAGAAACCTCGTTGAGTTAATGGGTGACACAAACATTCCGCTCATATTTTGAGCAGAACTATCACTAACTCTAGCACTCTCTACTCATGACTCAAGTTCATCAATGAGACAGTCGGCGCATCTGAGATCTTGCCCCAATCAACAAAAGAAAAAAGCCACCGACGGGAACTTCGATGGCTTTTTGTATTCAGTAACTTAGCTTAAAAGCGTCGAACTGATGAGAAAATGCTTAGAAAGCAGGTTCAATCGTGCCTTTGAACGTATCTTGCATGAAGTCACGAATTGGCTGCGATTGATAGATTTGCACAAATTTCTTGTACGCTTCGTTGTCTTTGTCTTTTTCACGCGTTGCAATCACCATGACCGCCAGCGGTGCCTGTTTCGACTCTAAGTAAATACCCTGCTTTTTCGGATCCAGACCGGCAGACATCACGTAGTTCATGGTGATTGCTGCGGCGTCTACGTCATCCAGTGTGCGTGGCAGTTGCGCCGCATCCACTTCGATAAACTGGAACTGTTTTGGGTTATCAACGATGTCATTCAGTGACGCTTTAAAGCCTACGCCGTCGCGCAGTTTGATCAGGTTCGCATCAGCAAACAGCAGCAGGCCGCGGCCGCCGTTGGTTGGATCGTTTGGAATCGCGATGCGCGCGCCGTCTGGCAGATCTTCAATCGTGTGATATTTGTTCGAGTACACACCCATACGCATCAGAATCGATTCACCAATCGAAACCAAGTGCGAGTTGTGGCTGCTGTTGTAGTTATCCAAGAAAGGTTGATGCTGGTAGCTGTTGATGTCGATGCTGCCATCTTCCAGTGCCGCGTTTGGCGTAATGTAGTCGGAAAACTCCACCACTTTCACATTCAGGCCCTGTTTCGCTGCTTCTTTTGCGACAGCTTCCACCACTTGTGCGTGCGGGCCAACTGTGGCGCCCACTTTGATCTCCGCCTGATCGTTCTGACCACATGCGGTTAAACCAGCAAACAGGGTTGCCACCAACGCCCACTGACCAACTTTCTTCAATCCTTTCATTTTGTTCTCCGTATTCTGTGCGAGTTTCACGCCAATAGACGTTTAGCCATCTAAACCGCCATACTACTCTCGCAAAAATTTTATGCAACTCAATTTTTTGCGCAGTAGAGAACGCGAGCCAACACACACAATTCGACCCATTTGATGAAAGTGGCTGAGGAGAAATAGCCATTGCAGTACTTAGGGGATTTCTCTAGATTAGGACTCAGTCGAAAAAATTCGGCCGCGGTCAGAACGGCCAATGGATACTCATCAGTTGTCAGCATATTCAGTCGTAAGGAAGCGTATGAAAACACTACTCATCGTCAATGTCGGTCAGGCTCCGCAAGCTCAGTTGGAAAAGTTCGGGGATTTTGAAGAGTGGGCGCTGCGCGCGATTCGCTCGCAGGGCGTCGAGCAGCACGACATTCACATCGAATTCCATGACGGTGTGCAACACGCACTGCCGAATTTCGACACCTTAGCGGGTGTCATCATCATGGGTTCGCTGGCGATGGCTTCCGAGAAAAAGCCGTGGATGCTGCGGTTATCCGACGAAATTGTTCAGTTGGTTGAACGCCAAATTCCCCTGCTGGGTATCTGCTTTGGCCATCAGTTGATTGCGCAAGCGCTCGGTGGCGTTGTCGGTTATCACCCGCAAGGCTTGGAAATCGGCACAGTGCAGATCGCCAAAGAACCTGCGGCGAATGACGATGCGATTTTCGCGCATTTGCCTGAGCAATTTGGCGCGCAAGCGGTTCATTACCAATCGGTGCTGACGCTGCCAGAGAGCGCCGTTCATCTCGCGCGCAGCGATTTTGAACCGCATCATGCGTACCGTGTCGGCAGTGCGTGTTGGGGCGTGCAGTTCCATCCGGAATTCACACCCGAGATCATGCAGATGTCGCTTGATGGTCTGAAACACGAATTTGAAGACGACTACCCAGCGAAAAGCGCTCAGGTCACCGAAACAGAGCAAGCCAAACAGGTCCTGCTGCAATTTGCCCGCGTCTGCTGTCAGGCGCAGTAAGCGCACTCTCACTTCCACGCACACATCTGTGCAAAGATCCGCGCGTTAAGGCGCGGCATGCACAGCACTCTCCGGGTCAGCGTCATGCGCTGGCCCTTGTTTTTGCAGCGTTTCCACCCGCTCAAGCAGGTAACGTTTAAAGCTGGCGCAACGCTCTGGCATCGGATGCCGAGGCCGATAGTAAAGAAAGATGTCAAAGCTCGCGCAGCGATATTGCGGCATCACATGACGCAATTCGCCGCTGCGTAAACACGGCTCCACCAGCGAATGCGGCAGATAAGCAATGCCCGCACTTTGCTGAGCAAGATTGAGCAGCATTTCGCTGTTGTCGCACTCCAGCGCATCACGAATGGTGACAATTTCCGGCTGCTCGTCGCGCTCAAAACACCATCGATTGCCGCCCAATAAAGTGCGTGCATACAAGCAGCGATGCTCTTTCAGTTCCTGCGGCGTGGTCGGTGTGCCCGCTTCGGCCAGATAGCGTTCCGAGGCGCACAAATACAGCGGTTCACTGAGCAGGCGTTTGCGGATCAGCAACGAATCTTCCACCGGTTCACCGTCATACGTGGCGATGGCGCGAAAGGCAAAATCGATGGTAAGCGGGTCAAACTCCCCCGCTTCAATAAAGATTTTGAAATGTACTTTAGGATGCTGCGCCATGTATTCAGCCACGATTTTGGTCAGATACTGGCGGGCAAACAGCGGCGTCGACGAGAGGCGGATTTCGCCCTGCTGCTGCTCGCTGAGGTTTTGCACCTCTTCGCACAGCGTATCGATATCGCCAATCATCGGCGCAAAGCGTTCGTACAACAGTTGCCCCGCTTGGGTCGCGGCCAGTTGGCGCGTGCTGCGTTTGATGAGTTCAACCGACAACGTCTCTTCCAGCTCTTTGACCCAGCGGCTGCCTGCGGCGGCGGAGATGCCCTGTCGCTGCGAGGCCTCTTTGAACGATCCGGTTTGCATCACCACGCAAAAGAACAGGATCTTATCCAGAATCGGCTGGCGACTGGAAAGCAGTGGTCCCGCCATCAGTTCACCAAGCCTTTTTCCAGCGCCAGTTTCACCAGCGCAGCGGTCGATGACGCGCCGAGTTTCTTTTTGATGCGCAAACGATGTGTTTCCACCGTGCGCACGCTGATGTGCAGCGTATCGGCGATGTCTTTATTGCCACAACCGCTGACAATGGCTTTCAGCACATCCGATTCACGTTTCGACAGCGTTTCATCACGTTCGGCGGGCTTTTCGTTGAACTGCTCCAGCAGCTTATCCGACGCCTGCGGGCAGAGGTACGAGCGACCCTGCGCGACCTGATTAATCGCGAGCACAAGTTCATCCGAGCTGACGTCTTTGAGCACATACCCTTTCGCACCCGCTTTCACGGCGCGAATCACGTAGTCTTTGCTGTCGTGCATCGACAGCATGATCACCGAGGTACTGAGATTCGACTGCTGAATGCGCTCCAAAACCTCCAAACCGTTCATGCGCGGCATGTTGATGTCGAGCAGCAGCACATCCGGCTTGAGCTTGCGCGTCATATCCAGTGCGTCGTCTCCCGTACCGACACAAGCCAGAATGCTGAGGTTATCTTCCCGTTCCAGACGCGATTTCAGACCATCCTGCATTAAGCGGTGATCATCGGCCAATACTAGCTTTATCATACAAACTCCATGTCCAAACTGACGCGAATTTCAGTGCCTTCGCCCACCTCACTCGACACCGAAAACTGGCCTCCAATGGCCTGTACCCGTTCCTTCATATTTTGCAGCCCCATGTGATCCTGCGGCGCTGTTTTCTGTTTCAATCGCTCTTTGGTGATGCCTTTGCCATCGTCGCTGATGGTGAGGATCAGCAGCCGTCCTTCGCGCTGCATCACCACATCCACGCCACTGGCTTCGGCATGTTTTTCCACGTTATGCAGCGACTCCTGCACCACGCGATACAAGGTGGTTTCCACTTCGGCGACCATATCGACGCCGTCGATATCGTGTTCAAACACCAGTTCCAAATCGGTACGGCGGCGCAGATCATTGAGATACGCTTCAATACCCGCCACCAGCCCTAAATCGTCAAGCTGCGGCGGACGCAAATCACGCGAGATACGCCGCAGCTCGACAATCGCGTGCTCCATCACCTCTTTGCTCGCTTCCAGCTCGATTTGCTTACGCTGCTCATCCTGCTCGCGCTGCACGTTATCAATCCGGTATTTGGCGGCCACCAACAACTGGTTCACGCCATCGTGCAGCTCTCGCGACACGCGCTGGCGCTCATTTTCCTGCGAATTGATGATCTGCTGGTTAAGCTGGCTCAGTTGCTCGTTCGCCATACGGCGCACATTCAGGTTGAGCGATGCACCCAGCCCGGCAATCACCGATACCGCAATAAACACCACGCCAAACAAAGCGCTGCTGCTTTTGCCGATGTTCTGGTCAAAGCCGCTTTGCATGTGCTGAATCTGACGCTCGATATCATCCAGATAGACGCCGGTGCCGAGCATCCAGCCCCATTTTTCCAGCGCGATGGCGTAGCTCAGTTTAGGCAACGGCTCCTGCGTCGACGGCTTGTGCCAGTAATACTCGACAAACCCACCGCCCTGTTTGGACACTTCAATCAGCTCCTGCAGCAGTTTTTTGCCGTGGAAATCTTCCACGTCCCACCAATTGCGCCCGACACGTTCCGGCTGATACGGCAGCACCAGTGCTTCGCCGCCCCAGGTGTAGACAAAGAAATAGCCGTCGCGGCCATAGGTGAGCTGACTGAGCTTTTCCGACACCAAACGCTTGGCCTCGGCCTCTTCCAACTGCGCATCGCGGTAGTAGGGTTCGATGCTTTTCAGCGCCAGTTCGACGTACTGTTGCAACTCCTGACGTTTTGCCGCCAGAACGTTGTTGCGCGTGAGCTGCACCTGATCTTCCACCAGCGTTCTGGCCTGACTGAACAGAATGCTGGCCACAATGCCGACCACCACAATCAGCGGCACAATCGACAGCAGCAAGATATTCACCGTCAGCTTACGGTTACTGATCAATCCCATGAAAACTCTGGCCTCATCCTTGGCTGTGTACGTAGTTTTACGGACAAAACTCGCCATTTTCTGCACATATTACTGACAAAATTTGCGCAGTTTTCCCAATAGAGGCGATGCGTTTCGCCCTCTACACTTGAGACTAAATGTAACATCCCATTAACATCAATGAGCTTGGGATGTTCACATTTTTACACTCAAAACAAGGAACTTACCCCACAGGAGTTAGCAATGGCTTTCACTAAAGTTGCACTTGCCACCAGCCTTTCGATTGCGGCGACAGCACTCACGTTTAATGTTCAGGCGGCGGAAAAGATTCTGCTCAAAACCCCGGTCGCGTTCGGCACGCATCTGCCTGCGCTCGGCACCCCGATTCAATGGTACGCCGACCACATCACCGACACCTCCGGTGGCACCATCAAAATGAAAATTTATGAACCCGGCAAACTGGTGAATCCGGCGGAAATTCTCGATGCCGTTTCAACTGGTAAAGTAAACTCCGGTTACGCCACCGCCGGTTACTGGCAAGGCACCCTTCCGGCCGCCGCCCTCTTTTCTTCAGTCCCCTTTGGCCCGGAAGCCGGTGAATACATGGCGTGGCTCTACTTCGGTAACGGCCTGAAACTCTACCAAGAGATGTACGACCAAGGCGGTTACAACGTCAAAGTGTTGCCGTGTGCCATCATCTCTCCGGAAACGTCTGGCTGGTTTAAAAAGCCGATTGAAAAACCAGAGGATCTGAAAGGCCTCAACATGCGCTTCTTTGGCCTTGGCGCGTCGGTGATGGAAAAACTGGGCGTGGGCACGGTGCAGATGCCGGGCGGCGAGATTTTCGGCGCACTGGAAAAAGGTGCGATTGATGCGTCTGAATTCTCTCAGCCAGCCATCGACGAACGCCTCGGCTTTTACAAGATCGTGAAATACAACTACTTCCCAGGCTGGCACCAACAGTCAACGGTGTTTGAATTGCTGATCAACAAAGACACCTGGAAGAAGATGGACAAAGCGCAGCAGAGCGCCGTGGAAACCACCTGTATGGCGACCATGACCTACTCAATCGCGGAAGGCGAAGCGATTCAATACTCTGCGATGCAAAAAGCGCAGCAAAATGGCGTCGAAATCCGCTACTGGAACGACACCATGCTCAACCTGTTTGAAAGCACCTGGATGGAAGTGGTCGACGAGAAGAAAAAAGCCGACCCGTTCTTTGCCAAAGTGTGGGACGACCTGAGCAAGTTCCGCCACGATTACGCCCTGTGGGAAGAGAACGCCTTCCTGCCACGTAAATCGCACACGCAATAATCATTTTCGCCGGCTCTCGGGCCGGCCCTTTTTCTAAGGAAGCACGAATGAGCAAGGTTCTCGCATCTACGCCTGCTGTGCCTCTCTACCTGCATATTGAACGTGGCGTTTCGTCCGTGAGCAAAGTCTTTGCCTGGGCCAACCTGCTGTTGGTTGGCATCATCATCCTTCAGGTAGTGTTGCGCAAAGTCTTCTCCAACGGTCAGGTCACGCTGGAAGAGTTACAGTGGCATCTTTACGCAACCGCCGTGATGTTTGGTACGGCGTATGCGCAAATCACCAATCTGCATGTTCGGGTCGACCTGTTCTACCACAAGTTCAGCCCCCGAAAAAAAGCCATCATCGACATTCTCGGTACCCTGTTTCTGGCGATGCCGTTTGTGGTGGTGGTGATCCTGCACTCGTACGATTTCGCCTATGAGTCGTGGCGAATGAATGAAAGCTCCTCGTCACCCTCCGGTCTGCCTTATCGCTGGCTGATCAAAAGCGTGATTCCCCTCAGTTTCTCTCTGCTGCTGATGGCAATGCTGGCGGGCGTGCTGAGAAACTTCGATACCCTGATTAAAGGAGCGCCGCATGGAACCGAATGAATGGATTGTGATTGCCATGTTTGGCTCCTTCATCCTGCTGCTGTTTACCGGCATTCCGGTGGCGTACGTGCTCGGTGGCATTGGCATTGTGTTTGGGGCGATTGGCTATTACGCGGATTTGTATCTCGACACCTTTACCGGGCTCGATTACACCAGCATCGGTCTGGTGGTGAACCGCATCTACAAAATCATGGATAACTGGATTCTGGTCGCGCTGCCGATGTTTATCTTTATGGGCAATATGCTCGATAAATCCGGTATCGCCGAAAAGCTGATGGCCTCCATGCAGCAACTGTTTGGCAAAGTGCACGGCGGCCTTGCGGTGACGGTGATGGCGATCGGGATTATTCTCGCGGCCTCGACGGGCATTATCGGCGCATCGGTCGTGCTGCTGACCGTCATGTCGCTGCCGACCATGATGCGTCAAGGCTATCACATGCCACTCGCGCTTGGCACAGTCGCGTCCGCCGGAACGCTCGGCATTCTGCTGCCACCATCCATCATGCTGGTTATTATGGCTGATCAACTGGGGCTTTCGGTCGGCGACCTGTTTATGGGCGCACTCCTGCCGGGGCTGCTGCTTGGCGCGCTCTACATCGCCTACATTCTGGTGGTCGGTAAGCTTTCACCAGCCCGCGCGCCAATTCCGGAAGACGTACAACCCGTCGACTGGCGCCTGATCTTGCAGGTGTTTAAAGACATCACGCCAACCGTGATTCTGATTGTGGTGGTGTTAGGCTCCATCTTCGCGGGCATTGCCACGCCAACCGAAGCCTCCGGCATTGGTGCTTTGGGCGCGACCTTGCTGGCCGCGTACAACCGCAAACTCAACCTCAAGGTGCTCAAAGAAGTCGTGCTGACCTCGTATGGCACCACCGCCTACATCTTTATGATTTTCCTTGGCGCGTCGTGCTTTGCCTTGGTGCTGCGCGAACTCGGCGGTGACGAGCTGATCGAATCCTTTCTCACTGGATTGCCGTTCGGCCCCTACGGCGTGATCGCGTTTATTCTGATGATCGTTTTCTTCCTCGGCTTCTTCCTCGACTGGATTGAAATCACGCTGATCGCCCTGCCGCTGCTCGCGCCCGTTGTGGCCAGCCTAGGGTTTGAATTGGATGGTCATGGCGTGGTGGATAACCCGAGTCTGGTATGGTTTGTGATGTTGGTGGCGATGGCGCTGCAAACCAGCTTCCTCACCCCACCTGTCGGCTTTGCGCTGTTCTATCTGAAAGGCGTCTGCCCGGAAGGCATTACGCTCAAAGAGATTTACCGCGGCGTCGTCCCGTTTATCGTGATTCAGTTGCTGGCGTTAGTGTGCTTGGTGATCTGGCCACAGCTCGTCTTGTGGGTACCCAGCGTAGCGTATGGGTAAGAGGCAGGCCGTGTATTAACACGATATTCATTCATCCAACCCTATTCACCAAAACAGAAAAGGGACTGAAAACGCCATGCGTTGACAGTCCCTTTTGGAGTGTTGTGATGCCAGAATCTGATGCCCATCGTAGGAACTGCTTTATCAATTGCCATAGTTCCGTATAATCGCCGCCCAATTACACCCCACCCATCATCAGTGAGTTTCAAATGTCCAAACTATTTTTCAAAGGTCGAATCGATGCGAGGCAAAACCACGTCATTTCAGGCTACAACGTCAAACGTGATGTAAAAGCCGGCACGGAAGAAGCTCCTATCAACGTTGTCGTCCCAACCGAAGCTCGTAAAGCCGAGATCGAAGCATTGCTTTCTGAGCACGCTCTGGTCGTTCATATTGTCGTCGACGCCAACCAACCAGAGAACACGGTTGAACTTGATACGGTATTAAACAAGCCTAAAACCATTACCTTTGACAAAACACCAAACCGCAATGAACCATGCATTTGCGGCAGTGGCAAAAAGTACAAAAAGTGCTGTGCTTAAGCCCTCGACAATGACATCAAAAGCCGTCTTCTGACGGCTTTTTTGTTAACTGAAATCTAACGATTCGGTTGTGATCCTGAATTCAATGCTAAGAGATAGCACTATGTGGGATACGAATTTTAGAACGGTATATTGTCGTCAAAGTTAGTTAGAATAACCTGTTGTTTTGGTGGTTTTTTATACTGACACATTACTTTGTCCACTGCCGCTTCGTTTTCTAAAATGTATTCAACACCGTCTTGCGTTAACTTGTACCCATACCACTCATTTCCATTCATGTCCGAGTCCAGTATTTTCTCAATGAGTCGCAGACGTTCCAGCTTGATTAAGTTTATGTTTAGCTTGTATGGTTCAAAACCATCTGACAAATGAAAAGGCAAAATGTAGTCATTTTCCGTTGCAGTCGGAAGTAGCCTACCTAAAAGACGCAACATAGACTCAGAAATGGTATGTACACCAGAAACTTGAGAAGAAAAAACATTAGACTTTATTTCATCTTTGGTTTTGCTACTAAAGCTTCCTAACTGAGTTATTGATTTCAAGAATCTGGTACATGCAGCGTTTACAGCTGATTCCAGATCACCATCACTACGATGTGGGTCGTAATCGTTAACATTTACACCAAGCAAATCCGTTGGCATATGAAGATCTTCGTTACGCGGCTTCAATATGAAGCAACGATCTTTACCCAAAGCACCAATAAACAAGCCCAATTCAAATAGTACATTGTCTCGAACTGTTGGTTTTGGATTATCACGCATCATTGTGAGGTCTTCGGGACGAAAGATGAATAAAGCAAAATCGACATTCTTCGCTTTTTCAGTCAATGAGGTAAGAGTGTCACCACCGGAATTAAAGATTTTGTCCCAAATCGTCACTTCGACTTTTCGATCTAAGCAAGCATTGCAAGCACTGGCTACGTCATAACTTTCCGAAGACGAACCTATAAATAAACGAGGTTTTTCCATACCAATCAACCAACTAAATAAAAAAACAAGCATATCATACTGCGCTGATGTATATGCAATTCGTATAAAGCCGCGTTATATAGTAAGTAACGCCACCACTTAACCTAACCATACCACCTTAAACACAAAACCCAGCGACGGAATGAAAAATGCCATGTGTTGGAAATCTGTCTTAAGCGCTTGTTATGTACATTCTTCCAGAAAGCTCGCAACTTGAACTATATAGTCCTTTTCTTGTAGCAAAGCCTTGAAAGGGTCAACATGATTGGCACCACAAACCACTAATAATGGGTAAACATTCAATACTTTAATCCGGTTGAACCACTCTTGTTCTCGCAAACGGTAGCCAGCCTGTTTTCTACATTCAGTTTCCTTTAAAGCTTCTGGGGACTCATGATCGTCAAACTCCATGAAGATCTCATATTCAATCATGGATAGGTTCGAATAGATTCCTAAGTCAGCCCTTTCTTCTGCGTTTGGCTCGATATTCAAGTAACTAAGCCCCATCTCGATTGCCACTCTCTGTAGGACACTTGGCTTTTCATCAATTTCTTCAGCTATTGCTGCTATGCAATGCTCTTTAATGATAGTTACCACATAGTCTGAGAAATCTTTACGCTCAAGATCCCACTGAATTGAATGGCTAGTGCCGATTATTACTACTTTATTCAATTATTACCCCTTGCACATAACATTTATAAGTGCACATGAGCACTTATCTCCTTAGACCATCAAAAAATATCAACATTAACTCATTGTATTTAAATGAACTTATCAGTTTTACATCAGATATGCTATGAGTAAAAACACCAAAAAATCGATTAACGCGCTAGCTGATTTTCAGCACTTCTTGTATGAAAACGGCGCCCACATAGGACGCCGCTTTTTGTATCCACTTGCCAATGCTCACAGATTGCTACAAAACCAAACCACCATCGATTTTCAGTACCTGTCCGGTGATAAAACGGCTTTTGTCTGAGGCGAGGAAGGACACACCGTCGGCGATATCTTGCACGGAGCCCATGCGCCCGAGCGGTGTTTTTGAGGTCATGTAACCAATCACTTTTTCGGGCAGGTCTTTGGTCATGTCGGTTTCGATAAAGCCCGGCGCGACACAGTTCACGCGAATTTGCGCGCCTTTGCGGGCCAGTTCTTTGGCCCAGCCTTTGCTCATCGCAATCACGCCGCCTTTACTGGCGCCATAGTTGCTTTGGCCGATGTTGCCGTCGGTGCCGACGATGGATGAGATATTCACAATGCTGCCACTGCCCTGCGCCAACATCAGCGGTGCGATCTTCTGAGTTAACAGGAAAACGGCCTTGAGATTCACATCCAGTACGCTGTTCCAATCACTTTCGAGCATGTCGGTCAGCATTGCATCCCGAGTGATGCCAGCGTTGTTCACCAACACATCCACCTGTTGATGTTGTTCGGCGATACAGGCGGCGGTTTGCGCCACGGCTTGGGCATCACACAAGTTGACCTGATAACTGCTGACCCGTTCGTTGCGGGTCTGTTCTTGGCTGGCCCATTCAACCGGTGAAATGTCGAGCCCGACAACCTTGAAGCCATCTTCAAGTAGCTGCTCACTGATCGCGCGCCCAATTCCGCGCGCGGCGCCGGTGACGACCGCCACTTTTTGCTGATTATTCATGATCAATCCTTAGTGTAAATTGAGGCTTAAAAATCTGCTCATCCATCAGTTTCAGCCCTGGGCTGATGAAAGGTTCAAAGCCCATCTGCGCGAGCACATCGCGCTTGAGATCCATTCCCGGTGCAATTTCCGTCAGCGTTAAGCCACGTTCGGTCAGGGTGAAGACCGCGCGCTCGGTGATATACAATACGGGTTTGTTGATTTTACGCGCCTGCGCTGCGCTGAATGTGATCTGCTCGACAGCGGGAAGGAATTTGACTTGCTGGCCTTCCGCCACGATGCGCAGTTCGCCGTTCACCACTTCGGTTTGCAGCCCTTGCGCGGTAAAGGTGCCGCAGAAAAAGACTTCCTTGGCGTTCTGGGTGATATTGATAAAACCGCCGCACCCTGCGATGCGCGAACCAAAACGCGACACGTTGATATCGCCGAGACGGTCGCACTGCGCTAAGCCCAGAAATGCTTGATCGATGCCGCCGCCATCGTAGAAATCGAACATCTGATCCTGGCTGATGATCGCCTGCGGATAGCGCGACGCGCCAAAATCAAGCCCTGCTGCCGGCTCGCCGCCGACCGCGCCCGGTTCGACCGTCAGTGTGAATTGATCCAAAATACCCGCTTCGCGCGCCACCGCCGCGACGTACTCCGGTGCGCCGATGCCGAGATTGAGAATCGCGCCAGAGCGCAGTTCCATTGCAGCACGGCGGGCGATAATGGTTTTGGCGTCCAGCGCCTCATCCACCGCTTGCGGTTTCACCGCCTCGCCACCCGGGCGGCCGACAAACGCCGGATTCATCTGTGTGGCGAAGGTTTGCATGTGTTCGGCGGGGTTGTCACACACCACCACCGCATCAACAAAAATCCCCGGAATTTTTACCGCGTGCGGGTCGAGCATGCCCGCTTCCACCACGCGTTTCACCTGCACGATCACTTTGCCGCCTTGGTTCTTCGCCGCCTGCGCGGCAGCTAAACTTTCGACGATCAAACACTCATCTTCCATAGTGATGTTGCCGTTTTGGTCGGCGGTGGTGCCACGCAAAATCGCCACGTTCACTGGCAGGCGGCGATAAAACAGAAACTCTTCACCGTGAAAATCGACCACTTCGACCCAATCGGTTTGCGTGCGGCTGTTGATGCGCCCGCCTTCGATGCGCGGGTCCACAAACGTGCCGAGGCCGACTTTGCTCAGCGTGCCCGGTTTTCCGGCTGCGGTGTCGCGCAGCAAATGGGAAATCACCCCTTGTGGCAGGTTGTAACCTTCGATCTTGTTGTTGACTGCCAGCGCTTGCAGCTTGGGCACCAAGCCCCAGTGGCCGCCAATCACGCGGCGGACCAACCCTTCCTGCGCAAGATGATTCACCGCGCGGCTTTTACCATCGCCCTGCCCGGCGGCAAACAACAGGGTGAGATCCTGCGGCTTGCCACTGCGCTCAAAGCGTTCGCCAATTGCGCGTTCAATCGCTTCGGGAACCACGCTGCCAATAAAGCCGCCAAGCATGACGGCATCGCCATCGGCGATCCATTCTGCTGCCTGCGCAGCGGTTAACGTCTTGACCACATTCACCTTCCTTGTTGTTAGCCCTTTGAGAATAGCCAAGCGTTAACAGGATGTTAATTACAGTATTGGCAAGTCTGAATTGCAGATATGAAATAATCCGAGCGAGTACCGCCGCAACGAAGCGCAGGCACAAAAAAGCCCGCATAAAGCGGGCTTGGTGAATTGCGGTGAACACGCCGCGTTACATGCGCATTCCGCCGTCGATTTCCAGCACTCGGCCAGTGAAGTAGTCGTTTTCCAGAATGTATTTCGCCGCGTGCGCGATTTCACCCGGCTCGCCCATGCGACCGACGGGCACCATCTGTTTCAGCCGTTCAATCGCTTCCGGTTTCATTTGATCGGCCATCGCTGTGTGCACAATTCCCGGCGCGATGGCCGCTGCGCGAATGCCATAACGTGCCAGCTCTCGCGCCCAACTGGTGGCCATCGTTGCTACCGCCGCTTTAGATGCGGAATAGTTGGTTTGGCCGATATTGCCTGCGCGCGCCACGCTGGAAATGTTGATGATCACGCCTTTGCGTTTGGTTTCAATCATCTTCACTGCCGCTTCGCGTCCGCACAGGAAGGTGCCGGTCACGTTGACATTCATCACGGTATCAAACTGCTCAAGGGACATTTTGCTTATCTGGCCATCTTTGACTTTCACCAGCAAACCATCGCGCAAAATGCCCGCGTTGTTGATCAGTCCATCAACATGACCAAAATCGGTGACGATGTCTTCGAAGGTTTTCACCACCTGCGCCTCGTTGGTCACATCCATGACGTAATAAATGGCTTTAGCGCTCAGCATGTGGCACTGCTTCTGAGTATCGAGCAGCCCCTGTTCGTTCATGTCCAGTAGTGCTAAATCGGCTCCGGCTTGCGCCAGCGTCACCGCCATCATCTGCCCCAGCCCTTGTCCGGCACCGGTAATCACAATCACACTGTCTCTAAGATTCATGTTTTTTCTCCCAGCCAGCGGCTTAGCCCCGTGAGCGATAGAACTCAAACAGGCTGGAAAAATCGAGTTCTTCGTTGCCGTTTGCGTTGTGAAAAGCGTACAGATTGCGCGCCAGCGAGCCCATCGGAATCGAGGATTGGCTTTTCAGCGCCGCATCAATGCCCAGCCCGAGGTCTTTTTGCATCAGTTTGCTCATAAAGCCCGGTTGATAATGGTTGCTGGCAGGCGCGTTTTCCATCACGCCCGGGCACGGGTTGTACAGCTCCAGCGCCCAGTTGCGCCCTGAACTTTGCAGCATGATGTTCGACAGCACTGTGGGGTCGAGGCCGTTATCCATGCCAAGATTGAGCGCTTCACACGTGCCGGACATCAGAATGCCGAGCATCAGGTTGTTGCAGATCTTGGTCATTTGGCCGTCACCGGCATTGCCCGCATGGAAGATGTTTTTGCCCATGTGTTTGAGGACATCGTGCGCCTTTTTAAACGCCGAATCGGTACCGCCGACGATAAAGGTCAATGTGCCTGCCTTCGCGCCCGCCACGCCGCCGGAAACCGGAGAATCGACAAACTCAAACCCTTTTTTCTCCGCTTCAGCCGCCACCAACCGCGCAGATTCCGGGTCAATCGTCGAGCAGTCGATGAGAAAGGTGCCGCTTTCGATCACATTGAGCAGCCCCACACCGCCGCTGTGATCGCCCAAGTAAACCGCGCGAACATGGGCGCCCGCGGGCAGCATGGTGATCACGGTGTCGGCGCCTTCCACCGCTGCGGGCAGAGACTCGGCAACCACGCCACCCAGCGGTTCCAGTTTTTTGGTCGCCTGAGTGTTGAGGTCAAACACCCGCACCGACAATCCAGCCTTGAGCAGATTCTCAGCCATTGGGCCGCCCATGTTACCCAGTCCTATAAACGCGATGGTGCTCATGTTCTGTCTCCTTGAAATGGTGTGGTTAATGGGCTTGTCCCAGCGACGCCAGCGGATGCGCGGCGTCGTTCCACAATGAGGTAAAGAGTTCATCAATCACGGCGGCATCCACTTCGGCCACCGAGCCATAACGCCAGGTCGGCGCGCCATCTTTATCAATCAAGCGCGCGCGCACCCCTTCCTGAAATTCGCCCAGTAAGGCGCTGCGAACCGATAGCGTCAGCTCCAAACGAAAACACTCAGCCAGCGTTAACAGGCTGCACTCGGTGAGTTGGCGATAGGTGATGTGCGCCGAAATCGGGCTGCCTGCGGCGAGGTTATTTCGCGCGCTGGCGATCCACTTGTCGTCGCCACGGATACCAAGAATGTTGTCGCAGATATCAGCGAGAGTATCGGCGCGACAAGCCGACTGAATGTTGGACAAATACGGCAGCAATTGGCTCTCTGGTTCGGCGTCATCGACCATCAGCGCCAGTTCGCTCAAAACATTGCCAACCACGGTAAAACCGTTGCCTTCCCAGCGCTGCGCTTGTAAGCGTTCCAGCATGGCCGAATGGTGTTCGTGCAGCAGCAGGTAATCGGCCATGCGAATATCAATCGCATCGGTGGCGTTAATGGACGCGCCCGTCAGGCCTAAAAACAGCCCGACACCTTTGGGTAAGCGGTTCAAAAACCAGGTGCCGCCCACATCGGGATAAAGCCCGATGCTGATTTCCGGCATCGCCATGCGTGTACGGGGCGTGACCACTTTATGGCTGCATCCCATAAACAGTCCCATGCCACCACCCATCACAATGCCGTCGCCCCAGGCGATGATCGGCTTACTGTAGGTGTGAATCAGGTAGTCGCACTCATATTCAAGTGAGAAGTATTCGGTGCAAAACGCCTGCACTTCGGCTTTGCATTTGTCGCGCATGACGTTGTGCATGGTGCGTACATCGCCGCCGGCGCAAAACGCTTTTTCGCCGCCGCCTTCGAGAATGACACACATCATCTGTTCGTCGTCCTGCCACTGTTTGAGCTGGTCAAACAGCAGTGCCAGCATGTTGTAGCTGAGCGCATTGAGCGACGCCGGGTTGTCCAAGGTCGCAATCCCAATCTTATGTGTTTGGTCCCGGCACCAAAGCTCCTGAAAACTGACCCGGTCCGTCATATTGCCTCCTGATAATTTGCAACTTGCGTGGCGAACGTTCTGCCTTATTACTTACTGCATACCGCTTACTGGTTTTTCCATTGCGGCGCACGTTTTTGCAGAAAGGCCTGCACGCCTTCGGTCTGATCCTCGGTATCGAACAGATCGAGGAAGTATTCACGCTCTTTGATCAGCCCGTGCTGGCGCGGTGCAAAGCGGGTTTGCTGAATCAGCTTTTTGCATGCCGCCACCGATGAGGGCGATTGCTGCGCGACCGATTCTGCCATCGCAATTGCGCGATTCATCGCTTCGCCTTGGGCGACCACCTCTTCCACTAAACCAATCTCGTGCGCTTTGGCAGCAGTCAGTTGCTCGCCGCACAAGATCACCCGTTTGGCCCAACCTTCGCCCACCAGCGCGGTGAGATTTTGTGTGCCGCCCGCGCACGGCAGCAGCCCGACTTTGGCTTCCGGCAGCGCCATCACTGCTTGTTCTTCGGCAATGCGAATGTCGCACGCAAGCGCCGCTTCCAAACCACCGCCCATCGCATAGCCGTTTATCGCCGCAATCGAAACGCCGCGAAATTCCGACAACGCTTCAAACGCTTCACCAAACACGCGCGCCATTTTGAGCGCACGCGCTTTGTCGCCATCGGCAAACAGTTTGAGGTCCGCCCCGGCCGAGAAAAACTTCTCACCAGCGCCCGTCAGTACCAAGGCGTAGACTTCTTTGTTGAGATTGAGCGACTGCACCAGCGTTTTAAGCTGTTCTAAACTTTGCGCCGTCCAGGTGTTGGCGGGCGGATTGTTCATGGTGACCACGGCCACATGATGATGCAGATGAAAACCGATCAGCGCATGGGATTCGCCATCCGTGGCCGGGTGTTGTGGTGAGTAACTGTTGGACGTCATAACCACTCCTTAATTTTTTTGTGCTGACTTCCGTTTTGGGGCGCTGGCTTACAGCAGTTCCCCGCCGTCAGACAACAGCCGACGCGCCACAATCAGGCGCATGATTTCATTGGTGCCTTCGAGGATCTGGTGCACCCGCACATCGCGGAAATGGCGCTCCAGCGGATACTCTTTGATGTAACCATAGCCGCCATACAGTTGCAGCGCGGCATCACACACCTGAAAACCGACATCGGTAGCAAAGCGTTTCGCCATCGCGCAATAAGCCGTTGCTTGCGGATCGCCGCGATCCAGTTTGCTGGCGGCGTAACGCACCAGTTGACGCGCCGCGACCAGTTCGGTCGCCATGTCTGCCAACTTGAATTGCAATCCCTGAAACTGCGCCAGAGATTGACCGAACTGTTTGCGCTCTTGCAGGTATTGCGTGGCCTGATTGAGCGCCTGTTGCGCCGTACCGACCGAGCAGGTGGCGATGTTGATTCGCCCGCCATCCAGCCCTTTCATCGCAAAGGTAAACCCTTGGCCCTCTTCGCCCAGCAAAGCACTGGCTGGGACGTGCACTTTATCGAAGGTAACCGAACGGGTCGGCTGACTGTTCCAGCCCATCTTTGGCTCTTTGCGACCGTAGGTAATGCCATCCGCTTGGGCGGGCACGACAAAAGCCGAAATGCCTTTCGGGCCAGCCTCGCCAGTGCGCGCCATTACCACCAGCACATCGGTATCTCCGGCGCCGGAAATGAAGGTTTTGCTGCCGCTCAGCAGATAGCCATCGCCGGCTTTGGTTGCTGATGTGGTTAGCGAAGCGGCATCGGAGCCCGCATTGGGTTCGGTCAAACAGTAGGAGCCGAGCCATTCGCCGGTGACCAGTTTGGGACAAAACTGCGCTTTGGCTTCTGCCGTTGCAAAACTCGCGACCATCCACGTCACCATGTTGTGAATGGTCATAAACGCGGTGGTGGAGGTACACCCCATCGCCAGTTGCTCAAAAATCAATGAGGCATCAAGGCGGCTGAGGCCAAGCCCGCCCTCGTCTTCCGGCGTGTAGAGCGAGAGGAAGCCCAGTTCGCCCGCTTCGCGCAACACATCCTTCGGAAAGATGTGTTCTTCGTCCCACGTGGCCGCCATCGGTGCCAGCCGCTCACTGGCAAACTGGCGGGCGGTGTCGGCAAACGCTCGTTGATCTTCGTTGAATTCAAAATCCATAATGAGCTCCGAATCGTCGTGTCATGAAAGCTAAACCTGCGGATTAGCGCAGATGAATCGTCAGGTTCGGACCACTGGGAATATCGTCGTCAAACCAGCGCGCCGTGACGGTTTTGGTTTCGGTGTAAAAGCGCACCGCCTGCTTGCCGTATGCGTGCAAATCGCCGTAGAAACTGCCGCGCCAACCGGTAAATGAGAAGAATGGCAGTGGCACCGGAATGGGCACGTTGATCCCGACCTGACCTACCTGAATCTCATGCTGGAACTTGCGCGCCGCCGCGCCGCTGGCGGTGAAAATTGAGGTGCCGTTGCCATACGGATTGCTGTTGATGATGTCGATAGCCTCTTCCAGCGAATCGGCTTCCAGACACACCAACACCGGGCCAAAAATTTCTTCGCGGTAAATGCTCATGTCGGTACTGACGCCGCTAAACAGCGTCGGCCCAACCCAGTTGCCGTTGGGCAGTCCGTCGACTTCGCATTGGCGACCATCAAGCTCGCACACTGCGCCTTCGTCGATCCCTCGTTGGATCAGGCGTTGTACCCGCTCTTTGGCTTGTGGGCTGATCAGCGGCCCGTACGCCGCATTGCTGTCGTCCCAGCGACCCGGATGCATTTTCGCCATCGCAGCTTTCAGATCCGGCAGCCATTTTTTCGCGCCATCCACCAGCACCGCCACCGAGATCGCCATGCAGCGCTGACCCGCCGCGCCTACCGACGCACCGACCAGATTGTTGATCACCTGCTCTTTATTGGCATCCGGCATCACCACCATGTGGTTTTTCGCCCCGGCAAACGCCTGCACACGCTTAAAGTTCTGCGTCCCTTGCTGATAAATGTATTGCGCCACTTTCACCGAACCGACAAAAGAGATGGCTTTGATTTCAGGGTGTTCGAGCAGAAAATCGACCTGTTCTTTGCGCCCGTGAACAATTTGCAACACGCCTTTCGGCGCGCCCGCTTGTTCAAACAGTTGGGCGAGGCGAACGGACGTCAGCGGTACCTGTTCAGACGGTTTCAAGACGAAAGTGTTACCAGCAGCAATCGCCAGCGGGAACATCCACAACGGGATCATGGCGGGGAAGTTAAATGGCGTAATACCGCAGCACACCCCCAGCGGCTGAATCATAGAGTACGTGTCGATGTCGCTGGCGACGTTTTCAACCATCTCCCCCATCATGTTGCTGGCGATGTTGCCCGCCTGCTCCACCACTTCGATGCCTCGCCAGATATCGCCTTTCGCATCCGCCAGTGTTTTACCGGTTTCCTGCGATAGCGTTTGCGCCAGCTCATCATGATGTTCTTTCAACAGATGTTGGTAGCGCAGCATCAGACGCGCGCGCTCTGGCACCGCAACCTGTTTCCAGCTCTGGAAAGCAATCAGCGCACTGGTGATGGCTTCGCTCATTTCGAGATCCGTTGCGCAGGGCAGCGAGGCGATGACGTCATTGGTCGCCGGATTGGTGACGTCAACCCACTCTTTGGTGGCCGACTGACGAAATTCACCATCAATGAATAAAGGAACCGGGTTTAGCATAACGTTGTCCTTGTCGATCATGGGTTCAATATTGGGCGCCGCACGGGAGTTGTGCTGTATCCGTTGCCGTTGTCCGTGCGGCTCTCGCGTGTTTCACAAACGCTTTTAGTTTCAGGCTGTTAGTTTCAACCTATTGACTTCAGGCTTCCGACAGCGGAATTTCAATCGCGATGGCCGTGGCTTCACCGCCGCCGATACAGAGCGATGCAACGCCGCGCATCACTTTCTGCTCTGACTTATCGCCGTTGACGCCCAGCGCCTGCAACTGACGCAGGCTGTGGATCAACGTGACCAGAATGCGCGCGCCACTGGCTCCGATCGGGTGACCCAGCGCGCAAGCACCGCCTTTGACATTCACTTTGTCGACATCCAGCCCAAGCTGCTGCACGGCGATTTGGGTGACCACAGCGAACGCTTCGTTAATCTCCCACAGATCGATTTCATCCACCGTCCAGTCAAGCTGCGACAGCAGTTGTTCGATGGCGTACACCGGCGCCAGGGTAAATTCTGCTGGCAATCTGGCGTGAGTGGCGTGGCCGCGAATCACCGCTAAAGGATCCAAACCTTGCGAACGCGCGGATTCTTCATCCATCAACATCAAGGCAGCAGCACCATCGGCGATGGCACTGGAGTTGGCCGCCGTGACACTGCCATCTTCGGCAAAGGCGGGTTTAAGCTGCGAGATTTTGTCGAGCTTGATGGAACGCGGATGTTCGTCGTAATCGAGCAGTTCGGCCTGTTTACCAAACGTCAGCGGCGTCATTTCAGCGACAAAGAGTTGCTGCTCCTGCGCTTCCCAGGCACGTTGCGCAGACAGCGCTGCCCATTCGTCCATCGCTTCGCGACTGAACTCAAGTTTGTCGGCGATCTGCTGGGCAAACACGCCCATCAGGTGCCCGTCGTAAGCATCCTGCAATCCATCGAGAAACATGTGGTCAAAGGTAGTTTGGTGGCCCATCCGCATGCCACTGCGAGCGTTGCTCAGCAGGTACGGCGCATTGGTCATGCTCTCCATCCCGCCCGCAATAATGCATTGCGCACTGCCCGCTTTGATGAGGTCATGCGCCAGCATCACGGCTTTCATGCCAGAGCCACACACTTTGTTTAAGGTGGTTGCCCCCACCGAGAGCGGTAGACCCGCATTCAGTGCCGCTTGCCTTGCTGGCGCTTGGCCGCAGCCGGCAGGCAGAACGCAGCCCATGAGCACTTCATCGACTTGTTCAATGGGGGCCGATGTGTCGTTCAATGCCGCTTTAATGGCCGCTCCGCCCAATTGCGGCGCGGTGTATTCTTTCAATGCTCCCTGAAAACGCCCTTGCGGCGTTCGTTTGGCAGATACAATCCAGATGGCTTTTTCCATGCCCCGTCCTCTTTGACGAAAGTGATGACCACAGATTGGCGCAAAGTCAGGTACTGCTGAATACGGCGACAAACGGTGCACAGGCGCCGTTTGGTCATTTCAACCCGGCGATTTTTCGCCCTGCGGTTTCTTGACGTTTACGTAAGCATAGCACTAACATTTACGTAAACGTAAACAAACAAAATAACAACAATAAGATTTTCTCATCGGCCTCTGTAACCGATTTTGAACAGCACAAACGATCCTCAACCACAATGAGCAGTTGGAGGACATCATCAGGTGGAAACTTTTAAAATCAGTGAACTCGCAAAAGAGTTCGACATTACGACAAGAAGCATTCGTTTTTACGAAGACATGGGATTAATAGAGCCAGAGCGCAAAGGCACGGTGCGAATCTATCACCGCAGAGACAAAATTCGCCTCAAGCTGATTATGCGCGGTAAACGCCTTGGGTTCTCTCTGGCCGAGATTCGCGAATTGTTTGAGCTTTACGATGCTCATCAAGGCGAGACACAGTTGGTGAAAATGCTCAACATTATCGATGAAAAGAAAGCGGTGCTTCAGCGCCAGCTTGATGACATCGGTGTGGTGATGGGCGAACTGGAAGCAGCCCGCCAGCGATGCGAGCTGGCGCTGAAAGCCCAATAACCTGAGCCGTTTCATCGTTCTCATCCGCTTGCGTTCCACTGCCTGAATGCAAGCTTATGGAGGTGTTATGAAAAGCCAGTACCCGTCGCTTAATTTCGGTCTCGGTGAAACACTGGATTTGCTCAAAGAGCAGGTTCATGCGTTTGCCAGCGAACACATCGCCCCACTTGCGGCGCAAATCGACCACGATAATCAATTTCCTGTGCATCTCTGGCCCCTGTTTGGCGACATGGGGCTACTCGGCGTGACGGTCGATGAAGCCTGCGGCGGCGCAGAGATGGGTTACCTTGCCCATGTGCTGGCGATGGAGGAGATCAGCCGCGCGTCGGCGTCCGTCGGCCTCAGCTATGGCGCCCATTCCAACCTGTGCGTCAATCAACTGTTTCGTAACGGCAATGCCAAGCAGCGCGAGGCATACCTGCCCAAACTGCTGGATGGGTCATGGGTGGGCGCGCTGGCAATGAGTGAACCCAATGCGGGCTCGGATGTGGTCAGCATGCAGCTCAAAGCCGAGCGTCAGGGCGATCACTTTGTGCTCAACGGCAGCAAAATGTGGATCACCAACGGCCCGGATGCGCAGGTGGTCATTGTCTACGCCAAGACCGATCCCAATGCCAAATCGCGCGGCATCACCGCGTTTATCGTCGAACGCGATTTCCCCGGCTTTTACCCGGCGCAGAAGCTCGACAAACTCGGCATGCGCGGCTCCAATACCTGTGAACTGGTGTTTGAAAACTGCCCCGTTCCGGCTGAGAACATACTGGGCGAACTCAACCAAGGCATCGAAGTGCTGATGAGCGGGCTGGATTACGAACGTGTGGTACTGGCCGCCGGGCCGCTGGGCATTATGCAGGCGTGTCTCGATCTGGTGCTGCCGTATGTGCACGACCGCAAACAGTTTGGTCACGCGATTGGCGAATTCCAGCTGGTACAGGCCAAAGTCGCTGATATGTACACCCGCCTGAATGCTGCACGTGCCTATGTTTACGCGGTCGCCAATGCCTGTGATCGCGGCGAAGTGACGCGCAAAGATTCCGCGGGCGTCATTCTTTACGCCGCCGAACTGGCCACCCAAATGGCGCTGGATGCGATTCAACTACTCGGCGGCAACGGCTATATCAATGAGTTTCCGGCCGGGCGCCTGCTGCGCGATGCCAAACTGTATGAAATTGGCGCGGGCACCTCAGAGATCCGCCGCATTCTGATTGGTCGTGAACTGTTTGAAGAGTCGCGCTAAGGCGTGTAACGGAGACGCAATGGCTGTGATAAAAACGAAAGCAAAACCTGAATCAGACCTGTTTCAGGCCAACGTCACCCACATGAGTGAACTGGTGAAGCAACTGCACACGCATCGTCAGGCACTCCAACTGGGCGCCGGAGAAAAGGCGATTGAACGCCAGCGGCAAAAAGGCAAACTGCCCGTGCGCGAACGGATGCAACGCTTGCTTGACGACGATTCATTCTTTCTTGAGGTCGGTCAGTTTGCAGCCTGGCAAGTGTATGAAGAATCAGTGCCGTGCGCTGGCGTGGTTGCAGGCATTGGCAAAATTCACGGCATCGAGTGCATGATTATTGCCAACGATCCCGCCGTCAAAGGCGGTACCTATTATCCGTTAACGGTCAAAAAACATCTGCGCGCGCAGCAGATTGCGCAGCGCTGCCAATTGCCTTGTGTCTATCTGGTCGACTCCGGCGGAGCGAACCTGCCTCATCAGGCGGACGTGTTTCCCGATCGCGATCATTTTGGGCGCATTTTCTACAATCAGGCACGCATGTCGGCGCAAGGCATTCCTCAGATTGCGGTGGTAATGGGGTTGTGCACCGCCGGCGGCGCTTACATTCCGGCCATGGCAGACGTCGCCATCATCGTCAAACAGCAAGGCACCATCTTTCTCGCTGGCCCACCTTTGGTGAAGGCGGCAACCGGAGAAGTAGTGACCGATGAAGAACTGGGCGGCGCGGATGTGCACTGCAAAAAGTCCGGCGTGGCCGATTACTATGCGGATGACGATGCGCACGCACTGGCGCTGGCTCGCCAAGCCATCGCCAGCACCAATCAATCACCGACGCTCACGCAAAAAGAATACTTGCCGCCACGCTATGACGCGCAGGAGATGTACGGCATCGTCAACGCCGATCTCAGGTTGTCGTTTGACGTGCGCGAAATTATTGCCCGCTTAGTGGACGATTCCGAGTTTGATGAATTCAAAGCGTTGTATGGCAGCACGTTGGTGTGCGGCTTTGCTCAGTTGCACGGCCATCGCATTGGCATTGTCGCCAACAACGGTATTCTGTTTTCCGAATCGGCGCAAAAAGGCGCGCACTTCATCGAGCTGTGCGCCAAACGTAAAATCCCGCTGCTGTTTTTGCAAAACATCACCGGATTTATGGTGGGCAAGAAAGTGGAAGCGGAAGGCATCGCCAAGCACGGCGCTAAGCTGGTGATGGCGGTGGCGTGTGCCGATGTGCCCAAATTCACCGTGATCATCGGCGGTTCTTATGGTGCAGGAAACTACGGCATGTGCGGGCGGGCGTACGATCCCACCATGATGTGGATGTGGCCTAACGCACGAATATCGGTGATGGGTGGCGAACAGGCAGCAGGCGTACTGACGCAGGTGCGGCGCGAGGTGAAAGCGCGCCAGCAGGAAGCGTGGCCGGATGACGAAGCCAGAGCGTTTCGCGACTCGATTGTTGAGTTGTACGACACGCAAGGCAGCCCCTACTACGCCAGCGCGAGGCTCTGGGACGACGGAATTTTGGATCCGCTCGAAACCCGTGATGTTCTGGGCCAAGCGTTAAATGCCGCGTTGCGAGCGCCAATTGCCGACAGCCAGTTTGGTATTTTCCGAATGTAAGCGGGAGGAGAACAATGAACCCTCGTCAAAGCGATGTGTTGTGTGAAGTGTCCGCTGACGGCATCGCCACGTTAACCCTCAACCGCGTCGAGAAGCACAACGCGTTTGATGATGTGATGATTTCGCAGTTGCTGGATAAGCTCACTCAGCTTCAATCCAACCCCGCCGTGCGCATTCTGTTGCTGCAAGCTAACGGGCAACACTTTTCTGCGGGCGCCGATCTGCAATGGATGCGCTCGATGGCCAGTAAATCCCATTCCGATAATCACAGTGACGCGGCGCAACTAGCGCTGCTGATGCAGACGCTGGACACGTTCCCGCACCCAACCATGGCTATCGTGCAAGGCAGTGCCTTTGGTGGATCCTTGGGTTTGATTTGCTGCTGCGACATTGCGCTGGCCGCGCCGAATGCGCGCTTTTGCCTGAGCGAAGTGCGCCTCGGGCTGATTCCTGCCACCATCGGCCCTTATGTGTGCCGCGCCATGGGGAATCGCCAAGCGCGGCGCTATATGCTGAGCGCAGAAACGATTGACGCCGCTACCGCGCTCAACCTAGGTTTGGTGCATCAGGTGGTCGGCTATCAGCCGGATGCTCTCGAACAAGCGGTCAACCGGTTCGCCACGCAGCTCTTAGCCAATAGCCCGGCCGCCCTCACGCAGGCCAAAGCCTTGTGCGCCCGCTGCGACGCCGAGCCGATTGATCAAAAGCTGATTGCGCACACCTGCCAAGTGATCGCTGAATTGCGGATTTCGGCGCAGGGACAGGAAGGGCTCAACGCGTTTTTTGACAAACGCACACCGGACTGGCGCGCCGCAGACATTCAAACAAAAGACAAGCAAGACGGAGGCCGATGATGTCACTGCCCTCAAAAGTGACGATTGTGGAAGTTGGCGCGCGCGATGGGCTGCAAAACGAAGATTTTGTCAGCACCGATGCCAAAGTGGCGCTGATCAATCAACTGTCGCAAACCGGACTAAGCCACATTGAAGCGGGCTCGTTTGTGTCACCGAAATGGGTGCCGCAGATGGCCGATTCCAGCGAAGTGTTCGCGCGCATTGAGCGAGAAGACGGCGTCATTTATTCCGCCCTCACCCCCAATCTGCAAGGCTTTGAACAGGCCATGGCCAGCGGCGCCAATCAAGTGGCCATCTTTACCTCATCGTCCGAAGGCTTTTGCCAGCGCAACATCAACTGTTCGATTGCCGAAAGTCTGAAGCGCTTTGAACCGCTGATGCAGGCGGCGAAAGCGCAGCACATTCCGGTGCGTGGCTATCTTTCTTGCGTCGCCGACTGCCCTTATGATGGCCCGACCCAACCCAAGCAAGTCGCCAGCGTGGCGGCGGATTTACTCGCCCTGGGCTGCTATGAAATCTCGCTCGGCGATACCATCGGCACCGGCACACCGCTGCGCATCGCGCGGATGCTGGACGCGGTGCAACGCCATGTTCCGCCCGAGCAACTGGCCGTTCATTTTCACGATACGTGGGGACAAGCGCTGGCCAATCTCTATCAAGCCTTGTCGATGGGCATTACGACGCTGGACAGCAGCGTGGCTGGGCTCGGTGGTTGCCCATACGCTTTTGGCGCCGCAGGCAATGTAGCGACAGAAGATGTGCTCTATTTGTGTCATGGGTTGGGGATTGAAACTGGGGTAGATTTACCTGCTGTGGCGCGTGCAGGCTGGGCGATCAGCGCCGAACTGGCACGAATGCCGACCTCGAAAGTCTCGCTCGCGCTGCATCAGCAGGCAATTGCGGCGACAAAAACAAAGCAGCACTGATTGCGCTGCTTTGCTGAAAACCTGAAGTTGGGAACCAAGATCGGGATGGATAGACAAAAAACCAGCTCAATTCAAAGCCGTTAACCCTTATGCGCATATACCCAAACAACTTGGAGTTGCAGGTAGGCGGCAAATGAGTGAGTCCCCATGAGCATAGATACGCTATGTGATTGGGGTGAATGAATGCAGCCAACACCGCTGCAACTTCAAGTAGGGAGGGTATAGATGTGGTCGTCATAGCGTTTGCCGCCAATCTCATACGCCAGCGGATCGATACGCTCTAAGGTAAAGCCGCACTTTTCCAGTACCCGCTCAGAGCCAACGTTCCCTTGCGTCACAATGGCGCGATACTGCTGAATGTCGTACTCCTGCTGCGCCCACTCAATCACCGCACGCAGCGATTCGGTGCCATAGCCTTTGCCGTGCTGCTCAGTCAGTAATAGGTAGCCCACTTCGGCCACGCCTTGCCCATCGAGAAATCCGGTGATGCCCACCCACTTTCCAGTTTCGCGCTCTTGAATCGTCAGACACAGCCACAAGTTTTGGTTCACAACCCAAGGAACCAGCTTTTGCGCAAACTTGTCCCGCAACTGGTTATCGTCTGGTTTATCGAAGCACAGAGAAATAACGTTTGGATCGTTATGCAGTTGCTGAAATAACGGCCATTCCTCGCGCGTTATGGGACGCATAATAAGACGCGGCGTCACAATATGAATTTCATTTGCCACGTTTGGCGGGTTATTTACGGCTATTTCCATCACGTTCCCTGCTCCTTTGTGATTGTATTTCCCGATGTTGCGCACAAAAAACAGACTGCCACTGAATGGTTGCGCTTGCAAAGACAATCTCAATAACCAACGGAAAAATAAAGAAATTAACCTATGAACGGTCAATGCTGATGGATTTTACCTATCGAACGTAGCCTATTTTGCGCAACTGACTATAGAAATTGCCTATCAATAGAATAGCTACAAGCGATTTTCCTAAATTGGGTGTGGATGGGAATATACATCCCGAAGACAAGACATTCCAAACCCAATAACTTAAAGGAAACTCGGAATATGATTAATACTAAAATCAAACCATTTAGCGCAACAGCATTCAAAGAAGGCAAATTCGTTGATATCACAGAACAGGACGTTCTGGGCAAATGGGCAGTATTTTTCTTCTATCCAGCGGACTTCACTTTCGTATGTCCAACTGAACTTGGCGACCTTGCGGATCACTACGCAGAGCTTCAATCACGTGGCGTAGAAGTGTACTCAGTATCGACTGACACTCACTTTACTCACAAAGCATGGCACGACAGCTCAGACACTATCGGCAAAATCAACTACTACATGGTAGGCGACCAAACTGGCAACATCACTAACAACTTCGGTGTGATGCGTGAAGGCCAAGGTCTGGCAGACCGTGCAACATTCCTGATTGACCCAGAAGGCGTTATCCAGGCAATGGAAATCACTGCAGAAGGCATCGGCCGTGACGCAGAAGACCTGATGCGTAAAGTGAAAGCAGCTCAGTACGTTGCTTCTCACCCAGGCGAAGTATGTCCAGCGAAATGGAAAGAAGGCGAGCAGACTCTGGCTCCTTCACTAGACCTAGTTGGCAAAATCTAACTAAGCCTGGCCAGTAATCTTTTGATTACGAACTAGTTCGAGAGCGAACTGGGTGTTTTACCTGACGACCTAAATGCCCGGTCCGCTCTCCCCCTTTTATCCAGAGTGACCACTCTAAAATTGAATAATAAAGAAAAAGGTATTTTCGTATGCTAGACCAAGCGATCAAGCAACAGTTACAACAGTATCTGACAAATTTAAAAGAAGACGTCCGTTTAGTGGTCAGCCTAGATGAAAGCAAAGGCTCACAAGACATTCTGGCACTGGCCAATGAAATTGCAGAACTCAGCCCACTGATCAGCGTAGAACGTGACGATGCCGCGAGCGATCGCAAACCAGTCATGACAGTGACCAACCCAAACAAAGGTACACAGCTGCGTTTTGCTGGTGTGCCGATGGGCCACGAATTTACTTCTCTGGTTCTGGCGCTGCTTCACTCTGGCGGTCACCCAATCAAACTGGAGCAAGAAACGATTGAGCAAATCGCGAAACTCGGCAAAAAGCTCGACGTCGAAGTGTTCATTTCTCTGTCTTGCCAAAACTGTCCTGACGTAGTGCAAGCGTTCAACATGATGGCGGCGATCAACCCGGACATCCGCGCCACCATGATTGACGGCGCACTGTTCCAGGACGAAGTGAAAAATCGCGACATCATGGCCGTTCCAAGTGTGTTCATTAACGGTGAACTGTTTGGCCAAGGCCGTATGACTCTGGCTGAAATCCTGAACAAACTGGATGACGGCGCAGCAGAAAAAGCAGCCGCAAGCCTCAACGAAAAAGCCCCATACGATGTACTTGTTGTCGGCGGTGGCCCAGCAGGTGCAGCGGCAGCGATTTACGCAGCACGTAAAGGCATTCGCACGGGTATCGTGGCACAGCGTTTGGGTGGTCAGGTGATGGACACCATGGCGATCGAAAACTTCATCTCCGTGAAACACACAGAAGGTCCAAAACTGGCGGCGAATTTGGGTGAACACCTGAAAGAGTACGGCGTGGACATCATCACTGAACAGCAAGCTGAGAAGCTGATGGGCGCTGAGTTCACAACCGATGGCAAAATCCATGTGAACCTGCAAAGCGGCGCGACACTGAAAAGTAACAGTGTCATCTTAAGCCCGGGTGCTCGCTGGCGTGAAATGAACGTTCCTGGCGAACAAGAATACCGTAACAAAGGTGTGGCGTACTGCCCGCACTGTGACGGCCCGCTGTTCAAAGGCAAGAAAACCGCGGTTATCGGTGGTGGTAACTCAGGTATTGAAGCGGCGATTGACCTAGCGGGTATCGTCGAACACGTGACCGTACTGGAATTTGCTGACGTACTGCGTGCAGACCAAGTACTGATTAACAAAGCGAATTCAATGCCAAACATCGACATCATCACGATGGCTCAGACAACCGAAGTGGTGGGTGATGGTACTCGTGTAACGGGCTTGAAATACAAAGACCGCCACACGGATGAAATTAAGCAGCTTGAACTGTCTGGTATCTTCGTTCAAATCGGTCTGGTGCCTAACACCGAATGGCTGAAAGATTCAGCAGTTGAACTGTCTGCCCGTGGCGAGATTGAAATCGGCAGCCGCGGCGAAACGAGCATGGATGGTGTGTTTGCTGCAGGTGACGCAACGACAGTCCCTTACAAACAGATCATCATTGCGATGGGTGAAGGTGCGAAAGCAAGCTTAGGCGCGTTTGACTACCTAATCCGCAAACAAAGTTAAGAGTCCGAACATAACTTTGAGTCCTAAAAAAGGCGAACCGCAAGGTTCGCCTTTTCTTTTGCATTGCCGTTTTTACTTCGATCAACTTGCTGCGATGATAACGCCGGACTAAGCGCTGGCGACCAACTTCGCGGCCAAAGCTTTGTGTTCAGCCATCAGGGCTTGAATATCAAGCCCGGCAATGATGCCGTTTTTCACCCGCCATTGTCCGCCTACCATCACATGCTCTGCTTTTTCTGCGCCGCAAAGCAACAAAGCGGCAATCGGATCATGACTGCCGGAAAAACGCAGCTCATCGAGTTTGAACATCGCCAGATCGGCTTGTTTCCCGACGGCAATTTCTCCAATGTCCGATCGCCCGAGCAGTGCAGCCGAACCGCGGGTCGCCCAGCCAAGCACCACTTCCGGCGTGATGCGTTCGGCGCCATATTTCAGCCGCTGTAGATACAGGGCCTGACGCGCTTCATACATCATGTTGGAAGCGTCATTCGATGCGGAACCATCAACGCCCAACCCCACTGGCGCGCCAGCAGCTTGCAGATCCAGCGTCGGACACATGCCCGATGCCAAGCGCATATTCGACACCGGACAATGACACACGCCAGTCCCCGCGCGTCCAAGGCGTTCGATTTCTTGCTGATTAAAATGAATGCCGTGCGCCAGCCAAGTGCGATCGCTCAGCCAGCCGACGCTGTCGAGGTAATCGACCGTACGCATACCAAACATTTTGAGGCAAAAGGCTTCCTCATCGAGGGTTTCGGCAAGATGCGTGTGTAAACGCACGTCCAGCTCTTTGGCGAGCATGGCGCTGTCGGCCATGATGTTCTGCGTGACCGAGAAGGGCGAGCACGGCGCAAGCGCAATTTGGATCTGCGCGCCCTCGCCCCGTTCATGATAACGCTTCACTAAGCGCTCGCTGTCTTTGAGGATCACATCACCGCTTTGCACGGTGTGCCGTGGCGGTAAACCGCCTTCATCTTCCCCAAGGCTCATTGAACCTCGGGTCAACATGGCGCGCATGCCCATGTCACGAACGGCTGCCACCTGAATGTCGATCGCCTCATCCATTCCGGTCGGAAACAGATAATGGTGATCGGCCGCGGTGGTACAGCCAGATAACAGTAATTCAGCCAGCGCCACTTTGCTGGCCAACTCCAGTGCTTTTGGTGTCAGCTTCGCCCAAACCGGATATAAGGTTTTTAACCACGGGAACAGCGGCACGCTCACAACGGGCGCCCACGCTCGGGTTAAGGTTTGATAAAAATGATGGTGAGTATTAATCAATCCCGGAATGATCACCAGCTCACGGGCATCAAACACCTCATCGACGGGCGTCGACGGCGTTTGTCCTTGAGCTAGCAGTTCAACAATGCGGTTGTTGTCAATGACCAGACCACCACTGGCATCGCAGTGGTTAGCAGTAAAACAGGCAAGCGGGGATTGTATCCATAGGCGTTGTGCAGACATAAGCAGGCTCCTTGATTGCTATGAGTTCAACGATCAATTACCCAGCTCAGTTATTACCCTGTCTGCTGATCCAGGGGCAGTTTGAAATGCGCGAATACCTTAGCGGAAAAGACGCGGCGGATAAAGCCTGTGGTTCACGTTATGCCAGATTGAGCGCCATCTCCACCAGCCCGTCCTGTTCCGATGCCACACGAAATCCCATGCGGCGATACAACGCCTGCGCGCGGTTCTCACTGAACACCCGCAATCGCACTTGCTTGATGCCCTGCTGCGCAGCGCGATGCCTTACCCACTCAATGCAAGCCCGGCCAATACCCAACCCTTGTTGAGAAAGGTCCAATTGCAAATCATGCACGAACAGGTACGTTTGCTCCTCATTGGTTTCAAACGCCTCTTTTGAAATCAAAGTGATGCGAATGATGCCCACCCTCTCGCCCTTGTGCCAAACTTCAACGTTTTCTGTCTCATTCCAGGTGGCGTGATAACGGGCTGAATCCCACCTCCAGCCCCGGCTCTGATAATAGCGCGCCATGTTATTGCGGGTGAGCTGCTCGGCATAGTTCGCCTCTGAGGCGATTTGCCAGCTAACACCTTGCTCAGGGGTTTCCATGATATCTGTCATGTGCTCATCACCAACTCAGCATGCCCTGTATGCTCATCGGTTTGTTCGCGCACCACATGAAAACCCTGTTTGAGGTAGAACTGGCAACTGGCCTGGTTCTCTTTGTATACCGTCAGGCTCAATTGAGCGCGCTGCTGTTTGGCGTGATCGAGCAGTAGCGTGCCGATGCCCTGCCCCTGACAATCCGGGCTGACAAAAATCGCCGCGAGCGTATTTTCATACAGCGCGTAAAAGCCAACCAGTTCGCCGCTGAGGAGATAGACATACACTTCCGATGCTGGCAGATACAAATGGCGCATATTCTCAACCTGCGACTGCCAGTACGAAGCCGCAACAAAATCGTGCGCCTCAATCGAGGCCGAAAGCCATACGTTAAGCAGATCGTCCATGTCTTCCACGCGAAATGGACGCAGACCCGTCAGTTTTTCAGTCATACCATCGTTCCGGTTACTCGGCGTTAGCTAAAGTACAGGTCAAAAAATGGGATACCGCCATGGCGACCATGTGCGGAGATTCCAGATGCACACCGTGCGCTGCGAACGGCACATTCATAAAGTGGCCATCTTTCAGGGTTTCCACCAAAGCGACCGCTTCTGGCAGCGAAAACAAAAAGTCGTTGTCGCCACGAATGACTAAGGTGGGGCAAAGAATCTCCACCACCTGACGATTCGGATAGCCGCTCTCGGAAGTATCGAGCCACAGCGCTTTCACTTTCTCGACCAGATGAGCAAAGTCCGGTTGCGGATTGCTCGCTTCATAGCGTGCGACATCGTCTTGAAAACGCGCTATCCAGAACTCTGGCGTCAACCCTTTCAACACCTCAATCGAAGGATCGCCCGCTTCAAGCCGCCATTGTGAGCCGAGCGTGATCAGGCGTTTGACTCTGTCCGGATGCGCCGCTGCAAGTCGGTAACCAACAATGCCGCCGTCACTAAAGCCGAGAATTGAAAACTCATCAATCTCCAGATGATCAAGCAGGGCTTCGATATCCGCTTGGTAACGCGCGTAACTCAAACTGCCATGGCCAAGGGTCGAACGACCGTGTCCACGAAAGTCGACGCTGACGATCTGGTAATCCTCAGGGATTGCGGCATAAAGGGTGAGAAGATCATGCGAACTGCCTAAACCGCCGTGCATCACCAATACGGTATGACGCTGCGGTTGGCGATGAATCTGATAATGAAGCTGTGCGCCTTCGGCGTCGAACGTTTCTTCGATATTAGTCATTTTGTACTCTTGTTTGGGTCACGCTTGCTGATACCAATGCACCAATTGCTCTATCAGCCATTCGGGATTATCCAGCGGAATGTCGTGACCGTCTTGCGGGTTGAGGATCAACGGCGACTGCCATGCTTTGGCCAGCGCTTGTGTGGCTAAGGTGCTGACCAGTTTGTCGTGTAACGAAGAGACAAACATCAAGCGGCATTGTGGTTGTTGCGCCTTAAAACACAGCGCTGCGGCCAACTGGCGGATAAAGTTCATCGGCTGCATGGGCAGACGCTGTTCCAGTGCTGACCATTGCGCGATGACGCCATCGTCCATCGGGCGATTGGCTACCATACTATAAATGATGCGGGCTCTGCGTTGGGGTGGCGCACACAGTGCCCGTAAGATGTTGAGATAGTTATCAGGACGCAACCGCTGATAAAACGGGCTGAACCCTCGTGCGGTGGTATTGATGCAAAACAGGCTGCTCACTTCATTTGGGTAGCGTTCAGCCCAGTTGAGGCCAATCATTCCGCCCATAGAAATGGCGATGAGATCAACCGGTTCATTGCCAACACGCTGAGCGCGCAGGCTGTCGACCATCTCCTCAATTCGCCACGGTGAGCGTTCTTGGTGGCGATCGCCCGCTCCGGGAATATCGAGACACAGAAACTCACGCTCAGGAAACCGGGCATTGAGCTTTTCCGGAATCGTTCCCCAATGATATTTGCCGCGAAACAAGCCACGGATCAGCACAGTTTGACGAGGCATGGTCTTTCTCCCGCAATCAAAGACTCGACCAGTTTAGTGTGTTAACTCCTGAGAAAGTTTGAACTGCTTCGGAGTCACACCAAACTCTTTCTTAAACAGGCGGATAAAATGGGAAATATTTTCATACCCCAGCTCAAGCGCGGTATCGGTGACCGACAACTGGTTCAAATAGCGTTTTGACTGATTGAGCTTCAAGCGGGTGAAATACTCTTTCGGCGTTTGGTTGGTGACCAGTTTGAATTTCTGACTGAAGTTTGGCAGCGACATTCGCACTTCTTCCGCCAGTTCGGAAATCGATAACGGTTCGCCTAAATGGGCTTTCATCATGCGAATCGCACGATTGACCGGATGATGTTGATGCTGCGACAAAATCTCGTGCGAGCCCTGCCGCTTCAGCAGTTCATACACCATTTCCTGCGTTACCAAATCGAGCAGAAACGGAATGTTGCTGTCGTTGCTGCGCAAAATTTCCTGAGCGCGACCATGCAGCGTATAGATGCGATCTTGCAGATAATCCATCTGGAAGTGGCTGTAATCGTGATCGAGAGAGGCTTTCACTTCCAGCTGGTCGCCGACTCTGGCGCTGACATCCTGCAACACGTCTTCACTGAATTCGTACACCAGTGCTTTGGTAAATTCCGACATCGACATGTGCACGTTGGCATGCGGTGGCAACAGTACACACTGCTCTTTGCGATAGGTAAATTGCTGTGACTGGTTGATACGCACATCTTTGCTGCCCTGCAAAATCGTGCACAGGCGTGGCGTCTCGTAAGAGCGGTATTCGCCCTGAAAATGCTTTGGCAGGTGATAGTACAGCATGTTGACTTTGTCGGTGGACAACGCGTATTCGGTTTCATCAATCCGACGGAAACTGTTGAGAGTTTTCATTCAGCCCAAATGGTCACGGTTTGCAGAAACGCCAGTGTAAGGGAATCGTTCTGATATGAACATGATCCCAACATAAAAAATGGGGATTTAGCGTGTAACAGAGGAAAGACAGAGCTGGATAAGGGAAAAGGTCAGGTGCCCATGACAGGGGGTTCATGAACACCTGAAGCCGGATTACATCGCCGCTTTCAGAATCGCTACGATCTCTTCATGCGTTGCCTGTTTCGGGTTCGTGAAACCACAAGCATCGTTGAGTGCGTTTTCAGCCAGAATGTCGAAGTCTGCTTCTTTCACGCCGAGTTCTGTCAGGCCAGCCGGAATGTTTACATCCGATGACAACTTGCAGATGGCGCGAATCGCTGCTGCCGCACCATCACGTGGTGTCATGCCTTCGGTATCCACACCCATAGCGCGTGCAACGTCGGTCAAACGCTCTGCCGCCACTTCGCTGTTGTATTGCTGTACGTGAGGCAGCAGTACTGCGTTGCACACACCATGTGGCAGGTCGTAGAAACCACCCAACTGGTGCGCAATCGCGTGCACGTAGCCCAATGATGCGTTGTTGAATGCCATACCCGCCATAAATTGTGCGTAAGCCATGTTGTCACGAGCGTTGATATCATCACCGTGTTTCACTGCCTGACGCAGATTGGCCTGAATCATTTCGATCGCTTTGATCGCCACTGCATCAGTAATGGGGGTTGCCGCAACGGACACATACGCTTCAATCGCATGAGTCAGTGCGTCCATACCGGTTGCCGCCGTCAGTGACGCAGGTTTTGCCAGCATCAGCTCAGGATCGTTGACCGACATCATTGGGGTTACGTGTTTATCGACAATCGCCATTTTGATGTGACGTTTTTCATCGGTGATGATGCAGAAACGGGTCATTTCAGACGCGGTACCCGCCGTGGTGTTGACCGCAAACAGAGGCAGTTGAGGTTTCGCCGATTTATCGACGCCTTCATAGTCTTTAATTTCACCGCCATTGGCTGCCAGCAGTGCGATGCCTTTGGCACAATCATGCGGTGAGCCGCCACCCAGTGACATCACGCAGTCACAGTTGCTGGCTTTGAGTTTTGCTAAACCGGCTTCCACGTTATCCACGGTTGGGTTAGGTTTGGTTTCATCAAACACGACCGTGTCTACACCCGCTTGCTTAAGCAGGGCCGCCACTTTATCGACCACGCCCATTTTATTCAGAAAACGGTCAGTGACGATCAGTACGCGCTGAAAACCGTGAGAGGCAATCGCCGTCGCGGCATCGGCCAGACAGCCCGGGCCCATCAGGTTAGAAGAAGGGATGTAAAACATGTTAGACATAATTGTGCTCCTCTGGCTTCAGCCAGTACAGGTCATGCTGTACCGTGCGGCAACCTTGTTCTTATTTAAGGGGTTACGTTTGATTGGCTGTAGGCTAGCAGGGACAAAAATTGAGAACTAACGCGTTTTTAAACAAAATAGCTCAAATTTTCAAAACCAGAATTTTCCATTAGATCTAAATCAAGAAACTGAAATTCCAGCTGAAAATTTGAGCACAGATCAATTTTGCCGATTACTCGGCAAACAGGTTGAGATACGCCTGATTGTGGTTAGGATCGGCTCCCTTGGCGACGGCATATAGCGGCTCGGCAATCTGATTCACCAGATCAACGATCCCGCTGTCCAGTTTTCCGGCATCAACCATACCACTGAGTAACGTCAGTACACCGTCCTGACTCATGCCCTCTCGATACGGGCGATCCTGCACCAGCGCCTGAAATACATCGGCAACCGCAATAATGCGCGCTTCGTTGCTCAGTTCTCGCTCCCTTGGGTGAAACGGATACCCGACGCCGTTGATGCCTTCATGATGAAACGCCGCCCAGCGAGCCACTTCCCCCAGCCCTTCAATATTGCGCAGGATTTCATAGGTTTCGTAGCTGTGACGACTCATGACTGCCCGCTCGTATTCATCCAGTGGGCCGGGTTTGTCGAGAATATCGTCGGGAATATTGAGTTTACCCAGATCGTGCAGCAGCCCGGCAATTTCAATTTTGTCGCACTGTGAGGCTGGCAACCCGTAAGCCTGTGCAATGCTGCGCGCCACATCCGCCACCCTGACCGAATGCTGCGCCGTGAACGGGCTTTTCTGATCGACGACATAGGACATGATGAGCGACAACTGCTTGATTTGCGCCAGAGAGAGTTGCTGGTTACTGGGCATACGCCCCATGTCCCAGGTGTAACGAGTGATATGACGATCCTCAAGCGCAATCCAAAAGGCTTCCGCTTTTTGAATGCTCTGAAATACACGCACCAACTCGGGATCAAAATAACTCCCTGAGCTGTCGCTGATTGATTTCACGATGTCATCACGAACCAGCAAAATGTCGCTTTCATAATGGCCTGCACCCAGCACATCAATCCTGTCGGCCAGAAATATCAGGTTCGCCATACGCGCATCGCGCACACTGATGTCCGCTTTGTTCAACTCCGCCCACGGAGTGTGATGGTACAAAATCGGGACCGCAAATTTCGCCAGCGGCGCAAAGTTTCGTAATAACCGATGACCGATTTCACAATGAATATGCGCGTCATCCCAGTCGAAGTGATTCACCAGATTGGAGTGCATTTGTTCGGTCGACACGCCGCAGTCATGCAACATACCCAGTTCAAAAATGTACTGAATATCGTCATCGCTGAGCCCGATTTCGCTGGCAATCTGGCTGGCGATGTAACCCACCCGTTTGCCGTGATTGGTATCGTTCATTCCGACCAACGACACTGCGGTTTCAATCGCAATGACCATTTGGCGTAAGTCGATGTTCATATCCCTTGATTCATCCATTGTCGCCGCCTCAACTTAGCACTCCCTGATTTAAACATAGTCAGGGTTATGCTGATTTATGAACTTACATGAAGTGAAAATTTAACCATTAACACTCTTTAGCACAGCAATCTTCTGCGTATCTGGCTCAGGTCACAATTTAAGCTCGATGACAAAATCGTCCATTGAGAAATGACGCATCAGGGGATTGAAGCAATAAAAAACGAGCCGAATGGCTCGTTGACGTTCTGGGCTACTTTGGAAGAAAACTGAAGCCCGGAGAATAGCGATGTAAACCATCCATATCCCCTTTGCTCAGCGCCACGCCGTTAGCCCGGGCGATGGCGTAAACCATGCTGAGGTGAAACAGCATGTTCGGCACAATGTAATGATGGAAGAACTCAAACGGCGCCAACGCTATCGTGGTCTCTCCCGCGTTATCTTTTAAGACGCGGTCATCTTGCCAGTGGAGTAAAGCAGGTTCAGCCGCCAGATACGCGAGCGTTTGGGCAATTTGTTGGCGAACGGCTTGTTTGCCGGCTTGCGAAGTGAAAAAAGATACCTCTTCAACTCTGGCTAACGGGCAATAGCCGCGCAAAGCAAAATTGGCCGCAATTTTCGCGTTCATCTCCAATGAGAACATATCGTCTGCCAGCGCTGTGGCAAACAGTTCAGGCGGAATTTTCTCAACCACGGTATCCAGTTGTGTCAGGTACCGCATCAAGAGTGCTTTGATGTCACCGTCCATGTCGCGATTTCCTTAGTGCTTTATTCTGGCTGGTAAAACTGAACGCCCTGCGCTTTCTCATGCTGAAATTTCAGCGCGCAAGTTTTGCAAATACAGGCTTTGCGCTTGGCGTCTTTGGGCACTCGGTCCAGCAGCTCCTGTGGAAAAGTGATGTTGGGATCGTTACACCAACAGGATTTCGTCACATCTCCGGTAGACAGATTAACGCAGGCATTGCCATTGCCGCATAACGGGCAAATTAACGGGTCGACATTCTGCACTTTATGGCTCACGCACGGGCTCCTAGAACAAGGTGGATGTTTTCGCCTCTCGGACGAGCCGCCACACTACTTAAAGTGCTCGCGGCAGGCAAGTCATGCGAGACATTCGGCGCCATCAAATCAACGATTTGTCCTGGTAACAGTTCACCCGCTCCATTTCGCCGTTTTGAATAACAAAAAAGGCATCCTGCGGTAAGTCCTGCTCCCACACTTTATCGTAGTTCAGACCCAACAGCAGCCCGCGCAGTACAATACCAGTAAGACCATGGCTGACCACCACGATATCTTCCTGCTCTGGCACTTCAGCCAACCACTCTTTCAGGCGCGCTTTCACATCCTGATAGCGTTCTGCGTTTGGCGCTTTGAGATACCAATCGCGACTATCGAGCAATTGCGGATCCTCTTCCAGTAAATCAAACAGCGGCTTTTCTTCCCACTCACCAAGTGAGAACTCTTTCAAACGGTCATCTTGATGCAAATGCGCTTTCTCAAAGCCAATTTCATCGCAGATGATATGAGCCGTCTGCACCGCGCGTCCCAGTGAACTGGCGTACACCCGATACGGGCGACCATTTAGATGAGATTTAAGGTGGGTACCCACCGCCAAAGCCTGAGCTTTACCTGTACTGGTGAGTGGTGAATTACAATGCCCCTGCAACTTTCGCTCGGCGTTGAACTGAGTTTGTCCGTGTCTGACAACAAAGATCTTTCTGGTCATGCATTCCCCCTGATGATGTCGATTCATCACGTTAGCCGATTCTCAAACCGACTGCAAAGGGCAATGCCGTTTAGCGTTCATCCAGCCTGAGCGCCATCGATACGAAATCCGCTTCTTGCTCCGTGATTCGGTATCCAAGGCGCTGATAAAAGCGAATAGCGGCGTGATTGGCGGCAAAGCTCGACAAAGTTATCGCCGAGCGTTGCTCTTTTTGGCCCATGGCGTTCAGTTGTTGCATCACCGACTGACCGATGGCCTGATTCTGATAGTGGGGAAAGATAATCAGCAGATGCACATGGTAAGCGTTGTCATAGGGTTTAAAACAGATGAGGCCGACCCGCTCGCCACGGTGCACAATCCAGTGGAACCAAGCCCATTGATAATCGGTGCGCAGGCGTTGACGCTGGAACTCATCATCCCAGCCAAACACTTCATCTACCAAGTCGAAAATACCTTGTTTAACCGTCGCGAAGACCTGTTCGAACTCGCTTAATTCAGGCGTGACGAATAATAAACCGCTGTTCTTTGTCGTCTCTGACTGGTTGTCCTTGTGCATCAACATATTCAAGGCTACTCCGGAAACTTCGCCACTTGCGGCGCTTCCAGCCCGGCTTTATGCCATTCGGTCTGCTCGCTGCAAAAAATGCGCGCATCCGGCGTTTTGCTTGGCTCTTCGTTAAGGCTTCCCGCCGGCACAATCAAAAATTTTCCGCTGGATGAAACGTAAGGCAGGCCGGAGCCGCATATCTTGCAAAACACCTGAGTAAATGAACGGTGCGGATGATCATAACGCTGCGTGACGTCCTCACCGCTCAGCCAACGAATGTTGTCCGGTGACGTAAACAGGTTGGAGGCATGCGCTGACCCCGTCATTTTTCGGCATTGCTCGCAATGACAGAAATAGAAATGTTTGAAGTCGTCTTCCACAGCAAAGGTCACTTCACCACAACAGCATCCGCCACTGATTTTATGACTCATAGAACCTCCTTGTCCCTTGATAGTATTGAGTTAATGCTTGATTAAGATGTAAATCAAACTTGACCAAGAATGATCACACTATAGTGGACGCGTTTTATGTGCGACAAATTCGTGCTCTCACACTCCAGATTTATGACCTTGTTCTCAACCCACATCGCACATACTTTTTACCCACCTTGTTACGTTCTCCAGCCATAAAAAAGCGAACCCAAAGGTTCGCTTAAACATCGTCAAGATATGAAGCAATCACGAATTCTTCATTAGCTGGGCTGATATTTGTATCGCATCTGCTAGTAAAGATATGGAAGGAAGCGTGGCAGTACGTCGGTTGTATCAAGTGAATTTCGGATAAGAATTTCTATGGGTTAATGCCCGCCTAAGGGGCTGACAACGCATTAGGCATGGCGCAATACTCAAACACAACAACCGTAACCACCGCCGCTCATTGGGACTGTCAACGCAACGCGTTGACAGTCCCTCTTGAGGCGATTGTTATGTACGATGCCCCAACACTTGCTGCCAATGCTCATGGCTTAAAGCACTTTTAGGAATATAAATACTACGTTTTTGCATGCTATCTTCAAAATATGAAACCTTGGCTGTCGACCAAATACCAAAAGGAAGAAAGCGACACGGCTGAGTGACATCGCAAGCAAACCCTTTGAAAAGCAATCTTCCACCTGACATTTTTAGCGCACTATTCCTGAGCTTGCGCCACAGCATAAATACTCTAATGGTTGTACCTATACACATAGCAAACACAAAGAGCCCTAACCACTGATTGCTACCACTTGAAAGCCCAAACAAAACAAGCGACAAAAACGCTATATAAACGAATTCCGTGAAAACATATTTGTAAATATTCAATCTAATATTAATGTCCATATTTTTTCCTAGTACATAACGCCGCATTGAGTGGTAATCAACGCCACCCACACACCTAACTCATTGTTCTGTAAACACTAAATTTAAAGTGGAGCAAAAAAATGCGAAGCGTTGAGAATCCCTCTTAACTACTTGTATGCGATGATATCAAGCGTATAGGATGACACCAAAAATTAACAAAGCTACAGGGACTATTATGGGTGAACCATAGACTAGTATTTTTTTACCCAATGCAGCTTCACCAGATGGCAAGCCATAAATGTTTTCTCCTTTAGTTCCTTTCCAAAAGCAAAGTAATAAGTTGATTATAGGGAGGCCGAACACTAAGGATAATATAGGGCTCCAACCGATATCCTTTAATCGACCATGAGCATAAATCATAGAAATTGGAATTTGAATCATCCAGAGGTTCATTGCATTGTAAATTCCACTATAGCCTCCACCAACGCGCGCGACTTCCAAAGGCTTAAAACTATCTAGAAAAATAATTAAATCCTTTGACAAAAGTTGATGAGTAATTGGGTAGTTCAAGAATTTAAATATTATTAACTGTGTCAGAATTGGCAAGAACGCCCATACGACAATCATGTAAAAAGTAAACTCTACTCTTCCCAATCTAGGACTTTTAGGCGTAAGCTTACTTTTTTGATTAATAGGTAATTTCTTTCTCATATTTTTGGGCGATAAAGCGTCATCCAACAATGATGAAAAACAACCTTTACAAAATAAGGATTCCTCAACTTGTTTTAGCTCTTTAACCTCGAAATAATTATTGCATTTATTACACTTCATCAGAATTGATCCTACTTAGTCACCTAACGAATGACATGGATTCCCCTCCAGAGAGTCTGCCACACTTACGTGGTACTTATTAACACTGGAGGCACCATGTCTGATTATTCTTATTTTGGCGGTATCGATTTAGCTAAAAACCACTTCAGTATTCATGTCGTTGACTCACAAGATAAAGTAGTTCTTCATAAATCGGTTATTCGCTCTAAATTACTGACCACAATAGCAAATATGCCACCTATGCGTATAGGACTCGAAGCGTGTGGAGGTGCACATTATTGGGCAAGAACGCTTAGTAAATTAGGACATGATGCTCGCATTATGGCGGTTAAGTATGTTTCTTCCCATAGAACTCCGGTTTTTAAGACTACATATCAGCGACTACTTAAGTCGGGAAAACCCAAGAAAGTAGCCCTGATTGCCTGTGTTAGAAAAAGATGGTTGTGATCCTAGATTCAATGCTAAGAGACGGTACTATGTGGACACGAATATGGCGAAAAATTAGCTATTGGCGGCATACTCGTTTGTTATGTGCTTGAGGTGTACTTAATGATCTTTCTTTTTAAAGAAAACCACTGATACATTCCAAAAAGAATACCTGCCCCTAACCATCAGAACAGATGCTTTAATATCGTTAAGGTAAAAAAGCCCTCAGAAAACTGATCATAGATAACACCAGTAAAAGTGAACATGATCAATGCGAATGGGCAACCAGACTCAAGTGTATATCGAACAAAACCTTTCCTTTGTGCTGCGTTCCAGAAACTATCATGTATTGTCATTCCACTCTACCTAGCATTTGATTTTGACCAATAGAGTAAATCAGATCGCTGACTATTCTACACAAAGCTTTAAACTATTGGATTCGCTTCAAATTATCGGACACATAACATTTTGTTAGTGCGCATGCGCTTACCTTACGTTGGTCTATCCAACATCAAGAATAAAAAAAGCGAACCCGAAGGTTCGCTTAAGCATCGTCAGAGTGTGGAGCAAACTAAACGATTACAACATCGCGACTGATTGTTGAGCAATCACGAATTCTTCATTGGTTGGAATAACCATAGCAATCGCGTTCATCATCTCGGATTTCGCGACAATGCCGGCATTACCAAAACGTGCGTCTTCGTTGCCTTTTGCATCTTCAACGAAACCGAACACGGATAGATAGTTCAGGATTTCGCGACGGATCGGCAGCGAGTTCTCACCGATGCCCCCAGTGAAAATGATGCCATCCACACGACCCAGCGGGATCATGTAAGAGGCAATGTATTTCGCAACGCGGTAGGTAAACACTTCAAACGCCAGTTTCGCGCCTTCGTGACCCTGCTCCATTGCTTCCAGAACGCCACGCGCATCAGAAGTCAGGCCAGATACACCAAGGAAACCCGATTTTTTGTAGAGCGTTTCGAACACTTGTTCTTTGGTCCAGCCTTTCTTAAGCAGGAACTCGATGATGCCCGGATCGATGTCGCCAGAACGGGTACCCATCATCAGGCCAGCTTGTGGGGTGAAGCCCATAGAGGTATCAACACTCTGACCATCGCGGATGGCACAAACTGACGCACCGTTGCCCAGGTGAACGGAAATCACGTTGGTGTCGTTGACGTCTTTGCCGAGCATCTTGGCGGCTTCGCGGCTTACGTAGTAGTGGCTGGTACCATGGAAACCGTAACGGCGGATAGCGTACTGTTTGTACAGCTCAGTCGGGATTGCACCGCTGTACGCTTTTTTCGGCATGGTTTGGTGGAATGCGGTATCGAACACAGCAAACTGTGGCAGCGTCGGGAATGCTTTAACCGCAGCGCGGATACCTTTCACGTGTGCCGGGTTGTGCAGCGGCGCCAGGTCAGCCAGTTGTTCAATTTCGTCGATCACGTTGTCGTCAATGCGCACGGTGGACGTGAAGTGCTCACCACCGTGAACGATACGGTGACCTACAGCCACGATGTCGTTGGTAAAGCCAAGGGTATCAACCAGTTTTACAATGCGGTCTACCGCGTACTGGTGATGGTTTTCTGGGGTACTAATGGCTTCTTCGGTTTTCTGACCCTGATATTTCCAGCTGATGACCGCTTCCGGCAAACCAAAACATTCGCCAAGACCCGACACCAAAGCATCACCGCTCTTTGAATCAATGACTGCGAATTTAAGTGAGGAGCTACCTGAGTTGATGACCAACACATACGAGTTCGACATGGGGTTGTATCCTGTTTCCGACTGAGAGTTCGAAGCCTGCGCTTCTCCATTTACAGACTCCCATTATTCAATAATTTTTGAATCTTTCAACTTTGTTTTAGTCTTTTATGTGATGGAAACGTTTTTTTGTTGATCTTTGACAATGATTGATTTTTTTTGAGGTTGGAAATATTTCCATCAATCACAGTTCAGTGAATAAAAAAGAGCTCCGTCATTGCTGAAGGAGCCCTTGTTGCCTAGCTTAGCTGATGTTGTTATGAATAATATTTTGTATTTTATGCAACCAGAATCTCATTCCAGTCGAGTGTGATCGGTTCACGACGCGCGAACATGACAATGTGTTCATTGATGATCGACTGCTGCACGGCGACTTTCTCGGCACTGTCACTCTGGCAGACGAAGATCAGGCGCTGCTGTTCATCATCAAGTGAAAGCGTTGTCACACCGGATGGAAATTCCACGCGGCCTTGTACTTCATCCCAGCTGGCCGGCACTTTACGGGCAAAGTGACGACACAAGGTGACAAGGTATTTGGCGACATGTTCAGAACGTAATTCGGCTTTAGATTGGTATTGCATAAAATATCCTTGATGTTGCCCGCCTCGCAGCGGGCAAAAGGGTTAGAACTGGTAAGATGCGGAAATCTTGAAGCTGCGACCCGGTTCGTAATCATCCATGGCACCTGCGCGGGCATTCGCTCCAGTGCGTGATGCGTGTGATACGTACAGTTCGTCAAAGATGTTGTCGATACCGAAGGTTACCGTCAGGTCAGGCACGGCGTAAGGCATCCACTGCGCATACAGGTTGTGCGTGTCATACCCTTCTTTCTTATCGCTGTTCTCTTCCACATTGGTTTCATCCAGCACCACAATTGACGTCCAGCCAAACAAGGTGTCGATTGAATCCGCGTGATAGCCCAGGTTCAGAGCAATGCTGTCGCCCATGTCGGCGCTGCGGCCGTTGGCATCCAGCATCGGACCGCCGGTTGATTTGTCTTCGGTGTCTGAACGTGAGTAAGACAGGCGAGAGCTGAACGCTTGGTATGCGTAGGTCGCACTCACTTCAAAACCTTTAATCACTACATCACCTGTATTTTCAAAGCGATAGCCGTCTACCGCGCTATCCCAGGTTTGCATGATGTAATCGTCGATTTCGGTGCGGAATACCGTCAGGTTCGCAGCCACAAAGTGATCATCAATGCGCTTGTCAAAGCGTACACCACCCTGAGTGTTCAGACCGGTTTCTGCTTTGATGTCATCCGCCAAATAAGATGTCTGTTGATACATCACGAAGGTTTCCAACAGCTCAGGCGCTTTAAACAGCGAGCGAGCATTGGCAAACAGCGTCCAGTCTGAATTCACTGCCCATTCGGTGCCCAGAGACCAGGTCACGTCATCGAAGTTGTTGGTTTCATTCACCGCTTTGCGCTTCACGTCGTCGTAACGCAGACCAGCGGTAATGTTCCAGCTCTCGGTCAGTGACAGGGTGTTCTCAGCAAAAATAGCGTTCGACAGGCGAGATTCGTCCATGTAAGACGAACCGGCGTAAGAGCTCTTACTGGTTTGATCGACGACATCGGCACCGTAGACCACGCGGTTGTCCAGGTTCAGCAATTGGTAATCCGACTGGAACTTCGCGTTCAGACCCACGTTACGGTTGGTCGCCGTATTGGTATCTTTCGGACGCGGCCAACGACCGGTCACTTTGCTTTCGTCACGTTCGATTTCGGTTTCGCTGCTATAAAGTGTTACCGTACCGCTGTGTTTCTCTTTGGTCAGTTTGTATGACGCGGTGACAGTGTCACGGTTATATTTGGTTGGCAGCAGGTCATCAGCAGTCAGGTTGGTGTTCGCTGAACCGTTCATGTCCGGGCGCGGGCTGTAATCGCCTTCATCGCGATACAGGTCATACGCCAGTTGGAAACGGTGGCCGGCCGCAGGTTCATAACCCACTTTACCCAGAATATTGTAGGTATCGCCTTTAACGCCAAAGGTTTCATCACCATTGCCGTCTTCAAAATTGTCACGAGCAATGCCTTGTGCGTACAACATGGCATCAACATCGTCGCTCAGCTGACCATAAACGGTTACCGAACCTTGCTCGCTGGCGTTCGAGTTGTAGCCGCCAAAAACGCGTACACCGAATTGTTCGTCACCGCGCAGCAGATCTTTCGCGTTCTTGGTTTCAAAATACACCGCACCGCCAAGACCACTTTGCGTCACCGAGTTGTTACCAACCTGAATATAGGCCGATTTCAGAATGTCTGGGTTAAGAGTCAGGTTGCCGATGTGGTGGAACATGTTGGCGTGTTGTGAAGCACCATCAAGACGAATATCCAGGTCCGTTTCGTTCAGACCACGAATGTTGATACGCTGGTTGACTGAATGTGTGCCGCCAACATCCACACCTGGAATATCACGCAGCAGGTCGGACATATGGTCAGCCTGCTTAACTGACAGATCATCCGTACCCAGAGATTCTGAGCTACTGGACACTTTGGTTCCCCACACCACAACATTGTCGGTCTGAGTCTCTTCTTGCTGGGCAAAAGCCATATTGCTCAGCGCTGCACTGATCGCCAAACATACCACTGACTTGTGAATAGAACGCATTTTCTTACATTCCTTATATTTTAGTTATGAAAATACAAATGATAATAATTCGCAAACATGGTAGAGTGACGCACTCAGAATGAGAAGATGAATAGGTTATGCAAAATCGCATAACGCTTATGAGAAATAACCGTATGTCACTCAGTCAACGTCAGGAAATGATTCCGAAAAAGGTCACGATGACCCGAAAACTGCAGCAGGATGATAAGCAGATTATTATTAGCCACGGCCAGAGACAGGCGGCCGCACTGGCGGAAGGATCGTACATCAACTACGCCAACGAAGGCGCATTTATGCTGCATGGCGGAATAAGCCACGAGCTGACGAACTCCAATGTGGTCGCTACGACGCCTGCATCGGTCATCATCACGTTGCTGCTTGAAGGCAGTTTGATTTTTGGCTATGACGATTTGGAGTTTAATTTAGAGGCGGGTAAACAGGCTCAGGGCGTAATTGTCAATTTCACTCAGCCAGCGAGCTTTCGCCGCCGTCTGCAAAAGGACAATCACGTCGTTAAACTCAACATCATTCTGGATCAGGCGTGGCTGAGTAAACGCATTCGCAAGCCCTGCCCGCTAACGCAGTTTATCCAGCAAGACAAAGCGTTTTGCCATCTGACATTAAGTGAAGAGATGGTGAGCGGAGTACGTCGTATACTGGCAACGCCCAAACCGCAAACCCTGCTAGAAACCCTGCACCTGGAGCACGCCGCGATTGATTTGGTGCTTAAAACGGTTGAACAACTTGAGCCACTCAATCATGAACAAACGACCGGCGAGGCTCGCAGTTACTGTTCGCAAATGGGGCAGATCGTGCATTTTCTCGATCAGCACCTTTACGAGGAGTTATCGCTCGACGCATTGGCACAGCAAATGGCGATGAGCACATCAAATCTGCAACGCAAATTCAAGCAGCAGATGGGCATGACGGTGGCGAACTATGTGCGTCAGCGACGCCTCAATAACGCGCGCCAGCAGTTGGAGCGGGGCTACGTCACCATTACTGAAGCGGCGTATGAAGCGGGTTATCATCACCCGTCCAATTTTACCGCGGCATTTAAAAAAGCCTTTGGTCAATCACCGCAGGCTTTTATGGCAAAACAATCGGATTAATCGGGCATCAGTGCGTGTGATACAAACACATGCGCTTGCCTTCAATCTCAAGCACGCGGAACGGCGTTTCGTAGATATCGCCCAAAACCTCTTCCCGTATCACCTCTTCCACACTGCCCGTCGCCACCACTTTGCCTTTCTTCAGCGCAATAATGCAATCGGAATAGCACGACGCAAAGTTGATGTCGTGAATCACCACGACCACCGCTTTATTAAGCTCGTGCGCCAAGCGTTGAATCGTCGCCATGATTTGCAACGAGTGTTTGATGTCGAGGTTATTCAGCGGCTCATCCAGAAACACATAGTCGGTATCTTGGGCAATCACCATGGCAATGAACGCCAACTGACGCTGACCGCCACTCAGCTCATCCAGATACTTGTTCTGAATGCTCTGCAGATCGAGATACTCAATCGACTGGTCGATCACTTGCTGATCTCGCGCATCCAGTTTGCCCTGCGAATAAGGAAAACGGCCGAATGAAACCAGCTCTCGCACAGTGAAACGCATCGTCAGCGTGTTGGCCTGACGCAGCACCGACAGCTTTTTCGCCAGCGCTTTGGTGTCCCAGTCCACCAGCTCTTTGCTGTCGATCCACACTTTACCTTCATCGCGATTCACCAGTCGGCTCGCCATTGAGAGCAGCGTACTTTTACCCGCGCCGTTGGGCCCGATGATTGACGTGACCTTACCTTTTTCGAACTCAGCACTGGCGTCTTTCACCACCGCTTGTTGCCCAAATATTTTCGTCAGTTTATCGAGTTGAATCATTGCTAGACCACTTTATTACGAATCAGAAGAGAAAGGAAATAGATGCCACCAACAAAGTTAATGATGACGCTGAGTGTGGTGCCAAAATGGAACACTTTTTCGACGATCCACTGCCCTGCCAGCAGCGCAAACACCGACATCGCCGAACAGGCAATCAGCAGCACGCGATGCTGATAGGATTTAAACCATTCGCGCGTCAGGTTGGTGACCAGAATGCCAAAGAACATAATCGGACCAATCAGTGCGGTGGAAATCGAGATCAGCACCGCGCTCAACATCAACACATTACGCGTAGTTTTACGCACATCCACCCCGAGACTGACGGCGTTATCGTTGTCCAACCAAAACACATCCAGCACGCGGTGCATGCGAAACAGCAGATACGCGACCAACAGTAGTAATGGCGCAACAAAATAAACCAGGCTGACTTTGACGTTGTTGAAGCTGGCAAACATGTTCGCCTGCACCGACGCAAAATCGTTCGGGTCCATCAGCATGATGAGGAAAGATGCGATGTTGGAGAACAACTGCCCCAGAATCACGCCCAGCAGCAACAGCGCAATCAGGTTGCGCTTCTCTTTGTTGAAATAGAACGTAAACAGCACAGTTGAAAAGCCCAGCATCGCCGCAACCGACAACGAGAAGTTGAGGTACGCGTTCATCGCAAAGCTGCTCAAGCCGCCAAACAGCGCCACAATCCCCACCTGTACAAACAGATACAAGGAATCAAAACCCATGATGCTCGGTGTGAGGATGCGGTTGTGGGTGATGGTTTGAAATGCCAGCGACGACTGCGCAATCGCAATACCCGCCAGCACAATCGCCAGCACTTTCGGCACGCGGCGCGACAAGAAATACTGATAGTTGTCCGGCGTCAGGCCGACACCGATGAATGCAGCGGCAAACACCATTGCCAGCACAATCAACAGTGTGAGTTTAAGTTTATCGTGCATGGCGCTGGCCTCGCAGAATCAGCGCAATAAACGCCACACCACCAAAAATACTGATGATCATAGAAATCGGAACTTCATACGGGAAGATAATCACGCGGCCAATCAGGTCGCACAGCAGCACCAATAACGCGCCGAAAATGGCGGTGCGCGGAATGTTGAGTCTCAGGTTGTCGCCGTAGTAATAGCTCACTACGTTCGGCACAATCAGGCCCAGAAATGGCAGCTGACCGACAATCATCACCACCGTCGCCGACATCACTGACACCAGACACACCCCAATCACCAGCACCTGCTGATAATTGAGCCCCAGATTCACGGCAAAGTCTTTACCCATACCCACCGCAGAAATACGCGCTGCGTACAGGTAACTGAATATCGCCACGGGAACCGCGATATACAACAGCTCATAGTTGCCTTTAAGCAGGTTGGCGAAGTTGGCCACCGCCCAGCCCGACAGGTTCTGCACCGCGTCGTATTTGTAGGCGATAAACGTCGCCGCCGAACTGACGACATTACCGAAGATGATCCCGACCAGCGGCACAAAGATGGCGTTCTTAAACTGAATGCGCTGGATGAACTGGACGAAAATCAGCGTCCCCACCATAGCTACCGCAAAAATCAGCCACAGGTTATTGCCGTCACCAAAAATGACCAGACTTAACACATAGCCCAGCATCGCACACTCGATGGTGCCGGAGGTGGACGGCGCGGCAAAACGGTTCTGACTGATTTGCTGCATGATCAGGCCAGCGATACTTAACCCTGCACCGGCCAGTAATACCGCGAGAAGACGTGGAGCGCGGCTGGTGAACAGCAGGTTCCAGCTATTGGCATCGCCATTCATCAGGGCGATAAAAGACAAATCGCCCACCCCCACAAACAGTGAAGATAGGCTGATTAGCACAAAAACAAGCAATAATCTTTTCAAAACTAACCTCAGCTTGCTGGCTCACAGCCTGCTTCTAGAGCAGGCTGTACCATCGCCAATTACAGCAGACCGATAGACTGTTTCATGTCCGCCACCATCTGTTCTGTCGCTTTCACGCCAGAGATGGAGATGTACCAAGCATTCAGGTCAAGGTAAGTCATGTGTTTGTTTTTATAAGCGTCTGTCGCTTTCACCAGATCGTTTTCAAACTCTTCGTGGGTGTGGCTCGTGCCTTTATTCACCAGTTTGTCACGGTCGATGATAAACAGTGTCTGTGGGTTGTGTTCACGAATGAACTCGTAAGAGATCAGGTCGCCATGACGGCCGCCCTGCTTCACTTTCACGTTCTCGTGGAAACCGAAATCGCGGTAAATCGCCGAGAAGCGCGAATTAGCACCGAAAGTAGTCAGGTTGCCACCTGAGCTCATCACCGTTAGCGCGTTCACTTCATGCGTTTGTGTGTAATCGTTCACCGCTTTGAACTGATCGTTGATCTGGGCAATCTTGGCATCCACTTGTGCTTCGATATCAAAGACTTTACCCAGGTTGTGCCATTGTTCCTGAGTGCTTTCCCAGTAACCTTTGCTGTCATCGGCCGCAAATACGATGGTCGGCGCAATCTTAGCCAGTTCGTCGTAGCTGGTTGCCGCACGCGGACCGATGATGATCAGATCCGGCTTTTGCATATAGATAGATTCGAAATCCGGTTCAAACAGCGAACCCGCCTGACCGTATTGATCGCCTTTGTACTTTTCCAGGTAAGGTGGCAGTTGAGGCACTTTCGATACCGCAACAGGCTGAATACCGAAACTGTCTACCGCATCCAAAACACCCAAACCGATCACCACTACGCGCTGTGGTTTCTGTTCCAGTGTGGTTTTACCCATCTGGTGTTCAATGGTTACCTGCGCAGAATGGGCAGAAAAAGACATCACCAGGGCCAAAGACGTCAAACTGATAACGGATTTCATAATCTTCCTTTCTATTAATAATTGCGATGAATTTTGATAAGCATTCGCATTAAGATGGCGCAACTATACCCATATCGAAGTGTGGCCGCAACTGGGTTGCGTCACTTCTGTTTGTAAATCTATGTAAAAGAAGGAAGATGTTGATCTGACGTTAAAAAGACGTCAGATCAAACGATCGATTAAGCGGCCTGAGCAGAGGTAAAGGTGAAGGTTTTGCAGTGTGAACCATGCACATGGGTGATGGTTTGCGGTGCGACAATAGTCCAACCCGGTTCACTATCGAGCGGCTCAGAAGCCAGAATGATGTCGCCTTCCATCACCTTAGTGAACACCGTCGGCGGATGTTGGTCTGAGCTGTAACGTACCAACCAGAACTGTTCGCCATCGGAAATACAAATCGATGCTTTGAAAGGAGTGTGAACGCCCTTCTCTGCCATCACCTGCTCAATCTCATGGATGGTGGTGCGAATAGCGTCCACCGGATTGTCGGTCAGCCCGTTTTTCATCATCAGCAGAAAGATCAGTTCACTGTCAGTCGTTCCGGTCCGTTGCACATACAGCGATTCCGGCAACAGGCGTTCCAGCGTGTATTTTACTTTTTCATACTCGCCAATCTGACCGTTATGCAGAAACATCCATTTATCCAAAATAAACGGGTGACAATTTCGGCGTGAAACTTGCGTGCCGGTTGATGAACGCACGTGCGCCATAAAGCGGTGGGAACGAATGTGATGAGCCAGTGAACGAAGGTTTTCGTCACTCCATGCCGGAAGCACTTCATGAAATTGACCTGGTGTGCTGCGCTCGGTGTACCAGCCCAAACCAAAACCATCGGCATTGACGCGCGTCACGGCTTTTCGAGCTTCAATACTTTGATGAACTAAGGAGTGTTCCGGTTGATAAACCAGTTGATCGAGATAGATAGGGTTGCCCTGATAGGCGAGCCAGCGGCACATGACAAATTCGTCCTCCAGACAGAAAGAGGCTTCAATTAACCACGTTTATCGGACACAGGCAATATCCCGACAAAAATTGTTTTTATTGCTCATAAAACAGCCAATTCTATCTGCCATTTTTGCACCCAATTCGAGCAACCATCACTGCTGCCATCAGGCTTGCACCATAATTAAGCAAGGTATTCATTTCCCAGCACTTTTCACTGGTTTAACCATAGATAATAAATATGAATCAAGTTCAAACTTTCGCAAGTCGCCAAATCCGCCCGTGTTGAGCGAACAGTAAGTTATTTTTTCATTCCACCGCACTCTTCCATTTAGAGTAAAAATTCTAAAAACCATACTTTATCTACCCTGAAGAAGCACAGAGCATTTCTTATTACTTTATTTATCCGTTATTTATTTAAACATTGTGCATAAATAAATGACCACACTCTCAATAATTATCGTTATTTTATGTTCACTTATTATGTGTAATTTGGAATGGTTATTTCAGAGCTTAATTATTTCGTCTTGTCGATGAAATACGCTGACTATAAATTGTTACAAATATTTCACACACGTTGAGTTGACTCGATGAAAATTATTTTTGCATCGCTACTAATGCTGGCAACCTCACAGGCCAATGCGACTGCGCAGCCTGATGATGAACGTTTGATCGCAGCTCTGATAGAGCGAGGCGTGATTTGTCAGGGGCTAACCGCCGAGCAACAACAACAGGCGTTAAATATATATTTAAATAAAAAACACAATAAAAAGAATCCTAATAATAAAAATACCGGTTCCTCATCAAACCCTAACCCGACTGAACACTGTATTTCTCCGGACTCCGAATAAATACATCAATAAGAATTCATGCTGGCAGAGTTTTCTGTTGGCGTGTTTGCACCATAAATATGGGAAATAATAAGGAAATATAATGAAAAACATGAGGAAAACCTTGCTTGCCTCAGCAGTGGCTTCTTGGTTTAGCGTCGGTGCATTTGCACAAACACCAGTGGATATGGGTGTCGTTAACGAAGACAAGTTGATCGACATGCTGGTACGCAATGGCACCGTTAGCGCAGATGCAACCGCAGCAGAAAAACGTCACGCACTTGACCTCTATCTGGAGAGCAAAATTCGCTCTGGCTTTAAGGGTGACGCTCAGTTTGGCAAAAAGGCACTTGAGCAACGCGCGAAAGTGCTGAAGGTGATCAAGAAAGAAAAAGGCATGCACAAAGCCAGTGTGTTCGCGCTGGAAATTGGTCAGCAGCGTACCGATAAAGTGCTGGCTTTGCTGATTGATTTCCCGGATCTGCCGTGGAACGACAACCAACTCACCAAAGAGCATACCGAAATGCTCTACGACAGTTACGATGCCGCGCACTATCAGAATCTACTGTTCTCAGACAGCGGCTATACCGGACCGAACGGCGAAAACCTGATCTCCATGCGCCAGTACTACCAGAATGAATCCGGCAAGAGCTACAGCGTTGCAGGTCAGGCTGCCGGTTGGTATCGCGCATCGAAAAACGCGGCTTACTACGGTGGCAACTCTCCCGCGACCGATAGCGACATGCACGCTCAGGAACTGGTGCGTGAAGCGCTGGATCAACTGGCACAAGACCCAAGCATCAACCTTGCCGACTACGATGTAGAAGACCGTTACGACTACGATGGCGATGGCAACTACCGTGAACCGGATGGCGTTATTGACCACCTGATGGTATTCCACGCCTCTGTGGGTGAGGAAGCTGGTGGTGGCGTACTGGGCGCTGATGCGATTTGGTCACACCGCTACAATCTCGGCCAGTACCATGTATTAAAAGGCACCAGCAGCACGATTCCGGGCCGCTTTAACGGCCAGTATGCAGCCTATGACTACACCATTCAGCCGATTGATGCGGCAGCTGGTGTGTGTGCCCACGAATACGGCCACGACCTTGGTCTGCCGGATGAATACGACACGCAATACACAGGCAAAGGTGAGCCGGTCTCTTACTGGTCCATCATGTCTTCTGGCAGCTGGGCAGGTAAAATTGGCGGCACGCAGCCAACCGCGTTCTCCGCGTGGTCTAAGCAATTCCTGCAAACTGCGATTGGCGGCCGCTGGGTTAACGACGACCAGATTTCCATTGACGATCTGAAAAAAGGCGCTCGCACTTACACCCTGTTCCAGACCACCGACAATGCGCGTCCGAACCTGGTTAAAGTGAACCTGCCGATGAAACGCACCGAAGGCATTCAACCGTATGAAGGCCAATACGCGTTTTACTCCAACAAAGGCGACGATCTGAAAAACAGCATGAGCCGTCAGGTCACCATCCCGGCTGGCAGCAGCGCGATGCTGACGTTTAAAGCCTGGTATCAGATCGAAAAAGATTACGACTTTGCGCGCGTGCTGATTAACGGTCAGCCGATTCAGGGCAACATCACGTCGATGGACGACCCATACAATACGGGTCTGGCGCCAGCGATTGGTGGCGAGTCGAACGGATGGGTCGATGCGCAGTTCGATTTGTCTGCCTGGGCAGGCCAAACGGTTGAGCTGAGTTTTGACTATGTGACGGATGGCGGTCTGGCGATGGAAGGTCTGTACATCGACAATCTGGCGCTGGACGTCGACGGTAATGTAAGCGCTCTGGATGACGCGGAAAGTGGCTCTACGTTCGCTCTGAACGGCTACACCACCAACGATGGTTTCCACGAAGCTAACCACTACTACCTGCTGCAATGGCGCAGCCACAACAACGTCGATGAAGGTTTGGCGAACATCAAACGCATGGGTCAGCTGATCAGCTTCGAACCGGGTCTGTTGGTGTGGTATGTGGATGAATCGTACAAAGACAACTGGGTAGGTAAACACCCGGGTGAAGGCTGGTTAGGCGTGGTTGATGCCGACCAGAACGCGATGGTCTGGGCGAACAGTGGTGAAGCAGCGCAAACCCGATTCCAGGTTCGTGATGCGGCATTCTCACTGTTTGACCAAGCGCCAATGCGCTTGGAAAGTGCCGATGGTGATGTTCTTGAGGACGTAAGCCTGATTGGTAACGCAAACTTTGCTGATTCTCAGGATTACAGCTCGCCATTAGCACCGGACTCCGGCCGCCTGCTGACCGAATTTGGTCTGCAAATCGACATCGTGAATCAGAGCCAGGATAACGAGTACGGTGTGGTTCGCCTGTCTCGCGCCAACACAGCGAATGTACCGCCAACTGCGAACTTCGAACTGGATGTAAATGGTCTGAGTGTCAATGCACACAACTACAGTCAGGATCAGGATGGCAAGCTGGCAAGCTATGCCTGGGATTTTGGCAACGGCCAAACCAGCAGCGAACTGTCTCCAAGTTGGAGCTATGACGCCGCAGGCACGTACACCGTTAGTCTGACCGTGACCGATGATCAGGGTGATAGCGATACCTTCACTCAAAGCATCACCGTCGTGCAGCCGAACAATCCGCCAGAAGCAAGTGCTCGTCACATTCATCTGGGTCGCTGGGTGACCATGTGGTCCACCAGCACTGACAGCGACGGTCGCATTGTCGACACCGAATGGACGCTGCCAAACGGCAAAATTAAACGTGGTCGTATGTTTAGCGCCATTCTGCCGAGCTACGGCAAACAGGACATCACACTCAAAGTGATGGACGATGACGGCGCCAGCACCACCACAATCATTTCCCTTGATCTGTAAGTCCCACCTTTGTTTCTAATCCATGGAAACAGTTGAGCGCAACGCCCGTTGCGCTCTTTTTTATTGCGTTTGCATACGTTCCAGCGCTTCAACCCGCCGCCATTGTTTGGCATCAAAGCTCGATTCACGCAACGCGGTAATTTGCTGCGCTTTTTGCGTCTCACTCAAGCTGTTGTCGGCCAGCAGCTGCGCACGCTGCGTTAGATATGACGTTAACGTCTGCTGAAATTGGGCGCGTTGATTGTCGAGTTCCCCCAAACGCTGCGCTCCGGCTTCACCGACCATTTCAACACGGGCCAGATAACGCGACTGTTCATCGTCGCCATCGGCGCTGTAAAGTCGGTTGACTAAATCGGCATTCTGTTCGCTACGCTGAATATAATCTTCCTGCTCAGCCACAACGCTCTGCCACTGCAATTTGGCATCGGCGGCGTCACTTGCCTGACCGGCAATACGCAGTTTTTCCATCGCCAGATGCCTGAGCTGATTTTCTTCGCCAAACAAACTCTGCTGTTGTTGCGGGGTAAAAAACTGCAACTGCAGGGCGAGGATCTGCTGATTAAGTTCAGCAAGTGAGGGGTAATCAAGCGAACTGATGGCAACCGACGGTTCAAGCCCAGCCAGTGCCTGTTTGTAGAGCACAAATTGATCGAACAACGCCCCGTCGACCAGAAAGCCGTTTGCACTCTGTTCGTAGTTGGCGACGTGGTGTTCAATCTCTTTTAAATCACCTTCCCCCAACCCGGAAACAAAATAGTCGAGCAGATCTCGCGGTGAAGATTGATCCAACTCGGTATCGCTTTGAGACGCCACCTGCATCACAGCAGGTGGCAAAGTCGAATCGGAAGGCCAAAAGGCCGCACTGAGGCTCCCCAATACGGCCACTATTCCTAAACACAGTGCGGTCTTTTGCATATCGACTCCTTATAGGCCTTGCAGTTTCAGACGGTTAGCGTGCTGGCGGTACAAGGTAACAGGGTCAGTTTCAAACAGGTGGTGAATACCGAGCAAGCCGTTGATTTCATCCAAATGATTCATCTTGTAATCATCTCGAATCACTTTGCCTAAATGGGCGCTGCACGTCCCCACCAGGCCATCACTCGGGCCATCAAACGCCAGTCCCAGCACCATCATCGCCGCATCGGTAGGATCAAGCGCGTTGGTAAACGTTGATGCGCCAGTCCAGGAGTAATAACGCACGCCGTTCACCTCATAATCGCCTTCACCACATTCAGTGGCAGGAATGCCTTCCGGGTAGTTTTGGTTGAACGCCAGTGACCCTTGGGTCGTCAGTGCATCCAGCGATGCCAGCGCATCTTGTTCAAGATCGCTGCCGCCAGACAGCAGGTTAATCAGCGTCACCAGACCATCGGCCAGTTTAACCGCCAGCGCTTCAGTGACAGAGTCTTGCGGAATGGTATTGCGCACTAAATCCGCCACCGCCGAGCCTTTGTTTACTCCGCCAATACTGGTTGCCGAGGCGACCAAATCCGGACGGACCGAAGCAACGTAACGCACCGTTGGCCCACCATGACTGTGGCCAATCAGGTTGACTTTTTCCGCGCCCGTAGCGGCGAGCAGCGTTTCAACCTGCTCAAGCAACTGTTCACCGCGCAATTCGGTGCTGTTGGTGGCAGACACCTGCGCCACGTACACCGTCGCGCCATCTTTGGTCAGAGACTGAGGAATGCCGTAGAAGTAATCCACGCCAGCTAACGTATCGAAACCAAACAGACCATGGACCAGCACAATAGGATATTTGGTGTGGGTATAACCTGTTTGGTCGAGCGCGCCCGCACTGGTCGAGGCCAGTGACAACGAACTGAACAGGCAGAGAGCAGAAAGTAATAGTTTGTTTTTCAAGTGATCTTCCTTCTTATTAGGGGATCTGTGTTTCATAAAAAACACAGACATCGGACCTCTGAGGAGCGATCTAACGTTAGAAGAAAGTGACGAAATTACCGACGACAAAAAACCTGCTTCGTGAAGCCGAGCCAGTATTCAACAGATTTAATAAACATAGGGTCATCAATGTTACGGATAAAATAGATAAGAAGAATAGATAGAATGGCGTGGTCAGTGCGTCGCGTGAAGACAACACGCGACGCTACTGGCAGTTAAGCCAGTTTAAACTGTGCCATTTCGTGGTTCAGGTCGGAAACTTGTTCACGCACCTGCTGTGAAGTCTGATTTGAGCGTTGGCTGATTGCCGCCACATCTTCCACCGCATGCGTTACGCCATGCATCAGGCTGGTGATCGCTTGAGTAGCCTGGGTTTGCTGCTCTGCCGCGCTGGCAAGTTGCAACATTTGATCGTTCAACATCGCGATTTGTTCCGTGGTGGACTCCAGTTTTACCACCGCCTCTTCGATGTGCTCCGCGCCCAGCTCCGCAATCTGCTGACCTTGCTGGATCTCTTTCACCACCGATGCCGTTGAGGACTGAATCGCCTGCACAATCTGGTTAATCTCGGTGGTCGACTGCGTAGTGCGGGTGGCCAGCAAACGCACTTCATCCGCCACCACCGCAAACCCGCGGCCGTAATCGCCGGCGCGCGCTGCTTCAATCGCTGCGTTCAACGCCAACAAGTTGGTTTGCTCTGCCAAGCCTTCAATCACTTCAGTCACTTTACCAATCGCCGCACTCTCTGCACTGAGTTGGCTCACCAACACGTTGGCTTTCTCAATCGTCTCATGCAGCGTCTGCATAGTCTCTTTGTTGAGTTCCAGTGACGCTTTGCCCTGCGCGATTTCGCGCTGCGATTCCGACAGGGTCTCAACCGAACGCTGCGCCTGATCCAACGTGTGCGTGGTGGATTGCGCGACGTCAGACAATTCAGCATCCATCTCCGTGATGTGTTGTTGCTGTTTTTTCACCTGAGTCAGCGTCTGTTGATTGGAGTTGAGCAACGCGTTCATGCTCTCACTCACCTGATTGGCTTTGTCCGTCACACCGCGCACAATGCCCGCCAGAGAAGCGTTCATGCGGTTGATGGATTCGGTCAGCGCTGACAGCTCATCGTTACCCTGCACAGCTAACGGTTGCTGCGACACATCGCCAGCGGCAATCCGTTGCGCGCGCTGTGAAATCTCCGACACACGGCGACCAATGCTGCGTCCCATGTAATTGGATATCGCCAGTGCCGCAACAATAACCAGCACCAGCGCGACTACCAGAAACGTCAGCACCTGATGAATCGATGCTTCAATACCCTGCCCGCTGCGATCGGCTTTTTGTTGCTGCGCGGCCACCACATTTTCCAGACTCGCTTCCAGCGCGCTCGCCGCAGGTAGCAATTGCTTTGCCATTTCCTGGTTGGCAAAGTTCCAGTCTGGCGACTGACGCAGCGCGATGGTTTGATCCGCCAGAGGGAAATAGAGTTGTTGCATCTCTTTAAACAGATCCCACAACGAGCGATCGCTGTCATCCAGCAATTCGAGTTTGTCTTCGATCTCGCTGACCGACTGGTTGTGCGCTTTGATGAACTCCTGATATTTGCTCAAGTATTCCGGTTTGCCGTACAGCAAGAAGTCGCGCATCGCCGATAGAGCGTTGGCCAAAGAGTTATAGCTGTCGGCGTAAACCTTAAACAGGCGCTTACGTTCATCGCCCTCTTTCTTGGACGCTTCGTCGTTGATCAGGCCCTGAATCTGGTCCAGGGCCACCTCGGCAATCGGCGCGGCTTCGTTAGTAAACAGGTTGTGTGCCGGCAGATTTTCCGGGCTGTGCGCCAGTTCCACGATCTTATTGACTGAGTTTTTTACCTCACCCCACTGTTGAACCACCGTTTGATAATCCTGCTCGGCGATCAGAGTTTCCAGCACCGGTAAGCTTTCGTCGGTTTGCGCGATGATGCTATTCAACTGCTGCTTGAGGGTTTCACCAGCAGCTTCGTCACTGCCCAGCAACATGTAGGCGCGCACGCTGGACAGCGTTGCCTGAATCGACTGCTGAATACCGCGGCTGGTATCGACGGTGGGTAAATCAGAATTAAGAAGGGATTGCGTATGACGCTCTAATACCGACACACTGCGATAGGTCATCGCGGCAGACGCGACAAACAAAAGGGCCAACAACAAAAAACTCAGCTGCAACTTCCCTGAAATCGTTAGCTTCATCCATAAGCTCCTGTACAACGTTAGGCGGTCACTATAACGTTAATTTTCTGTTACGCAAACCGGGGAATATGAGATACCGTAAACGCGTAACTGACTGATATAAAATCCCATGCACATTAATATTGTTAACGAAACACGGGCAGCGAGCCGGCCTGTTTGACCTGACGCATTGCCAGGTGAGTGTGAATGTCTTTCACGTTGTCCAACTGCTGCACTTTACGAATAAAGCTCTCATAGCCGACCAGATCCGGGCTGACCACTTCCAGCAGATAATCGTACGCCCCCGACACCACGTGCGCGCTGATCACTTCATCCATCTCCACCAACGCCGATTCGAACTCGTCAATCGAACTGGCTTGATGGTTGTTGAGGCTCACTTCGACAAACACCGTCATGCCGATGCCAATCGCTTTGCGATTCAGTTTGGCCTGATAGCCGTCAATCACGCCTTCATCTTCGAGTCGCTTAAGCCGCCGCGCGCAAGGGGAAGCTGAAAGCCCCACCAACTCCGCAAGCTCGGCAGTAGAGAGCCTGCCCTGTTTCTGAATCAGAGCCAGCAAATGGCGGTCAATTCTGTCCATTTTCATTTTTGGTTATTTCCAGCGTTATTTTTCAGTTCATTGATGAAATCCATCAATATTTCTATCTACATAAACTAAATTCGCCGAATATCAGCGTCAAGTAACCGTGATAATAAATCTCTTCGCCGGATTTGTGCATCGCACACGGCACCACTGCTTATCAAGGATGACATATGTTCTCAGGATATCTGGCCATGCTGGCCACGCTGCTGCTCTGGTCTGGCTTTTTCTTATCACTGCGCGAAGGGGCCATCAGCGCGCTGACGCCTGCCGATATCGCGCTGACGCGGTTTTTGATCCCCGCTATCGTGCTGCTGCCGTTCGTCATGAAAGCCAAAGCAAAAATCGCTGTGGTGCCCAAGCGTTACCTGCTCGGTATGTTTATCGGTTGCGGCCTGCCCTATCTGCTCCTGACTGGCAGCGCGATGCATTTTGTGCCGGTTTCCGATGGCAGCACATTGGTTCCCGGCACACTACCACTCTTTGTCTCCGGCATTGCCGTTTGGCTGTTTAATCAGCCGTTAAGCCAGCATCGTATCTTTGGTTTGGTGTTGGTATTGGGCGGGATTGGCGTGTTTCTCTCCACCAGCGCAATGGATTATCAGAGTGACAAACTGTTTGGCCATCTGCTGTTTCTGCTCGGCAGTATGATGTGGGCGGTGTTTACCATCTGCGCCCGAGTCGCGAACCTCCATTCGCTGGCAGCGGCCGGATTCATTTCGCTGCTATCCGTAGTGCTGCTGCTCGCGCTGATTGCGACAGGCGTATTACCCAGTTATCTGGCACAAACGCCCGTCGCACAATGGCCATGGCAGACGCTATTTGGTCACAGTTTAATTCAGGGTGTCGGGGCGGGCGTCATTGCCGCATTTACTTATCTGCACGCCGTAACCACACTGGGCGCGGAACGCTCGGCGGCATTTGGTTCAGCAACCCCGGCCATTGCAACCTTACTGGCAATTCCGGTATTTGGTGAGATTCCCACCAGCATGACCTGGCTGGGATTGGGATTGGTCAGTTGCGGCAGCTTAATTGCCAGCAACGTGTTTATGAAGTACGACGCCTCGCTGGCGTACCAGCCACCGCAACACGGCAAAGGATAACTTAGCGAATCACTTCCACGATGAGTGGCACAATAACGCACAGGCCAAACAGAGTGTTGGCCTTGTCGCTGTAGCGTAACTGGATCAGAAATGGCGAGGCGACAAACAGCGTCACTAACACGGGAACCGCGCTAATCACACCGAACAGATACAGCGCCACCAACAGGACGGACAAAGCGACTGTCCAGCGCACCGGCACCAGCAGCTTTTTTCCTAATCCAAACATAAATACCAAGGCAGCAAGCAAAGGTAACATCAAAACACCTTTATGATATTAATTCTCATTTAGATTTATAATAGTCATGCCCGTTAGCAAAAGCAATAGGCAGAGCAACAAAGATATCCGGCTTGCGGTTGGGCAACTCCGCGACTTCAGGTATATTTCGCGTTTACTCAATAAAGAAGTCAGCTGTTATGAAAACCCCCTGTATCGCCGCCTGTAAAAACAACGCCGGAGTTTGTTCTGGTTGCCATCGCACCATGGATGAAATTATTCAGTGGCGTCATTTGTCCGACCACGAGCGGGACACCATCATGCAGCGCTTATCCGGCCAGCAAACCACGCACCACTGCCCATCTTGTGGTGAGCCGGCACATTGCGATATCAGCGCAGGCAAAAGCACCTGCTGGTGTTTTGAGTTGGAAAAACGCGACCTTTCAGCCCTGCCAGAAAGCTCAGTGTGTTTGTGTCGCCGATGCTTAGCAAAACAGCCGCTTGAATAATAATTTCACATTACTTTTTCTAATTCAAAACATAGATTTTTATCTTGCGTAAGATCACACTTTTCGATTGATAAAGCGCTCCACCCTCACTAATATCTCGCGCCGAGAACACCGCATTCCTTCCCGTTCTCATTAGTCATATTTTTGTAATTTATCTTTCTCGCGTTATTAATGTTGTTGGGTGGAGAAAAAGATGTCTGCAACATTTCCGTTAGCCAAACTGACGTTCCTGATCGCCATTCTGACCGCTGTCGGCCAGATGACTCAGACCATGTATGTGCCTTCTATCGGTCATATGGCCGATGATTTTCTGGTGTCTGCCGCATCGCTGCAGGCAGTGATGGCGTGCTATCTGATCCCTTATGGTGTCTCGCAGTTTGTCTACGGGCCACTGTCTGATCGCCTGGGCCGCAAGCCAATCATTATCGCGGGATTAGTTATCTATATCCTTGGCTCTCTGGTTGCTTTGTTTGCACAAGAGTTTTCCTGGTTCCTGGCGGGTAGCTTTATTCAGGGTCTGGGCATCGGTTGTGGCGGTGCGATGTGTCGTACTCTGACCCGAGATTGCTTTACTGGCGCAGAGCTGCATCGTGCAAACAGCCTGATCAGCATGTGTTTGATCTTCTCACCACTGATTGCCCCGGTGCTGGGCGGCTACCTGACGGAGTTCTTTGGCTGGCGTTCAAGTTATCTGTTCTTATCGCTGTTTGCGATTGCCGTGGTCATTACCATGATGACCAGCATGGTCGAGACCTTGCCAAAAGAGATCCGTAAAAAAGAATCGGTGCTGCGCAGCTACAGTTTCGTAATGTCGGATCACCGTTTTCAGGGTTACCTGATCTGTTTGGTGGCAACCTTTGCTGGCGTTGCAGTGTTTGAAGGTGCCGCGGGTGTGCTGTTAGGCGGCGTACTTGAGTTGCCGGCGACCACCGTCAGCTTGCTGTTCGTCACCCCGATCCCGGGTTATTTGGCTGGTGCCTGGCTATCAAGCGTGATTGCTCAGCGCTACAGTGAAAAACGTGCGCTGCGCGTGGGGCTGTTCGCGATTATGCTGGGGTCGATGATTGTTCTGATCCCAGGTCTGCTTGACCAAACCACAGCGCCAACCTTGATCGGCGGAGCGACCGTTTATTTTCTGGGTGCAGGCATTCTGTTTCCGGCTGCGACCACTGGCGCGTTGGCGCCGCTGCCTTACCATGCCGGTACTGGCGGCGCGATTCTGGGCGGGATGCAAAATCTGGGAGCTGGCTTGGCAACGTTGCTGGCCTCCGTATTCCCGGCCTCAAACCAACTGCCATTGGGCATTATTATGTTGGTGATGTCGCTACTGGCTCTGCTTGGATTGCGCCGCGTTTACAAACGCCACGATCCATCCAAACACATGCCATTGGCCGTGTAATCAGACGAAAAAAAAGGGAGGCTCAGCCTCCCTTTTTTTTCCTGTTACGGCTTATTTCGCGGTCAGTGCCACGCCTTCAAACTTCACGCCATCCCAACCAAAACGGATGAAATTGCGAATATTCTGGTGATCGTCGTTCTCCGGATGTTGCAATACATCCTGACGGTAAAAATCACCAAAACAGGCCAGTGTGGCTTCCGGGCAGAGCTGATTCAGCTGGGCGAACGCAAAAATCTTGCATGAACCATTATTCTGGTTCGCTTCGTTGCGGGTTTCGCCGTTATCAAACGCCGTCGGTGTGAAATCGTAATGCGCATCGATGGTGGCAATCACCTCTGCAAATACGACGTTTTCAGGTTGCTCAGTCAGTTGAGTCAATAGCGCGCTCAGTTCCATGTGTGTCCATTCCCGTTGATTTCGAAAGCACGCAGTCTAAAGAAAAAATTCCCCGATGAAAACCTATGCACAACTTGAAACACTTTATGCATCCAACAAGGTATGAAAAATGCTAGTAATTAATGAGAAAGTTAATGCACATATCACCTGTGTTACAGCAGTAATTTGTCCGGCATCAAACCCGATGCAAATAGGGATACAATTTTATTGCTTTAATACGTACGTTATGTTTTTTAATCCTTGTCTACACTAATGTTTTACCGATTAAACCTATAAATTGAATGAGTCGTCAGAGGGCTTTATGAAAAAACTATTGCGGCATTTTCCTTTGTACAGGGTGGTCACGCTGATTGCCGGGCTGCCTATCGCCATTGCGTTAATACTTGCTACGTTCAACGTCCTCGACCTCAGACAGCGAGTCGAAACCGCCGAACACGATCAGGAAACGGTAAAACTAATCCTGCTGTACGATAACCTCGCCCACAACTTAGCCCTCGAACGCGGCCTGACTGCCGGTGTGCTGGGTTCCAAAGGCCAAGGGCCTCAGGTTGAACAGCTGAGAAAACAGCGCAGCGAAACCGATACGCACGTCAAAGCGCTGCAGAGTTTTTCTCCGGTGACCGTCAATCCCGTATTGGCCAATAAACTGAAAGCGGATGTGCAAAACCAACTCGCTCAGTTGGATGATGTACGCCGTCAGGTCGACTCGTTAACGCCAACGGTTTCTCCTTTTGCCTACTACTCCAATCTGAACCAACTGGCGATCGATGACTCACAGATTCTGCTCTCGACCATTGATGATGCGAATGTCGCCGAATTGGGCAGCTCTCTCATTTCTGTGGTGATCATGAAAGAGCGTGCAGGTCAGGTACGTGGTGCCCTAAATGGTGCGTTTGCCCGAAAATCGTCCACACCGGCGCAGTACACCGCCGTGAATGGTTATATCGAATCGGGTAACTACGCAGAACGTATGGCCGCGATGACCATGCCAAAAGCGCTGAGCGACAAACTCAGCGAATTCAAAAACAGCGAAACCTGGAAAAACGTCGATAAGGTTCAGCAATCTTACCTGTCACAAAGTCAATCTCTGGATGCGTTAGAAGGTCCGGCTCCGGCTGAGTGGTTCGCGGCGGCAACCGAACGTATCAAATTGATTAACCAACTGCGCAACGGCATTCAACAACAGATGACCACCATGTCGGCCGAGCAGGCGACTCAGGCTATCTGGAATCAGAACGTGATTTTAATTGCCAGCCTGATTGTGGCGGTCTTGTTGGTTTGGAGCCTGCTGACCAGCGTCATCACGCTACGCGAACGCGCGGGCAAACTGAATAAAACGCTGCATTCAATGGCATCGAAGCGCGATCTGAGTGTGTCGATTGCATCCGAAGGACGTGATGAGATTTCGCAGATTTCACAAAGCGTCAACGGCCTGACCAGCAACATTCGCAGCCTGCTGTCTGATGTGACGCAAACCAACGATCATAGCGCCGAACGCCTGAAGAAGATTGTCATGGGCGCACAAGACCTCGGTAAAAGCAGCGGTGCAACGACCGCAAAATGTGAAAACATTGCCGCGGCGATGACCGAGTTGTCGCAATCTAGTGTCGAAATCGCTCAGTCTTCAGAGCGTGCGCTGGAAGAGACACACCAAATGACTCAGCGCGTCGTCGAGTGCCAGGGTCAGAGCCAGTCCTCCTTTAAAGCGGTTGAGGCGCTGGTGGAGCAAATCGAACAAACGCAAACCTGCATGAGCGAGCTGGAAAAAGACGCCATGAGCGTGAGTAAGATCGTCGATACCATCAACGGCATTTCAGAACAAACCAACCTGCTGGCCCTGAACGCCGCGATTGAAGCGGCGCGTGCCGGTGAACACGGGCGCGGTTTTGCGGTGGTGTCATCAGAAGTGCGTGATTTGGCGCAGCGCAGTAAAGAAGCCACTGAGCACATCAGTCAATTGCTAAGCAACATCACCAACAACACTGCGACAGCAGTGAACAACATGGAAAAAAGTCGTGATGCGACCCATGAAACTTTTGAGTCCGTCTCAACGGTGACAAACAGTGTTGCCGCTCTGGAAAGCGTGATCGAAGAAGTTAACGCTCACATCACCAGCATCGCTAACGCCACGATCGAGCAATCAAAAGCCAGCGAAGCCGTCGATAAAGACGTCGATATTCTGGCTGAAATTGCCCAACAAACCGGTGAACTGGCGCAGCAGATGAATAACATCGTCAGCAGCTATCACGGCGAAGTCGACCGCGTGAAGCAGCAACTCGGCGCGTTCAAACTGAATTAATCAATGCGGCAACCAATAAAAAAGGTCATCACTGTGATGACCTTTTTTATTACTGTTCATAGAGGTTCAGAACGGCACTTCAATCTGCATAAACCAGTCTGCTTGATACACTTCGTGCCAGCGATAATCCAAACGAACGCGCGGCTCGCCCGCTTTCTTCTGGCCAAAACCCAGGCTCAGTTTCAAACCATGACTCATTAGCCACTCTTCGGTGCTCATCTGGTTTTCGCGTGCGGCCAAATCGGTCGGCATCCACACCCCCAGCCCCAAATAACTGTTTTCCAGTTGTTGAGTGAGAAACGGGTTCGTGTCATTACTATCTGCGGCAATCCAGCCATTCCAATAGTTGACATCATGGGCGCCGGATTCGGTTTCGACATCGAAGTTCAACAAGTGCTCTGAGGTGTATTCCCAGCCATCGCGCAGAGAAATACACACACCAGCATTGTCTAGTTGAGCGGTTTCGTAGGATTCATCGGTAGGGAGTGTTGCGGGCGTATAGAGATCGCATGCAGACGCTAAGGTCGGCAAAGAGAAAAGTGTCATCAGCAAAACGCACTTTTTCATGAATACGACTCCAGCCCAAAACGGGCAAACAATTAATAAACATCCAGTTTTCGCAGCAAATGTTCTACCGAAGGTGTGGTCATTGAAGACACATCCCCTTTCTCAGCCAGTCGCTGACGGATATCCGTACTGCGCACTTTGACTTTTTCCGGACAGGCCATCACTGACCAGCGCTGCAAAATCTCTTTGGATTTAAAAAACTTACCGAAGTTGAAAAGATTATCAGGTCCGACCACGAAAGTAATGTCAGCGTTTGGAAAAATTTCCTGTAAACGCTCTAAAACGGCGTAAGTGGTAACACTTTCACCCGGATTGATTAAATCTTGTTCTACAGTACAACGTTCTAGCTTATTTGAAGCCAAATCGCTAATAAAAGCATCAATAAGCTGGCATCGGATCTCATAATTTAGCATTTCCTTACCCCAGGCATGCGAAATGCTGGGTACGAGTAAAATGCGATCAAAATGTTCCAGTGAGTCGATTACGCTCTTGTGCCCCAACGTTGGTGGGTTAAAAGCGCTGCCAAAAACAGCAATTTTTTCCATCTTTTTCCCGATTAAGAGTGAAAACGGCATTCACGGTTTTCTAATTGAATGTTTGCGGTATGATACTACTAAATGTTTATTGCTTGCAGGAAAAGGAACTCTAATGGAACAAATTATCCGCGAAGAGATGCGAGTGCTACCAAGCATCGATCCAGAATTCGAAATTGAACGCCGTGTTGGCTTTATCAAACGCAAACTGACTGAATCTGGCTGTAAAGCGCTGGTACTGGGTATCAGTGGCGGTATTGATTCCACTACGTGTGGTCGTTTGGCGCAGCTGGCAGTCGACGCACTGAACCAAGAACACGCCACCGACCAATACAAATTCGTCGCCGTTCGCCTGCCATACGGCGAGCAGAAAGACGAAGACGAAGCGCAACTGGCGCTTTCTTTCATTCAGCCAACATACTCGGTATCGGTGAACATCAAAGCGGGGGTTGATGGTCTGCATGCGGCATCACACGATGCATTGGCTGGCACTGGCCTTATCCCAAGTGAAGAAGCCAAAGTCGACTTCGTGAAAGGCAACGTGAAAGCGCGTGCGCGCATGGTGGCGCAATACGAAATCGCAGGCTACGTGGGTGGTTTGGTTCTGGGTACTGACCACTCGGCAGAAAACATTACTGGCTTCTACACCAAATTTGGTGACGGCGCGTGTGATATGGCGCCTCTGTTTGGCCTGAGTAAACGTCAGGTTCGCCAAGTTGCAGCAGCATTGGGCGCTCCGGATCTGCTGGTACACAAAACACCAACCGCCGATCTGGAAGAACTGGCACCACAAAAGGCGGACGAAGATGCATTGAATCTGACGTACGAACAGATCGACGATTTCCTCGAAGGCAAGCCCGTTGAGCAGTTCGTTATCGACCGTTTGGTGGGCATTTACAAAGCAACCCAGCACAAGCGTCAACCGATTCCAACCATCTACGACTGATCGGATTGCATACTTTTTGGTGCTTTATGCATCAATGCACCTAAGTTATTGTAAAGCCAAGCCTTCTGCGCTTGGCTTTTATTCACACGCCTTACGATGTAGCACAACATTCTCGCTACAAAAACACTCTCAAAACCATTACGTATCAAGGGAATAGCGTGACTGTACTCCCATTACTTTCATTTCATTTTTGATAGCCAGATTTGTGTGAACCAAGCTTCATATTTTTTGTGAATAGCGTCGGAAAATATATTCATCTTTCACTTTATAAGGTTCACAAATATGTTGTACGTGGAATTCCTGTTCCTCTTGCTGATGTTATACATCGGCTCACGTTACGGCGGTATTGGCCTTGGCGTTGTATCGGGCATCGGCCTTACGATCGAAGTCTTTATTTTCAAGATGCCACCGACTTCACCACCAATCACCGTTATGCTCATCATTCTTGCGGTGGTGACCTGTGCTTCGATTCTTGAAGCGGCCGGCGGTTTGAAATACATGCTGCAAGTGGCTGAACGCCTGCTGCGTAAAAACCCTAAACGTGTCACCATCATTGCGCCACTGGTGACTTACTGTATGACTTTCCTGCTGGGTACCGGTCACGCGGTTTACTCCATCATGCCAATCATCGGTGACGTTGCGTTGAAAAACGGCATTCGTCCGGAACGTCCGATGGCGGCGGCTTCTGTGGCATCGCAAATCGCCATTACCGCGTCTCCGATTTCTGCCGCGGTGGTGTACTACTTGGCGGAACTGTCCAACATCAACCACAACATCACACTGCTGTCGATTCTGATGGTGTCTGTGCCAGCCACGCTGTTCGGTACCGTGCTGATGTCACTTTACAGCCTGCGTCGCGGTAAAGAGCTGGAAGACGACAAAGAGTACCAAGCGCGCCTGCAAGATCCTGTGCTACGTGAAAAAATCTTCAGCACCACCGCAACGTCTTTAAATGAGCATCTGCCAGCTTCTGCGAAAAACTCAGTTCTGCTGTTCATTCTGTCGATCATCGTGATTGTACTGGTGGCGATGTTCCCTGAAGTGCGTCAAATCGGCGATGCCAAACCGATTAACATGGCAACCGTCATTCAGATGATGATGCTGTGTTTCGGCGGTATTATTCTGCTGGTCACCAAAGTGAATCCGAAAACGGTACCGGAAGGCGTGGTGTTCAAATCGGGTATGGTGGCGGCGATTGCGATCTTCGGTATCGCATGGATGTCAGACACTTACTTCCAATACGCGATGCCGCAGTTCCGCTCTGGCATCATCGACATGGTAAACGCCTACCCTTGGACGTTTGCGCTGGCGCTGTTCATCGTATCGGTAGTGGTGAACTCGCAAGCGGTGGTGGCGAAAATGATGCTGCCTGTGGGCTTGGCGCTGGGCTTAGAACCTGCCCTGCTGATTGGTCTGATGCCTGCGTTGTACGGTTACTTCTTCATTCCTAACTACCCGTCTGATATCGCAACCGTAAACTTCGATATCACTGGCACCACCAAGATCGGTAAGTGGTATTTCAACCACTCCTTTATGGCCCCCGGCCTGGTTGGTGTGATTGGTGGCTGTTGTATGGGCTACGTCCTCGGTCAAATCGTGATTGGTTGATCACCCAAGCGAATGAAAAAAGCGGGCTTCATGCCCGCTTTTTGTTTTGAACCACTGTTTATGTAGAACCAATCCGATTTGAACGGGTTCTTTCGCTATTTAAATTGGCTTTGCAATGCCCGGCTCACCGCCAATTTTCGCTCACCGATGTAGACGTACATTTTGCCCGTGAACTCCTTTTTCACTTTATCCACCTTAGCGACATTGACGGCGACGGAGCGATGGATTTGCCAGAACTGTTCGGGGTTGAGCTGGGCCAGCAGATCCTTAAGCGATGAGCGCAGCAGATACTCTTCGATTCCACGCTCGCCCTGCTTGTAAACCGACAGGTATTTATCTTCCGCTTTGAGATAGAGCACATCTGCCGCAGCGATCAAATGAATCTCCTCGCCCTTGCTCGCTTTCAACCAAGTCAAATAACTGGGTTTAACGTTGAGCTGCGATAGCTGGGAAATCAGCTGCGTCATGTCCGGCGCGGCTTGCTCGGCGCTTTGTAATCGCTGCTGCAAACGTTCACAACATTGTTGCAGACGAGATTCGGTCACCGGTTTAAGCAGATAATCCGCCGCATTGGTGTCAAAGGCGCGCAGCGCGTACTCATCAAAGGCCGTGACAAACACCACCAGCGGCGGCTTGATGAGTCCTTTGAGTTTATTCGCCAGTGCCATGCCATCAAGCTTGGGCATTCTGATGTCCAGAAACACGATGTCCGGCTGATGCTGATGAATGGCTTCGAGTGCCGTTTCCCCATTATCCGCTGTGGCCACCACCGTGAGTTGTGGCCACAGATCCGCCAAAGACTGGTTGAGATGGCGGCGCAGCAACGGTTCATCGTCTGCAATCAGCGCGGTCACGTCAGGCCGCATAGTGCTCTCCTTGTGAGTGTTCCATCGCGTGTTCAGCGATTCGAATAGCGGCCGTCACGCCGCCCTTTGCGTTCTGAGTAATCGTGAAATTGGCATCATGACCAAACAAACCGTGAAGACGCTGACGCACATTCTCCAGCGCGATACCATTCCCTTTGGGAATATCGCTGAGCCCGGCGCCATTATCAGAGACCGTGAATACAATCGAGTCCTGCAGGCGTTCAATCGCCACGTTCACTTCTCCGCCCTCCGCTTTGGGTTCAATGCCATGCTCTATCGCATTTTCCACCAGCGGCTGCAACAGCATTGGCGGCAGGCAGAGCGAGTTCCACTGCTGACCAGCAGGTAAGCTGTAGCGCAGGCGGTCTCCCAAGCGAATCGCCTGAATTCCGAGATAAGCGTCAATCAATTCCAGTTCATCTTTGAGAGTCGAAACACCCTCGCGACGGCGCATTGAACTGCGCAATAAATCGGTCAGTTTTTCCAGCATACGCTGCGCTTTGTGCGGTTCGCTGGCAATCAGCGCATTCACATTCGCGAGCGTGTTAAACAGAAAATGCGGTTCAATCTGGCTTTGCAGCTGTTTGAGTTGACTCAGCAACAGTGCTTTCTCCTGTTCGCTCTGACGACGTTTCGCCACTTCGAGCGCATTTTCTGCCACCAGTTTTTGCTCATGGGCATAGAAATAGAAAAAACACAGCGCGGTAAACATAAAGCCCAGCATCACCACCGGTTTGAGCGCGGCAATACTGTCGAATCCCGGGTATTGATTCAACCACATGTACGCGTTGGCGGTGCCCAGCACCATTCCGCCAGCCAACGCAAGCAGATTGATATAGCGGGTAGAAAGCGATGGGAACGCCGCCCCGAGCACCAGTGCACACATATACGCACTCAAACCGTAACCAAAGCTGATGATGAGATGGCCGCTGAGCGGGCTTGACCAGATAGCCTGAGTGCCGAGCGCAATCACAAAGCAAAACAGCGCGGTAAATGTCAGGCTCTTGCCATGACGTTTTAGCCAAAGAGTTGTGTCTGTCATGAGACGATTCCTTTATCAATGAGTGGATCCTAAACAGTTCAGGCGGGTTTGCCTACGCGCTCCCTTTAATGCCGCAACGAAACGTGCGGCACATCCCTTTTCTGTGTTGTCGGGAATCAGATTAAAGCGATTTGAATACTCATTTGGCGCTTTGCGACGAACGGTCATACTCTGGCGTGAACGGTTATCTGTCAGCGTCATTGACGCAGAGAAATCGAATCAGCAACGTTCACATACTAAAAAACCAGCCCGAAGGCTGGTTTTCATCTTTTCAGCAGAGTGGTCTATGGCACACCATGGCCTTTCGACGCGACCCAAACTCGATACCACTGTTCGCGGCTGAGAGTCAGATCCAGTGCTTCAACGGCCGCTTGTACCCGCTCGATTTTACCCGAACCGATGATCGGCAGAGGTTTGGACGGCAGTGCACGAACCCAAGCGTAGATCACTTGATCAATGCTCTCTGCGCCTAACTCTTCACGCAGTTCTTCTAAAACAGCGCGCACACGTTGCGCCTGCTCAGAATCCCCGTTAAAGATAGCGCCGCCACCCAAACATGACCACGCCATCGGACGGGTACGCAGCATCTGCATTTGATCCAACGTTCCATCGTGCGCGACGTCGAAATTGAGGGGGTTAATTTCCACCTGGTTGGTTACCAGCGGTTTACCCAGACGCGACTGCAGCAATTCGAACTGCGCAGGTGAGAAGTTCGATACGCCGAAGTGTTTCACTTTGCCCACTTTGTGCAGCTCGGTAAACGCTTCAGCCACTTCGTCTGCATCCATCAACACATCCGGACGGTGAATCAGCAGCACATCAATTTCGTTCACACGCAGACGTTCCAGCGAGTTGTTCACCGACTGGTAAATATGCGCCGCACTGGTGTCGTAATGGTTGATTTTGCGCTCTGGGAATTTCGCGCTGCACAGCTTGATGTCACACTTGGTGACGATCTGCAATTGCTCGCGCAGCGACGGTTCCAACGCCAACGCTTCACCGAACAGTTGTTCACACTCGTAGTTGCCATAAATATCAGCGTGATCAACCGTTGTGATCCCAAGCTCGAGGTGCTGTTTCAGGAAGGTCAAACGCTCTTGCGCCGTCATACCCCATTCGCCCAGACGCCAGTAACCTTGTACTAGCTCAGAAAATTCCGGGCCTTGAGAGGCAATCGTTACTTTCGCAACCATGGTTTTACTCCTTTTCTCTCTTTGGCGAACATCCTAAGCTTGTTTCCCTGCCACCTCAACGGATAGACTTGAGAAGTTCGAACTGGAGTACGAAGTTGTGAGTTTTGCTACACGTTTACAAGAATTGATCGGCGAAGAGAGCATCAGTGGCTTTGCTCGCCGGGTAGAAATGTCTGAAGGTCTGATCCGCAAATATCTCAAAGGCAGCGAACCCAGCCTGTCTAAAGCTAACCAGATAGCGATGCGTGCCAACTGCTCACTGGAGTGGCTGGCGACCGGTTGTGGTTATCTCTACCGTCAGGCCGAAGTGGTGGACATGGACGCTTACGCGCTGGCGCACAGGTATGTGACAGGCAACGTTTTATCGAGCAGTGATCAGGAGCAGCAGCGTCTGATCATCTCCGGATACCAGTATCTGCGGGCACATAAAAAAGCCGATGGCTATCTGGATGAAACCGCCATGGCGGCATTTTTGCAGCGTCATCCTAAGGAGCTGACACCGTCCGCGTAAAAGTCAGGGTAATATCTGAACCGTCAGTGAAAAGCTTGGCCTGCACGTCCTGATGCCGCCAAATCAGAGTTTTGGGAAATGCCCGCGCATGTTGGTTGAGAAACACAACCAATGCTTTATCCGTTGCTTGCCAGCTTTGTATCTGCATCTGCTGCACCACATCAAAGGTGGCCTGATCCACTTGCGCATGTTGAAGTTGAAAGCCATCTTTGCGTAATCCAAGCTGCAACTGACTCCAGTTGTGCATACTGTAATCGGCATGCAGCACCATCTCATTGGAACGATCATGGTGAAACGCCACCTCAGCCCATACCGTTGTGGCGTAATAGGCAAAAGGTTCGCTGCACCACTTTTTTACCGACGGCATTTCACTGCACTCGATCCAATCACTGCGCTCAGCAAACGCTGCCTCATCCACATTCTGCCCCAGCAGATAAGGCGGCAGAAAATCCGGATGCGCCGCCGTTGACGTCAGGCTCCAACACGCCATCACCGCCACACTCATCCAGCGCCATTTGTTCATGAATCTCTCCTCTTTGCGGCCAGTGTGCCTTCATTGATTCACCAGTACAACCGCCTCGCCTCTACGCCTTTGAATGGCAAAACGTGAGTCACTTCAAGCTCTTGGGGCGTAGGCTCAGGAAGGATGTATCCTGACACCGCAAGGAGTAATGTGGAGCGTGAATAATTCCAACAATATCCCGACTACTGGCATCGTATCTCTTTTCGTTGAATCGGGTATGGGTAGAGAGGGAAACGAAGCAAGGACCTGAAAGAGTATGAAACTCAGCACCCTGACACTGGCACTGCTCGCCGTGGCTCCTGCCGCCATGGCCTCGCCCAACCTGACGATTTCAACCACCACCAACAGCCGTGATTTTCCACTCAGCAGCGAAGAGCCATTAGTGGTGCCGTTAACCAAAGATGACTACACACTGCGCATCACCGGTGTCGACGGACAATGTCAGGCTCCGGCAGAACAGAGCGTAAAGTTCAACACGCCGATTGGCCTCAATTGTGGCAGCGCGACCGAACTGCCGCTTAAGATTCGTTTTACCGGTGAATACGCGTTCAGTTACGACGCCAACGCCCACACACTCACGTTTGTGCGCCAGGCCACAGCGTCGGCCAAGAAAGAGTTCAAGCGCCCGATCCCGAATGTGTCATGCGAAGTGTATCAGGGTGGCGATGTCACGCTGACACTTGGCAATACGTTTGCCGATGGCACCCAGCTCAAAGATGCCTTTACCCAACAAGTCGTTACCGTGCAGCAAGGCAAAGTCACGCTCACTCCGGCCAAATCCAGTGGTGGACTGGTTCTGCTAGAGCCAGTAAAAGCCAAGTCGCAACCTTTTACCTATCGTAATGCCAACATCTACTTTGTGATGGTTGATCGCTTTAAGAACGGCGATCCGAGCAACGATCACAGCTATGGCCGTAAAAGCGATGGCAAAGATGAAGTCGGCACCTTTCATGGCGGCGATTTAAAAGGTGTGATCGCCAAACTCGACTACATCAAGAGCCTTGGCACTGACGCTATTTGGCTGTCACCGATTGTCGAACAGGTACGCGGTTTTGTCGGCGGTGGCGACAGCGGATCGTTTCCGTTCTACGCCTATCACGGCTACTGGACTCGCGATTTCACCAAAATCGATGAGAATTTTGGTGTCGATGACGATCTGAAAACTCTGGTTTCCGAAGCACACAAACGCGGCATGAAAGTGCTGTTGGATGCGGTCATTAACCACGCTGGCTATGCCACGCTGGCCGATTTGCAATTCGACGGTATTGATGTGGTCAATCCGGCCAACTTACCGAAAACCTGGGCTGATTGGGCACCTGAAGCTGGCGAGAACTGGCACAGCTTCCATCAAAACATCGATTACAAAAGCCCGAACTGGCAAGAATGGTGGGGTGGCGCTTGGGTGCGTGCTGGCTTACCGGGCTATCCACAACCCGGTTCCAGCGACATCACCATGACGCTGGCTGGCCTCCCCGATTTTCGCACTGAATCGACCGACTATGTCACGCCACCCAAATGGCTGTTGAATAATCCCGGTACTCGTGTGGTCGCCAAAGACAACTACACGGTTTCCGATTATCTGATCGAGTGGCAAAGCGATTGGGTCAAACGATTCGGCGTAGACGGTTACCGGGTTGATACCGTTAAGCATGTTGAGGGCGATGTATGGAAGCGCCTCAAACAGAGAGCGAGCGAGAGCCTCAATGAGTGGCGTGCGGCCAATGGTCAGCAAGGCGAACCGTTCTGGATGATGGGCGAAGTCTGGGGCCATCGCGCCTATCGCAGCCCCTATTTCGACGACGGTTTTGACGCTCTGATCAACTTCGATATTCAAAAACGCATGGACACCGGAGCAGCATGCCTGAGCCAGATGGCAATGGTGTATCGCGATTACGCGCAAACGCTGGCGAAATACCCGGATTTCAATCCCGTCAGCTATATGTCTTCACACGATACGGAGCTGTTCTTTGGCCGCTTTAAGTCGTTCGATATGCAGCGCAATGCGGCCAATGCCCTGTTGCTGACTCCGGGTGCGGTGCAAGTCTACTACGGTGATGAAGTCGGCCGGGAAGCCGGCCCATACGCCGATGATTTCCATCAGGGTACCCGCTCAGATATGGTGTGGGATCTCAATGCCGATCGCGAGGCTTTGCTTAAGCATTGGCAGACCGTGGGGCAATTCCGTCAGCGTCATCCGGCCATCGGTGCCGGCGAACATCATGTCATCGAACAAAAGAATGCTTACGTGTTCTCGCGTACGCTGGACGACGATAAAGTCGTAGTGGCCTTTGTAGGCCGCTAACTCAGCCATCCAAAGAAAAAAATAAAGCGCACTCTGGAGTGCGCTTTTTCTTAAGGGAAATAACAAGGGATCAGCAATCAGTCCAGACGCAGCGTCAAACCTGAGTAAGCGCTGTAGCCTTTCAACATGACATGGTAAGTCGTGCCAGGAACCGCAGAGATCGAACATTGCTCACTGTTACCTGAACGATATGGACGACAATCCCAAGAACTGGTGGTTGGTTTGCTGCCTGCTTTCACGTACAGGTCTGCATCGCCCGTTCCTGAACCGATAGAAACGGTCGCTGTAGACGCGCTGCTTACGGTAAAGGTGTAGAAAGTTTCAGAGCCCGCAGAACCAGAAAGCCCGGTCACAGGTTGGCCTTTCACCAGTTCATTGCCAGAATCAACAGAACAAGATGAGTTCACACCCACAGTGGTAAAGGCTGCACTCACGTCGTTCACGTTGTAGCCCAGATCTTGCGCCGCTTTCACGACACCACAAGCGCCTTCATCAAACGTGCTGTTTGGTGTCCAGTACAACTGGTTTGCCACCGCAAACACTTCAAAGCCTTTGCGAACGTTCCAGCCCTGTTTGTTAGACAGCAGGTAGAACGCACGGTTGAACACACCGCTGGAGTGGTGCACGTCAATACCGCTGTAGTACTGAGAAGCGTGATCGATAGAACTGCCATCTTTAGACGGAGTATCGAAGTAGCGCAGACCGCCGGACGACTTAAAGATGTCGCTGCCGACCACCCAGTCTACCGAGCCACGCATGTAGTATTCCGCCGCTTCACCCGCGATGTCAGAGTACGCTTCGTTGATACCGCCAGACATACCTTCATACACCAGACCAGAGTTTTGCTCGGTAAAGCCGTGGCTGACTTCGTGCGCACTCACGTTGATATCCACCAGCGGGTAAAAGGTTGAATAGCCGTCACCAAACGTCATGGCAGAACCATCCCAGAAGGCGTTCTCGTAGTTATTACCATAGTGCACACGCATGGTTAACTGAAACGTCAGCGGAGATGTGTTCAGCCAGTCGTTATACATATCGAATACCACTTTACCGAAGTAATGGGCATCGTTCAGCGGAGAATACGCACCGTTCACCGCTTTATAATCGTTGTAGTTACTGCTGTTGTTACAGTCGTAGCTGTACGCCGTCGTGCCTGAGGTTTTGTTTTTCAGGTCAACGGTTTTGACCGCAGAACTCAACATGGTACAGGTTGAACCGGTTTTGCTGATGGCAAAGCCCGGGTAATTAGTACCGTATTGATACATGCCCGTTTTCTGGTTACCACCAGGGCCAGTACCCGTTGCATCGGCGTGTGCGAGGCCATCCCACTGTTTCAACACTTCGCCGCTGTTGGCGTCGATGAAGTAGAAAGGACGTGCAGGCGTGTCCGACGCCACAAAGAAGTTCACCAGATAAACCAGTTGCGCTTGTTGATTGTCGTCCAAACGCACCATCAGTACCGCAGATTGGTTTTCCATCGGCAGTTCCTGACCAGCAAAAGAGGCGTTGGCCGCACTAAAGTTGTCCGCCGCTTTGGCAATGGCCTGTTTCTCATCGAGCGCTGGCTGCACTGTCGCCACATCCGCTTCAATGCCTTGTGCCATCATGCCCTGTACTTTGGTTACCCCTTTGCTCGACTCTGTCGCAACCACGGCAGTATTGAACACTGGAACACCGTTATACATTTGCTGATAACGTACTTTTACTTTGCCGTTTGGCAGTTTAATGGTTTTGACTGCCTTATAACGGTTTGCCTGAGTGACGACGCTGCTTTTCTGCTCAGTCAGCGCTTGCTGAAACTGACCGCTGTCTTCAACCGCAACCCATTGCGCGGCAGAAACCGGGAAAGCCATCACTGAACCCACTGCGAGTAAGCCTTTAACTTGACGTTGTAGTTTTTTCATTTCTCAGTCCTAGAGAGTGTGAAAATAGTTAGATTGCCTTTTAACTGGCATCTGTTGACCTGCGACGAACGTCGCCCATTGAAAGTGGAACAAGAAAATCCAGCTCGCCACTCGGTCAAAAAAATAATTTTCACCCCATGTTCATTAAAGCTTACAGTGACTTAGCGGAATGAGGGCTCATTGATAAAAAAGACAGGAAAATCCTAGTTATCAATCAAAAGTTTATATTTAACTGATAAATATATGCACACAAAAGCATACACATATTTGTCAATAGATTTGGTCGCGACAGGCACAAAAAAAGGCAGCTTTCGCTGCCCTTCCCGATAAAAATATCGATAAAAAATCAGAACTTATAGCCGCCTGCAATCATGAAGACCCAAGGATTGATTTTCACATCAGTCGAATATGAGTTACCTGAAGTATCTTTGTATTTCGCGGTGGTTTCGATGTTTGCATACCAGGCTGATGCGTTCAGGAACCAGTTGTCGTTGATTTTGTAATCCACGCCCAGGTTAGCCGCCAGACCCCAAGAGTCGTCCAGTTTCAGATCTCTCAGATTCGCACTTTCACCTGTGCTGTTGAATTTTTCATCGAAGAACATGGTGTAGTTAATGCCCGCACCGACATATGGACGAAAATCAGATTGTGGCTCCGCAAAGTAGTATTGCAGCATGAACGTTGGCGGTAGATGTTTAGTCTCACCGATTTTGCCAAGACCTCCTAGGTCAGTCGAAATATCGTGAGAGAAAGGTGATGCCGCCAGCACTTCAAAGCTGATGTTGTTGGTGATCATGTAGCCAAGAGTCAAGCCTAACTGAGTATTGCTGTTTACTTTCAGCTCTTCATCGCTACCAAGAATTTTGTCACTGCTGTCATTTGGGACTACTGCAGCCAGACCTGCACGAACAATAAAGTCACCTTCTTGGTGAGCCAGAACGTTCGCTGAAGCCAGCGCTGAAAGTACAGCAAGTCCGCAAAGTGTTTTTTTCATTATGTGATTTCCTTTTTCTAGGGCTAGAGTTTGTAGTTCTTGTTGCTGCGCACAGTAGCACATAAAGACCACACATTTTTGATGGAAATCAATTTGTAAAATTTATTGCGGCAAATAGTAGAAAAATGCAAACCCCATCACTTTTTATTGCAATTATCAAACATTTATCTAATGCAACTTTTGCGTGCGTCACAAGATGCCATTCGATTCTCACTTGACTTAGATCAATTCAGGTGAAGTTTGCGAATCGAAACTTTGGACGAGATCTACACTTATGATGATGGGTTAAACGGTGAAAACAGGAGGGCGTTATGAGCTTAATTCCGCGTGACTCTTGGTCAGATTTCTATCGTTTGTTCGACAATGCCTTTCCGGCACTTCGGCCTCGTTTCGATACCGACACTTTCTCTCCCCGTGTAGATGTGATTGAGAAAGAGACGGCATTTGAAATCATCGCCGATCTACCGGGAGTGGCAAAAGATGACATAGCCGTCACCTGCCGCAATGGTACGCTGACGATTGAAGCTTCAACCACGAAAAACGAAGAAACCAAAGAACAGGACAAAGTCATTCATAAAGAACGCTATCACGGCAAAATGGTGCGCAGCTTCTCTTTAGGCGACAACGTGGATCTGAAAGAGATCTACGCCGAATTTGAAGAAGGCGTTCTGGTGGTGGTCGTTCCCAAACTGGAAGGCAAACCTGAAGAGAGCCAACGTATCAACATCAATTAACTGGCTCTTAATCGGCGCGGCGCTGGCAACAACGCCGCGTTTTTATTGTGGATAATTTGCTGATCATTTGACCTTTTGCTAACACCACCCCGCCAGATCCCGACCACAATGATCCCGTCAATACAAATCAGACTGGAGTAAGTATGAAGAAGATCATTCTGCTGCTTGCCGCCATGTTGTTTAGCAGCGTTGCTCTGTCTGGCATGCGCCTTGGTGCGCCGCAAACGAACCTGAGCACCGCCAGTTACCAGACACAAAAGCAAGCCGCCGAAGCGGGCGAAGCCATGATGGCCAATCTGCAAGCAATGCCCTCGCAAGAGCTGTTAAAAGTGCTGCCGATTTACGACGACAATGTAGACAGCAAAAGCGTGCGAATCAGCCAGATTCGGCGCAGCGTCAAACCGGTCGCCGAGCCCAGTGGCCAGATTGAGTTTCAAAGTATTCTGACCGTTAACTACCGTTATCAGTATTACCCTCACGACGAGTAGTCGCTCCTGCCTGATGAGTTCCCCCGCTCATCAGGATTTTTTATCCTCGCCAGCGGCTTTATTCCACTTTCTGTGCGCTTCATAACCCAGTCTTAACCCTTAATCCGCTAACCTTGGTTTAATTCCTTCGTTTGAGATGCATTGGACATGAACAACACCTCTGTTTTCGCCTTCGCTCTGGCGACCCTGCTTAGTCTGGTTTTCCCCAGCACCGCATTCAGTGAAACTGCGACGCAACCCACCGAGTCGGTCAGTACGTGGAACACGGCCTACGGCGGCGTCGACAAAAGTTATGATACGCATTTGCTCACGCTGCGCGATGAGATTGCTCCGACCTTCCAGACGCTGACTTTTCACGACAGCGTGACGGGGCTCACGATGGACTACAATCTTTACATCCCTGAAGATTACGACAGCAATAAAAGTTACCCATTGGTGCTGTTTATGGCCGACGCCAGCACAACAGGCAAAGGTGCAGAAGCGCCGCTTAAACAGGGTTACGGCGGTATTATCTGGGCAACGCCGGAAAATCAGGCTAAGCATCCTAGTTTTGTGTTAGTGCCTGCCTTTGCTGGACCAGACAACGCCACTAATGACGACTGGGAAATTTCGCAAGAAGTGCCAATGGCCCTGCGTCTGCTCAATCACATCACCTTCCAATACAACGTTGATAAAAGCCGTATTTACACCACCGGACAATCGATGGGTGGCATGGTCTCTTTTTATCTCAATGCGCACTATCCGAACCTGTTCGCCGCTTCACTGTTTGTCGGCAGTCAATGGGATGTAAAGGCGTTGGATCCCCTGGCTAATATGCACTTTTTCTACATTGTGTCTGCTGGCGATCAAAAAGCGTCGGCGGGAATGAAGGCCCTCGGCGACATGCTGAGCGACAAGGGCGTCTCCGTCGCCAGCACCGAGTTTTCCGCTCAGCTCCCACACCAAGAACAAGAGCAGAAGATTCAACAGTTACTTGCCAAAGGCGAAGCCATCAATTTTGTTCAGTTCACGAAAGGCACTGCACCACCGAAAGGCAATACCCACCCTGGGGCAGAGCACATGTATTCTTTTGATTATGCGTATCAGCTGGAAGGCGTCCGTGACTGGCTTTATGCACAGCGTAACAGTGCCTATGCCGATGTGGAAAACATCTACCTGCACGACAACGCTACGCAGGCATTTACTGATTTTCTGACGCTGGCTGAACACAACAATAGTCTGGCTCAATACGAAGTCGGCAAGGCATATCAGCAAGGCAACGGGACGGATAAAAATATGGTCAACGCGTTGGAGTGGTACAAGCACTCAGCCACGCTTGGTTATGACCGCGCGATTCTGGATCTCGGCATTTTCTATCTGGAGGGAAAGGAAGTGCCACAGGATTATACGCTCGCTCATCAATACTTTGAGCAGGCATGGCAATATGGTCACATGAAAGCGCCCCGTTATCTCGGTTTAATGGCAGAACATGGCTTGGGAGAAAACGTCGACTACGCCAAAGCAATGAAAATGTACCGGGCCGCATCTGATGCTGGCGATATTACCGCAGCCGCTTTGATTGGTCATTTGTATGAGCAAGGTCTGGGCGTCCCCCAAAGCAACACCGATGCCCTTAACTGGTATCTCAAAGCCGCACCATCCCCCGAGCAAGCAGCGGCCAATGTTCACCCCCGCATTCAAGCGCTGCTTCGCTTGGGGTATTTCTATGAACATGGCATCGCAGTGACTCAGGATAAAACTCAGGCGCTGCGCTGGTATCAGGTGGCAGCTAACGACCAGAATGCCGAAGCAATGGCAGCAGTCACGCGCCTTTCCCACTGAGCAAGGAAATAAAAAAGCAGCTCTGAAAAGCCGCTTCAAGAAAGTTTGCCTTATATGCCGATATTCAGCATATAAGGCAGCAATATTATTATTTTGTTGGCGGTGTGCCTTCAGCATTTGAAACAACCGCATCCATTTGAATCAATGCGCCTGATAGGATTTTTTCAACACCAATCACGGTTCTTGCTGGAAGTTTGCCATTGAAAAACGTCGTGTATACCTCATCAACCAGATGCAGGTCAGCGATATTGGTCAGTTGAATATTGACCTTCACCAAATCATCCATTTCATGACCAATGCTTTCAACGATGGACTTAATATGTGTGAGACACTGCTTCGCTTGCTCGCCAGTATTCCCGTCTACCAGTTTTCCTGTCTGTACATCCACAGGAAGCTGCGCTGAGATATGGTTGTAGTGAGAGAAAGCCACTGTTTGCGTTGAAAGCCCACTCACCGGTGCCAATTCGGTATTGTTCGCGCGAATCACAAGCCCGTGTCTGTCTTCCACTTCTTGTGGTGGAGTGCCGTCGCCATGAGAAATAACCGCATCAATTTGAATCAATGCATTCATTGGCAGGCCTGCCGCTTGGGTCACGGTACGCGCTGGGACATAAGCGACGCTGCGAGCGATGGACGAGTCAGGGAAGAACGTCATGTACACTTCATTCACTTGCTCAATGTCGGCAAGATCTCTCACCTGAATGCCCACTTTGACAATATCATCAAACGGTACATCAATACTTTCTAACACTGTCTTTAGGTTACGCAAACACTGAGCCGTTTGCGCCTTGATTCCACCTTCAACCAACGCGCCTGTATTCGGATCAATGGGCAGTTGCGCAGAAAGGTTGTTGTAGTGCGAGAAAGCCACTGAATGAGTGGATGTCGCGCTCTGAGTCACGCGATTACTGTTTCTCGCCAGCTTAATCAACGCGCAGGGTTCTTGAGGCTGGGTACCTTCACCGTTAGAGATTAAAGCGTCAACCTGAATCAGTGCATCACTGTTAGGTAGTTCAGCCACTGCAGACACTGTTTTCGTTGGGAAGTATTGAGTAAAGAACGTCGCCATCACTTCGTTGACTGCGCCTGCATCGTCAATATTCTTAAGGAATACATTCACTTTAACCACATCATCCATCACGTGCTCAATGCTCTCTACGATAGATTTAATGTTTTCAAAACATTGCTTCGCTTGCGCTTTGATGTCCCCTACCACCAACTCACCACGTTGAGGATCAATCGGCAGTTGCGCCGAGATATTGTTGTAATGAGAGAAAGCAACACTTTGTGTAGAGACTGCATTGATTGGCGCTCGGTCTGTATTTCGAGATAGCTTGATGATCTTACCGCTCATGATGATAGGTATCCTTATAATAGGTTTGTAGGGGATTTTGATAGTGATTATTTAGGGCTTATCTTTCTAAGAGCGCTGATGGTAATTCAAGGCTATTTGCATGAGTGTGATGAAATTCAAAATTCAATTTCACTGGCAAGCTTACACGCCTTGGATAATTAGTCATGGCAAGACTAATTATCCAAACAATCCAGAATAAACCTCACTATATTTATTCAATAAGCGTATTCATTCCCTGAAAATGAATATATAGCATTTAAAATATGCCGTTTATTTTAGGTTAGATATTCAAATGTGATGGCGGCTTCACAACATACTAAGGAAACGACCCGCGCCAGACCAAATCGAGTGCTTTGATACCCGCATTTAATGAATAGATTTTTGTTTGAAATATCGCAGATACAAAAATCCAACTCCGAGCTGGACTTTTAAACAATCTATCTACATTTGCCTTAAGGATTTAACGCCGTCATCCCAGCCTTCATGTTCGTACAAGGTAGCGTTTTGGCATTTGACTTAGCTTCCCTTACAGAAAACCTTTTTATCGAAGAGGTTCCGATTGATCACACATTCCGGTTGATTACTTTAACTCGCAAATGGGAAAAGTGTGTTAGCGTCTTTACTAAATTAGCATTTAAAATGATTATTTGAGACATTGTAAAAACTCTAGCTTAGTGAGCAAATTTACTCATCTATTGCAAAATAATCTTTTATCACTACTTACTAACCCCCTCCAACGAATCAATCACCACCAGATCGTAACTCATTGTTTGAATTGACTTTTAATTATTCATCCAATTATTAAATTTAATAATTATCGAATTAATGCGCCTAGCCTCACAATAAGTCACAAGTATTCTTCTGTTTCTAATTGACCTTAATCATACAAGGAAATAAACCCATGAAATCGACCTTACTGTTAGTTATTTCCGTCGCTGTCTTTGGTTGGGCCGCAATTAGTCCGGCTAACGCTATGACGTGGCAGGGTGCCTACAAGAGTGAAACAAAGGGCAAGTTTGTAAAGATCTGCAAATACAAAATTGCAGGGTCTAAAGATGAGGCTGCAGTCACTGTCAGCGCTTACGAAATATGCCCACGCGTCTACTCATTCAATCTATAAGAAGGAAATAAACAGATGAAAAATTTAGCCTTTATATTCCTAGCTACGCTACTTGCCAGCGAGGCACGGCCTACGAAACGAATATAACCACTGTAACTCGACTCCTTTCCCACTGGCGGAGAACACGAGGCTTGGGTCTTTCTCGTGACTTTGAAGATGCGTCACAACAGGATCCACGTAACAAGGTTTTGGACATTTCCGAGTTTAAGCATTAACGCTAACTCGTCATTTTCGGATGAAAATTTCTATGGGCTAACGCCGCATTAAGGTGTGAGCGATGCTTGCCAATACTTGAGCGAAGCGAAACTGCCAAGCGTTGCGAATCACTCTTAAATGCTTTGTTAAATTTCCAAAGCGCGCCACAATACATGAATATTATCTAGCGCTTTGTCATCCTTGGCGATTGCCGCAATTCCAATATTAGCTGTATAAGCAATAAAACAGACCTCTCTGATAACATCAGACAACTGCTGATCGGTAAGTTTTAGTCGCATAGTTTTGCCATCAAATCGACGTTGTGTTTGTTGAACCAACCCATGAGTAAAGCTATTTAGAACACCATAGTTTCTCCCCATGTATCGCTCTTCCAAAATGTTTCCACACCCAACTTTTTCATCAATTTGCTTGACCATAATTGCCAACTTTGGCCAATTATTATCTTTATTCATCAGAGTCTGAAGCTTGTCTTCATTATCAACACAACTATCAATCCACATACCTCTAATACTCGCTTCGACACAAGACCGAAGCAAAGCCAAAGCAGAAGCTTGATTGTCTATAGAAAACAAATAGCCTATTGAATTAGCGTGCTCATTGGCGAGATCAAAATATGACGCTACAAATGCTTCCTTTCCACTGCACTTTATGCCTTTGAGTGCTCCTGCAGCGGTAACGTCATCTAAGAACTTTATGTACTTGCTGATCATAACTAACCTCGGAAATTTAACGCCCAATTAAGGGGTGAGCAACGCTACCACCCAACCTAAGGCATTGTGCCATAAACACTAAACTTGAAGTAGAAGCAAAAATGCCAAGCGTTGGGAATCCCTCTTAAATTGTTTGTTAGCCCTGAGGTCAATACGTGCAACTGTCACTAAGTAACTCAACAGCATCGATAAGATTGTCATAGTGAATAAGATGTATCTGATTATTCCTAATACTTTGCCGCTGAATTCTATACGTTTTATCATTAAAGTCACCACGCCTGCCGGCGATTACCACATAGTTAATCCTAGACCTGTCGAAATGGCAAAATTCTTCAGGAAGAGGATCGTCCAACTTTTTATGCTTTTTGAAAAACTCTTGAAGAACGCTGTAGTTTCGTTCAAGCCAAAACTCCCAGTCTTCGATTTGTGCTTTACCCTTTCGAAAAACTGTTCCCAAGTCGCCATTTAAGGTGGTAACGCTACCATTTGGAGACTCTAACTCAACAAATACGAAGTGCCATCCATCTGAATTTTTGCCCACAAGTAAATAGTCTGCTTTGTATGATGTTCCTAACGGAAATTCACGAAATAAATGAGCAGCATGATGACCAAAGTTATAATATTTTTTAAGTAAAGAACCTATAATGAAGAATGCTGGTTCACTGTTAATATAATTTAAAATATCTCGCTCTCGAACGTCAGACTTATTTAGTAAATCTATAAATCCTTTTAACAGCAATTGAATGTTGTCGGTGTCTTTCAGGTCCATCGTATCAAGATACTGATTCGGAAATAGACTCTGAAAATGCCTAGCCGCTCGCGGGTATTTTGAAAACAGATTTTTCCTAATCTTTACCCTGCTACCAGGGTTAACGATCTCTTCTTGCTTTACTTTTTCCCACTCATCCATTTCTTCAGAAGTTAAGAATCGGTAATCTCGATTGTTACTAGTCACATAAATTTCCTAATTTTCGAATAAGGGCTAACGCCGCATTAAGGTGTGAGCGGCGTTTGGCTATACTTGAGCGAAGCGAAATTGCCAAGCGTTGCGAATCACTCTTAAATGCTTTGTTATGTCTCTTTATCAACGAGCTTACAGAACGCATTTTTCCCTACAGAAAACATTGCCCAAACTAATGCTATGACTGCTCCTACGATAGCTCCAAAGGAAACGCAAATAGCTTTTGAAATCGCAATTGCAGCAGCTGTAGAAATCGCTGCTAGAGCAGTGCCATTAGCCTTAGTCATTCTTTTTCTTACCGCTGCGTATGTTTTGCTATTTGTACAGAACAGGTCATAGAACTCATTCTTTATACACTGCCACAATTGAGATTTTTTGCTGTAGAAGCATGAGCTTAAAGAGTGATTTTTCTCATTGTAATATACATACATTCCCGATGAGTAAAAGGCAGCATTAGATTTTTTTCCGTGAACATATTTCCTTATCAGCGCGATACCAACTGCATCTAAGTTTTCAAGGTTTTCATCTAGGTCTGCTAGCTTCGGGTAATGTAGCAGTATCGACTTACTTTCAACATCCATGTTAGCCCCCTGAACGTATTTTAACTTTGTAATCAATCCACTCAAAAGAGGGACAACGTAAATTAAAGTCAAAGAACTACAAAATTACAATTAGATACTCAACTTAGCCCAGTAAAGTGTCTATTAAACGTGAGGTACTCGGGAGACATAACAGCTTATTAGTGCGCATGCGCGTTTACCTCATTGGACCAGTAAAAACGCGCACAGTTAACTATCTGTATACAATGAACTTATCTTCATTTTGCTAAATATACCATCTAGAAAAACGCGCATGCGCGTTTTCCAAACCTATTATCTCAAGTCGTCAACACATAACTGATTGATAAAAAGGAATTATATGAATTAGTACGTGTATTAACGCGCAAAATTATTTCACTATTTTCCTTGATATTAGGAAATATCAAATAATACTGTATAAATAAACAGCTCTTTGGAGTGAGGTTATCATGAGTCTAAAAAGCCCATTTCTAATCGGTGTTCAAGAAACAATGCGCATGCGTGGTTAGAGTATTAGAACAGAAAAAACTTATCTGTATTGGATCAAGGCATTCATTAACTTTCACCACAAGCGTCACCCCGAAACAATGGGAACGGAAGAAGTTACACAATTTTTAACCTTCCTTGCCAACCAACGGAATGTGGCAATCAACACTCAAAAAATTGCACTTAATGCATTGGCCTATTTGTATCAGAAGCATTTGCACCATGAGCTTGGGGATTTAGGTTTTTGCTATGCCACTAAACAGCGACATTTACCGACAGTGTTATCCCCATTGGAAATATCATCGATATTAAATCAACTCTATGGCCGCGACAGGCTAATCATTGAGCTGCTCTATGGTAGTGGACTGAGAGTTTCAGAATGTCTCCGGTTACGTGTCCAAGACATTGATATGGAGCGGGCTACACTGACCATTAGAGACGGAAAAGGGCGAAAAGATAGGCAAACCATCCTCAGCCATAAATGCGCCGAAAAGTTTCCAGCATATATTGAGAAAGCTACTAAGATCCAACGGTATGACAACCAACGAGGGATAGGCCCTTCACTGCCAAATGCATTAGAACGTAAATACCCTAACGCTTTTAGGCAGCGCGGATGGATGTTTATTTTCCCTTCTAAAACGACCTGCATCCCCCCGTATACTGGAATAGTTTGCAGGCATCATCTGCATCAGAGTGTTATTCGTAAAGCGCTCGGGAATGCCGTGCGTAGTATTCAAATAAATAAACGCGTCACCTGCCACACGTTTAGGCATAGCTTCGCAACTCATCTACTTCAAGCCGGTCGTGATATAAGAAGTGTTCAAGAGTTACTTGGCCACAATGACGTGAGTACAACACAAATCTATACACATGTACTTGGCCAACATTTCGCGGGGACAACGAGTCCGTTAGACACACTGTAAAGTCGGAGTACTCTAGAAACTCTGTAGCATTACTAAAATTTGGTCAACTTATAGTTTGTAGACTTAATTATCAGCTGCCCCAATAACTCGCAATGGGGCAGAAATGAGTTTGGCGACGTCGCCCCTATTTGATTCAGAGCGACAAAGAAACAAGTTAAGCTATTAATCAATGAGACAGGTGTTACATCTTTAGGGGTTCGTAACATCACCTTTCTCTTCGTCATTCACACCCTCATCCATTTGGGCTGAATAACGCGTCATGGTTGCCATTTGCTTAACAAGCATTGTGCCTAATTGTGAGGTCAGGACCTTGAGTGCTGCTGGTAAACAGTCGTCGCCGCGCGCCAATGTGTATGCCGTATCGATCTGCTCGGTTTGCTGCGGATAGTACAACTTGGCAACCCGGGCACACGCCGCTAAATCGGTGTACCAACTGCCGTGATGCTCGGCGTTGAAGTAATAGGCTGTACGCAGGATCTTTTTGGCCAAGACTCGGTTTTGAACCTTAACTTCCCTGCCCGCCACATGCTCGGAATTAAATGAGAGAAATGCCGCAAGATCATGGTTCAGCTCCAGCGCGATGTTGCGGCTGGGCTTAAGTGCCTCAAAGGTTTTTGCAACATCATCGCCGCTAATACAGCAACAGCAATGCTTTAACCAGAACTGCCAACGATATTTCTCTCTGGGATGAAGCACTTCTTCCAGACAGCCCGGGTCGAGATCGAGTTTGGAGATCTGAGAAAAGCGACGCGGAAACTCGCATGAAATTTCGCGCAGTCTTTCACGTTGAGAAGCTTGGATTGGATGGTTGAAAATCAGTGAAATATCCAGGTCTGAACGCCCGATCTCCGCCACTCCGCGAGCAACGCTGCCATACAGATAAACGCTGTGTATCTCGCCCGGAAAAGCGTGGTTTAAGTTATCAAGCAAGGCATCAACAACGGGCAAAAATTCGCGCTGAATCTTGTCTGGTGAGCAGTTATTATGAATCAAGCCTTGCTCGTCGAGGCCTGTATCGGCAGCGGCGCCGTCGCTTTGGTGAAAGCCACTCTGCGTTTTTTCTTGCATGCTTATTCCTTCATCACTGACACTACCTGCATGGCAAAGTCGTATCCATATCTCTTTATTTTTTGCCTATTCGTATAAACCGGGCGAATCACTTCAATGTGCGTGTTTATCCAACGCAGACGTTGCGCTACTATTGCTCAGAACAAAAGCAAATTAACGAATACGGCCACCGCCGCGAGCCCTTCACATTTTTCTTATTGTGCCTTTGCTCGGGCGATTTCTGACACCGCGCTATTGAACACTGCCGTTTCGTTGTCTCGTCTGGACAGTCACTCATGCAATTATTTCAACACCTTAAGTGGTTTTTCCGCCAGCACCGCTTTACCTATGCGTTGGCGCTCTCGATGCTTTTTGCCGTCGCGATGCTCAATATGGCAGTGCCGTGGTTTATTGGTCACGCTATCGATAAGTTACTGGAAACCCGCGATTTTTCTCAAGCAGAATTTTACCTGTTTGCTCTGCTTGGAGTCAGTATTCTGGTCTACCTGCTGCGTTACGGCTGGCGCCGAGTGCTGTTCGGCACCTCTTATCAGCTTGGCAACATTCTGCGCGAGCAGTTCTATCATCGTCTGCTGAGACAAGGCCAAGCGTTCTACAACCAGCACTCCACCGGTGATTTGATGGCGCGTGCCACCAACGATATCGACGCAGTGGAAATGGCGGCCGGTGAAGGCATTTTGTCGGGCTTTGATGGCCTGATGACCTTCATCCTCGTGCTGGTGATGATGTTTGTGTTTATCGACTGGCAACTGGCTGTGCTGGCCATTCTGCCCTTCCCGTTTATGGGCTATGGCTTCTATAAGCTGTCGAATCGCATTCATCACCAGTTTAAAGACACGTTAGATTCCTTCTCGACCCTGAATGAGCAGGCGCAGCAGTCGGTCGCTGGCATTCGCATGATCAAGTCCATGGGTCGTGAAGCGATTGAAGCGGACAAATTTGAGCGTATTGCTGAACAATCGGCGCAAAGTACTTACAAAGTTCAGCGTTCTGAAGCGTTATTCGATCCGATTATTCAGCTCAGCTTGGGTGCGGCACTGCTCATCGCCCTGCTTATGGGTGGCTGGCAGATCAGCAGCGGTAACCTCACCGTGGGTCAGCTCACCAGTTTTACCCTCTATCTGTCCGAGCTTATCTGGCCCATGTATGCCTTTGGTTGGCTGATGAACATTTTGCAGCGCGGCAACGCCGCGATCGGCCGCTTGGAAGAGCTGCTCAACCTGCCAGATTCGATTAACGATCAAGGCACCACTGAGCCAGCAGGCTATGCGCTGGCGATTGAGCACGTCAGCTTCCATTACCCGGAGACCGGGCAACCTTCGCTGAGCAATATTTCGCTGCAAGTGGGCGAAAACCGCGTGCTTGGCATTGCGGGAGCCACAGGAGCTGGTAAGTCGACCCTGCTGCACCTTTTGATGCGCTACTGGGAAGCAGAGCAAGGCTCGATTGAGGTCAATGGTATTCCGATTCAATCCATTCCCCTGCCTGCTCTGCGCAACCTGTACGCGTATGTGCCGCAGGATGCGTTTTTGTTCAGCATGAGCATCATGGAAAACATTCGTATCGGCCGCAGTCAAGCCAGCGATGAAGAAGTGCATCAGGCAGCAAAACTGGCAGCGATTCACGACGATATTTTGCAGTTTCCGGAAGGCTACCAAACTCTGGTGGGTGAGCGCGGTGTGACGCTTTCTGGTGGTCAGCGTCAACGTATTTCTATCGCTCGTGCGCTTATTAGCCAGGCACCCATTCTGGTATTGGATGATGCGCTGTCGGCGGTCGATATCAAAACGGAAAAAGTGATCATTGAGCACCTGCAGCAGCGACGTGAGCAGACGCTGATCGTAGTCAGCCACCGTCTGTCCGCCATTGAACGCGCGGATGAAATTGTCGTGCTAGCGCATGGCGAAATGATTGAAAAAGGCACGCACCGCGAACTGATTCGCCAAGACGGCTGGTATGCGCGCATGGCGGCGTACCAACAAATGGAGCAGGCACTGGAGAACGATTTGCAATGAAAACTCAACCACAGAAAGCCAAAAGCTCCGGGTCATTGCAACTGCTGATGAGCTATGTGTTTGCCGAAAAGACCCTGTTTGTCAAAACGCTGCTGCTGGTGATTCTGGCCACTGGATTTGATGTACTCGGCCCGATGCTGAGCAAAGTGTTTATCGACGAATTTGTGATGCAGGATCACTACCCACTGTGGCCAGTGGCGGGCGTGATCGGTCTGTTTGTGTTCTCGGTATTGGCGGGAACTTACCTCAAATACAAACAGACGCTGCGTTTTCTCGACATCGCACTCAATGCCGTGCTGGATATTCGTAAGCGCCTGTTCAAACATGTGCTGACGCTGCCCGTCGCTTTCTTCGACTACGCACGTACTGGTCAGTTGGTCAGCCGAATCACCAACGATACCGAATCGATTAAAGATATTTATGTGCAGTTCTTGTCGAATATCCTCGCCAACTTGATTCTGCTGATCGGCATTCTGACCGCGATGGCGATTCTGGACATTCAACTGATGTTGGTGGCCCTGCTGCTCATCCCGGCGGTCGTCACACTGATTTATCTCTATCAGAAGTTCAGTGTCAAAGCCGTCACCGAAAGCCGTCAGTTGCGTTCGGACATCAACTCGACGATGAATGAATCGATTTCCGGCATGACGGTGATTCAGGCCACCAATCAGCAGCACGCGAAATATGAGCAGTTTCAGGCCATCAACCGCGATTACTACGCCACGAGGCTGAAATCGGTCACGGTCGGATCTTTGCTGCTGCGTCCGGCCATCAACCTGCTGAGTATTCTGGTGCTGGGCGGCGTGGTGTGGTTCTTTGGCCTCAAAGTGGTCGAGGGCGTGGCAGAAGTCGGCGTACTGTACGCTTATCTGAACTATCTGGGCCGTTTCACCGAGCCGTTGGTTGAGATTACTCAGCGATTCAGCCTTTACCAGCAAGCCATTGTGGCAGGTGATCGCGTGCATGAACTGCTGCAAGAGCCTTCCGCCCATGAAGGTTCCGCTCGTTGGAGTGAAATCTCGCGCGGCGATCTTGCCATTGAACAACTGACGTTCAGCTATCAGAAAGATAAAGCGGTTCTGCACGATATTAATGTCCAGGTAGACGCGGGGCGTTTCTACGCCATTGTTGGTCATACCGGCAGCGGCAAATCGACGCTGCTGAATCTGTTGCTCAATTTTTATCAGCCGCAGTCCGGCAGTATTCGGATTGATGGCCACAAACTGAGTGATTACGATCAGCACACCTTGCGCCAGGGGATTGGTTTTATTCCTCAGGAGCCGTTTGTGTTGGCGACCACCGTGTTCGATAACATCGATATGGGGCGTAATCTGAGCCAGGAGGCGGTGGAACGCGCAGCCAAGCAGGCGCATCTGCACGAAGTGATCATCGCGATGAACGACGGGTATCAGACTGAACTTGGTGAAGGCGGTTTGCGCCTCTCGACGGGTCAGCGCCAGCAGTTGATCATTGCCCGCGCGTTAGCTGGCTCACCAAAAATTCTGTTGCTGGATGAAGCAACGGCCAACATCGACAGTGAAACAGAGCAGGTTGTGCAGCGCGCACTGAATGAATTGCAAGGCAAAGTCACCTTGATTGTGGTGGCACACCGCCTTTCCACCATTCATCACGCCGACAATATTCTGGTGCTGGATAAAGGCCACTTGATTGAACAAGGCAACCACCAGCAATTGATGACGATCGAACATGGTCGTTACCGCGCCATGTACCTGTTGCAGCAGCAGGAGCAAATGGTGGCGCAGGCAGAACAGACCGTGTGCTTATCGTCGTAACGTCCTGTGCAGCAATAAAAGCAGGTGATAAAAAAGGCCGCCGAGTCTACGCTCAGCGGCCTTTTTCTATTTCAGACTCAGCCACCCTAAGCCCGAAGATGTTGGGTCGCCAACCGGCAACCTCATCATTATTTGTAGTAAGCTTCTACTGTGCCTTTTAGCGTCATCAGCAGCGGTTGACCACGGCGGTCCAGTGCTTTAGGCGCGGCGACTTTTACCCAGCCTTCGCTGATGCAGTATTCTTCAACGTCGGTACGCTCTTTGCCGTTCAAGCGAATGCCGATTTGGTGTTCAAAGCATTCAGCCACAAAATGCGGGCTACGAGGGTTACCTGCCAGGTGATCCGGCAGTGCTGGTTTTGCAGTCGTGTCGTTCATATTATTGACCCAGTGTCATTAAAAAGTGCGCCATTTTAGACAATGCGCCGCGCGGGCTCAAGAAAACAATCTGGGGTTGTTCATCTCGGCTTTGTTTCCCCGATATAAATTATCCCTGATGATTATTGTGTGAAAGGCATTAACTGCGCATACTCAGTACTTTATTCCAATCGGATTCAGTGGGTAAGAATGGCTCATAGCGTGTTGAAAAGAGTGGCCATGTTCCTCGCGGCGTTTGCTCTTACTTTGGGTATTCTCGAAGTGACTACCTATTACCTTCAGCAAGATGAACAGATTCGGTTCGCCAAAGAAGTGCTGGACGAAGCTGAGCAAGCGACTGAGCAGATATCTGATGCTCTTCACGTTGCCAATACCATCTTCCAACCCAGTTGCGATCACGCCACCATGACGGTGATTCGCCAGCTCGTTCACGAAAACTCCGAAATCTACGACATCGGTTTGATGGAGGGAGAATCCGTCCTGTGCTCCGCGAACTGGGGCGTTTTTGACCCCGTGAATGTCGCCGATAAATTCCAGACCGCATTTAAAGGCTATCGTTTTTACACCCAAGTGGGTCATCTTTTCCCTGTGGATGACAAGTACGATTTGACCCGTCTGAACCAATTCGTGACACTGACCGTACCCGATCAATACCAGCACTTGATGCAACGTATGCCGAGATTCCGTTTCAGTGTGGAATCAGCCACGGATGAGCATATTTTTACCCAGTACACACCTGGCAACGATTACGGCAACCCGTTTCCGCCGTTGACCATAAAAACGAAAACCTGCAGCGACCGGTTCAACTACTGCGTTCATACGCACAACACCAAAGCCGGACTGGCGAACTACTCGGCGCATGTCCTGTTGGCTTTGCTCGCAATCGCACTGCTGTTCAGCTTTCTGCTCGCCTACTCTTTCTGGACGTTTATCAGTCGACACAATTCCATCGAACATCGTTTTCGCGAGGCGTTATCGCAGAAGAAACTCTATATGGAATATCAACCCGTTGTCACGGTGAAAGACAAACGTATCGCCGGAGTCGAAAGTCTGGTGCGCTGGGAAGACAACCAGTATGGCCGAGTGTCACCGGAACTCTTTATCGGAATTGCCGAAAAGCTCTCCCTTTATCCGCAACTGGCCTATTTCGTTGCCGAGCGCTCTATCAGCGAAATGGCGCCGATTCTTCAAGAGAATCCGGGCTTTTCTCTTGGGATCAACATCGCCGCGTTCGAACTGCAGGATCCTCAGTTTTTGCCGTTCCTAAGTAAGCTCACGCTTGAGCTGAGTATTCAACCCTCACAAATCAAAATAGAGATCACCGAACGAATTGACCTTCCTCTCAACGAATTAGCCGATTTTTCCAGAAGAGCGAAATCGATGGGCTTTATGGTCGTGTTAGATGATTTCGGTACGGGCGTCGCTAACTTAGTCTGGCTGACCGAAATGGATTTTGATTTCATCAAAGTCGATCGTGTGTTCGTCAATGCGCTTAATTACGACATGAAACGCAATATTGTCAGGCCAGTGATGGATCTCATCACCGGACTCAACAAACAAGTGGTTTTTGAAGGGGTTGAGACGGAACATGAGTTTAAGATCATTGAAGAAAACTGCCCGTGGGGTTACATCCAAGGCTGGTATTTTTACAAGTCGATGCCCAAAAGCGAACTGGATGCGGTTCTCGCTCGCGATAACGCGTAACCACACGCAGTGTTACTCGGCGCGCTTAAACACAACGTAGTGGGAAAATAGAAAACCGAGCACAAGGCTGGTTGCGGAGAAAGCGACCAGCGTCATCAGCGGGTAGAAGTTTGCCACATCGCTAATTTTCCCCATTAGTAACGCTAAAGCGCCGAGAAAAGCGGTATAGAGCAGATATTTTTTCGATGTCACAGACGATTTAAACGTGAATCTCGCATTGACAAAGAATGAAAATGTCACCGCAATCAAGAAGGCCGAAAAGTTCGCCACACTCTGTGAAACGCCCAACGAGTAGATCAGCGCAAATGAGAGCCAATGCACCACCGTGTTGACTAATCCAACACTGACATACTTGGTAAATCGTTTCTTAATAAGTTCTGACAAGGTTGTTCTGCTTCCCTGAATAAAGGCTACTTTCGTTTATAAAAGTCGTCGCGCAGTAAGTCAAACAATCACACTGCGAGATTTCCGCTGAATTAATACTGGCAGCCAACCTGGCACGCCTAAAAAGGGTTACAACTTTCGTTGTATATTTTTTTGTTTGTGACATCTATCCAGAATAATCCCTCACTTCTTCGTGGTGAATGCGTCAATATTCATCAAACCTCATGATATGCTCCCTGTCTCATAGGAAGTGTTTATAAATAACATAAGGCAATAGATTGATGAAAATTTCCACGCTCGCTACATTTGTTCTCGTCTCAACACTCATGGGCTGTGCAACAGCGCCTCGTACAGCGCAAGAGAAAACCGTCGAAGTTGACGGGAAAGTCCTCAAGTTTGCAGGCAGTTACCTAGAAGATAAAAACAAGCTGATCCTCACTGTTAATGGTGACCCTATCATGCAAGGACAGTTTCCGCCTTACACGCCAACCCAAAACTTCAGCTCTACCTACCAAGGATTAGCCCTGCGCAGCCACTGTTATTTCGGGTCTGTCTTAGGCGATCAAGGCGGTGCATTCGGCGTGGTTGCAGGCATCATTCAGTCGACTAAAAACAGCAGTGCAGACAAATGCGAGCTCTTCGTTAACGATAAACTTGTCGACCAACTTTATTTCTAATCACTAGTCTGCTTCGGATAGATCAGCGCTAATGCAGTGAAACAACGTAGGGAAATAACATTCCCGACGCTGCCGCAGGAATAGATAATGGCCATCGAATATAACCTTTACATTCGATGGCCATCTTGTTTATTTCCCTTGATTAACGACTCACACCACTGTTTGATGCGCTGATTCGGTTGAGTGATTAGCCTTCCTACAAAGCCACGGCACCTAAATTCTGCATTTGTCTCAGTACCCAGTTCACACGTTGCTGGACGTAGTGTGTCATCGGATAAGGCTGAATGCGGTACGGATTCGGAAGAACAACGGCCAGTTGCGCAGCTTGGTAACGCGTTAAGTGGTTTGCCGATACGCCAAAGTAGTGCTCGCTCGCGGCCTGAATGCCATAAATGCCCGGACCAAATTCCACCACATTGAGATACATTTCCATGATGCGTTCTTTACCCCAAATCAACTCAAGCAACAGCGAGATATAGAGCTCATAGGCTTTGCGGATATAGGTGTGACTTGGAAACAGAAACACATTCTTCGCGGTTTGCTGAGTAATGGTGCTCGCACCGCGATCTGGCCCATTTTCGCCACGATTTCTTATTACCGATGCCAAAGCGTTCACGTCAACACCCCAATGCTCGGGAAAGCGTTGGTCTTCGGAGGCCATAACAGCCAGTGGTAACGAGGGAGAGGCGGATGCCAAAGGAATCCATTGATGCTGAGACTGTTGGGGGTATCCTTGCGGCGGAAACAGCGTACGCGACACTTGCCATCCCCAGAATGGCGGATTGACATATTTCAGCACCAAAACCAAAACAACCGGCAATCCCAGCGCTAAAACGATAGCCGTCATCAACAGACGTTTAATCCGATGTCGGACTCTTCGCATAAACACTTTCATACCTCTGCTTTTGGTTTCGTTGATGACTCAAAAGAGACAAGTAAACGAGATTTGGAACTGAAAGTTGTCCGTTGTATGTAAAAGTGATGACAAATTTATTAGTTCAATGAGAGAGCATCACCAAACAAGAGGCAGCCGAATACATGGATAGTTGAGAACCGCCGCGCCCTCGCGTTACTGCCAGCGCGAACGTCTATTTAGACAATTCAGCCATCGCTTCTGCCAATTCAGCGTTGGCTTCATCGAGTTTCTGCATTTTCTTTTCAATCTTGTCCGATTTTCCAGAAGCACGCGCTTCTTCAAGTTCTTGACGTCGTTGCTGCACTTCTCGTTGTTTCTCTTGGACTTTCGCCTGTCGCTCTTTTAACAGACCGTCTTCGGTACAATGCTCACGGACCTGGCTTAATGCTTCGATTAAGCCATCAAGCTTGCGCTGATTACCATGCGCTTTTGCTGCATCGATTTCTTGTTGAATGGCCTGCTCTTTCGCCGCGCAGCCTTTTAGTGGCGGTGTATTAGCTAAAGCAACCGACACTGGCAGCAAAGCGAGCAAAGCAACACCGATAGATTTTTGGGTCATACAAACACCTCCTGATTATTGAGCGATGAAGTATGCCACGCAGTGCATTACCTAAGGTCTAGGCTATGTAAATTTTTCTGCTTAGTGAGGCCGTTAGAATGTTCTCGACGTGGTTAAAAAGTTGTCGAAGCGGAGGCGCAGGAGGACTGGGGGGAAGTGAGGTGCCTTCGTCAACAAACAGAAAAGGCACCCGGAGAAGTTTCGTTACCAAACGCGCTTACTTGGCGTGCGCTTTCACATACTTCTTCACTTTCTTCATCGCCATTTGACGTTTCAATGGTGACAGATAATCGATAAATAGGTTGCCGGACAAATGGTCGATTTCATGCTGCATAACGATCGCAAGAAAGTCATCGGTTTCAATCTTGATAGGATTGCCGTTCCGGTCTAATGCTGTCACGACAACCGAAGTAAAACGCTCCACTTCCGCATAGTAATCAGGTACCGACAGACAGCCTTCTTCGCCCATCGCTTTGTTGCTGCCACTGACAACTTCCGGGTTCACTAACACCAATGGCTCGTCACGATTTTCGGAAAGATCGATCACCACCACGGCTTCCTTACGTCCCACTTGTGTTGAAGCAAGACCAATACCATTGTCGGTCGCGTATAACGTATCCAACATATCATCAATCAGAGACTGAATAGCGTTAACGTCCTGAACCTTTTCTGCCTGAATATTCAAGCGAGGATCCGGAGCGGTGAGGATGTCTAAAACTGCCATATATACCTGTTCAAATGTCTTAATAATTTAACTAGCGTGTTGGAGCGCGATTATCGCAAAGTCTCGTGGAGGTGGCAAAACTAAAGCATCATAAGGCTAAGCGACGACTGACAAAAGTGCTCACATTCATTTTGAACCCGTTAAATTTTGGCGACGTTGTGGCTCAGCTTGATGTAAATAGCGCGTAAAGGTATCTCGCGGGCGCTCAAGATTGTTCTCAGCTAATACTCTTGAGGCCATGCCTCGGTGATTGCTGCCGTGCGTCAACAGATGCAGCAGGATCTCTTCCACGCTGAGTTGCCCTGAATCACCGTCGACAAACGTAAAGTGAACCACTCGTTGCAGCTCTTGTGCAGTGGCCGATTCAACGTATTGGATCAACCACGAGTCGTTACTGTCCATTGTCTGGCGCAACTCATTTAACGTCGGCGTTTCGACTGTGTTGTCGGCGCTGTACTGTTCTGGCTCACCAAGAATGCGGCTGATGAACAAGCTATCCACCACCGTCGTGTGATTTAAGATGCGAATGAAGAACGTAGCATCGCTTTCGGGAAGCTGGGAAAACTGCTTTTCCCCCAGCATTAATAACTCACTGTTTGCCCATTTTTTATATTGAAACGCTTTACCCAACTGCATTGTCTTTCCTTAACGATGTCATTGTTAAATCGTGCCAGAGCGAATCTTAAAGCCATCGCATCTGGTCATATTGTCAGTCAATATTCTGAAATTCTAATACGGAAAAAAGGTACTCACATCCGATACCAACAGTGATTGTAGCTCTTGCAATCCCTCTTCCAATCGAGCCTCGTTACTGATCGACATGAGAGACAATCTGACGTGTGGCGACGTTTTGTTGTTGGTGCAAAAGTAGCTGCCGCTGGTCACGATCACGCCACGATTCTTTGCTTCCATCGCAAATCGGTCCGGTTGCCAATATTCAGGCAGTGGCAGCCAGATGTGATAGCCCGATGCGCTGCAGTCAATCGAAGTCAAAATTTCTCTCGCCCGCTTTTGTCTCTCGTTGGCGATTTCACGTTGTTGGTCAGCCAAACGGTACGCTTCTCCCGACTCGATCAAGAGCGTCGCCACGATAAAGTTGATGGGCGACGCCAGCCAGATATGGGTTCGAATGTTGGCATTGAGAGCCGCGACCTGGCTCTCGGGCGCTTTTAAATAGCCACAGCGCATAGCCGGGCTGATCGCCTTTGACAACGCCGAAATATGAAACGTGTAATCCGGCGCAAAGTTGGCGATAGGAGCAATCGGTTCATCATCGAGAAAACAGTAGATATCATCTTCCACCAGCCAAACTTTCTTATCGTTGATGACCTCGGCAATTTCCCTCTTACGCGATTCAGGCATCGAAATGCCAGTCGGATTCTGGTGGCTGGGAATAGCAATCACCATCGCCGCTTTGTGCTCGTCAATGGCTGAAGCAAGAGCATTGGGACAGAGACCATGCTGATCCATCTCGACCCCCACTATCTGGCGGCCAGAGGTGTTGATGATGGCTAAGATTCCAGGATAAGTCAGACGTTCCACCAATATGGTGTCACCCGGCTTGGTTAAGGTATCGACGAGTAAAGACAACGCATGCTGAGCCCCATTGGTCAGCAACATGTTGTCGCGATTCGCCCCTTCCAAGCCATATTTTTGTGCCCACTTCACGCCAGCATCGCGGTGCGCGTCGTGCCCGGAATGTTCCGTGTAGCCAATCACCGCCGTCGTCAGTAGCTCCGCAGATTGGCGATAGGCATTTTTGAGTGCAGGTAAATTCCGGTACAGGCAAGGTTGAAGGATAGAAAAGTTGTAACTTTGCTCTTCATCCGGGGCTTGGATGGCTTTATCAAGATCAGAGTGTGCCCGAACAAAGGTTCCACGGCCAACAAACGACTCAAGGCACCCTTTTTCATTCAATAACTTATAAGCCTTCGCGACGGTTACCGGCGTTGTACCCAGCTCTTCCGCGAGCAAGCGATGAGTGGGCAGCTTGGAACTGGGTGGAAATTCACCGCTTTCAATTTTCTGTTCTATGACTTCTGCAATGCGAATGAATTTGCTCGTGCTCACGCCCGTTTTCCCTCGGAGTAACCCATCGTTGCCGGATGATAACATATGTCTTTTGGGTTTTATTACTTTTTGAATACATCAAATTCATTATTGACATATACCAATATGATCAATAGCCTAATTAGAACAACCAAATGACATAGTTCAATTTGGTCATTTACAACGTTCAGTGAGGAGAAAAAGATGGAAAAGATGCAAGTAAGGGAATGCGTTAACGTCGCATTTATCGGTTTGGGTGTGATGGGCTTTCCTATGGCGGGTCACCTTTCACAAGCGGGCTATCGCACCAACGTATTTAATCGCACAGAGAGTAAAGCAAGACAGTGGGCTCAGCAGTTTTCCGGCGAGTTTTTCTCAACGCCCAAAGCTGCTGCTACCGAATGCGACATTGTCTTTTTGTGTGTGGGAAATGATGACGATGTAAGAAGTGTCGTCTACGGCGACAACGGCGTGCTGGCTGGCATGGAGCCAGGTTCAGTATTGGTTGACCATACCACCACCTCAGCTGAACTCGCCGAAGAGCTAGCCAACGCTTGCCAAGAAAAAGGCATCGCGTTTATCGATGCTCCAGTATCAGGTGGGCAGGCCGGCGCGGAAAACGGTGCACTGACGATTATGTGTGGCGGCGAGCCCGCCGTGTTTGAACGCATCGCTCCCGTGATGAAAAGTTACGGCAAGCAGGCCGCTCTGATGGGTAAACACGGTCAGGGTCAACGCAGTAAGATGGTCAATCAAATCTGCATCGCGGGCGTATTGAAAGGGCTAAGCGAGGGTTTATTGCTGGCTCAGAAGGCTGGTTTGGACGTCGGCCAGTTGGTTGAAGTTCTCAAACATGGCGCCGCAGGCTCTTGGCAAATGGAAAACCGCGCCATCACCATGTCACAAGGTCAGTTTGATTTTGGTTTCGCTATCGACTGGATGCACAAGGACCTCAATATTTGTTTAAGTGAAGCCAAGCAGATGGGTATCGACCTGCCACTCACCCACCAGGTTGACAGTGAGTATCAATCTCTTCAACAGCAAGGGCTTGGCCGCATGGATACTTCTGCGCTGTTTAAGATTTACCAGCGATAACCATACAAAGGAGTGCGAAGTATGGAAATCTTCGGCAACGACATTACCCTTGTCATCTTGATCGCGTTAATGGCCTCGGCCTTTGCGGCTGGCTTTATTGACTCTGTTGCCGGAGGAGGCGGACTGATCTTAGTGCCCTCCTTCATTCTTGCCGGTTTGCCCCCTCAGTTGGCACTCGGCCAAGAAAAAATTGTCAGTACACTCGGCACGATTGCCGCCATCAGAAATTTTGTTCGTAATAAGAAAGTCATTTGGACCGCCGTAGCCACAGGTATTCCGGCTGGTCTCATCGGCGCATACGTGGGCGCGCAGGCGATTCTCTATTTTGACCCGGATACGATTGGTAGAATCATCCTCTTTATGCTGCCTTTCGGCATCGCTTTGTCGTTCATTCCGAAAAAGAGTCGCCATGAGCCAAATAGCGCCCCCATCAACAAAGGTGTCATTCTCTTTGGCGTACCAAGTGCGGTATTTGTGATTGGTTTTTATGATGGATTCTTCGGCCCAGGAACCGGCAGCTTTTTGATTTTGGCCCTGCATTACCTGTTGAAATTCGATTTAGTGGCCTCATCCGCAACATCGAAGATGTTTAACTTTGTATCCAACATTGGGGCGCTGATCGCCTTTATGCTGGCTGGAAACGTGTTGTATATGCTCGCTATCCCGTTAGTGGTCATGAACTTGTTGGGGAACCATGTCGGCAGTGCATCCGCCATGAAATATGGCGCAAAACTGATTCAACGCAGCATTTCACTCTCACTCAGTTTATTGATGCTGTCATTAGGCTATAAGTTTCTTGTCTGAAGTGGGCGAATTCAGTGCTTAAAAAGGCCTCAATCATTTGAGGCCTTATTGCTTTGCAGTGATTGTTGCCTTAGTTCCACGTTCATCAATTTCGCCAGCAAACGGGCAACCCGTTCACGCATATCACGCCTTTCCACAATCATATCCAATGCACCATGTTCCAGAAGAAATTCACTGCGTTGAAAATCGTCTGGGAGCTTTTCACGCACCGTTTGCTCTATCACGCGCCGCCCGGCAAAGCCGATAATCGCTTTCGGTTCACCGATGTTGATGTCGCCGAGCATGGCTAGACTGGCGGAAACACCGCCAAAGGTTTGGTCAGTGAGCACCGAGATATAAGGCAAACCGGCGCGAGCCAACTGCTCGAGTGCGGCGCTGGTTTTGGCCATTTGCATCAAAGACATCAGCGACTCTTGCATACGCGCGCCACCACACGCGGAAAAACACACTAAACCACATCGATGTTCGATCGAGGCCTCGACCGCTTTAACAAATCGAGCTCCGACCACCGCCCCCATTGAACCAGCCATAAACGAAAACTCAAACGCGCAAGCCACGACGGGCAATCCCATTAGTTTTCCTTGCATGACAACTAACGCATCGCTTTCCCCTGTCTGTTTTTGCGCCAGAGATAGCCGCTCCTTGTATGTTTTCACATCTTTGAAGTGCAAGAGGTCCTGGGAGTGAAGTTCACTGCCGATCTCAACTCTGTCTTCTTGATCCAAAAAGCGCTCCAAACGAATACGTGCAGGCATTCTCATGTGATGCTCGCACTTGGGGCAGACCCACAAATTCTGCTCAAGTGCCGTACGATATAACACCTGCTCACAGGCAGCGCACTTGAGCCAAACACCTTCCGGAATCGTCGCTTTACGGGTGTTTAAAATGTTCTTTTTATCAAATAGCTTTTCCAACCAACTCATGGACGACCTTACTTCACCTTTCAACCGTTGCTTAGGATTGTATGCACCTATATTTGGTAATAAAGTGGCGATTATTGGTTTTATAATCCAACAAAATGGGATTATTGAAGTGCTAGATAAGATCGAACAACAATGGCTGACCAGCTTTCACTGCGTTTACGAGAACAATAGCTTTAAAAGAGCGGCGGAACTGCTGATGCTTCCTACCTCGAACGTCAGCCGTCATATTTCGCTGCTAGAAAGTCGGTTAAATATCCGTCTGTTCGACAGAACGACACGCCGCATTGCACCGACACAGGCCGGAGAACAGCTTTACGCTCAAACACAACCCTTGTTAAGTAAGCTGAACGATGCGTTAGAAGAGGTAACCCAGCATTCCAACGAAGTGATGGGGCAATTGCGAGTCCTAATGCCTGATTCACCGGAACTGGCTCATGCTGTCGTGGCCTTTTGTCGCCAGCACCCTTCCATTTCACTGTGCTGCGATACCAGCGTGAACCCAAAGGAGGATTTGTTGGACGGTTTCGATGTTGTTCTGAGTTTTCAGCGCGGCAAACTCAACGACCACAATTGGATTGCAAAAGAAATCAAACGCTGGCCAAGTGCTGTGGTGGCGTCACCAGAGCTTCTTAACGCCTACCCCACACCTTTTCATATTACCGATTTGAGTCAACTGCCCTGCATCAGCAGCTTGTCGGCGCTCAAGGGAGAACCTTGGGTGTTCAAGCGCTCAAATGCCGAAGTCATCACGCAAAAAGTGCAATCGGCGTTCAAAGTAAACAGCGGCAATCTCGCGAAATCCGGAGCCATTGCTGGCTTAGGGTTTGCAATCCTACCTATCGCATTCTGCCACGGTGAAATTCAAACCGGATTGCTCAACATCGTTAAACTCGAATACCAACCAGAAGACTTGGTGCTCTATGCTTTCTACGCCTCACGCAAACACCTAGCCAAGAAAATTCCTATGTTTATTGAGCATTTACAGCAATGCGCCAAGGAAGACGAGGGTTAAAACGTCGTCTATCGATCCCTCAAAACATATCTACAAGCGTGTTTGATTACCATACTCTGTCTAAGTCTTTCGCATACAAAGAAATAGCACGCTGGTATTGTTTAATGGCGTCGCTATTCGTGGTTGAAACCAATAGTTCAAGCAACAAAGACGTTGCTTCTTTATGACGGCCTAAATTGTAAAGACACATCGCATAGAAAGGCTGAACTTCGACAGAGTCAGGATACTCGCTGATCGTTTGTTCGAAATAGCTTAACGCCTCTGAATAATTACCGAGGCTTCGATATGTACTCGCGAGACCAAATAATGCGTCAAACCGCTCTACCGATGAAAGATGGCCAACCAGAGATGATAAATAATGACCTATCGCTTCCTGCTCTTTACCTTCATTGTCATACGACCACGCAATTTGCAGATGTGCTTTAGCCGCGTATCGCTCATCGTTTAATAACGTAGCTAACAACGCTCTGGATTCTTGATACTTAGCCTCTTTTCTCAACTCAATCGCTTGTGTGATGATATTTTCCATATACTCCTCTGAGCTTACTGTCACGTTAAAGGAAGAGAGTACTGCCACCAAAGCAGACTTTACCGCCCTAATCACCTGAGCAAATTTGCAATCAAAATGCGATGCACTGAACGTCCAAATTTAACGGACAGGTAAGCAAGTTTTTACTTCTTACGACTTTTTAAAGCCGATTCTAGCATCAATGCAAATGAGTAAACTGGGTGACGTGCTGAATTGGCTCCATGTAACTCATGCTCAAGTTTGTCCGTATACTTTTGAATGGCTTCTTCTGGAGAGGCTGCAGTGATCGGATCAACATCAAGTTCAAACCCTTGGGAAAGCAATATCTCCTTCTCTTTTTGATAACTGTTTGACGCCGTGTCCAAATAGGTGAAATTGCGCTCTAGTCTACTGCCCCGATAGAAGATTTGATACTGATGGACAGGCATAAATTGACTCCTAACTCAAAACACAACGGCATTGAATAGCCCTTTCAGCACAAATTGAAAAGCCCCGTCTTCCAAGCTACCGAGTGTATTCACATAACTTTGTTAGACAGACGGTATTACAAAGAGAGTTGTAGGCAACTAACGCGAGCAGTAGACTTGCGCTAGCTAAAACGCCTGATTGAGGCGCACTAAACATGAACCTTTGATGATGCTAACGCATAATCGATATTTAATTTGATGGAGATAGATAATGAACGGCAGTTGGTCCAACTTCTTTCCGTACTTCGCAGGAGCTTTAAAGATTGTTGTATTAGGTATTGGAGGCTACTTAGCGATTAAGTGGCATTTCGATGAAGAAGCGAGAGTGAGGGAAGAAAAAGGCGTGGCATTTGATAGATCAAGCTACATGAAAAAGATGGTAATGATACTCGCTTTTCTGGTCACTGTAGTGGTTCTTGTGATTTATGCGACTAACTGGTATCTCGACTAACAGGCTTTATTGGTGCGGTCTGGCCAACGTTCCTTAATCTAGTTCAGTCTACGCTTATTAATGTTCATCCGACCAAGGGCATGATGAACATTAATAAGCAATTCAATCAACAGCAAATCATTAGCATTTCAAAAGAAGCGGAAACCGGTATTCCAGCCCGTATCCAATTCAGACTGCGTCCATCAAGTCGATGGTTATGCATTTCTTATTGATACTAGGAGCCAGCGCAGCTCAATTCCAACTGACTGAATCATGTTCAGTCCATTCGGGTAATAAAGGTTTTCTCGTCGTCCACAAAAGCCACAAAGCCGCCGTGATAGATAAACACCCGACCACGCCCCTCAACGAGGCAGGCAAGCTGTGGGTTCAAATCTTCTTCGTTATTTGGCCTTTGAAACGTGCCGGTATCGGTGATTACGCCGTCGAGTTTAGGCAAATATCCGTAAGTGCGCTTGGCTTGATCAATCAGGCTCAATTCGCTGGTGGTAGAGAAGTAAGAAGGAATAGCACCAGCGTCTTCGATGAATAGCGCTTTCAATTCTTCAAAGGCTGTAATCACCAGCCAGTCGATGTCGTTAACATGATGGATAAACATGGAGTTTCTCGGTAATTCTAATGCGGCGATGTTATCACTATCCGGCGAATACGTCGTAGAGATTTAGTGACCAAAGGCAGCAATACTGTGCCATTCCCGGAGTCGCTAACTACCAACTACGCGACACGCAGAGCGTACACCGACGTGATGCACTTGTCTCGCATAATCGACCCGTTCACATCTCATCGCTGGCTTTACAGCTTTTTTAGACGATATGTTTAAGAATTCGATACTCCAAACTGAGTTCGCAAACATGGCGTTTAGTTGGTCTCGTCTTCTAGGTCTTTAAAACATTTGATATTCGAAGCTTTCATCTCAACCGTCGTAGTAATTTGTTTCTGAAATACCGTATTCTCGGCAAAATTCGATGATCTTACAGCCAACTTCCACTTCCTTTAATATTTTGAAGATTTGTATGTCTGAGTTACGTGTTTTTTCATCGCGAGTTCTCCTTTCCTGCTCCGTCTAAGCCGAAGAACTCTAAAATAGTATATCGCTAGTTTAGGGGGATATTTACATCATCGCTTAGTTCGTCTTTATCCTGGCTATCTTATTTCAACTAGAAGATAAACGGGTAGTCGTTGGAGTGTATTCCGCGGAACCTTCAGACAATGACGTTTGTGCTCTACCAGTTTGTTCGAGAACTAGACCACCAGCAATAACAGGAATTAGGGCTTTTACATTGTCGGGAGTTCCTTGCGAGTCATGTTGTCTTGTTCAGATGAACACACCACCCAATCATTCATAACACGTTCAATCAATCTGGTTTTGTTCTCATTCGAGTTCCACAGAGGCAAAGCATAAGCAACCATGCTCCAGTCAGCTTCGCAGCGATTTAATAGTTTTCGCCCCCCCCCTCCAAACAGCACCTTCATTGTACTTGGGACAAATTCGCTCTGTTGCAATGCGAATAGCCGCAGGCATTTTCTAACGCTCAAACTATGTGATTAATCCCATATATTCCTCACAGCAAGTGTAAAGCATGGACACATCACAACTGATCATAAGCCCAGCATGTATAAAAATACACGTTTTTTAGGGGTTAATTTACAGTTACATTACTGTATAATTCCCCAAATTTTCATATGAGTTAGTTGTGCAATACAGAAAGGAACTTGACGGCTTAAGAGCTCTAGCCGTGCTAGCTGTTATTATTTATCACGCAAACATTAAATTTTCAGGCATTACCTTGTTTCAAGGTGGTTTCTTAGGTGTTGATATATTCTTTGTATTATCTGGTTACTTAATCACAGGAATCCTAAAAAACAAGATCGAAACGGAACAATTTTCTATATTTAATTTCTACTGGCGTCGGACTAAACGTATTGTTCCTGCCTTATTCACTATGCTGATTGTGACATCCATAGTAGCCTACTTCGTTTTATTACCATCTGACTTAAATAAATATTCTCAGTCATTAAAGTCTGCAATATTTTTCGGTTCTAACTATCATTTTTACAATGAAGATAGTTATATGGCTCAAGCTAGTATTTACAAACCGCTACTTCACACTTGGAGTCTTTCTGTAGAATGGCAATTCTACATAATATATCCAGTTGCTTTTTGGTTAATTGCAAAATTCTTTAGAAAGTATCTATTTGGAATACTGATTATCTTTTCCTTACTTTCTTTACAATACTCCGATTTCATCGTTCCCAATCAACCAGAATCGGCTTTTTACTTACTTCCAACTAGAGCGTGGGAATTTATCTTAGGTGGGTTAGTAACATTTTTCAACCGAGAACATTTAAAAAATCCACGTACTGACAGCATCGAGAATTTCATATTTAAGATATTACCTATATTAGGATTATTCTTAATCACCCACAGTTTATTTTTTTTAGATCACAACATACAACATCCTTCATTCATTACCTTGGTTCCTGTATTAGGAACTTGTCTTTTCATTATGTTTACCCATGAAGGAGATATTTCTTATACAATGTTATCCAAAAAACCGATCGTTTTTATAGGCCTAATCTCATACTCTTTATATTTATGGCACCAACCTGTTTTTGTTTTTTTTCGAATGCTTAAACATGACAATATAAGATTTGAACAATTTATCCTGTTAACATTCATTTCTTTTATTCTAGCGCTATTGACTTATAAACTCGTTGAATTTCCATTAAGAAAAATAAAAAGTACACTTAAGTTAATATCTGCACTAGTGTTAGTAACTATAACATTGTATAAAACATCTGATATTTATAGCAACGGACTACCAACTCGATTCAGTGAACTATCAGAATTATTCTCTGAAGATAATGCATTAATTGCAAATAAAATCAACAATCTAACTTGTCAAAATGCAAGATTTCCGAATATATGCCAAACTATAAGCAATAAAAATGGAACCGTTATATTAATAGGAGATTCAAACGCGGGAGCAATTTCACTTTCCGTAAAAAATCACTCTATAGATAATGGTTACAATTATATACAAATATCAAGTAGTGGCTGTGAAACCCTACCACTAAACACCATCAATGAGTATGAAAAATCAAAGTATTCAGAACACCAATGGAAGACTATAGAACTATGTGTTTATAATTCTAATCATGTATTTGATTTAATCAAAAAACACCCTGAAGCTGATGTTATATATCACATTACAAGAATTGGAACGTATAGTGAAAAAATTGCTAACAGGTTAGGTGAAATCGCAAAAAAAGTAAAAAGTCTGAATATAATCTATCCTATTCCACTAGGGGAGAATAATATAAAAATCAATTTGTTTAAATTAAGAAATAGCGATAGCATTTTAAAATCACTTAATGACAAGATGACTTTCTCTTCCAATTATACAGATGCTACAAGATATAAAAATGGGGCATATGAAACATACAATAATGTCTTTGGCGAGAATATTAGACGATTTTATATGGAACCGTATTTTTGTGATAAGAGTAATTGCTACACTCACGATAGTAAGAATATTTACTACGTTGATGAGCGTCATTTATCAATCTATGGTGCAGAAAAAGCTCTAAGCGATATTATGCCGAAAATATTAACTAGGTAAAAGAGATGAAAATTGGATTAAAGCTCCGTCATGATAACCCACCCAACTTTAACGCATAACATGGTGTAGTGGTCAACTAAAATTGGCCACGGTTTTAGAGTTTTCCCAATACAGTCGTTCAGACTCATTGGGTGTTAGACCACCATTATATTGATGTGGCCTGAGTTGGCTGTAGTAGCCCGTGATGTATCGAGTTATATGTTCTCTCGCTTCGCTAAAACTCCGATAACCCGACACGGGTATCCATTCTGTCTTTAAGCTTCTGAAGAACCGTTCCATCGGACTGTTGTCCCAGCAATTACCTCGCCTAGATAAGCTTTGCTTGATTTGATAACGCCACAACAGTTGCCGATAAGAACGACTGGTGTAATGACTTCCTTGGTCGCTGTGGAACATCACGCCTTTCGGCTTACCTCGTGATTCAAACGCCATAGAGAGTGCTTTCCCTGTCAACTTACTATCAGGCGATACTGACATCGCCCAACCAATTGGCTTTCTCGCGAACAGGTCGATGACAACAGCAAGATACATCCAGCGCTGTCCCGCCCAGACATACGTCACATCACCGACCCAGACTTGGTTGGGAGCGGTAACGGCAAATTGTCGAGACAGATGGTTTGGGATCTCTACGTGCTCTTGTGATGCCTTTTGATAACGGTGCTTCGGTGTTTGGCAGTTTGCCAACCCTAATGACTTCATCATCTTAGAAGCTCGATACCGTGTCAGTTTTACACCTTGGGCCGTTACCATGTCGGCAATGCTTCTTGCCCCAGCAGAGCCGTTGCTTGCCGTATGAACTTCTTTAATAAGACTTTTTAGCTTCACCAACTCTGGAGAAACACGCTTAGGGCGACAACGCCAGTATTTATAACTGCTGCGGTGGACACTGAACACATGACACAGGGTTGTTACGTTAAAGCTCTGCCTGAGTTTCTCGATTATCGAGAGTTGTTCAGTGAGTCCGACATTAAGAGAGCTGTAGCCTTTTTTAATATTTCATTGTGCTCTTCAAGGCGTGCAAGTTTCTTCTTCAGCTCTCGTATCTCAATTTGCTCTGGTGTCATTGGTGAGGCTTGAGGTGCTACTCCCATTCTTTCTTGCTTGAGTCGCCTTACCCACTTATCCATTGTCGATTTACCCACACCCATGGCTTTTGCGGCTTCAACAACGGTGTAGTTTTGGTCGAGAACAAGTTGCGCTGCTTCGAGTTTGAATTCCGCACTGAAAGTGCGTCTGGTACGCTTGGTCATAGTTTCACCTGTCATGCTATGAGGTGTATCTTAACACCTCTAATAAGGTGGCCAAATTCACCGTACCACTACAAACCACTTCTAGGCTAATTGTTCAAAAAAGGCTCGCAGTATTGAACTGCTCCCTTTGCCTTTAACGTAAACTATATCCTTGGTGATGGCCTTAATCGCATAATAAGCCTGATGCGCGGCACTTTTATCACAGAAAATTACCTTATCCGACTTTTTTACCATGTTGGACAGTGCCGCTGTGTTCGTTTTATCCGAGTTTAAAATGATAGTGACATTTGGGCAGTACTTATCGATAATATCTTTGGCACGGCTCAATGCACTTTCAGAAAGCGAATACAACCCAACGGTCATATGGATTGAAGAAAGGTCTGCATACTGATCCTCTATACTCTTCTGGCTCAACTCTGGGAACTCATACCCCAATAGCAAATAGTGTATGTCACCAAACGTTACCTGTTGGCTTATGGATAAGCGGGACCAATTGTGGTTGGCAAAATCAATCAATGAGCTCCCAAATGTATTAGCCAACCCTTTACAATTTAGGGGAGTATATTGATAAACCAATTCATAAAGGTCAATGAATTTAGAGAACGTGTACAGCGTGAGAGCATCATCCTGGCAGATAGCAATAGCGTCAACCACTCGGTCATATTCGGATTTGATATGGTCCAACGCTAGGCTTCGCTCAGCAAGTTCTATGAGAAGCTCAAGAGTAACTACGGACTTTCTCTCGTCAATAGCTATCAACTCGAGCAATGCTATCCATAATGGTGCGTTTGGAGTAACTTCTCGCTCATCAACCCACTTAATAAAGTGTGGTAAAACATTGCGGATAACCTCCGCATCAATCGTATCTTCGATAGCTTGCAAAACAGCATCACCGTCAAACCTATCGATTGTCCAATCTCGGAAATAGTCATAACTGATCGTCAGCACCTTGTCTTGAGCGGAGAACCAGTCGGACCAAGTTTCGATGTGATTATACGTGTGTGCGACCTTTGCAGTTCCTCTACCCACTGGGGCTTCTACCTTCGAAATGTCCTGGTCTAAGTCATCTGCAGTGTGTTGCTGTGGTATTAATCTATCTTCATCAGACTGCGTGACAGGGAACTGGTCATAATAGATATCCTCCATCTGGTTAAAGATGCCGCGAAGTACTTTGTTGGATTTGATCTGTCGCACGACAGGGTGTGGCAACTCAAACAACCATTCAACTAGGGGCTTTATTTCCCCCTCAAAGCACGTCTCACCATACTCAAGAACTTTTACCGCATTTTTCAAGTTACACTCTAAGGCAACTAATTTAACTACCTGTGACTCAACCAGTTCACTAGTAGGTTCCGCACTGCGATCGATCGAAAGCAACTGCTGGACCCATGCTTGCGGGACGCACTCAGGCAGTTGCTCGGCAAACCCTTGGATATTTAGCGCAAAGGCCAATATCGCCCACGCTTTCCAGAGGTAGACCGAGTATGGCGTATCTTCTTCAAGCATTGGTTTACGCCTAAAGAAAGACTGATGATCAAGAAGTGCTTCTTCTAGTGCTTTCCAGTTCACTAAGTTCAGATTTTCTGTGTTGATGCCATGGTTTTCTATATGAGCTTTCAGTACTAACTCAACCACTTTCTGTGCGACGACACCGGCAAGTAAGTGTTCTAATTGAGGGTGCGATATAATTTTATCCCACTCGTAACCCGCTTCGTATACTTGCAACTCAAGAGATAGAAGATTTCTATGGTCTAAGAGTTCTTGATTTTTGACCTCTTGAAAAAAGGTATTAGCTTGTTTGCCATCATGCTGGTTACAGGACCAAAAGAAATCACGCAAAATTCGGCCAAGAGGCCGAATCACTTTACTCTCAAGTACTGGTCGACGATTAAAGCTATTGATTAAGCGAGTAATTACCGACTCAACGTAGGTTTCTACTGGTTCCTGACTATTTAACGCCAAATTAGGTAACGGATTACGGCGCTTTACCACGACCACGCCATGCTGGTAACGCTTTAACAACTCGGTTTCGTAGGTAAGCTTAGGGGCAACATATAACTCCGGTAACTCGGTGTGCGAGGTCCCGAGTGAGTGCTGTGCCCACTGAATAAGTTGGTCGGTTAAAACAAAATCGTCACAAAATAGGTAGTCACGGACATATGAACCATCGCTCCCAGTTAAGTGCTTTATCTCCGTTGAGGCGTTGAGTAACTTCCTTGCCGTCTCAACGCTATTCACATCTGACACCAATTGGCTGTCAAATTTAATCTGGTTTTCAGCCGAGAAGAACGCCTGTAGTAAATCTTCGTTAGAGGTACACTTCATCGTCATCCTCCTCAAATTCTTCTACATGTTCATCGGTTGGCCTATCCATCGGGTACGCTGTGGTAAATTCTCTGAACGCATCTCCGATAGCCTCTTCTGATCGATCTAGAATCATTAATTCATCATTTCGGTTCGTGCCCGAGTAGGTAAAATTCATTGAACCACTAAGTAACGCATCCTTGGTAAGCAAGCCTTTCGCATGCAGTTCTTCACTCAGTTTTAGGTTAACGTTATGAGAGTTGCCAAGCTTTACTCTGATTTCATTCAACGCATGCGCATTCGTTTCATGGTCTTTGATTACAAAGTTAACAGTACAACCTGCATCAACAACAGTTTCTAGCACTTCAAAGAAAGTAAGCATTCGATGTCCCCAACCAGGGTTTAACGCATCAAAGGCACCGGAGCGGTTGTCTAGCAGATCAAAGTTACTAACCCACGCACTAACCAACCACACCTCTTTAGGGTTGAGAATTTCACTAATCAGCATTGAAGCAATGACTTCCCTAATCTGCCTCTTCCCGGAAAAGGTTTTCGTCATTATGCGCCTTACCTTTAATTGGGTCATTGCAGGCTCTCCGCCAGTTCAATATTCATTTCAATTTGACCAATAGATGATTTAACCATTGAGATTCTTGGATATACCAACAGTCCATTCATATCGATTACCATTGTGTTGATCAGTGCGGACACTGCGCCGATTTTATGTCTAGATCTGGTTGGGATCACAAGCACGCCTCGCCCCTCTTGGCTAAGAAGCAGTTCCAAGTTGTCGGCCCAATCTTCACTACTGTCGTAAGTCATCTTCATTGCTTCATTGTCGAGGATACTTGTTAGTAGGAGCCTTTCGGTACGAACTCTTCGGTTAACGAAACGATTGTAGCTTTCAAGACGTGCTTGACGAATCTGGTTTCCTCGTGGCCACAATAGCCCCAAGATGAAGTTTCGGTAGGTACTCAGTTGCTCAGAATTGTTGTGGTGTTTTTTCGCCAATAGGTGAGAAACAATAGCCAGCGGAACTTCCATTCCTACCTTATTTTCTATCTCTCGCCATTCAGTCAGTAACTGAAATAAGAAGCTATCATTATTGCTATCACTGCCCGGTTTAAATACTCTCGTGTGAAGCATTGTGCTCCATGAATGGGAAGTGAAAATACCAGTGTTTGATACAACCCTATTCAGTGCTTTGTTTGCCTCGACTCTTTCTGCATAACCCACGGATTGCCGCAATGCATCAAATGCGTCAGAAATTTCCGGCTTAGATTTTTTCTCATTGAGCAAATGGTAAAGATCAAAATCAACCTGCTCGCGTTCACCTGCGCTAAACATTTGACTGAACTGAGAGATTACATTTAGCGGGTCTTTGGCGTACACCTCTTTGAAGCGATGAATAATGCCAACGCCACCGACTTCAGATTCTGTAATCCACGCATGTATTTCATCACCAACCCAATAGTGGTCGACGACAACGCTACCTTCGCTAACATCTGGCAATACTTGCAAAATCAAGTTCGATACACCACCAGAAACTGTTGAAGCCAATACATCTTTTATCCATTCTTGATACTCAGGAGAACCATCATTGTGATTAATTGCATCTAACGCCTGAAGGATTTCTTGCAATCCTGATTGGCTATCAAAGTACTCGACCAACCTTTCTTGAAGAGCCTGTTCTTTTAAAACAATATTGTCATCTTCATCATCGTCTGCAACTAAATTAAAGACTTCTGATGGGATGGATTTCAACAGCATCAACCCAGACGCAGTTGACAGGTGTGCAACCGCATCATCAAGGTTCAAGCCTTGCTCTTCGATCAAGATAGTCAGGGCACAGGTAACACACTCAAACACCCACTTTGCGAAGAAGAAGCGATTCTTGTATACAATGTGATGAACGAAACTGTCCTCAATATAGGAAAACCTCAGCGCAAATTTGTTATCTGCAAAGGATGCCATATGCCTACGCTGCTCATCAGTAAATTTAAAGACCAGTTTTACGCCATCAACCAACAGTCTTGTACCGACTGCAACCGGATTGCCATCCAAAACCCAGTTAAATTGAGTCAGTGCAACCTCTTGAGTTCGCTTAAATTTCAGTTCCGCATCAGCGCCCGTGCTGTAGCGAATGACCTCTATTGGGTTTGCCTCATCATGGGTATAAAATGCCACCTGAGATAGGATGCCTGCCCAATCACTGTTCTGCGGAACACTGATACTCTCCCCTCGGTCATTAGGTGTCCTAAATTGAGACCTCCATCGAAGCTGTGAATTACTCGTCCCGGCCAAGTTAAAATACTCGCGGGGGTCATTATCGTACCCGGTTGGTATTCGCTGGGTTCTCATCTTGACGGGTTGATACACAGAAATCGAATCACCATCTTCGCCGTGAATATCAGTTATAAACACCTGTTGTTCTTTGCTATAAAACGCCTGCTCAATATCGAAATCTACCGATGCATTCACCCCGGGCTGAGGTAAAAAGTTATCAGGAACCAACCAGTCACTATCGTTGTGGTCATCATAATCAAAACGCTTCGAAACTCGCCCGGGCGCAAATTCCTTTAAAGCTGCGAAAATACCCATTTCCTCAGGTTTGTTGAATGGCTTTTCCAATGAGCCGCGCTCTAAATTGATATGAATTGATGCTGCGTGCAATTCACTAAACAGGTTAGCCGGAATGAACTCTGGCATCGGGTGCCTTATGTCGTCAATGAGTCCTGCCCATGCTTGTCCATCAAGCGCCCAGTTTGTTTCTAGCTTGTGTAACAAACTCGGCAAAAAATCCATCATTATCGAACGAGGCGAGGCCCATAGGATATGCTGAAGCGCATAATTATCTACCTTAAGCGCTCCCTTCAGATACACCTCCAGATCCGTACTATCTGTTTCAACCCAACGCTCTACGACCCTTTTTATTCTCATGCGAATAGCTTCAGGGACGTTTTTCGGTTCTGCCAAACTGCGCCAAATATTCACCTGGGAGAAAGGTTTACTCAATAAATCAATAATGGCCACACTGGCCTGCATTTTCTGCACATGCGCATTATGTACTGGCAAGCTAAATGATTTAACCTTCGGGCTGACCAAATGCTCATACTGCTGAAACGTAACGCGGTCGCGACCATAGTCTGACAAAATGGTGTACATCCACGGTCTAGTCCCCCGCTTTCGACCTGCTCGACCCTTTCGTTGCAGATAAGAGGCTACCCCTCTAGGCGCCTTATGTTGAACAACAGCACCAACTTGCGGGTCGTTAAATCCGACTTCCAATGAGGCTGTAGCCACAACCATCTCAGAATCATTATTTACACCGGTATCTTGGCTAGAGGTTCGACCGACATTTCCCCGGGAGTTTTCCGTCATATCATGGCCAATCTTAGAACTGGCCTCCCAATCTAAGCCTAGACGACTGCGTAACTCTCCCCTAGCGTTATGCATAAAGTCAGGGTGAAGTTTACTTCTTAAAAAGGCAAGCGAAGGGACATCTTTAGGCGTCCCCGAGGTTCGCCAACCTTCAGCATCTCGCAACTGATTGTAGAGACGATTAATCACGTCTAGATCATCGGTAAATACAAAGGCCTTTTGACCAAACACACCGTCAGACAGATTCTTTCTAGGTCCACGCAAGGGATCCAGCATTCGACTTGTCAACATAGTTGACTGAATGGTCGTTGATAAGAGTGCGGTTTGAGAGACAGGATCACCCTTAAGAGCCAACATATACTCGGCCCCCTCCTCTTCCATCTCACTCTCTTTTGGTTCGATGAGTTCAACATCCTGTTTGTAGGTGCTGGTTAGGTCGGCAAAAAACTGCTCTGCATCATCAAGGGTTGCGGAAAGGCCTACGAAATGTGGAGCAATATTGGAGCGCTTCATCCAACGTTTCAGGAGGTAAGAAACCTGAGCACCACTGGTTCCCTCATAGGTATGTACCTCATCCATTAAAACGACTGGGATTGAATAGCCTGTGTCGACTCCAAATAAATGATTGGAGCCGTTGTCACTGAGTCGCTGATTCAGCATCTCGGTCGTGGTGAACAAAATATCAGGTGGGGAAGCTTCTATAGACTCGCGCGTTAAACCAATTTCAGATTCATCTATTTTTTTAGAGCAGCGTTCACACTCTAGGCGATTATGTGCCTTACGATAGCGCAACTTACCCTTACAGTTATCCTCCGGACAGGCCATGGTGTTAAACGTGGCATTATCTTCTACTTTGCTAGCATAGAAGGTATCACTAAAATAAGTACCGATTTGGATCTTGCGACAGCCTTTCTGCTGGAGATAAGCATCCAACTTTCTGACTTCTGCATAGGTTTCTGAGAACTGGTCCTTCAACAATTCCTTGCGTGGATAGATTGCCAGAATACGCACTCTCGAGCGACTGTCGGTAAGCAGTTGTGTCGCCAAACTCGTGATAGCTGGTAAGTAAAATGACAACGTCTTACCACTACCAGTTCCAGAGCAGACGATTGTTGCACTTGGTTTAAATTGCTTCCTAAGGTGCTGGCCATACTTTCTCAAAATGCGTTCCGTAGAACGTACTTGGAAGCCAGACAGATTGTATTTTATCGACCCATTAGTCAGCAATAAATCCAGTATCTTTGACTGCTGTTGGTTGGCAAGGCCTTGGGTTTGCCAACGCTGAATCAAACTGTCAGAAGCCTCAGTTCGCATCGGGTAACGGCGGCGACGGCGAAGAAATCGAAAATCAGAGACTAGCGTCTTGCTTTTCGAGATCGATTGCCCGTGAAACCATTGGCGAGAGGCAACCTGCAACCTGACCGTCTGAGCCATTCTAGTTCGGTAAAGTTTGATCTCATCGTCCTGCTCAGAGAATAGGTAACAAAGCCTATCCATCTCCTGTAGAACTTCCTCGGCTGACAATGGAAACACAACATGTTTGCGAATGATAGCTAGGATCTCTGCTTCAGTGTGAGACACCGAGGTATCCCCCCAAGCCAATAACTCTGTTTCACGTTCTTCAATGTCATCTAGGCAAGACAGCATTACCTTTTTTAGATCAGACATTTGGTGTCACCATAAACTTACTCAACATATTGTTTTCTTTTAGCCAGATGAAAACTTCTTCCGTTAACAAATCCAAGGTTGGGCGGGAAAACTTATAGTTATTTACCGAATTAAAGAATTTCTGCACCGACTCTGGTAGATTGTCGGTATTCATCTGACTACGTAGTTCAATAAGCTTTTCAACCAATCGGCAGATTTGGGTAAGTTGGTCAGGCTTGAAACTAAAACCGTCGAGTTCCCGACTAAAGCTCTCTAGTGTCAGTTTGTAGCTCTTATACAAGACTTCATCATTGTAGACATCGCGTTGGTTTTCTAAGATCAACTCTGGAACAGTAAAGTCTTTTCGCTTCAAAATCACCCAATCTTGCCACGACTGATCATGGAATTCAGAAAATCCTTTGGCTTTATGCTTAACGCCATCTTCCAGTTGGTATAAAAAGTTATTCTCCTCCTGCAGAGATTTCTCTTTTAATTCCTCCCATGACGCTTGATAGTTTGCCAAGAGCTCAAATATTTTGTCTATGTCCGCAAAGACTTCAGCTTCTGGGTCTATTGGCACACCGCCATGCTGTGCCAACTGCTCAACCAGATGTTTTTTATTGGCCTCTACAGTCAAAGTGTCTGCTACTTTATTCAGGCGATTAGCAATCTTAGAATAACCGTCAACGACACTCCGGTTTTTACTTAGTTGAGCGTGGGTGTCAATCTCCATATTCAACCGACTGAGTTTTGATTTAAAGCTCATCAATAGTCTCCTTGCGAGCATCCAATTCACGAACTGCTGATTCAATCTCGCTCAGATAGTTTTCAATGTTTTCTCTGAACTCATTCATTCTTTGCCCACCAAGTTCTTCATTACTACGCTGCAGTCGTGGCAATGCATACTGCTCAACTGTTGCAAATTCATCGAGCACAAGTAACCATTGGCTTAGTTGCTCACCGTCAATCTTATACAGCGCTTGAAGTTGCTGTAATTCGTCCGTCGATGCGACGAATTTTCGAGCATTCTCAATCAACGACCACTCGTACATCTCTCGCAATTTATTGAGCTTATTTTTTGCTTTTCTTGTGGTGGTTGAATCCGGCATCATATCTGTCTTTATATTGCTGTAGACCTGTTCAAGCGTATCGAATTGCGTCTTAGCATCATCAGAGTTCACTAGCTCAAAAACATCGTTGACAAAGCGATTTAAGCGCTCAGACACCTCACTTTGTGCCCGGCGATATAGAGTTCTTTGTGCTGGTGTAAAAGACTCTGCGGGGATATCTTCCGACGCCTTGAGGTACTCGCTGTACAAAGGAGCGTCTATACCCACTTCGGCACCGCCTGCTAAGGGTGAATAAGAAATTCGCATCATCCACTCTCCCCTGGTGTTATCCCACTCTTTAAGCAGTTCGTTCTGAAGTGCCGCAAAGTCGTCATTGATTGGTGCAGGTAATCTGTCGGCAATATGTTCGCTGCGCTGAACAAAGAGATCCAACAATTCTTTCTTCGGTTTGTTAATTCCTAGGGCTAAGGCTAGGGCTTTCTGCTTTGCTAGCAGTTTCGGGGTCTCGGAACGAACGTGAGTAAGGCAATCTTGTATCGCACTTGGGATCCAGTTCGCCATAAACTCCATGTAATACCCATAGTCTTCGAAGCCTTTAGCATAGTTCCAACCGAGTTTTTTCTTGACATAGTAGTCATAGCGCACGATAGCAAGGATCTGCTTCTTCAATTGGAAACCAGCATCACTGTCATTAAGTTGATCCTCTTTGCATAACTTCACAACATCCAAGTCAATCGAAGCCACGGATTTTGGTATCAAGATATTTAGTCGATTGCGAGACTTTAGAGCAATATCAAACAGTGATTTATTACCTGACCACTTGTTGGTACTAATCACGCCGTATTGAGACAGGGTTGCATCGTCATACAACACATCAAACAGGTGCTTTCGTATACTATTAGAGGTTGGAGCATCGAGTCGGGAGTCTCCGTTGAACCAGTCATCAATTTTGACCTCCAGATCATAAGTTTCGTCACAGATACATTCTAACTTGGGCTTACCACAACTAGTACATTTAGGCTCTGGCGGAGCTTCACAGATGCACTCTTGTTTAGGTTTTGAGCACTTAGCACAGTTCTCTACCTTGCTACAGGTACATTGCTCGATGAGTTCCGAGCAGTTACTGCATCGTTTCGTTTCAGATGAGTGTTCACCAAATTTATCTGATGGCAGGTTAAACACATCCGCCTGACTGCACGTAATACTCTGTTGAATCTCATCAAATGGCTGTCTAGCCCCAAGTGTTGAGGCGTAAATGGTTAGGAAATTATCCAACCTTCTGCGCACGATCTCATCAGCAACATAGTGTTTTCTCGACCATTCACGGATAGAGTCAGGCACCCTAAACTCAAACTTAGTGGTAAAATTAGAAGCGGGAAAATCATCATTGATAAAATCAGCTTGGTTGTCTCGAAGAATAGGGATCAACAACTCCTTGATTACTACTCGAGGATTAAAGCTTTGACTACCTTGTCGATATACCTTGAGCTTGGCTAGGTTGACAATGGCGGTTCTGCTCAATGGAAACAGTGGTGTTCCATCAGAGGATACCCCGAAATCTTCGAGTGCCTTAGCATCCGTTTCTGATAGCTCTTCGGCCGTCTGCCAGATAGGCACACTACTGCTTTGGTTTGTATAGAGAGAGTTGATTTTATCGATCCCCAGGCGCGCCGCATTCAGATAACGGCCGCAGAAATCTATCAACAGGTCTTTATCATCTTTGTGAGACGAGCGTTCCTGCGCTGTCGGGATACGCCATTCGAGTTGCTCATCCCCGGCGCGAGAATGAATACTCTCCTGCCTCTCTCGATAGGTAGCTTGACCAGAGGTCGTTGCTATAACAGACTTCAAGTCACACAGATTATTCTCGCCTGCGTAGGTATCTTCCTGGATTAAGCCATCCAGAAGAACGTTATCAATAGCTGAAATAGCAGCCAGATCCTCAATCAGTATGACCAGAGTGCGCCCCTGGGCTTTGAGTGCTTTTCGAATTGAGATAAACAGATCAGGAAAGGAACCACTGTTGAACTTAAAAAGGTTATTAAAGACCAATTTACCAGTATCGTTGATAGCTTGATTAATGATATCAACCGCTAACTGAGCTCGTTCATTGTTTTCAATATCATCATCAGTAAAGAAACGTAGAGCCTCAAATGCACGGCGTGCATCAACATTGAGATCATCTAATTCAAAGCCGATATTTGCAGAGATATTGATATCACTCACTTCAACTTGATATGCCGCATCTGTAACCTCGGAGTAACTTCTTGAACGACTCAAGCGTTCAATTGTGTTGGTCACTGGTTTATTATTGCCAGACAAAAAGCGCTGGAAGGTACGATCTGAAAAACAGACACCAAGGTGTTTAGCTATGGTAGATTTAGACTTTAGCTCTTTGGCTAATACGTCATTCCCGGCCTCTCTCTCTGTCTTAGATAACTCCTTAGACTCTTTTGCCAGAACATTACAGGCCTCTTCCAAGTAGGTGAAGAATAAGCGCTGGATAAGATCTTGTGACAGTTCTGAACCAACGGATTGTATATCTTGGCGAGCCCTGTCAAACTCCTCTCCCTGTAGTTTTTCTAACAGACGGGTTAATACCTGAACCATGGTGGCATTTTTTGGAATTCGAACAATGTGCCACTTTTCATCATAGCCTTGCTGCGTCAATTTGGCATGAACCCACCTAACGATATGCGACTTACCGCTACCAGACTCTCCAACAACAGGTAGTGGGCCATTATTTTTTAGCAGATAATCTAGAAGATCCGCTTCGGTTTTTTCTACGACTTTACTTCGGTCATTGAAACTGGTTGCTTGCAGACGCATTGGCGAGTGAACCGATAGCAAAAGTGCATCACTAAGCACCTCAGCTTCACTATGGATACAGGCTGAAACATTTTCTAGAGAGGGCCAGTAGTTTTTTATGCTCATGATTTGCCCCCTAAGAATTGAATAGTACTGATCATTTTCTCCTGACCATTTGGCAGTGTTAGGCTATAGCGGACAACACTATCCGACGCCAGACTACAAGTGATAATGCGCTCTTGCGTTAACCTTTCAATTGCAATACTTAGGCTTGCTGAGAGTTTGACACCTTTTTCAGCAGGCGAGAGAGTAGTATCAAGTATCATCTGTTGCTCTACCAATTCACGGTATTTACCCTCATCGAATACCGGTAAACAATGATTCAGCTTATTCAAAAAATCATCAAAAAATAGTGAGTTACTACTTTCAAATACTTGTGGAAGAAAGGTCTTTATGGCGCGTGTAGGGTCAACAAAGTACTGTTTTTTACCAACTTGCTCTAGAAACCCCATCATATGTGCATAAGCAAAAAAGTTAGGGCGTTCGTTCGAGTTCAGCGACATAGCATTGTCAACAGCATCGCTGTTTATAAGGCTTGCAACCAGTTCTCCAGCTTTGTTGCCATCCAAAGGTTTCTGCCCAACAAAGGTGACTTCGTCAACGCAAAGAAAAAAAATAACAAACCGCAGGAAGGGCTCGATGCCATTACCTCTAAAAAGGTCAAAGTCTTTACTGGCGATCAACTTAAGCAAGCGTTTCGGCAGGTCTCTAGTATTGTCCAATAGGAATGTAGAGCGTACCCCTTGCTCAGTTACGTTCCAAAGTCCTGCATCCCCCCAGAACTTAATCGTTTGCTTAACTTTTTTTTCTGAGTCTAAGCGCTTGAACTCACCATTTTCTAGTCGCTCCGTCCCTATGAACAGACTGGGGGGTGCAACCAATGACATCAATGTATCTAAAGGCAGATACTTACCCTCATTTTTGTCATTTTGAGAGAATTTAGTAATTATTCGGTCAACTGCATGTAAGGCTTCGACACTACTTCCCGGGTTAGCGTTGTTTATTATTGACATTATTCATGCCCTATCTTATTCATAAAATTAATTAGAGAAATCGAATCACTTTGCGCTTCCCACCATTGACGACTAGGATGGTTACTATCTTTTAGGATTTGATTAGCGATAAAGTAGTTTTTGCCCTTAGCATAATAAGGGCTATCGACCTCACCTGAGTTGCGGATATCAGTAACCACCAATGAGTAGCGCTCCGGTATTTGCTGGTCATTGTCTTCATCGAGGGCATATTCCTCTGGTGATACCCATACCCAAAATCGTGATAGACCGGCAGGGTTCTGTTCGTGGATGGCGTTAACCAGCGTTCTTGGTCCAACAATACCGTTAACACCTTGCTTGCTGTTTAGCGCAATAAACGCCTGTGAGATTGTTTTTTCTACACCCACGCTACTGGTGAAATAGACGCTTTCCAGCGAAGCAATACTGGCGTTTTGTGCGCCGCTTATGTTGGTGAAATATCCCACAGGGACGCGCTTATACCCCTTGCCTTTCGAGCGACACTCGGGGCAACTTCCACATGCCATACTCGGTGCTACACCATTTAGTCGATAAGCTTTTTGAAAAAGATGACATAGCCCCTGAGGGTGTTTATCTTGCAACCAACTCTGCAACATATCAAAGCTTTGATTCTGATATCTAAGCTCTGACTGTCTTTGATTTTCAACCACATCAAGCCAAATCTCTTTATCCCATTCCCCGCGTTCATCAAGAACCTTGACGGTGATTGAGTTGTAGTAGTTTGCCCAGAATGCCTTTGCCTCCTCTGGGTTGTCTGGGGCCTCTTGGTCAATGGACTCGAACAATATTTCAATCAATCCACTTCGTTGCATAAGCAGCAAGGTCAACCAGTTCCAATCGGTCGAGCGTTCGGTTTGACGCCCCAAGCGCTCTGGGCTAACCCTAAGATCAACATGGTAATGGCGATATTCACTGTCGTGGTGGATCTGCCGCCCATGTTTTTTCATCGTCGTCCAACGCTCGTGCCCAACATCAACGGTAATAATGGCATCTTGGTTCAGGCGCTGCGCTTGAACAAACTGCTCAGGATGGTAAACCATCTCGCAATAGGCCGCCCGCCCATCTCGCCCAGAGCGACCAATTTCTTGATAGTAGCGATCGACATTTTCTGGGATCGATGCATGGATAACACTACGTACATCCCCCTTATCCATGCCGACACCAAACGCAGAGGTTGCAACAATGATATCAAGTTCATCGTCTTGCCATTGGCGTAGGATAACTTCACGATCCGACACTTGGGTTTCCCCATTCACAAGGCGGCACCTTGTTAGACCAAGCTTTCTAAGCTCTTGCAGTATCCGTTTACTGTCTTCGACCAACGATGTGTAAACAATCATGGGCTTAGGGGACTGCATCACCTTGTCTAAGAGGGTTTCTAGATGATTGTGTTTGGCCACTTTGGTCTTAACGGTCAGCATCTCTTGGCGTAGGAAGGAGCCATTAAATATCAAGGGAGTCTGTATACCCGTACAAAATAGCTTCTTGACGGTGTTAATATTTCGTTCCGTGAAGGTGGCTGACATCAGCACGGTTTTAATTGAATTACCAGAATCCTGTTTAAGAGAGGTGATCAGTGCACCTACCCGCTGAAAGTCTGGTCTAAATCCAGCACCCCACGTATCTATTAGGTGAGCCTCATCAATCACGATATTAGCGATGGCTTTTTTACCGGCTTGCCTAAATATCAGCGGTAGCAAACTCTTGGTCAAAGACTCTGGAGAAACAAACAATACCTGTTGCTGCCCGCCCTCTATCTGTTGGCGAATAGACGTTTTATCTTCTTTGCTCAATCCGCTATGCCACGAATAATCTTTAACCGTGCTGACATCTGACGCTTCTAGTATTTGCTTAACTCGCTGTGCCTGCTCAATGGCCAGAGCAATGGTCGGAACAATGACCAGGGTCAATTGATGACTTTGCGAAAACAAGGCGCATGCATGTGCAATCAAGGTCTTACCACACCCAGTCGGAAGATTGACCACAACGGTACTCCCAGGATCCGCAAGCAAGGTGGTTCGAACCGCTTCTCTTTGTGCGTGACTGGTGTAGTGGGTATACTCATCGTTCATCTTCAAGGCTAGCGCCGGATCCATTTCAACCTTGTTGATTCTGCGTTTTTCACGCAGGTTGTACACGTCGCTGTACTGCGGATGCTCAAGGTCAATATCCTTTTCCATCACCAAGGCGTTGCGTGCCGCATCAAAATTCAATCCCAGCGCAAGGGGTACTGAAAACTGCTCTGAAGTTGGTTTGAAGCCAAGACTTAGCGATGGACGTTCTTCATAAGCACACCATGAAAATAGGCAATCCTTAGCTAAGATCCAAAACTCCATTAAGGTGATATCACCATCCCTCAACGCACTTTGTAGGCGCTTAGTGTATTGATTTTCCGGATAATTGGCCAACTGGTGAACGATCTTCTGCGTGCCTGATTCAGGAATAACTTCCGCTAGTCGACTAGCATTCGTGAACAATGACATTAACTCCCCTCCAGCAATATCACTTGCATAGAAAGCAATGTATGCGAGGCGTGTGATGGGTCAATATGAGGATTTTTTTTCATATACTCGGTATGCTGTTGTTGCTGACTCGTGCGAAAGACCTCATCGATAGCATGCTCCCATGTGGTTTGGGTATAAATCTGCTCAACGTACTCCCACAGATCCGTCACATCCTTACCTGTTTGCATCATCGAGATATTTAGATCTTGGTATGGAATGGCGATCTCTCCAATCAACAGGCTACTTCCCTTCTTTGAGTAGGGGGCGTTAAGCAGTTCTATATTTGGACTCGTTGAGATTAAGGTTCCATTCGATTGATAGGCATATTGACTGATCATTGGAGTCGCAACCCTATCCTTAGAGAGTTGGTTACCGCTCGCCCCATCGTCATAGGTGGTTAACCATTGAGTTTTGATCACGAGTTGACGTTGTATCTTGGCATTCACTTTTCGAATCAACGCACTGGTTATCCCGTAAGGTAATTCACTAGACAACCTATATATGGCGTCTACAAATGGTTGTCCAAGTCTAAAGGGATAAGCTCCGGTCTGCGCACATTTGGAACGCTCAAGCGACATGGGATGAGTTCTTGGCGTAATATACGATGAGTTGTCAAAATCTAGTCCGATAACGCAATGCTTAATCAGGTCATTAACATTGACTCGGGTTCGCTCATGTTGAAATGACAAGGTAAACGAATCCGGTATACTTCCTTTCGACCGATTAAACATCAAGCCATTTGTAATCCAGTTTAAGTAATGTGTTGACGACTCATCAAAGCGTTCATCGGCACTCTTAATACGTTCAGAGAACCTTACCGATTCTCGTACATCTAAGGTATCTCGATCCATCGTATCTTGCACCTCCAACTTACGCAGTTCCGTATTTACGATACCGTTTGACCGACTCAGTTCCACTTCCATCTCTTTGAGTTGTTCATAGCCATGTAACCAAACCCTTGGCCAGGACGATTGTAGAAACTGATCGATAGGCTCTTGAATACTCGCTCGATACTCTTCAAAGGTACCTATACCATGGCGCAGCACATCCGCCCAACCACGATAGAAACCATCACGCGCAGGGAGCATGATCATATTTTGCACCGGGCTAGCACCTCGGTTTTGCGCACTGTAGCGATTAAGTCGACCATTCCGTTGCTCTATTCGGTGAAGTTCAAGAGGCAACGAGTAATGGATAGCTAATCGTTTTTTCCCTTGGAGATTCAGACCATCTTCACCATGTTGATCGCAAACCAGTACGGATACAGCATCTTGTTGAATAAACGATGGTTCTATACCTGGCACATGCCGCTCTACCGAGCAACCAAACAACTTATCTAGAACCTTATAGACACTATCTGCGACGGACGGTTCGCCGCAAAATACCACGACTTTTCCCGATGGGTGCTCTTCTTTCCATTCAACAATTGCTTGTTGCAGGGCCTTGTCTTTTGCCTTTTGCTCAGATTTTGCTACATCAAGCATACTCATCCATCGTTCACGCTCTTCAACAGAAGTAAGCTTTGAGAAGGCTTCCGTCTCAATCTTTTTAGCGAAGAATTCCGGGCTTAGCATGAGCGCATTGACCCATGAGAGGTAGTTGTGCTCACACAATACCGATGAATCAAGTACGCTCTGCATTGCCCTTAAATCATCGAGCTGCTGATCAAGCAACACCTCTGACAGAGGAAGGTTCCAAGTGATCACTTGAGAAGGATTTAAACCCGGGAACAGATGGACAATGCTATTGTTCTGCAGCGCTCCATTCGAAGAATTGCGGCGATTACGCAACATGCGATAATTAGCAGTATATTTTTCGCCAAAATACTTTCTTAGCCCCAATACCGCTTTGTTTCTGATAGCAGGGTCGACTTCATCATCATTGTAAAAATCAACTAACGGTTTTGCTTCTTCAATATATTTTTCGAGCTCAGCATCTTGCAGATTCAGGTCTTCGATAGCCTCGATTGCATCTTCGATATCATCATCTTCATGACTCGGATCAAGGCTACGATAGAGAGCCACATAGTTCGACTGGTTGGTAATATTTGCTGTCAATTGCTCGACACCTTTCTGAGTAAGTGGGTACCTACTTGGTTCTAAGCAATGCAGCATGGCGAGGTAATCCCGCTCACGACCAACTAGAGGGGTACCTGTTAAAAGCAAAGAACAATCAGCGAATTCTGAAGCCCTAGCGAGATTATCAAAGATTGTGCGCTCATCATCTCTATCAGACCAAGCCAACTCCGAGAGGTGGTGAGCCTCATCAATTACAATCATGGTGGGTGCTTTAGGTTGATCCTTTTTAGCATTCAACTGCTCAAACTGCTTGTTTAAATTGAGAATATCCTGATATTCACCAATGTAGATAATCTGGTCTGGGTCGAAGTTATCTCCCAGTGAATCTGAGGCTAAGTCAAGGATATCTCCAAGGTGAAAGCGAGTCTCTAGCTCTTTCTTCCACTGGCCAATTAGTGCCTGCGGGGCGATAACAAAGACTCGAGCCTGCCTACCTTTCTCGTTGATGTGGTGACGAAGTATCAGACCTGCTTCAATGGTTTTTCCTAGGCCTACTTCATCACACAGTAGATATTTTTGAGTGCTATCACCAAGTACTCGACTTACCACTGCCAACTGGTGGCTTTCCAATTCGACGGCACTACCGAGCAAAGCCGGAATAGACTCACATGCGGTTCGTTGATCAAGATAAGCTTCGAAGAAACGATTACGCATCTCAGTCAAAAAAGGCGACACTGTACACTTAGCTTTTAGGAAATCTTGGGGTTGCATAGTAAGCGAACTGGCAAAATTTGGAACAAACAGATCTTGCACATCAAATACATCAGAATAACTGCGACTAAACTTAATTAAGAACTGATCGTTAGGCCTAGTGCCGTCATAAAAGCCCTGCTGCCAGCGCTGCTTTGACCCAATACGGCAAAATACTATCGACTGGAGTTGAATGCTTGCGGTTTGCAACTCATTCGCCTTGACCGTGATTTTTCTTTCATACGGTTTTTGTGGTGAGTGGAAGAAAGAAATATCTGCAGTCTGCAGCGCCGTGTTTATCGCAACAATTTTACCAATACCAGTAAATGCGGTTGAACTCTTAACCAAAGAACCGATACAAACAGAAGACATAAATTTCCCCATCCATGCAACATGCAACATGCAACTACATTCGTGTTTTTTCGTGAAACTGTAGTCCTAAAGCGCTAGTCCACACTTTTCTAATACTTTAGATAGTATGCATATAAACTAGGATGTATATAAGTTGGTATGAAATTTAGAATTTCGACTCAGAAAAATGATACTCACATCACTCTATGAGGAACTATTTAAATCTTCCACCTCTCTTCGACGTCATAGTTGAAGAGGTGATGTCTTCGACACCTCTACTTTTCACACAATAGTGAGTTGCCTCGATTTCAACAAACACATCTTGCGTGCCTAAAAGAGTTTGCAGAGCTACAAACACCTGAGATGTAAGCCTCTCCTGAGCTTGTGGTCTCTTCGCAAAAAAACGCACAATTCTATTTATTTTAGATAACCCAATGACCTTATCTTTCGGTACATAGCCGATCGTTGCCATGCCATCGAAAACGACCAAATGGTGTTCACAAGTACTGGTAAAACTAATGTTTTTTACAACAATTTCTTCATCAGCATACATTTTATTCTCAATGGTGGTAATTTTGGGGAAGTTGGCATAGTCCAAACCAGAGAACAGTTCTTGAATAAACATCTTTGCAACTCTTTGCGGCGTTTCACTCAGACTGTCATCAGTCATATCTAGAGATAATGCCGACATTATTTGCTTAGTGGCATTTTGAATAATTTCAATTTTCTCATTTTTAGTGAAAGAATCTAATGTCACTGGGGTTTCTAATCCCAATGACGCCAATCGTTCCCTCACTAATAATGCTTCTTTACTAAATCTGATAGCATCCATTTTTATACATCATTTAACCACGGGTCTCGAGATACTTGTCTAATCCCTGTTTTCTCAATACACAGGAAGGACATTCACCGCAACCAGACCCAATAACGCCGTTGTAACAAGTTAGGGTCTTATTTTTTACTAAATCAAGAGCCCCGTATTTATCAGCGAGCTCCCAAGTTTGGGCTTTATCTAACCACATTAGCGGCGTTTTTATTGTCAGGGGATACTCCATCCCTTTATTTAAAGCTTCGTTCATCGACTTGACGAACTCATCCCGACAGTCAGGGTATCCTGAAAAATCTGTTTCACATACGCCAGTTATCACGGTTTTAGCTCCAAGTTGATACGCGTATATGCCAGCTAATGTAAGAAACAAGATATTACGACCTGGCACAAACGAATTTGGTAACCCGTTGCTTTGAAGCTCATGAGATACAGGAATATCATCACGAGTTAACGAACTGATAGCGAGTTCATTTAGAAGAGAAACATCCATTACTTTATGTGTTGTAACTCCTAACTCTTTACCCAGTGATTTTGCGACTTCAATTTCCAACTTATGACGCTGACCATAATCAAAAGTAATTGCATGTACTTCATCGTATTGAGTCAATGCTTGTATTAAGCAAGTAGTCGAGTCTTGACCTCCACTAAACACAACGACGGCTTTATTCATTTATTTTTCCTTATGCTATCTGCAAATATTTGTGAGTTTGTATAGACAATCTCCAATTGTTTTTAATACAAGCTTCAATACACAGTTCTGTAGCTCGTGTTTTTTGGCTAATCGGCTGAAGTGCTAAAACTATGTTGTTGTGTACATCAAACTTAGAAAGGAGTTCATGCAAATTTTCGATATCTTTATGAGTGCCAACTGGATGCTTTATCTCATTTGCTCGTGATAAAGCTTGTGCTTTCATATTGAATCCTCCTTTCATACCTAACTTAGGCGATACCGTTACCCAGGCACTTTCACTAACTTTTACGTCAAACGTTCCACTTGTTTCTATTTGACACGTAAATCCAGCTTTTTCAAATTGAGACGTAAGTGAAACTAAATCATACATACAAGGCTCTCCTCCTGTTATCACGAGATGCCTTGCCGTATAGCGCTCCATACAATGTAATAAAATATCTTCAACAGAAATTTGACACCAACGTTGACTATCTACCTTTTTATTCTTCACTATGTCAAAAGAGCTTTCCTGATCTGGGTCAACTTCCCAGGTGTGTTTTGTATCACACCAGGCGCAACCAACCGGACAGCCTTGTAATCTTAAAAAGATTGCAGGCGTACCAGTCCACACACCTTCACCTTGAATCGTTTCAAAAAGCTCATTAACTTTTAACAATTGGAACTCCTCTCTCTAACTTGCCATATAAGTTCGTCAAGTATTGTGTAACCAAGGATATGTCTTGACTTAAATTTTGCAGTTGGTTCCACTTCTTAACGATAGGTTCACCATCTGAATCATTCCCTAGCTCCCAATATCCTTGACTCCAAGAGCAATAAGGTTTGACGCGAAATAGTTGTTTAACACAGTACTCAAAAAACACGTCTTTCGTTTTCTTTGTCTGGTAGGAATAGTAAATTTCATCAAATAACTGCCCTAATGCTATTATTCCTACCCCGTGGAATAGTCGAGACTCTCTCGGACGCTTTCCCCAATCATCGTAAAAAACTTCTCTTACGGCACTAAAATAGATACTCAGCAGATCGACAGCCTCAACACAATCACCGGAACTATATGACCCGCCACTGATTTCACATAAATCATACAATGCTCCTTCTCTTAAACTGTTATTCACCATTTTCATCAGAGAATTATCAGCAATTAATCCAGCAGGGTTAGTCGTTAATTTTATCAATCCCTTAAGTGAAGATTTAGGCTCATAGTTCAGCAACTGAACTATCAATGAAGGTAATCGCTTACGTGTAAGATCATCACTAAAAACCCCACTAGCATGAGGTAGTAACTCATAAATAAGGCCTCTAGGAAGAGGTTTCGCGGAGTTAATCAAGAGAAATTGTTGCCGTTCAAACTCAGTATCATCATTTATAAAAAGACAGACTGAATATTGAAAGTCTTGACGTCCGGATTGCCTCAATGCAGCCACTCTTTGTTGCCCATCAACTAAAACAGCACTATTTGTACCTTCAGGGATGTTCAGTTCAAAAACACCATTATCCAGAGTTTTAACAACGGTGTCAGACGTCAAGCACATAATTATAGAGTTTGGAATCAAAGCATTGTCGGAACGAATATAAGTGGTGATATTGTCTACATGCTTTCTTAGTTCAGTGCGTTGATATCCTTCAAGAGTATTATCTTGAGTTCGAAATATTCTAGAAATCGTACAAATTGACTCGATTTCAGCGATATCCATAGTTGTAACAAACAACTTAACATCACTGCATTGCTCGACCCTTAATGCAACCTTCTTCATCGTTACTCCTGAGCATCTCTTTATAAAAATTATTCAGGTTATGGAAACCTCGACGTTTATTTCGCTCTGAACCTCTGTAAATCATCACCTCAATGCCTATCTTCCGGCATATTGGACAACTACAGGTTTTCCAAGGCTTATCTTTTAATGTTTCTTTGTATTGAGTCCGTAGAATATCTTGGCGAGAGGATAATAAGCTTTCATAACTTAAAACTGAATCTAATGTTGATTCTAAATCTAGTCTACCAGAATCATAATTTCTCAATGAATCCAATGCCTTAGCTTCTCTATCCTTTACCAATTCCTGGTCTAACCGACCAGAGGAAATTTCTCGTTTTACAGCCTGATTATCACTGGATTGAGGAACTCGTATCGCACTGTACGTTTTACTGCCAAAACAATAATTTTTTTTAGGATCCAAGAATGCCTGTTTAAGTGGAGTTGTAGTATCTAGGCTATACACGTTTAGAGACTTAAATTTATCTATTAACCCAATTCTTCCAATACCAAGTAAATGAATTCTAATATCGCGTGTTGAAGCGTGTTTTACCTCTTCTAGCAATCGACATATTTGAATTGAATCTAGTGTGATAATGCCTCCCATTGTAATGTATTTGTAGCCCATTTTTTGTAAGCTTAATACGGACTTAACGTAACTCTGTAAATCCCATCCCTGCGCAACACCATAGGGCACAAAATTATTTCCTTTCGCCGTTTTTAAAAACTCAGCGGCATTTTCAAGCGTCATTTCAACTCTAAGTTCTTTGTCCTCAGGAAGTGAGTAACGATTGCTACTTCGATCATCTCTATAACCAAAAACAATATGGTCAAGTGAAACACCTTGATTCACCCCGGTCTTAACATAAAACTCTATCAGTTCATCAACTGTATAAGGTGGCTTTTCCTCTTTAGCGTAAGAAAATGCACCACTATCTCCCATGACTTCATAACGATTATTAAGACGGAAAAAACGATGAGCACCTTCACGGAATAAGCGATATCTTTGTCCTTCCGTATAACGGGTTTTACTCGTAACACCGGGAACGCCTTCTACTATAGCCTTAGACATAAGTATCCCGTCATATGGACGATTAAGTAACTCATGTGCATAAACATCGTCACGCTGCCTTACTCGGAGAATCGTCTTTTTCTCAGAGACAAAGTCAAAGTTTGGATCAACAAAATCTAGACTATCTGGAAAAAAAAACTTCATACTCTCACCTCCGAATTAAAGCATATACGAAAATTTGTAGTGGTACGGTGAATTTGGCCACCTTATTAGAGGTGTTAAGATACACCTCATAGCATGACAGGTGAAACTATGACCAAGCGTACCAGACGCACTTTCAGTGCGGAATTCAAACTCGAAGCAGCGCAACTTGTTCTCGTTGCCCGTCTCAAGGCGGGCAACCTTGTGAACCTTAAGCACAAAGCATCCAACCCGCACCCTGGCATCCGCTTGGTTTCGGGTGTTTTGCGCTTAAGGTTTCACCATTTTTACTGAGTATGAAGGAATGGCAGGATGGCGACGTTAAAGTATCAGTTTCATGTGGAAGGTCTGGAGGACGACACGCTGGTGGTGCGTGGGTTCGACGGGCAAGAAACGCTTTCCAGCGAACGCATCAATGGGCAACCGTGCCACGGTTTTCGTTATCAACTGGAGCTGGCCAGTCGGCTTGCTAATTTAACGCCGGAGATGGTGGTGGATAAAGTCGCGGAGCTGACGCTCTATCGCGACGATATGCTGGTTCAGCGCGTGAACGGCATCGTGCGCCGCTTTACTCAGGGCGATACCGGCCATCATCACACCTTCTATTCACTCACGTTGGTGCCTGCCTTAGAGCGTTTGTCTCTACGCCACAACAGCCGCATCTTCCAACTCAACACTGTGCCGGAAATCCTCTCTGTTCTGCTGCAGGAAATGGGCATCAACGATTACGCCTTTGCGCTGACCCGCGACTGTGCGCAGCGTGAATTCTGCGTTCAGTACCGCGAAACCGACCTCGATTTTTTCCATCGCCTAGCGGCCGAAGAAGGGCTGGTGTACAGCTTTATCCATGAAGAGGGCAAACACACGCTGATATTCAGCGACGCCTCAGAGAGCCTACCGAAACTCTGTGAGCCAATTCCGTACAACACGCTGGCGGGCGGCATGATTGAATCACCGTACATCTCGGCGCTGAGCGTGCACACCCAATCGGAGGTGAGCCAGACCGCGCTGCAGGATTACAGCTTCAAAAAGCCGGCGTACTCGTTTGCCCAGCAAGCGGTCGGGACCGAAATGGACTATCAGCAGCCAAATTACGAACATTTCGATGCGCCGGGGCGCTATAAAGACGATGTCAGCGGTAAAGCGTTCAGCCAGATCCGCCTTGATTATTTGCGCCGCAACGCGCACACCGCGACGGGAAAAAGCAACCAACCACTGCTGCGTCCGGGGGTGAAGTTTGACCTGCAAGAGCACCTTGATGACACCTTAAACCGAGACTGGTTGGTGGTGAGTGTCACCAGCCAAGGCACGCAGCCTCAGGCGCTAGAAGAAGCCGGAGGTAATGGCGCGACCACCTACGCGAACCAATTCACATTGATCCCGGCGCATCGCACCTGGCGCGCCACGCCGCAAGCCAAACCTCAGGTTGATGGCCCGATGATCGCCACAGTCGTTGGCCCGCAAGGCGAAGAGATCTTCTGTGATGAACACGGCCGCGTGAAACTGCATTTTCCATGGGATCGCTATTCCAACGGTGATGAGCACAGCTCGTGCTGGGTGCGCGTCTCGCAAGGCTGGGCGGGCAGTCAATATGGCATGATTGCCATTCCGCGCATCGGTCATGAAGTGATTGTGTCGTTTCTCAATGGTGACCCGGACCAGCCGATTGTCACCGGCCGTACCTATCACGCCACCAACACCGCGCCGTATACGCTGCCAGACAACAAAACTAAAACCGTGCTGCGCACCGAAACCCATCAGGGGCAGGGCTATAACGAACTCAGTTTTGAAGACCAAGCGGGCAGTGAGCAAGTTTACCTGCATGCACAGAAAGACTTTGATGGCCTGATTGAAAACGACCACACGAGCGTGATTAAGCACGACAAACACCTCACGGTGGAGAACGATCGTTTTACTCAAATCAAAAACAATCAACATCTGACTGTGGGCGGCGAGAGCCGCACCAAAATCGCGTTAGATCAAAGCATTGAAATCGGTGGATCGCTGCATCAGAAAGTGGCCGATAAGACCATTTTCGACTCCGGTAACGAAGTGCACCTTAAAGCAGGCAATAAGTTGGTCCTCGACGCGGGCAGTGAACTCACCATCAAAGCCGCAGGCAGCTTTATCAAAGTCGATGGTGGCGGCGTGCATGTGGTCGGTTCTGCAATCAACCTCAACTCTGGTGGCAGCGCCGGATCCGGCTCGGGTTATGGCGGTAAAATGGCCGATTTGCCACATCAGATGGAGGCCACCCCAGCTGCACCCAATCCACTACCTCTACAACTTTCAGCGCCCACGATGGCAACCTTAGCCATGGCAAACGTACCGCTTGCAAAAATGTGTCAAAGGCAAAGTGATGGCTCATGTCCACGAGATGATTGCCCATGTGAACGAGGTGCCTCATGAGTCAACGGAATACCATTAATTATTGGTTAGTGGTGGATACGATTCGTATCCCTGATGCGATATCGGTGATCGCCAATGAGATGAAAGTCGAGCAAGCGATAGTTTTATTCGCAGGTTCCGATTTTGATTATTTGAAGGACAAAAGCCCATTGGTACTTAATATCGGTAGCAATAGCGCAGTATTAGAGCAGTGGCTAACACTTCCTAACTTTGACTCAAGTTCAGTGATATTTGAGTTAGATTCTCGCTACGATGGATTTGAATTCACCGACTATTTACAGTCACTACTTCAGGTTAAGGTTGATAGTAAAGCCTGTTTTTTGCGGTTTTATACCAATGCTTTTTGGAATCAAACCGCATCACAGCTAAACGATATAGACATTGCAACCCTGTTAGGCCCAGCTCAGGCTATTCACTGGGTGGATACCGCACATAATAAACAAATATTGCACTATCCAGTTCAAGTGTCTGAACCTTCTCAAGCCTTTAACCTGACCTCGCCGATTTTTAAGCTGTGGGTGTAAACATGACCGATAGAACCTATACAATTTTAAAGAACGATTGCTTAAGTCTATTAGCTAAGCGTTTCAACGTGTCTGTTGATGAATTGATCAAACTCAACAGCCAACAGATTAAAGATCCCAATCTCATTTATGAAGGTGACGTTCTAAAGCTTCCAGAAGATTTAATCCAGCCCATTGAGTTTGATGGTTCTCGTATTGACTTAGTTGAGCCACCGACTCGGCCAAATTGCGGTAACGATACGTGCCAAAGTCCCATGAAATACGATGACATATTGTACGTGCCTGCCCACCCTAAAACGGGGAAAAAAGCTTGGTATGCCTTAACCGAGCAAGCCAAAGAAAAAATTGCAATAGAAAGGGCGAACATGGCGCAAGCTATAGTTGAGAATGATGCCGAAGCCACGATGAAAAACCTCAATAAATTGGGCTTAATTTCAAAGTTTGCGGCAAAAGTTCACGAACAATTTATGACACCAGAAGAGGTTGAAAAGTATAAGGCCCTCTTACTGGCTAATCTTGTGATTAAAAATGAAGCATTTAGAGTTGATGGGAGGAATCCCAATGACTTTTTGCTTGATGTCGCTCTATTGATTGATGTGCCACTGGAAGAAACTCGTAAGAAGTTATCTGATCGAGAGCAAGCAAAAAACAGGCACTTATACTACGGAAAATTCGGTAGTTTATATCGTCCATCACCAGAAGGCCCAGTGTTTGAAAAACAGATCAATCACCAGTTACGGACTTTGATTATCGACAAAATTAAAGAAGAGATCGAACGGCTTGAAAAGGCTGCCGAAAATGCCGCAAAAGGCCATGTGGCTGATGATGGCAGTAAATTTATTTACGATAAGCAGCTCAAGTACTTTACCAGTACTCACCAAAATGCGTTGGCATTATTGATACGGCAAATGCATTCCAGCCGCGGTAAGTCTGAGCAAAATTTGCTGAGCATGGGCGTGAAACGTTCTCGAGCTTATTTAACATCGTGGCCAAAACAGTTACAACAAGCCTTAGAACAAGGTTCTCGTATGATGATGCTTTCTGTTCAAGAGCAACAAAATTTCGTTGCTAATCAAAAAGCGTTTGTATGTGCGGTAAGTTTAAAAAGTCTCAACCATTATGGTTTGGTCATTAAAGAGCAGTGTTTAACTTTAAATCAGTTGGAAGGCGAATCTGGCATCGCATGTGGCCCTGCAACGTTAAAAAAAATTCGCAATTGGCGAGAGGCGGGCAAAGCACTCGATATCATCAATGACAGTCAGCTAATCGAAAACCTGTATGCAGAAACGGCTGGCGATCAATTTGATAATGATCTTTTGGATGTTAATCTCAACCGAATTATCACAGGCCCGGCAGCGTGGTCCTACTTTACGGCGACAGCACTGAAAGCTGTTATCGATGCGACAATCAATAAACATAAAAATGCTCTGTCACAGGTACTGGGTAGCGGCGCTTCAACTCCGATTGATGAACTGTTTAAGCAATTACTTTGGGTTAAAAAACTCGCGATAGCTCGCTTAGAATACTTAAAATCACTGGCTCAAAAACGCGCTGCGCAAGGTGCAGGTAGTTTAGAGTTTACTCTGGGTAATGAAAGCGAAATGCCGCCGACGCTGACCCTGCTATGGGATGAAACTAAATATAAGCCTAAAGAAAAGCAGAAGTCAGGTTTTATTAATAAAGCAGAAGCTAACGATCTCCAAGCGGTGGAGTGTTGCTTACTTTCAGATAAGAAAGTGTTCTATATCCGAGGCCCACATTGGCTTATTCCAGAAAACAACGAGGATCGAGAAGCGGCCATAGCGGCAGGGCATGTACGAGTAATCACCGAAAGGATAACCTTTAGCGCAACGAAATCAACAGGCAAAAATATTGTCGAAGCCGGTTCATTGACTGACGCACTGGATGCGCTGAGTAAGCCAGAAAATAAGTTGGATTTAATGCCTATCAAAGCTAGTGCTGAGTTTGACACTGCATTCTGGCAAGATAGCTACCATTACCAAGGTGGTAAAGGACCAAATGGTGAAACATCGGCTTATTCGGTTGATGCGGGTGCTCAGTTATTGCGCTTATCTACTAAAGCTGAAGCTGATCTCAATTCACCGGTAAGCTCTTACCAAAACTTAATCAAAAAGCGCCGAAATATAGGTGGTTCTGGCTCAATATCTGCTCAGTTCACGGCTCTGCAAGGGCAGCTTAGTTTTGCATTTTGGCTCCCGTTTATCCCTGAAAATAAAGCGATGAAGCCAGAGCAGGTGGAGCAAGTGAAAGGGTATGATATTAGCTTAACCTACGTTGATAAACACAGTCGTGAACATAAATATGAAGCTGGTGATTTGCGGGTTTGCATCGCAGGCTCAGTTTACGGATTGGCTGCTGCATCATGTCAATTAAGCGCTAAGGTCGCTATAGGGCCGAGTGATGTGAGTGACGGCTTTGGTATTAAAGGCAGTACTATAGGGTTATTGGATCCCAATATTTACGATGCTTATACCTTTGGGGGGGGCAATTTAAGGAGTGCAGGACAAGCCGGTTATGCCGGAGAAGCTGCGATTAGTGTGGATGCATTTGCTGGGGTAGAGGCAGGGGGTACTTTAGGCGCTGCGGTGTATTGGGCTCCACCTGAGGTTAAGTGTGTAACTCAGAGTAAGCCTCCTAAGCCACCGAAAAAGTTGGGCTCAATTGATGGCGAACTATCAGGTTCATTTGGTGCGGGTTATCACGCCGAGTTTCGTTTGCTGATTCAAGGTGGAGTTATCATCTTAGTGGCTTCAGCGGGCCTAGTTGTGGGACCTGGCTGCACAGGTAAAGTGGCGATTAATCTTGATGCTAACGCCGCTGATGAGTTTATTGGTTGTTTACTTGGCGTGTTAAAACAGAGTCATTTCCGCCGCTTAGCGATTTTCGGAGAGGCGGATGCCGATGGCATTAACGATAGTTTTAACGAACTCAATAGCTTAATGACGCTTGCGTTCGGTCTGGGTTTGGGGTTGGCGCAGGTATTGCTGATGCCTGCAACAGCATTAACGGATTATAAGCAGCAGGTACTGAGTCAGGAATATGCGCCACTATTGGCTAGCCGTGTTTTGGATTCTGAAAAACAAACTGTTACACAACGCTGGGTTGTGGCTTTACCTCCTGAGACATTGAGTAACTTATTCTTGAGTTTGATTCAAAAACAGACAAGCTCAAGACGAGATAGTAATGGCCTCGTAATGGCAACGGCAGAAGAGGATAACGAAACTCAAGCCCAAGCTATTGTACAAATTATGCAGTGGCTAACGGCAGATACGAGCGTTGGTGAAGAAGCCAACCAAAGACAGTGGAAAGAAACCCTGATTGCTATGGGGAAACTTCCTGCTGGTAAAAAAGACCATCAGGTGGAGTGGCAAACCTATCAAGCCCAGTGGCTAAGATTGGCAAGGTTTGTGAAAAGTCGCAGTAATAAAGACTTGATGGATTATTTTGATCAATACTCTAAGATACTTTGTAAAAATATGGTTCTAACTCGTTATGATGAGTCATTCCAGAGCGGCCTGCTGGCTGGAATTCCAAAGCCAACCCAGTATTTTGCTTACCCGATTGGCATGGTACAAAATCCAGTGGTCGGTCAAAAAGTGCAAATATGGCTAGAAACAGAGTCACAAAGTGAGCTAGTGAAAAAGAACGAAACTATTATCAATTGGAGTATCCATGAAGCCTTATCCTAATCGAATTGCCCGTTTTGTCTTGCTGCTGAGCATTATGATTGGGCTGGTGGCTTGTAAGCCTAACCCACAAGACGATATTGCCCTATTTCAGCCATTTATTACCGAAAATATTAATAAAAAATCTGATGACCCTTATATCTCGAGCACCGTAAAGCCGGGAGATAAGCTGTATGAGATATTGGTCAATATTCAGCATGGAAGACATGATATAGCCGCGAATCAATTACAAGATATGATTGAAGAAAATGATATCGATGCAATGGTCTGGTGTGCAAAACTTATATATCGTTCTAGCGTTAATAATATACCCAAAGCATTGTCTCTTTATCAAAAAGCAATGGATGATGGTAACCCTTATGCATATATCATGCTTTCTCCAGGTTTAATCAGTAGTGGTTGTGTTAGATATTTTGGCGAAAAGAACTGTACACTAGAACATTTCAATAAAGCCATTGAACTTTTTAAACCTCTCGCTGCGCAAGGGGATCTGCGAGCCCAGTATTTTTTACTAAAACAGCAAGAGTTAGATCAATCGAAAGAGACTCGGGCTCAGTATATTCAAGAGGTGATTCGATTTTCTCAAGCACATTATTACCAACCCTTGATGGACTATGTAAATACTATTTTAATTCGTCCTCAAGATAAATTTAAGTATGAAGCTAAAACTCCTGAATTATATCAATTAGCAATTCAGTTGCTAACTGTCGCTGCTAATAATAATTATATACCAGCAATAGAGTTTCTTGTTCGACAAGACTCCGATCTAAAAAGTAATGATGATTTATATTTAAAACTAAAAACTCTAGGCGGCACACATTTTTATAAGACTAGGTTTTTTGAGTTTAAAAACGAATTTAATAATAGACAATTATATTGCTATGCTACTTTGTATGAGGCTATGACAGGGTCAGACAAGTTATTTATTGGTATAGAAAATGAGGAAAATATAGCTGTAGACTGTAATATAGAGGAAAGTATGAAAGCAATGACACCAATGGTATACATAGATGGTTTTACTCGCCGTAATGATTGGGTGGATTAAACTTTCATCTATACTCACTTTTCTAGATATTCGTGTTTAGGAACGGATATGGTCACAACAGGGTATGCCGCCGTTCTGTGCGGCTAGGTGACTCACCAGCGGCGTAAACATCAGGTGCTGTTTGCTGATGGTGATGTGGATGCCTTTCTCTGCGATACCTAAGAGCGCTGCACGCAGCGCTTTTTTCTTTCCTCTCTTTTCATCTACACTTATCTCCTCAATGGAGACTAAGGAAATCTTATGGTTACAGCGTTGTATGCCGTCATTTTGGCTGGGTTATTGATAGGGTTGGCGGTGCAGGTGATCAAGCAGCGTCGGCGCCATCAGGTGAAGTATATGGATGGGGGCGTGAATGCGTTGACTTTGGCGCGCAGTGCGCAGGGCAATGCCGCGGAGTATATTCCGATCACGTTGATTTTGATGGGCTTCGCAGAGTTCAACGGCGCGAATGTATGGTGGCTGCATGCGACGGGCATTGCTTTCATTCTCGGTCGTTTGCTGCATGCCAAAGCGATCTTAAACGATCAACTTAAAGGCCGCATAACCGGAATGAAACTGACTTTTAGCGTCATGATTATACTGATGGTACTGAATCTGATTTATCTGCCGTACGGCAAACTGTTCTGATCACTCGGTCACATGAGGGTGCCGTTTACCTTGGTATTTGGAGAGCTGCTCCCTCAACGCTTCAAAGGTATTGAAAGCACTCGACACAGAGAGCTTGTTCGCCAGCCAATTGGGTAGCATGCCGCCCGGATCGGCAAAGGCGGTGTAGTCGATGTGTGTCATGCCATTGGTTAGTTTTTCCAGTACCCACGTTGCTTTCACCGCTTTGATTCGCACAAATCCTTCCTTCTCCGGATACTGATCCGACGCATCCTCAATGGTTAAAACCAAAGACCCAGGAAACTGCTGAAACTGCGAATACGTCACCATGTCTCTATCGCGAGCTGGCCAGGGCGCCGAGAAACGCGTATAGACAATATTCTCGTGGTCTGAAATCTTTTTGAGGACTCGGCTAGAGGCGACATGGTCAATCCAGTTGGGCAGATTGCTGCTGTTTTCTAGCAGGCTCATGAAGGCTGCGTATGTGGTGGGTACCAACATCTGCGCGCGAATTTCGACTAAACCGTCACGATGCTTGCGAGTTTGGATAGTGATGCCATCCTGGTTTTTAGCCATTTCCCAAGGAACTGGTTGAGCCGTTTCGGCCCAAGAGATCATCGGAAGTAGCAGTAAAAGAGCGCTCAGCCAATGTGCCAACATAAGGTTCCTTGTTTTGCGAAAGAGTATGAATTTCAGTCGGGTACGTTCTGCCCTTTGACTAAGCGTAGAGCGAAATGAAGGCTTCCTGCAAATGCGCCGTTAATGCTAACGCTCAAACAAGGACCTTGGTCATAACAAAAACAGAGAAGTTCTCTTTAGATTGCGTTCTCTGCCGTACGGGGTGGTATGGGCGGAGAACAAAATCGTGTGTCAGATGAGCTGGAAACTGGAGAGAATAAAGATGCCCAACGTGCACGAGAGCAGGGAAAATACGGTGGTCAACGCGATGATGTTGGCGGCCAACGTTGCATTCCCACCCATCGCCCGAGCCATGACGTAACTTGCGGCTGCGGTTGGTGACGCACTCATCAGGAAAATCAGGCCCAAATCCATACCACGGAAACCATAGAGCAGTGCGGCGCCTGTGATCATCACGGGTGAGAGCACCAGTTTATAGGCGGTAGAAAACCAGGCTGAACTTTTGTCATCTTTGAGTGAACGCATATCGAGTGAACCACCAGTGCACAATAGCGCCAGTGGCAGAGTCATGTTGGCGAAGTAATGTCCGGCCTGAGTGACAATGTTGGGGATAGGTACGGCCAGAAAGTAGCACACCACACCGAGCATAATTGAAATGATCAACGGGTTTTTGGTCAGCGTTTTAACGATGAGTTTGCTCGCTTGCACCCCTGTGGTTTCACCTTTGGGCGTCAGAGCGATGACGGCTTGAATGTTATACAGCACCGTTGTCGAGGCAACATAAATAGCAGCCAGAGCCACACCCGCATCTGAATAAGTATTGGCGACATACGCGAGGCCAATAATAGCGGTATTGGCTCGAAAGCCACCTTGAATGATTACGCCTTGGTCGCGCGGGTCACGAAATGCGCGCTTGGTGGTAAAGGTGGTGAAGAGGAAAAACGAAAAGTTGGCCACCAAACCGAAGATGATCAGCGCGGCACTGGAAGAAAAGTCGTGCTTTGAACCCACAATACTGAGAAACAGCATGGCGGGCAGTGTGACTTGAAATACCATACGGGACGCAACTTCAATGAAGTTTTCGTTGATCAGGTTCATGCGTTTAAACACAACCCCCAAAACCAGCATGAGACAAATCGGGCCGGTAATCGACGCGGAAAACTGCAGTTGCTCTATTATCCCTTCCATATCAATCCTTTGAATGTGGTCGCAATTTCATCATTCTTTCACAGATTGAGGAGCGCGAGAAATCAAATTTGCAAAATAGAACGAACGTGCTAAAAATAGAGCGTAATGCAATTATGGTGGCCAATAATGAGTAAAGGAAGAATCACTCGAGAGAATATATTGCAGACGGCATTTGAGCTGGCGAGCGCCAATGGCTTAGAGAGTCTGACTATCGGTGAGTTGGCGAAAGAGTGCGGTATGTCCAAAAGTGGCCTGTTTGCACACTTCAATTCCAAAGAGAATCTGCAAATTGCCGTGTTGGAGTTTGCCAACCAGACGTTTATTCGTCGAGTGATCTCACCAGCCCGCGAACTTGATGACGGTGATATCGAGAGAAAACTGCGTCGGATTCTGGACAACTGGCTGGGCTGGAACCAATCGTTTCAGGGCAGTTGCATGTTTTTGGATGCGTGGAAAGAAGCGGTGCACACCGATTGTGCGATTCAGCAGACACTGAAAGCGTCGATTTCGAGCTGGATTCATTATTTGCAGATTCAAATCCACAAAGGCATAGAGCAGGGACAATTTGTCGCTCATTTGAATGCTCAGCAAGCGAGCTATGAATTGTATGGGCTCTATCTGAGTGCGCATCTGTTTTATTCACTATATGGACAAGAACAGAGTTATCAACACTTTTGGCAGGGCGTGGATGCGCTGCTGGCGCGCTGGAAAAAGGCGTGAAGAATTTGGTTAACTCGCTTTACGTTTAGCGAGTTGGCTTGAACACAAAAAATTTTACCAATAAAAAGCACGAACGTTCGTTTTTGTGCTGAAGGATCGAATCATGAGTGAGAAGATTTATTTCAATACGTCCGGCAAGTTCAGCCTGCGCCGCAGCCTGGTTAACTGGACAACCCGTTTGCACCATACTCTGGCTCCGGCGCATGCTCGTAAAACGGCACGCAAGGTATTGCTAACTCCAGCGCGAATGACGGCGAAGAATCACCCGCCAAAAGGCATGATCAAAAGTCAGGTGGAGTCTGCGGAAGGTAAACTGACCACTTACCGCTTAGGAGAAGGTCCGGTGTGGATCCTGACTCACGGTTGGTCCGGGTCGTCGAGCCAGTTTTTCCCGCTGATGGAGCATATTGCGGCGCAAGGTTTTACGGCGCTGGCTTACGATCATCCGGCGCACGGTGAAAGTGAAGGGGCATTTGGTCATGTTCCGGCATTTGTGCGTGGTCTGGAAGCGATTCTCGACAGTGAACCTGAGTTTGTCGGACTGATTGGCCACAGTATGGGGAATGTCACTGCGTTGGAATGTCGTCATGCCAAACTGGAACGTTGTCCGATGGTGCTTATTGCGCCTGTTCTGGATTATCTGGATAACTTATTCGGTACGGTAGCCCGTTCAGGATACTCCATGCGTCTGTTTGAAGAGGTCGTCAACGAAGTACAGGACGAGTATCGCTATCCTATTCATTCTATCCAGCCCTACCAGAGCCTTAAACAGCGTAAAGCGCCAACCATCATTGTCCATGATGAAAAAGACCGATTTGCTCGCTACGCTGAATCTGATAAGGCGGCGCAGGAAATAGAAAGTGTCACCTTGATTACTACTAAAAATCAAGGACATGGACGAATTATGAAAGGGAATGAAGTTAAAGTGGCATTTGAACAAATTGTTAAAAGTATTGATTAGCTCAATCGTTTGAATTGAAGCACGTATTTTTCCAAATTGTTAAAATTTATGGTGTTGGGATTTCTATTTATTTCAATGTGTTAAATTGTAAGTGATAGTTTTGATAGGCTTAACAATTTCGCAATAATTATTATCTCCTCGTTTGAATCTGTGTGATGATCGCGAGTGCCGATTGGCCTCCTTAAGGAAGAATAATAATGAATAGAAATGATAGTGTCCCTTTACCCCACAATACCCGAGAATGGTTTTTTAACCGCAACAGCCTGATCATCCTTGCCGATGTCGCGCTGTTTTTTATCCTTTTTAATACCCTGCCATTTGAGCCAAATGTCGTTTTAGGTATCAGCATGCTCGCGTTTATCGCTGTGCTGTGGTTGACCGAAGCACTGCACGTGACGGTAACGGCAATACTGGTGCCTATCATGGCCGTATTGTTTGGCGTGTTTGATACGCAGGCCGCGCTCAATAATTTTGCTAACTCGATCATTTTCCTGTTCCTGGGAGGCTTCGCGCTTGCTGCCGCGATGCACCGTCAGGGGCTGGATAAAGTGATCGCTGACAAAGTCCTGATCATGGCTCGCGGCAAAATGAGTGTCGCGGTGTTCATGCTGTTTGGCGTGACGGCTGGTTTGTCTATGTGGATCAGTAACACTGCGACCGCGGCGATGATGTTGCCACTCGTGCTTGGTGTACTGAGCAAAGTCGATGACGACCGTGGTCACAGCACTTACGTTTTCGTGCTGCTTGGCATTGCATACAGCGCCAGTATTGGTGGTATTGCGACCGTTGTTGGTAGCCCGCCAAACGCCATTGCAGCGGCAGAAGTGGGTCTGTCGTTTACGGATTGGATGAAGTTTGGTCTGCCTACCACAATCATCATGCTGCCGATGGCGATTCTGGTGTTGTATCTGGTTCTGAAACCAGACCTGAGCGGCCACTTTGAGCTCAACCGTCAGCCAGTTCTGTGGGACAAAGGTAAAGTGGTCACACTGGCGATTTTTGGTCTGACTGTGTTCCTGTGGATCTTCAGTAAACCCGTCAACGCAATGTTGGGCGGCTTTAAGAGTTTCGATACCATTATTGCGTTGGGCGCGATTGTCATGGTGAGTTTTGCGCGCGTGGTGCACTGGAAAGATATCGAGAAAACGGCGGACTGGGGCGTGCTGCTGCTGTTCGGCGGCGGTATTTGTTTGAGTAACGTACTGAAACAAACGGGTACCAGCGTGTTTCTGGCCAATGAACTGAGTGCGATGATTGCCGACCTGGGCCTGCTGTTCATCGTGCTGGTGATTGCCGCATTCGTTGTTTTCCTGACGGAGTTTGCCAGTAACACTGCCAGCGCGGCGCTGCTCATCCCGGTCTTTGCCAGCGTGGCAGAAGCGTTTGGCGTATCGCCAGTACTGCTTTCTGTGTTGATTGCCGTTGCGGCTTCCTGTGCGTTCATGCTGCCAGTGGCGACTCCGCCGAATGCGATTGTGTTTGCAACGGGTCATATCAAGCAGAGCGAAATGATGCGTGTGGGGATGTTCCTCAACATTGCCTGTATTGCGTTGCTATCTGCTATTGCGATGTTCTTCTGGCAATAAGAAAAAGGCGGAGCTGGGCTCCGCTTTTTTATAGATGCTATTCGGCGTTGGTGCGCGTCAGTCCAAACACCACATGGTCAACGACGCGCCCGTTCAGATTCTCTGCCCGGGTAATTATCCCTTCCTGATTAAATCCAAGGCGCTTGGCAACTGCCTGACTCGCCAGATTACCGCTGGCGGCAGCCAGTTCAACTTTCTCCAGTTGATAGGCGTTAAATGCAAGGTCAATCAAACGAGAAACGGCCCGGGTGACAATGCCTTTCCCCTGGTGTTCTTGTGACAGCCAATAACCAATACGGGCTTTCTGTAAATCGCGGTTGATCTCTTGCAGGCTGCAGTTTCCAACCAATTCCCCACGATAAAACATCGCACATACGACGACTTTGCCGTCGGCATAGTCGTGCAGCATATTCTGGATAAAAAGCTGGAAATCCTGCTCTGAGCGACAATAAGGCGGCCACGCCAACCATTGTGACAAATACGCCTGCTGTTTTGCGACTATTTGGGCATACAAAGGGGCAAACGATTCTTCGATGAGTGCCAGCTGTACGTCGTCATCGACCATTAGGGTAAACATTCTAACCACCTGATTTTGTCTGTTATTTGTCCGGCATGTTGCCGCGCAGAGTAGCATTTTGCGTGCGACGCTCAAAGTTTATTCGTACGTTATATTGAAATGAAACTTGTAGCACATGGTTTTCGTCACGTTATGTAGAAAAACCTCAAAAAAATCAGGAATAAACTGCCTGTTTGTATTAATCTCGAGAAACATAATTATTCAAAAATTTTTAGTGTCAGTTAACAATATGGAATTGCATGCTGAAGACGTCAGCGTCGACTTGCGTCGGGTATTATTGGGCATCGCCCAAGCATTGGATGCGGTGGGGTTCGATGAACTTCATCATAGCCATCGGGTAGGTTATATGGCTTATCGGTGCTCGCGGTTAATGGGCTGGGATGAAGAACAAGCGCAATTGGCTTTTTCTACAGGTCTGGTGCATGACTGCGGCTCCACTCAGTCCTCGGCTTCAATGCCGTTGATCTTTCCCCTTCAAAGCGGCAGTTTTGCCCGTCATTGTGAAAAAGGCTACAAGCTGCTGCTGGAATGCGCGCCGCTTTCGTGTTTTGCCACACCGGTTCTTTATCACCATACGCCGTGGAGTGAGTTGCAACATTTACCGATCGCAGATGCCGACAAGGAGCTGGCAACGCTCATCTGTCTGGTGAACCGTGTTGATCACCTCTATCGCCATCAACCCAAGGATAAGTTTGGTAACTTAAACGCCGAGGCCAAATTGTCCATCGCGCATCAACTGCAGCAGCATTCCGGTACGGTGTTTGAAGCGAACATGGTGCAACATATGACGGAGCTGGTGGATAACGATGATTTCTGGTTCTCAATGAACCCACGCCATATCGAGGCCAAGATGATGCATCTCGATTCGGTGCCTTTCTTTTCCAGCAATATCGGTCTGGATGAAACCATCGATATTGCAGAGCTGTTTGCCAAAGTGGTCGACGCCAAAAGTACGTTTACTTTTCAACATTCGCTCAAAGTTGCGCAGCTCTCGAAGTACCTTGCTAAACAGCTCGCCTATTCACCCAAAATGCAGAAAATGCTTTATCTTGCTGGTCTGGTGCACGATATCGGCAAGTTGTGTACGCCGGATGTGGTGTTACACAAGCCCGGCAAGCTGACGGCGGAGGAGTACACCTGCATCAAACGTCATGCAACGGATACTCGCTTCATTCTGCAAGGCATAATTACTTCACCGCTGATTAATGAATGGGCATCAAATCACCATGAGCGTCTTGATGGCTCGGGTTATCCGCTGGGCAAAATCGCGCAAGAATTGGATCGGCCGAGCCGTATTGTTGCGCTTTCGGATGTGTTTCAGGCGCTGACGCAGTCGCGCCCTTATCGGGAAGGCATTACCTTGCAGCAGGCACTACAGATTGTCGGGGAAATGGTTGACGCCAACCAGCTGGACCGGGAGATTTTTGATTGTCTGACTCAGCACGCGGATTACTGTTATCAGTTGTCGGTGGATGATGACATCGTGATGCAATCACAAGTGATGTAACCAACGATTCGGGCTCCTATTGGGAGCCCGATTCGTATCGAATGATGCGTGACCAGCTTATTGCTGATTCACATACTGTTTGAAGCGGGCTTTGGTTTGCGCGTCGGCTTTACCGTACCAGAAATGCAGCATCTCTTCGGCGGTGGTGTCGCTCGTGCTGCCGTTTGCTGATGTCGGTTTGACATACTGAGTGGTGATCGCTGCCGGGCCGCCAGTCATGTTGTATTCCAGCGTTTCTTGCTTGTAATCGCGGCCAATCTGCATGCCTTCTTTGATCAGGCGATCCTGCTTCATCTCAATGGCGGTACCTTGTTGATCTCGTAAAGTCCATTCCATCGATTTGATGCTGCGCTCAGCATCCGCAGCATTGCGAAACTCCGGCATGTCGAATGAAATGGATTGATCCGCGGCATTGAACTTGGCAATGACTACATCGCTTTCTACACCAACACGGTCATTACCTTGAGTGAAATAAGGGTGGTAGCGAAACACGATTTGTTGCTGACCATCTTCCATTTCAACCTTTTTCGATGATGCAAAAAAGCCACCGGAAGTATTCGGTTTGCCACCATTGACGACCAAAAGATCAATAGTATCAGGCACGTCCAAAGTAACGGTCGCTGCAGCAGAAGCACTGAAAACAATAGCCAAAAAACATGATAAAGGTTTGATTACATTCATTAGTTTTATCCTTTTAACCGCTTGCGCGTAGTGTCATGAGAGGGTGCCGATTGTGGCTGAGAATTGCAAGTTTTCATGGTTACGGAGTCGTGAATTTCATCAAAACTTAACACGCGATTTCACTTACTGTGATGATGAAGATGTGAGCAGTCCGGCAAAGTATGAAAGAGACGCAAGCCAAACGCTAAACCGCTGCACTATAGTGATTTCATGACTCAGCAACCGGAGATGACGCGATGGACTTCAACGCAACGCACGACATTAAGTTAGTGTTGTCGTCTTGGTATAACCTCGATTACTGCTTGTCTCTGCTCAGTAAAACCTCCTCTCTCGCTTAAATTCCTCGCCCATCGAACGGGCTTTTTTCTTCTGCCGCTGTGACGGCATCCCAATCAATTGAACTTTGTCTGCGCGTTTATCTGCGCGGGCGAAGCGATAAAGGTATTTAAGCATGAAACGTATTCCTGAACCGTTCCGCATTAAGATGGTGGAACCGATTAAAATGACGACTCTGGCCGATCGCGAGCACGCACTACAAGAAGCGGGCTTCAACCCTTTTTTGCTGCGCAGTGAAGATGTTTATATCGATCTGCTGACCGACTCCGGTACTGGCGCCATGAGTGATAACCAGTGGGCGGGGTTGATGCTTGGTGACGAGTCCTACGCGGGCAGTCGTAACTATTACAACCTGTGTGCGGCAGTTGAACACTTCTTCGGTTACAAGCTCACCGTTCCGGCGCATCAGGGACGCGGCGCTGAGCAAATTCTGTTTCCAGCCCTGATTGAACGCATGCGCCAGGTGCGCGGCGGCACCACGCCGGTCTTTATCTCCAACTACCACTTCGATACTACCGCTGGCCACATTGAGCTCAATGGCGGCAAAGCAGTCAACGTGGTGACTCAGGAAGCGTTTGATACCACCACGCCGTATGACTGGAAAGGTAACTTCGACCTCGACAAGCTGCAAACCACCATCGATCAGTATGGCGCCCACAACATCTGCGCCATCATCACCACGATCACGTGTAACAGCTCGGGCGGGCAGCCAGTGTCAATGGTGAACATGCGTGCGGTGTATGACATTGCCACTCGTCATGATATTCCGGTGGTGATCGATTCGGCGCGCTATTGTGAGAACGCCTATTTCATTAAGCAACGTGAAGCGGGTTATGCGGACAAACCGATCCTCGATATCATCCGCGAGATGTATCAGTACGGCGATATGTTGACGATGTCAGCCAAAAAAGACCCGATGGTGAATATTGGCGGGCTCTGCTGCATTCGTGACCATGAGGAGCTGTTCCAGGCGGTGCGTACACGTTGTGTGCCGATGGAAGGGTTTGTGACTTACGGTGGGATGGCCGGACGCGATATGGAAGCGCTGGCTCGTGGTCTGTACGAAGCGGCGAACGAGGATTTTCTGCATTATCGTATCAGTCAGGTCGCGTATCTGGGCGAACGCCTGCGTGAGGCAGGTATTCCGATTCAGTACCCAACGGGTGGTCATGCGGTCTTTGTTGATGCGGCGAAGATCCTGCCTCACATTCCGGCCGAGCAGTTCCCGGCGCAAGTGCTGTGTAACGAGCTCTACCTCGAAGCGGGCATTCGCGCGGTTGAGATTGGTTCGCTGTTGCTGGGGCGCGATCCGCAAACGGGTGAACAAAAGCCCGCTGAACTGGAGCTGATGCGCCTGACCATTCCGCGTCGCGTCTACACCAACGATCACATGGACTACATTGCTGATGCGATTATTGAGCTCACCAAGCGTGCCTCAAGCTTTAAAGGGCTGGAATTTGCCTATGAGCCGCCAGTTTTGCGGCATTTTACCGCGAAATTTCGTCCGTTATAATTGATAGTTCTTACACTAATGCCCTCTTTTTAGAGGGCTTTTTGTTTTTTGTCTCTTGTGAGGAACTTCATTAGCTCAAAAAAATAATTTTGCCTTCCAGACTTTGTAAAGATTCTGAATTCTTGGCTTAGAGTAGAATTTGCTATGTAACACGGTGAATTTTCGCCACAAAATGCTCGTTGTGACTCGAAAAGCGTTTTAATTTTTTTTCAAAAAAATAAAGTCTCCCAAATACTGAAGCCGATGTTCTTCAAAGCCTTACTGAAGAGCAGCCAACTCATGTTGAGTACAATCTGCAAGGAACGAGAGAAATAGATATGAATCGTATTACTCTGTGCGCCGCAAGTATTGCGCTGGCTCTGTCTGGAACGGCCTTAGCGGCTCCGGCGGCACCAAGTATTGATGTCTACGGGTCGAACAATCTGCAATTTTCAAAAATTGAGCTCGCGATGGAAACCACCGCTGGCTACAACCAGATGGTGAAATACCACGACGAAGCGCCAATCTCCATTACGTTTAACCAGTGGAGTGGTGAAACGGGCAACACTTACAAAATTTATTTCGACGGTCAGGAAGTGGCTTCCGGCCCGATTTCTGGCAGTCAGACGACGGCCAACTTCACTTACAGCAAAGGTGGTTTGTATACGCTGGAAGTGGCCGCATGTGACGACACCGGTTGTAGCAAAAGTGCACCCGCTGAGCTGACCCTCGCGGATACCGATGGTTCGCATCTCAAACCACTGACTATGAATGTGGATCCGAACAACAAAACTTACACCACCGATGCGAATACTGTGGTGGGGACCTATTTTGTTGAATGGGGCATTTATGGCCGTAACTACACCGTGGATAACCTTCCAGCGCAAAACTTAACGCACATTCTGTATGGATTTATCCCGATCTGTGGTCCGAACGAGTCGGTAAAATCAGTCGGTGGCAACAGCTACAATGCACTGATGACCGCATGTCAGGGCGTGCCGGATTATGAGGTAGTGATTCATGACCCTTGGGCTGCATATCAGAAAAGCTTCCCGCAGGCCGGTCATGAGTACAGCTCTCCGATCAAGGGCAACTACGCCATGATGATGGCACTGAAACAGCGCTATCCGGATCTCAAGATCATTCCTTCTGTCGGTGGCTGGACGCTATCTGACCCATTCTTTGATTTCACCACCAAAGCCAATCGTGACACGTTCGTTGCATCAGTGAAGCGTTTCCTCAAAACCTGGAAATTCTTTGATGGTGTAGACATTGACTGGGAATTTCCAGGCGGTGACGGCGCGGCGCCAAACCTTGGTGATCCAGTGAACGATGGCCCGGCTTACGTTGCTCTGATGCAAGAGCTGCGTGCCATGTTGAATGATCTGGAAGCGGAAACAGGTCGCACTTACGAGCTGACTTCTGCCATTGGTGTCGGCTACGACAAGATCGAAGACGTGAACTACGCCGATGCGGTGCAGTACATGGACTACATCTTTGCTATGACATATGACTTCTACGGCGGTTGGAACAACGTACTCGGTCACCAGACCGCGCTGAACTGTGGCACATTCATGCGTCCGGGGCAGTGTGATGGCACGGGCGTTGATGAAAATGGCGAACCCTACAAAGGCCCGGCCTATACCGCTGACCGTGGTATTCAGCTTCTGCTGGCTCAAGGTGTCCCAGCCAACAAACTGGTACTGGGTACGGCGATGTATGGCCGTGGCTGGGATGGTGTGATGCCCTCAAGTCTGACGGATCCAACCGATCCGATGACGGGTGTTGGTAATGGCAAACTGACCGGCTCGACGGCGCAAGGCGTATGGGAAGCGGGTGTCATTGACTACAAAGGCATTAAAGCCAACATGTTGGGCGCAGATAATACAGGTATCAATGGTTTTGAGTACGGCTACGATGCTCAGGCAGAAGCGCCTTGGGTATGGAACCGCACCTCTGGTCAGTTGATTACCTTTGATGATGACCGTTCAGTGAAAGCCAAAGGTGCGTATGCACGCAGCCTGGGCTTGGCTGGTCTGTTCTCGTGGGAAATCGATGCTGACAACGGCGACATTCTGAATGCGATGCATGAAGGGTTAGCTGGCGGAACTACTCCGCCTGCGAATCGTGCACCAACGGCCAATGCAGGCGCTGCTCAGACGGTGACAGGTCCGGTAAGCGTGACTCTGGATGCCAGCGCGTCGAAAGACAGCGACGGCACGATTGCCAGCTACCTGTGGGAGCAAACATCAGGTGCAGCGGTAACGCTGAGCAATGCCAATGCCGCTCAGGCAAGCTTTACTGCGCCGGAAGTGACCAGCGAACAAGCGCTGACCTTTAAGTTGACTGTGACGGATAACGAAGGCGCAAGTACATCGGCCAATGTGACTGTGACTGTGAAACCGGCGGGCGGCAATGAGAACAACACACCAGTGGCTGCGGTAAGCGCTCCGGCGCAGGTGAACGCAGGTGAAACGGTGGTGGTTGATGCTTCCGCTTCGAGTGATGCGGATCTCGACACTCTGACGTTCAACTGGAATGTACCAGCAGGTCTGAACGCGACGGTAACCGGCAGCACAGTCACTTTCGTGGCGCCTGAGTACTCACAAGATACCACGTTGAGCTTCACGGTGAGCGTGAGTGATGGCCAGGCGAGCGCTTCGGCCAGCACTAATGTCGTTGTTCTCAAAACCTCAAGCGGTGGTGAAACCTGTGACAACCTGTGGGATGCAAGCCAAACTTATGCATCACCGGGTACCATTGTTGCGTGGCAAGGACAACTGTGGTCAAACAAGTGGTACGTAAACCCTAACGAAGCATCACCTGATCATTCGGGTGAGTGGGGAGTGTGGCAACTGGTCGGCCCGGCAGACTGTTCAACCAACTGATTAAGTATGTCATTTGTTCTAAAGGCTTCGCTTCGGCGGGGCCTTTTTCTTTTCTGTGCGAAAAAGAGAGTTGCGAAAATTCGTTTTCAAGTTTAGTGTTATATACATGTATAACACCATATCGGTAATGTGCAGTGACAGAATGGCAGGACAACCAACCGATTTTTCGCCAACTGGCGGACAAGATCACCGAGCAGATTCTACAAGGTATCTGGCCTGAAGGTGAGCCGCTTCCATCGGTGAGAACCGTATCAGCCGACCTGAAAATCAATCATCTGACGGTGATGAAAGGTTATCAGTTGCTGGTGGATGAAGGCTTGGTAGAAAAGCGTCGTGGACAAGGTATGTATGTAGCCAGTGGCGCACTGAATCAATTGAAAACCCAGCAGCGACAACAATTTCTCGAGCAGCAGATTCCGCAAATAGCCGCGACGCTGACTCAGATAGACATGTCGCTGGAAGATTTTATGCAGCAGTTAAAACAATATATTGAGGACGAGCAATGAATCCGTATGTTGAAGTAAAACATGTGTCGAAGCAGTACTCGGCTTCACAAGGGGAGAGCGCCTTGCAGGATGTCAGTTTCACACTGCAATCGGGTCAGGTGCTGGGTTTGCTCGGCCATAATGGCGCGGGGAAATCGACCTTAATCAAAGCGTTGCTTGGCGCTCACCATTACCAAGGCGACATTCAGATTTTTGGTCTGGAACCGATCCATCAACGGGCAAAAGTGATGGAACATCTGGCCTACATCTCGGATGTGAATGTGCTGCCAGAATGGATGACCGTCAAACAGCTTCTTAAATACACGTCGGGGGTACATCCGGGATTTTCGCTGGGCAAAGCGCACTCGGTGCTGGCCAAAACCGATATTCGTTTACACAGTAAGATCAAGGCGTTGTCTAAAGGGATGAAAGTTCAGTTGCATCTGGCTCTGGTGATTGCCACGGATACCAAAGTGCTGATTCTGGACGAACCGACGCTGGGGCTGGACCTGATTTATCGCGATACGTTTTATCGTCATCTGCTGGAATGGTTCCACGATGGCGAACGTGCGCTGATCATTGCCAGTCATGAAGTATCGGAAATTGAACACCTGTTGACGGATGTACTGATTCTGAAACAGGGCAAAGTGGTGTTGCAGGAGAGCATGGAACAGGTGGAGCAGGGGTACTTTGTGTTGGAAACGCCAACATCCATGACGCAGCAGATTGCGGCGCTCAACCCATTGTCGTCTCTGGTCGGGCTCGGTACCACGAAGTGGCTGTTGAAAGCACAGCATCGCAATGCTGTCGAAGGGCTAGGTCATATTTACAGTGTAAAACTGGCAGAGCTGTTTTTGGCGCTGCAGAAGGAGAACGCATAATGCATGCTTCCGTCTACATGTTAGAAAAAGAATGGATCGAACACAAAGCGGTGAGCCGCATTCCATTGTTCGTGCTGGTGTGTGTGCTGGTACTGTTTGCCGGTATTTTGAGCAATGGCAACGTTCAAAGTAATCTCTCGTTTGAAATGAGTTACAGCGGATTTGACAACATGGATCTACAGTTTGTCGATGAATTCAGTTCACTGATCGTCGTGCTGGCTGGCGCGCTGTCGATCATGTTGAGCACGTTGTATATTCCTAAAACGTTGCGTAAAGAGCGTCAGGAAGGCAGTTCAATGTTCTGGCGTAGTATGCCTGTCAGCAATCTGATGACGCACGGCGTGAAACTGACTTTTGGTTTGTTGGTGATTCCAGTGATCTGTTCAGTGCTGGTTATCGCTTCGGATTTGATGTTCTGGCTGGTGAATCTGGCCACTGATGATGCCATTCCACTGCTGATGCACCAACGCTCACTGCTGTTTGTGCTGACTCACTGGCTGAACTATCTCGGACTGATGCTGTTGGTGGCGCTGGCGTTACTGCCGCTGGCCTGTATCACGCTGCTGATTTCACAGTTGGTGAATTCTCCTATTCTGGTGATGTTTATTGCTGTGTATGCGCTGAAATGGCTCAGTCTGGGTCTGTTTGGCAGCGATGCGATCGGCGATTTCTTTCACCAGACACTGGCGTTGCCACTGAATATCCTGACCGATTCCAGTCTGTCACAGGTTGTCGCGCAGATCAGTGTGGCTAACGCGTTGATTTACATCGCGCTAGGCGTGGTAAGTTTTATTCTGAGCCTTAAATGTTATCAGACTGACGAAGTGTCCTGGCGCACTTTATTGCAGCGCTAAAACGCAGAGTAAAGATTCAGGAGGCTATGGCCTCCTTTTTTTCGCCCGTTTTTAATCAGCGATCTTTTGTCCTTCACAATTTGCACATGCAACCGAGCGCAAAGCACGGACAGAAATGGAATTAGCACTACACTTGTGACATGTACCAGCTGGTAAAAGTGATTTTCGTCGGGCAGTTCGCATTTATTTTGAGGCTAGAAATTATAATGCAGACGCCCTGAGGGCGGCTTCATCGTGAAGCAAAATTATAAAGACAATCAGGACAGGGTATGTTCAAAAATCTATCGTTAAAAAATAAGCTGGCCATTTCTGCCAGCGCTGCCATTGTGATCGGGGGAGTGCTGGTTGAAGCGCTATCATTCAATGCGTCTCTGGGACGTCTGGATATCGAGGTTGAACAACGCCTGCAAAGCGTGACCGCCTCTTACAATCAATATGTATCGGATTGGCTCGTGTCTAAACAGCGCGCGCTGACTTCTCTGACCTCGGAAGCCAAGCAGGACGCAATCGTCACGCACCTGAAACAGGTGAAGCACGCAGCGGCATTCGACAACGTGTTCCTTGCATACCCGGATGGCTCGCAGCAAAACGCCAACGGCGCGGTGTTGCCACCGGACAACAACGATCCACGTAAGTGGGGCTGGTACATCAACGCCAAAGCCAATCCGGCCAAAGTGTTTATGGATAACCCAACCGTTGCCGCGGCCACCGGGGCTAATGTGGTTTCGCTCGGTAAAGCCGTGGACTTGTACGGCCAGCAGTTGGTGCTGGGGGCCGATGTGGAAATTACCGACATTCTCAATAACATGAAACAGGTGGTGCTGCCGGGCTCCGGTTACATGTTTATCGTCAACGACAAAGGGAATATCTTTACCCATTCCAACACCAAATTGCTCAATAAAAGTGTCTCTGAGCTGGGCATTAATTTCTCAGATATTAAGAATGCTCAGCGCTCAGGCAGTGACAGTCGTATCGAGATTGATGGTGACAAATATGTGCTGTTTGCCCGAGCGATTGAAGGTACCGCACTGAGTACCGTGATTGTCATCAACTACCAGTCACTGATTTCACCGCTGTTTGATGCGCTGTGGGGCCAACTGCTGGTCACCGCCCTGGTGGTGGTGCTGTGTACCATTCTGTTCAACCTGCTGTGTAATGTGTTGTTCCGTCCGCTGAAAAACGTCTCTTATGCACTGGAGCAGATCGCCAACGGTAGCGGCGATTTAACGCAGCGTATTGTGGTGGAAAACAACGACGAAGTCGGCAAACTGGCCGATAGTTTCAACACGTTTGTCGCCAGTTTGCAGCAGTTGATTGGCCACATTCGACATCAGTCAGAGCAGTTAAGTAATCAGGCGGAACATGGCGCGCAACGTGCGAACTTGTCGGCTTCCGAACTTGGCATGCAGCAGCAAGAGATTACCATGGTGGCCACGGCGGTAACTGAAATGGCATCCGCGACACAGGAAATCGCTTCACATGCAGAGCAAACGGCTCATGCCGCTCAGGACTCCTCAACAAGCACGAATAATGGCCGCACATTGGTTCTCAATACCAAAGCGTCAATCAACAATCTGGCGAATGAAGTGAGCCAGGCCAGCGATGTCATTTCTGTTCTGAACCAACACGCACAGGATATCTCTACGGTGCTGGCGACGATTCAGGGGATTGCGGAACAGACTAACCTGCTGGCGCTCAATGCGGCGATTGAAGCTGCGCGTGCCGGTGAGCAAGGCCGAGGTTTTGCGGTGGTGGCCGATGAAGTCCGTGTGTTGTCACAGCGCACGCATACCTCGACGGAAGAGATCAAAGCGACCATTGATACGCTGCAGGAAACCACCAAACGAGCAGTGGCATTGATGTCGAGCAGCTCCACATTGGCGGCAAACTCGGTGGAAGATGCCGATAAAGCGACGCATGCGCTGGAAGAAATTAACGCGGCGGTGGCGCTGATCAGCGATATGGCGACTCAAATTGCGACTGCGGCGGAGGAGCAGACCCATGTGACCAGCGAAATCACGCAAAACATCACTGCTATCAAAGATGTGACTGAGCAGTTGGTCGAAGGCGCGGACGACAGTTTGAATCAGTCTAATGAGCTGAAACAACAGGCGTCTGAGCTGAGTGCCAAAGTAGCCACGTTCAAACTCGCCTAACTGGGTGTGAGTCTGAAAAAAGCGATGCTTCGGCGTCGCTTTTTTGTTGGGATTTTCTGCATGTTATGCCGATAAAACCACCGCTTTCTGCATAACTCTTCAACGCTTTTTTCGCCAAAAAATTTCGTTCAATTTAGCCAATTTAAGTTGTTTTCTCACTTGGTGAGAATGCAATCCTTTAATTCGAATTAAATTCTCGATATATAAGAATTCAAGTTTGAGCTGAAACACGATAAAGGCTAAAAAAGCAGTCATGAGCGAAATAAAACAATCTGCGAATCAAGTTAACGAGAAATCACTGCAACTGCTGATGCAGGTCGCGGTGAATGACGAGCCGGTTTCGGCCAAAACATTAAGTGAACAATTGCAGGTGCCACTGAGCAGTTTGTACCGACATCTCAAGCTGCTGAAAGAGTGGAACCTGATTGAAGAGAGCCCGCATGACAAAACCTTGATCATCGGTTCTGCGGCCCTTCTTCTGATGCGCAGTTACGAAACCAGCCAGCACAACCTTGATGCGGTCGATGCGGTGTTAAGCCGATTGCAAAAGCAGACTGGTGAAATGGCGGCGTACATGGTGCCAGTCGGTTACCGCGCACTGTGTGTCAGCCAGAAAGAAAGTATGCAGGCGCTTCGATGCAGCTTCGTCCAGGGTCAAAGTCAACCCCTGCTTCGTGGCGCCTCATCCAAAGTAATGTTGGCGTATATGCCTGCGCAGCGTTGTGAAAAGATTCTGCGTTATTTCGGTGAAGATCACCGAATGGAAAAATGGCAAACCGAGCTGGAAAAAATACGCCGACACGGATATGCCGTGAGTACGTCTGAAATTGACCCCGGAGTGTCGGGGATCAGTGCTCCGGTGATGAAAGGGAGTAAGTTGATCGGTGCAATTTCGGTGATGGCTCCTGCCCATCGTGTCGAAACTCACAAACAACGGATCATTTTACATGTGTTGCAGGCCGCGCGAGCGTTGCCACCAGAAAGGTAATTCATCATGTTAAGTTTATTCAAACGCTACCGTCTGAACCGTACTGCGGTTCCACACATCTCTGCTTTTACGTTCATGACCGTGTGTGAACGTGTAAAACCGATGTCACGCGTAGAGTTTGAATTTGCTCAACAAAGTTTAGAATTCGCTTCCGACTGGCTGTATCAACAACAGTCCAATCCGAACTACGCCGATGCCGGACATCTGGTGTTAACGGATGCGTCGGATGTTCGTTATCAGGATATTCTGAGCCGTCATCTGGCTCTGAGTTCTGTGCCGGTTGTGCTGGCTAACTGCCATGAGCTGCTGCTCAACGCACTGCCTGTACTGGCGTTGGATAATGAGGAAATTGGCATTATTCATATCGGTCATGATTTCGAACTGAAACAGACCTTAGATCCACAAGTGGGCTCCGTTTACCATTTCGCCTTGTCGCGTTTTTCCAATGCGCGTTTGTTCTGCTTAGGGATCGATGCAGAGCGAGTGCCGAGCCAAATTTGGGAATACGCGGAAGATTTAGGGTGTGATTGGTTAACCGAGGAAGAGTGCAGTTTCCGTAATCGTAGTCAGCTTAAAAGCCAATTGAGCCACTACATTGAACACTGCGATCAACTGGTGCTCTCTGTGGATCTAGCCTCTTTAGTCCAAGGCAATGGCCTGGACGAACATAAAATTCTCGACAATCAGCTGGTGCTGCGCGCCATCCGCCAAGCGGTGATGTCCGGAAAAGTGAAAATGATTCAGCTCGTCGGTGCCAAAGACAAACTGATCTATTCCAAACAGACAAAGGAGATTGTCGACGAGTTGTGTAGCCTGTCTGCCGAAGTGACTCAAACTTACTAAAGATTGAGTGCAGTAAAAGCCACCCGATTGGGTGGCTTTTGCTTTTCTAAGACCTGAACGGTATCAATGTGGTGAGCGGGGCTATTTTCTCCAGCCGCACTGCGGACACTTTAAACTCCGGAATTTTAGCGGTCGGATCGCGCGCCTCTGACGTCAGGCGGTTGGCGGGGGATTCCGCAAAATGGAATGGCACGAACACCACACCCGCTTGCATGCGCTTGGTGACAAACGCAGGCGCTTCGATTTCACCGCGTCGTGAGCAGAGGCGAACCCGCTCGCTATTGTGGATCCCGAGACGCTCTGCATCTTGCACACTGATCATGATGCGCGGTCCCGCGCGCTGATCCAGACCTTGGGTCTTGCGCGTCATGGTGCCCGTGTGGAACTGCTCCAGCAGACGGCCGGTGGTCAAAATGAGCGGATAATCGTCATCCGGCAACTCTGCGGCGTATTCAAACGGGACAGCCACCATCTCGCCGCGACCGCGTTTAAAGCTGGTTTGATGCAAAATACGCGTGCCATTCGGCGCTTGCTCATTGCACGGCCATTGCAGGCTACCTTCGCTGATACGCTGCCAATCCATACCGGCATATTGCGGCGTGACTGAGCAGATCTCCTGTTGGATCTGCTCAACATGTTGATAATGCCAGTTGCCGCCGAGCGCATTCGCAATATCTGTGATGATTCTCCAGTCTTCGCGCGCCTCTCCCGGTGGCTTAATCGCGGGTGACAGCGCCTGCACGCGGCGTTCGGTATTCGTGAAGTGGCCCTGCTTCTCTGCAAATGAGCAGGACGGCAGCACCACGTCCGCCAGCGCTGCGGTTTCCGACAGAAAAATGTCCTGCACCACGAGAAAATCGAGCGCGTTGAGTGCGTCGATGACGTGCGCCTGATGAGGATCGCTCAGCACCGGGTTTTCGCCCATCACATACAAACCGCGCAGTTGCTGGGTGGCCGCGGCATCAATCATCTCGGTCAGGGTTAACCCGGGCGTGGTGGGCAGATGATCGCACTGCCAAGCTTGCGCAAATTTGGCCTGCACCAGCGGGTTAGTGACTTTTTGATAGCCGGGGTAGTCGCCGGGCAGGGCGCCCATGTCACAGGCCCCTTGCACATTCGACTGACCACGCAGCGGGTTGATGCCCCCACCTTCCGCGCCGATGTTGCCACACAGCATTTGCAGGTTGGCAATCGAACGCACATTGTCGTGTCCGGTGGTGTGTTGAGTGATGCCCATTGCGTAATAGACGGCGGTGACGCGCGCGGTACCAATCATCTCGGCGATTTTGACCACATCGGCCGCTTTCACGCCTGTGACCAGCTCAACTTTCTCGGGCAGGTAGCGGTCGGACATCACCTCCATAATCAGCTCATCAAAACCATCGACCCGTTGTCGGAGATAAGTTTCGTCATACCAGGCGTGAATGATGATCTGCTGCATGATGCCATTGAGCAGCATCACATCGGTACCGGGGCGCTGTGCCACATACAGCGTCGCGTGATCGGCCATCTCGATGCGTTTCGGGTCGGCGACAATCAGCCGAGCGCCGTGCTGAATGGCCTGCTTGAGATGCGACGCGATGATCGGGTGGGCGGCTGTGGTATCGGAGCCGATGATAAAAATGACATCGGAGTGGGCAATGCTGGCGATGTCGTTGGTCATGGCGCCGCTGCCAAGGGACGCCTCCAATCCTGTGACCGTGGAGGCATGACACAACCGCGCACAATGATCGACGTTGTTGGTCCCCAACTCGCGGCGCATCAGTTTCTGAAACAGGTAGTTATCCTGATTGGTCGTCTTAGCCGAGGAGAAGCCGCCCAGCGCATCACTGCCATGTACTTGTTTAATATGTTGAAAACGTTCGGCGATCAGGGCTATCGCTTCGCCCCAACGGGCGGGTTGCAATTCGCCATTGCGCCGGATTAACGGCTGAGTAAGGCGCTGTGGACTGTGAATGAAATCGAAACCAAAGCGGCCTTTGACGCACAACATGCCTTGATTGACGGGCGAGTCTTTATCGCCCTCGACGTAACGCACGCGGTTGGCTTTCTCGTCGACATACATCACCACCTTGCAGCCAACCCCGCAGTAGGTACAAACGGTTTTGATCGGCTTGAGCATTTCGACCCGAGCATGGGATTTGTCGCGTTTATCGACCAGAGCACCCGTCGGACACACCTGCACACACGCCCCGCACTGCACGCAGTTGGAGTCTCCCATCAGCTTGCCATCATGAAACATCGGCCGGCTTTGTGAGGCGGAAAAATGCAGTGCCCCGTGTACGGTTTCTTCCTGACATGTCTGCACACAGGCACCGCAACTGATGCAGCGGTTGGCATCAAACACGATGAATTCGCTGCTCTTATCGACAGCAAAGCGCTGCTTATCGTCGCAATCCAGAGCAGATGCGCTGAGTTGATGTTCGGTGGCGTAGTCGCGTAAGCGGCAATCGGTATTCACCTGACAACCACACTCCAAACAGCGGTCAGCTTCCAGACGGGCAGCCAGTTCGCCGGGATCGATTTCCACTTCCGAGAAGTTTTTGCGTCGATACAAGCTGGGCAGATGGGGAAAGCTGATGCGCCGCCGCTTGGCTTCCAGACGATATTCACTGCGTTTGACGAGGCTGAGCGTGTCCGCTTTGCGGCTGGTAAAACGTGTGGCGGTTGGAGGACGCGGACCGAGCAGCAAGCGCTCTGTGATGGCATCGGCGGCGCGTTTGCCGTCGGCGATGGCTTCAATCGCGGTCGCCGGGCCGCGGCGAAAGTCGCCGATGGCGTAAATATTGTCAAAGTGATGCAGCGTGTACTCATCGACCTCGGCGGTGTGTTTGCGGGACAAGGGCACGGCATCAAGCTCCGCGCCAAACAGGCTGAGATCGGGAGTTTGCGATAAGGCTGAAATCACAGTATCAAACGACTGTTCACGAAACTCTCCGGTTGGTAAGGGCTGGCGACGTCCCGACTCATCCGGCTCGCCTTGCGTCATGGTTTCCAATCGAACCGCACGTACACGGCCTTGTGCATCGGCAAGGTTCTCGACCGGGCGGGTGAGAAAACAGAACTGCACACCTTCGTGTGCGGCGGCCTCAATTTCGTACTCTTCGGCTGGCATTTCATCGACGGTGCGGCGGTAGATGAGCGTGACGTTTGCCCCAAGGCGCAGCGCCGTGCGGGCACAATCTATCGCGGTATTTCCGCCGCCGATCACCGCGACCTGCTTGCCAGTAGTGAGTGTGCGTTCGGTTGCCGCATCTTTGAGGTAGTCCACCCCGAGATAGCACCCCGACAGGTCACTGCCGGGATAGTGAGCGCTAACTGCCAAACCAGCACCGATGGCGACACATACCGCGTCATACTCTTGCTGAAGCTGTTTAAGAGTGAAATCCTGGCCCACTTTCTGATTACACAGGATCTGAATGCCAGTCTGACATAGCAGGTCGATTTCCTGATCCAGTATCTGTTTGGGCAGGCGATATTCCGGAATGCCATATTGCAGCCAGCCGCCGGGTTTAGGCATGGCTTCAAATATCGTCACGGAAAAACCCGCCAGACGCAGATAGTAACCACACGCTAACCCGCCGGGCCCTGCGCCTATTATCGCAATGTGTTTGCCATTGCCGAGAGGAACGATGGGGCGAAATGGCTGGGCTGCTCTGTCGACGTCTGCGGCGTGACGTTTGAGCTGACGAATCGCCACGGGTTCATCCACCAGAGTACGGCGACATTCGGTTTCGCAAAAAGCCGGACAAACACGGCCAATCGATGCGGGCAGCGGCAGGTGGCGTTTGATCACTTCCACTGCTTTGTGGTGATCGCCCTGCGCGATGTGATGGAGGTAGCTTTGAATATCAACGTGCGCCGGGCAGGCAATTTGGCACGGAGCCTCACAATCGGCATTGTGGTCGGAGAGCAGTCGCTTCAGCGCGGATTGGCGCGCCTGATACAGTGTGTCGCTGTGGGTATGAATCACCATTTGTGGCTGTAGCATGCGCTCACAGGCTCGCACGATACCGAGCTGTTCAACCTCGACCACACACAAATCGCAATGTTGCTTGTCAGCTTGGTGGCTGGTGGCACATAAATGTGGAACGTCGATGCGGATCGACTGAAGAAATTCAAACAGGCTTTGCCCGCTCTGATACGGATAGGCAACGCCATTGACGACCACTTGCATAGATACCTCTCTGGCACGGGTTAGGTGCAACTCGACTGGCTTTGTTATGCGAATGGCAAGTGTGAAGAATACCGCTGCGTGCTTTACCTTCGCAAAGTCTGCATAAAAATTGTGGTTATTAAGGAAGTATAAATAATGCTGGCCAGCATTCCAGCGACTGATCTCCCAAATCACTGAAACAATTGTCATCATTCAGCAACACAATCTTCACTTATCAGTCATTTAATGGCGCTAAGCTCCTGAGCCATCATCAATTGGCATTGATGCAACACACAATAAAAATTACGAAAGTAAAGGAGCAAGCTCATGTGGAACCGTGATGAGAAAGATTCACAGTTTAGCGAAATGATTGAAGCGCGTTTATCGCGTCGCCGCTTCCTGGCGGGTAGTGCCGCAGTCAGTGCTGGCGCATTTCTTACTTTAAACCCGGTCGCGAAAGCGGTCGCAGCGAAACCGCAATCTTCTCTGCTGAACTTTGAGCCGGTTCCTGCGTCAACGGCGGACATGGTTGTAGTACCAAAAGGCTATAAAGCCACACCACTGATGTCTTGGGGCGACCCGATTTTCGCTGATGCACCTGCATTTGACCAAAGCGGTAAACAAGATTCACGTGCGCAGGAGCGTCAGTTTGGTGATAACACCGACGGCATGAGCTTCTTCCCTATCAGTGACGATCGCGCGGTAATGGCGATCAACAACGAATACACCAACTACGAATACCTGTTCGACCACAAAGGTGATGCGATGACGGCTGACGACGTGCGTAAAGCGCAGGCGGCGGTCGGTGTGACTGTGGTTGAAATTGTGCGCAAGAACGGCAAGTGGATGATTGATCGTGAAGGTCAGCGTAACCGCCGTATTACTGCCAATACGCCAATGGAAATCACCGGTCCTGCCGCAGGCAGCGAATGGCTGAAAACGAAGGCCGATCCAAAAGGCACACTGGCGCTGGGCACATTCAACAACTGTTCAAACGGTCAGACGCCGTGGGGCACGTATCTGACCTGTGAAGAGAACTTTGATGATTTCTTCGGTGCGAACGAAGAGGGTTCTGTTACGGCGGACCAGAAGCGTTACGGTATCGAAGCGAAACCAAGTGATTACAAATGGCATCAGCACGATGAGCGTTTTGATGTGACGAAGAACCCGAATGAGCCAAACCGTTTTGGCTGGATCGTGGAAATCGACCCGCACAATCCGGATTCAACGCCAATGAAACGTACTGCACTGGGCCGTTTCAAACATGAAAACGCAGCGTTTACGCTCAACAGCGACGGCTATGCGGTTGTGTATCTGGGTGACGACGAGCGTGGAGAACACCTGTACCGCTTCGTATCGAAAAACCGTTACCAGAAAGGCAACGATGCCGCTAACCGTAAGCTGCTGGAAGAGGGCACGCTGTATGTGGCGAAATTCGACCTGCAGGACAAAGAGCTGAAAGGTCAGGGACGCTGGATTGAACTGACGTTCGGCAAGAACGGCCTGACGCCGGAAAATGGCTTCAAAAACCAGGCTGAAGTCCTGATTTTTGCGCGTCGCGCAGCCACTCACGTGGGAGCGACAACCATGGACCGTCCGGAATGGGTTGCTATCCACCCAGACAACAAACACGTGTTCTGTACGCTGACTAACAACAAGAACCGCGGCGTGAAAGAAGGCCAGCCAGTGGGTGGTCCGAACCCACGTGCGAAGAACAACTACGGCCAAATTCTGCGCTGGATGCCAGTGCATGGTGATCACACGGCTGAGATGTTTGCCTGGGATCTGTACCTGATTGCGGGTAACCCAACGGTGCATCACGGCGACCTTTACGCGGGCAGCGACAACATCAATGCCAACAATATGTTCAACAGCCCGGATGGTCTTGGTTTCGACAATGACGGTCGTCTGTGGATTCTGACCGACGGTAACTACTCAAACAAAGGCGATTTCGCGGGGCAGGGTAACAACCAGATGCTGTGCGGCGACCCGATTACGGGTGAAGTGCAGCGCTTCCTGACAGGTCCTGTGGCGTGTGAAATCACTGGTCTGGCGTTCTCACCGGATCACAAAACCATGTTTGTGGGTGTGCAGCACCCGGGCGAAGAAGGTGCGCCTTCGCACTTCCCGGCGGGTGGCAGTACTAAGCCACGCTCTACGGTCATGATGATCACTCGCGAAGATGGCGGCGTGATCGGCGCATAATCTGCCTTAACTCTCAGTCTTAACCTGTTCATCCCGGAAAGTTTCAAGCCACTTTCCGGGATGTTTTTTTAGGTATAAACCACCGATTTTCAAACGGATTTGAAACCAAATTGACAGATGTTTGATAGATTTTTCCTTTGATTGGATTACACTGAGCCGCTCTGCGACGAGGTGAATGCCAATGCTTTTAAAACAACGACTCCATGATCAGAAATCCGGCTTAACGTTGCTGGTGTTATTTGTGTTGATTCTGGCGCCCATTTCGGCGGCGTGCATGAGGCTGGATTTCCTTCAACCGACCAATGAGAAGCTCGCTCAGGCGTTGTCTCTGTTGACCAATAGTGCCGGTAAAGAGGGCGTTGTCTTCACGTTAATCTTACTGCTGCTCTGGACGGGCTGGGGCGTGCGTGCCAGCAAAACGGAGTGGCTGAACAAAGCCATTCAACTTGGTGTTTTACTGGTGTTGGCGATGGGGCTGAAAACAGGCATCAAAGCGCTGACTGAAAGCCCACGTCCGTACACCGAAGCCATGACTCAGGCGCTGGTGCTGCCCTCGGCGGAGCATTTTTATAAGCTGGACACTGAACAAAAACTGGCTGTAATGAATGAGATAGCGGCCAGAGTGTCGCCAACCCGCCTGGCAAACTGGAAGAAGGAAATGGACTACTCATTTCCATCGGGCCATACCGTATTTGCCACTCTGTGCTTAGTGTTTTTCGGCGGTATTTTGCTTGAGCAACAGCGCCGTATCAGCGCGGCTGTGCTGCTGCTGTGGAGCTGCAGTATCGGATTTTCTCGTCTGTGGCTGGGCATGCATCGTCCGGCGGACTTGCTCGGAGCGGCGTTGCTGGTCGGGCTGCTTTATATTCTGGTGCCGAGACGTTATGCTTTTGGCACTAAGCTGCTTAGCAGGGTTCAATCCCGCTAGAATGACGATAAAAAAATGGGCCTTTGCGGCCCATTTTTTTATGTCTCAAAGTTATCAGGCAATGAATGCGGAAATCACACCGATCAGGCCACCAAAGACGCCGCCCCAAACCACCAGCCAGCCCAGATGCTCTTTGATCATCTTCTGCACCATCTCTTTGACCAGTTTCGGCGTCAGTTCACTCAGACGCTGGTCGATGATGTTCTCGATGTTGCCCTGAATTTCGCTCATCATGGCCGGAGATTCCAACTGCTCTTTCAGGGCCGATTTGACGTTTTCGCTCTGGCTCATTTCAACCATCGCTTCCTGCATTTTTTCCACAAATGGCTGTTTGAGTGGTTGCAGTGCTTCGCTGCCGCCAAACATCGCCAGCATGCCGCCAAATGAAGAGTTGCTGATCACTTCAACTAATGAGTCAAAAGTCGGATTGAAGTCCACTTTGGCAATCACAGGTTCGAGGTTGAGGGTTTTATCGCCGGCCATTTCCTGATTGAGGAATCGGTCGATGTTCGCCTCGGTGAAAAACTGTTCCATCATCAGGGTTTTGATGGCCGCTTTGAAGGCTTCAAAGCGCGCCGGAATAACGCCTGAGCCGTACAGTCCCGGCACTTTTTCAAACAACATGTGAATGGCCAGCCAGTTGGTGATGGCGCCAGAGAAGGCAAACAGGCCTGCGTAATAGGCAAAGGTGTTGTCCAGCGTATAGCCGGCACCCAGCAACGCCAGGGCCGCTAAGTTGGTGATAAGACTCTTGTTCATAGCAAAAATAGATGATGTTGATTAATGACAATGAGCGGAATTTTAAGAGAAATTACGCCAAGGGAAAAGGGCCGGAGCAACGCTCCGGCTTGAGGATCAGGCAACATTTGCCTCATTATCATCGTCACAGCCGATGAAACCACCGGTCTGGTGTGCCCACAGGTGCGCGTAGATACCGTTGTGATCGATCAGTTGCTGGTGGGTGCCTTGTTCGACGATTTGGCCTTTATCCAGCACAATGAGGCGATCCATGGCCGCGATAGTCGACAAACGGTGCGCAATCGCAATCACCGTCTTGCCCTGCATCAACTCATTCAGGCTTTCCTGAATCGCCGCTTCGACTTCTGAGTCGAGCGCGGATGTGGCTTCATCCAGCACCAGCAGAGGTGCGTCCTTCAGCAGTACGCGCGAAATCGCGATGCGCTGACGCTGGCCGCCGGAGAGTTTCACGCCGCGTTCACCCACCTGAGCGTCATAACCCACATTACCGAACGGATCAGTAAGATTTTCGATAAACTCATGGGCGTGTGCCTGTTGGGTTGCGCGCAGCAAATCGTCTTCTGATGCGGTTGGATTACTGTAGAGAATATTGTCGCGAATCGAACGATGCAGCAGTGAGGTATCCTGCGTCACCATACCAATTTCACTGCGCAGCGAGTCCTGAGTCACTGCGGAGATATCCTGCCCATCGATACGGATGCTCCCGCTTTCTACATCGTGAAAGCGCAGCAGCAGGTTAACCAGCGTCGATTTACCGGCGCCCGAGCGGCCAACCACACCAACTTTCTCACCTGGTTTGATGGTTAGGTTGAGATGATCAATCACGCCTTTGTTTTCACCGTAATGGAAACTGACATCGTCGAACTCGATGCCACCTTGTGACACTTGCAGTGCTTTGGCGTTCGGCTTGTCCTGAATGGCGATCGGTTTAGACAGCATGTGCATACCATCGACCACCGTGCCCATGTTTTCAAACAGGCCACCCACTTCCCACATGATCCACTTCGACATCCCGTTGATGCGCAGCGCCAGACTGATGGCAATCGCAATCGCGCCAACGGTGATCGCGCTGGTCATCCACAGATAAATCGACATCGCTGCAATGGTGAACACCAAAATGTAGTTAGAGATTTCCACCCAGATATTAAACCCGGTCACCAGGCGCATTTGGCGGTAGACCGTATCGAGAAAACCTTCCATGCCCTCTTCCGCGTATTCGGTCTCACGGCGGCTGTGAGAGAACAGTTTAACCGTGGCGATGTTGGTGTAGCTGTCTACGATGCGTCCGGTCATCAGTGAGCGGGCATCGGCCTGCTCGGCCGAGACCTTTTTCAGCTTGGGCACGAAGCGAACCTGAATCATGATGTAGGCCGCCAGCCAAAGCAGCATCGGTATCATCAGTCGCCAGTCGGCTTGTGCCAACATGACCACCATGGCAGTGAAATACACCGCGACGTAGACAAACACATCGAGGGTTTTCATGACGGTTTCGCGTACCGACAGCGCGGTTTGCATCACTTTGGTGGCAATACGGCCGGCAAACTCATCCTGATAAAACGATAAACTCTGCTTGAGCAAATAGCGATGCGCCAGCCAGCGGATCGACATCGGGTAGTTGCCGAGCATGGTTTGGTGGATAAGCAGCGAGTAAATCGAGACCAGAATCGGCATCCCGACCAACAGCAGCAGCGACAAGCTAATGAGTGTGTGGCGGTTCTCCTCCAGAAACGTCTCCGGATTGCTGGTTGACAGCCAGTCGACCAGCTGTCCCATAAAGCCAAACAGAGAGACTTCGATGATCGCGATGGTGGTGCTGAGCAGCGCCATCACCATCAGCGGCTTTTCGTAACCTTTTGTGTAATGACGACAGAATGCCCACAGCGTATTTGGCGGACGCTGTGGCTCGTCCTGAGGGAAAGCCTGAGTAAAGCTTTCAAACTTTTTATACATGAAGAGTCCTTATCTGTGTCCCGTTCTTTGTACGAGTTATCGCCCAGTGATGTGCAGTCGCCAGAGTCGGGGATTGTGTACTCTCCAGTCTCAAGGTTGAGGGATGGTGAAGAGCACGTCGCCCATCTCTGGTTTCACTACGACGTCTGGATTGTTATGTGTGAGTTGCAGCGAGCGGGCAAATAGCCAAACAAATATGCAACAGATTGTTTGGCCAAGTTCGGCCAGTATAACCTGAATTGATGAAAAGATGCGCATCGGGAGTGGCGGCAGGCGGCAGAACAGGAATATCCACTGCCCGCTTTGCTGTGCATCGATGGTGCTGGTGCATATTCCCAGAAAATGCGGCATAAAGTGCGCATATTCTGGCCTTGTTGCGAATGTGGTCAGTAAATATTTCTGCCAATTTTATAAATGTCAGTGAAAACAAAAATTCTGCGGCGCAACTATTCTCAAAATCAGTGATTTTTTGTTTAACAATATGCTTACAATTTGCCTATTCGAGTTAAGGAAACGAATCGTCAAATGTTAATGGAACAACAGCGAATTGAAGCCGAATGGCTCCGCTCTCACAGTGCAAATTGTGTGGTGATGGTGCCGCCGAAAGAGTTTAAATACAACGCCGAAACCGCCAAAGATAATGAGTTTCAGCATCAAATCGCACTCAGCGATGAACAGGTTCGGGCTCAGGCGATGCAAGAATACACCGACATGGTGGCGAACCTGCGTCGCGAAGGGGTTCAGGTCGTGGAGTTTGATTATCCACTGTCGGATGTCGAGACTCCGGATGCGGTGTTTCCCAACAACTGGTTCAGTACCACGGCGGATGGTGGATTCTTTACTTTTCCGATGGCGTGCGCAAACCGCCAGCAGGAAGTTAGGCCACAAGCGTTAATAGCGGTGCTGCAACAAGCGGGTCGCCAGGTGCGCCTGCGTGACAGTCTGGTCGAATATCAGGAGCAGCGTGCGTTTCTGGAAAGCACCGGCGTGATGGTCATGGATCATGTCAATGAAACGATTTATGCCGCGTTGTCACAACGTTGTGACCGCGAAGTGCTGGAAGATTATGCACAGCGCATCGGTTATTCACGCGTTGTGTCGTTTCAAACCGTTCTGCCTTCCGGCCAGCCGATTTATCACACTAACGTGATGATGGCGGTGGGGGAGAGCTTTTGTGTGATCTGCGACGAAGTGATCCCTGAGTTTGAACGTCGCTTTGTGGTGAAATCGCTGGCGAAAGACAAGCAAGTGATCTCGATTACGCTTGAGCAGATGAACCGCTTTTGTGGCAACATTCTTCAATTGGAAAATGCGTCAGGCGACAAGCTGATTGCGATGTCTCAGTCAGCGTATGACAAGTTTACGCCCAGCCAGCGTTTGCAGCTGTCCGGTCATGGCAAACTGCTGCCATTCAATGTGAAAACCATCGAAGATATCGGGGGCGGTAGTGTGCGCTGTATGTTGGGCGAAGTGTTTCTGCCTGCGCTCAAATAGCATCACTTGTCCTGACAATAAAAAACACCGCGGATGCGGTGTTTTTTTATGCTTACGCTGTCCCTTTCAGATTGCGTGTCCGGCCTTTCTTCTTGGGCTGATAATGCATGATGGTCATCGAAACCGGCAACTGCAGCACTTCGCCTTCCGCATGCCCTGGTTGCACGTTACGCATATTGGTATCGCAAATGATGCGCCACTCCTGCCCCCGATCATTCGGCAGTTTAAAACGCGCTGGCGCATTGGTTTGGTTGATCAGATAGAGTAACTCCTGACCATCTTCACCGATGCCGATGTGTAGCGCGACTGAGCACAGACGGTTCCAGTCATCGTGTTCCATCAGACTGCCATCCACTCGGCGCCAGAAAATGCGGTTAAAGTTGCGTTCTTCACCGCTGAAAGCGCGAATAAACGGCACCATATAGGTTTGGCGCGCGGCCACCATTTCCGATAACCAGTTTTTGAAATAAGTTTTGCGCTCAGACAGGCTCCAGTCTAACCAACTGATTTCGTTGTCCTGACAGTAAGCATTGTTGTTACCTTGCTGAGTATGTGAAAGCACATCCGCGGTGAGAATGTGCGGGATGCCGAACGCAAACAACAAGCTGGCCATGAAGTTGCGCTTTTGCCGTTCACGGATGGTGCGAACCACCATATTGTCCGTTTCACCTTCAACCCCGTAGTTGTCTGAACGGTTATCACCGTGCCCGTCGCGGTTCTGCTCACCGTTCGCTTCGTTGTGCTTGAGCTTGTACGATACCAGATCCTGCAAGGTAAACCCGTCATGATAGGTGATGTAGTTCACCGTCAGTTTGTACGGCCAGTTCGCCGCGCTGTAGAGATCGCGTGAACCCATCAGCCGGGTGGCAAATTCTTTCAGATATCCCTGATCGCCCCGCCAGAAGCTGCGGGTGATGTCGCGCAGTTTGTCGTTGGTTTCATTCCAGCCGAAGGGGAAATTCCCCACTTGATAGCCGTTCGGACCGATGTCCCAGGGCTCTGCAATCAGTTTGACCTGACGCAGAATCGGATCTTGTGCCACCGCTTTGAAAAAGGCGGCATCGCGGCTGAAATCGTCGCCATTACGGCCCAGTGTCGCGGCCAAATCAAAACGGAAGCCGTCGATATGATATTCGCTGACCCAGTAGCGTAATGTGTCCATCACCAGCGTAAGCGAGGGCTGATAGGAGAGGTCAAGCGTGTTGCCACAGCCGGTAAAGTTGGCAAAGTGCGGACCGTGCTGCAGGTAGTAGTGCGGATCCAGCGCCTTGAGGTTGAAAATTGGCCCATCTTCACCACCTTCGGCTGTGTGGTTATACACCACATCAAGAATGACTTCGATGCCCTGCTTATGCAGTTCACGAATGGTGGTTTTGAGTTCAGTCACGGCATCGTGCCGGGCATAGCGGGGATCCGGCGCCATGAACACATAAGGGTTGTAACCCCAGTAATTCACTTTACCCATTTCAAGCAGGTGTGGCTCATGCATGCAGGCGGCAATCGGCAACAGTTGCAGCGTATTGATGTTCTGCTCGCGGTAAAAAGTCAGCATCGGCTCGCTGATGAGGCCAAGATAGGTGCCTTGCAGCCCTTTCTCTACCTCCGGATTCTGTTTGGTCACGCCTTTGACGTGCGTTTCAAACAGCACCATTTCTTCGCGTGGTCGTTCGGGCTTCGGGGTATCCTGCCAGTCAAACTGGGTATCGATGACGACGCATTTGGCCAAATCAAAACTGCTGGCAGGCTTGAACGGAACTTCGTAGGTGAGGCTCTTGTCCAACGCCTTAGCATACGGGTCGGATAAGCACAGCAAGTCATCGCCGTGCTGGACGATGAAACCGTATTTTTGCCCTGTTTTTATGCCTTCGACATAAGTGTGCTGGATACCGGCGTATTCGCTTTCCAGCGGGTGAGTTTCATAGCTGCCGTCAGCGTGAAATAACGCCAACAGCAAATCCTTATTTGCCGGGGCATAAACCGCAAAATTGCATCCATTTGGATCAAGAGTTGCACCTAAAGGGTACGGGCGAGAGCAGGTCGTTTTCATCGTAAGCAGTCGTTTTTGTTATTGAGTTAGCAGTAACCACCGTTTTAAGTAAAAGGCTTTGCTGGTATTAGGTCAAGAGCCCTGTCACAAAATTTTCCATGTAATTTTCTTTCATTTTTATGACGTTATTTCGTTGAAATAGTGATCAATAATGCATTTTGTATTCCATGTCTCCGAAAGTGAGCAAGCTCCTCCCCCCAGATTACGTGATCAATGCTATAAAAACACCATGCGGTAAAAAATCTACGCCTTTCTCATCCCCCCTAAATATATCGGGGGCGGAGGAAGCCACCCCTATGCGCCTTTAGTAATCTTTTCATCAGTTGAAACGACTGGGGATTCGTCCCATCTTGCCTCTCTTTTTCGATGTGACCTCTTTTCTGCCTTTAGAGGGACCAGCAAAGGTGAGCTGAGAGATTAGAAGTAAAAATTTAAATAAGAAAAGACCCTAAATGGAGTTAACAATGAAAAAAGTAAGTGTAATTGCTGCCGCAGTTGCTGCTACTCTTGCAGCGGGCTCTGCATTCGCAGTGGACTTCAACGGTTACTTCCGCGCTGGTACTGGTATCAGTGGCAATGGTGAAGGTGACTACAAATTCATGGTAAACCGAATCGGTCGTCTAGGTAACGAAAACGACAACTACTACGAGTTCGGTTTCTCTCAAGAGCTGAAAACTGGCGAGCAAACCTGGAAAGTGGATTCCATGCTGGCGAAAGGTGACGACGGTAAATCTGGTTGGGAATCTGACAACGCAGTAAACGTCGCTCAGTTCAACGTTCAAGCTAAAGGCCTGTTCGCTTCAGACCCAGACGCGGTAATGTGGGCGGGTAAACGCTACTACCAACGTAAAGATATCCACATCACTGACTTCTACTTCCTGAACACTTCTGGTACTGGTGGTGGTATCGAAAACGTTTCTCTGGGCAACCAAAAGCTGTCTGTGGCGCTGATGCAAGATGGCGAAACGGATGCTTCAGCGGGCTACATCTTTGATGCGCGTCTGGCGAACATCCCACTGTGGAATAACGCTTCTCTGGAACTGGCTGTTGCGTACAACTTCGCAACTGAAAAAGATTCTCAGAATGAAGCCGCAGATGACGGCATGATGACCAGTGCGATTCTGCACCAAGGTCTGAGCAACGGCTTCAACCAAACTGTATTCCAGGTTGGTACCGCGGGTTACGGTAACCAAGTAGCGAACTTCGGTTCTGGTGCATGGTATTCTCGTGGTACTTCTGAGTACAACGATGCAGTGGGTTACCGCCTAATCAACTGGGGTGTGGTTAAATTTGGCGAGAAATGGGAAATGGGTCACCAGGTTTCATTCCACCACGGTGAAGATATCTCTAACGGCGAAGGCACATCTGATATCTTTACTGCTGTAGTTCGCCCAATGTACAAATGGAATGACACCATGCGTACTATCGGTGAAGCTGGCTACTCTTACGGTGAAGAGAAGATCTCTGGCACCACAACTAAGACTGGCGGTAGCAAGTTTACTGTAGCTCAGGCATGGGCAATGGGTGACAGCTTCTGGTCTCGTCCTGAACTGCGCGTATACGGTTCATACATCACTGATGACGAAGGCACCACGTTCGGCGACAAAGGCGATTCAGACTTTGTTGTAGGTGTTCAAGTCGAAGCTTGGTGGTAATCTGCCACTAAGTCCTAGAAAAATTTAAGTCCATATTCAAATAGCCGACTTAGGTCGGCTATTTTTTTAAGGGTTTATGAGAGCCTTTAAAAAAATAAAAACAGGAGAAGAGTATGTATCTTCGAGCATTACTTTTGGGCGGATGTATCGCGCTGACAGGCTGCCAGTCAGCAACGGTGGTTGAACAACCACAATCAACCTCTGCGCAAGCATTCAGTGTAATCTCCCAGCTTCAAGCGACCAAAGTTAAATTCCCCAGTACCACCAAAATTTCGATCACTCCGTCGACTCAGTATCTGCGCAATGAACAGATTTCGAGCCCGGTTGCGGTATTTGAAATCCCGGCTAACCGCGGCCAGATGTCGCTGACGATCACCAGTGAAATTAAAGATTCGGTGTTTTTCCCACATGTGATGATCACCGACCAACAAGGCAAAGTCGTGGAAAGCTACGACGACTCAGTGTTTGAATACCGCAAGCCGCGCCTGAACTTGGGCAACCGTCTGGTTGCGGATCTGGATTTCTACCCGCCTCAGGGGTATCAGAATCTGTATGTGGTCGTCTACACCAAGGAGTCGGATCTCAAAGACGTGACTTATGTGGCGCATCCGGGACGTATTGACGCCGAAGCGCGTGGCAACTACATGCCAGAGCTGAAAGACATTGCGGTCCCACACAGTCTGACAGGAACGCTGGAACTGGATGTTGCGGGCCCGGGTCTGCTCGGTTTCACCCGCGTAGAATCGCCAGCCAACGCAACTTCCAGCGATCAGGCGAAGGCGCAGATCGTGGTGCAGCCTGATACTCAGGCGTACTACTTCTCGACCATCGAAAAGGCGGTGGAAGCGAACGATATCCCTAAAGCGCTGAGCCTGCTGGATGAAGCGAAAGCACTGGGTATCGAAGGTGCGCAAGAAGTGTTTGTCAAAGCGGTGAACCGCAAATCGGCACAATAAACTCGGTGAGTGCGCGGCCTGAAACGCGCGACTGACCACAATTCTCATTGCTATTTACTTTGCTAGTACCGCACTTCGTCTGGAGTGCGGTACTATTGTTTTTATCGGAACACACTGTAACGCCACGCTGGAATTAAGTTTTTGCTTCTCGCGCCGATACAGTACCAAAGACTGAGTTAAGAACATTATTAGATGAATACCATTGGGATTGCGATTGGCGCGACGGGCCTGTCACTGATATTGATATTTGTGTGGATGATTTCGCTGTCTATTCGCAAAAAGCGTCTGGAAGCGGAAAAGAAAGCCCGTGAGGAAGCCTATCGTAAAGCGCTGGAACGTCAGCGTGACGAGGAGCGCAAAGAACGTCTGTATAAGGCCGAATCTGGTCATGTTCCTACCATGTTGTATCTGGCGAAAGAAGCGGAACGCTCCAACTTGCGCGAAGCGCTGTTCTGGTATGAAAAGGCCGCACACAACGAAAACATCACCGGTATGTACGGTATTGTCCGCATTTGCCAGCGCATCCGTGATGACTACATCCTCAAAGAAAAAGCCAAGTTCTGGCAAAACTACATTCGTGGTCAGGAAGGTGATCTGGGCGCTAAATATGAAACCGGCCGAGCGCTGGTGCATGGCCGTGGCGTCGAAGTGGATGTGTCAAAAGGCATTGCTATGATTCAGGACGCGGCTGAAGATCAGTACATTGATGCGATTCTGTTTATGGGCGACTGGTGTGTATCAAAAGACAACATTGCCCCTGCGCCGGGTGATTCCACCTACTGGTATTCCAAAGCAGCCAAGCTCAACAGCCTGGAAGGGATGATGAAACTCGGTATCAACTACATCAAAGGTATCGGCATTGCAGCAGACTTTCAGAAAGGGGTCTACTGGTTAGAGCGTGCCTGTGAAAAAGGGCACGCCGAAGCCATGTATCATGCTGGTCAAGCCTGGATTGATCGCGGCGCAAACGGCAATGCCATCGCTTATATCTGGCTGTTTCTGTCTGCCTTTTTTGGTTACGAGCCAGCGAAATCGCTGCGCGATCAGGTGGGTGGCCGTATTGGTGTGGATTCTGTGGTTGGCCTGCAATCGCTGTCCAAACCGCTGCAGAAGAAAATCAGCTCAGGTACGGTTAGCAAACATTCTATCATTCGTGCTCTGAACAAACTGTATAAACGCGGGATTCCGGTGCCGAAGAAAGGCGAAGCGATGGATGATGAGGGCATTGCGGACAATGTAAGTGACACGCTGCTTGATGAACTAGATGGTTCGCTGTTTGATGAAGCCTCCGCAGCGGAGACTCCCGCAGAAGAGAAGCCTTCAGCGCTGAACTTCTCTCAGACGTCGATGGATAAATTCTGAGAATCGCGACCATAAAAAAGCCCCGACTGGTCGGGGCTTTTTACTATCTGAGTAACAGATTATGCAGAAGGTTTGTGTTCTGACTGGCAAACGGCTGCCGTGAACACTACGTCTGTTGAGCTGTTCAGAGCAGTTTCTGCTGAGTCCTGAATCACGCCAATGATAAAGCCTACCGCAACAACCTGCATCGCCACATCGTTTGAGATACCGAACAGGCCACAAGCCAGTGGAATCAGCAGCAGTGAACCACCTGCAACGCCTGATGCGCCACAAGCCGAGACCGCAGCCACCACGCTCAGTAGCAGCGCCGTCATCAGGTCAACTTCAATACCCATGGTGTGTACCGCAGCCAGAGTCAGTACTGTGATGGTAATTGCTGCACCAGCCATGTTGATGGTTGCGCCTAGTGGAATCGATACTGAGTAAGTATCTTCATCCAGTTTCAGCTTTTCACACAGTGCCATGTTCACGGGAATGTTGGCTGCACTTGAACGGGTAAAGAACGCGGTGACACCACTTTCACGCAGACATTGGAATACCAGCGGGTATGGGTTAGTGCGGGTTTTTACGTACACAATCAGCGGGTTTACCACCAGTGCGATGATCGCCATTGCGCCCAGCAGTACTGCCAGCAGCTGTGCATAGCCAGCCAGCGCGCCAAAACCAGTCGTTGCAAAGGTAGACGCCACCAGACCGAAGATACCAAATGGGGCCAGACGGATGATGAAGCGCACGATTTGCGACACGCCGTGGCTCAGATCTTCGAAAACCGCTTTGGTGGTTGCCGATGCATGGTGCAGTGCCAGACCCAGGCCGACAGCCCAAGCCAGAATGCCGATGTAGTTGGCTGACATCAGTGCGTTGACTGGGTTATCCACCAATTTGAACAGCAGTGTTTGCAGAACTTCCGTAATGCCTTGAGGAGGAGTTGCACCTTCCGCGCCAGCAACCAGTGTCAATGTGGTTGGGAACATGAAGCTCAGAACCACTGCTGTCAGTGCCGCGGTAAAAGTGCCGAAAAGGTATAGCACGACGATAGGACGCATGTAGGTGTGTTGGTTTTTCTTTTGGTTGGCGATAGATGCGGCAACCAGAATAAAGACCAGAATGGGTGCTACGGCTTTCAGAGCACCGACGAAAAGGCTTCCGAGTAGCCCTGCACTTTGCGCAGTATCCGGAGCGGCAACGGCCAGCACGACACCAAAAATGATACCTGCCAGAATTTGCAGCACGAGGTTACCACGAGCAAAACGGGCAAAAATGTTGTTGCTTTGCATAGTTATCCCTGCGATGAATATATGGTTTGATTTGTAGTTATTTCAGTGGATACCACTGAAGGTAGCCAATATTAACGTCACGGGATAATGTGTCTAGGATTAATTGATAGTTAGAACAAAAAATTACCAATTATGTTGAAATGCAACACATTTTAGGTTATTTGTTAATTATTTGTAGATATTTGGTTGAAAGCAGAGGGTGAAATTTCACCCTCTGTTGTGTAGTCATCAGGCTTTATGGTTGTTTGATGACGTTCTGTGCATTACGTACCATTTTGCTGAAGCGCCGATGTCTGGCGTGGCGTTCGGCGATGGTTTCACTGTTATATAGCTGTTCTGCAAGTAATTTCTGGTAATTCTTCAATCGTCTCGCATCCAGCTCCCCGCTCTCTACGGCGCGATTCACCGCGCAGTCTGGCTCCGATTGATGGCGACAATCACTGAAGCGACATTGCTGCGCCAGCGACTCCACATCAGCAAACGTTTGTGCAACACCGTGTTCACAATCGGCGATTTGCAGTTCACGCATTCCCGGTGTGTCGAGCAATAAAGCGCCGCTTGGCATCGGCAACAGGAAGCGGGCCGTTGTCGTATGACGTCCTTTACTGTCTTGCTCGCGAATGCCTCCGGTCTCTTGAACCTGCTCACCCATCAGTGTGTTGACCAACGTCGATTTCCCGACGCCGGACGAGCCCATCACCGCGATAGTGCGGCCGATTTTGCACCACGAGTGCAGCACCTGACAGCTTTCATTATTGAGCGCGTTGATGGTTTCAACACTCAATAAGGGGCTGAGATCTTGCACCTGACGGCGTTTGTCTTCTGCGTCATCGCACAGATCGGCTTTGGACAACACGATGACAGGCTCGACCTGAGCTTCTCGCGCCAGCGCCAGATAACGTTCGATGCGGCTGAGATTGAAGTCCTGATTGAGAGACGAAACGATGAAGACAGTATCGACGTTTGCCGCAATCAACTGCTCATAGGCGCGATTGCCTGCTGCTTTGCGGCTGAACAGAGATTGTCTATCCAATAGGCGCACAAACTGCTGGCTGTGATCGATAACAATCCAGTCTCCGACAGTCATCGCGGGCAATTTGGCGTGAATGTTGAGATGAAATTCTCCCTGTTCGCTCCAACAGACGTAGCCACTGCGATGGTGCGCAGCAACTCGGGCCAGAGCGTTGTGCTCCATGTCTTCTAAGCTAAGTTGTTGTTGAAATACAGGTCGCCACCCTAACTGTGGCAGTGAGAGAGTGTGTGTATCTGTTAAACTCATTGGTTTACCCCAGACATGCGTAATCACGCTGTCTTGAACGCATTAAAATATGGCTAGGGTCTAAATTGTGTGATGTGACCCCGGTTGAGAACACCGGGCAATTCTAGGGAAGGAAAGGTGAAATTTTGGGTTATGCTTTCTTCACTGAATTTGCGCGGTGGTGAGTAAGTACAATCATAAAATCCTCCTGAGATTAGTTTTTTTGCTAATGCGGTTTCATAATAGCAGAAGAGGTGGATTTGCCCACCTCTTTTTGCCGGATCGAGTCACATTCGCCACTCGATATGTACAAACTGAGTGATCAGTGTTGCATGCCTTTCATGACCTTTTTCACTGGCGCTGTAAACGAGACTTGCTCGCCATCTTTAAACGTCAGTTGAACATCGATCTGTTTGCCTTCCTGAAAAGGCATCTTGAGATCAAACAGCATGATGTGGAAACTGCCAGGTTTCAGCTCCAGAGTGCCGTTGGCCGGAATAGTGAACGCCTCGACCTGACGCATCTTCATCACGTCACCCTCTTTGATAACGTCGTGCAGTTCAACTTTGCCTGCCGCTGGAGTGGAAGCTGCCACGATAAAGCGATCGTGGTCGCTGTTGTTCACCAATTCCGCAAACACCGCGCTGGTCGGGGCATTGGGTGGCGTTGCGCGAGCATACGGATGATGGGCCATGATGTCCGTTTGGGCATAACTGAATGGACTGAGCATCAATCCTGCTAACCACAGAGCCTTCAATTTCATTTCACTATCCTTCTGATGAATTTATTGTTTTTTTAATCGCATCCACGATCGGTGCGGGGTTTTGGGTATGCGGTACTTTGGTGATCAAGGTACCGTCTGGCTTAAGAAAATAGAAATAGGAGCTATGGTCCAAGGTGTATTTCAGTTCTGAATTCGGTAATTCCGTTTTTCTGAAAATCACCCCGTAGCGGTGGGCCAGCGCAGTTGTTACGTCCAGCGGTGCGGACATACCTTCAATCATCGGATGAAAATAGTGGGCGTATGTGGCTGATGCCTCTGCGTTGTCGCGATCAGGATCCAATGAAACAAACATCGGGCGCAGGTGGTTCAGCGTTTTTTCATCCAGTTCATTTAACGCCCCTGCCAGCATGGCGAGTGAGGTCGGGCAGACATCCGGGCAGCGGGTAAAACCAAAATAGATAATGCGAATGCGATCGTCTTTGGGATCGAAAATATTCACCGCTTTATTGTCGGCTCCGAACAGAGTGACCGTCTGTGGGTCCTGTGAGGCAGAAAGTTGGTTTTGTGAATCCCAATACGTTTTCGCTCCAAATCCCAAGGCAAACGCCACCACCAAAATCAACGACCAATTCTTACTCATCTTTGCATCCTTATTGCGGGATAAACTGTTTTATTCCCATCCGTCAATGTTCCGACCCACGTCATGCTGTCGGTGGTGCAAACCGGCAACATCAAATCTGCGGCGTAATGCCCGTTGGCTGAGCGTTTCAGAACAAACTTCGCCTGTCCCATGTCCATCTCTAATCCTTCCAGCGTCAGCAGCAGTGTATCGGCTTTGCTGTCTGGCCATTCAACATCAAGTGGAGTGGCAACCAATGGATGAGCCGTATCTTGTGCCAGCGTCATACTGACACCATCCTGCTCACACGCTTGGCTGGACAGGTGGCAGTAACTCTTCAGGGCTCTGGCTGGCGCTGGGTTCTGAAAATAGTGGACAATATCATTGGCGAAGAACCCCGCCAGTAAAGCGATAACCACAACAACAAATCGAACGACTCTACGCATATTTCTTCCTGATAGCATATCCGTTGCGTGAAATAAGGTAACACTGCGACATTTCATGAGATGAGCAGGGGCTGCAGGCCAGCAACGGAGAAAGGGGAATGGTAGCATAGGTCACTTTAACTGGCTGGAAAGGAAGGAGAAAACTGTGCTGGCAGTCAAGCAAACAAAAAAGGCGGCCAAAGCCACCTTTTGTTTGCGTTTTAACGCGTTACACGTCGTGTGTCTGAGCGAATTTTTCTAACCCCAATACCAGCAGTATTGCACACAGCATCAGTACGATGGCGATACCAAGTTGTGCCGGTTGTGAGGTGATAGCCTCGAAATCAAGCGGGTTGAGGTTGTGTTGCAGCAGCGGAACCTGTTCTCCATGTGAGTTGGTACGCCAACTGACGGTCTCTTTCCATGGCCAGATCTTCGGCAGGGTACCCAGCATCAGTCCGGTCAGGAAGGAAAGCGTAATATCGCGGTAGTGCTTGAGCAACCAGGACAATACGTGCGAGAAACTCAGCAAACCAATCACACAGCCAAGCAGGAACAAGCTGAGAATGTCGACCTGAAGCGATTTCACCGCGCCCAGAACGGGTGTGTACATACCGATCAGCAGCAGAATGAAACTGCCGGAAATGCCAGGCAGAATCATGGCGCAGATGGCAATACCGCCCGCGATCAGCACATTGAGGCTGGTGAACTCCATTTCGAGTGGTTTCAAGACAGTGATGGAATAGGCAAAGGCCACTCCGACCAGAAGCAGCGCCCAGCGCGATAAGCTTTTCTGCTCTATCTGTTTGAGTACGTGATAAACCGAGACCAGTATCAGGCCAAAGAAGAACGACCAGATAGGAATCGGGTGGGTCACGAGCAACCAGGAAATCAGTTTTGCCAGCGTCAGAATACTGGTGAAGATGCCGCCGAACAAAGCGATAAGAAACCAGCCGTTAATATGACGAAACGCTGCGGCAAACCCTTCTCGTTTCCACAAACGTAATAAGCTAGGGTTTACCCGACGGATACTTTCGAGCAGGGTATCGTAGACGCCGGTGATAAAAGCAATGGTACCGCCAGATACACCAGGGACGACATCCGCCGCGCCCATCGCCATGCCTTTCAAAAACGTACTAAAGTAATTCATTGAGAACCTTATTCGAACCAACTGAAGTGTGCAGTATAACCAAAAAATCCAGCCAAATCCGATCGATAAATGTGGATCCGCAAAAGTTTCATTCGCACCTTTATAAGCAATTGCATGACTATGCAACATGATCATTTTTGCAAATTGCAATTATTAATTTGCAAAAAATAAGTCAGGGTTTTCTCAGGAACTGTGTTATTCAGCCCAAAAAAAGGACTTTTAAAGATGGCACGCTTAATGCATAATTCATTTCGACCCTTCTTAAAGCCGAGGGTCACCTAGCCAACTGACGTTGTTAGTGAATAGATTTTTGTTCACACCATACATAAGCCAATCGCGGTTTTGCGATTGGCTCTTTTTTTTCTGGTTAGGTATGATAGCACCACTCCACATCCTCAGTTCACTGACGAATACGGCTCAGTGAACCAGTTCTCACTTAAACATTGATACAGAGACGTGACGTTTTGTCACAACTAAGAGGTTTTCTATAACGACACCGGTATGGTCGTTTATTTGAGCGCCGCTGCTCGGCGGGGTCGCTCGTAGCTCATTAAGGAAGATGAGTGTGAATATAAGAGGTTATATGAATCACATTATCTCCGTGGGCGCGCTGGAATCTTTCCTGATTGCCATCAGCGTGCTGTTTATCGGGCATTTCATCAATGCCAAGTTACCAGTCCTGACAAAATTCAACATTCCTGAACCCATTGTGGGCGGTCTGCTGGTCGCTATTCTGATCACGATTTTGCATTTCAATGGGATTGATCTGGAATTCTCTCTGCCTTTACAAAACACCTTTATGCTGATGTTTTTCAGTACTGTGGGCTTGGCGGCAAACTACACTCAACTGGTCAAAGGTGGCGCCAAAGTCTTCCTGTTTCTTGCTGTCGCTTCCTTCTTTATCATCATTCAGAATGGCGTAGGCGTGACGCTCGCAACGGCGTTAGGGCTGGATCCGCTGATGGGGTTGATTGCGGGTTCAATTACGTTATCCGGTGGTCACGGCACGGGAGCGGCCTGGTCGCAGACTTTCAGCGAAACCTATGGCTTAAGCAATTCGCTGGAAATCGCGATGGCTTCGGCGACGTTTGGTTTGATCGTGGGTGGCTTGATTGGTAGCCCGGTGGCGAAAAAACTGATCGATAAGCACAACTTTGAATCTGAATATGGCCGAGGTACGCAAGCGCACAGTCGTTTCCCGGAGCTGGTGACCTACAACGAGTACGAAGAAGACAAAGTGACCTCTAAAAAGGTGATTGAAGTGTTGTTCGTCCTGCTGATTTGTGTGACAGGCGCGCAGTATCTGGAACGTTGGGTCGAAGCATTGAATATCCGTTGGTTGATGATTCCGGACTTTGTTTACGCACTGTTCATCGGTGTGTTTATTACCAACGTGCTGCAAGTGACCAAAGCTCATAAACTGGATACTGAAACGGTCGATATTCTTGGTACCGTGTCGTTGTCACTGTTTCTGGCCATGGCTTTGATGAGCCTTAAGCTGTGGAACATTTTCGACTTGGCCATCCCTTTCCTGGTGATATTGGCCGTTCAATCGGCGGTGCTGGGGATATTTGCTTACTTCGTGACATTTAAGGTGATGGGCGCCAACTATGATGCGGCCGTGATCTCGGGCGGCCACTGTGGATTTGGCCTCGGTGCAACGCCTACGGCAGTCATGAATATGGGCTCGCTGGTCAACCGGTACGGACCTTCACCTCAAGCCTTTATGGTTGTTCCGATTGTCGGCGCATTCTTTATCGACATCGTGAATCTGATTATCCTGCAAGGTTACATCTCTTTTCTGGGATAAAGAAAAAGGCTCTGCAATGCAGAGCCTTTTTTTAATGCTAAGGGCGATAAATCCTATTCAATATTAAGCGTCAGTTTGGTGCCATTGAACTTGAGCTGGCTCAGCAGATTTTTGGCGTTAGTACGGCCTTGCTCATTGAACTCAAGTCCGTACCGTGCGTAGTGCATGGAGCGCTGTAAGTTACAGATACGTCCGACCAAAGGGGCAAACACTTTGGATCCACGCTTGTCGGCAAAGATTTCAATCGAAACCAGATCCCCGACTTGGTAGGAGCGGCCCAGTGGCGCGGTGATAAAACGGCAGCCGCTTTTCGACAGATCCCGCACTTCACATTCTGATTTACGTTCACTTTGATGCACCTTGCCCGACAGGTTCACTTCATAACGCGGTTCTTTGCGCAGTTGAGTGACTTGCATGGTGTTGGGAATCGAGAGCATCGCCAGAGCGACTGGCTCGTGCAGGATATGCAGCAACTGGCTGCGAAAATGCAGCATCGCGCCTTCACCACGCGGTGAAATCGCACGAACGTTAATCCAGAAGCCTTCCTGAAAGAAGTAGGCGAGATCATCACTGGAAATTTCAGGAATTTCTATCAGCAGGTAAGTGTCGGAATGGGTACCAATAAAAGGGGTCTTACAGATGAATTTGGTACCGACTGGCGTTGTGATGCTCAACGTCAGCTCACTGCCGTGTTCGACCATAGCCAGAGCATCGGTGCTATTAAGCGTGGAAACGGTTTTATGCCGTGAGTTCGATTTGGAACTTCCGGTCTCCGGTTGGGTAGCTACTGACTGTGAACGCATTGATCTCTCCGTATAACGTACTGCTTTATTTTTATTTTTCCTGCAGATTTAACGATTTTATGATTTGATACCGGGAGATTCAATTCAGTTCTGCCACAATTTATTTGAGTTAATTATCAAATTTGGAGCTTAGATGGAACATAAAGTGACACATGATGCACAAAACCACTGTTTTAAGGTGCATTTGGAAGGTGAGGAGTACGCAGTGGTGAAGTATCAGCAAGAAGACGACGTGCTGTATATTACCTCAACACGCGTGCCAGATAGCCTGCAAGGGAAAGGGTACGGAAAGGTGATGATGGAGGCCGTGTTACCGCTTATTGAGCAGCAAGGCCAGACGATTGTGCCGGTATGCAGCTATGTGGGTCACTATCTGACCCGCAATGCTCAATGGCAGCATCTGCGTCACCGCGCTTGATTGCTGTTTGAATCGCTGTGCTCATCGGTTTCACTATCACTCGGATCTGGGGCGGATTTTTGCAGCTTTTCCGGGTGAGCGTGCAGCTCATCGATCAACTCGCGGTCACGCTGGGCAAAATAAATATTCTCAGCGGCCTGACCGCGTAAACGCATCATTTCGACAAAGTCCATGGGTTTGCCACTCCTTACGTTCACTGCTGTAAGTATAGTGACAAACCCCGGGAAGTGCTGTTGCCTCAATCAGGCTTTGATGCGCGCCATGTAATAGGTGCTGATAAACTCGCCTTCACGAAATACCGAGCATTTTGCTTCGCCTTCAATTTCAAATCCGAACTTCTTATAACATGCGATAGCCGCTGCGTTATCACTGTTCACTTCGATTTGAATGCGTTTGATGTTAAGCCAGTTGTCGGCCAGATTGAGCACGGTTTCAATCAGTTGACTGCCAATGCCGTGACCGTGAAATTCGTCATGCACGCCAATACCAAAACTGGCGCAGTGGGCGGTGCGTTCACGTTGCGAAACCTGCATACCGATATTACCCACGACGCGGCCATCCACCTCAGCCACAAAACTGAATACGCCAGCGGGGATGGTTTCCAGTCGTTTCTGCCACATGGCTACTGATGGATGGGGTAATTGCAGCGTTTCTCGCTGCGCTTTCGGTTGAGAATAAATATCGCATAGTGCGCGAGCATCACTGACTTCTGTTGGCCGAATATGAATTTCCATGCTTTCCTTCTTTTTATCTGTTGTTTTTTAACCAATCTAACGAGTTACGCAAGAAATGGAAAGCACTTTGATGCATATCAATTTCAAATTCCGGGTGATTTGGCGCACTGTAAGGTGACGGCGACCAGAGCGTGATCGCTGGCATAGCGATCGGTCTCAAAGTGCGGATTGATCAGATGCTGATCTTCCACGTGAAAGTCACACACGAAAGCGACCGGATAATCGGCTTCACGGCTGAAATCGCTCGACAGCAAAATGTAGTCAAGTACCTGGCCGGAAGCGCCAGTGTAATGGGTCGGTTTCCGCAGCTCGTCACGCGTGTGGCTGAACAGTTCCCAGCTGTCAAAAAGATGATACGGCATAAGCGGTGCGAAGCTATCTGGCTGGCGGAAACGATGGGTGGAACGCAAAGCGGAAAATTCAATGCTGCTCAGTACCTGATTGAAATCCCCCATCAACACCACCGGATGACGGCTTTGTTGCTTACGCTGTACGATTGCTTTGTGCAGTAGGTGTGCTTCTTGTCCGCGCTGCATTGCCGACTGCCAACGGCCGTACAGTTCCTGCTGCCAGGCATTCACCAAGTCATCACTTTGCGGCTCATTGAGCATCGGGCGCTGAGATTTGAAATGCACCACATACACATCGATATGACCCAGAGCCGGATGATGCACCGTCGCGCGAAGCGGTTTGCGGTGAAAGTGAAAGTCCGGCTGTAGGGCGTCCACCGCGACAACGTCGCTGAGTGGATAACGTGAGGCAATGCCAACAACCGGAGATGAGTAAATGTAGTCATCGCTGACCTGCGGCGTGTCAATGACTTCGAAGTATGGATAGCCCAGATCATGCATCTGCTCACGCAAGGCGTCGGCACTGAAAATCTCCTGGAAACCAATCACATCAGCATTCAGCTCAATCAGTTTATGATTCAGCCAACGCTGTTTTTGCTGCCACTGTGTAACCTCATAGATGTTGTTGAACTCATAGAAGGCATTAGGCGGAGCGAGATAGTTCAATAAGTTGGCGGTGGCAAAACGAACCTGCATACGATACCTCGGAATTCAGCGTTATCACCTTATGGTGCCGTTGCGACGACACGCTGGAAAAGAAGGATGTGTTACAAAAGGTTACACCGGAGATAAGTTTGGGTAAACTGGCAATCCGATTGATAAGGATGATAATAATTCTCATGGAAGCGAAGACTTGGCGTACGCCACAAAACTTTCTGCTGATCATATCCATTATTGTGCCCATTGCGTTTTCCAGCTGGATGGCACTGCTCAACAATTTCGTGATCGAGAAAGCCAACTTTAACGGTGCCGATATCGGCCTGCTGCAAAGCGTGCGGGAGATCCCCGGCTTTTTGTCTTTTACGGCGGTGTTTGTGCTGCTGTTCATTCGTGAGCAACGTTTTTTGGTCTTGTCGCTGGGAATGCTGACAATTGGTACGGCGATTACTGGCTTGTTCCCGACACTGACCGGATTGTTGCTGACGACATTGTTGATGTCGACCGGCTTTCACTATTTCGAGACGCTGAAGCAGTCGCTGTCGCTGCAGTGGTTGAAGAAAGATGAAGCGCCGGAGATGCTCGGCAAGCTGATTTCAGTCGGTGCATTGGCGTCGCTGCTGACTTACGGCGCACTGTGGGTGATGCTGGAACAGCTGCAACTGAGTTTTAAATGGGTGTATGGCATTACTGGTGGTGTGGCGTTTGCGCTGGTGGTCGTGATTGCTTTTGCGTTTCCGGAGTTTAAATCGGAAACCCCGCAAAATAAAAAGTTGGTGCTACGCAAGCGATACTGGCTCTATTACGCGCTGACTTTCATGAGCGGCGCGCGCCGTCAGATTTTTACCGTGTTTGCGGGCTTTTTGATGGTGGAAAAATTTGGCTATACGGCTGCTGATATCACGTTGTTATTCCTGATCAACTACGTATTCAACTTCCTGTTTGCCAAACGTATCGGTCGTTTTATCGGTGTGGTCGGGGAGCGTAAAGCGCTGTTGTTTGAGTACACGGGACTGATTCTGGTGTTCGTCGGATATGGTCTGGTTACCGATGCGCACTGGGCCGCTGGGCTGTATGTGGTTGATCATCTGTTTTTTGCGCTGGCGTTGGCTGTGAAAACCTATTTTCAGAAGATCGCCGATCCGGCTGACATGGCATCTACCGCCGGAGTAGCTTTTACCATCAACCACATTGCCGCCGTCGTGATTCCGGTCAGCTTTGGGTTGTTGTGGCTGGTATCGCCGGCAGCGGTATTCTTTATTGGCGCCGGCATGGCGGGTGTTTCTTTTGTGCTATCGCTGAACATTCCGCGTCAGCCGGAAGAGGGTAACGAAGTACGTGTGCTGCGCTGGAGCTGACGTTCTCACGGATAAGAAAAAACCGCCGAAGTTCGGCGGTTTTTTTGTCAGTCCGGATTAATGATCCAGATAGAGGTAGTTTTGCCAGCTCTTCATACGAATCAAAACTTTACGCATAATGGATACATGCTCAAAGGTATCGGAGTACACCGCCACTTCGGCATTGGTACCCAGTGGTAGGTTGAACTCACTCATGTCATCAGTGATGCGCAGTTTCACCAACACGCGGCCCTGAGTATTCAGCGCCTGAGTGCCAAGCAGTGAACCTCGTGCCTGAATCTGGCCTTCTGCAATCGCGGGAATGACTTCAACCACTTCACCTTTAAACACTCTGCCGGGCAGTGCGCGGAACAGAAATTCTGCTTCAAAACCCGGATGCAGGCGTTGCAGAGAGTTCTGGCGGAATGCTCCCACGTAGTATTTCTCTTCGGTATGCACAAAGGTCATCACCGGAGCCAGAGGCAGCGGAACTGCCATCATACCCGGGCGCAGGGCCAGTTGGGTGACGTAGCCATCGGTTGGCGCGCGAACGACAGTCTCATCAAGATTAAACTGAGCTTGTGTCAATTCTGCACGGATACGTGCAACCGTGGTGTTCTCACCGTCGATCTGAGATTCAAATGCCAGTTTCGCTTCATTTTCCAAAGCCTGAGCGACTTCCAGTGCAGCCTGAGCGGATTTGTAAGCCTGACGAGTGGTATCGACCTGTTGCGCGGTAAATGCGCCGCGCTTGTAGCCTTTCTCGTAACGGGCGGCTTCGCGTTTGGCTTTATCGCGTTCAGCTTCGGCTTTTACTGTCGATGCCGTCGCTTGCTTGTATGCAGACTCCAGTCTCAGCACATCTTGCTCCGCCTCTGCCAGCGCAGCTTGCTTCTGCACGACAGCGGCTTCAAAGGGTACAGGGTCAAGTTTGAACAGAATATCGCCTTTATGCAGCGGTGTGTTCGGTTCGACATCGACTTCGATGACTTTACCACGCACGCTCGAAACGATAGGTGTGGTGTTGTACACCTGACCACCAATCGAGGTAAACGGATGGTTGTAGTTCATCAATAGGATCAGCGTACCGATCAGCACCACGCCGCCCAGCACTGCGGTCGGCACCGTCCATTTGTTGAGCGGAATTTTGAAGATTTTGAAAATCGCGATACAGATAGCGGTGTAGGTCAGAATGAGTAGTAAATCCATTAGTTGTGCTCCTCATTCTTTTCTGACGGTTGCGCGCTGGTTTTAGGCCGTTTGAGAGCCGCTACTTCGGCCTTGAGTGCCGCGATTTCGTCGATCAGTTCATCGACGCGGTGATGAATATCGTGTTGTTCTTCTTGTAGTTTGGCAAAACCCCAGCCGCGATCCGGGCGCCACAGCGTTGCCCAAATCCAGAGAAATGGCCACAGGACATGAAGCGTGAAAAGGCTGACCCAGCCCGCAACGTGAATCGCATCCTGATGCGGATGGTTGCGCTCTTTGGATATTTCATAAGGGATGTCGTGGATGACGATAATGCCGTAAAAAATAACCAAGGCAACGAAGATTAATACCCCGAGGGCAAAATAATCTAAAAACATGAAAGAGTCCTTGTAACCAAGTAAGAAAAGTGGGCGTAATCATGAGAGATAACACCTATTTATATTAAACAAGTTTTAGTGATTTAATCTGAATAAAATGACCAAATAACGTAAATAATGACGCTAATTTGGGCCATGCTTCACATCCAAGAGTGGGAATGCAAGTGGCGACACTGCAACCTCGTGTCGCCAGAGTGGTGAGACTATTCTGTGCAGACTTGGTTCCGGCCATTTGCTTTGGCCCGGTAAAGTGCTTTGTCTGCGCGGTAAAACGTGCGTTGCGTATTCTCACCGTCACGATGCAAAGTAATGCCGATACTGACGGTCAGGCCGCGCTCGCCGAGAATCTCCGGCCAGTTAAACTGGTAGATGCGCTCGCGAAACGCTTCCGCATGTTTAGTGGCTTCTTCCAGTGTCGCGTTTTCCAGAATGACCAGAAACTCTTCGCCACCAAAGCGGATGCAAGAGGTGCCTTGGAAATCGAAGTAGTTCGCGATTTCATTCGAGACATTGACGATGGCTTTGTCTCCCACCAAATGGCTCAGCTCATCGTTGATGGATTTAAAATGGTCAATATCGACAACCAGAAATGCAAATGAAGCTTCGTTAAGCAGCAGGTCTTTGAGTTTAACTTCCAGCCAGCGTCGGTTGTGCAGCCGGGTCATCGGGTCGGTAAATACGTCCTGTTGCAGCTGTGCTACGGTGTTTTTCTGATTTTCCGTGGTCTCTTTGAGTTCGCGGTTTTCCAGCTCTGAGAGGATCAGTTTTAACTGTAATTCAAAGCGCGACAGACGACGCAGCTGAGTGGCGCCCAGCTCTCCAATCGGAATGTGTTTCATCAAATCGGATTCGATTTGAAAGCCCTTTTTCTCGTAGGTCAGCGCTTTTTGATACAAGCCCTGACGCTCGCATACATGACTGAACGCTTCATACAGGCGCTTTTCCAGAATCGGCGCAACCAAGTTGGGCAGACGCTTCTCTGTTGACTCCAGAAGGAAAGTGGAGAAATGAGGCTTTTCCATCTCTACAAGGCAATATACTTTTTCAATCCGGATCATGTTCGACAACCAGGTCGAATGCACATTGCCCAGGGTGTACTGCACATTACTCAGGGTCGAGATGGCCTGCGCCAACTTGCCTTGCTCACGATAGAGTTTTGCCTGATAAAGCAGAATTTGGCCGCTTAGCGTTTTGTCGCTGACCAGAATACTCAGCTCTTCACACTCCTTGATCAGATCGTTGGCGGCTGTAAAACGGCGCAAGTGCAGGTAACACGCCAACATATAGAGTTTGTAGCGCAGACGCAGCGAGCGGCTGGAGATAGCGTGATCGATGCTGTCGATTTTTTGGTAGTAACGTAGCGCTCGGTTATGGTCGCCATAGGCATCACACAGGTTGCCCATACCTAAAATTGCCAGTACATAGTCATCAATGAAACCATGTTCTACCGCGAGATTGGAGGCAGACACATATTCGTTGAGGGCGGCGTTGTAATCGCCGTGCTCGACCAGACGATCACTTAAACTGTTTTTCAGCGATAGGATAAGCTCAATATGCTGACTACCTGATAACAACTTCAGTGCCGCACTGAGCTCGTCGATACTTTCTTGAAGGCGATTCATTTCGGCGTGGTATTCCGCGCTGAACGTCAGGCTGAGCGCCTTTTCTTCCGGCGTGGTCGCAATATGCTGGCGCACATGATTCCAGAAATTGATCGCCTCATCCCCCGAGACAGCAGTCGCATCCAGCCCGGCATCTTGAATCTTATTGAGTAGGACTTCCATACGACTCTTCCTGTAATGACATCTCTTCGAGCTGTTCGAGGGTAAACGGGAAACTGAGAATGCTGTGCAGCGTGACATTGGGCATCTCGCCGCTCAACTCTTTGCGCTGCCAAGGATAAATTTCGATCATGTTCAGCAAAGTCTGGTAAACCTGCTCTGCTGCCTCATCCTTCTCAGCCAGTAGTAAGCCAAGACGCTGGCTGCTGATCCGCGAGAGCAAATCGTTGTGCGCACACAACGAGTGAACCAGTTCTGTGCACACATCGAGAAAATGTGGGTCGCGGTGTTGAATCACAATCACCGAATGGCTGGAGTGTTGCAATTCGGCTTTGAACTCCATCATCTGTTCCCACCAATAGGTTTCGGACACCACGTTGGAGAGATGTTTTTCCGGATCGTACTCGTGTTGGCTGCGCACCCGGTTAATCAGTTTGCGCGCCCGCTGCTCCATCTGTCGTTTCGAGGCGCGAGCTTTGTCACGGCCGACCAGAATCGTCTGCTCTCGCAGCATGGTGATGGAAAACTTGCGATATTTGCGAAAAGCTTCCAGTGCACTTTTAAAATCCCCGCTCTCTTCAGCCACTCTGGATTGCTGAAAGCAGATTTGAGACAGCAATTCACCGTTGTCAAACTTCTCTGCGGAGACTTCAGCGGCATGCAGCAGCTCACTCGCTTTGTCGAGATTTTTGCGCAGCAGCTCCAGTCGCGCGCGGCTGATGTAAGAGTGCGCTTTCATCCACACGAGATCGTGTTTGACCGCCAGTTCGTGGGCGCGCTGGGTGGCGTCTTCAGCATCTGCCAAGCGTTCGAGACCCAGCAGCGCCAAGCCACGAAAGTCCCATACTTCCGCTTGCCACGTGCGATCCGAATGGCCGCGTAGCACTTCTTCGGCACCATCCAGCACGGTGAGCATGTCGACGTATTGCTCCAGCAGATACAGGTCCCAAGCCCACAGAATGCGCGCTTTGCCTTCCAGCCAGTGAATGCGGGTGTTGTTGGCGACTTTAACGGCGAGCTCGTGGGTTGATGCCGCAAGCTTGTATTCATTAGTAATGCGCCACACATTGCCCAGACCAATCAGACACTCGATGAGAATTTCGTTTTCATCAACCAAGGCGGCCTGTTCCAGGGCATTAATCCAGAATTGCTGAGCAGTATAGTATTTGGCTTGCCCCCAGAAATGCAGTGCATGCACGTGGAGAATTTCGGGCAAGTAGTCGTCGGTGTCGAGGCTGTTTTGGTAGGTGAATGCTTGTTTGATGGTTTTGAGGCCGCGGCGATAATCCATATTGCACCATAGGCAGCGCGACATGATGATCAGAGACTGCAGAATACCGTCTGAAAACCCGAGTTGCGTTGCTCGGCTCAGACATTGTTCTGCCACCGCCAGGACTTGCTGCGGTTCAGATTCTATGCGATGCCTGAGCTGGTCGATTTCGAGTTCGAGAAGGTACTGGCTTTTATCCAAACTGCATAATCCTTGGCGTTACGGTCCAAACGACAGACTCATTATATTGAGCTGCTAATTTTTCGCATCCATTACTGCAATAAATTGAGTTTATTTACAATTCGTCTAAGCATTTATTGACCTTAGTTCACATTTTAATGCTAGACAAATCGCCAAAACGTTTAGGACAAAAGTTCTTTCAGCGTCAGTGGGTGCTGAGTGACGCCCAGATTCTGAGCGGCGGTAAATCCTTGTTTATCTTGATAACAAAGGTTGTGCCAGGCGCGGAAAATATCCAGCAGCGGTTGTAGGCCACCCGGACGCAGTTTGCGTCGTGGTTCGTTGATGAACGACTCAAACAGCAACTGGAAACGTTGTTGGTAAAACTCTATCTGGCGAATGGAAGCCGATTGCAGCCACTGCTGCGGATCGGCGTTGTTTCCGGCGAGATAACAGATCCCTTTGTCGCCTTGATTCTGGCTGGCAATCGCCCAGCGGTCGCGCCACCATCCCATCAGCACAATGTCGATTTTGTTGAAATTCAGCTCCGAATTCCAGCCGCTGTCCTCTTCCACGTACATCAGATCCACGGTGTTGTTGCGGATACGCGGCAGACAAACACTGAGCGCCGCAGAACGTAGTACCGGATCCTGAGGCATGAAAATCGAAACCCGTTTTTCGCTCTCACACATATCCAGTACATGCAGATAGTGGGCGTAGGAGGTATACGGTGGACGAATCAGCGCCCCTTTGGACGGATAATGGAACGAGGTGAGGTTGCCCATCGGGTCTTCCACATTACCTCGTGCCAGAATGGTTTGGTATTTCTGATCGATGCGCTCACGCAGTACAGGTGATGGCGGTGGAACGGGCAGATTGGCTTCGGCGGAGTGCTCACGCGAAACAAATCGCGCAGGGTAGTCGTAAGGGTTGTGATCGGCACTCCCGGCTGGTTCTTCCTGTGCAGAGTAGTTCACGTGCTGACACAGAATGTAGCCAGTGCGCGCATCGCCAGTTGCAATCCACAATACGCCGTTGTTGCTGCGAGGCTGGAGGGGCATATAACGGGAGGCAAACTGGAACGAATCTGCATGGTTCACCCAGCGGGCATCAATCATCGCCAGTTTGCGTCGGCAGCGGCTGGCAATGTGATCCACGTGATCATAGAAGGTTTTCGGATTGATGCTGAGCTTGCGACAGATCTCGCGCACGGAGTAGCCCATAAAGAGCAGACCGAGCAAGGTCTCTTGAAAACTGAGCTTTTTATTAGCGCCGGACCATTTATCAACGAAAGTCGACTGGCACTGCTTACAGCGGTAGCGTTGACGATCGCCACTGTAACCAAAGGCATGGTAGAGATGTTTGTGCGTATGAACCGACAAGCCGAAGTTCGCGCAGTCGTTATTCCGACACGCAGGCAACCCCTCGCTATGTAACTGACGCAGACGGTGCAGCTCGTTTAACACTTCTCGGTTGTTAAGTAAGGGGGGGAAAGCTCCACATTCACGACAAACCATCGTTGGACGCTTGGGGTTCGCACGCTGCAAAACATAACGTTCTGCATCACTCAAGCCAAAGTTGTCACACGCCAATGTTTTACAAAAGTTGAGCTGTAAACCATCAGCATCCGCCGGTAATTGGTCGTTAGACACGATCGCCCCCTCGGGGTAATTCTGGCAACCGGGTCTGTGACCCGGCTGCGGATGTTGAGTCGTCAAATTAGATATTGATGGCGGTTTCCAGCGCCACTTGCATCATATCGTGGAATGATTTTTGACGATCTTCTGAGCTCAGTTTTTCGCCACGCAGAATGTGGTCAGAAACCGTCAGAATGGTCAGTGCACGTGCACCAAGATCTGCGGCAACACCGTAGATGCCAGCGGCTTCCATATCCACACCCAGGATGCCCAGGTTCTTCATTTTTTCGAAGATTTCAGGTTCTGGTGTGTAGAACAGATCAGCGGAAAACACGTTGCCCACTTTTACGGGTACGTTGTGCGCGCGAGCTTGGTTAACGGCGGTTTCCAGCAGGTCGTAATCGGCAATCGCTGCGAAATCGTGGCCGCTGAAACGGATACGGTTTACTTTGGAATCGGTCGAAGCACCCATGCCGATCACAACGTCCATCAGTTTAACGTCGTCACGTACAGCGCCACAGCTACCGATACGGATGATGTTTTTCACGCCGTATTCTGCAATCAGCTCGTGTACGTAGATGCTGCAAGATGGGATACCCATACCGTGGCCCATCACAGACACTTTTTTGCCTTTGTATGTGCCGGTGTAACCAAACATATTGCGAACGTCACATACCTGCTTTACGTCTTCCAGGTAAGTTTCAGCAATGAATTTAGCGCGTAGCGGGTCACCTGGCATCAGCACAGTATCAGCGAAATCACCAGGTTGTGCGTTAATGTGTGGGGTTGCCATCGTTTCTCTCCAAAGTAGGTCAGTCAAATGGGTTACCGAGATAAATTACGGTTTCTGTTGACTGATGAATCATCTGTTGCGGCAATACTAGCCAGTTACCCCAAGGATCCTTGAGAAGTTTGTCACAAAATGAGTCTAGTCGTGCTGGGTTGTGGTTATTGATAACTAAATGTGTTGAAAGTGGTAAGGCAATCGATTCGGGTAAACGTTTAGTTGACCGCTGAAAATTGTTTGTACAAAAAATTAGTTTGTACAAGATTAATGGCTCGTGCTATATGTTATACAAAGTTTTCGTTTGTATAAGTTGGGGGCCAGTATGGAATCAACAGCTATTCGTGTCGGAGTCAGCGCTTGTATTGTCGGTGAGAAAGTTCGCTTTGATGCCGGGCACAAACGGAGTCAGTTTGTGACAGAGGAGCTAGCACCGTACTTTGAGTTTGTCTCTGTGTGTCCGGAAGTAGAGATGGGCCTACCTGTGCCTCGTCCGACGATTCGCCTTGTTTCGAATGAAGAGCGCATTGCATTGGTGGAAACCAAAGACGCAAGCCGCGATCACACTGATACTCTGCTGGCGTTTTCCGAGGCAAAAGTCGCGCAGCTGCAGCAGTTCAACCTGCGCGGCTATATCGTTTGCGCCAAGTCACCGACATGCGGAATGGAAAAAGTCAAAGTGTACAAAGAGCATGGTGCGGAAAAAGAGGGAGTCGGCTTATACACCCAGAAACTGCGCACGGCGATGCCTTGGTTACCCGTTGAAGAAGATGGGCGCTTGCATGATCCTGTGCTGCGCGAAAATTTCATTACTCGTGTATTCTGTCTCGACGACTTCTACCGTACGCTGGGCGATGAACCGACGGCGCGCAAAGTGGTGGAGTTTCATACCCGCTACAAATTATCCTTGATGGCGCATCATCCGCTTTCTTATCAATCGCTCGGGCGTTTAGTCGCCAATGTCAGTCGCTACTCTGTGGAAGAGTTCATTACCGAGTATCGCTTGGGGCTGATGCAGGCGCTGACTTATCGCGCCAGCCGCAGAAATCACACCAATGTGCTGATGCATCTGCAAGGTTATTTCAAGCGTTCACTGAGCCGGGAACAAAAATCCGAACTGGCACAACTGATTCACGATTACCGACGTGGTACCTTGCCACTGCTGGCGCCGCTGACCTTAATCAAACACTATTTATCTATGTATCCCGATGCGTATCTGAGTAAGCAGCGCTATCTGGATCCTCATCCTCAGGAGTTGAAATTACGTTATGGCTTGTGAAGAGAAGTTGTATGCCATTCGCGAAGTGTCAGAAATCACCGGAGTGAAGCCGGTGACACTGCGCGCCTGGCAGCGACGTTACAACTTGGTTCAGCCGCAGCGCACGGCCAAAGGGCATCGCCTTTATACCGACCACGACATTCAGACCATTCGCCAGATCCAAAGCTGGCTGCTTAAAGGGGTGTCGATTGGTAAAGTGAGCCAACTGCTGCAAGGCAATGCGGCTGAGGTGGGCAACGAACCTGAACTGCACGCTGAGTTGGAAGAGTGCGAAGCACTACTCAGTGCGCTGGCACAACTCAATCGCGGCAAAGCCGAGAATGTAATTGGCACGGTGATGAAAGAGTACCCGCTCGACATCGTTGAACGTCAGTTTGTGCTGCCAGTGATTGATGCCTTGGAGAAAGTGAAAGGGCCGCTACGTTCGCTACAGAAAGGACTGCTCAACGGCATCATGCTGAGCAAACTCTCAACCATTCTGGAATCGGAAAATAAAGCGGCCCACAAGGGCAAATGCCTGGCTGTGAGTTTTGATCCATCTGGCAGCCTGCTGGCCTGGCTGTGGGCTGTCACGTGGGCTGAGCAGGGCTATAACGTTACATTGTTAGACGGCGTCGAAGACATGACGGGGCTGGCTGAACATGAATCATTGGCAGCCTACAACGCGGTGGCGCTGTTCTCACATCGCGGCTTAGCGGAAAACCAATGGCAGGCCAAGCAACGTTTGGCAGCGCAGTTTGGAGACCAGCTATTTTTGTCCGATGTACTGCAAACGCTGGCCAACGATTAGGAGCAGACAATGAAACTGGTGTGGTTACGCCGCGATCTGCGTGCGGTGGATAACGCGGCTCTCAATGAGGCACTGATCAGCGGCGAACCTGTGTGTGCGCTGTTTGTGGCAACGCCTCAGCAGTGGCAACAGCACGATCTGGCACCCATTCAGGCTGACTTGATTTATCGTCGCCTGTTTGCCCTTCAGGAAGAGTTGTCTGCGCTTAATGTGCCGTTGCTCTATCGTGAAGTGGCGACCTTTGCCGATTCGGTTGATGCGGTGCAGCAAGTGGCTGTGGCATCAGGTGCCAACCAAGTACTGGCAAACCGCGATTATGAGCTCAACGAGCAAAAGCGTGATGCGTTGGCAGCGGAACGTCTGCAGCAGCATGGCATCGACTGGCAGTCGTTTAATGACAAGTGCGTGATGGCGCCGGGCAGTGTGCTGAACAAACAGGGGGAATATTTCAAAGTGTTCACTCCGTTTAAACGCGCCTGGCTTACCCAGTTCACTCCGCCGGTTATTCGTGCCAGCCGCGCAGCGCCAGAGCACGCGCTGCCTGATGATCTGCAAGCTCTGGTCTGGAATGCCGCGCAGCCGTTTACACACCCTCGCATCAGCAGCGAATTGTGGCCAGTGGATTTTGACACTCTGCGCCGCCGCTTGCGCGCCTTTTGTCAGGAACAGCTGGACGACTATAAACAGCAGCGCGATTTTCCGGCCAAAGCGGGGACCAGTGCATTATCTCCGTATCTGGCGATCGGCGCGTTGTCACCACGGCAGTGTATTGCGCGCGTTTATGCTGAAACTGAGATGGGCGTTTTGTCGGAAGGTGCCCAAACCTGGCTGAGTGAGCTCATCTGGCGTGAGTTCTATCAACACTTGTTGATGTTTGAACCAAAGCTGTCAAAGAGCAAAGACTTCCTTGAGTGGGGAGCGCGGCTTGAATGGTGGCAGGATGAGGCTAAATTCTCACGCTGGTGCGAAGGTAAAACCGGTTATCCGATTGTTGATGCAGCGATGCGCCAACTCAATCAAACAGGGTGGATGCATAACCGCCTGCGCATGATCGTGGCGAGTTTTCTCACTAAAGATCTGCATATCGATTGGCGCTGGGGTGAACGTTACTTTATGCAGCAACTGGTTGATGGCGACTATGCTGCCAACAATGGTGGCTGGCAGTGGTGTGCATCAACCGGTTGTGACGGTCAGCCTTATTTTCGTATTTTCAACCCGATTACTCAGGGCGAGAAATTCGATCCAAGCGGCAGCTTCATTCGTCAGTGGGTTCCGGAATTAGCCAATGTGCCTGAAGCGCACATTCATGCTCCGTGGAAATGGTCCGGTGTTAACTCTCTGTTATATCCGCAGCCGATAGTTGATCACAAAGCTGAAAGAGAAGTAACCTTACGCTTGTATAAAGAAGCGAAGGATAATGTAGAGCATGTTGCGTAAGTTATTGGTGATTGGGGCCCTTGCCGCCAGTTTTGCCTCCAATGTGTGGGCAGCCACTTATGACTTCCCGATGGAAGGCAGCAGCATGGTCGGCAATACGCAGTATCATGTGATTGAGAAAGGCGAAACGCTGTCCGACATTGCCAAACGTTACGATGTCGGCTTTCTGGCGTTGATGGCTGCCAATAAAGGCGTCGACCCGTTTTTACCTCAGGAAGGGTTTGTGCTGACGATCCCGTCACAAATCATCCTGCCGAAAGTGCCGTATGAAGGCATCGTTGTTAATCTGGCCGAGCTGCGGTTGTACTACTTTGAACCGCAAATCCACAAAGTGCATATTTTCCCGGTTGGGATTGGCCGTATTGGTCGTGACACGCCGGAGATGGAAACCATCATCAGCCAGAAACGGCCAAGCCCGACCTGGACTCCACCGCAATCGATTCGCAAAGAGTATCTCGCCAAAGGTATCGAACTGCCGGCTGTAGTGCCTGCGGGGCCGGATAACCCATTGGGTGAATACGCGTTGCGTTTGGGGTATGGCAATGGGGAATACCTGATTCACGGAACCAACAAAGATTTCGGTATCGGGATGCGGGTGAGCTCCGGCTGTATTCGTATGGATCCGAAAGACATTGAATGGCTGTTCCAACAGGTACAGCGCGGCGAAAAAGTGCGTATCATTGATGAACCGGTTAAAGTGGCGCTGGAGCCGGATCGCAGCGTATTTGTCGAAGCGCATGAGCCTCTGACCCGCAGCGATGGCAGTAAAAAAGATCTCGCGCTGCCGATTGAACTGAGCTGGTGGATGCAGGAGTTTAATAAATCGGATGCCAAAGCCCGAGCGGTGATTCTGGCCCAGAATGGGGTGCCCGTTGAAGTGGTCAGCCCGGATTTCTCGGCCACAGAAACAGACTGACTGGTTACGGTTTCTGAGCAAATAAAAAGAGTCTGCATTCGCAGACTCTTTTTTAATTCAACAAGATTTACTTGGTGTACGACTGAGCGATGTTGTCGATACGCTCGTTTGCACGTGCTGCTTCTTCTTGAGCGGCCATTGCTGCATCAGAAGTTGCATTCAGTTTCGACATCACAGCGGCATGGTCACTTTTCAGAGAAGCCACTTCATCGCTTAGCTGACTGACTTGGTTGCTCAGTTCATCCAGTTTCATTGTGGTTGCTTCGTCTGGACCTGATGCACAGCCTGCCAGTAGAAGTACAGATGACGCTGCAGCTGCGATTAACATTTTGTTCATATTGAACTCCTTGTTTACATTTATCAAATTACGCCCTATACCTTTTTGTCCATATAGTGACGATTTAAAGTGTAGACACTATTTTAATCTTCGCCTACTTAAGCAAAGTCAAAATAATCCAAAATTTTATCCAGTAATCAATTAATTGAAGTTTACTCTCAAAGCTGAGAGTAGATCTGTCGTTACCAGATGTACATTCAACGCCGGGTAGGGATTATTTTGTGTGATCTCTATCTATTTGTGCACTATTCGCGCTATCATACTGCGTTTTTTATTTTGACCTTAGCCTTGCGGTATAAGGCGCTACAACAATATTGGAGAATCCTTTGCAGTTCAAAGAATTAGGTTTAGATAATCGCTTACTGAAGACTCTGGCACATTTTGATTTTAAGAAAGCGACCGAAATCCAGCAGCAGGCCATTCCTGTTGCCATGGCCGGAAAAGATCTTCTGGCTTCTTCAAAAACGGGTTCGGGTAAAACGCTAGCCTTTCTGCTGCCAATGCTTCACAAAGCATTGAAGACCAAAGCGTTGTCAGCTCGTGATCCGCGAGGTGTTATTCTGGTTCCGACCCGTGAACTGGCGAAACAGGTGTATGGTGAGCTGCGCTCGATGCTGGCTGGGCTGAGCTACACCGCGACCCTCATTACGGGTGGTGAGAACTTTAACGATCAGGTAAAAGCACTGCGTCGTGGCCCGAAATTCATCGTGGCAACACCGGGACGTCTGGCTGACCATCTGGAGCATCGTTCTCTGTTCCTGGAAGGACTGGAAACGTTGATTCTGGACGAAGCGGACCGCATGCTGGATCTTGGGTTTGCGCCGCAATTGCGCCACATTCACAACGCCGCGAAACACCGTCGTCGTCAGACACTGATGTTCTCCGCGACGCTGGATCACGCACAAGTCAACGACATCGCGTATGAGATGCTCAACGATGCCAAGCACATCGCGGTCGGTGGTGCGAATGAGCAACACAAAGACATCACGCAACGTTTCTACCTGTGTGACCATTTGGATCACAAAGAAGCGCTACTGGAGCGCGTGCTGGATGATGCGGATTACCGTCAGGTGATCATCTTCACCGCTACCCGTGACGATACCGAACGTTTGACCAACAAACTGAACGAGAAAAAACTCAAAGCGGTGGCGCTGAGCGGCAACCTGAACCAGATGCAGCGTAATACCATCATGAGCCAGTTTGAACGTGCGGTGTTTAAGATTCTGGTGACGACCGATGTGGCATCACGTGGTCTGGATATCGCCAACGTGACGCACGTGATTAACTTCGACATGCCAAAACACACCGAAGAGTATGTCCACCGTGTGGGCCGTACTGGTCGTGCGGGTAACAAAGGTGACGCCGTTTCTCTGGTTGGCCCGAAAGACTGGGACAGCTTTAAACGTGTGGAAGCCTACCTGAAGCAAGACATTAAATTTGATGTGCTGGATGGTTTGGAAGGCAAGTTCAAAGGTCTGAAAGTACGTCAGCCGGTGAACAAGGCTAAACCGCAAAGTAGTAAAGCGAAACCGCAGGCGAAGAAGGTTGCGAAGAAACCGGTTAAACGCGATAAAGGTTTCTACGACCACGTGGCCGTGGGTGATTCCGTCTTCATTCCGAAGAAGAAAGTGGCGCCGAAAGTCGACGACGAGTAATACGGATAAAGAAAAGCCGCCAGTTGGCGGCTTTTTTGTGTCTGCTAAATGGAGGCAACGTTTTACACGCGGAAGTAGTTTAGCTGCTGCTTCTGTTGCTCTGCCAACTGTGACAGCTCCTGAGCGGCTGCGGCAGATTGAGTAATGCCGGTGACGTTCTGACTCACCAGTTCATAGATGTTACCCAGATTGCGGTTGATGTCAGAGGTCACCTGATTCTGCTCTTCCGAAGCCGAGGCAACTTGCGTATTCACCGCGCTCAACTCGGCAATCGACTGGTTGATTTCCATCAGCGCCCCGCTAACCTTGCCCGCCAACGCTTGGTTATCCTGCAGCATTTTCAGGCTGGAGGTCATGCTGTCGTTCGCTACACCGGATTTGTCCTGCAGCTCTTCAATGATCGCCTGAATCTCTTTCGTTGAATCCTGCGTACGCGCTGCCAGCATGCGTACTTCGTCGGCGACCACCGCAAATCCGCGGCCACTTTCGCCTGCTCGAGCCGCTTCAATGGCGGCGTTCAGGGCCAGCAGGTTGGTCTGCTCGGAAATGCCCTGAATCACTTCAATGACTTTCCCGATGCGTTCCGATTGCTCTTTCAGGCTGGTGACCACATGGGCTGCATCGCTCAGTTTATCGGTCATCAAGGCGTTGGCGCGGTTGCTCTGCTCAAACATTGTCAGGCTGTTTTGTGCGAGTTGGTTGGCGTGCTGGGCTGCACTGTCGGCGCGTGTCGCGTTATCCGTGACGGTGCCTGCGGCAATTTCCAGTTGATTAACTGCAGAAGCAACTTGTTCGACTTCCTGCTTTTCCTGATCTGAATTGACGCTCGACTGAGTCATCACTGCTGCCAGTTCGGTTGAGGCTGACGCAACATCCACACTGATGCGAATCAGGGCATCCACGGTTTTGCGTAGTTGAGAAACGGTGGCGTTTACATCACGCGCCAGTTCGGTAATCTCGTTGTTTCCCTCTTCCTCAGCCTGAATTTGCAGGTTGCCGTGAGCGACTTCACGCACGGTCTGCTGCAATTTACGGATTGGCGTTACGATGATGCCCGCCAGTAGCCAACTGCTGGCCGCTGCCAAAAGTAACACGACAATCAGTCCCATCAACGACATATCCATCACGCTGTGGTTGTGCGCTTCATTAGCGTGAATATCGTCCAGAGCGATATTGTTCAGCTTGTCGGACAGCGCCTGAATCGCTTTCACCATGTCACGGCCGGCGTCACGGTAGACATCGGTGGCGCGCTCGTATTCGGCTTCAAACGAGGCCGAGGTTTGTTGCTGATTGTGCTTGGTGTTTAACAGCGGAATCATGGTGTTGACTGAGTAATCGACGTAGCGCTCCATCGCGCGGCGCAGTTCGGCAATCTCTGCTGTCATGCCGGGTACGCGAGCCAGTGAATCGAGATGTTTCAGGTTTTCGCTTTGACGTTGCTGCAGAACAGAAGGCAGTACTTTGACCTCTTCTGGCTGGAACAGACTATAGATAGCGCTGATGCGCATGGCGTAGGTGTTGTCGATGATCTCGGTAAGTTCATCTTTGTGGTTGATTAGGGTTTCCGTGGATTGTGACATCTGGCGGAACGCGTCTTTGAGTGTGGATGTGCTGTAGCTGATCCCTGAAATCAGCAATAGCATGGTGATAAACACCGGTACTACAACCTGCAGTTTGATGGACAAACCGCTCAGTAACTGGCGCATGGTGATCCTCTTCTGAAATAAATTGGGAATAATTATCTTTTTTATAAGTAGGCTGAAGATAATATCCGCTAACTGTCAGATTTCAATCGGATTTTTATCTGACTTATTCTTTTCAGTTCTAGCGGTATGACTTGAAATAAAATCAATGCTTTTCATGTGGTTGAAAAGAGTGATTTATCACTATGACGCTGGTGATCTTGAGTTAGTTCAACAACTTGAAGAAAAAAATCTACGAACCAGAGAATTTTCCCCTGCTGCAAATATTTCAACCTGTCATCGACTTTTCAATTAACTGAAACACAACTGTCATATTCGAGGCCTAAAGTGACCCTCGTTCAAGTGAAACACAACGGCAATAAAGCCACTTAAGGAAATTGTGATGAAAAAGACAGTAATCGGTGCAATCGCTCTTCTAGGCGCTCTGGCAGTTAACCCAGTTTCAGCAAAAGAAACCATCTCTGCAGTGGGTTCTAGCAGTGTTACTCCACTGATGGAAGTTTTCTCTGAAACATACATGAAGAAAAATTCGGAAGTGTTTATTGAAGTTCAAGGTCCTGGTTCTTCTGCAGGTATCAAAGCGGCGAAAAACGGCAGCGCAGATATCGGCATGTCTTCTCGTGGTCTGAAAGACTCTGAGAAAGAATCGAACCTGGTTGAAGAAGTTATCGCTCGTGACGGCATCGCAGTTGTTGTACACCCAAGCAACAAAGTTAAGGGTCTGACAGCTGAACAAGTCTCAGAAATCTACAAAGGCGAAATCACTAACTGGAAACAAGTCGGTGGTGAAGACAAGCCAATCGTTGCGATCACTCGCGACACTGCATCAGGTACTCGTGGTGCATTTGAAGAAATCATGGAACTGAAAAAGAAAATTTCTGGTAAAGAAGTATCAGCAATCTCTCAACGCGCTCAAGTTGCTAACGGTAACGGCGGTCTGAAAACTATGGTTGCTTCTAACCCATACTCAATCGGCTACATCTCTCTGGGTACTGTAGACGGTTCAGTTCACGCTCTGTCAGTAGATGGCACTGATGCAACTGTAGACAACGTGAAGAACGGCTCTTACAAAGTAGCACGTCCGTTCCTGGTTCTTTACAAGAAAGGCAAACCATCGGCTGAAACTCAGAAGTTCCTGGATTGGATGCTGTCTGAAGAAGCGCAAAAGATCGTTGCTTCTCACCACTACATCTCTGTGAACTAAGAAACAAAATTTAATAAGTTTGCTCAGCCCGCTTAATTAGGGCTGAGCGTTTTCAATCCACCTCGACTCGTTCGACAAGTGAGATGAACATGACCATCGCGACCAATAGTGACAAGCTTATGAACGGTGCAAAGACGCAAGTATCAAAGCGCGGTTTACGCGCTAAAAAGCGTATCGACTGGAAAGAGCGTCTCTTTCACGGTTTGTTTTTAACCAGTGCAGTAATCGGTATTGTTTCCTTAGCCGTTATTGCCTATTTCATCATTCGGGAAAGTATTCCGGCATTCCAAGAAGCGGGTGTTGTGGGTATTGTCCTCGGCCAGGATTGGCTGCCACCGGCATTGTACGGTGTGGCGACGATGATCGTCGCTTCTGTCGTTTCGACCTTTGGTGCGGTTATCGTAGGCGTGCCGATTGGCGTGCTCACTGCCATTTTCATTGCTGAAATTGCGCCAAAACGCGTTGCTGATGTGATTCGCCCTGCGGTGGAACTGTTGGCGGGTATTCCTTCAGTGGTCTATGGTTTCTTTGGCCTAGTCATCATTGTGCCACTGATTCAAAACATCTTTCAGGTTCCGGCGGGTAACACCATTCTCGCAGGGATCATTGTACTGGGTGTGATGATTCTGCCGACGGTGATTACCGTATCGGAAACCTCGATTCGCGCGGTACCAAAAACCTACAAAGAAGGTTCACTGGCGCTCGGCGCTTCAAACATTTACACCATTTTCAAATTGCTCGTTCCTGCGGCTCGCTCCGGTATTATGACGGGTGTGATTCTGGGTATCGGTCGTGCATTGGGCGAAACCATGGCCATCATCATGGTGATGGGGAACGCGCCAGCGATGCCTCAGGGCATTCTGGACTCAGCGCGTACGCTGACCGCGAACATCGCGATCGAAATGTCGTACGCCAGCGGTGTGCACGCAAATGCGTTGTACGCGACTGGTGTGGTGCTTCTGGTGTTCATCATGATGTTGAACGCGGCACTGCTGTACCTGAACCGTGAGAAAGCGAGGTAATCACCATGGATCGCGCAAAACTAAAACAAGTTCGTGAATTTAAAGACAACGTGCTGCGTAGCTTCATCTGGCTGGCGGCAGCGCTGACGGTCGGTTTCCTGTTCTGGATCATCTGGTACATCCTGTCGAATGGCCTGCAGCACGTAGACTGGCATTTCATTTCGGATAACTACACACGTACTGGCGATGAGCACGGTATCTTCCCGATGATCATCTCGACCATCTACATGGTTATCGCATCGATTGCGGTGGCAGCGCCACTCGGCATCATGACCGCGATTTACCTGACCGAATATGCCAAAGTCGGCAGCCGACTGGTGAAAGTGATTCGCTTCTGTACTGAATCGCTGGCGGGTATTCCGTCGATCATCTTTGGTCTGTTTGGTATGACATTCTTCGTGGCGATTCTGGGCTTTGGCTTCTCGATTCTGTCGGGCGCGCTGACCCTGAGTATTCTGATTCTGCCGGTGATTATCCGTACCACAGAAGAAGCGCTGATGGCTGTGCCACAAACTTACCGCGAAGGCTCTTACGGCCTTGGCGCATCAAAAATCTACACTATCTGGCGTCTGATTTTGCCAAGCGCAATGCCAGGTATTATGACTTCAGTCATTCTCAGTATCGGTCGTGTGATCGGTGAATCGGCTCCGGTCTTTTTGACCGCGGGTATGGTAGCGCGTATTCCTGACTCCCTGATGGATTCAGGCCGTACGCTTACCGTGCACCTGTACAAGCTGACCACTGAGCTGTTCACTATCGAAGAGTGGAATCAGGCATACGGTACGGCTACCGTCCTGATCGTCGTCGTGTTGCTCATCAACATGATTACCAAATTGATCGCCAAGCGATTCAATACGGCGACTTACTAAACCAACACGACTGACAGATTTTACGAGATTAAGACAATGAACAAATTTAGCATTGAAAACCTGAACCTGTTTTACGGTGAAAACCAAGCCCTGAAATCTATCAACCTGCCGATTCCTACGCGTCAGGTGACGGCGCTGATCGGCCCGTCTGGCTGTGGTAAATCGACGTTATTGCGCTGCTTGAACCGCATGAACGATCTGATCGAAGGCGTAAAAATTACCGGCAAACTGACCATGGATGGGGAAGATGTGTATGGCAACGTGGACGTTGCAGACCTGCGCATCAAAGTCGGCATGGTATTCCAAAAGCCGAACCCATTCCCGATGAGTATCTATGAGAACGTGGCTTACGGCCTGCGCGCTCAGGGCGTGAAAGACAAGAAACACATTGATGAAGTGGTTGAGCGTTCACTGCGCAGTGCCGCACTGTGGGACGAGGTGAAAGATCGCCTGAAGTCACACGCGTTCGGTTTGTCGGGTGGTCAGCAGCAACGTCTGTGTATCGCGCGCACCATCGCGATGGAACCGGATGTCATCCTGATGGATGAACCGACGTCTGCACTTGACCCGATTGCGACCCACAAAATTGAAGAGCTGATGGAAGAGCTGAAGAAGAACTACACGATCGTTATCGTGACGCACTCCATGCAACAGGCTCGCCGAATTTCAGACCGCACTGCTTTCTTCCTGATGGGAGAACTGGTGGAGCACAATGATACCCAGATCATTTTCAACGAACCGAAAGACGACCGTACACGTGGTTACGTAAATGGTGACTTCGGTTAAGCGAGAAGGACCTCATTATAACTATAAAGCGATGGTAACTTTGCCCCTCTCTATGAGGGGCTTTTTTGTTGGAACTTCATCTGGTACATGTTCTTGTCGGCGATGTGCACCAGTTGGTTAATGTCGATGGCGTCGTAAGGGTAGCGGCTGACGCCGATACTGGTGCTGAGCGGATAGGGAGCGTTACTCGGCAGCACAAAAGCTGCTTCAAAACACTCTGCAATCAGCGTCTGGATTCCCGCCAGATCATCGGGGTCGACGCTGTCGAGAATGATGGCAAACTCGTCACCGCCCATACGAAATACCCAGTAATCGAACGTCGGAATATGCGCCAAACGATGCGCGACCTGACGTAACACGGAATCCCCTGCCTGATGGCCAAGTGTGTCGTTGATGGCTTTGAAGCCGTTCAGGTCAAGTAGCAACAACGAGAACGACTGTTGCGCGGTATAGCGCTTAAGAGCATCAAACATCGCCAGACGGTTAGAAAGTCCGGTTAATGGATCAGTCAGCGCCAGCAGTTTATGAAAACGCGCTTCGGCGTGCAGTATGTAACTCACCAAGCCTATGCACGAAAACAGCACAAACATCAGCACAAACTGAATTTGCGTCAGGGTGTATGCCTGCTGCTTCTGGTGTAGATAAATCGGGCTCTGAATCTTAAAGTTTTCGTTGATGTAGCTGATGATGCGCTGATAGAGATCCTGCGACTTATTCAGAAAACGTTCCATGGATGGCTTGTCGTGAGCCGCCATCAGCAATGGTTCGAGCAGTTTGAAGTCTTCAAATGCACTTTTAAAAAACGGATAAGTCCCTTCCAGCCCCATAAAGCCCTCGGCTTCACGGCTATTCAGAATCACATCAAAGCGGCTCCAGGTCAGCTCGTATTTGAGCCACACATGCTCCATTTTCTTCTTGGAGTTGAGTGCGTAAGGCGTCTCGGCCATCATTTCCGTGAACTCTTTGGTCAGCTGAAACAGAAACCACGTGGCCTGATTCTGACGGTCAGTATAGGAGCGCGCCAACTCGCGCGTGCTGTTGAGCGTGTAGAGGTTGGCCACCACGAGCACAGCAGACACGAGGATCAGTAATGTCTTGGCACGATGCACCAGGGGATGGAGCATCTTGTTTTGTATCGGCTTAATCATCGCGTGTGAATCTGTATCTCTTTAATCTGCCAGACCATTAATGTGTAGTGCATAGGTTCATCAATTTCAGGGTGCGTGGTCAGGTCATACACCAGCCAGAAGGGGCCTTTATCACGCACTCGCATGGGCTTACCATCCATAAAATACGCCACGATGGGCTGATATTGGCGCAAGTCTGCCATCTCAATCTTGGCAACATAATCATTCAACGCAATCAAAGAGACGGACGTGGCGTGACTAATCTTGAGGTAATCGAGTAAATCAGTGATGGTAAACCCGGTGTAGGTGTGGGGTTCGGGCAGCCAGGGCAGCTTAGTGGTAAACGCGTTTACCGGCAGCACAGTTTGCAACTGATCAAGGCTCAGCGTCTGTGATGCTTGTTCCCCTACTTTTATGGTCAAATCTGCAGCAACGGCGTGCAGGCTAAACAGCAGCAACCAGATAATAGACAAGCGTCTCACCATAAGGATGTTCCTCTGCAGGTGATGAATTATTCATTATTGTTGTGTTTCTTTGTGCAGTATAAGGCGAGAGTTTGAGCAATGAAACGAATTATTGATTAAATGATTAGTTTAAGTGGCTGGTTAGGATGACTTAGATATAAAAAAGGCTCCCAGTCAGGAGCCTTTCATTGATAGCGGTAATAACTGATTTAGAAAATCAGGTGCGCAACACCCACAATCACAGGCAGTGTGATCAGAGTACGCAGAATGAAAATGATGAACAGTTCCAGAATGTTAACCGGAATACGGCTACCCAGCATCAGTGCACCCACTTCAGACATGTAAATCAGCTGAGTAACAGACATCGCAGCGATAACAAAGCGTGTCATTTCGTTGTCGATAGATGCTGCCAGAATGGCTGGAATAAACATATCCGCAAAGCCGACAACCATAGTTTGTGACGCTTGCACTGCTTCTGGTACGCCCAACAGTTCCAGGTAAGGAACGAACGGCTGACCCAATACAGAGAATACTGGAGTGTATTCCGCGATAACCAGCGCCACGGTACCCAGGCCCATAACCACAGGCAGCACGCCGAACACCATGTCTACCGCATTACGTACGCCTTCACCGAATACCGCTTTCAGGCAGTTTACTTTGCTCGCCTTGTTTAGCGCCAGTTCCATACCCCAAGAGAATGAGGTGTGACCTTCTGGTACCGCATCTTGATCTGGGTTTGGTTTGCTACCGTCGATGTAGGTGTCTTTTTTCAGGCTCAGTGGTGGCAGGCGAGGAATGATGATCGCTGCAACAAAGCCTGCCAGACAGATGGCTGCGTAGAACGGCAGGAACAGGTGTTCCAGCTCAACCTGAGCAATAACAACCAAGCTGAACGTGATAGATACAGCAGAGAACGTGGTTCCCACGACAGCCGCTTCACGTTGCGTGTAAAATTTTTCTTCGTACTGTTTACTGGTCAACAGGATACCCACGCTGCCATCACCGAGCCATGATGCCACACAGTCGATTGCGCTGCGGCCCGGCAGGTTAAACAGCGGACGCATCACTTTGCTCAGCAGCGCACCCATCAGCTCCAGCAGACCGAAGTTCAGCAGCAGTGGCAGCAGCAGACCAGCAAAAATGAAAACAGAGAACAGGGTTGGTAGCAGGCCTTCCAGGACCAGACCACCCGTGTTTTCTTCCCAAATCGCTTTAGGGCCGATTTGGAAGAAAGTCATGATCACTGCTGCACCACCGATCACACGTACACACAGCCAAACCCAGCTTGGGTTGAACAGACTGTTCAGGAACGCGCTTTGGGTAATGAATGCCGGTTTGAAAACTTTAGTCAAAACGGAGGCAACCGACATAAAAGCGATGATGGTTGTAACGATAGCAACCAGACTGTCACCAAACAGAGCCTGAATGGATTTAGCCAGAATGGCGACTGGAATAGTCAGCGAACCGTCGTAACTGATCGGTGCCATAAACAGGAATACCCCGATCAGTGAAGGGATCAGGAACATCCAAAGGTTGCCGGAAGAGCGGGTCTCTACCGGTGATTCTAAGGTTTGAGCGTTATCTTGCATTACTTCTCTCGTGTTACCACTAGTCAATTAAATCCAAATCCCTGGCATATTAATTCACTAAACATCCGTATTTACTCATACGTGCAAGAATATCCATTTTTTAATGCGTCTGCAATACTATTCATTAAAAAGGGCTAAATATTCATTCCATTGCACTGCGAGATGTGCAAATCATAGTGATTTGTTTTGCCATTGTTACACTGGTTAATTATTTGTTTAAAACGCTTTGTGTATTTTGTGTGATCCTGGGCACAGACTTAAAGGGTTTTATGAAGCAAGGGGACAGGAGAGGTCGATTTATCGACAAGAAGGACAGAAAAAAGCCCTTAAGTTGTGAACTTAAGGGCTGCGATTATCTATGGATATTTAGTGAAAAGTTATGAGGTCTGGGGCGCTGCCGCGTGGCGGCTCTCTACCTCGGCCAGGCTGTCACTTAATGCAGCATCAAACTCTTCGTAGAAATGGTATTCACCGACCAGCTGCACAATGCCTGCTCGGCGCAGTTTCTGGGTAACACGAGGATTTGCACCGGAAATCAGCACTTTAACATTCTTCTTATGGAAGCTTTCGATGATCTCTTCCAGAGCTTGCAGGCCAGTGATATCCATAAATGGTACCCATTTCAAACGGATGATCAGGATTTCAGGTGTTTCCTGAATACTGCTCATCACGCGTTCAAAGGTTTCTGCGGCCGCAAAGAAGAAAGGGCCTTCCAGCGCATAAACGGCAATTTCACGGGGTAACTGTGAAATATTGTGGCTTTGCAGCTCACGACCAAGCTCGTGTGAGGTGTTGGCTTTTACTTCGACACTCGATGCCATGCGTTTTACAAAGTGCAGTGTGGCGATGATGACCCCGATATTGACCGCTACCACAAGGTCAGCAAATACGGTCAAACCAAAGGTGAGCAGCAGGATCACGACGTCAGCTTTTGGTGCGCGTTTTACCAGCTTAATAAAGTGGGGCGCTTCACTCATGTTCCACGCCACCACGAACAAGATAGCGCTCAGGGTCGCTAGCGGAATGTTGACGGCCAGTGGCGCTAATGCCAGTAGAATGATGATGAGCGTCGCCGCATGCACGATACCGGCAATCGGGCTGGTACCGCCGTTACGAATGTTGGTGGCGGTGCGAGCAATGGCGCCCGTAGCGGCGATGCCACCAAACAGTGGCGCGACGATGTTGGCCAGGCCCTGACCAACCAGCTCTTGATTGGAATTGTGTTTGGTACCCGCCATACCATCGGCGACGACGGCAGACAGCAGGGATTCAATCGCGCCCAACATGGCAATCGCGAAGGCAGGGCCAATCAACTGAATCATCTGTGAGAAAGTCACCTCAGGAATCGACAGCTCTGGTAAACCCTGTGGAATCCCGCCAAAGGCAGAACCGATGGTGCGAACACCGTCAAAACCAATAATAAATTGCAGCGAAGTTACGACGACCAGCGCGAGCAGCGGCCCGGGAATTTTATTCAGTTTGGGAATTTTCGGCCCGCCAATCACTAAGGCCAGTGAAAACAGCGCCAGCAGAGTGGTGGTGAGATCAAACTGCGGAAAAGCATGGAAAATGGCGATAAGCTTCTGGTGAAAATGTTCACCGTGAATGGCCGGCAGACCAAAAAACTCCTGCCACTGGCCGACCCAAATGATCACGCCGATACCACTGGTAAAGCCGACAATCACCGGATCAGGAATGTAGCGGATGATGCTGCCCAGTTTGGCAACACCGAGGATCAGCAGAATGACCCCGGCCATCATGGTCGCGATTTGCAGCCCGGCGACACCATATTGCGCGACGATACCTGCCAGAATGACAATGAAGGCGCCGGTCGGGCCGGCAATCTGAACGCGGGAGCCGCCAAACAGCGACACAATGATACCGGCGATAATGGCGGTGTAGATTCCCTGCTCTGGTTTAACGCCCGATGCAATAGCAAATGCCATCGCCAGCGGTAGCGCAACCACCCCAACTATCAATCCAGCACTGATGTTTGTGACCCACTGTTTGGGCTTAAGTAAGCCCGCCTTATAGGATTCATAGATGGCAAACATAAACGATCACCTTATTAAAAATAGGGAAATGAAAACGTGGTGGATTCTACGCTCATTTTTGTCCCTGTAAAGTGGGAGCCATATCACTAATCTGGTGACTGAAACATGGCAATTCATCAAGGGTAATTATCTTAAATATCAGTTGATTAACCTGGTTTCATCGAATCGATAACCGATACGTTACTCTTGTTATGATTTGTTTATCAGAATCTGGTGCGGAAAAATCTGGGGTGGTACACATTCTGCCAAACCTGAGGCTGCATCTGGTTCGGATTCGGGTATAGTGCGGGCCATTTAGAGTTGTTGTAACGGAAAGAACATGAAAAAACGCTGGCTACCCATTCCTCTGGTTTTACTCACTCCGATCGTGTTGCTGGTACTGGTGATTGCTGCCGGGGTATACCGTTTCTCGCTGTCAGATGAAGAGATCCTGGCGAAGTTTCCGGTTCAGTCAGCGCAAGCCGATGCGATTGTTGAGCAGCTGTTTGGGTTAAGAGTGACGACTCCGCTGACCATCCCGGTGCCAGAAGCCGCCAGTTTTGCGCTGATCGACCGCTGGGACGATCAACACCGCTGGGTGATGGGGAACTACGATTCCGGCAGCGAGCGCGGACAAGTGCTGCTGGACACTCACTCTTTGTTGGCGCTGAAAGGGCAGGAGAAGCGTTATGGCTACGCTGGCATCATTCGCGTATCGAATCAGGGTTCCGGTGTCATGAACTATCTGGGGCTGTTCCAGTATGATGAACTGCGCTTGCGTATGGTGATGGTCGACAGCCAGTGGTTGGGAGATCGCGTGGAGATACAATCCGTTACGCAAAACAACGCTCAGCTTAACGTTTCTCTGCTCACACGCGGCGAGAATGAGGCGTTTGCAAATCCACCCACAAAATTTGTGTCTATAATGTTTTTGATATCGCAGAAATATCAGTTAATTCGACAATAATTTTGCACTTGCTGGAGCGGCTTGGACGCGTCGGGATGGCTGTTTGTCATTGACACGCTGTTAATCAGAATGTGGTTCTTTATTGAGCATGTGCACCAGGTTTTCTATAATCTGCCGAGCTGAATGATTCATACGAAAACGGAGTTTTACCATGATTAATAAGCGTTTCTTTAAAACTAAAGATGAAGTAGAAGTGACATTTGAACTGGAGGCGCCCCAAGAGGCATCCAAGGTTGAAATTGTCGCCGATTTTTTAGATTGGCAACCGGAAGCCATGACGAAAGTCGCCAAATCCGGCACCTTCAAATTCAAAACCCGCCTGCCAAAAGATGGTGAATTCCAGTTCCGCTATTTGCTGGATGCTGAGCAATGGGTCAATGATGCCCACGCTGATCAGTACATTCCCAATGGGTTTGGTGAAGACAATTGTCTGGTTAAGACCTATCAGTGAGCGTAAGCATGGAAAAGCACTAAATCTCCATATAAGTGCTTGCTTATGCAGCAAATCTGATAAAAACAAAGGCACTTTGGTGCCTTTTTTAATGGTTCTTTGACACTTCACAGGTGACAATTTGGTAAGAAAGTCTTACTCTTTGGGCTCTTTTAACATTATCCACAGGTTAGATTGTGCTACCCAAGTCTCTATATTTGCGATTTTCTGAGCTTTCAAAACGTAAGAAAGTCTCAGTTGTAGGTGTATCCCTACTGGTAGTGGCAGCTATCTCATCCTCAATCAGCAATCCGTCTTACCCACGAAAAATCGAATTGTCGATTCCTGAATCGCAAATCGTGGAGTCGATTCTGTCGGAAACGGCCGAACCACGACGCTCGTATCCGGATTATGAGTATGAGATTAAATCTGGCGATAATCTGAGCACAATCTTCAATCAGTTGGGCTTTAGCTACCAAGAGCTGATGAAGATAATGGAAACCGATTTAAACTATCTCGCGTTAGATACCCTAAAACCGGGCAACATTCTTCGTTTTTGGCGAGGTCAGGATGGACACTCTCTGGCCAAAATGGAGTTGGAATTCAGCCTGGTAGAACGCGCGGTGTATGCTCGAACTGACGATGGCAGTTTTGAGTTCAAGGATGTAAAAATCCCGGGTAAGTGGAAAGAGTATCCGCTGATTGGTGAGATTCAGGGCAGTTTCTCTCAGTCTGCGAACCAACTCGGGTTAGGAAGCTCAGATATCGATCAGATCGTTTCGCTGCTGAAAGATAAAATTAATTTCGTGCGCGATATTCGTGCCGGCGATCGTTTTGAAGTGGTGCTGTCGCGTCAGTTCGTCGGTGAAAAGATGACCGGCAACAGTGAAATTCAGGCGATTAAGATTTTCAGTCGTAGCAATGAAGTCACGGCTTACTTGTACAAAGATGGCCAGTATTACGACAAAAATGGTGAAAGCCTGCAACGTGCCTTCCAGCGTTATCCAACCACGCAGAAGTGGCGTATGTCTTCGGGCTTTGACCCTAACCGTCATCACCCTGTGACTGGACGCATTGCGCCACACAACGGGACGGATTTTGCTGCGCCGATTGGTACTCCGGTCGTGTCGACGGGCGATGGTGTGGTTGTGATGACCCGGAACCACCCTTATGCGGGGAATTACGTGGTGATTCAGCATGGCAGTACTTACATGACTCGCTATCTGCACCTGAGCAAGATTCTGGTGCGTAAAGGTCAGAAAGTATCACGTGGTCAGCGCATCGGTTTGTCCGGCGCAACAGGTCGCGTGACCGGGCCGCATATTCACTATGAGTTGATTGTGCGCGGTCGTCCGGTCGATGCGATGAAAGCCAACATTCCGATGGCCAATTCGGTGCCGAAGAAAGAGATGGCCAGTTTTGTCTCTCGCCGCAACGAACTGGATAAAATGCTGGCCCATCAGGAGAGTTTGCTGGCTTCAAACAGCTCACCTGACAATCCGGAAAGTTAAACGAAAAGGCCCTGCTGAGCAGGGCCTTTTTTATGCCTGTTTGGGGCTCTGCAGTGAACGCCATTGCTGAACAATTTTGGTCGGGACTTCCGGTTTGGCAAAATAGTAGCCCTGAATTTGATCGCACCCCATCACATACAGTTTGTTGAGCGCCTCCTGATCTTCCACCCCTTCTGCAATCAGGTCGACATTGAGCTGCTTCGCCAATTGCACAATCAACCACACTACACGCTCAGCCGTTTCATTACACAGCATGTTACGAATGAATGTTGCGTCTATCTTGATGCAATCGATCGGGTAGCTGTGAATGTAGTTCAGACTCGAATAGCCGGTACCGAAGTCATCCAGTGCCACCGTAAAGCCCAGTTCGCGCAGTTTATCGAGGATGTATTTCACTTCATTGGTCTGCGACAGCAACACAGTTTCGGTCAGCTCAATGGTGAATTCACGCGGTTCAAAATGGTAGCGTGTGATGGTTGCCATCAAGTGGTTGAGGTAACGGGTAGAGTTCGCCAGTTCATGTGCCGAGCAGTTGAGACCGAGCTTCACTTTGTAGCCAAACTGGCGTTCAAGTTCCGCTTTTGCCTGGCAGGCCAACTCAACAATCTTTTCACCCAGTTCAATGATCAAACCGGATTGCTCCGCCGCTTCGATAAACTCCATCGGCGAGACAAAACCTAAGGTCGCACTATTCCAGCGCGAGAGCACTTCAAAGTAATTCCACTCTTTCTGGCAGCGGCGCACGATAGGCTGCACCACAACATAGATTTCAGAATCAGCCACCGAGAGCTTATCCAGCTCGCTGCGTAGTGCGTTGATGACCTGAGTGCGGCGGTGGTACTGGCTGCTCAGGTGGGTATCGTAGCAACGAATGTGACTGTTGTTGCTCTGCTTACAATCTTTGAGCGCCAGACTGGCATTGAGGATCAACTGATCCGCCGTAATGGGTTCGTGCGATTTCTTGGCAATACCGATACTCAGGCTGACCTTGATGCGGTGTGACGGGTCAAAGTAGCCCTGATCCAGTTTGTCGAGAATGCTGCGACAGATGCTGAGTGGGTCGTTGGAAAACGTAATGAAAGCAAACTCGTCACCTGCGATACGAAAGGTCAGGTTCTCATCGCGTACACATTGCAAAATGGCATTGGCAACAAACTTGATGATCTGGTCGCCAATGTAGTGTCCATATAAATCATTGATTGATTTAAAGTTATCGATATCGAGGTAGGCTAGGGTGAACGGTTCACTACTGGTTTCTACCAGACGTTCCAACTTGTCGGACAGATAGTTGCGGTTCATCAGATTGGTGAGGTTATCGTGGGAAACCTCGTAGCTGAGCTGATTGACCAGGCTTTCTGAACGTTCGGAGAGCCATTTGTTTCTCAGGCTGTGAACAATGATCCGCGCCAGAATGCGGTGATATTCCACCACCACACTTTCATCACGCACCGGAGTGGTGAAGGTGGAGATCAATATTCCTAGCACTTCACCGCTTTTACTGCGCAGAGGGATACCGAGATAGGCTTCGATGCCATGATCATGCAGAAAGTCATCGTAGGGGAACGTTTTGCTAACTTGGGAAGGAAACAGGCAGTATTCCTGCTTTGATTTGGACACTTGCTCGCAAGGCGTGCCCTTCATTTGATAGCACACATTGTCAACCAGTTGTTGTTCAGCTGCGTACGAAATACTGTGAGCTTTGTAGTGTGACTTATCCAGTTCGATGATACAGGTACAAAATGAGCCCAAATGGGTGTGCAGGGTATACGTTACCCTGTCTAACAAAGCCTTACCATCCAACAATATCAGCTCAGAAATCGTATCCAGACTAACTGCATCTCTAGCCAGTGATGTTGTAGTCATAATTCAGTACTCACGTTGTTTAATAATGTAGAGAACTAAGTTATTGATCTCTTGATATGCGCTTAGACACTATGGTTGAGATTGACACTTTTTTCCACCAGAATGGCGTACGACTTTAGATGTATATTCTAGAAAAATAATGTTGATCAAGAGGTTAACTTGCAGGTTAACATTGGTACTTTTTTGTTCATTCTCATGTGAAATGAGCGTGGTTACATCTCTCCATCCTGCGATTGAGCCAGTTTCTCTTTGAGGAAATTCAGGAACAGATGCGTGCGCGTGTGCTGGTAATCGAGTTTCGGGTAGTAGGCAAACACCGTCGCCTGATCGATAGTGACGTCCGGCAGAATCCGCACCAGAGTTCCTTGTCTGAGATCTTCTTTCAACATCACATGGTTAGACACCACGATTCCCATGCCGCATTTTCCGGCGTAGAACAGCGCTTCCGGGTTCGTAGTGGCGAAGTTACCAGACAGCGTCAGGCGCTTATTGTTGTTGGTTTTGACCTCGCGGCTGGTTTGCTCACCCCAACACAACACATTGTGGCGAGTCAGATCGTGCAAACTGGTCGGCGTGCCGTGGCGCTGCAGGTATTGTGGCGAGGCATAGAAGCCAGCTTTGTGCACAAACAGCGGAGTGGCTTTGAAACTGAGTGAATTGAGCTGGTCGATTTCACGGCTGATGAACAGGTCGAGATGCAGTTCAGGCAACTGGCCTGGTGTGGTGGTGGTGAGCTGGATTCGAATGTCCGGATAACGCTGGAGAAACTCATCGACATACTGCATCAGGAATTTCGAACCTACCGCAAGGGTCGCACCGATCTTAAGCAGCCCGGCCGGATTCTGGTTAAGTGAACGTGTCTCGTCGACCACGGACTGCCAGCTTTCCAGTTGTGCTTTGGCTCTTTCATAAAACAGAACGCCCGCTTCTGTTTGGGTGACGGAGCGAGTTGTGCGTTTCAATAACTGTACACCGATGCGCTCTTCCAGCCAGTGAATTCGCTTGCTGACCGCCGAGCTCGTGGTATTGAGCTTTCGTGCTGCGCCGTTGAAGCTGCCTTCTTCGACTACTCGAATGTATGTTTTTGCACTTTGTAGCCAGTCCATTCCTTCTCCTGTTTGTTCCACTTTGGAACTAATTCATTTCCTGAAAGCGACATTATCAAGCGTAGGTTACCAATATACACTGCGCGTATGAACAGAGAAGCACAAGATTCCTTTAAAAAAACGCCAATGCTGTTAGCGATGATGATCATCGCCACTGGCCAGGTCGGTGTTGCCATTTATCTGCCGTCGCTCCCCATGATCAGCCAGGATTTGCAGGTTGATCAGGCCAGTGTCCAGATGCTGGTCACCTTATTCCTGCTGGGTTTTGGTGGTTCACAACTCTTTTACGGCGCATTGTCTGATGCGGTAGGGAGACGTCCGACTTTTATTCTGGGTCAGGGCATTTACCTGCTGGGCACCATATTATGCGTTGCGTTTTCCGACAGCTTCAGTTCGCTGGAAATGGGGCGCCTACTTCAGGGCTTAGGTGCGGGGAGTGCGTCCGTGTTGGGGCGCAGTGTGCTGCGAGACAGTTACGATGGCCACCATCTGACCAAAGCGATGTCATACATCGCCATTACCGCGTCGATCATGCCGATCGTTGCCCCGGTTGTGGGCGGCTGGATGACCTATCATTTCAGCTGGCAGGCGGTGTTCATTTTTGTCATGGTGTACATCAGTGCCATTTTTACCCTGGGTTACTTTATTCTGCCGGAAACCCTGCCCTATGCGAAAAAGCGCTTTGAACCGTCCAAAGTGGCGAAGAATTACTGGGCGCTGCTGCGCAACTGGCAAGTGCTGAGCAGTGCGAGCTATAACTGGATCAGCTATCTCTCCAGTCTGGTTACGTTGTCTGTGTTGCCATTTCTGCTGCAAAAGCAGCTGGGCATGACGGCCGCAGAATACGGCAGCATTATGATTATTCCGTCAGCAGGTTTGCTGGTGGGAAGCGTACTGGTGAATATTTTTCATCGCCGTTTTTCCAGCCGTCAGTTGCTAGGTACGGCGATCGGCATCATGATTTTTGCGGGCGTCTGGCTGCTCATTACGCCGTTTAATGTGTTCAATTTGGTGTGGGCGTTTACCTGGTTAACGGTCGCGCAAGGCATTTCCTTCCCGCTCTCTACCACGCTGTTACTGGCACCGCATAAGACTCAGGCCGGGTCGGTGTCGGCGCTGTCGGGTTCCATTCAGATGTTGATTGCCGGGCTGCTGGGTGGCTTTTTGGTTGAACACTGCGTGACGCAGCAGTCGTCGCTCGGCTGGTTCTATCTGGCAACCAGCTCCAGCATGCTATTCGTACTGATGCTGTCGGTTTCCCAACCAGAAACCTCAACTCAGCCGTCTACCTGACCCCTTCTGCACTGATGATCATGACGTTACGCTAGTGCAGTCGGTGCAGGTTGTGGGTATAATCCGCCGCTGCTACTAAGAGGAATGATCATGCAACAGAACGAATTTGAAGCGTTAGTAAAACAGCTGTGTGCGCAAGCGAGCCTACCCCAAGCGTTGGATATTCTGCGCGCCAGTGAAGATGCTGATGTCGCGGAAGCCGCTCAGTCGCTGACCGGACAGTTTGCTCTCGCCGATGTGGAAGGGGAGCAGCGTATTTATCATGTCACTGTGCAAGAAGACGAGCAGGGTGTTGAGCAAGAGTACGTTGAGCACATCATGAACGAAGGTGATGATGTGGTGAAATTTGTCGCGTGGTTCTTCGATATGATGTTCGACGTGAAAGTGAAAGACACCTATCAGGCTGCAGGCAAAACTTACAAACAGCCAAAACGTAGTTAACATGAAAATAAATTACGTAAAAATGTGACGCATGTCTTGTTATATCCGATTTTGGTGCTATATTAACTACAAAAGGTAGTTAAAAAACAACCAAATGTAGGAGAGAGTCATGGGTAACGATTTAGGTGCTGCGTACGTCGGTCAAATCATCGCGAAACAGATGATGCATGAAACGTTTTACGGCAAGGCCCAGCCTAAGAAAAAATCTTTCATCAAAACCATGTGGAAGAAAATGACGAAGTAATTCGCCTCAAAGAATTAAAAAGGCCTCAAGAATGTTCTTGGGGCCTTTTGCTTTTCTGAAACTAAATTACAGAACTTTGCCAGTTAATTCGACAACATTGCCTTGCTTGGCCTTGTGAGGGTTGGCTGCCAACCAGGTCTCCAATGCATCACACCCCCCGATGTATTGGCCATCCAGCCATATCTGCGGCACGGTTACTGGTGTTTTCTCGCCGATGATGGCTTTCACTTCTGGGATCATGCGATACAGGGCTGCGCTGTCTTTGATGACATCCCGGTAGTCGTAATCGATACCCGCCGACTGCAGTAAGTTTTTCGCCTTGGTGCAGTAGGGGCAACTCGCTTTGCCAAAGACAATATTGCCGATGAGCGTGTCTCTGGGGGTCCATGCCTGAATCACGGACTGCACAAGCATGCCACGGTTAAGTGCTTCACCCTGACTGACCACTTTGCCCTCTACGATAACAATCGGTGCGTGCCAAGCTCCGAAACGTAAAGGCTCCCACCAATGGCTCAGCCAATCTTTGACTTCCAGCTCAATCGGAATACCTGCCAGTTCGTTGCTGAAGGTATCATTGAGTATGTCTTTGGTGAGCGTACATTCGCCACAGGGAATGTTGACCTTAAACGGTCCAAACTGCCCGGCCCAGCGGTATAGGGTGACTTTAATCGGCGTTGCCATCATTGTTCCTCGGAATCACTTTCTTACAGCATAGGAAAGGTTTTACGCCGCTTTTATTTCACGCGCCGTCTTTTTTGTTTCCCAATGGGTAATAAACGCGACCGATGCGATGATGATCGCTGCGCCCAGCCACAAACGCCCCGGTGGAACCCAGCCAAACACCATCCAACCTGCCAAGACGTTCAAGGGCAGTTTGGCGTGGTCGAACGGCTGAACAAAAGAAGCGTCAGCTAGTGAATAGGCTTTAACAATGGCCCATTGCGCCAGCGCTGTCATCACACCTGCAGCGAGCAGTAGCAGCCAAATTTGTGTGCCTTGCGGTGTCTGCCATTCCGGAATGGCGAGTAGCAGGTTGAATGGCGTGATCAGTAGCAGCAGGTAAACCACCATGGTGGACGGTGAATCTTGTGCCGAAAGGTGTTTGACCATCAACGAGTAGCTGGCCCAGAACAGCGCAGCTCCAACGGGTAATAGCGCCGCCCAACTGAAATCGTCAGCCCACGGTTCAAGAATGATCATCGCACCGATGAATCCGGCCAGCGTGGCACACCAGCGAGCCGTTCCGACCCGCTCTTTGAGAATCAGACCGGAACCGAGTGTCGCAAACAGCGGAGATGTCATCAGCAATGCGATACCTTGCCAGATAGGTACAGGATACGCGAGAGCCCAAAGCCACAACTGAATCCCAATCACGGCCAGCAGGACACGCAGGACGTGCCATTTAAAATGGGCGGTGCGCAGTGAACGGCGAATACCGAGCGAGCGCAAATAAGGCAGAATCACAACGATAGCGACCGCGTACTGAATAAACGCGACTGTGGTGGAGGCCAGGCCAAAATGAATACTGGCAATTTGTGTCACGCTGTTGACCAGCGCAAACGCAAGGCCAGCGGTCAGCATCCAGAATGCACCCTTTGCAGGAGAATGACGGTTCGACATAAAGTTATCAAAATGTGGGAAAAGAGTGACGGCATCATACGCGCGAATGGTTATGAAACCAATGACTCATCTTTGTTGAGATAATTCGAAAAAATTGACGATGCTCAAATCATGCGCAATAGAAAGCGACTAGTATCTTTGCCCAGACGCTGTTGCAACGGCGCAAAAAAAAAGACCTCCCAGAGGGAGGTCAAAGAACATGAAGTGACCAGTGATTTCTGCCATATCACTGAAAAGAAGCACAAACGCTGCCTGCATTTGTAATTTATATAATGCAGGCAGCGTGCCAACTTTTTCAGTTCAATAAAATCAATGAGTTATATCTACTCTCCGTTTCCGCACAATTATTTTTCTATCTTTAAGATGCTTCGACTTGGGGCAGCCTGCTGTGATCTGGTGCATAAAATAAAAAAAGCCACGCGGCATGGCGTGGCTAAGACTTGGAGTTAAGCTCAATGCGGCTCGGGTGAAGGTTCAACCGACCTTCACCCTGCGACATGGATGCGGACTTACAGGTTTTCACCGTAGATATCAAAGCTGAAATATTTCGCTGCGATTTTGTCGTAAGTACCATTGGCTCGAATGGTTTCAATCGCCTGATTGAATTTGGCGGCCAGTTCCTGATCCTGTTTACGCAGTGCCAGTGCAGTGCCTTCACCAATGTAGGCTTTATCGGTCACCGCTTCCCCCTTGAATTCGAAGTCTTGGCCATCGGCTTTATCCAGGAAAGCGAGTGAGAGCTGATCCGCGTTACCAAACGTGGCGTCCAGACGACCGTTTTGCATGTCGATGTACACTTCATCTTGACCGGTATAGCGTTTGATCTCAGCCACTGAACCAAATTTGTCGGTCACGTAGCGATCGTGAATGGTGCCTTGCTGCACGCCAATCACTTTGCCGGTCAGGCCTGCTTTATCCAGCGTGAAGGTCGCGTCCTTGCGGGTCACGAAACGCGCTGGCGTTTGGTAGTATTTGTTGGTGAACAGCACTTTCTTTTTACGATCGTCAGTAATGCGCATTGAAGCCATGATCACGTCAGATTTACGGGCCAACAGGCTAGGGATCAGTGCATCCCAGCTCTGAGCGACCCAGGTACAATCGAGTTTGGCTTCTTTACACAACGCATCGGCGATTTCGATATCAAAGCCAACCGGTTCACCAGCGCTGTTTTTGTAGTTGAACGGTGGATAGGTAAAGTCGGACGCCAGACGGACTTCTTTAGCAGAAACCGCAGCGCAGAACAGAGTGGCGACACACGCCATACCAACAGCAAATTTTTTCATGGTCAAATTCCTTTTCTGTACATCTATGATTGCGACGGGTAACGACGGAGCACTTCTACCACTTCTTGCATGCTCGTTAGGCTACCGATAGTGATACGCACGCAGTCTCTCAGCGCAGGATCATGACTTTGATTACGAGTCACAATACCGTGCTTAAGCAGATACGCAAACAGATCTTCACCTGTGCGCGAGCGCAGTAACACGAAATTGGTGGAGGAAGGGTAAATCTTGGCGATGAAGTCCAGAGTGTGAAGTTCACCGATAAACCATTCGCGGGTATCAATCAGTTGTTGAGTCACCCGGCGAACCTTCTCCAACCCTTGTTCAGACAAAGCTTGCAGCACGATGGTCGCGCTGGAGTCCGGCATCGGATAAGGCGGGATCAGTTTGGCGACGTACTCCATCACGCTGGCATCGGCGATGATAAAACCGCAGCGCACCGCCGCCAGACCAAAGGCTTTGGACAGGGTACGAATCACAACCAGATTCGGGTAAGTGGCAATCAGTGAAGCCACGCTCTGATTGAGTTCAAATTCAATGTAGGCTTCGTCGACCACCACTAAAGCGTCATGGCGGGTGCCTTCAAGCACTTCGATGATCGCCTCGCTGGCCAGCGGGTTACCGGTCGGGTTGTTCGGTGAACAGAGGAAGACCAGATTGGCGTCTTTGGCGGCGGCAATCACCCCTTGAGTATCGAGCGCAAAATCATCACCCAGCAGCGGCACATGCAAAGTATCAATAGCCAGAGCGTCTGCACAGAATTCGTACATTGCATAGGTTGGTGAACAGACGACGATTTTGTCTTTGCCTGGCTGACAGAAGGTGCGGATCAGCAGATCAATCGCTTCATCCGCGCCGCGCACGGCCATAACGGGCGTGTCGACCTGGCAATAACGTTGGTAAGCACTGGCGACGTCGTGGGGCAGAAAATCCGGATAGCGGTTGTAACTCTGCTCGTGAGCTCCGTAGTGAATCGCGCTTTCGAGTTCGTTGGCGTTAAGCCACACGCGACCGGAACCACCGATACGGCGTGCAGATTGATAAGGTATTAATTTTTTTATGGCCTCTGGTGCCAGTGTCGATGCAATGGAAGACATGTGTGACCTCGTTCTGCTGTTATTTAGTCGCAGTAAATGATTTTTTATGCTGATAATTGCACTTGGTGTGCGTTTATTTTCAATTTCATCAGCAGTGGATTTATTCAAACAAAAAGAGTTTGTAAAAAGAATCGAAATAAACACATACTAGCCATGATAAAAATTCATAGCTTGTAGGCCACTATGCATCTTCCATCGACCAAAACACTGCAGGCGTTTCTTGCCACCGCAGAACATCTCAATTTTACCCGCGCCGCTGACGCGCTGAACCTGACGCAGGGGGCGATCAGCCGCCAGATTCTGGCGTTAGAAGATCTGTTGGGTGTTAAGTTGTTTTTCCGTCATGCGCGCGGATTGTCGCTGACTCAACAAGGGGTGAAGTTTGTGCCGCATGCCGAAGATGTGCTGCGCCGTCTGCGCATGGCCATCGATGATGTTTCCAGCACGCCGTCGACCATTAAACTCAACGCACCGAGCTGTGTGACCTCTTGGTTGCTGCCGCGGCTGATGGCGTTTCAGGATGCACATCCGGATATCGACGTCGAACTGACCTCAACCATCAAACACCATCCTGACCCTAACTTTGACCTGTTCGATGCGGTGATCAGTTATGGCAAAACGCCTAAGCTGCCATCGGTGATGAGCCATCTGTTGTTTGAAGAGCGCTTGACGCCAATTTGCCGACCTGAGCTGCTGCAGACTTATGGCGGGGAACTATCGGTGAAACAGCTCACTCAATTTACCTGGCTGCATGCCAATACCGAGCAGAGTGACTGGAAGCTGTGGCTGACCCATCACGGTGAACGCGGGCTGGCCAGCAAACTCAATCAGCATTTTTCTACCTTGGATCAGGCGATGAATGCGGCGCAGCAAGGTTTTGGCATTGCTGTCGGCGACGTCACGCTGGCGGAGCAGGACTTGGCGATGAAGCGGCTGATGATGCCTTTTGACGACACGGTGCTCTCCGGCCACAGCTACTATTTCCTGTTCCCGAAACAGAGCGATAACCCGATGCTGGACAGATTGCAGAACTGGCTGGTCTCCGGCTATAAAGCGCAAACCAACCTGTAATTCATGGAACTGTGAGCACGCAGCTTGTGCCAGTGCGAACCGGGGTGGATACTGGCCGCTTATTGTTTGTATTATCAAGGTACTACACATGGATGTTTTACAGGCTCTGCATGCCCACCGTTCTATTCGCCGTTATCACCCGGATGCCATCGCTCCAGAGCTGCTGGAGGAGATTCTTCAAGCCGGTATTCGCGCGTCTTCTTCTGGCAACATGCAGTCTTATTCCATCATCGTTACTCAGGATAAAGCGCTGCGCGACGCCTTGTATACTCCGCACATGGAACAGAACATGGTGGTGGACGCGCCAGTATTGCTGACCTTCTGCGCGGACTTTCGCCGCATGCGCAAATGGCTCGAACTGAGTGATGCACCGCTGAATTTCGACAACTTCATGAGTTTTATGATTGGAGCGATTGATGCGACGCTGGTGTCGCAAAACGTCGCACTGGCCGCAGAAGCGAAAGGGTTGGGGCTGTGTTATATGGGTTCGACGCTGGCCAATTGCGATAAAATTGGCGAAATTCTCAAATTGCCGCAAGGTGTGGTACCTGTGGTCGGTTACTCACTGGGTTATCCGGCAGAGCAACCGGACGTGCGTGATCGCTTGCCGCTCAGTGGTTTGGTGCATCATGAGGTGTATCACGATCACAGTGACGAAGAGATTGAAGCCATCTACCGCGAACGCGAGCAGGCCGGGTGGGCGCGCTATATGTCCTATCCTGAACTGCGCGCCATGATTGAGCAGTCGGATGTGAACAATCTGGCCCAGATTTACACTCAACTGAAATACACCCGTGAGTCCCATTTAGAGTTTTCGCAAACCGTACTGAACTATCTGCATCAACAGGGTTTTATGAATCACGAATAGTGCCAGCGGCGGCGTACACCTGCGCCGCCGTTGCGTTTCCGGCAGATTTCGCCACAATAAGGCAACTTTACCTCAACGGCATGCAAGGAACCTTCATGGCCCGGCCTAAAATCCCTCGACAAATTTGCGGTACACCGGCGCAAAGCTGCTTTAAACCCAATGGTATTCCGATGTCGCAACTGGACAAAATCACGTTGCAGGCTGATGAATTTGAGGCGTTGCGTCTGGTGGACTATCAAGGCATGCAGCAGCAGGTTGCCGCGGTGGAAATGGGCGTGTCCCGTCAGACGCTGGCGAATTTAGTCAAGGCCGCGCGGCGCAAAGTGTCCGATTGTTTGTTGCACGGTAAAGCGTTGGTGATGGCGGACAGTCGTGCGGAGAGTGACGCTGAATAGTCATGCCGAGTTTGCAATGCTCGGCATGACTGAGAAGAGGTTGTTTGTCGGCGCTAAAAGTTGAACACCATATTGAGGTTGATGTTGGACTCATCCACATCCACCTTGTAGCCACTATCCTCAAACTTGTCGTTATAGGTCTTCAGCCATTCCAGCTGAATTTCTGCCTGCGGAACCAACATAAACGACGCGCCCAAACCATACGCCATATCAGTGCTGCTCGCACTGTAATCCAGCACCGTTACCTTTTGGTTGCCAAACCCCATCAGAGCGTATGTTTCGAAGAACGGCATCAGCGGCAGAATAAACTTGGTAAATGCGCCGTAGTAATAATCAACCGACACACGTTGCCCCTGATAATCGCCTTCAGACGCATTGCCATAACCACGTAGCTCAAAAGCCACGTTGGGCGTGACACGCAGACCTAACATTACGCCCGCCAGACTGTTGTTATCGACATTAAAGGAAAGGCGGCTGCCGCTACTGTTTTCAACCGTGGCATCGACATTGGCGAAGTTAAAGCTCATGCCGACATAGGGATGCCCATACATCATATTCGGCGAACCCATTGGCGCACCGCGTGGCGCCATACCGTAAGCCAGGGCGAGATTGGGCAGGAGCAGAGCGGTGCCAGCGGCGAATTTTACGATGTCAGACTTTCTCATAAGAGGCGTTCATTGCTAGAAGTGTTGTCCAGTTATAATCCCTGAACTCGCTGATTTCAAATAATTCCAACCAATTGCACTGCAACGGTTGGAGCGAGGTAACTCTGCTGTCGGTGACACAGCTAGCGGTCCCAGTAAGGGACATCACCAAAGTAGCTGGAGAGAAAATCGATAAAGTGGCGCACTTTAGAGGCGAGAAATTCACGATGGCTGTACAGCGCATACAGTCCCAGCGGCTCCAATGAAAATGATGACAACACCTCTAGCTCCCCGCGTTTGATCGCTGCGCCAGTAAGGAACGTGGGCTGAATGGCGTAGCCGCGACCCAGAATGGCAGCATTGACGATCACATCGCCGTTGTTACTGGAAAAATCACTGGCAAAGTCATGAATGGAGACGTGTTTGGGCCAGTCGCGAAACCAAGCGCGCGGATCGGAATAGGTAAAACGCAAATAGTTGAGTTTGCTCAGCGCCTCAAACTGGGTTGGTTTGCCATGCCGCTGCCAGTAGTGCGGCGAGGCGCAGATCGACAAATGAATCGGGGTAATTTTTTTGGCGACCAGTGCCGAATCTTTCAGGTGACCGATACGCAGCGCAATGTCGACCCCTTCATCGAGCAAATCCACTTTCCGGTCCGTGAGCAGCAATTCAACCTTTACGTCGGGATAGTTGTCCTGAAACAGGGCGACAGGTTTGGATAAATGGTGCACACCAAACGACATCGGTGCGCTGACGCGCAGCGTGCCCGACACCTGACTCTGTAAGTTCGACAGCGCATTTTCCATGTCGTCGATATCTTGCAACACCTGCTGGCAGCGCTCGAAATAGGCCTGACCCGCCTCGGTGAGGTTGACCCGACGCGTGGTACGATTGAGCAGCCGTACTTTCAGTGTTTCTTCAAGCTGCGCGACGTATTTGCTCACCAGTTGCGGCGACAAATCCAGCCTTTCGGCGGCTTTGACAAAGTTGCCTTCGTTCACCACTGTTGTAAAGGCACGCATGGCGCTGATCTTATCCATATTAGCAACGCTCCGTTGATAATGACGCAATGATAACGGGTTTTATCATAGTTTAGTGGATAGGTATATTGTCTACATAGCGATAAGCCAGTGACGACACTGGCGATTGAAACAGCTTTCTGGAGATATTGCCATGATGAACCAAACACAACGCATGCCTGCCCTGTTCTTATCCCACGGTTCGCCGATGATGGCGATAGAACATTCAGAAACGACCGAGTTCTTTCAACAACTGGGGGCGAAATTGCCGAAACCGAAAGCGATCGTGATCTTTTCCGCGCACTTTGACCGCCGCGGTCCGGTGGTGATCACCAGTGGGCATACGTTGGGCACGATTCACGACTTTTACGGCTTTCCGCAACCGTTATACGACATCGAATACCCGGCGCAAGGTGCTCCGGAATTGGCGTTAAAAGCGGAGAAAATGCTCAAAGATGCAGGTATTCCGGTTAAGTTGGATAAAGATCAAGGACTGGATCACGGCGCTTGGATCCCGATGCTGTATCTGTATCCGAATATTGATGTGCCGATCATTCAGGTGTCGATCAACAGCGCGATGGACGCGGTAGCGCACTTTGAAATTGGCCGCTGGTTACGTCCTTTGCGTGAAGAAGGCGTGTTGTTTGTCGGTTCGGGTGGCATCAGCCATAACCTGCGGGAGATCTTCTCGCCGATGCCGGATCCCAATCGCGTCAGCAAGGTGAACCAGTTCACCAACTGGGTCAGCGAGCAACTGGCGCGGGGTAATGTCGATGCTTTGCTGGATTATCTCGATCAAGGGCCACACGCTCGTTTCAATCACCCGACGCCGGATCATTATCTGCCACTGCCAAGTGTGCTGGGTACCAGCTATGAGGACGAAATTGGGCAAGTGCTTCACCGCGCCATCGACCTGGAAATCCTCGCCTTGGATGCCTACGGTTTTGGTATGGCCGCTGCGTAATTAGGCCATTGTTTATAACGCCCGCGACTTAAAATCGCGGGCGTTATTGTTTTTATCTATTAATCAAATAGGGAAAAGCAGCCTGCCTTGCTACCTTGCGTTGGGTAAAGTGGCACATAGACTCACCAACCGGACGGGCTATCTTTTCATGCGTTCACTTTCTATCACTCGCCTCGTGCGCGCCAATGCCATATTGGCTGTGGCCGCGATTATTGCACTGAGCTTTTATCTGATTGTTACCTTAACCCGTGTGCAACAGCAATTCGGGATGGTGGTCGATCGTAATGTACAACTGCTGACCACCATTTCCGATATGCGTTATTACACGGTGACTTACCGACGTTTTGCCTTGGATTACGGCCTCACCACAGACAGTCAGGAGCATCTGACGATTCAACGTACAATCGAATTCAACGATGAGGCGGTTGCCAACACGTTGCAGCGCATGAAATCGCTGGCAGATAGCGCTGAGATTCAGTCTGCGGTATTTGATTTTGAGCACCGCATTGAAGAATATCGCGCGATGCAGCGCCATTATCTGACCCTGATTGATGCCGGGCAAATTGATGCGGCGCGTCGCGAGATGCTCGGACCGATGCTCGCGCCGTTCAACACTATTGTTGAGCGTCTGACCGAGTTTCAGCATAACTTACAGCAGGAAGCGATTCGTCTGAAAGATGACAAGCAGGCGGAGATCGAGCGTGCCATTCAGTGGACGGTCGCATCCGCCGTGGTGGTGGTATTGCTGCTGCTCGCGAGTGGTTATCTTACGGCTCGCCGTGTACTGCTGCCACTCAATCGTCTCAAAGCACATATGTCGGTTGTGGGGCAGGGGAATCTGCAGACGCCACTGGCCGTCAAAGAGTTTAAGCAAGATGAGTTTGGTCAGGCGGCACAAGCCTTTATGCAGATGCAGAACAATCTGACCCAGTTGATCCTGACGGTGAAAGAGAGTGTGCACTCCTTGGATCTTGCCTCTGAAGAACTGGCCGCCAAAGTGGCGCACACAGCAAAGTGTCGACGCGCAGAAGCTGGAAATCGGTCAGATTGTGGGGGCCTCCCGTGAGCTGGTGGACAACACCCAGCACATCGATGCGGTGACCGAACAAGCGTCGCAGAAAAGCGCACAGGCCAAACAACAAGCGCAAATTGGCGAGCAGAGCATCGTCAGTTCGATTGCGCGCACTCAGACTATGTCGCAACTGATTGGCGATACCGGGCAGGTCATCGATGCGCTGTATCAGCGCAGCTCCGACATCGGCTTGATTTCGGATGTCATCAGCAACATCACCAAACAGACCAACCTGCTGGCGCTCAATGCCGCGATTGAGGCAGCACGCGCTGGAGAGGCAGGGCGCGGTTTTGCGGTGGTGGCGGATCAGGTCCGAGAGTTGGCGCAGCAAACCCAAAGCAGCATTGATGAAATTGGTGGCATCATTAACAACCTGCAAACACAGGCGTCCAGTGCCCAAGGGATGATGGCGCAATGCCAGTCTCAAATTGGCGAGAATCTTCAGCAGGTCGAAGAGGCGGGCGAGGCGTATCACCACATTGTGCATGCGTCAGAAGCGATTGCAGAAATGGACAGCCGGATTGCCGCATTAGCACAGTCTCAGCAAGAGTTGTCGAGCCATGTTCGCGACAGCATTGATGCCATTGCCGATTCGTCGCAGGAGATTGAATCCACAGCGAGCGACACCACGCAGACTTATCATGCGCTACAAACACAAACTGAACATTTAAAACAGTATATCGGTGCTTTTAGCGTCTAATTCCCGACTTTTATCCACTTATTCACCTGGTTCCCGAGTAAGCGTTCCCTGTTTCCATGCGCGCTTACTCGGGCTTTTTCGTTTTGGGCTCAGGTGGCCTGATGTTCGAACTGATCATGGCGAATGAAATGGTCAATTTGGCGGGCAACATAAGTGCTATAAATCATGCTGGTATGCGTGGTGCGCGTTTCCAGATGATCCGTCATGCCGGCGATTTTGGTTTCATCGACCGTCACTGTGCCATCCGACATCAGCTGGTTGCCCATTAATACCCGGCGCATGCCAAAGGCAACGGTGCCGGCAATGCTGCCCAGTTTCTGTTCAAACTGCCATTCGTCCTCATGAGTTTCCAGACCGAATTGGGTGGAATTCCCCAGTATCGCGCCGAAACCCATTTGCTGAATTTTTCCCACGATCGACGCGCCTTTGAGCGGTGAGCCGATGGTCACCACATGGGAGATTTGCGCTGCACTCGGGTGGCGTGATGCCAGATAGTGTTTGATCATTAAACCGCCGAGGCTGTGGCCGACCAACACATTTGGCTGGTCTGCAGCCAACGCTTCGTCAATGGCACGAAATACCTTTTCGTCTTTGATCGCCACGGTGTTGTAGCTCAGTACTTCGGTATCGTAGCCCAGTTTGCTCAAACGTTGCCCCAGTGGCTGCATTACAAAACCGTGCATATACAGACCGTGGAGGATGATAATTTTCATGGAACTCCTGAACGATTGGAGTGAGTGCTCTAACTGCTAATCTACTCATCTGTGGCCAAAATGCAAAGATGGCTCATTGCAAGCCATCTGGTTTCTATTTAGGAACGGCGTGAACGGTGTCGCCAAACCGCGCAACCGAGCAGCAGGCTAACCAGCCACAAGTTGAGGCTGCCGCCACCACTGCCGCGACTGTGACTTGGTGATGGACTATTGAACATCGGCTGGCTGTTGTCGACGCGGGTTGGGCGCAGCGCGATTTGCTGCTGGCGCTGTTCACGCGCTTGTTGTTCGCGTTCGACCCGTTGCTGATTGTTGCGGCTGAACCCCATGCCTTCCAGCACACCCTCTTCGGTCACAATCAGCGAGGTGTAATCGGTCAGCAAGCCGTATTCCAACGCCAGTGACTCAATCGCCTGTTCGCTGTCGGCATCTTTGCTTTCCAGATAATCCATCTGGTTTTCAAGATCACGAATGGCGGAAAAGGCCCACAGACGTTCCAGTTCCGGATTCCTATCAGCCTGCGCTGGCAGCGTGACGGTGGTGTGATAGCGGCGTGTTTCACCGTCAACTTTCATCTTCAGCGTAACTTTGGCTTCACCGGGTTTGAAATAGTGGCCAAACACCGCCAATTGTTCGCCGCGATACAGGCTGATGAACTGCTGCGGCGTCAGGTCGGCCACCTTGACGCCATCGATATCGAGTTCAATGTCACGATACGCCTGGTGGGTAAGTTTGCTGCCGATGTTCATCAGGTGTCCCATCAGATCGTCTGCGTTGGAAACAGCAGCAGAAAATCCGCCTGAGACCTGAGTCATCGGTTCAAGCAGCGGCAGGTTGGCGCTGTTGCCGAGAATAAAGGTGTAGAGACGCACATCGAAGCGGCGAATCAGATCAAGAAACTCTTTTTTCGCCGTCAGTCCTACGTTTGCCACGCCGTCAGTGACCAGCACCAACCCGGTGGTGCGGTCGCTATCGAGCTGGCGCAGGCCAGTGTCCAGACCCTCATAGAGATTGGTACCTTGATCGGGTTGAATGTTGGCCAGTTGATCCATCACACGTTGAATATTGTCTGGTGAGGCGCTGATATAGCCGTTGGTCAGCTCATACGCATTGCTGTTAAACAGCACAATACGAAAGCGGTCACTGGCGGGCAGTTTGTTCAGTCCCATGCGCATTCCTTCAACCAGCGTGGCGAACTTGCCGCGCATCGATCCTGATTTGTCCAGCACGAAGACCCAATCGCGTCCCTGTGTGACGGCCGCCAAATCATCGCCGGGGGTAAACGTTAGTTTAAATGTCCCGCGCTCACTGCGAGTCGGATCGCGATAGCTCACCATGTCGACTCGGCCGGGTAAACCATCCTGAAGACGCCAGTAGAACACTACGTCCTGATTGAGTTTAAAGCCAGTGGTAACAGCGGTCGTACTGCCATCGGATTCGTCGCCAGAGACCAGTTGTGTTGTCTGCGATGTCAGTGATGCCTGCCATTGCGATGTATCCCGCTGAGTCAGCGTGGCTTGTGGATGCGCGGGCAGGCGAACGCGGTCAACCGGATAGGACGATTTGAGATCCAGATTGAAAGAGAAAGCCTGCTCAACCACATCGTTGCGCTGCCAGAAAGACTGCGCTTGCTCATCGACGCCACCCTCTTCCATCGGATAGACGTAGCGACCGACGCCGTGGTCAAGCAGAGCATCCTGTAAGTAAACCAGTCGAATTTTCACACTTTGTTGCGGCAGGACAGGAAACACGCGAATCTCGAAATGGCGATACTCGTCTTTTTCCGTCAGCGCGGTGCTGTGCCCTTGAGATTTTTGATCCTCGTAAATGGCGCGCGCTTTTTCTTTGGCAACAGCTTCGGCAATGACCGGTTTGCCATTAATCCAGTAGATAAATTCACCGACTACGGCGTGACGCGGCACCGGAAAAGTATACAGCGCTTCAAGCTGATGATCGTTGGGGTTAAAAAACTCCTGTTCGATTTGAGTGGTGGCGTAACTGTCTTCAATCACGACGTTGACATGGTGCGTCAGGATTTTCAGATCCTGATCCTGACTGTTGATCGGTTTGAGTAGTCCGCTGGCGAAGCTGGTGGTGCTGAACAGCAGAGTCAGCAGCGTCAGAAACAGCATCGACAACAGAGTGGAAATTGGTTTTGTGGCTCGCATAGTCGCCTCCTTTGCATTGCGTGGTCCAACCACGCTCCTGAGGCCGACAGCATGCAGCAACCCACAAAATGCGCTAAGCGCGATGTGTCAGGTCGCGCATTAGGTAACTCAAAGGGGCGTAAAAGATTACTTAGTGGTGGATTCGAATTCGGAAAACAGCGGAAAGGTCCAGCGGCGAATGGCAACAATCATCGATGTACCGTGGCGGTCTTCAAACGCCAGCGGTTGGTCATCGTGGCAGGTGGCGTAGAACTCATTCACCAGTTTCTGAATGCGTTGCTGAAGTTTCTGGTTACTTGGCAGTGACATTAGCCCGGTCGCCATCACCAGTTTTTCATCGTTGCCGGAGAAGTAGCTGCGAAAAAACGCTTCCTGTACCTGTTGCTGAAAGAAGCGTTGAATCGGCCCGCCGGCAATCCAGGCAAACGTGGGCGAAATGCGCAGCTTAATGCGATTACCCGGTAGTAAATCGATGATTTTGAGTCGATCAAGCAGTGCCAGTTTCTGAATCAGTTGTGGCTCTGAAAACTGGTATTGCTGCAACATGTCGTCGAACCGGTATCCATTGACCACGCATACGGCGACCAGCAGCAGCGCTTTGTCGCTGACCAGCTGCTTTTCCTGTTCAAAAGTGAGGGCGCTCAACAACGTTTGCTTATCGGCAACCAGACGAAACAGCTCGGTGAGTTCCATGCCCATCAACTGACAGATGGTTGCCAGCCGTTCCAAACTGATGTGGCTGCCCTCGGCGAGCAGGCGTTTTACCGAGCCTTCGCTCAGATTCAGAGCGCGTGCGATATCCTGATATTGGATGCCATGGAGTTTCAGTTGTTTTTTGAGTTCAGTAATAACGTGCTGGCATTCAGACATGCAAAGTGATCTACGGCAGTGAAAACGATGCGTTCAGTATGGCACAGAGAGAGGTGGTGGTGACGGGGAACAAAAGAAAACGCGACAGAGTGAAATCACAAGCTGTCGCGCTAGAACACAATTTTATTCAAATCCATTGAATGTTAGTTCCTGATTTTTGGCGAATTAACCATTGTCACGGCTTACGAAGCCAGTTTTCACGATAGAGTTACCCGCTGCATCGGTTGCAACGAATTTCACAGTGCGAGAGCTGTTGTCGTTGTTTTTGATGGTCACGGTACCGTCTTGTGCAGTTACGTAATTTTGACCTTGAATTTCAACAGGATAGTTTGCGAGTGCCTGACCGTCTTGAGTCAAAGATACGGTTGCCAGGTTGTCGCGAGTCATCACGTTCATTTGTAGGTCAGAAGCCATGGCGCCAGCGGCAAATGTAGTTGAAAGTACTGTGGCTGCCAGAATTGAAGCGAACTTAGTCATAATTTTTTCCTCATTGGGTAGTTGTTTATTTCGCACCTCAGTGCTTGGGATAAATATTAGATCTAAGTCACATTGTGATCGATAGCAAAGATTGACTGATCATGTTCAAAAAAATTGAATAAATAATGATCAGTTTTATTTTTGGGATAGTTTCCATAGATAGTGCGAATGATGACAAACTATTTGTAATGAGAATAAAACTCAGTTAGATTCCGGTGCCTTGTTCTAACACAACATACATAAGAAATAACAATGAAGGCCCGAGCCAACACTCATTCACTCTTTTTGGCTGTGCTTGCCGGTTTATCCGCGCAGGCTTTTGCAGCCGATGACACTTCGCAAACCAACACGGCGCCCGCCAGCAACGATACCGTGACCGTTTACGGTCGCGCACTGTCGCTCTACCGCGCGCAAGAAACGAGCTTAGCCACCAAAACTCCCACGGCGATTGACGATACACCGCAGTCGATTCAGGTGCTGCCGCAACAATTGATTGAAGACCAAGGCGCGCGTCAGGTGACCGACTTGTATCGCTCGATCAGTGGCGTGAGCCAGTATTCCTACTCTGGCGTGACGTTTCGCGGTTTTCGCCAAGATCAGATTCTTTATGATGGCGTGCGCGGCGACCCGTTCAACGGTTTCGCCATTCCGCAGCTGTTCAACATTGAGCAGGTGGAAGTGCTGAAAGGCCCGTCTTCGGCGGTGATGGGCAGCGGGGAACCGGGCGGCGTGATCAACTATGTGACCAAAAAACCGACCTACGACACCAAACGCCGCGTGTCAGTGACGGGTGGAAATCAAGATTTTGTCAGCGGCAGTGTGGAGTTGTCGGGGCCAGTAACCGACGACAAAAGTCAGCGCTACCGCGTCGCCATTTATCAAGACCACGAAAACCCGTCACGCAACAACACCGATGTGCGCAACCGAATCATCGATTTGGGCTACGCGTGGGACATGACGGATAACACTACGGTGACGGCGCAATTTACCGACATCATTCAGCATTACGGCGGCGCACGCCTGCGTGGTATTCCTACCGATGATGACGGCAACTTCTTGGCTGACATCGACTGGAACGCTAACGAAGCTTCTGACTTTCAGGACTTAGAAGCGCAGGTGTACCAGATGCGCGTTGACCACAGTTTCAACGACTGGTTAAGCGGTGATGTGACGCTGCGTTACTACGAAAACACAGAAACGCAGAAGTATCACGAACCCAACGGCTTGGTGGATACCGATGGCGACGGCGTGGTGGATTGGAGCAAGCGCCAATACCGCGATCAGGTTCGTCACAACAAAGCGGGGTCGGTGACGGCAAACTTGGTGGCGGAACTGGGCGATCATACCGTGCTTATCGGCGGTGATTATTATCGCCTCGACGAAGATTATGTTTATTACCGTGCCAATGTGGACGGCATCAGTCTGACTGATCCGGAATATGGCGCGGATACCTCCAGCTACACGCTGACGCTTGCCAAGCAAACCGATTCGCGTTCGCAGCGTTATGGCGCGTATGTGCAGGATCAGTGGGCGGTGACTGAGCGCTGGAACGTGCTGTCGGGCCTGCGCATCGACGGTTACAAGGACACAATCAACGACATCAAAGCGGGCAGAGAGAGCGATTATACCGGTTCTGGCATGTCTTACCGTTTGGGATCGACGTATCGCATCAACGATCAATGGCATCCGTATGCCGTCGTGGCGACGGGTTTTGTGCCGCAGGATGTGTCTGACCAAGCGGAGTCGAATGGTGGCCCGTTTGATCCGGAAGAGAGCCTGATGTACGAAACGGGTGTGCGCACCTACTGGCTGGATAATGCGCTGAACGTCAATGTGGCGCTGTACCACATCATCAAAGAGAACATTCTGCAAACGGATCCGGACGATGACACGCGCTCAGTAGCCTACGGCAAAGTGCGCAGCCAAGGCGTCGAAGTCGACATGCTGGCGGATTTAACCGACAACTGGAGCGCCAATCTGAGCTACGCCTACAACGACACGCGCGTGAAAGAAGCGTACGACGGCATCAGCGGCACGGTCGGTACTCGATTTGCCAACGCGCCGCATCACCAGCTGGGCGTGTGGACGCGCTATGACATCACCGCCATCGACTCGTCCGTTGGCTTTGGTGCCGATCACGTCAGTGAACAGTACAACCAGAGCGGCCAGACGGTGAAAGCCTTCACCGTGTTTGATGCGTCATGGCAGACCCGCTGGCAGCAGTGGCAGTTCCAGCTCAACGTGAAGAACCTGTTTGATAAGAAGTACGCGGTGAGTGGATTCATCGACCGAACCGGTTCCTTCCCGGGTGAGCAGCGTCGTCTCTACCTCACGGCGAGCTACGATTTTTAAGTGTGACGATCAGGTCCGGCATCCGCTGGACCTGTTTCGTTTTGAGCGTGGCTCAGTCCGTTTAGTGATGGAATATGAATAATTCTCAATAAAATTTGCATTCATTTTGTGAGCTAAATCATTACAATCACCGATGGCGATGCGGCCGATGAATGTTAAATCCCAATCAAATAGGTAATGAAAAATGAAATGGTGTCGATGGATTGCGCGCAGCGTTGTGCTCGTCAGTGGCTGTCTGAGTTTGATGGCCTCGGCTGTAACCGTGACGGACAGTCACGGTGAATTCACCTTGAATCAGGTGCCACAGCGCATTGTTGCGCTGGAATTTTCTTTTGTGGATGCGCTGGCCGCGGTGGATGTCAGTCCGGTGGGCATTGCGGATGACAACGATCCAAGTCGATTACTGCCTGCGGTGAGTGCAAAACTCGGCCAGTGGCAGTCGGTCGGCACGCGCTCTCAACCGAGTCTGGAAGTGATTGCGTCTCTGAAACCGGATCTGATCATCGCGGATGTTGATCGTCACTCCGCGGTGTATCGCGATTTGTCGAAAATTGCGCCGACGCTCTTACTGCCTTCGCGTCGCGAAACTTATGAAGATAACCTTAAATCGGTGGCGATCATCGGCAAAGTGATCGGTAAAGAGGCCGAAATGCAGCAGCGTTTAGCGCAGCACCATCAGTTGATGGACCACTACGCGGCGCAGTTGTCTGGCCTGAACAATCAGACCGTGCAATTTGGTGTTGCGCGTGAAAATGACTTTTATGCGCACTCGGCCGAATCGTACGCAGGTGGCGTGATTCATGCGCTGGGACTGGCTGCACCAACTGGGCTGAAAAATGAAAATGCGTCGCGCCAAATCAGTTTAGAGCAATTGTTGGCACTCAACCCGAACTATCTGGTGGTCGGCGATTACACCGAAAAGAGCATTGTCAGCCGTTGGCAGAAACAGCCGCTTTGGAATGTGCTTAGTGCGGTGCGAGCCAAGCAGGTGCTGCATGTGGATGGCAACATGTGGGCGCGCTGCCGCGGCATTCTGGCCGCGGAATACATGGCGGCGGATCTGGTGAAGTTGGTTCAATCCTGATGAGGTTGACGCCATCGATTCAACGAACGGGCGTGGTGATCACGCTCGTTGTGTTTCTGTTTCTCGTCGCCTGGTGCGCACTGTTTGCTTACTCGGCGGTGCCGGTGTCTGCGGCGGATGCGCTGACGGCACTGTGGGCGCCGAATGAGCAGGTCATTGCGCATGTGATTGTGCGCGATATTCGCCTGCCGCGGGTGCTCGATGCGGCTTTGGTTGGCGCCAGTCTGGCAGCGGCCGGCACGTTGATGCAGGGACTGACTCGCAACCCGCTGGCATCGCCCAGTTTGTTTGGAGTGAACGCAGGTGCGGCGCTCGGTATGGCGCTGGTGACCACAGTGTTTGCCGCTTCATCGTCACTCAGCAGCCCGCTGGCTGCGATGATCGGCGGGCTGAGCGCGTGGTGCTTGGTGATGATGCTCGGCGGCGCGTGGAAAATGGGCTCTGAACGCGGGCAACTCGTGCTGGCGGGGATTGCCATCTCCGCGTTGTGTAGTGCCTTGACCAAAGCCAGCGTGATTCTGGTGGAAGATCAGGCCGCCAGTGTGATGGCATGGCTGGCGGGCTCGTTTGCCCATGTGGAATGGCGCACTTGGCACATGAGTTGGCCGCCGCTGTCGCTGGCGCTGGTACTCAGTATGTTGCTGGCTCCGAAAGTGAATGTGCTGGCGATGGGTGATGAGCGGGTGAAAAGCCTGGGCGTGAACCTAACGCTGCTGCGCGTGCTGGTGGGGCTGGCGGTGTTGGTGCTGGTTGGCATCAGTGTCAGCACGGTCGGCGCGATTGCCTTTGTGGGGTTGATTGTGCCGCACATGGCTCGCCTTCTGGTCGGTTACGATCACCGAATTTTGCTGCCGGTGGTGATGCTGCTGGGCGCCATGCTCACGCTCGGCGCCGATATCATCAGCCGCGCGGTGGTGTTTCCTACTGAAACACCCGCAGGGGCAGTGTTGGCGCTGATTGGCGCGCCGTGTTTCCTCTATCTGGTGAGGAAAAAGCAATGAATCCGATCCGTAAAACGCAACTGATTCTGTTGTGCCTGTTGGTGGTTGCGGCTTTAGCTAATCTGAGTTTGGGCGCGGTCAATCTCAGCACGGCGCAGGTGTGGGATGGCCTGTTTCAAGGCAGCGAACATTATTTCACCATTCACGACTATCGCCTGCCCCGCGTGTGGATTGCACTGCTGGTGGGGGCGATGCTCGCCACTGCGGGCGTGTTGATTCAAGGCGTGATTCGCAACCCGCTCGCCTCGCCGGACATTCTTGGCGTTAGCCATGGCGCAGGGCTTGCAGCAGTCGCGCTGATGACGTTGTGGCCGACCCTCTCCGTCTATTGGTTACCGGCAGCTGCGCTGGCAGGCGGGTTGGCCTCGGCGGTGGTGCTGGCGCTGGTGTGCGGTGGCCAAACCGCGCCGGTCAAACTGGCGATTACCGGTGTAGCGCTGGCGGCGTTGTACGGCAGTGCGATTGACTTTTTGATCCTCACGCAGCCGCTGGAAATCAACAATGCGTTGCTGTGGCTGACCGGCAGTTTGTGGGGGCGCGGCTGGTCGCAACTGACGCTGCTCTGGCCGTGGTGGGTGCTGCTTCCTGTAGTGCTGTGGCTCAGCCATGCGCTGAATCTGCTCACGCTGGGCGATGAACGGGCCACAAGCCTCGGTATTTCGGTCGCTTGGGTACGCGCGGGCGCACTGCTGGTGGCGGTTATCTGGACCTCAGCGGCGGTGGCGGTGTGTGGGCCGCTCAGTTTTCTCGGCTTGGTCGCACCGCATCTGGCGCGGCAACTGGTGGGCGGCCGCCACCAACAGCTGCTGCCGACGGCGATGCTGGTCGGCGCTCTATTGCTGCTGGTGGCCGATCTGATCGCGCGTATCATCCATCCGCCGCTGGAACTGCCCGCAGGGATCCTGACTGCGATCATCGGCGCGCCGTACTTTTTATATCTGTTAATGAGAATGAGATAAGCCATGCGTTTAACCACTGAAAATCTGATTGTCGGCTACGGCAAAGGGCCGATCGTGAACGGTGTGGATGTCGTCATTCCGGAAGGCAAAATTACTGCGTTGCTCGGCCCCAACGGCTGTGGCAAATCCACGTTGCTGAAAACCTTGTCACGCATTCTCCATGCCGAAAGCGGACAGGTGTTGTGGCAGGGCAAACCGATCGAGCAGGTTCCGTCGCGTTTGTTGGCGCAGCAACTGGCGCTGTTACCGCAATCGCAGGAGCCGCCGGAAGGGGTGAGTGTGCGCGAGGCGGTGGCGTATGGTCGCAGCCCGTACACTGGATTCTGGGGTCAGCTGTCTAGCGAGGACAAGCGCATTGTCGAGCAGGCGATGCGGGCGACAGGCGTGGCGGAATTTGCCGACCGCGCGGTGTCGGATTTGTCCGGCGGTCAGCGTCAGCGCGTGTGGCTGGCCCTGACTTTGGCGCAAGATACCGATTTTGTGCTGCTTGATGAACCGACGACTTACCTTGACATTAACCATCAGGTCGAACTGATGAAGCTGATGCGCCTGCTCAATCAGCAGGGCAAAACCATTGTCACCGTGCTGCACGACATCAATCAGGCGTGCCGCTATTGCGACCACCTGATTGTGATGCAGCGCGGGCGCATTGTTGGCGAAGGGGCACCCAGCGACGTGATGACGCCGCAACTGCTCGCCAGCGTGTTTGAACTGGATGCGGAAATTCACCGCGATCCGATTGCTGGCACGCCTATGTGCATTGTCCGCTGACCTGCGTGTACTCCCCAGTACTTCCCGTTTGAGATTGAGGCCCTGAACCTCGCCCAAGCGGGAACATTTTTCTTGTCTACGCCCCGATGATAGTTCTCCCTCTTTGCTTCTGCGCCCAAGGTTTCAGTTGGGGGTAGGATGCTTTTTTCACCCGATCGCGCTGCAATGGCAGCGTGACATCAACGAGGTGAACATGAACGCAAGACAACAAGCCCAACAGCACTTTGATCAAAGTGACGCACCGCTGATCGTCGGTGACGTGAGCCACTGCCCGTTGCCGCCGGAGCAACTGGCGACATTAAACGCCGATTCGCCATACGTGGTTGAGGTGATTGGTTCTGGCTTGACTGCGGAGGTGTTTCACCTGCGGGTTAACGGGCGGGATTACAACCTGAAAAAACGCCGCCACACGGCCAAAGTTGCCAATCTGGATGGGCAATATTCGTTTCTCAACGAAGTGCAGCGCAGGCGAGATTTTGAGGCACTGAAAGCAAATCCGGCCACCGCGCCGCGCTTTGCCCATATTGTGCCCACGCTCTATGCGGATTATCGGTTGGGCATTCTGCTCTCGCCGTGGATTGACGGACAACACATCCAAACGCTGACGCCGGATTTGATGGAGCAACTGTTGGTGACGCTGGAGGCATGCGAAGCACAAGGTCTGATGGAGTGGGATCTGTGCGGCGGGAATATGCTGGTGGACAATGACGGTCAGCTGTGGCTGTTTGACTTTGGCTACATGTACCCGTTTGATCCGCTGCGCGAGTTCAACAGCAACGGCACACAAGACCCGATGTTTCATGCGGTGGAACGTTTTGAAACCCGCTTCTTCTTTGGCTGGTTGCTGTCAAACGCATTGACAGAGAACCAGCAACTGACTCTGTTCCGCCAACTGAAACAACGGGCTGTGGCGAGTTATCAGCGCAAAGTGCATTGGCTACACACCCAGCAGGCGACTTCACAAGTGCTGGCGCATTACCGCCAAATCATTGAGCGTTGGCAAACGGCGCTGAGCAGTGAACACGCGTTAGCTCATCTGTTTCAACTGGAGGCGTTCCGCTCTCATGTACTCGATATTGAAGACGATCTGCACGGTCAGTCGTGCACGCCGCTGACCCTGAAACGCATCGATTACGTGCTGGATGTGATTGTGAACGATTACCCCAATATCGCGCAACATGGTGGGCTGTTTTATGCCAATCACGGCAAATCAGCCACGCAACTGGCGAATGATTATCAACGCAAGCGCGAGCTGGCGCAGCAGTATCAGCTTCGTTAGCCCAGCAATTCGTCAACTTGGCGATGGGTTGGTTCAGAGCGCCGTTTGCGCCGCGCAGCCCGCTGACTAATCATGGCGGGGCTCATCATGAACGGACTGCAATTTGTGCTGAATCAACGCCGTCATCCAGTCCATCAAAACGCGGACCCGCTTGGCCAGATGTCGGCGGTGCGGATAGAGCAGGTACACGGGCAGCGGCTGACAGGTATAATTTGCCAGCACTTCAACCAATTGACCGCTGGCGACCAGCTTACGCACGCCCGATTCCGGTGTTTGAATCAGCCCGATACCCGCCAAACACGCGGCGGTGTAAGACTCGGCATTGTTGACCGTCAGCGCGCCCGCCATGTCGATGGTGCGCAACTGCTCGCCATCCCAGTATTCCCAACCGTCCGGCTGACCGCCGAGATTTTGCGCGTAGTGCACCAGTTGATGGTGCGATAAGTCATCCGGCGTTTGCGGCTCGCCATGGCGCGCCAGGTAGTCGGGGCTGGCATAGGTACGTACCGCCATGTCACACACCTTACGTGCGATCAGCGCCGAATCACTCAACAACCCTGCACGAACCACAAAATCAAACCCTTCCCGCACCACATCGACGCGGCGATCGGTGCTGCTCAGCTCCAGCTGAACACCCGGATGCTGCTGCAGAAATTCGGCCAGATGCGGCACGACCACGCCTTTTGCCATTCCCGTTGGCATGTCGACCCGAATGCGCCCGCTGAGCTGCTGCTCCGTCTGGACGAATAAGGCATCGAGTTCTTCAAATTCAGCCAGCAGATCGAGGCAACGCTCATAGTAGGTGCGCCCGTCAGGCGTTAAAGACACTTTGCGTGTAGTGCGCTGCAAAAGGCGCGCACCTGCCTGCGTTTCAAGCAGTTGGATGTGATTCGAGACGCTGGCTTTCGGCAGCCCTAACTCTTCGGCGGCGCGGCTGAAGCTGGCAAGCTCCGCAACGCGCACAAAGGTGTGCATGGCAGTCAGGCGATCCATGGATGGCTCCTATTATTCATTAATGATGAACAGTGTAATCAATTTATCGCTGTTTATCCTGATTCTGTTGGCTAATAAGCTGTGTTGACTGTAACCCAACACCAAAAAGGAAACTCCAATGGATTCTCGTATTGCTTTGATCACGGGTGCCAGCCGTGGGCTGGGCCAAAATGGCGCGCTGAAACTGGCCAAGCAGGGCGTGGATATTATTCTCACCTACCACAGTCAGGCCGAGCAGGCGCAGCAAGTGGTGGCAGCGATTGAAGCGCTCGGCCGCAAAGCGGTGGCTATTCAGCTCGACACAGGCAACATCAGCGAATTTGAGCCGTTTGTGGCCGAAGTGAAGCAGGTTTTAGCCACACATTGGCAGCGTGACGATTTCGATTTTCTGGTCAACAATGCCGGCATTGGTATGGATGCCAGCCTGACCGACGCCAGCGAAGCGCTGTTTGATCGCCTGTGCAATATTCATTTCAAAGGTGTGTTTTTCTTGACGCAGGCGCTGGTTCCATTACTGCGTGACGGTGGCCGCATCCTCAACGTCTCCACCGGCCTGACCCGTTTTGCCATGCCGGGCAAAGGGGTGTATGCCGCGATGAAAGGAGCGATTGAAGTCTATACCCGTTATCTGGCCAAAGAGCTGGGCAGCCGGGGGATCCGCGTTAACGTTCTCGCGCCGGGGGCGATTGAAACCGATTTTGGCGGTGGCGCGGTGCGTGATGTGGAAGCGATCAATGCGCTGGTGTCGGCCAATACCGCGTTGGGTCGCGCGGGGTTACCGGATGACATCGGCGGCGTGATGGCGTCATTGCTGGTCGGCGATACCGGATGGATTCAAGGCCAGCGCATCGAAGCGTCCGGCGGCATGTTTCTGTAATCGCTTATTTGTTGATGACATTAAAAAAGCCCCGAGCGATACGCTTGGGGCTTTCTAATTACAGCGCAGTGATTAACGCGGGAACTGCGCAACACCGGTAGCCAGAATGTGGTCGGCGATGTAGCGATGCGTTGCCGTGGTTGGGTGAGTCACATCCCAGAACACAAAACGGTCTGAACCGGATGAGGCACACTCGGCTGCCAGAGCATGCGTGTAGAGATAGTCCGCCGCAGAGCTGCGCTGAATATCAAGACATGGCGCGCTGGCATTATCAAAGCCGTGCGCGGCTGGGTCGGCGATCATCTGATCAAACAGCGTGTAGGCGTCAAACAGCGAAATGTTGATGCCCTGCATCTGGAAGTAACGTGCCTGCTCACGAATGAACGCGTTCATGCCAATCACTTTGGCGCGCACCTCGTCGATGTGTTCCTGCGTTGAATATTGGAACTGCGGCGCGCGCGTGGCATCCGGCAGAGTCAACAGCACCAGATTTTTCGCCCCGGCTTCCACCAGACGAATCAGCGCTGAGCTGTAATCTGCTTTGACGTCTGCCAGCGAACGGTCGTAGTTCATAAAATCATTCAGACCGAATTCGAGTGTAAACAGCGTGTTCTCCGCACGGTAATTCGGCGCCATCTCCATGTAGGTCAGGTAGGAACTGACCTGCTCATTCACGCCGGTCAGCGCCCAGTATTGATTTCGCCCCGCCGCACCGCCCACGGCCCAGTTGTAGAGGGGCAGCCCCAAACCTTGCGCCAGATACTCGGTCCAGACAAACCCGTTTGAGAAGTGGCCGACAAACCAGGAGTTCGGGTTCGGGAAGCGCCATTGCGAGGCGTTAAAAATGTTGCCCGTGTCCGATAGGCTGTCACCAAAGGCGATCACCTTGTTGATTTTGCTTGGCGCGTTGGCGACATCGTTGCTCCAGATGGTGTGGTTGTAGGAGAAACGGGTATCGGCCGCGGCATAGGTGATGTCGGCAGTATCGTGGGTTAACCCCAACGTCTCTGCACAGCGCTGCATGATGGTATCGGGCTGAGTATCGGTATAGAACATGTTTTTGTAACTCACGGAGGACCACCAATAGCCGTCAATGGTGAAATCACTGCCGTCCGCGTTCTTCGCCCACTCCCAGGTGGTGTAAGGATCATTATGCGTCGCAGCCGGACGATACCAGCAGCGAACATAGGTGTACGTCAGACTGCCCAGCGTCTGCGCGGAATCCGCTTCGGACGGCGCCATGAGTGGCGCTGGATTGACGTCGTTTGCCAAGACTGCTGGAGACACGGCGCTCAGGCTCGCGATCAGCAGGGAGAGTTTTAATGTCATAGTGTCTCTTCTTATTTTCTACGTTGTTTTCCCGACTCCGTTTTGGACGCACTCGCCCGTGCAACGAAAAAGGGAAGTTAGCCACTGACTTTCTGGTCGGAGGTGTTCAGTGCGGAATATATTCATACCGCCAATGCAATTGAAAGCATAAACCGTTGAGCTTGGAAGTAAGATCATGTCTGAATGTGAATTCAGTCACCGGAATTCATTTATTCGGATAGAAACTCAACGTTTATTTTTTATGGGAAAGATATGGATGAGGAAATATTAACAATAATGAAAGTAAGCTGAGTAATTTAATTATTTCTAAATTAGCCGAATAAAAATAAGAAAATGATAAAACAATAATAACTAAATTAAATTTTGATTAAATATTTATTTTCATTGTTAGCATGTTAAACAAATCTGTTTAAATCGCCTACAAAGCGTGATCTTGTGCGATGCTTTTTGTTAATAAGCTTTATTTGTCGTGCACTTCCTTATATTGATCACCTTGGCGTCACCAGATTTACCCCATCTTTGTAGACCTGAACAGCCTTTCTGCGGTTGTGGCGCTAACGTTTACTCACTCGACGAGTAAGTTTACTAACCAATTGAATAATAAAATCTAGCCCTCTGTTCTGAGCGGCTTGGAGCGGTTTCCTATTGTCTGTCGACAAGGGGAAAGCCTGTAAATAATAAACCATTCCACCTGACGTTATTTCGTTAAGTAGAATGAAAATAATAAAGGGCACCTATGCTAAAACTAAATTCTTATGCAGCAACAACGTTGGCGTTATGTTCACTCTCTGCGAGTGGCAATGTATTTGCCGATATTCACGACCCTGTAGGCGCAGCGGTATCTATTTTAAGTCAGGTTTCTGATTCGAGTCAGGTCAATTATTATAACGCACAATATTGGCAGGCAAACGATACCGATATGCCAACTCTGGCGCAATTACGTCAATTCGTTGTGCAAGAGAAACAACGTATTTTGATGGATTTCAGCCAGATCGAAAATAGCGAAGAGCGCGCAGTGATGCAGGCGCTGTTTCGTCAGCAATATGGTATGAGCTTTTCGAGCCTGTTCGTCTTAGTGACCGAACATAAAGGGGAACTGCTGTTTACGCCGTTTGATACGGCGGATGACGTTAATCCCGCTTTGCTGGAAGCGCCGGCCGCCAAGCGAGTGCGCCGATCGCTGTCGGACACTCAGCGCGTCAGTGGTGGTGAAGCCAATACACTGCCGCATGTGGCGTTCTACATTAACGTCAACCGCGCGATCAGCGACGAAGAGTGTACCTTTGATAATTCCTGGTTATGGAAGAGTGACAAAGGGCGCCGCTCATTCTGTCACGACGCCAACATCTCCCTGATTTATCGCGTCAATCTGGAACGTTCGCTGCAATATGGCATTGTCGGCTCGGCCACACCGGATGCGAAAATTGTCCGCATCAGTTTGGATGATGACAGCACTGGGGCGGGCATTCATCTCAACGATCAGCTGAGTTACCGCCAGTTCGGTGCCGATTACGTGACGTTGGATGCCTATTTCCGCGAATGGTCGACCGATGCGATTGCGCAGGATTATCGCTTTGCCTTTAATGCCTCCAACAACAAAGCGCAGGTCCTCAAAACATTTCCGGCCAGCAACGTCAACGCCAATTTTGAGCGCAAAGAAGTGTCCGGGTTTGAGCTGGGTGTGTCAGGTGGCGTGGAAGCCGACAGCAAAGGGCCGAAAGGCAAGCTGGAAGCGCGCGCGAGTTACTCGCAGAGCCGTTGGCTGACGTTTAATACTCAGGATTACCGTATTGAACGCTCCACTAAAAACGCGCAGAACATCAGCTTTAGCTGGGCGCGTCAGCAGTATGCCACCGCGGAGTCGCTGCTTAACCGCTCCACCGATGCGCTGTGGGTCAATACCTATCCGGTGGATGTAAACCGCATCAATCCGATTGGCTACGCCAGCTTCGTGCCGAAAATGGACGTGATTTACAAAGCCTCACCAAGCGAGAGCGGTTCGACCGAGTTTGTGATTGATTCTTCAGTCAATATTCGCCCGCTCTACAACGGTGCGTACAAACACTACTATGTCGTCGGCGCGCATCAGTCGTATCACGGTTTTGAAGATACGCCGCGTCGCCGCGTGACCAAATCCGCCAGTTTTACCGTGGATTGGGATCATCCGGTATTTACCGGTGGTCGCCCGGTGAATCTGCAATTGGCCAGCTTTAATGATCGCTGCGTCACGGTGCAAGCTGACGGCACGTTGACGGCCAGCACGTGTGACAACCAAACCGCGAGTCAGTCGTTCATCTACGATCAACTGGGCCGTTATGTGAGTGCGCTCGACACCAAGCGCTGTCTGGACGGCAATGCGTTGGATGCGCTGCAAGCGTGTAATCAGAGCCTGAGTCAACGCTGGGAGTGGAAAGAGGACAGTGACGAGCTGACTAACGTCTACAGTGGCGAAACGCTGGGGCACGATACGGCAACGGGCGCACTGGGCTTGTATGCCTCCGCCAGTGAAAGCGTCAGCCTGCGCACCATCACCGCGTACACCGATGTGTTTAACCAGCAACAAACTTCGCCGGTATTAGGGCTGGCGGTGGGTCAGCTCAACTCACAACCGTTGAGTGCTGAGGGAACCCTGTTTGTGCGCTCGGGGGCGGCGATCGATGCGCTCGGCACCGCAGAAGGACTGATGGTCGGTGGCAGCGGCGGATCGCTGAGCCAGATTGACCTGCGTCAGGTGCAATCGGTGGTCGCTACTTCGGGCGATTTTAACTACGGCGGACAGCAACTGCTGGCACTGACGTTTACGTACCTTGATGGCAGCGTGCATACCGTCGGGTCAAAACAGTACGGCACCAATCTGCATGATGATCGTTTTGATTTACCGGCGGGCCAGTCGGTCACGGCGGTTAAAATCTGGGCCGACAACTGGTTGGTCAAAGGGCTGCAACTGGAGCTGAATTAAGTGAGAGCTGAACTCAGTCAATTCTGAATGAACAATCCCCGCCATTTGGCGGGGATTTTGTTATCTGTGCGTGTAGAACCACAACACGCTGCTGCACACCAGATACATCACCAGAATGTAGCGCCAGTTGGCGCTCAGCAACGCCTTGGCACTGATGTCGTAGCGCGATTGAATACTGAGCTGAACGCCGGAAAACGGCGACAGCGTAATGCCCAGAGACCAGCCCATCAGCAGTGTCATGCCGAGTAAATCCGGATCGCTGACGGTCGGTGAGAGCACACTCCCCGCCAGTACCACGCTGGTTACCGGGTGCATGCCACTCATGGCCAATACTGCCAACACCACCAGAGTTAGGCTCGCTTCCAGCGCGCCGAAATGCGCCGGTGCCAGTTGAATCTGCGTCGCCGCCAGTGCCGATGCCACACCAGAGGCCAGCATGGCCGCTGCCGCAAACAGCACCACTTCCCCGGCCGATCCCGCTACACCGGAAGTGATGTGATTGCGCGCACTGTGCAGTCCCAGTTTGCCCTTTTTCACCACCAACCAACTGGCAGTAAAGAGAATCGCGGTCATGGTAACCAGCGATAACACGCTGATATGTGGATACAACTCATGACCAGAGATGACTACCAGAGCCAGCAATCCCGGCATCCACAGCGAAGAAAAAGAGATAGGATAACCACTCATGCGCTCGGCATCCGGACGGCGGGTGATCTGCCACGCACTGAGCGATAGCGCCACCAGACTGACCGGCAAACCATACATCACTAACGTGCCAAGCTGCGCGCCCGGTGCACTGATGAGGGTTAAACCCATTGAGGCAAAGAATGGCGACCAGAAAGCGCAGGTGGCAAACGCTCTCAAGAGCACCAACCCTTGTGTGGTGGACAGTTTATCTTTTGATGACAACTTATCGCCGACGATGATCACCGACGACATGTTCAGCACGGCACCAAATAAGTGTGCGCCAAACAGCGTGCGGACCAATGCGCGTTTGCCTTGAGGCAGACGCTCTCCGGTACGGACACTCTCTACCGCAAAAATGCGCAGAAAACCTACCCCGATCAGCATGGTGACCACGTTTTGGTTGGCTTCGATCGCCTTCAGCACATAGTGGTTGTCACTGCCCTTGAGCGCGCCATAAATCAGCCCGGCCGCCCCCAGACCAAACAACAGCAATATCTGTTTCTTTTGCGCGGGTTTGACGGCGGGCAGGAATAACCCTGCGGCGATCCAAATAGGAATACCCGCCCAGAAACCGCTCAGTTGATGGGTCAGCTGTGCACTCAGAGACAGCAGCAGGCTTGCCATCAGCAGCCAACCACCAGTTGCAGCAATCGTTGGGTTCATCACTTGTGTTGTACGCTCGTGAAGTTGAGATAAGCAGAGCAGAGACGTGGCACAGTCCGGAATGGGCTTGATTAAGCGCGTGTCGTCATTGCTGACATAATAATCAGAGCCGCCTGACGACTGCAAGCGGTTGCGTGAGGGAAATAGGTGGTATCAGCCGCGCAGACAGGTCTGGAAGTAGGTCACTTCATTGCTGGGCAGGCGATAGACGGTGGCGGGTTTACCGCCCTTACCTTTGCTCGAGGCCGCGATCTTATTGGCGCTGACAATCACGCCTGTATCAATCAGGCGACGTTTGACGGTCATGCGGTTCACTTCGACCCCGAACTTGGCGTAGGCCTCAATGATGTCTGCGACCAGAAACTCTTTTTCCAGCGAAAACAACACGACCGAGGTGTATTCCACCGCAGCGCGCAGCTTTTTCCACGCATGCTGAATTTGCGCCACGTGGTCAAAGGCCAGTTCCATCTCACCATTGAGCAGCGGATCGAGATCAAACCAGCCAGCTCGACGGCTATCGATACCGAAATCTTCGATCTGCTGCACGTTGGAAGGGTTGAGCAGCGCGTAGTGTGAGATGCTCACGCTCCAGCCATCGGGATCTCGTTTGGGATTGCCGTCGACCAGCGGATCGCTGATGAAGTTTGGGTAGGTATGCACCTTCTGGCGACAAATCCGGCGCCGCGCGGAATCGAAATCTTCATCGGCCGGCTCACCGCCGCTGGCCGTCATGTCCTCGTCGTACACCAAACCGCCCGGAACGGCCCACTTGCCGCAATCTGGCCGGTTAGGATTACTTCGCTTCACCAGCAGGGTCTGGATTCCCGTTGGTGCCAGGCGAAGGCAAATCATATCAATGGTGACGATCATAGTTTCTTCCCGCTTGAAGTGGCTTTTCCCGGGTAACGACACATCAACAGGAGGTGCGTTGAGGGGCAGAAGCGGTCTATTGCTCCCGGGCGACTTCAGGTTATGGCTTGCGTATTTCATGACGAATAATGGGCTCATTCTAGGCAAGCGATCTGTTTGGGTCAAATGTAAATAACAAAATGTGACAAACTAAATTTTATGCAGAGAATGTTGGCTGAAACCACGGATAAAAGCTTGTAATCTCATTGTTTCACATGAATATCCACTGTCGATGCGCGGGAATTTCGCTAATGTTAGGTTTGTCACAAAAGTTGACAAACTTCGTGTGCTCATTTAATGTGCCGGGAACAGTTAGGAACACAATGTTACTAACATGACCAACCCTATGTCGTGAATTGAAGGAAGGCATCATGAACTCTCGCCTGTTTTCTCCACACATCATCCGCAGTCTGTTGGATCTCGATGCCTATAAAATCAATATGATGCAGGCGATCCACTCACTCTATCCGGACGCTCAGGTGCGCTACGAGCTGATCGTGCGCAGCGATGAGGACGTGAGTGAACTGTTGGAAGAAGTGCGCGATGAGATTCGTCATTTGGCATCCCTGCGTTTTTCGGATGTGGACATTGTGTATCTGAAGCAAAGCTCTCCGCACCTCAAAACCTCATTTTTGCAATCGCTGCGTTATTTCCATTTCCAACCGGATCGTCAGGTCGAATTTGGCGTGATGAAGCAAGATGGCAAACATCAGCTGCGCATTGGTATTCAAGGCAGTTGGCGCGATACCATTCTGTACGAAACCATCGTGATGGCGATCGTGTCAGAAGTGCGCAACCGTCGCCGCTGGGCTCAGGTGCCGGCAGAACTGCCGTTGCAGGTGCTGGCGGACAAAGTACAGAAACTGAAAGCGGAAATTGCCAAGCGTGGCATCACCAACTTCTCTCTGACGGAAATGGGCACCCGTCGCCGTTTCTCCAGCCAGGTACAACGTGATGTGATGGCGTATCTGACGCAGGAAATTCCGGAGCTGTTGCTGGGTACCAGCAACTACCATTTTGCGCGCGAGTTTAACCTTAAACCGATTGGCACCATTGCGCATGAATGGTTTATGGGCCATCAGGCATTGGTTAATGTGCGTGATTCGCAGCGTGTAGCACTCGAGCAGTGGCTGAAAGCCTTTGACGGCCAGCTTTCGATTGCACCGACCGATACTCTGACCATCGATGCGTTTCAGGTAGACTTCAACATGCACTTGGCCAAGGCGTATGACGGTATTCGTCACGACTCTGGCTGCCCATTCAAATGGGGCGATCGCATGCTGGAACACTATCAGAACATGGGCATCGACCCATCGTCGAAAGTATTCATTTTCTCCAACGGGCTGAACTTTGATGAAGCGTTGGAACTGTGTGAATATTTTGCGGGCCGCGTGCGTATTTCATTTGGTATCGGTACCTTCCTAACCAATGATCTGGCAGGCTGGAAAAATGAGCAGGGTAAGGCCTATCAACCGCTCTCAATCGTGATTAAGCTGACCGAATGCAATGGTCGTCCGGTGGCGAAAATCAGTGATGAGCCAGAAAAAGCCATGTGTGAAGATCCCCTGTTTCTGGCTAACCTCAAACGCCGATTCAACATTGAGTTGGATGTTGATGCGCTGATCGATGAACTGAAGCATCAAAAACGTACCAAAAAGCAGTACATCGCCGCCGCGTAGTTGAGCGACGGCCAAGACAAAATCCATAAAGCCAGTCTGAATCAGACTGGCTTTTTTTGTGCCTGCGCGTTGAGGCTTGTTCAATCCTGCGTGCGATCTTTTACGTGACATCATCATTCAATGCGGCATAATGCATTAAAAATACTTACGTGATTTTAAGTTTATGACGCAAGAAGAGCGCCTGATTCACTTACAAATGCTGATAAAGCAGCAGGGAAAAATGACCCTGACCGACATCTGTGACCAGTTTGGTGTGTCGCGTGATTCCGCGCGGCGCGATCTGGTGAAGCTCACCCAGTTGCCGGGCATTCAGCGCATTCGAGGCGGTGCGATGCTGGCGCCGGTATCGCCGAAAAGCGAGCCGTTCTCGGCCAAAACCGTCAGCGCGAGCAAGCACGCATTGGCGCAGTGCGCGGCATCGATGGTGGATGCTCAGGATTACATTGTGCTCGATACCAGCACCACGTTGGCGCTGGTCCCAGGCTATCTGACGGCGCCTGCGACTATCGTGACCAACTCAGTCAACACGCTGGCTCAGGTTGAAGAAGGCTCTTCGCATTCGGTCCATTTGCTGGGCGGTCATTTCGACCCTTACAGCCGCGCTATTTTAGGCGCGCAGGCTGAACAGCAAATGGCTGGCTATCATGTCAACAAGGCGTTTATTGGCGTGTGCGCGCTGTCTGAGCGTGGCCTGACCACCAATTATGAACAAGAAGCGTCGATGAAACGCGCGATGATGGCGCAAGCGCAGCAGATCATTTTGGTGTGTGAACAGCACAAAATGGGCACCGAGAATTTCCATCACGTGTGTGATGTGGCGGCGATCGACATGGTGATCACCGACGCGCCACCCGCGCCAGCACTGCAAGAATTATTTGACCGTCACGACATTCAGTGTGTTGTGGCGACCGCACCAGAAGGACAGTTTTGATATGACTTACGCTCCGGTAAAAACTGCCGTGATTGGCTACGGCTATTCGGCGAAAACCTTTCACTTGCCTTTCATCAACGCGCTGCCTGAGCTGACGCTGAGTGCGATCAGTTCCAGCCAACAAGCCGCAGTCGCGGCCGATTGGCCGAGCGCGCAATGGTTTGGCGATGCGAATGACCTGCTGGACAACAGCGATGCGGAGCTGGTGATCATCACCGCGCCGAACGATGTGCATTACCCGTTGGCCAAACGTGCGCTGCAAAATGGCAAGCACGTGATCGTTGAAAAGCCGTTCGTGACCCGCATTGAAGATGGCGAAGAGCTGATTGCGTTGGCGGCGGAAAAAGGCCTAACGCTGAGCGTTTTCCATAACCGTCGTTGGGATGGCGATTTCCTCACTCTGCAAAAGCTGATGGCGGAAGGGCGTTTGGGCGACATCAAACTGTTTGAATCCCACTTCGACCGCTACCGTCCGGAAATTCGTCAGCGCTGGCGTGAACTGGCGCAAGATGGTGGCGGTATTTTGTTTGATTTGGCACCGCACCTGCTGGACCAAGCGCTGGCGCTGTTTGGCCTGCCACAAGCGATCAATGCGCAGTGCCGCATGATGCGCCCGGGCGCGACCACCATCGATTACTACAACCTGATCCTGCACTACCCAAATCATTTAGTGCACCTGCATTCAAACCTTTACAGCCCAGAGCCGAATCTGCGCTACAAAGTGCTGGGTAGCCTGGCGAAGTATGAGAAATACGGTCTCGATCCACAGGAAACCTACCTCAAAGAAGGCAAGCAGCCGAACAGCCCGCAGTGGTCGCAGGAAGAGGCTTCGCTGTATGGTCAGCTGCACAGTGAAACGGGATCAGAAACCATTGCGACCGAACTGGGCGGCTATCAGCTCTATTTCAAAGGCGTGGCGAATGCGATTCGTCTCGGCACGGCCAATCCGGTTCCGCCAGAGCAGGCGTTGCAAAACATCGCGCTGATTGAAATGGCACTGGAGAGCAGCAAAACGGGCCAAACGTTGCAGGTTAACTTATGAGCCTGACACTGGCCGAGATTGCGCAGCAAGAAGAGGCGCTGCAACTGAACCATTTTAACCACGATGTGGCGTGGCAACTGGGCTGCGCGCTTAAACAGATGGCAGAAAGCCAGCAAGTCGCGGTGGCGATTGAAGTGTATGGTTTTGGCCAGACGCTGTTCCAATACGCCATGCCGGGCACGTGCGCGGATCATCTCGATTGGATGCGCCGCAAACGCAATTCGGTGCTGCGATATGGCCGCAGTTCTTACTATCTGTCGCTGTACAACGCGCAGAAACAGCGCGAATTTGAGACGCAGCCGCACATTGATGCTGCGGAATATTGCGCTCATGGCGGCTCGTTTCCGATTCGTATTGCCGGATCTGGATTGGTGGGGGCGGTGACGGTTTCCGGCCTAGCCCAGCTTGATGATCACCAGATGGTCAGTAACGCGCTGCAAAGCCTGCTACCAGAGTAAACCCAATAAAAAAGCCCCTTACGGGGCTTTTTTATTGGCGGTTATCGCAATGCATTGATAAACAGTCGCGGAAATGGTAGCAGAACAGAACCATCATCCAGCACGCGATACGCGTCTTGCAACGCCTGCTTGTACTGAGCAAGAAATTGCACTTGGTCGCGCTCGCCCAGTTGCAGTAGATAGGGGCGCAGTGCGCTGCCCCGGAACCAATCCACCATATCGTCAATGCCACCTTTCAGGTGATGAAAATAGCAGGTTCGCCAAATCGTCACTTGCGAGCTGTGCGCCGAGAGCAGCTCGAAGTACCACTCTGCATTCGCTCTTGGCAGACGTTCCACCGCAGAGAGCTGACTGTGCCACTGTGTGCTGGTAGCGAGCTCTTTCAGCAGTTCATGCGCTGGTTCGCCCAGATTATCGGGCGTTTGCACCGCTAACACGCCCGTTGGGCTGAGCTGCTGCATTAAATGCGGATACAGTTGCTGGTGGTTCGGCACCCATTGCAATGAGGCGTTAGCGAGAATCAAATCGTAATGTTCATTTGGCATCCAGTCTTGAATACTACCGACGTCAAACCGGACATGGGGCAGTCGCTGCTGCGCCTTTTCAATCATGTCTTCCGAGCTATCGAGCGCGGCAATGGTTGCTTGCGGGAAAAAGCGTTGCAGCACTTCGGTGGAATTACCGGGGCCACAGCCGAGATCGATCGCATTGCCGGTAGTGCGGGTGGCGAGCGGAGCAAGCAGATCAAACACCGGGCGGGTGCGTTCGTTTTCAAACGTCGAATAGATTTTCGCGTATTGGTTGAGGCTGACAGACATACATCTCCTGATAAGCAGAGTGAGTGTGCGATTAATCTGTCACCGAAGTGCGTAGCGGTCAATGTTACACACTTGACGATTTTTCATGCATGGCTTTGAAAACAAAGCGTTGAACAGAATTCATGCATGTTATGGCCAGGAGATCAGTGTCGTAGCCCGCAATGTGAGGCACGCTGCGGGCTGAGGATGAAAAGTGCGTGTTTACACTGTAAACCTAGCTCAGTTTGATCAGCGCAAACTGTTTCTTACCGCGTTGCAGCAGGTAGTAGCGATCGAACAGCGCAAAACTATGGCTTAAATCGGCGTCGGCTATTTTTTCCCCGTTGACGCGAATGGCGCCGCCAGCTAACCATTCGCGCGCCTGACGTTTGGAGCTGGCGAGTTGTGATGCGATCAGCAGTTCAACCACATCATCTGCGGTGCTGACGGTGGTGCACGGCAGCCCGTCCAACTCCAGTTGCGCCAGTTCATCCCGGCTGAGCTGTGCAACTGCGCCACTGAACAGGGCGTCACTGATGCGCTGCGCGCTCGCTAAGCCCGCTTCCCCATGCACAAATGCAGTGATGTTCTCGGCCAGAATTTGCTGCGCTTGCGGTTTGCCGCTTCGCGCGGCATCTTCGGCTTCAATGCGTGCAATCTCGTCCACTGACAGGAAGGTGTAGTAACGCAGAAAACGGTATACATCGGCATCGTCGGTGTTCAACCAGAACTGGTAGAACGCGTAGGGCGAGGTTTTACTCGCGTCCAGCCAAACGGCGCCCCCTTCGGTTTTGCCAAATTTGGTGCCGTCGGATTTGGTGATCAGTGGTAGCGTTAAACCATGCACGGTTTCGTTATTCAGGCGACGCGTGAGGTCGATGCCGCTGACGATGTTGCCCCATTGATCGTTACCGCCAATTTGCAGGCGACACTGATGTTCGCGGTTCAAATGGGCAAAGTCGAACGATTGCAGCAGCGAGTAGCTGAATTCGGTGAACGAAATGCCTTGGTCCGGGCGAGCCAGACGCTGTTTCACCGATTCGCGGTTGATCATCGCATTGACTGAAAAGTGTTTGCCGATGTCGCGGAAGAAGTCGATCACATTCACTTGGCCCGTCCAATCGGCGTTATTGACACACAGCAGCGGCTGGGTGAGATGCGGCGTCATGGTGCGCGCGATCTGCTGGCGTAAATCGTCCACCCATTGCTGTACGGTCTGCTCTGAGTTGAGTGTGCGTTCGGTGGCTTTAAAGCTTGGATCGCCAATCATGCCCGTTGCGCCGCCAATCAGCGCAATGGCTTGGTGCCCCGCATCCTGAAAACGTTTGAGCATCAACAGCGGCACCAAGTGACCGATGTGCAGGCTGCCTGCGGTTGGATCAAAGCCGCAGTACAGGGTTTGCGGTTCAGAGAATAGGGCGGTGAGTTCATCAAGCGATGTGCTTTGCGCGATCAGGCCGCGCGCGGTTAAATCATGAAATAGGGTTTGGGAATTCATACAGCCTCCAAGATGTCTTGCAGGCAGAGTAACGGAAAGGGCTTTGTGCCGGCGATGTCCCTAAAGGGATAATCGCTGTGATTGTCTCAAGCGCGTGGTGAATGGTTGGGCGAGCCAATCAGGTGATTTAAAAACAGCTGAAACAGTTCACTGAGCGAGGCGACATGGAGCTGCGCGTAGATGCGCTTGCGATGATTTTTGACCGTGCCGTGTGTGATACCCAACTGCGTGGCGATCTCTTGCGAATCCAACCCTTGTACCAGTAGCGCGGTAATTTGCTGCTCGCGTGGGCTCAGCAGTTGGGTGCCAAAGCTGGCTAGTGCGCGTTCCACCCAGCGGCGCATGTCGGGCGTGTGGTTGGGCTCGCTCTCCAGCGCGTTGTCATCGCTGTGAGCCAGCAGCAGCGCATTGGCGCTCCAATGTTGGCGGCAGAGCGGCGCCAGCGTGTGAAAGCGCTGTTTGAGCGCTTGTCGGTCCTGCGCGGAAAAACGGCGCCCGGCAGCAAGGTGGCCAAGGTAGAGCAAGATCCAGCGCTCACTGTCGAGTTGCACTGCCAGGCTCATTTCATCCTGCCAGCCGGTTTGCGGATAAAACTGCTGCTGGTAATGGCTTTTCTGATAACTGTGCGGCGCACCGCTCATCTCGCTGAGATGAAACACGCCTTCTTGCTGCGTATCGGCCACCAAACGATAGAACGGATCGTGCTGATATGACTCGGTCAGGTAGCGTTGAAACAGCAGTTCGCGGTTATCCGGAATCGAATCGTAGAGATAAATCGGGTGTTTGTTGTGGCGATAGCCAAGCATCACCGCGCAGTCAAAATCGACAATTTCGCGCAGCAGCGCCACATAGCGTGATGTAAAGGCGGGCGTATTGAGCGCGATAATCGCATCACCCAAAGCGTGATATTCGGAAAGAGAGACGTGCACAAACACTACCGATTGAGAAGACATCACGGCAGTATGCCTGTTTGCACGCCACAGATCGAGCGCGATGTCTGGGCGCAGCGACCACGCAAAGTGTGAAGCGAATCAATATTTTATTGCCGGTGTTGCGGCAAGCTGAACATTCACTGGCTTGTCAACCCAAGGAGGCGCCACTTTATGGCTGAGATTTGTTGGACGCAGTTTCGCCGCACACTGCATCAATACCCGGAACTCTCCAATCAGGAACATCAGACCGCTGAGCGCATTCTCGCGCAATTTGGCGCTTTCTCGCCCGATGAGGTGGTGACGGGATTGGGCGGCCGCGGCGTGGCGTTTGTATTTCAGGGTAAAGAGCCGGGGCCAACCACCCTGATTCGTTGTGAGTTGGATGCGCTGCCGATTGAAGAAACCAACCAGTTTGCGCACCGCTCAGTGCATCAGGGCGTGTCACATAAATGCGGCCACGACGGCCACATGGCGATCGTCAGTGCTCTTGGCCAGCAGCTTAGCCAGCAACGCCCGCAAAAAGGACGGGTGGTGTTGGCATTCCAACCGGCGGAAGAGACGGGGGAAGGGGCGATCAACATGGTGAACGATGCCAAATTTTCTGCGTTCATGCCTGATTTCGCCTTTGCGCTGCACAACTATCCGGGGCTGGCGCTGGGCCATGTTGCGGTCAAAGCCGGGCCGTTTAATTGCGCGTCACGCGGTATGATCATTCGTCTGAAAGGTAAAACATCTCACGCGGCGCATCCGGAAAACGGTGTGAGTCCGGCGCTGGCGATGTGTCAGATTATCGAGCAATTGAACGCGTTGCCGGCATCGCTCACGGAGCGCTGTTGGGTGACGGTGATTCACGCCAAATTAGGTGAGATTGCGTTTGGCACTGCGCCGGGCGATGCGGTGGTGATGGCGACGCTGCGCAGTGAAACCAATCAGGCGATGGAAACGCTGGTGGAAGCCGCCACGCAGTTGGCGCAGCAGAGCGCGCAAGCGAGCGGGCTGGCATGGTCGCTGGAATGGCAGGATGTATTTCAGGCCAGCGTGAATTCGTCACTGGGCTGTGATTTGGTGGTGCAAGCGTGTCAAAACACCCAGACGCCGTGCACCCTGCTTGAGGAGCCGATGCGTTGGTCGGAAGATTTTGGTCAGTTTACTGCGGTTGCGAAAGAGGGCGCGATGTTCGTGCTCGGCTCGGGCCAGCAAAGCCCGCAACTACACAATCCCGACTACGATTTCCCCGATGAGCTGACGCCGATTGGTCAGCGTATTTTTGCCAGCTTAATTGGGCAGATTAACGGCTTTCAATCTTAAGTAGTGACTGACACTGAGGAATTAAAAAAGCACGCCGTGGCGTGCTTTTTTTCGGTCTGATATGGCCATTTGAGCTTAGTTGAGCGGCGTCAGCTCCAAGCGGGTTTCCTGCATTTCATTCAGGCCGCCGCCGTTGTGCACGTTGGTAAAGCCTTGTTCTAGCAGCGCCTGCATCGCCATAGCAGAGCGGTTTCCGCTGCGACAATAGACCACGATCGGCTGGTGTTTATCAATCGACGAAAAACCAGTCGCGACATCACTGAGCGGAATATTGTGGGCGTTATCTAAATGGCCCTCGGCAAACTCATCCGGCGTGCGCACATCTACCACCAAAGCGCCGCTATCGATCAATTGCCACGCCAGTTCTGAGCGTTCAGAAGCCAGTAACGGACCTGCGGGCAGTGCCAGCAGCAGAGCCAGGCAAGCGGCTTTCCAGTTGAAGGTTGGCATAATATTCATCCTTGTGACGTTTCCAATGGGCTGATTATGGGCGATAGCGCGCTGTTTCTCCATGATGCCGATTCCAATTTACTCTCTTCAGGCACCGAGATTGCGACGGTATTCATCCGGAGTGACGCCCATCAAGCGACGGAACATGGCAATGAACGCAGACGCGCTGGCGTAGCCGAGATCATGGGCGATGTTCTCCACTTTATCGCCCGCTTCGAGCATTGGCATGGCCTTAACCACGCGCAGGCGCTGACGCCATTCCGACACCGAAATGCCTAAATCGCGCTGGGCACGGCGCATCAGAGTACGTTCAGTGGTGTGGGCTTGCTTGGCCAGTGTTTGCAATGAGGCGTTGCTGGCGGGATCCTGCTCCAGCCACGTCAGCACTTTGCCAAGCAGTGGGTCGGTGGAAGTAGGCAGATAGCTGCCAATCGGCGTGGCGTGGGTCAGTTGTTCCACCAACACTTGCAGCAGACGAAACTCCTCGTCACGGTAAGGCGGCGTGATTGGCGTTTGGCGCAGATGTTCCAGTAACGCGATCACCAGCGGACTGATTTCCAGCGCGCAGGTGTGCTGCGGCATGTGATGGCACAAGCTTTCATCCACATACAGCGAACTGTGGCAGGTTTCGTAGCGGTTGAGTCCCTGATGTTCAACATTCGGTGGCAGCCACAAGCCATATTGTGATGGCGTCAGATACTGGCGGCTGCCGACTTTCACTTCCATCACACCGCTGAACGAGTATACGAATTCACCCCAAGGGTGGCTATGGCGTGGATACGCCGCATCGGCGGGCATACAAGCGGTGCGAAACACCAAAGGCGCCGGCAGCTCGGTGCTGAATGGCGGGATATGCATATGTTTAGTTGGAAAACTCATTGCTCACTCTGTCACATCAACGCTATGCGTTGTCAGATTCTAGCTATATGTCTGAATCACGACAACGCATAATGTTAAAAACACATAACAATATGGATAGTAACAATGACGTCGCGGAAACCCATTGATGGCATGGCGCTCGGTATCATGGTGGTGTTTTGTTTCACCATGGGCCTGCAGCAAATCGCACTAAAGGCCACAGGCAATGACATCGCGCCCATTTTACAAATTGGTATGCGCTCTGGTATGGCGGCTGTCTTGGTGATGCTGTATGTGCTGCTGCGCGGTAAAAAGCTGGTGTTTTCTGATGGAAACTGGAAAGCCGGGCTTGCCGTAGGCACCTTGTTCGCGTTGGAATATCTGTTTCTCGGTGAAGCGTTGCGATATACCTCAGCGTCGCATGCGGTGATTTTCCTCTATACCTCGCCGGTGTTCAGCGCTCTGATCCTGCATTTTCTGATTGATTCTGAACGCCTGTCACCCGTGCAGTGGGCAGGAATCCTGCTCGCGTTTGCTGGTATCGCGGTAGCGTTTTTATGGCATTCAGGAGCTTCGGTATCGGCTCAGCCTGATATGTTGTGGGGCGATTTTCTGGCACTGCTGGCGGGTGTCTCATGGGGATTAACTACGGTGCTGATCCGCAGCTCGAAACTGGCCTACGTCTCTTCTGAGCAGACGCTGCTCTATCAACTGGTGGTGGCGTTTGTGATTCTGATTGGTGCGGCCATTTGGATGGATCAACTGACCATCAATCCAACGCCATTGGCGCTCGCCAGTGTTGCGTTTCAAACCTTGATCATCTCGTTTGGCGGCTTTCTGGTCTGGTTCTGGATGCTCAATACTTACATTGCCTCACGCCTTGGCGTGCTGTCATTTATGACCCCGCTCTACGGCGTGGTATTGGGCGGCCTGATTCTGGGTGAAACGATTGAAGCAGGCTTCCTGTATGGCTCCGCCATGGTGATTGCAGGCATTGTGCTGGTCAGCGGCCATGGCTGGATCAAGCAGTTGCTGACGCGTCGTCGGGTCAGCCTCAACCCCACCGTCAAACCCGACTAACTGATTGAACGGCTCTTCCTTGTGATGAGCCGTTTTACTTCACACGCAATTCAGGCCACAGCGTCAGCCAGTGCTTGTTCGCAATTCGCCGCCGAAAGACCTCAGGCTGCGGGAAATCGGGATTCATGCTCACCCGTAACGACCAGTTTTCTTCCAGACCAAAGGGCGCAAAAAAGTGCAGGTGGTCATCGGCCTCCAGACGCACACCGACACACGTCTGCACTTCCACCCAACGGGCAATCCCATCGCCGCAACTGGCGTACGGTGCGTGACCCTGTTTTAGGTGCATTCTTGCCTGATTACGTACTTCCCAGTGAATCTCTGGCATCAGGTGACTGAGCCGATGTTGCCACTGCTGCTCGGTGTCCAGTGAGCAATCATCACGGTCAAAATAAACCACATCCACATCGTTGAGCGGCGTCATCTCACGTTTGTCATGCAGCGAATCCCAGATGGCGTTGCGCAGAAATCCGGCGCCGAGATAGCAATCGGGCAGATTCAGCGATTGCACCGCACGCAGGCAGCGCATGCGCAAGTCGTCGTGGCGCAGCAGATTGTCGGTCAGAAGGAGATAATTCATCGGGTCACACCAGTGAAAACACAGGGTGACATTGTAAAACGACGTGGCGGGAAGCCAATGAAAAAACGCCCTCAAATGAGGGCTTGGGCAGATGAATTACAGTGAGCGGGCAAACTTGGGCTGGCGCTGATCCAGACGATGGCTCAAGCGGGTAAGCAGCAGCGCACCGGCAACGATCAGCGCGCCGACCCACGGCGTGGTCATCAGTCCTGATTGTTTCACTACGATACTGCCACCCCATGAACCGAGCGCAATGCCGACGTTAAATGCGGCGATGTTCAGACCCGATGCCACATCAACCGCTTTCGGTGTGTAGTGTTCAGCCAGTTTGACCACATACACCTGCAAACCCGGTACGTTACCGAATGCGAAGGCGCCCCAAATCAGGACCATCAGCACGGCGGCGACAGGGTGCGGCGCAGCAAAAGTGAACAGCAGCAGAATCAGGCTTAGGCCGGTGAAAATGATGGTCAGCGCGCGGGTTGGACCATGCTTATCGGCCAGTTTCCCGCCCCAAATGTTACCGACCGCCACAGAAACGCCGTACACCAGCATCAAAATACTGATGGTGGTTGAAGCAAAGCCAGACACGTTTTCCAGAATCGGTGCAATAAAGGTAAATGCGGTAAATGTGCCGCCGTAACCCAGCGCGGTGATAGCAAACACTAACAGCAGACGAGGCTGTGCCAGTACTTTAACCTGCTCAGACAGTGAGGTTTGTGGGGGTTGTGGCAGATTGCCCGGTACCAAAAACGCACTGCCAATCAAGGCCAGCAGACCCAAAACGGCGACGATCAAAAAGGTGGTCTGCCAACCAAAAGTTTGGCCGATATAAGTCCCCAGCGGCACGCCTGTGACCAGTGCTACGGTCAGGCCGGTAAACATAATCGCGATCGCGCTGGCGGCTTTGTCTTTGGCGACCAGTCCGGTGGCGATGGTGGAACCGATCGAGAAGAACACCCCGTGCGCAAGGCCAGTCAGAATACGGGCCAGAATCAAGGTGGAATAACCCGGAGACTGCCAGGCCAGCAAGTTCCCCAAGACAAACAGCGCCATCACCGACAGCAGTACGCGTTTGCGATTCCAGCTACCGGTTAAGGCCGTCAGCACGGGCGCGCCGATGGCGACGCCCAACGCATACAGGCTGACCAGCAAGCCAGCAGAGGGCAGGGAGACGTTAAGATCATTGGCCATGGTCGGGATCAAACCGACGATGACAAATTCAGTGGTGCCGATGGCAAACGCACTGAGTGTAAGAGCAAATAGAGCGATAGGCATAGATTGATTTCCTTGTTGTACTTCACCGTGACAACGGGAAGTGGGCTGTACTATGCCGAGCATTATTGTTGAGCTTTTATTTGTGAAAAACGCTAGTATTAGCAAAACAATTTTGTAATTTTTGCAATAAATGGAGTGCGTATGCTGACTCGTTCGGACGATTTGGAAATTCTCATCACCGTGGTCGATAGCGGCAGCTTTTCACAGGCGGCTGAGGTGATGGATGTGCAGGTGGCGAAAGTGTCGCGTGCCGTTAGTCGGCTTGAGCAGCAACTGGGCATCACAATTTTAAACCGCACTACGCGGCGGCTGGAACTAACCGAAGAGGGTAAACGCTTTGTGGAATCGGTACGCTCCGGGCTGCAACATCTGCGCCAGGCGGAAGAAGACATTGTTTCGCGCGGCGAGTTACCCAAAGGCAAATTGCGCGTCGATGCAGCGAGCCCATTTATGCTGCATCAACTGGTGCCGTTGGTGCGTGAGTTTCATGCAGCGTATCCGGATATTGAGCTGGAACTGACCTCCAATGAAGGCTTTGTCGATTTGCTGGAAAAGCGTACCGATGTGGCGATTCGTATCGGAAAGCTCAGTGATTCAACCCTGCATGCCCGGCCGTTGGGTAAGAGCGCGCTGTATGTGGTGGCGTCACCGGATTATCTCGCCCGGCGCGGATTTCCAGCCTCGCCGCCAGAGCTGCATCACCACGATATTGTCGGTTTTACGTCGCCGCGTACGTTAAATATCTGGCCGCTGCATGGGGTTGAGTTCATTGAGCCGACCATCGCTTGCAGCAGTGGTGAAACGGTGCGTCAGTTAGTCATCGCGGGCAACGGTGTTGCTTGTCTGTCGGGCTTTATGGTCAAAGAGGATATCGCGGCTGGTCGTTTGGTCGCCCTGCTGGATTCGCACCGCAAGCTGCATTCCGACCGGGAACTGATCAACGCGGTGTACTACAAGTCATCCAATGTGGCGCGCCGTATTTCGGCCTTTATCGATTTCATCCAGCCTAAGTTCACTCTCTGAACCTCACTTTTGCAAAAAGCACAAAAATGTTTTGTCTTTTTGCCACTTAATCTGCTGCGGCGCGGCGGTTAGCATGGTCCCATCGCTGAGTGACTCTGCGTTCTTTGTGAACCAGAGGCTCTGGCCCGAAACATCAAGGGGAACCCTATGACCGACGCTCTATTTCAACCACTGCAAGTGGGCCGCTTTCGTTTGGCCAACCGTATTGTCATGCCGCCGATGACGCGTTCGCGTGCTTCGCAACCGGGCGATGTTGCCAATGATTTGATGGCAACCTATTACGCCCAGCGAGCCAGCGCGGGCTTGATCATTGGTGAAGGTACGCAGATCTCACCGATGGGGAAAGGCTATGCCTGGACGCCGGGCATCTACAGTGACGAACAAATCGCTGGTTGGCGCAAAGTGACCGACGCCGTGCACGCCGAAGGCGGCCTGATGTTCGCGCAATTGTGGCATGTTGGCCGCGTGACGCACCCGGATAACATCGGTGGCGAGCAGCCGATTTCAGCGTCGGCCATCAAAGCGGAAAACGTCAAAGTGTTCATCGATAACGGCACCGATGCACCGGGATTTGTCGATGTGGTTAAGCCGCGTGAAATGACACACAATGACATCCAACACGTGGTGGCTCAGTTTGGTCAGGCGGCCAAAAATGCGTTGCTGGCGGGCTTTGACGGCATTGAACTGCACGCGGCGAACGGTTACCTGATCAACCAATTCATTGACTCACAATCGAACCATCGCACCGATGAATACGGTGGCAGCTTAACCAACCGCCTGCGCTTTTTGGACGAAGTGGTGACTGCGCTGTGTGACGCGATTGGCGCGGATCGCGTCGGCGTTCGGCTGGCGCCCCTGACCACGCTCAATGGTACGGTGGATGATCACCCGGAAGAAACGTACGTGGCGGCAGCCAAACTGCTCAACCAGCACGATATTGCCTATCTGCACATTGCTGAAGCCGACTGGGAAGATGCGCCGCTGATGCCACAAGACTTCAAACGTGCACTGCGCGATGTGTTCTCTGGCGCGATCATTTATGCCGGCAAATACACCGCAGAACGCGCGGAACAAGCAGTGCAATCGGGCTTGGCTGATTTGATTGGCTTTGGTCGTCCGTTTGTCGCCAACCCCGATTTACCGGCGCGCATTCAGTTGGGGCAGCCGTGGGCGAAACACGACCCAGACACCCTGTTTGGCGGCGCCGGGAAAGGATTGATCGACTACCCAACCTACAGCGCCGCGTAATGCATACCAATAAAAATGAAGAGAAAGGAAAGTTAACAATGAAAATACCTCAGCTTGGCGCGGGGACCTTCCGCCTGAAAGGGGAAGACGCGTTTCATTCTGTGACTATGGCGCTTGAGGCGGGTTACCGCCACATCGATACCGCGCAGATCTATGGCAACGAAAAAGAAGTGGGTGAGGCGATCGCCGCTTCGGGTGTGGCACGCGATAAGCTGTTCTTGACCACCAAAATCTGGATGGACAAACTGAGCAAAGCGGCATTCTTGCCAAGCCTGAAACAAAGCCTGAGCGATTTGCAAACCGACTACGTGGATTTACTGCTGATTCACTGGCCACTTAAAGACAACGCGGTAGCGATGGACGAGTATCTGCAATGTCTCAAAGAAGCGCAGGATCTTGGCCTAGCAAAACAGATTGGCGTGTCGAACTTTACGGTGGCGCAGATGCAACAGGCGATTGAGATTCTTGGCGAAGGCGTGATTTACACCAACCAGGTGGAAGTGCACCCTTACCTGCAAAACCGCGCAGTGGTGGAGTTTTGCCGCGCGCACAACATCATCGTGACCGGCTACATGCCGTTTGCTTACGGTGATGTGCTGAAAGATGTTGTGATTCAAGAGATTGCTGCCGCTCATCAAGCCACACCCGCGCAAGTGGTGTTGGCATGGATGGCGGCCAACGAGTTTGTCACCATTCCATCGTCCACCAAACGTGCCAATATCGAGAGCAATCTGGCGTACGTGAACGTGACGCTGAGTGACGATGACATGGCGCGCATCGCGACGCTGGATCGCAATCATCGATTGGCCAATCCGGACTTTGCACCTGAGTGGGATTAAACATTCATCATGAGTAGACAGCCCGGCTGATGCCGGGCTTTTTTATGCAGATTCGGAACCGATTGGACTTTTCAGATGTTGCAGCACTTGTGCCAGCGGCATCGGTTTAAAGTAAACAAACCCCTGAATCAAATAGACACCGCGCTGAGTCAGATACTCTACTTGTTTTTGTGTTTCCACGCCTTCGGCAATCACTTCAATGTCCGTTTCACGCGCAGAGGCGATGATGGAATCGAGAATATTACGTTTAACGTCGGTGGTTTCGATGGTATCGATGAACATCTTGTCGATTTTGATGCTGTCTATCTGCAGTTTTTGCAAATAGGAAAAGCCGCCATATCCGGTCCCAAAATCATCAATTTTGAACTGATAGCCGTGCTGAGTCAGGCGCTGAATCATGGCGTCGGCAAAATGCAGGTTTTTGATCGGTACGCGTTCAGTAATTTCAAACTGGATTTGTCGAGGCCGAGGCCAGTTCAGCCTTTCCAGCAGGTTAAACAGAATCTCTGTTTCAACGTGTTCGGCGACCAGATTGATACTCACCCATTGCTCCATGTTCAGCCTGGTCATATCTCCCAACACTTTTTTCAGCAGTTGTTCAGTGATTGGGATAATCAACCCCGTGGTTTCTGCTACCTGAATGAATTGGCTGGGCGCAACCCATTCGTTACCTCGTTGCCAACGCAACAGCACCTCAAACCCGACAATACGGCCATCCCGACTATCGACAATCGGCTGGTAAAAAGGAACAAACTCATTGTCACGGATGGCGACCTCAATCAGACCTTCAATTGAGTTGCGATAGTTACGCAGCATAAAATAACCAAAGCCAATCATGATGCCGAGTACCAGGCTGAGCGGGATGCCCCAAATAATTAGTTGCCTCAGCGCGTAGTGATGCAGTTTATCGCCGGCAGAGAGCGTTATCTGGCTGATGATCTGAGTATCGCTGCTCTGAATAGCGATGGAAATCCGCGATGCCTGTTTGGCGATATCAGGATCACCGCGTTTGATTTTCATGTGTTCCAAGGAAGAGTCGAGAAACTTGAAAGTCATGAAGAAGCAGTCGAGGCATGGCGTTTTGAGAATGTCCTGACCCCAGCCACCATAAAGTACCCAATAGACGGTATTGCCATTGTGTCGATAACTGACCAGCAGCTCGCTCTCGCTATGCTCATACTCCGGAGTGGTCGACATGTAGAAGCCAGTAGCGGGTATGCGAACGCCTTCCAATTCACTTTCAACCAGAGACATGCCAACGGTTGAACAGGTTTTTCCATCAGCCCCGATGATGCCGATGATGCGCACGAACTTGTTGTAATAGTTCGGGTTGCGCATCAGGCTCATATCGTCATCACTGCAATCAAAACGTAACTGTTCGGCTTGTTGCAGCATCATGTCGTTCAGCGCAGTGCTTCGGGTATCAAGGAACTGGCTGACTTCATCCATTTTATGGTTGAGCAGATAAAGGGAATACTGCCGTTCCAAAATTGGAATCGACAGAGAAAAGAGGGCAACGGGTAGTAAAACCAGCAGGACAACAATTTTCTTCGGTGTACGTAACATCCCTTTACCCATTTAATGAGTATTTAGTAGAGAGTAATCTATCACGCAAGAATATGCATATGTGAGACTCAAAGCGGATTAAGCAAAGAGTTTTCCCTTGATGGTGTGACATCAAGGGAAAAGTGTTATCCCCAGTTCAGTACTTGCCAGTGTGGCGGGCGGGAATGACGTGCCAGTTTCTCACATGGATTGACTAAATAGGCATAGTCCGCATGTTGGCACAGTGGCAGATCGTTAATCGAATCGGTGAAGAAATGCAGTTCACCCACGTGCTCGGGGTGAGTCAGCAGCCAGGTTTCAAGGCGCGTGACTTTGCCTTCACGATAACTCGGTACGCCGACAATCTCACTGGTGTAGCGGCCATCGCGTACCGCCATATCAATCCCCAACGCATGCTCGATGCCAATTTTGCGTGCCACGGCTTCGACCAGAAAACTGACGGAAGCGGAAATGATCAGCATGGTGATGCCATCATTTCCTAGCTGCTCGATCAGGGTTTTAGCCTGAGGAAACAGGCGCGGCAGTATTCGGCTGTCGACGCACTCTTCGATCAGCGCGTGCACTTGTTCGACTGACAGCGCAAACAGCGGCTGCATGACGTAATCGAGGTAGTCTTCCATGTCCATTTCGCCGCGGGCATACAGCGACATCAGGTAACGATCCTGCGTGAGAAAATCCGGGTCGGTGGCAATACCTTTGTCGACCAGAAATTCGTTCCAGATCATGGCGCAATCGCCGTCAATTAAGGTGTCGTCCATATCAAAGACGTACAGAGGCTGAGACATTTAGGCACTCACAGGTTGAATTTCATTAAGATTAAAACGTAGCTCCAGCGCACTGCCGCTTGGCAACAGACGTTCGGAGGAACGGTTCAGGGTATCGACCGTCAGTTCGCACTCATCCACCGCCACGTGATAACGAATCACGTTACCCAGCAACTGATGGCTTTTGATCACCGCGCGCTGCGGCGCTGAGATGTGCGCGCCATAGTGACGGCCGTGCTCGGCGACATAAATCGACTCGGGACGAATCGCGACTTTCCACGGTGTGTCCAGATTAAACAGCGTTTTCGCCTGCGCGGCATCGACCAGATTGTAGTGACCCATAAAGCCGGCGACAAACTCGTTCGCGGGTTGAGTATAAATCGACTCCGGTGAGCCTTGCTGGACAATTTTTCCCTGATGCATCAAAAAGATGCGATCCGACATCGTCATTGCTTCTTCTTGATCGTGGGTGACGAAAATCGTGGTCAGGTTTAGCTCTTTCTGAATGTCACGAATCTGCTGGCGCAGGTGTTTGCGGATTTTGGCATCCAGCGCCGACAGGGGTTCATCGAGCAATAAAATCCGCGGTTTCACCACCAGTGCGCGCGCCAGGGCTACGCGCTGACGCTGGCCGCCGGACAACTGGTGCGGATAGCAATCTTCTTTGCCCTGCAATGCGACCAGCTCAATCACTTGGGCAACTTCACGGGCCATGGTGGCTTTATCGAGCCCTTGCATTTTGAGGCCAAAGCCGATGTTGCCCGCCACGGTCATGTTCGGAAACAGCGCATAGGATTGGAACACCATGCCAATGCCGCGCTTTTGTGGTGCGGCGTGGGTGATCTCTTCGCCGCCGACGATGATCGAACCGCTATCGACCGGATTGAGGCCGGCAAGGCTGCGCAGCAGGGTCGATTTCCCACAGCCGCTCGGGCCGAGTAGGGTAATGAATTCGCCTTGCTGAATGTCGAACTGAATCGACTCAAATACGGTGTTGTCGCCAAAGCGTTTGGTGAGTTGCTGAACAGAAACGTAACTCATTGTTTTGCTCCCAATCGGCTTGCTAGCCAAGTACAGAAAAAGATAAACAGGAAGTAAGTCATCACTAACGCGGACGTGAAATGGCCGCTGGTCTGGCGCATGTTGTAGAGATAAATTTGCAGCGTTTCATAACGCGTGCCGACCAGAATATTGGCGAACACAAATTCGCCCAGCAGGAATGAAAACGACAGAAACAGCGACGCCATCAGACCTTTGCGCACATTGGGTAACACGATTTGCAGAAAGGCTTGGGTCGTGCTCGCGCCGAGCAGGTGCGCCGCATCCATCAAATCGCGCAGGTTAATCGCCGAAAAACTGTTGGCCAGCGCGCGGTACATAAACGGCAGCGCGATGGTGAAGTAGGTGCCAATCAGAATCCACGGTGTGCCGACAATCGGCACGGCGCTGTCGGCGTAGAGCTGCAACAGGCCAACTGAGGAGACTACGGGCGGTACGGCGAACGGCAACAAGATCAGCAGGTTCATCACGCGATCCAGCTTCGGAAAGTAGTAAAACACCACAAAAATCGCGGGCAGGATCAGCAGCGTGCTGAGCGCTAACGCGGCCACGCACACCAGCAGTGAGCGTCCGAAAGCTTCGATAAAACGCGTATCGCTGAGCAGTTTGAGATACCAGTCGAAGGTGAAGCCGTCCGGCAGAATGGTTGCGCCCCAGCGAGAGGAGAGCGAATACACCAGCGTGGCGATAATCGGCACCAACATAATGCCGACGATGCCGTACACCACGGTTTTGTGATAGAGGCTATGATTAGCGTTTTGCATGGTAACTCCTTGCAATCAGCCATTGGTTGACCAGCGTGATGAATGCCAGCAGCGCCATCAGCACGACTGAAATCGCCGCCGCAAGATTCGGTTCCAAAAACAGATCGCCTGACACCAGGCTGGCAATGCGCACGGTGATCACGTTGTAGTTGCCGGAAGTGAGTGCATACACACTGGCATACGCGCCCATGGCGTTGGCGATGAGAATAATAAAGGTGCCCAGCAGCGCCGGAGACAGCACGGGCAGCGCGATTTTGGCCCAATATTGCCAGGTTTTGGCGCCCAGCAGCGCGGCGGCGGCTTGCCAGTCGTCGCTCAAGGCATCAAAGGCCGGGTAGAGGAGTAAAACCGCCAGCGGGATCTGAAAATAGATGTAAATCGCCATCAGCCCGGATTTGCCGTACAGGTTGAAATCGTCAATCAGGCCGTACTGTTTGAGCAGCAACGTCAGTGCGCCGTTGGTGCCGAGAATGATGATGAAGGCAAACGCCAGCGGCACGCCCGCGAAGTTACTGCTCATGTTGGTAAAGGCAATTACTGCATCGCGCAGGCGACCACTGACGCGGCGCAGCGAACTGACCAGCAGCGCCGCAATCGCCAGCCCGACCAGACTCGACCAGACCGAGAGCCACAAACTGTTGCCAAAACCTTGTTGAATAAAGCCGGAATCGAGGATTTCGCGGTAATTGTCCAGCGACCATTCATCGTCGACCTTAAAACTGTTGACTCCAACCCAGACCATCGGCGCCAGTTGAAACAGATAGAAAAACAGCGCAAATGGCGAGAGCCACGCCAGCGGCTTAAAACGCTGCCAGGCGTGACGCGGCTGCGATGCCGCGGTGGCGTTTCGACTGGTAGCGCGTGAAGAGAGGGTGGAACTGCTCATAATGCTAATACCTGCTGGGCAACGGGCTTGTCGTGTTCAAGGCGCAGCAATTCACACACCGTGCCGCAAATCTCAGTTTGCGCGAGAGTGACGTCGACGTGATGGGAAAAGTGTTCGCCGATGACAAACAACGGCACCTGACGCTCTTCGGCGAGAATTCCGCCGTGTGACAGGTCGTTATTCATGCCGTGATCGCTGGTCACCATCACCTGATAGCCATCATCAATCCAGCCTTGCAGATAGTTGGCGAGAATGACGTCGGCATGGCGGGCGCTGTTGCGATACTGACGTGAATCGAGGCCAAATTTGTGTCCGGCATCATCGATGTTCATCGGATGAATCAGCAGAAAGTCCGGCTGATGACGCAGGCGCAGATGCTCAGCATCAAGAAACAGCGCTTCATCCGGATAATGGTCCCAGTGGTAAAAGCAGCCGTGCTGAATGTTGAGCGATTCATCATGGGTAAAGCGGTCACGCACGGCATCAAAAGGCGCGCGGTTATACAGTTCACTGACCCAGTGATACGCGGCCGCGGCGGTGGTTTTGCCCTGTGATTTGGCGAGGCTGAAAATCGAGTCGAAGTGCGACAGACGCACAATCTGGTTGTTCACGATGCCGCTGTCGACCGGGCGAATCCCTGTCAGCAAGCACTCGTAGAGCGGGCGTGACATCGACGGCAATTCACATTGCAGGGAGTAAAGTGTTGCTCTTTGCTGCTCAATTAAACCGTTGAGGTAGCCCATGCAATCACGGGCTACCTGATAATTGAGTCCATCAAGAACAACAAGGATCACCTTATTGTTCATGGTCACCTCTTACTGCTGGTGGATTAGGACGTTTTCTTGCCACTGACGCGGCAGTTTGCGGGCGGATTTTTCCCAGGCATTGAAGTCAGTGACCGGGTGGACATTCTGGTACTGATCGTTCGACAGCAGTTTCGCTTTGATCGATTCCGGCAGTTCAATGTTACTGCGAATCGGACGTGCGTAACCTTGTGCCAGGTTGATTTGGCCTTGGTCGCTGAAGATGTACTCACGCGCCAGCTTGGCCGCATTCGGGTTCTTCGCGTATTTATTGATGATGGTGGTGTAGCCCGAAATCACCGAACCGTCTTGCGGAATGGTGACCGTAAAGCGGCTGCGATCAATCTGGTCGCGGTAGTTCAGCGCGTTAAAGTCCCACATAATCGCGACTTCCACTTCGCCTTTTTCCAGATTAGCCAGGCTTGGGTCGGTGAACGACAGACGGCCTTTTTTCGCCAGTTTCGAGAAGAAATCCAGCGCAGGTTTCAGGTTGCTTTCATCACCGCCGTTGGCAAATGCGGCCGCGAGTACGGCGTTATTGGCCTGAGCCGCGACACCGACATCACCAACGGTCACTTTGTATTGGCCGTTGAGCAGATCAGCCCAAGACGTTGGTGCTTGCTTGACCAGATTGTTGTTGGTGATAAACGCAATCGTGCCGGTGTAAGCAAGTGCCCAGTGGCCATCTTTATCTTTGGCCCAGTTTGGAATGTCGCTCCACGTGGTCGGTTTATAAGGCTGAGTGACGCCCTTTTTGACCGCAACGCGGGCAAACGCAAAGCCGACATCACCGATATCGGCGGTCGCGTTTTTCTTTTCCGCTTCGAACTTGGCAATTTCCTGCGCTGAACTCATGTCGGTGTCCTGATGGTTCAGGCCGTAATGGGTGTTCAGGTCGTTCCAGGTGTCTTTCCAGTTTGCCCAACTTCCCGGCATACCGACGCTGTAAACAGCGCCTTCTTTTTTGGCGGCATCGATCAGCGATTGAATGTCGCCGTCTTTGGCTAAAGCGGGCATCGCGAGCGTGGTCGCAATCAGAGTTGCACTGGTCAGTAACGTTTTCATTGTCTCCATCCTTCTGGACTAGGTCAGTAAGTTTGTTTTTTATCCTAGGCAGCGAATGTGACGTTTTGGCTCAAGAAATATGACGCTTTTTCGTTAGTTTTATGGCAGTTATGTTTCAGTTATCTTTAATTAACAGAGGGTTAGCTGTAATAAATTTGTTATGTGCGTTGATTAGTCTGAAAAAGAGAGACCTTATTGGACTAGATCAGGATGAAGCTACAGGCGACGACCCAACTGGGAAAAATAAAATCCACCCTGCGCGAGCAGATTTGCGGCGGCATCATGAACGACAGGCAGAAGCTGCCATCCGAGCGTGAATTGAGTGAGCTGTTCGAAACCACGCGCATTACCATCAAGGACGCGTTGGTATCGCTCGAAACAGAAGGACTGATTTATCGCGAAGAGCGCCGCGGCTGGTTTGTGTCGCCGGAACGGGTGCGTTACAACCCGCTGTCGCGTTCGCATTTCCATCAGATGGTGCGCGAGCAGGATCGCATTGCGGAAACCAAAGTGCTGAATGTACGAAGCGTAATGGCCTCGCGTGATTACGCCAAAGCGATGCAGATCGAACGCATTACGCCGATTCATATTATTGAACGCCTGCGCTATATCGACGGGCGCGCGGTGTTGTTTGTCGAAAACTGCCTGATTGCGAACCTGTTTCCCAATATTCTGCATGAAAATCTGCAAGGTTCACTGACGGGTCTGTACGCGGAAAAATATGGTTACCGCACCCAGCGTTCGCGCTTTGAAGTGATTCCGACCGCAGCGCCATCGCATGTGGCGAAGGCGCTCAATCTCGCCACGGGGCAACCGGTGCTGAAAATCTGCCGGGTGAACTACAAACAGGACGGGGCGATCATGGACTGTGAATTTGAATACTGGCGACCCGATTCCGTGGTGATCACCATCGACAGTTGTGGCGACTGAGCGCCGCCAATCAATCGGGGTTAACGGTTCGCTTTAAGTTCATCCAATACGTGGCTGAGTGATGGGCGGATGCTGTGACCCAGAGCCACCACATCGTCACTTGGCGTGACCAAATCCGGAATCTGATAGGTGTTCATCTTGGCAGCCATCGCTGATTTGACGCCATTATTGGAATCTTCAAACGCCAGGCAGTGCTCTGGTTCGACGTTCAGGCGATTGGCCGCCAGCAGAAAAATTTCCGGATGCGGTTTGCCCTGACTGACTTCACAGCCTGTGGCGAATGAATCGAAGTAATGATCAATGCCAGCCAGACGCAATTTGACGCTGGCGACGTCGCGCTGGCTTGATGTTGCAACCGCCGTAGGGATCTGATGCGCCTTCAGCCATTGCAGCAACTCAATCACACCCTGTTTGACCGGGATTGGTTGATGTTTTACCACCGCGTTGTAGCGCGTGCGCCATTCATTGTGCAGCACCGGATAATCGAGGTCTGGCCCGTAGCCTACGCGCAAAGAGGCTTCAATGCCTGCGGCATTACGGCCAATCACCGATAAATACAGGTCACGCAAAAACGGAACGCCAACGGCGTGACAGGCTTGTTCAAAAATCTCTAAACAGACGCGCTCGGTATCGAGCAGCAGTCCATCCATATCAAAAATAGCAGCTTGGAAATTCATAAGTTCAACGGTATTGGGTGGCGAATATGCTGATCATTGTCACATAAAGGGCGCGCTAGCGACCAATGTTTTCTGCCCGAATGAGAAGGCAGAGGTTCCGTGATTTCGGCGATTCACTGAGCAAAAATCAATCCTTTGTAAAATCAGCAAATTAGCAGCGAGAGTTTGCGGATCTTGAGTTATGCTTAAGTGAATCGTTGTGCACAGGCAAAACTTGAGTCAGAGGTGAGGTTACGTTGAAATCGGCTTGGATCCGGCAATGGATGCCGGGATTGTATCAGTTTAAACACTATGAACGCGCTTGGCTGGTTGACGACATGCGAGCGGCATTTTCCGTGGTTGCGGTGGCGCTGCCCGTGGCGATCGCGTATGCGCAGTTGACCGGGGTATCAGCGATCGTCGGGCTGTATTCGTGTGTGGCTCCGATGTTGATATATGCATTGTTCGGAACTTCACGCCAATTGATCGTCGGCCCTGATGCAGCCACTTGTGCCGTGGTTGCGGCGGTGGTGACACCGCTGGCGGGAGGCGACCCGACCAAACACTGGCAATTAGTTATGACCATGACTGCGATGATGGGCATGTGGTGCATTCTCGCCAGTAAGTTTCGTCTTGGCATTCTGGCTGATTTTCTCTCTCGTCCGATTCTGATGGGGCTGCTCAATGGTGTCGCGCTGACCATCATCGTTGGCCAGTTGAGTAAAGTATTTGGCGTGAAATATGAGCAGCGTTATCTGCTGGAACGACTGGCAGAAGCGCCGCAGCGTCTGTTTGACGTGCATTGGCAAACTGTGGTGGTCAGTTTGCTGACGGTCGTGGTGTATTTTGTTGCCAAGCGTTTTCGCCCCTCTTGGCCAGCGGCGATGCTGGCGATCATTGCGGCTGGCGTGTTGGTGTGGGCTACCCAGTTGGATGGTCAGGGGGTCAGTGTTGTCGGCTTGATCCAAGGCGGATTGCCAGCATTCCAGACGCCAATGTTTGACATCGGTATCAGCCGTGAATTGGTGGTGCCTGCACTCAACCTGGCGATGGTGAGCTTTGTCAGCATGATGCTCACCGCGCGCAGCTTTGCGGCCAAAAATGGTTACGATATCGACGCTGACAAAGAGTTCCGCGCACTGGGTTTTGCCAACTTAGCCTCCGCCTTTTCTCAGGGTTTTGCGATCAGTGGCGCCGACTCGCGCACTGCGGTAAACGATGCGAATGGTGGTAAATCGCAACTGGTGTCGGTGATTGCCGCAGTCGTGATTGGCGTGGTGGCGATTTTCCTCTACCGCCCATTGCAGTACATTCCTACTGCAGCTTTGGGGGTAGTGCTGATCATCGCCTCGACGTCATTGTTGGATCTGAAAGGACTGTGGGGCCTGAAAAAGCGCGATAAAGATGCGTTTTATCTGGCGGGGGTGACGTTTATTGCCGTGCTGATCGTCGGAGTGATTCCTGGTATCACACTGGCCGTGTTGCTGGGTTTGTTCCAGTTTCTGCGTGTGGTGATGAGACCGAGCGATCAGCGTCTGGGCTTGGATGAGGACGGCACCATTCGCACGATTGACGGTTCAGGTAAAGCGTCACCCATTCCTGGGCTGATGTTGTATCGTTTTAACTCGCCGCTGACTTACTTCAACGCGCCGTATTTCAAACGCCGTCTGTTGGAGCAGGTCGAAACCAGTGATTCGGAAGTGAACTGTGTGATCATCGATGCGGTAGCGAGCTTTACTCACCTTGATTTGAGTGTGATGGCGATGTTGGGGGATGTGCAGAATATTCTGAAGAAACGCGGTGTCCGCCTGATCCTTGCCGGGCGTAAACGTAGCATGCGTCAGTGGTGTGAGCTGAGTGGCGTGCCTGTCGGCGATGGTGGTTTGGTATTGCGTGCCGATATGTATCTGGCGATCAAACTCAGCGGTTGTTACCAACAAGCGGTGGAAGAGGGGCAGGTGCCTCCGGTGCAGAAAGAGCCAGAGGTCGATGCACCACCGAAACCCGTGCCCGAAGTGGCCTAATACGAGAAATAGAAAGCCTGCCAATTGGCAGGCTTTGTTTTATCTGCAAAGTCTATCGCATCAGGCGCTGAGTTCGGCTTCGATTCGGTTCGCTTTCTGATAAGCAGGTAGTGCGGACAGACCGGACAGATACGCCTTGATGTTCGGGAAATGATCCAGCATGCCACTGGTTTGCACACCCTCGGCGATGAACGACATCATGATGTCTGCGCCACTGAGTTTGTCGGCGACCAAGTAGTTTTTGCCTTCGAGCTGTGCGTTGACATAACCCAGTACTTTGGCGGCTTCACTGTTGGCGTAACCTTCCAAAAACTGCGTTTTGGCCCCGTCTTTGGCCAAGAACAATTTTAGCAGCAGCGGCAGGATGCCCGAGCTTTCAGCAAAATGTAACCATTGCAGATAGTCGATGTAGTCGGCGCTATCACGCGCTGGAGCGAGACGTTGTGGCGCAAAGCGTTCAATCAGGTATTCGGTGATGGCGCCTGATTCGGCAATTACGCGTCCGTCGATTTCAATCACCGGTGATTTCCCCAGAGGGTGCACCGCTTTCAACTCCGGTGGCGCCAGAAAGGTCAACGAATCTCGTTGGTAAGGAACGATTTGATACTCGACTTCCAGTTCTTCCAGCAACCAGATGATGCGTTTGGAACGTGAGCGATTGAGATGGTGCAATGTGATCATCATGCTCTCCTGTTTACAGCGGCTTGTTCACTGCAATAACCAGTTTGCCGAAGTTTTTCCCTTCCAGCAGACCAATCAGTTGCGAAGGTGCATTCTCCAGCCCTTGCTCAATTTGTTCGCGGTACTGCACTTTGCCTTCGGCAACCCATTGGCTCATGTCTTTGGCGAATTCGCCATAGCGATGACCGTAATCGTCAAAAATAATAAAGCCTTGCATACGAATGCGTTTCGTCAGGATGAGGCCTGCCAGCAGAGACAAACGATCCGGACCGTCTGGCAGTGATGTGGCGTTGTATTGAGAAATCAGGCCACACACTGGAATGCGGGCACCGGTGTTAAGCAGCGGCATCACTGCATCAAACACTTTGCCACCGACGTTTTCGTAGTAAACGTCAATGCCTTGAGGACAGGCTTTGGCGAGTTGCTCGGCAAAATCGTCCGCTTTGTGATCGATACAGGCATCAAAACCCAGTACTTCGACGGCGTGACGGCATTTTTCTTCACCGCCAGCAATACCCACCACCCGGCACTGCTTGATTTTACCAATTTGACCCACAGTCGCTCCCACCGGGCCCGTTGCAGAAGCAACCACAATGGTTTCCCCAGCTTTTGGCGCGCCAATATCCAACAGACCCATGTAGGCAGTAAAGCCAGGCATACCCAGCACGCCCAGTGCGTAGGAAGGATGGCTAGGGTTCATCCCCAGTTTCAGCAGACCTTGACCATTTGAAACGGAGTAGCTCTGCCAGCCAGTCGTATACGACAGCACCCATTCGCCGACCGCGAACTCCGGGTTGTGTGATTCTTCAACCTGACACACGGTGCCACCGACCATGACGTCATCAATGGCGACAGGCGCTGCGTAAGATTCGGCGGCGCTCATGCGACCGCGCATATAGGGATCGAGCGACAGGTAAATAGTACGCAGCAGCACTTCGCCTGCTTGCGGTGTCGGTTTCTCAACGGTTTCCAGACGGAAGTTTTGTTCAGTGGGTGCACCTGTTGGGCGAGATGCCAGAACAATGCGTCGATTCATTGAATCAGTCATGTGATATCCTTCTTGATTAGACCAGTCGTCTAGTGTTCGTTGCAAAAAATCCGCTATCGAGATAGCGGCATTGATTGTTGTGTATCAGTTGAGCTTATTGCCTTTCAGCAGCTGCTCTGTAGCCAGTAACGCCTGTTGCAGGCTAATGTCATCTTGGCGAATTTTGTTCAGCAAGCTTGCCCCAATCCACAGATTGTAGAGCAACTCTGATGTTTGCTGGCTGTTTTGTACGTGCAGTTCACCACTTTGGATCCCTTGCTCAATACAATCGGCTACCCGGGCAGTGATTTTATTGGTGCCTTTGAGCAGTGCCAGGCGCATAGGTTCTGACAAGTCGGAGACTTCACCAGCGAGTTTGACCACCAGACATTTTCCGGCAGAACAACTGCAACTGTTTTGCTCTGTCCAGTAATGCCAGTAACGCATCAATTTTTGATAGTGGGAGCCGTCACTGCCGTTGAACAGAGCATCGAGTTTGTCGAGATAATGGGCAAAGTAGGCTTCAATCAGTGCCTCGCCAAATTGCTCTTTGGACTTGAAATAATGATAAAACGAGCCTTTGGGCACATCGGCGCTTTTCAGCAGTTCCGATAAGCCGACACTGGTAAAGCCTCGGTTCACCACTAATTGGTAACCGACTTCCAGAATATGTTGACGTGTATCTTGAGTTTTTGCGTTCATGGGATGAAATATAGTGATAATTAGACCAGTCGTCTAGTCTTTGTTGTAGCGAAATGATGGCTGCGAGTGTAACACCCTGAAACCCGGGGGAAAAAGATCGGTTTGTATTGTGGTTGGAATGTCCCGGTAGCCACAGTGGTTGTCGGGACTCGGTGTTTGAATGGCGCGCAATTAAAACGCCGGATCGACCTGAAAAGTCATGCGCTGCTTGGTGTAAGGGTGATCAAAGCTGAGACTTTCCGCATGCAGGTGCAGGCGATCGGCTTTCTCACCATAGAGATCATCACCCAGAATCGGCGTATTGAAACCTTGCTCATGGGCGCAGTGCACTCGCAACTGATGGGTGCGCCCTGTCTTAGGATGCAGATAAACTCGCGTACGCCCTTGCTCGGTACGGATCGTCTGCCAGTCAGTTTCGGCGGCTTTGCCGTGCTCAAAACAGACCATCTGACGTGGACGATCGTCTAAGTCTGGACGCAGCGGCAGGGTAATACTGCCTTCGCCGTGGGGGATTTCACCACTCAGCAGCGCCACATAGCGCTTCTCTACACCGCGAGTAATAAACTGCTTTTGTAGGCTTTTATTTGCGCGACGAGTGAGAGCGAAGACCAATAACCCCGAAGTCGACATATCCAGACGATGTAACACAAACGGACCTTCCGCATCGGGAAACTGCTGTTCCAATCGCGTCAAGGCAGAGTCTTTAACGTTCACACCGGGCACGGAGAGAAACTCGGCTGGTTTGTTGATCACCACAATCGCTTCATCCTGATACACAATCTCGATCTCTTTACCTTCTGCCGGGTTTTCCAGCAACGGATTGTCGTCGAGTACCATACCACTCAGCATATGGCCAAGGATCGGATGACACTTATTTTGGCAGGCCGGATAGAATTTCTTGTGCTGGCGAATTTCTGATTTCGGAGAACGCCCCCACCAGAATTCCGCCATCGCGATCGGTGTCAGTTGATGCGTAAACGCGTATTGCAGCAGTTTAGGTGCTGCGCATTCCCCTGAGCCTGCGGGTGGGATTGGATTGGCCGCGAGTGAGAAAATGTCATTCAGCGACTGCACATCACCGCGTTTGTTTAAGAAACGATATTGGGCAAACAGCTTTTTCTGCAGCGCCGCAGAGAGCTGTTTACGCTGCTCCTGCAACGCATGAAGTTCGGCGTTTTGTGTCGCTAACTCATCCTGTAAGGCGCGAATACGTTGCTCCCACTGCTGCTTTAACTGTTTGAGCTGATTTTTCTCGGCCACACTCTCTTTCGCCAAGCGTTCCAGCAGTGCATGCTGATCATCTGCGTTGGCTTCGGCGCGTAACTGCTTACGCTCAGCGCGAGTCTCGATCATGTGCAGGCGCAGCGCTTCAATCTCCGACTCTGCTTGCTGTTGGTGCGCAGAAATCGCGCTGCGCAGCGTGTCTGCCTGGGTGTTTTGCTTCAACTCTCGCACTTGTTGATTGATGGCGGCAATCTGGTTGGCTTCGGTGCGAAAGAAAGCGTCGTCGGCAAAGCGATCAAATACCGGCGGCACAAAGCCCGGTAGATGGTTTTGCTCGGCCAGTTGGCCGGAAAAAGCAGAGAGATAACCCAGCTGCCCAGCGCTGTTTTTGACGACCAGTACGCCGAACATCTTGCCGCTAGCGCCCGCTTCATCGTCTTCAAGACCGAACGGATGTGACCACTCTTGCTGGGTGCGGATATGCTGCTGCAGTTCATCGGCAGCAATCACACACAGAGCATGCGGCTCGTAACAAAACGGAAAGGTAAAACGTTCCGGCAAAGCAATAGCGGAAACGTCGGCCTTAAAAGGTGTAAAGCAGCGGTCAGAGTGTGGCATAACAAAACAATCGCGTGGAATAGACGGCCTGAATTGTACTGAGCTGCCTTAGAAAAGCCAGCCCGGAATCAACATCGATTATTTCGGCTCTCGGGCAACAAACACCAGCAATATGCCACCCAGAATCATCAGGCTCACCAGTATCAGACGCAGAGTGAGGGTTTCATTGAGCAGCAGGCTGCCGCCAGCCAACGCGATAGCAGGAACCGACAGTTGTGCCACCGACGCTTGCAGAATGGTTAAGCGGCTGATGACCTGATACCAGAGAATGTAACCCGCGGCGGACGCCAGACTGCCCGACAACAGCGCAAGAATTACGCCGCGTGCAGAGATGGAATCCTGATGAATCATCCAGGGAAAGACGAGTATGCACAGCAGACTTGCCGCCCAGAATCCCTGGGCGATCGCGTTGGTCGGATTGCCGCTGTTGCGCCCAAGCAGGGTAAACGCAGCCCAAGCGAGTCCCGATACGACCATCAACAGTGCAGATATCCAATCGGGTTGTTCAGCACTTGGCAGCATCAAATAGATAAAGCCGGCGATGGAAATCGCCAGCCCCAGCCATTCTAATGCTCGGATCTTGTTGCCTTGCCAACAGTGCGCAGCGAGCAGTGACAGTTGCACGGTACCGAAAAGCAGTAATGCACCAGTGCCAGCCGATAATGTCAGATAAGCGATGGAGAAACAGAGCGCATAGGTAAACAGAGCCCCCCCGGCTTTGAAGGCGAACGGCAGCGAATAGCGACGATGTTCGCGGCGCACGACGATGGCATGCAAGACCACTAACGTGATTCCACCCGAGATCAATCTCAGTGCCGTGAACGATCCGGCGTCAATGGCGTGTTCTTGCAACGCCAGCCGACAAAGAATGGAATTGGCCGCAAAGGCGATCATAGTGATGGCGGTAAGCAGGGCTGGATGCACATGTAATCCTTTATGTGTTTGTTTTATAACCTCACCTACATTTAAGGCGAAAAAGCATAATGGAACAAATGTGTTTTACTTTGATATTCAAACTAATTATTATTTAGAAAATTTGATAATCAAAGTATTTATTATGCAATCACCAAGTTGTCCTCAGTCTCATACCTTTTCTTATGCGAACGAAAAAGGTGAAAAGCGCACGCTGTATGTATTGTTGTTAACGCTGATCACCATGGCGGTCGAGATCAGTGCGGGCTCTATTTACGGATCTATGGCGTTGCTGGCTGATGGCTGGCACATGGGCACTCATGCCGCGGCATTCTGTATCACGCTGTTCACGTTTCGTTACGCACGTAAACATCAGGACTCACGTCAGTATACGTTTGGGACTGGCAAGGTTGGCGTGTTGGGGGGCTACACCAGCGCAATTGGCCTGGGATTAGTGGCGCTATTTATGTTTGGCGAATCTCTGCATCGTCTGTTCAATCCGCTGTCAATCCAGTTTAATGAAGCGATTTTAGTGGCTGTGATTGGTTTGATTGTGAATGTTGTCAGTATGTTTTTATTGCACGACCATCACGACCATCACGACCATCACGACCATCACGACCATCACGACCATCACGACCATCATCATGAACACGGCCATGCTCATGAGCACCATCATGATCACAATCTCACAGCAGCGTATATGCATGTTCTGGCTGACGCACTGACGTCGTTGCTGGCCATTGCAGCATTGATTGTGGGCAAATATCTGGGTTGGGTATGGTTGGATCCAATCATGGGTATTGTGGGGGCGTTGGTGATCACCAAGTGGGCGATTGGTTTGATGAAACAGACGGCGCCAATATTGCTGGATGCACATATTGGCCGTGATTATGAGCAAAAAATTCTGACCAGGCTGGCGCAGAGTGGTGCCGATGTGATGGACATCCATATGTGGAAAGTGAGTTCCAGTCATTACGCAGCGACGATTCGACTTAAAGCTGAAGCTGAGAAAGATGCTGAGTACTTTAGACAGCAACTGACCGAGTTTGATAAACTGCACCACCTCACACTAGAGGTGAATACCAAGTAAAGGCAAACACATGCAACATCTGACTGAACTCAACAATCTGATCACCGAGTTTTACGACAAAATGTCCTCTTGGGAACTGTCAGTGGTCAAAGAAACCGGTTATTCACTGGCGCAGATCCACACGTTGGAGGTGTTGGGCAGTCATGGTGCGATGCGGATGAAAGAGCTGGCCAATCGCTTGAGTATCACGACGGGCACGCTGACCGTTCAGGTTGAAAAACTGGTGCAGGCGGGGTTGATTGAACGTCAGTCGCTGGAAGGCGACCGACGTTCTATTGTGGTTGATTTAACTGATCAAGGGCAAAGTGTTTACCGCGAGCACAATGCGCTGCATATCGCGCTTACGCAGGATTTGACCCGCCACTTTACCGAACAGCAGCATCAGGCTCTGGTGCAAATGCTGACTCAAATGAACAAAGAGTTCTGATCGTACCTCACAACATCGGCACGGTGGACAGCAGGAGCAAGCCGCCCATCGAACCGTTAAACCAACGCACATACTTCGGATGTGTCATCCAATGGCTGAGCTGTTTTCCTGCAGCCGTCCACACGCTGACGGACGGAATGTTCACTGCCGCGAACACCAACGCAATCAACAGTAATTGAGCCCAACTTGCACTTTGGTTATAAACACTGACTGCCGTTAACGCCATTGACCAACCTTTGGGATTGACCCACTGAAACATGGCTGCTGAAAGAAACGACATCGGCTTATATTGATGGTTTTTATTTGCTGGCGTGCTGCGAGCAATTTTCATCGCCAGATAGACCAGATAAACCAGACATGCCACGTGCAGGATCTGCTGCAGCACTGGGTAGGCTTGAAACAATCCCGTCAGGCCAACGCCCACTAACAGCACCATGACACTAAACCCAAACGTAACGCCCAACATATGGGGAATCGTACGCCAGAAGCCTACATTGGCACCGGACGTCATGAGCATGATGTTATTCGGGCCTGGGGTAAAGGTTGATACAAAAGCGAAAGCCACCAGCGGGCCCCATTGAGTGTAATCCATACAAAGTTACTCATTCATCATCAAAACATATGAAAAATAGTAATGGTAGCTGAGCGCAATTTTGTGCTTATATTTGTGTGTTATTGAAGTTTTTAGCAATGGATGGTGGCAATGGATAAGTTTGACGAAAGAATATTGCGTGAATTGCAGCAAGACGGCCGAGTCTCCAATGTAGAGTTGGCGGAACGGGTGGGTTTGTCGCCCTCAGCCACGCTGCGTCGAGTTCAGGAGCTGGAACGTAAGAAGGTCATCAAAGGCTATCGTGCGGTGTTGGATAAACCTCAACTGAATGTTGGGTTTATCGCCTACGTCTCAATTGGTTTGAACAGCCATACTAAAAAGTCGCAACTGAGTTTTGAAGATCATGTGCGCTTTGCAGATGAAGTCGTGGAATGCCATAACATTACCGGAATGAATGAATATCTGCTTCGGGTTGAAACAAAGGACCTCTCGGCTTATAAACGTTTTCATGCTGATGTATTAGGAGAATGTCTACAAGTGCAATCGATTACAACCATGGTGGTTATGGATTCACCCAAAGATGAACGGCAATAATATTAGGAAAATACATTTTAGAAATATCAAACAATAATATTCAACTAGATGAATTAAATTAAAAATGAAAAGTAATTATTTACTCAATATATAGAGTTATATTTTCTCTCAAAAATAAGACATTATTAATATATTTATTATCTACTAAAAGTGATATTCAGTCACAAAATTGATCAATTAAATGACAAATGTGTATATTGTGATGATTTATTAGAGTTTTTACTTTATTAAATTTCATTTCTCTGACATTGATAAACCATCGAGCAAATTTTTGTATTGGTTTGGGTAGTGTATTGCTTGTTATGGGCAATAACTTGCCTGATTATGTTCTGGTTTAACCAGTTGCTGGATAAACAATGGGTATACATTTTGCTTTTATTAGAGCCACACATATTTTAATGATGGTTCAGAGAAGAGTTTGTTATGGGAAATGGCATAGTAGTCGGGCATATCGGGTCAGCACATGATGGATTCCCTCCGACTCCGGTCACTGCGGGTTCGGGTTCGGTCAAAATTGATGGTATTCCGGCCGCTCGTCAGGGGGACCCGCTTGCACCGCATGATAAACCGAAAAATCCAGCTCACCCGCGCAGTATTGCGGCAGGCTCTGCAACCGTGATGATTGATGGCAAGCCCGCAGCAAGAGCTGGCGATGCAGTGGATTGTGGTGGCGTGTTACAAGGTGGTAGCAGTGTCAACATTGGTTAAGTCTTGTCTGGTTTCTCTTGTTCTCTCCTTTGGCGTGACGAGCTTTGCTACGCATGGTGAAGATTACGATGCCAAGTTGTTGAACGCGCAGCAGGCGTTCGAAAGTGGTCGCTTATTGCGCGCCCAGTTTAAAAATGTTGAGTCTCGCCAGTATCTGAAACACGCAGCGGACAATGGCAATGCTGATGCGGCTTACCTTTATGCTATGGAACTTTCCAACTATCGGACGACGATTCGTACCCCGCCGCAAGCCCGTGAATATTTGCTTCAGGCTGCACAAGGCGGTAACCGCCACGCGATGCAACATTTGTATCAGAATGGTCAATGGCTGAGTAAAAAGGAACGCGAGCAGTGGCAGCATCAATACCACGACACGCTGATTCGCTTGGGGCAACTTAACCCGGCGCAAGCTTTGTTTGAATTGGCGCAGTACTTCCATTCAAGCAATCAAGAACTTTCAGAATATTACCTTGTTAAAGCAATGGCTTTTCATCATCCGCGAGCATTAATGGAGCAGGCCAGACGAATAGAAAGTGGTTCTGGCTCATATATGATGCCTGGTTCTCGTGACACCAAAGTGCGTGAAACGTATCTGGCTGCGGCTAAAACAGGTTATGTTCCGGCAATACGCGCCTATATCAACTTGTTGGAAGATAAAGGTCGCTACGAAGAAGCATTCGAATGGCGCCAGAAGGCCTTGCAGGCCGGAGATCTCACATCGCTAGCCGCACTGGGTTTCATTTACTGCGGACAAGGAGAAGCTTATCCGTTTGTGGAAACCGACGTGGTGCGAGCAAAAGCTTACTTCGATCTGTATCTGGAAACGGCGGGGACGGACCGCTTAGAAAATCTCCATTCTGCAGTGGCTGAAAAGTATCAACAATTGGCACCAAGTATTACCTCTGAGCAAGAGACTGCGGCAGATACATTAGAATTAAACCTGAAAAAAAATGTCGACTTTTATAACCATGATCTGTTCTGGGATATTTAGTTTATTTCAATATTAGCGATAGATAATAAGTGTGATAAAAGTAATCGTTTTTGGGGTGAAGATCATATTCTTGTGATTTTTGTGCAACAAAACATTATTAAATGAATAGAATGTGCTCGCTTTCGAATATCAGGAATAGGGAGATTGGCTTGTCTCTTTATTCATAGTTTTATAAATAAAAGTTTACATGTAAGTTTAACTTGTATTATTCAATGGTTATATTTGTCTGACGAGAAGTCGGGTGAATTAATCAATTTCAAGAAGTTATATTTACTAAAAATCAAATAAGATAATTAAGATATTTCTAATGTGTATTATCAATCAGATATTTACACAACTATTTCATTGACAACGACTGGCATAGGTATTTGGAGACGTTATATGTCTAAAGAAGGAAGTGTAGCTCCTAAAGAGCGCATTAATATTAAGTATATTCCTGCGACTGGGGATGCACAGGCTGAAGTGGAATTGCCATTAAAAACCTTAGTGGTTGGTGATTTCAAAGGCCATTCAGAAGAGACGCCAGTAGAAGAGCGCTCAACCGTTTCTGTGGATAAGAATAACTTTGAAGCCGTAATGCGTGAAAGCAATCTCAAACTGACGACAACAGTGAAGAACAAACTGGGTGAAGATGAAAACGCCAATCTACCGGTGGAACTAAGCTTCAAATCCCTTGCGGATTTCTCCCCGGATTCTGTGGCTTCGCAAGTTCCTGAATTGAAAAAATTGATTGAGTTACGTGAGGCGCTGGTGGCACTGAAAGGTCCGCTGGGCAACATTCCTGCGTTCCGTGAGCGCTTGCAAGATCTGCTGAACTCGGAAGAGTCGCGCGAGAAACTGCTGGCAGAACTCAGTCTTGTTAGTGAGTCAGAAGAGCAAACTCAAGCCTAAGTTGACTTGATACTTTTGTCATTAATTCTTAATCAGGAACAAAAAGATGTCTACTACTGAAACGGTACTGGAAAGACCGCAGCTGGCTGAAGGAAGCCTGCTGGACGAAATTATGGCGCAAACCCGCATCGCTCCAAGCGAAGAAGGGTACGATGTTGCGAAAAAAGGTGTTGCAGCATTTATTGAAAATCTGATTGGTGGCAACCAGTTAGATGAAGCAGTGAATAAATCTCTGGTCGATCAGATGTTGGTTGAACTGGACAAAAAAATCAGCGCGCAGATGGATGAAATTCTCCACGACGAGAAATACCAGCAAATGGAATCGGCTTGGCGTGGCTTGAAACTGTTCGTTGATCGTACCGATTTCCGCGAAAACAACAAAGTTGATTTGCTGCACGTCACCAAAGAAGAGCTGCTGGAAGACTTTGAATTTGCACCAGAAACAACTCAATCTGGCTTATACAAACACGTTTACTCCTCAGGGTATGGTCAGTTTGGTGGTGAACCAACCGGCGCTATCATTGGCAACTTCGCTTTCACGCCATCAACACCGGACATGAAACTGCTGCAATACATGGGCGCATTAGGCGCAATGGCGCACGCACCTTTTATCTCTAGTGTTGGCCCGCAATTCTTTGGCATCGATTCTTTTGAAGAGCTGCCAAACATCAAAGACATCAAGTCTACGTTTGAAAGCCCGAAATACACCAAATGGCGTGCACTGCGTGAGTCAGAAGATGCACGTTACATTGGCCTGACGGCGCCTCGTTTCCTGCTGCGTGTTCCTTATGACCCAACAGAGAACCCAATCAAATCATTCAACTATTCAGAGAACGTGAGCCAATCGCACGAGCATTACCTATGGGGTAATACGGCGTTTGCATTCGCAACTCGTTTGACAGATAGCTTCGCGAAATACCGTTGGTGTCCAAACATTATCGGCCCACAAAGTGGCGGTGCGGTTGAAGATCTGCCAGTACACGTATTTGAATCGATGGGCGCGCTGCAAAGCAAGATCCCAACGGAAGTGCTGATCACTGACCGTAAAGAGTTTGAACTGGCAGAAGAAGGTTTCATTGCTCTGACCATGCGTAAGGGCAGCGACAACGCCGCATTCTTCTCGGCAAACTCCATTCAGAAAGCCAAGATCTTCCCGAACACCAAAGAAGGCAAAGAAGCAGAAACCAACTACAAGTTGGGTACGCAACTGCCTTACATGATGATCATCAACCGCTTGGCGCATTACGTGAAAGTGCTGCAGCGTGAACAGATTGGTGCTTGGAAAGAGCGTCAGGATCTGGAACGTGAGCTGAACGCTTGGATCAAGCAATTCGTTGCCGATCAGGAAAACCCGCCAGCAGATGTACGCAGCCGTCGTCCACTTCGCGCCGCGAAAATCGAGGTGATGGACGTGGAAGGCAATCCAGGTTGGTACCAAGTTTCTCTGGCTGTTCGTCCGCACTTTAAGTACATGGGTGCGAACTTCGAACTGTCGCTGGTAGGCCGTCTGGATCAAGCATAACCATGACTTACATTGCACCTGAAGAGAGTGCATTTGGTGTTGGCTTCTTTGAACGTTTGGAAGCCAATGCTAAGCCCATGTCTCTGACCCAAGGGCCAGATGCATGGGATGTACTCGAATCCGTTAAGCGTAATGTGTCCAATATCCTCAATACAAGAATCGGTGGTGCTCAAAGCGCCCCGCATCTCGGGTTAGTGGATTTTAACGACGCTACTTTGGAAACCATGGACTTGTCGCTGCGCATCAAACTGGCGATTCAGCATTGTCTGGAACGTTATGAGCCGCGCTTAAAACAGGTACTGGTGCGTGCCGACTCGGACCATTTCAATCCTTTAACGCTGCGTTTCCACATTGTGGCCAGCATTAACTGCGATGCATTACACAAGAAAGTTCAGTTCAGTCTGTTACTGGATCAAAACAGAAAGTATCGAGTGTTTTAATCACCATGACTCAAGACAAGTATTTCAGGGAAGAGCTCGCTTTTCTTAAAGAGCAGGGGAGAGAATTTACCGAAATTCACCCTCAGCTGTCGCGCTTTCTGCATGGCAGAACAACCGACCCGGACGTTGAACGTCTGTTGGAAGGTTTTGCGTTCCTGACTGCGCGTCTGCGTGAAAAAGTCGAAGATGAATTCCCTGAACTGACACACTCGATCATCAACATGCTGTGGCCGAACTATTTGCGGCCCGTGCCGAGCATGAGTGTGGTGGCCTTTACACCGGACAAAAGCGTCAGTGAAAAGCAGACCATTACACGCGGCACACAACTGGATAGCAAACCCGTGTTTGGCACTAAATGCCATTTTCGAACCTGCCGAGATGTTGCTCTCTATCCGCTTCATTGTCTGGACGCCAACGCGGAACACACGCGCGAAGCAACCACCATTAAATTAGCGATGAAGATGAACGGCGACATTTCGATTGGTGATGCTGAACTGGGTGATTTGCGTTTTTACTTAGGTGGGGACAAGTACAGTTCACAAATGCTGTATCTGTGGCTCAATCACTATCTGGATAAAGTCACCGTTGAAGTGAATGGTGCGGTGTTCACTCTGCCGCGTAATACGTTTGCAACAGTGGGCTTTAAGAGCGACGAATCGTTGTTGCCTTATCCAACTAATGTTTACGAAGGCTACCGCATTTTGCAGGAATACCTGTCATTTCCGGAAGCGTTCCACTTTTTTGATCTCAAGGGATTGGGGCAAGCACTGCCAAAATCGGTGCACGGCGAATTCACGCTGCACATTCATTTATCCAAAACGTTGCCTGCCGACGTTCGCGTGCGTAAGGACAATTTTCAGCTCTATTGCACCCCAGTGATCAACCTATTCGAACATGATGCCGACCCAATCGATCTCAATGGTCGCAAATCGGAATACCGTATTGTGCCGTCAAGCCGCTATCCGGCGCACTATGAAGTGTTCAGCGTTGATAGCGTGGTGGGTTGGCAGGACAACAGCCAAGCGGGTCAACGGGTGCGTGGCGAGAAGCGTGTGTACTCCTCATTTGAAAGCTTTCAGCACGAAGTAGAACGTGTTCGTCATCGTCAGGCGTTGTATTACCGCACACGCATTAAAGAAAGCATTCGCGGTGACGGCTTTGACTCATTTGTGTCCTTTATTCGTGGTGATGAAACCTTGTCGGTAGATGTTGATGAAGCGGTGTCAATCAAACTGACCTGCACCAACCGTCTGTTACCGTTGGAACTGGGCATTGGTGACATTTGTGAGCCGACCGATACCTCGCCGCCGTATGCGACGTTTCGCAACATCACCGTGCCGTCGCAGTCACTGCGTCCGGTTCTTGATGGCAGCCTGCTGTGGACACTGATTTCCAACTTGTCACTCAACTATTTGTCGCTGCTGTCCAAAGATGCGCTCAGCTGTGTGTTGCGTGCTTACGATTTTCGCGCGCTGGTCGATCGTCAGGCAGAGCGTGTGGCGCGTCTGCGCATGGACGGCATCAGCAAAATCGAATCACAACCGGTGGACAAAATGCTGCGAGGCTTACCCGTGCGCGGCCTGCAATCGACCCTCTACATTGATCAGGCTGGTTTTGGTTCAGAAGGCGATTTGTATCTGTTTGGCACGGTACTGAGCCATTTTTTTGCGCTCTACGCCAGCATCAATTCGTTTCATGAGCTGGTCGTCATCAACGTTAGTAACCAAGAGGAATACACATGGGGAACACAGACCGGAATGCAGCCGTTGATATGACGGCTGACAGCCAGCTGGTGCCCCAATCGCACTTGCCTGGTGATGTACGTGCTTACAACTTCTATCAGTTGGTCGAATTGTTACAAAAACTGCAGCAATTCAACCCAGAGTCGGAAGAGTGGGAGCGTCAGTGTCAGTTGGTATTCAGTGCAAACCCAAGCCTTGGTTTTTCGCCATCAGACGTGAATTCCCTGCACGAGCGCGCAGATGAACGCCTGGTGATGCTGACCAACTTTTTTGGCTTGTCTGGCGCGCAGTCACCCTTGCCAGGATTCATCATCGAGCAACTGGTGAATGAAGAACCGGGTGGTTTTAAGCAGCCATTTCTCGATTTTTTTAACAATCGGCTGATCAACCTCGTGTATCGCATCTGGCGAAAGTATCGCTATTACGTGCGCTTTCAGCCGGATGCTAAAGACGCCTTTTCCGCTCAGTTGTTTGCATTGGTCGGGCTGGGTGATACCGACTTGCGCGGTGAGACACCCATCAACTGGTGCAAGATGCTGGCTTACGCTGGCACTTTGGCCGGACGTAGCCGCTCACCGCAGGTGGTGGCCGGCATCATCGCCCACTGTTTCGATTTGCAGGATGTGCAAATTCGCCAGTGGGTGCGCCGTAAGGTGCATATCGACAAATCCCAGCAATTGTCGCTGGGGCAGCAGAACGCTCAACTGGGCGTTGACAGCATGGTGGGTGAATCAGTGATGGACTGCAACGGTAAGTTTGTCATCTGTATCGGTAAGTTGTCGCGCGAGCGTTTCGCCGATTTTCTTCCTTCCGGTAAGGAACACCAACCGCTGTGTAAATTGGTGGAATTTATTTTGCGTGAGCAGATGGCCTACGACGTAGAGCTGACCATGGATGAAGATGAAGCGCCAAAACTGAGCCTGGCCGCTGACAGTGGTGTGGCTCTTGGATGGACTTCGTTTCTGGGTGACAACGCGCAAGACCAACACGTGCTGATTCAAGTGAGGCAATAACAGATGAACGCAATGACTCAGACGTCACTGATCCTTCAGGTGGCTAACGTACAACTGCTCGAATCGGGCCTGACCGCTCAGTCACACTGGACTGCAGAAGGCGGCAACATCGGATCTGAATCATGGGCAACCTGGCGACTGAAAGATGCTCAAGGCCGCGTGAAACCGCAGCATTGCGCGATTGTCTCGATTGATGGTGCGTTTTGTGTTCGCGATTTGTGTGGTGACACCTATGTGAATGGATCACACATGCCGCTGGGTAAAGATCAGTTGGCGAAGCTGGAACACAAAGACGAAATCACCGTCGGGCCTTACCAGTTACGCGTGTCATTTGGTCATGCGGACGATCATGAGCGTAATTCTGGTCCGCTGGATGCGATGTTTAAAGCCGATCAGGTCGATCTGCTGGCGGATGAACCTTTCGATGATGAAGAACTGTTGGACGACGATCAACCTGCTGTTAATGCCGATCCACTACTGGCACTTGATGCGCTGCTTGAGGCCAAAGACGACGCTGATGCACTGCTGCGTGATGTTGAGCTGAAAGAAGACAGTGACAAGCCACAATCCTTGGTGCCGGAAGATAACTTGGTTCTTCATGATTTGAAATTTACTCCGCAGGCAGACAGCGAATACGAAATGACGTCATCAATCCGATTGAAAAAAATTCTGGGCTTTGGCCAGCGCAAAGATGATGCCGCGCAACGCGACATTGAGCCTGAGCATCAGCCGCTACAACAAACAACAGCACCATCACTACAAATCAATACTCACAACGTATCAGAGGGCTTAATAATGGATGAAAAAGTATTGGATCTTCTTGAAGAAGAAGTCGCCAAAAGTCTGCAACCAGCTAAGGCAGAAAGTGCCACAAGTTCTGCTGGCGGTAAACATTTGCTGACTGGCCCAATGCTGCAGGGACTGGGAATCGATCTTAGTCAGGACACTGACATGGAACGCATGCACTTTTTGTCTCAGGAACTGGGTGAGTCGCTGCAGGCGTGTGTCAAAGGCTTGCTGGAACTGCATCAACAAGTCAGTGAGGGTCGCTTTGGTACCATGAACCGTAACCTGCAACCTATCGAAGATAACCCACTGCGTCTGGGGCTGTCTTACGAGCAAACTATCCGCACCATGTACGATGCCGACAAGAGCTTGGTTCACCTCTCTGCACCAGCAGCGATTTCAGAAAGCCTGAAGAACGTACGCGACCACAACGAAGCGATGCAACATGCGACATCGGAAGCGCTGAATCAGATTCTTAACGCGTTCTCTCCGCAAGTGTTGTTGCGCCGTTTCCATCACTACAAACGCAATACAGACAGCAGCACAACCTCGGATGAAGCGTGGGCGTGGAACATGTACTGCAACTACTACCAAGAGCTGACTTCCAACCGTCAACGCGGTTTTGAAAAGCTGTTCTGGGAAATTTTCGAACAGACTTACGACAAGAAAATTCGTGAGAAGCAACTGGAGCTCTAATCGTGAACAAACTGCTGTTTATGCTGCTTTCGTTGCTGGTATTGACCGCCTGCAGTTCGACGGAACCGTACGAGCCAGCGAAACAGCCGACGAAAGTCACGTTCAGTCTGCTCGCTGATGACGGGGTCAACCCTAGTATCTGGGGTGAAGCGTCTCCGGTCGAGATTCAGGTGTTTGAACTCAAAGATGACTCGATGTTCATGTCCGCCGATTACGACCAACTGAAAGCGGATTACAAAAAGGCGCTTCGCAGCAACTTCGTCAAAAATTACGACTACGTGCTGATGCCGGACCAGTTCAAGTTTGTGAATGCGTTTGAAGTGGATGAAGAAACAAACTACATCGGCGTGATGGCGCACTTTTCTGATCCGGAAATCAGTGAATGGAAAAAGGCCGTCAAAGTGCTGAACAAAGGCAGGGAATACCACCTGCTGATGTTTTTCAAAGATTACGATGTGAAATTGGATAGGGTGGAATAACAAAAGATGTTTGCGCGTAACCGTGTCATTTGGAATGAGGGGCTGTTTATCAAGCCGCAACATTTCCAGCAGCAGCAACGTTATGTGGAGTACCACATCGACGAGCGCATGACCGCTGTCAGCCGTTATCTGTACGGTGTGTCTGAGCTGTCACTCAATCCTGAATATTTGTCTTTTGGTCGCATTGCCATTGAACGCGCGGTCGGCATCATGCCTGATGGTACGGCGTTTCGCATTCCTCAGGAAGACGCGATGCCAGATGCCTTAGAAATCGAAGACGCGTCGCTCGCTAATCAACTGGTGTATCTGGCGGTTCCGCTGCGCAGTGAATCGCTGATGGAAGTGAACTGGCCGGAAGAAAGGGGAACCGGGCGCTATGTCAGTCGCCGCTTGGAAGTGCGTGATGTGCACACAGTACAAGGCGATACCACGACCATTGATGTCTCGCCAGTGCGCATGCAACTGATGCTGGAAAAAGAAGATCGCAGCTCGTTTGCCTCCATCGCCATTGCACGCATTCTGGAAAAACGTCCGGACGGCAGCGTGGTGATGGATCCGGATTTCATCCCTTGTCACCTCAACGTGGTGGGCAATGCTGCGCTGCACCGTTTCATCAACGAAATGTCCGGTCTGATGCGCGAGCGCGCCAAGAACATTGCGCAGCGTATCAGCTCGCCGTCTCAGGGCGGCGTTGCCGATGTGTCGGATTTTATGCTGCTGCAAGCACTGAACCGCCTACAGCCACAGATGCAACATTTGGCAGAGTTGCGTAGCCTGCATCCCGAACGTTTGTTTGAGTGCCTGGCGTCAGTGTGTGGTGAACTGGCGACGTTTACGGACGAAAGCCGTCTGCCGCCAGCACTGCCAAGTTACAACCACGACATGCCCAGCCAATCTTTTGGCCCCTTAATTCGCAATCTGCGTCAGAGTTTGAGCGTGGTGCTGGAGCCTCGCGCCGTTTCGATTCAACTGGACAAGCGCAAGTACGGCCTGATGGTCGCGCCAGTGCACGATCCGCAGTTGATGGACAGCGCCGAATTTATCATTGCGGTGAAAGCGCGGATGCCGCTCGACGATCTGCGTCGCCTGTTTACACAGCAAACCAAAGTGTCGTCGGTGGAGAAAATTCGCGAACTCATTTCCCTGCAACTGCCGGGCATTCCGTTGATTTCATTGCCTGTGGCTCCTCGTCAGTTGCCATATCACGCAGGTTATACCTATTACCAGCTGGATAAAACCAGCCCAGCTTGGGCGATGCTGAATCATTCGAGCGGCTTTGCGTTCCACGTCGCTGCGGCATTTGATGATCTTGACCTGCAATTCTGGGCGATTAGGAGTTAATCATGGCGTTAAGTAAAAAAGAGACCCAATACAGCAGCTTGCTCTTCGATGACGTGCAGCAGATCAACCATGATCAGGACTTCTGGTTCCAACTGCGTGGCGATAATCCCAATGTACTGATCGATGCAGCGACGCCGTTGTTTGGCTTGTCACTGCGCGTCCGTTCTTTGGCGGCCTGTGACAACATTGAGCAAATTTACAACCAGACCATTGAAGAGATCAAAGCTATCGAGATTGAGCTGGCTGAACAAGGTTTTGAACACGCGATTCTGATGGCGTATCGCTACATCCTGTGCGCGTTTCTGGATGAAGCGGTGATGGGCACCGAATGGGGCGCATCCAGTGTTTGGGCGGAGCATTCTATGCTGTCGCGTTTTCACAATGAAACGTGGGGCGGCGAAAAAGTCTTCACTATTCTGAGCCGTTTGGAAGGCGAACCGAAGCGTTATCAGGCGCTGTTGGAATTCATTTATCAATGTTTGGTGTTGGGCTTTGAAGGCAAATACCGCGTGATGGACGGTGGCCAGTTGGAACGTGAAAAGGTCATTGCCCGCTTACACGGCGTTCTGGCGAGCCTTGAAGAGGAAGAGCCACAGGATCTCACGCGTGCCACCGACCATGTTGTGCGCGCCAAATATAAACTGAGCCGTCAGTTGCCAATCTGGTCGATTTTTGCCGGTTTTGCCCTGCTGTGGGTAGGACTCTTTCTCGGCTATACCTATTTGCTGCACAGCAAATCAAGCGACGTATTAAATCAACTCAATCAAATACTTTAAAAAAATTATAAGGCTAGGTAATCGCTGTGATTCGTATTGAACTACCCACTCTGATTTCAAAATTAAACGCCCAAAGCAAGCTGGCCCTTGAGCAGGCTGCTTCGCTGTGTATCGAACGTCAGCATCCGGAAGTGACGTTTGAGCATTATTTGGATGTGCTGACGGACAACCCGCTGTCGGATGTGCGCTTGATTCTCAAACAAGCCAATCTGGATCTGGATACCGTGAAACAGGCTTTGGCCGCCAGCTATGCGCGCGAGCAGGTGCTCGATACTTATCCGGCATTTTCACCGCTGCTGGTCGAACTGCTGCAAGAAGCATGGCTGCTTTCTACCACCGAACTGAACCAAAGCGAATTGCGCTCGGGTGCAATTTTCCTCGCGGCAATCACACGCGCTGATCGCTATCTGCCTTTCAAACTGATCAGTCTGTTTGAAAGCATCAACCGTGAAAATCTGAAAAAACATTTTGATGTGATTGTGGCTGATTCGGCAGAAACTGAAGTGAGCAAACCAGCAGCAACGCAGGGTGCCGCCAACCGTCTGGAAGGGAACAATTCGCCGCTGACCAAGTACTGCACCAACGTGACTGAACAGGCGCGTAATCAAGAACTGGATCCGGTACTGTGTCGTGAGAACGAACTCAACCTGATGATTGACATTCTCTGCCGCCGCCGCAAAAACAACCCGATTGTGGTCGGGGATGCGGGTGTCGGTAAAAGTGCCATGATTGAAGGCTTGGCGCTGCGTGTGGTCGCAGGCACCGTGCCGACACAGCTCCAAAACGTTGAGCTGCTCTCGCTGGATCTCGGTTTGCTGCAAGCGGGTGCTTCGGTGAAAGGGGAGTTTGAGAAACGCTTGAAAGGCGTGATCGATGCGATTAAGAGCTCGCCAAAGCCTGTCATTCTGTTTATCGATGAAGCGCACACCTTGATCGGCTCCGGAAATCAGGAAGGCGGCAGTGACGCGGCAAACTTGCTGAAACCCGCTTTGGCGCGCGGCGAACTGAGCACCGTCGCGGCGACAACGTGGAAAGAGTACAAAAAATATTTTGAAAAAGATCCGGCATTGACGCGCCGTTTCCAACTGGTGAAGTTAGAAGAACCGACGATTCACCAAGCGGTCGACATTCTGCGCGGCCTCAACAGTGTGTATGAAAAAGCGCATAACGTGTTGATCACCGATGATGCGTTAAAAGCGGCGGCGGAATTGTCTGCTCGTTATATCTCAGGTCGTCAGCTGCCGGATAAAGCGATTGATGTGCTGGACACCGCTTGTGCCCGTATCGCCATCAACATGACCACGCCACCCAAACGTCTGGCGCTGCTCGAAACTGCGTGTCACCAACGTCAGTTGGAAATTGACATGCTGGAGCGCGCGCAATACCTCGGTCGGGAAGTCGATCATGCTCGTCTGGATGAGCTGCGCACTCAGGAACTGGCGGACGAAGCGGAAAAAGCCTCGCTGACCGCAAGCTGGCAGCAACAAAAAGCACTGATTGAATCGATCATCGCTTTGCGAGCGGAACTGATGGCCATGTCGACGGCAGATGATTTGGATGAGGACGCACGCTCTGCGCTGCAGGCGGATCTCGTAGCGCAATATCAGGCACTGGAGGCAATAGCGCACCATGAGCGTTTGATGCACCCACAAGTCGATGCAGAGCAAATCGCCGAAGTCATTGCCGACTGGACGGGCGTTCCGGTTGATCAAATGAACACCGATGAGCTGTATAAAATTACCCACCTGACGGACATTCTCGGCGCGGCAATCAAAGGTCAGGACACTGCGATTGAGCGTGTCCATCGCCATCTGCTGACGGCACGTGCGGATCTGCGTCGTCCGGGACGTCCGAAAGGCGCTTTCTTGCTGGTGGGACCCAGTGGCGTAGGGAAAACCGAAACGGTGGTACAGCTTGCCGAGCAGCTCTACGGTGGTAAGCAATTCCTCACCACCATCAACATGTCAGAATATCAAGAGAAGCATACAGTTTCGCGTCTGATCGGGTCACCTCCAGGCTATGTGGGCTACGGGGAAGGAGGCATCCTGACCGAAGCGATTCGCAAAATGCCATATTCCGTTGTGCTGCTGGATGAAGTGGAAAAAGCTCACCCTGAAGTGCTGAACATTTTTTACCAAGCGTTTGATAAAGGTGAACTGGCCGATGGCGAAGGGCGCTTAATCGACTGCCAGAACATTGTGTTCTTCCTGACGTCCAACCTTGGTTATCAAACCATCGTTGATTTTGCTGATGATCCCAAAGCTCTGGATGAAGCGCTGTATCCAGAACTGGCGGCATTCTTTAAGCCAGCTCTGTTGGCGCGTATGGAAGTCATTCCATATATGCCACTCAACAAAGAGATTCTTGAGCTGATCGTCAAAGGCAAACTGGCGCGTCTGGAGAAACTGTTCCGTGATCGCTACAACGCTGAGGTGGTGATTGAAGATCGCCTGATTGAAGAGATCTTAAATCGCGCCACGCGCAGCGAAAACGGTGCACGCATGCTTGAAGCCATCATTGAAGGTCAATTGTTGCCGCCCGTATCGCTGGCGCTGTTAAATAAACTGGCGGAGAAGCAACCGGTACATCGTATTCATCTTGATGCGCAGGACGGTGAATTCAAAGGAGAGGTAGAGTAATCATGAGTAACTGGCTCGCTTTCACCGCCGATCTGGTGGGCCTTCGAAAGCCGCACCAGCTGGCGACCCGGTTTGTTGACATCATTGCAAAGGAGCTTGGGCTTTCAAATGCAATGCTGTTGATGCCCAGCTCCGATGGTCGTCTATTGGTTCCTCATGATGAACGTCTGACCTATTCGTGGGCAGTAACGGATTTTGATAATCCGTTTGCTCATGTACTGCAATCGTCGAAAGCCATGCATCTGACCGCAGAAGAGCTGGTGTTCTGGCAGTCAAACCGCACGTTTAGCCAACTGGTGTCAAAAGTGGGAATGTTTGATTCCGTGTGGATTCAACCGTTGCCGATGGGACATCGTCATGTGCAATCGATTTTGCTGCTGATTGGCGAAAGCCATGTGGTGGCGAACATTTTCCAGGATGACGCATTCCTTAAATTCATCGATGTGTTCTCGCAGCAGTGGTCACTGCTGCATGACATGGAGCGTGAAGAGCAGAATCGCCGCGTGCTTAAAGAGTCGCTGTGTGACATTCAGCGTGACTCCGTGCAGCGTGTGTTGGTGAGCGATCTGTCACGCAAACTGATTGGCGACAGTGAGGTGATGCAAAAGCTGCGTGAGCAAATTGTCAGTGCAGCCAGCTCTAATCTGTCGGTGATGGTGCAAGGTGAAACTGGTACGGGTAAAGAACTGGCAGCCGAAGCGGTGCACGATCTTTCATCACGCAAACATTCGCCGTTTGTGGCTATTAACTGTGCCGCCATTCCGGAAAACCTGCTTGAAAGTGAACTGTTTGGTTACTGTAAAGGCGCCTTCTCCGGTGCAGACGGTGATAAACAGGGGCTGATCGCCCAAGCCAACGGCGGCACTCTGTTTCTCGATGAAATTGGTGATATGCCGCTGGCGTTGCAAGCGAAGCTGCTGCGGGTTCTGGAATCGAAAACCTTCCGTCCGGTCGGGGGCAAACAAGAACTGACATCAGACTTTCGCTTGGTGTCGGCAACGCATGTCAACTTGTTGGATCAGGTGCGCCGCAAAGCGTTTCGTCAGGATCTTTACTATCGTCTGTTCCAGTATCCGATTACCCTGCCGCGCCTTGCTTCCCGTCTGGATGATGTGGATCTTCTGGCGCAGCATTTTGTGCGTGTGTTCAATCAGCAGCATGGCAAAAACATTCGCGGCCTGCACTACAGCGCGATCGATTGCCTTAAACAGCATGATTTCCCGGGCAACGTCCGTGAACTCAAGCACTTGATTGAGTTTGGCTGCGCGCAAACGGCCGATGGTACGCAGGTTGAAGAGCACTGTTTTACGCACCGCATTGCTTCCATGGCGATGCTGTCGCCAACGGTGTCCGTTCACGACGAGACAATCATTCCGCAGGTTAATCAACCTCAGGCTCAGCACACCAGAGCGGCGGCTGATCACAACTACTCGGTGATTAACGATCTCAAACAAGCACTGAGCGACTTTGAAGAAAAAATCATTCGCGAACGTCTCAACCATTTTTCGGGTGACCGCGCCAAAGCGGCGCAGAGCCTTGGTATTCCTAAGCGCACGCTGGCATACAAATGCCAGAAGCTGGAGATCAAGGCGTTATGACAAGATCGCTATATACACTTTCTGTGGCCAGTTCACTGCTGCTGATGTTCTCGGCTTCTGTATGGGCTCAAGAGTCCAATGAGTTAGTGACGCAGGCTGAGCAGTGTCGCGTCATCTCGGGGCGACTAGAGCGTTTGGCCTGTTTTGACCGCATTTTTCAGACACCCGTGGATGAAGTGGTGATCGCACCTAAGCAGAACGTGCCACCTTCTTGGCAGCGAGCCATGCAGGCTGTCGCTGGCAGTGAAGCGGCGATGGTGTTAGTGACCGAAGGCGAAGGTAAGGGCAGCAACGCTTGGGTTGCTCTCAGAGCACTCAATCGCACCACACCGTTTGAGCATAATGCAAAACCCGTCCTGATGGTGAGCTGCATTGATAACCTGAGCCGCGTTGAACTGGCGCTACCAAGCAGTGTAGAAGATGCGCGCATTCAGATATCGGTGGCCAATGCACAGCCGGAGTATCTGCGCAGTGATGATAACGGTGTCCTGATGTCGTCGGCACGCGGCATTCCCGCCATTGAAATGATGAAATCGATGGCAAGAGAACCGCGTCTGGTGCTGCGCTCCAACTCACCATTTGCGGACGGTTTGCAGTTTGATGCGAGTGAACTTAACGACGCGTTGTCGGCACTGCGTGAACGCTGTGGTTGGTAGGAGGCCTGAATGGAAATAACCGAATACCGCCGCTGTGTAGCACAGCCGATTGCCGGAGATAATCCGGTCGGTGAACGTTTGATTGACGATCCCCTGTTTGACTTCATTGAAGATCAGATGATGAAAGTCGGCTCACTGTCGCATAGCAGCGTGCAGTGGGACGAAGTGGAACACAGCGCGCTGAAATTACTGCAGGACAAGACCAAAGACATCAAGCTGATGGTGTATCTGCTGCAATGTCTTCACAACCAACTTTCGCCTTCCCGTTTTATTCTCTCATTTGAACTGATGAGCGATTTTATGGCGTCTTTCTGGGAAGAAAGTTACCCCGCACCGGGCAAGCGCGGCAATCTGCCAAGACGCAAATTTTTCAGTCAGATTGCGCAGCGTTTTTCGATGGCGACTGAAAAAATCGATTTTAATCAGTTTGATGCACAGGACCGCCAAGCATTAGGTGAGGCGGTGGATGCGTGGCAAAAAGTCATTGAAGCGCAAGGGCTGAGTTCGGATGTGGTCGAAGCGGTCGCTCGCTCGGTTCAGAGTGAACTGAATAAAGTGGAAGCGCGTCAGCAAGCCGAGCAGCAGCAAACGGCCAAGCCTGCAGATACGCCGCGCCCGACCACGGCCAACTCAGCCTTGTCGGTGGATAATTCCAGTGACAAAGCGGCCAAGCAAACGCTGCTCAAAGTTGCGGATTTTCTTGCTGAGCAGGAGTTTGGCATTGCGCTGTCGATTCGCCTGCGCCGTTACGCCGTTTGGGGTTCGATTACCACGCTGCCGGATCACAAAGCCGACGGTGAAACCATGCTGCGCGGTATGCAGCAAGATCGAATTAAAAATTATCAGGACCAGATGCGCCTTGCGGATCTGACGCTCTGGCGCAAGGTCGAGCAGAGCCTCACGCTCTCCCCGTACTGGTTTGACGGCCAACTGATGAGTTTCACCATTGCGCAAAACTTGGGTAAAGAGAGCTGGTGTCTGGCTATCACCGAAGAAACGCAACAATTTCTCGCCCGTATGCCTTCGCTGCTGGAACTCAAATTCAAAGGGGGCGAACCGTTTGTCTCCGACAGCGTGAAGGAGTGGCTGGCATCCGGCAGCGGCTCGACTGGCGGGCACAGTGTGGGCGGTGATTGGCAGGAAAAGCGTAAAGAAGCGATGGCTTTGGCTAAGGAAGGCGGCATCGCGGTCGCTTTGTCGATGCTCAATGATGGCCTGGTGGCAGCCACGGAACCGCGCGACAAATTTTACTGGCGGATGCTCTCTGCCGATCTGCTCAACGCCAATCATCTCGATGCGATGGCGAAAGAGCAGTACCAAACTTTACATAATCAAGTCACCACCATGCAGGTCACCGATTGGGAGCCGTCGCTGGTGGAACAACTAGAACGATATACAACGTCAGAGTAAACGAAGGACACAATTCACATGTGGAAATTTATTGTTGGAATAGTGAGAAAGCTTAAGCCAGGTATGGTGGCCGCTTTACCGATTTTGCTATTCACCACGTTCATTTTACTGAACGTCGCAATTTGGTGGGCGGGCCCTTGGCTAGAGGTTTCCGGTCACAAGCCGCTCGAGTCTGTGGCTGCTCGTGCTGTGGCAAGCAGCTTGTTTACTCTGGGCGCATTCGCCGTGTGGGGCTTCTGGCAATGGCGTAAACTGCAAGGCTATAAAGCGCAGCAGAAACGTGATGAGCAACTGCGCCAAGACCCGATTCAGCTGTTCGAAGAACGTCAGGAAGTCGAACTGAATCAGGTCATGGTCAACATGAAGCAGAACCTCAATAAGCGCAATTATTTGTATGCGCTGCCGTGGTATCTGGTTTTGGGGTTAGAAAATGCAGGCAAAACCAGCCTGATCAACCGCTCCGGCCAGAAATTCGTGTTCTCTTCAGTGATGCGTGCTTCGGGACAAAAAAGCGAAAACCCGTACTCGTTCGACTGGTGGATCGGCGATGAATCGGTACTGATTGACCCGGATGGTGAGCTGCTGACTCAGGGCAATCGCAGTGAAGACAACGACGGTGCGATGGAGCGCCGTTTGTGGCTGCATTTTGTCAACTGGCTGGACAGAACCCGCAGTCGCCGCCCGCTGAACGGTATCGTATTGGCGTTGGATGTGTCGCATTTGGCGACGGCGACGGCATCGGAGCGTAAAGCTTACGCCAGTTTGCTGCGTGCCCGTCTGCGTGAGTTGATGGAAACACTCTCAACGCGTTTACCAGTGTATATTGCGCTGACCAAGCTTGATCTTCTGTACGGCTTTGAACCGTTTTTCAAACACTATACCAAGAGCCAGCGTGAAGAAGTGCTGGGCTTTACTTTCTCGCTGGATTCAATTGATAACCTGGATCACTGGTTGGAAGAGTTTGCCAAAGAATACGCCGAGTTTGTCGAGCGTATTAATGGGGTATTGCCACATGCGGTATCGGCACCAATGTCGCTGGATGAACGTAATGCCATCTACAGTTTTACTCGCCAGATCTCCGGTTTGAAAGAGATCCTGACGCAGTTTTTCCAAGATGCCTTGGCGAGTGATCAGTTCTCAACCTCGGCACTGGTGCGCGGGGCTTACTTTACTTCGGTGTATCAGCAAGGTGTACCAACCAACGCATTCGATGATGCGGCGTCTCGCCGCTACGGCCTGTCGCATGCGATCAATACTGCTCAGCACGCGAAAAACTCGACCATCTATTTCACCCAGAAACTGTTCAGTAACATCATTTACCCGGAAGCCGGACTGGCTTCGGATAACTTTCGGATTGCGCGCCAAAAGCGCCGCTTGATCGCGTTGTCGTTTCTCACTTGTTCAATTGCGACCGTTTTGCTGGCGGGGACATGGCATCGCAACTACCTGGCTAACATTAAGCATTCCGATGCGGTTCTGGCTAAGGTCAACCAGTACAAAGATCAGTATCCGTCCAATGTCTATCTGGCGTCGCAAAAGGATGTGCTGGAGCCGCTGAACAAGATTCGTGAAGCCACGTTGGAATTTGGTTTCTTCCGTGAAAAACCCCGCTTTATTTCTGACTTTGGTCTCTATCAGGGCCATACCATCGGGCCGATGGTGGAAGCGACGTATCTGAACCTGCTGGAAAGCCGCTTTCTGCCTCTTTTGATGGCGGACGTGGTGGTCGATCTGAATCAGGCGCAGACGGATGAAGAGAAGCTGGCGGTGCTGAGGGTGTATCGCATGATGGTGGATAAAAGCGGTCGCTATAAAGATTACGTGATGGATTACTTCGCGAAACATTGGCAGCAAGAGTTCTCGGGCCGTCGTGAAATTCAGGAGGAACTGCTGGGTCACCTCGATTACGCCATGCGTCATACCGATCTGGCAGGCGAACGTGAACGCGGTGACAAAGTCGCGAATCAGGTGATGAAGCCTTATGATAAGACCATCGCGAAAGTGCAGAGCGATCTGGGTTCGATGCCAAACGACCAACGCGTCTATCGTAACCTGAAGCTGAATGCGCAAACGGTGCTTGGCCCAGCGATTAACCTGCGTAATCTGGTGGGGCCGGTATTTGATGTGGTGTTCGAAGAGCGCGTGATGAACAGCAGCACGCTGTATATTCCGCAGATGCTCACCAAGCGCGGCTTTGAAGATTACTTTATGCCGCAGTCTGAATCGGTGTCGGAACTGGCATTGATTGACAGTTGGGTATTGGGACAGTCAAAGTCGGCGCAATTCAGTGAAGCGGACAAGCAAGCGCTGCGCGATAAGATTCGAAATCTGTATGTCGCGGACTACACCAACACCTGGCGTGCGGCGTTAAATGAAATCGACATGAAATATTTCAGCGATATCAACGACGCCGTCACGGTGTTAGACAACCTGACCGGCAACATTGAACCGCTGCAACGTCTGCTGCGCACACTCGACGACAACACCAAGATGTTTGCCGCGCTGCCAAAAGACGATAGCGCTCAGAAAGAGTTGCTCAAGAGTCCCAAATATAAAGTGGCCTCGATGATCGAAGCGCCGTTCTCTGATTTGAACAATATGATCAAACCGGTTGGAGACAAGCCTGCGTACCTCCATGAAGTGTTGGCATCGGTGGAAGAGCTGAAGAACTATCTGAAATCCATTCAGGATGCGCCGGATGTTGGCATGGCAGCGCTTGATGCAACCAAGGCTCGAGTGAAGCTCGTCAACGCGGACCCAATCTATACCTTGAAGCGCATCTCTTCTGGCTTGCCAAAACCACTTGATACGATGGTTGCCAAACTGGCGGATGAGAGCTGGTATGTAGTCAAGCAAGAGGCGATCAAACATCTTGAAGTACGTTGGCATGAAGATGTCTACAAGACGTTTGAAGAGAAACTGGCGGGTCGTTATCCGTTTAATACGGCATCGAAAAAAGATGCGTCACTGGAGGATTTTGAATCCTTCTTTGCACCAAACGGCACGCTGGATAGCTTCTACAACAATCAGTTGCGCATGTTCATTGAAGAGAACATCGCTGTGAATAACGACGATACCTCACAGTCGATCATTCGCAAAGACGTACTGAGTCAGATCAAACAGGCGCAGAAAATCCGTGAAGCCTTCTTTAACCGCAAAGGCATTCTGGATGTCAGTTTCTCGGTTGAGCCTCTGCGTCTGAGTGGCAACAAACGCCGCAGTGTACTGAATGTCGACGGCCAATATCTGGCATACAGCCATGGCCCACGCGATAGCGTGGAGTTGATCTGGCCAAACACGTTGCGTGACTCGGCGGTATCGAAAGTGACTCTGGTTCCGACCAAAGCCAACATGTCACCACGCAGCATCAACATTCAGGGACCATGGGCATTCTTCCGTCTGCTTGACCAGGGAGATGTGGTGGCTGCGAGCACCACGTCAGTGGACTACAAGTTCGCGGTGGATGGCGGCGATATGATTTACCGCATCAACTCAGAAGCGGATGCCAACCCGTTCACAGAACGTTTGTTCAGATCGTTCAAGCTATCTAAAACCTTGTATTAAAAAGTAAAGGAGCGGGGAAACTCGCTCCTGTTTATTTAGGACGCAGTCGTAAATGTCCAACATTTTATTTATTGATAACGCTTACTATCGTCTGACCAATGACACCGATGCCATTCGCCAACTGGATGTCTATCAGAAGATCAGAGATGAAATTAACCGTCGTTTCAATCCGTTAGCGGGTGGAACCGATTGGGAAGCCGTGCGCGAATCTTGCGATGTTTTGGCAAAGAGTGCCGGGCTGGATCTGTTGATGTGTGGCTACTTTGCGGTCGCCAATCTGAAAACGGTGGGGTTGGCTGGCTACGCCAATGGTTTGGAGTTGCTGAGCGTCTGCTTGAGCAATCAAAGTAAGCCGGATGTAAAAACCGCCAAGATGCGTAAAGAGGTCTTGGATTGGGTCAATGCCCGTGTGGTTCAGGAACTCAAAGATCTTAAGCCTAACTACGAATCGCTACGCGACTTATATCGTTGCGAACGTTTTTGCGAACGTATCCATCATCAGCTTGAGCGTCAGCAACCGGAATATCTGGTGGATTTCGAAGGGGTCGGGTTTGCGCTTTTTGAACACATTGACCGCATCGAAACGCAATATCACAGCTTAGTGAAACGCCGGCATCAGCAGGCCTTAGAAGCCGAACCTCAGGTGCTGCGACGCGTGCATCGCACGCGATTGTCGCTGGCCTTTGTTACGGGCTGTGTTTTGTCTGTGGGCGCGTTGTGGGGATATCAGGTGATCCCGTGGTTTCACACCAACGATTACGCCACGCGTGTTGAGGTCGCGACGCTCAGCAGCGACGATGCGCGTCGTCATTTTCAAATGTCCGCTTCTGAACACCAAATCTCTCGTTGGAAAAGCGATCTGGTACCACTCTATGAGCGGTCGATTATGCAAAAAAGCGCCATCTCAATGGAACAGAGCAAGCGCGAAGCGATGCATGAGATGGCAACACTACGCACACTTTATCCAGACGATGAGCAAATCAAAGCAAGCGATGAAGCGTTCAATGCAGAGCAGCGGGCAGCACTGGAGCAAACCGAACTGTTTGTGCAGCGATTTGGCGAAATTCGCACCAAGATGGCCAACATTGCTCTGTTAGCCAAGCGAGAAAAATGGAGTGATTTACAGCGTCAGACTAAATCGTTGGAAGATTTTGCCGTGAGTTTATCGCCAGTGTATGGGCGGGTCGACTATGTACAGAATCTAATCAAGCAGGGTGAGATGGAATTGGCGCGCAAAGAGCTGGAGATTCTGAAAACCCGTCTCAACAATTTGAGCTGGACGATGGCTCAACTGGAAGAATCGTTGAGTGGGCAACCAATCGCGCAATAGTGAAACAAGACCAAGAAGCAAGAAGTTGCGATAAAAGCAGCTTCTTGCTTGGAGCTGGCAGATAGTTGCCCTAGTGAGTAAAAATCTCAATTTAACTCTTTGAATATCAATAAAAATAAACTGGCACTGAGCTTGCTGAATATCCGGCTCATAAAGTGAAGTCAGTGACGTAATAGGAATGGCAGGATGGCGACGTTAAAGTATCAGTTTCATGTGGAAGGTCTGGAAGACGACACGTTGGTGGTGCGTGGGTTCGACGGACTGGAAACGCTTTCCAGCGAACGCATAAATGGGCAGCTATGCCACGGTTTTCGTTATCAACTGGAGCTCGTCAGTCGGCTTGCCAATTTAACGCCGGAGATGGTGGTGGATAAAGTCGCGGAGCTGACGCTCTATCGCGACGATATGCTGGTTCAGCGCGTGAACGGCATTGTGCGCCGCTTTACGCAGGGCGATACCGGCCATCACCACACCTTCTATTCACTCACGTTGGTGCCTGCTTTAGAGCGTTTGTCTCTGCGCCACAACAGCCGCATCTTCCAACTCAACACCGTGCCGGAAATCCTCTCCATTCTGTTGCAGGAAATGGGCATTAATGACTACGCCTTTGCGCTGACCCGCGACTGCGCGCAGCGTGAATTCTGCGTTCAGTACCGCGAAACCGACCTCGATTTTTTCCATCGCCTAGCGGCCGAAGAAGGGCTGGTGTACAGCTTTATCCATGAAGAGGGCAAACACACGCTGATATTCAGCGACGCCTCAGAGAGCCTACCGAAACTCGGTGAGCCAATTCCGTACAACACGCTGGCGGGCGGCATGATTGAATCACCGTATATCTCGGCGCTGAGCGTGCACACCCAATCGGAGGTGAGCCAGACCGCGCTGCAGGATTACAGCTTCAAAAAACCGGCGTACTCCTTTGCCCAGCAAGCGGTCGGGACCGAAATGGATTACCAGCAGCCAGATTACGAACATTTCGATGCGCCGGGGCGCTATAAAGACGATGTCAGCGGTAAAGCGTTCAGCCAGATCCGCCTTGATTACCTGCGCCGCAACGCGCACACCGCGACGGGAAAAAGCAACCAACCGTTGCTGCGTCCGGGGGTGAAGTTTGACCTGCAAGAGCACCTCGACGACACCTTAAACCGAGACTGGTTGGTGGTGAGTGTCACCAGCCAAGGCACGCAGCCTCAGGCGCTGGAAGAAGCCGGAGGTAATGGCGCGACCACCTACGCGAACCAATTTTCGCTCATCCCGGCGCATCGCACTTGGCGCGCCACGCCGCAAGCCAAACCTCAGGTTGATGGCCCGATGATCGCCACTGTCGTTGGCCCGCAAGGCGAAGAGATCTTCTGCGATGAACACGGCCGAGTAAAACTGCATTTTCCGTGGGATCGCTACTCCAACGGTGATGAGCACAGCTCGTGCTGGGTGCGCGTCTCGCAAGGTTGGGCGGGCAGCCAATATGGCATGATTGCCATTCCACGCATCGGCCATGAAGTGATTGTGTCGTTTCTCAATGGTGACCCGGACCAGCCGATTGTCACCGGCCGTACCTATCACGCCACCAACATTGCGCCATATGCACTACCGGACAACAAAACCAAAACCGTGCTGCGCACCGAAACCCATCAGGGGCAGGGCTATAACGAACTCAGTTTTGAAGACCAAGCGGGCAGTGAGAAAATTTACCTGCACGCACAGAAAGACTTTGATGGCCTGATTGAAAACGACCACACCAGCGTGATTAAGCACGACAAACACCTCACGGTGGAGAACGACCGCTTTACTCAAATCAAAAACAATCAGCATCTGACGGTGGGTGGAGAAAGCCGCACTAAAATCGTGGCTGACAGTAGTGTTGAGATTGCTGGCGCTTCACAAAACAAAGTCGCGAAGCTGATTGCTGTGCAAACCGGGCGTGAAATTTCACTGAAAGGTGGCACCAAAATTGTGGTCGAAGCCGGTGCAGAGGTCACCTTAAAGGCAGGAGGAAGCTTTGTTAAGGTCGACGCTGGTGGCGTTCACCTTTCAGGATCCGCGATTAACCTTAATGCCGGTGGAAGTGCAGGCAGTGGGAGCCGTTATGGCGGCAAGACGGCCCTGTTAGCGAAGGACCTTGTCAGTTTGGAATCGCCAGCAGAATTGCAACAGGCAGCGATTCAATCCACGCAAGTCGCTGGTGAGGCAAATGTCGTGACTGTGTCTGAACTGGTGGCTCCCGTCTTAGGCGAGGGCGCTCAACAGCAGAGCGCATCATCTCAGGCGGCATCGGGTTCAGCGGTAAATTCAACGCAAGCCGAGCCGCAAGCGGAGAACGACGTTGAATCAACGAAAGAACCTAGATTGAAGTCTGATTTGTTGAAACCTTCCGAAACGCTCAATAAATTAGCGGACCGTGAAGTTGCTTCCTACAAAACGGGTTCAAAAGGTCAAGAAGTTGAATCGATTCAGAAAGCACTGATAAAACTGGGATTTGATCTCGGTACCTACGGCGCAGATGGCAGTTTTGGCAGTACTACGGAACGTCAGGTCAAAATGTTCCAGCAAAGCTATACGCCGTCCCATTCGACACATCCCGATTATAAAGTCGGCAAGGCTGATGGCATTGTAGGTCAAGGAACCTTACTGGGCTTGGATGAAGCCTTGGTTGACGGGTGGGTCTACAAGCATGAATGTAAGTTAATGATCAATTTTGAATTCATTAAAGAACTGGAGGGGGTTAAGAAAAATGGCTATGTTCCTGATGTTAAAAATAGTAGTAGCGGAGTAACTATCGCATCCGGTTTTGATCTTGGTGCTAGATCTAAATCAGATTTATTGGCGCTGGGGCTACCTCAAACATTAGTTGATAAACTCACTCCTTATCTAGGATATAAAAAGGACGAGGCTGTAGAATTTTTAGCTCAACATCCATTGTCAGTAAATGAGCAAGAGTTAGAACTGCTCATTTCTAAAGTCAAAGAGTCTGAAACGAGACGTATTGTTGAACTGTATAACCGGACGTCAAAAATAACTAAGTTTGAATGCTTACCTTGGCAAGCTCAAACTGTGATTGCTTCTGTTTCGTATCAATACGGCTATCTACCATCAGAAACAGAGAATTTTTGGAAACAAGCGATTGAACAAGACTGGTCTGCAATGTTCAATAACTTAATGAAATTTGGTGATAAATATCCAACTCGCAGAGAAAAAGAAGCTGGATTAATCAAGGAAATAAAATGAAAAAACTGCTTTTAGTCTTTCTATGGGGGGTTACTTATTGTGCCCAAGCTTTTCCTACAAATGAGGTATATGCGTATTTGGATATCACCTCCTTTAACAGTTCTTTGATTCAAAAAGCAGCTCGAGGCCAGAAACACTTTTCAGATCTGAAAATACCTAATCCTGTTATATCTAAGGACGCCATTCTTATTGAAAGTGAGTATTGGAAGTACGAGATGCAGTTTGTAAAAGAAGATGATAGTGGGATACACGTTTGCTTTGTCGATAAAGCTAAATGGGGAACTTATGATACTCAAACGCCTATGATCATTCGAAAATATGCAGATGAGTACGTTGCGATTAAAATGAATTCTGATGTTTGTGAAGACTTTGCCAAGTAGGTTTGGTTTCCCTTGTCATAGACACCTCCTCAAATCATCTGTCGTACTAGAAATGTAATAAAAAATCAGGCCACACGGCCTGATTTTTTATTACAGAACGAACTGAACTTATTGAAAGATGCAGTGCTTAGCGTAGGAGGTGGCTTCGTTTGCGGTCCAGTCGCCTTTTGGTTTGGCATCCATACTTTCACACCATTGTGGTGTTCCGATCTCTTCCTGGAACAAGCAGTGCTTCGCGAAATCGACGGCGTTTTGCGCGCTCCATTCATTCTTTGGCTTTTCACGCATATCCTGACACCAGCCCGCGCTGCCGACCTCATTTTCACACGCGGTGAGGGCGAGTGCGCTTAGCATGACCAGTGCAATTTTCTTCATCATAAACAATCCTTTTCCGCTGCAAGTGCTTAATGCGCGCCACTATACCCAAATTGGTTGAAGCTTTGTTAAATCTAGGCCAAATATCTGCGCTCGACCAGACTTTATCGGATGGAACAATGGCGCACTTAAATGCATGTGAGTGCTTATAGGGCAACCGATGTCGCACCACTGTTGGCGACTAAAGAATGGCCTTGATGATAGAAAACTCAGTGATCACTCTCACCCTTTGCAGGCGTTGTGAATCGATTTCGGAGATCGAACTCACACTCTGATTTTTACCTTAGTGCAAATCAACAAACTTGCGTTAGGATTTCATCGAAACGTTTCGATGAGTATTTTTTCTTACTTTTCTGCCCCAGAAAATACTCGGAAAAATTCGAACGTGAGCGAACACGAAGGTAAAACGATGAAAAAAAGTACTCTACTCAACGCCGACCTCTCTTACCTGGTCGCGACGCTTGGTCATACCGATGAAATCACCATTTGTGATGCGGGTTTGCCGATTGCTGATGAAACACAACGTATTGATTTAGCACTGACCCATGGTGTTCCAAGTTTTATGGACACCGTGCGCGTGATTTTGTCGGAATCACAAATTGAAGGTGTGGTGATGGCGGAAGAATTTGCCAAAGTCAGCCCGGAACTGCACGCCGCGTTGCTTAACGAGCTGAAAGCGGAAGAAGCACGTTGCAACAAATCCATCGCCATCGCTTACGTCTCTCACGAAGAGTTCAAAGCTCGTACTCATTACAGTCGCGCTGTAGTGAGAACCGGAGAATGCACGCCTTACGCAAACGTGATTTTCCAAGCTGGGGTGGTGTTTTAACGCCGCTCTTAAACTCGATTGAGGACTGACTATGACTCAACCAATTCTGGCTCTCAGCAACATTGAAAAAGCGTTTCCGGGCGTGAAGGCGCTGGATAAAGCGAGCCTGAACGTCTACCCGGGACGCGTGATGGCGTTGATGGGCGAAAACGGCGCAGGCAAGTCGACGCTGATGAAAGTGCTGACAGGCATCTACACCAAAGATGCAGGCAGCATCGAGTATCAGGGCCAGCCAACCAGCTTTAAAGGTCCGCGTGATTCGCAACATGCGGGCATCAGTATCATTCACCAAGAGCTGAACCTGATCCCGGAACTGACGATTGCTGAAAACATCTTCTTGGGACGCGAGAAAACCAGCGCGATGGGACGCATTCTCTGGTCGCAGATGTATGCCGAAGCCGACAAACTGCTGGCGCGTCTGAATGTCAAACACAGTTCAAAAACTCTGCTCGGCGATTTAAGTCTCGGCGAGCAACAGATGGTGGAAATCGCCAAAGCGCTGTCGTTTGAATCCAAAGTCATCATCATGGATGAACCAACGGACGCGCTGACTGACACCGAAACCGAATCACTGTTTAACGTGATCAATGAATTGCGCGCGCAAGGTTGCGGCATCGTTTACATCTCGCATCGTCTGAAAGAGATCTTTGAGATTTGTGATGACATCACAGTGCTGCGTGATGGCAAATTTATTGGCCAGTGCCGCGTGGCAGATACCAATGAAGATGGCCTGATCGAAATGATGGTTGGCCGCAAACTGGAAGAGCAGTACCCGCGAGTGGAAGTTAAGCACGGCGATGTCTGTCTGGAAGTGATTGGTCTGACGGGTTCGGGCGTCCACGATGTCAGCTTTACGCTCAAACGCGGTGAGATTCTAGGTATCTCCGGGCTGATGGGCGCAGGCCGCACGGAGCTGATGAAAGTGATTTATGGCGCGCTGCCTTCTGAACGCGGCGTGATCAACCTCAATAACAAAACCATTAATCCGGTAAGCCCGCAGGACGGACTGGCGAATGGCATCGCGTATATCTCGGAAGACCGCAAAGGCGATGGCTTGATCCTCGGTTTGTCGGTGAAAGAGAACATGTCGCTGTGCGCGCTCGATCAACTGACCAAAGGCGTGCAAATTCAGCACAGCGATGAAGTGATGGCGGTGGAAGATTTCATTCAGCTGTTCAACATCAAAACGCCAAGTCGCGATCAAATCATCGGCAACCTTTCTGGCGGTAACCAACAGAAAGTGGCAATCGCCAAAGGGCTGATGACGCGTCCTAAGGTGCTGATTCTGGATGAACCGACCCGCGGTGTGGACGTCGGTGCGAAGAAAGAAATCTACCAACTGATCAACAAATTTAAAGCCGATGGCATGAGCATCATTTTGGTGTCTTCTGAAATGCCGGAAGTGCTGGGCATGAGCGATCGTATTCTGGTGATGCACGAAGGCCGCATCAGCGGAGAATTTGATGCTAAAGATGCCAACCAAGAAAATCTACTGGCGTGTGCCGTTGGCAAAACGCTGAACGAGGAAGCAGCATGAGTACTAAGACCATGACGAAACCAACCCCGACAGGCGGCAGAAAGCTGCTGAGCAAAGAGTGGCTGATTGAACAAAAATCATTGATCGCACTGCTGTTTTTGATAGTCGTCGTATCATTCTTGAACCCGAACTTTTTTACCGTCGATAACCTGTTGAACATTCTGCGTCAGACATCAGTAAACGCGATCATCGCGGTGGGTATGACGCTGGTTATCCTGACCGCAGGCATCGATCTGAGCGTGGGCTCGGTATTGGCATTGTGCGGCGCGTTTGCTGCCAGCCTGATTGCGATGGAAGTACCAGTGTTAGTGGCAGTGCCTACCGCGCTGCTGGCGGGCGCGGTACTTGGTGGTATCAGTGGCATCATCATTGCCAAAGGGAAAGTGCAGGCGTTTATCGCCACGCTGGTCACCATGACTTTGCTGCGCGGTGTCACCATGGTGTACACCGATGGCCGACCAATTTCGACCGGTTTTACCGATACCGCTGATGCCTTTGCCTGGTTTGGTACAGGTTATGCGCTGGGTATTCCTGTACCTGTTTGGCTGATGGTGGTGGTGTTTGCGGCGGCTTGGTATCTGCTGAACCACACGCGCTTTGGGCGCTATGTGTATGCGCTGGGCGGAAACGAATCAGCGACGCGTTTGTCCGGTATTAACGTGGATCGCGTCAAGATTGGTGTGTACGCCATCTGTGGTCTGCTCTCAGCGCTGGCTGGCATCATCGTGACTTCACGTCTCTCTTCTGCTCAACCTACGGCGGGGATGGGATACGAACTGGATGCGATCGCGGCCGTAGTACTGGGCGGCACCAGCTTAATGGGCGGTAAAGGTCGCATCATGGGCACTCTGATTGGTGCGTTGATTATCGGCTTCCTGAATAACGCATTGAACCTGCTCGATGTGTCTTCTTACTACCAGATGATTGCAAAAGCCGTCGTGATTTTGCTCGCGGTACTGGTAGACAACAAAAACAAGTAAACAGTGAAACCACCGGGTTCAGGATTCCTGACCCGGTCCCCTACAATAAAGGACGATGAACATGAAAAAACTCGCAACTTTGATTTCCGCTGCGCTGCTGTCTACCACCGTTTCTGTGTCAGCACATGCACAGGACACGATGGCAATCGTGCTGTCGACGCTGAACAACCCATTTTTTGTGACCATGAAAGACGGCGCTGAAGCGAAAGCGAAAGAGCTGGGTTACAACCTGATCGTACTCGATTCGCAAAACGACCCAAGCAAAGAACTGTCAAACGTGGAAGATTTGACCGTACGTGGCGTGAAAGCGATTCTGATCAACCCAACCGATTCTGATGCGGTATCAAACGCGATTCGCATTGCCAACAACGCTAAGATTCCGGTGCTGACTTTGGACCGTGGTGCAAGCCGTGGCGAAGTGGTGAGCCACATTGCTTCTGACAACGTGGTGGGCGGCGAAATGGCGGGTCACTTCATCATGGAAAAAGTGGGTGAAAAAGCCAAAGTTATCCAACTGGAAGGCATTGCGGGTACTTCTGCGGCGCGTGAGCGTGGCGAAGGTTTCATGAATGCCGTTAAAGGCAGCGAAATGCAACTACTTGCCAGCCAACCTGCGGATTTCGACCGTACTAAAGGTCTGAACGTAATGGAAAACCTGCTGGCTGCGAACCCAGATGTTCAAGCTGTATTTGCTCAAAACGATGAGATGGCGCTGGGCGCACTGCGCGCAGTTCAGGCATCAGGCAAAAACGTGGTTATCGTTGGCTTTGACGGCACGGATGACGGCATCGCAGCTGTAAAACGTGGCAAGCTGGCGGCAACCGTGGCACAGCAACCGGATATGATCGGTGCGCTGGGTGTAGAAACCGCTGACCAGATGCTGAAAGGCGAAAAAGTGGACGAGTACATTCCTGTACCACTGAAAATCATCTCTGAATAAGCGAGACTCTCTGCTCTCTCCGGCAGGCTCAGGAGAGAGCAGTTCCTACCGCAACGGATAGTGACGGTAGGGCAGGATGAGACAGCTTTGACGCTTTACGTCCCTGAGTGAGGCGTCAAATCTCTCTGAATTTCCTATCACATTGTATTCCATTCAAACTGAGGATAACCCTTATGAACAAGTTGGTGGTATTAGGTAGTGTCAATGCTGACCATGTTCTTCAAGTGCCTTCATTTCCTCGCCCAGGCGAGACGCTGCACGGTCGCAATTACCAAGTTATCCCAGGTGGCAAAGGCGCCAACCAGGCGGTCGCCGCCGCGCGTTTAAAAGCGGATATCGGCTTTATTGCCTGCGTCGGCGACGACTCATTTGGCATCAATATTCGTGAAAGTTTTAAGCTTGATGGCATGAACATCAGTGGTGTGAAAATGCAGCCGAACTGCCCGACAGGCATCGCGATGATCCAGGTCTCGGACAGCGGTGAAAACAGCATTTGTATTTCTGCCGAAGCCAACGCCAGACTGACTGCCGAAGCGATTGAACCGGATCTTGCCCGCATTCGCGAAGCTAAGTATCTGTTGATGCAGCTGGAAACGCCGATTGACGGCATCGTCAAAGCCGCACAGGTCGCCAAAGAAGCGCGCACGAACGTGATTCTTAACCCTGCGCCAGCACGTGAACTGCCGGATGAGTTGTTAAGCTGTGTGGATGTCATCACGCCCAATGAAACCGAAGCGGAAGTGCTGACGGGCATTACGGTTACCGACGACGAGTCTGCGCAATTGGCGGCGGATGCACTGCATCGCAAAGGGATTGAAATTGTCATGATCACGCTGGGTGCAAAAGGCGTGTGGCTGAGCCAGAATGGCCGTGGCACGTTGATCCCGGGTTTCCGCGTTCAGGCAACGGACACGACCGCAGCGGGTGATACCTTTAATGGGGCGCTGGTCACTGGTTTGTTAGAAGAAATGCCTCTAGAATCAGCGATTAAGTTTGCTCATGCGGCGGCAGCCATTTCGGTCACTCGTTTTGGTGCCCAGACTTCCATTCCAAACCGGGCGGAAGTGGACGCGTTTTTGGCCAATCATTAATCAAGGAGACAATGACATGGCAACCATGAAGGATATTGCACGACTCGCCGGGGTTTCGACCTCGACCGTCAGCCATGTCATTAACAAGACCCGTTTTGTCAGTGATGAAATCGCCGAGCGGGTCAACAAAGCCGCGCAAGACCTGAACTATGCGCCGTCTGCACTGGCGCGTAGCCTTAAAATGAACCGCACCAAAACCATCGGTATGTTGGTGACAACCTCCACCAACCCGTTTTTCGGCGAAGTCGTGAAAGGGGTGGAGCGCAGCTGTTATCACCAGGGTTACAACCTCATTTTGTGTAACACCGAAGGCGACCATGAACGCATGAAATCCTCCATCAATACGCTGCTGCAAAAACGTGTCGACGGGGTGATTTTGATGTGTTCCACGCTGGCGGGCGAGCGTATCGACATGTTCGAGCGCTATCCGGATATTCCGGTGGTAGTAATGGACTGGGGTCCGATGCTGTTTGCCAGCGACAAGATTCAGGATAACTCACTGCAGGGCGGCTATATGGCGACCAAGCATCTGATTGAGTGCGGCCATAAAGAGATTGGTTGTATCACCGGCCCGCTGATTCGCCAGCAGGCGCAAATGCGTTATGAAGGCTACAAACGTGCCATTCTTGAAGCCGGGCTGGAGATCAATCCGAAATGGATTGTCGAAGCCGACTTTGAATGCGAGGGCGGTTATGAAGCGATGAACAAAATGATCGAACGTGGCGCGCTTCCGAGTGCAATTTTTGTCAGCAACGACATGATGGCGATGGGCGCGATCAATGCAGCAAACGAACACGGTCTGAGTATTCCTCAAGATGTCTCGCTCATTGGCTATGATGACATCCACATCGCAAAATTTATGTCACCCGCTTTGACCACCATTCACCAGCCGAAATATCGCCTCGGCAAAGCGGCGGTGGAAACACTGCTGAAAAAACTCGACAAAGAGACCAACGAAGCACAAGTGGTGCAGCTGGAGCCGACGCTGGTGGTGAGAAAGAGCGTCAAAACCCTCAACTAACCTTTCTGTAATGCCTGACTAAGCTGGTTCAGCAGCGTGTTGGTCAGGCTGTGCGAAGCTTTGGTGTACAGCGCGCAGATATCGGCGCGAATCGTCTCTTTCAACGCAACAAAACGCACGTGCGGCCAGACCAGATTAGCGTAACTGGCTGGCACAATTGACAGCAGCCCACGGGTGGAAATCACCGCCAGCAGAGTATTGGGTTCGACCACTTCCTGCAAAATCGTCATCTCAAATCCCGCTTGTTGGCAGTGCTGACGAATCAGTGCGGTCGAAGCAGAATTTTCCTGGCGAAGCATCACAAATTCCGTGTCACGCAACTCCTGCAAGGAGAGCTGTTTACGGGACGCCAAAGGGTGTTGTGCGGGCAGCGCCACCACCATTTTCTCCTGATACAAACTGCGCGCTTGGAGCGGCGCTATTTGTGTGGTGTCGGCAAAACGCACCAGTCCGATATCGATTTGATGCTGCATCAGTGCCTGTTTTTGTTTCTCCGGCGACAGCTCCAGCAGATTGAGCGTCAGGGATGGATTGGCCTGTTGCAACTGATGCAGCGCATCGCCAAACCCAGCCCAGAAAATCGAACTCATCAAACCCAGGTTCAAGGTTGCCTGCTCTTCGCGCGCGCTTTGCGTTACTCGATTAAGCGATGTTTCCAGCACGTCAAAAATGCGTTCACACTCCTGACTGAGTTGTTTGCCTGCCGTGGTTAAGCGCACATTGCGCGTATCGCGTTCAAACAGCACCACGCCCAGAGCGTGCTCCAGATCTTTAATCTGCGCGCTGAGTGGTGATTTGGTGATATTGAGTTGTTCTGCGGCCTGACTGAACTGCTGACACTGTGCGACCTGATGAAAATAGCGCAGCATTTTCAGCGTAATACGTTGGCTGAGAGTAGACATAGTGGCTCTTTAATTGTGCTGGATAATCACATAATTGTGCCAAATTTTGAGATTTTGTCAGCACAGTGATTGCGCTAGAGTGAAGCAAATAACATAACGAGGTGAACATCATGTCCGATCCGGTTAATCAAGCTCTGGAAACTATCTACGCGCGCAAGCCTGGCTTTAAGCCTCAGGCCGCTTTTATTCTTGGCTCTGGTCTTGGCGTTATCGCTGATGAGTTGGAAGACAAGGTGGCTATCCCTTACGAGGAGTTAGCCGGATTCCCGGTCAGCACTGTGGAAGGCCACTCTGGTGAGCTGGTATTGGGCACTCTGTTTGGTATCGAAGTCGTGTGCATGAAAGGTCGTGGTCACTACTACGAACACCAGAGCATGAAAGTGATGACCAATCCGGTGCGTACCTTTAAACGCCTTGGCTGTGAATTCATGCTGGTGACCAACGCAGCAGGTTCACTGCGGCCGGAACGCATTGATGTGGGTTCGCTGGTGGTGTTTACCGATCACATCAATACCATGCCGGAATCGCCGATGACGGGTCCGAATGATGACGCGTACGGTCCGCGTTTCTTTAGCCTTGCCAATGCTTACGACAAAACACTGCGTGAAGAAACGCTGGCGGTGGCTAAGGCGCAGAACATCCACCTCAACGAGGGCATTTTTGTCTCTTACACTGGCCCGAACTTTGAGACCGCCGCGGAAATCCGCATGATGCAAATCATCGGCGGCGACGTGGTCGGTATGTCGGTGGTGCCGGAAGTGATCTCGGCTGCGCACTGCGGATTGCCAGTGCTGGCGGTGTGCGCCATCACCAACATGGCGGAAGGGCTGGGCGATGTAGAACTGTCTCACGAGCAGACACTGCGCTGCGCAAAACTGGCGGAGAAAGACTTCATCACGTTGATCAAATCCTTTATGCGCCATCATTATGCCGCGTAACAATCGCAGATAGCGTGAAAACGAAAAGGGACGATCCATGATCGTCCCTTTTTAGTTATCCATTTTTATATTTAGCGCAACGTCGGTTACTGATGATTCAGGAACGACACCGCTTTGTCCGGGAAGTCGGTAAACAGGCCATCGACTTTTACTTGGTTGTAGAACACATCCAGCATGCCATCGAAGTTTTCCGCATACGGCGCGATGCGGCCTTTGTCGGCTCGGAAGGTGTACGGATGCACCACCAGACCGGCGGCTTTGGCTTCACCCATCAACGGCTTGATGATGATGTTGTCTTTGGTGCTCTTGTCGTCAACCAGCATCGGTTTCCAAGGGCCGATGCCATCGGCGTATTGCGCGACTTTCTTCATGCCACCCGGCTCAAACATCCAGTCGTAGCTGTAAGGCATTGCTGTGTCGCCTTGATAGGTCATGGTTTCATTCCAGTCGGTGTAGGCCATCAACTGTACCAGATTGAGATCCATCTTCATGGAAGGTAGCAGCTCATCGTGAATGCGTTTCAGCTCGTTGGCATCAAAACATTGCAGGTAGACTTTGTCTTCTTTGCTGTCGTAGCCGTACTGTTTCAGCACGTCCAACACCGCTTTAGAAATGTCTTTGCCCTCATGGCGATGAAACCACGGCGCTTTGATTTCAGGATAGATACCGATGTCATAACCGAGCGATTTGTTCAGTCCCTGAATCAGCTCAATCTCTTCAGCAAAGGTTGGTACGGTAAAGGTTGATTTCCACATCGGGAAACGGTCGGGGAAACCGGCCACTTTGTTGCCTTTGTCATCGATGTTGAACCCTTCGGTCACGCGCAGGCTTTTGATTTCCGCCAGTGTAAAGTCGATGGCGTAGTAACGGCCATCAGCACGTGCGCGGCCAGGGAAACGCTCGGCAACGTCGGTCACGCGATCGAGGTAGTGATCGTGCAGAACCACTAACTGGTCATCCTTGGTCATCACCACGTCTTGCTCGATGTAATCCGGTTTCATGCCATAGGCCAGCGCTTTGGCTTCCAGCGTGTGCTCCGGCAGGTAACCCGATGCGCCGCGGTGGGCAATCACCAATGGATTGGCAGATACGCTCGCGCTGCAAGCCAGAGAGAGCAGAGAAAGGGTCAGAATCTTTTTCATGTGGAATCCTTGTGTTTTGCAGGGCGTGGTTAGAAAAAATCGCGCTCTGAATCGGGGGAAGAGCGCGATGAATGGGGGAGTAAACCACACCTAAATGGAGACATTGTGACAATCTGAAAACGGGCGTTATCGGAGGAGCTGCCCGTTTTCAGTGTGGGTCGCGGGAATTATGCGACCGCTTGTTTGGCTTCTTTATCGGCTTTCGCTTTATGGTGCGCTCGTTCGCCAATCAATGCGTAAATCAGACACACGATGGCGGTAATACAAGAACCAACCAGAATGATGAAACCGCCGTCCCAACCGAAGTGGTCTACGGTGTAACCCAGAATCGCGTTCGCTGCTACAGCGCCGCCCAGGTAACCAAACAGACCGGTCAGGCCAGCCGCAGTCCCTGCTGCTTTCTTCGGAGCCAGTTCCAGCGCGTACAGACCAATCAGCATAACCGGGCCGTAGATCAGGAAGCCGATCGCAACCAGTGCTGCCATGTCAATCGCTGGGTTGCCAGCCGGGTTGAACCAGTAAACCAGAACAGCCAGCAGAACCAGTACCATGAACAAGATACCAGCAGGTGCGCGGCGACCTTTGAACACTTTATCCGAGATCCAACCACACAGCAGTGTGCCCGGAATGCCCGCCCATTCGTACAAGAAGTACGCCCAAGACGATTTATCAACGGTGAATTCTTTCGCTTCACGCAGGTAAACCGGCGCCCAGTCCAGCACGCCGTAACGGATCAGGTAAACGAACGCGTTGGCAATCGCAATAGACCACAACAGCTTGTTAGAGAACACGTACTTAAAGAAGATCTCTTTGGCCGTCATCTCTTTTTCGTGTGAGGTGTCGTAGTCGTCCGGGTAATCGTTTTTGTACTCTTCGATTGGTGGCAGACCACACGATTGCGGTGTATCACGCATGGTGATCCAGATGAAGATTGCAACCAGAACCGCGAAGAAGGCAGGCACGTAGAATGCAGTGCGCCAGTCGTCGTTGAACATCCACAAACCCAGCAGGAAGATAGGACCGATCAGACCGCCGCCGACGTTGTGCGCAACGTTCCATACTGAAACGATTTCACCACGCTCTTTGCGCGACCACCAGTGCACCATGGTTCGCCCACAGGCTGGCCAACCCATGCCCTGGAACCAACCGTTCAGGAACAACAGGATGAACATGGCCGTGATGCTGCCGGTTGCCCATGGCATAAAGCCAAAGCAGAACATGACCAGCGCAGAGCAAAGCAGGCCTGCACTGAGGAAATAACGTGGGTTGGAACGGTCAGACACGCTGCCCATTAAGAATTTAGATAAGCCGTAAGCGATCGAAACCGCAGCCAGTGCGACACCGAGATCGCCGCGGCTGTAGCCTTGCTCGATCAGATATGGCATCGCCAAGCTGAAGTTCTTACGAACCAGATAGTAACCTGCATAGCCTACAAAAATACCGATAAAAAGTTGCCAGCGTAGACGTGTATAAGCGCTCTCAACCCGATCCGGCGACAGCCGTTCGATGTGAGCTTGTGGTTTGAAAATCCCAAACATTGGTGACCTCATTTGTTTTGCGATGGTTTTTAAGTGCGAACGAGAAAAAGTTTGTTTCGTTCGAAATTTCGTGGATTGTTGTTCGAACGTATACTTATTTCTGTGATAAATGTTGCATGTGAATTAATTTGAACATAAAAACAAATGATTAGATTGCAAATTTATGGGGTTACTTCAAAGTTTTGCACCAAAATCGTGTTTTAGATAACACTGATAAATGTTTGTTTTTGTTCGAAAAGGCGTAGTATAAAAGCGGGTATTTGCTTAAAAATACCCATTCGAAAGTGTGAGGACGGGATAAACGGTGAAAAACTATTCGATGACGAAACCGCCTTTGCCACAGCTTTTGGCTTTGTACATGGCCGCATCGGCACGCGCCAGCCAGGTTTCTTCACTCAGATGTTGGGTGTGATCGAGCAGTGTCGCGCCAATGCTGCAACTGCAGGGGATGCAATGGCCTTCAATCTCGACGCTGGCGGGCAGCCGTTCCTGAATGCGCTGACAGATTTCCTGCATGTTGACGAGCGGGTCTTCCAGTTCCGTCAGAATGATGGTGAATTCATCACCCGCCAAGCGCGAAACGAAATCCTGCGGACGAATGGCATCTTGTAGCACCCGGGCGAAGATCTTCAGTAAGCCGTCGCCGATGTGGTGGCCGTAGCGATCGTTCGCTAATTTGAGGCCATCCAGATCAATAAACAACAGTGCTGAGCCTTGTTGTTTGTACTTAAGCACGTTGGCGAGCGATTTCATAAAAAAGCTACGGTTAGGCAGACCCGTAAGCGAATCATGATAAGCCTTGAACTCCAAGCTGCTCTGAAACGCCCGCAACTCGGTGACATCCTGACCGAAAATATAAAACCCACCCTGATGCATCTCATCCGGCACCAGTTTGAGATGCAGCACGCGTAATTCGTTGGTGAAAAACAAGGTATTGTCGAAGGTGACGGTTTCACCCTGACGAGCTCGTTCGATATACGGCGCGCTGCGCGCAAATGCTTCTTCGCCGATCAGATTTTCGATCGTACGGCCAATGACTTCATTCAGTGTGGTATGGAAGTATTCTTCGTAAGTTTTGTTGGCGTACAGATAGCGGTTCTGAGCGTCGATCTGAGCGATCAGGACGGGCAGGCTGTCGACAATGGCATTGAGGTGCACATTCATGCGTGGATTGAGCTGTCGGTTGAGACTGATGTCTTCAATCACAAACGATACGTGAGTTTTGGCGTTTTTATCCAGCAGGCTGGCCTTGATGATGCACCAACTTAAAGTGTCAGCACTGAAGGCGTGCTTGACCTCAAAAATGTGCATATGCTGTTTACCCTGCAATAGATCATCGATGACCTCTGCGACGCTGATTGGCAATGCGGGATTCATAATCGCCCCGATGTCCTGCTGCTCATTGGCCCGCGTGATTTGAGAAAAGCGCTGATTGGCAATTTCAATCTGACCCTTCAGATCCGTGATAGCAATACCCGCGGGTGATTGGTCAAAGTAACACTGTTTCAGCTCATTCATCGGCACATCCTGAATTTGATGTTGTTCTTTCGGCATAAGTTCGTGGGCGTGAAAGCCCGTTGTGTTTGTTTTTATTCTTGTTCTGTTTACGTGACTGAGTCGGTTTAAGTTTAATCCATTTATTCTGCGGACCGCTGCCTCGGATTCGTTGTTTCGCTTTTTCTCAGTTTAGCGTGATGATTTCAACGTCAAATATGTAAACCTTGCATTATTTGTTTCATAAATGAGATAAATTTCGCAGCTTATTGATAGAATTGATGCGTATCAAAGTGACCATAAAGTGAGCATGCTAAAAGTCTATCCTCAACTAAATTCATATTAATTAAGAGCTTGCTCAGCATGGCCGCGACCGAGAATAAAGATTATCCGGAGAATATCAGTTTTATCTCTACCACCCAGCCTTCTAGTCATATCACTTACGCCAACGAAGCTTTCTGCGATGTTGCAGAGTATGAACTTGATGAGATGTTGGCTCAGCCGCACAACATGGTTCGTCACCCTGAAATGCCCAAAGCTGCGTTTGAGCAGTTATGGCAGTATCTCAATCAGGGAAAAAGCTGGATGGGGATTGTGAAGAACCGTTGCAAAGGTCCCAGGCACTATTGGGTGTCGGCGTTTGTCACACCGATAAAGGATGCGCAGGGTAACATCGTTGAGCATCAATCGGTGCGCTCCAAACCAAGCAAAGAACAAGTCGCGCGCGCCGAGGCGTTGTACGCCAAACTCAATCAGGGGCAAGCCGTCACGGTGCGTCGCTGGCCGATGATGCGCATAATGCAAGGCGCAGTGCTGTCAGGCACGCTCATCAGCGCGGGCTGGATGTGGCAACAGCAGGCGTGGTTGCCGGGTAGTTTGGTGGTGCTGATGCAAATGATCACGCTGGCTGGAATGAGCTACTTACATCGGCGTCATGCTCAGCTGTATAAACTGGCCAGCGAAGCTTACAGTAACCCGCTGATGGAAAAAGTGTATACCGGCTATTGCGATGAATGTTCGCCCGTCGAGCTGGCGCTGATGATGCGTAAGGCGGAGCTGCGTGCGGTGGTTGCACGCAGCAGCGAAACGTCCGGACAAATCCTGAAAGAGGCGCAGCGTGAATTCGACAATATGCGTGGAATCGAACAGGCATTGGCCCAGCAACAGCAGGAAACGGAACTCGTGGCCACCGCAGTGGAAGAGCTGACCTATTCGATCAACGACATTGCCCAGAGTGCATCGGCCGCGTCACAACTAACTGAAATTGCCCAGAGCGATTCGTTGTGTGGCCTGGAGCGGATTCGTGCCACGGTGGCTCAGGTAAACGCACTGGACAGTGAATTGGCGCAGAGTCAGAAGGTTCTGACCACACTGGCTCAACACAGTCAGCAGGTGGAAACCATTCTGGAAGTGATCACTGCCATTTCTGAGCAAACCAATTTGCTGGCGCTGAACGCTGCTATTGAAGCGGCGCGTGCCGGAGAGTCGGGGCGTGGTTTTGCGGTGGTGGCTGATGAAGTGCGCAAACTGGCGGCCAAAACCGGGGATTCAACCAGTGAAATTCATGCCATGATTGCGGAGTTGCAATCGCTCGCGACACAGGCGGTCTCTTCGATGCAACGCGGTTCGGAACTCTCGCTGCAATGCAAACAAACGGCGGATTCAACTGGCGGTGTGATTCAGGATATTGCGGCCAAGCTCGGTCAGGTGACCCATGAAAGCCAGCAGATTGCAGCCGCGGTGGAGCAGCAGGCGAGTGCGACGCGCGAAATTACTGCCAATGCCGTCAATATTAAGACGTTAACCGAGAAAAATTCCCTTGCGGCGTCTTCTTCAGTGCAGCGCACGCAACATCTGGTGCACAACTTAGAACAGTTGCAGCGCCTGATTCATCAGTTTGAACGACATTAAGCCGCTTCGATTGCGGCAATAACAGAAAGGCAACAGGGTGAGATCTCCGCTCACCCTGTTGATCGAGAGATTAGCTGTTTTTGCTTTCACGAACGGTGTACTGGTAATCGACATCGACCACCGCGCGGTACTGAACCTGACCATCCGGTTTGGCAAAGGGTTCGACTTTCACTTCCGCATCTTTCACCTTCATACTGTTTTGTACCAGTTTGGTATCAAACACATTGAGCTCATTGGCCAGCTCGTTTGAAGGCATTCTTTTCAGTTCGCTCACTTTCGCGAAACCGGCATCATACGCTTGTTGTTTCGATGCATACGCATCCGTGGTTAGCGTGGTTTCCTGTTGGGTGGTGCCCATTGACGCAAATGCACCAGCACTAAGGGTCATAGTCGTTAAGATAACAAGTGCTTTCTTCATAACTTTTCTCCTGTTGTTGTGCGACATGCACAGTTTCATATTACGCAACCTTCTGTAAAGAGTCCGTCAGCCCAAGTAAAGCTTGCGATAGGTTTTGTCGGGGATTTCTGACAATCCATGATTTGGTGGTGGATTCTCTAACACTGTTAATTGACTGACCAAAGATTGAACGCCGTTTGACGTTTGTCCGACATACGAAAATTTGAAGTGACTCGAAGGGAAATGTGATGGTACGAAAACTGGCGGCTGGCTTTGGAAACGGCTCGTCAGTTTGACGATTGAATGGCGTGAAAACCCCACCTTGCGCGCCGTGAAAAGATAAATCCTTGCTAGCTTTGTGGAGCAAAAGCGGCTTCTTACGCCTTGCTTCTCAATGTCAGTTAAAAAGGATAAATCATGAATAAAGTGTTGCAGTTTAGTGCGTTAAGCGCACTGATCATCGGGAGTGTTGCCTCGTTTCAGGTGGCCGCTCATGGCTGGGTGGAATACCCAAGTGCCCGCCAGAATACCTGTTATCAGGATGGAGGCTTTTGGGACAATACGATTCCGAACGCTGCCTGTCAGGCCGCGTTTGATGAATCCGGTGCCTTTCCGTTTGTACAGCGAAATGAAATTTCAGCCAACGTGCCTAACTATCAGGATATGGCACATGTGCAAGCCATTGTGCGCGACGGTTCATTGTGTTCGGCTGCTGACAGTGCCAAATCTGGCTTAAACATTCCGTCCCCCTATTGGCAGAAAACCGCCATTACGCTGGATGCGAATCAGCAGATTGAACTGGTGTTCAACGCCACCGCGCCGCACAGCCCATCATACTGGCAGTTCTATTTGACGAAGCCGGAATACAATCACGCTGCGCCGCTCACGTGGGCGGATCTGGAACTGATCGATACCGCAGGTAATGTCGCGGTAGGTGAAGATAAAAAGTATCGTATTGCAGTAACGTTCCCCGCTGGGCGCAGTGGCGATGCCGTGTTGTATACCCGTTGGCAGCGTGAAGATGCGGCTGGTGAAGGGTTTTACAACTGCAGTGATATCTCCTTTGATGGCGGCACGGCGCTAACAGATCCCACCGATCCCCCGCAACCCGTCGACCTGACGGCGCTGGGTTACTTTATTGCGCAGGGATTTGGCCCGGTCGAATCGGGTGATACCGTGCGTTTTCGCACCTTTGATGCCAATGGTAATGAACAGTCAGACATCAACCTTGCTATTTCTGCCAATAACAGCTCGACCTGGGCGGCAGAACTGGCGGGGCAGTTTAATCAACTGACTAACGGGGCTTGGTATATCGGCATCTGGCATGAAGAGATGGGGCATTACATGTTCGATACCAGTAACCTGTTTGCAAACCAAGTTTTCGCGCCGAATGCGACCTTCAGCTATCAGCTATCCCTGATCAAAGGTGAAACGACTCCGCCGACCGGACCTGACAACGCATGGAGCAACGACACTATCTATAATGCGGGCGATGTGGTCAGCCACAATGGCCGCGAATGGACTGCGCAATGGTGGACGCAAGGTGACGAACCGGGCACTACCGGCGAGTGGGGAGTGTGGCGTTAGGTGTTGGATTCAATGAGAAAATAAAAAAGAGGCGGCATCGCCTCTTTTTTATTGTGCGAGGTTGCTGGTTTCGGCGCTGGCGCTCAGCGTCACTTCGAATGTCATGCCGCCTTCCGGATTGTTCACCGCGCGAATGGTGCCTTGCATATCACGTACGCTGTTGGCGGTGATGGAAAGCCCCAACCCCAGGCCTTCCCCCATTTTTTTGCTGGTCTGGAACGGCTCGAAGATGGTGGTCAGCTTGTCTTCATCAATACCGCAGCCATTGTCACGCACGCGAATCATCACTTTGCCGGCTTCATCTGAGGCACTGATGATCAGTTTCGCTTCCGGTTGATCCTGCATCGCATCCAGCGCGTTGGTGATGAGATTGCCCAGCACCTGCCTGAGGCGCTGTTCCTCTCCGCGAACCAAGGGGAGCTCGGATGACATACGCACCCGCACATCCACACGATCGAGGCGCGCCTGATGAACGCGCAAAATTTCCTGCAGCGCATCGGGAATTGATACTGGCGTCAGTGTTTCCGGGCGGTTAAAGGCAAAAGACTTTAACTGCGTAGTCATATTCGCCATCCTATCGATCAGTGTGTGTACCAGCTTCATGTTGGCTTGCGCGAGCTGGGTTTCTCCGCGTGCCAGCAGCAATTCATTGCTCGACAAGAGGGTGCGCAGCCCGGTCAGCGGCTGGTTGAGCTCATGGGTGATCGCACTCGACATGCGGCCCAGTGCTGCCATTTTGCTGGCATCAATCAGTTCCTGCTGCGCTGACTTCAGCTCAGCGGTGCGCTCTTCGACCCGATGTTGTAACTCCTGGTTTGCCGTCTGCAGCGCAATTTCGGCTTTCTTACGCTTACTGATGTCGAGGATCGTCACCAGATAGTGGCGCTTGTCTTTCCATTGAACAGAGGTGAGAGAGAACAAAATCGGGAACAAACTGCCATCGCTGCGCCGCGCCATGGTTTCCACGGAGGTAATGTCGGCCAGTTCCTGATTCCGCGCCAAGTTTTCCAGCAGCAAAGGAATGGTGGCGTTGGGGTTACCAATATCAAACAGCTCCCAGGCGCGCACGTTTTTCACCATCAACTCTGACAGGCTGAAATAGCGCTTAGCCATCGGGTTGATCTCTTCAATCCGGCCAGATTCATCGAGCAGCAGCAGCCCGACGTGAGTCTTCTGAATCATGTTGCGCTGGCGCCGCTCTGACTCCTGCACGATCTCCTGCAACTTACGCTGACTGATCTGTTTCTGGTACTGCTCGTAGCGCAACGTACCCAGTAAGATCAGCAGCAGCACGGCAACCACACAACTCATGCTGATCCAGTTGACCGTCTGATAGAGCGATTTCATCGGCGTCAGATAGGTCAGCGTCCAGTTCAAATCATCCAGCGTGACCGATTGGGCCAGATACGGCTCTGACTGCAAATTCCACAGCACCAAACGGGTACCGTTGTACAAATGAATCGGCTGTGCGGCGTTGGTGATGTGCGGATGGGCATTGAGCCAGTCGGCACTGTATTGTGGACTGCTGGAGAGAAAGTATTGGCCGCTGGCGTTTTGAAACAAGATCAGTTCATCATTAGCAAACCATTGGTCGGCCAGCACGCTGAGATCAATTTGCACCGCTACAATGCCGACAATATCAAGATCGATGTAAATCGGCGCGGCGAGGAAATAGATTGGCGTTGCGCCAATCGCTTTGGTCACAATGGAAATCCCTTCGCGCTGCTCGTGAATTTTGGCCACGATCGCATCGCCGTCATGAGTATTCCAGTTCTCCGCATCTTTACTGGAAACCAACACGTCGCCGCTGGACGAAAGTACGTACCAGCCTTTGGTGTTGGCGGCTTTGTCGAGTTTACCCAGCGTCGCCTGCATTTCATCCATGACGGAAGTATTACCGCTCAGCAGTTGTTGGCTGATCAGCTCATTGGTGATGAGATAGGGCAAATGATAAAAGCGGCGCAGCGTTTTGCGCACATCGCCGATGTAGTCCAGCAGACGCTGCTCACCGTGACTTTGTGCCTGCTCCAGCTGCCACTGCTTGACGATGTTGGTCGATGCCGACTTAACGCCCAAAATCAGCAATAGAGCGAGCATCGTCAAACCAAACTTTTTCTGCGCTAACGTCATGTATGACACCTGTACTTTCCCTAGTCGGTGATTCAAAAAAGCGCAGCACTGTTGGCCGCGCTTATGGATTACCCGCGGTTACGTTTCGCGACTAACGTGAACTTGTATTCGGTTGGGCTGGTGTAGTTACGGCTGTATTCAAATACCGTCGCATTTTCCAGATAGCCAATCGTCCGTTTTTCAATGATCGGAGCGGTTACATCTATTTTTAACAAGTCCGCGATCTCTTTAGATGGCAGAATGGGAATAATCTCCTGCTCACTGCGATCAATCACCAATCCTTTTTGATTTTCAATGTAGTCATACTTAGAGCCCTGCATCACCTGATAAGTCAGATCTGGAAACAAGTTGGTCGGCATCCAAGTCTCTTCAACGGTGATAGGCGTGTCGTCGATGTAGCGAACTCGTTTGACAAAGTAAACGCGTTCACCTTCTTTAATGTTGAGATGTTCTGCGATATGCAGAGCCGCTCGTTGAATCTCAAAAGCCACAACGTCACTGTGGGTCACTTTGTTGAGGTGTTCCCACTTTTCAGAAAAGCTACTTTGTTGGTAAATGTCGTAATTGACCTTGTTGGCTTTAACGTAAGTACCGCTGCCCTGAACGCTTTCCAGTTCCTCGTTTTCGACCAATAATTTGATTGCCTGACGAACCGTCACGCGGCTGACTGAAAACTCTTCACGTAATTGTGCTTCTGTCGGCAGGGCTTCACCTACCTTATACTCACCCGAACTGATCTTTTTTCTAATGGCATCAGCGATCTGCCGATACATGGGTAATCTGGCCATACTTTCTCTCAGTAACTGTATGCTTAACAGGGATTTTAACGCTGTCTATAGTTATTTGTATGATACGAAAGTGATTCAATATGACAAGTGCACATTGCTGTTCTTGTGATAAATTAAAATACAACTATAATACATATATTAATACAACTGAGATCTTGATCATGGTATTGATGTATTTAAAAGGTATTATTCCATTGTTGTTGGACGGACAACGAATGTAAACGTGACAATGGGACAAATTATGAAACTTACCTCTCTAACCAATCCGTCGCTGATAACATTACAAACGACATTTGAAAGTCGTGACGCAGCGATTCGTGCACTTGCTGAGATGTTGGATCAGCAGGGAAAATTGCACAACAAAGACGAATATCTACAGGCGGTGTTCGCCCGTGAAACCCAAGGGCCGACAGCGCTTGGGGAAGGTTTGGCTGTACCTCATGGTAAAACCGATGCTGTAAAGGAAGCGGCTTTTGCGATAGCGACACTTAAAGAAGATCTGAAATGGCAAGGCATAGATGATGAGGAAGATGTCAACCTTATCTTCCTCATCGCGATTCCTAACGCCGAAGCAGGTTCGACCCACATGCATCTGCTGACTGAACTGACCACAACATTGGTGGATGATGAGGTTCGAGAAGCGGTATTAAATGCTACAAATGTAGAACAAATTTTCGAATTGCTTGATAACCAAGCAGAACAGAATACAGAATCAGAGACTCATCAACTCAAAGATGCGCCTACGATTGTCTGTGTGACGGCGTGTCCGGCAGGGATCGCGCATACTTACATGGCTGCGGAGTATCTGGAAAAAGCAGGTAAAAAGCTGGGATATAACGTCTCAGTAGAAAAGCAGGGTGCGAATGGTATTGAAGATCGACTGACCGCAGAGCAATTAAATAAAGCAACAGCAGTCGTGTTTGCTGCGGAAGTGGCGATCAAGGAACTGGAGCGTTTTAATGGTATTCCACGTGTCGAAGTGCCTGTGGCGGAGCCGATTAAACACGCAGAACGTATTTTGCAAGAAGCGGTTGAAGTGGGCAAATCAGGCTCAGGTGCGAATCGCACGGTTGCGAATGACCATCAGCCGAAGAAACTGCCATTAAAAACGGAACTCAAACAGGCGCTGTTATCCGGCATTTCTTACGCTGTTCCTCTGATTGTTGCTGGCGGTACCGTATTGGCTGTGGCCGTGCTCCTCGCGCAAATGTTTAATTTGCAGGATCTATATGCACAAGAAGGCTCGTGGTTGTGGATGTATCGCAAACTGGGAGGCGGCTTGTTGGGGACGTTGATGGTTCCTGTGCTGGCTGCTTACACGGCTTACTCTCTGGCAGATAAACCAGCATTAGGCCCTGGTTTTGCAGCAGGTATCGCAGCGAACCTGATTGGGTCGGGCTTTCTGGGTGGTGTTGTCGGTGGTTTGATTGCCGGTTACGTCATGCGCTGGGTTAAAGAGAATGTACGTTTAAGCCCTGCATTCAACGGCTTCCTGACTTTCTATTTGTATCCGGTGATCGGCACTTTGGTGGCGGGCTCGCTGATGCTGTTTGTGATTGGTAAACCGGTTGCTTGGTTGAACCAAGGGCTGACAGATTGGCTGAATGGTATGTCGGGGACCAATGCATTGCTTCTGGGGGCTGTGATTGGGCTATTTGTCTCATTTGACCTCGGCGGTCCGGTGAATAAAGCCGCTTACGCATTCTGTCTGGGTGCAATGGCTAACGGTGTATATGGCCCTTACGCCATCTTCGGCTCGGTGAAAATGGTGTCGGCGTTTACCGTAACCGCTTCAACCATGTTGGCCCCTAAACTGTTTAAAGACTTTGAAATCGAGACGGGGAAATCCACCTGGCTATTGGGCTTGGCGGGGATCACCGAAGGGGCGATTCCAATGGCAATTGAAGATCCAATCCGCGTCATTGGCTCATTCCTGCTGGGTTCTGTGGTGACGGGTGCCATGGTTGGTGCCGCAGGCATCGGTCTGTCGACGCCAGGAGCGGGCATTTTCTCCATCTTCTTACTTCACGACGCCGGTATTGGCGCGTTTACCGCGGCGGCCATCTGGTTTGGCGCTGCATTGGTCGGAACGGCTATTTCTACCTTGACCTTGGTTGCATGGAGAGCTCATGCAGTAAAAAAGGGCAAGTTTGCCACTGAGGCTGTCACTCAGAACTAATCAGAGCATGGATTCATTCGCTCAATACCACTGTTGGGCGCAGGATTTCTGCGCCCCGAATTCGCTAGAACGAATAAAAAGCAACCACATTTTCACTCATTACTGGCCTCGATGGCTAATTAGGGTAAACCGTTATGACTACATCTCGCGTTCATATCACTCCTCACATGCACTGGGATCGTGAATGGTACTTCACGACCGAAGAGTCACGCATTCTGTTGGTGAACAACATGGAGGAAATCATGACTCGTCTGGAAAACGATCCGGACTACAAATATTACGTGCTTGATGGACAGACCGCTGTACTTGAAGACTACTTCGCGATTAAACCTGAACACAAACAACGAGTGAAAGCTCTGGTGGAGGCAGGCAAACTCATCATTGGCCCGTGGTATTCGCAAACCGACACCATGCAAGTGTCTGGTGAGTCGATTGTACGCAATATGTTGTATGGATTGCGAGATTGTCTGGCATTGGGTGAGCCCATGAAAATTGGCTATCTGCCGGACTCGTTCTCAATGAGTTCTCAACTGCCTGCCATCTATAACGGCTTTGGCATTCAGCGTGCGATGTTCTGGCGCGGCTGTTCTGAACGCCATGGCACAGACAAAACAGAATTTGTGTGGCAGTCAAACGATGGCAGCGAAGTGACGGCGCAAGTACTGCCGCTCGGGTATGCGATTGGTAAATACCTGCCACAAGATGAAGCTGGCCTGCGTGCTCGCTTGGACAAATATTTCCCTGTGCTGGAAAAACCGTCGGTAACCAAAGATATTTTGCTGCCGAATGGCCATGACCAGATGCCGATTCAAAAAGACATTTTTGAAGTGATGACTACACTGCGTGAAATCTACCCGGACAAAACATTCCAAATGAGCCGTTTCGAAGAGGTGTTTGAACGCATTGAAGCTGAACGCGAACAACTGGACACCGTGAAAGGTGAGTTTAACGATGGCAAATACATGCGTGTTCACCGCACGATTTCTTCGACTCGCATGGACATCAAGCTGATCCATGCCCAAGTAGAAAACAAGATCGTCAATATTCTTGAGCCGTTGGCGTCGATTGCCTGGACTCTGGGCTTTGAGTATCACCACGGTTTGATTGAGAAGATGTGGAAAGAGAGCATGAAGAACCATGCGCACGATTCAATCGGCTGCTGTTGCTCAGACAAAGTGCACGCGGAGATTCTCAATCGTTACATTCTCGCTGACGATATGGCGACCAATCTGATTAACTTCTATAAGCGCAAGATTGTTGACCACATGCCTGCTCGCGAAGGCTGCGACAAATTGGCGCTGTTTAACCTGTCTCCTTATGCTCGCGATGAAGTGATTAATACCACCATCACCATTCGCGCAGAAGAATTCAATCTGTTTGATGAGCACGGCACGCCCGTTGAATACTTCATTCAGGATCAACGCGTCATTGACCCTGGCAAAATTGACCGCCAGATCGTGCATTACGGAAATTACGATCCGTTCATTGAATATGACATTCAAATCAAACATTCAGTCCCTGCAATGGGCTTTACCACTTTGCATATTCAAGCACATGAAAAAGGTGTGAAAAAAGTCGCAGAGCAAAAAGACTTTCTGCTGGAGAACGAATACTACCGCATCCATGTGAACAGCAACGGCACGTTGGATATCTTCGATAAAGAGACCAAGCATACCTACGCGCAAGTACTGCGCATTGAAGATGGTTCCGATGATGGTGATGAGTACGATTATTCTCCATCTCGTCACGAATGGCTGTTGTATTCAGATGAATTTAAAGCTGACGTGAATGTGAAACATGAAGGCTTCCAATCTGTCGCAAGCATCATGCTGCGAATGAATGTACCGCAGGATTTGAGCGAACGCGAAGCGCGTAGCGGTCAAAATGGTTTCGTGGATGTTGATTGTCAGGTGGTTCTCAAACAGGGCTCGCGCCGCATTGAAGTACGGATGGTGCTGGATAACCAGGCGGATGACCACCGTGTTCGCGTGTTGGTTCCTACTCCGTTTGTGTCTGAAACGGTCGTGGCCGACAACCAGTTTGGTCTGATCACTCGGCCTACCAACGATCCGGAAATGGCCAACTGGGAAGCCGATGGTTGGAAAGAAGCTCCGGTTCCGGTTTATCAACTGATGAACTTTGCTGCGCTGGAAGATGCTCAGGGTGGAATGGCCATTATGAGCAATGGCCTACGTGAATTTGAAGTAATTTCCGCTCAAGGCAATGAACAGCGCGATACCTTTGCATTAACACTAGTGCGTGGTGTTGGTGTGCTGGGTAAAGAGAATTTGTTGCTGCGCCCGGGCCGTCCTTCAGGGATCAAAATTCCAACGCCGGATTCTCAGGTGAGAGGCAAGCTGGTGTGCGAATTTACTCTGTTTGGTTTTGCGGGTAACCACATTGACGCCAATGTGATGGCGGCTGCCCGTGACAATGTGACGCCGATTCAGTGTTACAACAAAATTCCTTACAACGCGATGAAACTTAATGTCGGTGAGCAGAATTTGCCATTGACCCATAGCCTGCTTAGCAAAGATAAACGCGGCGCGGTACTGAGTGTGCTGAAAAAAGCAGAAGATGAAAATGCCTTAATTTTAAGGGTTTACAACCCATCGGAATCAGCCGTAGTTGAAGATGCCGTGCAAATTCATGGTGGTGTGACGTCTTGGCTGGCGGTGAGTTTGGATGAAAAAGCCATTTCGAACGATGTAGATGCCGAGTCGTTTGGCGTACTCAAGCCCTGTCAGGTGAAATCTTTCCGTTTCACGTTGTAATTTTCTGCAATACCCGCTCTTCGGAGCGGGTAAGGATCCTTTCATGAAAATCGTTATCGCGCCTGATTCTTTCAAAGAGTCCTTGCCAGCACTGGCGGTGTGTCAGTGCATTCAATATGGATTCTCTGCCGTCTTTCCGAATGCTGACTATCATCTGATGCCTTTAGCCGATGGAGGAGAAGGAACGGTCGATGTGCTGTTGAAAGCGCTCAATGGCGAGAAAATCGTCTCTCGGGTTGAGGGGCCGCTCGGCGACATCATCGCCGCCGAATGGGCGCTTTTGGATAATGGGCGTACAGCTCTCATTGAAATTGCTCAGGCATCCGGGCTCGATAAAGTGCCTATGCAGCAGCGTAATCCATTGATCTCCTCAACCTACGGTACAGGGCAAATCATTCAGCAGGCACTGGATCTCGGTGTGAAAAAAATCCTCATAGGATTAGGCGGCAGTGCGACCAATGATGCTGGTGCTGGGATCATTCAAGCGCTTGGCGGGGTGCTGCGCAAAGCCAACGGAGAAGTCATCGGCCGAGGTGGGCGGGCGCTTGCTGATGTTGCCGAAATAGACCTGGCGGCACTCGATGGTCGCTGCGCTCACGTTGACATGGTGATCGCTTGTGATGTGGCGAATCCTCTGACTGGCCCTGCAGGAGCCAGCCATATCTTTGGTCCGCAGAAAGGTGCAACGCCAGAGGATGTGGCACAACTTGATGAGGCGTTGACTCACTTTGCTGATCTGGCCGCGAAAAAGTGTGGCACTCATTGCGGCAACATGCCCGGCTTTGGGGCCGCTGGCGGTGCACCACTAGGGTTGTCACTGCTGTTTCCCATTGAGATGAAACCGGGCATTGAGATGGTGTTGGATGCCCTTGATGCAGAGAGCGTTCTGAAAAATGCTGACCTGGTAATTACCGGTGAGGGGCAGATGGACAACCAGACTCTGCAAGGCAAAACCCCGTTTGGTATTGCGCAAAGGGCGGCAAACCTAGGCATTCCGGTGATTGGTATTGCGGGTTCTCTGGGGGCTGAGACGGATGCTCTGAATCTCCATTTTGCAGGGGTTTTCGACTCAGTCCGCGCACCGCAATCATTGGAGCAAGTGCTCTCTGAAGCGAGTGAGAACCTACAACGTACCGCACGTAATGTCGCGGCGATGCTGAAACTGGGCACGAATCTGACAGGAGGACATTAAGATGGCACTGTTTAAACTGGATAATGTCATTCAGAACTACGCTTGGGGCAGCAAAAGTGCTCTGACGGAGATGTTTGGAATCGCCAATCCACAGCAGCAACCTCAGGCCGAAATCTGGATGGGTGCACACCCCAATGGTTGTGCCAAGGTACATGGTACGGGCGAGTCGTTGGCGGATCTTCTGGCGAAGAATGGCAAACGCTATCTGGGGGAGTACACGGCAGCAAGATTTGCCGAACTGCCGTTTTTGCTCAAAGTGTTATCCGCTGAGGCACCGTTGTCGATTCAGGTTCACCCCAATAAGCGCAATGCGGAAATCGGATTTGAACGCGAAAATCAACAAGGAATTGCGCTGAATTCGCCGCAGCGAAACTACAAGGACGCGAATCACAAACCAGAGTTAGTTTACGCGCTCACTTTTTATCGTGCGATGAATGGCTTTCGTCCGATTCCGGACATCATCGAATTATTTGGTCAGATCAGTATTCAAGCGCTAGAACAAGATTTGGCACGGCTTGAGAGCCAGCCAACTAACGCTGGGTTAAAAGTCTTTTTTACCACGTTAATGACGATGAACGATGAGCGAAAAACTGAAGTATTGCAGCAACTTAAACAGTCAATGTTGCGTCCGGCTAAAACGTCACAACTGCGTGAAGCTTTGCAGTATATCGAAGAGTTTGAGCAGTTGTTTCCCCATGATATCGGCCTGCTTGCTCCGCTGTTTCTCAATACTGTAGAGCTGGCCCCGGGGGAAGCGATGTTCCTGCATGCAGAAACACCCCATGCGTATGTACGAGGAACGGCGTTGGAAATTATGGCCAATTCCGACAACGTACTCCGAGCCGGGTTGACGCCTAAACATATCGACGTTGCAGAGTTGATTCGTAACACCAGCTTTAACCCGATGAATCCACAAGAGATCAAACTGGCTCCGGTTCACAAAGATGGCAAACAAAGCTATCCGGTTCCGGTGGATGATTTTGCCTTCGATATTTTAACGGTGACCGATGAAATCCGAGAGCAGTACATCCGCAGCGCAGAGATCCTATTCTGCATTGACGGGCAAGTGAATGTGACGTGCGAAGAACACACGATTGTGCTGTCGGCGGGTGAGTCGGCATTTATCAGCAATGATGCATTACGTTTCAGTTATGCCGGCCAGGGAACACTTGCTCGGGCATACAACTAATCGGTTTGTCTTTTGTGGCTAAATTACGCTCCTAACCCTCGTTAGCCAGGCCCATCTTCGGATGGGCATTTTTTGTTGTAAGTGATGGGTGATTCGCGGCTTTGTATCTGGTAACAAAGAAGTGAGAAGCAGCTCCTTTCTTTGCGGCGCTTTTTTCCTTACCGTATCGCGAGATAGGAAAAGGAAGCATGGCATGAGTAGTCAGGACGCATTACCGATCGCGTTAATTGAAGATGATGACATTGTCCGTCAGGCCACCAGTCAGTGGCTGCAACTGGCGGGCTTTGATGTATGTGTGTTCGCCGACGGGCGAGCCGCGCTGGAAGGATTAAAGGCGCAGCGCTTTGCGACCATCATCAGTGATGTTCGCCTGCCGGATTACGATGGCGTCGAAATGTTGTCTGAGCTGAAAAGCCTGCAGCCGCATACGCCAGTGATCTTGATCACTGGTCATGGCGATGTGGACATGGCGGTTAAAGCGCTGCAAAAAGGCGCGTACGACTTTATTGAAAAGCCGTTTAATCCGGAGCGCCTGTCGAGCACCGTCGCAGAGGCGGTGAACAAGTTTCACAGTGAAGCGCAGTCGCAAGACCGAAGCCATTATCTCTCCACGCTGCAAGGGCTGGAGCAAGTCCTGATCGGGCGCAGCAAAGTGATGACGGCACTGCGTGAGCAAATTGCCAAAGTGGCGGCGATTGACACCAACGTCATCATCTACGGCGAAACTGGCTGTGGTAAAGAGCTGGTGGCGACCTGTCTGCATCAGGAAAGTCCGCGCCGACATTTCAATTTTGTGCCGATTAACTGCGGCGCTATTCCGGAAAGCCTGTTTGAAAGCGAGCTGTTTGGCCACGAAGCGGGCGCGTTTACCGGCGCGGTGAAAAAGCGTATCGGGAAGTTGGAGTTTGCCGACAAAGGAACGCTGTTTCTCGATGAAATCGAGAGTATGCCGCTGTCGATGCAGGTCAAAGTACTGCGGGCGCTGCAAGAGCATGTGGTGGAACGCGTTGGTGGCAACCAGAAAGTGGCGATCGATTTGCGTGTGATTGCGGCGGCCAAAGAAGATCTGTTGGAGCATCCGGAGTTTCGTCAGGACTTGTTCTATCGTCTCAACGTGGCGCAGCTCTATTTGCCGCCGCTGCGTGAACGCGACGAAGATGCGTTGTTGCTGTTTGAACACTTCACGTTGCAAGCCAATCCGCAAACCCGCGTCGCCAGCGAAGCGGATCAGCATGCACTGCTCAGCTACGCCTGGCCGGGCAACGTGCGTGAACTGCGGAACGTGGCCATTCGTTTCGCACTGGATGAATCGCTGACAGTCGGGGAAATTTTGGCCAGTCGCCCGAATGCCACCACCGAAGAGGCCAGCGCCGGATTGCCGCTGTCGATTCAGTTGCAAACGTTCGAGCGCAAGGTGATTCACGATGCGCTGACCAGGCATCGCGGCAGCATCAGCGACACCATGAGAGAGCTGGATCTGCCGCGTCGCACCCTCAATCAGAAAATGCAGAAGTATGGGCTCAATCGCAGCGATTACACCCAGGATGACGAGGAGACGCGTTCCCAATCCAGCGGCAAGTAATTTGGGATAGGCAAAATTTTGCTCATTAGGATTCAATGGCATTTATTAACATTGATCACAATTCGTTAATGAGTTGTGATCAAAAACCTCAATAAGCACCGCTTTTTACTCGTCACCATCGGCGAAATTTTGCTTATGCCTAATCGGGCGAATAAGCGGATTTTTGCTCATTTCGTTGACTGACTTTTATTATTTCAAATAAATTCAATCGCTTAGTTTTTGGCATTGTCTTTGCTCTATAGGGATAGACCTAAACAATCGGCTAGGGCAGCGGACATTCGCTTCCAACCAATTTCCGCACTGTCGATAGGAAGGGTTACTCGCTATTTCCGGCGAACAACAATAATGACACGGAGAGTAAAGATGAAACACAAACGCCTGGCCAAAACCCTACTGGCCGCCGCCGCTTCTTTTGGTCTGCTGGCAGGAGCGCACGCTGCTGAAGAACGCAGCTACATTCTGGCGACCGCTTCAACCGGTGGTACTTACTACCCAGTTGGTGTTGCTCTGGCGACACTGAGCAAAGTTAAACTGAGTCCGACTTACCACTTCTCCCTTTCTGCTATCAGCTCTGCGGGGTCGGGCGAAAACGTCAAAATGCTCAACGAGAATGAAGCGCAATTTGCGATTCTGCAAGGCCTGTACGGCGCTTGGGCATGGGCGGGTGAAGGCCCATACAAAGAGCGTCAGACACAACTGCGCTCGGTTTCTATGCTGTGGCAGAACGTCGAACACTTCATTGTACGTTCTGATTTAGCGCCAAACGGCAGCATTGCCGATATGGCGAATATGCAGGGCAAGAAATTCTCAATCGGTTCGAAAAACTCAGGCACAGAGTACTCGGGTCGCCAGATCATGAAAGGTCTGAGCATCGATCCGGACAGCTTCAATCTGGCGTATCTGGGCTACAGCGGCAGTGCCAGTGCGCTGCAAAACGGCACGATTGATGGCATGAACACGCCGGCGGGTGTCCCTGTCGGTGCGGTGACTCAGGCGTTTGCGGCGCTGGGTAACGACATCAAAATCCTGTCGTTCACTGATGAGCAAATCAAACAGGCGAACGGCAACTATGAGCTGTGGACCAAATACGTGATTCCAGCCAACACTTACCCAGGTCTGGATAAGCCAATCACCACCATCGCGCAGCCAAACTTCCTGGCGGTGCGTGATGACATCTCCGAAGAAGATGTGTACCAGCTGACCAAAACCATGTACGAAAACCTGGCGTTCCTGCAAGGCATCCATAAAGCGACCAAAGCCATGGCGATTGAAAAAGCCATCGCTGGCCTGCCTCTGCCACTGCACCCTGGTGCGGCTCGTTACTACAAAGAAGTGGGCATCAACATCCCGGCTCAGTTAATCGCTGAGTAATGCTGCAAGCCGCCTCGACTTGAGGCGGCATTTCTCATTTTCTATGGTTAATTGTGTCCGGCATTTGACGGGCATTAGCTGTAGAGCCGTGGAGTATCAATATGAGTGAACCACTGGATCAAGAACTACAAAAATATGAACTGCCAACCCGCGATGCCTTTCCGTGGGTGACGAAAACCATTGCTGTGCTCGGTGTGCTGCTGTCGCTCGCCCACATCTGGTTTAATACTTTTTCAACGTTGCCGGAGCTGTGGATCTCCGCCACCCACTTTGTCGGTTTTGCGATGATCTGCGCGCTGTGGTACCCGGCCAGCATTCGCTGGCGTGACAGCAAAATTGCGCTCGGCGTTGACGTAATGATTGCCCTGGCAGCGTTAGCGTGCCTGATTTACATTCCTCTGGCGGAAGATGCACTTTATGCGCGCGGCGTGAAATTCGTCACCAGCGACTGGGTGTTTGCCATTATGGCGATTGTGATTGCGATTGAAATGATTCGCCGCACCATGGGCTGGTTCATTCCCATCTTGATTATTGTCTGCCTGAGCTACGTGGTGCTGTGGGGCAAATGGGCAGGGGGCATTTTCCATTTCCCGGGCCTGAGCATGGAAACCCTGCTGTATCGCAGCTTCTATTCTTCTGAAGGGATGTTCGGGTCGATTTCCCGTATCAGTTGGAGCTTTGTCTTCATGTTCATCCTGTTTGGCGCCTTTCTGGTGCGCTCCGGCGTGGGCGATTACATCATTGACGTCTCGCGCGCCGCTGCGGGCAAAGTCATTGGCGGACCGGGCTTTATCGCCGTGTTGGCTTCCGGCCTGATGGGGTCGGTGTCGGGTTCCAGTGTGGCGAACACCGTATCGACGGGCGTGATCACCATTCCGATGATGAAAAAAGCGGGCTTCCCTTCGCGATTTGCAGCCGGTGTTGAAGCCGCCGCGTCTACTGGGGGGCAATTGATGCCGCCAGTAATGGGCGCCGGGGCATTCATCATGGCGTCTTATACCCAAATTCCGTATGTCGATATTGTCGCGGTGTCGTTTATTCCGGCACTGATCTACTTCTTGTCGGTGGCGTTTTTCGTCCGTATCGAAGCCAAACGCAGCGGCGTACAGAAGATAACCACCAGTGACGAATCGTTCCTCAAAGTGCTGGTGTCTGGCTGGCATAACCTGATCCCGCTGTTTGTGCTGGTTACGCTGCTGGTGCAAGGTTTCACCCCGACTTATGCGGCGGGCTTGTCGATTCTGTCGGTGATTGTCGCGTCTTGGTTCTCGAAAGAACACCGCATGGGCATCAAAGAAATCATTGATGCACTGGAGCAGGGCGCGAAGAATATGGCCACTACGGCTGTGTTGCTGGTGGGTATTGGTCTGGTCATTAACGTAATCAGTACCACCGGTATCGGCAACACGTTCTCGCTGATGATTGATAACTGGTCTGGCGGCGATCTGCTGACCATGTTGGTGCTGATCACGCTGGCGTCTTTGGTGCTCGGGATGGGTCTGCCAGTGACGGCAGCGTATATCGTATTGGGCACACTTTCTGCGCCTGCGCTGTACAAACTGATTGCAGAAAGCCAGTTGGTCGACATGATTGCTGCTGGTCAGTTGCCTGAACAGGCCAAAGCGATCTTCATGCTGGCCGCGCCGGATAAACTGGAACTGCTCAATGCGCCGATGGCGCTGGAAAAAGCCAAAGAGTTGGTGGAGTTGGTACCGGCAGACTTCCTCGATACGCTGCTGCAACAAAGCTTGGGTCTTGAAGCGGTGGGCTTGGCGCTGCTTTCTGCGCACCTCATCATCTTCTGGCTGTCGCAAGACAGTAACGTCACACCACCCGTGTGTCTGACGGCATTTGCTGCGGCAACGATTGCCAAAACACCGCCAATGCGCACAGGCCTGACGGCGTGGAAAATTGCCAAAGGCTTGTATTTGGTGCCGCTGTTGATTGCCTATACCCAATTGATCGACTGGGATCCAATGACCGTTATCACGATTGGCTTTTTCGCCATTGTTGGCACGTACGCCATGATCGGTGCCATTGAAGGCTTTTTGGAAGGCCCGCTCAACTGGCCGATACGCGCACTGCTGGCGGTGATTGGTATCGCATTGGTGTGGCCAAACATTCCGTTGCTGGTTCGCGTAGTTTGTGTCGCGCTGTTTATTGCGATTTTCATCTACAGTGGCCGACGTCCGAACGTCGCCATGAAAACGGCTTCAGCATAAGGAACGCAAATGAACACCCATTTTGATTATGTGATTGTGGGCGGTGGTATTGTTGGTGTTTCGACGGCCTGGCAACTCAAACAGCAATATCCGGATAAGTCGATTCTGCTGGTGGAGAAAGAGGCAGGCTTCTCTCGCCATCAGACCGGGCACAACAGCGGGGTGATCCATGCGGGCGTCTACTACGCGCCCGGCAGCCTCAAAGCGGATTTTTGCAAACGCGGCGTGGAGCGCACGTTGTCGTTCTGCGCCAAACACGATATTCCGGTGGAGAATTGCGGCAAACTTCTGGTCGCCACCAACGAGGTTGAGTTTGAACGTATGCAGGCGCTGTTTGAGCGTTGCCTGAAAAATGAACTCGATGTGGAACTGCTCGATGTCGCGCAACTGAAACTGGCGGAGCCTAACATCACTGGCCTTGGTGCGATTTACGTCAAAGCGACCAGCATCGTGAACTACCGTTTAGTGACCGAGAAAATGGCGGAAGAGTTCAAAGCATTAGGTGGTGAAGTGTGCCTGAGCACCGAAGTGGTGGGGCTGAATGAAACCGAGCAGGAGATCAGCGTACACTGTCGTTACAAAGGCTCGCCGATCACCTTCCACAGCCAGTTTCTGGTGTCGTGCTCTGGCCTGATGGCTGATCGCATGACCAAGATGCTGGGGCTGGCGACGGATTTTCAGATCATTCCGTATCGCGGTGAATACTATCGCCTTGCGCCAAAACACAATCAGGTGGTGAAACACCTGATTTACCCGATTCCGGATCCTGAACTGCCGTTTTTGGGCGTGCATTTAACGCGCATGATTGATGGTTCGGTCACGGTTGGGCCGAATGCGGTGCAAGGGTTTAAGCGCGAAGGTTATGGCAAAGTGAACATCAGCGTGCGCGATGTGTGGGAGATGCTTCGCTTTAGTGGTTTTTGGAAAGTGACCGCGAAGAACTTGAAAACCGGGTTGGTGGAGATGAAAAACTCGCTGTGGAAGCCCGGCTATCTGCAACTGGTTCGCAAGTATTGCCCGAGCATTGAACTGGCGGACTTACAACCCTATCCGGCGGGCATTCGCGCTCAGGCGGTGCTGTCGGATGGCACCTTGGTGCATGATTTTCTGTTTGCGGAAAGTCCGCGCAGCCTGCATGTGTGCAACGCGCCATCGCCAGCTGCGACCTCGGCAATGCCGATTGGGGAATACATCTGCCAGAAAATCGCAGATAAAGAGCCGCCCGAGCACTCTCAGGCCGCGTAAAATGAAAAGGGGCTTTCGCCCCTTTTTCTTGTGTCGCCTCACACGTGTTTAGCCACACAAATCGCCCAGTGTTGCGCCTTGGGTGATGGTGAACTCACCATCGAGGGTGCGATACACCACCGCGTGCCAAACCTGACCATCTTGCGTATCAAACTCAATGGCATAGTTGGTGCCGTTGACCACCTGCGTTTTCACCGCAAGAATCGATTTCAGCCGCACATTGTTGCCCATCTGAGCCAGCACTGCGTCTACCGCTTGTTCTGCTTCCGGAGAGACGTCGGCGTCGTGCCAGCCTCCAGCCAGCTTCTCATTGCTGCACATGGCGCTGGTGGCATTGTCGGTCACCTGCGGTGCTGCGTTTTGGGGCGAATTGCCTTCTGCAGCGGATTGCTGAGCCTGATCGCACCCGGCCAGCAGAATCAGACCGAGGCAAGGGATAACGAACTTTTTCATACGAGACCTTTTGGTTTACACATCATTAGGGGTTAGACTTGCGTCCTTCGCTCCATTACGTTGTACTCCCTCAATATCGGAACAGAGACAAAAGGCCGTCAAGCTTATGTTAGAAAAAGAAAACTTGCTGAAACTGGCTCGGGTGCAGATGCCGTTTGGCAAATACGCCGGACGCGTGCTGATTGACCTGCCGGAAGAGTACCTGTTGTGGTTCGATAAAAAAGGCTTTCCGGAAGGCGAACTGGGGCGACTGCTGCGGTTGTGCCTGGCGCTGAAAATTGAAGGTCTCGACAGTGTGGTCAAGCCACTGAAACGGATGTAGCGACATGTTGGTTATTTCAAACAACGTCACGCTGGCCGACTGGGAAATCGAAATCAACGCGATTCGTTCGGCGGGCAATGGCGGTCAAAATGTTAATAAAGTCGCCACCGCGATTCATCTGCGCTTTGATATTCAGCGCTCGTCGCTGCCAGCTATTTACAAAGAACGATTGCTTAAAGTTTCCGACAGTCGCATTACATCAGATGGCGTAATCGTGATTAAATCGCAGGAATTTCGCACCCAACTACAAAATAAAGAGGCCGCGCTGGAGCGACTCAAAGAGTTGATCTTGTCCGCGATGGTGGTGCAGAAAAAGCGCCGCGCTACCAAACCGACGTTGGGCTCACAACGCCGCCGTATGGATGGTAAATCCAAACGTGGCGAAACCAAGGTATTGAGAAAGAAAGTCGATTATTGAGTGAAGGGAAGAGACGATAACCCCAAGTCGGTTGAGGTTGCTTGGGGTTATCGTTTTTTTTTCGCGTGTTGATGACCTTAAATGAGGTCGAGAATTAGATCGGAACCACCAGAATATCGATGGGGGATTTGTTGATCAGATGGCGAGAATAGGAGACTAACTTGCTGACAAAGTCATGGTGGTGACCGCAAATCAGCAGATCAAAACCGTTATCGGCGATGATCATCCCGAGTTTGTCACTCAGATCGCCGGTGCCGACATAGAAATGTTTAATCGGAAAATCGCTGTATTGTTGCAACGATTTGAGCATTTTGTTTGAACGGTCATTGAGCGGCTTCTGGTTCGGATCGGCCTGAATGTCGATCAGCTCTTTGTAGATCTCGCCAATGGTGCCATCGATATGAATAAATGACACATCCGCGCCCGTTACCTCGGCAAACGACACCGCTTTATCGATGAGCGGTTTGCTGTCGTCTGAGAGTTCGAGCGCGACCAGGATATGTTGGTATTTCATCACTACACTCCTATGCTTAGACACGGTTTGCCAATCACCAGATTGCGCACCATGAGTCGGTTTGCAAACCTCCGCAGAGGGAGTGATCGGGCGATAAAGTCATCATAGAACGCGCGAAAAAAAATTGTGTCGCAGCGGTAACAGATTGAAAAAAATGCTCGATAAAACAGCGATTATCACTACGATAACCGCGACAACGAGCGCATTGCATTTTTGATAGTAACGAGGAAATAACAATGACAACCAACAGAAGCAAACGACTGAGAAAGAAACTTTACGTGGGCGAATTTCAGGTACTGGGCTTCGCGTTTTCGTGCAAGGTGAACACCGATGATGACACGCAATACGACGTGCTGCTCGACAGCTTCATCGATTTCATTGAGAGCCGCAATCTGGTGATGGGCGGCGGCGCGAATCACGAGTCGTTTGATGGGTTTGTGGTTGCCGAAGGCCGCTACGATTCAGCAACGGATGAAGACCGTGCAGCGGTTGAAAAGTGGCTGAGCGAACAGGCGATGTGCTCACAGGTTCAGGTGGAAGCTTTGGTTGACATCAACCACGGCGAGTAAGCACTTTCTTATCTTGCTTTGTGCACTTTTTACCCCTTAGACTGGCGTTAAAATAGTCAGCTCTGAAAGGCGTCGTATGAACGAAGTGCACCACCTCAGTCTTTACATCGACTGCCCAGTGCAGACGGTGTATCAATTTGCGTCTAACCCCGTCAATCTGCCTTTGTGGGCGGCTGGGTTGGCGCAGTCCAACGTGATTCAAGAGGGCAACCTCTGGTTGGTTGAGGCGCCGTTTGGCCGGGAGCGGATTGAATTCGCTCCGGCTAATCCCTTTGGCGTCATGGACCACACGGTCGAACTTGAAGACGGCGAGCGGGTGTATAACCCGATGCGCGTTGTGCCCCATGGTGAAGGCTGCGAATTCACCTTCACCCTATTTCGCCGCGATGGCATGAGCGATGAAGCCTTCTTTCGCGATAAAATGGCGGTCATCAACGATCTCAACGCGTTAAAAGAGCGCATGGAAAACCACTGACATTTTCATTTCTTCTATCAGTCAAGGAGCCGACGATGGATTTTAGCCTGCGGCAGGCCACCCCAAACGATATGGAATTTTTGCTGACGCTGCGTGATGTCACCATGCGCCATTACCTTGAACAAGTCGGTGCGCCCACGTCGCGCGAGGCCTTTCTTCAGCGAATTCACTACCATTTTGATGACGCCAAAATCGTTCTCATTGATGACCAACCCGCCGGGCTATTCAAAGCCACCTTCATACCCAATCGCAATCAATGGTATCTGGTGCAAATTCAGGTACATCCCGATTTTCAGAATGCCCGAATCGGCAGCCGCCTGATTGCCACATTAATTGAGCAAGCCAAAACAGAAGGCGCCAGCGTTGGCTTGAGCGTGTTGAAGAGTAATCCGGCGCAGCACCTGTATGCGCGGCTTGGATTTCAGCGCACTGGCGAGTCTGAATTTGAATACGACATGGTGTATCCGGCATGAATGATGTTGTCGCTCAATCATCCCTAACACTGACCCCGTTCACAGCGGCCGATTATCCGCAATTGATCGACTGGATCGACAGTGACGAACTCAATTATTTGTGGGGCGGGCCGAATTATCAGTTTCCGCTGACGGTCGAACAAATCGAGGCGCATTGCGCGCAGCCACAGGTGCATCCGTTTTTGTTTCACGTTCAGGGTGTCGCATCGGGGTTTATTGAGTTGTATCAGGTCGATAGCCGGCACGTGCGGTTATGTCGCATTTTTATCGCTCACGCTCAACGTGGTAAAGGGATGGCCAGCCCGATGATCGAACTGGCCATCGACGTCGCTACAGAGCAACTCAATGCGGGTTTGCTGAGCCTCGCCGTGTTTGAACACAACGCGGTGGCACGTCATTGTTATCAGCAACTGGGGTTTGTCGAAACACAGTGGGAGCAAGGCACGCGCTCGTTCAACGGCCACAGCTGGAATTTGGTGCGCATGGAAAAAACGTTACCGCTACAGGGCTCACATCACGGTCATCACACCGCTGAAATCACACCACAGGGAGAAACTCATGCAAGTCGCGATACTGACGTTTGAAGGATTTAATGAGCTCGACTCGTTCATTGCTGCGGGCATTTTAAACCGGATGAAAGGCGACGGGTGGAACGTGCAAATCACCTCGCCAACGGCGCAGGTGACCTCAATGAATGGCGTCACCATTGATGCGCAGCAGCCACTGGAATTTGCCAATCAGGCCGATGTGGTGCTGTTTGGCAGTGGCATTCTGACCCGGGATATTGCAAGCGATGAGGCAATCTTGTCACGTCTGGCACTCAATCCGGCCAAGCAGCTCATTGGTGCGCAGTGTTCGGGCGCGCTGCTGCTGGCAAAATTGGGCTTGCTGACAAACTTGCCAGCCTGCACCGATTTAACCACCAAACCTTGGGTGATCGAGGCGGGCGTTGAGGTCCTCAATCAACCCTTTTTTGCCCAAGGGTCGATTGCGACCGCTGGCGGCTGCTTAGCGTCACAATATCTCGCCGCGTGGGCCATTGCCACATTGGCCGGCACGCAGGCCGCAAGCGAGGCGATGTTTTACGTTGCGCCCGTCGGTGAAAAGGAGCAGACCGTGCAACACGCGATGTCGGTGATTTTGCCCTTTATCGACGCATAATTTCGCGATATCCACGCAGTATTCAACGGTTAGTCACTCAATGGCTGGTGATGCGCGCTCTGGATCGCATTCAGCGTTCTGCGTACCAGCGCTTGGGTTTGCTGTTTCAGCAGACGCACAAAATGCACTTCGATATCACTCAGCGAAACGGTTTCCGGCGTCACCAGATACATTTCGGTCACAGGCAGCGACTCATACGGCGGTAGGGGCCATAACAACCCTTGCGCCACATACGGCTTGGCGCTTTCCACCGTCAGTGCGCCAAAACCAAGTCCTGCCATAATCATGCGGCGAACTTCCTCTAAATTCGACGATACGGCAACCAATTTACCCCAAAACTGCTGTTGATCGCGAAAGTGGGCAATCGCGTCTAAGCCTTCGCCGGGTTGGTCACTTTCAAACGAGATATAGGGCAGGCCTTTGATTTCGTCCAAAGTCAGGTCATCGCGCCCAAAGCAGAGATGGGTACGACCACAGTAAAAACCCATCTGCTCATAGCCGAGAAAATCACAACGAATCCCAGTTTTGGCGATTTTTTTATTGCTGAGGCCAATGTGCAGCAGGCCGTCGGCCACATGGCTGACAATGTCGGCACTCGGGTGCGTGTTGACGTTGAAAATGACGTTGGGAAACAGCGCATGGTATTGGGCGAGGGTGGCGTCAAACGCCGGGCATTGCAGATGGCTGGCAATCTCAATATTCAGCTCGCCCTGAATATTATCCGTTTGATCGACAAACTGATCCGCCATGTTGCCGATGATTCGTCCCACCGACGAGGCGTATTCATACACCCTCATGCCGTGCAGCGTCAGGGCGAACACGCCTTTCTTACGCAGGATTAGCCGCTTGTCGACATGCTCTTCCAGACGCTTCAACGCATTGCTGACACTGGGCTGGCTGAGTGACAACTTACGTGCTGCTGCACTGATGCCGCCTTCATTCACGATCGTGAGAAAGGTATAGAGCAGGTTCCAGTCGAGATTGCGCAGCAGGCGATCTTTGGCGTTGAGCATGATGTGGCTTCCTTGGCGAATTATCCATAGCGATAAACTATGTATATCATACTTATTCATCATTATGGATTTTATCCAACTTTCAACATACTCATTAGTGAGCTTGCATCGTTTGCGGTTTTGAAAGGAAGCGGTCTTCAGGGCAAACGACAGTCTGGAATGAAATCATTCAACCAAACGACCGGGCGTATCATGAGTCGTACGGGCATAACAAAAGTAGAAGGGAATCCATGATGACAAAAGGAAAACTATGGGGCGCATTACTTGCAACCTCAGTGGCATTCGCGGCGTCAGCCAGCGCAGAAACGATTAAAATTGGCACCGAAGGCGCGTACCCTCCGTTCAATTACTACACCGCTGATGGTCAGTTGGCTGGGTTTGATATTGAAATTGGTAAGGCGTTGTGCAGCGAAATGAAAGTGGAATGTGAATTTGTCGCTCAGGATTGGGACGGCATTATTCCGGCGCTGCTCGCGGGTAAGTACGACATGATTCTCGCCTCGATGTTCATTACCGAAGCACGTAAGCAGCAGGTCTCGTTCAGCGCGCCGTATCAGGCTTCTGCGATGACCTTTGTGGTTGATAAAAACTCAGGCATCAAAGATGTGTCGCCGAAAGCGATGAAAGGCTTAATCATCGGCGCGCAAAGCTCTACGACACAGGCGGAATATCTGCTGGCCAACTATCCGGAATCGGATGTGCGCCTGTATCCGACTCAGGACGCGGTGAACCTCGATCTTGCCAGTGGCCGGATTGATGCGCAGGCGGGCGACATCATGCCAATGACCGATTGGCTGAACTCAGACGACGGCGCGTGTTGCCACAAAGCGGGCGATCTGATTACTGACAGCAAATACGTGGGCGACGGCGTGGGCATTGCGCTGCGCAAAGAAGATGATGCCCTGCGCCAGCGTGTCAATCAGGCGCTCGCTAACATCATCAAAGATGGCACCTATCAGAAAATCAACGACGAGTTTTTCAAGATTAACCTGCTGACGCTGAAATAAGTCAGCCGACGGGTGGCGGCGTGAGTCGCCACTTGAATGGAATCACGAAGAGAGCGACGCGATGGATTATCTGATGTATCTGAGTCTGGGTGACAGTGGCTGGGGTGACGAACTGCTCAAAGGGCTGGCGATTACGCTCGGGTTGGCGCTGTGTGCGTTACCGGTGGGAATGGTGCTTGGCACGGGTGTCGCCGCACTGTCGATCAGCAAGCACAAAGGCCACCGCTGGTTTGCCACCGTGTACACCACGGTTCTGCGCGGCCTGCCGGAACTGCTGACGCTGTTCATCATTTACCACGGCGTCGGTCTGCTGATTAATAAAACCCTAAAATGGCTTGACCCGAGCAACGGCTTTTTTGAACTCAACCCGTTTGGTGCGGGCGTGATTGCGCTGGGCTTGGTCTTCAGTGGCTACGCGGCGGAAGTGCTGCGTGGCGCGTGGAAAGCCATGGATAAAGGCCAGCGCGAAGCGGGCTATTCACTGGCGATGGGCCGCGGGCAGATTTTCTGGCTGATTGAGCGCCCGCAACTGCTGCGCTTGGCACTGCCCGGATTGGGCAACCTCTGGATCAACCTGCTCAAAGACACCGCGCTGGTGTCGGTGATTGCGCTGGATGATTTGATGCGCGCGGCGAATATCGCGGTAGGCGCAACCAAGAAACCGTTCCTGTTTTATCTCACCGTGTGCCTGGCGTACTGGGCCGTGTGCGTCTGTTGTGAGCGGGTACTGGCAGCAATGGAAGAGCGTTCCAAACGTGGCATTCGCGTGAGTCGATAAGGAGACCGTCATGACCGAATTTATCGCTAAAGTCGCGCCGATGTTGCTGGATGGTGCATGGATGACACTCAAAATCACCTTTATCTCAGTGTCACTGGCGGCGTTGCTGGCGTTGCCGATGTCGCTGCTGCGCATTCAGCGTGCGCGCGTTTATCGCTGGCCGGTGCAGTGGTTCATCTCGTTCTTTCGCGGCACGCCGCTGATTGCACAACTGTTTTTACTCTATTACGGCTCCGGGCAATTTCGCCCGTGGCTGATGGAGATGGGGCTGTGGCACTTTTTCCGCGACCCGTTTAACTGCGCGCTGCTGGCGTTCACGTTCAACTCGCTGGCTTATCAGACGGAAATTCTGCGCGGCGCGATTCAGTCGGTCGACGCCGGCGAAATTGAAGCGGCCAAGTCGATGGGCATGAACAACAGCCTGCTGTATCGCCACATTGTGCTGCCGTTGGCGTATCGGATTGCGTTTCCGGCACTGGGCAATGAATGCATCTTAATGCTCAAAGGCGGCGCGGTGGCCAGCGTGATCACCGTGATGGATTTAATGGGCCAAACACGGCGCGCTTTTTCTCAAACTTTTGATATTTCAACGTACTTTTTGGCGGCAGGGCTATACCTCATCATTGCGACGGTGTTTGTGATGGCCTGGCGTCAGGCAGAGCGTTACCTCTATCGACACCAGATTCAGCGAACACCGGAAGCAAACCCCGTGACCGCTGCTGCGACCTGATTTTTCCACGCTAACCACAACCTGATGGCACCAGGAGTTACGGCTCTTGTGGGCTCGTTTGACTGTAAAAAAGGATCAACACAATGAACAAGATTGAATTGAAAACCCCTTACTTAGTGTTTCTGGGCGATGCCAATGACCTGCTGATGGCGAAAGTGGCGAAAGGTGTGGCGCATTGGCGCCCGGAAAAATGCCTGGCGCAATTTCGTCTGCCGGGTGCCAAAGCCGATTTGGGCTTAGCGGAAATGTCACCGCGTGAAGCGGCGGCGTGCGGCGCCAAAACCTTCATTCTCGGTCTGGCGCCGGTGGGCGGCACTTTGCCGATGGCGTGGTTGGATATTTTGATTGACGCGATGGAAGCGGGCATGGATATCGCCAGCGGTCTGCACATGCGCCTTAACGATATTCCTGAGCTGGTGGCGGCGGCTGAGCGCACCGGGCAAAAACTGATTGATGTGCGTGTTCCACAAGGGCCGATGGTGTGTGGTACCGGGTTACCACGTGTGGGTAAACGTCTGCTGAGTGTCGGCACCGATTGCTGTGTTGGCAAGATGTTCACCACGCTGGCGATTCATCGTGAACTGGAAAAACGTGGCGTGGCCGCGACGTTTCGCGCGACCGGTCAAACCGGCATTTTGATTGAAGGCAGCGGTGTCCCGGTCGATGCCGTGGTCTCTGATTTTATCTCCGGCATGGTGGAAAACCTGTCGCCGGACAACGCACCTGAGCACTGGGACATTATTGAAGGCCAGGGCTCGTTACTGCATCCGGCTTACGCGGGCGTGAGTTTAGGTCTGCTGCATGGCGCGCAGGCGGATGTGATCATTGTGTGCCACGAAGCGGGCCGCACGCAGATGGACGAAATGCCGGGCTTTAGCGTGCCTGATCTGCAAACCACCATCGACATCAACCTGACCATGGGCCGTGTGACGAACCCGAATATTCGCTTAGGTGGCATTGCGCTGAACACGGTCAACCTGACTCAGGAAGAAGCGCTGGCTGAAATCGCCCGCGTTGAGAAGCAGTTTGGTGTACCCGTGGTTGATCCAGTGCGCACGGGCGTGGCGAAGATCGTCGATGGCCTGACTGAGGTGTGTTATGCGTAAGATGAGCGTACGCGTCGAGCAATGGCCGCTGCACGAACCGTTCGTCATTTCTCGCATGGCGCCGATGCTGCATGGCGAAGTCGTGGTGGTGGAAATTGAGCAGGATGGCTGTGTGGGGCGCGGCGAATGCGAGCGCATGGACATTTTTGAGCCCGATTATCCATTCGATGTGCTGGCGGATGTGCAATCAGCGGTGGCGGCGGTTGAAGGTGGCATCAGCCGTGATGAACTGCGCGATCTGCTGCCTTCCGGCGCACCGCGCAACGCCATTGACTGCGCGCTGTTTGAGCTTGAAGCCAAGTTGCAGCAGCAGCCTGCTTGGCAGATGGCCGGATTTGACGCCGCACCGCACCCTGTGACGACCGTCTTTACCTTGTCACTCGACAGCGCGGAGAACATGGGCCGCGCCGCCGCGGCACAGAAGCATCGACCGATTCTCAAACTCAAACTGGGCCGCAGCGGTGATATAGAACGTGTGCGTGCAGTGCGCGCCGCCGCACCCGATACGCGCTTGGTGATTGATGCGAACACGGGCTGGAGCTTTGCCCAGTTGTGCGACTATCTGCCTGAGCTGGCAAAACTGGGGGTGGAAATGGTCGAGCAGCCGCTGGCGTTTGAAGAAGAGCATCTGTTGGAAACCATTACGCCGATTCTGCCGATCACCGCTGATGAATCGTGCATTGATCGCACCTCGCTGGCGGCGCTCAAAGGACGTTATCAGGCAGTGAACATCAAGCTGGATAAAACCGGCGGCATGACGGAAGCGCTGGCACTGCTCAAAGAGGCGCAGGCGATGGGCTTTGAGGTGATGGTCGGTTGCATGATTGGGACGTCACTGGCGATGGCTCCGGCACTTCTGCTGGCGCAGCAAGCACGCTGGGTTGATATCGACGGGCCTTTATTGCTGTCAGAAGATCGCTCTCCCTCGCTTCACTACCGTGACAGTGTGGTGGAACCGAGCGAAGGCGTGTGGGGCTGAGACGGATTTCCTTCCACTGTGTGATTGTTTGTTGTTCCTCTTTAGCCATGGCATTCGCCATGGCTTTTTGTTTCTACGGATGAATTTTCGCCGTGACGTCGCTTCTTGAATCTATCTCCATTCGGATTGAGGTGTTATTTAGAGTTAATATTTAATTTGATGTTTTATTCAAAATAATTAAATAAAAATCTGAATTTGAATTAATAAAATTGCTTCATTGATGAGCAAGCTGAAAATAATCTTTTCATTGTGTTTGTTTTCTCGATTTATTCTACAAATAAGTATTATAAAACAATTGGTTAATTAAATTTATTTGAAATAAATTCAAAGAGATATGTTTCGAATTTGTTTAATATGTTGATATTTTATTGTGTTTAAATTTACTATGTAACGAGCCCTGTGGGTATTTATTATGGGCAGAATGGAATATAAAAATTCATTTTATTTGTTTTATTTGCATGAGTTTTCATGATGAAGAAATAAAGCTGATTAATTATTCGCTTTTTCTTGGTCACGCCGACTATGGCCGAGCTCATGCAAATAGGCGCGAAAGGAATTTCGGTGTGTTGCCCCGTCCAGGCCGAGCAAGCAGATTGCTGCGGTGAGTGAAGGTGAATGGTCAACCGAAATGGGTGCGCAAGGCCGCCACTCAACATGGAACATAGTAATCACGATATGACCTCATCTTCTTCGCCTCACAGAATCGGACTCTATGTCCCTCAACCTTGCTCACTGCTCACCCTGGGTGCGGTCACTGAGTCGCTGGCCTGCATCAACCAGATTCTGGACGAAGAAAAATACACGCTCTTTTACATCGCCGAACAAACCGATAAGCCCGTGACGATGACTGCAGGGCTGACGCTTCATGCCGAACAGGCCATCAGCGACGCGCTCGATTGCCAACTGTTGATTGTGCTGGCAAGCCATGCGCCGCAAGCTGCGTTGAGCGATGACGTCAAACGAGCGCTGGCGGAGTATGCCGCCCAAGGTGATTCACACCTGTTGGCGCTGGATAACGGCGGCTTGTGGCTGCTGGAGAGTGGCATCGGGCTGGACGCGACGTGGGCGTGGCATGGTCACACGTTGGATGCGGCGGCGCAGCGTTATCCGCAACTGGCGCTCAGTCACGAACTTTACGTGCTCGGTGAACGCCTCAGCAGTGGCTGCGGTCAGGCGGCTGCTCTCGATTGCCTGCTGGCCTATCTCAGCCGTTTTGAAAGTGAAGAGACGATTCAAACGTTGGCAGATGCATTGTGTCTCGAACGGGTCAGACCGGGCAGCGATAAGCAGCGCGTCACCAGCGGCGCAGAGATGCAACCGAGGCTGCAACAGGCGCTCGCGCTGATGGAGAGCAACCTCGAAGAGCCGCTGTCGAGCGATGAACTGGCAGAGTTGGTGCACATTTCCCGTCGCCAGTTAGAACGCTTGTTTAAGCGTTACCTCGATACCATGCCGGCGCGCTACTACTTGCAGTTGCGGCTGAAAAAAGCGCGTCATCTGCTGCAAACCACCAACCAGTCGGTGGTACAGATTGGTCTGATGTGCGGTTTTTCCAGCGGGCCTCATTTTTCGTCGGCCTATAAGGCGCACTACGACATGACGCCGAGGGATGAACGGGCAAAACGCTTCAAAACGTTTTAAAGCAGTCCGTTTAATAAACCAGTCCGTTTAAACTGGTGTGAAAATCTATAAGTTTTGGTCGGAAATCCGAACGAATTCTGGCAACCGATTGAGTAATCTGGTGGCAATGGAAAAACACAACGAGGCACACAACATGACGCTCACGCCAAACAGAACCGATTTCGACCAATACATGATCCCAATGTTTTCTCCTGCACCGTTTATTCCGGTTCGCGGTGAAGGCTCGACCGTTTACGACCAGCAAGGCAAACAATACATCGATTTCGCTGGCGGCATTGCGGTGAACGCACTGGGTCATGCTAGCCCGCTGCTGAAAGCGGTTCTGACCGAGCAAGCGGACAAGTTGTGGCATCTCGGCAATGGCTACACCAACGAGCCAGTGCTGGCGCTGGCTCGCACGCTGGTGGAAAGCACCTTCGCAGACAAAGTGTTCTTTTGTAACTCGGGTGCGGAAGCAAACGAAGCGGCGCTGAAACTGGCCCGCAAGTACGCGTTGGATAAACACGGTAGCGATAAGAACGAGATTGTCGCCTTTCGTAATGCGTTCCACGGCCGCACGCTGTTTACCGTGACTGCGGGTGGTCAGCCAAAATACTCACAAGATTTCGCGCCGCTGCCCGGCGGGATTCACCACGTTGATTTCAACGACCTGGATGCGGCGAAACAGGTGATCGGCCCCCAAACGTGTGCGGTCATCGTTGAACCCATGCAAGGCGAAGGCGGTGTCGTTCCGGCAACGCCTGAGTTCCTGCAAGGCCTGCGCGCGCTGTGTGATGAGCACGATGCGGTGCTGATTTTCGATGAAGTACAAACGGGCGTTGGCCGCACCGGACACCTGTATGCGTACATGCACTATGGCGTGGCGCCGGATGTGCTGTCGACGGCCAAAGCACTGGGTGGCGGTTTCCCGATTGGCGGTATTCTGACCACCGATAAATTTGCCCCGGCGCTGTCGGTTGGCACGCACGGCACAACCTACGGCGGTAACCCGCTGGCTGCGGCTGTTGCTGGTGCCGTGCTGAGCGAGATTAATCAGGACGCATTCCTGCAGGGCGTGAAAGCCAAGCACGATCACTTTGTGACGCGTCTGGAAAGTATCAATGCCAAGCTTGGCGTGTTTAAGCAAGTGCGTGGCCTCGGTCTGTTGATCGGCTGCGAACTGACTGCTGAGCACGCGGGGCAGGCGAAAACCATCAGCAACATGGCGGCCGAGCATGGCCTGATGACGCTGATTGCCGGCCCGAACGTGGTTCGTTTTGCGCCGGCACTGAATATCACAACCAACGAAATCGATACCGGTCTGGATCGATTGGAACAGGCACTGGAAGCCTTTACGCATAAGGAATAAATCATGATTTTATTGCGTCCTGCAAACCTGGGTGATCTTAACGAGATCGAGCGTCTGGCACACGAAAGTGGGCCGATGGTGTGCACCTTGCCCGCCATGCGTGATCACCTGATGAAAAAAGTGGAACGTTCGGTTTCCGCCTTTGAGCAGGACGTAATTTGTCCGGGAGAAGAGTCTTACTTCTTTGTGTTGGAAGAGACACACACCGGACGCCTTTTGGGCACGGGAGCGATCAACGCACTGGCGGGCTACCGCGAACCGTTTTACGCGTTTCGCAATGACATTCTGATCCACTCATCACGAGCGTTGAATGTTCACAGCCGCATCCATGCGCTGACGCTGAATCACGATCTGAGTGATCACTCCCAATTGTGCTCGTTTTATGTGGTTCCCTCACTCAAAGCGACCACCTACCCCTCACTGATTACCCTCGGCCGCCTGCTCTATATGAGCGCGTTTCCGATTCGTTTTGCCAGTGAGTGGATGGCGGTTCTGCCGGGTATTGCAGACAAGAACGGTCGAGCCCCGTTCTGGGAGCATGTCGGCAGAAAATTCTTCGGTATGGATTACAACCAGGTCGAGTACTACAACGGCACGCGCGACAAAACCTTTGTTGCCGAGCTGATGCCACACCACCCGCTGTACGTGCCTCTGATTGATGAGGAAGCGCAAGCGGTGATGGGGCAGGTTCACCCGGATGCGGAATTGCAGTGCCAGCTGCTGAGCGACGAAGGGTTTGAGCCAGATAAATACGTCGAGATCTTCGATGCAGGTCCAATCCTGACCGCACCGCGCAATACGTTGTCGGTGTGGCATGGCATGCAGCGCGGCAAAATTGCAGCGCAACCACTCGGTGGAGAAGGCATGCCGTTTTTGGTCGGCTTTGAAGGTCCGCACGGCTTCAGCGCTATGATTGCTGAAGGCACGTTGTCAGGGAACCAGTTGAGTGTAGATAAAGGAATGATGGAAGAAGCGGGGCTGCAATCTGGCCAGCCGGTGTGGATCGTCTCGCTGTAACACTTTCATCTTCAACAATAGAACAAGGAATCAGGACTATGATGGTAATTCGCCCGGTAACGAGGGATGACAAACAGGCGCTGCTGAAGCTGGCGACCAAAACCGGGGTAGGATTTACGTCTCTGCCAAACAACGAAGCGCGTCTGACCGATCGTATCGAACGTATGATTGCGACTTGGGAAGGTGACGCGCCACTGCACGATCAGGGTTACCTGTTTGTGCTGGAAGAAACCGAAACCGGTGAAGTGGTTGGGATCAGCGGCGTGGAAGTCGCGATTGGCCTGACGGAAGCCTGGTACGATTTTCGTGTCGGCACACTGGTTCATGCCTCCAAAGAACTGAACGTGTACACTCAGATGCCAACACTGTTTCTGAGTAACGACCACACAGGTTACAGCGAACTGTGTACGCTGTTCCTTGACCCGGATTACCGCCAGGGTAAGAACGGTCACCTGCTGTCAAAGTCGCGCATGCTGTTTATGGCGACGTTTCAGGACAAATTTGCCGACAAGCTGATCGCTGAAATGCGCGGCGTGTCGGATGAAAACGGCCACTCGCCATTCTGGGAAAGTCTGGGCCGCCATTTCTTTGCGATTGATTTCAGCGAAGCGGATTACCTGACGGGGATCGGCCAGAAAGCCTTCATTGCTGAGCTGATGCCAAAGCACCCACTGTACGTCGATTTCCTGACTGACGAAGCCAAAGCCGTGATCGCCGAAGTGCATGAAAACACGCTGCCAGCCCGTAAGATTCTGGAAGGTGAAGGCATGCGTTACGAAGGCTACATCGACATCTTTGATGCGGGCCCGACGCTGGAAGCGTACACCCGAGATCTGCGCATCGTGCGTGATTTCGAAACCCGTAAAGTCGTGATTGCTGAGCACATCGAAGAAACTGAGACCACCTTACTGATCGGTAACGAAAGCTACCAGAACTACCGCGCGCTGATCGGCAATCAGCCATGCACCGAGACGGAAATTGTGCTGTCGGCAGAGCAGGCGAAAGCGCTGCTGGTGAGCGATGGCGATCACGTGCGCATTGCGCCGCTGTTTGCCAAGGAGAAACGTCATGACCTCGCATGATCTGTTGATTAACGGCGAATGGCTGCAAGGCCAAGGCGCTGCATTGTCGAAATACAACCCGGGCGATCTACAAACCATCTGGTCTGGCAACGCGGCCAGCGATGCGCAGGTGGATCAAGCGGTCCAAGCGGCCCGTGACGCGTTCCCAAGTTGGGCGCGCATGGAGCTTGAAGCGCGTATCGAGATTCTGAACCGTTTTGTTGCCAACCTGAATGAAGCGCGCGATCGCCTGGCGGACGTGATTGCTCAGGAAACTGGTAAGCCAAAATGGGAAGCGCTGACGGAAGTGCAGGCGATGATGAACAAAGTGCAGATCTCCGTGCAGGCTTATCATGAACGCAGCGGGCAGAAAGTGACGGCAATGGCCGAAGGTCAGGCCGTGCTGCGTCACCGTCCTCACGGCGTGCTGGCGGTGTTTGGTCCGTATAACTTCCCGGGCCACCTGCCAAACGGTCACATTGTGCCCGCGCTGCTTGCGGGTAACTGCGTGGTGTTTAAACCGAGTGAGCTGACGCCGTGGACGGCGCAAATCACGCTGGAAATCTGGCAGCAGTCGGGTCTGCCGGCTGGCGTACTGAACCTGGTTCAGGGCGCAAAAGAGACCGGGATTGCCCTCTCTTCGCATCAGGATATCGATGGTCTGCTGTTCACCGGCTCAGCCAATACCGGTTATCTGCTCCATCGTCAGCTTTCCGGTCAGCCGGAGAAGATTCTGGCGCTGGAAATGGGTGGCAACAACGCGCTGATCGTCGATGAATACGACAACCTGGATGCCGCAGTGAACATCGTGGTGCAATCGGCCTTTATCAGTGCCGGACAGCGTTGTACCTGTTCACGTCGTTTGCTGGTGCGCTCTGGCGCGCAGGGTGATGCACTGATTCGTCGCCTGATTGAGGTGACGCGTGATCTTCGTATCGGTCAATGGAACGACGATCCGGCGCCATTCATGGGCCCGGTGATTTCAACCGCAGCAGCAGAGCAACTGCTGGCTGCGCAGGACAAACTGATTGGCCTTGGTGCTGAACCGTTGCTGCGTATGGCAAAGCTCAATGATCACAGCGCCATGCTGTCTCCGGGCATTCTTGAGGTGTCGTCGGTCAGCGAGCTGCCAGATGACGAATATTTTGGTCCGCTGCTGAGCATCATTCGCTACGACAGCTATGATCAAGCCATCAAACTGGCGAACCGTACCCGTTTCGGTCTGGCGACCGGCCTGATTTCGCCACAACGTGAAAAATACGAACAACTGCTGATTGAAGCGCGTGCCGGTATTGTGAACTGGAACAAACCGTTGACCGGCGCTTCCAGCAACGCGCCATTTGGTGGCACCGGCGCATCCGGTAACCACCGCCCGAGCGCGTACTACGCAGCGGATTACTGTTCCTGGCCGATGGCTTCACTGGAACATGAACACCTGACCCTGCCAGAAAAACATTTACCCGGCCTACAATTTAACTAAAAGGCGAGAAGGAGTATTACCCTATGTCAGTGAAACAAGCTTATGAAGTGAACTTCGATGGTCTCGTCGGTTTAACGCACAACTATGCTGGTCTGTCGTTTGGCAACGTGGCCTCGACCTCCAACAAAAATGCGGTCGCGAACCCGAAAGTGGCGGCGCTGCAAGGTCTACAAAAGATGAAAACCCTGTCCGACATGGGGTTCAAACAAGGCGTACTGCCACCACAAGAACGCCCATGCGTGCACACGCTGCGCAAACTGGGCTTTTCTGGCACCGATGCCGAAGTGATTGCGCAGGCCGCGAAGAAAGCGCCGCAACTGCTGGCGAACGTGAGCTCGGCCTCCTCAATGTGGGTAGCAAACGCGGCGACGGTGTCACCGTCGGCCGACACGGCGGATCGCAAAGTGCACTTTACCGTGGCGAACCTGAACAACAAGTTCCACCGCTCGATTGAAGACATCACCACTGGCAATGCGCTGCAGGCGATTTTTGCCGATGCGAACCACTTTGCGCACCACGCGGCGCTGCCTCAGCAAGCGCTGATGGGCGACGAAGGCGCTGCGAACCACAACCGTCTGTGCCGCAGCTACGGTGAACAGGGTGTGGAAGTGTTTGTTTATGGTCGTCAGGCGTTTGGTGGTCAGGTTGAGCCGCAGAAATTCCCGGCGCGTCAGACCCGTGAAGCGAGTGAAGCGGTGGCGCGTCTGCATCAACTGGATGAATCGCAAACCGTGTTCCTGCAACAGAATCCGGATGTGATCGACAAAGGTGTGTTCCACAACGACGTGATCGCGGTGAGCAACGGTCCGGTGCTGTTCCACCATCAGGAAGCGTTTATTCATCAAGCGCAAGTGTTTGACGAAATTCGCCACAAATTGGGCCGTTTTGACTGTGAATTCACCCCAATTGAAGTGCCGTCAGCGAAAGTGTCGGTGGAAGATGCGGTCGGTACGTACCTGTTTAACAGCCAACTGCTGACCAAAGCCGACGGTCGCATGATGATTGTGGTACCGGAAGAGTCACGCAAGAACGAGCGCGTGTGGACGTACCTCAACGAACTGGTGACCAGCGGCGGCCCGATCAACGAAGTAAAAGTGTTCGACCTGCGTGAAAGTATGTGCAACGGCGGTGGTCCTGCGTGTTTGCGTCTGCGTGTGGTCTTAAACGACGACGAATTACGTGCGGCGAACCCCAAAGCACTGATGAACGATGGCTTGTATCTGTCTCTGACGCAGTGGGTTGAGAAACACTACCGTGACCGTCTGACGGAAGCGGATCTGGCGGACCCACAATTGCTGGTGGAAAACCGCACTGCACTGGACGAGCTGACTCAAATCATGGGTCTGGGTTCAATTTATCCGTTCCAGCGCTAAGAGGTTGCGATGATGCAATTTCTGTACGAAACATTGGCGGGGGATGTCTATTCCCCGCAGTCAGGTGAAACACCAGCGTTACATTGGCAGCGTAGCGCGCCCGGCGTGATTGAATTCACGCCGAAAGCGGCGTGCGACAAGAGCGTAGTGATCTCTGCCGGTATTCACGGCAATGAAACGGCACCGGTCGAGATTGTGGCGCAACTGGTGCAGGATCTGCTCAGTGGCGAGCGCAAATTGGCGGTACGCTTGCTGGTGATTCTGGGGAATTTGCCGGCGCTGCGCAGTGGTGAACGCTACTTGGATGTGGACATGAACCGCCTGTTCAGTGGCAAGCATCATAATTATGAGCCGTGTGACGAAACCCGTCGCGCCGCGCTGATTGAAACGCTGGTGAGCGAGTTTTATCAGGCTGCGCCAGAGACGCAACGTGTGCACTTTGACCTGCACACCGCGCGCAAACCGTCGTTCCATGTCCGCTTTGGTCTGATGCCATACGTCGACTGTGGCAAATATCCGGCAGCGACCATCGAATGGCTGCGCCGTGTGGGCCTCGAAGCGCTGGTGATCAACCATGCGCCTGCCGCGACGTTCAGCTACTTCTCCAGCCAACAATGCGGCGCAGACAGCTGCACATTGGAACTGGGTAAAGCATTGCCGTTTGGCGAAAATGACCTCAGTCAGTTTGTCGGTATCGAGCAGGGGTTGCAGGCTCTGGTCAGCGACGAAGTCACGCCGGATAACAGCGCCGAGGCCATGCCGGTGTACAAAGTGAGTCAGGAACTGACGAAACTGTCGGAAGCGTTCAGGCTCAATTTCGCCGAAAGCGTCGAGAACTTTACCGCATTTGAACGGGGTGAACTGTTGGCGCAAGATGGTGACACGGAATACCGCGTTCATCAGGAAAAGGAATGGCTGATCTTCCCGAACAGCGGCGTTCGCCCGGGCCTACGCGCTGGATTGATGCTGACCCGCACTTCGCTGGAAGAGTGGATTGCCTGATTCAAATTTCCTAACTGCTGTGAGTTTTAGCCACGTTTCGCCGTGGCTATTTTTTTGTCTCTAGGCAGGAGATGAGGGGGAAAGTTGAATTATTCGGCGTGACAATGTCACGTAGCGTGCGGATTTCGCGCAAGCGGACTACAACACTTCGGCGTGCAAAACTTCGATGCAACTGCGGTTTCGACCTTCCGCTTTGGCTTTGTAGAGCATGGTATCTGCCAGTATCAGCATCGCTTCGGCGCCGTCAGGCAGCTCTCCTGGTAAGTAAACCGCGCCGCCAGCGCTGACCGTCAGCAGCGAGGTCGGAGAACCAATGTGGGCAATCGCTTCTTGTTCAAGCTGCTGCTTGATGCGCTGAGCGATACGTTCCAAACCTCTCTCATTGGTATCGGGCAGTACCAACACAAACTCTTCTCCGCCATAACGGGCCACCATGTCCGCCGAGCGCAGACAGCTTTGTTTGAGACTCTGCGCCACTTGGCGCAAACAGTCATCGCCCGCGATATGGCCGTAGCGATCGTTGTACTGCTTGAAAAAGTCGATATCAATCAACAGCACACCTAAGCTTTCCTGCTTGCGAAACGCATGGCCCATTTGAGCTTCCATATACTGATCAAAATGGCGACGCGAACTGATGCCGGTCAGGCCATCAACATAAGCCAGTGAGCGCAGCAAATCCGACTGATGTTTCAAGGTCAGGTGCGCGCGGACGCGGTGTTTGAGGGTATTCGCGTTGATTGGCTTTTGCAGAAAATCGACCGCACCCGCGTCCCAGCAGGCATTTTCATCATCCTGATCAGTCAGGGCGGTGACGAAAATCACCGGAATGGTGGCGATGTCCGGATCGCGCTTGAGAATCTTACACGTTTCCCAGCCGTTGATATCCGGCATCAATACATCCATCAAAATCAGATCGGGTTTGTGCTCGCGGCACACGGCGATCGCCTGCTGGCCAGTTGTGGCCATCAGGACGTCGTACTCATTTTTCAAAAGCTGGTAGATCAACTGAATATTGGTCGCCTGATCGTCGACGACTAACACGGTGAATCTGGGTTCTGTCATTAACTCTGGGGAGAAAGAGTTATGATGCATCGGCTAAGCCTTTTGTCTTTTTAATTTGTCCTAGGATTGCAGCCGCCTGATCGAACGCCAGATTCTGCATATGAGCAGACAGTTCCGCTGTCTGATATGCATCAATATATTGAAGTTGCTCGGAAATTTCATCAAATAAACTCATCGCCGCCATGTTTGACGTCTTCAGATAATGAACCAGTTGCTCGATTTTTGAATCCAGTTCCGGAATTTCGTCTGCGGTTTCAGTCGATTTCTCATTGTCCGCCGTGAGCAGCTCATAAAGATTGTTGAGTTTTGAGCGTGCAACCAATACTTCGGCCAGTAGGCTACTGTTGCGCGGAATGACACTATCTGGGTCTTGCGCACAATACTGTTCGGCTTGCTGCAGTTTCTGTGCTAGTGAGGTCAGACCGCAACTGGCTGCGCCGCTTTTCAGGCTGTGGTAGAGCAAACGCGCCTCTTTGGCGGGAAGTTCCTGCTGTTGGAACTGAGGAATAGCCTGCTGAATATCATCGGCAAATTGCTGTACTACGCGAGCGTAGATGGCTGTGTCGCCAAGGCGTTCAATTGCAGACATCACATCAATATGTTGAGTTTCACCATATTGCAGAGCAGCCTGAGTCAGGTCCTTCAACTTAGTCTCAGTTTCCGTTTTGTGTTCTTCCGGCGGCGACAGTTGACTGGTGTATTGCAGAATTTTTTCTGCCACTTCGCCAATGTGGAAAGGTTTGGCAATATGATCGTCCATGCCAGCGTTCAGACAAGCGACTTTGTCTTCTGGCATCGCGTTCGCGGTCATGGCCAGAATCGGTAAGTCAGCAAAATGCGGGATCTGACGAATACGGCGCGTGGTTTCATAACCATCCATCCCCGGCATCTGTACATCCATCAGTACCAATGAGAATTCTTGTTGAGTGAGGGCCGCCAGTGCTTCGGTGCCGCTCTCCGCTTCTACAACGGTAGCCCCTTGCTGACTGAGAAGCTCGGTGGCGACCAGACGGTTGGTTGAATTGTCTTCCACCAACAGCAGTTTCAGGCCAAGCAAAGCTTGTGACTGGGCTTTATAACCAAGTTGTTCATCACGTGGCTTATTGCGGTTATTGACCACGTCCAACAGGGTATTTTTCACCATATCAGGCGTTACTGGCTTCACCAGCAGCGCATCAAGCAGTGATTGAGTCTCTTCCAGATGTTCATCCAGCAGCTCACGCCCAAACGCAGTTGCCATCACTACTTGTGGTGTCTTTTTCAACGTGAGTTGGCTGCGCACTGTCTGGGTCAGACTTAACCCATCCATGCCCGGCAGTTTCCAATCAATAAACAGCAGGTCAAACGGCTGAAGGTTCGCATCGGCCTGTTCAATCAGAGGCAAAGCCTGTTCGGCATCCGCCACGGAAGTCACCTTGCAGCCGAACCGCTTGAGCAGATCATCGAAAATCAAACGCGCGGTGTTGTTGTCTTCCACGATCAGAACATTGAGACCATTAGGCAGTGCCGCCGCTGGTTCGGGTAACTTCCACTCTTCAACGCAACCTAAACTGACCGTAAAGCTAAATTCACTACCGACGCCTAGCTGGCTTTTTACCTCGACCGTACCATCCATCAGGCTGACCAGATGCTTCACTATAGACAGACCCAGCCCAGTACCGCCATAGCGACGGCTGATGGACGACTCCGCCTGACTGAAGCCTTTAAAGATCACGCTTTGCTGTTCGTCTGTCATGCCGATGCCGGTGTCGGTAACGGTGACACGCAAAACGTAGCGATCAGCGGTGTGTTCAACCGTGCTGATGGCGACTTTCACTTCGCCTTCTTCGGTAAACTTAATCGCATTGCCCGCCAGATTGAGCAGGATCTGGCGCAGGCGCAGGCTGTCACCAACCAAGTAAGAAGGCACGTCTTCATCAATTTGATAGATGATCTCCAGATGTTTGTGTTGCAGGTTAGATGAGAGCAGAATGCCGGTTTCGTGCATCAGTTCCGGCAGAGAAAATGGTTGCTGTTCGATCTCCATTTTTCCGGCTTCCACTTTCGAAAAGTCGAGAATGTCATTAAGTAGCACCAGCAGGGACTGCGCGGCATTTTGCGTCTTATTGAGGTAGTCGCGCTGCTGTTTGTTGAGATCGGTATTCTGCGCGATTTGCAGTAGTCCCAAAATCGCATTCATCGGCGTGCGCAGCTCATGACTCATGTTGGCCAGAAAGTCCGACTTTGCGCGGTTGGCTTGCTCTGCCAGTTCTTTCGCTTCTGCCAGTTCTTTTTCGCGCTGTAGCATGTCGGTTAGGTCGTCAGCGATGCCAAGGTAACCTAACGGCTCCTGGTTATCGTCCAGCAGGCAACTGACGATAAGGCGGATTGGAATGTGATGGCCGTTTTTGTGTACGTAGGTCCAGCGGGTGATGTCGACGAATCCAAGGCGTGCTTTTGCTACAAATACATCAAATCCGGGCTGAATATTCTCACCTAGCTCTGAAGACAACTGTTTTGCGCGCGCGGACACTTCTTCCATCAGATGAAAACGTGAAGGGGTGCTGACACCAATCATTTCCTTGGCGGTGTAGCCAAGTAACTTTTCCGCTGAAGGGTTAAATACGGTGATAATACCATCGAGATCGGTAGCGATGATCGCATAGCCCGCACTGCTGAGAATGGTGCGTTGCAAGGCGTTAATTTTCGCCATCTGTTGGGTACGTTCGATAACTTGCAATTCAAGGAGGGCGTTGGCTTCTTTGAGCGCTTTTTCCGTTGCGAGTGCGAGCTCTGCTTTGTGTTTGGTTGCTTGCGTTCGGCGCATAGCAATCAATTGGATACTGAATACGATCAGCATCATGACCAGCGTACTGCCCAGAATTTCACGATAGATATATTCGTTAGCAGGCAAAGGCAGTGAGTCAATAAAGCTTTGTTTTGCGGTTAGATTCAGTGACCAGTCGCGTCCGAACAACCAGATGATCTGCTGAGTATTATATGAGGTAGTGGCATCATCGGTGCCACGTGAGAAAAACGGCAGCGGCGAACCATTGGTGATATCGGAAATGCTCAGCGTGACATCATCATTTAGCCCTGAAACGGAGCTGAGCACTTCATCGATTAAGATCGGCGCGTAACTCCAGCCTGCCAGCTCTTGCAAGCGCTGGTCGATACGTGCCGGCACTTCGTTGTGCTGGTAAATCGGCATCAGGATCAGAAAGCCTTGTTTGGTTTTCTTGCTGGCTTGTACCAAAGTGATGGGGGCAGTAAGGCGCACTTCGTTAAATCGAGCGGCATTCAGCGCTGCCTCACGTCGCATCGATTCGGAGCCGATATCCAGCCCCACTGCTTGCTTATTGCGGTTTTCCGGCTCTATGTACTGAATCACAAACAGGCTGTCGTTGTGCGCAGTCAGCGTGCGAATATCAAAACTATTGTCGGGGCGATCAGCGCGTGCCTTGGCCACAAAGTCGTCTTTTTGGTCGGGCAGGATAAAGCGGATAAAACCGAAACCACGCGCACCAGGAAACTCCAATGGGTAATCGCGGGTTTTGGTGTAAGCCTGCATTTGTGCATAATCAAAATTTTCGAGGCGGGAGGTCATCACGGCGCCACGTACGCCGCGAATACCATACTGATACAGCGAGACTCGTTCGACCACACCTTCGCTAATCTGTTTGAGACGAGCATCCAGCTCACGCTGAATCGTCTGGTGATTTTGCTGTTGCTGCTGACTATCCAGATAGGACGCCACCAGATACCCTAAGGCGAAAATAATGAGGGGCAGCCAAAGAATATTGAGCAGATTTTTATAAATGGGGGGCATTGGCGCTGGCATTGTTCCCTTGGACCTTTCCCTGTGGTTAACGCTACACTCGGACGACTGTTTATTCCGGCGTTAAAATGAATGAGCGTCTAAAGTACATGAAATATTATGTATTTTTAACAATTACTTTAGCTCAATCATGGAATTAGCGCGGCGTTTTACCGCTGATTATATAGATAGAAATCACACAATGACGCACGTTGACGTGGCGCTAACAGCAGAACAAGGAAGTTGGTGGGTTACCACTGAATCTCGATCGGGGTGCCGATTTTGACCAGACTCAAAAACTCGTCCATCTCCTGATTGGTGATTGCAATGCAACCATTGGTCCAGTCAAAGCTCTGAATAAACTCGGGGTTGCCGGAATAATCCGTCTTTAAACCGTGGATTTTAATTTCGCCGCCCGGGTCGACGCCGAGTGTCTCAGCGTGGTGTTTATCGCGCAGATTGGGGTAGCTGATGTGCATGGAACGATAGAAGTGGGAATGCTCGGTAACGAAATCGAGGTAGTAGCGGCCTTCCGGTGTGCGCTGATCGCCTTCCTGCTGTTTGTGCCCTTTTGGCGATTTGCCCAGCGCAATTCGAAATTCACGGATCACCTGACCATCGTCGATGAGATACATACGACGCTTCGATTTATCCACTTTGACCAATTCCACATCGGCCAGAGCGGAGCAACTGAACAATAAGAGCAGCAAAAAACAGCCGGATTTGAGCATAAACAGGGTTCCATCAGCAGTGCCGTTATTATGAATGCAGAGCAGGGGGGGATGCCAGCAATGATTTGGCCTGACTCGAAAAGTGTGGAATTACTTTGTCTTACATTTGCGAAGCGAGGTTTTTACTGGCTATTGTCTGAAAAATAATTGGAAACAAGATCTCAAAACTGTTGTTCGGCTCCAGAATGCAAAAGTTCGCGCGGCGGATTTGCGGCGCGCTTAACATCGGTACGGTGAAGTGATTGAAGATAAACGGGCAATTTTCTAATTTTTCCCTATTCAATCAGACATATCAGGCTCTCTTATGCTCTCTCGGTCCTTGCTGAAAACACTCTCTGCCTGCCGCAACTATGCGATGCTGGCAGACGAGACATTTGCTTTTCTGCAACCCCTGCTGGCACCTCATGCCATGCTGGTCTGCTACGCGCCGTCGTCTTCACATCAACCGGAATCGCTTTTCAGTTGTGGTAAGAATACCCCGCTGAGCGAGTACCCGGATACCTTCTGGTCATGGGCGGCGCAGTTTGATACCTCCGACACGCTGATCCCGCTTGCCACCAACACCTGTGGCTGGGACTACTACTCCTTGCTGGGTGGAGAAAGCTATATACTCACGCTGGATAATCACAGTCAGCGGCGCATGTATCTGCTCATTCAGGCGGTTGATGAAGACCGGGTGACGCAGATGCTCAAAAGTGGAGAACTCGACAGCCTGCAACTGATCGCGGCGCGCTGGCAATCTATTCGGGCGGAAACCGATGCGGCGCAGGAGTTTAAACATCGCGATATTCGTGAAGCCAAGTATCGCGATGAAATTACCCAGCGTGAAACCTTTATCGACAACATGAAGCTGGTGCATCAACTGGCGATTGAACTGGCGAACCCAGACAGCCTCGATGCCCTGCACCGCGCAGCGGTGGAGGCAGTGCGGGATCGTCTCGGTTTTGATCGCGCGGCGTTCTTTTTGCTGGATATGAAAAAGCGATGTTTTATAGGCACTTACGGCACCAACGAACACGGCAAGACCATCAGCGAACACCACAATCAGTATGATCTGCATCAGTTGGAAGCGCGTTATCTGGCGGCGATTGCTGACGGAAATTCAACGTTAGTGGTGATTGAAGAGGCGCCACTCTACACGGCCGGTCAGGTGATTGGTCAGGGCTGGAACGGCATGTTGCTGCTGCGCGATGGTGACGACGTGTTTGGCTGGATCGCGATGGATAACTTTCTTCATCGCCAGCCGACCGATGAGTATCAGAAGCAGATGCTGGAGTCGTTTGGCTCGCTGTTGGCGCAAATCTACATTCGCAAACGGCAGGAGCAGAACGTACGCATGTTGCACGCCAGTATGGTGGAACTGTCGCGCTGCCTGACGGTGAGCGACGTGTGTAAATCGGCCGTGGCGTTTGCCATCAACCGAATGGGGATTGATCGCATGGCCGTGTTTCTGACCGATGAATCCTGTACTTATCTGCAAGGCACTTGGGGCACCAACATTCAGGGCAATATTGTTGACGAGTCCTATTTTCGCTCGACGGTGGAAAATAACGATATCGTGGCACTGGCGCGCAATCATCCCAGTGATGTGGTGTTTAAAGAATCGGTGCCGATTTATCACGACAGCCGCATCGTCGGTTATGGCTGGACGGCGATGACTATGCTGGCAGACAAAGGAAAACCGATCGCCTTTATCGCCGCTGACAACCTGATTCGCCGCTCGCCATTGTCGTCGCAATTGCGCGATGTGATTCGTATGTTTGCCTCCAACCTGACCGAAGTGTTGTTGCGTGCCAAAGCGCAGCAGGCGATCAGTGAACTGAACGAGAATCTGGAACGCGAAGTGCGCAATCGCACGCGCGATCTGCAAAAAGCCAATGAAAAGCTCGATCTGCTGGCCAAAATGGACCCGCTGACGAGATTGGGCAACCGCCGCATGCTGACCCATCTTCTGGAACAAACCTGTGAGCGTCGGGATGCACGCTGTGTCGATTTCGGCGTGATTCTGCTCGATATTGACCACTTCGGTCTGTTCAACAACCAATACGGGCATCTGGAAGGAGACATCGCACTGATGCGCATCGGCAACATTCTCAGCCAGCATACGCCAGCACACAATGAAGGTTTCTGCCGCATTGGCGGTGAAGAGTTTATTTTACTGTTGGCGGATCACTCGCCACAACAGGTCGCGGCGTTGGCGGAGAGCATTCGCCAGAGCGTTGAGCGGGAAGAGATTGCTCATTGTTGCAATCCGGATGGGGACTGGCTGACCGTGTCAATTGGCTTTGCCGTCGCGCGTATTCAGCCGAGCGAAATCCAGTTTGACCAGATGTACACTCAGGCTGATAAAGCGCTCTATGAAGCGAAACACGCTGGCCGCAACCGGGTCGTGGGGGAGAGCAAAACGGCCTGGTCTAATTGATCAGGCCTGATTGGTATCAGTCAGAAAGGAAATATTCCACGGTCGAGACGACGCGCACTTTTTTCACATATGGCGTGTTGTTGTCGCGATCGACAATCGAGAACTGGCCTTGTGTCGCGCGTTTAATTTTGCCCAGACTGCTTTGCGAATCTTTGGCGAATTTCTCGGCCACTTCTCGCGCCTGTTTGGTCGCTTCTTCAATCATGGCTGGTTTGATGTCATTCAAGCCAGAAAACAGATATTCCACTCGATTGTTGTAATTGTCCTGATTAAACACGATGCCCTGTTTACCTAGCTGACCTATCTGGCTTATCGCCTGACGGACCAAATCCACATGCGTGCTGTAGACGGTTAAGGTTTGCGTCGCGAGATAGCGGTATTCAATCCGCGCTTCGCCACCGTATTGCTGGGCTTTTTTATCAATCACTGCAGGGGCAGAGATAGAAATCGATTGGGTGTCGATACCTTGCTGCGCCAGAAACTGCATCACTTGCTGAGTTTGTGCATCTAGAGTGGTGAACAAGGTCGGCAGTTCGTTATCGGCAAGCGTGAACTGGATGGGCCAAATCACGGTGTCGGCCGGCACTTCACGTTCCGAGAGGCCTTTTACCGTGACGATGCGGTCGTACTCTTTGAACTTCACTGCGGCTTGTTCGACAAAGTAGCCCAGCAGTCCCAGTCCGAGCAGAATGCTGATCCCCATGGTCAGCGCCGATTTGGTATTCCATTGTGTCATGGTCTTCTCCTGTCAACCCAACTCCGACAGCGTAGACCAAACTGTCGGAGTGGAGTTAGGCGGCAGATCACGTTCATAGGCTTGCTAACGGCGATTTGACCTGCTTTTTACGTTTCGGTTGCTGCTTGTGAATGGCTTTGGTTAACCGTTTTAGTTCGCTGCTGTTGTTTTTGCCCGGCAGAGCGCCATAGAGCGACTGATTGAGTTCGTGCAGCGCAAGCGTCAGCTGCGCGGTTTCTGCATCCGTTAACGTCACGTGTTGCATCCAAACGTTCAAGGCCCGCGAAATGGCGATGCCATCATCACGATTCAAAGCCTGTTGCAGCTGTTCATAAGGCGTATCGGCGACAGGCTGAGCTGAGCTTTGTGGTGCTGCTTTGCCTGGCGAGGACTTCCAGCGCCAGGCCAGCCCCAGTGTGGCGAGCCACAACAGCGCAAACAGCGCCGTCAGATAGGGCCAGAATCCAGCATCGTTAACCGTGGTTGTCTGCACTTGCGCAGGCGTCGCAGGAAGTGGTGTTGAAGCGGTCACGGTGCCGGGATCGCCCGCGGCGACGCTTAAAGTCAGGCCTTCTGCTGTGGTGGTTTTCTGCGCTTTGGTGACGGTATCCCACCACTGCATCGTTACTTTGGGTAGCGCAATTTCACCGCTCTGACGCGGGATCAGTACCTGTTTCAGCGTCATGGCGACATCGCCGCTATCCAGTGTGGCGAACTGCGGTTTTTCATCATACACCCGCACAGAATCCGGGTAGCTGAGGCTGATGTTGGGCAACTGTTCCTGAGTCAGACCCGTGACCTGAACCGTTACCTCTCGGGTAATCGAATCGCCCACTTTGGTGGCGAAATGACGGCCGCTAATGGGTTTTCCCTGGCTGTCGAGCCATTGCTCGCTAAGGGTGAGTTTGCTGGTGGGGAGCCAAGCTCCCTGATAGTCGGCTGGTTTGGGATCGACGTGCAGGGTGTAGGTTTTCGGCGTGGTTTGCAGCGGCAGAATACGCGTGCTGCCGCTGTAACTGCTGCCGTATATCAGCGCACCTTGGAAGCTCGGTTCAGTCAGAGTGAAATCACCCGCCTCACTGGCGGTGATACGAAAGTCCTGATCGACAACCGTGACCTGAATTCCGTCCATCACCGTTTGGTACTGATTCGGCTCACTGGCCGCTTTCAGCGCCATTCCGTCGACAGAAGGTGGCGCGATTTTCGGATCCTGCAAACGGCGCGGATCGGCCTTGATGATCAATCTGGCTTTAAACAGCGCACTTTCGCTCGGATAGAGTGTTGAACGTGACAGTTGGCTGCGTACTTCGACCAGATCATCGCTGTTGGGGGCTTGTTCATCCTGCGTAACTTGCAGCGCGATCGGCTGCGTTCTGGCCCCATTGAGTTCAAAACTCGGAATGGTCACCACGCCGAGACGGTTCGCGGCCAGCGACACGGTCCATTCGCTGCGGTTACTGCGGCTGCCGTTAATGATATTGACTGATGAGCTGAAACTCGGACGACTCATGAAGAAGTCGTTGTCCAGAACACTGAAGTCGATGTCGTCACCCGACGCCTTCTGATCGCTGACGACGGTCAGTTGAAACACTTCGTTTTTGGCCACTTTGTTTTTGCTGACACTGGCATAAAAGTTAGCGGCTTGGGCTGATAAGCTGACGATACACATCAGCAGCGTGCTCAATCCGATTACAAGACGATTGAGCGTTGAGAGACGAGGTTGTAACAATTTCATGATCACCACTTCTTACCTTGCGTTTGTGGAGGCTCTCTGTCTTGCGCCTGCAAATAAAGCTGCGCGCGCAGTAACTGGCTGGGGTCGCGAGCACTCTCAACCTGTTCGAGTTTTCTTAGCTGCGGATCGACGCTCTGAGTCGTCGGCTGTGCCTGAGCGGCCACGTCCGCTTGAGACTGAGAATGCGCCTCGGACGGTTTTGGCGATTGTGCTTGGCTCACTTGGGCCTGCTGTTCACGGTCAGATTTCGCTTGCGATCCTTCAGGCGTATTTTGCTCAGCCTCTTGTGGCTTTGAACTCTGTCCTTGGGAACGTGGCGGCTCACTTTGCTGGTTTTGCTGCGAATTGGCCTGAGCCTCAGACTGGCTGGCGGAATCTGAATTTTGCGCCGAGTGATTCGACGATTGAGACGGATTTTGCTCGTCTTTGGCTGTTTGTGACGACGAGTTTTGCGAATCCTTGCTTTGCTCGCCGTTTGAAGACGATGGATTTGGCTTTTGCTCAGAACCCTGCGACGATTTTTGTTGCTGTTGCTGTTGCTGTTGCTGTTGCTGTTGCTGTTGCTGTTGCTGTTGCTGTTGCTGTTGCTGTTTCAGCGCCTGCTCAACCACTTGCAGGTTGTGTTTGGCATCCGCGTTGTCAGGTTCGGTTTGGAGTAACTGTTGGTAGAGATCGCGTGCTTTTTCCAGTTGACCAGCTTGGGCGTAGGCATTGGCCAGATTGTATTGAGTGCGGCTGTCTGGCTTCGCAACCTGAGAAAGCGCGTCAATCGCGCCTTGATAATCTTTCGCTTCATAACGGGCGATGCCTTGCCACTGCGGGTCAGAAAATTGCTCGGCGGCATGCTGATAATCTTTCTGCTCAAAGGCCTGCATGGCTTGTTGGTCGCGGTTTAACCATGGAGAAGCTTCAGCCGTCGGCGTGTGCAAACCTAAGGTCAAGCCCAGCAGGGCGACAAAAACAAAACCGCGTCGAAACAGCAGTAGGACGGGAGCAAGCAGCAGAACGACCAACCAGTAGCCGTTATTGACCTGATCGCTGATAGTTTGTGCATTTTTACTACCCGTTACCGGTTTTTCACTGCGTGTTTGCGCCAGAATGCGCTCGACATCCGAACCGTCTGCACGATAGGGGGTAAACACCCCATTCACCGCTGAAGCCAGTGACTGCATGGCAGCAAAGTCCGTTTTGGCCACCACAGTCTGGCCCGCATCGGTTTTGAGCAGCGACCCGTCATCCAGCGGAATAGGGGCACCCGCTTGTGTGCCGATACCGACAATCATCAGTGTCCAGTCTGTGCCGTCGAGCAGCGCGCGAATTGCTTTGCTTTCACTCGAGTCGAGATCGTCAGCCAGCAAAATGATGTCACCGCGATTGAGCCCGGCGTTTTTCAGCATTTCAATCGCCAGTTTGACGCCGCTGGCGGCATTGGCGCCGGGAAATGGCATGATCTCCGGCGACAGGTTGGGCACCAGGTTGGCAATCGTCGCGCTGTCGCTGGTCAGCGGGCTGACGGTGTAAGCATCACCCGCGTAGGCCACCAGAGCCGTACTGCCTTCTTGCCAGCCTTTCAATAAATCCAACACCTTGTAGCGCGCCTGCGCCAGTCGGTTAGGTTTGATGTCGGCGGCGTGCAGCGACAGCGACATATCCATCACCACGACTCGGGCGCTGCTGTTGCTGTAGCTTGGGCGCGGCTGTTTCTCAAAACTCGGGCCCGCCAATGCCGTGACGGCAATCAGCCAACAGAGTCCGAGCAGATGCAGCGCACCGCGTTGGCTTTTCGGGCTGGCAAGACCGAGAGCGGAGGCAAGGTGCGGCGCAATCAGCGTTTGGTTTTTCGCGCGTCGGCTCAGCCACAAAACCAATCCGCCCAATGGGATCAGCGCTAAGAGCCATAACGGGGAGAGGAAAACAAAATCAGACATGGTTTCTCCTCATGATCATCAGAATAACGGACAACAACAGGGCCAGAGCCAGCGGATAACCGAACCATTCGCTTTGAGGGCGCCAGGTCTGGCTGGCTTTGCTGATCGGTTCAAGCTGGTTAATGGTGTCGTAAATGTGTTGTAAATCCTGCTGATTGCGCGCGCGGAAGTACTGACCGCCAGTCTCATTGGCGATCGCCTGCAGGGTTTTCTCATCCAAATCTTCAGCCGTGTTGACTTTACGGGTCATGAAGAATTCTTTGACCATCATCTCCCCGGCACCGACGCCGACGGTATAAATGGTGGTGTGGTATTTCTTCGCGATTTTGGCCGCTTCCATTGGATCGAGCACACCCGAGGTGTTGCTGCCGTCGCTGAGCAGAATCATCACGCGCTGCGGTGCGTCGCTGTCGATAAACGTTTTGGTGGCTAAACCGATTCCTTCACCGATCGCGGTTTTGGTGCCTATCAGGCGCAGTACGGCTTGGTTGAGCTGTTGGGCGATCGTTTGACGATCCAGTGTCAACGGCGTTTGCAGATAAGCGTGGTCAGCAAAAAAGATCAGACCCAAGCGGTCGTCCTGACGTTTGGCAATAAAATCAGACAACACCTGTTTGACAGCGCTGAGACGGTCGATGAACTGATCACCGGATTTCATGTCCTGCTGGCTCATGGAATAAGACAAATCGACCACCAGCATCATGTCGCGGTGTTTGGGCGATGTGGTGACGGGTTCGCCGTACCAGACGGGCCTCGCTGCGGCGGTCACCAAACAGAGCCAGAGCGCAATGACCAGAGTTTTCGCAAGCCATTGGCGCGGAGCAATTGCCTGATTTTGTTGAGGAAGGTAGGGCAGTTGAATCGCTGCCCTTTCTTTTACCGGAGGTAAAAAACGATAAACAATCAGCGGCAGTGGCACCAGAACAAACAGCCACCACCATACGAATTCAATGTTTGCCAATGCTCACAGGTCTCCTTTTCTTGGGCGGCAAAGCATCATTAACCCATTGGTAGCAGTCAGCGACCAGCGCATCGGCGTGTTCGACTTTCTGCTTTTGATACAAGGCTTGCTGCCACACATTCTCGTTCGGAACAAACAGTGGACGGCCGACCTGAGTATCCAGGAAGTTGTACCACTCTTTGCCCGTCAGATGGGCGATTTCTTCGCGAGGAAAATAACAAAGCGCCGCTTGTCTGAGCAGTTCAATCGCCGAAGAAGGCGTCTGCTTCAGATGCGGATTGAGCAGACGCAGAGCCGTTTTTTTCGGCGCCATGCGTTTACGTTTCCAGCGAATCATCAACATGATAATTACGACAACCGCAATAATGCCTGCCGCTGTTGCCCACCAACCCCAGGCCAAAGGCCACCAGGACGGTGCAGCAGGCAGATGCAAAGCATTAAGATCAAGGGATGTCGACGATGTTTCCTTCATATTTTTATTATCCGGACAGTTGTTGCAGCAAAGGGATCTCACATGTCAGTGAGCGGTAATCCATCTCCATAGATTGGCTCAATGATTTTAGTTTTTCTTTTTGAGATTCAAAGGCTTTTTTGATGCCTGTGCGCGTACTATTTATCGAAAAGTTGAGCCAGCGCGTTTGTTGGTTATCTCTTACCCGTTCCACACCCCGAAAAGCGGTGTTCCCTTGCTCGAGCGGATCATAAATATGCACCAGACGAACGCGGTTATGCTTGCGCAGCTGGTTGAATAATGGCTTAAGTGAATCGTCGTACCGCACGAAGTCGCTGATCAAAATGACCTCGCTGCCTTTGGGGCACATGCGGTTAAGCACTTGCAGTGCGTTGTGCAACGGCGCTTGTTCAGGCGAGAGACTACTGAGCGCTTCTTGCTGCGCACTGACTAACTGCGCCATTAACTGCAATGGCCCTTTGCGGCGGCTGGTGGGTTTGAGTTCAATCTGCTTGTTGCCCAAGTCAATCACCGCACCAACGCGATCTTTTTGTGCTACGGAGAGCCAGCTGATCAGGCTGGCGACGTGCGCAGCTTGCACGGATTTCAGCATCAGCTGCGAGCCAAACTGCATCGACGCACTTAAATCGATGTACAGCACCACTGGCTTTTCCCGTTCTTCGGTAAACAGCTTGGTGTGCGGCTTGCCCGTGCGCGCCGTGACCCGCCAGTCAATGGCACGAATATCGTCGCCAGGTTGATATTGGCGCACCTCGGCAAAATCCATTCCGCGGCCCAGGCTGCGGCTCTGATGCTGACCGGACATTTGCGTCCATAAGCTGCGCGCCGGCGGAAGCCAGCGTACGCTCTGCTGCTGATACGGCAGTAGCTCTTCGAGGCTCAGTGTTACGCCATTAGCATGGGGTGGCAAATGATGAAGCGGTGTCGTTGCCATGGTTCGACCTTATGCGCTGCCGACCAGAGACAATAAGTGTGCAATCACCTGATTCGGATGCACGCCTTCCGCCTGCGCCTGATAAGTCAGCAGCAAGCGGTGACGCAGCACCGGAAAAACCATCGCCTGCACATCATCCGGGCTCACGAAATCACGTCCGTTCAGCCATGCGTGTGCGCGGGCGCAGCGATCCAGCGCAATCGTCGCACGCGGGCTGACGCCCATTTCAATCCATTCCGCCAGTTTGGCGTCGTACTGCGCAGGGTGGCGGGTTGCCATCACCAGACGAACCAGATACTGCTCAATCGACTCCGCCATATGGATAGCGAGCACCTCTTGGCGCGCTGCGAAAATTTGTGCCTGAGTAACCAGCGGTGGCGTCGCGGTCGCGGTGCCCTGAGCCTCGCCACGATTGAGGCGCAGAATCGCCAGCTCGTGTTCGGCACTTGGGTAATCCACATCCAGATGAAGCAGGAAGCGGTCCAATTGCGCTTCCGGTAGCGGGTAGGTGCCTTCCTGTTCAATCGGGTTCTGAGTTGCCATGACCAGAAACAGCTTTGGCAGACGGTAAGTCTGACGACCAGCGGTAATTTGCTTCTCGGCCATCGCTTCGAGCATCGCCGCCTGCACTTTCGCGGGCGCGCGGTTGATCTCATCGGCCAGGATCAGAGAATTAAAAATCGGTCCGGCCTGAAAAGTAAATTCACCGGTTTCCGGGCGGTAGATATCGGTACCGGTTAAATCGGCGGGTAATAAATCGGGCGTAAATTGAATGCGGTGAAAATCGCCTTCGATACAATCGGCAAGAGATTTGACGGCGCGGGTTTTGGCCAGCCCGGGAGGGCCTTCCACCAGAATATGGCCATCGGCGAGCAGCGCGACGAGTAGCTGTTCAACCAGCGATTCCTGGCCGATGACTTGTTGATTCAGATAGGTCTGTAGTGTTTGAAAAGTCTGTGACTGCATGAAACCCAACTCTCCTTGGCGTTTGTATACCCTTCTTACTCTGGGCATTTAGTGAGTCGTTTGTAAGAAAAGTTCCGCAAAACTTCGACAGAGAGTTTGTTTGGCGAAAAGTTGGTCATTTCTGGACATTCTCGACCATGCTTAGCTCTGGATGATTGGCCGCTTATTGAACGGATTGTGGCCAAATTTGTGAAACCTAAGACATTTATTACATAAAAATCAGAGATAACTCTCAAGAAAGCCACTGAGTGGCCGACAACGTGACTGGTATTGGCAGCAGCCAAGTGTAAAAGGCGGAGAAGATGTTCAAATTCAATAATATGACAATTAAACAAAAGGTGGTGCTCGGAATTACTCTGGCCGTGCTCGCCTCGACCATCATTCTGGGTGTGATGGCTCAACGTCAGGCACGTGATGTGCTCGAGCATCGTTTGGTAGACATTGAGCTGCCATCCATGCTGGAACAGATCAGCGCTCAGATCGACCGCGAAGTGAGTACGCTTCTTCAGGCCGCGGAACAGATCGCCAATAACGAATTCATTAAGCAAGCCATTGCCAACAAGGATATCGATCCTGCGGCAGAGGCGGTACTGGTTAAACAGCTGAACAACGTGCGCAATCAGTACAAACTGAACGACGCCTCGGTGGCCAACCGCAAAACGGCTTATTACTGGAACCAGAATGGCTTCCTGCGCCAGCTTAATCAGCAGCAGGATGGCTGGTTCTTCGGTTTCACCTCATCGGGTAACCAAACCATGGTGAGTATGTTCCAGGAAGCAACGGGCGAAGTGAAAATGTTTGCCAACTATCAGCAGCTGAACGGTGACAGTATGTCCGGTCTGTCCAAGTCGATGGACGACATGGTGAAACTGCTGAACGGTTTCAAAATTGAAGATACCGGTTTTGTGTTCCTGACCGATGCGAAAGGGAACGTGCAGATTCATCGTCAGAAGAATCAGGCCAAAGCGTCGCTCAACAGCCTGTATGGCGCTGACTCAAATCAGTTGCTGAACAAGTCCGGTTTTAACCTGATTAACACTCAGTACAACGGCGAACAAGTGTTTGTCGCGAGTTTGTACATCAAATCGATGGACTGGTTCGTGATTGGTACGGTACCGGTCAACGAAGTGTTCGCCGATCTCGACCAAATGGCGCAGCGTATGTTGATCATCACGATTGTGGTGGCGGCGATTTTCATTGTGATGGGTATTGTGCTGGCGAACAGCATTGCCAATCCGATTCGTCAAATCGCGCAGCGCTTTACTGATCTGGGTAAAGGTGACGGTGACCTGTCACAGCGTATTGAGATCGCGGGTAAAGATGAAATCGCCCAGCTGTCTTCAGGCTTTAACGGTTTTATCGAAAAGATTCATCAGTCGATGAAGGAAGTGGCTTCTACCAGCAATTCACTGCAAGTGGCGGCGGAAACCGTTTCGCACAAAGCCAACACCACTCACGACAACAGCCAACAGCAGCGTGACCAGACCATTCAGGTGGTGACTGCGATTAACCAGATGGGCGCGACCATCTCGGAAATTGCGTCAAATGCGGCAACCGCAGCAGAAACGGCGAATCAGGCTTCAGACAGCACTGACGAAGGCCGTGCCGTAGTGAACAAAGCCAAAGATGCGATCAGCCGACTGGCGGCCGACATCGAAAGTACGGGTCAGGTCGTACAGCAACTGGCAGCCACGACACAAGATATCGGTTCAATCCTTGATGTGATTCGCGATATTTCGGATCAAACCAACCTGCTGGCACTGAACGCGGCAATTGAAGCGGCGCGTGCGGGCGAACAGGGCCGTGGCTTTGCCGTGGTGGCCGATGAAGTGCGTAATCTGGCCAGCCGCACTGCATCCTCGACTGAAGAAATTCAGAAGATGATCAACCAGCTGCAAAGCGATGCCAAAGACGCCGTAACGGCCATGTCGGCGGGTATTGCTGTGACTTCAGAAGGGGTTTCTTCGTCGGATGAAGCGGTGCAGGTGCTGGTGAGTATTTCGGATCGCATTCACGACATCTCGGATCGCAACACGCAAGTGGCCACCGCGACCGAGGAGCAATCAACCGTGGTCCACACCATCAACCAGAACATCGAAGAAATCAATGCCATCAACGAAGTCACCACCAGCACCGCAGAAGAGCTGGCGGAAGCGAGTCAGGAGCTGCGTGACCTGTCGGCACGTCTGGATAAGATGGTTGGCAGCTTTAAGCTCTAGAATCAGGCGGGGGAGTTGGGTAAACTCCCCCTCAGTGATTTATGAACAATTAGGTAAGTAAGATGAGCGATTTTGAGAAAGAACTGGAGCAGATGTCTCAGGAAATGGGGAGCGAGCCAGAGGTGGCGCTGCCAAGCCTGGAAGAGCAGAAAGCGATTGCTGCTGAGCTGAAAAAGCTTGAAGCGGAAGGCAAACTGACGCCGGAAGTGATGGAGCAGTACTTCGGTAAGTTCTTCGCAGAATCTGACACGCCCGTTCACTAAGCTGCGTTCAATAGAATTCAAAAGGCACCGCTCGGTGCCTTTTCTTTTTCTGCACTAACGGAATGTTAGTGCGTTGGTGATTTGCTGACAATCTCACGCAGCATCTGCAAGAGGTTCTCGGTGGTTTGCGCCCCGGATATCAGATGGCGCTGCTCAATGATGATCGCCGGCACGGCGTGAATGCCCGCCTGCAACCACTGCTGCTCGGTATTGGCGACCGCTTTCGCCCAGGATTCGTCCGCCAGAACCTGCTGGCATTCGGCCCGGTTAAGGCCGACCTGTTCTGCCAGGCTGAGCAGCACTTCATCATCGTCCATCACTTGCCCCTGACAGAAGTAAGCATCGAACATCAGCATTTCCAGTTCGCCCTGCTTGTGGTGCTGATTCGCCCACATCAGCAGCTGATGGGCTTTACGTGTGTTGTAGATGTGCATGTCATCAAAAAATTGAAAGGAAAAGCCGACTTCCTGGCCAAAGCGGATGAGCGTATCCCGTGCCTGCTGGCTGGCTTGTGGGGTCGTACCATATTTACGGGCCAGATGTTCACGCAGATTTTCGCCGCCCGGAGCCATGGTGGGATTGAGTTCAAACGGGTGCCAGTGGATCTCCGCCCGGACTTCGTTTGACAGGATGCTGAGTGCGGCTTGCAGCCTTTTGTAACCGATGATGCACCAAGGGCAGACAACATCGGAGACGATGTCAATTCGAAGTGTGCGCATTTCAATCTCCGTCGTTTAATGGGTGTGTTTGTAACTGTTTGAGTTTGATGGATTGTGGCCAGTGGCCACGCTCAGATGGGGTGTCGACCCTGCAACTAAGTATAGCTTTTGCATGATCGGTTACTTGGGAGTGAGTCAAAGTTTAACCAAATCGGTGCAAGATCGATGATCTACGCCCTGACTCTCAACCATAAATTATTCTCCAAAGGGGGATTGCGACATGATTGGTCGATTTATAATCAGCGTCAAGATTAGCAAGCTGCATTCACTTTCTTCGTTTTCTTCGCTTGCTAACGCAGAAGGAGCATAAATCATGATCAGTTCTCATCCGACGGATGTCATTTTGCATGCGTTCGACTGGCCATATTCTTTGATTACTGAGCGAGCTGGCGTTATTGAGCAGGCTGGCTACAAAGCGGTGCTGGTTTCGCCACCGATGAAATCTTATCAACACCCATCCGGTACTCCCTGGTGGCAGCGTTATCAGCCGCAGGACTATCGGGTTATCGACAACCAACTTGGCAACACCGAAGACTTTATTAACATGATCAAAGCGTTAAAGGCGCTGGATCTTCGCGTATATGCTGATGTGGTGTTTAACCACATGGCCAATGAATCCAAACAGAGGCTTGATCTGCAATATCCGAGTGAGGCGGATATGAAGGCCTATCGCAAACGTTCAGGCTACTACCAGAATCAGTGTCTGTTCGGCGATTTGTCTCAGCCGTTGTTCAACGAAGATGATTTCGTCGAAGCCTTCGGAATTAAAGATTGGAAAGACAAATGGCAGGTGCAGAACGGGCGCATTACCGGCGGCCCGCATGACCAAGGTTTGCCAACACTGCGAGACAACGACCATGTAGTGACACAGCAGCAACACTACCTGTTGGCGCTGAAAAATCTCGGTGTAAAAGGCTTTCGAATTGATGCCGCTAAGCACATGACGATTGAGCATCTGAAAAAAGTCTGGACGGAAGAGATTACCCGCGATGTGCACATCTTTGGTGAAATTATCACCGATGGTGGTGCAACCAAGGAAGAGTATCAGCTGTTTTTGCAGCCGTATCTGGAAGAGACCCGACTTGGGGCCTACGACTTTCCGCTGTTCCAGACGTTGTTTAATGCACTGCAACCGGGTGGCAGCCTGAAAGGGTTGATTGATCCCTATTGTTTTGGTGAAGCGCTCTCCAAAGAGCGGGCGATTACGTTTGCCATCACCCATGACATTCCCAACAACGATGTATTCGCCAATCTGGTGATGACGCCACAATGTGAGGCGCTGGCTTACAGCTATGTATTGGGACGTGACGGTGGTGTGCCATTGATCTACACCGATCTGGATCCGAGTGGTATTCGTGATGGAGCAGGGAAGCCGCGCTGGCGGGACAGCTGGCGCGATACGCAGATGGTCGCCAGAATCGCATTTCACAACCGCATGCACGGTTTGCCGATGGTGAACATTGAAGCCAATGATGATCTGCTGGTGTTCAGCCGTGGTGAAAAAGGCGTGGTGATCATCAACAAGTCATCCCGCAGTCAGACGGTGGAGCTCAACTGGCCGCAGTCACTGACGGATGTACTGAGTGGCGAGACGTTTGCGTCTGATGGCACGCAAGTGATGATAGAGACGGCATCGATGGGCAGCAGGATGTTGTGGGTGAGCGAAAAATAGATAAAAAAATAGCCGCAGCGGCCACTGCGGCTAATACATTGAAAAGACAGGAGTTTATAAACTTAACAACGTGGATAGGTCTTCGATTGTATTTGATTTAAAAGACTTTTTTACACTTAAAATGACAGCGTTTTGTAAAATTGCGTCAATTTGTCAGGTTACTGCCAGAATGCTCACTACGTTGTCGAGGAACGATTTTTCCGCACTATAATTGATGAGTGTATCAATAAGTGGTGTGAACATGAAAATCTTACCTTGGATGGCACTCAGCAGTGCTGCTCTTTTACTTGCGGGCTGCGGTGGCGGCGATGATTCATCTGTACAAACGTCTAAAGTTTCCTTTTCGGTTTCAGATGCACCAGTCGACAGCGCAAGCTCCGTTACCATCGGTTTTACTCAGGTAGAGCTGGTTCAAGCAGACGGGTCGTCGATCTATCTGGACGTCAATCCTTCGGATCCCAGTATGGATTATGAGCAGATTGACCTAATGGATTATCAAGGTACCGACTCGAAGTTGATCATCACCAGCCAGTCGATCCCGGTGGGTACTTATAAAAACCTGATCCTGCACATCAGCACCGAATCGAACGTGAATTTCGTCGTGGATGAAGACGGCACTCAGGCGCTCAAGCAACCTAGTAATAAGCTGCAACTGGGCAGCTTCACTGTCAGCGATGAAGCCACACAAGCGTTCACAATTGAATTTGATCTGCGATACTCACTGGTGATGCGTGGCAGCAGTGGCAGCACCAATGGTTACATTTTAAAACCTCATGGTGTGTCTATTGTGAGCAACGATGAAGCCACCAGTTTGTCTGGCACCGTCGACCCAACCCTCTTTGATGAAGGCACCTGTTTGCTGAGTACTGGCAAATATGTGTACCTCTATCAGGGCAGCGTAGCGACATCGACGCTGGGCGACCTGGTGGACGAAAGTGATTCTGAATTTAACACTGTGGTGCCAGATGGCGTGGTCTCTCCATACAGCTCTACGGAAGTGGCTGATGATGGCAGCTATGCCTTTGGTTATCTTCCGGAAGGGGATTATACCGTTGCGTTTAATTGTGACGGTGATGACGACAGCGCGATTCAGTACGACGGCCTGACCATTCCAAACCCGGATGGCCAAGTGGCTGAAGTGACGCTGACTATGGGAACAACGAGTACAGTGAACTTTACCCCTGTGCTTTAATCGCTGAACGCACAAATAAAAGCGCCTCGAGGATCCGAAGACAGATCACAAGAGGCAATGACGTTGTTAGCGATTTTAGTATCTAAAGGGATTTTAGAGAGACTTAATTAAACGTAGACGCGATAGCTCAAACTGCAAATTGCAGGCTGAGTATCGCGCCTTTTTTATTCTATTCTGGAAGCGAAGTGGCATTTTAAATGCGCTTGGGTGCATAACTCGTCCCCCTTATTACCCAATGTGTTGATCAATTGTTCAATGGATGAACGCTTGAACGTTTGCGTCAAAAAATGTGATGAAGTTCTATTTTCTATCGCTATACTTTCCGCCCGGCTATGAGCCGGTGCTCAGCCAATACAAGCCGTCACATGGAACTGTGAATGACCCCACGGACCGGACCAGCTGCGATCCATCCAACGCTTGTATAAGGTGATCTCTCATGAACAATTTGTTCTCTCTTCACAGTGCGCTGTCTGCCGACATTGCCGATGAGGTGCGTGCTTCCTCCTTTACCAAGTTTTTGGTTTTTCCTTTTATTACAAAATGTTAACTGGGTAAAACAATGACACTTTTATTTGGATTCATCGGTGTTCTGGTGCTGGTACTGTGCGCGGTGGCGTTATCGGAAAGCCGCAAATCAATCAACTGGAAAACTGTCTCCCGCGCGCTTTTACTGCAAGTGGGTTTTGCCGCGCTGGTACTTTATTTCCCTTGGGGACAAAGTGCGCTGGCGTCATTGAGTGGCGGGGTTTCCAGCTTATTGGGCTTTGCCGATGCGGGCATCAACTTCCTGTTTGGTGACCTGGCGAATTCGGGCTTTATCTTTGCTATTCGCGTCCTGCCCATCATCATTTTCTTCAGCGCGCTGATTTCTGCGCTTTACTACCTCGGCATCATGCAAAAGGTGATTGAGTTCATTGGTGGTGGTATTCAGAAATTCCTCGGCACCAGTAAAGCCGAATCGCTGGTGGCAACGGGCAACATCTTTTTATCGCAGGGTGAATCTCCGCTGTTGGTGCGTCCGTTCCTGTCACGCATGACCCGTTCAGAGCTGTTTGCGGTAATGGCGGGCGGTATGGCCTCGGTTGCGGGCAGCGTTCTGGGTGGCTACGCAGGCCTGGGTGTGGATCTGAAATACCTGATTGCGGCAAGTTTCATGGCGGCTCCTGGCAGCCTGCTGATGGCGAAAATCATTGTGCCAGAGCGCGATACGCCGGTGGATCAGAGCGATATTGAAATGGACAGTGCCAAAGACAGCAACGTGATTGACGCCCTTGCCAGCGGCGCGATGAACGGTATGAAAGTCGCGGTGGCGGTTGGCACCATGCTGATCGCGTTCGTCAGCGTGATCGCCATGGTCAACACGGGTCTGGAAAGCTTGGGTGAAGTGCTGGGCTTTAGCGGCGTCACTCTGCAAGCGCTGTTTGGCTACTTGTTCTCGCCACTGGCATGGGTGATTGGCGTGCCAAGCAGTGATGTGCTGATGGCGGGTTCTTACATTGGTCAGAAAATCGTGATGAACGAGTTCGTTGCCTTCATCGACTTTGTTGACCACCGTGCACTGCTGAGTGAGCACTCGCAAGTGATTGTGACTTTCGCACTGTGTGGCTTTGCCAATATTGGTTCTATTGCGATTCAGTTGGGTTCGATTGGGGTAATCGCGCCAGAGCGCCGCTCTGAAGTAGCGAACCTCGGCATTAAGGCGGTACTCGCTGGTACGTTAGCTAACCTGATGAGTGCCTGTTTAGCCGGCATCTTTATCTCGCTGTAATGCTTTTCACGCCCGTCTCTTCCTGAGGCGGGCGTTTCTGTTCTAATCCACCAAAAACTGATTTATAGCAAATCATCCTCCTGAAGAATCCGTACTATGGATTGCAATTGGCTGCGTATCTCAGCACCGAATGTTGCATCGCTGGGAGTAAGCGCGTTTTCTTTCAGTTGAGGAGAAGCTCAACTGCGTTTTGACAGACAGTGAGACTTGCTATGGATAATCTTGTGGGGCGTTTTCTACGCTATGTAACCTACGACACTCAATCGAAACCGAAAAACCACCACTGTCCGAGTTCGACTGGTCAGAAAGTGTTTGCTCTGGCGCTGCACGACGAGCTGCTGGAACTGGGGCTGAGCGAGGTCAGTATGGACGAGCATGGTTATGTCATGGCTAAGCTGCCGTCCAATGTGAATTATCCGGTGCCGCCGATCGGCTTTATCGCGCACATGGACACTGCACCCGATGCCCCCGGTAAGCATGTGAAACCGCAAATCGTGGAAAACTATCAGGGTGGCGACATCGCGCTGGGTAAGGGAGACGAAGTACTGTCACCGATTCAATACCCGGATCTGCATCATCTGCATGGTTATAACCTCATCACCACTGATGGCAACACTCTGCTCGGAGCTGACAACAAGGCGGGTATCGCGGAAATCATAACCGCAGTCGAAATGCTGATGGCGGATCCTTCGATTCCCCACGGGGATATTTGCATTGCTTTCACCCCGGATGAAGAGATTGGCCGCGGCGCGAATCATTTTGACGTGAAGAAGTTTGGCGCGCAGTGGGCATATACCGTTGATGGTGGACCTGTGGGCGAGTTGGAATATGAAAATTTCCACGCCGCGAGCGCGGAAGTGATTTGTCACGGCGTGAACGTGCACCCGGGGACTGCCAAAGGCAAGATGGTGAATGCGATGCACATCTCAGCGCGCTTTATCCTGATGATGCCAGAGCAGGAAACACCGGAGTGTACCGAAGGCTATCAGGGTTTCTATCATCTTAAGTCTGCCAAAATGGGCGTGGCGAAAACGCAACTGGATTATTTGATCCGCGATTTTGAACGTGAGGGCTTACAAGCTCGCAAAGCGTTTTTGCAGCAAACGGTGGACGAGTTAAACCGTCAACTCAAGAAAGGCCATGTGGAGTTAGTGGTCAACGACAGCTATGCCAACATGAAAGAGATGATTGAACCGCATCCGCACATCATTGAGTTAGCGAAAACAGCGATGGAAGCGTGCGACGTACAGCCGCTGATCAAACCGATTCGTGGCGGGACTGATGGCGCACGTTTGTCATTCATGGGGTTGCCATGTCCGAACATTTTTACTGGTGGCTACAACTTCCACGGTATTCATGAGTTCATTACCATTGAAGGCATGGAACAGGCAGTTCGAGTGATTGTGAAACTGGCGGAAAATACCGCGCATCATTATCGCTAATTGTCCTCATCTTCTTATATTCCGGCGCCGCTTTGCCTCTGTAAAGCGGCGCTTTGTTTTGTGGCGGAATCTCTTGACGCCCACGTTTATTCAACTGCCTGCGCACTAGTTAAGCGGGATAGGGATAAACCTTTGACAGGGCGCATAGAACGAGCAGCCTGTGCCGACACTCCCGCGTTACTTGGTTACAATGCCCCAAATTTGAATTAATCACAGAGTTTAATCATCCGCAGAGATGAATGGCAGTCGCTGTGCACAGAAAGTAGGAGAAGGTAGTGGAGAAGCTCAACGCGGTTATCGATTATCTGCTGACACACAAACTTATATTTACACTCATCATTTTACTGTTCGCGGTGTTCACGCGCCGGGTTGCGCTGTCGCAGATCCGTGGCGATGCGGCATTTTTAACCGAACATCAACGGAAATGGATGTCGAGTACCAAAAACGGTACCTTTGCCGCCACCTTGTTTGTGCTGTTTGTCTTGTGGCAACCGGAGATCAGCCAGTTTGCGTTGTCTGTTACCGCGATAGCCGTGGCTATTGTGGTTGCGTCCAAAGAGATCATCCTCTGTTTTACCGGTTCGATTCAGCGCGCCAGCTCGCGCTCATTCCGCATTGGCGACTGGATTGAAGTCGGCAAACTGAGCGGCGAAGTGATTGAGCACAACATGATGGCGACGGTGATTCAGGAAATCGACCTGCAACATGGCCAGTATCATTACACCGGCAAGACGGCGACTTTGCCGAACAGCATGTTTTTTACCTTTCCGGTCAAAAACCTCAATTTTATGAAACGCTACGTATTTCATAACTTCACGGTGGTGGTGCCGGAATTTGTGAATCTTTATCCGTTAGTGCCTGTCATGCATGAACGGATTGAAGAGCACTTCTCGCACTTTATTGATGTCGCGCGCCGCTACAACAGCATGATTGAAAAGCACGCTGGCGTGGATTTGCCGAATGCCGAGCCACACATAGACATTACCAGTGCGCCAGCGGGAGAGCAGATTGTGCACTTCATGATTTTCTGTCCGACCGAGCGTGCAACGCATCTTGAGCAGTTGATTCGCCGTGATTTTATGGAAGAGTACGAGCGAGCGTTTCCACGCCAGCCGACTCTCGCAGAGCCTTCAGCTGCGGCCTGATTTGATTGGCGATAAAAACAAAAGGGATAACCGATGTTATCCCTTTTTTGTGCGCATTGTGTGAGGTTAATTCTGCTCAATCTTGTGTGTTTTCGTCACATTCAGCCCAAGACGTTTGGCAAGGCGAGTCAGGTTTGCCCGATCAATTTGGAGCAGGCGACCCGCTTTCGCCCAGTTAAAATCGGCTTGAGTCAGCGCCTCACTGACTAAGCGACGCTGAAAATCATCGGTGGCATCACGCAATCCCTTCGACAGATCAACCGCCGGCTCGGCTGCCGCTTTCACCGCCGTTTTCGCTGGGGTATGAGCTTCGCCTTCCAGTACACCGATATCTTCGGCGCTGACGGTGATCAGCGTCTGCATCGGATGCTTGGCACGCGCTTTTAATGCAGCGCGGTTGATGACGTGCTCCAGTTCGCGCACGTTGCCAGGCCAAGAGTAGTAGATCAGTTGGCTGAGCGCTTCCTGATGAATTTTGAGCTGCACGATGCCGAGTTTACGCCGTGCCACTTCGAGGAAATAACCAGCCAGCAATGTGACATCGCCATTACGTTCGCGCAGTGCCGGAACGTGAATAGGATACACACTCAGGCGATGGTAGAGGTCCGCGCGGAAGCGGCCCGCTTCGACTTCCTGTTTTAAGTCGCGGTTGGTCGCGGCAAGAATACGCACGTTGATGGTCTGCACCTGATCTTGACCCACTGGCTGAATCTCGTTGTTCTGCAGCGCACGCAAGATTTTACTTTGTGCCGCCAGTGGCAGTTCGCCGATCTCATCCAGAAACAGGGTGCCGCCGTCTGCCAACGCAAACTTCCCGAGACGATGGCGATCGGCGCCGGTAAAAGCGCCTTTGACGTGACCAAACAATTCGCTTTCAACCAAATTTTCCGGAATGGCGGCGCAGTTAACGTAAATCAACGGTTGGCGTTTACGCGGTGACAGATGATGGATGGTGCGCGCCACCAGCTCTTTACCCACGCCAGTTTCACCGTGAATCAGAATATTAAAGTTGGACGGCGCGACGACTTCCAAATCGGCCTTCATTACCTGCATGGCGTCACTAGACCCAATAATTTCGCCACCATCACGTTCCCACGCTTCTTCATTGAGCTCTTCCAGACGCTGCTGGGTCTGCTTTGCCTGCGCTTCGAGCTGAGAAAAGGTCAGCGCCATTTTTAGGGTCGAAGCGGCGATGGCGGATAACACTTCCAGGCTGCGCAGCGGAATATGTTCAAACGCGTTGGTCGTCAGGCTGTCGAGCGTCAGTACGCCGAGCAGTTTGTCTCCGAAAATCAGCGGCAACCCCATGCAGGAGTGCATTGGCAGGTCATCATCGTGATCCATCAGCAGGCCGTCAAACGGGTCGGGCAGTGTACTGTCGGCGTCAAAGCGTACCGGAGTCGTTGAGGCGCAAATTTGATTCAGACGCGGGTGTTCATGAATGAGAAAACGGCGTCCGAGAGTATCGCGGGTCAGGCCCTGCATCGCCAGCGGCACCAGCGTGTCGCCCTGCAGCGACATCAACGCCACGCAGTCGCATTGAATCGTCTTTCGCACCGCATCCAACAATCGGTTGAAACGGTCTTCATCATTGAGCCCGCTCGCCAGGCCGATGGTCATATCGACCAGCGTCGAAATAGAAAAATCCTGCATTCTAGAGTCCAAATGTTCGTTTTGGATAGTTTAGTGTCAAAGTGACCTGATTGAAAAGAGTTAATTTGACTCATTGCTTGTGATTGAAATTAAATCAAATTATTAAAAATCAATAAGATATGAATTGGTACGGATAGTGCAATATCAGATTCAGAAAGTCATGCTTTAAACCAGACAGAGTGGTCTTTAGCCACCTTACAATTTGTATCCACCTTTGAGGAGAATTGGATCTATGCTCAACAATCATAATATTGCCATCATCAAAAGCACCATTCCTTTGCTTGAGTCCGCAGGTCCTGCGCTGACTCAACATTTTTATCAGCGCATGTTCAGCCACAACCCGGAACTGAAAGACATCTTCAACATGACACACCAAAAAACGGGTCGTCAGAGTGTTGCGCTGTTTGAAGCCATTGCGGCGTACGCCAAGAACATCGAAAACCTTGCCGCGCTGACGGCAGCAGTTGAACGTATTGCGCATAAACATACCAGCTTCAACATTCAGCCAGAACACTACCAAATCGTGGGTCATCATCTGATTGAAACCCTGCGTGAACTGGCGCCTGACGCATTCACACAAGAAGTGGAAGAAGCGTGGACGGCAGCCTATCTGTTCCTGGCCAAAGTGTTTATTGACCGGGAAGGCGAACTGTATTTGCAGCGCAAACAAGCCGTCGGTGGTTGGGCGAATGCGCGCGAATTTGTCGTTGCAGAAAAACGAGTGGAATCGGAGCTGGTGACCAGTTTCATTCTGGCACCAAAAGATGGCGGGTCTGTCTTGGATTATCAGCCGGGTCAGTATATTGGGATTGAAGTAACGCCAAAGGGTGGTCAGTACAAAGAGATCCGTCAGTACTCACTATCACAAGCACCAAATGGTGTGAACTACCGCATTTCAGTTAAGCGTGAAGGTGTTGGCAGCGAGTTTGAAGGTTTGGTGTCAAATCACCTGCATGACCATGTTGAAGAGGGGGATAGTGTCTCGCTATACGCTCCGGCTGGTGATTTCTTCTATGTTGAGCGTGATCGCCCGGTGGTCCTGATTTCTGCTGGTGTGGGCGCGACACCCGTTCAGGCCATGCTGCAAACTCTGGCTCAGGGTGAGAAACAGCAGGTGACTTATCTGCACGCGTGTAACTCGCCTTTGCAGCACTCTTTTGTTGACGAAACTGCAACCCTGATAGCGGTAAAAGGCTGGCAGCAGCATATCTGGTATCTGAATGGTCAACGCGGCGCTTCGCGCTCTGGAGCGATGGATCTCAGTCTGGTTGATCTGCCACTGACAGATGGTGACTTCTATTTGTGTGGCCCACTGGCCTTCATGGAAAGCATCGTGAAACAGCTAATGGCTCTGGGTGTGAGTGGTGAGCGTATTCACTACGAAGTATTTGGTCCGCACGCTACGCTCAATGCCTGATTACTGAGACATCATCAAGAACACCAAAAGGCCCTGCGGGGCCTTTTTTCATGGAAGGATACTAGTAACGGAATGTCGAGACGATACGGTTTTTGCCTTCCGACTTCGCGCTGTAAAGCGCTTTGTCGACGTTACGCAGCGTCGCTTCATAGTCACCGAGATCATGCTGAGCCAGCCCAATACTGATGGATACTGGTGCTTTGATCTCAAAATTAGTGGTCGCGACTTTTGCCCGTGCCTGTTCAGTCAAATGGTAGATATCCTCACTGTCGCCTTCAGTAAGCAGTACAATGAACTCTTCGCCACCCCAGCGTCCAACAATCCCCACACTGGCAAACGACTGGGTGAGCACATCGGCAATTCCTTTCAGGACGTTATCTCCGGCCACGTGGCCGAATTGATCGTTGACCATCTTAAAGTTATCAACGTCAATCATGGCCACATGGAAGGGACGAGTGCTGTTGGCAATGCGGCGCTCAATATAGTGGCGGTTGAACACACCCGTAAGAGAATCGGTCATCGCCAGTTTTTCCAGCTTGAGGTTGGCCTCGTTCATTTTCCGGTATGCATGCAAGCGACTGGCGTCGAAATACCAAATGATGATGGCTAATGTGATCCAAACGACCACCAAATTGATGTAGCTGGCAAAGTTATCTTCTGCGGGTTGCCAAACATCCATGTGCGACAGCATGAAGTAGTTAAAGACGGCAAACTGGATGGCAATCGCGGGGAGTGAAATTTTTCTGGGCAGTAATGCAATTGCAACGACTGGCGTGATCAACCCAAAAATTAAAGCGTATTCGCGGTTCCCTTCATCAAACATATAAAAATGGGTCAACAGGAAAATCACGCAGGTGAGTAGTACTGCTGACATGCAGGCCTTTTTCTTAACAAACAGAAGGTATTGGGTATAACAGACAATCGCCAGTGTTGTCAGATGCGCGTATACCAAAGGAGGATAGAAATCGAGAACCGTATTGTAGAACAAGAAAAAGACGTTGTTTGCAGCGAGCAACATCGCCGATGCGCAATTGAGATATATACGCCGGTACTGCTCGTCATCGTTAGTCAGACGAAGGTGGTGGTTGATAAGCCGTGCAATCATTTTTAGTCCAGTAGCCGGTAGCCTGACGTCCTTTTCTCAACAAAGATGTAACAATTTGCTGAAGTGTCCATTTTTTAAGACTGAATTTTTGCGCCCTATGTTGCCGGAAAATCACAAGTTTCTCTAGTTATGATTGTTCCGGCGATTCCAAAAGTTTGATGTCTATTGAAATGTGTGCAATTAGTCTGGTAACGCTTGCAGCAGATCGAAGTTGATCTCGTGGCTGTTGAGGTCACCTTCAACGAATACGGTATGACCCGTAATCATTACCGAGAGGTCAACCGTGCGTTTGGGATTCGCAGCTAAGGCAGTGATTGCTTCAGGGTCAAAGCGCACAATTTCAGCGCTGTGGTAGCCTAGTTTACCTTTGTTCTGTTGCCACCAGATATCTGACTTGGTTTGATAGGTGTAGACTTTTACTACATCGGCCAGGCGGGTCGCCTTTTTCACCCGTTCGACCTCTGGCTCACCTAATTCGATCCAGAGTTCGTTGTGCCCGGCTAAGTCTTGTTGCCAGATGTCCGGCTCGCTGGTGGTCGAAATGCCTTTGGTAAACTGTAGTTGAGGGTGGGCATTAAGACAGTAAGCCAGTACACGTGTCATCATGCGCTCTTCGGTTTCTGAAGGGTGGAGTGCCACGGTAAGGTTGAGCGTATCGTAATGATCGCGGTTCATGTCCGTCAGTGCGATGCGGAACTTATAAATGGTTGGTTTCAGTGCCATGAAAACGGCTCACACTTTAACTTTAAGGGATAAGGATTATACGAGCCTGAAAAGTGGGAGGCCCAATAACGAAAATAGCCAGCTAAAAGCTGGCTATTAAAATTCGGAAAGTCTATTACAGAACTTTGATGCTTTCTGCTTGAGGACCTTTTTGGCCTTGAGTGATTACGAACTCAACTTTTTGACCTTCAGCAAGAGTGCGGAAACCGTCACCTTGGATTGCGCTGAAGTGAGCAAAAACGTCAGGACCGTTTTCTTGTTTGATGAAGCCGAAGCCTTTAGTTTCGTTGAACCATTTAACGGTACCAGTAACTGGAGTAGACATAGTGTATATCCTAAAAAAATTTAAATATTGTGGCCGATCACGGCGCGGATAGCGTGGAAAAGTAGATTGCTATTGCGTACGACACGACGGGAGTTACAAGTAATCCAACGAATGTGTATACAAAGAACTTCATTTCTAGCTGCTAACGAGTCTAGAGCAATCCGTAGGGTTGTCAATCGAATCTTGATGTCTCTCGAAAAGCTTTTTCAGATTTTGTCAGATTTTATGCTCTATGCGCCATTTCTGTGCAATTGTGTATGTACTCATTCTTAAAAATAGTGGCCCCAGTTCCTCGTAGATGATTGACACGCCAAGATTTCGGCGCAAAATGTGCTACGAAAATGTAATCACATGTTAATGCCAATACAAAGGAGGCGATGATGAGTCATTCATCAAAGATGTCTCGTGACAATCCGGTAATAGAAACCGAGTTTGGTCGCGGTACGATCAAAGACAACGCGTTAAAAGCCGTCGTTACCAGTCAGTTGTTCAGACAACGAGTCGAGAAAGCGAAAAAAGGGAAAGGTAGTTTCAGCCGCAAAATGAAACACAGAGGGAAAGAGCCCTATTCAAAAGCCGCTTAAGAGTGACTTTCGAATAGGGCTCTTAACTTAGGGCAACATGATTAACGTTCGATTTTAGGAGAGTAAATCGAATAGGCGGTAATCTGGCCCGCAACGATGGCGGAAAACATAAACAACGCCGATAGGCCAATGCTTGGGATTGGCAGAATCGACTGTTCAAATACCGATTGGCTGGCGCTGATCAACACCCGGCTACCCGGAACCAGAATAATGATCCCCTGAACGATATAGATGGAGCCTGTGAGCTCCATTTTTTTGGCCAGCCAGGTGCCATACAAAGTGATCAGTACGGTCGTTACCCAGGTGCCCACCACCCATCCTGCATCAAAGCCGAGATAAAATGGTCCCCACATCCCCAATACGGCGACGGGCAAACCGAGCAGAATATCTTTCGGGCGTGCATTAAACAGGACACCGATCGATGTCGAGAGCAGGAACAAGCCGAAAATATGCAGGGCCAGCGGTACTTCGTTTTTGTACGTTGTCGCCGGAGCTTGACCCCATATCGCTTCCCCGATGTTTAAACCAATCACAATGCCGACAAAAAGCTTAATGAGCGTCAGCGCACTCTGACCGAATAAACTGGTGCCGGAGACCAGGTCGTTGAAGGCCAAACATTCCAACGAGTTCGCAATTGATAATCCGGGGACAAATAGAATCACGGCCGCAACACATAACGCCCAAACCGGAATGGGTAAGCCGGTACTGGCCAGAAATGCCACCAGCACACCAGTAATAAGTGCAGCCACAAATTCCACCGCAATCGCTCGGCGTGAATGGCAAATCAGTTGACTGATCCAAACCAGAAAGCCAAGTAACACGGCGATCATAACCGCTTCCAGCGTACTCCCCACTAACATCAGATAGGCTGGCGGAATTCCCATATTGGCGAGCGCGATGATCCATTTGGGATAACCAATGGGTTCGGGAACTGGTTCATGGCTTGGCTGGTTGATACGGATAATCGTATTGGCCAGCAAGCTAAGGTTAATTGAAGCTGGCTTTAAACGTTTCATGACCACAGCGTTGTTGTCGTCTGGAAACTGGTAGTTGATCGTTGTCGGTGTCGCCTGAATCATCACATCCACCCCATGTTTTTGCGCATAAAACTGGGTGTATTTTTCTACTTTATAAGGGGCACATCCGCTGCGATGAAGTGTGTCGCCAATCTCAACAATTTTGTCGATTCGATACTGTGACGGCATGAGGTGAAAGTGAGGTTAATCAAAGGTGGCGCAAAAGTAGCAGAGAGCAATCCCTAAGACGATAACCCTCGCGTTGTTAAATCGGTCAATAGTTTAAAAGTGTGATACAGCTATCTCTTCCGTTCCTCCTCTTTTCTGCCATTTTCAATCTCCGTAATCAGTGCTCCTTTCCATTTTTGCAATCTGAAGTTTTTCGCCGTGGGTTAACTGTGCGCTGATCACAAAATGAAAACATTAGTCATAAAAAAATTATGGTTAATTTTTTGTTTCAAAATGTCATCTTTCGAAAAGATGTCTCGCGCTAAGCTTTGGTAAGTCTAAAAGTGTCTCTCTGCCTAATTTAACGCTTAATTAACAATCGCTTTGGGCCTGAGTTCTGTTCATTTTTTGTTGCTTTTTTGCTCTTGAAATAAAAATTCGATGCGAGAAAATATGCAAAAAGTGAGATTTCAAATTTGAAAGGATGCTTTCTGTAACTAAGGTAGGCAGATTATGAAACTGTTATTGATCATGATGGCATCGGTATCGGCAGGTGTTGCGTCAGCTGAACATTTCCATTCTTTCATGCTTGGCTTATCTGTCGCGGCATTGGCGGTAGGTAGCTGTTACTGGTTTGCGTTTCGCAGCTCTCGTTTCCCTGAACTAGCGGTATTCCTGCTGGTGTGTGGATTGTTGGCGAAAGTGGGTGTCACCGTATTAGGAGTAGCTTGGGGACTGTCGGCGCAACTGATTACCTCGCCATTAGTGTTTGCGTTGTCCTATTTGTTCTTCTCGATTGTCGTGACCTATTTGTGGTTCAGCTATCGAGACAGCATTACAGTGGTGCCCAAACCAACCCTACATCACTAAGCAATTACAAAAATGGAGGCCGTCAGGCCTCTTTTTTTTTGTGGCTCATCTCGCGTGTCCTGACGTTCGACTATAGTTCTACAGTCATACCGCTCGTTTCTTTATACACTGTCTGTTGAGTTGTAACTGAAGGATGGTAGAAGTATGGAAACCGCACTGTTTTGGATTGAAAAAAGTGTACTTTTAGTGGGCATTTTGCTGGTGCTGACAGGGATTACCCGATACGGCAAACGCAGTCAGGATTGGAAAGGTGTGGCGACAATGTTTTACAAGCGCGTTCCAATGACCATCGAGGAATACAAGTTATATCGACTCGGGGTTGCGATGGTTGTGTTGGCTATTGTTCTACGTATTGTCCTTCTGACTTTATGGCCAAATTACTAACGGATAGGAATCATCCTATTTATCAATAATTAAGGCCACAATTCTAGCCTCTCTCGCAAATTTAGGTATACACTCTAGGTTAAACCCAAAATGAGAATGAGAAGGTGATGATATGTCGTATTCAGTACTCATCTGCGATGACTCAGCGTTGGCTCGAAAGCAGATGGCACGCTCTCTCCCTGCATCGCTTAATGCAGATATCACCTTTGCCGTACATGGACTGGATGCGCTGAGTATTTTAGAAACTCAGCGCTTTCAGTTGATGTTTCTCGATTTGACGATGCCGGAACTGGATGGTTTCGGCACGTTAGAAGCAATGCGTGATAAAGGCTATACCACTCCTGTGGTGGTGGTGTCCGGCGATATTCAACCCAAAGCGAAAGAACGCGTATTGGCCCTCGGTGCTAAAGCTTTCATTCAAAAACCGATTAATAAAGACGATCTCAATGCGGTTATCCGTACGCTGGTTGAACCGCCCACGCAGCCACGTATCGTTACGCCTATTTCCATTGAACTGCCGGTTCTGCGCCGCCGCGATATTTATATGGAAGTGGCGAACGTTTCTATCGGCCGGGCAGCGGATGCTTTAGCACGTCACTTCGATGTGTTTGTGCAGTTACCTCTGCCAAACGTAAATATTTTTGAAGTGAGTGAACTGCACATGGCGCTGCGTGACTTGGCAGATAACGTCCACGTTTCCGGTGTGTGTCAGGGCTTTAGTGGCGAAGGGATTGCCGGGGAAGCCTTAGTTTTGCTGACCGATTCCAGTGTCGCCGATCTGAAAAAACTGATGAAAGTGCCCGCGGATAATGAAGAGTTGGAAGAGCTGGAGCTCATCATGGATGTCTCCAATATTTTGGTCGGGTCTTTTCTTAATGGGTTGGGCGAGCAGGCCGAAGTGCGTTTCTTCCAGAGTTCGCCGGTGCTGCTCGGTCAGCACATTCCAATCGATTCAGTGATTCAGTCAACCGCAGGTTCGTTTAAGAAAACCATGACGTTTGAAGTCAGTTACAACATAGAAGGCACGTCGATCCGCTGCGATCTCTTGTTTATGTTTGTTGATGAATCGCTACCGCTTCTGGACAGCAAACTCGCTTATCTGATGGAGGATTTCTGATGTTGTCGCTTCCTGCAGAATTTGAACAATTTCACTGGATGGTGGATATGGTTCAGAACGTCGATATGGGGCTGATTGTCCTCGATCGTGATTACAACGTTCAGGTTTGGAACGGCTTTATGACTCATCACAGTGGTAAGTTAGCGCATGAAGCGATAGGCCAATCCTTGTTTACTCTGTTTCCTGAGATTCATAAAGAGTGGTTCAAACTCAAAACCAAGCCTGTTTACGATTTGGGGTGTCGCAGTTTCATTACCTGGCAGCAGCGTCCGTATCTGTTTAAATGCCGCAACGTGCGTCCGGTGACCCAGCAGGCCGAGTTCATGTATCAAAACATCACGCTCAACCCGATGCGAACGCCGACAGGCAAGGTGAATTCATTATTCTTGTCGATACAGGATGCCACCGCCGAAGCGCTGATGACGTTGCAACCCAAGTAAATCGCGTCCAAGCAGAAAATTGACAACTAAGCCAAGGTGAACCTTGGCTTTTTTGCATACACTTTAAGTTTATTGTTTTGTATACAGGGACCAAACTGATGCCGTTACCGAAAGTTTTCTATACCGCGCAACAAGTCAAACAAGGTGAAGTGATGGCGGCCAAAACCAAAGGGTTGGAGATGTTCAGCCTGATGGAACGGGCCGGACAGGCGGTGTTTACCGTCGCGTATGCCCAATATCCGGGAACGCATCACTGGCTGGTATGTTGCGGTGGCGGTAACAATGGTGGCGACGGTTATATTGTGGCGTGTCTGGCCCGCTCGCTGGGCGTTCAGGTAACGGTTTGGCAAATAGGGGATCCAGAGCAGCTCAAGGGAGATGCACTTTCTGCCTATTACCACTGGCTGGATCATGGGGGAGAAGTGTATCCGATCGATGAAGTGGTGCCGGATGATGTTGATTTGATCGTCGATGGGCTGCTCGGCACTGGCCTAACGGGTACCGTTCGCGAACCGATGCAGCAATTGATTGATACGCTGAACCGCTGCTCAGCGCCGATTGTCGCAATTGATATTCCGTCAGGGTTATGTGCCAACACTGGTGCGGTTTTGGGCACGTCGATACGCGCTCAGCATACCGTCAGTTTTATCGGGCTGAAACAAGGGTTAGTAACGGGTAAAGCGCGTAACTACGTTGGAGAATTGCACTTTGCCGGGTTGGGGCTGGAAGAAAGCTTTAGCCAGCAAAATGTGCCGACCGTTCAGGCGATCGATCAGAAAACGCTTAAGCAACTGCTGCCCAAGCGAGAACCCTGCTCGCACAAAGGCAGCCATGGCAAAGCTGTGATCGTGGGCGGAAATGACGGTATGGGGGGCGCGGTGATCCTTGCGGCTCAGGCGTGTGCGCGGGTCGGCAGTGGATTAACCGCCACGCTGATGCATCCGAGTAATACCGCTCCCATGTTGTCCGCTTGTCCTGAAATCATGGCGGCAGGATGGACTGACGAAGCGATGATCGATGAGCGTCTGCAATGGTGTGATGTGCTGGCGATTGGCCCGGGACTGGGGCGAAATGACACCGCGCTGCAAATGATGCACAAAGTGCAAAAGCAGACCAAACCGAAAGTCATGGACGCTGATGCGCTGCATTTTCTGGCGCAATCCGCAAACTTCGACCAGCAGCGTATTCTGACGCCACATCCGGCAGAAGCGGCCAAACTGATGGATACCAAAGTCTCCAATATCGAGGCGGATCGTTATAACGCGGTGAAAGCGCTGCAGAAAAAATATGGCGGCGTGGTGGTATTGAAAGGGGCCGGGACACTGGTGTGTGATGGCAAAGAAACGTACGTGTGCTTGGCGGGCAATCCGGGAATGGCAACGGGCGGAATGGGCGATGTGCTGACAGGTATTATCGTTTCACTGCTTGCGCAGGGCCTGAGTCTGTTTGAGGCCGCGAAAATGGGCGTTTTGATCCACAGTTTAGCGGCGGATCAAAACGCCAAAGCGTTTGGCGAGCGTGGCTTGCTCGCCAGTGACTTACTGCACCATCTGCGCAGTTTAGTTAATTAGTTCGTTGCCTGACGTCGTGCCTTGCTCAAAGGCCAGTACGTTGTTCAGCGTTGTCTGGGCGATATTGTGCAGGGCATCTTCGGTCAGAAACGCCTGATGGCCAGTAAACAGTACGTTGTGACACGCTGACAGGCGACGGAACACATCGTCGACAATGACATCGTTCGACTTGTCCTGGAAGAACAGATCTTTCTCGTTATCGTACACATCCAACCCCAGTGCGCCGATACGACCTCGTTTCAACGCTTCAATCGCGGCAACCGAATCCAGCAGTTCACCTCGACTGGTGTTGATGATCATCACGCCGTCTTTCATTTGATTGAACGCATTTTCATCCAGCAGATGGTAGTTCTCTTTCGTCATCGGACAGTGCAGGGTAATGATGTCGCTTTGGGCGAACAGCTCTGGCAGCGACACGTACTTTGCGCCGATTTCAATCGCCAGCGGGTTCTCATACGGATCGAAACACAAAATGTTCATGCCCAGCCCTTTGAGAATACGCATGGCCGCGATGCCAATTTTACCTGAGCCAATAACGCCGACGGTTTTACCATAAAAGTTAAAACCGACCAGGCCTTCCAAAGAGAAGTTCGCGTCACGGGTACGCTGATACGCTTTGTGGTAGCGGCGGTTCAGACACATCATCAGACCAATGGCATGTTCCGCAACAGCTTCCGGTGAATAAGCCGGAACACGCACCACTTGCATACCAATGCGTTTAGCGGCATCCAGATCAACCTTGTCGAAACCTGCACAGCGCATCGCAACAAGGCGGGTACCCCCTTGATACAGTTCAGTCAGAACATCTTCACTCAGATCATCGTTCACAAAGGCACATACAGCTTTACAGCCTTTGGCCATTTTGGCGGTTTTCTTCGTTAAACGAAAATCATGGAAATGGAGCGTGAACGCGTTTTTGTCGACGATTTTTTTGAATGAGGTTTCGTCGTAAGTTTTTGCGCTGAAGAAAGCGATATCGATCATAGCAGTCTCCTTAAATAAGACCTGACTTCAATTAATTATCGCTATAGTTAAACGGATGGTGGCAAAAATAAACCATAAGTTTTGTGTGTGAACAAAGGCTGAGCGGTGGTCGCTCGCCTTATGTTCAGATTGAGGAAAAAAATTACATTCTAAAACGCGCACCCACACTGAATGAGGTACTGGAGTAACCTTTATCAAGGTCTTGGTAACTGACTTCAGCCGTAAACTCGAGGTTCGGATTCAATCCGGTGGCGACGCGAGCGCCAGCACTCACATACGGATTAACGCCCGAATGTGTCGAGGAGGTTTCCGGCACGGTGCTGACATTCGTTTCTTCCAACTGCGTATAGGCAAAGCCGCCGCGCGCGTAGAGTGTGGCGTATCGGGTGACTGGCGCCTCAGCGCGAATACCGCCGTAGAAACTGTCGTATTTGGTTTCGATGGCATTGCCGTTGCCATCGCGCAGTTTTGCGGTGCTCGACATCGTGCCGTTATAGCCTAAATCTACGCCCATGAAAGGCGAAAAGTAGTAGCTGTAACCGACGGTTGTGGTAAATACCTGATCACTGCTGTGACCGTTATCTAAGGTGGTATAACCTGCATCAACGTTGAACTGATGCTGGCTGTTGGTGGCGGCAAAAGTTGGCGTGGCGGCAAACAGTGTTGCCAGCGTTATCCCGGCGATCATGGGTTTTATCATTGTTGTTCTCCACTGCTGTTTCATAGAAGTTAGCCAAAAACAGGTATTTGGCGCTGCTAACTTCCGTTGAAGGAATTAGCGATAGTTAAACCTTAGCAAGGTTTACACCGTTTCAGAGGCTTTCGACGCAGAGAGAAGAAAATGTGTGATCAGCGAAATATCGCCGTCATAATTTGTGGTGTTTTGCTGCCATTTGTCCGTTTGAACATGAGATATCAGTCCCACTTTTAGGTTTTCTCACTCAGAGTGAACGTTTGCGGTGAACGTTTTCCTAGAGCAGTTTAATAAGTAGGTTCTAATTAACTCACTGAATATTAAGTGTTAAATCTGATATTTAGGCGAAGGGGAGAGAAAGGAGTGCGAACAGGTATGAAATCTTCGACAGGGTAACACAAAAAAAAGTCAAATATCAGACTTGCCGGAAAGAAATCGCGGCCTATAATGCTGAAAACCGGAGCGTCTGCCAACGCTCCGGTTTTTTTGTGTCCGAAAAGTACCAAAGTCTGCCAACCGCGGTACTACGCACTCTGCAAAAGAGACACAAACTGTGAATCAATCAAGGAATTACACAATGCGTATCGAACAAGAACTTAAGTTGGGTTTTAAAGATGTCCTGTTTCGCCCGAAACGTTCAACCCTGAAAAGCCGTTCTCAAGTAAATTTAACCCGCGAGTTTACCTTCAAGCATAGTGGTCGTCAATGGTCCGGTGTGCCAGTCATTGCGGCGAATATGGACTCAGTGGGCAGCTTTGCGATGGCCAAAGCGCTGGCTGAGCATGGTGTAATGACCGCAGTCCACAAACACTACACCGTTGAAGACTGGGCTGAGTTTGCGAAAACCGCAGATAAAGCCACCCTGAACAACGTGATGGTGTCTACCGGTACTTCCGACGCAGACTTCCAAAAAACCCAAGACATCATGGCGCTGTCAGATGAATTCATCTTCATCTGTATCGACATTGCCAACGGTTACTCAGAACATCTGGTTGAGTACGTTGAACGAGTGCGCGCAGCCTTCCCGGATAAAGTGATCTCAGCAGGCAACGTTGTGACAGGCGATATGTGTGAAGAGCTGATTCTTGCAGGCGCAGACATCGTGAAAGTCGGCATTGGCCCAGGCTCTGTGTGTACCACTCGCGTCAAAACTGGTGTCGGTTATCCGCAACTGTCTGCCATCATTGAGTGTGCTGATGCGGCACACGGCCTTGGCGGCACCATCATCGGTGACGGTGGCTGTTCATGTGCAGGCGATGTCTCTAAAGCCTTCGGTGGCGGCGCAGATTTCGTCATGCTGGGCGGCATGCTGGCTGGTCACGAAGAGTCAGGCGGCGAAGTCATCGAAAAAGACGGCGAGAAGTTCATGAAGTTCTACGGCATGTCTTCAAAGAGCGCGATGGACAAACACTCTGGCGGCGTAGCGGGCTACCGCGCAGCTGAAGGAAAAACCGTACTATTGCCATACCGTGGCAGTGTGCACGGCACTATTCAAGACATCCTAGGCGGTGTGCGTTCAACCTGTACCTACGTAGGCGCAGCAAAGCTTAAAGAGCTAACAAAGCGTACTACATTCATCCGCGTACAAGAGCAAGAGAACAACGTATTCGGTAAAGAGTGATCGTAAGATTGCTCGGAAAATACGAACTATTGAGAGCCGCTATTAGTGGCTCTTTTTTTACGTCAAAAAGGGTAAGTGGCGACAAAGTGGCGACAGAGCCTCAACTTTTTTCAGTGGCGGCAGTCTGCGAGGCGATAGGGTTTAGGGAAATAGCTTCCGTCAGGTGATCTGGAGCGAAGTGCGCGTAGCGCATTGTCATACTGAGATCTGCATGGCCGAGAATGTCGCGTAGTACGAGGATATTGCCACCATTCATCATGAAGTGGCTGGCAAAGGTATGGCGAAGAATGTGGGAAGCTTGACCCGTCGGAATATCTAACCCCAGTTTGTTCTTCAAAATGTAGCAGAAAGGCGTATAGCACTGGGTAAACAGCTTTCCGCTGGTTGGTTTATAGATTTCATTGTACAAGTCGATCGTTGCTAAACGATATGCGGCAAAGGGGATTGAAATTTCGCCGGATGAAATAGTCATTACTGCTGGTGCACTGGAAGCGTTAAATTTGAGTCTACAAGCCTGCACTCGTCCCGGTGACTGGGTTGTTGTGGAGTCGCCAACATTTTATGGTGCTTTGCAGTCACTGGAACGTTTAGGGCTGAAAGCCCTGTCTATTCGAACGGATCCCTTTACTGGGATTGATTTGGACTCACTTGAGAGCGCGTTGCAAACCCACGATGTGAAGGCGTGTTGGTTGATGTCTAATCATCAGAATCCGCTTGGCTATACGTTATCAAATGAAAAGAAGAGGCGTGTGGTTGAATTGATGCAAAAGTATCACGTCGCACTGATTGAAGATGATGTGTACAGTGAACTGTATGAGAGCGATGAAGCAGTAAGCGCAATGCGGACGTACGATGATTCAGGTAATGTCATGCTGTGTTCTTCGTTTTCAAAATCTTTAATCGCAGGTTTACGTATTGGCTGGGTTGCGGCAGGCAAACGCGCGATTGAGATACAGAAGCTGCAATTAATGAGCACAATGGCCACTAGCGCGCCAATTCAAATGACTCTGGTTCAATATTTGACCAGCCGTAATTATGAATTACATCTCAAACAGTTACGTAAGAAACTTGCCGAGCGTAAAAAGAGAATGGTTGAAGTGCTGCAATCTCAGCTGCCAGATAAGGTTAAGATTATCAGCCAGCATGGTGGATATTTTATTTGGCTAGAACTGCCTAAACATATTGATGCGATTCAAATCTACCATCGGGTGTTGCTACAAAATGTCAGTATTGCTCCTGGCAAGATGTTTAGTTTGACGGGGCAGTATAATCACTGCATTCGGTTAAATGCATCTTTTGAGCTTGATAATATTCATATACGAGCACTCGACCTTTTATCAGGTTGTATTACTGCGTTAATCGAAGGGGGAGAGAGTTAGTGAGTAGAAGCTATTCCACACGAGACGTTAGAGCACAAGAGAGTTTTGAATACTGGCAAAGTCTGGTTGGCTCTACGTATTCCGCGGTGACCAAAAATACTAACCTGACTGAAGGTGATTTTCAGGGGGAGTTAGCGGTTAAATCTCTGGGGAGAAGTGCCTTAATCACCCGTATACACTCCACACCGATGGAGTACCACGAAACGGAAGAAGCAAGTTATACGGATGATTATTTTATCTGCCTGTCGTTATGCCCCTATGCTCAGCTAACTCAAAATAATACGACAACAGAACAGTCAGATGGCGATATTGTTGTTTACGACAACAACCAGCCATTCTCATATCGTTTCCCTCAAGGAGATAACCAAATAGTTATCTCAGTACCTCATTCAGTCTTTAATGCAAGAATAAACGGCGCCGAATTCCTATTAAATAAGACACTTAAACGTGACTCACCATTAGGGCGCTTCGTTGGTTCAATGATCGAGCAAGCATGGGAAAGTGAAGAGCAGGAAGATATTGTTGGCGATAAGATGCTCTTTGCCATTTTATCTATGCTGGGCAGTGCATTTGAGGTTGCTTCACCTGAAGGTGATCGAGCGATTCAGCGTGATAAGAAAGATAACCTGACATTGGTTCAGCAATTCATTATTGACAATATTGGTGACTCGTCTTTGTCTGTTGAATCCATTTCTCAGCAATTTCATATGTCTTCAAGAACATTGAGCCGATTGTTCAGTAAGGAAAAGACTTCGGTCATGCGATGGGTATGGCAGCAAAGGATTAAAGCAAGCTATAAGTGGGTAATGACCAAGCCAGATGTACCTATCAGTGATATTGCACACCACCACGGTTTCTCTAATATTTCTCACTTTAGCAAGATGTTTAAAGAAACATACGGCGTTACGCCTTCACAACTTCGTCAGGGTTAAACTTGGCGTTTACAGCAAACAGGCTGTCCGTTAGAGAGTAACGTTTGTAGTGAGCTTTCATTCATAATTCCATCACGTTTAATCACGCTGACATGTGCAGCGTATGAGAATTGTCGGAATAACAATGAAAGCATTAGTCGCCAAGCAATTCGGTGCTCAGCCGGTTCTTCAAATTGAAGAGCGTTCAACTCCTGAAATTAAGCCGGGATTTTCACTGGTGAAAATGCATGCTGCAACGGTAAATCCACTGTCGAACCAGATTCGAATGGGCGGCGTTCCTGCAGCAAAAGCCCCGTTAGTATTAAGCAATGATGGCTCTGGTATCATTGAAGAAAGTGAGCGTTTTAAAGCGGGTACTGCTGTGGCTATTTATGGTGGCGGTGCTTTGGGCATTACCGAAGATGGCTTGCAACAACAATTCGTATTGGTAGAAGACAAATGGATTGTCGAACTTCCGGTCGGTACTGATCTGGATATTGCTGCGGCGTTGCCAATTAATTACGTATCTGCGTATCAGGCAATTAGTCGGGTGGGCCAGCTTAAAAAGGGACAAACAGTACTGATTTCGGGTGCGACCGGTTCTCTTGGTCACGCTTTAATACAGCTGGTAAACGCATTAGGAGCAACACCAATTGGCGTTGTTTCAACCAGCGGGAAAATAGCCAATGCGTTGGATTCTGGTGCTAAACATGTGATTGACCTTTCTGCTCAGGATATGGTTTCAACGGTATTGGACCTTACTCAGGGTAAAGGTGTTGATTTAGCTTTTGATACCGTGGCGGGTGAAGTTTTAGGCCAGTTAATGAAATGTCTGAAAACCCGGGGTGCTGCCGTTTCTATTGGGTTTGCTGGTGGTTTTACTTCAGAAATCGATATTGTTGATGTCGTTGTTTACGAGAAAAAACTGCTTGGTTTTGATGCGCATTTAGAAACGGATGAAGACGTTGAACATGTGTTTCATGTTCTAAAAATTCTATTAGAGAAAGGGGAAATAAAACCTCGGATCGATAGTGTATTTCCGCTTGAAGAATACGATCAAGCATATCGGCATTTAACCTCCCGTCAGGCTCAGGGAACCATTTTGCTTCGGCTGGAGCAGTTAGGCGAATGACAGGTATTGCTACCTGAAGTGAAGTGACTTGGCACTGCTGAACAAGTATCTGTCTTTTTCAGCCAAGTATTCACCTTCGGAGCGAGTATATTGACTAGTAATGGAACACAAATAATCAGGACGGATTCAATGACTAAGATAGTTGTGAAGGAATATATCGAACTTAACCACAAGTTAGAACATGGAATGGAAACTTACCCGGGGCTTAGCCATGTCGAGGTGTATGACCATTTCCCTCGATTTGGCAATAATGCTCTGATTGACGGGATTAACTTGCTGGGTATTTCCGGTACGTATATCGATGCGCCTTATCATGAAGACCCGGATGGTGACAAGATTTGTGATTACCCATTAGAAAAATTAGCTCACCTTCCGCTTATTGTGGTGAATAAGCCAGACAGCAGAATCTCTTTTGAAGTGGAAGATTTTGAAGGCTTAGATGTGACAGGTAAAGCGGTACTGCTTAACAGCAAGCATGACCAGTTTTTTGGAAAGGAAGAGTACGGAATTAATACGCCATACCTTTCTGTTGAAGCGGCTGATTATTTAGTAAAGCAAGGCGTTGTTCTGGTTGGGATAGATTCTCCGTTGGTTGATAACATCGAAACCTCGGAATCAGCGATTCCGGTTCACAACATTTTATTGAGTAATGGCATTGTGATTTGTGAAGATATGACCAACATCGCTGCCGCAGAAGGTAAAGATGCCTATTTGACTGCGGTTCCGCCCCGAGTCCCACTTGCCAGCTTCCCAGCACGTGTATTTGCAACAGTTTATGAGTGATACAGAGGTTAGTCTGTATCTCAATTTAAGGTAATTTATTTATGTCTGTAGAAAATAACAAAACCCTTCGACTACTCATGCCGCAATGGCAAGGCGGAAACAATCACGCTTACTATTTCGGTGCTCAGTTGCTGGCCTGGTTAGCGCCTGAAGCGAACGGTCCGGTTGAACAAGTGAATGTCACTTTTGACGAAAACCGTCAGCTTGAGAACGAAAATGGGATTGTGGGTCGTTCAGAGATCATCCCTCAAATTCAACACGCAAAAGAGCTTATCCAAAAACACTCGCCGGATAGTCTGGTTGTTCTTGGCGGTGACTGTCTGGTTGATTTAGCACCATTTGCATACTTGCAAGAAAAGTACGGAGATGATCTGGGTATTCTTTGGGTGGATGCTCATCCGGATATCATGACATCTGAAGAATTTGAACATTCTCATGCATCGGTATTACGTGCTCTGATGGGTGAAGGTGACAGCGATCTGACTAACTTTGTTAGTACGCCAATTAAAACGAACAAGATTATGTACGCTGGAGTTAATAACGAAAGCGAGTTTGAAGCGAACTTCCTGAAAGACCGCAACATGCGTGTGTGTCGCCCGGAAGAGATTCAAAGTGAAATTACTTCGATTCAAAAATGGGTAGAAGAAGAGAACATTAAGGTACTGGCGATTCACCTTGATCTTGATGTTCTTAGTATCGCGAACTTCGGCTCATTGTTGTTCAAAAATCCAAATGTACCGGCAGATGCCTATGAAGGGATCGCTCAGGGGCAGATCACTCTGGAAGACGTTGTAAAAGTTATTAACGTAGCCAGCGAAAACACCGAAGTTGTGGGCTTGGGTATCGCTGAACACTTGCCATGGGATTCATTGAACCTAAAAAACATGCTTGAAAAGCTGCCTTTGCTGGGTAAGAAATAAACGTATTTTTCTGTATTTGTTGTGTGTTTGCATACGGGTAAGCGGCCTTAGGGTTGCTTACCCTTTTTTTATATCTGCTTGTTACTGTTGAATTAAAAGTCTCAAATTCAGGACTTTTTCCTGTGTCCTGATTATCACAATACTTGTCCCGGTCAGACAAGTATCACTCGCCATTACAAGGCTAAGATGTCCTCAATACATAAATAAAATGTATGAGTTATGCGGCTTACTTAGAGTTGAAAACTTTGATTGAAAAAGAAGTAAGCCCTCAATCTCAATGATTTTGAGAAAGGACAGCAGCGCAATGGAAGCAAAAAATATACTGACGGCAAGTCACATATCTAAACGATATGGTGGCGTGTTCGCTCTAAACGATGTCAGTTTTTCTCTCCGTAGTGGAGAAATTCTCGGCTTATGCGGGGAAAACGGAGCGGGCAAAAGCACGCTGGTCAAAATTCTGGGTGGTTATGTCACGCCAGATACCGGAACTTTAGATATTGGGGGAATGCAGGTTGAGCTCGGCAAACGTGTTGACCCGTCTTTGATTACTATTGTTCATCAGGAACTGTCTATTCTGCCTCACCTGAGTGTACTGGATAACATCGTTATCGGCATGAAAGACAATGGACAACTCTATCGCAGAAGTCGTTATACCGAGCAAGTCACCAAGCTGCTTGCTGATGTTGGATTAGAACATATTTCTCCTTTTCAGCTTGCAGAGACACTTTCTTTAGCGGAAAGACAACTGGTCGAGATTGCACGCGGGCTGGCAAGCGGTGCCCACGTACTGCTTCTTGATGAGCCAACTGCGACATTGTCTGACGCAGAAATTGAAAAAGTCTTTTCTATTATGCGCAAGCTTAAAGCGGCTGGCACTACTTTGGTTATTATCAGCCACCGGTTGGATGAAGTTTTTACCATTACCGACCGAGTGACGGTATTTCGTGGCGGCAAGCATATCTTTACTCGTAATACTAAAGATGTCACCGGACCGGAGCTGGTTAGCGCAATGTTAGGCCATGAAGTGGAGAGGGGCGTAATCAGGCCTCAACGACCACATGGAAAAGTGCTGCTCGAATGTAAAGATGTGCAGATAGAGAATGGTTACGGGCCGCTAGATTTTACCTGCCATAAAGGTGAGATTGTTGCTGTTGTTGGGCAACTTGGCGCTGGTGCTGATCTATTTTTACGTACATTGGCAGGTTTAGCCCCCGTAGAACAAGGGGAGTTATTGCTAAATCAAAAGCCGGTTTCTCTTAATTCTATCTATGATGCTGAACAGCATTCTATCTCTTATGTCCCGGAAGACAGGGCAGGCAAAGGTGCATTTTTAGAAGCGCCGATTGGTATGAATTTAACGTCAAGAGCGCTGGATGTTTTGTCTCGCTGGGGTGTAATTTCAAAGTCTGAAGATACCCGAAATGGCGTGGAGCTAGCGGAATCATTTACGCTAAATCCCGACCGAAATCATGAACCTGTTTCTTCACTCAGTGGTGGCAACCAACAGAAAGTCGTTCTGGGCAAAGCCATTGCGACTAATCCCGATTTATTACTACTTAACGAGCCAACTCGTGGGGTGGATATTGGTGCCCGTGCCGATATTTATCAACGGTTAAGAGACCGTGCTGACCAAGGGCTTTCTATCGTTTTCTACTCAACGGATCTGGAAGAGATTCTTGATTTCGCTGACCGCATAGTCACGGTATTTAAAGGTGAAATTATTAACAGCGCATTAAGGAAAGATGCGACTCAAGAAAGCATCTTACAAGACATTTTGCATGGAAAAGTGAGGGATGCAGCATGATACGAGCAGCTTCTTCAAAATCAACGTTACCTTTTATGTCGCTAAGCGGTGCGGCATTTTCTCCGACCCGAATTCAGGCAACATCGGTCAGAATCGCGATTGTCATTGTGGCTCTGTTGGCAAGTGTGTTTATTGAAGGGTTTGCGACTGCGCAAAACCTCAGTTCAATTCTGTTTTCAACGGTATCGGTAGGGATTGCTGCCTGCGGATTGGCACTGGTTACCATTAGTGGCAACCTGTTTATGCTGTCTATCAGTGCCACAACGTCAATCTCCACGATTGTTTTCGCTAGCTCATTACAGCTAGGAATTCCCGCTGCGATTATTTTGACATTAGCCGTAGGGATAATCTTTGGTGTGATTCAAGGCGCAGCCGTCGGTGCGATGAAAACCAACCCTATTATTACTACGATAGCCGCGTCATCGGTTATCACCGGTATCGGTTCCTGGGTGTCGGGCGGCCGGACTATTACCAGTGATGTCAGTGTTCACTGGCTTGGTGTTGGTCATATATTTCCGGGTGTTCCAAACCAGATATTTATTCTGATATTCGTCTTGTTTGCGTGTGAATTCTTTTTATCTCGTATGCGATTAGGACGTGAAATACAGCTGATTGGTATTAACTCCACAACGGCTAAGTTATCCGGGTTACGCGTGGGGCTGGCGGTTGCCATGGCTTACATTATTGCCTCTTCAACCGCTTCTTTGACCGGTATTCTGATCGCGTCTCAAAACTCTCAAGGAAACCTGTCTTTGGGTGCGGGGCTAGATTTTAGTGCGATTGCTGCGGTTCTGGTTGGCGGTGTCGCCATAGCCGGCGGGCATGGTCGTATCAAGGATGCTGTATTTGGTGCATTGTTCCTGGCTGTCGTCGGAAACGTATTGTTGCTGGCGGGCTTTTCTCTCGACATGCAGCTGATGGTGAAAGGTGCTGTTGTTCTTATTTCTGTAGTGCTGGGCGCATTACTGTCTCGTAAGCGTAAATAAGGGAGGCGCAAAATGAAATCTAAATGGAATTCGTCAGATATATTACGAGTCTTTCTGTTTATCGCTATACCGGTATTTTTTGCCTGTATGAATAGTTTCTTCTTAACCAGCGGTAATCTTTTTGCCTTAATGCAGAATTTTGGCTTAGTCGGATTGGTGGCGTTAGGTTTGGTTCTCACCATGATTGTTGGTGAGTTCGACCTGTCAGTGGCTTCAATGGTTGCAGTTGGCGGTCTTATTTTGGCTAAAACCGGTGTAGACAGTGCTGTTATCGGTGTGTTTTGGGCTGTGATGTTTGGCTTGGTTGTCGGTCTGATTAATGCCGCGTTCATCATTAAGCTAAAAGTCTCATCTTTAGTGAGCACATTAGGCATGATGATTCTGTTATCAGGTTTTGCATATTGGATCGCTGATGGCAACGTTGTCCCTTATTACAACTTTGATGCATCAGATGTTTTAGACGCTCAAATAGCCTACGTACTTTCTCCACGTATCTTAATTACCGTTGCTGCGATGATAGTGGTGTATCTGCTACTGAGCTTTACACGTCTTGGAAGAGACCTCTATGCGACGGGCAGCCACAGACAATCTGCAATTATGAGTGGAGCTAACACATCTGCCGCATTATGTGTCGCATTTGGTTGCTCTGGCATGCTTGCAGCCTTAGCGGGCGCATTGATTTCAATAAGCCTTGCTACCGGTTCCCCAACATTAGGCGACACGCTTCTGATTCAGGCAGCCTCTGCAGCCATTCTGGGTGGTGTCTCACTTGGCGGAGGCGTAGGGAAAATTCATCAGGTTGCGGTAGGAGTAATGATTCTCGCCGCATTAGGCAATGGCTTAAGCCTTATGGGTGCAAGCTCTGCCACTACATTACTCGTTAACGGTTGTGTTCTTGGTTTTGTCGTTCTGATGAACGGGGACCTTAGTTCATTACGCTTAAATCTGCTTAAAAAAACACATGGATAATCAACGGACAACGGAGACGTCACGATGAAAACAAAATCACTGGTAAAACACTCTTTGACTGCGCTGGCAACCACAGCAGCATTAGCTTCAGCAATGTCGGCTTCAGTTGCACAAGCCGCTGAAGGTAAATCAGTCATCTTGCTGCAACCAACAGAAGAATGTACCTACTGTGCTGACTATTTACGTTTCTTCAAACAAGAAGCAACAGCCGCCGGGTTGAATTTTGAAACAACAACCAGCCCATTTGACCCTGCTAATCAGGCCAATCAGGTTGAACAGGCGATTGCTAAACGCCCGGATGCAATCATCCTTTGGCCGGTCGATGCTAACGCTTTGATTCCATCAATGCGCAAGATCCAAAAAGCGGGTATTCCACTGATCATCAGTGATGCACTTCCTGCAAAACAGTCTGAAAAATTTTGGGATGTTTACACGGGTGGTAACAGTGAAGAGATAGGTCGTGAATCGGCTAAAGCAATGGTTGATGCATTTGAAGCAAAAGGTTTTGGCAAAAAAGGCGAAATTTTTGTGATTACCGGTACGCCGGGAGCTCCAACGTCGATTGGCCGAATGAAAGGCTTTACCGAAGAGCTTAATAAGCTTGCTCCGGATATCAAAATCCTTGGTGAACAACCGGGTAACTGGGATCAGAATGTCTCTATGACGGCGGCTTCTTCACTCTTTACTCGTTTTGGCGATCAGGTTGAAGGTGTATACGCGGTAGAAGATCTGATGATGGCGGGTGTAATTGTTGCAGCTGAGCGTGCCAATATTGATGCGAAGAAACTTGCTCTGGTTGGTGTGGGTTGTGAAGTCCCTGGATATAAAAATATCAAAGCAGGCATTCAGTACGCTACGGTATTATCCGATGCCTACAGTGATGCGAAATACGCGGTAGATGCAGCGGTTAAACTGCTGGATGGTGAGAAGCTGGATAAATATATCTATATGCCAAACCCAATTATCACTAAAGACAACTTGAGTGAGTGTAAAGGTATTCAAGACCTATAATTAGTTATCTTGATTAAAATGAAAACGGATAAGCCTTTTGAAGACTTATCCGTTTTTTATTCTGTTTTTTTGGGGGATGACTATCTTGTCAGTTCTCTTGGTGAATAACCAAATTGCTTTTTGAAGGTACGGCTGAAATGAGACAGATCTTTATAGCCAAAGGTGAGTGCCGCTTCTGTGATATTGGTGACTCGTTTATTGGCTAAAGCGTCATAAGCACAGGATAGGCGCTGTGATTGTAACCAGTTGCGTGGGGTTTCTCCCGCCTCCGCAAATAGTCGGCTGAGTGTGCGCAGAGAAATCCCTTTTTCAGAGGCGACGCTTTCAAGGCTTAGCTCTTCATCAGTAATATGATTACGGATGTAAGTTTTGATTTCGTTTAACAGTTTATTGTGAGAGGCAATAGGGGTATCGGTACTCGTTGCCCGGCTGATGGCTGTTGTCAGCATATCGAGCGTTGGCACAATAAATTCGTCTTCGTTTATAAGGTCAGGTGATGACGCGATAATCGATGTTTCATTCATCAGCGATTTAATTAACCGGCCAAAAGACGATTGATCATTCAGTACGGTGCCACCCAGATTATCCAACCGAGTAACTTTGGCCTGAATTAAAGGGCGTGGTATGCGCAAAAGCATCGCTTTATATGCTGACGTGTAATTGAATGAGTATGGTTTGCCTGAATCATAGATCAGAATGTCGCCGACCTGATGTGATACCTGACGCTCATTCTGCTCGAAATAACCTTCACCTTCTAACATCACGGATAGAAAGATATCTTCTCTGGGAACTGAGCGTAAATCGGCTACACGGCGATCGTAGCGAATACTTTCTGAAGCGACGTGGCTTAACTCTGTAGAACCGACATGCTGAACTGTGGTTGTAGCTTTAAACTGAGTCGTATCACTGGCAACTCCTAAACACGGTGCATAGTGTTTAGTTACCACATCGTTCCAGTAATTGAATCTATCTTTTTGTTCTAATGTGTCAGTCGAAAAAATAGTGCTCATAATTCAGGTGTTCCCAGCTATAACTAGAACTAGTTAATAGCAACTAAGCAATATAAGTGCCATGGGGGGCTTAATTAGAGCCTTGCGCGGGAAAAAGGTGCATATTGCATAAATAAAAGGAAAACAGAGAGATAGTGTTGCTGATAGTAAGACGACAGGATGAATGGACTATACAGTAATAAAGAAAAACGCACTCCCTTGGTGCTCTTTCACCTCAGGAGTGCGTCGATTGTCTGTAATGTTCAGTCTGGTGCGTTTGCGCCAATTAACTTTCGAACTCGGGCTGTGGCACAGTGGCTTCAGGTTCTGTCGACTCAGACAGCAGGATAGAACCGGTTACCATGAGTAGTGCGATACCGTCTGTCACAGTCAGTGACTGGTCGAAGAAAATGATAGAGAAGAAGGTTGATGCTACTGGGATTATCGCAAACGCCATACCGGTAGCACTTGCCGGAATCTTAGTTACACCACTGAAGAAGCAGAAGTAAGGGACAGCCCATACCAGAATACCGTAGTAAATCATGGTGACTGTGTTTTTACCGTTAAACAGTAGTGAGAGGTCAATATCTTTTGTTTCAAGCAGGAACATTAACGGCAGGGTAAAGATCATGCCGGTAAAGCAAACACCTGTAGCCATCGTTAAGGCTGGAAGTTGCACATCGTATTTCTTCGCTGCAATGACACAACCTGAAGTTGAAAGTGTCGATAGTGCAAGAAGAACGATTCCGTAAAACGATGTGCTTCCGGATGTGTCGCTGGATGGAACAGTTAAGACAAGTACACCAGCGATTGCGAACAGAATTGCTAATCCTTTGCGGGAGCTAAGCTTTTCTTTAAGCAAAAAGTATGACAGTGCTAGTACTACGGCTGGAGCGATACTCGTAAAAATTGAGGCAGAAATTGCGTTTGAGTATTCAAATCCGTAGAGCAGGAATGCAGTATATAACACAGCACCAAGTAACGACTGTAAGCTGATGATTGCCCATGTTTTCAGGCTAAGTGAAAAGATAGCTGGGGCTCCGGTCGCACGTCCGATAATGTATAAGAACGCAAAACCAATAGCGAAGGTGATAGCGATGAATGTCCATACTGGAATACTGTTCATCGATTCGGCTGCAATCGGGTAACTAATACCAACCAGCAGATAACACATTAGTACATTTAAATATCCCATATTCATGATGATTTCCTCTTTCCTTGAGATGTAAATTCATCATGCCTGTATATTATTTGGCTTACTTGCTCGTATCTGACAAGAATTGGTGTGAGTGAGACAAATGCACATTGTAATGCTAGTCGCATATTTATTAACGCTTTCTGTTAAGCCTTTTTAATGCACTTATTTTGTAGGAGAACGTCTAATATAAGACTTCTCCTTTATTGTTTGAGCGCCTCTCGAATGCGTTTGAAAAGAGGAGGAGAGGGGAATGCAGGGGGATTTTTATGTAAGAAAGTTTCCTACATAAATAATTAGCTTTAATACAAAGTATCACAAAAATATCAACTTATGGTTGTATCAACAGAAAATACGAACTATTGAGAGCCGCTATTAGTGGCTCTTTTTTTACGTCAAAAAGGATAAGTGGCGACAGAGCCTCAACTTTTTTCAGTGGCGGCAGTCTGCGAGGCGATAGGGTTTAGGAAAATAGCTTCCGTCAGGTGATCTGGAGCGAAGTTCGCGTAGCGCATTGTCATACTGAGATCTGCGTGGCCGAGAATGTCACGTAGGGCGAGGATATTACCACCATTCATTATGAAGTGGCTGGCAAAGGTATGGCGAAGAATGTGGCAGGCGCTCAAACTTAAGACGGCTCACAATGGCTGATGCGCATAACAGAGGCTATGCTGAGCACTCTGACCCCAAGCGTAACGATCAAAAATGCACAACTTAGAATTCAGACAATGCGACGAAACTAGTCCTTATTGGCAGGATGTCGAACGTCTGTTTCAAGGTGAATGGTCCGAATTCCGTTTTCGCGATACTTATAAGCCGGATGTCCAACTTCCACCTGTCATCATGGTGCTCAGTCAAAACACAGTGATTGGTGGGCTGGCTTATTCCTATTATCAGGAGCCGAATCAGGTCGCTGATGTCATTTGGATCAATGCCGTCTCTGTTTCTCCACCGTGGCGGGGAAAGGGGATTGCCAGTGAACTGATTTGTCTGGGCGTCAGTCAAGTTTCCGTTTTCAACCAGCGTCATCTTTACGTTTACACTAACCTTCCATCCCTCTATTCGCGTTTAGGTTGGACGGTAGTCGATACGGAATGTGAACCGAATCATTGTGTTATGCGTATCTCCCTAGCATCTGAGCCACATCAACAAGTTATCCGTTGAATCTGAATTTCATCGTTCCAATCACTTCTGTTGCTCAACCAGTGCAATGTTACTCGCGCGTTGTCACTCAACTGCCATGTTTAAAATTTAATATATGGAAATTCGTATATATGTCTTTTCATATGTTTATTTCAGCGTTAGAGTACCGACATGGCTGCGCTGGCTTATAGTGAAAGAGCGGACAGTGCGCATGGGCGAAAACTAAGTGTTCGGAGGAAAAATGGGTCTGTTTGAACGTTATCTGACCGTTTGGGTCGGGTTGGCTATTTTGGGTGGCATTGCATTGGGCAGTCTGGCGCCTCAATCGTTTGCAGCGATTGCAGGCCTTGAGCTGGCACACGTGAACATCGTGATCGCGGTGTTAATTTGGTTGATGATCTTTCCAATGATGGTGCAGATTGATTTCTCCTCTCTGAAAGATGTTGGTAAGAAGCCGAAAGGTCTGGTCCTAACTCTGGTGATCAACTGGTTGGTCAAGCCGTTCACCATGGCGTTATTGGGTTGGTTGTTCTTTAAGGGGTTATTCGCTGACTGGGTCGATCCGCAAACCGCGAGCGAATACATTGCAGGCATGATTCTGCTGGGTGTTGCACCATGTACGGCGATGGTGTTTGTCTGGAGTCAGTTAACCAAAGGCGATGCAAACTACACGTTGGTGCAGGTTTCAATTAATGACATCATCATGATCTTTGCGTTTGCGCCGATTGCTGGCTTTCTGCTTGGCGTCACCGACATTACGGTGCCGTGGGACACACTGTTGCTCTCGGTAGTGTTGTACGTGTTGATTCCACTGTTGGCAGGGGCTGTCTCTCGTCAAAAGCTGGATAAAGCCAATGACCACTCAACGTTGAATCGTTTCCTGGCGACAATGAAACCGTGGTCAATCGTAGGTTTGCTGGCAACGGTGGTACTGCTGTTTGGTTTTCAGGCGGAGACCATTCTGGCCCGTCCGCAAGCGATTGTGCTGATCGCCATCCCTCTGCTGATTCAGACCTACACCATTTTCGCCATTGCTTATTGGGCGGCTAAGCGCTTGAAGCTTCCTCATAATGTGGCAGCACCAGCTTGTATGATTGGTACGTCGAACTTTTTTGAGCTTGCGGTGGCGGTTGCGGTGTCGCTGTTTGGTCTTCATTCTGGTGCGGCATTAGCAACTGTAGTGGGGGTGCTGGTGGAAGTGCCGGTGATGCTGTCGCTGGTTTGGTTTGCGAACCGTACCCGTGGCTGGTTTGACGTGATGGAATCATCCCAATGATCGTTATTCACCATAATCCGGATTGTGGAACGTCACGCAACGTACTGGCGATTATCGAGAAGGCGGGTTATGAGCCTGTGATCGTCGACTATCTGCAAGAAGGATGGAGCCGTTCGCAGTTGCTGGCACTGTTTGCCGCTGCCGATCTCACACCTCGATCAGCGCTGCGTACCACCAAATCTCCGGCGCAGGAACTGGGTTTGCTCGCTGAAGATGTGAGTGACGCGCAGATTCTCGATGCCATGCTGCGTTATCCGGTGTTGGTCAATCGGCCGATTGTCTGCTCACCGAAAGGGGTTAAGTTGTGCCGGCCTAGTGAATCGGTACTGGATTTACTCGATAGGTGGCCGACAGGCCCTTTGTATAAAGCAGATGGCGAACTGATTCTGGATGCCTCCGGCCACCGAGTAGTGTGATTTCACGTTCGCAAACCATGTTGTGACGCGATACAACGCTGACGCTTTCCGGCTACAAAATCAGGCCGGATGGGGAGGATTGAATCGCGTCAACCCACATATCTGCACCGCCCACCTGCACACCCAATACATCTAATGTGGGAAGCAGTATTCCGCTCAGAACACTACTCAGCACGTTGCCTAACGTCAGGCTCAGCACGCTCGATAACGCAGTCGTCAACGGAGTTAACACCGCATTGAGAATTAACGAGTTTGGTACTTCTATCGATAGATTGATTTCGGTATCAAACGCTTTACGCGGGATGTGTTTAACCTCAGTTTGCGCTGGAAGTTCTGAGTCGGGTTCATCTTTGCGTCACGGACTAAGTGAGTGATGAAAAAGAGAAATGTGGTAGAAAATCTGATTCTACCCCCGCTACTCGTCGCTGTTTTTCTGGTAAGGTGAATCGGTCGACGGCTACGGCGTGAAAGAGCCGCATCTTTCGCCTTGAGCGCCACACGTCGAGCTGACTCAGTACATCAGTTAAGGAGAACCACATGGTACAAAGAGTGAATTACGATACTTTACCCGAAGCGGTGGGGCCTTACGTGCATGCTACCAAACACAACGAAACTTTGTATCTTTCCGGATTAACGGCGCTTGCTACCAAAGCTCAGGCTGGTGGTTTTCAAGAACAATGTGCCGAGGTTCTGGCACAGATTGAAGGTGTTCTCAAACAAGAAAAACGTTCTAAGGGCGATATCGTGAAAGTGACGATATTTCTCAAAGATATTGCTCAACTGTCGGCGGTCAGAGAGCAACTGTTTGCCTTCTACGACGGACATTTGCCCGCCTGTTCGCTGGTGGAAATCTCCAGCCTGATCCATCCGGATTTGCTGCTGGAAATGGAAGCGATCATCGCTTTGCAAGCTTAGCTCGTTCGTTTCGCTCGCTGGCCTGCCCGCGTTGAGCCAGCGATGCCTGATTTACCTCTTCACATTCATTTCCCCTTTCCTTAATTGGTCAGATTTTGACAAGTCTGACCTGTCAAATTGACTTTTTTTACCCCGGCTCCCCCCCCTTGATTTTGTGACCGACCTGACAGTTGTTTTCATCTGAATGTTTGATTAAATGTTTGATATTTATGTCAAAAATGAATGTTTTTCACCGTGTGAATGATGTCGTTTGTGCTTTCAATTGATAATTCGGATTGTTCAATTGGCTGTTTATTCTACAAATTGAGTGAAAACTGGTCTTTTGTGACTGTTTACCGAAGAGCACTTTTATTGTGTAATCGGCGCTTTGTTTTTTTTGGTCGTTTTCACTAGCAATCTACAACTCACAAGGGAAGAAATGGACACTCAAGCACAATTGCCCCGTCGGGGATTTTGGTCAGGTATGGCGTTATGGAAGAAAATTCTGGTTGGTATGGTCGCGGGTATCGTGGTGGGCGCTCTGATGGGCCCAAGCGCTGCGCTGCTTAAACCCATCGGCACACTGTTTATTAATGCGATCAAAATGCTGATCGTACCGCTGGTTTTCTGTTCATTGATCGTCGGTATCACATCGATGAAAGATACCCGCAAGATGGGCCGTATCGGTGCTAAAGCGATTATCCTTTATCTTGGCACCACCGCGGTGGCGATTGCCATTGGTCTGGCGCTGTCAGCTCTGCTTCAGCCGGGTGCCGGCCTGAATATGGTGGCGAAAGATCTGGATGAAGCAGGTAAAGCTGCGCCGCCTCTGGTCCAAACGCTATTGGCGATGATCCCGCAAAACCCGGTGAACGCTCTGGCAGCGGGTAACATTCTGCAAATCATCGTGTTTGCGATTGGCCTGGGGGTATCTCTGGTACTGGTTGGCGAGAAAGGCGAGCCTGCGGTGAAGGTGTTTGAAAGCCTGGCCGAAGCCATGTACAAGCTGACTGAAATCGTGATGAAGCTGGCACCTTACGGCATCTTTGGTCTGATGGCGTGGGTTGCGGGTACGTATGGCCTCGACGTGCTGATGCCGCTGATCAAAGTGATTGCTGCGGTATATATCGGCGCGCTGATCCACATCGGTATTTTCTACAGCGGTCTGCTGACGCTGTTGGGCCGTTTGAACCCAATCCAATACCTGCGAGGCATTTCAAACCCTGCGGCGGTTGCGTTTACCACATCAAGCAGCTCAGGCACTCTGCCAGCGACAATCAAAGCATCACGTGAAGAGCTGGGCGTATCGGAAGGGGTGTCGAGCTTTGTTCTGCCTCTGGGTGCGACCATCAACATGGACGGCACCGCGCTTTATCAGGGCGTGTGTGCACTGTTTATCGCTCAGGCGTTCGGTGTTGATCTGCAAACGTCGGACTACATCACGATTATCCTGACCGCGACACTGGCATCGATTGGTACTGCCGGTGTTCCGGGTGCGGGTTTGATCATGTTGTCACTGGTGCTGAGCACCGTGGGTCTGCCCATTGAGGGTCTGGCGATTGTCGCTGGTATCGACCGTATTCTGGATATGGCACGCACCACTATCAACATCTGTGGTGACATGATGGTGGCCGTTCTGGTTGCGAAAAGCGAAGGTGAGTTGGACGAACAAACTTACCAAAGCTAACTAAAGTATATAAAAAGCCCCGGACTGTTCCGGGGCTTTTTTATGGGTCAAAACTAACCCAAATGAAAATTTGCTGGCGGTTGAATACCGATGCGTATCAACGTTTGCACTCACTGCAGCGGTAACAATAGTTGCCGTCTATTTTGAAGTGAATCTGCGGATGTTGAAATGAAGATTAAATACAAGTTATCCATTCCTATTTTATTGATGGTTTTTACTTTTGGCTTGGTGACCGCATCAAGCATCTACCAGTCCAAACAACAGCGAAAAATCACTCAGGACCTCAATCAACACATGTATCCTGTGGCGTTCAGCCTTGATGATGCCTACCGCGATCTCTATCAGGTGATGCATGCGGCGCAGGGGGTGTTACTCAATCAGGACCAAGCGTCGATCGAGTACTACAGCGCGGAATTTGACGACAATGCCTACAAGGCCGCGCCCCGAATGGCCAAAGTGGCGACGTTGATTGAGCAGCAGTTGCTGCCGTTGTCGGTGCAAGACGATCTTGATCAGCTCCTTTCGGCAACCCATCGTTGGGTGCAGTTGTATCAGCCAGTGTTTACTCATCCTTATCAGGCTGATCAGTACTACGCAAAGATCCATAACCAACTCGACTCTGAATTTAAGGTCATTCGTAAGCAGCTGAAAACCATCAGTAATCGGCTTGATGACAAAAAGGCGCAGTTGCAGGCAGATTTTGAGCGCAGCCAGCAGGTGGCGCAGCGTATCCTTGAAATCGGTCTGGTGTGTGCGCTGCTGAGCGCGATGGCCGCCTTCGCGGTTGCGTTTCGCTTTGTGCTGCAACCGATTCGTAACATTGAACAGGCGATGGTGGATATCGCGTCAGGCGAGGGCGATTTGAAGCAGCGCCTTCCTGAGCAGAGCAATGATGAACTGGGCCACGTTGCCAAAGCGTTCAACCAGTTCGTCTCTCAGATTCACCATACGATGCAAGAAGTGACCAAGCTGAGCAATGCACTGCGGCGGGAAATGCAGGTGATTGTTCACTCTGCGGATCAGGTCAGTGCGTTTTCGCTGGCGCAGCAGCAGGAGAATGATTTAGTCGCCGCCGCCGTGCACGAAATGCAGGCGACCAGTCAGTCGGTGACCGACAGCGCCTGCCAGGCTGCACAGTCGAGCCACGAAGCGCATCAGGATGTATCGAGTGCGCAACAAACCGCGAGTGCGACGGTGACCTCCATTAATCAACTGTCGGAACAGATGCTGTGCGCGACAGAAACTATTCATCAACTGGATCAGGAAGTGCTCAACATCGCCTCCGTGTTGGATGTGATTCGCGGTATTGCCGAGCAAACGAACCTGCTGGCACTTAACGCTGCGATTGAAGCCGCGCGGGCTGGCGAGCAGGGCCGAGGTTTTGCGGTGGTAGCCGATGAAGTGCGCAGCCTGGCAAGCCGCACGCAACAAAGCACCGGGCAGATTCAACAGATGATTGAAAGTCTGCAATCCGGCGCGTCACAGGCGGTAAAAGTGATGGCAGACAGCTCAGCGCATCGGGAAAAGGCAATGGAGGAAGTGGAACAAGCGAATGCTTCGTTGCAGCAGATCTCCGCTTCCATCGCGCACATGAATGATATGAACACCCAAATCGCAGCCTCAGCAACCCAGCAAACGACGGTCAGTTCAGAACTGAACGGCAGCATTCAGCATATGGCTGACAACGCCTCGCGCATGGTTGATATGGTGCACGAAACCAAATCCTCGTGTGCAACCCTCAATCAACAATGCGCGCAGTTGGATCGATTGGTGAGTCGCTTCAAAGTTTAGTCGGGTTGTCACTCAGAATTAAAGGAAAGGAGATGCTAAAGTGGCGCTGCGTCTGATTTCGGAGAATGTTATGACCGTTCGTTTTATGCTTGCAGAGGATATTCCTGCCGCTGCTTTGGTTCACCAGTCCGCGTTTCCCAGGCAGCGCCATTCGCAGCAGTGGCTGCAGTGTAATTTCAATGCTGCGCCCCGTTATCTCTGTTTTGTCGCGCAGCAGGCCAACGAGATTGTCGGTTATATCATCTGGGTTCAGAAAAGTGGATTCCGGCCGGAAGCCGTGCTGGAACTGGAGCAGTTGGCGGTTGCGCCCGAGCATCAGGGCAAGGGCATTGGACGGGAATTGATCGCCGCTTCGCTGCCTCTGGTCAAAGCGCAATTGAGCAAGCAGGGCTCAACGCTGATACACATTCTGGTGACCACCCGCGCGGATAACTTCGCGCAGCAGCTCTACCGCGAGACGCTGGGAGCAGAGGTGGAAACCACCATCAGCAACCTTTATTCAGCCGATGAAGTGCTGATGATCGCCCGCAATGTATCGGTGTAAACGACCCGTTACCGAGGAATAAAAAAGAGCCGCAATTGCGGCTCTTTTATCAGGCGATCAATGGAAGAAATCGACCTGTTGTTTGAGATGACTCGCCAGTTGAGAAAGCTCATCGGCGCTGTGTGAGGTCTGCGCGGTAGTATCGCGGCTTTCGCTGTTGAGTTGGCTAATTTGCGCTGCGCTTGCGGCCACTTCCTGAGACACTTGCGCTTGCTGCTCGGCGGTTGCAGCAATCGCATCCGACTGTCCAGCGATATCACGAATCTGATCGGCGATAGACTCCAGCGAGGTACCGGCTTCCTGAGCTTTATCTAATACCTGGTTGGCGTTGTGCTGGCTCATTTTCATCAGTGACACCGCGTTGCTGGTGGAATCTTTCAGCTTATCAATGATGGTGACCACATCTTTGACCGATACTTGTGTGCGGTGCGCGAGAGTGCGGACTTCGTCTGCCACGACCGCAAAACCTCGACCTTGTTCACCGGCGCGCGCGGCTTCAATGGCGGCATTGAGCGCCAACAGGTTGGTTTGCTCGGCAATTTCATCGATCATTTTGGTCACCGCATGAATGCTGGCACTGTCATCGCTGACCTGATTGATCGCCGCCGCCGATTGATCGAGCTGATCGTTGAGCTGGGCGACATCAATGCACACCATTTCCACCACCGACAAACCACTTTGGGTGTTGAGATCCGCTTCGCGTACGTTGCCGGCAATCGCTTCAACCTGCTGCGCGACGGCTTGCGCCGACGTTGCCATCTCTTCAATCGCGGTGACCACCTGCTCAACCTGTTGCTGCTGTGCATCTGCTTGGCGCAGGTTGTGGCGAGCATCGCTCAGCACGCTGCCGGACTGGCTGTGAACCTTATCGCTGGTGCCACGAATATCGCTCACCAGCACATGGAGTTGCGTCGCCATGTCGGCCACACCGTTGGTCAGGCGCACAATTTCATTGGCCGATTTCGCATCCCCTTTGGCAACGCTGAGGCTGACTTCCCCCTGGCTCAAACGCTCCATGTATCCGGTTAACACCGTGAGCGGTTTGGTAGTGCGAATGATGTACAGCGTCACGACCGCAAAGGTGGCTGTCGCAACCAGTGCCGAGATGAGCACGATCAGCTTGAGCAAATCGCGGCTTGCTTTGGTCACTTCCGCGGTATAGGTACCGCCCAATAGTTTCCAGTCCCAGCCGGGGATTTCAGCGTACACCATGTATTTTTCGCTGATGCCGTTTTGTGTCTGGCTCGGGTAGAGAATCAGGCCGCTGGCTTGCTGGAAAATCGCGGAAAACGGCTTGTTTCCCTGTGCGTCGGTGGTGTTGATGATGGAGTTGGAACCGTTTGCCATGGTTGGATGCAGCAGGTACTGGCCACGATGGTCTTCGCTGTTGTCGACCACTACGGTATAGCCGGTGTCACCCCAGGCGACAGCTTTGAGAGTGTCAAAGATGTCCTGCGCCGCTTTCTCGACTGGTAAACCGATGAAGGAGATAGCAATCAGCTCGCCGTTATGGTTTTTAATCGGGGCGTAGTAAGTGATGTAGCGTTGACCGAACAGCGTCACCTGCGCGTAGTAAGGCTGACCACTCATCAGCTTTTGATAACCCGGATGGTCACGGCCCAGTAATGTGCCGATCACCCGGTTACCGGAGTGATCTTTGAGTGATGTGGCAACCCGCAGCCAGTCACCATTGGCAGAAGCAAAAATCGTCGCCACGGCGCCGGTGTCGCGGGTAAAGCTATCCACCACCGTATTGTTGTTGATCAGGCTGACGCCGTTCTGCACGATGTCGTTGACCTCATGTCCCTGGAACTCAACGCTGCTGCTTTGCATTGAGGTGCCATTGAGGTAGCCGTGCTGGAAAGTGGACTCCAGAACCTGCGCGGTTTCCAGATAAGCGTCAAACTGGCCGGCGATGGTTTTCGCCATCGCATCGACTTTGGACTGCTGTTCCTTGAGTGTGGCGTCGAGCAGAATGCGTGACGCGTTGTGATAAACCAGAGCGGCGATGCTGCTGAACGCAATCAGCAGGCATATCGCCATGACAGCACGTAGCTGGAACCCCACGGTTTTATTTTTGTAATAGCGAATCATGGTAAGTCTCTTCTGATGAATATTATTGTTGTTGGTAATGCGTTCCCCCTGAAAAACGCTCAACGACTATAAAAAACTCATCCCTATGGCACATTGATTTCGGGCAATGAAACCGTTTCCAATTGAAGGCGATGGATAAATAAGTGATGAAATGACAAAGAGATAGCGAGAAATGAAGGAAAATATCAGAGATGGGTTCCAGGGCGATATTTCATATAGACGAATTGGGTATCTTCGCGATAAGTACGAAAGCCAAAGCGTTGATAAAGATTAGCGGCGCGATTGCCTTGCAGATAGCATAAAACGCAGGGGAGATTTGTTCTGTCAGAAAACTCCGTCACCGATTTTAATACTTGGCCGCCAACCCCCTGTCCCTGATAGTCGGGCAGAATGAAAAAGCGGGAAAAATAGAGGGTGTCATTTTTATCATGCAGCATGTAAGTGCCGATGGGTTGGTCATCAATGCAGATGATCGTCGGCAAACCGGATTTCCATTCCTGACGATGAAGCTCCCATTGCAGCTCTTCGTCCCAGCCAAAATTACGTGTGACTAAATCTTGTTCAGTGGCCTTTTTCAACTCAAAAGCGAACAGGTAATCGGCATCAGTGGCGGGGCGATAAGAGAGCTTCATCCATCATTCTCAATCTGTGAGGTATTCCGTTACGGTATCGCTCTCACTCTACTGAAAAGCAGGAAAATCGCTACCACAAATTGCACGGCAAAGCAGACGCTAAACAGTTCCGCCGAGCCATAACGCGTGACTAAGTAGCCGGAAGCCGCTAAGCCAAACGGCATCAACAGCTTGAACAGTGAACCCGTCAGGCCGGCAATGCGGCCGAGATGCTGCTGCGAAAACGCTTCCTGACGATAGCTCCAGATACAGATGTTACTGAACAGCCCCACCGCCGATACCCAGAAAAAGGCCACGATCAACATCATCGGCGTCGGGCTCAGCACTGGCAGAACAAACCCGACCGATTCGAGCGCAATGCTGAGGATGAGCAGTTTCCCCAGGCCGATTTGACGGCGAACTTTGTCGGCCACAAATGCGCTCAGTACCCCACCAATGCCCGAAGCGGCGACCATATAGCCGACTTCGATGGCGCTTAGCGACAATTCCGCTTTGGCAAAGTAGATCGACTGAATCCAGAAGATTGAGCCAGTGGTGTTGATCACCATCACCGCCAGCGTGATCAGCCACATGTTCTTTTCATTGTAAAGAACCTGCCACCCTTCGCGTAGTGCCTGCCACAGCGGAGGATGGTCGCTCACTTGGGGCGTTTCCAGCGTCAGACGATTGAGCTGCCAGTAGGCCAGCAACCAGAGCAGAGCAAGCCCGAGAAAAATCTGATGCAACTGAGACAGCAGCAGTAACGCGCCGGAGAGCACGGGGCCGACCGTTTCCATCAGGCTGTAGAGCGAGCTCATGCGCGCGGTGGCGGTATTTTGTTGCTCTTGCGGCAGCGCCAGTTTGAGCATCGCCATGCGCGCATTATGGTAGCCGTAGTTAAACGCCATCATCAAAAACGCGCACGGAAACAGCACATACAGCGGCTCTGTCATCCAGTTCACCGCCGAGTAGGAGATAAGAATGGTGACGATCTGGCCAAGCAGCATCGCCTGCGACCACTGTTTTTTATCAAAGCGATCAACCCACACACCGATAAACAGCGCCAGCAGCAGGTTAGGCAGAAATTCGACGGCGCGCATCCAACCCATCATCTCAGAGGATTGGGTCAGATCATAGACCAACAATGGGAGAGCTAAGTCGTATATTTTGCTTCCTAATGCGACAAAAAAAGCGCTTGAGAATAGAATGACAAAGCTGGAACTTTTCCAGATGGAAGTTCGATAATCCGTTAACGTGTTCATTTTAGGTTCCTTTTTTCACGAAGACGTTTATTCATTATCGAAATAAAAAGATGAAGAAAAATAGAAGAATAGAAAAAGGATTTCGTCTTTATGCATTACTGGAAGGCATTAACCTTGCTGCGTGATCGTCTGGCGCTTAATACACCAACGCCGCTCTCTCTGGACACGTTCACGCACGAACTGGGTTGCACCAAACGCAACGCGCAACTGGTGGTGAAAAAGCTGGTGGATAACGGCGTGATTCGCTGGCAACCGTCGGTCGGACGCGGCAATTTTCCGTCAGCGACCTTACTCAAAGATCCCAGACCCATGCTCGAAAACAAAGCGCGTCGCTGGATTGAAGAAGGCAAAGTAGATCTCGCTGTCAGCCTGATTGCACCACAGCAACGTGAAGCTTTTATTGCCGCCTACATCGCCCGTTATCAAACAGGCAGTCACGACGAAGATATTCTGCAAATTCCCTTTTATCGTGGTACGCACGACCTTGACCCGATTGGGATCACGCGTCGCACTGAGCAGCATCTGGCCAACTATCTGTATGCCAAGTTGCTGCGGTTTGATGAGCAAGCGCGCTGCTATCGCGGCGATTTAGCTCAGATCTTTCAAACCACCGAGCGCGGCATGGCGATCACGCTGCGCAAAGGGCTGTGTTTTCACAATGGTGAACCTTTGACCGCCGAATCGGTGCGACAGCATTTCGAACGTCTGGTTACTACGTCTGAGTATTATCGCTTGCTGTATCAATTGATTGACGGCATTGAAGTGCATGACCGCTATCGCCTCGAAATCATCAGCTCTCAAGCCCGCCATATTCTGCCCAAGCTGCTCTGTACCGGAGCGATGGGAATTGCATTCTGGACGGAGGGAAGTGAAGGGCGAGGGGCCAATGTTATCGGCAGCGGTCCTTTTGAACTGGTAGAGCAAACCGAATGGCGCACGCTGATGAAAGTGTCGCGTTACTACCACGGCTATCGCCCGTGGGTCGATGGCATCGAAGTGTGGAATATCGGCGACAAAGCCAAAGATTTTGCGCCCAACAGTCATCTTTTCCATCCGTTGCTGGAGCTGGATAACCATGAGGGTGAATACGAGCAGAAAGCACAATGGGAAGCGGGCTGCGAGTATGTGTTGCTTAATGCCAATCGTTCAGTGTGGCTCAGCAGTCTGAATCGCCGCAAGAAACTGATGGCCATCATTGATGCGTTAGGTGTCCCCGCTTCGTTTGCTGACAACGTTGCCAAAGCAAACGGAATGTTATCCACACCGTCAGAGCCATTGCAGGCCAATCTTGGTTTGGCAAGACAACTCGCGGCGCAACTGGATAAACCGCCAAAGCCGCTACAGCTGCTCACCTACGAGTTGGGACAGCACATCGAATACGCACACCACCTTGCGGATTTACTCAGTGAGCTTGGGATTCTGTGTCAGGTCCTGGTGTTACCGTTTCCTGAATTTTGCCGAAAACCGAATCTGTCACAGGCCGATATTATTCTGTCCGGCGAAGTCTTTAGTGATGATGTCGACATGTCCTGGCTCGGTTGGTTGCTGGCGAGCACCAACGTGCAAGTCTGTTTGACCGATGCGCAGATGCAGTGGCTTCAGCAAGAGCTGGCGAGCATCTATCCGTTATCCGAATCTAAGCGCGTTAAAGCCTACCAATCTTTGGAGAAGAAGCTGATCAAAAAAGGGCTCTATCTGCCGCGTTTTCATGTTCAGCAAAACTTGTCTGTCGCCAAGTCGGTCACCATCACCGAATTGCTTTCCAATGGCTGGGTCGATTTTTCTGAGGTGGTGATGACGCACTAAACAGGCACACCTTACGGTGCGCCGTGTGGGTTAGACGATGGTCTGTTCGAGCTGCTTTCGGTTGGCGCACGCGTCGGAATAGTCACCCTGCATGGCGGCAATCAAGCCATCGACGGCGCACTGCACCATACTCAGGCGGGTTTCGTGGGTTGCCGAACCGATATGAGGCAGTAAAAACACGTTGTCGAGCTGGGTGAGCGGTGAGGTCGCAGGCAGTGGTTCAGTCTGGAAAACATCCAGCCCGGCCGCGCGAATGGCGCCAGTTTGTAGCGCCCGAATCAATGCGGGCTCATCGACCACCTTGCCGCGTGCGGCATTGATAAACACCGCGCTCGGTTTCATCAGATTAAATTCGTTGTCGCCGATAAGATGTTCGGTTTCCGGGCTCAGCGGCACTAACACAACGATAAAGTCGGCGATTTGTAACAGATCTTCAAGATCCATCCGCTGGGCTCCGAAATCCTGTTCGGCTTCCACATTGACGGAACGATTGTGATAGCAAATCGGCATGCCAAAGCCATAGTGAGCACGTTTGGCAACCGCATACCCGATGCGGCCCATACCAATAATACCCAGCGTTTTGCCATGAAAATCGACGCCAAAGTGTGCTTCGGTCAGATTCTGGGTCCAGCGTCCCTGTTTCACGATCGCAGACAGTTCACCCGCTCGTCGTGCTGCGCCCAGCGCCAGCAAAATTACGGTATCGGCGACGGTTTCATTGAGCACGCCCGGCGTATGGATCAGCGGAATGCCGCGCTGACTCAGGTAGTCGACGTCAAACTGGTCGATGCCAACCGAAATGGTGGCCATCGCTTTGAGCTTTGGTGCGCGGTCGAGTAAATCGGCGCTCATCATCACACCGGTACCGATAGTACCTTCAGCGCGTGTCAGTGCTTGGGTAAATTCGGCGCGGTTGCCGTCATTAACACCGTCAAACTCAATCACATCAAAGTGACTCTGTAACTTAGCAAGCTCGGCGGGTGGAAGCGATTTGTACAGCACGACTTGTGGTTTCATCGGGTTCTCCTTAACAGATGACAAGTTTGAAAGCGGCTGAGTTGTGCTTACTCACAAAAACAGCGATTGAGAAAGACGTTGGTGACAATTGCGTATATAAGCTCACCGTTAACCCCTTTGAACATTAGGACAGAACATCATGTTAGATGCAAACCTGGCGCAGCAGATCGTTGACCGCACGATGTCGATCATCGGCTACAACATCAACGTGATGAATCATGCCGGCATCATCATCGGCAGCGGCGACCGCAGACGTATCGGCCATGTGCACGATGGTGCCATTCTGGCGTTGAAGCATGGTGATTCGATTGAGCTCAACTCGCAAAGCTGCCAGTCGCTGAAGGGCGTTAAACCGGGCATCAATATGCTGCTGATGCAAGGTCAGCAGGTAGTGGGGGTGGTTGGCGTAACCGGAGAACCGGATGAGATTCGCGAGTTTGCCAATCTGGTCAAAATGAGTGCGGAAATGATCATCGACCAGGCTGAACTGATTGAGCAGTTGCAATGGGATCGCCGCCACCGCGAAGAGTTCATTTCGGCCTGGATCAGTCATCCGCTGTCACATGATGAATTGCAGGCGTGGGCGACGCGCCTTTCGCTCGATGTAACAAAGCCGAGAGTGGCGGTGGTGATTGAGTTTCGCCAGCAAACATCCGCCAAAAATGTCGACAGCGTGCGTCAGGTGGTCGACCTGCTTGAGCATCCGGAACGTGACAACTTGGTCGCGGTGGTGTCGATGAACGAAATCGTGGTGTTAAAGCCAGTCAAACATCCTGAACACTGGACCAGTGATGAGGAGAGCCTGCGCATCGATAAACTGATTGCCCGCCTGACGGAGCATCATATCGATGGTTACGACATCGCGCTGGGCCAGCTCTTTCCCGACCCGAGTGAACTGCACCTTTCCTATCAAAGTGCCAAGCAGGTGCTGCGAATAGGAAAAGAGAAGCAGCCTAAGCAACATAAGCATCTGTTTGAGGAATTGCGACTGCCGGTACTGATGTCGCCACTGCGTGACTACTGGCAGGGTGAACAATTGTGTGAAGCAGTCGTGAAGCTCAAGCAGCGCGATCGGTCCGGTCAGTTGATGAAAACTCTGCAGGTGTTATTTGAGCAGGGAGGGAATCTGTCCGAGTGCGCCAATGCCCTTTATATCCACCGCAATACGCTGCGTTATCGGCTGGATAAAATCGCCGAGATCACCGGGATCTCGACCCAGAGTTTCGTTGGATTGGTCGAATTATATATTGCGTGTCAGATCTCAAAATGAGTGATAATTTGTGCGTATGCACAAAATGTTACAGTTATTCACCAAGGTTATTTGGCCAGTTGCCTAAAGGAATCGCGCCATAAACTCCGGATAATAGACTCACCCTACACAGGCCCGCTTTGAGGCCTGACACTGATAAAAATGACATGGAGTTTTTGGTATGAGTCTAATCCTCATTCTGCTGGCGGTGATCGCTTTTATAGTGCTCGCAACCACCAAATTTAAGTTACACCCCTTTTTAGCACTGATCGTGGCCGCATTTCTGGCTGCGTTTGCCTATGGACTGCCGGCAGAGAGCATCGCGAAAACCATCGCATCAGGCTTTGGCGGCATTCTGGGCTACATCGGCCTGGTGATTGTGCTGGGTACTATCATCGGCATCATTCTGGAGAAAAGCGGCGCGGCCATTACCATGGCAGACACCGTGATTAAGCTGCTGGGTGAGCGTTTCCCAACTCTCACCATGAGCATCATTGGTTACATCGTATCGATTCCGGTGTTCTGTGACTCTGGCTTCGTTATCCTCAACTCGCTCAAAGAGTCGCTGGCCAAACGCCTGCGCACCTCCAGCGTAGCGATGAGTGTGGCGCTGGCGACGGGTCTTTACGCCACCCATACCTTTGTTCCACCGACTCCGGGACCTATCGCAGCGGCAGGTAACCTGGGGCTGGAATCCAATCTGGGTCTGGTGATTGCGGTTGGCGTGTTCGTAGCGGCGGTTGCGGCGATTGCCGGTATGCTGTGGGCGAACCGTTTCAAGGACGTAGAGCCGGATGGTATCGATCATGAAGAACACCTGAAACAAGACTGGAAAGCGCTGAAAGCCTCTTATGGCAAGCTGCCAAGCGCCACTCAGGCTTTTGCACCGATTTTCGTGCCGATTCTGCTGATCTGTCTTGGCTCTGTGGCCAAATTCCCAAGTCATCCGCTCGGTGACGGCGTACTCTTTGACGTGTTGAGCTTCCTTGGCCAGCCACTGACGGCACTGCTGATTGGTCTATTCTTGTCGGTGAGCTTGCTCAAATCCGATAACAAAGTAGCCGAATTTGGTGAACGCATCAGCCAGGGCATTACCGCAGCGGCTCCGATTCTTCTCATCACTGGTGCGGGCGGCGCATTTGGTGCGGTATTGAAAGCGACGCCACTGGGCGACTACCTCGGTACCACGCTATCGGCACTGGGTGTGGGCATCTTTATGCCATTTATCGTCGCGGCGGCACTGAAATCGGCGCAAGGTTCTTCGACGGTGGCACTGGTGACCACGTCTGCACTGGTTGCGCCAATGCTGAGCCAACTGGGTCTGGATTCCGAAATGGGTCGCGTGCTCACCGTGATGGCAATTGGTGCCGGCGCGATGACAGTATCGCACGCCAACGACAGTTTCTTCTGGGTGGTGTCGCAGTTCAGCCGCATGAGCGTCGGCCTTGCGTACCGCGCACAAACCATGGCAACACTGGTACAGGGCATTACGGCAATGGTTGTCGTGTATATCCTGAGCCTGGTCCTGCTGTAATTTAATTTAGGAGAGTGATATGAAAGTGGTTATCGCCCCAGATTCGTTTAAAGAAAGTTTAACGGCGAAGCAGGTCAGTGACGCCATCCATGCCGGACTCGCACGAGTGTGGCAGGACGCAGAATTTGTCTCAGTACCTGTGGCTGATGGCGGTGAAGGAACGGTTCAGTCGCTGGTGGATGCTACCGAAGGTTATCTGGTGCATCTCAAAGTGAAAGGACCGCAAAACAAGCCAGTGGATGCTTTCTACGGAATGTTAGGCGATAGCCAGACCGCGGTGATTGAAATGGCGGCGGCGAGTGGGTTGCACCATGTGCCTCTGGCGCAACGTGACCCGAAACTGACCACCAGTTTTGGCACGGGCGAACTGATTCGTCACGCGCTGGATCAAGGTGTGAAACGGCTGATCATCGGCTTGGGCGGCAGCTCGACCAATGACGCCGGTGTCGGCATGCTGGCTGCGCTGGGCGCCCGCTTTCTCAACCGTGATGGCGACAGTATTGCGTTGACGGGCGGAGGCCTGACCGAGCTGGCGCAGATTGATATTGACGCGCTCGATCCAAGGCTGAGCGAGTGTGAAATTCTGGTCGCCAGCGATGTGAACAACCCGTTGTGTGGCCCGAAAGGCGCATCCGCTATTTTTGGTCCACAGAAAGGTGCAACGCCGGCGGATGTTGAATTGCTGGATGACGCACTCAAAAACTTCGGTTTGCTCACCCAACACGCCACCGGTAAAAGCGTGATTGATTCTGCGGGCGCGGGCGCGGCGGGTGGTATGGGCGCTGCGTTATTGGGTTACACGCAAGCGGTACTCAAACCGGGTATCGACATCGTGCTTGAAACCGTCAGACTGGCCGAGCTGGTGCAGGGCGCGGATCTGGTCATTACGGGTGAAGGCCGGATTGACAGCCAAACGGTCCACGGCAAAACGCCGATGGGCGTGGCACAGGTCGCCAAGCGGTTTGATATTCCGGTGATCGCGCTTTCCGGCTGTACCGGAGACAACTACCAGGCGGTGTATCAATGTGGTATCGATGCGGTGTTTTCTGCCGTGCCGCGAGCCATGACACTGGAAGATGCGCTCAAAGAGTCCGACTTTAACCTCGCCGATTTGGCCGAGAATGTCGCCAGACTGTGGAATCTCTCCTAACGAAAAAAGCCAGCGAAAGCTGGCTTTTTTATGCTCACCATCGCGAGGGTGAGGAAGAAAAATGCTCACAAAACCGGAAGGATACAAGGCGTTTTGTGAGCGATAAGCAAAGGTTACAAACCAAAAGGTAATCCCAGACCGTACCAGACGAAGTAAAGCGCGCTCCAACCAAACAGAATTGCCAGTGAATAAGGCATGGCTGTGGTCAGCAGGAGCCCCAGCGAGAACGACTTATTGTAGTTTTGTATCACTGCCAGAATCAGTGGCAGATATGGGTTGATCGGCGAGATCACGTTGGTAGACGAATCTGCGATGCGGTAAGCCGCCTGAATCGCTTCCGGCTCCAGGCCGAGCAACATCAGCATCGGCAGGAAGATAGGCGCCATCAACGCCCATTGCGCAGAGCCGCTGTAAATAAACAGGTTAACCACCGCCGCCAACAGAATGAAACCGACCAGCACCAGAGAAGAGGGCAGATTCATGTGCAGCAGCCAGTCCGCGCCGTTGACCGCGCCGACAATCGCTAAGTTGGACCAGTTAAAAATCGCAATAAACTGCGCCACCATAAAAACGATGACTATAAAGCCACACATCTCGCGCATTGCTTCTTCCATTAAGCGCGGCACGTCACCAGACGATTTGATCTTGCCTACCGAAACCCCGTAGACGATGCCGCACAAACAGAAAAAGATCATGATGATCGGCACCAAGCCGCTCATAAACGGGGAAGGCAGCAGGCCACCTTGCGGGTTTCTCAGCCCCGACGTTTCCGGCAAAATCAGCAGCGCTACCGCAGCGACATAACCCAATGCGACCAGACCGGTTTTGCGCAGCGCACGGCGTTCAATGTCTGTCAGTTGGGTATGCTGCGCGTCTTTGTTTCCAGTCTCCTGCACATGAAAACGCGCCAGCATCGGCTCGGTGTATTTATCGTTCATCACTGTGATGATCAGAGTAATAAACGGCACGGATACACACATAAAGAACCAGTTTGCCAAAACACTGACTTCATAGCCGGGACGCACACTCTGCACCACTTCGGTAGAGATCCCGGAGAGCAGCAGGTCAGTCCCTGCGATAAAGAAGTTGGCACTGAATCCGGCGAAAATGGCGATAAAGGCCACCACAATACCGGCAATCGGATTACGACCGACGGTTTTGTACATGATGGCCGCAAGCGGCGGAATGAGGAACACTGCGGCATCTGAAACCAGGTTACCGATGATCGATGTCATCACGACCGCAGGCGTAATTAAGCGCGGTGAGACGTTGCTCAGCATGCGCTTAATGGTTGCGTCAGCCAGACCGGTTTTTTGGATCAAACCAAGCGCCAGCACCATCATCAACACTAAGCCGAGCGGACGAAAGCCGGTAAAGTTCGTCACCGCTTTGGTAACCATAAACTTGAGGCCGTCCCAACTCAGCAGGGAACGTACCTGAATCAGCTCATTGGTCACCGGGTGATGAATCGGATCCGCCCATACGCTCATCACAGCCGAGAGCAGTAACGTTGCGACAAACAGGGCGAAAAACATGATGAAAGGATGCGGTAAGGCATTCGCCATATTCGCAATGCGATGCATGAGTCCGGAGCTGTTGCCGGAGGTCAGGGTTTTGCTTTCTTCCATGAAAAATTCTCCTTGGGATAAATCTGGATTACTGTGTCGGCAATTCGCGTTCGATCAGGCGCACGAAAAACGAGGCCCCAGCCGGAATGATTTCATCGTTAAAATCGTAGTGAGGGTTGTGCACGCAGATGCCACCGATTTCGCCTTCCAACCCATTGCCGAGCAGCAGGTAGCAACCCGGTACGGCTTGCAGCATGAATGAGAAATCCTCGCTGCCAGACAGCGGCAGGCAGTCGGGGTTAACGTTCGCGTCGCCTACTACTTGCCGAGCGACTTCGGTGGCAAGGCGGGTAGCATCAGCGTCGTTAATGGTTGCTGGGTAGCTGCCGGGGCGGAAGGTTACCGACGCGCTGGCACCATAAGCGCGCGCGGTGCTCTCAACCAGCTGTTCCAGACGTTCGATAGCGTGCTCGCGTACGCTGTTATCAAAGGTACGAATACAGCCCATCATGGTCGCGTTGCTTGGAATTACGTTGAACGTGCCGGAACCCGCATGCAGATCGGTAAACGACAGCACCGCAGAGTCGAGCGGCGAGGTGTTGCGGCTGATGATGCTTTGTGCGCCGCTGATGATAGCGCTGACAACCAGCATCGGATCGACGGCATGCTGCGGCAGGGCCGCGTGGCCGCCTTTACCCTGAATCTCAATGGTGAAGCGATCGGAGCCTGCCAGCAGCGCCCCTTCACGCAACCAGAAATGGCCTTGGGGAATGCCCGGCATGTTGTGCATGCCGTAAACACGGTCACACGGAAAGCGTTCAAACAAGCCGTCATCAATCATCACTTTCGCTCCGCCTAAACCTTCTTCGGCGGGTTGAAAAATAAAGTGAATGGTGCCAGCGAAATTGCGGTGGCGGGCCAGATACCAGGCTGCCGCCAGCAGCATCGCGGTGTGCCCATCGTGGCCGCAGCCATGCATTTTCCCCTGATGACAAGAGGCATGGCCGAAGTCGTTATTCTCGGTCATCTGCAACGCATCCATATCGGCGCGCAGGCCGATGGTGCGAGTTGATGCGGTGCGGCCTCGCAGCACACCCACAACGCCCGTGGTGGCGATCCCCGTATGGACTTCGTCGAAACCCCATTCGGTCAGTTTGTCGGCGACAACTTGGGCGGTGCGGTGTTCTTCAAACCCGAGTTCCGGGTGTTGGTGAATGTCGCGTCGCCAGGCAGTAAACAGCTCATTATTGATGGAGATTTCTTCGATCATCGCCTCGTCCTTTGCTAAGTGTTACCCATAGCCAAATGTTATGCATATGAGTTCAAATGTGACATTTTTGTTGTTTTTAACTGTATACTGGCTGCCTTTACGCTTTCTAATGACTTGTGATTATTGGACGATAAGGAAAAGTTATGGCTCATCGGGGTTTTACGGACAGTCAGATTGAAGCCTTTATGTGGATCATGAAGACCAGCAGTGCGACGGAAGCGGCGGATAAGATGTTGATTTCTCAGCCCGCTATCAGCCGCTTAATCAAGCAGTTGGAAGCTCGCCTGGGCTTTGAATTGTTTGAACGTCACAATAATCGCCTGCTCCCGACAAGGCGTGGCACTCTGTTCTATGACGAAGTTGACCGGGTCTACCTAGGTCTTAATCACCTGCGACAGTTTGCCGATCGGCTGAGAGAACAGGCGACAGGCCAACTGCGCGTGGTGAGCATGCCTTCGTTTGCCATGAGTCTGGTTCCGGAGGCTGCCGCACAACTGGCCCAGCAGTTTCCGGATCTGGAAATCAGCCTCTATTCGTACCGCTCCAATCAGATTCCGGAAGATATGGTGGCGCAGCGCTTTGACTTTGGCATCACGACGGACACTCGGCTGGATCCCCGTTATCAGAGCTTTCAGCATTCGTTGCCGGGCGTCTGTTTGATCCCGGCTGACCATCCGCTGGCGGCGAAGTCGGTGATTGAGATCAGCGATTTCGAGAACGAAACGCTGATTTGTGGCGAGCCTGCGGAGCAGAGCCGCAATCTGATTACTCAGCACCTGACTGACCAGCAAGTCACGCCCAAGAAAATCTGGACGGTGTCATTGAGCGAAATGGCGATTCGGCTGGTGGCGAACGGCACCGGGCTGTCGATTGTTAATACGGTTTCTGCATGTGATGCCAAACGGGCAGGGGTGGTGGTCAGGCCGCTGGGGTTTGATATTCATTACGATTTTCAAATCATTCTACCGCTGGCGAAAAACGTCGAACCGGCACTCAATGAGCTCAACGGTGAACTCATCACGTTGATTGAGAAAAAAATTCACGCCAGTTTGAACGTATTCGCCTGACGGTCATATTGGTGAGTTAAGGTCGCGCAACAAGCTTTCAATGGCTATGTTTACTCACAGAGCAACAGGGATAAAACGTCATGGCGAAATGGATAGCGCTTTTGCTCAGCACGCTGGTGCTGGTGGGGTGCGGCACTAAATTTGTTTATCACAATATCGACTGGATCGTTATTGACTATCTGGAAGATTACGTTGATTTGACCGATGAGCAGGAAGATAGGTTGAGCGATCGCATTATGCTGCTCAGCCAGTGGCACCAGAGTGCCGAGCTGCCCGCCTACATTGAGCAGCTCGATCAGTGGCTAGCACTCGACCCGGCGAGCTTTACTGAGCAGGATCTCAAGCAGCAGCAAGCGTTGATCAATGACCATTATCAGCGTCTGCTGAGTAAGTTTCTTCCCGACGTTTATCAGCTAGCCAATAACCTCAGTGACGCGCAGGCTGAGGAGTTTTTGCAGGGGGTGATCAAGCGCCATCAGAAATTCGCCGATAAATATCAGGGGCTCAGTGAGCCTCAGATCCGCGGCCGTTACGTCGAACGCATCTCCGAACGGATGGAGCAATGGCTGGGTGATTTGACTCCAATGCAGCAAACACTGGTGAAGCAGTGGGCTAATGAGGTGCAGGTGACCACCAACGACTGGATGGCGTTTCAGGCCCGCCTGCGCAATGAACTCAAAACCCTGCTTGATGAGCGCCATGATGAGTCAAGGTTCAGCACTCATCTGCAAGCCTTGTTGTTTGAGCCGGAGCAGTACTACAGTCCGGTGCTGAAAGCGAAGCAAAAGTATAACGACAGCATCAGCGACAAATACGTGGTGCAGATTGTGCGTTTAGCGACACCGAAGCAAGTGCGCTATTTCCGTGATGAAGTGAGCGGGTGGAAGCAGTTGGCGCAGGAGCTGAATGACGATGCGAAAAGCAGTGCGCGTCTGCCCTTCAACAAGCAAAGGGCAGAGCAAACGAAAGAGCAGGGTTAAGGTTGCAGTGCCAGTTGGCGATGCTTGTGACGGCTGTAGAAAAACACCATTAGTCCCGGTATGTAGAGTAAGGTTGACAGCGCCAGGCTATTCAGACCCGCGGCATAGATCAGCCACAAACCATACACACTGGCGCCCAGACCGATGGCTTTGATTGGCCAGCGACAGCGCTGCTCAAAGGAGACTTTCACCAGATATGCACCCACCAAAAAGTACGGCACCAGAATCATTGAGGTAGAGACCAATACCAAGGTGTTGTAGCTCTCGCCCGTCCACAAAATCAGCACCAAACAGAGTTGCACCGTCAGGCTGGTCAGAGTGAGAGAAGCGGTCGATGTGCCTTGCTCATTCTGCCTAGCAAAAAAGCGCGGAAATGCGCCATGTTGCGCAGCGGTACACGGCACTTCGGCGGAGTAAAGAATCCAGCTCAAATACGAGGCCAGCACCGACACAATCAGCCCGAGACTAATGACCCATTGACCGACACTGCCACTCATGTGCGCCATCAGGCCAGACATCGACGGATTACTCAGCGCTGCCACGTCACCGCGGCTCATCACGCCCAGAGAGAGCAACGTAATCGCCACGTACAACACCAGCGCGAATACCACTCCGAGATAGGTCGCTTTGCCGATGTCTTCACGGCGCTTGGCTCGAATCGACAACACGATCGCGCCTTCAATGCCCGTGAAAACCCACAGCGTGATCAGCATGGTGCTTTTCACTTGTTCCATAAACGGGGTGCCGAGCGTGCTGCCAGAGCGATCGAAGTTGAAAGTCTCTGGCTCAAAAGCCAGGTAAGCCAGAACGATAAACGCAATCAGCGGCAGGCTTTTGGCTAATGTGGCAAGCAGGTTGATGAACGCCGCTTGTTTCACGCCGCGCAGCACCAGGTAATGTACTGACCACAAAATGATGGATTCACCGATGAACGCCGGGAGCGTATTGCCGTCGCCGAATAATACCGAATCGGGTGTATCCACAAACGCGCCGACGGCGGCAAAGGCCACCACCAAATAGCCGACCACACCAATGGTGGCGCACAGCCAGTAACCCCAGGCGGAAAGAAAGCCCGCGACATCACCAAAGCCAGTGCGCGCGTAGGTGTAGATACCACCATCGAGATCCGGTCTCAGGCGAGACAGATGAAGAAAGCAGCCCGCCAGCAGCAGAATACCCACGCCAGTGATGAGCCAACCAGTGAGAATCGCATCGACGCCCGCCACTTCGGCCATGTTTTGCGGCAGGCTGAAAATGCCTGCGCCAACCATGGAGCTAAACACCAGTGCGGTCAGCGCCGTCAGGCCAATTTTTTGTGTGTTCTGCATGCCATCACCCAGCGTGGCTGAAGTGTTGGCTCAGCGTCGCGATGTGCTCAGGGCCAATGCCACAGCAGCCGCCAATCAGACTGGCGCCTTGCTGTTGCCATTTTTCAGCCCACAGCAGATAAGCAGGAGGGGTGAGATCGGCGCGCAGTTCGTCGAGGCCATCGTTGGCAGTGGCATCTTTCGGTTGAGGAGGAAACGCGTTGGCGTAAGCGCCCAGCTGAATCTGCTGCGCGCCGGTATTTTTGAGAATACTGGCCGCGATAGTGAGGGCTTCTTCAATCACTTCCGGCTGGCAGCAGTTGAATAAAATCGCGCTGACGTTCAGTGTGATCATGGCGTGAATGGCATCGGCAACGGTTTCGCCCGAGCGCAGGCGCGGCACATCGGTGGGTTCTGCGTCTTCAAGAGTGAACGACACCCACAGCGGTTTGTGTTGTGTATCCAGCTCATCCAACAGGGCTTTCACGGCCATTGATTCGGCAATCAGGCTTTGAGTTTCCGCCAGCCAGAAATCAACATGCGGCGCCAACCCGTTAATCAGCGGCGTGGCAATTTCTTCAACACGCGTGGCATCGAACAGATCAGCACGATATGAACCAAACAGAGGTGGAATCGAACCTGCAACGCGAGTCGCTTTGCCTTCCAGTTGCACGGCTTGACGCGCGACATCGCCCGCGCAGTGTGCAAGAAGCTGGGCTTCCTGATGAAAACGGGTTTCGCCAATATGGAATGGAACCAGAGCATAACTGTTGGTGGTGATCACTTCGGCACCGCTTTGAATAAACGCACGATGAACGTCCCGTACGATTTCTGGTGCTTCGATCATTGCCAGTGCTGACCACTCAGGCTGGCGGAACGGCGCGCCACGTTTTTCCAACTCTCGACCCATTCCCCCGTCGAGAACACTGACAGCGTGATTTGACATAGTAAGAACCTCATTATTTTTATTAGATGTTTAAACGCAAAGACGTTTAGACGTCTATAACTTAAGGCGAAGCCGATTCAGATTCAACAGAAAAAGTGATATGACTCGAAAAAAGTCAGGCGTTGGTGAGATTGTGAGCAGGCGGAGAGGCAGAAGCAAAAAAACGCACCGAGAGCGGTGCGTTGTGAAAGAAGGGTTACGAATTGGCAGTGATGGATTGCCACAGGGCATCCCAGTCACGTTCCCGGCCATAGTAGTGGCTGAGCGGAACGGATTTGAACTGACCGTTTTGTTCCAACACCAGTGACGGAAAACCGCCCAAGCCCCATTGCGACATCAGCATCTGGGTGCGTTCGATCTCCGGCATGAGCGACGCTTTCGCTTCCTGCATTGCCTGCTGCCAGCTGTCGGCGTCAATATCCATTTCAGTTGCGAGGCCATCAAGCACGTCGCGTTCCGCGACGGCTAGGCCTTGGACGTAGTGGCCAGCCTGAATGCGTTTCAGCATCTCGAACGGCGACTGACCTGTCAGCTGCGCAGCCAGAATAGCCTGCGCCGTGAGATAAGAATCGAGCATGATGGTTTCGCCGCTGCGCACTCTGGCGATATACGCATCACCAAACGGTTGGCGGGTAAGGCCCGCGATGCGTTGGTCCGCTTCCAGAATGTGCTGGCGAAAATCATCACTCAGCGCGCTGCGGGTCATCATGCCACCCGGATGCATCACCAAGTTCACATCGGGATGCGCTGCCAAGGTTTCCATCAATGCGGTGGCGCCGTAACACCAGCCGCACATCGGGTCAAAAATATAGTGAGCCGTTACCATTGCATCTCTCCTGTATGTACTTTCGCGCCGATTTCCAGTGCCATTGGCAGACCTGCGGTCGGATAACGTTGTTGCATGGCGTCGATCAGCTGCTGACTATTTTTGCTGTGCACTTTCGCATTCGCGAAATCAGCCAGATACTGTTGCGAGAATTTGATCGCGCTGCTGTCGGTTTTGGTGCCCGGCATCATGTGGCCCGGAATGACCATTTTCGGTTTCAGCGCTGCCATTTCAGACAACTGCTGGGTCCATGCCTGACGCTCGGCATCGCTTTGTGCGTCGGCCATCCATAAATGCACGTTACCGTATACTGCAACGTTGCCCAGAATCGCCTGATTTGCCGGAATCCACAAGTATGGACGATGATTCAGTTCGCCTTCGTTGCCGCGGATTTCAATGGTGCGGCCATCAATGTTCAGTGTGTGACCGTTGTACGCAGTCGGCAATACCGGTTTCACCGGCGCGTTGCTGCCCATTTTCGGCGCCCAGAACGCCAGTTTGCCAGCCAGATTCGCTTCAATCGTGGCGCGCACCGCAGGCGTAGTCAGCACTTTTGCGTCCGGATACAGTTCATGCAGCACTTCAGCACCGAAGTAGTAATCCGGATCCGCCTGGCTAATGAAAATGGTGGTCAGTTTCTTACCAGAATCGGCCACTTTGGCCGCGATGCGCAGTGCGTCGGCTTTGGTAAAGCCAGTGTCGATCACCATCGCTTCGGTTTCACCATAAACCAGAGTTGAGTTGACATGGAAGCTGTTGCCATCGGCATTGTAGATATTCAGCGTCAAAGGTTGTGCCGCCAGCACGCCGCCAGAAACAAGTAGGGTTGTGCTTAATGCAAGTGTGGTTTTCATTAGGTTGTCCTGTTCACTTCGTTGAGTTGATGGACGCAGTTTACGCATTGGACTTGTTCGGATATATAGCGAATAATTAGCATCATTGTTTCTTAAATCGAGCTAATTATGGACAGACTGATTGCGGCCAAAGTGTTTATTGATGTCGCGACGACCAACAGTTTTACCGCGACCGCCGATCGGCTGGAGATGTCACGGCCGATGGTGACGCGTTACATTGATGCGATGGAGAGCTGGCTCAATGTGCGCCTGCTGAACCGCACCACGCGCAAAGTGTCGCTCACCACGGCGGGAGAGCAGTGTCTGAGCGAGGTCGAGCTCTGGGTGGAGCAGGCAGAAGGGCTGCAACACCGCTTGCTCAACCGCGATGAATTGCGTGGCAAAATACGCCTCGCGACCAGTATGTCGTTTGGCTTCTCTCAGTTGATCCCGGCCGTCAATTCGTTTCTGGCTGAGCACCCGCAGGTGGAGATCGACATTGATGTGCAGGACAGAGCCGCAGATCTGGTAACGGAACGCATAGATTTGGCAATTCGTATTGCGGCCAATCCGGATCCGTCGCTCATCGGCCGCCGGATAGGGCGTTGTGAGTCAATGCTGGTGGCATCGCCGAGGTATCTTCAGCAGGCAGGCGAGATTCATACTCCATCAGACTTAGCGCAGCATCGCTGCTTGGGTTACAAGAACTTTGACCGTCATGTGTGGAATCTGACCCGCGGCAGTGAACAAGCGGCGGTGGAAGTACACTGCGCGCTGACCGCCAACGAAGCCACCACGTTGCTCAGTGCGGCCATGCTGGACATGGGAGTGAGTATGCAGCCCACCTATCTGGTCACCAGTGCGCTGGAGCGGGGCGAACTTGTGCAGGTGTTGCCTCAATGGCAGCCGACTACGATGGATATTTATGCACTCTATCCGTCACGTAAACATCTTGCTCCTGCGGTCCGTAGCCTAATTGATCATCTGTTCGACTATTTTAAGCACAACAAGTGGCAGAATATTCGACTTTAGTATTTGCATGAAAAACAAAGGTCGCATAGCATGTTGTTTACATGAATATAAGAAACATTTTCATTACATTTCAGATGCACTGCAATGTGTAGGATATCAATGGACTAAGATCACTTTGATGGATGTAAAGTGTCATGCAAAACTTTTCCTTTAAAAACAAACTTATACTTTTAATCGTTTCGCTTATAACGGTCACCATTCTGGTTTCGTATCTGAGTGTTAACCACTTTATCAGTGGCTACATTTACGAGTCCGACACTAAGAACATTACGCACAATATCGATTTAGTAGACCACAAACTGAATACTGAACTGGGCTCTAAGCTCTCGCTCGCGAGCAGCTTGAACTTTAGTATGATGGATATCGTGGATACCAAAGAGAATTCCGGCTTTTACCGCATCATTAAGATTGTGAGTGGTTATGCATTTGATGACACAGGTTCGATGGATGAAGCCAAAGCGCAGAAGTACATCGATCTGGCAGAAACGCAAAGCATGGAGCCAACCATCAGTCCGGTAGAAATGGAAGATGGCCACCCGATGCTTACCATTTCGGTGAAGAAGGTCGATGATTCGGTGAACTTCTTTGTACTCGATCTGAATGAGCTGACCAGCGTACTGAAGAATTACGCGCTCGAAGGGAGCTACCTGGAACTGACATCCAGCAACAACGTCACCATTTTCTCCAACAAAACCGGCACCAACCTGATCCCCATCTCTCGTCAGGTGAAAGTGGGTGACCAGAACTGGACACTGACGGGTTATATTGATCTGGATAAGATTCAAGCGAACACCAACAGTCTCAACTGGATGATCACGCTGGCGCTGCTGATCAGTGCGGCGATTATCATTGCTCTGAGTGTGTTGATGCTGCATTTCGCGTTTAAACCGTTACTGCGTTTGAAAGATCTGGTTGCAGATCTGTCGCAGGGCAATGGTGATTTGACTCAGCGTCTTGACGTCACCTCGAAAGATGAAATCGGTCAGATCTCTTCGTCGATCAACCGCTTCATTGAGCAGCTGCAAGGCATGTTCATTCAGGTTTCCAGTTCATCATCACAAATTGATGGTGCGGTGAATCAGTTGTCCAGTCAGTCTGCTTCAAACGTTCACATGTTGCAGTCGCATACTGTTGAAACTGAGCAGGTGATTGCGGCGATTGAAGAGATGAGTGCGACGGCGGCTTCCATCGCGCAGAGTGCGGCAGACGCTGCCAAGCTCACCGAGCGCACCAACACCTACGCAGACGAATCGAAACACACCGTCAACGATGCGGTGAACAGCGTGACTGAGCTGGAATCGGACGTAGCGGAAATGTCTTACACCATCGGCACCATGAGCGAAGACACCAAGCAAATCAGCACCGTATTGCAGGTAATTGGCGACATCGCTGAGCAGACCAACCTGCTGGCACTCAATGCGGCCATCGAAGCGGCACGTGCAGGTGAGCAGGGCCGAGGCTTTGCGGTGGTCGCTGACGAAGTTCGCGCATTGGCAGCCCGCACGCAGCAAAGCACGGCGCAGATCAACGATATGCTGTCGAAACTGCGTCAGACCAGTGACAATGTGGTGAACAAGATGGAATCGACTCGTCGCAGCTGTGAAGCGACATCGGACAGTACCCACAAAGTGATGGCGTCGCTCAACACGGTGACCACATCGGTGGTGGAGATCAACGACCTCAACACGCTCATGGCAACATCTGCTGAGCAGCAAAGTCAGGTAACGGGCGAAATCAGCCGTAATATGGCGGCGATTCAGAGCCTGATAGGACAACTGAACCAGAATGCGTCGGATACTGACCTTATCAGCCGAGAGCTGGGTGACACTTCAAACGGGCTGTCCCACGTGGTCGGGCAGTTTAAAGTCCACTAAGCGACTTGCGTTATCAGCGCATCATTGGTTTAAAGAGCACCCTGCGGTGCTCTTTTTTTATCCGCTACTTTTAGCGGGCGGTATGCGGAAAGTGATTTTATTGTCAGTGTTCAGGCGGCATATTGAGCCGAAAATGATAGCAAGGTTAAATGCGTTCCGAGTCTGTCTGATAAGGAAAAAGAATGAAACGTATTGGAACCTGCCTGGCACTGATGATGCTGTGCGGCGCAGCACAAGCAAAAGTGAACGTTGCTGGTAATCAACTGGATATCTCAACCGATTGTCTGGAAGTGGCGACCAAAGGCATCACGATTGGCACAGGCGACTGTGAGGCGAAAAAGCCGAAATCCGATAAGCCGGAAAACCGCAGTTTCAAAGGGAACAACAACCCGGGCAAAGGGCATAAGCCAAAACACTGAGTGGCTGAACGTTGTGGCCAATAAAAAAGCACCCAGAGGGTGCTTTTTTTACGTTCGGGTTTTGTTAACAACCGCCTTGTTGCTGGGCTTGTTGCACCAGAGCGAGACGTTTTGCTTCTTGCTCTGACAGTTGTTCATTTTCCTTACCCGCTTCGTGTTCCAACTCCACTGGAACGAAAACATAGTCTTTCATGAATGTCATCGTTAGTTCTCTCAGTAGGAAAGCTGAGCAAAAAATAGAGGATGTTAACAATGTTAACATCCTCCTTGATGCTCAAATTTTAGGCGTAGGCTCAGGGCTGATATTGCCCCTGGTTACGTCTTATACGTCGTAGGTAGTCGACGCAGTGTCACCGCCTGTACCAGTCCAGTTGGTGTGGAAGAATTCACCACGTGCACGGTCAGTACGCTCGTACGTGTGCGCGCCGAAGTAATCACGTTGTGCCTGCAGCAGGTTCGCTGGCAGACGAGCCGTGGTGTAACCGTCCAGGAAGGTCAGGGCAGATGTGGTACATGGCATTGGAATACCGGCTTCCAGAGATTTCGCTGCCACTTTGCGCCATGCTGCCAGACTACCCGTCAGGATGCCTTTGAAGTAATCATCAGAGCCCAGGAATGCCAGATCTGGGTTCGCTTCGTATGCATCACGGATGTTGCCCAGGAATGCAGAACGGATGATACAACCACCGCGCCACATCAGCGCTACGTTACCGTAGTTCAGATCCCAGCCGTTTTCGTTTGACGCTTCACGCATCAGCATAAAGCCTTGTGCGTAAGAGATGATTTTTGATGCCAGCAGCGCTTGACGAAGTGCATCAACCCACTCTTGTTTGTCACCTTCAACCGGAGTGATGGTTTTGCCAAACAGTTTTTCTGCTTCAACACGTTGGTCTTTCAGTGCAGACAGGCAGCGCGCAAATACAGATTCAGAGATCAGAGTCAGTGGAATACCCAGATCCAGAGCGTTGATACCTGTCCATTTACCGGTACCTTTCTGGCCTGCAGTATCCAGGATCTTCTCAACCAGTGCTTCACCGTCTTCATCTTTGTAGCCAAGGATGTCAGCCGTGATTTCTACCAGGTAGCTGTTCAGCTCAGTTTCGTTCCAGTCAGCGAACACTGCCTGCATTTCGTCAGCAGTCATGCCCAGGCCATCTTTCATGAACTGGTAAGCTTCAGTGATCAGCTGCATGTCGCCGTATTCGATACCGTTGTGAACCATTTTCACGAAGTGGCCAGCACCGTCGTTGCCAACCCAGTCACAGCAAGGCTCGCCAGCGTCAGTTTTTGCTGAGATCGCTTGGAAGATAGGTTTCACTGCTGCCCAAGCTTCTGGTGCGCCGCCTGGCATGATAGATGGTCCGAAACGAGCGCCTTCTTCACCGCCTGATACGCCAGTACCGATGAAGTGGATGCCTTTTTCGCGCAGTGCTGCAACGCGGCGGTTAGTGTCTGGGTAGTTTGTGTTACCACCGTCGATGATGATGTCGCCTTTATCCAGCAGAGGAACCAGTTGATCGATGAACGCGTCAACCACCGCACCAGCACGAACCATCAGCATCACTTTGCGTGGTGCTTCCAGTTTATCAACCAGCTCTTGCAGCGTGTATGCGCCAACGATGTTGGTGCCTTTTGCCGGGCCTTCCAGGAATTCGTCAACTTTTGCCGCAGTACGGTTGTGCGCTACCACTTTGAAACCGTGGTCGTTCATGTTCAGGATTAGGTTCTGGCCCATTACTGCCAGGCCAATTACACCGATATCACCTTTCATTTTATTTCTCTCCTTCACGCAATTTTCGTTGCTGCGTCTAAATCTAAATACCACTCCGTCTCACCAGTTGTTGACTGGATTTTCGCTGCCGGGTAAGGCAGATCTTCAGCCGGAGTTGTGTGAATTTCGTAAACGATCTCGGCCTTACCTGCGCCAAGAACGAGATAACTGATGCGTTTTGCTGCTTCCAGTACTTTCGCGGTTTTCGATACGCGAAGCTGGCCGGATTCCGGATGGCTGGCAACCACAGACAGGTTCTCGTCGTCGTAGTTGGTCTTGCCCGGGAACAGGGAAGCGGTGTGTCCGTCTGCGCCAACACCGAGCAGAATCCAGTCAAACACTGGTGTGCCGTTTTCTGACGGAATCACGTCTGCCATTTCTTGCGCAAAGCGCTGCGCTTCGGCTTGTGGCTCGTTTTCACCCAGGATGCGGTGAATATTGCCAGCCGGAATGTCGATTTGGCTGAACAGCAGCGCGTTCGCTTCGCCGTAGTTGCTTTCTGCATCGTCCGGTGCCACACAACGCTCGTCACCCCACCAGAAGTGCAGGTTTTGCCACTGGATAGTCGTGGCGTAAGCGTCAGAAGCCAGTAGCTTGAACAGCATTTTTGGGGTGCTGCCGCCTGACAGTGAGATGTGCACAGGGCGACCCAGCTCGCTGTACGCCTTCATGTCGTTCGCTAAGGATTCAACAACGGCATCGGCAGTTGGAAAAATCTTATGATTGATCATAATTCGCAGTAGTCCGTGTTAGTCAGGTTTTTACAAGGGAAGCGCCAGTCGCGGCCGTCGTTTTTCAGCAGCTCGTCAGACTCTTTTGGTCCCCAGGTACCACAGGCATAGCCGTACAGTGATTGCGGATCTTGTTTGAAGTCCAGAATTGGCTGAACGAACTTCCAACACGCTTCCACCGCATCGGTACGGGCAAACAGTGTTGCATCGCCGTTAAGGGCATCCAGCAGCAGACGCTCGTAAGCGGTCAGCATTTTGGTTTCTTCCAGCGAAGCGTAGTGGAAATTCATCGACACTTCTTTCGCCTTGAAGCCTGCGCCCGGCTCTTTCAGGCCAAAGCTCATCAGGATACCTTCATCCGGCTGAATGCGGATAATCAGTTTGTTTTCCGGGGCATTCTGACCAAATACCGGGTGCGGAGTGCGTTTGAAGTGAATAACCACTTCGGTTACGCGCGTTGGCAGGCGTTTACCACTACGTACGTAGAATGGTACACCGTTCCAGCGCCAGTTGTTGATGAACATCTTCAGTGCCACGTACGTTTCGGTACGTGAATCTTCCGCTACACCGTTTTCGTCGCGGTAACCCGGCAGGAACTGACCACGAACTTCGGATTCTGTGTACTGACCCAGAACCAGGTTCTTACGCAGATCTTCATCAGACAGTGGCTGTAGGCTCTGCAGAACTTTGTTCACTTCGTTACGGATAGAGTTGGCGTTGATGGCCGCTGGTGGTTCCATACCGACCATTGCCAGCACTTGCAGCAGGTGGTTCTGGAACATGTCGCGTACCGCGCCTGAACCGTCGTAGTAACCACCACGTTCTTCGACACCAAGGAATTCTGCGCCAGTGATTTCAACGTAATCGATGAAGTTGCGGTTCCACAGAGGTTCGAACATGCCGTTCGCAAAGCGGAACACCAACAGGTTTTGTACCGTTTCTTTACCCAGGTAGTGGTCGATACGGTAAATCTGGTGCTCTTTGAAATGGTTGTGGATTTCGATATCCAGCTCTTGCGCCGATTTCAGATCGTAACCAAACGGTTTTTCGATGATCAGACGTTTCCAGCCATTCTTCTCGTCGTTCAGACCTTGAGCAGCAAGGCACGCAGGAATTACGCCGTAAAGGCTTGGAGGGGTCGCAAGGTAGAAAAGTGTATTGCGTTCAGTTTGATCGTACTTGTCAGCAAGTTGATCAAGGCGAGTGGTCAGCTTCGCGTAGTCATCCATGTCGGATGTATTGATTGCTTGATAGTGAAGGTGTTCACAGAAGGCTTCAAGAATCGCAGGTTCTGTCTTTTCCAGTTCCTGAAGTGAGCGCTTTAACTTCTCGCGGTATGATTCATCGCTGTATTCAGTTCGGCTCACGCCCAAAATAGCAAAGGACTCTGGCAGTTGTTTGCTCGCATACAAGTGATACAGAGCAGGAATCAACTTGCGGTAAGTCAAGTCTCCCGAAGCACCAAAAATCACGATGCTGCTGTTTTCAGGTATTACCATCATCTTTCCCTTAAAAACGAGGTAGTTAGCATGCGCCAACCCTAGCAGCGCAATACACAAATAGAAAGAAGGCATTGCCTATCGTTCATATAGACAAAACCGATAGCCAGATCACAATTGCTAGCAGATTTGAGATCTCGCCCGGGTGCGTATTGTCTACGACAATTTGACACACATCAACTATTGATAACGCAATCGATTAAATATTGACTCGTTTTTTTGTTAAGTCATTAATTTTAAAAGAAGCGGCCGTATTTGGCCGCTTTCGTTGCATATGGAGTTATTGCTCTAGTCAGAACTGCGCTTTCATGTACGCTTTGACGGTTTTGATGTGCTCGGCAACGTCAACGTCGTTGCGCTGTTCTTCGTCAAGGAAGCGCGCGGCGTAGTCGTTGTGTATGCCTTTTTCGAGGAAGAGGACGTAGAGTTTAGGGTCTATGTGGCCTGAGGTGGCCATGCTGGTCATGATGTTGATTGATTCAGACAGCGTTTTGGCTTTTTTGTATGGGCGATCGTTTGATGTCAGTGCTTCAAACACGTCGGCAATCGCCATCACACGCGCCGGAATCGACAGATCTTCTTCGTTCAGGCCACGTGGGTAACCTTTGCCATCCATGCGTTCATGGTGACCTCCGGCAATATCCGGCACGTTTTTCAGATGCTCCGGATAGGGCAGACGCTGCAGCATCACAATCGTCTGCACAATATGGTCATTGATGATGAAGCGTTCTTCGTCGGTCAGGGTGCCACGGCGTACGCCCAGGTTGTAGAGTTCGCCGCGGTTGTATTGCAATTCTCCCGGTTTGAGAATGAATTCTTCCGACCAGGCATCCTGCGGACGCTTACCTTTCTCCCACGGGATACGGTGCACTGGTTTATCGGCGAGCAGATTTTCCATCACTGGCAGTTCAGGTTTATCACCGCAGCGACGGCTTTCCAGCCACGAAATACCCAATTGGTCATCCAGAGTCCGTTTCCATTGGCGCTGGGCAATCTGGCTCAGGCGTTCAATGTCTTCATCACTCATGAATTCGCCGCCGATGTTGCATTGTGCGACAAAGGCAAATTCTTCATCCAGCGCCTTATGCGTGGCTGCCAGATGCGCTTGCAGTTCATTTGCGTCGCCACCGTTGGCGAGTGCCTGCCAGTAATCACTTTCTGCCTGCGATTTCAGCACTTCAAAACGCATTCGAATTTCATGAATACGGTCATAAATGGTTTCTAGCTTGGTCGCTTTGTCGACCACGTATTCCGGTGTGGTGACTTTACCGCAGTCGTGCATCCACGCCGCCAGCATTAATTCTTCCCATTGTTCGTTGTTCATTTTGAAACGGGGGAAGTAGTGGTCATCTTTCGCCGCGGCTTCGGTGAGCATTTTGGTCAGTTCCGGCACGCGCTGACAGTGGCCGCCTGTATACGGCGACTTGGTATCGATGGCGGATGCAATCAGAGCAATAAAGGCATTGAGCATGTCTTTTTGTTGCTGCATTTTGTCGATGTTGTCTTTGGCGATTTCAGCAAAGCTCAGCACTTCGCGCAGGAAGGCGTGTTTGTCGAGCTGTGCTTTAGTGGTCGTGCGTTCATAGCCGAGGTTGAGTACACCCACCAACTGTTTGGCGCGGTTGAGCAGCGGAAACAGGTAAATGTCGCTGTTGTAGAGCTGATCTTTGTGCTTACGCAGAATATTGTCGTCGCGCGTCAGATGAACGATTTCCCCTTTGCGCAATTCTGCCAGTAGCCAGGGGGTATCCTGAACCAAAACATTGAGGTCAATTTTGAACGGGATGATGGCGTGGTTGGCGACGATGGAAAACGCCTGCTGCTCATTGGAATAGGTATAAAGCAGAATGGTTTCTGCCCGTGTCACCAGATAACTTTGATGCGTAATAGTTTTCGCGAGTACCTCGAAATCCTGATTCGAAGCGGTATCGCGCAGTAAACCCAATAAATCATGCAGGGTATGTTCCATCAGTTCGATGGAGTGGGTGAGGTCGGCGACCTCTTTGATCATGCTTTTCGGATAACGGGTTTTCTGGAAATCAAACCGGGCGATGTTGTCGGTCTGGACCACCAGTGTCGAGAGCGGGCGTGCCAAACGGCCCGAGATAAACCACACCAGCACCAAACTGAAGGCAAGCAGAATAACGGCTACGATCACTTGCTTGTTGCGCATGCCAATCAGGGTTGCGAGCAGATCGTCGGTGGGGGTCGCTTCAGCCAGAAGCAGATGCACATGTTTGTTGAGCGCGACAGGCGTCAACGTGACTGACCATTTTGTTCGGTCATAAGTGGTGGTCTCATAGAGCATTTGGCTGCTGATGCGGTTCGCTACGGGGGCGAAAACGCTGTTACTCAACTCGTCCTTGACGTTGGCTTCGTCGGTGCGTGGATTGAGGTCTGATTGATAGCCGGCGAGCAAGTTAAACTGATGATCGAACAGCGCCAGCTTGGTGTTCGGAGAGTAGCCGATTTTGGCAATCTGACTCGATAACGAGTCCAGCGTGAAGTCAGCGGCGACTACCTGCTTGCCACTGCCGGAGCGGCGAGCGAGCGTTACGCCATAGGCTTTATAGAAATAGAAAAAATAGGGTTCGGTGAGGCGAATGGCGCCGTCCTGCTCCGCGGTTTTATACCAAGGGCGCGCGCGCGGGTCGTATTGGTTGTCGGTATTTTTAACCGACTGAATGATGTTCAGATCAGCATCAAGGAAAATCATTTCCCCATTGCCATTGATCTGAGTATTACGAATAAACATCACAGCATTATCGGGGGCATTAAACCGTTCGCGTGCCTGAGGCGTGAACATGGGGCGAATGATGGTGAAGTCACCGTCATCGGTACCGTAATACAGCGAGACAACGTGGGGATTGTTTTCAAAAAAAAGACGAGCAGAGCTGAGCCAGCGATTTTCCTGCATTATTGGCGTGTTCTGTTCGATAAATTTGTTGTAGGCCATGAAGTCCAGCGTTGTCAGAATGGGTGATACGTTCTCGCTGAATGTCGCCTCCAGTTTATCGCTGTTTTCGTAACTGATTTCCTTGGCGCTGCTGATCAACAATTGTTGAGCGTGCTGATAACTGACGGACACCAATACCGCGCCGATAATAGTAATGAGGATCAGAAATAACGTGCTGATCTGTATGCTTAAAGGGTAATGATGCTTCGTCATAAACCAATCCCTAGCCAAACGATTGTATAAGTATTGTTCAACTTAGTTAACTTGCAAAAAAATCAGCACATTGCGTGCGTTCTATTTTGCTTTCCGTTGTTGGCTCACAAATCTTTGAAACGTTGGGTAAAAAATCGGCAATTTACATCAAGTGTCATCTATAACTGTAATCATGCCTCACATGGTGCAACCGGGTGCGTAACTGCGCTCATCAGCACCGTCGAATGAATGACAGACAAAAGGAAAGCCGTATGTTGACCCTGAATTACCAAGTCGAAATTCAGTCCGATCCCGACATGGTGTGGAACATGCTAACGGAGCTGGAACTCTACACCCAGTGGGCGACCGCGTTTTCGCCACATTCTCAGTTCAGTGGTGAATGGCGCGAAGGTACTGACATGAAGTTTTTCGATCCACAACTGGGTGGCACTCGTGCGGTGCTCGATACTGTCAAGCCGGGTAAATCACTGGCGTATCATCATGTCGCGATTTTCACCCCAGAGCATGTGCAGGACATTGACAGCGACATGGCGAGAAAATGGATTGGTTCGACGGAAAGTTATCGCATCATTCCCCAAGCGGGCAGCGTGATCCTGCAAGTCACCATTACAACCCATTCCGATTTTGTCAGTATGTTCAATGATGGATGGGAAAAGGCATTGCCGCTGATCAAATTGTTGTGCGAGCAAAAAGCTTAGTTTGCCTATTGACCTATTCCATGCATGCTCTGGTCTGATATTTATCGGTTCAATGGTTTGATGGAAAATTTGTGCATCTCTCCCTCTTTGTTGGTATCCGTACGGTGTGGCTGATAAACTGCAGCGATTACGGAGGGAGGGAATGTCGAAATGAAACTTGCAGTTGATACACACACTCACACTTATGCCAGTGGTCACGCTTACAGCACGTTAATCGAAAATGCCAAGGCAGCGTCAGAACGCGGTTTATCGATGTTCTGTACCACGGATCACGCGGAATCCATGCCTGGTGCGCCACACTATTGGTTCTTTGCCAACCAACGTATCCTGCCTCGTTTTCTTGAAGGGGTTGCCATCATTCGTGGTGTGGAGTCCAACATTCTCAATACTCAGGGCGAAATCGATATTCATCCATCCGTCGACCAACATCTTGATTGGGTGATTGCCAGCTTTCATGAGCCTGTATTTCGTCCCTCGGACAAAAAAGACCATACCGAAGCCCTGATCAATGTGATTAAAAGTGGCCGTATCGACGCGCTTGGCCATTTGGGTAACCCGCACTTCGATTTCGACTTTGACAGCGTGATTCACTGCGCGAAAGAGCACAACGTCGCGATTGAAATCAACAACAGCACCCTGAAAGGGCACAGCCGGGTGGGTAGCGTCGACCGCTGTTACCAGATTGCGGAAGTTGCTAAAGCGGCCGGCGCCTGGATCACCACCGGAAGCGATGCGCATTTCTGTCAGGATGTCGGCAACTTAACGCTGGCAAGTGAGTTGCTGGACAACGTCGGCGTCGAGTCAGACAACGTCATTACCCATACTGCTGAGCAGTTCTTAGCGTTCCTGCAAACCCGTGGCCGCCAACCTGTGGAAGACTATCAAGCGTGGTATGCGCGCTGATTGATGCAGGTGAAGGCTGGGCACGGTTTCACATGGCTCAACATTTGAAACCATTTTCGCATCAACATCATCGGAGGGATGGCGTAAACTGTCCCGTCCATCAAAAGGAAGAGAATAAATACAATGAAAAAAGCCATTATTTTAACCGCAGGCCTGCTGTTGGCGACTCAGGTGTTTGCTGCTGATTCTGATCTCAAACAGATCATGAAGCAGATGAAAGTGGAGTTTAAACATGCGGCTGAAGCGCAGACGACAGCAGAGATGCAGGCACCGATTCAGGAGCTGACCAAACTGGTGGCCCAAGCCAAACTGGGTGAATACCCACCAGAGAAACAGGACATTTACCTGGAAGGTTTCAACAAGCTTACCGTCGCGCTGGACAAGATCGAGAACGAGTTGGAGCACGACGAGTTTGACGCGGCGAAAAGTTCACTTCAGCAAGTGGATGGCCTGCGCAAGGAGTATCACGAAAAGCGTAATCCAAGCATCTGGAAACGCCTGTTCGGTTGAGAAAATATCCTTATAAAATCGCAGGTTTTGTTAATTTTCTGAGTATCAGCACTGTTATTTTATTGATGAGCCGATATAGTGGCGGGCAATTAGATTAGAGAATCGATATGACCCGCTTACGGCTTTTTCACAGAATCATGCTACGTGCCAGTATCCTGAGTTGGGTACTGGTGTCGTTGATGCCTGTGATTAATGCGCACGGCAGTAGCGCGGGCGTCTGGGCAACACTGTGTACCATCAATGGTTTTGAACTGGTCAAAGTCTCCGATGGTAAGCCACAAACTCAACATGGTAAGCCGTGTCCGTTTGCCCACTTCTCGAACTTTCACGCCGACAAGCTTCCAACTACACGACCCAACACCACACAGAGCTCTGTCATTTCAGACAGCTACACTTTTTTGGCTCTAAGTGTACGATTTGAAAGACAAGTTCCTCGCGGCCCACCTGAGCCGATCATTGTCTAAATGTCATTCTTACAATACTTATAAGTAAATCAGTCAAGTCATACGTCTGACGCCCTTTCAATACCTATTGAAGAGGGTGTTTTTGCGTTTATAAAAAGGAAAACTCATGTTGGGACAAGCTTCAACGCCTCAACCCGATTCTGCTGCGCGCGGAAAATCACTCTACTTTCTCACCTGGCGCTGGCACTTCTATGCTGGCCTGTTCGTCATACCGTTTATGCTCATTCTTTCTCTGACGGGCTTGGTGATGTTGTTCGATGATGAGATTGAGCAAGCGCGCTACAGTGAACAACTGCAAGTTATACCGCAGCACCACAGTGTGGCTGTTTCTCAACAGCTGATGGCGGTGCAAGAAGCCTTTCCGCATGCCGTGGTGACCCAGTTCATCCCGTCAGCATCGCCGGAGATCGCGAACAGATTCTCTATTCAGATGGCCGATGGTCTGGAGCTGTTTGCGACGGTAAACCCTTACACTGGTAAGGTGCTGGGCACTATTGACCGCTCACAAAGCTGGTATCAGCTGGCGAACTCCATTCACGCGACACTACTCATTGGTGACACTGGCGATTACTTGCTGGAAATTGCCGCCAGCCTGGGTATTTTGCTGCTGGTGAGTGGCCTGTATCTGTGGTGGCCGCGCGACAACGCGAGCAAAGCTGGTTTCCTGAAAATCCGTTTTGGCAGCGGCACGCGTATTGTCATGCGTGATCTGCATGCCAACTTGGGTGGTGTGCTGTCGATTGTGTTGCTGTTCTTTCTGATCTCTGGTCTGTCGTGGACCGGATTTTGGGGGAAAACGCTGGTGCAGGCATGGAACACGTTTCCAACCTATTACACCTGGGGACAGAAACCGACCTCAACGCCGGTTACTCACGCCAGCCTGAATCATGGCTCTGAAGAAGAGATGCCTTGGAACCTGGAGCAGACACCGATGCCTCAGTCGGCGGAACCGGAAAAAGCGCACGACCACTCCAAAATGGGGATGGAAGAAGCGCACATGATGGCGTCGAATACCGTCGATATCGATAGCATCATTGTCAAAGCGCAGGCGCTGGGCTTTGAACATTACCGCGTCTACTTCCCGAAAAACGCAACGGGCGTGTATACGGTCGCGGCTAATACCATGGCGGGAGACATCACCGATCCGCGTAACGATCGCACATCGCACTTTGACCAATATTCGGGTGAACTGCTGATGGATGTGACCTGGCAGGATTACACACCATTCGCCAAAGCCATGGCCGCTGGAGTTTCTCTGCATCAGGGCGATTTAAGTTCGTTGAATAAATACCTTAACGTCGCGTTTTGCCTGTCGTTTATTCTGATTGCGCTGAGTGGCATCGCGATGTGGTGGATTCGCCGTCCAGTCGGCAAAGGCAGACTGGGGGTACCGCCGCGTTTTGCACAAGCAGGTATCTGGAAAGTGGGTTTGGTAACGCTGGTCGTGATTGGTGTGGCATTCCCGCTGGCGGGTGCAACGATTGTTGCAGCTTTGCTGTGTGATTGGCTGCTCTTTAGCCGGGTTGCAACGCTGCGCAATGCCCTGCAATAGGCCTTGATGCCGTAATGAAATAAAAAAGCCAGAGTATGAACCCTGGCTTTTTTGTGCCGTTATGCCTGATACAGTTCGAGCGGCAGGCCATCCGGGTCCTGAAAGAAGGTGTACGCGCGTTCGGTGTACTCATCGATGCGCACTGGCTCAACCGCGATCCCTTGATGTTCCAACTGCTGCTTTACTTCTGCAACATCATCTACGGCAAACGCCAGATGGCGCAGGCCTTGTGCTTCCGGGTAACTCGGGCGAGCTGGTGCATCGGGAAAGGAGAACAGTTCAATTTGAGAACCATCGGGCAGCGCCAGATCCAGCTTGTAGGAATCACGGGCCGCGCGGTAATTCTCTGCAACAATCTTCAGCCCCAGAACTTCCGTATAGAAAGCTTTTGAGCGAGCATAGTCGGAACAGATAATGGCGGTGTGGTGAATCCGTTTCAGCATGACTTATCCTTTCTCGTTCAGTTTCGGGCTGAGATGCTTCATGACGTAGTCGATGAACACACGCAGGCGAGCGGGCATGTATTTGGTCTGCGCGTACTGCATGGCAATCGCGCCATGATAGTTGCTTTTAATGGTCCAGTCTTTGAGTAGTTGAACTACTTTGCCTTCTGCCAGCGCATCTTGTACCACGAAGTCATGAAAGATACCGATACCCAAACCATTTTTCACTCCATTCAAGCGCATTTGCGAATGGTTGACGGCGTAACGTCCGCTCACCGAAACAGTGTGAAATTCATCGTCTTTCAAAAAGTCCCACAGGTGATCTTTGTCGGTTTCGGCCAGATACAGGCAATCGTGCTCAGTCAGCTGCGTGGGATGAGTCGGAACACCTCGTTCCTCAAGGTAGTCCGGGCTGGCGCACAATACCAGATTGGTTTTACACAGTTCGCGCAGCACCAGATTTTCATCCGGTTTGTCCGTTAGTTTAAATGCCACATCGATATTGTGTTTGAACAGATCAATTTCACCATCGGCGGCGCGCAGCTTGAGCTGGATTTGCGGGTATTTTTTGAGAAATGGCACTACAAAGGGCTGCAACACCGAGTTCAGAAACGCCTCTGGCGCCGCGACTGTGAGTGCGCCGGACGGCTCTGTGTGATCGGAGCCGGAAAGCTCAACGGCCTGTTGAGCAGCATTCACCATCACCAGGCACTGATCGTAAACCTTTTGCCCCGCCTGAGTGATGATCAGTTTACGGGTGGTACGTTCGAACAGTTTGACGGAAAGGGCCAGTTCCAGGCGAGTGATCAATTTACTCAGTGCAGAGGGGGTAACCCCAAGTTTGTGGGCAGCGGCTGTAAAGCTGCCTTCATTTACCACCAAAATAAATGTCGCTAAGTCGGGAAGTAGGCCAATGAGTTTGGTATTTAACATGGTCTTTCTACTTCTTCAATTTTCCAAAAATTCATGTTTCGGATGCTCTTTAGTGCTGCCACGAACTCCTTGTGCAACAGGACAGAGTGGCAAACATCGAACCGTCGATTTTATAGGTAATCGTTCGGTTAGTGTAAGAAAGTGCGACATTTTGGCAGATTTGTGGCGGATAAGTGTCCGACTATCGTTTTTAATATCTCAATCTGTGCGCTGTGCCAAAAAATGGTATTCATCAAACCAATAAATCATCCGCATATTAGTATCTAATTGATAAAACTAAATTTTATTTTGCTCGATTAGTGAATTGAAATCATAAATATTGCGTTCAAGAAAGCGCGTATTCACGCGAAAATGTTGTCTTCTTTTAAAAAGACAGGCTCATTGGAATCAGTGAGCCTGAGGGTCAAAATCATCACTTTTAACTATCCATCGGATTATTTCAAAATGCCGAGCGATTTAAGCTTGCGATACAGGGTATTGCGGCTGATTCCCAGCATCTTGGATGTCCGACTGATGTTGCCTTGATTGGCTTGATACGCTTGCAGCAGAGTATCTTCAACCGTTGATTTGAGATCCATCGCTGCGCTATCTGCGGGGGGAAGCGCGGTACTGGTGAGGGATTTGGTGATATGCCCGGGCACGTGTTCCAGACGCAATTCCGGCTCGTCACTGGACAGTAATGACGCAACCTTCATTAAATTATCCAATTCACGAATGTTACCCGGCCAATGGTAGCTGCACAGCAGTGTCATCAGGTGAGGGCAGAGTGCTTGTGCGCCAATGCGATATTTGTGGTGGATATGCTCAATCAGTGCCGCTTTATCCTGACGTTCACGCAGAGCGGGCAGTTGCAACACCAATCCGTTGAGTCGGTAATACAAATCCTGACGAAAACGACCCTCAGCCACCGCCTGTTCGAGATCTTTGTGGGTGGCGGCGATGATCTGAATGTCGACGTTATAGCTCTGGTTGGATCCAACCGGGACGACCAGCTTGTCTTGCAACACATGCAGCAGACGCGATTGCGCCTCCAACGGCATGTCGGCAATTTCATCCAGAAACAGAATGCCCTGATCGGCTTGGCGAATCTTACCCTGATAGCCTTTGCTGTTGGCGCCGGTAAAGGCGCCCGCGACATAACCAAACAATTCCGATTCAATTAAGTCTTTGGGTAGCGCGCCGCAGTTGACGCTGACCAGAGCTTTGCTGTGGCGCGAACTGCGTTTGTGCAGCGCTTTAACAAATTCTCCTTTACCGACCCCGGTCTCACCGAGGATCAACAGAGTAATGTCTTTGTCGATCAGTTTATTGGCTTGTTGCCACGCCTGCTCAACATGGGTATCACCAAAATGCAGGTCACAGGAAGCGGAGTAGGCCCGTGTTGTGCGCGGTTTGGCTTTGAGTTCATGCTTTTCAAACACAAAACCCGCCACGCGGGTATCAAACAGCTCTTCAATCGAGTGGCCCACCACCGAATTTTGCGCTAATAGCTGCGCGGCAATGTGGTTGTGTGCCAGCACTTTTCCGCCTTCATCGGCAATCACGATGCCTTGCCAGCCACTGTTGAGCAGCGAACGGTCGTAGGCGAGATCAATACGAGTCGAGCCTTGCGGAATATCACACAGCAGATGGTTTTCCACCAACTGCACCATGTTTTGCACCAGTACTTGAGTAGAGAGATCGTGCTGCTGTTGCTCACTGGTGATATCGAGAATGCCGAGCAGTTTGCCTTGATGATTAAACAGCGGACAAGCGGAACAACTGATGAAATGGTGCTGACGAATATAGTGCTGATTGCCGATGATGGTCACGGGTCGCGCTTCGACAATCGCAGTACCAATTGCGTTCGTGCCTTTGAGCTTTTCCTGCCAGCAGGCACCGGATTCCAGCGCGATTTCCGTCAGTCTCTCGCTAAAATGTTGCTGACCCCAAGTGGCGAGGATCACGCCTTCGCTATCGGTCAGAATCAAACGACTGTCACTGTGACCACACATTTGATTGAACAGCGGTAGCGCGTATTTTTCGACAGCAGAAAGCAGCGATGTGGCGCGCCATTTACGTTCTTTCAGCTCATGGTTCGGCAGACGAATATGTTCCGGCCGAGTTCGCTGTGTCAGCCCGGCCTCTTGGCTGCGATGCCAGGAAGTGGTGAGCCAATCTTGATTAACTGATTGAATTTGCATAACTGTTCCATGTTGTCACAGTGGCAGTGTGTCATTTTGGGACACTGGAACATCGGGGGCAGCTCCCGAACATCCATTCCGTTGAAGCACTGATCTTTTAATCATTTTGTTAATCATAGTTTTACATTTCATTAACAACAAGAATTCGCACTCTGGCTTGTGATTTGCGTTACGTACTTCAGAAGGTGCGCCGCTTGTCTGTTTTAAACGGTCTTCTAAGGGACGGAATTAAAAGGAAAACGCGACACCCGAACAACAAACTAACGTGAATGAGAAAGTGAGAAGGATCGAACGATGATTTATGCGCAACCAGGAACCAACAACGCGATTTTCAATTTCAAAAGCCATTACGATAACTACATTGGTGGCCAGTGGGTGAAACCAGTAAACGGAGAATATTTTGACAACATTTCGCCGGTGAATGGCCAGGTGTACTGTCAGGTAGCACGTTCGGGCGCTGAAGATATCAATCTGGCGTTGGATGCAGCACATGAAGTACGGGCACAGTGGGGCAAAACCAGCGTGGCGGAGCGCGCCAATATTCTGCTGAAAATAGCCGACCGCGTGGAAGCGAATCTCGAGAAATTGGCTTTTGTTGAAACGTGGGAAAATGGCAAACCAATTCGTGAGACGCTCGCGGCAGACTTGCCCTTAGTGGTCGATCACTTTCGTTATTTTGCAGGCTGTATTCGCGCTCAGGAAGGCAGCGCGGCAGAAATTGATGCCAACACTGCCGCTTATCATTTCCCGGAACCGATTGGTGTGGTCGGGCAGATCATTCCATGGAACTTCCCGATGCTGATGGCCGCGTGGAAACTCGCGCCTGCGATTGCAGCTGGTTGTTGTGTGGTGCTCAAACCAGCAGAACAAACGCCGACGTCAATTCTGGTGCTGATGGAAACCATTGGTGACCTGCTGCCACCGGGCGTGGTGAACGTGGTCAACGGTTATGGCGTGGAAGCGGGGCAGGCGCTGGCGACCAGTAATCGCATCGCGAAACTGGCGTTCACGGGTTCAACCGATGTCGGACACCACATTCTGAAATGCGCCGCTGAGAGCTTAATTCCATCCACTGTGGAGCTGGGCGGTAAATCACCAAACATCTACTTCGCCGATGTGTTCGATCACGAAGATGCGTATCTGGAAAAATGTCTGGAAGGGACGTTGCTGGCCTTCTTCAATCAGGGCGAAGTGTGTACTTGTCCGTCGCGCGTGCTTATCCACGAATCGATTTACGACAAGTTCATCGCCAAGCTGGTGGAGCGTGCGAAAACCATCAAACAAGGGAACCCGTTAGACAGCGATACCCAAGTGGGCGCGCAGGCATCACAAGAGCAGTTTGATAAGATCCTGAGCTACCTCGAAATTGGCCGTCAGGAAGGGGCGCAAGTCTTGTGTGGCGGTGAAGTTGCGCAGCAACAAGGCGACATCAGCCAGGGTTACTACATTCAGCCAACTATGCTGGCCGGTCACAACAAAATGCGCGTGTTCCAGGAAGAAATCTTTGGTCCGGTGATTGCGATCACCACCTTTAAAGATGAAGCGGAAGCGCTGGCCATTGCCAACGATACTGAATATGGTTTGGGCGCCGGGGTGTGGACACGCGATACCAACCTCGCGTATCGCATGGGACGCAACATCGAAGCAGGCCGCGTGTGGATCAACTGTTACCACGCTTATCCGGCGCATGCGGCGTTCGGCGGCTACAAGAAGTCCGGTATCGGTCGTGAAACACACAAGATGATGCTGGATCACTACCAGAACACCAAAAACCTGTTGGTGAGCTACGATGTAAATCCACTCGGCTTCTTCTAAATCGTTTCAATATCAAACCAAAGCGCCTTTGATAGGCGCTTTTTTCGTCCCTTTTTTCGGCGATAGAGGAATAATAAATCTTATTTGTGATTTCAAATCACCAATGCTTTTCCACAAAGCGGGATAATCCCTTTTCTGAGCTTCGATTACACTTAGAAGAGTTGAATTTTTACAGTGTAAATGGATCAACCTGAAGGATTCGTTCACTGACCCTACATGCCGTAAGGCAAAGAAAAAACAAGAAGGAAAATGCAATGTCTTCTGCTTTTTACCAACAGATTCGCGATCAGCTTGAGGAAGTGAAAGCTGAGGGTCTTTATAAAGCCGAACGAGTGATCACCTCTCAGCAGCAAGCGGCGGTGCACATCGCGTCTGGCGAAGAAGTCTTGAACTTCTGTGCCAACAACTATCTGGGGCTGGCTAACCACCCATCGCTGATTGAAGCGGCGAAAGAGGGCATGGACTCTCACGGTTTTGGTATGGCGTCAGTGCGTTTCATTTGTGGTACACAAGACACGCACAAAACACTGGAGCAGAAGCTGTCTGAATTCCTGGGTAAAGAAGACACCATTCTTTACACCTCATGTTTCGATGCCAATGCTGGCCTGTTCGAAACGCTGTTGGACAAAGAAGACGCCATCATTTCTGACGCGCTGAACCATGCGTCGATCATCGACGGTGTTCGCCTGTGTAAAGCGATGCGTTTCCGTTACAGCAACAACAACATGCAAGAACTGGAAGAGCAGCTGATTGCCGCTGATGCCGCAGGCGCTCGTCACAAGTTGATCGTCACTGACGGCGTGTTCTCAATGGATGGCGTGGTTGCAAACCTACCGGCTATCTGTGACCTGGCAGACAAATACAACGCGCTGGTGATGGTTGACGACTCTCACGCGGTTGGCTTTATGGGCGAAAACGGTCGTGGTACGCACGAATACCACAACGTGATTGACCGCATCGACATCATTACCGGTACGCTGGGCAAAGCCATGGGCGGCGCTTCAGGCGGTTACACCTCGGGTAAGAAAGAAGTGATCGACTGGCTGCGTCAGCGTTCTCGTCCATACCTGTTCTCGAACTCAGTGGCTCCGGCGATTGTGTCTGCATCGATTCGCGTTCTGGATTTGCTGCAAGAAAGCGGCGATCTGCGTGAACGCCTGTGGGACAACGCGGCGCACTTCCGCGCGCGCATGACGAATGCGGGCTTTACGATGGCGGGTGCTGACCACGCCATCATCCCAATCATGCTGGGTGATGCGAAAGTCGCAGCGGAATTTGCTGAGCGCGCACTGGCGAAAGGCATCTACGTGATTGGCTTCTCGTTCCCAGTGGTACCAAAAGGTCAGGCTCGTATTCGTACTCAGATGTCTGCAGCGCACTCGCGCGAGCAACTGGATAAAGCGATTGATGCCTTTATCGAAGTCGGTAAAGACATGGGCATCATCTAAGTTTTCACGGCCATTAGTGATAACGAAGAACATGGAATTTTTTGCCTCGCACTGAGCGGGGCAATATTGGGTGAATAGTATGAAAATCAAAGCGCTGTCTAAGCTAAAGCCTGAACAAGGCATCTGGATGACCGAAGTGGATAAACCAGAAATGGGCCACAACGATCTGCTGATCAAGATTAAGAAAACCGCGATCTGCGGCACTGATGTACACATCTACAACTGGGACGACTGGTCACAAAAAACCATTCCAGTACCTATGGTTGTAGGCCACGAATACGTGGGTGAAGTGGTTGCGATTGGTCAGGAAGTTCGCGGCTTTAACATCGGCGACCGCGTTTCTGGCGAAGGTCACATCACGTGTGGCCACTGCCGTAACTGTCGTGGCGGTCGCACTCACCTATGCCGCAACACCATCGGTGTAGGCGTAAACCGCACTGGCGCATTTGCCGAATACTTGGTGATTCCAGCATTCAACGCGTTCAAGATCCCAGAAGGCATCTCAGACGACCTAGCATCCATCTTCGACCCGTTCGGCAACGCAGTACACACTGCTCTGTCGTTTGATCTGGTGGGTGAAGACGTGCTGATCACTGGCGCAGGCCCAATTGGCATTATGGCGGCAGCGGTAGCGAAGCACGTTGGCGCACGTCACGTGGTGATCACCGATGTGAACGAATACCGTTTGGATCTGGCGCGTAAAATGGGCGTAACCCGCGCAGTGAACGTTGCTGAGCAAAAGCTGGAAGACGTGATGGCTGAACTGGGCATGACGGAAGGTTTCGATGTTGGCTTGGAAATGTCTGGTGTACCAAGCGCGTTCAGCTCCATGCTAAAAACCATGAACCACGGTGGCCGCATCGCCCTGTTGGGTATTCCACCATCAGACATGGCAATCGACTGGAACCAAGTGATCTTCAAAGGCTTGGTGATCAAAGGCATCTACGGCCGCGAAATGTTCGAGACTTGGTACAAGATGGCAAGCCTGATTCAATCTGGCCTGGATCTGACGCCAATCATCACCCATCACTTCAAAGTGGACGACTTCCAAAAAGGCTTCGACGCTATGCGTAGTGGGGCTTCCGGTAAAGTTATCCTTGATTGGGAATAATCGAATATTGAATCTGAAGCGCTCCGATTGGGGCGCTTTTTCTTTCCTACCAACATGTATGCACAAACAGTTAAATGGAAAAATTAGCCCCATTTAGTCCCCAGAAAAGCCCCAATTTAGCCCCAAAAGCGAAAATCACCCTTCATCGAACTCCCAAAAAAGCCCCACAAGAACTATTATCTCACTTCTGCCCTTTTCCTTGTCAGTAGCGTTCAACCTCTCAAATCACTGTGAAGTGGTTTGACCTACATTTTCTTATCTGCGTAATGTCTAGTAATCTGGGGTCTTACCACTGTTATGTAGCAAATGGAGTATATACATGGGAAGAGAGATAGACCCTCAAGAGTTGAGCTACTTCTATCAGAAGACAGGAGAAGCAATCTGGCACCTTCAGCATGTTGAAGATTTTCTTATCAAACTCCATATCGTTGGTTCTATTCACCTTAATCTCAACGGTATATCAGCAAAAAACGCAGAATCGAAGTTAGATCAATTTAGTAAAAAGACTCTGGGGCAGTTAATCGGTTTACTTGATGGTACTCCAATTGTCACAGAAGACTTCGTTGAAAAGCTTCGTGGATATAACGATATACGAAAATGGGTAGTACATAACTCCATGCGAGAAACAGAGAACCTCCTTTACTCTCAAACTGATCGTAACTTCTTTATTAACCGCACAACTAAGTTTACGGATCTGTCAGTAGAAATTCAGAGTGATATTGAAGCTAGGCTATGGGAGTTAACAGTCGCAGGTGGAATCTCATCTCAAGAAGTCATGGCTCGGGCAGACGCAACCGTAGATTCGTGGAAAGAAGCTACATAACAATGAGTTATGCCTCCATGGCAATCACAGGAAAACAAATGAAACCTACAATATCCGAGGAGCTATTTCTAAAACATGCGTATAATCGTTTTTACGATTTGTATGAAGAAATCATGGATGACGAGTTTTTGTATAGGGATGATTGGTACCGATTTAGTAAAGTTTCAGCGGCATTTGCAGTGTATGCGGAGTTACTTTCTTATGAGCCACTGAAACACGTTTTAGAACTAATGAAAACTCAACGTCCACCAATGGAATCGGAGATTGGAGGGCAGCTGTTCAAGTTTATTAGAAACTTACTGGCTCATTTCCCATTGTTTGAACGCTGGGATGATGTTTGGATTAATCAGCCGATGGCAAACTGGCAGAGAAGCGGTTTAACAATCGACTGCTTTCTCGCTAAATACAGTAAAGCCGCTCCTGTGAAATATCGTTTCTGGGAGCCTGACAAACAAAAGATGACGTACATAACAATTAACTTCCCTATCAGTTACGGTCACGAAAAAATCTATTTAAAAGATATACTGGCTGAGAAAGATGGAGTTAAGTTTTCTCTCATTATGATGCGTAAGATCTTGAATACCCAAGTAGAGTCTGTAGGTGAAAAGGCATAACAAGTGTTAACTGGCTAGGAGTAGTATGGAACATATCGTTGAAATTATAAAAGCTTTGGCTTGGCCAGTCGCATTTGTGTGGCTCGGATATCTATTTCGAAATGAAGTTCGGAGCTTAATGGGACGTCTGACCGCATTGAAGCACGGTGATACAGAAATAAGCTTCAACCGAGGCTTGGAACAAGTAGAACAAAAGGCTTCTGAAATAGTACAACCTAAAGAGCCAGTACATGAATCGACTCCTGAAGAACTAAGTCAGAAAGAACAACTTTATCGTTTAGCTGAGATTTCTCCTCGTGCAGCAATCGTCGAGGCTTGGACATTAATTGAAACAGCAGCGGTGAAAAGTGACTTAACTACTGGTACAGCATTTAAACGTACTAATCCAAAGTTAATACTTGATCACTTAGCTAACACTGGTCACTTTAGCCCGAATAGCATTGAAGTTATAAATAGCCTAAGGCAATTGCGTAATCGAGCGAGCCATATGCCAGATTTCGCTATTACACAAGAAGAGGCGGAGCGCTACTTAGATTTAGCTATAAAAAGCGCTCATACAATTGAAAACATCGCCAGTTAACTGTTCAAGCTGACAACCAACGCGTGGCATTTTTAGTTACAAATGATTTAGATTTTGTTTTTGTGGAGAGTTTCTTTGAAAAAAGCATCATACGTTAAATCATACTAACAAACGTTCAAGGCTTTAATATACTTTTACTAATCTGAGTCAACCGCGTTAGCGTCGTTAACTTAACGCATTTCTGTCCATAAATAAGCTATGAAGGTCATATGTATGTATTTAGGTGGAACGTGGTCTTATCTCCGAGTGGTGAAGATAAGACCATAATTTGGGTATAAGACTAATTGTACTCTCGTGCTATATTTCTCGCCATGCGATGTCGTTGACTCGTATTTCGAAAAAATTATTCAGTACGTTTATTTCGCAAGATTTTCCAGCATAGTTTTAGTTACTAGAGTGACTCCTTTTTTTGTAACACGAAAACCATTGGCTTCATCCTGTTCCCTATCATAACCAATGCTCAAACCGGCTGGGATACAACAATAACTATCAAGGATAACTCGCTTCAGTTTAGCGTGTTCTCCAACTTCACTGCCAGGCAACAATACTGACTCTTCAATAAGACTGTATGAGTGGGCATGGACACTTGAATACAACAATGACTTTCTAATAGTAGAACCAGAAATAATGCACCCTCCAGAAACCGTTGAATCTACGGCCATACCACGGCGTTCATCGTTATCAAAAATGAATTTAGCAGGTGGAAGCTGTTCTTGATATGTCCAAATCGGCCAATCTTTATCATAAAGGTCAAGTTGTGGTTTAGGTGTCACAAGTTCCATATTGGCTTCCCAAAATGAGTCTAGTGTACCCACGTCACGCCAGTAGGGCTGATTTTCACTGTCTGGATCTTTGAAAGAGTACGCAAAAACATTGCTGTCATTAATGATTGAAGGAATGATATCGTGGCCAAAATCGCGGGTGGACCCTTGGACATCCACATCTTTTAATAACTGGTTAAAAAGAAAATCAACATTGAATAAATAATTGCCCATTGAAGCCAAACACTTATTTGGTTTGTTCGGAATTGCATTGGGTTGGGCTGGTTTCTCATCAAAAGCGACTATTTTGTTGTTGGAATCTACGGTCAGAACACCAAAACTACCTGCGGCTTCCTCGGTATCAACTTCCAGGCAACAGACTGTCATATCGGCGTTATTTGCCACATGCTCCGCTAGCAGAGAACCATAGTCCATACGATATACATGGTCACCAGACAGAATTAGAATGTACTTGGGTTTATGTGAACGAATTATATCAATATTTTGATATACCGCATCTGCTGTACCAGCATACCAATCATCGCCCGTTCGTTGTGAAGCAGGTAAAATTTCAACAAATTGTTGAGCCCTAAAACTTCCCCAACCGCGGCTAATGTGACGGATCAACGAGTGCGACTTGTATTGTGTAGCGATACCTACGCGGTGAATACCTGAATTGAAACAGTTTGATAGTGGAAAATCGATAATACGAAACTTACCACCAAAATATACAGCAGGTTTTGCTCGGACATCGGTAAGTTCAAATAAACGACTCCCTCGACCACCTGCCAATATCAAAGCGTAAGTGTCTTTGGTCAAATTACTGATATGTCTATCATAAACCTGGGACATAGAGACCTCCATGGGAACGTTTTATAAACTTGTTGTAGCGCGTACTTAAACAGCGTACATCGGAGCAGAGTATTGATTGTATGCAAGTTACTATATAGGGGGATTGTTGAAAAAACTGTGACTGAAACAAGGCATTATTATTTGAATAGCCACCAGTATCGTAGCCACTTTTAGCATTACCAAAAATAAGCCAATTTATAACAGAAGAAATGAGTCAGCTCAGGGCTAGCTGACTCGATGATAGGTACACTAATGTCAAACACTTATCGCTGCTGACACAAGAGTCACTCAGTAAGAATCGGACGGAAAAAGCTACGCTCATAACTCATTACGCAATCAGTTTCCTCTGCATACTTGAATGCAGCTTTACAATTTTCGTCTGATACCGAGTCATGACGGTATTTTTCATAGTCAGATAAAGATGGAAATGAAAACAACGCCATTGCAATGTTATTCGCTTGTAATGGTCAACTAAAATTGGCCACGGTTTTAGAGTTTTCCCAATACAGTCGTTCAGACTCATTGGGTGTTAGACCACCATTATATTGATGTGGCCTGATGTTGTGAGAACGAAAACAGCTTTCCGAATTTTAAGAATTTGCTTGGCGACCATAGCGTTTTGGACCCACCTGATTCCATTCCGAACTCAGAAGTGAAACGAAACAGCGTCGATGGTAGTGTGGGGTTTCCCCATGTGAGAGTAGAACATCGCCAGGCTTTAAATTTAGACTCTTGAGTCTAACCAGTGCGGAGCGGTAGTTCAGTTGGTTAGAATACCGGCCTGTCACGCCGGGGGTCGCGGGTTCGAGTCCCGTCCGCTCCGCCACTTATTTAAGACCTCAGCAGCAATGCTGGGGTTTTTTGCTATCTGGGGAGTGGGTAAACCTCCACACTCTCCAGACTCACTGAGTGCTTCGCTCTCCTCTTTCTCTTTATGCCCCAGCGTTTTGTCGCTCGTAAGCGTTATTCCTAACGGGTCGCTACCTCTCTCAGGCTCTTACCCCCTCAGCTTTGTTGTCATCGCGCCTCTGTTTGGCAAAGATAGACCTGGCTTATCTTGCTTGGCATTGCTCAGGTTGGCTTCAGACTGGTGTATTACATAGCTTTGTCATCAGTAATATCGGGTACTTCTCTTTGCTAATCAAGTCTGTCAGTGAAAGCTAGCGTTCGAGAGTTTACGTTGATTAGATTTATCCGGGTCGCAAAGCAGTGCTCTCTGGGAGAGCAAAGATATAAAAAAGCCGATGCTGGGCATCGGCTTGGGAAGAGATAGATTCTTTACACTAAACGCGTTGAGCAACTTTGGCTCTCAGCGCCTGTTTATCGGTATCGGACAAGAACGCCAGTTCCAAGCCGTTTAATTGCGCCTGACGAATCTGCTCTTGGCTCAATCCGGCTTGAGGCGCAGCAACTTCATACTCATAAGGCAGCTCAATGCCCTCTACGGCAGGATCATCGGTATTTAGACAGGCGAGTACTCCATGCTCAAGAAAACGCTTGAGAGGATGTAGTGCCAAGCTTTCTACTGTACTGGTCTGAATGTTGGATGTCAGACATGACTCAATACCAATGCGGTGTTTCGCCAAATAATCCATCAGCTGCGGATCGTGAATCGCTTTCACGCCATGACCAATACGGATCGCGCCTAAATCACGAATCGCTTGCCACATGCTTTCCGGACCAGCCGCTTCTCCTGCATGAACAGTAATATGCAGGCCTGCATCGCGTACCTGTTTAAAATGGCTGACGAAACGATCGCCGGGCTGGCCGAGCTCATCCCCTGCAAGGTCGACGGCCACAATATGATCTTTCTGGCTCAGAATCGCGTCCAGTTCTTGCTGACAAGCGTCTGTGCCAAAAGTACGGCTCATGATGCCAATCAGGTTGGCTTGTACGCCAAAATCGCGCACGCCGGCTTTTACGCCGTCGACAACGGCTTCAACGACACCCGCTACAGGCAAGTTGTGTTTCATCGCCATGTAGTACGGTGAGAAGCGCAGCTCGGCGTAATCAATTTGCGCGTTGAGTGCATCTTCTACGTTTTCATACGCAACGCGGCGGCAAGCGTCCAGATCGCCCAGTACTGCCACACCCCAGTCTAGTTTAGACAGGAAAGCGACCAGTGAAGGCTCAGCTTCAACGATCTGTACGTGCGGAGTGAGATCCGCAACGGTGTAGGCTGGCAGAGCTACACCAAATTTTTGACCGAGGTCGAGAATGGTTTGAGTGCGAATGTTACCGTCAAGATGGCGGTGTAAATCAGTGAGTGGAATATTTTTCGTAATCATTATCGTCTACCAAGTCAAAATCTGCGCTAAGTATAAAAACCAAACCTTGCGGTGTCAGTAGTGAGAATGGCGAATCGAGTGCTATTTTGCTGATATTCTCTTCATGTTAACCAGATCTGTTGGCCATTCATGGTACGACATCGGTTTGTTGAACAAGAACCCCTGGCCTTGTGGGCAGTCAAGTTTGGCTAGCAATTCGGCCTGTTCAGGTGTTTCAATGCCTTCTGCAACGATGTTGACCTTAAAACTGTTGGCCAGATTGATGATGGTGGCTGCAATGCTGCTTTCATACTGTTCTTGCTTGAGTAGAGAAACGAAAGCCCGATCGATCTTAAGGCAATCGAAAGGCAGCTTATACAGATAGGCGAGCGAGCTGTAGCCGGTCCCAAAGTCGTCAATCGCCAGACGGATCCCCAAGCGCTTGATGGAGTGCATGGTGTTTAAAATCACCGGGTCGTTATTGACGATACGGGATTCGGTAATTTCCAGCGTCAGATTGTTCGGTTGCATGCCCGTGATACGCAGCGTTTCTTCAAGCTGTGGCATGAATTCAGGATGGGAAAGCTGATTGACTGACAAATTAACGTGCATCTGGAAGTCGGCGGCCCATTTCCCTTGCTCGATACCTTTCACGGTATCGCAGCATGCTTGTCGCAGGATTTGTTCGCCAATCGCGTTAATAAGCCCGCTTTCTTCTGCAATCGGGATGAAGTCCATGGGTGGTACCAAACCGTATTCTGGCGACAGCCAGCGCGCTAAGGCTTCTGCTCCCAACACTTCGCCGCTGTGCAGGTCAACGATTGGTTGATAGAACGGAACAAACTCGTGGTTTTCCAGCGCCAGCTTAATCTGCGTCACCATTTGGGTTCGCTTGCGAGAAACATCGGCCATCTCCGGCACATAGTAACTGAGACGGGTCGAGTCTTGCTTGGCGTTACTTAATGCGATGCTGCCGTTGCGCAGCCACACCGTCATGCTAGCAGGCTCGAGCCCATGAACAATACCCACCGAGATGTTCACGGCGATGTTTTCATTCGGCATATTGAACGGCGTGGCGAACAGTTGCAGCAACTGTTGGGCAAACTGCTTGATGGCCTGAATATCATCGCATTGAGGAAGATAGATGGCGAACTCATCACCACCGATACGGGCGATGTAGCTGTTGTCGTGACTGACGGTTTTCAGGCGTTGGGCGATGAGGACGAGCAGCTGATCGGCCTGGTGATGGCCAAGGCTATCATTGATGTCTCTGAACTTATCGATGCCAATCAAGAACAGGCTACCATGCAACGTTGGCAATTGGTTGCAGCTGTCTATCATGCCTTCGCGACTGTAAACCTTGGTCAGCGAATCGTAGATGAGTTGCTCGCGCAGCGCTTTAAATGACGCTTTAAGGTTGTTCGCCATTTCCGTAAAGGCAAACACCATCATACTGGTTTCGTAGATCTTGCCCGGTTTGGGCATTGGGCTATCCCAATCTCCCTGCGCCAGATGTTTTGCTGCCGCCGCGGTAGAGGTAATGGGCGCCGTGATGCGGTTAAAGGTGATAAAGCCGATGCCAATCCCAAACAGGCTGACGATCAGGCCCAGCAACCAGCTGTTGCGCTGGTTTTGCGGCAGAGAGCCTAGAAGGTCTGCTTCGGAGATGGTGACATTGATGTACCACTTGAGCCCATGTTCGTCCTCGACCGACGTCACTTGGTTGAAATAGCGCGCGCCATCGACCTCGGTACTGAACACCTCTTTCGGCAGGGTATGCGCGCTTTGCAGAACGCGGGAAATCTCGATGGCACTGGCTTTCAACACCGGATTCGGGGTTTCCTGAGTGGTGAGTCGATCGCCTTTGGGTGAATACTCGGTGCCCCACGAGACAACTCCCGTTGGCGCTGAATGTGCGATCAGGCGCTGGGTTTCGTCAAAGATATACACGTCGGCATTAGTTTCACGTTTCAGCATGTGGAGAAAGGTGTTAAAGGTGCTGATTTTGACGTCGGTGACCATGACGCCGACAAACTGGGTTTGTTGCATCACTGGTGTCAGAGCAGATAACGTGATGTCCTGGCGTTCGTCCATGTTGGTATACACCGATGACCACATCGGATGTGGATTCGCTGCCACTGGCGTATAGAAGGGACGAGTACGGGGATCGTATCCGGCTATCACGGAACGGATTTCATCGCTGACAGAATCGCCATGGTAAATCGTGAGCTGCTGCTTTGTGCGGCTGTCTTTGAGCATCAGCGTGAAGCTCTGATTGTCTTCCTTGCGAAAGCCGACAAATTCGCCGTTGATGCCAGCAAAACTCATCACATCGATTTGAGAAATCGGGTGGTACAGGTCGCTGAAGCCGGAAACCAGAAATTGTTCGATCTGCTGTGAGTCATTGGGCTGATACAGATGGTGAAAGCCGATGCCGTGGCTCATGCTCTGATTAGCACGGAACGGTTCATCGAGAAAGGCGTGTAAGCGTTGGTCAACGTTGTGGGTCAGGAAGGTGAGCTGTTTGCGGCTCACATCCTGCACCATCTGTTCGTAGCTGTATTTCTGAACCGCTCCAATGACACCGATCGTCACCAGAATAATGATCACGAAAGGGAATAACACAGCGGTTTTCAAAGTCATCTGTTGTCTGAACGGCATATCCTGATTCTGCAATAATGGCCTGTGATTCGGGGCATTGGCAGTGGAGACAACAAAAGTCCGTTAATACAACTCTTTCAATTTACGTGTGAGTGTATTGCGTCCCCAGCCTAATACTTTTGCGGCATCCTGCTTATGGCCATTGGTATGGTTGAGCGCTGCTTCTAAAAGTATACGTTCAAACTCCGGGAGTGCGTAAGACAGTATCTCAGTTTCTCCTGAAGCGAGAGCGGATTTCGCCCAGGATTCCAGCTGTTTCTGCCAGCTGACATCACTGTCGAAATCGACGTTTTTCTTCTCGGCCAGCAACTCTGAAGGCAGGTCGCTCGGCAGTACCTCTGTCCCACTCGCCATTACGGTCAGCCAGCGGCACATGTTTTCCAACTGGCGAACGTTGCCTGGCCAGTCGAGGCGATTAAGAATCTCGATGGTCTTAGGATGCAGGGTTTTCATCTCCACGCCTAACTCTTTTGCGGCCAAAGCGAGGAAATGTTTAGTTAATTTATCAATATCCTGACGCCGCTCACGCAATGACGGGATCTGGATTCGAATCACGTTGAGGCGGTGAAACAAGTCTTCACGAAACTTACCCTGATGCACCAGCTTCTCAAGATTCTGGTGTGTGGCCGCGACAATACGTACATCCACCTTGATCGCAGAGTGACCGCCGACGCGATAAAATTGCCCATCGGCCAGTACGCGCAGCAAGCGCGTCTGAATATCTAAAGGCATATCACCGATTTCGTCGAGAAACAGAGTGCCGCCGTTGGCCTGCTCAAAACGTCCCTGACGCACATTGTTCGCGCCGGTAAAGGCACCTTTTTCGTGACCAAACAGCTCTGATTCGATTAAGTCTTTCGGAATGGCCGCCATGTTAAGTGCGATAAAGGGTTTCTGCGCGCGTGGGCTGTGACGATGCAGTGCATGAGCCACCAGTTCTTTACCGGTACCGGATTCACCATTGATCAGTACTGAAATCGACGAGCGGGACAAACGACCAATGGCGCGAAACACTTCCTGCATCGCCGGCGCTTCGCCGATGATTTCCGGAGCATCATAGGTTGGGGTCAGGCGTTGTGATTGCTCTTTACGCTGCTCCTGGCCGTGGGCGATGGCACGTTCGACCAGCGTCAGGGTTTCATCCACATCAAACGGTTTAGGCAGATATTCGAATGCCCCCTTTTGGTAAGCGTTGACGGCAGCATCCAGATCGGAGTGCGCGGTCATGATGATCACGGGCAGTTCTGGTGAACGTGAGTGCACTTGATGGAGCAACTCAATGCCGTCAATTCCGGGCATGCGAATATCGGACACCAGCACGTCAGGCGTTTCTCTTTCGAGTGCCATTAACACACTTTCGGCATCGGAAAATGTTTCGCACTTGATGTTGGCTGATGACAGGGTTTTCTCCATCACCCAGCGAATCGAGCTGTCGTCATCGACAACCCATACGTATCCTTTACTCATAGTTTTGGTTCCTCAACAGCAGCCCCATTCTCATGGTGAGAATGGTCACGTCGTTCAAATCGGTAAATAAATCGTAAATGTTGTTCTTCCTGGCCAGCTTTCTACGTCTATTTTTCCATTGTGCTGGTCTATCAGGTTTTGCGAAATGGATAAGCCGAGCCCGGTTCCTCCCTCACGGCCGCTGACCATGGGGTAGAACAAGGTGTCCTGCAGTTCTAGCGGAATGCCCGGACCGTTATCAATAATTTCGATTCTGGCCACCAACTTATGTCGCTGGCCGTGAATATTGGCTTGGTGCACTGTTCTGGTGCGCAGGGTAATCACGCCATGTGGCTGGTTGGCCAGAATCTGCGCTGCGTTACTGACAATGTTGAGCAGCGCCTGCTCAATCTGGTAGGTGTCCATCATGATGTTGGGCAGGCTAGGATCGTAATCACGTTCAATATGCAGATCGGCACTGCCTTCCAGTTCGACCAACTGGCGTACTTTTTCCAGAATCAGGTGCAAATTTTCGGAGGTTTTTTTACCCGGCTTTTGCGGCCCCAGCAGGCGATCGACCAGAGCGCGCAGGCGATCGGCTTGCTCGATAATGATTTGGGTGTATTCGGTCAGGCTCTGGTCGGGCAGCATGCGTTCAAGTAACTGAGCCGCGCCGCGCAGGCCTCCGAGCGGATTCTTAATTTCATGAGCCAGGCCACGCACCAACAGCTTTGCGGCTTGTTGCTGCGCATGCTGGTTGAGTTCCTGAGTCAGGCGGCGCTGCTGGCCTATCTTGCGCATTTCAACCAGCAACATCAGCTCTTTCTGCCATGACAGCGGGCTGACGGTAACTTCCAGCATCAGCGGCTTGCCATCCACCACAAACGTTACATCGCTGTCGGTGATGCTTTGTCCGCTCTGTAGCGGTTGGGAGAGCAACGCCAGATCCATCGAAGCGTGTTGAATCAGCTTGGAGAGCGGTTGATTAATGATGCGTTTGGCACTTTGTGAGAACAACTGCTCGGCGGCGGGATTGGCATAACGCACACACAGGGTTTCATCCAGCATTAAAGTGGCGGTTACAACGTTGTTCAGTATCGTTTCGCTTAGCTCTGCGCTCACAGGTTCGTCCTTGTCCGTGTTCCAAAATGATGCAATGCACAATATTGGTGCATTGATTTTGTCAAGTATGGCGCAACGGAGCACAAAGAAAAAGTCAGAGACTGTTGGAAATCGAGCTATTTAGTGCAGATCTTGCCTAATTCACGGACGCTCGATGTAAATGCACCGTTACAAATAGAGACGATGCAATAACCTTGCCGTTTCCAAACGCCTGAATTGAAAAGGTATGCGACCCGCGTTCAATATTTTTCAGCTCCCACACCGTTTTGGTGCTGGGCGCACCATAAGGTTTGCTATCTATGACGAGCTGCAGGTGTTCGGAGACTCCAAGTGAGCGGTTCAGCTCGGCAGCGACGGTGATTTTCCCCTGATTATTGCGGATGGTTTGGTCTGGCTGGGGAGAAGTCAGGCGGACTTGTAACGCGACAGGCGCTGCTTTGTTCGCTTTCGGTGCAGGCAGGTCAATAGGCTGCGCGGCTTCGTAGCTGGGTTCTGGCGCAGATGCGTCATAATCGGGCAACTGAAGAGTCTGGGCTTGTGTATCGGCCGGAGCATCACTGAAGTGAACAACGCCATGTTCATCTTCCCATGTGTAAACGCTTTGTGCGTAAAGCCATTGGGGCACAATGAGCAGCAACGATAAGCATAAACCTGAAAAACGTTTCATCTTCCACCTCACGAGGTTGTGGGTTCGCCAAGACGCGGAGTCACTGGTTCGATACTGAGTATGTAACGTTCATGTTAAATGCCTTCATCACGGGCCCAAATACGAAAAAGGCCCGCCTGCGAGGCGAGCCTGATTTTCGTGTGTAACCTGCGTTACACTTACAAAGAATAAGACTTATACAGAGTAGTACAGTTCGAATTCTAGTGGGTGTACTGCAACGTTCACGCGCTCTACATCTTTCGTTTTCAGTTCGATGTAAGAGTTGATGAAATCATCAGAGAATACGCCACCTGCAGTCAGGAACTCGCGGTCATCGCTCAGGCACTGCAGCGCTTGTTGCAGTGATTCAGCAACTTTTGGAATCTCGGCTGCTTCTTCAGCTGGAAGATCGTACAGGTCTTTATCCATTGCTTCGCCTGGGTGGATCTTGTTCTTAATACCGTCAAGGCCAGCCATCAGCATTGCTGCAAACGCCAAGTATGGGTTCGCTGCTGGATCTGGGAAGCGAACTTCGATACGACGTGCTTTAGGGCTTGGTACCACTGGGATACGGATAGACGCTGAACGGTTACGTGCAGAGTAAGCCAGCATGACAGGCGCTTCGTAGTGTGGAACCAGACGCTTGTATGAGTTGGTCGATGGGTTAGTCAGTGCGTTCAGTGCACGTGCGTGCTTGATGATACCACCGATGTAGTAGATCGCTATTTCAGACAGGCCGCCGTACTTGTCGCCAGCGAACAGGTTAACGCCGTCTTTCGCCAGAGATTGGTGTACGTGCATACCAGAACCGTTGTCGCCAACCAGTGGTTTAGGCATGAAAGTCGCTGTTTTGCCGAATGCGTGAGCAACGTTATGAACAACGTACTTATAGATTTGGATTTCGTCCGCTTTGCTGGTCAGTGTGTTGAAACGTGTTGCGATTTCGTTCTGACCTGCAGTTGCTACTTCGTGGTGGTGTGCTTCAACAACCAGACCCATTTCTTCCATGATCAGACACATGGCTGAACGGATGTCTTGAGATGAGTCAACTGGCGCTACTGGGAAGTAACCGCCTTTCACACCTGGACGGTGACCTTTGTTACCGTCTTCGTAGTCAGTACCTGTGTTCCAAGCTGCTTCTACGTCATCGATCTTGAAGAAAGAACCTGACATGTCAGTAGAGAATTTCACGTCGTCAAACAGGAAGAATTCTGGCTCTGGACCTACCAGAACAGTATCTGCGATTCCAGTAGAACGCATGTACTCTTCCGCGCGTTTTGCGATAGAACGTGGGTCACGGTCGTAGCCTTGCATTGTTGCAGGCTCAAGAATGTCACAACGGATGTTCAGCGTTGCGTCTTCTGTGAATGGGTCAAGCACAGCTGATGATGCATCTGGCATCATTACCATGTCTGATTCGTTGATACCTTTCCAGCCAGCAACTGATGAACCATCGAACATTTTACCTTCTTCGAAGAAGTCTGCGTCGATTTGGTGAGCAGGAATTGAGATGTGCTGCTCTTTACCTTTTGTGTCTGTGAAGCGTAGGTCAACAAACTTAACTTCGTTTTCTTGGATCAGCGATAGTACGTTTTCTACTGACATCTTGGATAACCTCCAGTGTTAATAAAGCGGTTTGGGCTCGAATCAAAGTGAAACCAGCATTGATTAATGTCTGAACTACTACTTAATCTGTGCTGAATTCATATTAGCTAGAATCGTGCCAATTTCTTAAGTCCTATAAATTCAATGCTTTGCATAAGATTGGCTCTTTTTGGTGCTTTCCGTTGCACCAATAAGATCCCTTGTTGCACCTTGTTGGTGCGTTATCGGTTTCACTGCACCAATATCTATCAAAGCGAACACTATTCAGCCGATAATTTGTAGGGTTGTCAATTGGCATTTCCGTCCAGTATGCCGCGGTTTGTTTTAAATCAATTTGACGGCTAGGCTCTAAAGGAGCGAAATTCAGCGTGACAGATCACATATTCCTAGGTTTTTCGCCAAAATCTGGTACATTATTGGCCGTTTTTTGAACCAAACTCAGGTACCGGTTTTGCCTACGCGCGGAAGCGGACCATTTTGTGTAATTAAGTGAAGCAAAACTCCATGGCTACTCCACAGATTGAAAAATTAAGAAACATCGCGATCATCGCGCACGTTGACCACGGCAAAACGACCCTGGTGGATAAACTACTCCAGCAATCAGGCACGTTAGAGTCGCGCGGTGATGTTGAAGAGCGAGTCATGGACTCGAACGACATTGAAAAAGAGCGCGGCATTACCATCCTGGCGAAGAACACCGCTATCAACTGGAACGACTACCGTATCAACATCGTAGACACTCCGGGACACGCGGACTTCGGTGGTGAAGTTGAACGTATCATGTCAATGGTTGACTGTGTTTGTCTGATCGTTGATGCGGTTGACGGCCCAATGCCACAAACTCGTTTCGTAACCCAAAAAGCGTTTGCTCACGGTCTGAAACCAATTGTTGTTATCAACAAAATCGACCGCCCTGGCGCGCGTCCTGACTGGGTAATGGATCAGGTATTTGACCTGTTCGACAACCTAGGTGCAACGGATGAACAGCTGGACTTCCAAGTGGTTTACGCATCAGCTCTGAACGGCTGGGCAACGTTGGAAGAAGGCGAAACTGGCGAAAACATGGAACCGCTGTTCCAAGCCATCGTTGATAACGTAGAGCCTCCTCAAGTTGACCTTGAAGGTCCGCTGCAAATGCAAATTTCTCAGCTGGACTACAGTTCATACGTTGGTGTTATCGGTGTTGGCCGTGTGACTCGCGGTACGGTAAAACCAAACCAGCAAGTGACCGTTGTGAGCGCTGATGGCAAAAAACGTAACGGCAAAGTTGGTACTGTTCTGGGTTACCTGGGTCTGCAACGTTCAGAAACAGAACAAGCGACTGCGGGCGACATCGTTGCGATCACCGGTCTTGGTGAACTGAAAATTTCAGACACCATCTGTGACGTGAACTGCATCGAAGCGCTGCCACCACTGAGCGTTGACGAACCAACGGTAACCATGACTTTCCAGGTAAACACTTCTCCGTTCGCGGGTAAAGAAGGTAAGTTCGTGACTTCACGTAACATCCTTGAGCGTCTGGAAAAAGAACTGGTTCACAACGTTGCACTACGTGTTGAGCAAACGGACGATCCAGATAAATTCCGCGTATCAGGCCGTGGTGAACTTCACCTGTCTATCCTGATCGAAAACATGCGCCGTGAAGGTTTCGAACTGGCGGTATCTCGTCCAGAAGTAATCCTGAAAGAAGAAAACGGCCAACTGATGGAACCGTTTGAAACGGTAACTATCGACGTGTTGGAAGAGCACCAAGGCGGCATCATGGAGAAAATCGGTCTGCGTAAAGGCGAACTGAAAGACATGTCTCCAGATGGCAAAGGTCGTGTACGTCTAGACTTCGTGATGCCATCACGCGGCCTGATCGGCTTCCAGACTGAGTTCATGACCCTGACTTCAGGTTCTGGTCTGCTGTACCATACCTTTGACCACTACGGTCCACACAAAGGCGGTAACATCGGCCAACGTGTGAACGGCGTACTGATTTCGAATGCAACTGGTAAAGCACTGACTTACGCTCTGTTTAACCTGCAAGAGCGTGGCCGTCTGTTCACTGAACACGCGGACGAAGTTTACGAAGGTCAAATCGTGGGTATTCACAACCGTTCGAACGACCTGACAGTAAACTGTCTGAAAGGTAAACAGCTGACGAACGTACGTGCATCAGGTACCGATGAAGCTCAGGTTCTGACTCCAGCAATCAAATACACGCTAGAGCAAGCGCTTGAGTTTATCGATGACGATGAGCTGGTAGAAGTTACGCCACAAAGCATCCGTATTCGTAAACGTCACCTGACTGAAAACGATCGTAAACGTGCATCTCGCGACGCAAAATAATCGTTGAACGAATAGAATTGAGCCCTCGGCGGTAACGCTGGGGGCTTTTTTTATGCATCTGATAAGGAGCGAATGTGAAACCCATCATCATCACTGGCGGTCCGGGCGCCGGCAAAACCACTCTGATTGACGCGTTAGCGCAGGCGGGTTTGGCGACGTTTCCCGAAGTGTCGCGCACCTTGATTGAGCAGGAGAGTGCGAAGCCGAATGGCATATTGCCGTGGCACGATTTAGCGGGATTTGCTCAATTGTGTCTGGTCGCGATGAGTGAGCAAAAACGGAATGCGGGCAAAGAGCCATTGGCGTTTCTCGACCGCGCGATTCCTGACATTTGTGGTTATCTGCAGGCGGCGGATATTGAACCGGATCTGCATTATGTACAGGCCAGTCAGGGCTATTTCCCGACCGTGTTTGTGTGTCGGCCACACGCCGCCATTTATGTGCAGGATGATGTGAGACCTTATCCATTTGAGCAAGCATTGGCGATTCATGAACAGTTAGTGATGACTTACATACAACTGGGTTATCACTGTGTTGAGGTGCCGTTTGATGCGGTCAGCGAGCGAGTGCGCTTTGTGCTGCGCGCTGTGGAGCACGCAGCATCATGCCACGCTACTGTTTGAGATGGGCGAGGAACTGATCCGATTCTTTAATCGCGGCGTTCATCTGCGTGATCGCGGTGCGAATATCCTGCTCTAAGGTCGCAAATTCGCCTTGCAGTGAACCCACCGCGCTGGCATTGAGGTTATGCTTCAGATACAGAGTATTATCGCGCAGGGTGTTGAGCACTGGTGTCATCTTTTGCTCGGCGCGTTTCATCGCTTTAAGCATCGTCTGATATGAAGCTTTGGTGGTGTTGAGTTTCTGCTCACTGGCACGGCGCAGTTTGCTGCTGGTGTAAAGCGCAAGCTCCCCTTGCCATTCTTCAAACAAGGCATCGGCAACGTCTTCAATCGCGGCAATGCGCTCATGCACATCGGCAGCTGCTGCTTCGCTTTGTTGGTACTGATCGTTGATGCGCTCATAGGCGCTTTCCAGTTCGCCACCATCAAATTGCGTGAATGCCGACAGGGCTTCCAGTGCGCTGGTCAGCTCCTGCTGTGCGTCTTTTTGTGACTCTTGGGCGGCCTCGACACGGTCAACCATAATGTCGCGTTTGTGATAACCGACCTTTTCCAACGCCGAATAATAGGCGCTTTGACAGCCTGTCAGGGTAAAGATCGATAAGAAGATGGCCAACAGGTAAGGCATCATGAGCTCCTTTCTATTAAAATGAAGGCGTTAGCATGGCTTAGTCGCATGGGAGAGACAAGTTGAAAATCCAATCTTTGGTTAAGGATAGCGTATTGTTCGGGCGTTATTTGTTGGTGCGTATGGGCCACGACCGAGTCAATGTGAATGCCGGATACCTCGCGTACATCACGCTGTTGTCGATTGTACCAATGTTGACCGTATTGCTGTCGATCCTCTCTTCATTCTCCATTTTTGAAAACGTCGGTGATGTGGTTCAGGATTATGTGATTACCCACTTCGTGCCCGCGGCTGGGGATGCGGTGCGTAACGCGCTGACAGAGTTCGTCACCAATACCGGCAAAATGACCGCAGTGGGTGGTATGTTCCTGTTTGTCGCAGCGCTGACGCTGATTTCGAATATCGATAAGAACCTCAACTACATCTGGCGGGTACGTAAGAAACGCCGCATGGTGTTTTCGTTCTCAATGTACTGGATGATCCTCACGCTGGGACCAATTCTGGTCGGTGCCAGTATTGCGGTCACCTCGTACATCACGTCGCTCAAACTGCTCGACAGCGAGGCACTGACGGGTGCCTTCAACTTCTTCCTGCGTCGCCTGCCGCTGTTGCTTTCGTTTTCTGCGTTTGCCGGGTTATATCTGTTGGTGCCGAACAAAAAAATTCATTTTCTGCATGCTATCGCTGGCGCATTTGTCGCTGCTATTCTGTTTGAGCTGAGTAAAAAAGCCTTTGCGGCCTACATTACTCAGTTCCCTTCTTATCAGTTGATATACGGGGCGCTTGCCGCGATTCCCATTCTGTTTGTTTGGGTGTATTTATGTTGGCTGATTGTGTTGATCGGGGCCGAAGTGACCGCTGCGCTCGGTGAGCGTGAGTACTGGAGTGACGACCCAGACGTGGTACACTCACTGCCTCAAACTCAGCACAAACAAGAAGGAAACCAAAGTGATAGCCTTGATTCAACGGGTGAGTGAAGCGGCAGTCCGCGTGGAGGGCGAAATCGTCGGTGAGATTAACCATGGCCTGTTAGTGCTGCTTGGGGTTGAACGTGATGATGATGAAGCCAAAGCCAAACGCCTGATGGAACGAGTGACCAGCTATCGTGTGTTTGAGGATGATGCAGGCAAAATGAACCTCAGCGTCAAAGATGTCGGGGGCAGTGTGCTGGTGGTCTCGCAGTTTACCTTGCCTGCGGATACGAAAAAGGGCACCCGTGCCGGCTTTTCACGTGGCGCGCACCCACAAGAGGCGCAGCGTCTATACGACTATTTTTCTGATTTGTGTGCACAGGTTTTGCCGACAGAGCGTGGACGTTTTGCGGCCGACATGAAAGTGTCACTCATCAATGATGGCCCGGTAACCTTCTGGTTGCAGGCTTAAATTTCGGCTCCTTGTGAGCTTTCGGGAACGGACTCTATGTTTAAACTTATTACGCCGAAAACGGATAATCAGCTCAATAAGTATTACCACTTCCGCTGGCAGTTGCTGCGCGAGCCGTGGCGTATGCCGATTGGCTCAGAGCGTGATGAATATGACGCGATGAGCCATCACCGCATGATTGTCGACAGTCGGGGACGGCCAATCGCGATTGGTCGCCTGTATATCACCCCGGATAACGAAGGCCAGATCCGCTACATGGCGGTCAAAGCCAGTCGTCGCGCCAAGGGGATGGGCTCGCTTGTGCTGGTTGCTCTTGAGTCTCTGGCGCGTCAGGAAGGGGCGAAACGCTTGGTGTGTAACGCTCGTGAAGACGCGATCAAATTCTATGAGAAAAATGGTTTTGAGCGCCGCGGTGAACTGACCGATGAACGCGGCCCGGTACGCCATCAGCAGATGGTCAAACCGCTCGACCCGATGGCCAATGTGCTGCGTAAACCGGAGTGGTGTACCGAGCTTCAGGAGCGCTGGGCGGCGCACATTCCGATCAGCGAAAAAATGGGGATCAAAGTGCTGCAGTACACGGGCTATCAGTTCCAGTGTGGCGCGCAGCTTAACCCGAACCTCAATCCCCATAACACCATGTTTGCGGGCTCTGCCTTTACGCTGGCGACGCTGACTGGCTGGGGAATGGCGTGGCTGCTGATGCGTGAGCGTAACCTGGAAGGAGATATTGTGCTGGTCGACAGCCGTATCCGTTACCGCCATCCGGTGGTACACAACCCGGTGGCGTCGACGTCACTGGATGGCATCAGCGGCGATTTGGACCGCCTGGCCTCCGGGCGCAAAGCACGCATTGTGGTTAACGTGAATATTTCGAGTGGCGATAACGACGCCGTGGAGTTCATCGGCACTTACATGCTGATCCCGAACTACCAAGCCATTTTGGAAAATGCGCGCGGCTAAGGGACTGGCACGCACGCTTTGTCCGAACCTTTCTCCTCGCGCTGTTGATTGCGCAGCAGATCAAAATGCTGAGTATCGCAGCGCTGAGTCACCTCCAGTTCCAACATCCCTTGTTTGGGTTCAACCAAATCGATGTCACCGTGCAGGCGGGCATTGAGCGTTGGGCCGGACAGCGGCGTCGCATGCAGTGACAGGCGACCGCGGTCGGCGTTCAGCCTCAGCCCGTCGAGCGAGAAAGGCTGTACCACCAACGCATCAGAGTTCTTCATCACCAAAGTGCCATCGCGCAAATTGAGGTTCAATTCGCCGCTCAGTGAGTGAGCCAGCATCGGATAGTCGCCCGCAAGGCCATCAGCGGCCAAATCGATTTCGGCCAAGGCATCGACTTTCAATGGCAGAGGCAGCCACTGGCCGAGTTGAGTGAGCGGCACGCCGTCCGCATGCAAATTAACGTTCCATGGCGCGCTGGCTGCGTCAAATGCCCAGTTGGCAGTGGCATCCAAATAACCGTTCTCCAACGGCAGGAACGCGCGCTCAAGCTGCCAGTGGGCCTCTTTGCTGCTCATCTCCACCACACCTTGGCTACTGACGAGCGGACCGATACTGGCGCTGTTGGCGCTGATGCTCAGTTTCCCGTTCCACAAGCCCCAGCGGCCATTGCGATTGAGCTCGGTATTGCGTCCTTCAACATTCAGGCCGGAGAGTTGCCAAAACGGCTTATGAGTCAGTTGGATCAATTGCAGGTTGTTGAGATTCCATTGATCAATGGTCAGATTTTTCAGCGCAGGAAGATCGCTGTCTAGCCACGCCCAATCCTGTTGCTGCTCGGCAAACCATTTGATGCCGCGTGCGGTTAACTGGTGAAGATGGATGCCGGAGGGCTGAATGTCACCACTGAGTTGAATGCTGCCTTGCAGCAGTTCGGTAGCAAAATCACTGATGGTGATGTTGCCCGGGCGAAACTCGAGCTTAAACGTCGGTTCAATCCATTGCAGTCCATGCCAGTCCGCGGATTCGGCGTTGAGTGACAGGTAGCCACTGTCTTGCTGCCACAGTGACTGATCGACCGTCAGGTTCTCCAGCGACAGCGCGAGGTTGGTCAGTTTGGTCTCACCCAACTGCAAATTGCTGCTCAGCACATCGAGGCTGTTGATGTGGTGAAGATAAGGCTTGGCCAGCTGCCACCACGGCGCGCTCAGTGTAGACAGATCGTCTTTCAGGTCCAGCTTGCTGATGGTGACGTTGACCAGCGACCAACCGGCCGGATACTGCTCTGCCTGACCAGAAAACTCACCGCCGCGCCATTGAAACGAGGCGCCGTAAACGGTGCTGTCCTGTGCTTTGTAATCGGCATCGATCAGTACATTGTTGAGCGCTTCACCTTGCCAGTATAACTGTTCGGCTGAGAGTTGCAGTTCGCCGTAAGGCAGCCACTGTTTGGCGTTGTTCCAGATAGGCTTTTTGACCTGTAAATTGACGCCGCGTGCAATCAGGCCGTGATTGGCGAAATCGATATTGTGCAGCGCCAGTTGATTGAGTTGCAGTTGGGCAAGAAAATCATTGTCTGGCAAGCCATCGGAAAAGTTAGCGCCATCGAGCAGTACGCTGTCGATCACCCATTTGTCCTGATGAAACAGTTGCGGGCTGAGCCAGATATCCACTTGTTGAAAGCTCAAGGGGTTGGCGCTGGTTTCCAGCGTCACATTGTGCAGGCGGAAATGGAGTGGGTATTCGTAATCGAGCTCACTGAAGGTCAGTTTTTCGGGCCACAGATGCTCGGTCAGCCACTGCGCAGACGGTGTCAGGTAACGGGTGTGCATGATGCCGAATGCGACCAGCGTCAGTGCCAGCAGCAGCGCAACCAATCCAACCCCGAGAGCAAGCAGCTTTTTCATAATTCCCTGATGCGATGACCGTCCTGAAAGTCCACAGCTTGGAGTAAATTGGCGCTGGCTTCAACAAAAAAAGCCCCTCAAAAGAGGGGCTTGCTACTGAGTTATCAGTTTTAGTCCAGTTGAGGACCTGCCGCAACCAGCGCTTTACCTTCCGCGTTGTCGGTGTACTTAGCAAAGTTGTTGATAAAGCGAGAGGCCAAATCTTTAGCTTTGCTTTCCCATTGTAGTGGGTCGGTATAAGTATCACGTGGGTCAAGGATTGCAGGATCTACGCCTGGCAGCGCTGTTGGGACTTCCAGGTTGAAGATAGGAATGTGCTTGGTTTCGGCTTGTTCGATTGAACCATCCAGAATTGCATCAATGATGCCACGGGTATCTTTAATCGAGATACGTTTGCCCGTGCCGTTCCAGCCCGTGTTAACCAGGTAAGCTTCCGCACCAGCGGCTTCCATGCGTTTCACCAGCACTTCGGCGTACTTAGTCGGGTGTAGCGTCAGGAACGCTGCGCCGAAACAAGCAGAGAAGGTTGGCGTTGGCTCGGTAATGCCGCGTTCAGTACCGGCCAATTTGGCAGTAAAGCCAGACAGGAAGTGGTACTTGGTTTGTTCCGGCGTCAGTTTAGACACTGGAGGCAGCACGCCGAATGCATCGGCAGACAGGAAGATCACTTTGTTCGCGTGACCGCCTTTGGAGACGGGTTTAACGATGTTGTCGATGTGGTAAATCGGGTAAGAAACACGGGTGTTCTCGGTTTTTGAACCGTCATCGAAATCGATCGAGCCATCAGCGCGGACAGTCACGTTTTCCAGCAGCGCATCACGACGAATCGCGTTATAGATGTCTGGTTCAGCTTCTTTCGAGAGCTTGATGGTTTTCGCGTAGCAACCGCCTTCGAAGTTGAAGACGCCATCGTCGTCCCAGCCGTGCTCATCGTCACCAATCAGCGCGCGTTTTGGATCGGTCGACAGAGTCGTTTTACCGGTACCAGACAGACCAAAGAACACAGCGACGTCGCCATCTTTGCTCATGTTGGCACTACAGTGCATTGACGCGATGCCTTGCAGCGGCAGGAAGTAGTTCATCATCGCGAACATACCTTTTTTCATCTCGCCGCCGTACCAAGTACCGCCAATCAGTTGCATTTTTTCGGTCAGGTTGAATACGGTGAAGTTTTCAGAGTTCAGACCGTGTTCCTGCCATTTATCGTTGGTGCATTTCGCGCCGTTCATGACCACGAAATCCGGTTTGAACGTTGCCAGCTCTTCTTCAGAAGGACGGATGAACATGTTCTTCACGAAGTGAGCCTGCCATGCGACCTCAGTAATAAAGCGTACGCACAGACGGGTATCAGCGTTCGCGCCACAGTAGCCATCGACCACAAACAGACGCTTGCCGGACAATTGCTTGCCAACCAGCGCTTTCAGATCGTTCCACACGGCCTGATTGATCGGTTTGTTGTCGTTTTTCGCTTGTTCAGACGTCCACCACATGTTTTCTTCGGTAGTGGCGTCTTTAACGATGAATTTGTCTTTTGGTGAGCGGCCAGTGAAGATGCCGGTATCAACGGCCACTGCACCCAGTTCAGTGACTACGCCTTTTTCGTAGCCTTCCAGATCTGAGCGAGTTTCTTCTTCGAATAACAATTCGTAACTTGGGTTTCGCACCACTTCAGTTACATCGGTTATTCCATATTGGGTAAGATCTAATTGTGCAGCCTTAGTATGTTCCATAACGGTCATAGGTGCTCCTTATAAGGATTTTGTAGGGATTTTTAATAATGTTTGTAATTGTTATCTGCTCACCATGCTAGCAACGGGGTGGGGAAAAAACAGGGAGATAGTTCAAAAATTACCCACGCTTTCCCTGTGGTTTTAGGTAACCCGTCACATATTGTTGGCTGGGGTATTTTATCGCGCACGCAAACCATTGCGCCAGACCAAAGGGATTATTATTCCAAAGAAATTAAGTACGGCGTACGGTGAGTGTAACTATTGATTTTATTGGGTTTTGATCACAAAAAAAGCCAGCATAATGCTGGCTGTAGTGGTAAATTTTCGTGCTTGTTAAACCCGATAAATTAATGCAGGGTTTTGTTCTCTGAGCTATCTTGTGCGAACAATTCAGCCACTTGCGCGGAATCGAACGAGTAAGTGGTGCCGCAATAGTCACAATGCAGAGCGACAAAACCTTCTTCTGCCAGAATCTCGTACACCTCGTCACGCGAGAGGGTTACGATCGCTGCGGCGCTGCGCTCACGAGAACAACCGCATTGGAATTGAACTGGTTGAGGTTCGAATACTTTCACTTTTTCCTGATTGTACAGGCGGTACAGCAGCTCATTGGCTTCCAGTGTGAACAGCTCTTCATCCTTCACCGTATTGGTCAGTTGTTCCAGGTGTTCGAAATCTTCCGGAGTGCCTGTGCCGTCAGGCATGATTTGTAGCAGCATGCCAGCAGCATGAGGTTTGCCATCTTGTTCACCAACGCGAATCCACAGGCGGGTTTTCAGCTGTTCTGAACGCAGGAAGTAACCTTCCAGTACCTCTGCCAGATTGTCACCTTCCAGGCCAACCACGCCCTGATAGCGCTCGCCCTGTTTCGGTTCAATGGTGATCACCAGATAGCCGCTGCCCATCATATCGTGCAGGCCTGCGTCATCGGCAATATCGCCTTCCCAGCGAGCCACACCACGTACTTTCTGGTTGTTGTCACCGTTAATCACAGCCAGTGAAACCGGGCCGTTGCCTTGCAGCTGCAGGGTAATCGAGCCTTCAAACTTCAGCGTAGCCGTCAGCAGTGAGGTCGCAACCAAAAGCTCACCCAACAGTTTCTGTACTGGAGCTGGGTATTCCTTGCTTGTAATCATGTGTTGGTACGTTTCATCCAGTTGCACCAACTCGCCACGTACTGAAAGATCTTCAAATAGGTAGCGGTTTAACGTGTTTTTCGACACTGAGCTTGTAGTCATAAGGAATAGTCCGGCTCTTTATTGATGTTTAAATTTTAGAAGATCGCGGCGCTGTTTTTTATCCGGGCGGCGATCCGGGGCTGGGTTGGTGGCGTTGAGTTTACGCGCCAGCGCCATGCGCTCGCGTTTCACCACGCTTTCAGCCGTTTCTGAATACAGGGTCTGAGCTTCCGGTGCGCCACGTCTCTGTTCGGATACGCGTTCAATTACAACGGTTTTTTCTTCGTTGCCTTGGCGCAGGGTAATGATCGCACCGACTTCGACCAGCTTACTTGGTTTTGTTCGCTGGCCATTATAGTGAACTTTGCCACCATCGACCATATTCCGCGCCAGCGAGCGAGTTTTGTAAAATCTTGCGGCCCACAACCATTTATCGAGTCGAACCGCTTCAGATGGGGAACTCATGCTGGCAAATTACCTCTAATGTGTTTATTTCGCTTTTGGCTTGCTGGTTACAATGGTGATTGCATGTCAGTTTTTCAAGCAAGTCGACAATTTAATCGTAAGTTAAAAGAAGTCCGCGAAGCTTGTGATATATTGCTATATTTTATATAAGGTCCTGAATTAAAAGGCTCCTACTGATAAAAAACATGACGTTAGCGCAACAATTTAGGAATGAAGGACACAGAGTGGAGCGTATCAATTTACAACAGCTGACATCCGGGGATTGGATGCAGCGTTTTCCACATTGGCAAAAGCCGCTCAGTTTGTGGGTCACTTTGATTTGCATCGCATTGTCTGCGTGGATCGTCGGCAAAATGGTTTGGATGCTGCACAGTGAACAGACGACGGTCGCCGCATGGTCAGCCAATGCGTCTGCTCAGCCCAAAACCAGCAGTGGCATGGACATCAGCGTATTGCAGAAAGGCGATCTGTTCGGGCATTACAACGACCAGACGCCACCTCCGGCGCCTGTCAAAGTCGACGCGCCTAAAACCCGTTTAAACCTGGTGCTGGTGGGCGTTGTTGCGAGTTCTGAGCCGAGCCAGAGTCTGGCGGTGATTGCCAATCGTGGGTCTCAGGCGACGTATGGTCTGAATGAAGTGATTGAAGGCACGCGAGTAAAACTCAAAGCGGTGATGCCGGATCGGGTCATTATTGATAATTCTGGCCGGGATGAGACCCTGATGCTGGAAGGAATAGACTATTCTAAAGTCAGTGCCCAACCTGCCGCAGCACCAACCCGAACAGCCAAAGACACGCCCGTGGAAGATAAACTCGACGCGATTCGCGCCGCGGTCGCCAAAAACCCCCGCGAAATTTTCCAATACGTCACGCTCTCCCAGTTGAAGCAGGATGACAAAATTCTGGGCTATCGTGTCAGTCCGGGTAAAGACCCGGCACTGTTTGAGTCAGTGGGATTACAGAACGGCGATATCGCCACACAATTAAATGGTCTGGATCTGACGGATCCGGATGTGATGAGTAAAGTCTTTGAGTCGATTACGGATTTGACCGAGATTAACCTCACAGTAGAACGAGATGGACAGCAACATGACATCTATATTCAGTTTTAACATCAAAGTGTCAGCAAACGTTGAGGGAGTATTCTGTGAAGCATTGGCTTAACAAAAGTGCATGGCTGTTAGCCGGAAGTTTATTGGCAACGCCGTTAGCACTGGCGAATGAATTCAGCGCCAGCTTTAAAGGCACGGATATTCAGGAATTCATCAACATTGTCGGCCGCAACCTCGAGAAAACCATTATTGTTGACCCTTCTGTACGAGGCAAAGTGGATGTTCGTAGCTACGATACGTTGAATGAAAAGCAGTACTACAGCTTTTTCCTCAATGTTCTCGAAGTGTACGGCTTCGCGGTGGTTGAAATGGACAACGGCGTGCTGAAAGTCATCAAGGCGAAGGATGCCAAAACGTCCGCCATTCCGGTTCTGGGCGATAATGATCGCGCCAACGGCGATAACGTCATCACTCAGGTAGTGGCGGTCAAAAACGTATCAGTGCGTGAACTCTCGCCGCTGCTGCGTCAGCTGATTGATAACGCAGGCGCGGGTAACGTGGTGCATTACGACCCGGCTAACATCATTCTGATCACTGGCCGCGCGGCGGTGGTTAACCGTCTGGCGGACATTATTCGTCGTGTCGATCAGGCTGGTGATAAAGACATCGAAGTGGTTGAGCTTAAAAATGCGTCGGCGTCTGAAATGGTGCGTATCGTTGAAGCGCTCAATAAGGCCAACGACGCGAAAAATACGCCGGAATTCCTGCAGCCGAAATTCGTCGCCGACGAGCGAACCAATTCAATTCTGATTTCTGGTGACCCGAAAGTGCGTGAACGTCTCAAACGTCTGATCAGACAGCTGGATGTTGAGATGGCCACTAAAGGCAACAACCGCGTGGTGTACCTCAAATACGCCAAAGCGGAAGACTTGGTCGATGTGCTCAAAGGCGTGTCGGATAACCTGCAGGCCGATAAGCAAAATGGCCAGAAGGGCGCCACAGCGTCCGGTGGCGGCCAGCGTAATGACGTGATGATTGCTGCGCATGCGGAAACCAACTCATTGGTGATCACGGCGCCGCAGGACATCATGAACGCGATTCTTGATGTGGTTGCACAACTGGATATTCGTCGTGCTCAGGTCTTAATTGAAGCGCTGATCGTCGAAATGTCGGAAGCGGACGGTATTAACCTCGGCGTACAGTGGGGCTCTTTGGAAAGCGGCTCTGTGGTTCAGTTCAGCAACAGCGGCGCTTCGATCGGTAATGTGATGGTCGGTCTGGAAGAAGCCAAAGATCAGACCACGACCGAGTACTACTATGACTCAAGCGGCAACCGTCGTCCTTATACCAGTACCGAATCGGGTGATTACACCAGCCTCGCGTCAGCACTCTCCGGCATCAATGGTGCTGCGGTCAGCGTGCTGATGGGCGACTGGACCGCACTGATCAGCGCGGTATCGACCAACTCCAACACCAACATCCTGTCATCGCCAAGCATCACCGTGATGGATAACGGCGAAGCGTCGTTCATCGTCGGTGAAGAAGTGCCAGTGATTACCGGCTCAACATCGAGCTCAAATAACGATAATCCGTTCCAGACGGTGGATCGTAAAGAGGTCGGTATCAAACTCAAAGTGGTACCACAAATCAACGAAGGCGATTCCGTACAGCTGTCGATTGAACAGGAAGTTTCCAACGTACTGGGTGCGAATGGCGCGGTCGATGTGCGTTTTGCCAAACGTCAGCTCAATACTTCTGTCATGGTACAGGATGGTCAGATGCTGGTGCTGGGTGGCTTGATTGATGAGCGTACGGCTGAAAGCGAATCCAAAGTGCCACTGCTGGGCGACATTCCGATTCTGGGCCATCTGTTCACCTCAACCAGTACTCAGGTTGAGAAGAAAAACCTGATGGTCTTTATCAAGCCAACCATCATCCGCAACGGCGTAACCGCCGATGGTATTACGCAGCGTAAATACAACTACATTCGCGCTGAACAACTGTTTAAAGCGGATAAAGGCTTGAAACTGATGGAAGACAGCAACATTCCGGTGCTGCCGAAATATGGTCAGGATCGCCTGCATCAACCTGAAATTCAGGCATTTATTGAACAAATGGACGAGAAGCAATGACGGAAGTGGTAGCAGCGCAAGTGGCCCGTAATCTGGTTCGCCGTTTGCCGTTTAGCTTCGCGAACCGCTACAAGATTGTGCTGGAATGGCACGATGGCCTAGAGGCGCCGACGGTCTATTACGTGGCTCCGATGTCGATGGCGCCGCTGGCTGAGGTCCGCCGCGTGGTCAAAGGCAGCCTGACCTTAGTCGAGCTGCCAGCGAACGAGTTTGAAAGCAAACTGACTCAGGTGTACCAGCGTGATTCGTCGGAAGCCCGTCAGTTAATGGAAGACATCGGTGCCGACAGCGATGATTTCTTCTCGATTGTGGAAGAATTGCCACAAAACGAAGACCTGCTCGAATCGGAAGACGATGCGCCCATCATTAAACTGATTAACGCCATGCTCGGCGAAGCGATCAAAGAAGGCGCATCCGATATTCATATCGAGACGTTTGAGAAAGCGTTGTCGATTCGTTTTCGTGTCGACGGTGTACTGCGTGAAGTGTTGTCGCCGAGCCGCAAGCTCTCGCCGCTGCTGGTGTCGCGGGTCAAAGTCATGGCTAAGCTCGATATTGCAGAAAAACGAGTCCCACAGGATGGCCGGATTTCGCTGCGCATTGGTGGTCGTTCGGTGGATGTGCGGGTGTCAACCATGCCCTCATCCCATGGCGAACGGGTGGTTATGCGTCTGCTCGACAAAAACGCGACCCGTCTGGATCTGCACAGTTTGGGAATGACCGAGCGTAACCACGACAACTTCCGCCATCTGATTGAACGCCCGCACGGCATTTTGCTGGTTACCGGCCCGACGGGTTCGGGTAAATCGACCACGCTGTATGCTGGTTTGCAGGAGCTCAACAGCAACGAGCGCAATATTCTGACCGTCGAAGATCCGATCGAATTCGATATTGACGGCATTGGTCAGACTCAGGTTAACCCGAAAGTGGACATGACCTTTGCCCGCGGGTTGCGCGCTATCTTGCGCCAGGACCCGGATGTGGTGATGGTGGGGGAGATTCGCGACCTGGAGACTGCGCAGATTGCCGTACAGGCGTCGCTGACTGGTCACCTGGTGATGTCAACGCTGCACACCAATACTGCGATTGGCGCGGTGACGCGTCTGCGCGATATGGGCATTGAACCATTTCTGATTTCTTCATCGCTGCTGGGCGTATTGGCTCAGCGTCTGGTACGTACCCTGTGTCCGGACTGTAAAGTGCCGTATGAAGCGGATAAAGAGCAGCGTAAGTTGTTCGATTTGAAGAAAAAAGATGAGCTGATCTTATACAAAGCGCATGGCTGCGAGAAATGTAACTTCAAAGGCTATCGTGGCCGGACCGGGATCCATGAATTGGTGCTGGTGACGGATGAAGTTCAGGCGCTGATTCACGCCGAAGCGGGTGAACAGGCGATTGAAAAGCTGGTGCGTGAAACCACACCAAGCATTCGCGACGATGGTCTGGAAAAAGTGCGTCTGGGCGTGACCTCGCTTGAAGAAGTGATGCGCGTGACCAAGGAGTCCTGATGGCCGCGTTTGAATACAAAGCGCTGGATGCTCGTGGCAAACAGAAAAAAGGTGTCTTGGAAGGCGACAATGCGCGTCAGGTGCGCCTGCGTCTCAAAGAGCAGGGGCTGGTGCCGGTCGAGGTCGTCGAAACCAAAGCCAAAGCGGCTAAGGCGCAGAGTGCCAGTCTCGGTTTCTCCCGTCGTGGTATCAGCACGCCGGATCTGGCGCTGCTGACGCGTCAGCTTTCAACGCTGGTACAGTCCGGTATGCCGCTGGAAGAGTGTCTGCGCGCGGTGTCCGAGCAGTCTGAGAAACCACGTATTCGCAACATGCTGGCGGCGGTACGCTCCAAAGTCACCGAAGGTTATACGCTGGCAGACAGTATGGCGGATTACCCGCAGGTGTTTGATGAGCTGTTTCGCTCCATGGTGGCTGCCGGGGAAAAATCCGGTCATCTTGATTCGGTGCTGGAGCGTCTGGCGGATTATGCAGAAAACCGTCAGAAACTGCGTTCCAAATTGCTACAGGCAATGCTGTATCCGATTGTACTGGTGGTATTTGCAGTCTGTATCGTGGCGTTTCTGCTGGCCGCAGTGGTCCCGAAAATTGTCGGCCAGTTTATTCAGATGGGGCAGGAACTGCCGAAATCGACTCAGTTTCTGCTCTCGGCCAGTGATTTTGTGCAGCATTGGGGTATCCAGTTGGTGATTGTGCTGATGCTGGTGGTCTACCTGTGCCGCTGGCTGCTGCGTAAGCCGGATGTGCGCCTGAACTGGGATCGCCGAGTGATTCACATGCCGGTGATCGGCAAAATTGCCCGCGGCCTGAACACCTCGCGTTTTGCGCGCACGCTGTCCATCTGTACCTCCAGTGCCATTCCTATTCTCGATGGTATGCGCGTGGCGGTCGATGTCATGACCAATCAGTACGTCAAACAGCAAGTGCTGGCGGCGGCTGAGAACGTGCGTGAAGGTTCGAGCCTGCGTAAAGCGCTCGATCAGACCAAACTGTTTCCCCCGATGATGCTGCACATGATCGCCAGTGGCGAGCAGAGTGGTGAGTTGGAAAGCATGCTCACGCGCGCGGCCGATAACCAGGACACCAACTTTGAATCCACGGTCAATATTGCGCTGGGGATTTTCACTCCGGCACTGATCGCGCTGATGGCAGGTCTGGTGCTGTTTATCGTCATGGCAACGCTGATGCCTATTCTTGAAATGAATAACTTGATGAGCCGCTGAGTCGGCTCAACTTCGCCTTGTTTAACATGGAGTCTTTATGAACAAAAAAGTAAACAAACAGTCTGGTTTTACCTTGCTGGAAGTGATGGTCGTGGTGGTGATTCTGGGTATTCTGGCCAGCTTCGTTGTTCCTAATCTGTTAGGTAACAAAGAAAAAGCGGACCAACAGAAAGCGATTACGGACATCGTGGCACTGGAAAATGCACTCGATATGTACAAGCTGGACAACAACGTTTACCCAACCACCGACCAAGGGCTTGACGCGCTGGTCAACAAACCATCCAGTCCCGAGCCGCGCAACTACCGTGCCGGGGGCTACATTAAGCGTCTGCCAAAAGATCCTTGGGGCAACGATTACCAATACCTGAGCCCGGGTGATAAAGGCACGATTGACGTCTTTACGCTGGGTGCGGATGGTCAGGAAGGCGGTGAAGGTACCAGTACCGATATCGGTAACTGGAACCTGCAGGATTTCCAATAAGGTCGGTAGGGCGGTTCTGCCGCCCGGTGATGTATGACGAGTTGCGACGGTGTGATGAAGTGCAAACGCGGGTTTACCCTGCTGGAAATTCTGCTGGTGCTGGTGCTGTTGTCAATGAGTGCCGTGGCGGTGATTGCCACGTTGCCTTCGAAACAGAACGACGACGCCAAAGAAGTCGCGGAAAGCCTTTATCAGCGTCTGCAACTGCTGAATGAAGAAGCGATCCTCAGCGGGCTTGATTATGGCCTGCGCGTGGATGAAAAAACGCACCAACTGCATTTTCTCAGTCTGAATGAGAAAGGCTGGCAGCGGCTGAATAAGTCCGGTTTTGCTTCGATGTTAGCGCTGAAAGAGGGTCTGGCGATGCAGTTTTTGCCAGGCGGCGATGTCTGGCAGGACAAAGATCGACTGTTCAAACCCGGCTCGCTGTTTGATGAAGAGATGTTTACCGCGAAGGAAGACGAGAAGAAAGTGCGTCCGCCGCAGGTGTTTATTCTGTCCAGCGGTGAGCTGACCCCGTTTACGCTTGATGTCTTCGCAACCGGGGATAACCCGGAGAAAGGGTGGCAGGTGCGTGTGCAGGATAATGGTGAAATTCGCCTGCTGGCGCCGGGAGAGCACAATGCGAAGCGCTAAGCGAGGGTTTACTCTGCTGGAAGTGCTGGTCGCACTGGCCATTTTTGCCACCGCGGCCATCAGTGTCATGCGCGCCGTGAGCCAGCACATCAATACCATCAGCTATCTGGAAGAGAAAACCTTTGCGGCGATGGTGGTGGATAATCAAATGGCCAATGTCATGCTGGCGAATACCACGCCACAGGCGCGGGAAGGGACGCAGCAACTGGCAGGACGCACCTGGTACTGGAAAGTCACGCCAGTGAAAACCAGTAACGATATTCTGGCGGCGTTTGACGTCAGTGTTGCGACTGAGAAAAAATCCGCTCCGGTGGTCACGGTGAGAAGTTATGTGGCGAAATAACGCTGGACGTCAGCGCCGCCTGCGCGGCTTCACCCTGATTGAAGTGCTGGTGGCGATGGCCATTTTTGCCAGTCTGAGTCTTGCGGCGTATCAGGTGCTGAATCAGGTGCAGCGCAGCAACAGTTTGTCTGCTGAGCGCGAAGCCCGCCTGAGCGAGCTGCAACGTGCCGTGGTGATGATGGATGCCGATTTTCGTCAGATGGCGCTGCGCCGCTTTCGAACCAATGGCGAAGAGCCGGGCGAAAAAATGCTGCTGTGGAGTGATTATCTGCTCGACTCTGACAGCAAAGGCGTGCTGTTTGTGCGTCTGGGGTGGCATAACCCGCAGCAACAGTTTCCGCGTGGCGAAGTTGCTAAGGTTGGCTATCGTATAAAAGATGGCGTGCTTGAACGGTTGTGGTGGCGTTATGCCGACACGCCCGTGGCCCAAGAGCCTGTCGTAATGCCGCTGCTGACTCAGGTTGAATCCTGGTCTATGAAGTTTTATCACAAAGGGGAGTGGCTGGATGAATGGGATGCCAAAAACGCCATTCCGCAGGCTGTTTCGGTCACGCTGACACTGAAAGATTACGGTCAGATTGAACGCATCTACCTGACCACGGGTGGTCAGTTGGGAGATGACAATGATTCGTAACCAGCGTGGTGTTGCCCTGATTATCGTTTTGCTGCTGCTCGCGATCATGGTTTCCATCGCCGCAACGATGTCGCAACGTATGTTTACTCAGTTCCAGCGCACGGGTCATCAGCTCAATTATCAACAGGCATACTGGTACAGCGTCGGGGTGGAAGCGCTGGCCAGAGCGGCGATTGAGCAGAGCCTGAAAGATAACGATGTGGTGAGTCTTAATCAGCCATGGGCGCAGAAAGACCGCCGCTATCCGCTGGATTATGGTGAAGTGGTGGGCAGCATTACCGACAAGCAGGCGTGTTTTAACGTCAATGTGTTTGCCAGTGAACAAGCCGTCAATACCGGCACCAGCCAGCCTTATGTTTATCGCGTGTGGCGCGCATTGCTCGATGATCTCGACATCGATAATTACCAGGCTGAAACCATTGCCGATTCGACCTGGGATTACATCGACAGCAACGACAGCGTCAATGCGTCGAGCGGGGTTGAAGACAGTTACTACGAGTCGATGTCGCCCGCGTATCTGGCGGCCAACTCGCTGCTGGCCGATGCCAGCGAGCTGCGGGCAGTCAATCAGGTCAGTGGCGATGTGATGCAGAAATTATTGCCGTATGTGTGTGCGTTGCCAGTCGATGACTGGCGGCTCAACATCAATACACTGGCACCGGATCAGGCCAAACTGCTGGCCGCGATGTTCAGCCCGGCGCTGAGCGACGCCAATGCCAAAACGGTATTGGAAAACCGACCGTTTGATGGTTGGAGCAGTGTCGATAACTTTCTGGCGGAAGCCCAGATAGCCGCGGTGGACAGCGCAATACGTGATGAAGCCAAAGCGTATCTGGCTGTAGATAGCCAATATTTTGAACTGGATGCGCAGGTGAAAGTGGACGAGTCCCGCGTGCGTGTCCGGAGCCTGTTTTATAGTAATGAACAAGAAACTGCAACGGTGATACGCCGTCGCTTTGGAGGAATCAGTGAGCGAGTTTCTGACCGTTCGGCTGAGTAGTCAACAAGATGCCACCATTCCCTGGTTGGTGTGGTCGCCTCAGCAGCAGGCGGTGATCGCCAGCGGAGAAGTGGCTGGTTTGGATCAGTTGGAAGAACTGACCCCGTATGCGGCTCAGCGCTCGACGTTGCTGTTGTTAGCGGCCAGTGATGTGGTACTGACGCAAGTCGATATTCCATCGGGCGCCAGCCGACAACTGGAATCAATGCTGCCGTATTTGGTGGAAGATGAGATTGCGCAGGATGTCGATGAGCTGCATTTCAGCGTATTGAACAAAAGTGGTGGCGTGGCCTCGGTTGCCGGGGTAGATCGCCAATGGTTGCAATCGTGCCTCGACACACTGAAAGCCCTCCAGTTTGATGTGAAACGCGTCCTGCCGGATGTACTCGCGCTGCCACAGGCCGAAGGCATGGCTGCGGTGCAACTGGGCGATGAATGGCTGGTGCGTAAGGGTGAGTTTTCAGGCCTGAGCGTGGAAGCTCAATGGTTGCCGCTGTTCAGTCAGTCGGATTGGGTGCGTGATGGTGATGCCTGGCTGCCGTTAACGGCCTACACGCCGCTACCTGAGCTCACGCTGGCAGAAGGTCAGGATTGGCGCAGCGAGCCTTCTGAGCTGGTGATGCAGGTCCTGACACAGGAAGCATTGCGCAGCAAAATGACCTTGCTGACTGGAGAATTCACGCCGAAATCTTCCTGGTCTAAATACTGGCTGGTGTGGCGCAAAGCGGCCATTGCCGCCGGGTTACTGCTGGTGGTATCGATGGGATATCGCCTGGTTGAAGCTTATCAATATGAAACGACCGCACAGACTTACCGTGCGGAAAGTGAACGCATTTTCCGAGCCATTTTCCCTGATAAGCAGCGCATTCCGACCGTCAGCTATTTAAAACGCCAAATGAGCGATGAACTGGCGATGTTATCCGGAGGCAGCAGCGGTGAGCATGTGTTGGGCTGGCTGAGCAAGTTGCCCGATACCCTGCGCAGTATCAGCGCGCTGCAGGTGCAGAGCCTGCGTTTTGATGGCGATCGCGGCGAAGTGCGCCTGGAAGCAACCAGTAAAGATTTCCAGACCTTTGAGCAAGCACGGGTGAAGTTCGAAGAGAACTTTGCGGTTGAGCAAGGGCAACTGAGCAAAAATGGCGAATTAGTGGTGGGGTCGTATGTCCTCAAACGCAAATAGGGGCAGAGCATGAAGAATTTACTCAACCCGTTACAAACCTCACTCCACACTTGGTGGAGCAGTATCAGCCAGCGTGAGCAGCGTCTGGTGCTGGTGTGCGGCGGTTTGCTGCTGCTGGGCATTCTCTACTGGGGTGTGCTGCAGCCGCTGCAACAACGCAGTGACGCGGCGAGAGCGCGTATTGTCTCGGAGCAGCAGCTTCTGCAATGGGTGCAGTCCACCGCTGACGATATCGTCACACTGCGTCGGCAGGGAGGTGTGGTGGGCACGGCTCAACCGCTTAATCAGGTTATTTCCAGCTCGACGCGTCAGTTTAATATTGAGCTGATCCGCGTGCAGCCTCGAGGCGAGATGATGCAAGTGTGGATTCAGCCACTGCCCTTCTCACAACTGGTCTCGTGGATTGCGTACCTCAAAGAGAAACAGGGTGTGGATGTCGAATTTATGGATCTCGACCGCGGTAAAGTGCCGGGCGTGGTAGAAGTGAAACGTCTGCAGTTGAAACGGGGAGTGTGATGAAACACAAGTTAGGTTATGTCGCCCTGTTTGTGGTGGTGTTTGCGGTCAGTGCGATTGTCCATTTACCGGCTAGCGTGGTGCTTAAGTCGGTGCCATTGCCGTCGGGGCTTGAGCTGCAAGGTGTGCAGGGCAGTTGGTGGCAGGGAAGTGCCAGTCAGGTGCGCTGGCAGCACAGCAATCTCGGTGCGTTGAACTGGCATTTGCAGTGGTCCTCACTGCTCAGCGCCGAAGCCAAAGTCGCGGTGCGTTTTGGACGCGGCAGTGATCTGGATGTGCGCGGCAAAGGCATGGTGGGTTACACTTTTTCCGGCCCGTTTGCCGAGGATATGGTGGTGTCTGCGCCTGCAGAAAAAGTGGTGCAGTCGCTGCATCTGCCACTGCCTATCAATGCTATGGGACAGGTCGAGCTGACACTGCGTGATTATCGCTATGGAGCGCCTTGGTGTCGTGCGGCCAGTGGCAATCTGGTGTGGGCTCAGAGTGCCATTCAGTCACCGCTTGGCGATTTACAGCTTGGGCCGGTCATGGCCGAAGTGGGATGTGAAGACAACGTATTGAACGTCAAAGGTGGTCAGCAGAGTGGCCAGGTGAGCAGTGAATTCAGCGCACAGATTAATGCCAATCGCCGCTTTACTGCTCAGGCCTGGTTTAAACCCGGCGCAGAATTTCCCAACTCTATGGCTGAGCAGCTTAAATATCTGCCACGTCCGGATGGACAAGGACGTTTTCAATTTTCCCGTCAGGGTCAGCTGTAAAGAAAAGGGCGAGATTATCTCGCCCTTTTTTAATCTTTAACCTTGAGAATCTTATCCCATGGCAGGTCAGCGTCACCCAGCACAATAAAGTTTGGGTTCTCCAGCGTATCCCGCTCGTTGTACGACAGCGGTTCTAACTGAGTACTAAGAATGCGCCCGCCGGCTTCTTCTACAATACACTGGGTTGCGGCGGTGTCCCACTCGCCAGTCGGCCCCAGACGCAGGTAGCAATCGACCGCCCCTTCTGCGACCAGGCACGCTTTGAGTGCTGCAGAGCCGAGTGGCACCAATTCGTAGTTCCATTGACTGCTTAACCGGTTGGTAATGCGGTTAATGTCCTGACGGCGGCTGATGGCAATCGCGATCGACTGTCCCGGCAGTTCATGTTTGTGGGTCTCGATGCGCAGGCTTTCCGACATATCCGGGATCTTCCATGCGCCTTTGCCGGAATACGCGTAGTAAGTGACGCCGGAAACCGGGCCATACACCACGCCCATCACTGGTCGGTTGTTTTCCACCAGCGCAATGATGGTCGCGAAATCACCGCTACGGGCGATGAACTCCTGCGTGCCATCCAAGGGGTCAACCAGCCAATAGCGCTGCCAGGTTTCCCGCGTGGTCAGGCTAATGTTCGCCGCTTCTTCGGATAACACCGGAATGTCCGGTGTCAGTTCGCTCAGGCGTTCCACCACCAGTTTATGCGCTGCGAGATCGGCGCTGGTGACTGGGGTTTCATCACTTTTGGTATAGGATTCGTAGGATTTGTTCTCGTAAATATCGAGAATCAGTTGTCCGGCAGAACGCGCGATGCTGATGACATCGGGCAGCAGGTGAGACAGATCTTTGGCGGTAGGCATACTCTTTCCTTTAGCTCTGCTGGTCAGGATTGCAAATGGCGCAGAGCGAGCAGTAGTGCAGTGATGCTGCGAGCTTCGCTAAAATCTAAGTGAGTCAGCAACTCTTCGGCTTGAGCGAGGGGCCAGCGAACCACTTCGAGTGGCTCAGGTTCATCGCCTTCCAATTGTTCTGAGTATAGATCCTGTGCGATGAAGAGTGTCATACGGCTGGAAAAATACGACGGCGCCAACACCACTTCTTTGAGGTAGGTTAAGCGATGCGCACCAAAGCCAATCTCTTCTTTCAGTTCGCGCACGGCGGCTTCCTGAGCTGATTCTCCCGGGTCAATCAAACCTTTGGGAAAACCGAGTTCGTAGTTTTCAGTGCCCGCGGCGTATTCGCGCACCAACAGCAGATCGCCGCTCTCGGTGACTGGTACCATCATCACGGCGTTGCGGCCACTGGGTTTCATGCGTTCGTAGGTGCGTTGCTCACCATTAGAAAAACGGAGGTCGAGAGCCTCAATGGCAAACAGTCTCGACTTGGCAACCGTACTACGGGCCAAAATCTCCGGTAATGATTTAGATGGCATACGCTAACTCCTTCGCATTCAAAAGTTTTCTTACTATATGAGAAAATCTTGCGAGTGAAAATATCACTCTTTACAGGCGACCACACGTGCTGGCGCAGAAAATAAAAAAGCTGATGCACGCATCAGCTTTTCGTTGTCGGTGTATCAGTAGTAAGAGTGCTCACCACGATCGTGTTCGGTGGAATCGCGCACCGCAGTCAGTTCACCTTCGAACTGAGCCAGCAGCTCTTTTTCGATCCCTTCTTTCAGTGTTACGTCCACCATTGAACAGCCGTTACAGCCGCCGCCGAACTGAACCAGCGCAACGCCGTCGTCCGAGATTTCCAGCAGTTGGACGTGACCGCCGTGACCTGCCAGTTGTGGGTTAACCTGAGTCTGAATCGCGTATTCCACGCGTTCCATCAGTGAGGCGTCATCCGACACTTTACGCATTTTCGCGTTCGGTGCTTTTAGCGTCAGTTGTGAGCCCATTTTGTCTGTTACGAAGTCGATCACGGCTTCTTCCAGGAATGGCAGGCTCAGTTCGTCCACATACGCAGAAAAATCGCTGTATGGGATTTCAGTATCGGTAGCTTCCACAGCCTCAGGCGGGCAGTAAGACACGCCACATTCCGCATTTTGGGTGCCCGGGTTGACCACGAACACACGAATGTTAGTGCCTTCTGGTTGCTGAGCAAGCAGCTTAGCAAAGTGAGACTGGGCAGATTCGGTAATAGTAATAGTATTTGACACGACGAATACCTGAGTAAAATTGTAGGCTATTTAGTCACCATTCTACTCCTGTCGAGCCGAGGATCCAGCCCTTTTTTGTGAGCGCATTTTAACGCTGGGGTCAGTCACCCGGTTCAGGAGTGCGGCATATGCAGTAAATATCAAGGCTTTCGACGCCTACATCAAGCAGTAAATTGCATAATTGTCGCACCGTACTGCCTGTGGTGACGACATCATCAACGATCGCGATATGTCTGTGGCTCGGCGCACTGTTTAAGACAAAAGCTTGGTTGAGATTCCGCCGGCGCTGCTCTTTGTTCAGGCCTTGCTGCGGCGGGGTAGCCAGGCGACGGGAAAACAGCCGAGGCTGGTATTGGCTGCCGAGTTGCTGCGCAAGTTGACGTGCCAAAACATCACTTTGATTGAAACCGCGCCAGGCATGGCGGCGCCAGTGCAGCGGTACGCAGGTCACCAGTGGGGCGGGCGATACTATTCGTGGTGCTAACAATCCGGCCAGCGGCTGCGCTTGCCAGAACTGGCGCTGATATTTGAGCTGATGCACGCTCTGACTGAGTGGAAAACGGTAATCGCCCAAACAATAGAGCTTGTGCCACGGCGGCGGCGATGTCAGGCATTGGCCACACTGTTCGGTGGCGGTTTCACAAGGCAGGCCGCAGCGAACGCAACGCGTGGTTGGTGCGTACCAGTCGAGGCATGCGCCACACAAGCTATGCGTGCTATGCGATTCAAGGGGCAAACCGCACAGCTGACACGACGGTCTCAGCCACGAAAACATGGTTTTTTGAAGTCGATTGGTTAACATAACAGACTAAAACTAAAGGGCATGGCGCTATCATCGCGACAGGCTCAAGCACGGTGTGCATGGAATAAGTAGGAGAACATGTGACGATGGCAGCGGAGTTGTATTGGCAGGTAAACGGCAGCGGTCCGGATTTGGTGTTGGTGCACGGCTGGGGGATGAATGGCGCGGTGTGGCAGCAAACCGCCGAGGTACTAGCTGCGCATTTTCGCGTGCATGTGGTCGATTTGCCCGGCTACGGACACAGCGCCGATCAGCATGCGGATTCTCTCGAAGCCATTGCTCAACGTTTGACGGAACGTGCTCCGAAGCAGGCGATTTGGGTCGGTTGGTCACTGGGTGGGCTGGTGGCGACGCATATGGCGCTGCACCACAGCGAGTATGTTGCCAAGTTAGTCACGGTCGCCTCATCACCGAAATTTGCTGCCGAGCGTCCGTGGCGTGGCATTCAGCCTCAGGTGCTGAGTGCGTTTACCGATCAACTGGTGGACGATTTTCAAACCACGATTGAGCGCTTTATGGCGTTGCAGGCAATGGGCAGCCCATCCGCGCGTCAGGACGTCAAAACTCTCAAGCGGGCGGTGTTGTCGCGTCCCAGCCCGAACCCACACTCTTTGCTGGCGGGCTTGCAAATGTTGGCTAATGTCGATTTGCGTGAGCAACTGCCGCACATTTCGGTGCCGCTGCTGCGCCTGTATGGTCGCCTTGACGGGTTGGTGCCGGTTAAAGTGGCGCACGATCTGGCTCAGGTGGTGCCAGACAGTCAGCAATATATTTTCACCGAATCTTCCCATGCGCCGTTCATGACAGAGTTTGACACTTTCTGTCAGCAACTGGTGGCGTTCGCCGGACAACACTAAACCTTTGGCTTAATTCCGCGCGTTAACATAAATATCACTCAATGTTTATCACTACTGGTCGATAAATAAGCTAACCCCGACGCGTGAACGCGCCGACCGGGCCGGGCGATACTGAGGAGGTTTCGGCTATGATCGTGTCACCGACAAATGTCAGCGTGCCACTTATCGCCCCATCAGTAAACGTGCCGACAGAGCAGGCCGCGCGTGACAACCGAGTCCGTGAGCCTGTGATGCCGACAGTAGAGCTGACCAAACCCAACGCGGAGCGTAAGGTCAAAGGCGACGACAAACGGCGTAAGCAGTCGTCCTGGGATCCGTCTGAGCATCCCGGCTATGAGCTGGATCAGGAGACCGAGACGGCGGTGCGTCCGCATGACGAGCCGAAAAGTGAGCTGGAGCGATTGTTCGATCTGCTGGCTTTGTCGACTTACAGCCATTCGCAGGGTAAAGGTTATGCGATGCGGTTTCGCCTGCCGAAACGCGTTATTGATGCTGCGATAACTGAAGGCAAAATGGCCAAGCGGCGCACCGTAATCAAATTCCATTACGGCCATGCTGTAGCGCCGAACACGCCATCAGAAGTGATTGCGGTCTTGTAGTCATCGCTTGCGATGAGACACGCAGAAAAAATCCCCAGCGGAATATTCCACTGGGGATTTTCTTTTTCAGCTCAATTGCGCTTATTTCTTCGCTTTGGCAAAGGCCGCGGCAAAGGCGCCGCTCATCGCGCCACCAGCGTTGGACGGTTCATCACGCCTACGCGGCGAACGCTCTTGGCGCGGCTGGCTGCTGCGAGCCGGACGGCTTTCCTGGCCCGGTTCGTCGTTCAGGCGCATAGTAAGCGCAATGCGTTTACGCTGCACGTCAACTTCCATGACCTTAACTTTCACGATGTCGCCCGCTTTGACCACTTCGCGGGGGTCGGAGACAAAGCGATCGGTCAGCGCAGAGATGTGGACTAACCCGTCCTGATGCACGCCGATGTCGACAAATGCGCCGAAGTTGGCCACGTTCGACACCACGCCTTCCAGCACCATGCCAATTTCGAGATCCGATACTTCATTCACGCCGTCGGCAAAGGTCGCGGTTTTGAACTCAGGGCGCGGGTCACGGCCCGGCTTGTCGAGCTCTTTGATGATGTCGCTCACGGTCGGCACCCCGAAGTGTTCGTCGGTGTAATCGACCGCGCGCAGGTTACGCAGAAACTCGCTGTTCCCAATCAGCGCTTTGATCGCTTTTTGGTTTTTCTCCGCGATGTTTTTCACTACCGGATACGCTTCCGGGTGCACCGCAGAGGCATCGAGCGGGTTTTTGCCATCCATAATGCGCAGGAAGCCGGCACACTGTTCAAAGGCCTTTGGCCCCAGACGCGGCACTTTTTTCAGTGCACTGCGCGAATCAAAGCGGCCGTTTTCATCGCGGTAGTCCACGATATTCTGCGCCAGCGTGCTCGACAGGCCCGCGACGCGCGTGAGCAGCGCCGGAGAGGCAGTGTTGACATCCACGCCCACGGCGTTTACACAGTCTTCCACCACGGCATCAAGACGCTTGGCCAGCATCGACTGGCTGACGTCGTGTTGATATTGGCCGACCCCGATGGATTTCGGATCGATTTTCACCAGCTCTGCCAGCGGGTCTTGCAGGCGACGGGCAATGGACACTGCGCCGCGCAGGGAAACATCCAGATTCGGGAACTCTTTGGCAGCCAGTTCGGACGCTGAGTACACCGAAGCGCCGGCTTCGCTCACCGTGATTTTCTGCACTTTGAGGTTGCCGCGCTTGATGAGGTCAGCAGCAAAAGCGTCGGTTTCACGCGATGCGGTGCCGTTACCGATCGCAATCAGATCAACATGGTGTTGCTTCACCAGCGCTGCCACGCTCGCCATCGCGCGGTCGTATTGATTGTGCGGTTGGTGCGGGTAAATGGTGTCAGTCGCCAGCACTTTACCGGTGGCATCCACTACCGCCACTTTACACCCAGTACGCAGGCCCGGATCGAGGCCAAGGGTTGCGCGCGGGCCTGCCGGGGCTGCCATCAGCAAATCTTTCAGGTTGGTGGCGAACACGTCGATAGCATCGATTTCGGCGCGCTCTTTCATCGCGCTCATCAGTTCGGTTTCCATGTGCATCGAAACCTTGATGCGCCATGACCAACTGATCACCTGTTTGCGCCACGCGTCGGCTGCCGCTTGGCTGAGGTGAATGCCGTAATGTTCGGCAATCAGGGTTTCGCAGTACGACTGACGCGCGGTCTCTTCCAATTCCGGATCGGCGTTGAGCGTCAGGGTCAGGAAGCCTTCGTTGCGGCCACGTAGCATGGCCAACGCACGGTGCGACGGCACTTTGCTGATGGGCTCGCGGTGGTCAAAGTAATCTTTGAATTTCTCGCCGTCACGCTCTTTCCCTTCCACCACGCGAGAGACGATTTCGGCGTTACGCGTCAGGTGCTGACGGATTTTTTCCAGCAAGTTCGCATCTTCGGCGATGCGTTCCATAATGATGGCACGTGCGCCGTCCAGCGCCGCTTTGCTGTCGTCGATGCCTTTGTCAGCGGCAATGTAGCGTTCTGCTTCACGCTCCGGATCGGTATCCGGCTGCGTCCACAGTTTATCTGCCAGCGGTTCCAGACCCGCTTCAATCGCGATTTGGCCTTTGGTGCGACGCTTAGGTTTGTATGGCAGATACAGATCTTCCAGACGGGTTTTGCTGTCGGCGTCCTGAATCGCTTGTTCCAGTTCAGGAGTCAGTTTGCCCTGATCCTGAATGGATTTGATAATGGTCTGGCGGCGGTCATCCATTTCGCGCAGGTACGCGAGGCGGCTGTCCAGCGTACGCAGCTGGGTATCGTCCAGACCGCCGGTGACCTCTTTACGGTAACGGGCGATAAACGGAACGGTGTTGCCGTCGTCAATCAGTTTGACGGCGGCGATGACTTGCTCTGAGCGAACGTTCAGCTCTTTGGCAATCGATTGACAGATAGCTAAGCTCATGGTTGATATCACTTTTTACAACAGAATCACTGAAGTGGGGGCAACAGAGTCTATTTTAAACGTCTACCAGCCTTGTCAGAGAAGATTGAATTTCGTCGGTGTGGGTTTGGGGGCGCCAGCACTGGCAATAGGCGGCGTAACTCATCCAGGTGTACCCCAGCAGCTCGAGTCCTTCCTGCAAGGCACTCTTGAATACAAAATTGTAGTCCTGACCCATGATGTGCTCCCACAACAGTCGTCCGCTTCCGAACACGCGGCTGAAGACCAGCACCATGAGTAATCCGCCGACCATATACACATACTCTCTTTGCTTTGTAAAGGCAGCCAGCGGAATCCAGATGGAGTCGTTGCAGTACAGGCATGCGTACCCGATACACAGCATGGCCGTCAGCAGAGCCGGAATCAGCCAGAAACCGTGATAGACGTGATCAAACAGCTGGTCGAGCTCGCGGATCAGTACGCAGCTGAAGAAGCCCGCCGCCAGCAGATAAAAACCGCGTGCTGGTGGCGTGCGTTTGGCTGCCAGCGCAAACAGCAGCGCGGCAAAAGCGACTAATGTTTCCTGAGTGAGCTCGGTGACGGAGAGCTCGCCGATGTCATTGTGTAGAATCGCGAGGTCAATATACAGGGCGAGTGGTGCGATAAGCAGCATGACAATCAGGGTCAGCAACTCTTTAGCGCTGGCGAGGATTTGGAGTTTTGCATCGTGTGCAGACATAATGAAGTCGACTCGAAAGTAATTCTTAATCGCACAATGCTATTGAAACAGTGTTTTTTAATGTAATAAAACAAACTAAAATGATGTGATTTTAGGTTTTGGATTTTTTTAACCAAATGATTATTAGAATGTTTAAGGTGTAAATGAAAACCAAGCTGATCACCCGCGAAGGGTACAATAAACTCAAAAAAGAGCACGACTATCTGTGGAATGAACGCCGTCCAGAAGTGACCAAAATCGTTACTTGGGCGGCCAGCCTTGGTGATCGCTCCGAGAATGCGGACTACACGTTCAACAAGCGTCTGCTGCGTCAAATCGACCGCCGGGTGCGTTTTCTGCGCAAGCTGCTGCCAGAGCTGAAAATCGTCGATTACTCTCCGCAGCAGGAAGGCAAAGTGTTCTTCGGCGCCTGGGTTGAAATTGAAAACAGCGCGGGCGAAGTGAAAAAATTCCGCATCGTCGGGCCAGAAGAGATTTACGGCGACGATGTGAAAGATTACATCTCGATTGACTCGCCGATGGCGCGGGCGCTGCTGAAAAAAGAGGTCGATGACGAGTTCGTGGTCCGTACGCCGAGTGGCGAGAAAGAGTGGTTCATCAACCACATCGAATATGAGAAAAATGCGTAAATGCGCACGCGATCGCTCAGTTTGGCGTGCTTTTGTGAAAAACTGGCGTAGTTTCGGTTACAGCCTTGTTTTATCATAGCCCGCCGACACCGGGGTCGTGACAGGGCGGCGTTAGCCCGCACCGATTAGGATAAGTATGCAGCGAAAAACCAGACCGACATTACAAGACATTGCCGACCAGGTGGGCATCACCAAGATGACCGTGTCGCGCTATTTGCGTGACCCGAATTCGGTGGCGCAGAAAACCCAGGAAAAAATCGCGGCAGTGATTGATGAGCTCGGTTACATCCAGAACCGCGTGCCGGCGATTCTGTCCAAATCCTCCAGCCGTGCGATTGGCATTATTCTGCCTTCGCTCTCCAACCAAGTGTTTGCCCATTTGGTGCAGGGGATTGAAGCGGTCACCAAAGCGGCCGGTTACGACACGCTGATTGCGCATACCGGCTACAGCTCCAAAGAGGAAGAAGAGAAGATCGCGGCATTGCTGTCCTATCGTGTGGATGGCTTGATCCTGACCGAAACCAACCACACCGACCGCACGTTGCAGATGCTCAACTCGGCTGGCATCCCGGTGGTGGAAACCATGGAAATTCCGCTCAGCCCGATTGATATGGCGGTCGGGCTTGATCACGAGCAAACCTCTTACGAAGTGGTGCAGAACATGATTGCGCGCGGCAAAAAGCACATCGTTTATCTCGGTGCGCGCTTGGATACGCGAACCCGCTTGCGGATGAAAGGGTATGAGCGAGCGATGCAGGATGCCGGACTGGAGCCGCTGCAGGTCTCAACGGGTGAGCATTCGAGCTTTACGCTCGGTGGTGCGCTGCTGGAAAAGGCGCTGCGCGAACAGCCGCAACTGGATGCGATTTTCTGCACCAACGATGACGTGGCGATTGGTGCCATGATGTATTGCGCCCACAAAGGTATCAAAGTGCCAGAGCAGATTGGTGTGGTCGGGTATAACGCGCTGGATATCGGTCAGGCAATCATTCCTAAGCTGACCAGTGTTGAAACGCCGCGTTTTGAAATTGGTAAAAAAAGCGCAGAGCTCTTGCTGGCTGCGCTCTCAGGAGAAACGGTGGAGCAGAAAGTGTTTGATCTCGGCTATCGCCTCACCGAAGGCGACAGCCTGTAATTCTCACTTTACTGCGCGTCGAATAGAAACGTCGCGCCCTGATCCGCCGCTGTCACCAGATGGCGCGCCTGACCAAACAACTCTCTGCCCCAACTCTGCTGCGTTGTTGCGCAGTTGGGTGCCACCGCCGTGCGGCCACGTAAATCCGTCAAACAGGTTAACTGACCTTGAGTGGCATCGAGACGAATCCGGTCTCCATTTTGAAGCAAACCAATCGCGCCACCGCGCAGTGCTTCTGGCGAAACATGAATCGCGGCCGGAATTTTGCCCGATGCACCCGACAAACGACCATCGGTGACCAGCGCCACGCGATACCCCGCTTTTTGCACGTTGCCCAGAATCGGCATCAGTTTGTGCAATTCCGGCATGCCGTTGGCCGCAGGTCCGCTGTAGCGTACGACGACCACACAATCCTGATTCAGCTCGCCGCGATGATAGGCCGCTTCGACATCGTGCTGCGAATCGAACACCTTCGCCTCGGCTTCAATCACGTGATGCTGCGCTTTGACCGCTGAAATCTTAATCACGCTCTGACCCAAGTTGCCTTGCAGCACTTTAATACCGCCGCTGGCCTGAAACACTTCGCCTTGCGGCGCAATCACGCTGGGGTTGAGAGTCTCGGTGCACGCTTGCCAGTATAGTTCGCCACGCCGCAGCTGTGGGCGCTGCAATTGCTGCTCAAAGCTGCCGATGGCGGGCGTCACATTTTGATGCAGCAGGCCGCGCTCATTGAGGCGCGTCATCAGCATCGGCACGCCGCCGGCGGCTTCAAATTCATTGATGTCGGCGGTGCCGTTCGGATAGACATTGACCAGCAGCGGCACCACATCGGACAGATCGCTGATGTCCTGCCAAGTCAGAATCAGGCCCGCGGCGCGCGCGACTGCAACCATGTGAATGGTGTGGTTGGTGCTGCCGCCGGAAGCCAGCAGCGCTATCACGCCATTGACCAGACTTTCTTCGGTCACCACGTCGCTGAGTGGGCGGTAACCCGGTGTGCCCGGCGCCTGCGCCGCAATCGCTTGGGCGGCGTAATCGGTCAATGCCTGGCGTAGCGCGCTGTGCGGCGGCACAAACGCTGATCCCGGCAACATCAAGCCCATGGCTTCAAACACCAGTTGGTTGGTGTTGGCGGTGCCATAAAAGGTGCAGGTGCCCGGTGAGTGATAAGAGCTGCATTCCATCTCCAGCAGTGCGTCGCGACCGACCTGACCGGCGGTGTACTTCTGGCGCACATCAACTTTTTCTTCGTTGCTGATCCCGGTCGCCATGGGACCGGCAGGAATGAACGCGGTCGGCAAATGAGCGTAGGCGAGTGCGCCCATCAGTTGCCCTGGGGCTATTTTGTCACAGATGCCGAGCAGCAGGGTGCCATCGAACATGTTGTGGCTGAGAGACATCGCTGTGGTCTGGGCAATCAGATCGCGTGAGAACAGCGACATGTCCATGCCCGGTTGGCCTTGAGTCACGCCATCGCACATCGCGGGTACGCCGCCGGCCACTTGCGCAGTATGGCCAAGCGGTGCCAGTGTGGCTTTGATTTGCTCAGGGTAGTTTTTATAGACCTGATGGGCGCTGAGCATGTCGTTGTAAGCGGTGACGATGGCCAGATTGGAACGGGTTAAGTCAAGAATGTGCGATTTTTCGTTGCTGCATGATGCGGCGATCGCGTGGGCTAAGTTACCGCACGACAGGCTGGCTTTGCCTTTCCCGGCTGCGAGTTGCGCCGCGGTTTTGGCCAGAAATTGTTGCCGGGTTTGTGCGCTGCGCTGGCGAATGCGCTCGGTGACCTGCTCGATGATTGGCTGAATCATGCGACCGCCTCCTGCTGATTCAGTGCCGCGACGGCATGAGCGACCACCTCATCAATGCTGCAATCGATGGGAATGATCAGTACATCGCGCTCGTCGGCAGTCGGGTACTCCAGCGTGGCAAACTGGCTGTCGAGCATATCGGTTTTCATAAAGTGACCCTGACGGGCGCGCATGCGCTCCAGAATCAGAGATTTATCCCCATCGAGAAACACAAACGTCATGTGCTCATTGCCTTCGCGAATCTGGTCGCGATAACACCTTTTGAGCGCCGAGCAGACAATCACCCCACGTTCGCTCTTGTTCTCGAGACTGAATGCGGCATCGCGAATGCGCTCCAGCCAAGGCGCACGATCAGCGTCGTTGAGTGGTTCACCGCGGCGCATTTTCTGAATATTGGCGCGTGGATGTAGGTCATCACCATCGATGAATTTCGCGTCGAGATGCTTGGCAATACTGGCGCCAATGGTGCTTTTGCCCGAGCCACTTACGCCCATAACGATAATGCTGCTACCCGTCATACAGACTCCTTAATCACGAGATCTGAGCGAGATCTCAATTTCGAAAATTGCCCTAAGAATTGACTTTATCTTAGTGGTGTTATCGGTAACATGTTACCCGTAACTTTTAGATTTGTGAACCAATACACAAACATCCAATCCTTGATAAAGGTGAACAAAATGGAACCATTAGCACATAGCCCAGACCCTACTTATCTGCTGCTGATCGCTGCCTGCGCCATCGCAGCATTGCTGATTTTGATTATGAAACTGAAGGTGCACGCCTTTGCTTCGCTGACGTTAGTGAGCTTTGGCACCGCCCTCGCCACTGGTATGCCGAGTGAGAAAGTGGTACCGACTATGATGTCGGGTTTTGGCGGCACATTGGCTTCGGTCGCTCTGCTGGTCGGCCTTGGTGCGATGATCGGTAAAATTCTCGAAGTGACTGGCGGAGCGAAAGTGCTGGCGGACACCTTAATTGGCCGTTTCGGCGAGCAGCGCGCGCCGCTGGCGCTTGGTGTGGCATCGCTGATGTTCGGCTTTCCGATTTTCTTTGATGCCGGCCTGATTGTAATGATGCCGATCCTGTTCAGCGTGGCGAAACGCTTTGGCGGTTCGCCGCTCAAATACGCGCTGCCAGCTGCCGGTGCGTTTGCGGTGATGCACGCGTTTGTGCCGCCGCACCCGGGCCCTGTTGCCGCGTCGGATTTGCTCGGCGCAGACTTAGGCCTGCTGCTGATTGTCGGCCTTTTGGTGGCGATGCCGACCTGGTATTTCGGTGCCTACCTGTTTGGTCTGTATTCTGGCAATAAATTCAACATTCCTCTCTCTAAAGCGTTTCTGAACACCGAAGTGATGTTCAAAGACAAAACTGATTTACCGAAGTTTTCCACGGTTCTGCTGATCCTGATTCTGCCTGTATTGCTGATTTTCATGGATACCGGTCTGAACACGCTGGCGGTGGCGGGCCTGATTGATGGTCAGCAACCCGCGATTGAGTTCCTGCGTATGCTGGGTAAAACGCCGATCGCCCTGCTGATCACTTTGCTGGTGTGTTTGTGTGTGTTCGCTGGCAAATACGGCATGGGTAAGCTGGAAAAACTGTGTACTGACGCGCTGGCGCCGATTTGTGCGGTGATTCTTGTCACTGGTGCGGGTGGTATGTTTGGCGGCGTGCTGCGCTCAAGTGGTATCGGTCAGGCGTTGGCGGATGTTCTGGCGGACACAGGTATGCCCGTGATTGTTGCCGCGTTTGTGATTTCAACCTGTCTGCGCGTCGCGCAAGGTTCGGCCACCGTGGCGCTGACCACCACTGCGGCGCTGATGGCACCGATTGTGTCTCAGACCGTCGGCCTGAGTGAGCTGGATTTGTGTTTTATCGTGATTGCGATTGCCGGTGGTGCGACGGTGTTATCACACTTCAACGATTCCGGTTTCTGGCTGGTTTCCCGCTTGCTGGAAATGGATGAGAAGACCACACTGAAAACCTGGACGGTAATGGAAACCCTGCTCGGCACGATTGCCTTCGTGATCGTCGCGCTGCTTAGCTTCATTTTTTAAGGTGTATTGATGATGACTCTTGAACAACGACTGCAACAAATCAAAATTGTCCCGGTGATTGCGATCAACGATGCGGCGCATGCGGTGCCGCTGGCGAAAGTGCTGGTAGAAAACGGCCTGCCTTGTGCGGAAGTGACGTTTCGTACCGATGCGGCGCAGGAATCGATTCGCCTGATGCGCGACGCGTATCCGGAGCTGCTGATTGGCGCAGGCACGGTACTGACCACTCAGCAAGTCGACCAGGCCATCAGCGCGGGGGCTGATTTCATCGTCAGCCCGGGATTAAACCCGACCACAGTCAAATACTGCCAACAGCGCGGTATTGCGATTGTTCCCGGGGTGAATAATCCCAGTCTGGTTGAACAGGCGATGGAGCTGGGGCTAAAAACACTCAAGTTCTTCCCGGCAGAGCCGTCGGGCGGCGTCGCGATGCTTAAAGCATTGTCTGCGGTCTATCCGGTGCAGTTTATGCCGACAGGCGGCGTTAACCCCCGCAATGTGGCCGACTATCTGGCGATCCCGTCGGTGGTTGCTTGTGGCGGAACCTGGATGGTGCCGAGCGATCTGATGGACAGCGGCAACTGGGACGAGATTGCACGTCTGGTGCGCGAGCTGTAACCCTCTCTGCTCATTCATGAGAAAGTCAGCCCAAGCGGCTGGCTTTTTTGTTTTGTGCTGCATGAAACGGGTTGTTCAGTGCTGATGGGCTATGATAAAAGCAAATTAATGCCTAGCGGCGCGTAACCGCCTCAACCGTCAAAGGGTTGCTGCAAGGCGGTAAACGGAAATAAACGTTAACAATTCTTTGAATCTAAGCGTGCATAACAGTGTTACATTTTACTCGCCCCGGTCTTATCGGGCGCAGTCACTTAATTGGTGGGATCAGGACACATGCAAGAAAACTACAAAATTTTAGTCGTCGATGATGACGCGCGTTTGCGTGCATTGCTGGAGCGTTATTTATCTGAACAGGGATTTCAGGTGCGCAGCGTGGCGAACAGTGAGCAGATGGACCGCCTGTTAACCCGTGAAACCTTTCACCTGATGGTGCTCGATCTGATGCTGCCCGGCGAAGATGGCCTGTCGATTTGTCGCCGTCTGCGTAACGCCAACAATTCAATTCCGATTCTGATGCTGACTGCTAAAGGCGATGAAATTGATCGCATCGTCGGCCTGGAAGTGGGCGCAGACGACTATCTGCCAAAACCATTTAACCCACGTGAGCTGCTGGCCCGTATTAAAGCGGTGCTGCGTCGCCAGGTGATTGAAGCGCCGGGCGCGCCAAGCTCGGACGATACCGTGGTCGAATTTGGCGAATTCCGCCTTAATCTCGGCACGCGGGAAATGTTCCGTGGTGACGAAGCGATGCCACTGACGTCGGGTGAATTTGCCGTGCTGAAAGCGCTGGTAACCAACGCGCGTGAGCCATTGTCGCGTGATAAACTGATGAACATGGCTCGTGGCCGTGAATATTCGGCGATGGAGCGTTCGATTGACGTGCAGATCTCTCGCCTGCGCCGCATGCTGGAGGTTGATCCAAGCAAACCGCGTTATATTCAGACCGTATGGGGTCTGGGTTACGTGTTCGTTCCGGATGGTAAATCCGCCAGCTAATCTGACGCCCCTTGCAGTACCAGTGTCACCCTGACGCTGGTACTCAACATTCTCTTTCCCTAAAGGTGTCTCATGCGTATCCGCAGTTCATTTACTCAAACCATTCTGCTGTTCTTCACTCTGCTGATTGCCAGCCAAGCCTACTCTTATTACGCCCTGTTTAATTATGCGCTGATGCCGAGCTTGCAGCAGTTCAACAAAATCCTCAGCCATGAAATCAGCCTGATGCTGGACGATTCGCCCAATCCGGCAGAACAAGGTTTGTCGATGGATGTGCCGATGAGGCGCAAAGTGCTGGAACAGCTTGGGGTGAGCATCTTCAATGAGAACAGCCCGCAGGCCGATGGTTTCAACCATTCGATGACCATCGATCTGATGAGCGAAGAGATGTCGCAGGAACTCGGTTCGCACACCGAAGTGCGCATGGGGTTGGGCAAAGACAGCTATGTGCTGTGGATGAAAATCGATTTGCTGCCGGGGCAGGTACTGCTGATCCCGCTGTCTGAGCTGCAGGAAGAGGATTTTGCGCCGCTGTTTCGCAATAGCATCGTCATGGCGGTGCTGATTCTGGTTGGCGGCTGGCTGTTCATCCGCTTGCAGAACCGGCCGCTGATTGCGCTGGAAAAAGCCGCCAAAGCGGTGGGCCGTGGTGAAATTCCGCCGCCGATCCGTGAAAAAGGCGCCAGCGAAATTCGCTCCGTGACGCGCGCCTTCAATCAGATGTCGAAAGGCATTCAGGCTCTGGAAGACGATCGCGCGCTGCTGATGGCGGGCATCAGTCACGACTTACGTACGCCGCTGACCCGCATTCGTCTGGCGACGGAAATGATGTCACCGGAAGAGAGCTATCTCGCCGAAGGCATCATCAGTGACACCGAAGAGTGCAACGAGATCATCAGTCAGTTCATGGACTATCTCAAACCCGTCAACAAACAGAGTTTTGAACAGGTTGATTTGAATGAGATTGCCAACGATGTGGCGACGTCTGAAGGTGGCTACGAGGTGCAGGTAGAAGTGAATCTGCATCCGGAACTGGTGCCGGCATTTGGCAACCCGATCGCGATTAAGCGGGCGGTGAGCAATCTGGTCGTCAATGCACTGCGCTACGGTAACGGCTGGGTCAAAGTCAGCACCGGCTTAACCGCGGATAAGAAAATGGCGTGGGTCAGTGTGGAAGATAACGGCCCGGGCATCGAGCCGTCGCAGGTCAACAAGCTGTTTGAACCCTTCACTCGTGGTGACACCGCGCGTGGCAGTGAAGGTACCGGACTGGGGCTGGCGATTGTCAAACGTATCATCAGCCAGCATCACGGCTCGGTGGCGGTGAATAACCGCAGTGATGGCGGCCTGAAAGCGCAAATCAGCTTTCCGACCCGCTAGTTTTTTCCAGCACTGAGACAACGAAAAAGCTCGCCAAATGGCGAGCTTTTTTATGATTTGCAGTCAGGATGCGCGATTACGAATCCAGTGCCTCTTCGCGCGCTTCTTCACGAGGAGTATGTGTTTCTGGCAGCAGCAGGTTAAGCAGAATAGCGGTAATTCCGCCGGCTGCGACACCAGATGAGAAGATGCTCTTAATGAAGTCCGGCATAAATTGCAGGATTTCCGGTTTCTGGGCGATACCCAGGCCCATCGAAAACGACAGCGCCATGATCAGAATCGCGCGGCGATCGAGGTCGACGCGGGAAATGATGCGTACACCCGCCGCAGCGATGGTACCGAACATCACGATGGTCGCGCCGCCCAAAACAGGCTCAGGAATCAGCTGGACAAAGCTCGCCACACCCGGGAACAGGCCAAGCAGAACCAGCATGCCGGAAATGAAGTAGCCCACGTAGCGGCTTGCAACACCAGTCAGCATGATCACACCGTTGTTCTGGCTGAAGGTAGAGTTCGGGAAGCTGTTGAACACCGCTGCCAGCGCCGAGTTGATGCCGTCTGCCAGTACGCCGCCTTTGATACGTTTCATGTATACCGGGCCTTTGACCGGCTCGCCAGACACCTCTGAGGTTGCCGTGATGTCGCCGATCGCTTCCAGCGCGGTGATGAGGAAAATCAGTACCAGAGGAATAAACAGCGACCAGTCAAAACTCAGGCCGTATTGCATCGGAATGGGCAGTGCAATCACGGCGGTATCGCCCAGCTGGCTGGTATCGATCATACCCATCAGGTACGCCATCACATAACCCACCAGCATCGCAATGACGATAGAAGCGACGCGTACATAGGGATTGTGTGAGCGGTTAAGAATCACGATGATTGCCAGCACTGTACCTGCCAGCGCCAGTTTATCCAGACTTCCGAAGGTACCATCACCCAGCGCCGCATAGCCGCCGCCCATGGAAACCAGACCCACTTGTACCAGCGTCAGACCAATCAGCGTCACGACAATCCCGGAGACCAGAGGGGTGATGATGCGCTGGGCAAACTCCAGCACGCGCGACAGCAGAATTTCAGCAAAAGAGGCCAGCAGAATAGTACCGAAAATGGCCGCCATCATGGTTGAGATGTCAGCGCCACCCGCTTTGAGCGCCAGCCCTGCACCGATAATCGGACCAAGGAAGTTAAAACTGGTCCCCTGAATCGACAGCAGACCGGAACCAATCGGGCCGATGGTACGAATCTGGATAAACGATGACAAACCAGAAGCAAACAGCGACATGCTGATGATGGTGTTGGTCTGATCGGCTGGTACGCCTAGCGACTGACAAATGATCAAAGACGGGGTGATTACGGCAACAAACATCGCCAGCAGGTGCTGCAGAGCGGCAAAGAACGTTTGTGGCAGCGGCGGACGGTCATTGAGCTGGTAAACCAGATCGGACTTACGCGTGTTTTGGGTTGTCATGGCAGTTTCCTAATGTGTTATGTCACTTCGCCTGCGCTGAGTGGGCAGTGGAAGCGGAACGCGGACGTTATCTGTGATTGCTGTTAATCAGGTCCGGTTCAGGATGTGGGGATGCACCCCGAGGTAAACGTTTGCGTTTACTCGATTTTGGCGGCGATTATAGAGGTTTTACTCAGAAAGGCAAACGTTTGCTATGGCGTGGAGATAAGTGATTGATCGCGGTCAATCAGCGCGAGTTCGCGCCTGTTCTATTGTCGACAGTGAGAGTTAGGCTTTGGCGTAAACGTCGCGTTCACCCAGCCAGCGGTCGATAATGGCCAGCGCACTGTCCGGGTAATGGTCGTGAATGTGGCGCGCGATGCGTTGTACTTCAGGGATCAGGCGTTGATCGCGCACCAGATCGGCGATTTTGAAATCGGCCAGGCCAGTCTGTTTGGTACCGAGCAGTTCACCCGGGCCGCGGATTTCCAGATCGCGCTGCGCAATCACAAAGCCGTCGTTGCTCTCGCGCAGCACGCCGAGACGCTTCTGCGCTGTTTTTGACAGCGGTGCATGATAGAGCAGCACGCAGTGACTCGCCACGGAGCCACGGCCAACCCGGCCGCGTAGCTGGTGCAACTGGGCCAGACCAAGACGCTCCGGGTTTTCGATGATCATCAGGCTGGAGTTGGGGACATCCACCCCGACTTCAATCACGGTAGTGGCGACCAATAAATGCAGCTGATTGTCTTTAAACGCCTGCATCACGGCCTGCTTTTCCGCCGGCTTCATACGTCCGTGCACCAGACCAATTTTGACCTCCGGCAGTTTGCGCTGCAGCTCTTCGGCGGTCTCGGCCGCCGCTTGTGCTTCGAGCACTTCCGACTCATCAATCAGTGTACAGACCCAATAGGCTTGTTTGCCCTCGGTCAGACATGCATGGCGTACGCGCTCAATAATGTCGTCACGCTTGGTATCCGGAATTGCCACGGTTTGAATCGGAGTACGCCCTGGCGGCAATTCATCAATCACGGAGGTCTCTAAATCAGCGTAGGCGGTCATCGCCAGCGTGCGCGGAATCGGCGTTGCGGTCATGATCAACTGATGCGGGTAAGCACCCTGTTTGGCGCCTTTTTCACGCAGTTCCAGACGCTGGTGAACACCAAAGCGGTGCTGCTCATCAATGATCACCAGCGCCAAATGGTCAAACACCACGTGCTCCTGAAACAGGGCGTGAGTGCCGACCACCATTTTGACTTCGCCGCTGGCAATGCGCGCCAGTTCGGCTTCTTTGGCTTTACCTTTCAGTTTGCCCGCCAGCCAGCCGACCTGAATACCCATGCTTTCAAACCAGTTGGCAAAGTTGATCGCATGTTGCTCAGCCAGGAGTTCGGTCGGCGCCATCAGCGCGACCTGATAACCGTGTTCGATCGCCCGCACCGCAGCCAGTGCAGCCACCAGCGTTTTGCCTGACCCTACATCGCCCTGTACCAAGCGCATCATCGGATGCGGTTTGGCGAGATCGGCTTCGATTTCACGTACCACGCGTGCTTGCGCATTGGTCGGAGAGAAGGGTAACTGTGCCAGCAACTGCTGTTTTAGCTGCTGAGTTTCTGGCAGCGGCAGCGCGATGTCCTGCTGACCTTTGCTGCGTACGGCGAGCATCGACAGATTCTGCGCCAGCAGCTCCTCCATGATCAGGCGAATTTGCGCCGGATGACGGCCTTCGTCAAACAGGCTCAGATCGATGTCCGCTGACGGGCGATGAATGGTGTGCAGCGCTTGGGCGAGGGTGATTTGGTGGTCATACAGGCCCGAGGGCAGTAGCTCCTGCACGGCGGCTTTGTCGAGCAAGGCCAGTGCTTGATCGGTCAGGTTACGCAGCGTGATCTGGCGCAGGCCATCGGTGGTCGGATAGACCGGAGTCAGGTTGGGTTCGACATCGGGGCTTTGCGCCGGGGCGAAAAATTTGTAATCCGGGTGGATGATTTCCAGCCCACCATTACCGCGCTTAATTTCACCGTAAGCGTGCACTAACTTACCGTCGGCGAAGTTGTTCTTCATACCGGCGGTAAAGTTGAAAAAACGCAGCGTCAGTGTCCCGTTGCCGTCACTGATTTTAACCGTCAGCATTTTGCGGCGGCCAAAGGTGGTGTCGACCGCCATCACTTTGCCCTGCACCGCAGCCCACAGGCCCGGATGCAGTTTGATAATCGGGTAGATACGGGTGCGATCTTCATAGCGCAGCGGCAGATGAAACAGCAAGTCCTGAACGCTGTTCAAACCAATTTTTTCCAGCTTCTCGGCCACCTTGGCACCGACGCCGGAGAGTGAACTTAACGGAATTGCTGAAAGAAGCTGCGACATAGATTCAACCACGTAACCAATTGACTGGGTAACTATTCAAACACTGAGCTGTCTATTTGTACAGGGGTAATTCGGCCCGGTAGGCCAATTACGCGCTCTGCATCGCTTTCCACCACGCCTCGTCGGCCACGATCTGGCCTTCGTCATCCAGCTGTGGATAGTCAAGCTTCTTGCGCTTGGCGACTTTCGCCAGCACCGGATGGCCGCGTTCAAACAGAATACGGTTGATGGTTTCTGCGGGCAGTGGACTTTCGTCGCGCTCATACATGCCCGCTTGCTGACGTTGGCGCTGCGCTTCATACAGAATCAGCGCGCCAGCCACCGAGACATTGAGTGATTGCACCATGCCGACCATCGGGATCACGATGTCTTTATCTGCCAGGGCCAGCGCTTGTTTGGAAATGCCCACTTTTTCACTGCCGAGAATGATGGCTGTTGGTTTGGTGTAGTCGATGTCACGAAAATCAACCGCATCGTCCGACAGATTGGTCACCAGAACCTGCATACCCTGATCTTTGAGGTGTTGAATCGCTTCCAGTGTGCTGTCGTGCGTTTGCAGTTCAACCCAGTTACGGGCACCGGCGGAAGTGTGGGTCAGGGTGCGCATCTGTTCATTCGGCCAGATGGCGTGAATTTTGTGCAGGCCGACCGCATCGGCAGTACGAATGACCGCGGAGACGTTATTGGGTTTGTGCACCTCTTCCAGACAGACGGTTAAGTCGGTTTGGCGGGCTTTTAAGACTTCCTGAATTCGGGAATAACGGTCTAAGTTCATGGTTAGGACTCTGAAGTTTTTACCTTTATACCCAAACGACTTCAAAGGGGGTCACTAAGGTGACGACGGGTGAAGTCGTTTGAACATAATCGAAAATAAAAAAGCCCTTGATAGGTGGCTATCAAGGGCAGTTCAAGCGTACGTTTAGTACTTTCTGCGCCTCACTTTCAGCGCATTTGGCATGGTGCGGATCTTCCGCATGATGCCTGCTAAGTGGACGCGATCTTTCGTGGTCAGCAGTACGGTCACCGTATACAGACGGCCATCACGTTCTTCGGTCGACAGGCCGTGGATGTTGGAGCCGGTTTTGGAGATGACATTGGTCAGCTCAGCCAGCGCACCCTGACGGTTTTGCATATCGACTCGCAGCTCGGTAATGAATTCCTGATCGTAATCACGGGTCCATTCTACCGCCATGTACTTATCCGGTTCGCGCTGATAGCCGCGTACGTTCGGACAGGTTTCACGATGCACCACCAAACCTCGGCCCGGAGAGACGTGCGCAATGATCGAGTCATCCGGAATCGGGTGACAACAGTTCGCGAACGTCAGCAGAATGCCTTCCGCACCGCGGATTGGCAGTTTCTTCTTCGGTTTGCCATCTTTGCTTTCGGTTTCCGTCAACTCATCGGCATCGCCCAACAGACGGCGGGCAATCACGATACTCATCAGTTCGCCCAGACCAATTGCGGCCAACAGATCGTTTTCGCTGGCGATCTTGAGGTCGCTCAGAACATGCTTGATGTTGTCGGCACTGATGTCGCTCAGCGACAAATCACCCAAAGCGTGGTTGAGCAGACGACGTCCCAGCGTAATCGACTCTTCACGGCGCATGGTTTTTAGTACCTGACGAATCTTGGTACGTGCGCGCGAGGTCACCACGTAGTTGAGCCATGCTGCATTCGGGCGGGCACCCGGTGCGCTGATGATTTCCACGGTCTGGCCGTTTTTCAGTGGTTTGCTCAGTGGGTATGGTGTGCGATCGACACGAGCGCCGACACAGGTGTTACCTACGTCGGTATGCACTGCGTAAGCGAAGTCAACCGCGGTGGCACCGACAGGCAGTTCCACAATGCGGCCTTTTGGCGTGAAGACGTAAATTTCGTCTGGGAATAGGTCGGATTTGACGTTTTCGATAAATTCGAATGAGTTACCAGCGCTTTGTTGCAGCTCAAGCAGGCTTTGCATCCATCGCTGCGCTTTAATTTGCGCGGTGGTGCCAGCACGATCGCCGTTGGCTTTGTAAGACCAGTGTGCCGCGACCCCTTTGTCAGCCATCTGATCCATATCTTCGGTACGGATCTGCACTTCCACCGGCACGCCGTGCGGGCCGACCATGGAGGTGTGCAGCGATTGGTAGCCGTTGGCTTTCGGGACCGCGATGTAATCTTTCATACGCCCCGGACGTGGTTTGTACAGGCTGTGTACCTGGCCAAGCACGCGATAACAGGTATCGGCGCTGTCGACCACCACGCGGAACGCGTAAATATCCATAATGGTGTGAAACCGCTGCTCTTTGGTTTTCATCTTGTTGTAGATGGAGAACAGGTTTTTCTCGCGGCCCACCACGCGAGCGGGCAAGCCCACGTCTTGCAGGCGACCTTCGATTTCACTGTGAATGCGCTGAATCATCTCTTTACGATTACCGCGCGCGGCTTTCACCACTTCTTTGAGAACGCGATAACGGTTGGGATACAGAGCTTCAAAGCCCAGCTCTTCGAGCTCGGTTTTGATGTTATGAATACCGAGGCGGTGTGCCAGCGGAGCGTAGATTTCCAGTGTTTCACGGGCGATGCGACGTTTTTTGTCCGGGCGAAGAGCGCCCAGCGTACGCATATTGTGGGTCCGGTCTGACAGTTTGATCAGGATAACGCGAATGTCCTGTACCATGGCCAGGACCATTTTTCGAAAGTTCTCAGCCTGTGCTTCTTTGCGATCGCGGAATTTGAGTTTGTCGAGCTTAGATACGCCGTCCACCAGTTCTGCCACGGCATGGCCAAACTGAGCTTCGAGGTCTTCTTTGGTGACGTCACAATCTTCGATAACATCATGCAGGAGCGCGGCTTGCAGCGTTTCTAAATCCAGACGCATTTCTGCCAGAATTCGAGCTACAGCAACAGGGTGGATAATGTAAGGTTCGCCGCTTGAGCGGGTTTGCCCTTCATGGGCATCTCTTGCCACTACATAAGATTGGCGCAGAGCCTCAATTTGAGGCTCTGTGAGATATTCCTGGGCAACATCTTTGAGGCTATCGAATAGATACAAATTTCAGGCCCGAGTGTTGATTAATTCCTGATGCAGAATTAACGGTTGTGCACGATGCTGCTTACCGCTGCCAATTCTGCTGCTTCTTGCTCTTGCTGCTCTTGGCGTTCACGTGCGTCTAGCACATCTTTCGTGATAAGACCTTCTTCGATTTCGCGTAGAGCGATAACCGTTGGCTTATCGTTCTCTTCCGGCACCAGTGAGTCTTTACCGCCAGTTTGCATTTGACGAGCGCGGCGAGCCGCAATCAGAACTAGGTCGAAACGGTTGCCAACTTTTTCAACAGCGTCTTGAACAGTTACGCGTGCCATGAGAACTCCAAATAGTTAACTAAAATGTTGAATGACGAGAAAGTATACAGCCTAACGCGTTGAGATACTAGCGAGAGGCTGGCCAATTTCATGGTGGCGGGCTTAGTCCGCCAGAAGTGCAGCCAGCATACTGCTATATTTAGCAGCTTGCTTATCCTGCTTCAATCTTTCTGCACGCATGATGGCTTTAAAATCCATCAGTGCGACATCGAAATCGTCGTTGACGATCACGTAATCGTATTCGCTGTAGTGCGAAATTTCCGACTGCGCTTCGTTCATACGTTTTGCAATCACTGCTTCGCTATCCTGGCCGCGCGTGTTTAAACGACGCTCCAGCTCTTCTTTGGATGGCGGCAGAATAAAGATGCTTTTCGCCGCTGGCATTTGCTCGCGGATCTGACGCGCGCCTTGCCAGTCAATGTCGAGAAAAACATCGATACCTTTGTTTAAGGTTTCCTCAATCCAGACACGAGAAGTGCCGTAGTAGTTACCAAACACTTCGGCGTACTCCAGAAACTCGCCTTTACCAATCAGGTCTTCGAAGTGCTCTTTCTGTACAAAATGGTAATGCACACCATCTTGTTCGCCAGGACGCATGCCGCGCGTGGTATGCGAAATAGACACTTTCATCGCGTAAGTCGGATTGCGTTCCAACAGCGCCGCGATCAAGCTTGATTTGCCTGCGCCGCTCGGTGCAGAGACGATATATAGAGTACCTTTGCCCATCTGTTCGGTTCCACGTTGGGTTGGGGATTGTGTGCTGAAGCTTGCGCGTTCAACACCCTAAAAGATAGCACTGACCCGCATTTGTTCATTCGGAGGATGAATTTTAGGCCAGAAAAATGGAGGCGAAGATTAGCACGATCCTTTGGATCTTCTCAAGCAAAAGGTCACAGGCTGAGATCGGCTTCGCTGAGTGAGCGAAAGGGGACTCGCGCAATTATTTGATGGTAAAAACGTTTGCTATTTTTTGCTCACTTGCAGGGCCAATTGATTAAGGTATAATCGCCGCCCCTGACGCTGGCTGTGAGCCAGATGAGTGTCAGCGACTAACATAGATGAGTGAAGCTACGGCTTCAATTTGGGTTCCCTCGCCCCCAAAACAAACTAAAAAGGTACAATATGAGTAACTTTACCCCTGCGCAGCAGCGCAAAGCTTTATCCTATCTTGTTCTGTTCCACCTGGTGATCATTGCCTCGAGCAACTACCTGGTGCAGATTCCGTTTACCATCTTTGGTTTTCATACCACCTGGGGCGCCTTCACTTTCCCGTTTATTTTCCTGGCGACCGATCTGACTGTACGTATCTTTGGTGCGCCGATGGCACGCAAAATCATCTTTCTGGTGATGCTGCCAGCGCTGTTGGTGTCGTACCTGTTGTCTGTGGTGTTCTTTGAAGGCCAGTTTCAGGGTTTGGCGCCGCTGAGTGAGTTCAACCTGTTTGTGGCGCGTATTGCCGCCGCCAGTTTTATGGCTTACTTACTGGGTCAGATTCTGGATGTGCATGTGTTTAACCGCCTGCGTCAATTGAAGCAGTGGTGGGTGGCACCGACCGCATCCACCTTATTTGGTAATGCGTTGGATACCATCGCTTTCTTCGCCATCGCGTTCTACCAGAGCCCGGATCCGTTTATGGCGCAGCACTGGACGGAAATCGCGTTGGTGGATTACAGCTTCAAGCTGATCATCAGCCTTGGCCTGTTCGTGCCGATGTATGGTGTTCTGCTCAATTATCTGATTCGCAAACTGACGGCGGTGAACCCGAATTTCACTGTCGCGAAAGCGTAAACCAAGATAAAGAAAAGCCCGGGCAGTGCCCGGGCTTTTTTGTGGAGAGAATCCCTACAATTCACTCGCTCTGGAGAGGATTAATGGTCGTGAGCCGCGCCAGCGCCTTTTGGATAGCGGATAGACTCAACCATGTCTTGGACTTCAGTCGGTACTTCAGCCGTGAATTTGTTCACCACGATTGAGACCACGAAGTTCAGACACATACCCAGCGTACCGATGCCTTCTGGGCTGATACCAAAGAACCAGTTGTCAGGCGTACTTGCTGCCGGGTTGATGAACTTGAAGTAGATGATGTAAGCCGCAGTGAACGCGATACCTGCCACCATACCTGCAATCGCCCCTTCTTTGTTCATCTTCTTGTAGAAAATACCCAGGATGATGGCAGGGAAGAAGGAGGCTGCTGCCAAGCCGAAGGCGAAGGCGACCACCTGAGCCACGAAGCCCGGAGGGTTAATACCCAAGTAACCGGCGCCGACGATGGCGACAATTGCAGCGACACGCGCAGCCATCAATTCCTGTCTGTCGGTCATATTTGGCTTGAAGCCTTTCTTCAACAAGTCATGAGAGATAGACGTTGAGATAACCAGCAGTAGACCTGCCGCTGTAGACAGTGCTGCTGCCAAACCACCTGCTGCCAGCAGACCTACAACCCAGTTAGGCAGTTTCGCCAGCTCTGGAGAAGCCAGTACGATGATGTCACGGTTGATGTTCATTTCGTTGCGAGCATCACCCGAGTAGAACATGCGACCATCGCCGTTCTTATCTTCCCACTTAACCAGACCTGTGCTTTCCCAGTTTTTGTACCAGCTTGGTGCTTGCTCAGCCGTCACACCTTGCATGTCCGGACCGTTGATGGTTTCGATAAGGTTCACGCGAGCAAACGCAGCCACACCTGGTGCAGTGGTATACAGCAGAGAGATGAACAGCAGTGCCCAACCCGCAGAGATACGCGCATCACGCACTTTAGGTACCGTGAAGAAGCGAATGATGACGTGTGGCAGACCAGCTGTACCCACCATCAGAGCCGCCGTGATGAAGAACACATCCACCATGCTCTTGTTGCCTTCAGTGTACGCTGTGAAGCCAAGCTCCTGCGTCAGACCATCAAGCTTATCAAGCAGATAAACATCAGTGCCTGAGATGGTTGAACCCATACCAATTTGTGGCAGCGGGTTACCGGTCATCATGATTGAAGTGAAAATAGCTGGTACAAGGAAGGCGAAAATGAGCACACAGAATTGAGCTACCTGTGTATAAGTGATGCCTTTCATGCCACCCAGTACGGCGTAGAAGAACACGATCGCCATACCGATAACGATACCCACGTTGATGTCAACTTCGAGGAAGCGGGAGAATACCACGCCCACACCGCGCATTTGACCTGCTACGTAGGTGAAGGAAATGAAGATCGCACAGAATACCGCTACCATACGAGCCGTTTTCGAGTAGTAACGTTCGCCGATGAAATCTGGCACAGTGAACTGACCAAATTTACGCAGGTAAGGCGCTAAACACAGAGCCAACAGAACGTAACCGCCTGTCCAACCCATCAGGTAAACCGTACCATCGTAACCGATGAACGAGATGATACCTGCCATTGAGATGAACGATGCGGCTGACATCCAGTCTGCTGCGGTCGCCATACCATTCGCGACAGGGTGTACACCACCGCCTGCGACATAGAACTCACTGGTTGATCCCGCGCGAGCCCAGATGGCGATGCCAATATACAGAGCGAAAGAGAGACCAACGAGAAGAAACGTCCAAGTTTGAATATCCATTGCTAAAACCTCTTAGTCTTCGTGCACGTTGTACTTTTTGTCGAGCGAGTTCATCCGCGCAACGTAAATAAAGATTAAAGCGACGAAGGTGTAAATTGAGCCCTGTTGTGCAAACCAGAATCCAAGCTTAAAGCCGCCTAAATGAATGCTGTTGAGCGCATCGACGAATAACACGCCCGCGCCATAAGATACTAAGAACCACACTGCGAGCAGTGACCCCATAATCCCCAAGTTTTCTTTCCAGTAGGCTTGAGCATGTTCTGTAGATTCGAACGCCATGGCCTTCTCCTTCCTGTTAGATGTTGTGTTAACGCAATGTTACGGTTTGTAATTTAGCAGTGTTTAATCAAGGGATCTGTGCAACTTTAGTCGTGACGGTTTTTGTTTAAAACGATGGAAAATCAAGGCTTCATGGCGGGTTTGTGATGCAGGTTGTGTGTTAAAACTATGTTAAATTAGCCAAAGGTCTAAGAAATCCGCACCAGAAAAGTCGTGTCGGCGGCACTTTTTTAGTGTCGGCAATGCGGAATTTGTGTTGCGCGCCGATCGGCAGCGCTTGCCACACTTAGGTTAGGTGGTATTTGTTTACATAAACTTTTCGTCAAACTGCTAGGTTTTCGTGCACAATAGGCAAGCAGTAGCGCGGTGGAATCCACCGTATATAACAACAATTTAATTAAGGGAGGGGGAGTGTGGACGCGATTACCATCAACAGCTTTTTTCTGGTTGGCGCATTACTCATTGCGCTCAGCGTACTCCTGAGCCCGGTATCCTCAAAACTGGGGATTCCTATTCTTTTGGTTTTTCTTGCCGTCGGTATGTTGGCTGGGGAAGACGGGGTCGGTGGCATTTTATTTGATAACTATCCGGTAGCGTATCTGGTGAGTAACCTAGCGCTGGCGATCATCCTGCTCGATGGCGGGATGCGCACCCGGGTAGCGAGTTTCCGGGTCGCATTCTGGCCGTCGGTGTCTTTGGCGACTGTCGGGGTAGCGATTACCACGATGCTGACCGGATTGATGGCAGCTTGGTTGTTTGATCTCGATCTGCTGCAAGGCATTCTGGTGGGTGCGATTGTCGGTTCAACCGATGCGGCGGCGGTGTTCTCGCTGCTCAAAGGTCGCAGTCTCAACGAGCGTGTCGGAGCCACGCTGGAAATTGAATCGGGTACCAACGACCCGATGGCCGTGTTTCTGACCGTCACCATGATTGCAGTGCTGGGCAGCCAGAGCAGCGATCTGAGCGCAGGTTTCCTGGCGCTGAGCTTTGTGAAACAGTTTGGTCTCGGTGCGTTACTCGGCCTGTGTGGCGGCTGGTTATTGTGGAAACTGATCAATCGCAGTCAGTTACCCGAAGGGCTTTATTCCATTCTGACCGTGAGCGGCGGCCTGATTATTTTTGCGTTGTCGAACGCGCTCGGCGGCAGCGGCATTCTGTCGATTTATCTGGTTGGTCTGCTGATCGGTAACCGCCCAACCCGCAGCCGTCATTCGATTCTGAACGTGCTGGATGGCATGACCTGGTTATCGCAAATCGGCATGTTCCTGGTGTTGGGTCTGCTGGTCACACCGTCAAATCTGGTGGCGATCATGGTGCCGGGGCTGGCGCTGGCGTTTGGCATGATTCTGTTTGCCCGTCCGGTGTCGGTATGGATTGGCTTGTTGCCGTTCAAAAGCTTTACCGCCCGTGAGAAATGGTTCATTTCCTGGGTCGGATTGCGCGGCGCGGTTCCGATCATTCTGGCGGTGTTCCCAATGATGGCCGGATTGCCGGATGCACAGCTTTACTTCAATCTGGCGTTTTTCGTGGTCATGGTATCGCTGATTGTGCAAGGCGGAACGCTGACCAAGGCGATGTCGCTGGCCAAGGTAGAGCTGCCATCAAAGCCGGAGCCGATTTCGCGCACGGGTGTCGAGATTTTCCCGACCAGCGAGTGGGAGCTGTTTATCTACAATCTGAAGCAAGACAAATGGTGCATCGGTGAGCCGCTGCGTAACCTGTTCATGCCGGATGGTACGCGGATTGCGGCGGTATTCCGTCAGCAGCAACTGCTTCACCCGTCGGGCAGTACTAAGCTTGAAGAAGGGGATACGCTGTGTGTGCTGGCGCAGGAAAAAGATCTTGAAGCGCTCAGCCAACTGTTCAGTGAAGCACCGGAAAAAGCCTCACTGGCGCGCTTCTTTGGTGACTTCTTCCTCGATATTGAAGCCAAATTGGTGGATATCGCGATGGCTTATGGTCTCGATTTGGGCGAGCTGAGCGACGACAAAACGCTGAAAGATTTAGTGACCGAACACCTTGGCACCACCCCGGTACTGGGTGACCACTTCGAATGGCATGGCCTGCATTGGGTGGTGGCCGACGTGGTGGACTGGCAGGTGACCAAGATTGGTTTACGTCTGCCAGCGGAAGATGATGTGGTGGAGGCGGGCGAGTAGCGTTATTCGCTCATCTCTTTCAGCAGGATCACTGCCTGAGTGCGGTTTTTCACCCCAAGTTTACGGAAGATCGCCGTCATATGTGCTTTGATGGTGGCTTCCGAAACATTCAGTTCATAAGCAATCTGCTTATTCAGTAAGCCGTCCGACAACATGCCCAGCACTTTGTATTGCTGTGGGGTCAGGGCGGCGATTTTCTCCGCCAGATCGTTACAAGCTCCCGCATCGGCGATCAGCCCTTCCGGAAAATACGGTTCGCCGTTCAGCACCTGATTAATTGCGCTGATCAAACTGCGCATGTCGCTCGATTTAGGAATAAAGCCGAACGCGCCATGGCTTTTGACTTGTGATACCACTGACGGCTCTTCACTGGCAGACACCACCACAATCGGCAAGTCCGGGTATTCGGCGCGCAGGTGAATCAGCCCTGACATACCGTTGGCGCCGGGCATTTTCAAATCCAGCAGCAGCAGATCCGGCTCAGAGCCTTTATTGAGCAGCGCCAGCAGCGCATCGAGAGAATCAGCTTCAAGAAGGTTCGCCCCACTGACTGCCATGTGCACAGATTGGAACAGGGCATTGCGAAATAGCGGATGATCATCGGCAATGATGATGGTGTAGGTCGAGTCCATGACGTTAAACACTTTTAACAAATTAGTTAAAGAAATTATTGTCCGCTTTGAAAATATGGACAATGTTCACACACTAAAAGTCTGAACTGTATCCACTTTTTATCTGCATGAAGATGAATAGCGCTCACCCTGTTTGACAGCGGGGTCCCGAACCGGATGAGCACTAATGGAGAAATCAGAGCTGGTGGTTGTTCAGATGCTGCAAAAATTGCTCGGCGGGCTGAAAGCCGGTGATGCGCGCGTTTGAAACGCGTTCGCCCTGCGCATTCCAGAACTCAATAGTCGGCAAACCGAGCACTTGCATTTGTTTCAGTAATTCAATGTCTTGCGGTTGATTTCGTGTTACGTCGGCTTGAAGTAAGACAAAGTTTTTCAATTTCTGCTCCACATCCGGATGGTGGAAGGTGTACTTATCAAACTCCTTACACGCCACACACCAGTCGGCGTAGAAATCGAGCATCACTGGTTTGCCCGCCGCTTTGGCGCTGGCTAATTCACGGTTGAGGTCGTCAACATTGGCAATTCGAGTGAATGCAATCGCAGGTTGTGCTTGCGTGGCCGCTTGTTCTGGCATCATCCAGTGATTGAGTAACGGTTGTGCAGAGGCCAGCAGGCCGAGAATGGCAATAATGCCCAGCAGGCTCTGTTTCCAGCCGGCAAACGGCAGACTGTTTTTGACATGGTACAGCCAGCCAAACGCGGCTAGTCCAAGCAGTGACCACAGTGCGGTGGACCAGAACTCTGGCAGCAGACGCTCCAGAAGGAAAATCGGTGCTGCGAGCAGAATAAAGCCGAACAGCGTTTTCACGCGCTCCATCCACATACCCGCGCGTGGCAGCAGACGGTTACCAAATACCGCAACCAGAATCAGCGGAATGCCCATACCGAGTGCCAGTGCGTAGAGCGCTACGCCACCTGTCAGCAAATCCCCACTTTGCGCCACGTACAGCAGCGCACCGGACAGCGGCGCAGTGGTGCAGGGCGAACACACCAAACCGGAAATCGCGCCCATAGCGAATACGCCCGCCAGGCTGCCCCCTTGCTGCTGATTACTCAGGTTGCTGAGCCAGGTCTGCATGCGGCTTGGCAGTTGTAAGGTGTAAAGATCAAACATCGACGCGGCGAGCAGCACAAACAGCGCGCTGAGGCCGATCAGCACGTAAGGGTGTTGCAAGGCGGCCTGAAATTGTAGCCCGGCCGAAGCAACGACTAACCCGAGCAGGGTGTAGGTCAGCGCCATGCCTTGCACATACACAAAACTCAGCAGCAGCGCGCGGCGGTGCGACAACTGACCGCCGCCGAGCACGATGCTGGTCAGAATCGGGTACATGGGCAGTACGCACGGAGTAAACGCCAGCCCGATCCCCAGCAGTAAGAACAGCAGCGGTGTCCACCAGGCATCGGCCAGTTGTGAAGCCAGTGAATCCTGTTGAGACGCTGGTGCGCTGTCTGTGGTGACGGCTGCATTGTTCGCCGAGGCCGATGGTGCCGGTGTGACTTCGGCGGGCTGATCAAAACTAAAGCTGTCGAGCGTAATCACGCGGGTTTCCGGCGGATAACAGAAGCCGGCTTTGGCGCAGCCCTGATACTGCACAATCAGCCGCGCACCGTCCTGATAGTCGCTCAGTGGCAGTGTGACAGACAGTGGCGTGGTGTAGATGGTGACATCCCCAAAGAACTCATCATGATACGGCTGGCCCTGCTGCAACTGATAGTCGCCGAGTGTGACTTTGTCTGCACTGATGCTGATGCGATCCTGATACAGGTAGTAGCCGTCTTTGACCTGCCAATCGAGATAGACCTGATTGCCTTGCTGGAAATAGCTGAACGGAAAGGCTTCATCCACGGTCACAAACTGGTTGTTACTGCCGAGCGAGAGAGGGTTATTATTACCAAACGCCGCCAGTGCCGGTTGGCTCAGAGCGGAACACACCAGCAGTAAGAAAGAGAAAAATATACGCATCATCAAGACATTCTGAAAAAGTGGACAGTCATACTATACCCAAAATATTCGTGACTGCGCCTGTTGGTGTCAAATTCTGTGCAACATCAGGCGCGCCGGACGGCATTTGGACGCTATGTTCGATGAGACCGGAGTGAAGGGGATTTGGTTTCATGTCGGGCATGAAACGGAGTCAATAAGCTGAAAAAGCGTGAGCAAGCACCCGCGCAGGGCGGGTGCCTGAGTCAGGCAACACCAAGACGCGTTTTGACGACGCGTTCGCACGCTTCAACGTTATTGGCGTCACGCGGGATCACCAGCACGGTGTCGTTGCCACCGACGGTGCCGAGAATTTCGCTGTGCGGATCGATGTCCACCAGGCGGGCCACCAGTTGGGCACTGCCGGGATGGGTTTTGACCACCACAATCGCCTGATTGTGGGTGATGAACTCAATCTGTGAGGCGATGGATGACTCCACGCGTACCGGCGCAGTTTCGACCGTTATACAGTAGACTTTCTTACCGCAGGCGTTCTGCACTTTGACCACGCCAAGCTGTGACAGCAGGCGCGACACCGTCGACTGGCTGATACCGTCGAAGCCCAGCTCGATGAGTTTTTCGCGCAGTTCATTCTGATTGGCAAAACTCTGCTGTTGCAGCAGACGTTTGCAGGCCGCCGCCAGAGATTCATCCTCATGCGCAATGGCACTGTGAGGCATTTTTCTGTTCACGGGTAACTCCTTATCCAGTCACGCCGAGGCGTGAGACATTCTGGTGTTCCATACCCTGTCAGCACACTCCCAAAGCCTTAGAGTGTGACAACCCGCCAGTGACGAATGTATTCGCCATGGTGCGGGAAACCTGTGTTGAGCACTGGGATAGTCATTGTTGGTGAAAGAAGCATACCATTAATAAAAATGCGGCTTTTTGAATAGGATCACCAAATAATAATCTGGGTAAATGCTTGTTGTTTGGTGATTTATATTGAAGTGGTGCAAGTTTATGCATCGTTTTATGCGCGACCATAACGGCCACTCAGCGCCAGAGCAGGCGGCTGAGTGGCTGACGCGGAATCAGTTCTCGGTCATGATTTCGCGCGAGAATACTTTTTCACAGTAGTGGCATTTGAGTTGAACATTTTCTTGTTTCAGAATCACGCGGAAGCGGCTGCTGACCGGCTCGCCGTGTGAGATACAGTTGCTGTTCGGGCAGGCAAACACACCATCGATGCGCTCTGGCAGTGTCAGCGTCAGCTTGTTCACTACCTGATACTCTTCAATCTGGTTCACGGTCGCGTTCGGTGCATACAGCGCCAGTTGGTTGGCCTGCTCTTTGCTCAGATAAATGTTCTCAATCTTGATCAGATCTTTATGACCCAGCGCTGACGACGGCAGGTTGAGGCCAATGGTGATGCGCTGATTGGTTTCGTGCAGTTTGAACAGCGACAAAATCTTGATGCCCAGATTGGCAGGAATGTGGTCAATCACTGAGCCGTTGCGGATCGCTTCTACCTGTAGTTGGTTCTCTTTTACCATGATGACATCTCCTGCTTATAGATTTGGGTTCAGAACGAGGGCGAGTAGGGCTTCACGGGCGTAGACGCCGTTTTCGGCCTGCTGGAAGTAGTACGCGTGCGGTGTTTTATCCACGTCGGTGGTGATTTCGTCCACGCGTGGCAGCGGGTGCAGCACTTTCAGGTTCGGACGCGCGGTTTTCAATGTGTCGGCAGACAGAATGTAAGCCGACTTCATGTGCGCGTATTCGGACTCGTCAAAACGCTCTTTCTGCACGCGAGTCATGTAGAGAATATCCAGCTCGGGTACCACTTCTTCAATGCTGGCGTGAGTGCTGAACGCAATGCCCGCTTCTTCCAGTTCCTGGCACAGGTAATCCGGCATCGCCAGCACTTCCGGGGCGATGAAGAAGAAACGAATGTTGGTGAATTTCGCCAGTGCCTGAGTCAGCGAGTGCACGGTGCGGCCATATTTCAAATCGCCGACGAACGCGACGTTGAGGTTATCCAGCGTGCCTTGCGTTTCGTAAATCGAGAACAGATCGAGCAGAGTCTGGGTCGGGTGCTGGTTGGCGCCGTCACCACCGTTAACCACCGGCACGCCGTTGGAGAACTCGGAAGCGAGACGCGCGGCGCCTTCTTGCGGGTGGCGCATCACAAACGCGTCGACGTAAGAGGAAATCACCTGCACCGAGTCCGCCAGGCTTTCGCCCTTTTTCGCCAGCGAGGTGTTGCCGCCGTTGTCAAAACCGATCACGGTGCCGCCGAGGCGTTGCACTGCGGTTTCAAACGACAAGCGGGTACGGGTCGATGGCTCAAAGAAACAGCTCGCCACCACTTTGTTTTTCAGTAGCTCAGGATTTGGCTCCGCTTTGAGGCGGGCGGCCGTATCGACGATAAGTTCCAATTCACTGCGAGTGAATTCCGGAATCGAAATGATGTGTCGGTTAAACAGCGAGTGTGCCATAACGTCTCTTCCTTTTGTGTAGGTTCATGGCTCGGCCGATGGGCTGAGGACGAAAAAACTCAAAAAAAAGCCCCCTGAAATAGGAGGCTTTAACAACGATCACCACAGAAAAACAAAACGGCGTGACGCGCCCAATACGGACGGTTTTTCAAACGCGATGCTCGATTGAATACGCTCATTTTTTGTTCCCTGTAGACAAATTGCGGAGGATTATACGGACAAAAAACACCGGTGCAATAGCTTTTGAAAAATATTCAAGTTATGGATTTTTATGCGAATTTTGCTGAGATTTGCTGAATTTTAACCACCAGTTTATGCGTCTGGCTTGGTGGTGGTTTTTTAAGAAAAATGGCGAAAAAGCCGCTGAAAAAAAATGCGGGCTTTATTCAGCCCGCATTGGTAGGTATGTAAAGGAAGTCAATTGATTTTGGGTTAGTCGCCCAGTGTTGCCACCATGATGGCTTTGATGGTGTGCATGCGGTTTTCCGCTTCATCGAACACGATTGAGTAGTCGGATTCGATCACTTCGTTGGTCACTTCACAGCCGTCTTTCAGTACTGGGTAGTCGTGCGCCAGTTGTTTGCCCACTGTGGTGTCTTCGCCGTGGAATGCTGGCAGACAGTGCATGAATTTCACATTCGGGTTGCCGGTCGCTTTGATGACGTTCATGTTCACCTGGTAAGGCAGCATCAGGTTGATGCGCTCTGCCCATGCTTCTTTCGCTTCGCCCATAGAGACCCAAACGTCGGTGTACAGGAAGTCACAGCCAATCACGCCTTCTTGCACATCGTCAGTCAGAGTGATTTTACCGCCGGTTTCTTTGGCGATTTCGCGGCAAGTGGCCACTAATTCTTCGGTTGGCCAGAATTGTTTTGGCGCCACCAGGCGAATGTCCATGCCCATTTTCGCTGCGCCAACCATCAGAGAGTTACCCATGTTGTTGCGCGCATCACCGAGGTAAGCGAATTTGATTTCGTGTAGTTGTTTACCGCGGCTGTGTTCCATCATAGTCAGGAAGTCTGCCAGAATTTGGGTTGGGTGGAATTCGTCAGTCAGGCCGTTCCACACTGGCACACCAGCGTAAGCACCCAGCTCTTCGACGATCTCTTGGCCAAAACCACGGTATTCAATACCGTCGTACATGCGACCCAGCACACGGGCGGTATCTTTCATCGATTCTTTGTGACCAATCTGAGAACCTGATGGGCCAAGGTAAGAGACTTGCGCGCCTTGGTCGAACGCCGCCACTTCAAACGCACAGCGAGTACGAGTGGAGGTTTTTTCAAAGATCAGTGCGATGTTTTTGCCTTTCAGGCGTGGTTGTTCATAGCCGTTGTATTTGGCTTTTTTCAGTTCCACCGCCAGGTCCAACATGTGTTGAATTTCGCGTGGAGTGAAGTCGAGTAGTTTCAGGAAGTTACGGTTACGTAGGTTAAAAGCCATGATCTTATCCTCATCTGGGAAGCGCTTACGCTATCTCGCCTAAGCGCTGAAAATTCAATGTTTGCTTACCAGTGACAACTGCACGGGTGATTACTGATCGCGAGTGATGTTGGTGCCTGCTTTACCTTCCAGGATGCGCAGACCATCTTGCAGCGCGCCGATACCGACTACGGTGCCACCTTTGCGAATGAATTCGCACGATGCTTCGATTTTTGGCCCCATGGAGCCGGCATCGAACTGGTATTTCGCCAGCTCATCTGGCGTGGTGTTGCGCAGTGCAGTCTGAGTTGGTTTACCCCAGTCAAGGTACACGGCATCGGCATCAGTCAGGATCAGCAGCGCATCGGCGCCGATTTGTTTGGCGAGGAAGGCCGCCGACATGTCTTTGTCGATCACCGCTTCTACGCCGACCAGTTTGCCGTTTTCACGTTTGACCGGAATGCCGCCACCGCCAGTACAGATCACCAGATGACCTTCATCAATGAGGGTGGTGATCGCTTCATGTTCGATGATGCCGGTCGGTTGAGGGCTGGGTACCACGCGGCGGAAGTATTTGCCGTCCGGTTTCACCGTCCAGTGGTATTTCTCTGCCATTTCACGCGCTTCGGCTTCTTCGTAGACCGGACCAATCGGTTTGGTCGGGTCGGCAAAGGCCGGGTCGTTCGGATCGACCGACATCTGAGTCAGCATGCAAGTCACGTTGCGTTCTGGCAGTAGGTTTTTGAATTCCTGCATCAGCATGTAACCGATCATGCCCTGAGTTTCGCTACCCAACACGTCAAGTGGGTAAGGGTTTACTTTCTTGTATTCCAAACCTTGCAGCGCGAGCAATCCCACTTGCGGACCGTTTCCGTGTACCAGTACCACGTTGTACTCTTTGGCAATTTCAGAAATGGTTTTGGCTGCAATTTCAATGTTGTGGCGTTGTACATCCGCTTCTAACGGTTCACCGCGACGAAGCAATGCGTTACCACCTAATGCGACGACTACTGTTTGTTTAGTCATGGTTGTATCTCTTATTATGTGGGCCGAAGCTGGCAGAGGAAAATCAGCCCCGGCCCGAGTTAGTCACTAGATGTCATCACGTTCAATTGGGCAGCTCATGCAGCGTGCACCGCCACGGCCTCGGCCCAGTTCATCACCCGGAATTGGCAGAACGGTGATGCCGGCTTTGTCGTATTTCTCGTTGGTGTAGGTGTTACGTTCGTAACCAATCACCACGCCAGGACGAACGGTCAGCACGTTGTTTGCATCGTTCCACTGTTCACGTTCTGCTTCGAAACTGTCGCCACCGGTAGTGATCATGTTCAGTTTTCCGACGCCCAACGCTTTTTCGATAGTGTGAATGTAAGACTCTTGTTGAGTAGCTTTCACGCGGCCAGATTCATCACCGGTCAGGCTCCAGCAGTTCACGTCATCCGGAATCACGTTTGGATACACGGAGAAGGTGTCTTCACGCATGTGCGTCATCACGGTATCCAAGTGCATGCAAGAACGGTCTTTTGGCAGTTCCAGCGCGATGACTTGTTTCGCCTGACCATGTTTGAACAGAGAAGAAGCCAACTGCTCAACACCTTGTGGCGTGGTACGTTCAGACATACCAATCAACACTGCGCCGCGGCCGATAACCAGCACGTCACCGCCTTCAATGGTGGATTTGTCGTAGTTACGCTCTTCGTCGCCGAAGTACTTGATGAAGTCCTGGCCAGCGAAGGTTGGGTGCCAACGGTAGATCGCACGCAGGTGGTTGGTTTCACGCTGACGGGCCACTTTCGCCATTGGGTTGATAGAGACACCACCGTAAACCCAGCAAGAAGTGTCGCGGGTAAACAGATGGTTTGGCAGCGGTTTGATGATGAAGTCATTCGCTTTGTTCATCGCCTGCAGAATAGACGAAGATTGAATGGGCAGTTCACCGTAAGACAGGCCACCAGTCAGAATTTTCGCCAGATCCATGTGTGGCTGGTCAGCCAGGTAGCAGCGCAGATCGTTAGCGAATGTTGGACCAAAACGGTTATCAGAAATTTGCGTATTCAGCAGCCATTCTTTGGCTTCAGGCACATCCAGTGTTTCAGCGAGCAAATTAGTGAGTAGCAATACTTCAACGCCTTGGTCGCGAAGTGTTTGGGCAAAAACGTCGTGTTCTTTACCTGCACGTTCGATATCCAATACGTCATCAAACAGCAGATCGTGACAGTTTGATGGGGTCAGATGGGTGAGCGCGCGGCGTGGGCGGTGAATTAAAACGCGACGTAATTGACCTATTTCAGAACCTACGTATAACTTACTCATAATCGTATCTCTCTTATTTTCTGTGTATTTCTTTATTTGAAATACATATTTATTTGTAGGGATTTGGTAATGAATTTAATTGGGTTTTAATTAATTCATTGTTTCGTTCTGATATTCATATTACCCCGTCAGAGAGGTCTTTCTTAGAGAGCGATCACAGTTCGATTTTTATTAAAAAAGCATGAAATCTAGTGTTTTTTAACAATGTTTATTCATCTGATAGAAGATTATCTTGTTGGGTGGTTGTGCGGATTTTGTGGAAGTTTAATCGGGATAAATAAAGAATATTCATGAAATTAGGAGGATGAATTGATAGTTGAGGAAGTTTATGCAAATTCATTTTCCTTATTATTCACTCAATAGCACCGAAGTATGCATTTCTAAAGGGTAGATAGTGACTTTAGGGCGAATAAAAACGTCCGATGTAACAAAAATATCGGCCAAAATATTGATCTGAGACAAACTCAAACCGATGCAATAAAGCCTGATTTGAGCACGGAAAACCTTAAGTAGAGGCGAATAAACAGGGAAATTCTGACTGGCGTAAACAGGGATAAAAAATACCAGAGAATAAACTTTCTTATTCCGGTGGTAATTATCCATTACTGTTGAATGACTCACTGACACCGCTGCTTAATAAACCCGCCAGTCGGACAGAATGACGGTTAATCCACTGCGGTCATTGCGTGCGGCGAGAAGAGCTGGGAGTGGGCAACGCAGGAAAACAATGGCGCTGATGGGCAAAACCGCACGCCTGACCTGAAGACGAACGAAGCTGGCAATGATGTACACGCAGAGCGAAAAAAAGCCGCGCAGAGCGCGGCTTGAGAGAGGAAAAGTAGAGCGGTTGTGCTTACATGAAGGCACCGACACTGAGCATGACCATGATGAACACACACAGAATACCCAGCAGTGGTGCGACCCATTTCAGCCAGCGAACGTAAGGGACGCGGGCAATGGCCAGGCCACCCATCACCACCGCAGACGTTGGTGTGATGAGGTTGACGATACCTGATGCTGATTGGTAAGCGGTTACGACCAGTTCACGTCCCACACCAGCAAAGTCAGCCAGCGGCGCCATGATTGGCATAGTCAATACAGCTAGGCCTGAAGATGAAGGCACCAGGAATGACAGTAGAATTTCCAGCCAGTACATCACGTTAATAAAGATTACTGACGATAGGCCAGTCACCATTTGCTCGGCGGAGTTCAGAATGGTGTCGGTGATCATACCGCGGTCCATCACCACCACGATACCGCGCGCAATACCGATGATCAGGGCGACACCAAGCAGGTCACGAGCGCCATCAATGAAGCTGGAGGTAAACTCTTCTTCACTCATGCGTGCCACCAGACCAATGATGATGGTTGCGCCAAGGAACATGGCGGAGATTTCAGCCATCCACCAGCCCGCAACAGATACACCATAAATCATCACGGCAAAGGCAGCAGCGAAGATAGTCAGAATCACTTTGCGTGTGCCGGTGAACTCCAGAGCTTCATCACTACGGCTGCCCAGGAAGTGGGTTTTGTTCTCTTCGTATTTATCAAACACGATGGATTTACTTTGGTCTGCACGCACCATTTTGGCGTAGCGCATCACGTACATGACACAGATGATCCAGCCGACCACCAGAATCGCAGCGCGCAGCCAGATACCGTCGGTAAACGGAATGCCTGCTGCGTTCGCGGCAATAACGGTGGCAAACGGGTTGATGGTAGAACCCAGCGTACCGATACCTGCGCCAAGTAAGACTGTTGCAGCGGCAACCACAGGGTCAAAGCGTGCAGCCATCATGACCGGAACCAGCAAGGTGTAGAATGGCAGCGATTCTTCCGCCATGCCATACACGGTGCCGCCGGTGGCAAACAGCGCCATCAGGATCGGAATCATCAACTCTTCGCGTCCCTCCAGACGGGCGGTAACACGTTCGATACCCGCGTCAATCGCGCCGGTTTTGGTCACCAACCCCAGGAAACCACCGATCACCAGGATGAACAGTGAGACGTCAATCGCCGCCGCTTCATAGCTGTTGTGATCGTAGAAGCCGTCAATGGGTGCCAGCAGCACATCAATCACGCCCTGAGGGTTACCCTCGGCTGGGTGGTAGGTGCCTGCCACCGGCACTTCACGGCCGAGGTCTTCGTTCATGGCACGGTCATACTGGCCAGCCGGAACAATCCAGGTGAGCATCGCTACCAGAGCGATCAGTATAAAGAGAATGGTGTAAGCGGAAGGGAACTTAAAGTTGGCCAGGAAGCCGCCTTTACGTTCTGTGGGTGCAGTTTGGGTTGTCATAGCTGTCTCCTTACATTCAGAAAATGAAGCGCTCTGAACGCGTTTGGTGGCTAATATTCTCTATTCACCTGATGGCTTTCTGCCTGAAGAGTTGAGGCGCGGTGATGCATAACAAATATCAGAGCGGAAACAGAGAAGATATGTTTGCATCATCAGGCCCACACCTCAATTCACTCATTTAGAAAACGTTTATTGCAATACTATTCAATATGGCAACGTATTTCGTGGAATAAAGCTTAGGACTTGTAATAAATATGGTGAAAACTTTTATTGTTATTCATGGTGATAAAGTGAATTTCACTTCATCGTTAAAGAAATTCTAAAGAGCCTGAGGCGGATTATCTTAGCGGTGGTTCACAAAATATTGGGGTAATAAATTGGCCGGAAATAACCAGAAAAATAAAGCGGGGTAATTGGCTATAAATAATGAAATTCTATTCTTTAAATATTCCCCTTGTGCACGGTTACTCGTGACTTTTCTCCGGGTGAATAAAAAATAGGGAATTTTATTCAATTGCTATTTCAGTGGCAGGAAAATAACTTTCGAACCAATGCTTGATTTAAATCAAGTCACGGTATCGGACACTAAACGGTATTCGGGCACAAAAGCAGCGCTAACGCGAGCAGCTTGGCGCGGCCATAAAAAAAGGGAGCCGAAGCTCCCCTTGCTTTGCACTTTATTCGTTTAGATGAACAGACCGCCAAACAGGAAGCCAAAGGCAACCGCTGAAGCGATGGTTACCACACCCGGGATAAAGAACGGGTGGTTAAAGACGTATTTGCCGATGCGGGTTGAACCGGTGTCGTCCATTTCAACCGCCGCCAACAGCGTTGGGTAGGTTGGCAGTACGAACAGCGCGCTCACCGCTGCGAATGATGCAACGGCCGTCAGCGGCGCAACACCAATCGCCAGTGCCGCAGGCATCAGAGCAACCGTGGTTGCACCTTGCGAGTAGAGCAGCATAGAAGCAAAGAACAGCACCAGCGCCAGCATCCATGGATAATCAGCCAGCAGTGCACCGGCCACTTCTTTAATACCTGCCACGTGCGCGTTGACGAACGTTGACCCCAGCCACGCGACGCCCAGTACACACACACACGCAGTCATACCGGAGCGGAATGTTGCCGCAGAAGAGATTTTCGATGCGTCGATCTTGGTGAACAGCACAATCGCCGCCGCTGCCGCCAGCATGACGGTCATGATGGCTTCGTTACGGCCCAGCGCCGGGTTCTCAATCAGACCCACCGATTTAGAAATGGCGGCGGCGTAGCACACCACAAACGCAATCGCGGCGAGGAAGATGTAGGTCGCTGTTTTCGCGGTTGGCAGAATTTCACGTTTCTCGTTGTTTTCCAGTTTCACCAGGCCTTTAGCCAGATTCTCCTGATAAGTCGGATCGTCTTTCAGCTCACAACCCATGAAGTTGGCGACAAATGCACCGACCATACAAGCGGCGAACGTGGTAGGAATACAGATGGCCAGCAGAGTCAGGTAATCAACGCCAAACGGCACCAGCATCGCCGCAAACGCGACCACGGCCGCCGAGATTGGCGACGCCGTAATGGCAATTTGTGAAGCGACCACTGCGATAGACAATGGGCGAGAAGGACGTACGCCCTGACCTTTGGCCACTTCGGCAATTACGGGCAAGGTAGAAAATGCGGTGTGACCAGTACCCGCCATCAGTGTCATCAGGAAGGTGACAATCGGGGCGTAAAAGGTGATGCGTTCCGGATGTTTACGCAAAAAGTTTTCAGCCACCTGAACCAACCAATCCATACCCCCCGCTACCTGCATAGCAGCAATGGCGGTGATCACAGACATGATGATCAGAATAACATCGACAGGAATGAATGCCTGACTGGTCGGAACGCCCAGAACAAGAGACAGGACAATGACACCTGCGCCACCGGCAAAACCGATACCGATACCGCCGATACGTGCTCCCAAAAAGATAAAGAGCAGAACAACTAACAGTTCAACCCAAACCATAGTGATACCTCGTGTAATATTATGAATTTAATTATCTGAAAACTCAGTGAGGATAAATCCTCAGATAATTAAAGCGGGTTCGGCTAGAGCAGGTCCGTTGCGAGCCACCAAAAAATGGTGAGCAAAACAGGCCCCGGATGGGGCCTGATGAAAGAGTGTTATTCGTAGCGTTTCGCTTTGTATTGCGGGTGCATCAGGTTTTGTACTGAGAAGATGTCATCCAGTTCTTCTTCGGTCAGTAGGCCACGCTCCAGCACGACTTCGCGTACACTCTTACCGGTTTCAGCACAGATCTTACCGACTATGTCACCTTCATGGTGGCCGATGTACGGGTTCAGATAAGTCACGATACCGATAGAGTTAAACACGTAGCCTTCACAGATCTCTTTGTTGACTGTGATGCCGTCGATACATTTGTCACGCAGGTTCACACACGCGTTAGACAGCAGAGAGATGGATTCGAACATGGCTTGTGCAATCACAGGCTCCATCACGTTCAGCTGTAGCTGGCCGCCTTCGGCTGCGAAAGACACGGTGTTGTCGTTACCCAGAACTTTAAAGCACACTTGGTTGACCACTTCTGGCACAACCGGGTTTACTTTTGCAGGCATGATAGAAGAGCCAGCTTGCAGTTCAGGCAGGTTCAGTTCGTTCAGACCTGCACGTGGGCCGGAAGAGAGCAGACGCAGGTCGTTACAGATTTTAGACAGTTTCACCGCCAGGCGTTTCAGTGCGCCGTGAGTCATCACGTAAGCACCACAGTCTGACGTCGCTTCGATCAGGTCTTCAGCTGGAACTACTTCCAAACCGGTTACTTCAGCCAGGTGTTTCACCGCCGCCGCTTGGTAGCCCGGTGCTGTGTTCAGGCCAGTACCGATCGCAGTTGCGCCCAGGTTCACTTCCAGTAGTAGTTTAGAGGTGTATTGCAGGGCACGGATTTCTTCGTTCAGCGTGACCGCCCAAGCGTGGAATTCCTGACCCACAGTCATTGGTACTGCGTCTTGTAGCTGAGTACGGCCCATCTTCAGGATGGTTTTGAACTCGATACTTTTCAGTTCAAATGCGCCTTTCAGATACTCGATCGCATCAATCAGTTTTTGTACGCTGTTGTAAACCGCGATACGGAAACCGGTAGGGTACGCACAGTTAGTCGACTGGCTCTTGTTCACGTGGTCGTTCGGGTTAATGAACTCGTACTGACCTTTTTCTTTGCCCATTAGCTCAAGCGCAACGTTGGCAATCACTTCGTTGGTGTTCATGTTCACCGAAGTGCCCGCGCCGCCTTGGTAAACGTCTGAAGGGAACTGGTCCATGCATTTGCCGGTTTCCAGAATCAGATCACACGCTTGAATGATGTAATTCGCCACATCCTTAGGAATTACGCTCAGTTCTTTGTTCGCCAGCGTCGCTGCTTTCTTGGTCATGACCATACCGCGTACAAACTCAGGCACATCTGAAATAGTCATATTTGAGATGTTGAAGTTTTCCATTGCGCGCAAGGTATGAATGCCGTAGTAAGCGTCGGCGGGTACGTGACGTTGGCCTAGTAGATCTTCTTCGATACGTGTGGCTGGGGTGGATGTCATAGGGGCATCAGATAGGGTAGCCATAACAGGATCCTTAAGATAATTATTCTGATTAGATTTAAAATGCTTAGCCATTTCTGCCTTAAGAATCCATTCATCAGAATTTTTGGCTGGAAAATCCGTCCTGACTTCTGTGGCACATAATACTTGAGTAGTATTTTAAAAATAGGAACTGGATCACTTTTTACGTCAATTGGCGGAAAGATTTATACGTGGTGTGACTCAACCACCGTCAGGTTTTCAAAACCATGGGCAGAGACGCAATTTTTGCCTTTGCGCTTGGAGCGATACATCGCTTGGTCGGCATGGGTCATGGTTTGTGATGCTTCTGCCAAAACTTCCGCAACCCCAACGCTGATGGTGACTTTGTGCTGCGGCCAGGACGAAATGGCCACGCATACGCGCTGCATCAGCTTGATCGCCTGGTGAATATCGGTGTGCTGAATAATGACGGCAAACTCATCACCGCCAATGCGGGCGATAAAGTCGGTGTCACGCAGCAAGGCTTGTAACTGAGTGGCGACATAGCGAATCACTTCATCGCCAACGGCATGGCCGAGCGAATCGTTCACTTCTTTGAAGGAGTCGATATCGATGATGGCGAGGCAGGTTGGCGGCTGGTTCTGGTAGCGCTGTTTAAGACGCGCGTAATATTGCAGTGTGTTTTCAAACTTCTTCTTGTTCCACAGTGAGGTGGCCGGGTCGCGTTCGCTGCGCTCTTTGAGTTCAACAATCGCATTGTAATGCTCGGAAATATCGGTAAACGAGTAGACGTAATAGTGTACTTTGGACAGCTTTCCGGCCAACGCACGCACTTCGGTTTTGCATACCACTTCATGACCTTCTGGATCCTGCAGGCTGTACTGGCCTTTCCATTCGCCTGTTTGCTGCAGATGGCCGAGCATTAGTTTCTGCTTGTGGCCCGAGGGCAACAGATCCAGAATCATCCGGCCTGGCAGCAGATGCATCTCAATCCCGACCATTTCACTAAAGCGGGTGTTGGCGCGCAATATGCGGTGCTCGCGGTTGGTAAACGCAATCGCGACGCCATTCTCCATCACAAACTGGGCGTAGGTCTGATCCATGCGCATGCGGCGATGCGCTTCGAGCATCATTCCCAGCACGCCGGAGATCAACCCGAGCCCGAGCCAGATGACGATACTGTCGGACAGGATCTGCTTATCGCGTACCTTAAAGGTTTGCTGCAGGACTTGTGGTGAGTAGTGGGTTAATAACGTCATGCCGCCGACTGAAGAGAACAGCTGATTATTGAATGGCTGGAAAATGAACAAGCCTTCGTCGGTCATCACGCTGCCGTTAGCTCGTCCGGTCGCCTGAATGGCTTGCCACACCAGCGGGTATTCATTGGGTAGATTGTGCGAGGCGCGTGCCTGAATCAGATCGCCGAACAATTTGTTCTCATCGCTGCTGACGACAAAGAATCCGTGTTGATCAATAAAGTCGACGTTCAGATCCTGATTATTTTCCGTGATCTGATGGATCACGTTCATCACGTCCAAGTTGGCAATAAAATAGCCCTGACGGCCAGTCAGGGTGTCGATGGGGTAGAGAATGCGAAACCCCGGCTTGTATGGAATCACGGGCAGGCCGTGTTCGTACTCCAGATCGATACCAAAGTATCCTTGTTCACCCGGCGTGAGTTGCTGCGCGTAATTGAAGTAATCGCGCTGGCCCTTATCCTGCAACTGCCCGATAGGCACGATAAACGGATGTGTCATCTGCGGCGTGCTATCGACACGAATCACCTCTTTGCCTGTGTTGTCGAGGTAGCGAAGCTGATAAAACAGACCAGAGTTTAAGGAAGTCAGATACCATTGGCTTTCGAGAAAACCGCGGTACTTGGGATTGTTGGTCAGAGCAAAGTCCACCAACAAGGGAGAATGGCTGAGGCCATAAAAAGTCTTTTCGATTTGATGGTGAAGGCGAGTGGCTTTGGTTTCAACAAACGACAGAAACTGAGAACCCTGCGCTTCCATTCTGCTGAGCAGAAACTGATGCGCTTTGTCCGATAAATGATAATAGTAGGCGATGGGGATCAGTGATAATCCTACCCATAGCACTAAAGCCTGTTTAAGAGTTTTGGCAACTCGTTTCATTGCAACTCACGCTGTCTGAAATCTGGTTTAAAAATAGTTAAGCCTTTGCTTATTTTCCATTGCGAAATCCAGTAAAAACGGGCGTTTCACTCTATCCATTTGATTTCTATTCAGAGAAATTTTCCTCACAGGCAACAATTCGCTACATTTTTGCCTTGCGTCGAGCGCTTGAAGTGCTCAGGGCTTGGCGCTAAGGTTGTAGCCAACTAAGGAGGGACTGTGTTTCCGATACTACTGATTCTATTTATTGCGGTGCCAGTGATCGAAATCGGCTTGTTTATTCAGGTGGGTGGCGTGCTGGGGCTGTGGCCGACGATTGCGCTGGTTTTGATCACCGCGTTTGTTGGCGCGTCTCTGGTGCGCAGCCAGGGATTACACACGCTGATGACGGTGCAACAACGTATGCAGAACGGTGAAATACCGGCGCAACAAATTGTGGAAGGCGTGATGCTGGCCGTTGCGGGTGTGTTGCTGCTGACGCCGGGCTTTATGACCGACGCGATGGGGATGCTGATTCTGCTGCCTGCGCCACGTGCGATGCTGGCCAAATATCTGATGAGCAAAGTGGTGGTGACCAATATGTCATCCGGCTTTCAATCCAGCCAATTTGAGCGCGATTTTCACTCTCATTCGTCCCAGCAACATGGCCAGACGTTTGACGGTGAGTTTGAACGCAAGCAGGATGACGATCAGGACAAGCTCAATCGCCCTTGAGCTCAGCAGACAAAAAAGCTCTCCAATGGAGAGCTTTTTTATTCGGTCTGTGTCTTGCACTGAGCGCTCACTGCGCGCCTTCAAATCCCATCTGACGCCAGGCTTCAAACGCGATGATCGCCACCGCATTTGACAGGTTCAGGCTGCGCGCCTCGGGCATCATCGGAATTCGGATGCGCTGCGCCATGGGCAGGCTTTCAATCAGGTCAGCGGGCAGCCCTCGGGTTTCCGGGCCAAACAGCAGTACATCACCGCGCTGAAACTGCGCATCGACATGATGACCGGTAGTCTTGGTGGTGCAGGCAAAAATGCGGTAATCGCCCCGTGCTTCGAGAAAATCGATGAACGCCTGATAATCTTTGTGGCGGGTCACGCGTGCCAGATCATGATAATCCAGCCCGGCACGGCGCACTTTCTTCTCTTCCAGATCAAAACCCAGCGGCTCAATCAGATGCAGGTTGGCACCACAGTTGGCACACAGACGAATGATGTTACCGGTGTTCGGTGCGATCTCCGGTTCATACAGGGCGATATCAAACATAGCGCGTCAGTTCCTCTCTTGCTGAGCGACGGAGTATATACCCAAGTCGCCGCAAGATGCGAGAGAGCCGCTCAGGCCGAGAGTGCTTGGGCGACCGCGTAGTTTTCGCTCACCGCTTCCCAGTCGACCACGTTCCACCACGCATCAATGTATTCCGGGCGACGGTTCTGATAGCTGATGTAATAGGCGTGTTCCCACACATCCAGCGCCAGTATCGGCTCGCCCCGCACGCTGGCGACATCCATGAGCGGGTTATCCTGATTGCTGGTGGAACTGATGTACAGCGCACCTTCTTTGACCACCAGCCACGCAAAGCCCGAACCGAAGGTGTTGAGTGCCGCTTGAGCAAACTGCTCTTTGAACGCATCAAAGCTGCCAAAGGTGGCGCGAATCGCTTCACCCAGCTCGCCCTGCGGTTCGCCGCCACCATTGGGCGTCATGCAGTTCCAGTAGAGAATGTGGTTGTAGTAGCCGCCGCCATTGTTACGCAGCGCCGGGGGCAGAGTGGAGATTTGGGCAAATAGCTCCGTGAGCGGGGTGTGTTCGTGTTCAGTGCCTTTGAGGGCGGTGATGAATTTGTCGTAGTAAGTCCGGTGGTGCTTACTGTAATGGACTTCCATGGTTTTCGCGTCGATGTACGGTTCCAGTGCATCGTAGGCGTATGGCAACTCTGGGAAAATATGAGACATAGTTGATCCTCCGTTTGATTAACTTAACGTTACTGATAATCAATCTCATTATCAACTATGTCTTTTGTAAGGTCTTTCGTTACGCATCTAAAGGCAGGGTGAACTGCACTTTTAAGCCGCCGAGGCGACTGCGGCTGGCGGCAATCTCGCCACTGTGCTGACGAATCGCGCTTTCAGTGATCGCCAGCCCCAAGCCTGTCCCGCCGCTGTGGCGATCACGAGCAGTCGACACGCGGTAGAAGGGGCGGAATATTTCATCCAGTTCACTTTCCGGCACGCCGTCACCGTTATCTTCTACGGTGACGGTGAGCTGCTGCGCGGTGGCGGAAAAATGCACCTCAATCTTATCCTGCCCATAGTGAATGGCGTTACGTACGATGTTTTCCAGCGCGCTCATCAACAGTTTCGGATTGCCGGAAATATTGCGTTCGGGAATCTCGTCCAGAGTCAGGGTTTTGTGCATCTGCTCAGCTTCAAACTGAGCATCACTGAGCAGTTCTTCCCACAGGCTGCTGAGTGGCTGGACTTCGCGACTGAGATGACTGTTGGTCTGCATGCGCGACAGTTCGAGCAATTCACCAATCATCTGCTCAAGACGCTGCGCTTCGGTGTCTATGCGCTCCAGCTCCGTACTGGTGCCTTGTTTACGGGTCGCCAGTGCATTGGCCATGCGCAGCCGGGTCAGCGGCGATCGTAGCTCATGCGAGATGTCGGACAACAGACGCTGCTGGCCGGAAATCATCAGATTGACCGCTTCGACCATCTGGTTGAAGCTGCGGCCAGCCTGGCGAAACTCGGTGGTGCCTTTTTCCAGATTCGGGTCGACCACGAACTCGCCGCGTGCCACACGTTGAGCGGCCAGCGCCAGCCTTTGCGCCGGTTTACTCAATGCCCAGGCGAGCCACAACAGCAGCGGTGTGCTGACGACCATGACCGCCAGCAGCAGGTGCAATGGGCGATCAAACAGGCGCAGCAGGAACGGCGGTGGCTCATCCCAGCGCAGACCGACATACAGCAGCAAGTCGCGTTTGGCGAGCACAATCGGCAGCGGGCCGGCAATCATGTAGCGGCCATAAAGACGCTGCTGCGGCTTATCCACCGATTCAATGCTGGTGGTGAAGTTTTGCAGCGCTTTGAGTTTAAAATCTGCGTGTTTCTTGGTGGTGAGGATGTTGCCTTCCTGATCGGTGAGGAAAAAGCGCGGGCGCCCTTCGCCCTGCGGGCCACCGTTGCCTTCCAGAATCATCAGAATGCGCGCCAGATTGGTTTCGCTGCCGAAGCGATCTTCAATCGAGTCTTTGTATTCCAACAGGCGCTGATAACCCTCCGGCGGAATATCGCGTGATTTGCGCGGATCGAGATGGGGCAGTGACAGCACCGCCACAACCACCAACATCATGGTAAACCAGAAGATGGCAAAGATGCGGCCGTACAGGCTGTTGATCTTAGGCAGACGCATCAATCCTCCACAATCATCAGGTAGCCGCGACCGCGCAGGGTTTTGATGCGCGCTTTCCCGTCGCTGCGTTCCGGCAATTTTTTACGCAGGTTGGAAACGTGCATGTCGATGGCGCGGTCAAACGCTGCCAGTCGCTTGCCAAGCACATCCAGACTCAGCGCTTCTTTCGTCAGTGTTTCGCCCGGGTTCTGGACAAAATGGGTCAGCAGAGCAAATTCCGTGGTGGTGAGATCGAGCAGTTCCCCCTGACAATATGCTTCTTGCCTGCCGGGATAGAGTTGCAGGTCCTGGCATTCAATCACATCCGTCGGCTTGCTTTGGGTGTGATTGCCAGTGCGGCGTAAAATGGCGCGAATGCGTGCCAGCAACTCGCGGTCACTGAACGGCTTAGGCAGGTAGTCGTCAGCGCCGAGTTCCAGGCCAATCACGCGGTCGATCTCTTCGCCTTTCGCAGTCAACATCAGCACGGGTGTCTGCCATTTCTCACGCAACTTTTTCAGCGTTTCCATACCGTTGAGCTTGGGCATCATCACATCAAGCAGAATCAGATCGATGCGTTCACTCACCGCCAGCAAACCCGCTTCGCCGTCGTTGGCTTCGGAGACTTCAAAGCCTTCGTAGCTCAGCACCTCTTTGAGCAAACTGGTGAGTTCGGTGTCGTCATCAATAAGAAGAATGTGCGCCATAACTGCCTCTTAAAACATTGGGGTTAACTCTAGTTTACTGTGAAATTTTGTTCTGAATCAGAGCTAATTTCACTCTTTACGAATCTTTACGCTGCCTAAACGTCACTTTACTTAGCAGGACGTATTCTACACTCAAGCGCTGCGAGGGCAGCCCGTAAGTAAGAGTTCAACGATTGAGGATATGATTATGAAAACGGCTAAAAAATTGATGCTTGCAGCTGTCGTTCTACCGATTGTGCTGGGTTCAGCGAGTGCACTGGCTGCCGGTGGTAAAAATAAAGGTCCGGATGGCGAAATGTGCGGCCCGGATGGTGAACGCGGTATCTTCAAACAGCTTAACCTGACCGCAGAACAACATGCGAAACTACGTCAGATGCGTGAAGAAGGGCGTGAGCAGATGCAGCAAAAACGTCAGGCTGGTCCTTCAGAACAGATGAAAGCGATGCGTGATAAAGAACGTGCGCTGATGCTGGCACCCAACTTCGACAAAGCGCAGGCCACCGAACTGGCCAAACAGATGGTAGATATGCAGGTGGAACGCCGCGTACAGATGATGGAAAAACGTCATCAGATGCTGAGCGTATTGACCCCTGAACAAAAAACACAGTTCCAGAATCTGCAACAGGAACGCATGGCGAAATGTTGGGAAAACGGCCCACGTGAAGGTCATCATGGTGGCAAAGGATCAAAAGGTCAGAACATGATGCCGCCAGCGCCACCAGCAGGTGAATAATTCCAACTCTCATTCAAGGCAGCTTAGGCTGCCTTTTTTGCGTTTTGTTACCGGATGTTCGATGAGATTTAACGCACATTAAACAGGCTTTTGCGTATAATTACGCCATTGATTTGCTTGGATATCATACTATGAAACAGGAATACGCCAGACTGGTTACCCTCGCGGCATGGACGGCAACCACGGTTGCGACGTTGCTGCTGATCATCAAAATTGCTGCCTGGTGGGTGACCGGCTCAGTCAGCTTGTTGGCGTCTCTTATCGACTCGCTGCTCGACATCGCCGCATCGGTAGTCAACTTGATTGTGGTGCGCTATTCGCTCCAACCGGCAGACCGGGAGCACACCTTTGGCCATGGCAAGGCGGAGTCGCTGGCCGCTCTGGCGCAGGCGATGTTTATTTCGGGCTCGGCCTGTTTCTTGATCCTGAACGGTATTGACCGCTTCTTCCGCCCGCATGAACTGCAGTCGCCGGAATACGGCATTTACGTCAGTGGATTTGCCATGGTGGTGACGTTTGCGCTGGTGATGTTCCAGCGTCAGGTGGTGAAGAAAACTGGCAGTCAGGCGATTGCGGCAGACTCACTGCATTATCAGTCAGATCTGTTCATGAACGCGGCGATCATGGTGGCGTTAGGTCTGAGCTGGTTTGGTATAACACAGGCGGACGCGGTATTTGCGGTCGGGATTGGCATCTACATTCTTTACAGCGCGTATCGCATGGCACACAGCGCAGTACAAACGCTACTGGATCGCAAACTGCCGGACGACGAACTGATGCAGATCCGTACCTTGTCACTGTCGGTGGAAGGGGTTATGGGCGTGCATCAACTGCGCACCCGGATGTCGGGGCCTGTAAGATTCATCCAGTTACATTTGGAACTCGATGACAAGATCCCGTTAATTGAAGCACATCGCATCTCAGACATGGTGGAAGCCAAACTGCGCAAAAATTTCCCGGGTGCTGATGTTTTAATCCATCAGGATCCGTATTCTGTGGTCTTCGGACCGGAGAGAAAGCAAAAATTCCAAGGGTGGTAAGGAAAAAGCCTGCAACGTTGGCTATCTTTTCTCCAATCGACTAAAAAACATGATCCTGATGTGAATCAACAACGATGATGGTTAAAACTGTAATACTCTTACATAAGTAGAAAACTTACAGAATTTCGTGCAAATAACAGTAGTATTCCTAATTAGGAAATGTAACATAACGCACAGATAATGAATGCTTTTGCCGTCTGAATGTCGTTAGCAGGCGGCCCAAAAAATTATATTAAGTTCCCAAAAATCGAGGGTGAGCATGATTAAGAAGATCGGTATTTTGACAAGTGGCGGTGACGCCCCAGGCATGAATGCTGCAATTCGCGGCGTGGTTCGTACAGCCTTGGGCGCAGGTCTTGAAGTATTTGGTATTTACGATGGCTATCAGGGCCTGTATGAAGGCCGCATCAAGCAGCTGGATCGTTCAAGCGTGTCTGACGTAATTAACCGTGGTGGTACCTTCCTGGGTTCTGCGCGTTTCCCGCAGTTCCGTGAAGAATCTGTTCGTGAAAAAGCGATCGAAAACCTGAAAACACACGGTATTGATGCACTGGTTGTGATCGGTGGTGACGGTTCGTACATGGGTGCGAAGAAGCTGACTGAAATGGGTTACCCATGTATCGGTCTGCCAGGCACGATCGACAACGACATCGCAGGTACGGATTACACCATCGGTTACCTGACTGCTCTGAACACGGTTATCGAGTCTATCGACCGTCTGCGTGACACGTCTTCTTCTCACCAGCGTATTTCTATCGTAGAAATCATGGGCCGTCACTGTGGTGACCTGACTCTGATGTCTGCGATTGCGGGTGGTTGTGAATACATCATCACGCCAGAAACTGGCCTGGATATGGATCAACTGATCTCTAACATTCAGGACGGCATCAAGAAAGGCAAGAAACACGCGATTATCGCGCTGACAGAGCTGATGATGGACGCGAACCAGCTGGCAAAAGAGATTGAAAAGGCAACGGGTCGTGAGACTCGCGCAACGATTCTTGGCCACATTCAGCGTGGTGGTAAACCAACGGCGTTTGACCGCGTTCTGGCTTCTCGCATGGGTAACTACGCGGTTCACCTGTTGCTGGAAGGTCACGGCGGCCGTTGTGTTGGTATTCAGAAAGAACAACTGGTTCACCACGACATCATCGATGCGATTGAAAACATGAAGCGTCCAGTACGCAAAGATCTGTTCCAGGTGGCTGAAGAGCTGTTCTAAGCACAGCTAACCTGAACTCAGTTCGTAAAAAAGACCGCCTTGGCGGTCTTTTTTTGTTTTTGGTTGTTAGAGAATAATTTCGCGCACTTCCGGATCTTTACGCTCCAGGTAGTGAATCGATTTGATGCGGCGAATAGTGCGGCAGCGACCGCGGATCAGCAGAGTTTCGGTGGTGGCAATGTTGCCTTGGCGGGTAATGCCTTCCAGCAGATCGCCTTTGGTGATGCCAGTCGCGGCGAAGATGACATTATCGCTGCGCGCCATGTCTTCCAGTTTCAGAACGACTTCGGCTTTTACGCCCATCTGCTCACAACGCTCAAGCTCACGAGCCCCCCAGATGCGGTTATCTTCGGTCTCGCCTTTGACTTTATGGCGCGGCAGCAGGCGACCATTCATGTCGCCGTCCAGCGCGCGAATCACGGCCGCAGAGACAACCCCTTCCGGCGCGCCGCCCACACAGTACATCACATCGACTTCACTGTCTGGCATACAGGTCAGGATAGAAGCCGCCACATCACCATCCGGCACCGCAAACACGCGTACGCCAAGTTTTTGCATCTGGGCAATCTCGTTATCATGTCGCGGTTTGGCCAGCGTAATCACAGTCAGGTTACTGAGCGGTTTACCCAGCGCCGCAGCGATGTTTTCCAGGTTTTCCTGCAAAGGTTTGTGCAGGTCGATGCAACCTTTCGCACCCGGGCCCACTACCAGTTTTTCCATGTACATGTCCGGCGCTTTGAGGAAGCTGCCTTTTTCGCCCGCCGCCAGTACGGCCAGCGCGTTGGACTGGCCCATCGCCGTCATGCGTGTGCCTTCAATCGGGTCCACCGCGATATCGACTTCATCGCCACCGACGCCCACTTGTTCACCGATGTACAGCATTGGCGCTTCGTCAATTTCGCCTTCGCCGATGACGATCTCACCCTTGATTTCGGTTTTATTTAATAAGGTGCGCATCACTTCAACTGCAGCGCCGTCTGCGGCATTTTTATCGCCGCGGCCAAGCCATTTATATCCTGCCAATGCAGCGCCTTCCGTGACGCGTGAAAATGCCATTGCCAAATCGCGTTTCATGCTTACTCCAAACCAAGGATCAGTAATAGGGACAATTTGCGGCGGATCTTAGCATATTCGAAAGGAAACGTTTGCTTTTTGACACCCACGAGACTTGCACTCGATCAAAACTCGCTACGATAGCCTCTGTTTTCAGGCATAGTTTCCCCCTTCACGCATGCAAAGTAAGCGTCAGGTCAATTTGCGCCGTTTTTTTAACCGAATAGCGCAAAATATCGAATATAGTGAGTGTTTCTCTGCGCTTGGCTGAGTAGAATGGGGAAATTAAGTGAAGTGAGTTCACCGCAACCGAATCAAAAAAGGGTAAGTACCATGTCTTTTGAAGTACTAGAACAACTAGAAGCAAAAATCCAAACCGCGGTTGATACAATCGCGTTGCTGCAAATGGAAGTTGAAGAGCTAAAAGAAGAAAAAGTGAAGCTGACTGAAGAAGCAAACGAGCTGAAAGCCAGCCGTGAAGCTCTGGAGCAGCGCGCGCAGCAAATTCAACAAGAACACACGGCATGGCAAGAGCGTATTCGCAATCTGCTGGGTAAAATGGACGACGTGGAATAATCCACCGATTGCCACGATATCGAATCTATAAAAAAACGCCGACGGTTGTCGGCGTTTTTTTGTTTCTCACATTCGCTTACAGGCTTGGACGAACGCCCAGCGTGTGGCATAGCGCGTAAGTCATTTCGGCACGGTTAAGTGTGTAGAAGTGGAAATCTTTCACGCCTTCACGCGACAGGATGCGCACCATGTCAATTGCTTGGCTGGCGCCCACGAGCTGACGGGTCACAGGATCGTCGTCAAGCCCATCAAATTGTTTCGCCATCCAGCTCGGCACCTTAACGTTGTTCTGCGCAGCAAAACGCGATGCCTGCTTAAAGTTCGAGACGGGCAGAATGCCCGGTACGATTTCAACATCGATGCCGGCGGTCACACAGCGGTCACGAAAACGCAGGTAGCTTTCCACATCAAAGAAAAACTGCGTAATGGCGCGGTTTGCACCAGCCTCGACTTTACGTTTCAGGTTGAGCAGATCGGCTTGCGCGCTTTTCGCTTCCGGATGAACTTCCGGGAAGGCTGCCACCGAGATATCGAAGTCATGACGTGATTTCAGCAAAGTCACCAAGTCCGATGCGTACATGTCAGGTTTGCCGCCACCCAGAGGAATGTCACCGCGCAGTGCGACGATGTTCTGAATACCGTTGTTCCAGTAATCGTCAGCAATCTGAATCAGTTCTTCGCGGCTGGCATCGATACAGGTCAGGTGCGGCGCTGCAATTAGGCCAGTCTGATCTTTAATGGCTTTGATGATCGAGTGGGTACGGTCACGTTCGCCGGAGTTGGCACCGTAAGTGACCGAAACAAATTTCGGTTTCAGCGTTTTCAGGCGGTGAACAGAGTTCCACAAGGTTTCTTCCATTTGTGGCGTGCTCGGCGGGAAAAATTCAAACGATACATTGATGTCTGAAAGATCAGCAATATTCTGGTTTAAAGCGTCAATATGACTGGCGTGCGTGTAACCCATTTTTCCTCTCCCTGTGGCAACGTGCCACAACGCGAACACTTCTTAAAAATTGACGTTTAGACGTCTATATGGCTACAGAATGTCTTGAATGCATTTTAATGTCAACCTTGCCAATATGAATATTTTTCATGTTGATCGTGAGGTTAATTCAACAACGTTCTCAGCACGTTAGTCGCATTTTCTGCCTGTAACCTTCAAGTTCGACGAATGTGCTGATATAGAAATTAATAGTAGAATAAACAACAAAAAGCTCGCCAATTTGGCGAGCTTTATCATGCTTACAACAGGCCTGCGAGCAGGTTGAGATCCGACTGAATCGCGCCTGCCGTGACTTCACGTCCGGCTCCCGGGCCGCGAATCACCAGCGGATTGTCGCGGTACCATTTGCTCTCGATGGCAAAGATGTTGTCACACGGCAGCAGATTCGCCAGCGCGTGTTCTTTATCGAGTGCTTCCACGCCAACGGTGGCTTTGCCATTTTTTTCGAGGCGCGCCACATAACGCAGCACTTTATCCTGACGCTGTGCTTTCGCCAGACGTTCGGCCAGGCGCTCATTGAGCAACTGGCTTTTATCGAGGAAATCATCCAGTGACAGATCGCGCAGCTCTTCCGGCACCAGGGATTCAACGCGTACGTTTTGGGGTTCGATTTCCAGCCCCGATTCACGCGCCAGAATCACCAGCTTACGCATTACGTCAGAGCCATCGAGATCGCAGCGTGGGTCCGGTTCGGTCAGGCCTTGTTGCCAGGCGAGATCGACCAGTTCACTGAACGGCACCTGACCATCGTATTGCTGGAACAGCCACGACAGCGTGCCAGAGAATATACCCGACAACGCGGTAATTTCATCGCCGCTTTCACGCAGATCGCGCACGGTGTGATTGATGGGTAAGCCGGCACCAACGGTCGCGTTGTACAACCAATGGCGACTGATTTTGGCAAATGCGTCTTTCACTTGCTGGTAGTAATCACCCGCGGCCGATCCCGCCACTTTGTTGGCCGAAATCAGATGCATGCCGTGTTCGGCGATATCGAGATAACGGCTCGCCAGTTCCTGACTCGCGGTGACATCCAGCACCACCACTTCGTCAAAGCCCTGAATATTCCCCAGTTGCGTCAACCAAGTTTGTCCATCGTTCGGTACGGCTTCGTCGTTATAGTGAGCAAACACTTTTGCTGCGTCGATACCTTGTGGTTTGAAGCAGTAAGTCTGGCTGTCAATCACCGCTACCAGTTCGAAGTTCATGCCATGACGCTTTTCCAGCTCTTCTTTCTGCTCAGCAAACAGCTTCAGCCAGCTGGAGCCGATGTTGCCTTTCCCGCACAGAGCCAGCGCGACCCGTTTTTGTGCCTGGAACAGTTGCGTGTGCAGGCCGGTGACCAGTGGTTCGACAGCCGTATGGCGCAGCACGGCGACCAGACTCAGACCGGATTCCGCTTCGCACACAAATTCAACCGGCGCGGTTTTGAGCTGTTGGAAGAACCCATAGCTGTGCTGCGCGTTTTTGGTGACACCTGCACCGACCGCGCCCACCATGGAATAACCTTCTTTGAGTTTGATTTCCGCCTCAATACCTAAATCTTGCAGGAAGGCCAGCGAACCGGAGGCAATTTCTGCGGTATAGGCCAGACGCAGGTATTGTTGGTCGGCCTGAACTTCATATGCCAGCGGTTCCAACTGCGCCCGTTGGAGTTTTTCCAGCACGTCTTGCTGAGCGCGCTGGAAGTTGTGACCATGCACAAACGCCAGTTCAATCAGCAGAACTTCTTCCAACGACGTGATGATTTTTGCGCCGCGGCCCGAAGCCAGCACGCGCTCGATGCGGGTGGATCCGGATTCTGGTTGATAACTGCAACGCAGGCTGAGATCCATCGCGCTTTGTGCCACAGGCTGTAAAGTACGGCTGTGCAGTACCGGTGCGGCCAGGCGAGCCAGTTCGTTGGCTTCATCCAAACGCAGCAGTGGCAGCAGGCAGGCATCGGTGACCAGACGCGGGTCGGCGCTGTACACGCCTGCGACATCACTCCAGATGGTGACGCGATCCACTTCGGCCAGCGCGCCAATTACGGTCGCGGAATAGTCAGAACCGTTACGGCCGAGCAACACGGTTTCGCCTGCTTCGTTCTGCGCCATAAAACCGGTGATGATGACGCGATGATGGGCATGTTGTGCCAGTACTTCCTTGATCAGCGGATAAGAGCGCGCGCGATCGACTTCCGGTTGCGTGCCGCTCTCGGCGCGCAGGAAAGCGCGAGCGTCCTGAGCGACCGCTGGCAGTTTGAGCTGGTTGAGCAGCGCTGCCAACAGGCGTGATGACCACACTTCGCCGTGACCGAGCACCGCCGCTTGTTGCGCTTTGTTCAGCGGAGCGGCAAGCTCGCCCAGGGCGACAAATTCGTTGTTGAGTTGGGTGAGCAGCTGATCGGCAGTGTCGCCGTCCAGCAAACCTTCAATCAGTTCGCTTTGATATAGACGCAGGGATTGCAGCGCTTCGTGCGCAATACGGCCGTCTTTATTCAGAGCATCGAGAAAGGCAATCAGGCGGTTGGTTGTTTTACCCGCCGCGGAGACCACCACGAGATCGTCGGCCTGTGAATATTCCTGCAGAATATGGGCGACGCGTTGATAACATTCCGGGTCTGCGAGACTGCTACCACCAAATTTATGCAGCTGACGCGAAATTGTCATTAAAAGGCCTCCTTGGCTTTATTAAACGCCTGATCCAGATCGGCAATCAGGTCGGAAGCATCTTCCAGACCGACTGACAAACGCAGCAGTTGCTGTGAGACGCCCGCTTCCGCCAGAGCTTCTTCGCCCATCGCGCGGTGAGTCATTGAGGCGGGGTGACATACCAGACTCTCTACACCGCCGAGTGATTCTGCCAGCGAGAACAGTTCCAGTTCGCCGACGAAGTATTTCAGTTGCTCAAACGAACCGCCAAACTCAAAACTCAGCATTGAACCAAAACCGACCTGCTGTTTTTTCGCAATCTCGTGACCTGGATGGTTTGGCAGGCTAGGGTGATAAATCACTTTTACCAATGACTGGCTTTGCAGATAGTTAAGGATTTGCTGTGAGCTTTCTTCATGCACGCGCATACGTGCGCCGAGCGTGCGCAAGCCACGCAGCGTCATGTAGCTGTCAAACGGCGTACCCGTTGCGCCGATGCAGTTACCCCACCATTTCAGCTCTTCGGCATGCTGGGCATCTTTACTGATGATCACGCCGCCAATCACGTCTGAGTGACCGTTCAGGTATTTGGTGGTGGAGTGCACCACAAAGTCAGCGCCGAGCGTCAGAGGCTTTTGGTACACCGGTGTCAAAAAGGTATTGTCGACCGCCACCAAGGCACCGACGGCTTTGGCTTGCTGGCAGATTTTTTCGATGTCGACCACACGCACCAATGGGTTGGACGGGGTTTCCAATAGCACCAGTTTCGGGTTTTGGGCCATCGCCGCCGCCAAAGCCTGTTCATCGGATTGATCGACAAACAGCACTTTGAAGTCGCCTTTCTTCGCGCGGGTGTTAAACAAACGGTAAGTGCCGCCATAACAGTCGTGCGGCGCAATGATTAAATCTTGTGGAGAAAGAAACGCGCTGACCCAAAGGTTGAGCGCCGAAGTGCCGCAGTTGGTGACCACCGCATCGGCACCGCATTCGAGTTCAGACAGTGCTTGTTCCAGCAAACCACGGTTCGGGTTACCAGAGCGGGTGTAATCGTATTTTGGCACTTCACCAAACGCAGGAAAGCCATAGTTGGTCGAGAGATAAATGGGTGGAACAACAGCGTGGTATTGAGTGTCAGATTCAATACCCGTGCGGACCGCAACGGTCGCTGGCTTGCGATTGGTCATGAGCGTTTCCTTTCCTGATTGACGGTGTTTTGGCTTCCAAGTCGGCAGTGAACCTTAATATTTCTGTTCACCCCGCTGAATAACATCACACTTTACTGACCAAAAAAGAAGACGTCAATACTTCTGGACGTCTATATGTCTTTGCTTATGGCAGTAAATCCCGCTAAAATTGGGGACTTTGAAAATATTCAACTCGAATCCAACAACGAAGGTGCGCAATGGCAGACTGGAATGGCGAATATATTAGCCCATACGCGGAGCATGGGAAAAAGAGCGAGCAGGTGAAAAAAATCACCGTATCGATTCCGCTTAAGGTGCTGAAAGTGCTGACGGATGAACGTACTCGCCGCCAAATCAATAACCTGCGTCATGCAACGAACAGTGAACTGTTGTGTGAAGCGTTTCTGCATGCCTACACAGGCCAGCCGCTGCCAACGGATGAAGATCTGCGTAAAGACCGCCCGGATGACATTCCGGCGGAAGTGAAAGAACTGATGACCGCAATGGGCATTGAGTTCGAAGCGTACGACGACTGATCCCACGGACCGACACGCATTAAAAAACCCTGGCATTGGCCAGGGTTTTTTTGTCTTCACTTGAAGCAAAGAGTGCTTAGGCTTCCATGTAGCCTTGTGGCATTTCGATGCGAGCAACGCCCGAATCCACGGCAGCCTGAGCCACCGCTTTTGCTACGCGTGGTAGCAGGCGAGGATCCATTGGTTTTGGAATGATATAGTCGTTGCCGTAAGACAATTTGTCGACGCCCGCGGCTTTCAGTACTTCTGCTGGCACTTCTTCTTTGGCTAGCTGACGAATCGCGTCGACCGCAGCCAGTTTCATCTCATCGTTGATTTCGCTGGCGCGGACATCCAGCGCACCACGGAAGATGAATGGGAAACACAGCACGTTGTTCACCTGGTTCGGGTAGTCACTGCGGCCGGTACCCATAATCAGATCGCTGCGCACTTGGTAAGCCAGTTCTGGTTTGATTTCTGGATCTGGGTTGGAACACGCAAACACCACCGGTTTGTCGGCCATCAGTTTCAGTGCGTCGGCTGGCAACAGGTTCGGACCGGAAACGCCCAGGAACAGGTCAGCGCCGGCGATCACATCTTCCAGCGTACGTTTGTCGGTGTTGTTCGCGAACAGTTGTTTGTATTCGTTCAGGTCGTCACGACGGGTGTGAATCACACCTTTGCGATCCAGCATGTAGATCTTTTCGCGCATTGCGCCACATTTGATCAGCAGTTCCATACAAGCGACGGCAGCGGCGCCGGCACCCAGACAGACGATGATGCACTCTTCCAGCTTTTTACCTTGCAGCTCAATCGCGTTCAGCATGCCGGCAGCGGTGACGATCGCGGTACCGTGCTGGTCATCGTGGAACACGGGTACGTCACAGCGTTCAATCAGGCGGCGTTCGATTTCAAAACAGTCCGGGGCTTTGATGTCTTCCAGGTTGATACCACCAAAGGTGTCGGCAATGTTCGCGACGGTATCGACGAACTCGTCGATGGTGCGGTGTTTCACTTCAATGTCGATAGAATCCAGGCCCGCAAAACGTTTGAACAGCAGGGCTTTACCTTCCATGACCGGTTTGGATGCCATCGGGCCCAGGTTACCCAGACCGAGAATCGCCGTTCCGTTGGAGATAACTGCAACGGTATTTCCCTTTGCAGTGTACTTGTATACGTTGTCGACATTTTGTGCGATTTCACGCACCGGTTCCGCCACGCCCGGGCTGTAAGCCAGAGCAAGGTCAGCAGCAGAATCTGCTGGTTTCGTTAGAGAAACAGCGATTTTTCCTGGAATAGGTAGGGCATGGTAATCCAGTGCGCGTTGGCGGAAAGTTTCTTCCGGAGTCAGTTGTTGGCGATTGTCATCGGACATAGGGGGAGGTTCTCTTATTGTTTTGGAAAAGGAGAATTATTCTAATTGATGTCTGTCAAGCTGCCTAGGCAGGATTGCGAGTCAATCGTACAAAACTTGACTGATTTAATCTGATAAGACCAGCTGTTTTGTGATCGCCGTGAGGAGAAATTGCAGGCATGAAAAAAGGACGCCGGAGCGTCCTTTTCTGAATCTTCGCGTGAAGCAGTAATTACTTCTTGCTTGATAGTGCGCCGAAACGCTTGTTGAAGCGATCAACACGGCCGCCAGTGTCAACAACACGTTGTTTACCAGTGTAGAATGGGTGGCACTTGTCACATACGTCCAGGTGCAGAGAGTCTTTACCTAGAGTAGAGTTGAAAACGAAAGAGTTGCCGCAAGAGCAAGTCGCGTTTACTGCTTTGTATTCTGGGTGGATACCAGCTTTCATGGGATAACCTCAATTTAGGCCGTGTCGCTATCCGAATCAACGTCGGACACCACACGTAATGTTAATGATACTGTTCGATACTCAGCCTTGTTGACCAAGCATCTTCAAGGCGCGATATATTAATGAATCCACCGCTTCGGATCAACCGCTTTCGGCGTTATTTTCGCCACTATTGTGGGTCGAATTTCCCATCCGCATCCAGTAGACTGTGATTTCTCACCATTTTTGACTGCTGACGGACTGTTATGCGCCCAACTATTGCCCGTGTTGCCTTGCCGGTGCCACTGGATAAGCAATTTGATTACCTGATTCCCAGCCATCTGTTTCCGATCATCGGCGGACGGGTGTCGGTGCCGTTTGGCCGCCAGACGCTGGTCGGCATCGTCACGGCACTGGTGCAGGAATCGGAATTTCCGCGTGAGCAGTTAAAAGCGATCAAAGCGGTGCTGGATTCGCAGCCCGTGTGGCCGGAGACCCTGTACCGCCTGCTGCACTGGTGTAGCCAGTTTTATCAGTATCCACTCGGCGACACGCTGGCCAATGCGATGCCGGGTGCGCTGCGCAAAGGCAAACCAGCCGATTTTGCCAGCAGTAAAGAGTGGCAGATTACCGAACGTGGCCGTGATCAACTGATGCAGGGGTTTGGCCGGGCGATTAAACAGGCTCGTGTGATGCATTTGGTGCAATCAGGTCCGGTGGCGCATCAGATCATGCTGGATGAAGAAGTGTCCAGTGCCACATTGAATACCTTGCAAGACAAAGGTTGGATTGAAGTCACTGAAAAGCAGCCGCAGTTTCGCCCGTGGCCGAAGGCGATTGAAGCTCAGGTGGATAAACCTAGGCTCAATCAGGAGCAGGCGATTGCGATTGCATCGGTGAACAGTCAGCGTGGTTTTGGTTGTTATCTGCTGCAAGGCGTCACGGGGTCGGGTAAAACGGAGGTTTACCTCAATCTCATCAAGCCAGTGCTGGAGGCTGGGCGGCAAGCGTTGGTGCTGGTGCCGGAAATCGGCCTCACGCCACAGACCATCAATCGTTTTCGCAAGCGTTTCGATGTGCCAGTCGAAGTGATTCACTCGGGGCTGAATGAAACGGAACGCCTCAATGCCTGGCTGGCGGCGCGCGATAAAATTGCGGGCATTGTGATTGGCACGCGCTCGGCGCTGCTGACACCGTTTGCCGATCTCGGCATCATTATTGTCGATGAAGAGCACGACGCCTCTTATAAACAACAAGACAGCCTGCGTTATCACGCGCGGGATGTCGCCGTCATGCGCGCTAATCTTGAGCAGGTGCCGATTGTGCTGGGTTCGGCCACGCCGGCTCTGGAAACGCTGCACAATGCGCTGACCGGGAAATATCATCATCTGCAACTGACGCAGCGCGCCGGAGCGGCACTGCCGACCACTAACCGGGTGTTAGACGTCAAAGGCTTATATCTTGAAAGTGGTCTGTCGGCACCGCTGATCGCCGAAATGCGCCGCCACTTGTCGCAAGGCAATCAGGTGCTGTTGTTCCTCAACCGTCGCGGTTTTTCGCCCGCGCTGATGTGCCACGAATGTGGCTGGATTGCCGACTGTCAGCGCTGCGATGCCTACTATACCTATCATCAGTACAGCAATGAAATCCGCTGCCACCATTGTGGTTCGCAGCGTCCGGTGATTCACCAATGTCAGGGCTGCGGCTCGACGCATCTGGTGACCGTCGGTGTCGGCACCGAGCAACTGGAAGCGCAGCTCGGTGAGCTGTTTCCGGAATACAAAGCGATTCGTATCGATCGCGACAGCACGCGCCGCAAAGGCAGTCTCGAATCGGCACTCAGCGCGATTCGCCGCGGCGAATATCAGATTCTGATCGGCACGCAGATGTTGGCCAAAGGTCACCACTTCCCCGATGTGACGCTGGTGGCGCTACTGGATGTCGATGGTTCGCTGTACAGCAGCGATTTTCGTGCCTCTGAGCGTCTGGCGCAGCTGTTTATTCAGGTCGCCGGCCGTGCGGGCCGAGCGAGTAAACCCGGCGAAGTGGTATTGCAGACGCATCATCCTGAGCACAGTTTGCTGCAAGCTTTGCTGAATAACGACTACAACCATTTTGCCGAGCAGGCGTTGGCTGAGCGCAAACTGGCGCAATTGCCGCCGTACACTTATCTGACCTTGTTCCGCGCCGAAGGCAACCAGTCGCCAATGGTGGAAGACTTCCTGCGCCAGGTGAGACACACCTTAGAAGCGCATCCGCTGAGTGAACAGGGCTGCATGGTGCTCGGCCCAACTCCTGCACCTTTGGCAAAACGTGCGGGCAAATTCCGCTGGCAATTATTGCTGCAGGCGCCGAGCCGTTCAGTGATGCAAAAGCTGCTCGCCAGTGCCAAACCTGCGATTCAGTTGCTACCACTGGCGGGGAAAGTTCGCTGGTCATTGGACATCGAACCGCAGGATCTGAGCTGATTTTGCTTATTGTTGCTTTTGTCAGAAAAGTAAAATCCTTCTTATCGTGATTAAAATCACGCTTGTGATGCAAAATTTGTTAATCAGACCGTAACTTTCTATGCGGAAACGAATAGACTATTCGCAACATTTTGTCAGTGAAACGTTTTCGCTGCATAAAATCGAGCTTAAGTTCGTCCAAAGCGGTATCAGACGTTGGGTAAAAGGAGTGCCGAACTTCTGAATGTAATTGGACAACTCGCAATCCTATAATCATAAAAAAGTGCAATTGCACGATGAGAACCGAGAAAGAGGGTAATTACACATGGCGACAATGAAGGATGTTGCCCAGCTTGCAGGCGTTTCGACGGCGACGGTCTCGCGCGCTCTGATGAATCCCGAAAAAGTTTCAGCCTCAACCCGTAAGCGGGTCGAGGAGGCAGTTTTAGAAGCTGGCTATTCACCGAATTCTTTGGCCCGAAATCTGCGCCGCAATGAGTCAAAAACCATTGTCGCGATAGTGCCGGATATCTGTGACCCTTATTACACAGAGATCATTCGTGGTATCGAAGATGCTGCAATGGAACACGGTTATCTGGTGCTGCTGGGCGACAGCGGACAGCAGAAAAAACGTGAAAGCTCATTTGTGAACCTGGTGTTTACCAAACAAGCGGACGGCATGTTACTGCTGGGGACTGACTTGCCGTTTGATGTGAGCAAACCCGAGCAGAAAAACCTGCCACCGATGGTGATGGCGTGTGAGTTTGCGCCAGAACTTGAATTGCCGACGGTGCATATCGATAACCTGACATCTGCCTTTGAAGCGGTGAACTATCTGACGCAGATGGGGCACAAACGTGTGGCACAAATCGCCGGACCGGAAGCCGCGGTGCTGTGTCAGTTTCGTCAGCAAGGTTATCAGCAGGCGCTGCGTCGTGCGGGTATCACTCGCAATCCGACCTACAGTATAAGTGGTGACTTTACTTTTGAGTCCGGAGCCAAAGCGGTGCGTCAATTATTGGCCCTGCCTGAGCCACCAACGGCTATCTTCTGTCACAACGATACCATGGCGATTGGCGCGATTCAGGAAGCGAAACGTCTGGGACTGCGCGTACCGCAGGATCTCTCTGTGGTGGGCTTTGATGACATTCAATTCGCCCAGTACTGCGATCCACCGCTGACGACCATCTCTCAGCCTCGCTACGAGATTGGCCGTCAGGCGATGCTGATGATGCTGGAATTGCTGCGTGGTCATGACGTGCGTGCCGGCTCACGTTTGCTGGAAACTCAGCTGGTGGTGCGTGAGAGCGCAGCGCCGCCTCGTTCGATGTAAGCAGCTTAAAACCTGACATTTCCTTGAAATAAGCGGCGTATTTTGATGCGCCGCTTCCATTTCCGCTCTGTTATCTGCCGCGAAACTGCTTTAACATGTGGGCAAAATTGTCAACTTTTGAATTTGTCTGTGGCTAATAAAGATTATGTAAGGCGCGGTCGTAGTCCGAAAAAGCCGACCCCAAAAAAAGCAGCTCCTCGACGTAGAAAACCTTGGCGTAGTGGCCTGTTGGCGACGCTATTGGTTGCCGGTTTTGGCTATGGGCTGTATCTGCTCAATCAGGATCCTGAGCCGCCGAAACCCACCCCGGTCGTGGTGGATACCAAGCCGAAGTCCGTCAGCAAACCTAAAGCAACCAATGAATTGCCACCGCCTCCGACGGAGAAGTGGGATTATGTTGAATCACTGCCGAGTCGTGAGATTGAGGTCAAAGCCAAAGAGCTGCAGGTCTCCGATATTCCTTACGTGATGCAGTGCGGCGCGTACAAAAATATGCAGCAGGCTGAAGCGCGTAAACTGGATATCGCCTTCCAGGGGTTGAGTAGCAAAATCCGCAAGAAAGAAGACAGCAGCTGGTATCGCGTGGTCCTCGGTCCGTACAAATTCAAACGCGATGCGGAGCGTGATAAGCACAAACTGCAACGCGCTAAAATTGAACCTTGTGCGATTTGGAAAGAGCAGCAGTAATCTCGTGAACAACAGAAACGCCCGGACTTTGTGCCGGGCGTTTTTACTTTGTGCTGACGATTCAATCCTTGAATTTTGATTTTCCAGCCTCATATATCCACTATCTTGATAGTGAAAACCACAAAGGGGTTCATCGTGACTACCATCGTATCTGTACGTCGTAATAACAAAGTTGTCATCGCAGGTGACGGACAAGTCTCGCTTGGCAATACCGTAATGAAAGGCAATGCGCGTAAAGTTCGTCGTCTGTACAACAACAAAGTATTGGCCGGATTCGCGGGTGGTACGGCGGACGCATTCACGCTGTTCGAACGCTTTGAAAGCAAACTGCAAATGCATCAGGGGCACCTGACAAAAGCCGCGGTAGAGCTGGCCAAAGATTGGCGCAGCGACCGCGCACTGCGTCGCCTTGAAGCCATTTTGGCGGTAGCCGATGAAACGGCATCGCTGATCATCACGGGTAATGGTGATGTGTTGCAGCCAGAACACGATCTGATTGCGATTGGTTCCGGCGGTAACTTTGCTCAAGCGGCAGCGATTGCCCTGTTGGAAAATACCGATTTAGACGCACGTGAAATCGCAGAAAAAGCGCTGACGATTGCCGGTGATATCTGCGTGTTCACTAACCATCATCACACCATCGAAGAACTGGAAATTCCTGAAGGCTTATTGCCTGCAGCGGCAGAATAATAATCGCGTGTGATTTGCCACCGAATTTGAAGGAAACCATTATGTCTGAAATGACTCCTCGTGAAATTGTCCATGAACTGAATCGTCACATCATCGGTCAGGACAAAGCAAAACGCGCGGTTGCAATTGCTCTGCGTAACCGCTGGCGCCGTATGCAGCTTGAAGAGAGCCTGCGTGTGGAAGTTACGCCAAAGAACATTCTGATGATCGGCCCAACGGGTGTGGGTAAAACCGAAATTGCCCGCCGTCTGGCGAAACTGGCCAATGCGCCGTTCATCAAAGTTGAAGCCACCAAGTTCACCGAAGTGGGCTATGTGGGCAAAGAGGTGGAAACCATCATTCGCGATTTGACCGACGTCGCTGTGAAGATGACCCACCAACAAGCAATGGAAAAAGTGAAGTTCCGCGCTGAAGAGCAAGCGGAAGAACGCATTCTTGATGCTTTGCTGCCACCGGCACGTGATGCCTGGGGCCAAGCGGAACAGAACGATGAATCCTCCAACACGCGTCAGGTATTTCGTAAGAAACTGCGTGAAGGCAAGTTGGATGACAAAGAGATCGAAGTGAACGTGGCAGTGCCGCAGATGGGCGTGGAAATCATGGCGCCTCCTGGTATGGAAGAAATGACCAACCAGCTGCAGGGCTTGTTCCAGAATCTGGGTGGTGACACCAAGAAAAAACGTAAACTGAAAATCAAAGATGCGTTCAAAGCGCTGACGGAAGAAGAAGCGGCGAAGCTGGTTAATCAGGAAGAGCTGAAAGAGCAGGCGATTTACAACGTTGAAAACAACGGCATCGTGTTTATCGATGAGATTGACAAGATCTGTAAGCGCGGTGAAGTGTCTGGCCCTGATGTCTCTCGTGAAGGCGTACAACGCGACTTACTGCCCCTGATTGAAGGCAGCACAGTATCCACCAAGCACGGCATGGTTCGTACCGACCATATTCTGTTTATTGCGTCGGGTGCATTCCAGGTGGCGCGACCTTCGGACCTGATCCCAGAACTGCAAGGCCGTCTGCCAATCCGCGTTGAACTGGAAGCGCTATCAAGCGATGACTTCAAACGTATTCTGACTGAACCAAAAGCTTCGCTGACCGAACAGTACATGGCACTGATGAAGACGGAAGACGTTGACATCTCTTTCACGGAAGATGGCATCAAACAGATTGCTGAAGCCGCATGGCAGGTGAATGAAACCACCGAAAATATCGGTGCCCGCCGCCTGCATACGGTAATGGAGCGTCTGATGGATGAAATCTCGTTTGACGCCACCGAGAAAGCCGGTGCAAGTCTGACGATTGATTCGGCTTATGTGCGCTCCAAACTCGGGGAACTGGTCGAAGACGAAGATCTCAGCCGCTTTATTCTGTAATTTCTGAGCCCACCTTGATCTGGTGGGCTTTTTCATATTACGCACTTGGGCGTATACTGAAGCCAATGTTGATCAATTGTTCGTTCTCATGAATAACTCATTACGTATCTGGTTTGATGCCGCACGTCCTAAGACGTTGCCTTTGGCACTGGTTTCCATTTTTACCGGCAGCGCACTGGCGTTTTCGTCCGGGCACTTTTCACTGCCGATTGCGTTGCTGGCCCTGCTGACCGCCACCTTATTACAAATTCTGTCCAATCTGGCTAATGATTACGGCGATGCAGTAAAAGGCACCGATAACGAAAAACGTCTCGGCCCCATGCGCGCCATTCAGTCGGGCGAAGTGTCGCTGGCCGACATGAAGCGGGCGATAGTCATCAATATCGCTCTGACGATTATCGCCGGGCTGGCGTTAGTGTTCTACGCGCTGGATAGTCTGGAAAGCATTCTGGCCTTCATTGGCTTAGGCGTGCTGGCGATGATGGCGGCGATTGCGTACACCGTAGGCAACAAACCCTACGGTTACGTGGGCCTTGGTGATTTGTCGGTGTTCCTGTTCTTTGGTCTGCTGGGCGTGTCTGGCACTTACTTCCTGCACACTGGCCACATCGAGTGGAGCCTGTTTCTGCCGTCGCTGGGTTGCGGTTTGATGGCGGTGGCGGTGCTCAACGTCAACAACATGCGCGATATCGAAAACGACGCCGAGTGCGGCAAGCGTACCGTACCTGTGCGTTTGGGGCAGCAGCGTGCGAAAACCTACCACTTTCTGCTGCTGACAGGCGCTGTGCTGGCGTTTGCCAGTTACCTGCTGATGCAAGGCAAGCCGCTGTGGATCAGCTTACCGTTTCTGCTGAGCCTCATTATGGTGACCAAGCATGGCCGAGCAGTGTGGGTCTCTGAGAAACCAGCGCAGATTGCTCCGATGTTGCCAGTGATCGTCAAGTGTTCACTCGTCACTAACCTTTTGTTTGTTGGAGTGGTTATAGCTCAAACTCTGACGAGTTAATTTGCACTCTGTCATTGCATTGACTTACTGACCCGATATACTCGTTGAAAGACTGTTCGTAAAGAGACTAAGGCTATGGAATATAACACCTCTGCGTTATGTGATATCTATCTCGACCAAGTGGATGTGGTAGAACCCATGTTTAGCAATTTCGGTGGCTGCGCGTCATTTGCCGGCCAGGTCACGACCATCAAGTGTTTTGAAGATAACGGCCTCATTCGTGAGACGCTCGAACAAGATGGCCTTGGGCGTGTACTGCTGATCGACGGTGGTGGTTCACTACGCCGTGCTCTGCTTGATGCTGAACTGGCGGCCATAGCCGAAGAGAACGAATGGGAAGGGATTGTCGTGTACGGCTGCGTGCGTGAAGTTGATGAGCTGGAAGACATGAGCATCGGCATTCAGGCGTTGGCATCGATACCGGTTGGCGCTCCATCACAAGGTATCGGTGAAGTGGATATACCGGTTAACTTTGGTGGCGTGACGTTCCTGCCGGAAGATTACCTCTACGCCGACAATACCGGTATCATCCTGTCGCAGGAGCCGCTCAATACGGCTGACCTCGACAGCGAAGAAGATGAAGTGGAAGACGAACTTCTCTGAATCAGATTGAAAAAAGCCAGCATTGAGCTGGCTTTTTTGTTGCTATCACTTTGGTCTGAGTTAGTGTTGACCGGGCAGTGCCATGCCTTCGCGCAGATAGCGGCGGCGCAGTAATAACGCATACAGATAGCCCGACAACCCGCCAAGAACGTTGCCGAGCGCAATCCCGACGAACAGCCCTTCAATGCCGTACAGAGTCGACCCGAGCCATGCAGATGGCAGAGTGAACAGAAACAGGCGCATGAAGCTCCACTGGAAAGCTTTGAGCGGTAAATGAAGCGCGTTGAGCGCCGACACCAGCATCATCACCACACCCTGAAAACCATAACTGAACGGCACCACCAGCAGGTAATGCCACAGCAGATCGCGCACCGCTTGCTCCTGCGAAAACAGCGCGGCCAGCGGAATACTCAGCGGTACCATCATGATGAAAACCAACAACTGAAAAATCAGCGAGAAGCGCAGGCTTAAAAACAGGCCGGAAAAGCTGCGGGTCGGATTTTGTGCGCCGAAGTTCTGCGCCATAAACGGCGTCAGGGCGGAAGTAAGCGACATCAGCACCAGGATCAGAATCGATTCAATGCGCTGCGCCGCACCGTATGCGGCCACTGCGGCGGTACCGTGGCTGGAAAGCATCATCATCAGTAGTGCTCCGGAAATCGGACTCATCGCCGTAGACAGCGCTGCTGGCGTGCCAATCTTGAGGATCTGCTGCCAGTCGTGGCGCAGAGAGGCAAAATGTGGCGGTGCCAGTAGACGATCGCGTTTGACTAATACGTAGAGTGAGCCAATCAAGGCGCCCAGCCAGGAAAAGGCGCTGGCAATGGCAGCGCCCTGAATGCCGAGTTCCGGAAACGGGCCATAACCAAAAATCAGCAGCGGATCGAGACAGCCGTTAATCGCGCCTGCCAGCATCATCATCTTAGCCGGAGTTTTGGTATCGCCAGTGGCACGAATCGCGCTGTTGCCCGCCATCGGAATGACCAGCAGCGGAATAGTGAGATACCAGACCTGCATGTACTGCTCAATCAGCGGAATCAGTTCGGCTTTGGCGCCGAGCAGCAAAAATAGCGGTTCGATGGTGAAAAAGCCCGCCGTACAGGCGATGGCGACCAAGGTGACCGCAAGCAGTAACCCGTGAGTAGAAAAGCGCGCGGCATTAGAGGTATCGCCCTGACCCAGCAGACGACCGATACTGGTCGACAGCCCCACGCCTATGCCCATGGTGATGCAGTTGACGCCGAAGGTCACCGGAAAGGTGTAACTGATGGCGGCCAGTGCATCGGTGCCCAATAGCGAGGTGAAAAAGGTGTCGACCAAGTTAAACATCAAGATCGCGACCATGCCGAAAATCATCGGGATCGTCATCTGGCGCAGTACATTGGGAATAGGGGCGGAGAGCAGGCCGTGTTTGTCGTGCATATACCCTTCTTACATCACGCGGCAACGTGCGTCACTCAGGTAAGCAGGCAGCCAGTTACAGGGAAGAAGTCGCTAGGATACTCGATCTTGCCTGCGGGCACTAGCCGAGCCAAGTTCACGGAGCTTCAACAAAAAAAGGCCGGCGATGCCGACCTTTTTTCTTCAATAAGCGATTACGCTTTTGCTTTTGCTGCTGCTTTCGCGATCGCTGCAAAGCTTTTCGCATCCAGAGATGCGCCGCCAACCAGGGCACCGTCGATGTCTGGTTGTGAGAAGTAAGCTTCTGCGTTTTCTGGTTTAACAGAACCGCCGTATTGGATGATGACTTGTGCTGCAACGGCTTCGTCTTTTGCTGCGATCAGAGCGCGAATAGAGGCGTGGATGCGTTGTGCATCTTCAGCAGTTGCTGCTTTACCAGTACCGATTGCCCAGATTGGTTCGTAAGCGATGATTGCGCCGTTCAGAGCTTCAACGCCGTATGCGTCGATCACTGCGTTGATTTGACGTGCACATACTGCTTCCGTTTCGCCCGCTTCGTTTTGTGCTTCAGTTTCACCGATACAGAAAACTGGAGTCAGACCGTTTTCTTTCAGGAATGCGAATTTCTGCGCAACAAACTCGTCTGATTCGTTGTGGTAATCACGACGCTCAGAGTGACCGATGATGATGTGAGACGCACCGAAATCTTTCAGCATGGCTGGAGACATGTCGCCAGTGTACGCACCGCTGTTGTGCAGGTCAGTGTTCTGTGCACCCAGGATCATTTTGTTGCCGCCTTCTGCAATCAGACGCTCAGCCAGATCCAGGTACAGTGCTGGTGGAGCTACTGCCACGTCAACACCCGTTACACCTTCAAGTTCCGCATTCAGACCAGTCAGCAACTCAGTAACCATTGCTTTGCTGCCATTCAGTTTCCAGTTCCCCATCACTACAGGACGACGCATAGGAATATCTCCAATTTAAATGAATAAAAAAAACGTGATTGCGAAAGAATATAACAGATAAAACTACGCAGATCATGACTCCGGTCATGACTTTCTGGGATCTTGTTTGATGAGGCGCAAGGCCGGGAAGTGATCTGCTATACAGAATAGAGGCCATTCGCTCGGATTTTGTGCTGCGTCTTGTTATTACTGTCAGTTCAGTATGGGGAAAATAACAAACAAGGAAGTAGATATGCCTAATTTGGTGCTTGAGTATTCCAACTCTGTGGATGAGCGCGTCAATGTGCAGGGGCTGTTGGAAGATTTGCATCAGGTGGTGATGGAGTACGGTTTGTTCGATATTCCATCCATCAAATCCCGTGCGTTGCGTTGCCACCACTGGTTGGTGGGGGATGAAGCGGACAGCGTGGATTTTATTCATATCAGTTTTGAGATGCTGGACGGGCGCACCTCCGAGCAAAAACGCGAGCTGTCACGCCAGTTGATGGACGTCTTGGTTGCACAAGCCAGTCATGTCCGCAGTCTGACGGTGAATATTCGTGACATGGACCGGGCATGTTTTCAGAAGGTCACGAATTGACAGCGAGTTGATTCCGTTTTAACAGGAAACACGTATGTCTTATCAAACACTGTTATTCTCATTTCAGGGACGCATCGGACGCCAGACTTACTGGATCTGGAATGTCTGCTATTACCTGGCCATTGTCAGCGTGATTGTACTGCTCAACCGCTGGTTGCCGGGACTCGCGCCGTATGTATTGCCGCTGTTTATGCTGCTGATTCTGGTACCGGATTTGGCGGTGACTGCCAAGCGCTGGCATGACCGGGATAAGTCGAGCTGGTGGCTGCTGCTCAATGTACCGTTGGTAATAGGCCGAATGACAGTGCCAATGGGAGAGGCCAGTATGACGACCACGCCCAATTTACTCGATACCGGTATCTCACTCGCGGCTCTGTTGTGTGGTAGTTGGATACTGATTGAATGTGGTTTTCTGGCCGGAAGCGACGGCGATAACCGTTTTGGTAAAGCGCCGGAATAAGGCGATTCAAATGATGAAAAAAGGAGGCATTCGCCTCCTTTTTATTTAGCGCCACGAATCCGATTTCGGGCGGAAGGGAATCACATCCGCGCTCGGTTTCTCCTCGATGATCTCACCATCAAGTGCGTCGCGAAATTTGGCCATTTGCAGACTGAGTTCTCGCATCAGGGTGACGTTCGCGTGGTCTGGATTCTTGCATTGGCTCAGAATCAGGTCGATATGACTTTGCTGCGCCCACAATCGATTCTGCATGCCATCGGATGCGGAAAGGATCATCTCCTGGCACATATCGCGTTTAAAACGGCTGAATGCTTCAGGATCCTGCTGCGCCAGCTCTACCAGTTCATCAAAGGATGGCAGGGTCTGGTTCGCTACGTTTGATTGAGGGGGGGACATAGTTCACTCCTCTGCAAGGTCGTACGTTGATTAAATTATCAACACTTCAAGCATAAGTGAGGAAATGTCCTAAAGGTGGAACGAATATCGTTGTTCTCACAAATGAGACAAGGTCAAGCGGCAGCGATAAGGTAGGTGCAGCGGCGCTGGCCTTCGATGATGTGTTCGCTGCGCTCAATACGGTACTCTTCACCCAACAGACGCTGGAAGATATTGAGTTCCGACTGGCACAGATTCGGGCAGCGCTTAGCGGCTTTACAAATCGGGCAGTGGTTTTCGATCAGCAGATAACCGTGCTCGGTTTGCTCCAGCTCAGCCATGTAGCCTTCCTGTTCACGCAGTTCAACCAGCGTTGCCAGTTTACTGTGCAGATCGGTGCACTCCGCCAGCACGTTCTGGTATTGCGCCAGAGTTTGCGCTTCGCGTTCGGCCGCTACTTTGGCCAAGCCCTCTTTGCCAAAGATATGCTCCACCGCTTCAATCACCTGAATGGTGAGTTCGCCATGGCGGTCGGCAAACTGATCATGACCTTTACGTGTCAGAGACCAATGACGAGTCGGACGGCCAACTTTGACTTTCACATCGTGAAATGCCAGCACGCCGTCGTCTTCCAAAGCCTGCAGGTGCTGACGCGCACCCATGGTCGTCATACCCAGGTCATCGGCGAGCTGTTTGGCGGTCACGGCACCTTCACGTTTGATGGTGTGTAAAATCCGGTCGATCGTCTTCATCATATCCCTCTTTATTCTCTGACTATTATGGATATTCAGGTTAATAAAGCAAATTATTTACTATACGCGCTGGCGTAAAGCGGCAGAAACCTCATCAATTGGAAGACTTCGCCACGGATTCGTTAATTTCATCACACTTTTTTCGCGCTTACCCCTTGGGATATGGCGTTTGATACCCCACATAACATTCACAAGCTGGTCAATCAGCGTTTTATTAACCAAACGGAAAATTTAATCAGGAGAGACGACCGATGAATATTCGTCCATTACATGACCGAGTTATCGTTGAACGCCAAGAAGTTGAATCAAAATCTGCTGGTGGAATTGTTCTCACTGGTTCTGCGGCAGAAAAATCAACACGCGGTAAAGTACTTGCAGTCGGCAAAGGCCGCATTCTAGAAAACGGTACAGTTCTGCCTCTGGACGTGAAAGTTGGCGATTCTGTGATTTTTGCTGAAAGCTACGGCACGAAATCAGAGAAAATCGACGGTAAAGAAGTACTGATTCTGTCTGAAAACGACATCCTGGCAATCGTTGAGTAATTGCTCCCCAGCAAACTAACTAAAACCGAATTCTAGAGAGGAAATACAAAATGGCTGCTAAAGACGTAAAATTTGGTAATGACGCTCGAGTAAAAATGCTGGAAGGTGTAAACGTTCTGGCTGATGCAGTAAAAGTTACCCTGGGCCCTAAAGGCCGTAACGTAGTACTGGATAAATCTTTTGGTGCACCAACCATCACCAAAGATGGTGTATCTGTTGCGCGCGAAATTGAACTGGAAGACAAATTCCAGAACATGGGCGCACAAATGGTGAAAGAAGTGGCTTCTCAAGCCAACGACGCAGCGGGTGACGGTACGACAACTGCAACCGTACTGGCTCAGGCTATCGTTAACGAAGGTCTGAAAGCTGTTGCTGCCGGCATGAACCCAATGGACCTGAAGCGCGGTATCGATAAAGCCGTGATTGCAGCGGTTGAAGAGCTGAAAGCGCTGTCTGTGCCATGTGAAGACACCAAAGCGATTGCACAGGTAGGTACTATCTCTGCAAACTCGGATTTAAGCGTTGGCAACATCATCGCAGAAGCGATGGAAAAAGTGGGTCGCGACGGCGTTATCACTGTTGAAGAAGGTCAGGCTCTACAAGACGAGCTGGACGTGGTAGAAGGTATGCAGTTTGACCGCGGTTACCTGTCTCCTTACTTCATCAACAACCAAGAAGCAGGCAGCGTGGATCTGGAAAGCCCGTTCATCCTGCTGGTTGACAAAAAAGTATCGAACATTCGCGAACTGCTGCCAGTACTGGAAGGCGTCGCGAAGGCCTCTCGTCCACTGCTGATCGTCGCAGAAGACGTGGAAGGTGAAGCGCTGGCAACGTTGGTTGTGAACAACATGCGTGGCATCGTGAAAGTTGCGGCAGTGAAAGCGCCTGGCTTTGGCGATCGTCGTAAAGCGATGCTGCAAGATATCGCGATTCTGACTGGCGGTACGGTGATTTCTGAAGAGATCGGTCTGGAACTGGAAAAAGCAGTGCTGGAAGATCTGGGTCAAGCGAAACGCGTGACCATCACCAAAGAAAACACCACGATTATCGACGGTGCAGGTGATGAAGTAGCGATCCAGGGCCGTGTTGCTCAGATTCGTCAACAAATCGAAGATGCAACTTCAGACTACGACAAAGAGAAACTGCAAGAGCGTGTAGCGAAACTGGCTGGCGGCGTTGCAGTAATTAAAGTGGGCGCAGCGACTGAAGTTGAAATGAAAGAGAAGAAAGACCGCGTTGAAGACGCTCTGCACGCAACTCGCGCAGCAGTGGAAGAAGGCGTGGTTGCAGGCGGCGGTGTTGCACTGATTCGCGCAGCATCAAAACTGACTGAACTGACTGGCGACAACGAAGAGCAAAACGTGGGTATTCGTGTTGCTCTGCGTGCGATGGAAGCACCAATTCGTCAAATCGCGAAAAACGCAGGTGACGAAGATTCAGTGGTTGCTAACAACGTGAAAGCTGGCGAAGGTAACTACGGTTACAACGCGGCAACTGGCGTGTACGGCGACATGATCGCAATGGGTATTCTGGATCCAACCAAAGTGACTCGTAGCGCACTGCAATTCGCAGCGTCTGTGGCTGGCCTGATGATCACTACCGAAGCGATGGTGACTGATCTGCCGAAGAAAGATGGCCCATCAATGCCTGATATGGGCGGTATGGGTGGCATGGGCGGCATGATGTAATTCGCGCCCAACCTGAAACGAAAAAGCCGGAGTGAATACTCCGGCTTTTTTTATGCCTGAAAATCCGCTAGAAATTTGTGCTGTGTTTCTGCACACTGAAAAATCAGTCTCCAAGGAAAGGTAAATATGAAAATTCAGCAGCTTAAGCATCACACCGAATCGGTTTCACTGTCTATCGATCACTGGGCGTTAGCCAAGGGTGAACACTGGGGCATGTTTTCTACCCACAGCCACGCCGCCTCGTTGTTGGGGCGTATTCTGAGTGGGGAGCTGACGCCGCAACAAGGTGAGGTGAGTGACATGCCGGGTGTGGTGGCGTGTGTCTCGCTGCATGAGCAGCAGCGGTTGCTGGATTTGGAACTGGAAAAAGACGACACCGATTTTATGGACCAGATTGATTATGGTTCGACGGTGCAGGAGCTGATTCTGGAAACCGGCTGTGGTGAAGAGGCACTGGAGGCCTTGTTGATGCCAACCGATCTGCTGGCATTGCGTCAGCGCGGTTTTCGTCAGCTTTCCACTGGCGAAACCCGCCGCGTGATGCTGGCGCGGGCGATGGCGCTCAAGCCACAACTGCTGATCCTCGATGAACCTTATTCCGGGTTAGATATTGCCCACCGCGCGCATCTCTCTCAACTACTTGAGGAACTGGCGCAGCAAATGCAACTGCTGATTGTGACTTCGCGCGAAGATGAATTGCCGCCGTTTGTTACTCATGTCGCTCTGTTTGACGAGCAAAGCTTGTCGCAGACACTGACTCGCGATGCCTGGCTCAATCATCCGCTGATGGCGCAAATGAAAGCGCTGTCGCACAGCCGCAGTGACGCTATGCTGGCACTGTTGGAGGCTCATCAGAGCGCGCACAGTTATCCGGATCCGCTGGTGGAAATGAACAATGTCACGGTTGAGTACGTCGATGCGCCCATTTTTCATGGCGTAAACTGGCAGATTCGGCAGGGTGAGCATTGGCAGGTTCGCGGGCCCAACGGGTGTGGTAAGAGCACGCTGCTCGGGTTGATTCTCGGTGACCATCCGCAGTGTTATAGCAATGATATTACTGTGCTTGGCATGAAGCGCGGTAGCGGCGAAACCATCTGGGATGTCAAAAAGCACATTGGCGTGGTGTCGTCGGCGCTGCATCTGCAATACCGCGTCAATTGCAGTGCGCTGGAAGTGTTGGTATCGGGCTTTTACGACTCGATTGGCCTCTATCAGCAGCCGAGCAAAAAAGAGATTCTGTTGGCTCGTGAGTGGCTGCAACTGTTGGAGATGAGTGAACTGGAGAAAGTCGGCTTCCGCAATCTTGATTACGGCCAGCAGCGTCTGCTGCTGATTGGCCGCGCGCTGATAAAACAGCCCGCACTGCTTATCCTCGACGAACCGTATCAAGGGCTGGATTACCTGAATCGCAAGCTGGTGTTTCACGCGCTCAATCGTATTGCCTCAGCGGGAATTAGCCAACTGTTGTATGTGACGCACCACGAGGAAGATGCACTGGATGCGATTCAGCATTTTGTCGACTTCGAGGCTCAGGAGTGTGGAGGCTACTGCGTGAAAATTCACTCAACAGCGTGAATTCAGTTGGTTAGCCATAAGCATGACCGAAAACTAACAATTGTTGGTCAATTTGTCGGCCATAATAGGCGGGTAGACAAGCAAAACTATCCCAACGATGGAGGTTAGTATGAAAAAGATCGTTTCAGCGCTGGCAGTGGCTGCCGCTCTGGCTTCAACTTCTGCGATGGCATCAACGCCGGTCATGTTCTCTTCAATCAACAACTTTAATGCCCCGGATGATAACGCGGTTGCGGGTGTGCGCGTGGCGGCACTGTACGGCAATGTGGATCAGGTCAAAGGCCTGGACTTAGCCATCATCGGTATGTCAGAAACGCAAACCACCACAGGTGTGAACCTGGGTATTTTCGGCGCGCACAAAATCAACCAAGAAATGACTGGTGCGTCACTGGGTCTGTTTAACTGGAACACCGGTAAAACGGTGGGTGCGAACGTCGGTGCGGTCAACATCACCAATGATGTGAAAGGGGCAAACGTCAGCTTTGTGAACTACTCAGAAGGCAACACCATGGTGGATGTAGGTGCAGCGAACTTCTCTGACACCTCAACCGTGCAGGTCGGTATCTTTAACAAAACGTCGAAGATTGAAGGGGTGCAGGTTGGCCTGATCAACTGCGCCGACAACGGTTTCTTCAAATGTTTCCCGATCATCAACTTCGCGAAATAAGCGTTGGTTGAATGAAAAAAGCGTTGCCTGTGAGCAACGCTTTTTTATTTCTAGGGAGTTTAATGGCGGCGGCGAAAACGCTGATGTACGCCGCGGCGCAGACCCTGAAAGGTATTTTCGACCTTATCCACCCCGTACAACACGCACAGCACCAATAGGGTAATCACCACCGATTGCAACTGATACCCCAAACCAATCATCAGCCCGAGCGCGGCCAACACCCAGATCACTGCCGCGGACGTCACACCGTGAATCTTGCCATCCTGAGTCATCATCACGCCCGCACCAAGAAAGCCGACGCCGGTAATGATCTGGCCCAATACGCGCGCCTGATCGAGCGTGTTGGGGGAGAGCGATACCGCCATTGCCATAAACAGATAGGTTCCGGAAATAATCAGAATCGAGGTTCGAATGCCGACGGGCTTGCCGCGCGTTTGGCGCTCAATGCCAATCAGCAAACCGTTAATCGCGCAGCACATCAGCGCTGGCCAACTGAACGGGCCAAAATCAAAAACAGTATCCAACGAAAACATAATGGCCTTAAACGTACTGAGGAACAAAAACGCGCAGTATGCGCGCAATCAGAATCCGAAGCGAATAAAAGCTTTTAGTGGTGTGGATAACGGTTACTTGTTACTCAAGGTGAAGATCGAGAGGGGTTTTACTCTTACGGCCGCCAATCTCACGCGTTAAGGTTGGTACTAGATAACCGGAGACGCGTTCCAGCAGCCCGCTCATGATGGCTTTGGCGTCTGCATCGCTGATGTAGAAATGGGCCGCGCCCTGCACTTTATCCAACACGTGCATGTAGTAAGGCAGAATGCCGGCATCAAACAGGGTTTCACTCAGCGCCACTTGCGCTGCAACGCTATCATTCACACCTTTGAGCATCACGCCTTGATTCAGCAGGGTAACATTGACCGCACGCAGGCGTGCCATCTGCTGTTTGAGTTCGAGATTGATTTCGTTGGCGTGGTTGATGTGCGTCACCAGTACCACCTGAAGGCGGGTATTCGCCAGCAGTTCTACCAGTTCATCGGTCACTCGGGCCGGAATCACCACGGGCAGGCGCGAGTGAATGCGCAGGCGTTTGATGTGGCTGATGGCGCCGATACGCTCAATCAGCCAGCTCAGTTCCTGATCTTTGGCCATCAGCGGATCGCCACCGGAAAGGATGACTTCATTGAGCTCTGGTTGCGAAGCAATGTAATCCAGGCTTTGCTGCCATACCGCTTTGCTGCCTTTGTTGTCGGCGTAGGGAAAGTGACGCCGAAAACAGTAACGACAGTTAATCGCACAACCACCTTTGACGATCATCAGCGCGCGGTTGCGATACTTATGCAACAAACCAGGTACGGTGTTGTTCTGCTCTTCGAGCGGGTCTTCGGAGTAGCCCGGATGGACCTCAAACTCTTCACTGAGCGGCAGTACCTGACGCAACAGCGGATCGTACGGATTGCCTTTTTCCATCCGATCGACAAAACTTTGCGGCACCCGCTGCGCAAACAATTTGCGCGCGTCAAAGCCGTTTTGCCATGGCTGAGGATCGATGCCGAGCTGCTGAAGTAATTGAGCAGGATCGGAGATCCCATTCGCGAGCTGTTGGATCCAGTTTTGCTCAACAGAATCGACTTTTCGGGTTATGATGTGCGGCATTAACTTTAACTCGAAGAATGTAAGAGGAAATAATGGCTACTGTTAGCACGAATGAATTTAAAGGCGGTCTTAAAATTATGCTTGATAATGAGCCGTGTGTCATTCTCGAAAACGAGTATGTAAAACCGGGCAAAGGTCAGGCGTTCAACCGCGTACGAATCCGTAAACTGCTTTCTGGTAAAGTTCTGGAAAAAACATTCAAGTCTGGTGACACTGTTGAAGTTGCCGACGTCATGGATATCGACCTGGACTACCTGTACAACGACGGTGAGTTCTATCACTTCATGAACAACGAAACGTTCGAGCAGATCCCAGCTGACATGAAAGCGGTTGGCGAAAACGCAAAATGGTTGGTAGAGAACAACACGTGTACGCTGACTCTGTGGAACGGTAACCCAATTTCAGTCACGCCACCAAACTTCGTGGAACTGGAAATCACTGAAACTGACCCAGGCCTGAAAGGCGATACTCAGGGTACAGGTGGTAAACCAGCAACACTATCAACTGGTGCAGTTGTGCGTGTTCCACTGTTCATCCAAATCGGTGAAGTGATCAAAGTTGACACTCGCAGCGGCGAATACGTAAGCCGCGTGAAGTAAGTTAACGCTTGATAAAAAAACCAGCGCTTAGCGCTGGTTTTTTGTTGCCTGAAAAGGAATTGAGCACAAAAAAAGGCAGGTGAGATACCTGCCTTTTGCGTTTTTACAGCGTGTTAGATCATGAAGATAAACACAACAGCCAGCGCTGAAATGATGCCCGCAAAGCCGTAACACGCGATTTTACCTGCCACTCCAGTGTGGAATTTCAGGTCATGCATGCCGTGGTGCACGCGGTGCATCGCATGCCACATCGGTAGCGCCAATGTGCCGATCACAAACAGCGCGCCGATGATGCTGGTGACAAAGCCAGACACACGTTCGTAGCTCATCGCTTCAGCATCAATGATGCCGAGCGGCGCAAGGATACCCAACACCAGAATGGTCACTGGCGTGATCATGGCAAACCAAGTACCACCGGCACCAAACAGGCCCCACCATACGGGTTCGTCTGAACGTTTTGGATTGGTATTAATCACAATAGGCTCCTTACACCACGAAGAGAACAATCAGTGAGATGAAAGCTACCGCTGCCCACTGAGTCAGTACGATGATTTTCTTGTCCAGCAACTTGCCGTTGAGGCGAATTGGCACCACCTGCGGCATCATGCTGAAGAAGGTTTGCGCATGGAACAGGCTGCCTGCCAGCGCAACGATGTTGATCGCGATGACGATTGGGTTCGCCATGAAGGCCAGCCAGCTATCCCACGCTTCAGGCCCTTTCACCAATGCACCCAGACCGACGGTCAGGAACAGGGTAAACAGGATGAGCGGCAGTACGGTCGCTTCACGCACCATGTAGAAGCGGTAGAACGGATGATCTTTCCACCAGGTACGTTTCACTTCACGAACATAAGGTTTACGATTACTCATCCTCAGGCCTCCTGTGGTTTCAGCATTGCAATGACGAAGTCCATGGAAGACTCCACTTTGCCTTGGTTTACCGCAGCTGCTGGGTCAACGTGTTTTGGACACACTTCAGAGCAGTAACCGACAAACGTACAGCCCCAGGCACCGTTTTCGCCGTTGATCAGCTTCATACGCTCGGCTTTACCGTTGTCACGGCTGTCGAGGTTGTAACGATGAGCCAGTGTCAGAGCCGCAGGGCCGATGAACTCTGGGTTCAGACCGAACTGAGGACAGGCTGCGTAGCATAGACCGCAGTTGATACAACCAGCGAACTGTTTGTATTTCGCCATCTGCTCCGGCGTTTGCAGGTTGGTGCCGTCTTCCGGTTTACGATCGTTACCGATGATGTAAGGTTTGATGGCTTCCAGACGCTCGATGAACGGGGTCATGTCAACAATCAGGTCTTTCTCGATCGGGAAGTTCGCCAGTGGCTCGATTTTCACGCCGTCTGGGTAGTCACGCAAAAAGCTCTTACATGCCAGCTTTGGCACGCCGTTGACCATGATGCCGCATGAACCACAGATCGCCATACGACAAGACCAGCGGTAAGACAGATCTTTATCCAGATGGTCTTTCACATAACCGATCGCGTCCAGTACCGACATGGTTTCATCAAACGGAACTTCAAACCCTTGTAGATGTGGTTCTGCATCTTTTGCCGGGTCGTAGCGCAGGATTTCCACTTTTTGAATGCGGTTCGCTGACATTATTTCTGCTCCTCTACGCTCTTCTCTGCTTCGGCCGCTGCGGCTTTCTCTGCCGCTTCACCGTATAGACGTGCTTTTGGCTGAGATTTTGTGATGGTGACCGCGCTGTAATCGATCTTCGGTGCATCACCGTTTTGGTAGAACGCCAGCGAGTGTTTCAGGAAGTTCACATCGTCACGCTCTGTGCAGCCATCGTCGAGACGTTGGTGCGCGCCACGGGATTCTTTACGCAGCAGCGCAGAGTGAACCATCGTTTCCGCGACTTCCAGGCCGTAACCGACTTCGATGGCGTACAGCAGGTCAGTGTTGAACACTTTACCTTTGTCTTTAATGCTGATGTGCTTGTAGCGCTCTTTCAGTTCAGCCAATTTCTTAATGGTCTCTTCCATCAGATCTTCCTGACGGTAGATACCACAACCCGCTTCCATGGTATGGCCCATTTCAGTACGGATGTCAGCCCAGTTTTCGTCGCCTTCTTGGTTCAGCAGTGCCTGGATGCGTGCTTCAACCGCTTTCACTTGCTCGTCGATGGCGCTGTCATTCCAGCCTTGGAAGGCTTCTGCGCGTTTCACGGCGTGTTCACCCGCGACGCGACCAAACACCACGAATTCAGCCAGCGAGTTAGAACCGAGACGGTTTGCACCGTGCAGACCGACCGATGCACATTCGCCTACCGCGAACAGACCCTGAATACGCGTTTCACATTCGCCGTTGGTTTCGATACCACCCATGGTGTAGTGCACGGTCGGACGAATTGGAATTGGCTCTTTCGCCGGATCGACGTTGACGTACGCTTTCGCCAGTTCACAAATGAATGGCAGACGTTCTTGCAGATATTCTTCGCCCAGATGACGCAGGTCGAGGTGCACCACATCACCCAGTGGGTGTTTGATGGTGTTGCCTTTTTGCTGCTCATGCCAGAACGCTTGAGAAACTTTGTCGCGTGGACCCAGTTCCATGTATTTGTTCTTTGGCTGCCCAACCGGTGTTTCCGGTCCCATACCGTAATCTTGCAGGTAACGGTAGCCGTTTTTGTTGACGATAATACCGCCTTCACCACGACAACCTTCGGTCATCAGGATACCAGTGCCTGGCAGACCCGTTGGGTGGTATTGCACGAATTCCATGTCACGCAGTGGAACGCCGTGGCGATAAGCCATCGCCATGCCGTCTCCGGTTACGATGCCACCGTTGGTGTTGCAGTGATAAACACGGCCTGCACCGCCAGTCGCCAGCACGACAGATTTCGCTTTGATGGTCACCAGTTCACCTTCTGACATGTGAATGGCGATCAGACCCTGCACTTCGCCGTCAACCACCAGTAGGTCAACCACAAAGTATTCGTCAAAGCGTTTGATTTGAGGGTACTTCATTGAAGTCTGGAACAGGGTGTGCAGCATGTGGAAACCGGTTTTATCGGCCGCGAACCAAGTACGTTCGACCTTCATCCCACCAAAACGGCGCACGTTGACCTCGCCGTTTTCTTTACGGCTCCAAGGGCAACCCCATTGCTCCATTTGGATCATTTCGCGTGTCGAGTTCGCAACGAAATATTCAACAACATCCTGTTCACACAGCCAGTCGCCACCGCCAACGGTATCGTTGAAGTGGTTGTCCAGGCTGTCTTCTTCCTTGATAACTGCTGCGGAGCCACCTTCTGCAGCGACCGTATGAGAGCGCATTGGATAAACTTTGGAAATAAGCGCGACTTCCAAGTTCGGGTTTGCTTCAGCCGCTGCAATAGCAGTACGAAGACCAGCGCCGCCGGCGCCGATGACTGCGATATCTGTGGTGATAGTTTGCACAGTTATCCTCCAGTGTAGTGAGTTTTTTATTGGGACCAGACAACGGTCCCTGATTATTATTCGCAGCTTGTTCGATATGAAGGGAAGCTTCTTCTCGGTACTCGCTACTTTCCACTTGTACCAAAGTGGTAGGGCTAGTGTAGAAGAGGAGTAGGCTGAAAAAATTGATTCTGTTGGGCTTTTGCTTCGGTAATGCAAGTGCGAGCATACTTATTCCTCTTTGTGTGATTTCGATCACGCACGGGTTTGGATTTTTTCTACTTCAGAGTAAAATCGGCCTCCTCTGTGATTATGTGAAGACCGAATATGAGCAAGTCAGAATGGATGCCGACCGCATCAATTGAGCAACTCAAACAACGTGCCACGCTGCTGCGTAGCATTCGTCAGTTTTTTGCTGAGCGTGATGTGCTGGAAGTGGATACACCAGCGATGAGTCATGCCACCGTGACCGATGTGCATCTGCATACTTTTCAGACCGAATTTGTCGGCCCGGGTTACGCCGACGGACGTAAGCTGCACTTGATGACCAGCCCGGAATTTCACATGAAGCGCTTGCTGGCTGCCGGCAGTGGTTCGATTTATCAGATGGGGAAAGCGTTCCGTAATGAAGAAAACGGCCGCTACCACAACCCTGAATTCACCATGCTGGAGTGGTATCGAGTCGGGTTCGACCATCACGATCTGATGGATGAGATGGATGCGCTGTTGCAAATGACGTTGCAAACCGGCCCCGCCGAACGCATGACCTACCAGCAGGCCTTTCTTGATGTGCTGGGCGTGTGCCCGCTGGAAGGCTGCATGACCGAGCTCAAGCAGGCCGCGGCAACGCTGGGGCTGAGCGATATCGCCGAGCCGGAACAGGATCGCGATACATTGCTGCAATTACTGTTTAGCATGGGTATTGAAGCGAAGATTGGTCAGCACGTGCCGGCATTTGTGTATGATTTCCCGGCCTCGCAAGCGGCGCTGGCGAAAATTAACCCGAACGATGCGCGTGTGGCGGATCGCTTCGAGGTCTACTTCAAAGGTATTGAACTGGCGAACGGTTTCCACGAACTGGATAACCCTCGCGAACAGCTGGCGCGCTTTGAAGCCGACAATGCCAAACGCATCGAAATGGGGCTTACGCCACAACCGATTGACTATCATCTGATTGCCGCGCTGGAAGCCGGGTTGCCCGAGTGTGCTGGTGTGGCGCTGGGTATCGACCGTTTAATCATGCTGGCGCTGGGTGAAGATCATATTGATACAGTTACCGCGTTTCCGTTTCCACGTGCGTAACACAGACAAACTGGCTGACCCCGAATGAAGACGGTTGGCCAGTTGGCAGCCTGACGAGGATCATTTTCGTGGCCTAAGTCAGCGATTCTGCGCGGTAAGCGCTCGCGTCAGGCTGGCAACCTCGTTATACTCTTTGGCTGTTTTGATCCACCATTGCAAGAGCGCAGGATATGCAAGAATACATTCAGTTTTTCCAACAGAACATGATCCTATCACTGGCCTGGGTAGGTATTTTGGTGGCGTTGATCGTCAGCATCTATAAATCATCAACGGCTGCTTACAAAGAAGTGACCGCTTCTCAGGTGACGCACCTGATGAACCGTGAAAACGGTGTGGTGGTGGATATTCGCACCAAAGAAGATTACAAACGTGGTCACATTACCGACGCAGTTCACATTTTACCGTCGGACATCAAAGCCGGTAACCTGGCTGCCCTTGAAAGCCACAAATCTGACCCAATCATCGTAGTATGCAAAACTGGTCAGACAGCGCGTGAAAGTGCTGAGCTGCTGGCGAAAGCAGGCTTTGCAAACGTCAACCTGCTGAAAAATGGTCTGGTAGCTTGGAACGAAGCGAATCTACCTCTGGTTCGTGGCAAAAAATAATCGGTCACGAACGTTCTGTAACAGGCGCTGAATAAAATGTCGGCGCCTGAAACCAAGAGTTGTGATGCTTGGCACGGATTGGGTTTCCCCTCTAGTGATCCCGCCTGCTCTCGGTTAGTCTCAGGACAATGACTCGAAATTCTCTGTATTAAGGACAAAATCATGGCTGAAGCAGCACAACAACAAGCTCCACAACAAAACTTCGCAATTCAACGCATCTACCTGAAAGATGTATCTTTTGAAGCACCAAACTCGCCAACGATGTTCCAAAAAGAGTGGAACCCAGATGTGAAACTGGATCTGGACACGCAAAGCCGTGAACTGGGCGACGGTGTATACGAAGTGGTGCTACGTCTGACTGTGACCGTGAAAAACGCAGAAGAAAACGCATTCCTGTGTGAAGTACAACAAGCGGGTATCTTTACTGCAGACCAAATGGAAGCTGGCCAACTGGCACATTGCCTAGGTGCATTCTGCCCGAATATCCTGTTCCCATACGCGCGCGAAACTATTGCTAGCCTGGTTGTGAAAGGTACGTTCCCACAACTGAACCTGGCGCCAGTGAACTTTGACGCTCTGTTCATGAACTACCTGCAACAACAAGCTGCACAAGGTGAAGAAGCGCAAGCATAAGCTGCCGCTTCTCACTGCATGCCTCTCTTCACCATAGGCGTTGAGGGGCAACGCTAATGCACAGCGCATCTTCCTAGCATGGTGCGATGTGCATTTTTGTTTTTACCCCCGGAGAAATACCAAGCTGCGTCTGCATGCCAAGGTGTTTTGGGTATAGAATTAGAACAACTGTTATCCATCAGGCGGAACAATGACCGATTCACACACAAACAATGCCTACGGTAAAGCGATTTCAATGACCGTCATTGGCGCGGGTTCGTACGGTACGTCACTGGCCATCTCTCTGGCTCGTAATGGCGCGAATGTCGTGCTGTGGGGACACGATCCCGAGCATATGGCGCAGCTGCAAGCTGATCGGGCGAACCACGAGTTTCTGCCGGGTATCGATTTTCCACCGTCGCTGATCATTGAGTCTGATCTGCAAAAAGCGGTGCAAGCGAGCCGCGATCTGCTGGTGGTTGTACCGAGCCATGTGTTTGCGATTGTGCTTAAGAATCTGCAACCTTACCTGCGTGAAGACACTCGTATCTGCTGGGCAACCAAAGGTCTGGAACCGGAAACCGGACGCCTCCTGCAGGACGTGGCTCACGAAGTGTTGGGCGAATCGCACCCGCTGGCGGTGCTATCGGGTCCGACGTTTGCTAAAGAGTTAGCCATGGGGATGCCAACCGCTATCTCGGTTGCATCACCGGATGCGCAGTTTGTCAAAGAGTTGCAGGAGAAAATTCACTGCAGCAAAACGTTCCGTGTCTATGCCAACAGCGATTTCATCGGTATGCAGCTTGGCGGCGCGGTGAAAAACGTGATTGCGATTGGCGCGGGGATGTCTGATGGTATTGGGTTTGGTGCCAATGCGCGTACCGCACTGATTACCCGTGGTCTGGCGGAAATGACTCGCCTGGGCGCAGCACTCGGCGCGCAGCCGGAAACCTTTATGGGCATGGCTGGACTCGGTGATTTGGTGCTGACCTGTACCGATAACCAATCGCGTAACCGCCGCTTTGGTCTGGCCTTAGGTCAAGGTAAAGATGTCGATACGGCACAGCAGGAAATCGGCCAGGTGGTGGAAGGTTATCGCAACACCAAAGAGGTGTGGCTGCTGGCTCAACGCATGGGTGTTGAGATGCCAATAGTTGAACAAATTTATCAAGTATTGTATCAAGGAAAAGACGCACGTATGGCAGCACAAGATCTGCTGGCGCGCGATAAAAAAGCAGAACGATAACCACAGCTTCTAAGCTGCTTGGCATTTTTTGAAGGATTAAAAGAGCGACCCGGCGTGAGGCCATGCCGGGAAAAGCCCGAGGCAGAGTGATCAATGAAACAGTGCGCACAAAACAAAGTCTGGCAGACCATCATTAATGAGGCCCGCGAGCAGTCAGAGCAGGAGCCGATGCTGGCGAGCTTCTACCATGCGACCATTATTAAACATGAAAGCCTGTCGGCGGCGCTGAGTTATATTCTGGCGAATAAGCTCAATACCGCGTCGATGCCGGCGATGGCTGTGCGTGAAGTGGTGGAGGAGGCGTTTGCCGCCGATCCTAAAATTACTGAAGCGGCGGCGTGTGATATTTGTGCGACAGTGAACCGCGACCCGGCAGTGTCCATGTATTCGATGCCGCTGCTGTATCTTAAAGGCTATCATGCGCTGCAAGGCTACCGAGTGGCTAACTGGCTATGGCGCCAGGGACGTCAGGCGTTGGCGACCTACCTGCAAAACCAGATTTCTGTCGCGTGTCAGGTGGATATTCACCCGGCAGCGCGTATTGGCCGCGGCATCATGCTCGACCACGCTACTGGTATTGTGATCGGTGAAACGGCGGTGGTGGAAGACGATGTGTCTATTCTGCAAGACGTGACGCTGGGTGGTACTGGTAAAGAGTGCGGCGACCGTCACCCGAAAATCCGCGAAGGGGTGATGATTGGTGCCGGGGCGAAAATTCTTGGCAACATCGAAGTTGGCGAAGGGGCGAAAATCGGCTCGTGCTCGGTGGTGTTGCAACCGGTTCCGCCGCACACCACTGTGGCCGGTGTACCTGCGCGTATCGTCGGTCGTCCGAAAACCGACAAACCTTCACTGGATATGGACCAGAACTTTAACGGTCGCTCACAAACCTTCATCGGTGGCGACGGTATTTGATCCGCCGGTTACAGACAACAAAAAAGGGATGGTGCTGAGCATCATCCCTTTTTTCTGTTTACGCCATGGCGTCCAGCTCAGCGACCACTTCTTCGGCCCACTGAATCCAGGCCTGACGCACCAGCAGATTGCGGCGCAGAGTCAGACGCTCAAGACGTTGCTGCTTGTCCATGACCGCTGGATTAGCATAGTACGCCGCTTCGATTTCTTTGTAATGTGCGACCAGTTTGCGTGACTCTTCCACCAGTTCAGCAAGCTGAACACGGTATGGGTCGGCTGGCTGAACGGCACAAGCCATCAATTTAGCACTGAATTCATCCCTTACTGTCGGATGCGCGGTTGGTTGATCGAACCATTCGCCCAGAGCACTGCGGCCAGAGTCCGTGATCGAATAAACTTTACGATCCGGTTTGCCTTCCTGAGGTTCCAGTACGCAAGTTACCAGGCCTTGCTGACCCATCTTGTTCAGTTCGCGGTAAACTTGTTGGTGGCTGGCTTTCCAGAAATAGCCAATGCTTGCAGAAAACTCTTTAGTGATGTCGTATCCGGTTGCATCGCGTGTGCTAAGAACAGTAAGGATAACGTGTGGTAATGACATGTCTTCAATCCAAATGGTTAATAAACTTCTAACAGTAGACTCAGCCATCGTGCATACTTCTATTGGTACACTAAGATTCTGGGTTTGAGTCTTGCCAGCAACGGAGTGCTGTCCTTGTCACCTTTAAAGCCGTTTATCACCTAGGATTGATATGTCTTTGCATATCGGACTGCGACTTGTAGTGTTTGAATAGATGTCGCAGAGGAGCAGTAGTATATCTAAATAATAAGCATAAAGTAGAATACAATGACGTTTTTCATAAAAAAACTGATATTATTCTCAATAAAATCATCCCAAAAAATAAAAGACCGCCATTTGGCGATCTTTTGTTAACAATTGGATTTTTATGCTGGTAATCAGCCAGTATTGCGCATACCTGCTGCGATACCCGCAATCGTCACCATCAACGCTTCTTCCAGTTCCGGATCCGCATCCTGAGATTGACGCGTACGGTACAACAGTTCGGCCTGAAGCATGTTCAATGGCTCCACGTAGATGTTGCGCAGACGAATTGACTCATGGCCCCACGGATCGCTCTGCATCAGGTTCTCATTGTTCTCTACGTTGAGCACCGTCTTAATGTCTTTTTGCAGTTGATCGCGCAGACGCTGACCGAGTGGACGCAGTGATTCATCCACCAGACGCTCATCATAATAACGTGCAATGTCCATGTTACATTTGGTGTACACCATCTCTAGCATACCCAGGCGGGTCGAGAAGAACGGCCACTCACGACACATCTCTTCCAGCAGTGCTTGATGACCCTTATCGATCGAATATTGAATCGCTTCACCGGCACCCAGCCAGGCTGGCAGCACCAGACGGTTCTGGCTCCAGGAGAAGATCCATGGAATCGCACGCAGGCTCTCTACGCCCCCGTTCGGGTTACGTTTTGCCGGGCGCGAACCGAGCGGCAATTTGCCCAGTTCCAGTTCTGGCGTGGCCTGACGGAAGTACGGGACGAAATCCGGCTCGCCGCGCACCACGGCGCGATAAGCTTCGCATGAGACTTCCGACAGCACGTTCATCAGATCGCGCCATTCCTGTTTTGGCTCTGGTGGTGGCAGCAGGTTCGCTTCCAGCACTGCACTGGCGTACAGGCTGAAGCTGTTGACCGCCACTTCCGGTAGACCGAGTTTAAAGCGAATCATCTCACCCTGTTCCGTCACGCGCAGACCGCCTTTGAGGCTTTTCGGTGGCTGAGACAGCAGTGCTGCGTGCGCAGGAGCGCCGCCACGACCAATGGTACCGCCACGGCCGTGGAACAGGGTCAGTTCAACACCCGCTTCTTCGGCCACTTTAACCAGTGACTCCATCGCGTGGTACTGAGCCCAACCCGCCGCCATGACACCGGCATCTTTGGCTGAGTCAGAGTAGCCAATCATCACCATCTGATGGTTCTGAATGAAGCCACGGTACAGATCGATCCCCATCAGTTGGGTAATGACTTTTTCAGCGTTATTGAGGTCGTCCAGCGTTTCAAACAGCGGACATACGTCCATACGGTAAGGGCAGCCGGATTCTTGCAGCAGCAGGTGAACCGCCAACACGTCGGATGCGGTGCGCGCCATCGAAATGACGTAAGCGCCAAACGCCTCACGCGGTTGCGCGGCAACGATTTTACAGGTGTCGAACACTTCTTTGACCGGTGCTGACGGCTCCCAGTCACGCGGCAACAGCGGACGTTTTGAGGCCAGTTCGTTGGTCAGGAAGGCAATCTTATCCTGTTCGCTCCACTGATTGTAATCACCGATACCAAGGTAACGAGTCAGTTCAGACAGCGCATCGGCGTGGCGAGTACTTTCCTGACGAATGTCGAGGCGTACCAGATGAACACCGAACGCTTTGACGCGGCGCAGGGTATCGAGTAGTGAGCCGTCGGCGATCACGCCCATGCCACATTCATGCAGGGATTGGTAACACGCGTACAGAGGGTCCCACAGCTGGCTGACATTCTGCAGCGGTGCTTTCACTGCCAGCTTCTGGCCGTGAATTTTCGCATCCAGAATTTCCAGTGTTTCCTGAAGCAGGGAACGAACGCGTTTCAGTACCGCGCGGTACGGTTCATGTTCTTCTTCACCAGCCTGCGCGCGCAGCGCATCATTGCACTTGGTCATCGACAGCTCGGCAACCAGCTCGTTAATGTCACCCAGATAAAGGTCCGCGGCTTTCCAGCGCGACAGGAGCATTACTTCACGTGTGATGGAGTGGGTGACAAACGGGTTGCCGTCGCGGTCACCGCCCATCCACGATGAGAAGTGCACTGGGCGGGCATCAATAGGCAGGCCTTCGTCCAGATACTCTTTTACGCTCTCATTCAGTTCACGCAAAAATTCTGGCACGGCTTGCCACAGTGAATTCTCAACCACAGCGAAGCCCCATTTGGCTTCATCCAGCGGGGTTGGACGCTGTTTACGGATGACATCAGAATGCCAGCCCTGGGCAATCAACTGTTCTAAACGACGCTCAGTTTTTAGGCGTTCTTTAGAAGAAAGATCGCTCAGTTCCAGTTTGGACAGACATTCGTTAATTTTGACCAGATTGTTGATCATGGTGCGACGGGTGATTTCCGTCGGGTGCGCAGTCAATACCAGTTCAATATTCAGATCGCGAACCGCCTGCGCGGTATCCAGCTTGCTGATGCCGTTCTGGCTCAGTTTGCTGAACAGCGAATGCACCGCATCCGGTTCACACACATGCTCTTCGCAATGACGCGAAATGGTGTGGTACTGATCGGCGATATTGGTCAGATTCAGGAATTGGTTGAAGGCGCGAGCGACCGGAGTCAGCTCATCGTTATTCAGGCTTTTAATCTCTTCAATGAGATTCTCGCGGTCAGCTTGATTGCCGGCGCGGGCAGATTTAGAAAGTTTTCGGATGGTCTCCACTTTCTCTAAAATAACGTCACCATCCGCATCCTGGATAGTCTGACCCAGTAGTCGACCGAGCATGCTCACGTTACTTTTGAGCGCGGCGTATTTTTCGTTCATTGTCATCCTGCCTTGTAAAAAAATTACATCCATTGTTCTTTTCTTTAAGTACACAATCTAACGAAATTTGTCTAGTGCCGTCAAACGCAGCAGACTAAGATTCCATTTATTTCTCGGTTGGATCTTTTGAACATCTGTTAGGATAAATATCCATTTTTGTTGAAATTTTCTTACAAAAAGCCCTGAAGGGTAAAACCGCCTCAGGGCCACGTAACAGCTTGTTCACACTTTAAAAGCAGTATTTGACCATGGCTTTGGACAGCACATTGATGGTCGGATCGATAAAGTCAAATGCCAGAAATTCGTCCGGCTGATGTGCCTGATCGATTGAGCCCGGGCCTAAGACTAAAGTCGGACACAGCCCTTGCAAGAACGGTGCTTCCGTACAGTAGTTAACGGTTTGTGGTTCATGACCACAAATTTCACTTACTCCGGTAATAAACGGATGATCGTGCGCGCATTCGTAACCTGGAATCGCTTCGTGCAGCGGCTCCAGTTCGATACGGCCCGGCCATTTCTCTTGCACCTCTTTCAGCGCGCCGCGCAGCATATTATCCAAGCCATCCAAACTGATGCCCGGCAGCGGACGTACATCGTAATGCAGTTCACAGCAGCCACAGATACGGTTGGGCGCATCGCCGCCGTGAATATGGCCAAGGTTCAGCGTAGGGGTAGGAATTTCAAATCCCGGATGATGGTACTCTTTCACCAACTTATCGCGCAGTTGCATCATCGCAAACAGCACTTCGTACATGATCTCAATCGCGTTCACACCCAGTGCCGGGTTGGATGAGTGGCCCGATTTACCTGTCACCCGAATGGCGTTGGCCACATGACCTTTATGGCCGTGGATCGGTATTAAGCTGGTCGGCTCACCGATGATGCAGTAATCCGGTTTGAACGGCGCGTTTTGCGTGAAGTGGCGCGCGCCCAGCATGGTAGTTTCTTCATCACAGGTCGCCAGCACATACAACGGCTTGCTCTGCTTGCTCCAGTCCACCTTCTTCACGGCTTCATAAATAAAGGCAAAGAAGCCTTTCATGTCGGCGGTGCCGAGCCCGTAAAAACGGTTGTTATCCTGCGTGAGCGCATGAGGATTGTAGTTCCAGCGCCCTTCATCAAACGGAACGGTATCACTATGGCCAGCCAGTAACAGGCCGCCTTCACCTTCGCCCTTTTTGGCGATCAGGTTCTGTTTACCCGGCGCAACCTGATCAATCTCTACTTTAAAGCCGAGATCGGCCAGCCAGCCTGCCAGTTTGGCAATCACCTGCTCATTACCTTGGTCCCACTTGGGATCCGTGGCGCTAATCGACGGGGTCGAAATCAAGCCTTCATAGACTTCGAGGAAACTGGGTAATTGCATATTATCTTCGCTCCTACTATTGACAGAATAACGCTGAAAATGTAAAACACATATTAAATCACTTTTAATGAATAAAAAACCGATTAAAGTGGTCTTTTTTGAAATTAATAGTCAGTTTTAAATGTTGTTATTCACCTTCTTTTTGGATGTTTTGAGATGCTAAAAACCACCATCATCGGCGCAAGCGGTTATACCGGAGCAGAGCTCGCTCTTATGGTTCACAAACACCCAGAGCTCACGCTATCAGGTTTATACGTTTCCGCCAACAGCGCAGATGCCGGAAAGTCGATTGCTCAATTGCACGGCAAACTGGCTGGGCTGGTGGATATGCCCGTCCATGCGCTGTTGGATGTAGAGCAGGTGGCCAAAGCGTCGGACGTGGTGTTTCTTGCGACCGCGCATGAAGTCAGCCATGACCTAGCGCCAGTGTTTCTCGCCAACAACTGTCAGGTATTCGACCTGTCAGGTGCGTACCGCGTGCAAAGTGAAGGTTTCTATCAACAGTTTTATGGCTTCGAACACCAGCATGGTGACTGGTTGTCTGAAGCGGCTTACGGACTGGCCGAGTGGAATCAGGAAGCTATTCTTAATAGTCAGCTGATCGCAGTTGCGGGATGCTACCCAACCGCATCGCAACTGGCGATTAAGCCGCTGCTGGTGGCGGGCCTGGTGGATAAATCTCAGTGGCCAGTCATCAATGCGGTAAGCGGTGTTTCCGGTGCCGGGCGTAAAGCCAGCATGACCAACAGCTTTTGCGAAGTCAGCCTGCAGCCTTACGGTGTGTTTACCCATCGTCACCAGCCTGAAATCGCGACGCATCTCGATTGCGATGTGATTTTTACTCCGCATCTGGGCAACTTTAAGCGTGGCATTCTGGCCACCATCACGATGAAGCTCGCCGCGGGTGTGACGGCGGCTCAGGTTGCTAAAGCGTTTGAGCAGGCATACCACGGCAAACCAGCAGTGCGTCTGCATACCAGCACACTGCCAAGAATTCAGGATGTGGAATTCACACCTTTCTGCGATATCGGTTGGAAAGTGCAGGGTGAGCACATCATCGTCGTTTCGGCGATAGACAATTTATTGAAAGGTGCATCGAGTCAAGCGATGCAGTGTTTAAACATTCACTACGGTTTCGATGAACTAACCGCTTTGGTGTAAGGGTTAAAAATGACGGATACAAAGCAAAATCCATTGGTGATTAAGTTAGGTGGTGCCGCTCTGTCGTGTGCAGAGACACTCAGCAAGCTTTTCGGCGCAATCGCCCAGTATCAAGCCCAAGCACAGCGACGAATTGTGATCGTACACGGCGGTGGTTACCTCGTGGACGAACTGATGGAAAAACTGCAGCTGAAAACCGTGAAAAAAGACGGTTTACGTGTGACGCCTTATGACCAGATCCCGGTGATTGCCGGAGCATTGGCGGGGACAGCGAACAAAATGCTGCAAGGGCAGGCGATCAAAGATGGTCTCAATGCGGTGGGCCTGTGTCTGGCTGACGGCGGCCTGTGTCAGGTGGTCGAGCTGGATCCGGAACTGGGCGCGGTGGGCCTGGCGAAAGCGGGCGATGCCAAGATTGTTGAAGCGCTGCTGACGGCGGGTGCACTGCCAATCATCAGCTCAATCGGCCTGACCGCTGAGGGGCAGATGATGAACGTCAATGCTGACCAGGCAGCGGTTGCCGTTGCTGGCGCGCTGGACGCAGAGTTGGTGCTGCTGTCGGATGTGAGTGGTGTGTTGGATGGCAAAGGTCATCTGATCCCAAGCATGGATGAGAAGCAGGCGGATGCCCTGATTGCCGGCAAAGTGATTACTGACGGCATGATCGTTAAGGTCAAAGCAGCGCTGGAAGCGGCCAAAGATCTGGGCCGCCCGATTGAAGTGGCGACCTGGCGCTATCCGGAAAAGCTGGCCAAGCTGTTCGCCGGACAAAGCATCGGCACGCAGTTTCTGCCTGAATAAACGAATTGAAATAACAAACGAATTAATGGACATAAACCTGAGCACTGACCGCCAAGCGCAGAGCCAGGAAGTTGGAGAGAAGTAATGAGCAAAGTTCAAGTAAACAAAGTGGTTGTCGCATATTCTGGCGGTCTGGATACATCAGTCATCATTCCATGGCTGAAAGAAAACTATGACTGTGAAGTCGTGGCGTTCGTGGCCGATGTCGGCCAAGGCGCGGACGAGCTGGTCGGCATCGAAGAGAAAGCGATCGCATCAGGTGCCTCTGAGTGTTACGTCGTCGATCTGAAAGAAGAGTTGGTCAAAGACTACATCTACCCAACGCTGAAAACCGGTGCTTACTACGAAGGTAAATACCTATTGGGAACCTCAATGGCGCGTCCGGTGATCGCTAAAGCGCAAGTTGAAATCGCACGTAAAGTGGGTGCGGATGCACTGGCTCACGGTTGTACCGGTAAAGGTAACGATCAGGTTCGTTTCGAAGGTGCCTTTGCGGCTCTGGCTCCGGATCTGCACGTGATTGCGCCTTGGCGTGAATGGGATCTGGTCAGCCGTGAAGAGTGTCTGGATTACCTCGCAGAGCGTAACATTCCATGTGCGGCTTCACTGACTAAGATTTACTCGCGTGACGCGAACGCATGGCACATCTCCACAGAAGGTGGCGTGCTGGAAAGCACTTGGAACGCACCTAACGAGGATTGCTGGGCGTGGACAGTCGATCCAGAGCAAGCACCAAACGAAGCGGAATACGTGACGCTGAAAGTTGAGAAAGGTGAAGTGGTTGCGGTTGATGGCCAAGCGCTGTCACCTTACAACGCACTGGTTGCTTTGAACGAGAAAGGTGTGAAACACGGTGTGGGTCGTATCGATATCGTGGAAAACCGTCTGGTGGGCATGAAGTCTCGCGGCTGTTACGAAACTCCGGGGGGCACCATCATGATGGAAGCGCTGCGTGCAGTAGAACAGCTTGTTCTGGACAAAACCGCGTTTGAGTTCCGTGAAGAGCTGGGCATCAAAGCGTCTCACCTGGTGTACGATGGCCGTTGGTTTACGCCACTGCGTAAGTCAGTGTTTGCCGCGGCAGAAGAGCTAGCGCAGGACGTGAATGGTGAAGTGGTGATCAAGCTTTACAAAGGCCAGGCAACGGCGACTCAGAAACGTTCTGAAAACAGCCTATACTCTGAAGAGTTTGCAACGTTCGGTGCGGACGACGTGTACGACCAAAGCCACGCTGGCGGCTTCATCCGTCTGTACTCACTGTCTAGCCGTATCCGTGCGTTAAGCGCCGCGGCGAAGAAATAATCAGTGAAATAAATAGTCAAAACCTGACATAAATATAAAAGCCCGTTTGCGTAGCAAGCGGGCTTTGTTGTGTCTGAGATAATAAGCAGATTTATGTGGGAATGGCTATTGAATAACTATGTTTAAAAAATGAATTTTTACTTTATTTTTTGTTCAACTTCCCGTAACTTTGACAAACACAATAAATCGCCTGATTCAGGTCGGATATTATACTAGCACAGCAAGTGACGAGTGAGCATTAGGAGACACGCAATGGCATTATGGGGCGGAAGATTTACCCAAGCGGCAGATACAAGATTCAAAGACTTTAATGATTCATTGCGCTTCGATTACCGATTGGCTGAGCAGGATATTGTCGGCTCAATAGCCTGGTCTAAAGCTTTGCTGTCAGTGAATGTCCTGAGTGAAGAAGAGCAGCAAAAGCTGGAACTGGCACTCAATGAGCTCAAGCTGGAAGTGATGGAAGATCCTGAACAGATTCTGCTGTCGGATGCGGAAGATATTCACTCTTGGGTTGAGCAGCAACTGATCAGCAAAGTCGGCGATTTAGGAAAAAAACTGCACACTGGCCGTTCGCGTAACGACCAGGTGGCCACCGACCTGAAACTGTGGTGTCGTCAACAGGGCCAGCAATTGCTGATCGCGCTGGACCGCCTGCAAAACAAAATGGTGGAAGTGGCCAAAGAACATCAGGGCACGGTTCTGCCGGGCTACACTCACCTGCAACGCGCTCAGCCAGTGACATTTGCGCACTGGTGTCTGGCGTATGTCGAAATGTTTGAGCGTGACTACTCACGTCTGAGTGATGCCATCAAACGTCTGGATACTTGCCCATTGGGCTCTGGCGCGCTGGCGGGGACCGCTTATGCGATTGACCGTGAAAAACTGGCACACAATCTCGGCTTTCGTCGTGCGACCCGTAACTCGCTCGATTCCGTATCGGACCGTGACCACGTGATGGAACTGATGACCACCGCGTCAATTTCAATGCTGCACCTGTCACGTCTGGCTGAAGACATGATCTTCTACAACTCAGGTGAATCGGGTTTTATTGAACTGGCGGATACCGTCACTTCTGGTTCATCACTGATGCCACAAAAGAAAAACCCGGATGCGCTGGAGCTGATTCGTGGCAAGACCGGCCGTGTGTATGGCTCACTGGCCGGTATGATGATGACCGTTAAAGCGCTGCCACTGGCGTACAACAAAGACATGCAGGAAGACAAAGAAGGTCTGTTCGACGCGCTCGACACCTGGAACGATTGTATGGAAATGGCGGCACTGTGTTTTGAAGGCATCAAAGTGAACGGTGCACGTACGCTGGAAGCGGCGAAACAAGGTTATGCCAACGCCACTGAGCTGGCAGACTATCTGGTCGCGAAAGGCATTCCTTTCCGTGAAGCGCACCATATTGTCGGGGTTGCGGTCGTGGGTGCCATTGCCAAAGGCTGCGCGCTGGAAGAGCTGTCACTGGAAGAGTTGAAAGCCTTCTCACCAGTGATTGAAAATGATGTGTATGCGATTCTGACCATTGAGTCGTGTCTGGAAAAACGTAGCGCTCTCGGCGGCGTGGCTCCACATCAGGTCGCGTATGCGGTGGAACAGGCCGAGAAACGTCTGTCCAAACGTGATGCGTCATCGGTGAAAGTACGTCCTGCACGTCTGACCGACATTGAAACGTTGGAAGGCATGGTCACTTACTGGGCTAACATGGGGGAAAACCTGCCGCGCTCACGTAATGAAATTGTGCGCGATATCGGTTCGTTTGCCGTTGCGGAACATAATGGTGAAATCACCGGTTGCGCGTCACTCTATGTGTATGACTCCGGCTTAGCCGAGATTCGCTCACTGGGTGTTGAAGCTGGCTGGCAGGGGCAAGGTCAAGGCACTGCGATTGTCGATTATCTCGTCAAGAAAGCCCGTCAGATGGCGATCAAGAAAGTGTTTGTGCTGACGCGTACACCAGAGTTCTTTATGAAGCTGGACTTCATTCCGACTTCGAAAACATTGCTGCCTGAGAAAGTGCTGAAAGATTGCGAGCAGTGTCCGCGTCAGCATGCGTGTGATGAAGTGGCACTGGAAGTGAATCTGGATGATCAATTGATCATTAAGGCTAGTGTTGCATAAGCGATTGAATATAAAGAGTTAGATTTTATTGCTCAAAAAGATCAAAAAAAGATCGATTTTTTGGGGAACCATTGAGAGGAAGCTCGGTCTATAACTGTACCACTGCTTTTTCTTAGAAGAATCTAAGAGAGCCCTGAAACAAGATTCGTTTTAGGGCTTTTTTCTTTTCTGGCCCCGCCAAATCAAAGTTTTAGCCTGCTATTCACCCGGCTTATCATTACCTTGGCGTTTGCGCCATGGCAGAATGACATACTTCATCCACAGATGCAGAAACAGCAACGCGTTAAACGCAAAACCGGCAACGATCAAGGCGATCGACTGAATGCTGCGCGGATCGTCTTTGAATGCAAAGTACCACACCACCCAACACAGGACCGACAGCGTCGTCAGTTGATCCATGCAGCGCTGACAGCGGCCAATTTTTTTCCAGAACCAGTTTTCGCGGCAATCATTACACGCCATCGAATCGCCTCACTTTGATATTTTCTGATACGACACCGCACTCAGTATACGTAAGCAGAGCGGCAAAGCGAAATCATCCCGATGCAGACGAAAAAAAGCCCCTGAACGAAGGGGCTATCGGCATGAAATTAGCGGTTGAGCAAGTGCGCTTCTAACTCTTCACTGCCACCAATGTGGCGTCCACCGATGAAAACTTGCGGCACTGTGGTACGGCCGGTAATAGCGCGCAGGCTCACGCTGGTGGCATCTTTGCCCAGAATCACTTCTTCGTATTGCAGACCGGCGTCAATCAGGTTTTGTTTGGCTTTGGCACAGAACGGGCAACCGGGTTTGGTGAAGACGGTAATTGACTCCTGCGTTTTGAAGTCCGGGGCCAGATAACTGAGCATGGTATCGGCGTCCGATACTTTGAATGGGTCGCCTGGCTCATTCGGTTCGATGAACATTTTCTCAACGATGCCATCTTTGACCAGCATGCTATAGCGCCATGAACGTTTGCCAAAGCCGAGTTCTTTTTTATCGACCAACATGCCCATGCCATCGGTAAACTCACCGTTACCATCAGGAACAAACTGAATGTGTTCCGCTTCCTGATCGTGTTTCCATGCATTCATTACAAAGGTGTCGTTGACCGACAAACACAGAATGCTGTCTACACCGTGATCTTTAAATACCGGAAACAGCTCGTTGTAGCGCGGCAGATGACTGGATGAACAGGTTGGAGTGAAAGCGCCCGGCAGGCTGAATACGATCACGGTTTTACCCTTGAACAGCTCATCGCTGGTCACGTTGACCCAAGTATCACCCTGACGAACCGGAAAGGTCACTTGTGGGACAGCCTGGCCTTCTTTCGATGCAAACATGGTTTTTCCTTCTTAAGTTTTGAAATGAGGTTCAAGGGAGAGCGTGGTCTCCGTAAAGTTGTGGTTATTATTAAAGAAAAACTTTGATAGCTCTAATCGTTTGATGTTATGGTTTTGATAGGTGCATTCTATCGAGGTACAAGATGAACATTCGAGATTTTGAATACTTGGTGGCATTGGCTGAGCACAAGCATTTTCGTAAAGCCGCTGAGGCCTGCTTTGTCAGTCAGCCTACCTTAAGTGGTCAAATTCGTAAGCTGGAAGACGAACTGGGAACCGTGTTGCTTGAGCGTAGCAGTCGCCGCGTGCTGTTTACCGATGCGGGCTTGCAGCTGGTGGATCAGGCCAAGCGGATTCTGACGGAAGTTAAAACGTTTAAAGATATGGCGAGCGGTCAGAGTGGCGCGATGACTGGCCCGATGCATATTGGCTTTATTCCGACTCTGGGGCCTTATCTGCTGCCGCGGATTGTACCGACCCTGAAAGAGAGTTTTCCGGAACTGGAGCTGTATCTGCACGAAGCGCAGACTCACCAGTTAGTGCGCCAGCTGGAAGAGGGTAAGCTGGATTGTCTGGTATTGGCATCGGTGGAAGAGACCGCGCCGTTTAAAGAGATTGAGATTTTCAGCGAACCGATGAGCATCGCAGTGCCGTGCGGCCATGAATGGGCCGGACGTGACGAAGTGGACATGCTGGAACTGAATGGTAAAACCGTGCTGGCGCTTGGCGACGGCCACTGCCTGCGCGATCAGGCGCTGGGTTTCTGCTTCGCCGCAGGCGCCAAAGATGACGAACGTTTCAAAGCCACCAGTTTAGAAACGCTGCGTAATATGGTCGCGGCGGGTGCTGGTATTACGCTGTTGCCGCAATTGTCTCTGCCGGGGGAAAAAGAAAAAGATGGCGTGTGTTACATCAAAGCAGTCAACCCTGTACCGTCGCGCCGTTTGGTGCTGGTGTACCGCCCGGGTTCTCCGCTGCGTCAACGATTTGAAAATCTGGCCAGTGCGATGCGTGACTGCTTGATGGCAACCGTGCACTGACTCTGATGCTACGCATAAAAAAAGAGGCTGAATATTCAGCCTCTTTTTTATTTTCTGCCATCAGAACAGCGATTCGTTGTCTTCACTGGTGTAGATACTGTTGGTCGTCGATTCCGTCACGTAGTCTTTTGGCTCAGTTCCGTCAATGAAGTACTCAAACATGGAGCTGGAATCAAGCTTGTTGGTCAGTAAGCCGCTATCACGGTCGATACGAACGCGGACGATATTATCTGGAATACTTTGTTCCTGATAAGGCACGCCGTTCAAAGCTAAGCCCATGAACTCAATCCACGCTGGCTGTGCGGTTTTCGCACCCGCTTCGGCACCCGAGACATCATCTTCAATCGCCGGGTTAGGGACAGTGTGGCCGAGGTTGCGGCTGTGCTCGTCAAAACCAACCCAGGCGGTGGCGACAATACCCGGGCCATAACCGTTGTACCATGCGTCTTTCGAATCGTTTGTCGTACCAGTTTTACCACCGATATCACGGCGCTTGAGCGCCTGTGCCCGCCAGCCAGTACCGTTCCAGCCGGTGCCTTCACGCCAGTCACCGCCACCCCAGATATTGCTGTACATCATCTGACGAACCAGGAAAGCGTTCTGTTCAGAGATCACTTTTGGTGCGTACGGAGTATCCACATCCTGCTCGTCAACGCCGTTGCTCAGTCTTGACTCACAACCGCTGTGACACACGACTTTCGGGCTGGCTTCGAATTCCAGGTCGCCATAAGGACCTTCAACTTTGCTGATGTAGAACGGTTCCACATAGTAGCCGCCGTTAGCAAAGACTGAATAACCTTGCGCCATTTTGACCGGGGTCAGGCTGCCTGCGCCCAGTGCAATAGTTTCAGAACGAGGCAGTTTGTCGAGTTCAAAGCCAAAACGAGTCAGGTATTGACGGGTATCGTCAAGGCCGACCTCACGCAGCACGCGTACCGCCATGACGTTTTTCGACTGGGCCAGACCGATGCGTACGCGAGTCGGGCCGCCGTAAGTTGGTGGCGAGTTCTTCGGACGCCATGCGGTGCCTTGACTTTCATCCCACTGGTTAATTGGCGCGTCGTTGATCAGCGTCGCCAGCGTCAGACCTTTCTCCAATGCCGCTGAGTAGATAAACGGTTTGATACTTGAACCCACCTGACGTACCGATTGGGTCGCGCGGTTAAATTTGTTGTGCACAAAGTTGAAACCGCCAACCAGCGCCAGTACGGCTCCATTTTCCGGATTCATGGCGACAAAGGCTGTTTGCGCATTCGGAACCTGACTCAGTTTCCAGTGTTGTTGCTCGGCGCCGTCTTCGTGTAGCTGTCGAACCCAAATTTGTTCGCCAACAGCCAGAATGTCATCCGCTGTGCCTGGTAGTGGGCCCTGGCGTTCATCAGTAATGAAACGACGAGCCCAGTTCATATCATCCCAAGCGATGGTTTGCAGGCCCGAGCCCTTCACCCATATTTGCGCTGATTTGCTGTCGACTTTCAGAACCACCGCTGGGTAGAGGTCGTTGTAAGTCGGCTCGTTTTTCAGGTGGTCAGCGATCTTGTCTTCATCCCAGGCGGCTTGCCCTGATTTCCACAGCTCTTTTTCCGCGCCGCGGAAACCGTGACGTTCATCGTACGCCAGCAGATTATCCAGCGCGGCTTTGTTTGCCGCTTTCTGCAGTTTTGAATCCACCGTGGTATAGACATTCATGCCGGAGGTGTAGGCATCTTCGCCGTAGCGGTCGATCATCCACGCGCGGGCAATTTCCGCCACATACGGGGCGTTAAGCTCGATTTCCGCACCGTGATAACGTGACTCCATCGGCTCGTTGCGCGCCACATCGTACTGCTCTTGGGTGATGTATTTTTCGTTCAGCATGCGCAGCAGAACCACATTACGACGGTTGGTCGCACGCTCAACAGAATAGATCGGGTTCATGGTCGACGGCGCTTTTGGCAAGCCGGCAATCATCGCAATTTCACCCAGCGTCAGGTCTTTCACTTCTTTACCGAAGTAAGCCTGAGCTGCGGCGCCAACCCCGTATGAACGGTAGCCGAGGTAGATCTTGTTCAGGTAAAGCTCAAGAATTTCGTCTTTGGTCAGCAGTTGCTCGATGTGGACAGCGATGAAAATCTCTTTGATTTTACGCATGATCTTCTTCTCGTTCGAGAGGAAGAAGTTACGAGCGAGCTGCTGAGTAATAGTACTCGCGCCCTGAGAAGCACTACCGGACGCCAATACCGCAAACGCCGCACGGGTAATACCAATCGGGTCAAAACCATAGTGTTCGTAGAAACGGGAGTCTTCGGTTGCGATGACCGCTTCGATCAGCTCTTTCGGCATTTCATCCAGTTTGAGTGGAATACGACGCTTTTCCCCAAACTGAGCAATCAGTTTACCGTCCTGACTGAAAACCTGCATTGGCGTCTGCAACTGCACGTCGCGCAGCGTTGCCACATCTGGGAGATCAGACTTCACATAGAAGTAGAAGCCAAAGATTGTAGTGACTCCAAGAATAATGCAAATCAATGAAAATACTAATAAACGCTTTATGAACTTCACCGGAGAATCCCTGTTTAGTAGAGGCTGCCCTAATGCAAACCCTTGTACTCTAGACTAAAAACGCAGCACTTAAAAATGTAGCGTGACTATTTTTCAAATAAATAAATGCGCGCCACTGAGTGTAGTCACCGGAGTAAATGGCATGGGTAAATCATTAGTTACAGGTGTCGATATTGGCCACCACAGTATTAAAGCGGTGGTTTTAAAACCGAAAGGCGAATCGTATTCGCTGGTCGGTTACCAAGAGATAGTCGTATCCGAGGATATTTTCGCTGATAACCACACGCTGAATTATCAGAAAATTGTAAAGAAACTCAAAGAACTAAAAAAGGGATTACCGCTATTTAGTCGTAAAGTGGCGCTGGCTGTACCGGACAACGCAGTAATAAGTAAGGTATTACAGATAGATAGCGAACTGGATGCCAGCGAACAAGAGTTCGCGGTCTATCAGGCTTTTTCCCATCAATCTCCGCTACCCATCGAAGAGTTGAGCCTGGATTTCGTTGTCACCGGAGAAAAAACACTGGGGCGCAGCAGTTCGTTGACGTATCAGGTCTATGCAACCCGACGTGAAGTGATCGACAACCGTTTGTCTGCGATGAGCAAAGCGGGTTTTGAGCCGCTGCTGTTTGATATGCAGATTCACGGCCTGCTCAATATCTGGCAATGGGTCAGCCGTGCTCAGCAACGCACCGATTGGATGCTGGTCGATGTCGGGTTCAGCCAAACCTCATTGTGCATCGACTTTGCCGATAAAACGCCGTTTTACAAAGACATTCCGTTGGGAACCCGCCAACTAGTTGCGGCGACCTCCGGTGGTAACGCTGACCTTACCAGCCCGCAAGCACACTTCATTCAGGAGTTGGTTGATCGTCTGGCGCGCCAGATCCAGCTGTTTCTTTCTCTGCAAGGCCATCAACCGCTGGCCGGTATCTGGCTATCCGGTGGCGGCGCGGCAACGGAAGGTTTGGCGCAGGCGATTAGCGAACGTCTGGCTCTGTCTTGCGAGCTGTTTAACCCTCTGGCGGAGTTTACTTGCCGCGCATCGCTACGCCGCCAGCCTCAGGCTGATTTGCAGCGTTTCAGTACTGCGGCCGGCTTGGCGCTGCGCGGCCTGAATTGGCTGGAGAACGGCCATGCTGGATAACATTAACCTTATTCCCTGGCGTGAAGCGCAGCGCGAGGCGCACAAACGCCGCTTCGTCGGACTGTGCGTGCTCGCGTTGATGGTGGCATTGGGCGTGCAGTGGGGCGCTGGCTTTTATCTCGATCAGCAAACTCAGGCTCAGCAGCAGCGACTGGCATTTCTCAATCAGCACATTCACCAACTGGATGCGCAGATTGCCGAGCTGAAAGTGACCGAGCAAGAACATAAAGCGCTGCTGACCCGGCTCAATATCGTCGAATCGTTACAGCAAAAGCGCAATAAGACCACAGAGTTCATGAACCTGATGCCGCAACTGATTCCGGAAGGTGTCTACGTCGACAAGATCAAAATGAACGGCGAAGAAATTGAAATCAGCGGCATCAGTGACAGTACTGCCCGACTCGCCACCATGCTCGACAATCTGGAAAAATCGACCCAACTGTCTGAGGTCGGTATGCATTCGATCGTGTCAGGTAATCGACGTTTTGGTAAACAATTTCAGAGCTTTAAGGTGTCATTTCTGTTTCATGCGTCAGCTCATAAACCGCTCGCCATCGTGACAGGAGAGAAACATGGCTAACTTGCAGGAACTGGAACTGGATGAAATCGCTGAATGGCCTTTGTTGCCTCAGCTGGCCGTGTTGTTACTGCTGGTTCTGGCGCTGCAAGGTGCGGGCTATTGGTTATATATGTTGCCCAAGCAGGATGCGCTCGAAGGTTTAAAACAGCAGGAACAAACGCTCAAATCGACGATACGTATCAAAGCCAGCAAAGTGGCCACGTTACCCAAACTCAAAACCCAACTGGATGAACTGGCAGAACGGTATGACTTCCTGCTGCGTCAACTGCCGGTGCAAAAAGAGCTTGCCAGTATGCTGGCGTCGGTTAACGAGCTGGGGCTGGAAAATACGCTGACGTTCACGCGGATTGACTGGGGGGAGAAGCAGAATCAGGAATTCCTCTATCGTCTGCCACTCAATATCGAACTGACCGGCAATTATCACAACATCGGCGACTTTTCCGAAGCGATTGCGCGCTTGCCACGCATCATCAACTTTGACGATGTCGATTGGCAGCGCGTCAGTCAGGAGAGCAGCACGCTGCACTTTCGCGTCCGCGCTTACACCTATCAGTTCAAACCGGAGGTGAGCGATGAAAAATAAGCGCTGCTGGCTGTTAGGAGCACTACTGCTCAGTGGTTGTAAAGCCAATCAGGAATCGCTATCCGATTACGTTAAACACGTCGAACAGCAGGCGCAGCGTGAAGTGGCGACACTGGCTCCGGTAGTTCAGTTCGACGTGTTTCATTATGCCCAACATCATCAGCGTGAGCCGTTTGTCTTGCCTCAGGAAGCGCTGGTGCAAAACCAGCCGCGAATGAAATCGGATTGCTGGCAACCTTCACCGCGCGCCAAAAGTGGTTCGCTGGAGCGTTACCCTCTCAGTCAACTGCGTTTACGAGGTGTCATGAGCAGTGGTGGCTCTGTCTCCGCGTTGATTCAAACGCCGCAAGGTTCGGTAATGAAAATTAAAGCAGGACAGTACCTGGGATTGAACAACGGTCGAGTGACCCGCGTGGCAGACGATTATCTGCTGATCAAAGAAACCCTGCCGGATGGATTGGGATGTTGGAATCAACGCAACGTTAAATTGGCTTTGAAATAAAATTTTGAGTTTAGAGACATAACTATGATTAAAGGACTAAATGCCTCCACGGCGTGGGGAATACGTTGTCTGTTTGTGGGCGTATGCCTGCTGTTATCTGCCGCCACACTTGCTCAGGAGGCGGCGGCCAATCAGCTGAAGAATATCGATTTTCGCATCAACAAAGACAAAGCGGCGGTACTGATTGTCGAACTGGCTTCCGCCTCGGCCGTGGTGGATGTGCAGAAAACCGAGCAAGGCCTGAATATCGAACTGCTGAAAACCGATGTCAGCGACGACAAACTCTACCTGCTCGATGTGCGCGACTTTGCCACCGCCGTGGAAAACATCGAAGTGTTCCGCCAGCAGCCCAGCACCTTGTTGGTCGCAACGGTGCAGGGGGAGTTCAATTATGATTACAGTCTGAAGGGTAACTATCTGGAAGTGGTGATCCGCAAGCTAAAAGCCGAGGAGAAAGCCAAACCCAAAAGCGTACTAGAAAAAGAAGGCAAGCTGATTTCGATTAACTTTCAGGATATTCCGGTGCGCAATGTGCTGCAGTTGATCGCAGACTACAATGAGTTCAATCTGGTGGTTTCCGATTCAGTGCGCGGCAACCTGACGCTGCGCCTTGATGGCGTGCCCTGGCAGCAGGTGCTGGACATTATTCTGCAAGTCAAAGGTCTGGATAAGCGCGTCGACGGCAATGTGATTCTGGTGGCGCCCAAAGAAGAGCTGGATCTGCGTGAAAAGCAGCAGTTGGAAAAAGCCCGCATGGCGGAAGAACTCGGCGATCTGCAATCGGATATTCTCATCATCAACTTTGCCAAAGCGTCTGACATTGCGCAGATGATTGGCGGCGATGGGGCGGTCAATATGTTGTCGGAGCGTGGCTCGATCAGCATTGATGAACGCACCAATGCGCTGCTGATTCGTGAACTGCCGGAGAACATTGCTGTGATTCGCGATATCGTGGCATCGCTCGATATTCCGGTCAAGCAAGTACAGATTGAAGCGCGTATTGTGACGGTCAATGAAGGTAACTTGGATGAACTGGGTGTGCGCTGGGGTTTTAGCTCCACCAATGGCAGCACGACCACGGGTGGCTCGATTGAAAGCAATCTGGGGGCAATTGGTTTGTACGATGGCGGTAATAATAGTGGCGGTTCTGGTGATGGCGTTGCGATTGATGATTTCCTCAATGTTAACCTCGCAGCCACCTCAGCCAATGCGTCCAGCATTGCGTTTCAGGTCGCCAAGCTCGGCGCCGATACCTTGCTCGATCTTGAACTGTCAGCCATGCAACGCGAGTCAAAAGCGGAAATCATCTCCAGTCCGAGACTGATCACGACCAACAAGCAGCCGGCGTATATTGAGCAGGGTACTGAGATTCCGTACCTGGAATCCTCATCCAGTGGCGCCACCAGTGTGGCCTTCAAGAAGGCAGTACTCAGCCTCAAAGTGACGCCACAAATCACCCCCGATAACCGTCTGGTGCTGGATTTGAGCGTCACTCAGGATCGGCCGGGTGAAGTGGTGAAAACCGGCACTGGCGAGGCGGTGGCGATCAACACGCAGCGTATTGGTACACAGGTGCTGGTCAACAACGGTGAAACCGTGGTTCTGGGCGGCATTTTCCAGCACAGTATTACGAATTCAGTCGACAAGGTGCCGCTGCTGGGGGACTTGCCCGTGTTAGGCGCGCTGTTCCGTCGCAGCTACGAACAAATGGGCAAAAGTGAGCTGCTGATCTTCGTAACACCGAAAGTTGTGATTCAGTAACTTATCGTCATTCTTGTCAGCCAAAGAAAATTAAAGTTGCATTAGTGGCACCAGATCTAGATAATTTCGGGTCTTATCACGAAATATCTGTGAGGAATAGGTGCCACAAGCATTCCTATCGCTGACTGCTGTCTGGCGCAACCTTGTGGCGATGTCATTGAATTAACGTTGTAAATTACTGCTAAACATGGCTGAAAAACGCAATATTTTCCTTGTTGGCCCAATGGGCGCCGGCAAAAGCACAATTGGTAGACACCTTGCTCAACAACTGCATATGGAGTTTGTCGACTCTGATACAGTGATTGAAGAACGCACAGGTGCCGATATCGCATGGGTATTCGATGTCGAAGGTGAGGAAGGCTTCCGCAAACGCGAAGAAGCTGTGATTAACGATCTCACTGAAGAGCAAGGTATTGTTCTTGCCACAGGTGGTGGTTCCGTAAAGAGTAAAGAGAACCGCAACCGTCTTTCTGCACGTGGCATTGTTGTTTACCTTGAGACGACGATTGAAAAACAACTGGCGCGCACTAACCGCGACAAGAAACGCCCGTTGCTGCAAACTGATAATCCGCGCGAAGTTCTTGAAACCCTAGCGGGTGAGCGCAACCCTCTGTACGAAGAAATTGCAGATATTACGGTACGTACCGACGATCAAAGTGCAAAAGTGGTAGCCAACCAGATCGTAAAAATGCTAGAAGAACATTAAGTTGTTCTTTTACCTGGAGTACGAACCATGGAACGGATTACGGTCAGTTTAGATGAGCGTAGCTACCCAATCTCAATTGGTGCCGGATTATTCAATGATCCGGCTCTTCTTTCTTTATCCGCAAAACAAAAAGTTCTGATCATCACCAACCATACAGTGGCTCCGCTGTATGCTGGTAAAATCACGGCTCTGCTCGATCAAAAAGGCTGTCAGTCTGCAGTGTTAGAACTGCCGGATGGCGAGCAATACAAAAGCCTCGATACCTTCAATACCGTTATGAGCTATCTGCTTGAGCACAACTACAGCCGCGATGTGGTGATTGTGGCTCTCGGTGGTGGCGTGATTGGCGACTTGGTTGGCTTTGCAGCTGCCTGCTATCAACGCGGTGTCGATTTTATTCAGATTCCCACTACACTGCTTTCGCAAGTGGACTCTTCCGTTGGTGGTAAAACCGCGGTGAACCATCCACTGGGCAAAAACATGATTGGTGCTTTCTACCAACCTAAAGCGGTTATCATTGATACCAACTGTTTGTCGACACTGCCTGCGCGTGAATTTGCGGCGGGAATGGCGGAAGTGATCAAATACGGCATCATTTATGATTACGACTTCTTTGTCTGGCTGGAACAGAACATGGAATCACTCTATGCGCTGGATGAACAGGCACTCTCCTATGCGATTGCCCGCTGCTGCCAGATCAAAGCGGAAGTGGTGGCGCAGGATGAAAAAGAGTCGGGTATTCGCGCGTTGTTGAACCTGGGTCATACATTTGGTCATGCGATCGAAGCAGAACTGGGGTATGGTAACTGGCTACACGGTGAAGCCGTGGCAGCAGGTACGGTGATGGCGGCAAAAACCGCTCAGCTTCAAGGGCTTATCTCTCAAGAGCAACTGGATCGCATTCAGGCGATTTTGCAAAAAGCCAACCTTCCGGTTCATACACCGGACAGCATGTCGTTCGACGATTTCATGAAACACATGATGCGCGACAAAAAAGTGTTGGCAGGTGAGCTACGCTTGGTATTACCGACCAGTATCGGTACATCCGACGTGGTCAAAGGGGTACCTGAAGCGGTGATTGAACAAGCCATCGACTACTGCCGTACGGTGTAATTCGAACTTTTTCAGTATGACTACTGACTGTCATTAGGAATCTTCATGAGTTTGGCACATGAGTTGACGTTGGATTCCCAGGTGGAGCTGCTTGAACGCTTGCAGCTGCTGACCCGTTTTGGTTCCAACTTCGTCAATGTGGTCGGTCCGCTGGGTGCGGGTAAATCCTGGCTGGCCCAACGTTATCTGGAACATTGGGCAGACGACAAAAACCAGTCGCTATTGATGTGCCATCCGAATCAGGATGACGAGCAGCGCCGCACCACGTTGCTGACCCAGCTGGTGTCGGAACCGCTGTTCAATCCTAAAGACTCCCTGGTCGAAAGCTTTTCCCGCCTGTTTGAAGACAGCAGCTGCGATATCGTGGTGGTGGTCGACGACGCTCATCTGCTCACGGACACGATGATTTCAGAATTGTGGATGTGGGTGCTGGAAGCGCAGAGCAACCCGCGCTGGACAGTGAACGTTGTGCTGTTTGCGCAGTCCAACAGTCTGGACGCTCTGCTGACTCGTCTGAGCTATGGTCAGGAACTCAAACCGATTGACCTCGAAATTGAGGCGCTCTCACAAGATGAGTGTGACAGGCTGTTTGAGCAGCGCGTCATGCGTTATGTTGAAGACGATATGGAACGTCAGGTTCGTCAGGCCTACAAAAAAGTGCAGCCGTTACCGGGAGAGATTATGGCACTCGCAGATCAGAAAATGGAAAAACGTATTGTGATTCGTTCCATCATCGGTTCGCCGTTGAAGATTACGCTGCTGGTGCTGATTCTGTTACTGCTGATTGGCGGTGGTTACTGGTGGATGCTGTCGCAGCCATCACCGGACGACAAAGCGCAGCAACTGGCGCAAAATCAGGAACAAACGGCGATTCCCACGCTCAACACGGCTTCCGGTTCGTCAACCAAAATGGATTCAGTGCTGGCAGAGAGCGATACTCAGCCCGCGCAGTTAGAAGACGATTCTTCTGCCTTGCCACCGGATGTGAAAGAGTCCACCGAAGGTGTGGGTCAGGCAGACAGTACTCAGCAGCGTGTCGTGATCACCTCTGATGTTGTTGATGCGTTGCTGGAAGGCAAACCGCAGGCCGCCGATACCTCAGCGATCGATAAGGTCGTGGCAGCGGCGCCTCAAGTTGACGCACAACCAGAAGTGGCCGCAGAAACAGTACAAGCGGCGCAACCGGCATCACCACCGGCGGTAGAACAACCAGCCGCAGCAGAGCAAACGCCACCGCAAACCAAGATTACTTTCTCTTTTGGCCGTGAAGAGCTGAAAGCGATGTCGCCACGCAGCTACACGTTGCAACTGGCGGCGGTCAACTCGCTGGCCGAAGTGCAGACGTTCATCGAACGTCATCAGTTGCAAGGTAAAGTGAATGTCTACCCGACACTGCGCAACGATGTCGAGTGGTACATCATTACCTACAATAACTACCCAACCATTCAGATGGCGCGCGATGCGGTGGAAACGCTGCCGAAATCGTTGCAGGCGATGGGGCCATGGGCCAAATCGCTCAGTCAGGTACACCGGGAAATTGAGCGTGGCCAGTAAGGCTGCGTCGTTAGGTGCCATTTACGTTGGGTCTGGCCTCAAAATGTGTTACATTCCGCAGCCTTATTTTTTCGGTGATTGATTAGAGCAGTAGATGAAAAAGCAGCGTGCCTTTCTGAAATGGGCGGGGGGAAAGTTTGGCCTCGTCGAAGACATTCAACGCCACCTGCCACCGGCTGATGAACTGGTTGAACCGTTTGTCGGCGCTGGGTCTATCTTCCTCAACACCGAGTTTAAGCATTACCTGCTAGCGGATATCAATCCGGATCTGATCAATCTCTACAATCTGCTTAAAGAGCGTCCAAGCGATTACATCGACGAAGCCAAGCGCTGGTTTACGCCGGAAAACAATCGCAAAGAAGCGTACCTGTCGATTCGTCAGCAGTTTAATCAGACGGACGATATCATGTACCGCTCACTGGCCTTTCTGTATATGAACCGTTTTGGCTTTAACGGCTTGTGCCGTTACAACAAAAAAGGCGGTTTCAATGTGCCGTTTGGTTCATACAAAAAACCTTATTTTCCGCAAGCAGAACTGGAATTCTTTGCCGAAAAAGCGCAGCGCGCGACCTTTATCTGTGCTGGTTACGACGAGACGTTTCGCCGCGCGGCAGCCAGCAGCGTGGTGTATTGCGATCCCCCGTACGCGCCGCTGTCATCGACGGCCAATTTTACGTCTTACGCGGGCAATGGCTTTACACTTGATGACCAGGCAGCGTTGGCCGATATCGCCGAAAAAACCGCGACAGAACGCGGCATTCCGGTGCTGATTTCCAACCACGACACCATTCTGACCCGCCGTTTGTACCATGGCGCGCAGCTCAATGTGGTGAAAGTGAAGCGTACCATCAGCCGCAACGGCGCGGGTCGCAACAAGGTGGACGAACTGCTGGCGCTGTTCAGCCCGGCTCAACAGGATTTGTAATAACTGGCGCCGAATGTGCAGATTTGCCTGCTGGCTTGGCCCTTGGCGCTAGGATCTCTCCGCTCCCTTAGGTAGAATGTCGAACATAAACTGTTCACTGCATTCCATCGCCTAAGAGGTCAGGTATGAAAGATTTTCTCATTGCTCCATCCATTCTCTCTGCAGATTTTGCCCGTCTCGGGGAAGACGTCGAAAAAGTCCTGGCGGCGGGTGCCGACGTGGTTCACTTTGACGTGATGGACAACCACTACGTACCTAACCTGACGTTTGGCGCGCCCATTTGTAAAGCGCTGCGTGATTATGGCATTACCGCACCGATTGACGTTCACTTGATGGTCAAACCGGTCGATCGCATCATTCCTGATTTCGCTAAAGCCGGCGCTTCGATGATCACTTTCCATGTTGAAGCGTCTGAGCACGTTGACCGTACACTGCAACTGATCAAAGAGCACGGCTGTAAAGCGGGCGTAGTGCTTAACCCGGCAACGTCACTCAGCCATCTGGATTACATCATGGACAAAGTGGATATGATTCTGCTGATGTCGGTCAACCCGGGTTTTGGCGGTCAGTCATTCATTCCGCATACGCTGGATAAACTGCGTGCGGTGCGCAAACTGATTGATGACAGCGGCCGTGATATTCGTCTGGAAATCGACGGCGGTGTGAAAGTGGACAACATTCGCGAAATCGCGGCAGCCGGTGCGGATATGTTCGTGGCTGGTTCGGCGATTTTCGGTCAGCCAGATTACAAAGCGGTCGTGGACGCGATGCGTGCAGAGCTGGCTCGCGTAGAATAACAACCGATTACAATTAAAAAGCCTTAGGAAGATTGTTTTGAACCAAATTAAGTTGATCGCTTTTGATCTCGACGGCACGTTACTCGACAGCGTGCCAGACTTGGCGGTTGCCGCCGATCAAGCGGTGCGCGCGATGGGATTCCCTGGCGTGACTGAACTGCAGGTGCGCGATTATGTCGGTAATGGTGCCGATGTGCTGATTGCCCGCTCTCTGAGCCAGAGCCTGACGATTGACCCGTCACTGAGCGACGAAGTGCGCAGCAAAGCGCGCGTGCTGTTTGATGATTTCTATGAGCAGACTGGCCACAAGCTGAGCCACCTTTACGCCAATGTTAAAGAGACGCTGGCGCAGCTGCACCGCGCGGGTTTCACTCTGGCGCTGGTGACCAATAAACCGTCGAAGTTTGTGCCGCACGTGCTGGCTCAGCATGGTATTGATGGCTACTTCAGTGACGTGATTGGCGGCGATACCTTCCCGAACAAGAAGCCGGATCCGATGGCACTGAACTGGCTGCTGGACAAACACCAGCTGAGCGCCAGCGAAATGCTGATGGTCGGTGATTCCAAGAACGACATTCTGGCTGCGAAAAATGCCGGCTGTGCGTCGTTCGGTCTGACTTACGGTTACAACCACGGTGAGCCAATCGCTGTGTCTGAGCCGGATGTGGTGGCGGATAACATTGCGCAATTGCTCGATGTTGTGCTCGTTTCTGCGTAAAAGACCGCAATCTTCGCTGGCAAAATACTCGTTAATGAGTACACTGCTGGTTTGATGTTTTTCAAATAAAAGCGCGCTCAGAGTGGTCTGGGCGCGCCTTTTTCACAGATTTGTTCTGTCTTATCTCATATTAAGTAACAAGGAAATCATACTCATGAGCAAACCCATCGTATTGAGTGGTGTTCAACCGTCAGGTGAACTAAGTATCGGTAACTACTTGGGTGCTCTACGTCAATGGCAACAGATGCAAGACGACTATGATTGTCACTACTGTGTAGTGGATTTGCATGCGATCACGGTTCGTCAGGATCCGAAAGCGCTGCATGAAGCAACACTGGATGCATTGGCAATCTGTCTGGCCGTTGGTGTTGATCCGAAAAAGAGCACGCTATTTGTTCAGTCACATGTACCAGAGCATGCTCAATTGGGTTGGGTTCTTAACTGTTACACACAAATGGGCGAACTGAGCCGCATGACTCAGTTTAAGGACAAGTCTGCGCGTTACGCGAACGATGTAAACGCCGGTCTGTTTGACTACCCGGTTCTGATGGCTGCGGATATTCTGTTGTACGGCGCGCACCAAGTGCCTGTAGGCAGCGACCAGAAGCAGCACTTGGAGTTGGCGCGCGATATCGCCACCCGTTTCAACAACATCTACAGTCCTGAAACGCCAATCTTTGAAGTGCCGGAGCCGTACATTCCGACCGTGAATGCACGCGTGATGAGCCTGCAAGATGCGACCAAGAAAATGTCGAAGTCGGATGACAACCGCAAGAACGTGATCACGTTGCTGGAAGATCCGAAGTCGATCATTAAGAAGATCAACAAAGCCCAGACAGACACAGACACGCCGCCACGCATCGCACACGATGTAGAAGCGAAGGCAGGCATCTCGAACCTGATGGGGCTGTACGCAGCGGCTACTGGTAAAACGTTTGCCGAAATTGAAGCGCAATACGCGGGCGTGGAAATGTACGGTCCGTTTAAGAAAGACGTCGGTGAAGCGCTGGTGGCGATGTTAGAACCGGTTCAAGCTGAATATCATCGCGTGCGTGCGGATCGCGCGTACCTCGACAGTGTGATGCGTGATGGCGCAGAGAAGGCCTCAGCGCGTGCACTGCAAACCCTGAAGAAAGTGTTTGATGCCGTTGGTTTTGTGGCTCGCCCGTAAACTTTCTCTGAATGTAAAAAGCCCCGGCATTGTCCGGGGCTTTTTTATGCCTTGAAGAAATCTCTTTGTAATCAATGTTTAATCTAACCTTCATTTAAGTTTTTACGTTAACTGTTGAAACTTTGCGTTCGGTTCAAACATTGATCATAAGAATGCGAGATATGTCTCGATATGCATAGTGAATGGTTTGTCTTTGCAGTCAAAAGCACAACACTGGTTGATGTTTTTAACCGTGTTGCAGTGATGAATGTGACACATCGCACTTAACTTCATACCTAGATTACATCGTAGGGATGACGAGGCTAATCATGCATACCCAACCCACTTTTTCAGTTTCTTTTTCGGCACTGGCGCTGGCCATTGCGGCGGGACTCAGTGCGCCAGCGCGCGCGGAGATTGTGCTGTCGCAATACGTTGAGGGCAGCAGTTACAACAAAGCGATCGAGATCGCCAACACGGGCGACGCGTCGGTCAGTCTGGATGGCTACTCGCTGGCAATGTCGGCCAACGGCAGTGGCAGCTGGGATAAAACCCTGCCGCTGAGCGGCCGAGTGATCGCCGCACACGATGTGTTGGTGCTGTCTAACTCCGGCGCCAACAGTGACATTCAGGCGGTCACCGATATCAGCAACAACAGCGTGATCAATTTTAACGGCAACGACCCGGTGGCGCTGCTTAACAGTGATGGTTCCGTGCATGATGTCATTGGCGACATGGGCGGCGCCGATTTCGGGAAAGACCGCACTCTGGTGCGCCAAGCTGATGCGCTGACGCCATCGGCGGTGTATCAGCCACAGCAGTGGATGGTGTGGGATGCCAATGTCATCGACGGTTTGGGTTCGCTTGATACAGAGCTGCCTGAGGCGTTCACCTGTAATCAGGATGGCAACGAGCCAACCTTTACCTCTATTCAGGATATTCAGGGCGAGGGCGATACGTCACCGTTTATCAACGGTTATCCGTACATCACCGACGACGAATACACGGTGAAAGGGGTGGTCAGTGCGGTGACGGGTGGCCTGACCAAAGGGTTCTATCTGCAAGCGTTGGACGATGATAACAATCCGTTGACTTCAGAAGGGCTGTTTGTGTTTACCGGTCAGTCGTCGAGCGATCTTCAGCCGGGGGATGTCGTGTGTACCCGCGGTAAAGTGCAGGAGTACTACAATCTGACCCAACTGAAAGTAGAGAACAATCAGTGGGAAAAATTGTCCGAACAAGCCGCACCGACCGCACACGAGGTCACCATTTTGGGCAGCGACGAGCACTTTGCCCAAACCATGGAACGCTACGAAGGCATGTTGGTGACGCTGCCTAAAGCGCTGGATATGCGTGTCACCCGCACCTTTGGTTACGATTACGATGCGCGCCGCAACAATATGGTGCTCGCCCAAGGGCGTGTGAACATGCAGCCGAACCAGTTGTTCCCGGCAGGTTCCGAACAGGCTCAGCAACAGAGCCTCGACAACGCTCAGCGCCGACTGTTTGTCGAATCGGATGCCAAAGCGGGTGATGGTCAGATCCCTTACTACCCGCAATTTGGCCGCAGCGATATCGATCAGGATGGCTCAACGGAAGACTACATTCGTGTGGATGATACGCTGTTCGATGTGGAAGGCGTGGTGACCTACAGCTACGGCGAATACCGTCTGGTGGTGACCAACACCATCAGCCAGGACAATCTGGTCCACAACGATCCGCGTACCGCAAAACCTAAGATGTACGAAGGGGATTTGCGCATCGCGTCGTTTAACGTCCTCAACTACTTCAATTCTCCTTATGGTGGTGACGCGAATCAGCACGGTGATAACCGCGGTGCCAGCAACTTTACTGAGTTCTCGATGCAGCAGGCGAAGATCGTCAATGCGATTTTGCGTCTGGATGCGGACATCGTCGGCTTGATGGAAATTGAGAACAACGGTTTTGGTGATGGTGCGGCGATTCGCCAACTGGTCGATCAACTCAATGAACGTATCGATGACAAGAAAAAACGCTACCAGTTTGTAGCTGTGGATTCGAATCAGGATGGTCAGACCGATGAGAAAGATTCGGTTGGCAGCGACGCGATCACCACGGGCGTAATTTATCGCGACAAAGTGGTCAAACTGCTGCAAAGCCGAGTGATCCCAATGCCGAGTCAGCAAGCACCTGAAGTGCTGAATGAGGAAGGCAAAGTGATTGAAGATGGTAAGAACTACCAGCGTGATACGCTGGCGCCGACCTTTAAAGTCAAAGGCGGGAACGAGACCATCACCGTTGCAGTCAACCACCTTAAATCCAAAGGTTCAGCTTGCTGGGAAGATGCGGCGCCGGTCAGTGAAGGCGGGCAGGGCGGCGCGGATGCCGATCTGCAGGGTTCGTGTGAGAACTTCCGTGTTGCCGGAGCGGTGGCACTGGGTGAAGCGTTGGCGAAAATCGACGGTCACAAAGTGATTCTTGGCGACATGAACTCGTACGGCAAGGAAGATCCGATGCTGGTTCTGACTGACTACACGCCAGAGAAATACGGCAAAGTCATTAAGGCAGCGCGCAATACCGTGATTGGTGAACAACCCCAGTTTGGCGATGACGGCGCGGTGATCACGCAAGGTTTCGGTTACCTGAGTGCGATGGAACTGGCGCACAAAGACAACAGCTGGAGCTACTCGTACAACGACGAAGTGGGCGCGCTCGATCATCTGTTGGTCAGCGACAGTCTGAAGCTGCGTGTCGTCGATGCCATTGACTGGCACATCAACGGCGGCGAATCGACGCTGTTTGACTACAACGATGAATACAAAGGCGATCTGCCGAAATATGAGGACCATTTCCGCGCTTCTGACCATGATCCAGCCGTGGTTGAGCTCAATATCTACGGCGGCTCATTCAGCGTGGCAGGGTTGGGGTTGCTACTGGGTTTAGGTTGGTGGCGTCGTAAATCGGCTTAAGTCGAGTGATAAACTGAGGGGAGCATAATGCTCCCCTTTTTGTGTCTGCTGCCGGGGCAGGTAAGCACTAACGGCTATTTGGTGCGCTCAATGCCGGCTGCTTTCATTATGTATTTCTCATAAATCGGCTCGCTGGTGCCTTTCTTCACTTTGTAGAGAAAGTATTTCTCAAACGCAATTTTGGCCAAATGCACCCATTGCCCCATCCCCGTCCAGTTCGTGTTGCGCGGAGGATTTTGTGGCAATGCGACAAAAGCTGCCCCTTTATCGCCCATATCTGCCAGACACACCGCATTGAGTGTCGGCTTGGTGTGCATCGCTTCACCGCGCTCCAAGCTGAGAATATTCTCCACAATGGCCGTGGTCATCGATTCAATCATAAAACCCGTTTTGGGAGCACCCACCGGCACGGGAGTTTGCTCCAGAGGCGGAATAGCCACACACACGCCAGCGGCAAAAATATTGTCGTACACCGGGCTGCGCTGGTATTCATCAGTCATGACAAAACCTTTCGGGTTACACAGGTCAGGTACGGCCGCAATCGCCGCTGAGCCTTTAAACGGAGGCAGGAACATCGCCATGCTGAAGGGCAGTGCATGTTCGAAATCGACTTCGGCTTTGCGATTGAGCTCTTCAATGTGTGCCACGTCTGCTTCAAATTGAGTGACGCGAGCATTGCAAATCCATTTGATACCGCGTTCACGGAATTCATGTTCCATCAGCGCTTTGGAGTCCCCCACGCCACCCAGGCCCATGTGGCCGATATAGGGCTCGCTGGTGACAAACGTCATAGGCACTTTATCGCGGATTCTGAGTTTACGCAGATGGCTTTCGAGCGACAAAATGTACTCGTAGGCGGGGCCAAAACAGCTTGCACCCTGCATGGCGCCAACGATGACCGGTCCCGGATTGTCGACCAGTTGCTGTAGAGCTTGGTAAGCTTTCACCGCGTGATCAACCGTGCAGATCGATTGGGTGTAGCCGTTCTCCGGCCCTGATCCCGGTACCGCTTCAAATGCCAGTTTCGGACCGCTGCAAATGACAAGGTAGTCGTAGCGATACTGCTGACCATCTCCAGTACTCAGTGAGTGCGCTTGGGCGTCGATGGCGGTGACCCCGGACGTGTTGAAGGGAATGCCGAATTTGTCTACGTAGGGGCTCAGTTCGAGAATCACCTGCTCTTTGGTCCGTTCTCCCAATGCGACCCAGGGATTGGACGGAATAAAGTGAAATTCAGAGCCTTCGTTGATCAACATGACTTCATGGTCAGCAGGCAGTTTTTGTCGCAGTTCGTAGCAGGCGGACATGCCGCCTAACCCGGCGCCGATAACGATGGTCCTCTTCATCTCGTTCTTCCTTATTAATTAGCAATAACTAAATTAATGGTAGCTAATGAAAATGGCCGTGCCATTATTCTTAAGTCGAAGATGAGAGAAACGTGATGAAATCTGCTTTATTGATTGAATCTGGCGCGCTGATTTGTAGAATGCGAGGGATTCTTGTCTCACGCTGGCGACGTTATGCTTCTGATTATCGATAATTACGACTCATTCACTTACAACCTCTACCAGTACTTTTGCGAGTTGGGTGCGACGGTGAAAGTGGTGCGTAACGATGAAGTCACGCTGGAGCAAATTGAAGCGCTGGCGCCAAGCCATCTGGTGATTTCACCGGGGCCATGTACGCCGAATGAAGCCGGCATTTCACTGGCGGCGATTGAGCATTTTGCCGGCCGGCTGCCGATTCTGGGGGTGTGCCTCGGCCATCAGGCGATTGCGCAGGTGTTCGGTGGTGAAGTGGTGCGTGCCCGTCAGGTGATGCACGGAAAGACTTCTCCGGTGCGTCATACTGGGCGCAGCGTGTTCGCCGGACTCAATAATCCGCTCACCGTCACGCGCTACCATTCGCTGGTGGTGAAAAACGGCACCTTACCGGACTGTTTTGAGCTGACGGCTTGGACGGAGCTGCCGGATGGCACTCCGGACGAGATCATGGGCTACCAGCATAAAACTCTGCCTATTGATGCAGTGCAGTTCCATCCGGAATCGATCAAAACCGAGCAAGGCCATGAACTGCTGGCCAATTTCCTGCGCCGATAATCCCTCATCCCAGTAAAACCGTACGCTGCCGCCGAATCGTGGTCGTGGGTGCCTGCGCGATTTTTCCTGATCACGATCACTATTCTTAACATTTTCGTCATCTAAATTTCTTTTTTTCTACATTGAAAATTTATTCGCCGTAGATCCTGCCGATCCATTGCTACGCCTGATCTGACCGTGGTGTGGCACGGCTTTTTTTACCCATAATGAAAAAGTACTTCATAAAAGCGTTTACTTGGTGCATAAATAATCACGAGTGGTGAAGATTGTGAGCTGAATCGGCTGGCTGAAAGAATAAATCACTATTGAATTGGTTAATAATTTGTAAATACAATGCTGCATCGGCTTATATGCAAAACAAAATCTCAACGTCGGGATTTTGTGAAAGGACTGCCTTTCTGCCAGGCATGCGGTATCGAGAAGGAATGTGCAATGACAGTGGAAATTAAAGTAGAACGCGGTTTGTTTGATGAGGTAATGGTGCCTTGTTACAACCCGATGGAATTCATCCCGGTTAAGGGACAGGGCTCACGTGTGTGGGATCAGCAGGGCAACGAGTACATCGATTTTGCCGGCGGTATCGCGGTGAGCTGTTTAGGTCATTGTCATCCAGCAATGGTGAACGCGTTGACAGAGCAGGGCAACAAGCTTTGGCATCTGAGCAACGTGATGACAAACGAACCAGCACTGCGTCTGGCGAAGAAGCTGACTGAAATCAGCTTTGCGGAAAAAGTGTTCTTTGCTAACTCGGGCGCCGAAGCAAACGAAGCGGCACTGAAGCTGGCACGTCGTTACGCTGCGGATGTTTATGGCCCTGAAAAGTCTGAAATCATTGCATTTAAACAAGGTTTCCACGGCCGTACATTCTTCACCGTGACTGTGGGTGGCCAAGAGGCTTACTCGGACGGTTTTGGTCCAAAACCAGGTGATGTGACGCATCTGCCATACAACGATGTGGAAGCGCTGCAGGCGCACATCTCTGACCGCACTTGTGCTGTCATGATGGAACCTCTGCAAGGCGAAGGCGGTATTGTGTCGCCAACACCAGAATTTGTTCAGGCTGTGCGTGAGCTGTGTGACAAACACAATGCGCTGCTGATTTTCGATGAAGTGCAAACGGGTAACGGTCGTACCGGTCACTTCTACGCTTACCAAGGTATCGGTGTGACGCCGGACATTCTGAGCACAGCCAAATCACTGGGCGGCGGTTTCCCAATCGGCGCGATGCTGACAACATCGAAACTGGCAGAGCACATGAAAGTGGGCGTGCACGGTTCGACCTACGGCGGTAACCCGCTGGCATGTGCGGTTGCAGAAGCCGTCGTGGATGTGGTGAGCAAGCCAGAAACGTTGGCTGGCGTCAAAGAGCGTGAAGCACTGTTCCGTGAAGGTCTGCAAAAGATCAACGCGAAGTACAACCTGTTCAAAGAAGTTCGTGGTCAGGGCCTGCTGTTAGGTGCGGCGCTGAACGACGAGTGGCAAGGCCGTGCGCGTGACGTGTTGGTCGCATCAGGTAAACAAGGTCTGATGCTGTTGGTGGCCGGTGCGAACGTTGTTCGTATGACCCCATCATTGATTATTACTAAAGAAGAAATCGAAGAAGGCTTAGCACGACTAGACAAAGCAATTGCTACCCTAGTTTAAGCGAGCCCGTACGCCATACCAAACCCATGGGATGGGGGCGGTATGGCGACGTTATCAGGTCGAGGCATTCAGACCTGTTTGCATCTGGAGGGAGTATTGATGCTAGTTGTTCGCCCTATTGCAATTTCAGACTACGAGGCGCTGCACACCTGCGCAGTGGAATCGGGTCATGGATTCACCTCATTGCCGGTTAACGAAGAACTGTTAACCAATCGCATTAAACATTCCGAATACAGCTTTACCAAACCCGACGTGAACCAGCCGGGCGATGAAGGCTACCTGATGGTTGGCTTTGATTCCGAAACGGGGGAAGTTGCGGGCACCACAGGCGTTGAAGCTTCCGTGGGCTGGGATATTCCGTTTTACTCTTACCACATCAGCACCATCGTGCACGCATCGCCAAAACTGGGCGTCAACAATGTGGTTAAGCTGCTGACGTTTGGTAACAACTACACCGGTTGTTCGGAAATCTGCACGCTGTTTCTGCGCGCTCCGTTCCGTGAAGGCCTGAACGGGCGTCTGATGTCGAAATGTCGTTTCCTGATGATGGCGGAACATCCGCATCGTTTCTCTAAAACCATCTTCGCTGAAATGCGCGGTGTCTCTGATGAACAGGGTAACTCACCGTTCTGGAAATGGTTGCAGGAACACTTTTTCTCAATCGACTTCACCATGGCGGATTACCTGACAGGTATTGGCAAGAAAGGCTTCATTGCCGATCTGATGCCGAAACTGCCGATTTACATCAACTTGCTGAGCAAAGAAGCGCAGGCAGTGATTGGTCAGGTGCATGAGAAAACCCGCCCGGCGCTGGCGCTACTGGAAAAAGAAGGCTTCACTTGCCGCAACTATGTGGACATTTTTGATGCGGGCCCGTCAGTAGAATGTGACCTGCGCAATATCGAATCGGTACGTGATTCCGTGCGTGCCAAAGTGGAAATCGCCGAGCACTCCAGCTCGCAGGATTTCCTGATGTGTAATACCTCTTTTGAACATTTCCGCGCGACGGCGGCGAAAGCAGCCTATAACCGTGAGCGTGGAACCGTGATTATTGCGCCTAAAGTGGCTGAAGCGCTGCAAGTCGACAATGGCGACTTCCTGCGCATCCTTGCTCAATAGTCAGAGCACAGTAACGAATTGAAGGATAAGACAATGACTCAGTGGATTGCCGGTCAATGGGTGGCTGGTCAGGGTGAACACTTCACCTCTTTGAGCCCATACAACAACGAAATTGTCTGGCAGGGCGACAGTGCCACGCCAGCTCAGGTTGAAGATGCCGTAAAAGCCGCGCGCGCTGCGTTTGTTGAGTGGAAGAAACTGCCATTCGCGGAACGCGAAAAAGTAGTGCTGGCGTTTGCTGAAAAGGTCAAAGCCAACGCTGAAGCGATCGCTGAAGTGATTGCTAAAGAAACCGGTAAACCGATTTGGGAAACCCGCACGGAAGCCGCTGCGATGGCTGGTAAGATTGCGATCTCGATTCGTGCTTACCACGACCGTACCGGTGAAACCGTGCGTGAAGCGGCGGGCAACCAAATCGTGCTGCGTCATCGTCCGCTGGGCGTGATGGCGGTCTTTGGGCCGTACAACTTCCCGGGCCATCTGCCAAACGGCCACATCGTTCCAGCGCTGCTGGCGGGTAACACCGTGGTATTCAAACCGTCTGAACAAACACCTTGGACGGGTGAAGTCGCGATGAAACTGTGGGAAGAAGCGGGTCTGCCTAAGGGCGTTCTGAACCTGGTACAAGGCGGTAAAGAGACCGGGATTGCGCTGGCACAGTCAAAAGGTATCGATGGGCTGCTGTTTACTGGCAGTGCCAACACGGGTCATCTGCTGCACCGTCAGTTTGCGGGTCAGCCAGGTAAAATGCTGGCGCTGGAAATGGGCGGCAACAACCCGATGGTGATCTCTGATCACTACGGCGACCTGGATTCCACCGTTTATACCATCATTCAATCGGCCTTCATCAGTGCCGGTCAGCGTTGTACCTGTGCTCGTCGTTTGTACGTACCACACGGCGATAAAGGCGATGCGCTGATCACGCGTCTGGTTGAAGCGACTCAGAAACTGCGCATCGACCAGCCATTTGCTGAACCCGCACCGTTTATGGGGCCACAAATATCCAAAGCGGCCGCGGACTTTATTCTCAAAGCGCAGGCAAACCTGCAATCTTTAGGCGGCGAAATTCTGGTTGAAGCGCGCGGTCTGGAAGCGGCGTTTGTGACTCCGGGTATTATCGATGTGACCCCGATTGCCGAGCTGCCGGACGAAGAGTACTTCGGCCCGCTGCTGCAAGTGGTGCGTTACGAAACGTTGGCTCAGGCGGTTGAACTGGCCAATGACACCCAGTTTGGCCTGTCGGCTGGCCTGGTCACCACCGATGACAGCGAATGGGAATACTTTGTTGACCACATTCGCGCCGGCATTGTGAACCGCAACCGTCAGCTGACGGGCGCGAGTGGCGATGCGCCATTCGGTGGTCCGGGTGCGTCGGGTAACCTGCGTCCAAGCGCGTTCTACGCGGCGGACTACTGTGCCTACCCGATGGCGTCGATGGAAGGTTCGGCAACCGAACTGCCAGCCACGTTGAGTCCGGGTATCGAACTGTAATTGATGATTTAGCTAACGTCACAGGCTGAAGGCTACCCGGTCCTTCTCGGGCTTCGGACCGGGTAGCCACTTTTTACTATTACAACAATAAATATTCATATTAGCCCCAAGTAGTGAGTGGTCACTTGGGCAACAGAATCCAATAACCCAGGTTGCTTGCAGAGCAGCGCAGACAAGGAGGCGTTATGACGCCAGCAGTTCTCTTTGAATCCCTATGGAATGACTATATTCGACGTCTTTGCCCGTCGGCCGACAAAGTACACCAGTTGCTTCAGGAAGACGAAGCGCTGATCAACGATCACATCGCCCTGCGTACGTTTAACGTGGCACCGCTGGGGATTGATACGTTGGCGAAACCGTTTCTGGCGCTGGGCTACAAGCCGTGCGGTGATTACGTGTTTGAAAGCAAAAAACTGGTAGCGAAACATTTCGAGCATCCGGATCCGCTGCAACCCAAAGTGTTCATCAGTGAATTGAAAGTGGAAGAGTGTTCACCAGAGCTACAAGCGATTGTTGCTAAGCTGGTGGCGCAAGTTGATGCCACGAAGCTGGAAGGCGATGCTTTCCTCTACGGTGGCCGTCTGTGGGATCTGAGCTATGCCGATTATCTGCAACTGGCGAAAGAGAGCGAATACGCCTCTTGGCTGGCAGCACACGGTTATGGTGCCAACCATTTTACGGTGAGCGTTAACCAGCTGAATGCGTTGGATGAAGTGAAACAGGTGAACGATCATCTGCGCAGCGCAGGCTTTACCATCAACGAATCTGGTGGCGAAGTGAAGGGCTCACCAGAGGTGCTGCTGGAGCAGTCATCAACGATGGCAGACAAAGTGCCGGTGACCTTCATTGAAGGCATAGAAATCATTCCGGGCGGCTTTTATGAGTTTGCCAAGCGCTACCCAATGGGCAACGGTGAACTTTACACCGGCTTTGTGGCCGCTTCTGCAGACAAGATTTTCGAAAGTACCGACAGCAAGTAATTTCGCGAGTGGCTTTGGGTTGTCTGTAGTCCAGTGGCGGACAACCTTCCTCTCTCCTGGCCACAAGCAAATAAAAAAGCCACCGCAAGGTGGCTTTTCTTATTCTGTCTCGGTGACGATTAACGAGTACCGTATACCACGATAGTCTTACCGTGTGCAGAAATCAGGTTCTGCTCTTCCAGCATCTTCAGGATGCGGCCAACGGTTTCACGAGAACAACCAACGATTTGACCGATTTCCTGACGAGTGATCTTGATTTGCATACCGTCTGGATGGGTCATGGCGTCTGGTTGTTTCGCCAGGTTCAGTAGGGTCTGCGCGATGCGACCAGTTACGTCTAGGAACGCCAGGTCACCCACTTTTTGGCTAGTCACTTGCAGACGGCGAGCCATCTGGCCAGACAGGCGCATTAGGATGTCCGGGTTAACCTGAATCAGCTGACGGAATTTCTTGAATGAAATTTCCGCGACTTCACAAGGAGATTTTGCACGAACCCAGGCAGTACGCTCCTGACCTTCTTCAAACAAGCCAAGCTCACCGATGAAGTCACCTTGGTTCAGGTAAGACAGAATCATCTCCTTACCTTCTTCATCTTTGATCAGTACCGCAACAGAACCTTTAACGATGTAGTACAAAGTCTCTGCTTTTTCGCCCGCGTGAATTAGCGTGCTTTTTGAAGGGTACTTATGAATGTGACAATGTGAAAGAAACCACTCTAGTGTCGGGTCGGTTTGAGGTTTACCTAGAACCATAATATCTCACTTCCTCTGCAGGGTACGCTTGCTGCTATCCATATTTTAGCGAAGCCTTATTTGGATTCACTAGAATAAGAGGACTTTCTTATTGCTGCAAGTTATCTTGTGTTTCGGTATGGAATAGTATCCTTTTTCCAAAACGATTTCTTGATTTTAATCGTGTAGGACAGGGGATAATCTACGCAAAACTGTGCACATGATCACGGTATGAAAAGTAATCGACACAGTAGGGCGTTGACTAGCCAATTTTCCCTGATTCTATCAATTGTTGCAGGAGCGGCCTGACGATCAGCTCCATCGCAAATCCCATTTTCCCGCCCGGCACCACGATGGTGTTGTGACGCGACATGAACGAACCATCAATCATCGCCAGCAGGTAAGGGTAGTCGACGTTTTTAATCCCACGCAGGCGAATGACGACAAAACTTTCATCCAGACTGGGGATGCCTTTCGCGTTGAGCGGGTTGGAGGTATCGACGGTCGGCACACGCTGAAAGTTAATGTGGGTGCGCGAGAACTGCGGCGTAATGTAGTTGAGGTAATCGTCCATGGAACGCACGATGGAGTCCATCACCGCTTCCCGGGAATGGCCGCGATCGCGCGTGTCACGTACGTATTTTTGAATCCATTCCAAGTTCACAATCGGCACCATGCCAATCAGAAAATCGACGTGCTGCGCGACGTTCACTTCGCCATCCACCACGCCGCCGTGCAGTCCTTCGTAGAACAGTACATCGGAGTTTTCCGGCAGTTGTTGCCATGGGGTAAAGGTGCCCGGCATCTGATTGTAGGGCACGGCTTCGTCAAACGAGTGCAGATAGCGTCTGACCTGGCCGGTGCCGGATTTCCCAAACTGGCGGAAAAAGTCTTCCAGTGCGGTAAAGTCGTTGGCTTGCGGACCAAAATAGCTGATGTGGCGGCCTTGCTCGCGCGCCTTGCGAATCTCGACGTCCATTTCCGGACGGGTAAAGCGGTGGAAGCTGTCGCCTTCCACCCAAGCGGGCTTGATGTCCATCATATTGAACATCTTACGGAACGCTTCTGAGGTCGTGGTTGTGCCGGCGCCCGACGAACCGGTGACGGCAATAATTGGGTGTTTCGCTGACATGACAAACCTTGTCTCTGAGTCCTTAAAACAGGGCTGTATCAGTACAGCCCAAGCCGAATCACTATAGCACGTAAAACTTTGCTGTTGTCACCCGTTAACGATGATTGACTTTTATATCAACGGTTTCATGCAATTCTGAATAGACGATCACGGCTTCTCCGGATTGCAACAGAGCCTTAACCTGATCGACTTTATCTTGCAGAGAAATCTCGACTTCACCGTAATCGGTGCCTTCGCGCAGCACGAATTCACGAATCAGACTGTCGAGCGTATCGGGCGCAATTTGCTGCCACGGAACGATCATAAATACCTCTTGCTTTTATGTTCGTGGTTGAATGCTGCCAAGTATAACGCCTCAGCGGTCCAGCGTCAGGTCGCAGCAACTTGGCAACGCACTAGGTTTTATCGCGCAGACTGGCGTAGTAAGCCGGCAGGGATTGTTCGAGCCAGAATTGCGGCTTGAGCAGCGACCCGCTGAGAAAGCCGACATGGCCGCCCTGATCAAACAGACGGTAATCGATGTTTTCCGGCAGGACAAATTTCGGGATCACCGCATCGGTCATGAACGGATCGTCCTTGGCATGGATGATTTGCGTGGGCACGCGAATGTCTTTCAGCTTGTTGATCCCCGAGCAGCGCTGGTAGTAATCCTGCGCGTCCTTGAAACCGTGGAGCGGCGCGGTGATCAGGTCATCAAACTCCTGCAAACGGGTCACGCGTTTGATGCTGTGATAGGACAAGCCCAGTTCGCCCTTGAGCAGGTGATGCTTTTGCAGCGCATTGTGTTTGAGCGACGACAACAGGTAAGTGCGGTAGAGCTTGGAAAAGCCGCGTTCAATGCGCTCAGAACAGGCAGCGAGATCGAGCGGCGCCGAGACCACGGTCGCTGCGCTGACTATGGGATCGGCATTGAACTCGGCCAGATAGTTGACCAGCATATTGCCGCCGAGCGAAATGCCGACCGCAATCATGGTCTGCTCAGGAAATTGTTCGCGCAGGGTTTCCAGCACAAAGCGCGCATCCTGCACTTCTCCGGAGTGGTAAGCGCGAGCCAGATGATTCGGTTTGCCGCTGCAGCCACGAAAATGCATCATCACTGACAGCCAGCCGTCGCGGGCAAACGCGTGCATCAGGCCATTGGCATAAGGGCTGTAGAAGCAACCTTCTAAACCGTGAAACAGCACAAACAGCGGTTTGTTTTGCGCGTTAGCGTGGTGTGGGTCTTCGCTCCAGGCGAGATCGAGAAAGTCGCCGTCCGGAGTATCCAGCGTCTGCCACACCGGTTCAAACAGTGCTTTCTTTCGAATAAAACGCGGAAACAGCGTTTGCAGATGCGGGTTTTTCAGGCCGGTTGCGGCAACAAACTGGGTCATAATTCAAACCAATACAAAGTGATTTAATGAGTATATACCCAAGTTACCCCAGATTGGCGTATTCGGCGAGTCGTGGTGGTTTTTTATGAAGCGTTGCCCAAAACAGGCGGGATCAGAAGGATGGTGGTACTGGCTTCATAAACACGGTGCCCAGATGCTCTGCGCCGAGTTGGCGACAGTAACGCAGTGTCAGGGCTTCACCGTGGCTATTTTCCAGCGTCAGCCGATTGATGCAGTCGACCAAATCCGATTGCTGCTGTTTTTCGAGTTGCAGTTCAAATTGCAGCGCTTCGCGGTAGAGCGTATCCGGCAGATGCGCTTTCATCTTGCGGCGCATGTCGCGATAGCTGTGGATCAGTGTTTCGGAGCGGCTGAGACAGTCAACCACCTGTTGCCAGTCGTGTTCCTGCGGCGTCACCTGCTGCTCGTCGAGGTACTTGAGCAGCAGCAGCAGATTGACGTTGCCGTTGAAGTTATTCTGCAGGCTTAAGCACGCCTCTTTCACCTCGCGCACGCTGTAATACTGCAAACTGAATTGCCATAATCTTTCCAGCGTTAGAGGGATTCTGACGTGCTCTTGGCTCATTGACTGTTGAACTCCTGTTCCATCTCTTCCAAGACTTCCTGCTCTGCCATCCAGTCCATTTCGATTTCTTCGAGTTCGGACTTGGCACTGGCCTGAGTAGCGAGTACTTGAGTAAGTTTAGCTTTATTTTCCGCATCATACAGTGAGGAATCGGACAATTGTTCCTCAGCCTCGGCGACAATGGCATTCAACTTATCCATTTTCGTTTCCAGCTGTGTCAGCTTTTTGCGAATTGGTGCGGTTTGTTTGCGAAAATCGGCTTCACGGCGTTTCTGCTCTTTCTTCGCCGCGGCGCTGTTGGTGTTGTCTTTCGCCGGAGCTTGCGCCTGTGTCTCTTTACGTTCGGCTTTTTGTTGATCGGTCAGCCACTTGTAGTAGTCCGTCAGGTCACCATCAAACGGCGCAACTTGGTGGTCATGCACTAAGTACAGATCATCGGTCGTGGCGCGCAGCAGGTAGCGGTCGTGGCTGACGATCACCATTGCGCCTTCAAAGCTTTGCAGTGCAAACGTCAGCGCCTGTCGCATGTCGAGATCCAGGTGGTTGGTCGGTTCGTCGAGCAATAACAGGTTGGGTTTTTGCCACACGATCAGCGCTAAGACTAAACGCGCTTTTTCACCGCCGGAAAACGGGCCAACTTTATCCAGTGCTTTGTCGCCGTGGAAACCGAAGCTGCCCAGATAGTTACGCAGTTCCAGCTCGTTCTTGTCGGGGGCAATCTGCATCATGTGTTGCAGCGGCGTTTCTTCCGGATGCAGTGTTTCTAGTTGATGCTGGGCAAAGTAACCGATCTTCACGCCCTGCGAATAGGTCAGGTCACCGCCTTGCTGTTTCAGTTCACCCGACAGCAGTTTGATCAGCGTGGATTTACCGGCGCCGTTGCGACCCAGCAGACCGATGCGGCTGCCCGGGACCAGATTGAGGCGAATTTTTTCCAGAATCAGATGATCACCGTAGCCTGCGCTGACTTCATCCATCATCAGAATGGGGTTTGGCAGCGCCGATGGCTCGCGAAACTCAAAGCTGAACGGGTTATCAAATTGCGCCGGCAGCACTTTCTCCATCCGCTCCAGAGCCTTAATACGGCTCTGCGCCTGGCGGGCTTTGGATGCTTTGTAACGGAAGCGGTCGATGTAACTTTGCATGTGTGCCATCTGCTTTTGTTGCTTCTGGAACATGGCTTGTTGTTGCAGCATCTTCTGCGCGCGCTGAGTTTCAAACGATGAGTAGTTACCGGTGTACTCGTTGAGCTTTTCGTTTTCGATATGAATGATGCGGCCGACGATCGGATCAAGAAAATCGCGGTCGTGCGAGATCAGGATCAGCGTGCCCGGATAGCTTTGTAACCAGCGTTCCAACCACATGACGGCATCCAAATCCAGGTGGTTGGTCGGTTCGTCGAGCAGCAGCAGGTCTGAGCGGCAAATCAGCGCCTGAGCCAGGTTGAGGCGCATACGCCAACCACCGGAGAACTGAGTCAGACTCCAGCTCATCTGTTCCTGAGAAAAGCCCAGACCATCAAGCAGCTCGGAAGCGCGGGCACGAATGCTGTAGCCGCCGATGGTTTCGATGTGGCCGTGCAGCTCGGCCACTTTGTTGCCGTTATCCGCCAGCTCGGCTTGGGCCAACTGGCGTTCTAAATCACGGTATTCACGATCGCCGTCAATGACGTATTCCAGTGCGCTGCGATCCAGTGCCGGAGTTTCCTGTGCCACCCAGGCCAGTTCCCATTGCGCCGGTTTACTGAACGAACCGGCATCAATACTCAGTTCGTCTTTCAGCAGTGCGAACAGCGTGGATTTACCGCAGCCGTTCTTCCCGACCAGGCCGACTTTGTCGCCGAGCTGAATGGTGGCCGAAGCCTGATCGAGCAGTGGTTTTCCACCGCGCAGTAACTGAATGTCAGAGAAGGTAATCATAAAAATATCGTCTGTCTTGGCCTTAAACTTTTTCGCCCGGAATAGTAGGGGGAATAAGGATAAATGTCGATCATTATGCAAATTGGGTTATGATGCTAAGTCACTTATTGTTAACAAAACGGAGTGTGGTCAAGGAATGACAAACGCTGAAACGTTCACAGCCAATAAGCCCAGAGTTCTGGTGGTGTACGCACACCCTGAGCCGGATCATTCGGTTGCCAATCAGGTGATGATCAAAAAGATCGCCACACTGGAACACGTCACTATCCTCGATCTTTATGCCACTTATCCTGACTTCTTCATTGATGTGAATACCGAGCACCAGCGTGTGCTGCAGTATGACGTCATTGTGTTCCAGCATCCGTTGTACATGTATTCCTGCCCGGCACTGTTGAAAGAGTGGATTGACCGCGTGCTCGGCAAAGGCTTTGCGTTCGGCAATGAAAGCGCGATGAAAGACAAAGTGTGGCGTAGCGTGGTGACCACCGGTGGTCATCGGGATGCATTCACCAAAGAGGGCTACAACCGCTATACCATCGGCGAAATTCTCCAGCCATTTGAACTGACCGCAGCACTGTGCTGCATGCAGTGGGTGGAACCGTTGGTGTTGTACTGGGCGCGCAACGTCAGCGAAGTAGAACGTTATCAGCACGCGGAAGAATATTATCAGTGGCTGCAAGACCCATTCAGCGGAGGAGGACTGTAACATGGCCTCGTTAACCGGAGATTTCCTGCAGAGCGGAGTGGTGTTCCTGACGGCTGCTGTGGTGGCAGTGCCGCTGGCGCAGCGCGCGGGCTTGGGGTCGGTACTCGGCTATTTGCTGGCTGGGGTCGCGATTGGTCCGTGGGGGCTGGGACTCATCAGCGATGTGAACGCGATTCTGCATTTCGCCGAATTTGGCGTGGTGCTGCTGCTGTTTCTGATTGGTCTTGAGTTGAACCCGAAAAAACTGTGGCAGATGCGCGGTCCGATTCTGGGCCTGGGCGGCGCGCAGGTGTTGGTCACGGGGGCAGTGCTGGCCAGTGTTTCTCATTTATTGGGGCTTGCCTGGCAGAGCAGCCTAGTGGTCGGAATGGGGCTGGCGCTTTCTTCGACCGCGATTGCGCTGCGTGTGATTGAAGAGCAGGGGCTGTCGCGCAGTGAAACCGGGCAGTCGGGATTTGCGGTGCTCTTGTTTCAGGATATCGCGGTGATCCCGATGCTGGCATTGATGCCAGTGTTGGCGGGGAATACTGCGGGAAACTGGCTGGATGGCGTGTGGATGCTGTGTGGCATAGTTGGTCTGCTGGTTGGCGGTCATTATCTGCTCAGTCCGCTGTTTCGTTATATTGTGCTGAGTGGCGTGCGTGAGTTGTTCACCGTCGCTGCGCTGTTGCTGGTGATCGGCATTGCGCTGCTGATGCAAAATCTCGGTTTATCGATGGCGCTGGGTACCTTCCTTGCGGGTGTACTGCTGGCGGAGAGTGAATTTCGCCATGAACTGGAAATTGCGATTGAGCCGTTTAAAGGTCTGTTGCTCGGTCTGTTTTTCATCGCGGTCGGTATGGCGGTTGACCTCGGCCTGCTGGCTTTATTGCCCGTGCAGGTGCTGCTGGCGGTCGTTGGCTTGGTGGTGGTCAAAGGGCTGATTTTGTATCTGCTGGCCCGTTTATCCGGCACGCGGGCTAAAGCGCGCAGTAACATGGCGGCGATTCTCAGTCAGGGCGGTGAATTTGCGTTTGTGATCTTCACTGCGGCCAGGGGTGAAGGTTTACTGCACAGTGAGCAGGTGTCATTCCTGCTGGTGGTCGTGAGCTTGTCGATGGTGACGACACCGCTGATCCTCGCTGCGCAACGCAAATGGTTTGCGCGCAACCTCAATGTATCGGCAGATGAAGCGCTCGACAGTGATATCGTCAACAAAGAACCCCGTGTGATCATTGCCGGATTTGGCCGCTTTGGCCAAATTGTCGGTCGTCTGATGTACGCGAATAAGATTAAAATCACCGTGCTGGAGAGTGACCCGAGTCAGATTAAACTGCTGCGCAAATATGGTTACAAGGTGTTTTACGGCGATGCCACACATCTCGAACTGCTGCGCGCGGCGGGAGCGGATGAGGCGGAAGCCATCGTGATTTGTACCGACGCACCGGATGAAGTGATGAAAATTGTCGAGCTGTGTCAGCATCATTTCCCGCGCATGAAGATCCTCGCCCGTGCCCGCAGCCGGGTGGAAGCGTATCAACTGCTCAACCACGGCGTGGAGCGTTATTCGCGAGAAATGTTCCTCGGCGCGCTGGATCTCGGCCGACAGGCTCTGGTTACGCTGGGCATGCATCCGTATGAGGCGAAGCGGGCCGAAGCGCATTTCCGCAGGCTCGACAGTGCAATGCTTAAAGAGCTGCTGCCGCAACACAGTGAAGATAAAAAACTGACATTACGCGCCAAAGAAGCACGTAAAGAGCTGGAAGAAATTTTTGGCCGTGAGATGGACAACGATCGTCAATCGCGCGGCTATTGGGAAAAGTAACAGGACCAAGACGTGAACAGCAATAACGTAAAATCAAAGAAACGCTTTATCGCCGGCGCGAGTTGCCCGAGCTGCAAGGCGCAGGATACGCTGCGCTGGTGGATAGAAAACAACATTGAGCTGGTCGAGTGTGTCGAGTGTGACTATCACGAGCAGCGCAAACCGAAATCGGTGGAAAGCAGTGAGCATGGCAGCGATCAGATGATCGGTATTTTTAAACCGGAATAAATCGCCGCAAGCGCCGCCAACATGGAGATTCAGCCTGTCTTCAACGGAGCGGCGATCACAGATGGCTTGAGGTGACTGGGGGATTACTCCATAATATCGGCCATCTCAGTCGTCAGCATGTTGGCGCGAATTGAGTATTGAATACACAACTCCTTGGAGCCGTTATGAAAATTGAAAAGAACGTGGTTGTAAGCCTTGCCTACCAAGTCAAACTGGAAGATGGCATCGTGGTTGACCAATCAACAGTGGAAGCACCACTGGATTACCTGCATGGTCACAACAACCTGATCATTGGTCTTGAGCGTGAACTGGAAGGCAAAGTTGCTGGTGACAAATTCACTGCGACTATCGCACCTGAAGACGCATACGGCGAGCACAGCGATGCGCTGGTTCAGCGCGTACCAGCTGACGTTTTCCAAGGCGTAGATCAAATCGAAGTGGGCATGCGTTTCCTGGCAGACACTGACCAAGGTCCAATCCCAGTTGAAATCACAGAAGTCGACGGCGACGAAGTGGTGGTTGATGGTAACCACATGCTGGCTGGCCACACTCTGACATTCGAATGCGAAGTGGTGGCACTGCGCGAAGCGACTGAAGATGAGATCGCACACGGTCACATCCACCAGGCACACGATCACGACCACGAAGGCGGTTGTTGCGGTGGCCATGATCACGACCACGATCACGGTCATGATCACGAAGGCGGCTGCTGTGGCGGCGGTCACTGCCACTAAGTCTCAGTGACAAGCGACTGCGGCCGAGGTAAACGCCTTGGCCGGAGCAAGACACAGAAAGCGCGAATCGAGTGATCGGTTGGCGCTTTTTTATGCGCTGTAATCCAGCGCGCTCTGCGGCAGGATTTGCCGTTTGACGGTTAAGGAATCGAACATGTCTCAACCTTTTGCTATCGCTATTCACGGTGGCGCCGGCACCATTTTACGCTCACAGATGAGCGAGGAGCTGAAAAACGACATCCTGATGGTACTGGAACAGTCAGTGCGCGCTGGACATCAATTGCTGAGCGAGGGCGGTGATGCGCTGGATGCTGTGGTCGCGGCGGTCAAAGTGTTGGAAGACTCACCGCTGTTCAATGCAGGCAAAGGCTCAGTGCTGACCAACAAAGAAATGGTCGAAATGGATGCCTCGGTGATGCACGGTCGCCACATGGATGCGGGTGCAGTCGCGGGTGTGCGTCATATTCGTAACCCGATTGAGCTGGCGCGTGATGTGATGCGCCACAGCGACCATGTTCTGCTGATGGGCGAAGGGGCGGAAGAGTTTGCGTTTGGGCTCGGCTACGACTATACCGAACAAGATTACTTTTTCACTGAGCGCCGTTATGAACAGCTGCAATCGATGAAATCAAAAGGGCTGTTTGCGCTTTCAGAGTCCAAATATCCGGATGACAAGAAGTTTGGCACCGTTGGTGCGGTGGCGCTCGACCAGTTGGGTAATTTGGCGGCCGCGACCAGTACAGGCGGTATCACCAACAAGAAGTTTGGAAGGGTTGGCGATTCACCGCTGATTGGTGCTGGCACCGTGGCAGAAAACGGTAATGTGGCGGTATCGACGACGGGCATGGGTGAGTTCTTTATTCGCAAAATGGTGGCGGGCGATGTGGCGGCGCGTATGCGTTATCTGGGTGAAGATGTGCATACCGCGTGTGAGCAGGTGATTCAGGGCGAACTGAAAACGATGGGTGGCGAGGGCGGCTTGATCGCGATTGACGCATCGGGTGAGATTCACTTCGCCATGAACAGCAGTGGCATGTACCGCGCAGGCATCGATCGCCAAGGGGATTTACTCGTCAAAATTTATGCAGATGAGTGAATATTTTTGTCATAACTGAATGGATTTTATCCGTCATTTTTTAAGACATTTTCATGCTTAAAAAATGACTGCATCGAATCAGATTCGGTGCTAGAATCCATTTTTAACTAGCAACAGACTTGGAAAGATGGGAAATAACGTAGTCGTTCTTGGCACCCAATGGGGTGACGAAGGTAAAGGTAAAATCGTAGACCTTTTAACTGAAGATGCAAAATACGTGGTTCGCTACCAAGGCGGTCACAACGCAGGTCACACTCTAGTAATCGACGGTGAGAAAACCGTTCTTCACTTGATTCCATCAGGTATCCTTCGCAACAACGTGAAATGCATTATCGGTAACGGTGTTGTACTTTCACCAGATGCACTTATCAAAGAAATGACTGGTCTAGAAGACCGCGGTGTTCCTGTTAAAGAGCGTCTTTTCATTTCTGAAGCTTGTCCTCTGATTCTTCCTTACCACATTGCTCTGGACCAAGCGCGTGAAGCTGCTCGTGGTAATAAAGCAATTGGTACGACTGGTCGTGGTATCGGTCCAGCTTACGAAGACAAAGTAGCACGTCGTGGTCTGCGCGTTGGCGACCTGTTTGACCGTGCCGCATTCGCTGAGAAACTAAAAGAAGTTATGACTTTCCATAACTTCCAGCTAGAACACTTCTACAAAGTTGAACCTGTCAGCTACGAAGACGTGCTTGAACAAGCCATGGGTTACGCCGATCTGCTGACTTCCATGGTGATTGACGTGACTGACGAGCTGGATGCAGCACGTAAGCGCGGCGACAAGATCATGTTCGAAGGTGCACAAGGCACACTGCTGGACATCGACCACGGTACTTACCCATACGTAACTTCTTCTAACACCACGGCAGGTGGCGTTGCGGCAGGTTCTGGTTTTGGCCCTCGTCACTTGGGTTACATTCTGGGTATTGCGAAAGCGTACTGTACTCGTGTGGGTGCAGGTCCGTTCCCGACAGAACTATACGATGGTAAAGAGAAGCAAGATCCAGTTGGTAAGCATTTGGGTACTGTTGGCGCTGAATTTGGTGCAACAACGGGTCGTCTGCGTCGTACTGGTTGGTTCGATGCGGTTGCCATGCGTCGTGCTATTCAAATCAACTCAATTACAGGTTTCTGTATGACCAAACTGGACGTCTTAGACGGTCTAGAAGAAATCAAGATCTGTACTGGTTACCAAATGGCTGACGGTTCTGTGCTTGAAGTCTCGCCAATGGCTGCAGATGCGTACGAAAACGTAACGCCTATCTACGAAACCATGCCTGGTTGGTCTGAAAAAACGTTCGGTGCTAAATCTATCGATGCGCTGCCTCAAACTGCGCTTGATTACATCAAACGTATCGAAGAGCTGACTGGCGTTCCGGTTGACATCATCTCTACGGGCCCAGACCGTAACGAAACCATCATCAAAGTACACCCATTCAACGTGTAATTTGAACTGTTGATATTGAAAAGCCGGCCAAACAGGTCGGCTTTTTTATACCTGTTGCTTTCTCTGAGGTGATGCTATTTTGTGCACTGGTGGCAAAAAATTGTCGCCGATTGGTAAGTTTTCACTAAAGCGTGCCGCCAAATGGCCGATACAGGAATCAGACCGAGCCAGCGCCGATGAAGCGCTATACTGTTATGGCTATCGGAGTGAACGAAGAGTGCAGGTATGAAGCTACGAACGGTAGCCGCTTCTCTAGTGTTAGCATTTTATTCGACTTTCAGTCACGCCAGTGTGGCGGAAGTCGGAGAACCCGTGCCGATCTATTCAGAAGCAGAGCTGATCAAATTAATCTCAGAAAATAAGCACCTTGAGCGTGTGAAGGCTGATAACTGTCAGTTGGTGGAAGACATCGTTGCCCGTGCAACCCGCATCAATCTACCGTCGTACGAGTTTTTGTATGGCGACATGCTGGCGTGGGGCGTGTGTGTGAACCAGGATGTGGAGCTGGGGCTTTACTACATGGAAAACGCTGCGCATCAGGGCCTGCCGGAAGCACTGGAGCAGTTAGGGCGTTACTATTCGCGTGGCACACTGGTGCAGCAGGACAAAGAGCGCGCGATCCCATACCTGCGTGAAGCGGCGGCTATGGGTAACCTGAATGCGCGTATTCAGCTGGCGGAACTGTTGCTGCGTGATTATGGCAGCCCGCTCGACTACGAAGATGCATACCGCTGGCTGTACAACTCAGTCACGGCGGACAAACGTACCCATAACCGCATTGCGATTCTGCGCCAAGGGCTGGAACAACGCATGCCGGAAAACATCATCGCTCGCGCCAAACGCCGCGGAACCTTTTGGTAACGGGAACTCATACCTGCCCGTTACCAAAGGTTGTCATAACCTGATCAATTACATCAATTCAAAAATCGATTCATCTGTTTCAGCGCCTGCATCAAATCGCCACTGCTGAGTGAACGCTGTCGCTTCGGCTCGAGTTGCGGTGTCATAGTCTGTACCGCGCCGCTGGGATAAGTCACCATGATTTCATCGTCGGCTACGAGTGCGTAGTTGAAATAGCTGCCGATGATCAGCCACCCTCTGTCACGCTCAGTATCAAGCAGGTCATAGCCGACGGAATAATCATCGGTCGAATTTTGCACGCCAAGCACCCGATGCATAAAGGTTGGGGCAATATCCAGATGCGTTGTCTTCCAGTCGATTTTCTCCGGTCGTTCACCCGGCACATAGATATACAGCGGAACATGGATTTGCGCCATGCTGTAGTTACTGCCGTGGCCCCAATAGTTCTTGTGGTTGTCGTTAAACTCCTGACCGTGATCTGAGGTAATAACGATGATGGTGTTCTCGAGCCCGCCTTGCGCTTCAACGGCGTTCAGTACTCGCTCAATTTGTCCATCAATGTAATACAGGGCATTGCGATAGCGGTTACGGTACGGCTCTGGGTTGAAATCGTTATCCAGCTTGATGTGATCAACCCGATTCCACGACGGCGTAAAGTGCGGCTCCATGTCAGCCGGAAATTCTGTCGCGTGGGCCGAGTCATAAAACAAAAAGCCGAAGTAGGGCTGATTCGTGTTCCGTGTCTTGAGGAAATCGACAAAGTCATCAGTGATGCGTTGGTCGCGCAGCGGTGACGTCTCGGCGGGGGTATCAACACGCAGATTATCGATGCCACGAAATACCGTGCGATCAAACGGCGGGCTATTGAGCGGCGCAGAGGCGTAAATGGCAAACTGATAATCAAGCGCTTCCAGAGCTTTCATCATTGCCGGGCGCTTCTGGGTGGCGTGAAACGAGTCCCAATACGTCGCGGGTAAACCGTAAAACAAGCTGAAAATGCCTGCCTGAGTGGAGTTACCACCACTGAGATGCTGCTCAAAACGCAGCGAACGCTGAGCAAATTGGGCAATGTTCGGCGTGACATCCTGATTAGCATCGTCATAACGCCAGGTATCAATGGCAATAAACAGGATATTAGGCGTCTGATCTGGCTGACGAATGTCCAGCGGATGCAGCGGGTAGTTGAGATGTGAATGACTTGGACGTGGCAACGTCAAGCTCTGTTCACGCACGGTTTGCGTATCGACTAGCCCGAGTTTGTCCAACAGGCGCTTGCCAGTCAGCGGATAATACAGTGGCCAGTGCACGCTGTAGCTGGGTACGGTCGTGTCATAGTGGGCATCACGCCACATGTGAATCGACTGACTAACCAGCAGTGAAGCAAGCCAAATCACACTCGCGCCGACCATCCAACGTAGGCTCCGTTTGGCAAGGTAGTTACTCATCAGTGCAATGACCAAACAAGCCACAGCCACACCGAGGACCTGCAGAGCTGCGATGGCGATAGTATACCAAGAGAGGCTGATGACCTCGTCTCCGCCTTGCAGCAAAAGCTCCCAAATAAAACCGCTGAGATGAAAACGGTATTGCTGATAAACCGCGACATCAATCAGCAGCAGGACCGAGCTCAGCCAGGTAACCAAGATGGCCAACGGCCGGACGACACGCAGGGGTAGCCAGCACAGTGGCAACATGATGGTAGCAATCAGCCCGGCAAACAGACCAAACCAACCTGCCTGGGTGGTGAATAAATACAGTTGAGCGATGACATCATTGTCGGGTGGGGTCATCCATGTCAGATAAGGCAAGCCTAATGTTGCCAATAAAACGGCGTTCAAAATAAAGTGACTAAAAAGCCAGCGAACGTTTTGTCGAATCGTTAACAGCATGAGAATTGGGTTCCCTGACGGGATTGAATGTGAAAATAAAGGGCGCTCAATGTACCGAATTATTTGAGCTATGTCACATCTTGTGGTTTGGTGATCTTGTTCAGGATATTGGTATTAGTCCTTAAGCTTAGGAACTCAGTAGGATATACTGTAATCCCCTACCTAAATAAGCAGGTCTGCCTATGTCTGACACCACCCATGTTGATCCTTTTGCGGATCGCGAAGCTGATAACTACGACAACCCAATTCCAAGTCGCGAATACATCATTGAATTTCTGACTAAGGCCAATGTGCCGATGAACCGTAATGATTTGTTCGAAGCGCTGGAACTGTCCGGTGAAGATCAGTATGAAGGTCTGCGCCGTCGTCTGCGTGCGATGGAGCGTGATGGCCAACTGGTGTTTACCCGCCGTCAGTGTTACGCGCTGCCAGAGAAACTGGAAATGGTGAAAGGCTATGTGATTGGTCATAAGGACGGTCACGGCTGGGTGCGCCCGGAAGGCAGCACCAACAAAGATAACGATATTCTTCTTCCTCATCATCAGATGCGGACTATTATCCACGGCGACCTGGTGCTGGTTCAGCCAACGGGTACCGATAAGCGCGGCAGAAAAGAGGGGCGTCTGGTCCGCGTGCTGGAAGAGCGTCAGACGCAAATTGTCGGCCGTTTCTTCTTTGAACACGGTTACTCTTACGTCGTGCCGGATGATTCGCGTATTCATCAGGATATTCTGATCCCAAATGAACTGCGTGGCGGTGCGCGCATGGGGAACGTGGTGGTGATTGAGATTACCGATCGTGGCGGTCGTAACCGCGGCATGATGGGTAAAGTGGTGGAAGTGCTGGGCGAAAACATGGCGCCGGGCATGGAAACCCAGATTGCGATTCGTACTCACCAGATCCCGCATGTTTGGCCACAAGAAGTGGAACAGCAGATTGCTGGGCTGGGTGAAGAAGTACCGGAAGAAGCCAAACAGGGTCGCGTTGATTTGCGAGCTCTGCCTTTGGTGACCATTGATGGCGAAGACGCGCGTGACTTCGATGATGCGGTGTACTGTGAAGCGAAGAAAGGTGGCGGCTGGCGTTTGTGGGTTGCGATTGCCGACGTGAGTTACTACGTGCGTCCGAACACCGCTCTTGATAAAGAAGCCACACATCGTGGTAACTCGGTGTACTTCCCATCACAAGTGGTGCCAATGTTGCCGGAAGTCTTGTCGAATGGTTTATGTTCACTCAACCCGCAGGTAGATCGCCTGTGTATGGTGTGTGAGATGACCATCTCCGAGAAAGGTAAGCTCTCTGGTTACAAACATTACGAAGCGGTGATGAACTCTCATGCGCGTCTGACCTACACCAAAGTGCACGACATTCTGGAAGGTGACGAAGAGCTGCGTGTGCGTTATGCCGAACTGGTTCCGCATCTGGAAGAGCTGCATCGCATGTACAAGGTGCTGAAAGATGCCCGTGAACAACGCGGTGCGATTGAGTTCGAAACCGTAGAAACCAAATTCATTTTCAATGCGCAACGTAAGATTGAAAGCATTGAACCACTGGAACGTAACGACGCACACAAGCTGATCGAAGAGTGCATGATCATGGCTAACATTGCGTCAGCGTCTCTGGTTGAGAAGGCGAAAGAGCCTTCGCTATACCGTATTCACGAGCCGCCGGGTGAAGAGCGCCTGATGGGCTTCCGTGATTTCCTCGGCGAACTCGGCCTGGATCTGGGCGGCGGTCTGGAACCGTCACCGACCGATTACGCGCATCTGATGAGTCAGGTTGGCGAGCGCCCGGATAAAGAACTGATTCAGACTATGTTGCTGCGCTCAATGAAGCAAGCAGTGTATAACGCGGACAATGCAGGTCACTTTGGTCTCGCGCTGCAACGTTATGCGCACTTCACTTCACCAATCCGCCGCTACCCGGATTTGCTGCTGCACCGTGCAATCAAGTATTTGATTGCCAAAGAGGAAGGCCGCAATCAGGATCGCTGGACACCAACGGGTGGTTATCATTACTCGTTTGATGATATGGATTACTACGGTGAGCAGTGTTCGATGACCGAGCGCCGCGCTGATGATGCGACTCGCGAAGTGTCTGACTGGCTGAAATGTGAGTACATGCAAGATCACGTTGGTGAAGAGCTCGACGGTGTGATTGCTAATGTCACGGGGTTTGGCTTCTTCGTTCGTCTGACAGAGCTGCACATCGATGGTCTGGTGCACATTTCTACTCTGGCCAACGACTACTATCAGTTTGACCCGATTGGTCAGCGCCTGATAGGCGAATCGTTTGGTGCGATTTACCGCCTGGGCGACGCTGTCAAAGTCAAAGTGCTGGCAGTTAACCTTGATGATCGCCAAATAGACTTTGAATTAGTCGAAACAAGTCGTAAGCTACGCGGCGAAGGTAAAACGGCGAAGAAACGCGCGGCTGAGGCGAAGGCTAAAGCCAAAGGCAAGAAAGAAGCGGCGACCCGTGGCGGCAAAGCCGTACCTTTGGTTGAACCCACTAAGCGCCCGGATAATTCCGGTGAAGCGAAAGGGCCAAAACACAAAAAAACCAAAGCAGAAAAAGCGCGTAAGCAAAAAGCTCGCAGTAAAGCCGACAAAGCGCGAGCGAAAAAGTAATAGGTAAACAATGAGTAACGAATTTATTTATGGCATCCATGCGGTGAACGCTGTTCTTGAGCGCGATCCAGCCCGTTTTGTGGAAGCCTATGTGTTGAAAGGTCGTCAGGATGACCGTTTGCTCCCCGTGCTGAATGAACTGATGCGTTTGGGTATCTCGATTCAGGAGATGAACCGCAAAGCTCTGGATGACAAAGCGCAGGGGGCCAATCACCAGGGCGTGATTGCCAAAGTCAAACCGGCGAAACAACTGAACGAAAACGATCTGGATGACATTCTAGCTCAACATTCACAGCCTCTGCTGTTGGTGCTGGATGGCGTGACCGATCCGCACAACCTGGGCGCGTGTCTGCGTAACGCGGATGCTGCTGGTGTTGCTGCGGTAATCGTGCCCAAAGATAAGTCGGCTCCGATGACGGCGACCGTCAGTAAAGTGGCCTGTGGCGCAGCGGAAACCGTGCCACTGGTACGTGTGACCAACTTAGCGCGTACCATGCGTGCGCTGCAGGAAAAAGGCATCTGGTTTGTCGGCACGGCGGGTGAAGCTACCCATGACATTTATCAGAGCAAGCTGACCGGGCCTCTGGCTATCGTGATGGGCGCGGAAGGGGATGGCATGCGCCGTCTGACTCGCGAAACCTGCGATGACCTGATCAAAATCCCAATGGCAGGCAGCGTGTCCAGCCTGAACGTTTCTGTAGCGACCGGCATCTGTCTGTTTGAAGCGGTACGTCAGCGTTCTCTGGCTTAAGTCGCCAGTCAGTGCAACAGTAAAACGCAGGCTGAAACGCCTGCGTTTTTTATTGGAGCCAGTGGGGCGCTGAAAGAATCAGTGGCTTAGAATAAATAGCGATTATTTTTCAAACACTGCTTGCATGGAAGCAGGTGATCTGTATAATGCAGCCCCACTGGTTAAGCCAGTTGTGAACCAATGAGCAGCGAGGAGCTGGCGAATCTCAGGATTCGTTAGGTAATGTAAACTCAGCTTATGTTCGCAGTTAATAAAAATTTAGCTTTCACTATCTTCGCGATAGTTCAGGTTAATCACCTATTAGCTGACAATGCGTCCTAATCTTGGATGCTACGGTTTCACATAAATCAATCGGCATTCTCTCGTCTTGACGAGTTTGAGTGGCGATATTGTTTGTGTAATTTTTTAATATTGGAGCTCTGTCTCATGCAGAACCAACGTATCCGTATCCGCCTAAAAGCATTCGATTACAAACTGATCGACGCTTCTACCGCGGAAATCGTTGAAACAGCTAAGCGCACTGGCGCACAGGTTCGTGGTCCAATCCCACTGCCAACTCGTAAAGAGCGTTTCACAGTTCTTATCTCTCCACACGTTAACAAAGATGCTCGTGATCAGTACGAAATCCGTACTCACAAACGTCTAATCGACATCGTTGAGCCAACAGACAAAACTGTTGATGCTCTGATGCGTCTAGACCTTGCTGCGGGCGTTGACGTACAAATTAGCCTAGGTTAAGGGAGATTAGAAGAATGATTGGTCTAATCGGTCGTAAAGTGGGCATGACCCGCGTATTTACTGAAGACGGCGTTTCTATTCCAGTAACTGTTGTTGAAGTTGAAGCAAACCGCGTTTCTCAAGTGAAAACTCTTGAAACTGACGGTTACGCTGCAATCCAGGTAACTGCTGGTTCTAAGAAAGCTAACCGCGTAAACAAAGCTGAAGCAGGTCACTTTGCTAAAGCTGGCGTTGAAGCTGGTCGCGGTCTTTGGGAATTCCGTTTGGAAAACGGTGAAGAGTTTGAAGTTGGTGCTGAACTGACTGTTGAACTGTTCAACGAAACTAAGAAAGTAGACGTTACTGGTACATCTAAGGGTAAAGGTTTCCAAGGCGCTGTTAAGCGTTGGAACTTCCGTACTCAAGATATGACTCACGGTAACTCATTGTCTCACCGTGCTCCTGGTTCTATCGGTCAATGTCAGACTCCAGGCCGCGTGTTCAAAGGCAAGAAGATGGCAGGTCACATGGGTGCTGAGCGTGTAACGACTCAAAACCTAGAGATCGTACGTGTTGACGCTGAGCGCAATCTGCTTCTTATTAAAGGTGCAGTCCCTGGCGCAACTGGCGGTAACGTGATCGTTAAACCAGCTGTTAAAGCATAACGTCTAGGAGTAAGTAATGGAATTGATGGTTAAAGGTGCTAACGCACTAACTGTTTCCGAAACTACTTTCGGACGTGAGTTCAACGAAGCTCTTGTACACCAAGTAGTTGTTGCGTACGCAGCAGGTGCTCGTCAAGGTACTCGTGCTCAAAAGACACGTTCAGAAGTTTCTGGCGGTGGCGCTAAGCCATGGCGTCAAAAAGGTACTGGCCGTGCACGTGCTGGTACAATTCGTAGCCCAATCTGGCGTACAGGTGGTGTTACTTTTGCTGCGAAACCACAAGATCACAGCCAAAAAGTAAACAAGAAAATGTACCGCGGTGCTATGAAGAGCATTCTGTCTGAGCTAGTTCGTCAAGAGCGTCTGATCGTTGTTGAAGAATTCTCAGTTGAAGCACCAAAAACTAAAGAGCTAGTAGCTAAGCTTAAAGAACTTGAGCTTAACGATGTACTAATCGTTACTGGCGAAGTAGACGAGAATCTGTTCTTAGCTGCTCGTAACCTGTACAAAGTTGACGTGCGTGACGCTTCTGGTATCGATCCAGTAAGCCTGATTGCATTTAACAAGGTTCTTATGACTGCTGCTGCAGTTAAGCAAGTTGAGGAGATGCTGGCATGATCCGTGAAGAGCGTCTACTAAAAGTTCTACGTGCACCGCACATCTCTGAAAAAGCAACTATGGCTGCTGAGAAAGCGAACACTATCGTTTTCAAAGTAGCAAAAGATGCAACTAAGAAAGAGATCAAAGCAGCTGTAGAAAAGCTATTTGAAGTTGAAGTTAAGTCTGTAAACACTCTTATCATTAAGGGTAAGACCAAGCGTCAAGGTCTACGCCAAGGCCGTCGTTCAGACGTGAAGAAAGCGTACGTAACTTTGAAAGAAGGTCAAGATCTTGACTTTGTTGGCGGCGCGGAATAACAGGAGTAGTTGAAAAATGGCTATTGTTAAATGTAAGCCGACTTCGGCTGGTCGTCGTCACGTAGTTAAAGTTGTTAACGCTGACCTGCACAAAGGTAAGCCTTACGCACCACTTCTAGAGAAAAACTCTAAGAACGGTGGTCGTAACAACAACGGTCGTATCACTGTTCGTCACATCGGTGGCGGTCACAAACAACACTACCGTGTAATCGACTTTAAACGTACTAAAGATGGCATCCCAGCGAAAGTTGAGCGCCTAGAATACGATCCAAACCGTAGCGCTAACATCGCTCTAGTTCTGTACGCAGACGGTGAGCGTCGTTACATCATTGCACCAAAAGGTATGCAAGCTGGTGACGTTATCCAATCTGGTGTTGATGCACCGATCAAAGCGGGTAACACTCTGCCAATGCGCAATATCCCAGTAGGTTCTACAGTTCACTGTGTTGAACTGACTCCTGGTAAAGGTGCACAGCTAGCTCGTTCTGCGGGTGCATATGCTCAAATCGTTGCTCGCGACGGTTCATATGTAACTATCCGTCTACGTTCTGGCGAAATGCGTAAAGTATTGTCTGAAGGCCGTGCAACAATCGGCGAAGTAGGCAACTCTGAGCACATGCTACGTGAACTGGGTAAAGCTGGTGCTAGCCGCTGGCGCGGTGTTCGTCCAACCGTTCGCGGTGTGGTAATGAACCCGGTTGACCACCCACACGGTGGTGGTGAAGGCCGTACTTCTGGTGGTCGTCACCCAGTTTCTCCTTGGGGTATGCCAACTAAAGGCTTCAAGACCCGTAAGAACAAACGCACTGACAAGTACATCGTACGTCGTCGTAACAAGTAATCTATTTTAAAGAGGAATCGCCATGCCACGTTCTCTCAAGAAGGGTCCATTTATTGACCTACACTTGCTGAAGAAGGTAGAGAAAGCGGTGGAAAGCGGAGACAAAAAGCCTATTAAGACTTGGTCCCGTCGTTCAATGATCATTCCAACAATGATCGGTTTGACCATCGCTGTCCATAATGGTCGTCAACACGTTCCAGTTTTTGTAACTGACGAGATGATCGGTCACAAACTGGGTGAATTTGCACCAACTCGCACTTACCGCGGTCACGCTGCGGATAAGAAAGCTAAGAAGCGTTAAGGAGTAAATAATGGAAGCATTAGCTAAACATAACTTTGCTCGCATTTCGCCTCAGAAAGCTCGCTTAGTTGCAGATCAAATCCGTGGTAAATCAGTTGACCAGGCTCTACAAGTTCTGACTTTCAGCAACAAAAAAGCTGCTGAACTGATCAAGAAAGTTCTAGAGTCAGCTATCGCGAACGCGGAGCACAACGAAGGTGCTGATATCGACGACCTACGTGTCGCTAAAATCTTCGTAGATGAGGGCCCAGTCATGAAGCGTATTATGCCTCGTGCTAAAGGCCGTGCGGATCGTATCTTGAAGCGTTCAAGCCACATCACTGTGGTTGTCGCAGATCGCTAAGAGACTAGGAGAGTAAGCAATGGGTCAAAAAGTACATCCAAATGGTATTCGTCTAGGCATCGTTAAGCCTTGGAATGCTACATGGTTTGCTAACACCAAAGATTTCGCTGACAACCTAGACGGCGACTTCAAGGTACGTCAGTTCCTAACTAAAGAACTGTCAAAAGCGTCTCTTTCACGCATCGTTATCGAGCGTCCTGCTAAGAGCATCCGTGTGACTATTCACACTGCTCGTCCAGGCGTTGTAATCGGTAAGAAAGGTGAAGACGTTGAGAAGCTACGCGCAGCAGTAGCGAAAATCGCAGGTGTACCAGCGCAAATCAACATCGCTGAAGTACGCAAGCCTGAGCTAGACGGCCAACTAGTGGCTGATAGCATCGCGTCTCAACTAGAGCGTCGCGTTATGTTCCGTCGTGCTATGAAGCGCGCAGTTCAAAACGCTATGCGTCTAGGCGCTAAAGGTATCAAAGTGGAAGTAAGCGGCCGTCTAGGCGGTGCTGAAATTGCACGTTCTGAGTGGTACCGTGAAGGCCGTGTGCCTCTACACACTCTACGTGCTGACATTGATTACGCAACTTCTTCGGCTCACACCACATACGGTGTAATCGGCGTTAAAGTTTGGATCTTCAAAGGTGAGATTCTAGGCGGTATGCCAGCTGCTAACGCAGTAGAGCCAAAGGCTGACAAGCCTAACAAGAAGCCGCGTAAAGGCCGTAAGTAAGGAGTCGACAGATGCTACAACCTAAACGTACTAAGTTCCGTAAGGTTCATACAGGTCGTAACCGTGGTCTGGCAAAAGGTACAGAAGTAAGCTTCGGTTCTTTTGGTTTGAAAGCTGTAGGCCGTGGTCGTCTAACTGCTCGTCAAATCGAAGCGGCACGTCGTGCGATGACGCGTCACATTAAGCGTCAAGGTAAAATCTGGATCCGTGTGTTCCCAGACAAGCCAATCACAGAAAAACCACTAGAAGTTCGTCAAGGTAAGGGTAAAGGTAACGTTGAGTACTGGGTAGCCCAAATCCAACCTGGTAAGGTTATGTACGAAGTTGATGGTGTACCTGAAGAACTGGCTCGTGAAGCGTTCCGTCTAGCGGCGCGTAAACTGCCATTCAAGACTACATTTGTAACTAAACAGGTGATGTGATGAAAGCACAAGATCTACGCGAGAAAAGCGTTGAAGAGCTTAATGCAGAGCTACTGAATCTGCTTAAAGAGCAGTTCAACTTGCGCATGCAAGCTGCAACTGGTCAACTACAGCAAACTCATACTCTGAAAGCTGTCCGCCGTGATATCGCACGTGTGAAAACTGTTTTGACTGAGAAGGCAGGCGCATAATGAGCGACAAAATTCGTACCCAACAAGGTCGTGTTACTAGCGACAAGATGGACAAGTCTATCACTGTTGCTATCGAGCGTTTCGTAAAGCACCCAATCTACGGTAAATTCGTTAAGCGCACGACTAAAGTACACGCACATGATGAGAACAACGAATGTGGCCTAGGCGACTTAGTTGAAATCAAAGAGTGTCGTCCACTGTCTAAGACTAAGTCTTGGACTTTGGTGAAAGTAGTAGAAAAAGCAAAAATCTAATTTAGCTTGAACTACTAAAAAAGCGGCCCCAATTATTTTTGGGGCCGCTTGTTTTTTGACTACCCAATCACAAAAAAGGGTGGTACAATTCGCGTCCCTTTAAAGAGGCAGCCCGACCCGAGATGGGTCTAGTTAATTTAAATATTTAGCGGAGCACTAACATGATCCAAATGCAAAGTATGCTGGACGCAGCTGATAACTCAGGCGCTCGCAGCGTAATGTGTATTAAGGTTCTGGGTGGCTCTCACCGTCGTTACGCCCACGTTGGCGACATCATTAAAGTTACTGTTAAGGAAGCAATTCCACGCGGTAAAGTTAAGAAAGGTGATGTACTGAAGGCGGTGGTAGTTCGCACCCGTAAAGGCGTTCGTCGTCCAGACGGTTCTGTCATTCGCTTCGACCGTAATGCTTGCGTATTGTTGAACAACAACACCGAGCAACCAATCGGTACACGTATCTTTGGTCCAGTGACTCGTGAACTTCGTAACGCGAAATTCATGAAGATTGTTTCACTGGCTCCAGAAGTTCTGTAAGGAGCACGTAAAAGATGGCAGCTAAAATCCGTCGTAATGACGAAGTAGTCGTTCTTGCCGGTAAAGATAAAGGCAAGAAAGGTAAAGTAACTAAGGTTCTAGCAACTGGTAAAGTTATCGTTGAAGGTATCAACCTTGTTAAGAAACACCAGAAACCTGTTCCTGCACTAGGTATCCAAGGCGGTATCGTAGAGCAAGAAGCAGCTATCGATGTTTCTAACGTTGCAATTTTCAACGCAGCAACTGGTAAAGCGGACCGTATCGGTTTCCGAATCGAAGACGGCAAGAAAGTTCGTTTCTTCAAGTCTAACGGCGAAACCGTTTCTAACTAATTAGAAGTAATTTGGAGTTCTACTATGGCGAAACTGCATGATTACTACAAGTCGTCTGTAGTCGCTGAACTGACCAAACAGTTCGGTTACACAAGCGTCATGCAAGTCCCTAGAATTGAGAAAATCACCCTCAACATGGGCGTTGGTGAAGCAATCAACGATAAGAAACTACTAGAAAACGCAGCAGCTGATATGGCTATCATCTCTGGTCAAAAGCCACTGGTGACTAAAGCACGTAAATCTGTTGCAGGTTTCAAAATTCGTGAAGGCTACCCAATTGGTTGTAAAGTAACCTTGCGTGGCGAACGCATGTGGGATTTTCTGGAGCGTCTGATTTCGATCGCTCTACCACGTGTACGTGACTTCCGTGGTGTTAGCGCTAAGTCTTTTGACGGTCGCGGTAACTACAGCATGGGCGTTCGCGAGCAAATCATCTTCCCGGAAATCGACTACGATAAAGTCGATCGTGTGCGCGGTCTTGATATTACTATCACGACAACTGCTGCAAACGATGAGGAAGGCCGTGCTCTGCTGGCTGCCTTTAACTTCCCATTCCGTAAGTAAGGTGAAGGGTTACTGTTATGGCTAAACAATCAATGAAAGCACGTGAAGAAAAACGTGCAAAGCTAGTAGCTAAGTTCGCTGAAAAGCGTGCAGCGCTTAAAGCTATCATCAGCGATGTAAACGCATCTGAAGAAGATCGTTGGAACGCAGTTCTGACACTGCAATCTCTTCCACGTGATTCAAGTGCATCACGTCAGCGCAACCGTTGTAACCAAACTGGTCGTCCACACGGTTACCTACGTAAGTTCGGTCTAAGCCGTATCAAAGTTCGTGAAGCTTGCATGAAAGGCGAGATTCCTGGACTTCGTAAGGCTAGCTGGTAATTGCCACTTAATCATTTGGAGTAAAGTTTATGAGCATGCAAGATCCGATTTCGGATATGCTGACCCGTATTCGTAACGGTCAGGCAGCAAACAAAGTTGCTGTTAAAATGCCTTCTTCAAAGCTTAAAGTTGCAATTGCTGCACTACTTAAAGCTGAAGGTTACATCGTTGACTTCGCTGTTGAAAGCGAAGCAAAACCTGAGCTGGAAATTACTCTTAAGTATTTCCAAGCAAAACCAGTAATCGAGCAAATCAAACGCGTTTCTCGTCCAGGTCTTCGTGTTTACAAGAAGAAAGACGAGCTGCCATCTGTGATGGGCGGTCTTGGTGTTGCTGTTGTTTCCACTTCCAAAGGTCTGATGTCAGACCGCGCTGCTCGCAAAGCAGGTCTTGGTGGTGAAATCATCGCTTACGTAGCGTAATAGGAGTAGAAAATGTCTCGTGTTGCTAAAGCACCTGTCGCTATTCCAGCTGGCGTAGAGGTGAAACTGAACGGCCAAGAGATCACTGTTAAAGGCGCTAAAGGTGAACTAACTCGCGTTGTTCACAATGGCGTAGTGATCGCACAGGAAGAAAACAACCTGACTTTCGGCCCTCGTGAAGGTGTTGAAAATGCATGGGCTCAAGCAGGTACTGCTCGCGCTCTTGTAAACAACATGGTTGTTGGTGTTACTGAAGGCTTTACGAAGAAGCTAGTTCTTAAAGGTGTTGGTTACCGTGCTGCTATCAAAGGCAACGCTGTAGGTCTGACCCTAGGCTTCTCTCACCCTGTTGAGCATGAACTGCCAGAGGGCGTTAAAGCCGAATGTCCAAGCCAAACTGAGATCATCCTGACTGGTTGTGATAAACAAGTCATCGGTCAAGTTGCGGCTGACATTCGTTCTTACCGCGCGCCTGAGCCATACAAAGGCAAAGGTATTCGTTACGCAGATGAAAATGTGCGTAGTAAAGAAGCTAAGAAGAAGTAAGGTAACACTATGGATAAGAAAGCATCTCGCATCCGTCGTGCTACACGTGCACGTCGTAAGATTGCAGAACTGGGTGCAACTCGCCTAGTAGTACACCGTACTCCTCGTCACGTGTACGCTCAAGTGATTGCAGCTAATGGCTCTGAGGTTATCGCAGCCGCTTCTACTGTAGAAAAAGCGATCCGTGAGCAAGTGAAATACTCTGGTAACATCGAAGCAGCAAAAGCAGTTGGTAAAGCAGTTGCTGAGCGTGCGCTTGAAAAAGGCGTAACGGTAGTTGCATTCGATCGTTCTGGTTTCCAATACCACGGTCGAGTGGCGGCGCTAGCAGACTCTGCTCGCGAAGCTGGTCTGAAATTCTAAGGTAGGGTTGGAAAGATGGCTAAAGAACAACAAGTTCAAGCGAATGATTTGCAAGAAAAGCTAATCGCCGTTAACCGCGTTTCTAAGACGGTTAAAGGTGGTCGAATCATGAGCTTTACTGCACTGACTGTAGTTGGTGACGGTAACGGTCGTGTAGGTTTCGGTTACGGCAAAGCTCGTGAAGTACCTGCAGCGATCCAAAAAGCAATGGAAAAAGCGCGTCGTAACATGACTACGATCGCTCTGAACGAAGGTACTCTTCACCACCCGGTGAAAGGTCGCCATTCGGGCTCTAAAGTTTACATGCAGCCTGCTGCAGAAGGTACTGGTGTAATCGCAGGTGGTGCGATGCGTGCAGTACTTGAAGTTGCTGGTGTACACAACGTTCTGTCTAAAGCATACGGTTCTACGAACCCTATCAACATCGTTCGTGCAACGATCGATGCACTAGCAAGCGTTAAGTCACCTGAAATGGTTGCTGCTAAACGTGGTCTGACTGTTGAATCTATTTCGGAGTAAGAACACCATGGCAACTATTAAAGTAACTCAAACTAAAAGCTCAATTGGTCGCCTGCCTAAGCACAAAGCTACTTTGCGCGGTCTAGGCCTTCGTAAAATCAACCACACAGTAGAACTTGAAGATACTCCGTGCGTGCGCGGTATGATCAACAAGGTTTACTACATGGTTAAAGTTGAGGAGTAATCATAATGCTTTTGAATACTCTATCACCGGCTGCGGGTTCTAAGCCTTCTAAGAAGCGCCTAGGCCGTGGTATCGGTTCTGGCCTTGGTAAAACTGGTGGCCGTGGCCACAAAGGTCAAAAGTCACGTTCTGGCGGTACTGTTCGTCCAGGTTTTGAAGGCGGTCAAATGCCTCTGAAACAACGTCTACCAAAATTCGGTTTCACTTCTCGCAAGAGCCTAGTGTCTGCTGAAGTTCGTCTAGCTGAGCTAGCGAAAGTAACTGGTGACGTAGTTGATCTGAACAGCCTGAAAGCGGCTAACATCGTTACTAAGAACATCGAGTTTGTTAAAGTTGTTCTTTCTGGCGAGATCAACAAAGCAGTGACTGTTAAAGGTCTGCGCGTGACTAAAGGCGCTAAAGCTGCAATCGAAGCTGCAGGCGGTAAAATCGAGGAATAATCTCGAGGATTGAGGTACAGATGGCTAAGAAACCAGGACAAGATTTTCGTAGTGCTCAGAGCGGCTTAAGTGAACTGAAGTCGCGCTTGTTATTCGTAGTGGGTGCGCTTCTAGTATTCCGAGCAGGCTCTTTTGTGCCGATTCCTGGTATTGACGCTGCTGTACTTGCCGATTTGTTCGAACAGCAAAAAGGCACCATCATTGAAATGTTTAACATGTTCTCTGGTGGTGCACTTTCGCGTGCATCTATATTCGCACTGGGCATCATGCCGTATATCTCGGCATCTATTGTTGTTCAGTTGTTGACTGTAGTTCATCCAGCGTTAGCGGAACTCAAAAAAGAGGGTGAAGCAGGCCGTCGTAAGATCAGCCAATATACGCGCTACGGCACGCTTGTACTTGCAACTTTCCAAGCTATTGGTATTGCAACTGGCTTACCAAACATGGTCGACAATCTGGTTGTTATCAACCAAACCATGTTTACGCTAATTGCTACCGTGAGTTTAGTAACCGGCACCATGTTCCTGATGTGGTTAGGTGAACAAATTACAGAGCGTGGAATTGGTAATGGTATTTCATTGCTAATTTTTGCAGGTATTGTTGCTGGATTGCCAAAAGCAATCGGACAAACAATCGAGCAAGCGCGTCAAGGTGAACTGCATGTACTTCTTCTACTGTTAATCGCAGTAGTAGCTTTTGCTGTTATTTACTTCGTTGTTTTCATGGAACGTGGTCAGCGTCGAATCGTCGTGAACTACGCGAAGCGTCAACAAGGTCGTAAAGTATTTGCAGCGCAGAGCACGCATCTGCCGTTGAAAATCAACATGGCGGGTGTTATCCCTGCGATTTTTGCATCAAGCATTATCCTGTTCCCTGGAACACTGGCTCAGTGGTTCGGTCAGAACGGTGAGAGCAGCACATTCGGTTGGCTAACTGATGTGTCTTTGGCTCTTAGCCCAGGCCAGCCTCTGTATGTAATGCTTTATGCAGCAGCGATTATTTTCTTCTGTTTCTTCTATACAGCGTTGGTATTTAACCCACGTGAAACAGCAGATAACCTGAAGAAGTCTGGTGCATTCGTACCCGGTATCCGCCCAGGTGAACAGACAGCTAAATACATTGATAAAGTAATGACTCGCCTAACCCTTGCTGGTGCGCTATACATTACTTTCATCTGTCTGATCCCTGAGTTCATGATGGTCGCTTGGAACGTACGTTTCTACTTCGGCGGCACATCACTACTGATTGTAGTTGTCGTAATCATGGACTTTATGGCACAGGTACAGACACATATGATGTCAAATCAATATGAGTCTGTGTTGAAAAAGGCAAATCTGAAGGGTTACGGCCGTTAATCGGTCGCCATTCAGAGTAGATTTACGGAGTTTAGCAATGAAAGTTCGTGCTTCCGTTAAAAAAATCTGCCGTAACTGTAAAGTTATCAAGCGTAACGGTGTCGTTCGCGTGATTTGCAGTGAGCCAAAGCACAAGCAGCGCCAAGGCTAATAAGCAGAAATTTTTACTTGAAAAGTAAAGGTCGGTCGAGTATATTCCTCGGCCTACCTTTTGCGTGCAAAAGAAGTAGTATCCCGCAGCGTATCCTCTACGGGCTTTGCTGCGGATAATTCTTTTATAGAAAGTACTAGGAGTGAATAGTGGCCCGTATAGCAGGCATTAACATTCCTGATCAAAAACATGCTGTAATCGCACTAACAGCGATCTACGGTATCGGCAAAACTCGTTCTAAAGCTATCCTAGCTGAAGTGGGTATTGCTGAAAGTGTTAAGATCAGTGAACTAACTGAAGAGCAGATCGATCAACTGCGTGATGGTGTAGCTAAATACACTGTAGAGGGTGATCTACGTCGTGAAGTTTCCATGAACATCAAGCGTCTAATGGACCTTGGTTGTTACCGTGGTCTTCGTCATCGTCGCAGTCTACCACTACGTGGACAGCGTACTAAAACCAATGCTCGCACCCGTAAGGGTCCGCGTAAGCCGATCAAGAAATAATCGGGAAGGGTAGAGTACAATGGCTAAACAACCAACTCGCGCACGTAAGCGTGTACGCAAGCAAGTTGCTGATGGCGTAGCGCACATTCATGCATCTTTCAACAACACAATCGTTACCATTACTGACCGTCAAGGTAATGCACTAGCTTGGGCTACTGCAGGTGGTTCTGGTTTCCGTGGTTCTCGTAAATCAACTCCGTTCGCTGCACAGGTTGCTGCTGAGCGTTGTGCTGAAATGGCTAAAGAATATGGCCTGAAGAACCTGGAAGTTATGGTTAAGGGTCCTGGTCCAGGTCGTGAATCTACTGTTCGCGCACTGAACGCCGCTGGTTTCCGTATCACTAACATCGTTGATGCGACACCAATCCCTCATAACGGTTGTCGTCCACCTAAGAAACGTCGCGTTTAACGTTTCTGGGAACATTGGAGAAAGATCATGGCAAGATATTTGGGTCCTAAGCTGAAGCTTAGCCGCCGCGAAGGTACTGACTTGTTCCTTAAGTCAGGCGTTCGTGCGATTGATACCAAGTGTAAAATCGATAACGCACCAGGTGTACACGGCGCTCGTCGCGGTCGTCTATCTGAGTATGGCGTTCAGCTTCGTGAGAAGCAAAAAGTTCGTCGTATCTATGGCGTTCTAGAAAAACAATTCCGTAACTACTACAAAGAAGCAGCTCGCCTTAAAGGTAACACTGGTGAGAACCTACTTCAGCTTCTTGAAGGTCGTCTAGACAACGTAGTTTACCGCATGGGCTTTGGCGCAACTCGCGCAGAAGCACGCCAACTAGTTAGCCACAAAGCTATCCTAGTTAACGGTAAAGTTGTAAACGTTCCTTCTTTCAATGTTGCGGCTAACGACGTTGTTGCAATCCGTGAGAAAGCGAAAAAGCAATCTCGCATTAAAGCAGCTCTAGAAGTTGCAGAACAACGCGAAAAACCAACTTGGATTGAAGTAGATGCTAGCACGATGGAAGGTACTTTCAAGCGTTTGCCTGAACGTTCAGATCTATCAGCTGACATCAACGAACAATTGATCGTCGAGCTTTACTCTAAGTAAGGTTTAAACTAAAGAGAGGACACAATGCAGGGTTCTGTAACAGAATTTCTTAAGCCACGTCTTGTTGATATCGAACAAATCAGCACGACACACGCAAAAGTAACTCTTGAGCCATTAGAGCGTGGTTTCGGCCATACTCTGGGTAATGCACTTCGCCGTATTCTTCTATCTTCTATGCCGGGTTGTGCCGTAACAGAAGTAGAGATTGAAGGCGTACTTCACGAGTACAGCACCAAAGAAGGTGTTCAGGAAGATATCCTTGAGATTCTACTGAACCTGAAAGGTTTGGCTGTTCGCGTTGCCGAAGGCAAAGATGAAGTGTTCATTACACTAAACAAATCAGGCTCGGGCCCTGTGGTTGCAGGTGACATCACCCATGATGGTGATGTAGAGATCGTAAACCCTGAACACGTTATTTGTCACCTAACTGATGACAACGCTGAGATCGCTATGCGTATCAAAGTTGAACGTGGTCGTGGTTATGTTCCAGCTTCTGCGCGTATCCATACCGAAGAAGACGAGCGTCCAATTGGTCGTCTGCTTGTCGACGCGACTTTCAGCCCAGTAGACAAAATTGCCTACTCTGTTGATGCAGCGCGTGTTGAACAACGTACTGACCTGGACAAGCTAGTTATCGATATGGAAACTAACGGTACTCTTGAACCTGAGGAAGCAATCCGTCGTGCAGCAACTATTCTTGCTGAACAACTGGATGCATTCGTAGATCTACGTGATGTACGAGTTCCTGAGGAGAAAGAAGAGAAGCCTGAATTCGATCCGATCCTACTGCGTCCTGTAGACGATCTTGAACTAACAGTTCGCTCTGCTAACTGTCTGAAAGCAGAAGCGATTCACTACATCGGTGATCTAGTACAGCGCACTGAGGTTGAGCTACTTAAAACGCCTAACCTTGGTAAGAAATCTCTTACAGAGATTAAAGACGTGCTTGCATCACGTGGTCTGTCTCTGGGCATGCGCCTAGAAAACTGGCCGCCAGCGTCAATCGCTGAAGATTAATCGATACTAGTTAGAAGGATTTGGTCATGCGCCATCGTAAGAGTGGTCGTCAACTCAACCGCAACAGCAGTCATCGCAAAGCGATGTTCAGCAACATGGCTAGCTCTCTAGTACGTCATGAAGTTATCAAGACTACTTTGCCAAAAGCTAAAGAGCTACGTCGCGTAGTTGAGCCTTTGATTACACTAGCTAAGACTGACAGTGTTGCTAACCGTCGTCTAGCATTTGCACGCACTCGTGACAACGAAGTCGTTGCTAAACTGTTTAACGAACTAGGTCCACGTTTCGCTGCACGTCAAGGCGGCTACACTCGCATTCTGAAGTGTGGTTTCCGTGCAGGCGATAAAGCTCCAATGGCTTACATTGAGCTTGTTGATCGCCCAGAAGCTGCTGTTGAAGCTGCTGCTGAGTAATCAGTTCGTGATTAAAAAAGCCGAGCATCTGCTCGGCTTTTTTGTATCTGATGTTTCTGAAAAGCTTTATGCTCCCCACAAACTGCTCAGCGAGCTGAGTAAACCTTCACTGGCACCCTGACCCGTCAGATATTGCAGTAGAAGTGGTGCAAACTGCGACACCATACTCGAATCCAGACCCAGTTGCTCAAACACTTTATTCACCGACTCTAAGCTTTGAATGCCCGACAACATGTCTTTGCTGCCTGACAGATTAAGATTGGTCAGTTGATCCATACCCGGAATGAGTTTGCTGAGCTCAGCGCTGTTGCTATCGGATAATTGGTTTTGTGCCAAAGATAATAGTGCTCCAACCCCACCAGTGGCTTGTTGATCGGAGATCGGGAGTTGGCTGGTTACTTGAGAGATGAGTGCTGAATTACTTTCTGCCTGACTGAGCGTACTGCTGACCATGCTGGCGAGATCATCGTTACTGCTGCCTAGGTTGAGGAAGGCATAACTTGGGGCACTGAATACGGTTCCTAGCATCAGTGTCCAGACGAGAGAGTGTTTCATGATGACGGTCATTCCTAAATGTTGGCTGAAGTTTAAGTTTAGATAAAAAAAGCGGCGCTGAGCGCCGCTTGATGTTAATTCTTTGCTAATTCGTTCTGCTTACAGAATGTCCAGCAGTTCCACTTCAAATACTAGGGCAGCAAATGGAGGGATAGCGGCACCTGCGCCACGCTCGCCGTATGCTAGGTCGTGTGGAATGTACAGTTTCCATTTTGAACCCACAGGCATCAGTTGCAGTGCTTCAACCCAACCTTTGATTACGCCAGTCACTGGGAACTCAGCTGGTTGACCGCGCGATACTGAGCTGTCGAATACCGTACCGTCTACCAGTTCACCGTGGTAGTGAACACGTACTGCTTTATCTGCAGTTGGGATTTCACCAGTACCTTCAGTGATCACTTCGTACTGCAGGCCAGATTCCAGAACGGTTACTTCTGAACGCAGAGCGTTGTCTTTCAGGAATGCATCACCTTCAGAGGCTGCTGCTTTTGCTGCTTCTTGGCGTGCTTCTTCAGCGCGCATGTGCAGAGCTTGCAGAGCTTGGTTGATTTCATCGATTTCAATTGCTGGCATGTCGCCAACCAGTGCAGTGGCAATACCCGCTGCAATTGCATCAACACTCAAGCCTTCCAGACCGCTACCTGCCAGTTGCTGGCCCATTTGCAGACCGATACCGTAGCTTGCTTTCTGTTCTACGGTTTCAAATTTTACGTCAGACATAAAAGTCACTCTTTGTCGTATCAATAAAGGCCACAGGATAACAGGTTCAGCATAGGGATGAAACGCCCGGCGGGAAATCGTTACAATAAGGGCGCAAGGTGTGACTTTGCGCAGAATACCAGAGGAAAATCTTCAGGATTATGTCAACCTTTAGCAGATTAGGGGCCTGCCTCTATACTCTCGGCACATGAGTTTTTATACTGTGGCAAGGATTTTAGGGACGGATTAACATGAATCGTCGACATAAGAAAAAGCAACAGACAGATTATCTCGCACTGATTCAAAGCAAGTGGGCAGCTATCGACTTCCAATTTGACTGGCGCCAATATCAGCAAAAAGTGGTGCAGTTCTGGCAACGACTGCCAAAGTTGCATCAACGTGCTCTGATGGTGTTGGTGCCGGTGGTTTTAATATTGATGGTGATTCCGTTGCCTCAGCATTCGGCTGAAGCACCACAAACGCCAGCGTCAGGCCAGCGTGTGGAAGTGAACATTAATACCCGTGGTTTGAGTGAGCAGCAGTCAGCAGAGCAAAGCAAACTCAAATCGACTGCGTGGCATGAATACATCGTGCAGCAAGGTGATACGCTTTCGCAGGTGTTTCGTAACAACGAACTGCCAATGGCCGATTTGAACGATCTGGTGAAAATCGAAGGCAGTGACAAACCACTGAGCCAAATTCAACAGGGCCAACTGATTCGGTTTAAACTCTCCAGTGAGGGTAAGTTGGACATTCTGCAACTCGAGAAAAATAATCAATCGGTGATGTTTTTCCGTTTGTCCGACGGCGGCTTTGGCCGCAGCAAATGACGCCCTGCTTGGCTTGCCCGTTTGAGAATTCTGACGGGCAGCAGCGGTAACACAATCAGCGCGATGCCAAGCCAGGTCAGGCTATCAGGCATCTCGTTGAACCACCACATTCCCATCAGTGCGACGAAAATCAATCCCGAATACTCCGCCAGCGCAATCTGGCTGGCTGGCGCACGTCGGTAGGCGGCGACAGCGAGGCCGTTGTAGGTCAGAACTAACAGAGCACTGCTGGCAACCCAGCCGATCTGTTCCAGAGTCATCGGGTGCCATTGCCACAAGGTGAGAGTCGCCGACAGCGGCAACGAAAACAGCGAAGTCCACATCAGGGTCGTGACGACTGTCTGCCTCGCGGGAATCTTCCGCGCCAGAATGTTAAACAGGGCTAACGTCATCGCTGTCCCGAGTGCAAACATGGCTGCCCAGTGAAACTGCGAGGGACGCAGTACCACCAACACGCCAATAAACCCCAATACCGTCGCCACGACTTTGCCCAGTCCGGGTGTTTCTTTAAGCAATACGATTGACAGCGGCAGCATCAGCAATGGCGCGGCGTAAAACACCGCATTCGCGGTCGCCAGCGGTAAATAAGTAATCGCAACCAACATGCAGCCACTGCCGATTAATACCAGGTGGGCGCGTAATGTGGTCACGCCTGGATTCAGCAATGCGCGCTGCGCGCGAGGTTGCCGCCACCACATGGGCAGAATGACAACCAACGAAATCAACTGGCGCAAAAACATATACTGAAAGGGCGACACTTCCCCATCAAGCAGCTTGACCGCAACATCCGAGAGTGATGCGGCCAGATTGCCCAGAACCAGTAACCACAGTGCCAGGGTATGAGGAGTCATGCGCCGCGCTTCATGTCCACATGCGCAATGCCATCTTCGAGATAGGTGGATGAGGTTCGTACAAAACCGTGACGGGCATAAAACTCCGACAGATGCTCCTGTGCGCCGATTTCAATCGCTTGATTGGGCCACAAGCTTTGGCATTGCTCGAGTGCTTCGCGAATCAGTTGATGGCCAAGACCATCTCCGCGGGCGGTCTGCAATGTCGCGACACGGCCGATACTGACGCTGGGATAGCTGACTTCGGGTGGCAGAAGACGAGAACAGGCGATCAACTGCCCATCTCGGTAGCCAAGCAGATGCTTGACGCCTTCGGCAATGTCTTTGTTGTCGAGTTCCGGATAGGGACAGGTTTGTTCAACGACGAACACGTCGACCCGCAGTTTAAGCAGTTCGTACAGTTGGTGGTTGGTGAGTTCAGAAAAAGAAAGGCATTGCCAGGTTACCATACGTCACTCCTTAGGATGGTTAGCGCTTTACTCTAGCAGCGCACCCCGGCTTCAGCATTAACAAAAGTTAAGCGTCGGCAGCAAAAAAATTAAATCAATATTCACTGGTGCTGACGATTAAAATAACGATAATAGCCGCTCGTTTTTTCGTCTGACCTAAGGACACTCCCTTGAACCCAACATCTTTTGCTGCTTTGAACCTCAAGCCAGAACTGCTCTCAAACCTCGATACCATGGGGTTTACTCATATGACGCCGATTCAGGCGCAATCTCTGCCAGCAATCCTCAACGGTCAGGATGTGATTGGTCAGGGGAAAACCGGCTCAGGTAAAACCGCAGCGTTTGGTCTGGGCGTGTTGCAAAACCTCAACGTGAAGCGTTTTCGCGTGCAGTCACTGGTGCTGTGTCCGACTCGTGAGCTGGCCGATCAGGTCGCCACCGATATTCGCACGCTCGGGCGCGCGATTCACAACATCAAAGTGCTGACTCTGTGTGGCGGTATGCCGATGGGGCCTCAGATTGGTTCGCTGGAGCACGGCGCGCACATTCTGGTGGGTACACCGGGGCGTATTCTGGATCACCTGTCCAAAGGACGTATCGACCTGTCAGAGCTCAACACTCTGGTGCTGGATGAAGCGGATCGTATGCTGGAGATGGGGTTTCAGGAAGCGCTGGATGCGATCATCGCCGAAGCGCCAAAACAGCGTCAGACACTGCTGTTCAGTGCTACCTATCCGCAGGCGATTCAAGAGATCGCTCAATCGGTGACCCACGATTCGCTGATGATCAAAGTGGCCTCGACACATGAAGCATCGAGTATTCGCCAACAGTTCTACAAAGTAGAAGGCACGGAAGCGCGTGATGAAGCGCTGGCGACACTGCTGCTGAATCACCAACCGGAATCGGCGGTGGTGTTCTGTAACACTAAACGTGAAGTGCAGAGCGTGGCCGATGAGCTGCACCACAAAGGCTTCAGTGTGATTGAACTGCATGGTGATATGGAACAGCGCGAGCGCGATCAGGCGCTGGTGCAGTTTGCCAACAAGAGCATCTCAATTCTGGTCGCCACGGATGTCGCGGCGCGTGGTCTGGATGTCGACAACCTGGACGCGGTATTTAACTTCGAACTGTCTCGCGATCCGGAAGTGCACGTACACCGCATCGGCCGTACCGGTCGCGCGGGCAGTAAAGGTCTGGCGATCAGTTTCTTCAGCGATAAAGAGATGCACCGCATCGCGCAGATCGAAGAGTACATGGACATCGTGGTGTCACCAGCTGAACTGCCTGCACCGGTGAAAGGTGTCGCGCCATACCGTTCGAACATGGTGACGATTCAGATCGACGGCGGTAAGAAACAGAAAGTGCGCCCGGGTGATATTCTTGGCGCGCTGACCAGCGATGGCAGCCTGACCGCGGATCAGATCGGTAAGATCAACCTGTTCCAGATGCGCGCCTATGTCGCGGTGCAAAAGAGCGTGGCTAAAGTGGCGCTGGAAAAACTCAGCAACGGCAAAATGAAAGGCCGTCAGTTCCGCGCCCGTTACATCAAATAAGCATCACTCGTTTCTCAGCCGGGCTTTGATTCGGCTGAGACTGATGGGCGTGATACCCAGATAGGCGGCGATGTGGGTGTCGCTGACGCGCGGAATCAATTCCGGAAACTGCTGACACATCACCTGATAACGCTGTTCTGGGCGATAGAGCAACATAAACCGTTCTTTGTTTTCCTTGTGCATCAGCTGCGCTTCCAGCAGCTTGATGTACAAGGGATGAAAGCGTTGACGCCATTGGTGCAGATACTCAATCGGTAAGCACAGCAGCGTGACCGGCGTGAGACTCTCGAGCAGATACGGCGACGGCGCACGGTGAATCAGGCTTTCAAAACCAATGATCCAATCCTGTTCCCAGTAAAACTCCTTACTGAACTCCTTGCCTTCTGGCGTCAGGTAGCTGGCGTGGCAAATTCCCTTACAGATGAAGTAAAAATGCGTCGGGTTTTCCCCCTGATTGACCAGAATATGGCGTGTCGGCAGCTCCAGCGGGGTCGCGGCTGCCAGCAGTTCGGCTGTCTCGTCGCTGCTAAAACCGTGTTCGCTCATCAACTGATGAAACTGCTGCTGAATGTCTGTCTCGGCGAATGACATGCCGGTTTGCTCCCATAAAAAAGCCGCAGCACATGCTGCGGCTGATACTGTACTCAATATCGGGTTACTTTTGTAGATCGATACGGTACACCGCAAAGCCCACCTCATCGGTGGCCACTTTACTCATCGGATACTGGCCTTTATCGGCAATAAACTGCGCCGCTTTGTCACTCGGTGAGGTCTCAAAACGAATGTCGAGTTTATGCGTGCTGTGGATTGGCGCAAATGACCAGTTGTTGTCTGCACTTGGCGTCACTTGTCCTTGTTCTTTGCTGACACGCGAAATGTAATCGGCGACCACAGTACGGTTCTCGTCCGGAGAATCAAACGCGATAAACTCACCACCCGTGCCTGGGAACTTGTTGCTGTAGGCGCGGTAGTTATTGGTCGCGATCAGGAAGGTTTGATCATCACGAATCGCTTGGCCCTGATAGGTCAGATTGACGATACGCTGCGCATTCGGATGGGTTACCTTACATTCGCCATCGTATTTGGCTGGCTGAGTTACATCAATCTGATAGTTCACGCCATCGAGTACATCAAAGTTGTAGGTACGGAAACCATCCCAGTTGATCAGCGATTGCGGTTGCTCAGAATTCACGTCGATCTGATTGAATTGTCCCGCAGAACATTCCAGCCACTCTTTGACCTCTTTACCGGACACTTTCATGGTCACCAGCGTATTCGGATAAAGGTAAAGGTCGGCGGCGTTGCGGAATGTCAGCTCGCCTGATTCCACTTCGGTAAAGTTAGAAGGATCGTTTTTGCGTCCACCGACTTTAAATGGCGCGGCGGCAGACAGCACGGGTAGACCATCCAGATTCGGGTCGCCCTGAATGAAGCGTTCAACGTAATCTTTCTGCGCCAGGTTGACGATTTGAATCGTCGGATCGTCCTGTACCAGTGCCAGATAGCTGTACATCACATCGTTGGCTTGTCCGATCGGCTGGTTGACGAAGTCACGCGTGCCTTTGTGATCGGCTTCCAGCGCTTTAACGATGCCCTTGTCGGCATCAACCAGTGGTTTGTTGTGCGCTTTATCGAAGATAGGGCGCGCTTCTGACTGACCATGCGTCACTACCCACTGGCCGCCTTTTTGTTCCAGCGTCAAATCCATAACCCCGACATGGCTGCCCCAGCGACCCGGCATCACGGCGGTCACGCCGTTAATCGTGCCTTGCGTGATGTCAGCCCCTGGCAGAGAGGCGAAGTCTTTACCCGGGAACACCGCGTGTGAGTGACCAAAGGCAATGGCATCAATACCCGGTACCTGCGTGAGGTAGTAAACCGAGTTTTCCGCGCCCAGTTTATAAGGGTCTGAAGAGACGCCAGAGTGAGGAATGGCCACAATCACATCCGCGCCCTGAGCGCGCATTTCCGGCACCAGTTTTTCGGCGGTGGCTTTGATGTCTTTGGCAATCACTTTGCCGTCAAGGTTCTTCTTATCCCACACCAGAATTTGTGGTGGCACAAAACCGATGTAACCGACTTTAACTTGATGTGCCTTGCCATCGGTGTCTTTAAAGGTGTGCGTTTTGATCAGATACGGCTTAAAGAAGTGCTCGCCTGATTTCGCGTCGTAGACGTTGGCGTTGATGTAAGGGAAATTCGCATCGTTGATCGTTTCGAGCAGAAATTTCAGCCCGTAGTTGAATTCGTGGTTACCGATGTTGCCCACATCGTAGCTGAGCTGATTCATCGCTTTGTAGGCTGGATGGACTTCGCCCGGCTTAATGCCTTTGGCCGCCATGTAATCGCCCATCGGGCTGCCCTGAATCAAATCGCCGTTATCCACCAGAATGCTGTTGGCGGCTTCGCTGCGCGCCTCTTTGACCAGACTGGCCGCTCGCGCCAGACCAATCTGTTGTGATGGTTTGTCTTTGTAGTAATCGTAATCCATCAGGTTAGTGTGGATGTCGGTGGTTTCGATAATGCGAAGTTTGATCGTTTCTGCCATCGCCGGGCCAGCTAACGTCAGCAGGCCGCCGAGAATGGCGACAGATAATGGTTTGATTGCCGCTGTCATGGTGCGCTCCAATCGGGTTGAGGGAAGTCAATAACTCGATAAATGTAACAAATACTGATGAAACAATGACTTCAATGGATAGTGAAATGTGATTTTAAGCACCTTATTGCGTACAGAAAGCGAGATTTTCCGGACCGTTCGCGCACTTCTTATTCACCCCTTGCCCGCTATTTTTGCCCCCTCAATGCTTCAACTGTGCCAATCCTATATCAGTTTTTCGAATAAAAAATGAAATTTTAGAATTTCAGGTAATAAAAGGAACTGCCCATAATGCAATCATCAATCGGGTAAGGGATGACAAAACATGGCGGGTTCACAAACAGTGTCAACGCTGACAACAGCAGCTCCACGCTTAGTGGCGGTCGATGGCGGCGCACACAACCAGACATGGTCCAAGATTGCCCGCAGCCAACTGCAGCCGGGAGAAGTGGCACTGGTGGGTGCCGGGCCGGGTGATCCGGAGCTGCTGACGGTTAAAGCGCTCAGCTATCTGCAACAGGCGGATGTGGTGCTGTTTGACTACCTGGTGTCTGACGACATTATGGCCCTGATCCCGAGCGACACCATTCTGGTGTGTGTGGGTAAGCGCGCGGGTCATCACAGCGTGCCGCAGGAAAAAACCAACCAGTTGCTGGTCGATTTTGCCAAGCAAGGCCACCGTGTGGTGCGCATCAAAGGCGGCGATCCTTTTATGTTTGGTCGTGGCGGTGAGGAGCTGGAAGTGCTGTTTGATGCTGGCGTTCAGTTTCAGGTTATTCCGGGCATTACTGCCGCTGCTGGTGCAACGGCCTATGCAGGTATTCCGCTGACCCACCGTGATTACGCGCAGTCCGCGCTGTTTGTCACTGGTCATTTGAAAGCCGAAGCCGCCGATATGGACTGGTCAACGCTCGCTCGCAGTCAACAGACGCTGGTGATTTATATGGGGCTGATGAAATCGAGCACCATCGCCACGCAGCTAATTGAACATGGCCGCAACGCTAGTACGCCGATTGCGATCATCGAACGTGGCACGCAGTCAACGCAGAAAGTTTTTCGCGGCGCACTCAGTGAATTACCTCAGTTAGCGGCACATGCTCAGTCGCCGTCACTGATTGTCATTGGTGAAGTCGTGACGCTGGCCGACAAACTGGCCTGGTTCGGTGACAACACCAACCCGTCAGCTCAATACCAATACGCATAACCCAATTATTCAAATTGCGAGACCCGGTCGCGGGTCTTTCAAGCCAACAGGCAGCTAAAAGGAAGCACGCAAAATGGATCAACAACGCTTAACCCATTTAAAACAGCTTGAGGCAGAAAGTATCCACATCATTCGTGAAGTGGCTGCGGAATTTGCCAATCCAGTCATGATGTATTCGATCGGTAAAGACTCTTCGGTCATGTTGCATCTGGCGCGTAAAGCGTTTTATCCGGGCAAGATCCCATTCCCCTTGTTACACGTCGATACCGACTGGAAATTCCGCGACATGATCGCGTTCCGTGACGCGACAGCGAAGAAATACGGTTTCGAGCTGCTGGTGCATAAAAACCCGGAAGGGATGGCGATGGGTATCAACCCGTTTGATCACGGTTCTTCGAAGCACACCGACATCATGAAAACCCAGGGTCTGAAACAGGCGTTGAACAAGTACGGTTTTGATGCGGCCTTTGGTGGCGCGCGCCGCGATGAAGAAAAATCTCGTGCGAAAGAGCGTGTCTATTCATTCCGCGATAAGAACCACACCTGGGACCCGAAAAACCAGCGTCCTGAGCTGTGGAAAACCTACAACGGCCAGATCAACAAAGGCGAAAGCATTCGTGTGTTCCCATTGTCGAACTGGACCGAACTGGATATCTGGCAATACATCTACTTAGAAGGCATCGAAATTGTACCGTTGTATCTGTCGGACGTGCGTCCGGTGGTCGAGCGGGACGGCATGCTGATCATGGTGGATGACGACCGCATGAAGCTGCAACCAGGCGAAAAGATTGAACACAAGAGCGTGCGCTTCCGAACGCTTGGCTGTTACCCACTGACTGGCGCAATTGAATCGAACGCCAAAACACTACCGGAAATCATCGAAGAGATGCTGGTGGCGACCTCGAGTGAGCGTCAAGGCCGAGCGATCGACCACGATCAGTCTGGATCGATGGAACTGAAAAAACGTCAAGGTTACTTCTAAGGGTCTAAGGAAAGAAAATGAATAGTGCAGTTCAAGCTCAACTTGCTGAGCTAGGTATTGAAGGTTACCTCAATCAACACCAACACAAATCGCTACTTCGCTTCCTCACCTGTGGCTCGGTAGACGATGGTAAAAGTACACTGATTGGTCGTCTGCTTCACGACTCAAAACAGATTTATGAAGATCAACTAGCCGCGGTGCATTCCGACAGCCAACGTGTTGGTACCACGGGTGAGCGCCCGGACTTAGCGCTGCTGGTCGATGGCCTGCAAGCCGAACGCGAACAGGGCATCACCATTGATGTTGCGTACCGTTACTTCTCGACGCAGAAGCGCAAATTCATCATTGCCGATACTCCGGGACACGAACAGTACACCCGTAACATGTCGACGGGTGCCTCGACTTGTGATCTAGCGGTGATCCTGATTGATGCGCGCAAAGGCGTGCTGGATCAAACGCGTCGTCACTCGTTCATCTCGAACTTGTTGGGGCTGAAACACTTCGTGGTAGCGGTCAACAAGATGGACCTGGTTGAATACTCGCAAGCGCGTTTTGAAGAGATTCGTGCCGAGTACCTTGAGTTTTCTAAACACCTGCACGGCGATATCGATATTCAGATCATTCCGCTGTCGGCGCTGGAAGGCGACAACGTGGTAGATAAAAGCGCGCACATGGACTGGTATCAAGGTCCGTCACTGCTCGAGTTGCTGGAAACCGTCGATGTTGATCAGGAAAAAGGCAGCGGCGAGTTCCGTTTCCCGGTGCAGTACGTCAACCGTCCAAACCTCGATTTCCGCGGCTTTGCTGGCACGATCTCGTCGGGTTCAGTCAAAGTGGGCGATAAGATCAAAGCACTGCCGTCAGGCAAAACCTCCACAGTCGCTCGCATCGTGACGTTTGATGGCGATCTGCAAGAAGCGCGCGCTGGTCTGGCGGTGACGCTGACGCTGGCGGATGAAATTGACATCAGCCGCGGCGATCTGATTGTGCTGGAGCAGGATCAGGTTGAAAGTACCAATCATCTGCTGGCCGATGTGGTGTGGATGACGGAGCAACCGCTTCAACCGGGCCGTGATTACGACGTGAAGATCGCCGGTAAGAAGACGGTCGGTCAGGTTTCAGCGATTCGTCACCAATACGACATCAACAATCTGTCGACTTATCAGGCAGCAGAACTGCCACTGAACGGCATTGGTCTGTGTGAGTGGACGTTCAATCAGTCTGTTGCACTGGACAAATATCTCGACTGCGCAGACACCGGTGGTTTCATCATCATCGACCGTCTGACCAACGTCACTGTTGGCGCAGGCCTGGTGCGTGACAGTCTGCAAAGCGTGGCGCAAGCCGAAGGTCAATTCTCTGCGTTTGAAGTTGAACTCAACGCACTGATCCGTAAGCACTTCCCACACTGGGATGCCAAGGATCTGAGTCAATTGCTTAAGTAATAAGTGATGGAGGGTGGGTAACCACCCTCGTGTTGAGGGATGTGTTATGTGGGAACAAGGGCTGGTACTGGCGATTCTGCTGGGCATCGTGACCTGTCTGCTGGTCACGCGAATTAAGCCGAGTTTCATTTTTGCCGGCGCGGCGTTTGTGGCGTTTATGTCCGGCATGATGGATGTGAACGCGCTGGCGTCGAACTTCACCAACACGTCTCTGCTGACTCTGGTTTTGTTGATCTTAGCCTCCAGCGCGTTGGAAAAAACGCGTTTGGTAAGCTGGGTGAGCCGCAATATTTCAGAAGGCAACTTGGGCACCGTGGTGGCCAAACTGGGCTTGTCGACCGCGTTTCTCTCGTCATTCACGAATAACACCGCTGTGGTGGTGTCGCTGATTGGCGCGATCAAACGCAATCAACAGCATGCGCCGTCGAAGTTATTGATCCCGCTGTCGTACACCGCGATCTTTGGGGGCACGCTGACGTTGATCGGCACCTCAACCAATCTGATCATCAACAGCTTTGTCGAAGATGCCGGACTGCCAAGCCTCAACTTTTTCGCGCCCTCGATGATCGGTCTGGCGGTGCTGGTGGGCGGGGTGATCATTTTGATCCCGCTGAGCTATCTGCTGCCCAGTTATGATGAACAGAATCAGGACGATCTGCCGTATTTCCTTGAAGCGATTGTTGAGCCGGGCTCGCCGTTGGTTGGACACAGTATTGCCGAAAACAACCTGCGCGCATTGCGTAAGCTGTTTCTCGCCGAAGTGATTCGCGATGGTGAAAGCGTACCGTCGGTCGGTCCGGATTTCGTATTGCAGGCGCGCGATCGTCTGCTGTTCTGTGGCGATGTGGAAAGTGTCTCGACGCTGCAGGAAATTCAGGGTCTGACGCTGTTTGGTCAGCATCACCTTAACGGCCAGAACTTCGTTGAAGTGGTCGTCAGCTCCTCGGCAAGCTTCTGCAACAAAACCCTCAAATCGAGCCGTTTCCGCGACCGTTTTGATGCGGTGGTGGTGGCGATTCGTCGTGGGCATGAACGGCTGGAAGGCGGGCTGGGCAATATTACGCTGACCGCAGGTGACACACTGGTGTTGGTGCCGGGCAAACGCTTTGATGCGCAGCGCCGTGCCAACAGCCGCGAGTTTGTACTGATCAACGATCTGGATTCCAGCGCCAAACTTGATACCAGTAAATCCACTCTGGTGCTGGTGGGGTTTGCCGCTGTGATTGGCGCGTCGCTACTGGGGGTTGTGCCGATCATCAAAGGGCTATTGGCGTATCTGCTGCTGCTGTTTGTGTTTGGCATTGTGCAAATCAGTGAGCTACGTCGCCGTTTCCCGGTCGACATCGTGGTGATCGTCGGCTCGGCGTTGTCGATTGCGCAGTTGATGATTTCGTCCGGCTTATCCGAGCGCATGGGCCAAATGTTTATTCAGGCCTTTAATGGCTGGGGTGTCTTCGGCGCGCTGGTGGCGACCTATCTGGTCACTCTGGTACTGACGGAACTCATTACCAACAACGCGGCGGCGGCGCTGGCATTTCCGATTGGCTACAGCATGGCTGTGGGCTATGGCGTGGATCCGATGCCGTTCATCATGGCGGTGCTGTTTGGCGCCAGCGCGAGTTTTATCTCGCCCTACGGCTATCAGACCAATCTGTTGGTGTACAGCGTGGGCAATTACAAACTGAGTGATTATGTGCGAGTCGGCATTCCGATTTCGCTGGTTTACTCAACGTTGGTGTTGACGCTGATCCCGGTATTTTTTCCGTTTTAATTTTTAAAATCTGTGCAAAAGGATGACATATGAGCACCGCATCGAATGTGAAAGACGACAACATCGTGTGGCATCAACACTCGGTTGATAAACACTTTCGCGCTGAGCTGAAAAAGCAGAAACCAGCGGTACTCTGGTTTACTGGCCTGTCTGGTGCGGGCAAGTCAACTGTGGCTGGCGCGCTGGAAAGCCGTCTGGCGACGCTGGGTTATCACACCTATCTGCTGGATGGCGACAATGTGCGTCACGGCCTGTGTAGTGATTTGGGTTTTTCTGAGCAGGATCGCCGCGAAAATATTCGCCGTATTGGTGAACTGGCCAAACTGATGGCCGATGCAGGCCTGATTGTGCTGACGGCATTTATCTCGCCGCACCGCGCAGAGCGTCAGTTGGTGCGTGACTTGTTGCCGCAGGGAGAGTTCATCGAAGTGTTCGTCAATACGTCACTGGAAGTGTGCGAGCAGCGCGATCCGAAAGGGCTGTACAAGAAAGCTCGTGCCGGTGAGATCGCCAATTTTACCGGGATTGATTCTGCGTATGAAGCGCCGCTCAATCCGGAAATCGACCTGCCTGCCGGCGATGCCAGTATCGATGAGCTGGTGGCGCAGTGTGTGGCTGAGCTGAACGCGCGCGGCATCATTGCTCAGTAAATCCATGGACTGAAAGCGATAAACAAAAAGTCAGGCTAAGCCTGACTTTTTTGTCTCTGCGGTTTGCCATTACACCGTGTGGTGAATGGTCGACGCACTGGCTTCGGTGTGCACGGTAAATTTCTGGCTCAGCAGTGCCACCAGCTGATCGTAGTAGCCCATATTGGGCTTGTTGCCGAGCAGGCGACACAGTTCATTGCCGGTAGGGGAGAAGCGGTAGTAGAGCAGACGCACGCCGCGCGAGTTGGCGTTGAGCGATAAATGCTTGCCCTGATAGCTCAGCGTCAGTGGCGGGTCGAGTTCAATTTCGCCGGATTCCAGTTCGGTGGCATGCAGCAGACCAAGCTCAATCAACACCAGTAAGTTGGAGTAGGGCATCTGGTGGCTGCCGATATTCAGGGTGTTGGTCACCGCCCGCTTGCCAAAACTGAACAAGCTGTTTTGAATCTTCAGTCCGAACAGCAGTTTCAGGCTCTGGTCACTGCCAAAACTGCAAGCCAGCCCCGCCGCGCGTTGCAGAATCTGTGCTTCTTTGGGCGTCATGTCCTGCAGTACTTTTAGCGCTTTCATCGAGGTAAAGCCCGGGTTGGTCACTTCACGTTTGAGTACCTGAGCCCACAAGCGCTGCATGGACGAGTTGTGAATGTCCTGTGCCATGTCGAAAAAGCGGTACAGCCAGTCCTGATCCGGATCGCCGGCCGTCTCATTGCGACACGAGACATGGGCCAGACGCACAATCTGCTCCAGATTCTTCTGACGCTGTTCTTTACGATCACGCTCGCGCTTTAACGCGCGGTCGAGCGGGGTTTTCTTCGGAGCTTCACTCAGCAGTAGAGCATCAACACCATGCTGCTGCGCGATACTAAAAATGCGGTTGGCGCTGTCTTTGACGTAATTGGATTTTCTTTCCTGTGATGAACCGGAAGTCGGCTCGTGATCAATCACTACAGGTTGTTTCGATTCGGCCATGTTTTACCAGCAGTTATGCTTTTCGGACATGGTTTAAAATGTACCCTGTCTGCCGTGTTGCCTCCAGCGAAACTCTTGGTTGCAGCGCACAAATTTGCGCTATGCCAAATGATAATAATTTGTTAAAATTGTTACCGCTGTTTGTGGGGGTGCCAATGAAATACGGGAAGGATATAAAGCTGCGCAAGCACCTATCGATTGCTCTACTATTCGTTGTTTATCTGGGAGTACTGACGTATCTCTCCAAGTACATCGTTTAGACAGCACAATCAATAGGTTACTTGGTTGTTAACACGATTTACATATCGTCGTATTCGGCGATCTCACTGCCTTCAATCACATAGCCTGTTTCCGCCAGATCCAAACTGACCGATTCCGTCTTGAGCGTCCCAATCACGTACACCACATCCCATAGCTCCTGCACTGGCGCACCTTTCGGGAATTTCACGTAAATAATCTGATTCGGTGGCGGTGGTGGCACATGAATGCAGGCACCAAAATACGGCACCAACAAAAATTCCGTGACGGTATTTTCATCCCCTTCCAATGGGATCACAAAGCCGGGAATTTTTACCGTGCTGCCATTAAGTTCAGAACGCACATGGCCGATTTTGGATTGCTTGGCTGGTGCGCTGCCGTTGTGATCCGGCATCGGCATGCCCTGCTGATCAAACAGATTGCGTTCGTTTTCCGGAATCAAATCGATCCAGTCCAGTTTCAAGACCTCATCACTGCTAAATGCTGGTGCCGCGACGACAGTCATTAGCATCAGGGCGGCGCTCGCCAGCCATTTTTTCATCTCTTTCCCCAGTTATTCAGGTTGTTTACAGTCGAATCGTCATGCCGTCGCTGAGCGACTGGCGATAGGCGCGCAGCGCGGGAATAAAGCCAATCACGATGCCAGCCGCTTGCACATAGCCGAGCAGCTGCCACTCATAACCGGACAGCGATTCCAGCTGCAGACGGATGCCATACTGACTTTCAATCAATGGTGCGGCGATCGCCAGCAGGGCATAGAGTCCGGCCAGCCCGAGCACGATGCCTGAGAATGTCAGTACACTGGCTTCACTCACCAACAGCGCGAATACATGCTGTGGCCGGGCACCCATGGCACGCAGAATCGACATTTCCCGTCGGCGCTCCTGCAAGCTGGTAAGCAGGCTGCTGAGCATGCCGAGCAGCCCTGCGACCACCACAAATACCGAGACCGCCATCAGCGCCTGTTCTGCCACCGACATCATGCCCCATAATTCATGCAGCGCGACCCCAGGCATAATGGCACTGAGCGGCTCTTTGCGATACTCATTGATCTGGCGTTGCAGTGCAAATGTCTGAATTTTGGATTTGAGACCAATCATCATCGCGGTGATCTGTTTGGGCTCGAACTGACGCTGCTCTAGCTGAGCGGCATCCGGAGTATTTCCCAGATGCGCTCCGGACTCCCAGCCAACGTGAATCGCTTCAATGGCACCAAGCGAAACATGAACGGTTTTGTCAACCGGGGTACCCGTTGGCGCCAGAATACCCACCACGGTAAAGGGCAGGTTGTCATGACGGGCAAAACCGACGTCACTGATACCATGAGCAATAATGATTTGGCTGCCAATGTGGTAACCCAATTGACGGGCGACATCGGCGCCCAGCACGGTTTCAAACAAACCGTTGAACTCGCGACCTTGAGAGAAAGTAAGTGGTTGCTTACTCCCATAGCGATAGTGTTCAAAGTAACTATGGTTGGTCCCCATCACACGGAAGCCTTTGTGCGAGTCGCCCAGTGAAATCGGAATCGCCCACTTCACGGCCGGATGAGTACTAAATTCCTGATAGCTTTTCCAGTCGATATTGTTGGTGGCATTACCAATGCGAAAGACCGAGTAGAGCAGCAGATTGACTTGTCCGCTGCGGCCACCCACGATCAGGTCGGTACCCGATATGGTGTTGGCAAAACTGCTTTTGGCCTGAGTACGAATGCGTTCTACACCCAGCAGCAGAATAACGGAAATGGCGACGGTCAGGACCGTCAGCAGCGCGGTAGTCTTACGGTTGAGCAGGCTTTTCCAGGCCAGTTTGACGGTGACGCTCATAACATCCCTCGCGCACGGTTGAGAGTAGGTAAGTGAACACTGCGGCTGAACAAGCTTTCCAGCGTCGGGTCATGGCTGACAAACACCAAGGTTGAGCCGACACGGTTTGCCTCTTCCAGCAGCAATTCAATGAAAGCGCTGCGATTGTCGTAATCGAGTGACGAAGTCGGTTCATCGGCGATGATGAGATGGGGCTCGCCAATCAAGGCGCGCGCGGCGGCCACGCGCTGCTGTTGGCCGATACTCAGTTCTACAACTGGTTTTTCCAGCAGAGCTTGCGGCAAGTGCAGACGCGTCAGCAGTGCTTTGGCCCGCTCAGTTAAAGGCTCGTTGACTTTGCTGCGGCGCAGGGCCGAGAACTGGCACGGCAGAATAACGTTGTCGATCACTGACAGATAAGGCAACAGATTAAACTGCTGAAAGATATAGCCAATATGATCGGCGCGAAAGCGATCGCGGGCGCTGGCTTTTAGCTGACTCAAATCTTGTCCGAGCAGGCGCACTTCGCCGCTGCTGGCGGTATTGATGCCGGTCAGCAAGCTGAGCAGGGTGGATTTACCGCACCCGCTTGGGCCTTTGATAAACAGATGCTCTTTGGCTGCGACACTCAGCTGTTCGATATCTAATGTCGGGCTGTCGCTGTCTGGCCAGCGAAAAGTGACCTGATTGAGTTCGATCACCTGCTTGGCCGAATAGAGATGGAGTTCACTCATCACAGTTCCTTGCAAAATAGTCTCGGGTAAGTAAGTACTTACCCGAGAGGTCCATTACAGTGAAATTCGAGCCTGACCCGGACGCAGTTCCGTCGCCGTCTGTACGCTGTCGGTCAGCAGATTCACGTCCATTTCCTGGGTGTTCGGGAACAATTCAAACCAGTGACTATCGATTTGCTTCAGCTCAGTAATCTGATCGCAATGGTACTGATATTGTACTGTGAACGAACCGTGCTGGTGCTCGTCGTGATGCTCATGACCTTCATGCGCCTGTTCATGATCATCGTGGTGTTCATGGTCATCATGGCCTTGATGTTGCTCGTGGTCATGATCATCATGCTGGTCGTGGTCGTGGTCGTGGTCGTGGTCGTGGTCGTGGTCGTGGTCGTCCGCCCCACCCAATGTATGCTTGACGTTGGCCGTTTCCAGATGACAACGCGCACCGTCACTCAGGGTGAAAATCGCTTCGGCGTTGTTGAGGTTATCCAGCGCCTGATTGAGGCGTTGTGTCTGCTCATCTGTTTGCGGTGCGTGTTCAAAACCCACCACGTCAGCGCCTGGCGCGGTGATTTCAATCAAAAGATCCTGACCATCCTGAGCGATATTGAGTTCGACATGGCCATGGACATGGGCTTCGTGTTGGCGAAATTCTTCTTGAGCGAAAGCGCTGCCACACAGAGCGGCAGAAATGCTGAGTGCCAGCACAGGTTTAGTAAACATTGTTTGACTCCATAAATACTGAAATAGGTAATAGGCGCGCACAGCACGCGGAAATAGCAGTGATTTACAGAGTGGGCGGTGAGCGGGCCAGATAGGCCAGATAGAGCCGAGTAATGTTCAGCGTGGCCGCGACGGGCTGCAGATAATCGTGTTCGATCCACACCGGCAGTTCTGGCAGTGTAGCGGCAAGGCCGTGATGGGCACCGGAAAATAGCTGACAATGATGCTGCGTGTGATGCGATGGCGTGATATCCAGTTGATGTTCGACGTAAGCAAAATTGAGCCATAGCGCCAGCAGGATAGCCATTAAGGTGACTACCCGAGCATGCAGTCGCAGACTGTGCAGGCTATGGTTCATGGTGAATCCACTGGATGAAAAAAGAATTGTTATAGTATAACAATTAGACGTAGAGGCAAGTACGGATTGTGCCGTGAGCAGAGATTTCTCCTCACGGCATGAGAATTACAGGCTCTGTTTCACCAGGCCAAGTACTTGTTCGATTTCCGGTTCGCTGAGTGAACCTTCTTTAACAAACAGCACTTTCCCCGCTTTATCCTGAACGATAATTGCCGAGGATTCTTCCTGAAGATCCCAGCTTTTCGCAACTTTTCCGGCTTTATCCAACACGATAGAGGACCATGGGAACTCTTTCTTGCTGTCCTGAGCGGACGATTTCACGAATGAACCAGTTCCCCAAATCGCATCATCCTGGTTGATGATCGAGGTGGTTTGGTATTGCTCCTCTGGAAAGTGCGCGGCAGTGATGGCGGCCATCAGCGCGGCGTTCATCTCTTTCGCACTGCTCCGCCCGGCAATCGCTTGAATGATGCGGACTTTGCCCGGCATCTGAGCACTGTTCCAGGGTTGGAAGGTGGTATCTTTATTTTGTAGAATAACTTCCCCGTAACTGTCGACTTCGACATTCGGCACCGATTGGCCGAGCTGAATGTTGTGAGCGAGAGCGAGGGTTGGAGAGCACGCCAGCATTAAGGCGATAAGTGTTTTATTTTTCATTGTTTTTGTTCCTTTGGTTGAGCACCCAAAGGTATAGCACAGAAAATGAGGTTGCGAAAAATTCAGGTTACAGGAATGTGGGTTCCGGCAACCTGAAGCATCAGAGCGGTTTACACCAGGCTCGGCGGGAAGCACACACCAGTGCCGCCTAAGCCGCAATAGCCTTGTGGATTTTTCGCCAGATATTGCTGGTGGTAGGTTTCCGCGAAGTAGTAAGGTCCAGCTGGCAGAATCTCAGTGGTGATCAGGTCGCGTTGGTGCTCTTCCAGCAGCGCCTGATAATCGGCTTTGCTCTGCTCGGCAATAGCCTGCTGCTCGTCGCTGTAGGTGTAAATTGCGGAGCGGTACTGAGTACCCAAATCGTTCCCCTGACGCATGCCTTGCGTCGGGTCATGGCGTTCCCAGAATGCGTGCAGCAGGGCGTTCAGTGACAGTACACTTGGGTTGTAGATGACGCGTACCACTTCGGTATGGCCAGTGCGTCCGGTACACACTTCTTCGTAAGTCGGGTTTGGCGTGTAGCCGCCTGCGTAACCAACTGACGTTGAGACTACGCCATCCAGTTGCCAGAACAGGCGTTCTGCGCCCCAGAAACAACCCATGCCGATCAGAATTTCTTCCTGACCCGCCGCGGGTGCTGCCGAAAGACGGGTTTGATTGACGAAGTGAGTGTCTTCTACACTCATAGGAGTCGAGCGTCCTGGTAATGCCGTTTCAGCGGTGACCATCACTTGTTTGTCTAACATGATATTTCCTTTTTAATTCGCTGACTGTGTGACCATGAACAGAGAGACCGGATAATTGACTGTTTTCATACAGACTAAATTGCATATTGACGGTATGATTCTCAACTAGCTAAATCTTAACTGCTGTATAACGCCAATAATTAAGCATGAGACGAACCCCATTACCAGTGCTAATCTCGGCTTTATGCTTTTCTGCTGCTTCTTTCGCCGACGTGGATTTAACCATTAAAGGGCTGGAAGGCGGGCTGAAAGACAATGTCGATGCTTATCTCTCTTCTATACCCAAGAGCGACTACTCCACTCAGTTGCGCTTTCAGTCGCGTCTGGAGAAAACCATCACCGAGGCGCTCAATGCACTGGGCTACTACCACCCGCAATTTGACTTTGATGTCACCAAACCGAATCAGGCGATGACCCTGACGGTGGAGCCGGGGGAAGTGGTGCGTCTTAAGCTGGTGGACATCGTGATCACAGGCGAAGCGGAGAGCGACAAAGACTTTCAGCGCCTGATTCGCCGCAGCGGTCTGACGGTTGGTGAGCCGCTCAATCATGGTCAGTACGACAGCTTGAAATCGGGTCTGCGCAACCTGGCGCTGCAAAAAGGCTATTTTGATGGCGAGTATATCGTCAGCAAACTTGAAGTCGCGCCAGAGCTCAATGAAGCGTTTGTGCGTCTGCATTATGCCAGTGGCATTCGCTATCACTTTGGTGCCAGCACGATTACCGGTAGCCAAATCTACGAAAACCGTGTGCGCTCGCTACAACCGTTCAAACAGGGTGACCCGTATCTGGTGTCACAGGTGGGGCTGTATAACCAGAACCTCTCTAATACCGATTGGTTCTCGTCTGTGTTGGTTGAACCCGATCTCAGCCAGTTGACCAATGGCCGCGAGCTGCCGATGAATGTTTCATTGGCACCGCAATCGCGTAACCAGCTCGAAACGGGTATCGGTTATTCAACCGACGTCGGGGTGCGTGGCTCACTCAAGTGGAAAAAACCGTGGGTAAATGAACGCGGCCACAGTTTTGACAGCAGCTTTTCGATTTCCGCACCAGAGCAGAGCATTACCGCTGGCTACAAGATTCCGCTCGAAGACGTATTGCATGAGTACTATCGTATTCAATACGGGATGAAGCACGTCGATAATCGTGATACGAAAAGTATCGAATCCAACTTGGCACTGGAACGTCACTGGTTGCTGGATAACGGCTGGCACCGTACCGTATTTGTTCGCTATCTGATTGAAGACTATGAGCAGGGTATACAGGACGATGCGGCTCAATTCGTCTTACCCGGTGTGACCTATACACGCACCCGTTCGCGCATGAACGGTTCGCTGCTCACCTGGGGCGACAAACAAACCATGACGCTGGAATATGGCGACCCGGCTTTTATCTCGGATACTCGAGTGACACGGGTACAGGCGGGCACTTCCTGGTTGCGCAGCCTCGGAAATAACCACCGCGGTCTGATTCGTCTGGATGGTGGTGCGAACTTTGCCGAAGATTTCGATAAGTTGCCGCCATCGTTGCGTTTCTTTGCCGGTGGCGACAATAACCTACGTGGTTACGGCTATGAATCGATTTCACCACGCGATGAAAGTGGTTCGTTGACCGGTGCGAAATATATCGCCACCAGCTCGCTGGAGTATCAGTACCGTCTGACGGGGAACTGGTGGGGAGCGCTGTTTGTCGATTACGGCGATGCGTTTAACGATACACCGGATTGGAAAACCGGTACCGGTTTTGGTATTCGCTGGATCTCGCCAGTCGGCCCGATCCGCCTCGACTTTGCTTGGGGGTTAGACTCAGATCCGGGTAGCCGCTTCAAGATCCACTTCACGCTGGGGCCTGAATTATGATCAGGCGCGCGATCAAATGGACCAAATGGTTCACCGCAGCTCTGGTTGCTCTGACCATCATTCTGACGCTGGCGATTGCCGGATTGCTGTTTACCAACCAAGGCTTGAATCTGGTGGTGTGGGGGGCGCAAAAAGCGCTGCCTCAGTTCTCCGTTGGCGCCACGCAGGGGGCGCTGTTCCCCCGTTTTACTCTGCAGCAGGTTCGCTTCAACGATGCTGAGCTCAACATCGACACCGAGGTCGACAGTCTGACGCTGGCAGTGAAAGCCAGCTGCCTGCTGGATCCGGTGTTGTGCGTCAATGAAGTCGCCATTCGCGGCCTGCATCTCAATCTGCCTTCGCTGCCCGCTTCCAGTGACGAGCCTCCAAGCGCGCCGTCTGAGCCGCTGACCAATTTATCGACGCCGGTGCCGATCAAACTGGGCCGTTTGGTGCTGGATGATATTCACCTCAATGTGTTGGGTCACCAGCTTGACTGGCAACATTTCGCGACCAGCGCGACCTTTCAGAGCAATCGTCTGAGAATCGGCCAGACCGACTGGCAGGGCGTGCGCGTGGCACTGGCCCCGGCCGCAGAGACACCAACCTCCGCTGCGCCGCCAGCCGCCAATGAACCGGCTCAGGATATCGTGTTGCCAGAGGTGATCATTCCGCTGCGCGTCGAACTGAACCGCTTTGATCTGCGTGATTTCACGCTGGTGCAAGAGACGCCGATTCAGATTCATCATTTGGGGCTCAAAGCCAGCGCTTATCAGTCACAAGTGAGTGTTGATACGCTGGAACTCGACATGCCGCAAGTGAACGCCAAGCTCAATACGCAAATCACGCTGAGCGGCGATTATCCGTTGTCGCTCGCTCTCGATGCCACCGCGAAACTGGCAGAAGCCAAAGGGCAGACGCTGACGCTCAACGCCAGTGGCAGCGTCGCCAATCTGGCCTTGAAAGCTCAGCTGGCAGGCCGCGCTGAAGCTCAATTGAATGCCAAACTGCAGCCGCTGAACAGAGAGTTTCCGTTTGATGTCACCATCGACTCACTCAAAGCGCAGTGGCCGCTGGTGGAAAAGGGCGAGTATTTTGTTGAAGCGCCGCGTATCGCCGCCAAAGGATCGCTGCAAGGCTATCAGCTTGAGCTGCAAAGCCATCTGAAGGGCAATGCGGTGCCGGAAGTGGATGTCGCTCTGCAAGGTGAAGGGAATCTGCAACGCATTTCGCTCAATGAACTGAAGGTTCATACTCTGGGCGGGGATATTCAAGGGCAGGCCAGTGCCGACTGGAGTGCATTGGTCAAATGGCAGGCTTCACTGAACCTCAAGCAAATTCAGCCCGGACTGCAATGGCCGCAAGCCGAAGGCGTAGTCAGCGGCGATGTGGCGACCTCAGGCCAACTGACCAAGCAAGGGGGCTGGCAAGTTGAACTGCCGACTCTGGCGATTCATGGCATGGTGCGTGACTACCCGCTGGACATTAACGGCACGCTCAGTGCGTCGGATGTCAGCGGAAATAGTGATTTCAAATTTTCTACTCCCGGACTGACACTGGCGCACGGGCCGAACAAAGTCACGGCGCAGGGCCAGTTGGACAAAACATGGCGTTTAGGATTGTCTCTCGATCTGCCGGATTTAGCCAAAAGTGTGCCGGATTTAACAGGCAAGGTGATTGGCGATGTGACGTTGCTGGGGCCGCTTAAAGAGCCGAAAGTGAAGCTGGCGCTTGATGCTGACCGCCTCGCCTGGCAGCAAGAAGCAAAGGTAAAACACGTGACTCTGAGTGGCAGTGTGGTGCCGATGCCAACGCCGCAGGCGGATATCAGTCTGCGTGTACAAGGAATTGAGTATCAGGATCAGGTGGTGCGCACGGTGAATCTGGTTGCGCGTGGCACGCAGGCGCAGCATGAGCTGACGCTCGACGTAGACTCCGATTTAGTCTCGACGCAGCTTGCGGTGACGGGGAGCTTGTTGGAGAAACCCGCGATGATCTGGGACGGGCGTTTAGAGCGTGCGCGGATTGAGTCTCAACAGGGCGTGTGGGAGCTCAATCACGCAACCGAGATCAAAGCCAATATTGACCAGCAGAATGCAACGATCGCCGCTCACTGCTGGCGCCAGGCGGGTTCGTCCCTGTGTCTGGATAAGCCGGCTACCGTTGGTGTAAGTGGCGAAGCACAGCTGTCGGTCAATCAGTTTGACTTTGCTCAGGTGAAAGCTTTCTTACCACCTGAAACATTGCTGCGTGGTTCTGTGGATGCTGACGTGTGGGCCAAGTGGTCACCGGATCAACCGCCGCAGGTGAAGGCAAAAGTTCGCATGCCTGAAGGCAATGTGGAACAGAAACTGGAACAGACACTCAAACTCGGCTGGGACAAGATTGAGCTCAACGCGATGCTGGTGAAAAACCGCCTGCAGGCCGATTGGCAGGTGGATGTGACGGACAACGGCGATGTCAGCGGCAAGCTGACGATTCCGAATGTCATCGCTGAAGACAAGCAGATGCAGGGCGCGCTTAAGCTCACTACGTTCAACATCGATTTTCTCGCGCCGCTGATTGGCGAATACAGCGAAGTGAAATCCAACATTGAAACCGATGTGACTTTCAGCGGCGCGATGTTGCATCCGCAGATCAATGGCCGTTTTAGTGTCAGCGATATGCAGGTGCGCGGTGACATTGCGCCGGTGGAAATCAACGCTGGCACCCTGGCGGTTAACTTCAACGGCTATCAGGCGACGTTGGACGCGGGCATTGAAACCACCGATGGCAAACTCAATGTGACTGGTGATGCCAACTGGCAGCAACTCGATGACTGGCGGGTCAATGCCCATGTCGGAGCGGAGTCTTTGCTGGTGGATCTGCCGCCGATGGTGAAAATGAAAGTGGTGCCCGATCTGACGCTGGCAATGCAGCCGAAACTGGCGAAAATCGACGGTTCGATAGCGCTGCCGTGGGGACGGATTGTGGTCGAAGAACTGCCGCCGAGCGCGATCAGTGTCTCGAAAGATCAGGTGCTGGTGAATGCGGATCTGCAGCCGATTTCAGAGCAGAGTAGCATACCGTTTAACGTCGAAACCAACGTCAGCATCGTGATTGGTAATGACTTCAAACTGAGTGCGTTTGGTTTGGAAGGTGGTCTGGTGGGGCGTTTGCAGGTCAGCCAGAAAGACCAGGGGCCATTTGTGACCGGTGAGGTGAATATTCAGGATGGTCAGTACCGCTCGTTTGGTCAGGACTTGATCATTCAGGAGGGTAAGATTCTGATGAATGGCCCGGTGGATCAACCATACGTGTCGATCAAAGCGATTCGTAATCCGGACAACACTCAGGACGATGTGGTTGCCGGGGTGCAGGTGACGGGACCGGCCGATGAACCGACGGTGTCGATTTTCTCCGACCCGAGCATGCCGCAGGCCAACGCGCTGTCTTACTTGCTGCGCGGTCAGGACATTGATGGTGAAACGGGTGGCAACGCGATGACCACGACCCTGATTGGTCTGAGTCTGGCGAAAAGCGGTAAAGTGGTTGGCCAGATTGGCGAAGAGCTGGGCGTGCAGGATTTGCAGCTTGATACCGCTGGTTCGGGCGATGACTCACAGGTCACCGTAAGTGGTTACATTCTGCCAGGCTTGCAAGTGAAGTACGGTGTGGGTATTTTTAACTCGGTTGGCGAGTTTACGGTTCGCTACCGATTGATGAAAGATCTGTATCTTGAGGCGGTTTCAGGTCTCGACAGTGCTGTCGATCTGCTGTACCGGTTTGAGTTTGACTAACGCGTTGGCGGCCGAAAATGAGCCGAATGCAAACAGGGAGAAGAGTGTGCAGCATCTGGTATTTGTTTATGGCACGTTGCGTCAGGGCGAAAGCAATCACAACTATCTGACCGACAGTGAACAACTCGGACGGTTTGATACGCAGCCAGAATATGCGCTGCACGACTTGGGGCCGTATCCGGGCTTAGTCGCCGGTCATCAGTCGATTCATGGTGAAGTGTATCGGGTTGATGAGGAGACGCTGGCGAAGCTGGACATTCTGGAAGATGTACCAGTGGAGTACCGACGTGAAACGATTGAAACCCCCTATGGCACCGCCTGGATATACATCTATCAGGATGCCAGCCGACTCGATTCCATCATTGATTCCGGTGACTGGTGTCAACGGATTTAAGCCACAAAAAAGCCAGCATCGTGCTGGCTTTTTTAACGTTGCTTAGCGCTTATTTTTGCTGAGCACGCTCGTAAGAAGTCAGGATTTCAGCGCGAGCTGAAGCTGCGTCTTCCCAACCGTCTACTTTAACCCACTTGCCTGATTCAAGCTCTTTGTAGCGCTCGAAGAAGTGAGTGATTTGTGCTTTCAGAAGCTCTGGCAGGTCGTTTACGTCCTGAATGTGGTCGTACTCTTTAGACAGTTTAGAGTGCGGTACCGCAACAACTTTCGCGTCTTCACCAGACTCATCAGTCATTTTCAGAACGCCAACCGGACGGCAGCGAATAACTGAACCCGGGATAAGCGGGTATGGAGTTGGGACAAGTACGTCTACCGGATCACCGTCCAGAGACAGAGTGTGGTTCACGTAACCGTAGTTACATGGGTAGAACATTGGAGCAGACATGAAACGGTCTACGAACACAGCGCCAGACTCTTTGTCTACTTCGTATTTGATCGGATCAGCGTTCGCTGGAATTTCGATTACAACGTAGATGTCATCAGGAAGCGATTTGCCCGCTGGCACATTGTTTAAGCTCATTAAGGTTTCCTTTTCGTTAGCCGGACTTCAAAAAATCGAGACTTATTATTATTCAAGATTAGCTGAGGTGCAAAAATCAACGCACAGCAAAGCAGAGAGTTTACTCTCAAATTGCCCGATTCCCAAGTAAACCTAAGTCTAAGCACGACAATTGGCCACAGCTTGCCGCTAACTGCCTGAATTTTATCAGCCCTAAAAAACAGCGCCGCAAGTGCGGCGCTATCTGACTTAATCTGGGTTAGCTTCGAGGAACTCTTCCACTTTCGCCACCATGTTCTTCGAACCAACGAAGAACGGTACGCGCTGGTGCAGTTCGGTCGGTTTGATGTCCATGATGCGGTTGACGCCGTCAGAAGCGGTGCCGCCAGCCTGCTCAATCAGGAATGCCATCGGGTTGCATTCGTACAGCAGACGCAGTTTGCCGTTCGGATGGCTCTGCGTGCTCGGATAGAGGTAGATACCGCCTTTGAGCAGGTTGCGATGGAAATCCGCCACCAATGAACCGATGTAACGTGAAGTGTAAGGACGGCCATCTTCCGGCACATTTTCCTGACAGTACTTAATGTACTTTTTCACGCCGGTCGGGAAACGAATGTAGTTGCCTTCGTTGATCGAGTAAATCTTACCGTTTTCCGGAATACACATGTTTTCATGCGACAGACAGAACGAACCGATCGATGGATCGTAAGTAAAGCCGTTCACGCCGTTGCCGGTGGTGTACACCAGCATGGTTGAAGAGCCGTAAATGACGTAGCCCGCCGCTACTTGTTTGTGGCCAGGTTGCAGGAAGTCTTCTGCAGTCGGTGGACCGCCTACCGGCGAGATACGACGGTAGATAGAGAAAATGGTGCCCACTGAAACGTTCACATCAATGTTGGATGAGCCGTCAAGCGGATCCATCAGCACGACGTATTTGGCGTTTTTGTTCAGTTCTTTGTTGAACGCGACGGCTTCATCTTCTTCTTCACTCGCCACGCCACACACTTGATCGCGCGCTTCGAGAGCGGATTTGAATTTTTCGTTCGCGTAAACATCAAGCTTCTGTTGTTCTTCGCCCTGAATATTGTCGTTACCAGACGCGCCAGTGATGTCGGCCAGGCCCGCTTTGTTGATTTCGCGGTTAACAATTTTCGCAGCAAGACGAATCGATGCCAGAAGGGAGGATAGTTCACCACTTGCATGGGGGAAGTCATGTTGTTTCTCAACAATGAACTCACCAAGGGTGCGCATCTCAGACATGTTGTTTCCTTAACACTAATTTTTTGGGGGAGTATGTCGGCACGGTGGCGGGTTCTTTGGGGGGAACTTATTTGCACTCGCGCCTAGCGAGGATTTTAGGGGTTAGATCTTTTTATGGGTAATGAAGTAACAGACGAAGATCTCAATTTGTTTGTCGACTTTTTGGAAATTACATTGCTCTGATTTGCGACGCTCGCTTTTGCGATGCGAATCAGGATAATGGAGCGCAATACAAAACAGTCGTAATGAGGCTAGGTTTATGCACATTCATATTCTGGGAATTTGTGGCACGTTCATGGGTGGTGTCGCCATGTTGGCTCGCCAATTGGGCCATAAAGTGACCGGTAGTGACGCCAATGTTTACCCGCCAATGAGCACTATGTTGGAGGCTCAGGGCATCGAAATTATCGAAGGTTTTGACCCGGCACAATTGGAACCGAGGCCAGACCTGGTGGTGGTTGGCAACGCAATGAGTCGTGGAAACCCTTGCGTGGAATATGTGCTGAATCATAACCTGCGTTACACCTCAGGTCCGCAGTGGCTGCAAGATTTTCTTTTGCATGATCGTTGGGTGCTGGCAGTTTCGGGAACGCACGGAAAAACTACCACTTCGAGCATGCTGGCATGGGTGTTAGAGCATTGTGGCTACCAACCCGGCTTTCTGGTCGGCGGAGTGCTGGGCAATTTCGGCATTTCGGCGCGCTTGGGCGATAGCATGTTTTTCGTTGTCGAAGCGGACGAATACGACAGTGCTTTTTTCGATAAGCGTTCGAAGTTCGTTCACTACCATCCTCGCACCTTGGTGATGAATAACCTTGAGTTCGATCATGCAGATATCTTCGATGATCTGGAAGCGATTAAACGCCAATTTCACCATCTCGTGCGTACCGTGCCGGGCAATGGCCGTATTCTTGCACCGCAACAAGACGCCGCTTTAGCCGATGTATTGCACCGCGGATGTTGGAGTGAAACCGAATTCACTGGCGAGCAGGGCGACTGGCAGGCGGAAAAAGTCCGTAAAGATGGCTCTGAGTTCCATGTGCTGCTCAAGGGTGAACGTGTCGGCAGCGTAAAATGGGATTTGGTCGGCGACCACAACGTCAATAACGCCTTGATGACCATCGCAGCGGCACGCCATGTCGGCGTCACGCCGGATCTGGCGTGTGAGGCGCTCGGACTATTTGTGAATACCAAACGCCGCCTGGAACTGAAAGGTGAAGAAAATGGTGTCACGTTGTATGACGATTTTGCCCATCATCCTACGGCGATTGAACTGACATTAGGCGGGCTGCGTAATAAGGTCGGCGACAGCAAAATCATTGCGGTGCTGGAGCCTCGTTCGGCGACGATGAAACTGGGTGTGCACAAAGAAACCTTGGCAGCATCATTGGCGGCAGCGGATTCGGTCTATCTGTTCCAGCCTGCTAATATTCCATGGTCAGTGCAAGATGTGGCACAGCAATGTTCGCAGCCCGCTCATGTGGGCGACAATATGGCTGACTTTGTGGCGCAAATCTGCCAGGAAGCCAAGTCGGGCGATCAGATTCTGGTTATGAGCAACGGCGGGTTTGACGGTATTCATGGCAAACTGCTAGCGGCGCTCAAAGCCAAAGCGCAGCAGCCTGCGTGAAGATTAAACAGTGAACGTGCGATAACGCTATGACAAAACAACATAAAGCCATCACGTTGGCCTGGACGGGTGCCTCTGGCGCGCCTTATGGCCTGCGCCTGCTGCAATGTCTGCTGGCGGCGGACTACACCGTTTACCTGCTGATCTCATCAGCAGCGAGAGTGGTACTCGCGACGGAACACGGCCTCAAACTCCCTGCCGGACCGGAAGCGGCCAAAGAGGCACTGGTCGCCCATTTGGGGTGTGACGCCGACAAGCTGGTGGTGTGCGGTAAAGAAGACTGGTTTTCTCCGGTGGCGTCGGGTTCTGCGGCGCCGAAGCAGATGGTGGTCTGTCCGTGCTCAGCCGGCAGTGTGGCGGCGATTGCCCATGGTATGTCGGACAATCTGATCGAACGTGCAGCCGATGTGGTGATGAAAGAGCGTGGTCAGTTGCTGCTGGTGGTGCGCGAAACGCCGTTCTCGACGTTGCACCTCGAAAACATGCACAAGCTGTCGCAAATGGGCGTGACGATCATGCCGGCGGCACCGGGTTTTTATCATCAACCCCAGTCGATTGACGATCTGGTCGATTTTATGGTGGCACGCATACTGGATCATCTCGGCATTGAACAGAAATTGGTGACGCGCTGGGGTTACGACCAACGCGTGTGAGTCGCTTTTTCACGCGAATAGAATTACAATCCGTACCACTCATCGGGGAGCCCACCATTCACCATGTGAATGGCGCTGAGATCAAGCCTAGCTTGGGACCCGCATTAGTCACAAAGGTTGTGCCCTGCACAATACTTTGCGGTTATACACCTGAACCAGATAATGCTGGCGTAGGAATTGAGCTGGGTTTGCGAAACCGATTAACGGACTGATCACATCCTCCCTCAAGCCTGTGCCGCTCAATGAGGAGAGCGAGCCTTGAATACCAAACTGACGGCCATTGCGATGGCAACCCTGTTTTCTTCTGCAGCCCTTGCGGCGCCGACGTTAACCGTCTATACCTACGACTCTTTTGCTGCGGACTGGGGCCCTGGCCCGGCTGTAGAAAAAGCCTTTGAAGCCCAATGCGGCTGCGATCTCAACTTCGTTGCGCTCGATGACGGCGTGTCGATTCTTAACCGCTTGCGCCTGGAAGGTAACAAGACCAAAGCCGACGTGGTGCTGGGATTGGACAACAACCTGATGGTGGAAGCCAAACAAACAGGCTTGTTAGCCAAACACACCACCGATACGCACGCGGTGCACCTGCCAAACGGCTGGAGTGATGACACCTTTGTACCGTACGATTACGGCTACTTTGCCTTTGTATACAACAAGCAAAAACTGACCAACCCGCCGACCAGCCTGAAAGAGCTGGTGGAAAAGCGCGACGATTTGCGCGTGATTTATCAGGATCCGCGTACCTCCACGCCAGGCCAAGGTTTGTTGCTGTGGATGAAGTCGGTGTATGGCGATGACGCAGCGCAGGCGTGGCAGAAACTGGCCAACAAAACCGTGACCGTGACCAAAGGCTGGTCGGAAGCGTATTCGATGTTCCTGGATGGCGAATCCGACATGGTACTGTCTTACACCACATCGCCGGCTTATCACCTGATTGCTGAAAACGATGACAAGTACGTAACGGCGAACTTTGCCGAAGGTCATTACATGCAGGTCGAAGTGGCGGCCAAAGTGAAGGGGTCGCCAAACGACAAGTTGGCGGATGAGTTTCTGCAATTTATGCTCAGCAACGAGTTCCAGTCATTGATGCCAACGGGCAACTGGATGTATCCGGTGACCGACGTGGCGCTGCCAAAAGGTTTCGAGACGTTGAGTGTGCCAGCCAAATCGCTGTCGTTCAGCGCAGAAGAGGTGGCAGCGAAGCGCAAAGGCTGGATTCGTGAATGGCAAAACGCCCTGACATTCTGAGCCATTAATGCAAAGTCGTACGCCTAAACTTGGCATCGGGGTCGCGGCAGTTGTCGCGGCCTTTGTCCTTTCTGCGCTGAGCGCGTTATTGTGGCAAGCGCCGAATCTCAATCTGGGGCAGATCTGGGGCGATGCTTATTATCGCCACGTCACCTGGTTCAGTTTTTATCAAGCCCTGTTGTCGACGCTGCTCAGTGTTGGTCTGGCGGTGCCCGTGGCGCACGCGTTAAGCCGCCGCCGTTTCCCCGGGCGCGGACTGCTGCTCAAACTGTTTGCTATGACGCTGGTGCTGCCTGTGCTGGTCGGGGTTTTTGGCCTGCTGGCTATCTATGGTAACAGTGGCTTACTGGCAAGCGGGCTGCAACACTGGCAGCTCAAACTGCCGTTTTCATTGTATGGCCTCAACGGCATTTTGCTCGCCCATGTGTTTTTTAATCTGCCGTATGCCGCGCGTTTGCTACTGCAAAGTCTGGAAACCATTCCGGCTGAGCAGCATAAGCTGTGTGCTCATCTTGGTATGAAGGGATGGCACAAGTTTGTCGCGGTGGAGTGGCCGCGTCTGCGTCAGCAACTGCCACATGTGTTTGGCTTGGTGTTTATGCTGTGTTTTACCAGCTTTGCCACCGTGATGGCACTGGGGGGCGGGCCCAAATCGACCACGATTGAGCTGGCGATTTACCAGGCGATCAAGTTCGATTTCGATCTGCAAACTGGCGCGCTCTTGGCACTGTGGCAGATGTTGCTGTGTGGTTTGCTGACCCTGTCGATTCAACGCATTTCGCGTCCGTTGCCGGTCAATAGTGGCAGTTTATCCGAGCAGCGCTGGCTGCGTGATTCGCGCTGGAGCCGCTTGTGGGATGGAGCATGGATCAGCCTTGCTCTGCTGCTGGTCATCCCACCGCTGCTGATGGTGGTGCTGAGTGGTCTCAACAATAAGTTCGTCAGTGTGCTGAGCAGTGGTGATTTCTGGAGCGCGATGGGCGCATCGTTGCAGGTCGCGGTGCTGGCGAGTTCGCTGGCGCTGCTGGCGGGGGCGGCGATCATCATCACCAGTCGTCACTGGCGTTTGCAGTCACACCCGCGCCGGGCAAGCGGACTTGAGCTGATTGGCACCATCATTCTGGTGACGCCGGGCCTGGTGATCAGTACCGGATTGTTCTTACTGCTGCGTAATCTGACTGATGTGTTCAGCCTCGCGTATTGGGTCGTGGTGGCGGTCAATGGCCTGATGGCGTTGCCGTATGTGGTCAAGACGCTCAGCCAACCGATGCTGCATCTGGCGCAACAATACCAGTTCTTGTGTGCCAGTTTAGGAATGCGCGGCTGGCAACGCCTGCGCTTGATTGAACTGCGCGCACTGCGCAAACCGCTGGCGCATGCGTTTACCATCAGTTTTCTATTGTCGATGGGCGATTTGAGTGCGATTGCGCTGTTTGGCAGCCAAGATTTTCGCACGCTGCCGCTCTATCTCTATCAACTGCTGGGCAGCTATCAAATGCAGGCCGCGGCGGTGGTATCACTGGTGCTGCTGGTGCTGAGTGTTGGCCTGTTTTATCTGATTGAACGCCTGTTTCGAGTGCGTTCGTCTTCTACATCATCGCGGAGAAGCTCATGTTAGTGCTGGATAATGTGCGTTACGAATATCAGGATGAGTGGTTCGTGTTTGATCTCAGTGTCGTGCAAGGCAGCATTGTCGCACTGATGGGACCAAGCGGAGCGGGCAAGTCGACGTTGCTCAGCTTGGTGGCCGGTTTTATTGAGCCGCACAGCGGTGATATTCACGTGCAAAGCAATGGTGAAGCTGTGTCGGTGGTAGGGAAAGCACCTTACCTGCGTCCGTTTTCGATGCTGTTTCAAGAGCACAATCTGTTTGCGCACCTGAGCGTGCGTGACAACATTGGTTTGGGATTGCATCCAGGGCTCAAACTCAGTGCCGCGCAGCGTGAACAGGTGGTGCGTGCTGCTAACATGGTTGGGGTGGGGGATTTTCTCGATCGTCTGCCGGAGCAACTGTCTGGTGGTCAACGCCAGCGCGTCGCACTGGCCCGCTGTTTTGTTCAGCCGCATCCGGTGTGGTTACTGGATGAGCCGTTTTCCGCACTGGATCCGCTGCTGCGTGAGGAAATGTTAACGCTGGTAAAAACCTTGGCAGCGGAACGCAGTATCACCGTGTTAATGGTGACGCACCACATCAGTGATGCCCGTGCAATCGCCACGCATTTTGCGTTTATGGCCCAGGGCCAAGTGCAGCGTATGGAGCCGATTGCTGCATTGACGGCGCAGCACAGCTACGCGCCACTGGCGGAATTTGTTCGCGCAGGTGAATAAGCGTTTTTTCGAAGATTTGCTCAATGACAAGCAAGAAAAAAGGTTGGCATAGGCCAACCTTTTTCGTGATTACCACAGGCAGAAACACTCAGAACTCTTGGTCGTTGAGGGTTTTCAGCATCTGGAAAATTTCGCGAGAAGCTTTTGGCGGTTTCTCGCCTTGTTTCTCTTTTTTCGCCTGACGTGCCAGCAGACGCAGACGTTGACGATCGGCATCCGGATACAGTGCCATCACGTCTTCGATTGCGTCATCACCTTGCTCGACGATGCGATCGCGCATCTGTTCCAGCTTGTGCAGCACCGCAGTATTTTGTGAGTGCTTGTTGCGCAGTTTGTCCAGCGCCGCCTGTAGCGGTTCTGGGTCAATATTACGCATCAGACGGCCAATGTATTGCAGTTGACGACGACGTGCTTCGTTTTTAAAACGCTGCGCATCTTTGATCGCGGCTGCCAAGTCATCGGGTAGCGGGAATTTCGCCAGCACAGACGGCTTGAGTTCAACCAGTTCTTCGCCCAGTTTTTGCAGCACAATCATATCGTTCTTCATCTCGGTCTTACTTACCCAGATGATTTCGTCTTCGTCTTCCCAAGGGGCTTTTTGATTCTTACGAGCCATTTTCTTCACTAATGAGTTATTTATGTCTGCTATTTTAGCAAGAATCGTGGGGAGAAAGCGAAATTCTTGTTATCCTAACCACATTAAAGCGCAATAGTTGGATGAGATATGGATGTAAGACAGCAAGTCGCTGTGCAGCGTACCGAGCTTGAAGCGGCCGTTGCAAAAGCGCTCGACATGGCCTCAGCCGGTGCTGACGCCGCTGAAGTTGCCATTACCAAAAGCACAGGTTTAAGTGTTTCGACTCGCATGTGCGAAGTGGAAAACGTGGAATTTAACAGTGACGGTGCGCTGGGTATCACGGTGTACCGTGGTCAGCGTAAAGGCAGTGCATCTACCTCTGATTTAAGTGAAAAGGCGATTCAGCAAACCGTGTTGGCGGCGCTGGACATTGCTCAATACACCTCGGAAGACCCGTATGCCGGTCCGGCACCGAAAGAGCTGATGGTGACCGATATTCCGGATCTGGATCTGTTCCACCCGGATGAACCGAATCCAGACAAAGCGGCACAAATTGCCATTGAAGCGGAGCGTGCTGCGCTGCAATACAGTGACAAAATCAAACAGAGCGATGGCGGCAGTTACGACAGCCATTACGGCGTTAAAGTGTATGGTAACAGCCATGGTTTGCTGGCCAGCTACGCCTCGAGCCGTCAGAGCATCAGCTGCTGTGTGATTGGTCAGGGCCAGAATGGCGAGATGGAACGCGACTACAGCTACACCGTGGCGCGTCATGTCGATGACCTGTGGTCTCCTGAACGTGTTGGTCTTGATGCTGCGGAGAAAACGGTGAGCCGTCTCGATGCGAAAAAGCTCAAAACCGGCAAATATCCAGTGATGTTCGCATCGGATGTGGCAACTGGCTTGATGGGCCATCTGGTCATGGCGATCAGTGGCGGCAACTTGTACCGCAAATCGTCATTCTTACTCGATCATCTTGGTCAGCAGATCCTGCCTTCCTGGTTCAACATCTCAGAGCGTCCCCACGTATTGCGCGGCCTGGCATCCAGCCCGTTTGACAGTGAAGGTGTGCGCACGGAAGATCGCGAAATCATTACCGACGGCGTGCTGGCGACTTACCTGCTGACCAGCTATGCAGCGCGTAAGATGAAAATGACTCCAACCGGCCATGCGGGCGGTATACATAACTGGTTTGTTAAACATACCGGACAGAGCTTTGAGCAGATGCTTAAAGCGCTGGGCACTGGTCTGCTGGTGACCGAAGTGATGGGTCAGGGTGTGAATGTGGTGACCGGTGATTACTCACGCGGCGCCGCCGGTTTCTGGGTTGAGAATGGTGAAATTCAATACCCGGTATCGGAAATTACCATTGCGGGTAACCTCAAGACCATGTTCAACCAGATTGTGGCGGTCGGTAGCGATACGGAAACCCGCTCGCAAATCCAGACCGGTTCGATTCTGCTGGAAACCATGAAAGTGGCGGGTGAATAAGCCCTGCAGGATAAAAAAGCGCAGACCAAGGTCTGCGCTTTTTTGTTGCGTTGGATTTCACTTCAGCGGATAAACAGTGTCGCCAGCCCCAAAAATACCGAAAGGCCGACCACGTCGGTGACGGTGGTCAGCGCCATACCGCCAGCGAGAGCCGGGTCGATTTTCATTTTCTTGAGCAGCACAGGGATGGTGACGCCTGCCACACCAGCAACAAACAGATTGGTCATCATCGCCGCAGAAATAATGCCGCCCAGCAACCATTCGCCTTTCCACACCACGACAATCGCGCCGATGATCAGCGCCCACAGGATACCGTTGAGAAAGCCGATCGCCGCCTCTTTGAGCAGCAGTTCGCGCCGGTTACTGTCACCGATATGACCGAGAGCGAGGCCTCGAATCACCAGGGCTACTGTTTGGTTACCTGCGACACCGCCCATCGACGGTACGATGGTCATCAGGACCGCAATTGCCGCCATCTGTTCCAGAGTGGCTTCGAACATGTTGGATACCGAAGCTGCCGCCAGAGCGGCCAGTACATTGGCGCCCAGCCAGACGCTGCGTTTGCGCGCGGATTTGACCACGGGTGCAAAGGTATCTTCGTCATCGTCCATACCCGCCATACTCATCATCGAGTGTTCGGCGTCTTCACGGATCACGTCGACCACGTCATCGATGGTGATACGACCGACCAGATGCTGGTTCTCGTCCACCACGGGGGCTGAAATCCAGTTACGGCGTTCAAACAGGCTGGCGATGTCAGAGTCTTTGGTATCGACTTTGATCGCTTCGTCAGCGTCGTCCATCACTTCACTGACCTGGACATCCGGCTGAGTGGTCAGCAGGGTGGCCAGCGATAAATGGCCAATCAGTTTGCTGTCATCGTCAATGACATATAGGGCATCGGTGGCTTCGGGCAGTTCGCCTTTCATGCGCAAATAACGCAGGACTACGTCGACGTCGACGTCACCACGAATGGTGATCACGTCGGTATTCATCAGGCCGCCAGCGGTATCTTCCGGATACGCCAACGCGGTTTCAACGCGCAGTCGATCAGCGGCGTCCATTTGCGCCAGAACTTCACGGGACAGGTCGTCGGGTAAGCTACGCAGAACGTAAGCGACGTCATCCGTATCCATGCCCTCGGTGGCTTCCGCGAGTTTTTCCGGAGCCATTTTGGATACCAGCGCGTCTTTGACGTCTTCGCTTAGCTCGTCAAGGATTTCACCGTAATCTTCAGGATCGGTCAGTTGCCACAACACATCACGTGCTTTGCGGGGAGAGGCTTCTAACAGGCTGGCTATATCTTCCGGTTCCATGTCCTGCAATTGTCGGCGGACATGGACGAAGCGGCCGTTTTCCAGCGCTTCTGTGATTTCTTGGAGGGTTTGGTGAGCTTGGTCAAATTCGATTTGCTCGGCCATCGCTTCCCCCTAATGCTTGAATTGTGACAATGCGTTGAATAGTAACTTAATTTTAGGTCTTATTTAATACGTTATTATTAATCATGAGCATTTAATTTCGTTTTCGAAAGTGCGTCATTCTTCTTCTTCGAACTTATCTTCAATTAGGTGACATACGGCATCGAGCGCTTGCTCTGCCTGAGAACCTTCGGCGGAAATGGTGACGTTTTGCCCTTGCGCAGACTCCAGCATCAGCAGCCCCATGACACTGTCAGCCGTCGCTTCTTTGCCTTCCTGACTCTGAATGATCAGCACGGCATCAAATGATTGAGCCAGTTCAACCAGCTTAACGGCAGCGCGGGCATGCAAGCCCAGGCGGTTCTGGATCAGGACGGTACGGCTGGCTTGTGGCATATCATTTCCTTATGACAGATTTTTTTCCAACGAGGTGTGACGAATTTGTACCTGGTGACCCATTTCAGCAAAGTATTCGCCAAGCTGTTGGGTCAGGTAGACTGAGCGGTGTTTCCCGCCGGTACACCCGATCGCGATGGTCAGGTAACTGCGGTTGTTCTTTTCCAGCAATGGCAGCCAGTGCTCAAAGAACTTCTGAATCTGCAGCTTAAGTTCCATCACTTCAGCATGGCTTTCAAGAAACGATTTGATCGGTGCGTCCAGCCCGGTGAGCGGTCTGAGATCCGGTTCCCAGTGTGGATTAGGCAGAAAGCGCACGTCGAACACATAGTCGGCGTCGCTGGGCAAGCCGTATTTGAAACCGAAGGATTCAAATACCATCACCAGATCTTTGCGCTCGCGGCCTTCAACCCGCATGCGCACGGTTTCACTCAATTCATGCAGCGATTTGTTGCTGCTGTCGAGCAACAAGTCCGCCTGCTCTTTGAGCGGCTCCAGTAAACGGGTTTCCAGTTCAATCGCCTGAGCCAGCGTCGGCTTGCCTTCACTGAGCGAGAGCGGATGAATACGACGGGTTTCGCTATAGCGTTTCATCAGCGTCTCTTTGGTGGCATCCAGAAAGAGTACGCTGACATCGTTGTTTTGTTTGAGTTGGTCAAGAACATCCTCCACCAAGCCGGGTTCTTTCGGCAGGTTCCGGATATCGATACTCACGGCGACATTTTGTTTGCTGCCCTGAACCGATTGCATAAAGGCATGCAGCAAACCGACGGGCAGATTGTCCACGCAGTAGTAGCCCAGATCTTCCAGGACACGCAACGCGACGCTTTTGCCTGCGCCAGATTGACCACTCACAACAATTAAACGCATGGGGGACCTATTGAGGTTGGTTAACCATGATGTCGTACAGCTCCTGGTCACTGGTAGCACCGCGCAGCTGTTTCAGAGTCTGTTTGTCGTTCAGGCGTTCAGCCATGCAAGACAAGGTTTTGAGGTGTTCTTTACATTGAGCTTCCGGGACCAGCAAGGCAAACAGCAGGTCAACCGGACGATTGTCGATGGAGTCGAACTCAATCGGTTCCTCACACTGCACCAACACGGCCACAGCCTGGTCACTGGAGGTCATTCGAGCGTGCGGAATGGCGATACCGTTGCCAATCCCCGTACTGCCCATTTTCTCGCGGCTGAGCATACACTCAAACAGCTCAGTGGCGTTTTGACCCGTATGCAGCGCGGCGATTTCGCTGATGATTTCCAGGGCTCTTTTTTTGCTAGAACACTGGACTGCACTCTTGGTGCAGTCCAGTGAAAGTACTTCGCGTAATTGCATGTTAGTGGCTACTTAGCTTTTCTTTATGCTTGTTGAGTTGACGAGAGAGCTTGTCCACGAGGCCATCTATCGCTGCGTACATGATTTCATCTTCCGCAGTGGCGTGAACTTCTCCTTGGTTAATGTGAAGCGTAGCTTCAGCGATTTGGCGCGTTTTTTCAACACGTAAAATCACCTGAACAGTATTGATATGGTCGAAAAAACGTTCAAGTTTTTGAAATTTAGAGTGAACATAGTCTTGCATTGAATCGGTAAGATCAATGTGATGGCCTTGAATATTGATTTGCATAGACTTTCCTTCTCAGTTAGGCCTTATAGCAGGCGTTTGCGCTGACTTGAAGGGGCGATGCCCAAGGATTCGCGGTATTTGGCGATGGTACGTCTTGCCACCTGAATCCCTTGATCAGCGAGTAGAGCCGCAATCTTGCTGTCACTTAATGGTTTGGCTGGGGTTTCCGCAGCGACCAATTTTTTGATCAGTGCTCGAATCGCGGTAGATGAACATTCTCCGCCGTTGTCAGTACTAACATGACTGGAGAAAAAGTACTTCAATTCGAATATGCCACGCGGGGTATGCATGTACTTCTGTGTCGTAACACGAGAAATGGTCGATTCATGCATATCCACGGCAAGCGCGACGTCGTTGAGAACCATCGGCTTCATGGCTTCTTCACCATACTCGAAGAAATCACGCTGATGTTCAACTATGCACTTGGCAACTTTGAGCAAGGTCTCGTTTCGGCTTTCGAGGCTCTTAATTAACCATTTAGCTTCTTGCAGGTTGGTACGGATGTAGTTGCTGTCAGCACTATTTCCGCGCACCAGATCGGCGTATTGTTGGTTAATTTTAAGTTTTGGCACGCTATCCGGATTGATGGTCACAATCCACTTGCCATGCTCTTTAAATACCGACACATCAGGGATGACGTATTCAGCATGCTCTGATGCGATACGGCTGCCTGGTCTTGGGTCCAACTGCTGAATCAGCTGTAGCACTTCGCGCAACTCTTCTTCTTTGAGTTTAGTCTCTTTCAGAATGACTTTGTAATCGCGGTTGCCAAGAGAGTCGATGTACTGAGATAGGAGCGTCTTGGCTTCTTCCAGCCAAGGGGTGTCGGATGGGTACGTGGCCAGTTGCAGCAGCAGGCAGTCCTGCAGATTCAGTGAGGCAACGCCCAGCGGGTCGAACTGTTGAATGCGTTTGCGCACCGCTTCGATTTCATCCAGCTCAATCTCTTCACTGTTGAAGTTTTCCAGAATCTCTTCCAGAGATTGAGTGAGGTAACCGTAATCGTCGATGGCGTCGATTAATGCCAGAGCGATGGTGCGGTCGGTATCGCTGAACGGCGTCAAATCCAGTTGCCACAACAGGTAATCCTGTAGGGTCTGGGTCGTCTCGCCCTGATAGACAGGTGCGTCGTCATCGAGGGCAATGCCGGTGCTGCCAGTGTTGGCACTGTATACGTCATCCCAAGTGGTATCAATTTCCAGTTCGGCGCTGATTTCCGATTTTTCGATCAGTTCTGAGCTGTCTTGCGGTTCAGGTTCGGCGATGTCAGCACTGGCGTCTTTCTCCTCACTGGCGGTCGAATGTTCAGCGGCCGAAAACTCTTCCATTGATTCTTCAACATCCAGCAGCGGATTTGATTCCAACGCTTCCTGGATTTCCTGTTGCAGATCCAATGTCGACAGCTGCAATAAGCGAATCGCTTGCTGCAACTGAGGTGTCATGGCTAACTGTTGACCGAGCTTGAGCTGTAATGAGGGTTTCATTCAGTATTAACTGCCTTGTTTTTGTTAGAATTGATCTCAATCTACTCTAATCATAGACGGAATTGTTCACCGAGATAAACCTGTTTCACCTGCTCGTTGTTGAGCACTTCCTGCGGTGTTCCTTCTGCGATTAAGCGTCCCTGACTTACGATATAAGCTTTTTCACACACATCCAAGGTTTCACGAACGTTGTGGTCGGTGATCAACACCCCTAAGCCACGATCACGCAGATGTTCGATGATTTTCTTGATGTCGATAACCGAAATCGGGTCAACCCCGGCAAACGGTTCGTCCAGCAGGATAAACTGTGGGTTGGCGGCCAGTGCTCGCGCGATTTCCACCCGGCGGCGCTCACCACCAGACAGCGCCATACCGGCACTGCTGCGAATGTGCTGAATGTGGAACTCTTCCAGCAAATCTTCCAGCTTGTCCTGGCGCTCTTCACGCGTCATCTCTTCGCGTGTTTCCAGCACGGCCATGATGTTATCTTCCACTGACAGCTTACGGAAAATCGAAGCTTCCTGTGGAAGATAACCAATCCCCATGCGTGAACGGCTGTGCATTGGCAGGACACTGATGTCCTTGTCGTCAATGCAGATTTTGCCTTCATCACGGGCGACGAGACCGACAATCATATAGAACGAGGTGGTTTTCCCTGCTCCGTTCGGGCCAAGCAGGCCCACAATCTGGCCGGATTCAACCTGCAGGCTGACGTCCGACACCACTTTACGTTTTTTATAGCTCTTGGCTAAATGTTCTGCTTTGAGTATTGCCATAGGTTACTACTGCTGCGTCGCTTGAGGTTGAAGGACGGTAGACACACGGCCGCTGCCATTGCTGTCGGCAATCAACTTCTGCGAAGAAATTTTGTAGCGGATTTTACTGCCGCGGATTTCACTGTCGTCCTGGGACAACATGGCTTGATCGATCATGGTCAGTTCGTCATCTGCCATTTTGTAATACAGCTCTTTGGCTTCGCCGTATAGCGTTTTACCATCATCGGTCAGCTGCGAGAAGGTCGCCAGATTGCCGTAGCCTTCAATGTCCTGCACTTTGCCGGTTTTCGCGTCACGAATGACGATCAGTTTGTCAGCATTGATGTTGATGCTGCCTTGTTTGAGCTTCACGTCGCCCAGAAAGGTCACGCGGCTGCTTTTCATGTCCAGCTGCTGGCTGTCTGAGTCAATGTACACCGGCTGCTGAGAATCCGACGATAATGCCAGAGCGTGGCCAGAAGCCAGCAACAGTGCCAGAAAACTAAGGTGTGAGAGTTTCATATCTACCTTGTACATGGTTATACAGTACAGCCGAATGATCGCCAAAGTTGCCTTTCATCGCCTGTCCTTGAGTTTCAAACTGAGGACCGAGTAACTCAACGGGGTTGTCTGCCCAAAAATCGCGGTTATCGAGCTGAATGCTCATGCGCGATGTGGTGAGCGTGTCAAAACCGGAGTCTTCAAATAAATTCTTGACCAGTACGTCATCGTACAGCGTCAGCACATGTTCTTTGGTCAGAATGCCACGTTTTGCGGTGATCTCCCACTCTTGCGTGACGCCCTGTTGATACACTTTCAATACAGGGTATTCAAAAATGGTGTTGCCGCCTTTGGCATAGTGATCCAAATGCTTGGAGGTGATCACATAGCTTTTGATACCTTGCTGATCATACGTGATGTTGTCCAGATTTTTTCCGCTAAACATCGGCAGCTCAAGATTCGGAGCCACCTGAATTGCCGTGCTTTGTTCTTTGTCCAACAGGTAATAGGCAGACCATGATGCAACAAAGAAAAGTATCGCGTAAAGGATACGAGAAAAACTCATATACTCAGGCCTTTGTGTACGTCGAGCTCATTCCGTGCTTGTAAAATTAAATCGCACACTTCGCGTACTGCGCCGTGTCCGCCTTTGATGTGAGTGACGTAATTTGCGCGTTTGGCTAACAGCGGATGACCGTCGGCAACACAAACTTTTAGGGCCACTTTTTCCATTACGGGCCAGTCAATCAGATCATCGCCAATGTAGCCCGTGTGTTGTGGCTCAATGGCAAGACGCTGACAAATATCGTGATACGCTTTCACTTTGTCATCTTGACCCTGATAGATCAGTTTAATGCCCAGTGCTTTCATACGATTTTCAACGATTTGAGATTTTCGGCCGGTAATAATAGCGATCTCAATGCCAGCGTTCATTAACGATTTTACGCCATATCCGTCACGGGTATGAAACGTTTTCAACTCTTCACCCTGATTGCCCATGTAAATCAGGCCGTCAGAAAACACGCCATCCACATCGCAGATCAGCAGTTTAATCTCTTTGGCAATCGCCAGCAGAGCAGCATCCACGTCGCCATACAAGGTTTCGATAGTTTGGCTCATCACATGACTCCGGCTTTGAGTAAATCGTGCATATTCAGCGCGCCGACCAGCTTACCGTCTTCTACCAGCATCAAACCGTTGATGCGTTTGTCCTGCATCAGATTAAGGCCTTCGACGGCAAGCAGGTTCGGAGAGGCCACGGTCGGGTTACGGGTCATCACTTCGCTGATGGTCGCTGTGTGAATATCAATGCGTTTGTCCAGAATCCGGCGCAGGTCACCGTCGGTAAAAATACCAATCATATGATCATTACCTTCCACTACAGCGGTCATCCCCAGCCCTTTCTGGCTGATTTCCAGCAGTGCGTCACGTACCAGTGCGGTGGGCTGGACTTTCGGCAGTGCTTCACCCGAGTGCATGATGTCTTGTAGTTTCATTAGCAGCTTACGCCCTAAAGCGCCCCCCGGATGAGACAAGGCAAAATCTTCGGCGGTGAAACCGCGAGCCTGAAGCAGCGCCACAGCCAGTGCATCACCCATCACCAGTGTTGCGGTTGTACTGGATGTCGGCGCCAGACCCAGCGGACAGGCTTCTTTAGGGACGGTGATTTGCAAGTGAATGTCAGCCAACTTGGCCATATTCGATTGCGGGTTGCCCGTCATGCTGATGATGCGATTGTTCAGACGCTTGAGGACCGGGAACAGCGCCAGAATTTCGGATGATTCGCCGGAGTTGGAGATGGCCAGCACAATATCGCCGCTTTCAATCATGCCGAGATCGCCGTGTGACGCTTCGCCCGGATGAACAAAGAATGCCGATGTGCCGGTACTGGCCAGCGTGGCAGCAATTTTTTTACCGATATGGCCAGACTTACCAATCCCCATCACAACTACTTTACCGCTGTTATTGGCCAGGATCATCTCGCAGGCACGGCAGAAGTCGTCATTAAAGTATTGGTCGAGTTGTTGCAGACCTTCGATCTCCGTTGCCAGCACCTGCTGAGCAACACTGCGGTAGTCAAAGTGATCAGACATCCTAAACTCCAGTTAAGCAGCCATATTCATAAACAGGTAAACCTGGTACGCAAGAAATGCCGCAAATAGGATTGCTCCTTCGATGCGGTTAATACTGCGAGATTTACCCAGTGCCATCAGAACCAGCAGTAATGAGACTGCCAGCATCACCCAGAAATCACGTCCCATAGCATGTGAGCTGAGAACTGACGGATTCAGGATCCCCGGCAGTCCCATAACTGCCAGAATGTTAAATACGTTGGAGCCGATGATGTTACCTACGGCCATGTCATCTTCGCCTTTGAGAACGCCTGCCAATGAGGCGGCCAGTTCTGGCAGGCTGGTACCGATCGCGATGATCGTCAAGCCAATCACCAGATCGCTCATACCGAAATATTTAGCGATAATGACGGAGTTGTCGACCAGTAAACTGGCTGCAAGTGGCAGCAGGATCAGACCGATCGCGACCCACATGACGGCTTTCCAGTTGCTGACACCTTCCGGGATCTCCGATTCGTGTTCTTCCAGCAGCGTATCGCCATTTTTCTGTTCACTGCGGCTGATTTTCAGCATCGCCAGAATAAAAGCGGCAAACAGGACGAACAGCAGAATGCCTTCGTAAAAACCAAGATGGTTATCCCACAACAGTGCGCCCGCCAGTAATGTGACGGCAATCATCAGTGGAAGTTCACGGCGAATAACAGTGGAACTAATAGAAAGTGGCTTAATCAAAGCGGTTATGCCAAGAATTAATGCGATGTTGGCAATGTTAGAACCGAGGACGTTACCTACGGCGGTATCGGTTTTACCATCGAGAGCGGCGGTTGCCGACACCATCATCTCAGGAGCGGATGAGCCCATGGCCAGAATCGTCATGCCGATGACTAAAGGAGAAATGCCAATGTTGCGCGCTAAGGCTGCGGATCCAAAGACCAGTTTATCGGCACTCCAGACCAGAAGAACGAGACCTACAATAAGAAACGCAACGGCTTCAAGCATGACAATTCCTAACTTTATGAAAAATTAAATGAGTAACCGCCAATTTTGACTTGTTGGTCATTAAAAGGGAAGCCGAAGATACAATTTATTGTCTCATTTTCACTGTTCATCATCGCTGCCAACGAGCGTGTTTACCCGGTTGCTTGGTGTGCTTTAATTCAAGCGCTTGATGAGTTTATCAACAAAAGATTCGTATCAACTGAAAATCGTTCTTAAATTCAGTTTGAACACGAAATGTAATTGAACGGTGCTTTTAATTTTTGGGCAATGTGCTTATGATTGCCCATTCCTTGGATGGAAATCCCACAATAGCGAATCGCGAGTATGTCCGAAACCGATCTAGTGACCATAAACAATCTGACGTTTTCCCGTGCTGAGCGAGTGATTTTTGATGATATCAGCCTGCATGTTCCCAAAGGGAAAGTGACCGCCATTATGGGGCCTTCCGGGATTGGTAAAACCACACTGTTGCGCTTAATCGGCGGACAGTTACTCCCGGAACATGGCGATATCTGGTTCGATGGCCAGAACATTCCCACTCTGACTCGCAGTAAACTCTATAAAGCCCGCAAAAAAATGAGCATGTTGTTCCAGTCCGGCGCACTGTTCACCGATCTTAATGTCTTTGATAACGTCGCGTTTCCGTTGCGTGAGCACACAGAACTCGACGAATCCCTGATTCGAACTCTGGTGCTGTTAAAACTCGAAGCGGTTGGTTTGCGCGGTGCGGCGCAACTGATGCCAAGTGAACTCTCCGGTGGGATGGCTCGCCGAGCGGCGCTGGCGCGGGCGATCGCGCTCGACCCGGAGCTGATCATGTTTGATGAGCCCTTTGTCGGCCAAGACCCGATCACCATGGGTGTTCTGGTTGAGCTGATTCGTAACCTCAATCAGGCGCTTGGCGTAACTTCTGTGGTGGTATCGCATGATGTACCGGAAGTGATGAGCATTGCCGACTGGGTTTATCTGCTGGCCGACGGCAAAGTGATTGCCTTTGGCACGCCACAAGATCTGGTCAATAACAGCGATCCGCGTGTGCAGCAGTTTTTACAAGGCGAAGCCGACGGTCCGGTGCCTTTCCGGTTTCCGGCTCAGCCGATAGAAAAGGATCTTTTCCATGTTGGATAATCTGCAGCGCTGGATCGGCGGAGTCGGACGACGCTTCTTTGCAATGTGCGAATCGTTTGGCCGTGCCAGCCTGATGCTGTTTGGTGCGCTGGCCGGGCGTCCGCGTCCGATTCAGAATTTACCTTTATTAGTCAAACAACTTTACAGCGTCGGCGTTCAGTCTCTGGCGATTATTGTCGTTTCTGGTCTGTTTATCGGCATGGTGCTCAGTCTGCAAGGCTACGTGATTCTGGTCGATTACGGCGCGGAAACCAGCTTGGGTCAGATGGTCGCTCTCTCCTTACTGCGTGAACTTGGCCCGGTGGTGACCGCACTGCTGTTTGCCGGACGTGCAGGCTCTGCTCTGACGGCGGAAATCGGCCTGATGAAAGCGACCGAACAGTTGTCCAGCCTGGAAATGATGGCGGTTGACCCGCTTAAGCGTGTCATTGCGCCGCGTTTGTGGGCTGGCTTGATTTCGATGCCGCTCTTGGCGATGATTTTTATGGCGGTCGGTATCTGGGGCGGTCAGTTGGTCGGCGTTGACTGGAAAGGGATTGATCACGGCAGCTTCTGGTCTGCGATGCAGGCATCGGTCGAGCTGGGTGAAGATATTGGCAACAGTGTGATTAAGTGTGTGGCGTTTGCCATCACCGTCACCTGGATTGCTCTGTTTAATGGCTATGATGCGATTCCGACCTCTGAAGGCATCAGCCGTGCGACAACACGAACCGTTGTGCATTCGTCCTTAGCCGTGTTGGGGCTGGACTTTGTACTTACCGCATTGATGTTTGGGAACTAATCATGCAACAAACACGAAAACTAGAATTTTGGGTAGGCAGTTTTGTGCTGGCAGGAATTTGCGCAATTCTGGTGATGATTTTTCAAGTCGCTGACGTGAAAGGGCTGGGCTCCAACGATACTTATTCGGTAAAAGCGGAGTTTGATAACATCGGTAGTCTGAAAGTACGTTCACCAGTCAAAGTTGGTGGCGTAGTGGTGGGACGGGTCGAATCGATTTCGCTGGACAAAGAGCGTCTGATCCCGTCCGTAACTTTGGCGATTGACAGTCGTTATAACCAGTTTCCGGAAAACTCCAGTGTGCAGATCCTGACGTCTGGCCTGATCGGTGAACAGTACATCAGCTTGATCCCGGGCTTTGTGTTTGAGGATGAAGGCATGCTGAAAGACGGTGACCGTATTGAGGACACCAAATCGGCGCTGGTACTGGAAGATTTGATTGGTCAGGTGCTGTACAGCGTCGGCGGATCAGATAAAGACAACAAGAAGAGTGAGTAATCATGCTGAGTAAAACTAAGTGGCTGAAACAATACGTTATTCTTCTGGTGAGTGCGTTGCTGACCTGGACGGCAAATGCCGCGCAGGAGATTGATCAGACCGATCCGTATCTGATGATGAAGCAGGTAGCGCAAAAGTCGTTTGATCGTCTCAAAGCTGAGCAGGATCTAGTGCACAAAGATCCGGAACATCTGAAGGTGATCGTTGAACAAGAGCTGATGCCTTACGTCAACGATCAGTATGCGGCGCTGAAATTGCTGGGTCCAAACCTGAAAGGGGCAAAGCGTGAAGATGTGGCGAGGTTCATCACCGCATTTCGTGCTTATCTGGTGACCAGTTACGCTCAGGTACTGACTCAGTACAGTGATCAGACGATTGAATTCGGTCCGGAACAGGCGGTGGGCGATGATCGCCGTATCACCAGCGTGAAAGTCGACATCGTCGATACTCCGCGTCCGAATATCAAACTGGAATTCAAACTGCGTAAAGAGAAATCCGGCGAATGGCGTGCGTTCGACATGATTGCTGAAGGTATCAGCCTGTTGTCGAGCAAACAGTCGGAGTGGAATGGCAAGATTCGTCAGGAGGGTATTCTGGCGGTGGCCAAAGAGCTTGACGATTTGGCAGCACAACCGATTCGCTTTGAGAGTAAAACCCAATGAGCCATCCACAATGGCAACAGCTAAACCCTGAACAGGCGGAGCTGAGCGGAGCGTTAGACCGCGATACCGTACCTGGGTTGTGGACAGTTTTGCAACAATGGCAGCCGCAAGGTGCGCATTGTGAGCTTTCCCTGAAATCGGTGACACGTATCGATTCTGCGGGGATGGTGATGTTAATTCACTTATTAGAGCATGCAAAAAAGCAAAACTGTCATATAATGCTGAGTTTTGTGCCAGAGCAACTGCGCACACTGTTTCAGTTGAGTAACATTGACGCAATGATGTCTCGACACATTAAACAACCAGCAGGGGTGAATTGTGGATAGCGCACAAGTACAACAGATATTAGAACAAGCACTCAATCTTCAAGAGATTCACGTCAAAGGTGAAGGCAGTCACTACGAAGTGATTGCTGTTGATGCCGTTTTTGAAGGCATGAGCCGTGTGAAGAAACAGCAGCTGATCTACGCTCCTCTGATGGAGTACATTCAGCGCAATGATATTCATGCTGTGTCAATCAAAGCGTTCACGCCTAGCGAGTGGGCTCGCGATAAAAAGTTGATGTCGCTATAAGGTTTGTGAATGGATAAGTTTCGAGTTATTGGGTCCAATAAACCGCTGCAAGGCGAAGTGACCATCTCTGGTGCAAAAAATGCTGCACTTCCAATTTTATTTGCTTCTATCCTGGCGTCTGAGCCAGTAGAAGTTGCTAACGTTCCTCACTTACGTGACATTGACACCACCATGGAGCTGCTTAAGCGTCTGGGTGCCAAAGTTGAACGTAACGGTTCTGTCCACGTCGATCCAAGTCAAATTGATCAATACTGCGCACCGTACGATTTGGTGAAAACCATGCGCGCATCAATTTGGGCTCTGGGTCCGCTGGTGGCTCGTTTTGGTCACGGTCAGGTGTCACTGCCTGGTGGCTGTGCGATCGGTGCTCGTCCGGTGGATTTGCATATTCACGGTCTGGAGCAACTGGGTGCTACCATCGCTCTGGAAGACGGTTACGTGAAAGCGACCGTTGATGGCCGCCTGAAAGGCGCGCACATCGTGATGGACAAAGTCAGTGTCGGCGCCACCATTACCATCATGTGTGCTGCAACACTGGCAGACGGTAAAACCGTACTGGATAACGCAGCGCGTGAACCAGAAATCGTTGATACGGCGATGTTCCTGAACAAGCTGGGCGCGAAGATTAGCGGTGCCGGTACTGATACTATCACCATCGAAGGCGTTGAGCGTCTGGGTGGCGGTAAACATTCAGTGGTGGCAGACCGTATCGAAACAGGTACGTTTCTAGTGGCGGCCGCGGTGTCACACGGCAAAGTGGTGTGTCGCAACACCAACGCCAAACTGCTGGAAGCCGTTCTGGCTAAGCTGGAAGACGCGGGAGCGCTGATTGAAACGGGTGAAGACTGGATCAGCCTTGATATGACGGGGCGCGATCTCAAAGCCGTCTCGATTCGTACCGCGCCACACCCAGGTTTCCCAACCGACATGCAGGCTCAGTTTACCCTGCTGAACATGATGGCTAAAGGTGGTGGCGTGATTACTGAAACCATCTTTGAAAATCGTTTCATGCATGTGCCAGAGCTGATGCGTATGGGCGCAAAAGCAGAAATTGAAGGCAACACGGTGATCTGTGGTGATGTGGATTCTCTGAGCGGTGCTCAGGTGATGGCCACTGACCTGCGTGCATCGGCGAGTCTGGTGATCGCGGGTTGTATTGCCAAAGGTGAAACCATCGTTGATCGTATCTACCACATCGACCGTGGTTACGAGAAGATCGAAGACAAGCTGTCGGCTCTGGGCGCAAATATTGAGCGTTTCCGCGAGTCGAGTTAAACTGCCGACTTATCAATGGGCCGAAATCCAAGGGTTTCGGCTTTTTTATTCTAGCTCCTTTGGAGAATCTGGATGATTGCTTTACTCCGTATTCTTGCGGTGGCGTTGTTTGCTGTCGTGATGTTTGTGTTCGGTTGTGGTTACTGCCTGCTTAGCCCGCGTAACCCGAAGCACGTATTTACCTTTGGTCGCATGTTTGGTGCGATGTCCAAAGTGTTTGGCATTAAGCTGGAATTGCGTATTCCGGATGATGCTTACAATCGTGGCCAGGCGATTTACATTGCCAACCACCAGAACAACTGGGATTTGTTTACCGTCTCTTCCGCGGTGACCCCAAAAGTGGTGACCGTCGGCAAAAAGAGCCTGGCTTGGATGCCGCTGTTTGGCCAGCTTTACTGGCTGACTGGTAACATTCTGATTGACCGCGCGAACAAAACCAAAGCCAAAGGCACCATCGATCAAGTGGTCGATAGCATGAAAAACAGCGACGTGTCGGTGTGGATGTTCCCGGAAGGTACCCGTTCACGCGGCCGTGGTTTGCTGCCGTTTAAAGCTGGTGCGTTTCACGCTGCGCTAGGGGCAGGCGTGCCTATCATTCCGATTGTATGCAGCTCGACGGATAAACTGCGCCTCAACCGCTGGAACAACGGCCACATCATTGTTGAAATGCTACCGCCAGTGAGCACAGAAGGCATGGGTAAAGAGCACGTGCGTGAGCTGTCGCAGCGTTGTTATCACGACATGAAAGCTAAACTGCAAGAACTGGATGACGAAGTGGCGATGCGCAATGCTAAGAAAGCGACGTCTAACTGATTTCAGTCCAATAAAAAAAGGTTGCTCAATGAGCAACCTTTTTTGTTTTCATCACCTACTTGCGTACGGCAATGGCTTCAATTTCGATACCCACATCTTTTGGCAGACGAGCCACTTCCACGCAAGAGCGTGCAGGGTAGTGAGCGACTTGGTGCTCATCAAAGAATTTGCCGTACACTTCGTTTACGGTGCCGAAGTCGTTCAGATCTTTAACGAACACGGTCATTTTCACGATGTCGCCGACAGTCAGACCAGAGGCCTCAACAACGGCTTTGACGTTGTCCAGAGACTGGCGTGCTTGTGCCGCGATGTCTGCTGGTACTTCACCCGTCGCTGGGTTTACTGGGATCTGGCCTGAAGTCAGAACCATGTTGCCAAGATCAACGCCTTGAATGTAAGGGCCAATAGCTGCAGGTGCAGAGTCTGTATGCAGAACTTTTGTCATGCTTGTTATTCCATTGGTTAAGCAAAAAAACGAGCGGTCAGTGTGCCTGTTCTTGGCGGCGAGGTAAAGAGCCGACCATGGATTTCACCCGGCCGGCCTCATGGCTTACGCTTCGCGTTCGGTCACGATTTCGCGTGAGAACACTTTCTCGCAGTACTTACATTTCAGGCGAATGTCGTTAGCCTTTTCAAAAATGCGGAAGCTGCTTTCCACCGGCTCGTTGTGCGAAATACAGTTGCTGTTCGGGCAGGCAAACACATTGTTGATGCGCTCAGGCAGTTCCAGTGCCAGTTTCTTCACCACCTCGTAGTTTTCAATCTGGTTCACGGTGGCGTGCGGTGCGTACAGCGCCAGCTTATTGGCTTGCTCTTCACTGATGAACACGTTCTCGATTTTCAGCAAATCTTTATGACCCAGCGCCGATGAAGGCAGGTTGAGGCCAATCGTCACACGCTGGTTGGAATTGTGCATATCAAACAGCTTCAGCACTTTTACGCCCACTTTCGCCGGAATGTGGTCAATCACTGTGCCGTTTTTAATCGCTTCAACTTGCAGTTTGGTTTCTTTACTCATGACAGACTCCGGTTACAGTGATTCGTTCAGAACAAGGGCAAGCAGGGCTTCACGCGCGTACACGCCGTTTTCTGCCTGTTGGAAGAAGTAGGCGTGCGGTGTTTTGTCGACATCGGTCGTGATCTCATCGACACGTGGCAGCGGGTGCAGCACTTTCATGTTTGGACGGGCATTGTCCAGCATTGCCGCTGTCAGTACGTACGCCGACTTGATGTGGGCGTATTCGGATTCGTCGAAACGCTCCTTCTGCACGCGAGTCATGTACAGAATGTCCAGTTCCGGAATCACGCTTTCCATGTCGGCGTGCAGGCTGTATTCGACGCCCGCTTCGTCCAGCTCTTCACAGATGTAGTCTGGCATCGCCAGTGCTTCCGGTGCGACGAAGAAAAAGCGGTTATTGTTGAATTTCGCCAGAGCCTGAGCCAGAGAATGCACTGTGCGGCCATATTTCAGGTCACCGACGAACGCAACATTCAGGTTGTCGAGACGGCCCTGAGTTTCAAACAGCGTGAAAAGATCCAGCAGCGTTTGGCTTGGGTGTTGGTTGGAGCCGTCACCGGCGTTGATGACGGGCACACCATTGGAAAATTCAGACGCCAGACGCGCCGCACCTTCCTGTGGGTGACGCATCACGAAGGCATCCACGTAAGAGGAAATCACCTGCACTGAATCAGCCAGTGTTTCGCCTTTTTTGGCCAGAGAAGTGTTACCGCCGTTATCAAAACCAATCACGCTGCCACCGATACGCTGAATCGCCGTCTCGAACGACAAACGAGTACGGGTCGATGGTTCAAAGAAACAGCTCGCGACGACTTTGTGTTTGATCAGTTCCGGATTAGGCTGAGCTTTAAGCTGGCCCGCGGTGTTTACAATCAGTTCCAGTTCTTCACGTGAAAGCTCAGAAATGGAGATGATGTGCTTTTGATAAAGCGAATTCGCCATGATCTTCTTCCCTATAAATGTGTAGCAATACCCGGCTTTTAGCCATAAAAAAGCCCCCCGATCTGGGAGGCTTTAAAAATCAATAGAGGGGGCAAATACGACGCCCTGTAAGCATGCTCGCTTACCGAATGTGTAATGTGTTACCTGGACTTGTTTCACCGGCTACCCCTCAGACAAATTGCTCGGCATTATACGCCTAAGTGGTGTGAGCGCAAGCGATTAACTCACAATCTTCTTCATCCTGGTCACTGGCGCGTTGTTCGCTGCTTTCGCTCGCCCGAATCACATACGGATGTATGCTCATCGGGTCTCGTTCAATGGCGGCCTAGCGACAGCACCCATGATTTTGAAGCGATTTCGGCATCTTAGTCACTGGCGCGTTGTTCTCTGCTTTCACTCGCCGCAATCACTTATTGAGCCTTCGGGGTGAATCAGGAACCCAGCGTCGCGACCATGACAGCTTTGATGGTGTGCATGCGGTTTTCGGCTTCGTCAAACACGATGGAGTAGTCGGATTCAAACACTTCTTCCGTCACTTCCAGCCCTTTCATGCCGTATTTTTCGGCGACTTGTTTACCGATGGTGGTTTCATCGTTGTGGAACGCAGGCAGACAGTGCATGAATTTGACGTGCGGATTGCCGGTCGCTTCGATGGTGTGCATGTTGACCTGATACGGTTTCATCATTGCAACGCGTTCATCCCATGCATCGGCAGCTTCACCCATTGAAACCCACACATCAGTGTAGAGGAAATCACACCCTTTGACGCCTTCGGCGACATGTTCAGTCAGAGTAATGCGGGCTCCGGTTTGCTCGGCAATCTGCTGGCAGGTTTGCACCAACTCGGCGTCTGGCCAGAACGCTTTTGGTGCAACCAGACGGATATCCATGCCCATTTTCGCGGCGCCCACCATCAGTGAGTTGCCCATGTTATTACGTGCATCGCCGAGGTAAGCAAAGCTGATTTCGTGCAGCGCTTTACCGCGACCGTGTTCTTGCATGGTCAGAAAGTCGGCCAGAATTTGCGTCGGGTGGAATTCATCGGTCAAACCGTTCCAGACGGGAACGCCGGCGAACTGGCCGAGTTCTTCGACGATTTCCTGACCAAAGCCACGATACTGAATACCATCGTACATGCGACCGAGCACGCGCGCGGTGTCTTTCATCGACTCTTTGTGGCCGATTTGCGAGCCCGACGGGCCGAGGTAACTCACCTGAGCGCCCTGATCAAATGCCGCCACTTCAAAAGCACAGCGGGTTCGAGTAGAGGACTTTTCAAAGATGAGTGCGATGTTTTTACCCGTCAGGGTTTTCTGCTCGTTGCCCGCGTATTTTGCGCGTTTCAGGTCGGCAGATAGGTCCAGCAGAAACTGAATTTCTTTCGGCGTGAAATCGAGCAGTTTGAGAAAATTGCGGTGACGTAAATTGAAAGCCATATCTCAGTCCTTAGCTGTAACAATTGAGTACGGCTAGTAAAACATACAAATGCTATAAAAGTGAATAATTATTTTAAATGGAGTGGCGAGATATAGATAATATCTCGCCAGATGTGATTATAAATTCTCTTCGGCGAATTCAGCCAGACGGCTGCGGACGACACCGTTGAGGTGGATGTTGGCGCTGCCTTCGAAGTTTTTGAAGCGCTCAACCATGTAGGTCAAACCGGAGGTCACCGGGGTCAGGTAAGGGGAGTCAATTTGCGCCAGGTTGCCCGAGCAGACGATCTTGGTGCCTTCGCCGCAACGGGTGATGATGGTTTTGATTTGCGAAGCGGTGAGGTTCTGACACTCATCCAGCAGCACAAAGGCATCCTGAATGGACCGGCCGCGCATAAAGTTGATGGATTTGAACTGAATGTTGGCTTTGTCGACGATGTATTTCAGCGACCCTTCAGTGCAGTGATCGTTCTTATGCAGTGCTTCCAACGTATCGGTAACGGCCGCCAGCCAAGGCATCATTTTCTCTTCCTCGGTGCCGGGCAGGAAACCAATCGATTCGCCGATATCCGGCGTGTTACGCGTGACGATGATCTTGTCGAACATCTTTTTCTCAACGGTCTGCTCAAGTGCAGCCGCCATGGCCAGCAGCGTTTTACCACTACCGGCAGCGCCAGTCAGAATCACCAGATCGATGTTTGGGTCGAGCAGGGCATCGAGCGCCATGCCCTGATAGATATTTTTCGGTGTAATGTCCCATGCTTTGCGGTGCAGCATGCGTTCACGACTTAAATCGAGCAGAGTGATTTTGTCTTCGGTGATGGTTTCAACCCGCGCAGCGAAGTCACTCTCTTCGTCCAGTACGTATTGGTTGATGTAGGTGGGTTCAAACGGCTCGCGATCCAGTTTGTGGAAGGTTTTGCCGCCGAGTGAGTAGCTGTCGACGCTGTCCACTTTGTCCCAGAAATTCCCCGGTCGGGTCTGAAAACCTTTGGTCAGATACTGCACGTCGTCGATCAGTTGGTCGGTACGATAATCTTCAACAAAACGCACGCCAGCGCCTTTGGCGCGCAAACGCATGTTGATGTCTTTAGTGATCAGCACCACCGAGCGTGGCGCACGTTTGTTCTGCAGATGCAGAACCGCGTTGAGGATACGGTTGTCGCCCTCTTTGTCAGTAAACGCTTTAACGCTTTCGTGGACATCGTAATCGGCGAGAATGGAGATGGTGCCGGTCGCACTGCCGTGTTTGGTAAACGGAATCCCTTCTGAAATCTCATCTGGAGTCGCGTCGTGGAACATATTCTCTAAGGCACGAATCGCCACACGGGCATCGCGCGCAACATCGCGCTTGCTGTCTTTGATTCGGTCGAGTTCTTCGAGGACGGTCATGGGAATGACCACGTCATGTTCTTGGAAGGAGTAGATGGCTAGAGGTTCATGAAGCAGGATATTGGTATCCAGTACAAACAGTTTCCGATCGGTATCGCCCATAAGCGTCTCCTTGCTACGTAGTAGCTTGCTTTGCAAAGGATGTTTGCCACAGTACTTACAAGGATCGTACGCTTGGGTCAGGCATTCGATCACTTGTCGATTGGTGCAAACCCGTGTTGATACTCTCTGTTTGAACTTGCAGACTTTGTGCCAAGGTTTTCACCTCAGCTCGTCGCGCCTTCACCTTGAGTATAGCAACGCTGTTATTTACAAATGCCACTGGTTTCTTACAGTTTGATGTCAGTTAGATCTTGACGAAAAAAAGCAGGGAATGGGCGTGACCTGCATCACGCCATCAAGTAAGATTAGCGACCTTTTTCTGCACCACTCTTTCAGAACTATCATAATTAGACTCTCCCTTCTTGTGGTCGCAGGTCACTATAAATTCCAATCCAAATTGATGAGGTAGTCGATTCATGACTTTTGCTTTGGGGCAACGCTGGATAAGCGATACGGAAAGCGATTTAGGTTTAGGTACTGTGGTAGCCATGGATACCCGTACTGTGACACTGATGTTTGCTGCATCCGAAGAAAACCGCGTGTACGCACGTAACGATGCCCCGGTAACCCGTGTGACGTTTAATGTCGGCGACGTGATTGACTGCCAGGAAGGCTGGTCGCTGCAAGTGGAACAGGTGGTGGAAGAGAACGGCCTGTTCACCTATCTGGGTACGCGTGAGGACACCGAAGAATCGGGTGTCGCGCTGCGCGAGATTTTCCTCAGCAACCAAATTCGCTTTAACAAACCGCAGGACAAACTGTTTGCCGGTCAGATTGATCGTATGGACAACTTTGTGCTGCGCTACCGTGCGCTGTCTAACCAGTACCAGCAACACAAGAGCCCGATGCGTGGTCTGTGTGGTATGCGTGCCGGCCTGATCCCGCATCAGCTGTTTATTGCCCATGAAGTGGGCCGTCGTCATGCACCGCGTGTGCTTCTCGCCGACGAAGTGGGTCTGGGTAAAACCATCGAAGCGGGCATGATCATTCACCAGCAGGTGCTGTCTGGCCGCGCGGAACGTATTCTGATCGTGGTACCAGAAACGCTGCAACATCAGTGGCTGGTGGAAATGCTGCGCCGTTTCAACCTGCATTTCTCTGTGTTTGACGAAGAGCGCTGCGTGGAAGCGTTCGCTGAAGCGGACAACCCATTTGAAACCCAACAGTTTGTCCTGTGTTCGCTCGACTTCCTGCGTAAGAGCCGTCAGCGTTTTGAACAGGCACTGGAGGCGGAATGGGATCTGCTGGTGGTCGATGAAGCGCATCACCTGGAGTGGAGTCAGGATAAACCGAGCCGTGAATATCAGGTGATTGAAGCGCTGGCTGAGCGCACGCCGGGCGTTCTGCTGCTGACCGCAACGCCAGAGCAATTGGGCCGCGAAAGCCACTTTGCTCGTCTGCGTCTGCTCGATGCGGACCGTTTCTACGACTATGAAGCGTTCGTGCAGGAAGAAGCGCAATACGAGCCGGTGGCGGATGCGGTGAGCGCGCTGTTCTCCGGTCAGGCGCTGCCAAATGACGCCAAAAACCAAATTACCGAGCTGCTGTCGGAGCAAGATGTGGAACCGCTGTTCCGCGTGCTGGAAAGCCAGGCAGATGACGAAGAGAAAGCATCGGCACGTCAGGAGCTGATCGATAACCTGATGGATCGTCACGGTACCGGACGTGTGCTGTTCCGTAACACCCGCGCGGCAATCAAAGGCTTCCCGGTGCGCAATGTGCATCTGATGGAGATGGAGATCCCGCAGCAATACACCACCTCGATGCGTGTGGCTGGCATGATTGGCGGTAAGCTCAGTCCGGAAGCTCGTGCGATGAAAATGCTCTATCCGGAAGAAATCTTCCAAGAGTTCGAGGGCGATGATGCCAGCTGGTGGCAGTTTGACTCACGCGTTAACTGGCTGCTTGAAAAAGTCAAAGCCAAACGCAGTGACAAGATCCTAGTGATCGCATCACGCGCCAGTACCGCGCTGCAACTGGAACAAGCACTGCGTGAGCGTGAAGGTATCCGCGCGACCGTCTTCCACGAAGGCATGTCGATTCTGGAACGTGATAAAGCGGCGGCGTACTTTGCCCAAGAAGAGGGCGGCGCACAGGTGCTGATCTGTAGTGAAATCGGTTCTGAAGGTCGTAACTTCCAGTTTGCCAGCCAACTGGTGATGTTTGATTTGCCGTTCAACCCAGACCTGCTGGAGCAGCGTATCGGTCGTCTGGATCGTATCGGCCAGAAGAACGACATCGATATTCATGTGCCCTACCTCAAAGGCACCTCACAGGCGATTCTGGCGCGCTGGTACCAGGAAGGTCTCAACGCGTTTGCCGAAACCTGTCCGACGGGCCGCGCGGTGTACGATGAGTTTGCCGAGCGCCTGATCCCGATTCTGGCTTCCGGTGATGATAGCGAGCTGGATGCGATCATCGATGAATCGGCCAAGATGAACAAAACGCTCAAAGCTCAGTTGGAGCAAGGGCGAGATCGACTGCTGGAAATGCACTCCAACGGTGGCGACAAAGCGCAGCAGATTGCCCAGCAAATTGCCGCGACCGATGGCGACACCAATCTGGTGACGTTTGCGCTGAGCCTGTTCGATACCATCGGCCTTAATCAGGAAGACCGTGGTGAGAACGCGTTGGTGGTGACGCCGTCTGAACACATGATGGTGCCGAGCTACCCGGGTCTGCCGTATGAAGGTGCGACCATCACGTTTGATCGCGATACCGCGCTGTCGCGTGAAGATATGCACTTCATCAGTTGGGAACATCCGATGGTTCAAGGCGGTATTGATCTGCTGATGAGCGAAGGCGTGGGCGTTTCGGCTGTCTCACTGCTGAAAAACAAAGCGCTGCCAGTGGGCACCATTTTGCTTGAACTAGTTTATCTGGTGGACGCACAGGCACCAAAACGCACTGGCATCAGCCGCTTCCTGCCACAAACGCCAATCCGTATGTTGATGGACGCGCGTGGCAATGATTTGTCGGCGCAGGTGGAGTTTGAAGCGTTCAACCGCCAGCTCAGCCCGGTGAACCGTCATCTGGCCAGCAAGCTGGTGAGCTCAGTGCAGAACGACGTTCATCGTCTGATCACGGCCAGTGAAGTTCCCGTGATGGATCAGGTTAGCGCGATTCGCGAGCAGGCGCAGAAAGAGATGCACCAGATCCTCAACGGTGAACTGGAGCGTTTGCAGGCGCTTAAAGCGGTTAACCCGAACATTCGTGATGAAGAGATTGAGGTGCTGGAGCAGCAGATTCAGGAGCTGACCGGCTACATCGCACAGGCACAGTATCAGCTTGATTCATTGCGTCTGATTGTCGTGGCACACAACTAAGTTTCCCGAAATGTAAAAAGGCCTTCCAGTGGAAGGCCTTTTTTATGTCTGTAAAATGGCGGGATTACATCAGCCATTTCCACCAGATGAACAGCGCCAGGAAACCAAACAAGTAAATCAGGCCGAGAATCGACAGCGCTTTGAGTTTCGGTCCCACCTTCAACTCGTCCGGCAGCTCGGTACGTGTCACCAGGACGTAGTTCAGCAGCGCAAATACCGGCGTGGTCATGAAAGCCATGATCATGGCAAAGTTCAGCATGGGCATCAGAGCAGACGCGAAGAACACAATGATGGCCAGTGACGCAGCCGATACCAGAATCATCCAGCCTTGCAGCACTTTCGGACTCTGTTCTTTCTGCTCTTTCAGCAGACGCTGTGATTCGGCAATCACGCGTGAGTAGCCATCAATCACCGTAATAGTACTACCGAAGATACAGAAGAAGGCAATCACAGCAATCAGGTAGCGTGACCATTCACCGATAGTGGAGGCGTACAGACCGACTAACTGATGCGAGAAACCCACGCCGGATTTTGACAGCTCTACACCAGTGCCGTGCAGCACCAGAGCGCCCAACGCAAGAAAAACAATCGCCAGAATCGCAGTGCCGATGTAACCGACGTTGAAGTCGAACAGGGCAGACTGCGCAGTCACACGTTGCTGGCGACACTGACTTTTCAACCATACTGACGTCAGCGACGAGATCTCAATCGGCGCAGGCATCCAGCCCATGGTCACCACCAAAAAGCCGATTGCGGCCAGTGTCCATGGTGATGGGCCTTCTGTCGTTACCGTGACGGGGGCCGGGTTCGCTGCGGCAATCACGACCGCCAGTAGCGTCGCGATGGTCAATACCGCCATGATTACTTTAGACAACGTATCCAGTGCACGGTAATGGCCGGCAAACAGAATGATCAGACAGGTGGCAAGCACGATGCCGCACAGCACAGGCATGGAAAGCTCAAACGGAATGAAGTAACTCAGCAGGCTGGCACTGAACATCAGCAGTGCAGCCGTGTTAACGATGCCTGAGAACACCGCCAGTACCGTGAAGATCCACAGGTAAGGTTTGCCCATTTTGGCGTAGCCTTCGACCAAACTGTCACCGGTGCCCATGGTGTACTGTACGCCTGCTTTGAAGAACGGGTATTTAAACAGGTTAACCAGCAGGATCAGGACCGCGAGTTGCCAGCCATAAATAGCACCCGCTTTGGTTGATGCCACCAGATGAGAACCGCCAACGGCTGCGGCTGCCATCATGATGCCAGGACCTAGTGAGCGAAGTAGTTGTGATAATGAGAGCCGTTGTTCGGATGGATAAGGGACGGCGTTTTCCATTCTTGTTCCTTATGAATTGTTATGTTGTGTTTGATTGTATTTATGATTCGCCTTGTCCTGCTTGGGATTGGGCTGATTTTATTGTCAATACCCTCCATGAATATCACACTGATTATTAGTGTCAATTTATAGTTACAACTTCAACGCAACTTTTTATTCACCGAGTGCACATGCAAGGAAAAGCGACGACCAAGACTGTGCTCATATAGGTAAAACGTACCCATTGTGGTGGTGTTCATGCATTGGGGAGTGGAGCGCCACTCACTGAGGTTTGGGGATAAAAGGTTTGGGTATATAATGCGCCGATTTTTGTAGATGAGCGTTTTCGCGAGAGACTTTTATGGCAATGACCGAGTACCACCCACCAACGGATCCGTGGATTGATGTGGTCTTTGAGGATGACTACATTCTGGCGGTGAACAAGCCGTCCGGTTTACTTTCCGTTCCGGGCCGCCTGGCTGAACACCACGACAGTATGTGGAGTCGCCTGCAGGAACAATACCCGGAGATTCAGGTGGTGCATCGTCTTGATATGTCGACGTCAGGCCTGATGCTGTTTGCCAAAGATAAGTACATGGAAGCGGCGCTCAAGAAGCAGTTTCAGTACCGTCTGACGCATAAAATTTATTATGCCCGTGTGTGGGGTGTGTTAGAGCAGGATGAAGGTAATATTGATCTGCCGCTCATTTGTGATTGGCCAAATCGTCCTAAACAGATGGTTTGTCATGAAACTGGGAAACCATCGCAGACATTGTTTCAGGTCGTCAAGCGTGAAGCGCACACTACAGTGGTTCGTCTGTTGCCGATAACCGGACGTTCACACCAGTTGCGAGTGCACATGCAGGCACTGGGGCATCCGATTGTTGGTGATGAGTTCTACGCGCCGCAAGAAGCGATCGATTTTACTGATCGACTGGAGTTGCATGCCGCAGAGCTGAGCTTTTATCATCCTCGTAGTCATTGGCTACGCTCTATCTTTGTTCCTTGTGACTTCTATCCCGAAGCGCAGGAAGAGATATTGCAGCATTTCGATCCTGAGCGAAAATTGCCGGATTATAAAAAACTACCCCGTCCTTAATCGATTATCTTTTATTGATGACAGTGGGTAGGCAAAGGAGAAGTTATGTCTTTACCCACTGTTGTATTCCTCGATCGCGCGACGATTCCCCGTCATATTCATGTGCCCGCACTGACGTTTTCCCATCGTTGGCAAGAATTCGATTTTACCTTGCCGGAACAGGTGGTTGAACGCTTGCAAGACGCGGAAATCGTGATCACCAATAAAGTGGTACTCACCGCAGAAATGCTGGCGCAACTGCCCAAGCTGCGTCTGATCGCGGTGTCGGCGACAGGCGTCAACAACGTGGATATCGACTATTGCCGCGCCAACCATATCGCGGTGTGCAACATACAAGGCTACGCGACCCAATCCGTGCCGGAGCATGTGGTCGCGATGATGCTTGCTCTGCGGCGCAATCTGATGGGGTACCATCATGATATCGCCGCCGGTGAGTGGCAGCGTAATAAGCAGTTTTGTTTCTTTACTCATCCGATTGGCGATATCGCAGGCAGCACGCTGGGCGTGGTGGGCGGTGGCGCATTGGGGCAAGCGACCGCAACCCTCGCCCAAGCGCTGGGTATGACAGTGTTGTTTGCGGAACACAAAGGCGCTGAGCATTGCCGTGACGGTTACACCCGGTTTGAACAGGTTCTGCAACAGGCGGATGTCTTGACCCTGCATTGTCCGCTGACGGAAACGACACGCAATCTGATTGCCGAAGCGGAGTTTGCGCAGATGAAACCAAACGCGCTGCTGATCAATGCCGGGCGCGGTGGGCTGGTGGATGAAGTGGCACTGGTGGATGCGTTGAAGAGACGTCAGATTGCCGGAGCGGGCGTTGATGTGTTTACTCAGGAGCCGGCGGATATCAGCAATCCGCTGATTGCGAACATGGATTTACCTAATCTGCTAGTGACGCCGCATGTGGCGTGGGGCAGTGATTCTGCGATTCAGAAACTGGCCAACATTCTGATTGATAATATTCAGGCGTTTGTCGAAGGTCGCCAGCAAAATCGTATTGTGTGACCGGCGCTCGAAAACTTCAGGTAACAAAAAAGGCAGCGAATTCGCTGCCTTTTGCTTAGGTAAACGCCGGCATTACAGCGCCGCGATAGTCGCTTGCTGCTCAGCCAGTTTCACCAAGGTTTCTTTGTAACCGTCCAGCTTTTCACGCTCTTTGGCAATCACGGCTTCAGGTGCTTTCGCAACAAAGCCTTCGTTACCCAGTTTGCCTTCGATGCGCTTGATCTCGCCTTCGGTTTTGGCAATTTCTTTTGCCAGACGAGCCAGCTCGGCGTCTTTATCGATCAGACCTGCCATCGGGATCATCAACTCAGATTTACCAACCAGTGCCGTTGCGCATGCCGGAGTCTCTTCGCCAGCCGCCAGAACACGTACGTTTTCCAGTTTCGCCAGAGACACCAGTACTTGCTTGTTCGCTTCCAGACGTGCAGCATCGCTGTCGTTCGCCGCTTTCAGCATCACATCCAGTGGTTTACCTGGGTTGATGTCGTACTCGGCACGCAGGTTACGAATCGCGGTGATGAAGGTTTTCACCCACTCGATGTCATCCAGCGCTTCCTGGTTGAAGTTCGCCGCGTCAAACTGAGGCAGCGCCTGCAGCATGATGGTATCGCCTTCCACGCCGTCAACCAGTGGCTTGATGCTTTGCCAGATGGTTTCAGTGATGTATGGCAGAACTGGGTGAGCCAGACGTAGCGTCTTCTCCAGTACGGTGATCAGCGTGCGACGTGTTGCGCGTTGCTGCGCTTCACTGCCTTTCCACAGTACCGGTTTAGTCAGCTCTAGGTACCAGTCACAGAACTGGTTCCAGATGAACTCGTACAGCGTGTTCGCGGCCATATCCAGACGGTAGTTGTCGATGTGCTCGTTGAACGCTTTGGCAGCCAGTTCAAACTGAGATTCGATCCATTTGTCCGCCAGAGAGTATTCCAGCTCAGCACCCGCGCCAAAGCCACAATCCTGCTCTTCTGTATTCATCATTACGTAACGGCTTGCGTTCCATAGTTTGTTACAGAAGTTACGGTAGCCTTCCAGACGCTTCATATCCCAGTTGATATCGCGGCCGGTCGATGCCATTGCTGCCAGAGTAAAGCGTAGTGCGTCAGTACCGTATGGTTCGATACCGTTTTCGAATGTTTTACGTGTGTTTTTCTCGATCTTCGCAGCAAGTTGCGGCTGCATCATGTTACCAGTACGCTTAGTTACTAGTGACTCAAGATCAATGCCATCGATCATGTCGATTGGATCCAGCACGTTGCCTTTCGATTTCGACATTTTGTCGCCGTTTTCGTCACGGATCAGACCCGTTACGTACACGGTTTTGAATGGCACTTGTGGTTTACCGTCTTCATCTTTAATGAAGTGCATGGTCATCATGATCATACGGGCAACCCAGAAGAAGATGATGTCAAACCCTGTTACCAACACTTCGGATGGGTGGAAGACTTTCAGCGCGTCTGTTTTTTCCGGCCAGCCCAGTGTACCGAAGGTCCAAAGCGCAGAAGAGAACCAAGTGTCCAGCACGTCTTCGTCTTGGTTTAGTGCCACATCCGCAGGAATGTTGTTGTCTGCGCGAACTTCGTCTTCGTTACGACCAACATAAACATTGCCTTGTGCGTCGTACCACGCCGGAATGCGGTGACCCCACCACAGCTGACGAGAGATACACCAGTCTTGAATGTCACGCATCCAAGAGAAGTACATGTTTTCGTATTGCTTCGGTACGAATTGAATGTCGCCGTTCTCAACCGCTTCAACCGCTGGTTTCGCCAGAATACCTGCGCGCACATACCATTGGTCAGTCAGCATAGGTTCGATAACTACGCCACCACGGTCGCCGTAAGGCACAGTCAGGTCGTGATCTTTAATTTCTTCCAGCAGACCCAGCTCTTCGAATTCTGCCACGATCGCTTTACGTGCCGCAAAACGTTCCATGCCTTGGTATTTCGCAGGAATGTCAGTGCCGTAAGCCGTGCTGGCTTCGCCGTTTGAGTTGAAGACTTCGGCTGCATCGCGGATGTTGGCATCGAAAGTCAGAATGTTGATCATTGGTAGCTGGTGACGCTTACCAACTTCATAGTCGTTGAAGTCGTGCGCCGGTGTGATTTTCACACAGCCCGTGCCTTTTTCCATGTCCGCGTGCTCATCGCCCACGATAGGAATGCGACGGTCAACGATAGGCAGAATGATTTCTTTACCAATAAGATCTTTGTAACGAGGATCTTCTGGGTTAACGGCAACACCGGTATCACCCAGCATTGTTTCTGGACGTGTGGTGGCGACCACAATGTAGTCTTTACCGTCAGCAGTCTTAACACCATCAGCTAGTGGGTAGCGGAAGTGCCACATGTGGCCTTTCACGTCTTTGTTTTCAACTTCCAGATCCGAAATCGCGGTGTGCAGTTTTGGATCCCAGTTCACCAGACGTTTACCACGATAGATAAGATCATCCTTGTATAGACGAACGAACACTTCCTGAACCGCTTTGTAGAAGCCGTCATCCATAGTGAAACGTTCACGATCCCAGTCGACAGACGCACCTAAGCGACGAAGCTGCTTAGTGATGGTGCCACCAGACTCGTTTTTCCATTCCCAAATTTTATCGATGAATGCATCACGGCCGTAATCGTGCTTCGTTTTGCCTTCTTCTGCAGCGATCTTACGCTCAACAACCATTTGAGTTGCGATACCGGCGTGGTCAGTACCCACTTGCCACAGCGTATTTTTGCCTTTCATACGCTGGCAACGGATCAAGGTATCCATAATGGTGTCTTGGAATGCGTGACCCATGTGCAGGCTACCAGTGACGTTCGGTGGCGGAATCATGATGCTATATGCGTCTTTTGATGTGTCACCGTGAGGCTTAAAGTAGCCTTTCTCTTCCCAAGTCTTATACAGATCTTGTTCGATGGATGTTGGGTTGTATGTCTTTTCCATAGTGCTCTTTAATGGATACTTTGATGGTTAATTCGGTCAATCTTTATAAGTGAGTTCTCTGGCAAAGAGAGCTTAACTATAAGGATGAACCGTTACGGATAATGGATCTCGATGGTTTGCAGTTGATAACCCGCCTGACGGTACAACTTATAACGCTCGCGAGACCGTTGTTTCGCATTTTCTTCGTTGGGGACGAAGTCTACCACCTCTGCGAAGGCCTTCGCAAAGGTTGTATGATTATCGGCCAAATTTATTGCCAGTTGTCGGTTCCAAGAGGGTTTCACCCCGACATGGCCAATCTCAATATTGGTGCCGTATTTCGGTCCTTCACCCACCAGATTATGGCCCAGAAAGTCTTTGGCTTCGACCTGCCAGAATCGTTCCGCCAATTGTTCGGCGTGCGCTTTATTATCGCACTGCAAATATACTTTTGCGCCCTGACGTGCAAAGTGCTGAGTCAGGTACACCACGTACGCCTCGAAACCAGCCGTGGTGGCTTGTTCCGAGTCGGGCCGAACGATGTAAAACGTGGCAGTTGCCATAGTCGTCTGAGCGCTCCTGTTATGGTGAAGGTGAAAAACAAAAAAGGGCCTTGCGGCCCTTTTTGTGGATGAGGTTTATTCCTCGGTCTCTTGGCCACTGCGGTTTAGCAGGAATTGGACAAGCATCGAGACCGGACGACCGGTAGACCCTTTCGCTGCACCTGATTTCCACGCAGTACCTGCGATGTCGAGGTGAGCCCAGTTGTACTTCTTGGTAAACTTCGACAGGAAGCAGCCAGCAGTGATAGCGCCGCCTGGACGACCACCGATGTTCGCCATATCGGCAAACGGGCTCTTCAGCTGTTCATGGTATTCGTCTGCCAGTGGTAGACGCCATGCACGGTCACTTGCCTGTTCAGAGGCATTGACCAGCTCGTGCGCCAGCGGGTTGTGGTTCGACATGACACCGCTGATATGATGACCAAGCGCAATCACACAAGCGCCAGTCAGGGTCGCTACATCCACCACGCAATCTGGTTCAAAGCGTTCGACGTAAGTCAGCGCATCACACAGTACCAGACGGCCTTCGGCGTCCGTGTTCAGGACTTCTACGGTTTGACCTGACATCGTGGTCAGAATGTCGCCCGGACGGTAAGCGTTGCTACCCGGCATGTTTTCACAGCCAGCCAGTACGCCGATAACGTTCAGTGGCAGGTTCAGTTTCGCGATCGCTTTCATAGTACCGAATACGGACGCCGCACCACACATGTCGTACTTCATCTCGTCCATACCTTCACCCGGTTTGAGTGAGATACCGCCTGAATCGAAGGTCAGCCCTTTACCAACCAGAACGATCGGTTTCGCGTCTGCATCTGGGTTACCTTTATATTCGATAACCGACATCATGGATTCGTTCTTTGAACCGCGGCCCACCGCCAGGTAAGAGCTCATGCCCAGTTTTTCCATCTCTTCTTCACCAATGATTTTGGTGGTGATGGTTTCATAGTCATCAGCCAGGCGACGAGCCTGAGATGCCAAGTAAGCTGGGTTAGCAATGTTTGGTGGCATGTTGCCAAGATCTTTACACGCTTTCACGCCCGACGAAATTGCCAGACCGTGAGTAATCGCGCGTTCACCCAGGCTCAGTTCACGGCGAGTAGGTACGTTGAACACCAGTTTACGCAGTGGACGACGGGTTTCTGGCTTCACACTCTTGAACTGATCAAAGGTGTACAGACCATCTTTAGTCGCTTCGACGGCTTGACGAACTTTCCAGTAAGTATCGCGGCCTTTCACGTGCAGTTCAGTCAGGAAGCAAACGGCTTCCATAGAACCTGTCTCGTTAAGTGTGCTGATGGTTTTCTGAATGATTTCTTTGTATTGACGTTCGCCCAGTTCGCGCTCTTTACCGCAACCGACCAACAATACACGCTCAGATAAGACACCTGGCACTTGATGCAGCAGTAGCATCTGCCCCGGTTTACCTTCTAGATCACCACGGCGAAGCAGTGAACTAATATAGCCGTCGCTGATTTTATCAAGCTGTTCTGCTACTGGAGAAAGGCGGCGTGGTTCAAAGACTCCGACAACGATACATGCGCTACGTTGTTTTTCAGGGCTACCACTTTTAACACTGAACTCCATGCGTACTCCTACATCCTAAAGACAAATAGAACTAAATGTTAGATAATGCGTTCTTACTTGTTGAATCCTTAATTGGATCTACCCTTTGTTTAAGCGCTCTAACACATAGCGAAATTTTTAAAAATAAAAGGTTCAACGGGAAATTATAGTGATTCAATCAAAAAAACAAGTTTTGCATAGGTTATTTCAGCGTGATTATTGTTAGATATTTGATCCGCGAGACACTAAAAAGCCAATTGGCTATCTTTTTCGTCCTGTTTTTAGTGTTTCTGAGCCAAAAATTTATTCGCGTTTTGGCCGATGCGTCAGATGGTGAAATCCCAGCTCGCTTAATTTTATCTATCGTTGGTTTGAACATGCCATCGATGGGGTTATTAATGCTGCCTTTGAGTCTCTATATCGGGATTCTGCTCACCTTCGGGCGTTTGTATGCTGAAAGTGAAATCACGGTGATGAACGCGACCGGTATCGGCAACAAGTTCCTGATCCGCGCCGCACTGTATCTCGGTATCATCACTTCTTGTCTGGCGGGCTTTAACGCGCTGTGGCTATCGCCATGGAGTCAGGACAAAGTCGATTCGGTGATGGAACAACTGGCAGCGGAAAACAGTGTTGATTTGCTGCAAAAAGGGCAGTTCCAGCGTTCGCCGGATGGTTCGTCGGTGGTATTCATCGATAACATTGAGAACAAAAAACTGAGCAATGTGTTCGTTGCCCAGTTGGCACCGCGTGAGTCGATTCTGCCAAGCGTGATGTTCTCCGATTCTGGTGATGTCAAAGAGCTCAGCGACGGCCGCCAGGTCATCACGATGTACAACGGTACCCGCTATGAAGGTGTGCCGACTCGTGTCGATTACATGGTGACTCGATTTGATGAGTACGAAGGTCTGATTGGTCAGCGTGAAGTGAAGGAAAAAGGCCGCGGTTGGGATGCGATTCCGACACTCGAACTGCTGCAAAATCCGGATCGCCGCGCTCAGGCGGAACTGCAATGGCGAATTTCGTTGGTGGTGTGTATTCCACTGCTGACCATGCTGGTGGTGCCGCTGTCGGCGGTGAACCCGCGTCAGGGACGTTTTGCCAAAATGGGGCCAGCGATCCTGATTTATCTGACTTACTTTCTGGCCATCAGTGCGACCAAATCAGCACTGGAAGACGGTTCAATTCCTGCCATGGTCGGCTTATGGCCAATCAACGCCGCGTTGCTGCTGGCGGCAATTGTTGCCAATACACTCGACAGTGTGCCGGTCAGAAAATTCAAAGACAAATTAAGACAGAAGAGAAAGGTAGCGTAAGTCGTGTTTAAGATTCTTGACTGGTACATTGGCCGGACCATCATCGCAACCACTATCTTAGTGTTGACGACCTTTATCGGTTTGTCGGGCATCATCAAATATGTCGAACAGCTGCGCAAAGTCGGTAACGGTACTTATGACCTGATGCAGGCGCTATTGTTTGTGGTGCTGAGTATTCCGCGCGACATTGAGATGTTTTTCCCGATGGCAGCTCTGTTGGGCGCGCTGATTGGTCTTGGTGCGCTCGCGGCGAGCTCTGAACTGGTCGTCATGCAGGCCGCAGGCTTTTCCAAATTGGATATCGGCCTGTCGGTACTGAAAACCGCAGTGCCGCTGATGATCATCATTACTCTGCTTGGCGAATGGGGCGCACCACAAGCACAGAAAGCGGCGCGTGATTTACGTGCGTTTGCCACATCCGGTGGTCAGATTCTGTCAGTTAGAACGGGGGTGTGGGCCCGGGATGCCAACGATTTTATCTTCATTGGTAAGATTGATGACAACCATCTGTACGGTCTCAACATGTGGCGTTTCGACGAACAGAAACAACTGCGCACGGTTATTTTTGCCAAGCAGGTGGATTACCTCGGTGAGAATGAGTGGATGATGAAAAATGTGGAAGTGACTGACATGAATAACGATGTCGTGATTACTAAACAGTCACTGCCACAGTACAGCTGGGAAACCTCTCTGGCACCGGACAAACTCGCCGTCGTTACAGTGAAGCCTGAAGAGCTGGCGTTGAGCGGTTTGTATGATTACGTGCATTATCTGAAAGCGTCAGAGCAGGATGCTTCGCGTTATGAACTGGCGTTCTGGCGTAAGATCACTCAGCCGTTTTCGATTGCGGTGATGATGCTGATGGCGCTGTCGTTTATCTTTGGTCCGCTGCGTAGCGTCACCATGGGGGCGAGAATCCTGTCTGGCGTGATTGCGGGCTTTACGTTCTACATTTCCAGCGAGTTCTTTGGGCCGCTCAGTCTGGTGTATGGCATCCCGCCTGTGTTCGGCGCGGTGGCTCCCAGCCTGGTATTTCTGACCATCGCGCTGTTGCTGCTAAGACGAAAACTGTAAATAAAAAAGGAAGGCGATGCCTTCCTTTTTTATTTGCGGGCTTTACCGCGATTAGCGCACTTTTGGCAGCACGAGAACTTGGGTTTTGGCCCACATATCCTGAAAGGCACGTTTTTTGGGGTCAAGCGGAACCGTCAGATTGCCCAGACCAAAAACGGACGTTGCCAGGCGAATCAGAGCCTGAGTGGCTGAGATGCGATCGCCATTCTGATTGCACACCACAATTTTCCAGGCGCGCATGCCCAGTGTTTGCCCGCCACGTGTCCAGAAATAGACAAAGAAGTAGATCCAAGTCGCAGCCAGATACAAGGTGTACACCGGGCTCCAGATTGGGTGGCGAGTCAGAAGTTCTCCTGCGTCCTGATAAGGCGCGTAACTGAACAGTCCGGCGGCAACCAGAGCTTCTAACACGGCGACGACAACGCCACCGGCAATCATCAGAATAGCCATCACGACCAGGGAATCATAAAACAGGGCGCCCAGACGGCGAAACAGTCCTGCAGGAGGCAAAGTTGATGTGTGCATAACGACCTTTGTGTCTGACAACAAATGGCGGCAAGCATATCGGCTGAGGGCGGTACTGAAAAGAGAGCTGCCGCACAGGTTAACGAATCGGCACAATATTTCAGACTCTATCCTGGCGCTACGGCGAGATATGCAGGGAAAAGCTGGCCCGTCAACCTTGTCACGCGAAAGGGGCGGGGTAGAATGAGCAACAGGATTTTCAGCCACGCATTCGTATTGCATTACAAGGATTCTCATGTCGGTATTTAACTGGTACCACGCCTCTATCAAACAAAAAATCGGTGGCCTGTTTGTGCTGTTGCTGTCGTTTTTGTTTTTTGTCATCGTCTATTCAGGCTACAAAATTAAACTGATTGAAAAGGAGATGCGGGAAGTCGCGTATCTGGATATTCCGCTCAGCCAAATCATGCGTCAGGTTGAGTTCATCGAACTGGAGCAGCACCTTCAGTTTGAACAGTATCAGTTGAAAGGCGAAAAACCGTATCAGGAGCTCAAGCAACATCAACAATTGGTTTTTCAACAACAGCAACTCAAGAGCCTGTTGGATCGTGCGGTCGGGCTGATTACCGAAAGCCTGAGCGCGAAACAATTGATGCTGGCTCAAAGCGAACACGAACAAGTGCTAAGCCGCATAGAAAGTTATGCGCAGAAAAGTGCGGCCTTTGAATCCCACCTTGAACAACTGTTTGAAAACCAGACACTGAACGATGAACAGCGCAGTGCGATGGAACAAATGGCAGCGGAGCTGGAAAGTGCAGAAAACGCTATCATTCAGCAGCTCAACACCATCACGACCAATGATGTGTATTACACCGAGAAACATGAGAAAGAGTTTCTGTTTGTCAGTTCGCTGCTCGGTATCAGCGCCGTTGTGCTTGGCTTTTTGCTGACGGTTTACATTGTGCAAATCATCTTGCAGCGGATTAAACGCATTCAGGGTGACATCAAAACTCTCAATGCGTCCCTTGACCAAGGGGATTCGTCGTCTCAGGAAGCGGTGAGCAAAATTACCACCAAGGATGAGCTGGCCGAACTGGAACACGACATCAAAGCCGTCATGTCGCGCTTGGCGAAAGAAATCACCTGTCGGGAACAGGTCGAAAAGCAATTGTTGACTCTGGCGACCCAAGACAAACTGACCGGTGCTTACAACCGCCACAAGTGGGATGAACAAATCAATATGCAGCTTAATCTCGCTCAGCGCGGTGGTTATCCGTTCGGTTTGATTCTGCTGGATGTCGACTATTTTAAACGGGTAAACGATCAGTTTGGCCATCAGGTTGGTGACCAATTATTGAAACGCATGGTATCAGAGTTGCAACAACGGATACGTTCGACGGATATGTTGTTTCGACTGGGGGGCGAGGAGTTTGCCATTTTGCTGCCGATGCAGGATATCGAAAGCGCCTGTAAACTTGCGGAAAGCCTGCGCTCGCAAATGGAATTGCTGCAAGTGGGCAACTTACCCGCATTTACGATCAGTATTGGCGTGACCAGCTATCACGACATGGACAGTGAAGCCTCTATTTTCCGCCGCGCAGATATGGCTTTGTACCGCGCCAAAGCGCAGGGCAGGAACCAGGTTGTGCAACAACTGACCGAGGAATAATCGGGGGTTGCTGCGGAGTTAGTTTCGAAAATATTGCGCTTGGCGAAATATTCAGCAAACAATTTACTTTTCAATATATTGTTATTGCGCCAACCGGTTTCTTCCGTATAATGGCCAATCATCAAAGGGTCATCCCCCAAGATGCCGGTGTGGTGAAATTGGTAGACACGACGGATTCAAAATCCGTTTCCTTCGGGAGTGGCGGTTCAAGTCCGCCCATCGGTACCATTATTCAGAAAGGTCGCTTATTAAAGTGGCCTTTCGTCGTTTTGAGGTTTTGAAAAACAAAAAGAGCACTTTTGTGCTCTTTCGTTTCAGCGACAGGTTAATTGATTATTTGGCTGTGATGACGGCCATGACTAACTTTCCGTCCTCTCGAATCGGGCCGTCCGCTTTAGCGCCCAAGGTATATTCGAACACACCCGTTTTCATTCCGCCTGCTTCGCCATGGAGCATCAACATCAGCATGTCGCCCGCTTTAACCGGTTCGGTCAAAATCGCTGAGACTGTCTGATTACTTCCTTTCTTCACTGGCGCATAGCCAACGACCGGGCCGGGTTTCATGTTGCTGTCGGTACGATGAACGACCATCCAGCCATTTTCTCCTGCCATGATCATATCGGCAGTGACGGTCCCTCCGGACACATCCTGATCGGTGCCTTTGACGCTGAGATGGTGTCCTGCCCAAGCGAATGAAGAGGCACCGATAAGTGATAAGGTAAGACACAGATTTTTGGCTGAACTGAGTAAATGATTTTTCATAATGATTTTCCGTTGCAGAGTAAGATGTTTGTGTTTGTCAGCGTTACATCTACCAACAGCTTACTCATACGGACGGGGTATGATTTTGGTTGCATTGATTTTTATTTTGGATTGGTTTTGTGAGAATAGAGTAGAAAATGGCTGATGCTTCTGATTGATTTTATTCGCTAATTAGTATGAATGGCGAAGTGTAAGCAAATGTTAACCAGTTCAGTTTTAGATCAGTGGCCTGCGGCCGAATTGATTTTATTTGCTTCTGTTCATGAGACCAAATCATGAGACCAAATCATGAGACCAAAATAGTGCAGAGCAATCAGCGATTGAACACTTCCGGTGCAGTGAATGTTCGCTTCTGGCGAGACGCAGCCCTCTTTGCCTTGTGGTAAATGGGATTGGTTAAAAGTTGGCTGAGTGGTCAGCTTTTTGCTTAACCCCATCACACTGATCCAACATTCCTTTCGCAACAAGGGAAATACGTGGATAGAGAGACAATCAAGGAGAGAGCATGTCACTGCCCATTATCGATATTTCAGCCCTACATTCCGCTAATCGCCAAGATTGGCAGCCAGTGATTGACCAGATCGACAGTGCTTGTCGTGAGTTAGGATTTTTCTACGTTGTCGGGCATGGCATTCCCCAGCAACAGTTTGACCATATTGAGTCGATGGCTGGAAAACTATTTGCTCTACCGGAGGCAGAAAAGCAGCGGTTATCGATCGAAAAAAGCAGTAACCATCGTGGCTGGGGCCGATTAAATGCGGAGAAGTTGGACCCCAAGGGAGCGTTAGATTGCAAAGAGTCTTTCGACATGGCGCTGGATTTATCGCCGTATCATTCTCAGGTCGCCCGCTGCCCAGAACTTTACGGGCCCAACCAGTATCCGAATATCGAAGGATTTACACAGGCGATGATTCAGCATTATTCACTGACGCTGGATGTTGGCTTAAGGATCCTCAAGGCGATGTCGATTGCGCTCAAAGAGCCGGAGGATTTCTTCACTCAGTATTTTACCTTGCCGATTTCTGTGCTGCGCATGCTTCACTATCCAAGCCAGATGAAAGAGACCAATGGTGCGGGTGCTCATACTGACTATGGCTGTATTACGTTGCTCTATCAGGATTCGAGCGGTGGCCTTCAGGTGTTGAACAAGCAAGATGAATGGATAGATGCACCGCCCGTTGCAGGAAGCTTTGTGGTTAATATTGGCGATTTGATGCAGCGTTGGACGAATGATATTTACCGCTCGACCAAACATCGGGTGGCGAGTCCGACCACAGGCCGCACGCGTTTCTCGATGCCTTTCTTTGTTGAACCCGATTTTGATACACCAATCGAAACACTCTCTTCGTGTTTAGCTGAACGGCCAGAGCAGGGGGGCTATCCGTTCATTACTGCAGGGGACTGGATTTTATCGCGCTTTGCGGACACTTACTCTTACCGCCGGGAAGAGGAAAGCCTCACGGTTTAAATACTATCAATATCGTAGCAGCGACGTTGGTATGTCAGTTGCCCGGCAAGATATCAGCATTATTCACTGTTCGAATTGCCACCGTACTCACTTTATATGCCACTGGTTTAGCTATAGTTAAATCAAGTTCCGTCAACATACGAGGCGTTAAGCCTGTCTGCCGTCGGTCAAGAGGTGAGTGTATGCCAGAAAGTGACAGCCCGATTAAACCCGCGATCACGAACGTCAGTTCCCCTGCTCGTTTTGTGCCACTGCATTGGACGCTGGATATAGAAAACCAGACGTTTAACCACTATGCCGATCAAGTGAATGACCTGATGGCGCCGTTGTTGGCGTTTTCGGCATTGGAACAATGGTTAGCGCTGTTTGATCTGCAGGCTCGTGAGCAGGCGGAGCAATTGATCGAACAGGTACTCACGCAGGGAGATAAACGTGCGCTGAACGCTGTCTTGCGTTTGTCTCCCGATCGCGCCGTCTACGTGGTGTTTAGCGTTGAGCGTCTATCCAAACAGTTGCTGCAAGGGGACATTCAACCCATCTTTGAACTGACTCAGGTCGAGCAGGCGATTCACTGGTTGGAAGCACTGCTCAATCATTCAGCCGCAGGGCTATTGATCACCAACCGGGAGCACAAGGTACTGGGATGCAATTCGGCCTTTGAACGTTTTACCGGTTTTCAGCAGAGTGATCTTCTGGGGCTGAGCAGCCTCTGGTTGTTTGAAGAAAGCACCGATATTACGGGGACCTCACAACCCCGAGTGTCCATCAAACATACATCGGGGATTTCTCAGGCCTATCAACATCAATCAATCCGCTTAATGGACAACGATGATCACTCTGTTGTGCTCAGTCTGTTTTCTCTGGTCGAGTCCGCGCCTGCACTCAGTGTGCGCCCCGTGATGGATAAAGCGGCGTTCATTGCTCAGTTCGAAAGCCTGCACCAAAACCGAATGATGAACGATCTGTATGTGGTGATGACGCTCAGCGTGCAACAGGTGAATGGGGCTCAGCTCTCGATGTTGCTGGATGTGATGCCCAGACTGAAAGAGTGTCGTCTGTTTGGCAAAATCCGTGACGATCTTTATCTATTGTGTGTCACTTGTCCGCTCCCGATGATGGGGGAGCCTTTTCGTTATATTCACGCGCGTATCCGTGGTTTTTTTCAGGAGCTGAAACAGGCGAGTGCCGAAACACATCGCACCTGCATTCAAGGCAAAATTGGCATATCGGTGCTGGGGCTTGATGCTCACACGGCCAGAATGGCGGTGACCCATTCGGTTCAGGCGATTCTGGAACAAGGTGAGGAAGGTGAGGCGCAGCGGATCCGCTTCTTTGATACTCAATTACATCGGCAGATCAAAAAACGCCGCTTACTGGAAGAGTTGGTAACGGACGCGATTCGCAATCAGTCGCTGCTGGTGGAGTTTCAGCCCATTATTGATACCCGCTTGGGGCAAGTCATGAGTTATGAAGCGCTGTGCCGTTTTCCTCTTCCGGCAGCGCTGGAAGTCAGCAACAGTGAGCTGATCAGTATTGCCGAAGATTTGGATCTGATCTCCGAGTTGGATTTGCAGGTGCAACAACAAGCGTTGCGTCAGTGGCCGATATTGCAGGCACAGCATGAGCATCCTATCTGGTTGACTGTAAATATCTCGCCAAATACCCGCCAGGGCTTACCTGCGCTGATTCAATGTTTACGCCAGTTAATGGCGAGTGAACAGGTGCCCGCAGAGCGAATCATCATCGACATTACTCAGGCGAAGTATCATTCTCAGGCTCTGGTCCGATCCGATGCGCTGCAAGAGCTGCGTCAACTCGGTGTGCAGATCGCCATTGACGATATGGGTACGGATTATTCATTGTTCGACCATCTGTCAGCTTCAGACTTCGATTATCTGAAGATCAGTCGTAGTTGCATCGATGGCCTGGGAAACCAAACCAACCGATATCAAGTGATCAAAATGCTGGTGGAAATGTGCCACTCACTGGGCGTCAAAGTGATTGCTGAGGGAGTGGAAAGCGAGGAAGAAGCACAGTTGCTGGCGTTTGGTCGTCTTGACTATCTGCAAGGATTCTATTTTGCCAAGCCATTGGCGATGGATGATCTGTTGGCATTTATCGAGAGTACGTTGCCACAACGACTGCAATTGATCGCGCCCCAGAAGGAGAGCCTGTCGGCAAGCAGTTTGATGAGCTTACATCATGCCCACAGCCCACGCCTGGACCCGGGAGATCCCATCTCTCTCGCTTATCAGTATTTCCAGTCGGCGGATGTGGAAGTGCTGCCTGTGATCATTGATCAGGAATGCGTTGGGTTGGTGGACCGGGCAAGGCTGAATCTGCATCTCACGCCGGGAATGGGGTCAGAGCTGGAAACCATGAAAGAAGCGTCGATGTGGCATCGCCCGGTCAATCAAGTCATGGAGCTGACGTTTACGAGCATTGATGCTGCTATCGATGTTTCGCAAATTCCATTACTGATTCGAGAACACCATCTCGGTTTTCCTTGGATCCTTACCAAAGGAAAAATCTATAAAGGCATTTTGACTCAAAGCGTTATTTTGCAATATCTGGTGGAACAGCCACAAAGTGTCGATTTTATGATTTGAGCCAATGCGGGAAGGATTGCCGGGATCGTCTATGCTTCAAGAAAGATAGACGGAGGTGGGTATGTTCAACCTGACACCTTATTTATTCTTTTCCGGGCGCTGCGAACAGGCTCTAGAGTTCTACTGTTGGTGTTTTGATGGTCACGTGCTGATCAAACGTCACTTCTATGAATCTCCTCAATACATAGAAGGCGTCGATCCGAATTGGGTCATGCATGCGGAGTTGGTAACACAGCATATGAAGTTGATGCTGTCAGACGGTATCGCCGCTCAGGAACTGAAAGACAATCAGATTGCGCTGCTGGTGGTCATGGATGATTTGGATCAGCAAGTCATCCTGTGTGATCGCTTAGCAGAAGGTGGAAAAGTGATGATGCCGTTGGCGGATACCTTCTGGGGGACACGCTGTGCCAAAATAGAAGACCAGTTCGGTATCCGTTGGATAATCAATTGTGAGTTTTGTTGACAGGCGTGAAACAGGTCATAAGGTTATCAATAAGAACAGGGTTGCATTAATGATCTTATGCGCAACTTCTTCTAAAATAATCAAAATTTACAAGTAAAGGTGTTGGTAAATTGTGGCGAGCATAAAGATCACGGTAGATAGGCTGCAACCTGGCTTACATATTCGTTTGCCAGTGAAATGGAATGAGCATCCCTTTTTGTTGAATAGCTTCAAGATCAAAACCGAAGAACAGATCAAGCTGATCAAGCATCTGGGGATTCAGCATGTCTTTTTGAATCCGGCGCAGAGCGATACGACACCGCTACCGCCCAACACGGTCAGCAGTGATAACAGTGCAGAGACAGAAGAGTCTAACGCCGCGATAAATGACGAAGCGGATAAGCTATGGCAGGAAAAGCAGAAGCGTATTGAAAAGCTCAGTGCGTATCGCCGTCGAGTCATCAGCTGTGAAAAAGAGTTCGAACGCTCGCTGGCTCGCATGCGCGCGGTGATGAACAAAATTCGTAACCGCCCACAGGATGCGGTTGATGAAGCCGCGCAACTGGTCGAAGACATTGTCGAAAAGCTACTCAGTGATGACAGCGTTACTCTCCATCTGATGAACAGCAAAAGTGAATTCGAAGACATTTACTTCCACTCGCTCAACGTGTCGGTTATCGCGATGATGATTGGTAAAGCCAAAGGCTACCCGGCAGACAAAATCAAAGAGCTGGCATTCGCGTCGCTGTTTCATGACATCGGCAAGATTCGCGTACCTAGCGCCATCGTACGTAAGCAAACGCCACTTAGTGAGCCGGAAAAAAACTATCTTAAGCTGCACACCAAGTACGGCGCCGAAATCGCTGGGAATATTCAACACTTTCCACCGAGTGCGATGAGGGTCATCGAACAGCATCACGAGCTCAACGATGGTTCCGGCTATCCGCTTGGATTAAAAGAAGAGGATATTGATGAACTGGCGCAAGTAGTAGCCGTGGCGAATGCCTTTGATAACTTGTGCCATCCGAACATTCCATCAGAGCAGAAGATTCCGTATGTGGCGCTTTCCCACTTATATAAGAACTGCAAACACCTCTATAACCATGACAACCTTAATATCCTGGTGAAGTTCATGGGGGTGTTTCCACCAGGAACGGTCGTCCAGCTTTCCAACGACATGATTGGGCTGGTGATCTCGGTGAACGCGCGCAGTCTGCTGTTTCCGAATGTTCTTATCTACGATCCGTCCGTTCCTCGAACGCAGGCACCGATTATCGAGCTGGCAGATAAGGACATTAAAATCGTCAGTGCGATTCTGCCAAACAAATTACCGGATAAGATTCGTGAGTATCTCAACCCGCGTTCGAGAATCTCTTACTTCTTTGACAGTGATGACTAGTTATCCACAAGTTTTTGTGAGTAAATTGTGGTCATGCTGAAGATAAGATCTGCATAAAAAGGCGTTCGTTTGATTATTGGTCAAACGAACGTTTTTTTATAAAAAAATGCCTTTTTGTGCTTGCCAACTTTAAGCAACTCTCTATAATGCCGCCTCACTGACACGGCAGACGCCACAAGGCTTCAGAGGTTGTCATCGAGGTGTAAGCTTCTAAAAAAAGAAAATTGAAAAAAGTGTTTGACACTCTCAGTTATCTCGCTAGAATGCACCTCCGCTTTGAGAAGAAAGCTTCGAAAAGCAACGCTCTTTAACAATATAAACCTATCAATCTGTGTGGGCACTCGTTGATGATAATCGCAAAAGATTTATCAATGAACTGAGTGACCAATTTGATACTTCGGTATCGAGCACAGTCAATTCAACATTACGTAGTAATGTTATCATGATAACATTACTACGTAATGTTGAATTGACTGTGCTCGATACCGAAGTATCAAATTGGTCACTCAGTTCATTGATAAATCTTTTGCGATTATCATCAACGAGTGCCCACACAGATTGATAGGTTTATATTGTTAAAGAGCTTTGCTTTTCGAAGCTTTCTTCTCAAAGCGGACGGCCATTTTAGCGAGTTAACTTAGCGAGTCAACAACTTTTTTATTTAATTTTCTTTAGGTTAAGAAATCAAATTTGCCGTCTTACTTGCCCTGCTTTCTTATTCAGAATTGCCTGACAACGGATGCGCATTATAGGGAGGAAAAAACACTTGGCAATAGCAAATCAGCCAAAAAATTCGCTTTTCTGACTGAACGCCTAAATTAACGCCAAGTTGAGTTTTAAGTGAGCAAAACGCCTCTGTCAGACGCCTAACTGTGCGACTTTCTGGTTGAGATGATGGATAGACTCTCTGACCTTAACGACTAATTCTTCGTAGTCTTCTTCATTGTTATGTTTATACACCAGCTTGCCATTGACAAAGCTCGCCTGAATTTTGGCAGGCTCACCACAAGCAATTGGAGCGATGATTTCCGAATGACATCCCGCCATACGCGGCTGCTGAATGTCGTACAACACCAAATCGGCTGCTGCGCCAATTTCGATGCGTCCCAGATTGTGTAGACCGAGTATCGACGCACCACCAGCAGTTGCCCAATCGAGAACACCGTCTATTGTGGTAGCCGAAGCGCCATGCTGGCTTCGATGAAGTAACCAGGAAAGGTTCAACTCCTGCAACATTGAGCCCGATTCCGCAGACGCTGAGCCATCAACGCCCAATGAAATCGGCATTCCCGCTTTGGCCATATTAATAACCGGAGCAATTCCGCTCCCCAAGCGGCAATTGGATGTCGGGCAATGTGCAACGCCCGTTTTGGTTTCCGCGAGCAAGGCAATATCGGCAGGGCCAGCTTTGACCAAATGCGCAAACCACACATCCTCACCCAGCCAATCGCAGCTTTGCGCATATTCCACTGCTGTTTGGCCGTATTTAGTCAGTGCCTGCTGCTGGTCAAACTCTACCTCCAGCAAGTGAGAGTGCAAGCGTAACTGATGACTGCGCGCATACTCAGCAAGAATCTTTAAATCCGACGGTGCCGCAGAATGCACAATCGTAGTTGGAGCGACCACTAAACGACGCATTGGGTTATCGCCGCTTTGATGATAGCGCTGATGACTTTCTTCCAAACGTTTAATCATCAGATCCAGTGGCTCCGGCTCGACGCCGGCTTTAAGCAATCCTTTATGGGTTCCCTTTACGGTCGCGCCACCACGACACAACACTAGCCTAATGCCCATCTCTTCTGCCGCCTGCCACACGGCAGCTTCGACTTCCTGCGAACTCTTCGCGTGATAGAGATAATGATGGTCTGCGCAAGTGGTCGCACCGGAGCGCAGCAGCTCATAGAAACCCAGTTTTGCGGCGTGGTACATCACGTCCGGTGTGATTTGCGGCCAGTATCGATACGGGACATGAGCCAGCCAGTCCCCCAAGCCATCATTTATTCCTGCCGGAATGCCTTTCAATAGTGACTGCGCGATGTGGTGGTGCGTGTTGACAAAGCCGGGGTAAATGACACACCGATTGGCGTCCACTAGCTGCTCTCCCTCCGCAGGCTGCAAATCACAGCCCAACTCAGTAATCACTCCGTCACCGATACGGATGTCCTGGCAATCGGACTGGGAAGAATAAATAGCGCGTGCGTGCTTGATGAGATAGTTCATAGCGACTTCCTTTATATAGAGGCTGAATCCGATGTTCAGCGTGTCTATGAGCAATGTCCCGGAGATCTCCCCTGACCGCTTCTACTCATCATTGATTTCACACTGTATACAATGCAATTCACAGACCATCACTGAAACACCTGCTCTTTCGTTGTTGCAAACAGAGCAGGCACCGTATTAGTGCAAAATTTGCTCACCGAATGTGCAATGCGTCATTTAATCAGTTTTTACCATGAACAAATTGTATACAACAAACACAACCACATGCACTTTCCAGCACCCATGCCATAAGGTTTTGTTAATAACACGTTAATCAATTTAAATCTCCGCTCCTAGCTGTGGCACACACTTTGCTCAAACAGTAATGACAATTCGTGAGTAGAAGCGGTTAGGTGCCGGGCGGCATCGGGACATTGCTCATAGTTAATAGAAGACGTTGTAAAACAACCTTCAAGAAGTGCAAAGGAAGACACGGAGTAACTATGAAGACAGCCATTTCAAAAATCAAAACCCTCACCCTTTCTCTGTCGCTGGCGTGCGCGTCAGCAAGTAGTTGGGCTACCGACAAAGTGACCTTTCAGCTGGACTGGTTACCCGGAGGGGACAAGGCTCCCGTTTATGTGGGTGTTCAACAAGGATTTTTCGCTGCAGAAGATCTCGATGTCACTATTTTAGGGGGTAAAGGTTCTACGGATGCCATCACTAAGGTGGCGACAGGCACCGCAGATATCGGCTCATCTGATATCGTGGCGCTGCTGGTTGCCAAAGCCAATGACAACGTACCAGTCAAAGCCATCTATTCTCTGTTCAGCAAAGCGCCATATGCGTTTTATGTTCTGAATGATTCCTCAATCAACAGCATTAAGGACGTCGCGGGCAAAACCATCGTGACATCCCCCTTTACCTCCGCCAACGTATTTTTACCGTTGATGCTGAAAAAGAATGGCGTCGATGAACAGAGCGTCAAAGTGCTCAAAGCCGATCCCGGAGCTCTTAACCCCATGCTGCTCACCGGGCAATCCGATGTCATGATCTCCTGGATGACCGATGCGGTGAAAAACCAACAACAAGCACAGCAGGCAGGTAAGCAACTGACCATCCTGCCTTGGTATGATGCAGGGCTGGAATTTTACTCCTCTTCGATTATTGCCAGTGATCGCTTCCTCAACGATAAGCCAGAGGTCGCCCGTCGCTTTCTGTCCGCCTACGCCAAAGCGGTCGCTTATACTTGGGCCCACCCTGAACAAAGCGCAGCAGACGTTCATAAAATGGTACCGGATGTCGATGCCGAACAAGCCAGTGACACCATTAAATCGATTCGCGGCCTGGTGATGAACGAAGTCAGCGAACGCGACGGCGTGGGCGTATTTACTCCAGCTCGGCTGGCGGAAACCTGGAAATGGACCGCAGAAGCGCAAAACATCTCACTGGACAAGCTCGATCCTGAAACCGCGATCTCACGCGATTTTTATTGAGGAGAGTACGATGCAGCCATTCGTTTCTTTCCGCGATATAGGTCATACCTATCAAACGGAACAAAGCCAGGTGACCGTACTGAATAAGGTCAACTTTGAGATCAGCAAACACGAATTTGTCGCGATTGTCGGACCGTCTGGCTGCGGCAAATCAACACTACTGCGTCTGCTGTCCGGATTGATACAGCCAACCGAAGGCCAAATCCAAGTCTTTGGGCATGCGGTCTCTGGACCACGTGAAGACATCGGCATCGTCTTTCAGAAACCGACGCTGCTGCCGTGGAAAAATGTGCTGGATAACGTCCTTTTTCCTCTGCAGCATAAATTTGGCCACGTCAGCCCGAAAGATCGCCAATTGGCCACTGAGCTTCTGGAAAAAGTCGGTCTGAGTGATTTTGCCACCAGCCTGCCAAATCAACTCTCCGGCGGGATGCAGCAACGGGTTGGGATTGCGCGGGCGCTGTTGCTCAACCCCGACATTCTGATCATGGACGAACCGTTCTCGGCCCTTGATGCGTTAACCCGTGAAGAGATGGGCTTTGAACTGCAACGCCTGTGGATGGAAAAACCCAAAACCGTTCTGTTTATCACCCACTCTATTTCGGAAGCGGTGTTGCTGGCGGATAAAGTGCTGGTGATGGGACCTCGCCCAAGCACGGTTCTGGAAGAAATCGCGATTGACCTGCCACGTCCGCGCACCATCAATACCCTGAAGGAGGCAGATTTCGGGCGCTATACCACACGGATTCGTGAGTATTTTTATCGACCACCGCTTGACGCCTCTTCCACCGCAAATGCTGAGAAAATTACACCGCTGCGTCGCACTGTTGCCTGAGCCCACCAGTACTAAGGATTCACTATGAAAGGATTACTCGCTAAGCGGTCGCAAAACTGGCTGCCGCTATTAGCCATTCTGACGCTGATCCCCATTTGGGAAGGCGTGTGCCGTCTGTTTGCAGTGCCGACTTTTATTCTACCGGCCCCATCCGACATCGCGCTGGCATTTACCCAAGTGTCCGCCGAACGCTGGCTAGACAATCTTTGGGCCACGCTGAGGATTGCTCTGTTTGGTTTTGCGCTATCGTTCGCGCTCAGTATTCCGCTGGCAATCATGATGGTCAATTCTAAGTTTTTGACCCGTGCCATCTTCCCGCTGCTGGTTGTGATTCAATCCACGCCCGTGGTGGCGATAGCACCGCTGCTGATCGTGATATTAGGCACTGGCGATGCCCCGCGTCTGGCCATCACCTGTCTGATCACTTTTTTTCCTCTGGTCGTTTCTGCTACCACAGGCATGCTGACCACGCCGCCGGAACTGATTGAGTTATCGCGCTCACTCAACGTCAGCAACCATAAAACCATCTGGCAAATTCGCCTGCCTTACGCCATTCCGCACATTTTCAGCGGAGTCAAAGTTGCGATTACGCTGGCCGTCATCGGCTCGGTCATTGCAGAATTTGTCGCCGCAGAAAAAGGGCTCGGGTATCTGGTGCAGTTTTCAACCTCGTATTTCAAAATCCCCCAAGCTTTTGCGGCGCTGGTATTTCTTTCCGTCGTCAGCATGGTGCTGTTCAAATCGGTCAGTTGGATTCAAAAAGGCTACTTTGCCTGGAGCCTGAGTGATGAAGAAAAACAACGTTAGGAAGATAACATGCTAAATCCAACCATCGATTACCGTTTTCTTCGCCACAGTTTTGCGCTGGCCGAAGACGCCAAATCGCGCGGCATTCACCCTTTTGCGGCCGTACTGGTCGATGCCAACGGCGAGATATTACTGGAGCAAATCAACGGCTATCTGCCTGATTTGGATATGACAGGGCATGCCGAACGGCTGATCATGACGCAAGCGAGCATGTTATATCGACCTGATTTTCTCAACCAATGCACGCTGTATGTGTCCGCCGAACCCTGCGCCATGTGCGCCGGTGCGATTTACTGGGCTGGCGTCGGACGTGTTGTGTATGGCTTGAGCGAAACACGCTTGAAAGCACAGACCGGCAATCATCCGGAAAACCCGACTTTAGCGCTGCCGTGCCGAATCGTATTTGAATCCGGACAGCGCACAACAGAAGTGCACGGACCACTCTTGGAAGAAGAAGCCGAACAAATCCAGTACGGTGCCTGGTAGTCCATATCGTTCATCTTAACCCCGGAGTAGAAGCGGTCTGCAATCATCGACGATTGCTGGACATTGCTCCAATCACAAGCACATTGCTTAATTGGAGAAATAACAATGACTCAACAAGCGTATCAACTCGACGAACTGAACTTTGAAACCACTATTGGCGGCCTTGGCGCTGAGGCTGAACTCAGCGCCATTCCATTGATTGACCTGTCTGACTTTCCCCTACGCCGAACAGAGATAACCGAGCAGTTATGGCAAGCCGCCACGGAAGTCGGCTTCTTTCAACTGGTCAATCATGGCATTGCCCTCAGCGAGATTGAACAAGCGTTTACCCTCAGTGAGCAGTTCTTTGCTTTGCCTGTCGAACAAAAACAGCGCTTCCCGCTCAAAGCGGAGCTCAATGCTGGCTGGGAATTTCGTCAGCAAGTTCGCCCATCTACGGGTTTGGCAGATCAAAAGGAGTCTTATCAAATCACCCTTCCGCACATGAAAGCGTTGTGGCCAGAGCAAGAATTAGTGGCCGATTTTCAGTCACATCTACTGAGTATGGAATATCAGGCATGGCAGCTAGGGATGAAGATTCTCTCTTGCTTTGCCGACAAGTTAGGCTTTGAGCGCGATTTCTTTACCCGAGCCCACCAGCGTGATTCGGAGCATTATCTGAGTACGTTACGTATGCTGCATTACCTGCCGATGAGCGACATTCCCGCCATTGGCGATTATTGGCGCGCGGGAGCGCACACCGACTTCGACTGTTTAACCATGGTGTTTCAGCAGGAGAATCAAGGCGGGCTGCAAGTGGCGGCAGGCAAAGACGCCAAGCAGAATTTGCTGTGGAGTAATGTGATTCCTCAGGCAGGAATCATTACCTGCAATATCGGCGACATGCTGATGCGTTGGAGCGATGACTTATTGAAGTCGACCCTGCATCGGGTGCGCATGCCGACCGCAGAAGAAAATCAGGGCTCACGCTACAGCATGGCGTTTTTCTGTCAGGCTAATCGCGATCAGATTATTCAGGGGCCGCAGCAGGTTTATCCGCCGATCACCGCTCAGGATTATCTGAAAATGCGCCTCAACGCCAACTTTGCATGAGAGACAATCGCTCATAAAAGAAAAGCCACGCGATGCGTGGCTTTTACTTCGACTACGGATTATTGCGCTGCGGTAATGTTGCCATCTTTCACGTCCAGTTTGATTGGCGTTCCCGGCAGAAATTGTCCAGCCAGAATCGATTTCGCCAGCGGGTTCTCCACATTCTGTTGAATCGCCCGTTTCAATGGACGCGCACCGTATACCGGATCGAATCCGACCTGAGCGATTAGCTCCAGCGCCTGGTCGCTGACTTGTAGCTCAAAGTCTTTTTCCAGCAGACGTTTACGCAGACGTTCCAACTGAATCGAGGCAATGGACTTGATGTGCTCACGACCCAGAGGATGGAATACCACGGTCTCATCCACACGGTTGAGGAACTCGGGACGGAAATGTTTACTCACCACTTCCATCACCTGTTCTTTGATGCCCTGGTAATCCAGTGACGCAAAGTTTTCCTGAATGCGTGACGAGCCCAAGTTCGATGTCATGATCACCACCGTATTGCGGAAATCAACCGTGCGTCCCTGACCATCGGTCAGTCGGCCATCATCCAGCACCTGCAACAGAATGTTGAACACGTCCGGATGTGCTTTCTCCACCTCATCCAATAAAATCACTGAATACGGTTTACGGCGTACCGCTTCGGTCAGATAACCGCCCTCTTCATAACCGACATAACCTGGAGGCGCACCCACCAAACGAGCCACCGAGTGTTTCTCCATGAACTCCGACATATCAATCCGCACCATGGCATCTTCACTGTCAAACATGAAGTTGGCGAGGGTTTTACACAGTTCCGTTTTACCCACACCGGTTGGGCCTAAGAACAGGAACGAACCAATTGGACGGTTTGGATCCGACAGGCCCGCACGGCTACGACGAATCGCATTCGCGACCACTTCGACGGCTTCAACCTGACCAATCACACGTTGGTGTAACACGTCTTCCATGCGCAGCAGTTTTTCTTTTTCTGCTTCGAGCATTTTGGCCACAGGAATACCGGTCTGTTTCGAGAGCACTTCGGCAATCTCAGCATCGGTGACTTTGTTACGCAGTAGCGTCATCTCTTGCATTTCTGCTTGCGCGGCCAAGTCGAGTTGTTTTTCCAGCTCGGGAATGCGGCCGTATTGCAACTCAGACATGCGGCTTAAATCGCCGGCACGACGCGCCACTTCGAGATCCAAACGCGCTTGTTCCAGTTCCGATTTGATGTGCTGAGTGCCTGACAACGCGGCTTTTTCCGCGTTCCACACTTCTTCTAGCTCGGCGTAATCCCGCTCTTTTTCCTGCAACTCTTCGTTGAGAATGTTGAGACGTTTTTCACTCGCTTCGTCATGTTCATTGCTCAGCGCTTGCTGCTCAATTTTCAGTTGAATGATCTTACGTTCCAGCTTATCGAGCGCTTCCGGTTTTGAGTCCATCTGCATACGAATGCTGGATGCCGCTTCATCGATCAGGTCGATGGCTTTATCCGGCAACTGACGATCCGAAACATAACGATGCGACAAGCTGGCCGCCGCAACGATCGCCGGGTCGGTAATTTCTACGTGGTGGTGCAGCTCATAACGCTCTTTCAGGCCACGCAAAATCGCCACGGTATCTTCCACGCTGGGTTCGTCCACCAACACTTTTTGGAAACGACGCTCAAGCGCCGGATCTTTTTCGATGTACTGACGGTATTCATCCAGAGTAGTCGCGCCGACGCAATGCAGTTCACCACGCGCCAAAGCGGGTTTGAGCATGTTACCAGCATCCATCGAACCTTCACCTTTACCCGCGCCCACCATGGTGTGCAGTTCATCGATGAACAGAATGATATTGCCTTCTTCTTTCGCCAGTTCGTTCAACACCGATTTCAGGCGTTCTTCAAACTCACCGCGATATTTGGCGCCGGCGACCAGTGCACCCATGTCCAGAGACAGGACTCGACGACCACGCAGACCTTCGGGCACTTCGTTGTTGATGATGCGCTGAGCCAAACCTTCAACGATGGCGGTTTTACCCACGCCAGGCTCACCAATGATCACCGGGTTATTTTTGGTGCGGCGCTGCAGAACCTGAATCGTGCGGCGAATTTCATCATCGCGACCAATCACCGGATCCAGTTTGCCCTGTTCAGCTCGCTCGGTCAGATCGATGGTGAATTTCTCCAGCGCCTGACGCAGCTCTTCTGCATTCGGATCATTAACCTTCTGGCCACCACGGATCTTTTCGATCGCTGCAGTGACTTTTTTCTCAGTCAGACCGAAATCTTTCAGTAGTTGGCCCAGAGGACCTTTGTCTTCCAGTGCCGCCAACAGGTAAATTTCAGACGAGATATAGGCGTCCTGACGCTTTTGCGCCACTTTGTCACATAGGTTAAACAGTGTGCCCAAACCACTGGACAGTTGAACATCGCCGCCAATACCACTGACTTTCGGTAGACGATCCAGAATTTCGCCCAGTTTGGAACGCAGCTGCATTGCATCCACATCCAACATAGTCAGCAGTGGACGAATCGGACTCCCGGTCTGATCGAGCAACGCCACCATCAGGTGCACAGGTTCGATGTACTGATGATCACGCCCGAGCGCAAGTGACTGAGCGTCAGAAATCGCTATTTGGAATTTACTGGTAAATCTGTCAAGACGCATAACAACCTTCCTAACCTCGTCTGAGATAAACTAACAACGTTAAGAAAGATGGTTACGCAGAGGGAAATTTTCAAGTGAAGACCATTAACTTTATCTGGTTTAATTTTCATCAATCCAGATAAAACTGGCCTGACGGCCGGTCACGCCATCGCGGCGATAAGAATAGAAAAGGTTGGCGTCCTGATAGGTACAGAGTCCGTTATCAAACACACGCTCAATACCCAGTTTGGCTAAACGCAGGCGAGTCAGGTGATTCATGTCTGCCCACCATTTTCCTGCTTGTTTACCCGGCTTAAACGCCAGATGCGCGTTGTCATCGTGAGCACTGAACGCTGCCAGCACATCATCACCGACTTCAAACGCTTGTGGGCCAATCGCGGGGCCCAGCCACACTAACACATCTTCGTTTGCAAACTGGCTTAGCGCATTTTCGACAATGCCCCCCGACAATCCACGCCAACCGGCATGCACCGCAGCAACCTTTGTCCCTTGCGTGTTGGAGATCAACACGGGCAGGCAATCGGCGGTCATCGCAGAGCACACCACATTGGGAGCTGTCGTCCAAACCCCATCCGCATCGAGTACCTGGGATGTCGGCGCGCCCACTTCAAGTACGACCGTCGAATGAGTCTGGTTGAGCCAAATCGGCGCACTTGGCATGCCTGCGTCATGTTTTAGCTGGTCGCGATTACGCTCAACGAACTTCGGATCATCCCCAACGTGCATGCCCAGATTCAAACCCGCATATGGCGGCTGAGAAAAGCCACCCACTCGGGTTGAAGAGAGCGCCTTCACCGAAGTCGGTGCTGGCCAGTTGGGGAGAATCCAGCTCATTAATCAGTACTCTTCCGAATGGTTCAGTTTGGCATCTTCGCGCAGCGCTTCTGTCATGACGACCATGTCATCCGGCACTGGCGCGTGGAATTCCAACTCTTCACCAGTGATCGGATGGGCAAAACGCAGCATAACCGCATGCAGAGCCTGACGATCGAAACCGCGAATCATGTCAGTCAACTCTTGCGTTGCACCTTTAGGAATGCGTGCGCGGCCACCGTAAGCGGTATCGCCAAGCAGTGGGTGTTGCAGGTATGCCATGTGGACACGAATCTGGTGTGTACGACCCGTTTCCAGACGCAGACGCAGACGCGTATGCTCACGGAAATGTTCGGCCACACGATAGTGCGTTACGGCAGGTTTACCCAGCGGGCTCACCGCCATCAGGGTACGTTTGGTTGAATGACGGCCAATTGGCTTATCGATCATGCCGCCCGCAGTCATTTTACCGATCGCAATCGCTTCGTACTCACGAGTAATGTTACGTTTTTGCAGTTCACGTACTAAGCGCGTTTGAGCCGGAACTGTCTTCGCCACCACCATCAGACCGGTAGTGTCTTTATCCAGACGATGCACGATACCCGCACGTGGTACTTCTGCAATCGGCGGGTAGTGGAACAGCAAAGCGTTCAGCACTGTACCATCCGGCGTGCCTGCACCCGGGTGAACCACCAAGTCTCGCGGTTTGTTGATGACGATGATGTCGTCATCTTCGTAGACGATATTCAGCGGAATATCCTGAGCTTCCCAGCGTTGTTCATCTTCCAGTTCAGCCTGAACTGTTATCGCTTCACCACCCATCACTTTGGTGCGTGGTTTGGTCACGACGGTGCCGTTGACCATGACTTTGCCTTCCAACAACCATTCTTTCAGGCGTGAACGGGAAAAATCGGTAAATAATTCAGCCACAGCTTGGTCTAAACGCTGACCAAGCTGGCTCTCTTTTACTGTATGAGTTAATTCAATCTGCTGAGCCATATCGAACTTTTTTAAAAACCGTGAGACTAATAGCCACTAGTGTGGAAAAATATGGCGTCATTGTATCTGTTACTGCCAAGAAAGTAACGAAACGTTTTGCGGAGCACCAAAGCTCCAAGTGTATAAGCTTTAATTGCAAGGAACTCACTCCTGACATGAAATACCAAACTTTATCAGGCTTACTCGCGTTATCTCTATTGGCTGGCTGTTCGAGCAATAAAGAGATTGTCCCGGATGTCCCGCCGGCACAGTTGTACACCGAAGCTCAGACCTCGCTGCAAGGTGGTAACTGGATGACAGCAATCGAGAAGCTTGAAGCTCTGGATTCCCGTTACCCGTTTGGTGCGTATTCCGAGCAAGTGCAGTTAGATTTAATTTACGCCTACTACAAAAACGACGATCTGGCGTTGGGTCTGGCTACCATTGAACGTTTCACCCGCCTGAACCCGACCCATGAAAAAATGGACTGGGTTCTCTACATGCGCGGTCTGACGCACATGGCGCAGGATCGCAACTTCATGCACGATCTGTTTAACGTCGATCGTGCCGATCGCGATCCAGAGCCAGTCAAAGCGGCCTTTGCCAATTTTAAAAAGCTGCTGCAACGCTACCCGAACAGCCCATATGCGGAAGACGCACAGCGTCGCATGTTCGCGTTGAAAAACCGCCTGGCCGATTATGATCTCGCGACGGCGGACTTCTATCTGCGTCGCGAAGCGTGGATTGCCGCTATCAACCGCACTCAGGAACTGCAAAAAACCTATCCTGATACCGAAGCGGCGCGCAAATCACTCGACATTCAGTTGCAAGCTTACAAAGAGTTAGGGCTGGAAGAATCGGTGAAACGCACCCAGCAATTGATGGAACTGAACCCAGAGTAACCCCGTCAAATTAACCATCAACAAGGCCACGCTAATGCGTGGCTTTTTTATTGCCCTTCATTGCCGATTTTTCCGTTTGTTCATAAACTTAATACCAGCAAAATATGCAAAGGAGCCGCATTTTGCGAGTATGTAAACTGGGACTGTTGAGCCTACTCTATTGCTTAAGTTTACCGGTCAGTGGCCTGGAGTTGTCGCCGCTGACGAATCAACCTTATGTCGGTGATTGGCCTGTATTGAAAGAGAAAGGCACCATTCGGGTCGTGGTGTCGGCAGATTTAGGTTTTTACTACGTGGAAGGCGGCAGGCCAAAAGGGATTGGCGCAGAACTGCTGTACCATTTTGAGCAGAGCCTGAAAAAGCAATCGCCCTATGTTCATGTGCAGGTCATTCCCGTATTGAGAGATGAACTGATCCCCAGCGTCGAAGCAGGCTTTGCAGATCTCGCCGTCGCTAATCTGACCGTTACCCCGAGCCGCTTAGAACACGTTGACTTCAGCACTCCGTTGACCAAAGAGATTGAAGAATTCGTGGTCACCGACAAGACCTATCCTGAACTCATCAACATCGCGCAGTTAAGCGGCAAAGAGATCTGGCTGCGTGAAAGCTCCAGTTATCTGGAAAGCATCAACAAAGTGAATGCTGCTTTGAGCGAACGCAATCTGGCACCAGTTCGCCTTCATTTTATTGAAGAGGCACTGCAAGATTACGAATTGCTGGAAATGGTCAACGCCGGACATATTTCTGCTACCGTACTCGACAGCCATAAAGCAGAAATGTGGCAGCACGTGATGGAAAACATTCAGATACACAGTGAAATGCCGCTCCGGGAACATGGTCAGATTGCTTGGGCGATGCGCAAGAATAGTCCGAAATTGCAAGCGATGGTCAATCAGTACTTAAAGACGGTCAAATCGGGCACCCTGCTTGGCAACGTGATTTACAGTAAGTACATCGACGATACTCGCTGGCTGACTAAAGCGCTTAACCCGCAGAAACTGGCCAAGCTTGGCCAACTGCGGAAAATGTTCACCCACTATTCCGAGATGTACGAATTTGAATATCTGATGATGGCCGCTCAGGGTTTTCAGGAGTCCGGCTTTGATCAGCGTAAAGTCTCGCACAAAGGCGCGGTAGGCATCATGCAGGTCCTGCCCAGCACCGCCAAAGATCCCAACGTCAACATTGCCCATATAGAGAAAGCAGAAAACAACATTCATGCGGGCATCAAGTACATGCGCTTTATTAAAGACCGCTACTTCTCTGAACCAGAGATAAGCCCCGATGATCAAGTGTATTTCGCGCTCGCAGCCTACAACGCAGGCCCGGCCAACATTAATCGAATGCGCAGATTGGCAAAAAAACACGGTTTTAATCCCAATGTGTGGTTCAAAAATGTCGAAGTGATCACCCGCCGTAATATCGGTAAAGAGACGGTGCGCTATGTTTCGAACATCAGTCGTTACTACGTGGTGTACAAACAGTTGGATGCGTTACAACGAGTGAAACAAGAAAACACTACGGCAAATTCAGAGTTATCGCTGAACACAGAATCGGTTCAACAGTAAAAGCCGATCAACTGCACAAAATAACTTGCTCAGGATTCATACAGGGGAATTTAACGAGCCGAGACAAGGCCCTAAAAATGGGGAGATTTTCAGTCGATTACCTTTCCAATTTAGCCACATAAGGCAGAATCTCAAGCTTTTTTTATCGTTTCTCTCATCACTCTTTGCGTAAGATCACGTTTGGTTTCAAAGGCAAAAACACACGCCACAAAAGTGACTTAGATCACATTCTTTTAGCATGGGATAGGTAATCTGGAGTTAACCCACAAGGGATGCAACAGAGGAAAAAGCACTATGCAAATGAATATTACTGGTAAAAACATCGAAATCACCTCTGCAATCCGCAATCACATTGAGAGTAAGTTTAAGAAACTAGAAAAATGGCAAGTGGACATCATCGGATGTCAGGCAAGTTTCAGTGAGGAACCCAACAAGCAGAAAAAATTTGAAGCGACCGTCAGCATTCCAAAAGGACAACTCATCGCTTCCGCTGTACACGATGATCTGTATGCCGCCATTAATGAGGTAGAACAAAAACTCGAACGCCAATTGAATAAACTTCGTCACAAACCAGAAGCACGTCGGACCGACAAACCAGAGCTGGAAGAAGAAGTGGAAGAATAAAGTAAACGGTTTCACAGATAGCGCCTTCGGGCGCTATTTTTTTGCTTGACGCTCCCACCCCGCTTGCTTATTGTGTGGACTTCTCAATAACATTTTCTACGGAAAACAATGACGCTTAACTCCCTGTTCTTTTTTGACTTCTTTTTTCTCCAATAACCTTGGGGGCGTGCTCGTTTACGAAAGAAAAGTCAAAAACGAACAGAAAGCCTCCCACTGGGAGGTTTTTTTATAAGGATAATTTGCATGACAGACAAACAGTACTCGCTCGAAGAGATTCGATTGCGCTTAAATGAACTTGATGACCAACTGCTGAGCCTGTTCTCAGAGCGCCGTAAACTCAGCATTGAAGTAGCAAAGAGCAAAGTCGAAACATCCAAACCTGTGCGCGACGCCGCACGTGAGCAGCAACTGCTTGTCAAACTGATCCACGCGGGTAAAGACAAATACCAACTTGATGCTCAGTACATCACCAAACTATTCCACACCATCATTGAAGATTCGGTTCTCCTGCAGCAGGCTTACTTACAGAATCTGGCTAACCCACAAAGTCGCAAACCATTGGCGCGTGTGGCGTTTCTTGGCTCTAAAGGCTCCTACTCACATCTGGCCACTCGTGAATACTTCAGCCGCAAAAATACCGAGCTGATTGAACTCAACTGTGAGCAGTTCAAAGAAGTCACCCGAACCGTAGAGTCCGGCCATGCCGACTACGGCGTACTGCCGATTGAAAATACCAGTTCCGGTTCAATCAACGAAGTGTACGACCTTCTGCAACACACCACGCTGTATATTGTCGGTGAAATCACTCAGCCGATTGAGCACTGCCTGGTTGCGACGACAGACATTCGCCTGGAAGACCTCAAAGTGCTGTATTCACACCCACAGCCACATCAGCAATGCAGCGAATTCCTAAGCCGCCTGAAAGGCGTCAAGCTGGAAACTTGCGCGAGTACGGCCGATGCAATGAAGAAGGTACAGGAACTGAATCGCACAGATGTTGCTGCGATTGGCAATGCATCAAGCGGTAAACTTTACGGCCTGCAAGCCATTCAGGGCAACATCGCCAATCAGACCGAAAACCATACCCGCTTTATTGTGGTCGCGCGCAAACCGGTTGAAGTCTCACCGCAAATCCCGGCTAAAACCACGCTGATCATGTCCACCTCGCAAGAAGCAGGCTCATTGGTCTCCACGCTGTTAGTGCTGCAACGTTACGGCATCAACATGACTAAGCTGGAATCACGCCCAATTATGGGGAACCCATGGGAAGAGATGTTTTACGTCGATCTGGAGGCACATCTGGATTCCGAAGAGATGCAGCAGGCTCTGGTTGAACTGACGCGCCTGACTCGTCACCTCAAAGTGCTGGGCTGTTATCCAAGCGAAAATGTGAAGCCGACTCAGGTTAAGCTTGCTGAACGATAACTGAATCATACATTTCGCTGCAAACGCTGGTAGTTGCATATCCAATCCCTATAATGACCACTGCAAATTTAACGAGTGGTCATAAGTGCACTGCCGGCGGATACGTTCGTCGCATTTGAGTGTCGCAGAACAAGGATATCGTTCCGGTAGTGGCCGGACGAACTCAAACGGATGACAAAAACTATTCTCTCGGCACTGTTAGGGCTCAGTATCCTGTCGGTGCCCGTCAAGAGTTCCGAACTCAATGTTTACTTGTGGGAAGATACCCTTTCACCACGGGTCATTGACGCCTGGAACCAAGCCAATCCTGATAGCGCGATTCATCTGTATCACTTCGATAACGACGATGAACGCAGCCTGTTGATGCTGAAAAGTATTCAACTGCCGTTTGATATTGTGGTGCTGGATAATGTCTCCGCACACATCTTCTCTCGCCAGGATGTGTTTGAAGATCTCTCGACTTTGCCCCATCGCAACAATAATGCCGAGAAATGGAACCAGGCGTGCGGCTCTCATGCCGTCCCCTATTTTTGGGGCTATGTAGGCATTGCTTATCGCAAAAGCAAATTGCCGGCACCGCCGACTCAATGGTCGCAACTGGTCAATATCAGTGATGATATGAAAGGCCATGTCGGGCTGATTTCTGACAGCGTCGAAACTTTGCTACCCGCTCTCTATACCCTCGGATACTCGCCGATCACCGAATCAGTGGAGGCATTGAAAGCGGCTTATCAGGCACTTGAACAATCCAACCCAAATATCTTGACCTACGAATATGCATTAAGTTACGTTCGAAGCCATGCCAAAACTGATAACTTATATATGGCATTGGCTTACAGTGGCGATCAATATTCGTTAAACCGCTTCTATGAAAACGATGACTGGGGCTTTAGCCTGCCGGAAGGGCGACCTTACCTGTGGGTGGACTGCATGGCAGTCAACAGTCATTCCGTGAACAAACAGGAGGCCAAAGCGTTTCTTGATTTCCTGATGCTGCCTGAAATCGCAGCCATGAACGCCGAAGATATACAAGCCGCTACGCCCAACCTGAGTGCCATCTCATTGATGACGGAAGAGTATCGCAACGACTCAAGCCTGTTTCCCTCACCCTACTTGATTGACCGGGGCATCATTGACAGCGAGATTTCACCGGGCAACCTAAACGTCAGAGCTAAAATAATTAACAGTGTGATCAACCAACATGAAGCTCAACCATAGAATTCTTCTGCTGATTGCTCCGGTGATTCTGCTCAGTGCAGCAGCGTCCAGCTATATTATTTACAGCAGTCAGAAAGACGCACTACTTAAAAAGACCGATAGCTACCTGCAGCTAAATATGGAGAAACTGGCCAGCCATTTCAGACAAACCAGCGCTCTGGTAAATAGCTATTCGTTCACCCTCGCCAAAAGCGACATCATTCGCCACTATTTCTATTACGAACACAATCCCTATCGCGAACTGGAACTGGTGGATAACCTGCACGAAACCATCAGTATTCTGCAACCGAACGATTCCCAGTACGTCGCGCTCTCCATTCTCGATGGTAACCGCAAGATCCTGTATTACGCAGAAAACAGCTACGACCCGTTTGCACAAATGGATCCGTTGGTGAAACAGTTCGTCGACCAGCGCTTTAATCAGACCGGTAAAACTTCCGACATCAGCTACACCGAAAACTCCGCAGGTGAAGGCATTTTGGTTCGCTACGACGCCCTTGATACCAAAACCCTGCAAACGCCGCTGAGTTATAACCGCAATGAAGTGTTCTTTATTGTAGTGTATGTCGTATTGGATAAGTTCAACGCCCTGCGTCAGCAGATTGAGTTCGACAACCGAAGCCAGATTTTCTTTCAGGACCACCCTCCGGAAAATCCGCAAAAACTGACTCAAAGTGTTGAACTGCAACCCGGTATGTATGCGATTCTCGACCCGGCGCCGATGTTACTGCGTACCCATCTGGATCAGATATACAAAGAACTGACTCTCTCTTTTGGTATGTCGGCACTCATCACGGTGCTGTTGCTGCTGATTCTGCTCTATAAGTACATGATTAACCCGATTTTGCGCCTCGATAAGCAGCTTCAGGAAGTCGAAAACAAACAACGCAAAAATATCGAAATTCTCAACGGCAGTGATGAACTCAGCCGTCTTTCTTCGCGCTTCTACGCGATGTACACCGAGCTTGATACCACCTATCAGCGTACCAAGACGCTTGCCGAATATGATCACCTGACCAAGCTGGCAAACCGTCGTCAGTTTCAGGTTCAGGCCGAACGCACCTTGCAGGAAACGCCGCGCAACAGCCATATCTGGGTGCTGTATATCGACCTCGACAACTTCAAATATGTGAACGACAAATACGGTCATCAGATTGGTGATTCGTTGTTGGTCAGCTTCGCCGATCATGTGCGCCGGTTATGCGAGGAGTTCAAACTGCGGGACTTCACCTACAGTCTGGCTGCCCGCCTTTCCGGCGATGAGTTTGCTATTCTGCTCTGCGCGCCCAACCGTAAAAATGACAATGCTAATCAGTTTGCCCAGCGCCTGCTCGACCCGATTCAAAAACACGACGACTCGCCTTTGGGGCATTTCCCGATCACCGCCAGTATCGGTATCGCGACCTATCCGGAAGATGGTGATCATATTGAGAAATTGTTGCTCAATGCCGATACTGCGATGTATCAGGCTAAGAACGCAGGTAAAAACCAGATCGCGCACTATTCACAGCAGCTCGATGAGATTGTTCAGCGACGCAACAATATTGAACGGGCGCTGCGACTGGGCAACTTTGACCAGGAATTCAGTCTGGTCTATCAGCCTTATTTCACCTGCTCCGGGCATAAAGTGGCCGGGTTTGAAGTGCTCTTGCGTTGGGAATCCGAGCAACTGGGCGAAGTATCGCCGGATGAATTTATTCCGATTGCTGAACAAACCGGATTGTTTGGCCTAATCGACCGCTGGGTGGTTGAATCTGCCTTTGCCGAGCTCAATACTTTACGCAATCTGTTTACCCAGCCTGTGCAGATTTCGATTAACCTGTCGTCGGCAGAACTCGACTCTCAGCATTTGGCGCAGTTTATCCACCAGCAGGCTCAATTGCACCAAGTCACGCCGCGTTGGGTCGATTTTGAAATTACCGAAACCTTTGCCGCCGACTCCAAAAGCTTCTCTCTTTTGCATGAACTGTCGCGCATGGGGTATGGCCTCACGATTGACGATTTTGGCTCCGGCTACACTTCTATTGCCCAACTGGTGCAGTATCCAGTGCACAAAATTAAGTTTGATCGGGCGTTTTTAGATACACTGATCGCCACCAACAAACAAAAAGTCATCAAGCCACTCATCGACCTATGCCATTCGCAACGCATGAAAGTGACGGCGGAAGGTATTGAAAGCGAAGAGATGCATCAGTGGCTCGCCAGCTATCGATGCGACTACATGCAAGGTTTCTTCTTTGGCAAGCCGATGTCGCTGAGTGAAGTGCGTGCGTGGCAGCAACAATACGAGATTACAGAACTCTATGAAAAAGGTGATCATTGCTTCTCTTAACCCTGCCAAAATCCGTGCAGTGGAAAGTGCTTTTTCAACCGTATTCCCTGATTACCACTGTGTTTTTCAGGGGGTGAGCGTACCCAGCGAAGTGGCCGATCAGCCCATGAGCGATCATGAGACTAAGCTCGGAGCTCTCAACCGCGTCCGCAATGCCAAACAGAGTATTACCGACGGCGATTTTTATGTCGGTTTGGAAGCGGGTATTGATGGCGACGTGACATTTGCCTGGATGATCATTGAATCGGCCACGCAACGCGGTGAATCACGCTCGGCCAGCCTGATGCTGCCACCTGTAGTCCTAAGCAAACTGGCGGATGCCAACGAGCTCGGCGATGTGATGGACGAAGTGTTCGGCACCGATAACATCAAACAGAAAGGCGGCGCGATTGGTTTGCTGACACAACACCACCTGACCCGCAGCTCGGTTTACCATCAGGCTTTGATTCTGGCGCTGATCCCGTTTACCAACCCAGAACATTTCCCGAACAATCTGTAGAGAATTGACGGGGAACCAAAACAATAAAGCCAGCCCGAAGGCTGGCTTTACTTATTTCAGAATCAACTGACTCAACGTTTCTCTGTCGCTGTCGGAACGCGACTTCAACTCATTTGAGCCCCGAGTAATCGTCGCGATACCCACGCCCAGCATCTGACTCACCTGGCGTTGTGACATCTCGCCTTTTAACAGTTCGCAGAGAATATTGACCCTGGCCACCAGCGCTTCACGCTCGTCCGGGGTCATTAACATCGTTAACAGCATCTCATGCTGCCCTTGGTCTGCGGCTTGTTTTACTAATGTCATCAGCTGCGACCAGTCACTGTACTCAGGTTGTTGTGACATGATTGTACTCGTTGAGTGATACATGCCCTCTATTGTAGAGATCACACAAGCGGAATCAATATTTTGTCTTAACCTCATGCTCATTTAAAAACGCACCATCGACTCCCATCAGGTCCCGATAGTAAGTTTCAAACATCAGAATGTTCTGCACATAGCCACGCGTTTCGGAAAACGGAATGGCTTCAATGAACGCGTAAGCATCCAGCTTGCCATCCGTTTCTTTACGCCAGCGGTCAACCCGCTGCGGGCCAGCGTTGTAGGCGGCAAACGCAAAGATACGGTTGTTGTCGTACTTTTCCAACAAGCTGTTGAGATAGTGACTGCCGATTTCAATGTTCTTGCCCACCTGATACAAATCGTCCGCATTATCGTAGCTGAGCTGATACTTCTTCGCCGTATAACGCGCCGTGGCTGGCATGATTTGCATGATACCGCGCGCGCCCACAGGCGAACGGGCTTCGCTATCCATTGCACTCTCCTGACGGGCAAGCGACATCAGCATGATCGGATCAATGCCGTGCTTTTCGCCATAGAAGTTAAACCACCACTGGTGTGCCATCGGAAAGCGCAGCGCCATATTGTCCCACATGCGCGCTGAAATCGATGCGGTGACTGTCAGGTGATGCCAGCTCTTGCTTGCGGCATACGCTGCCAGCATCTCTTTTTCTGCCAGGCTGACGCGGCTCAACAGCCAGCTCCATTCACTTTTCGCCGCGGCAATTTTGTCGCGATCGATCAGTTCCTGAATTCTCACCAGCGAAGTCTGATATGGCTGTACTTTGTTTTGATCAAGCTCCAGCGTCGAAACCGGATACTTCACCGACTGCTGCACCGCTTTGGCGGCTGCGACACTGTAGAAATTGCGCTCGCCCAAAATCGCCTGCAACCGTTTTGCTCCCGCGTCTTGTTGCCCCAGCGCCATTTCACTGCGCCCGAGCCAGTATTGCCAACGTGTCGTCGCTTGCTCCGTGTTCGGTAACTGGCCAATCCAATCAGCAACACCCTGCCAATCGAGATTGCGTAGCGCCACACGGATGCGGGTTTCAATCAAATCAACGTTCTCACTGCCAGCAATCACACCATCACGCCATTGGCGCAGTTCAAGCGGCTCGACATCCATCATTCGCCGCGCAATATACTGACCACTGCGCGCTTGTTGCGAGGCACTCCAGCGCTGAGCGTTGACCACATTGGCCAGCAGACTCTGCGCTTTCAGCGCATCAATACGCGCCAGCTTTTCCAGTGCCAGTTCTACCTGTCGGTGCGCCAGCGCATCTTTCGGATGCCGCTGAGCAAAAGCCACCACGGTTTCTGGCTTGTCGTATAGATCGATCATCTCCTGCGCGATGTTAGCGCTGGCTTTACTATCAAGTTTTTTCACCAAATATTTCATCAGCGCCCGGTTGCGACCTTCAAACGCGAGCACCATACGCTCTAAGACCAGAGCATCCGTTAAACCGCCCTGTTTATCCCAGGCATCAAACAGCGGGTCACAGGCATCCGCAACACTGCCACCACTGAGCCACAAACGTTTCGCGCCCGCATACGCTTCGGCACGTTTGCCTGTTTGCAGTTTGGCGTTGTAGTAATAACAGCGGTACGTCTCACCATTGGGTTCATTGGGAGAGAATTGCAACAAGGTTCCCCACTTCTCCTGCTTCGCCAACGCATCCAGATATGGGGCGCTGATGCGGTTGGAAAAGGGGAAATCGTCATGCGTATCGATAAACGCCCGCACCGCGATGGGCGGTTTGGAGCCGAGATCAATCAGAAAACTGCGATAGTCAAGGTAAGGTGTTAACGGGTAGTCGGCGATCTTGCGCCGATTCTTTTTAAACGCGTCGACATTTTTATCGTCAAGCCATTGCTGGGCCTGATCGTAGAGATCACGTTGAGCATCCAGATCCAAAGAGCTCGAAAACGCTGTGCCGCTGATCAATGAACTGAACATCAACATTGACGATACAAGACGATGCGGCTTTGAAACCCACCAAAGCGTCATGGCTCTTATTCCTTTAAAGCTAAATTAACCGACGTTCATTACGCTAATTCTAGCGCTAAATGTAAAGCAGCCAGATGTAAACTTGATGTAAATAATGAGACAGAGAATAAAAAGCCAGCATAGGTTGCAAAGTAAGTATTCACTATTTGAGTGCTACATCATTTACGCTGGAAAAGCGCTGGCCCTAGTAACAAATGGCATTGCTTTAGTATAGAATGTCGACTTTATTCTGTTGGAAAGATTAGGAACGATCGGCAATGGCTGAATACGTATATACCATGTCACGGGTGAGCAAAGTTGTGCCACCTAAGCGTCAAATTCTGAAAGACATTTCCCTGAGTTTCTTCCCAGGGGCAAAAATCGGTGTTTTGGGTCTGAACGGTGCGGGTAAATCGACTCTGCTACGTATCATGGCGGGCATCGACACCGATATCGATGGTGAAGCTCGTCCACAACCAGGTCTGAAAGTAGGTTACCTGCCTCAGGAACCTGTGCTGGATGAATCAAAAACCGTTCGCGAAGTGGTTGAAGAAGCTGTCTCTGATGTGGCTGGCGCGCTGAAGCGTCTGGACGAAGTCTACGCGGCATACGCCGAAGACGGTGCAGACTTCGATGCGCTGGCTAAAGAGCAAGGTGATCTGGAAGCGCTGATCCAAGCGAAAGATGGCCACAATCTGGAGAACGCGCTGGAGCGTGCAGCTAACGCGCTGCGCCTGCCAGAATGGGATCAGAAAATTGCCCATCTGTCAGGTGGTGAACGCCGCCGTGTCGCTATCTGTCGTCTGCTGCTGGAAAAACCAGACATGCTGCTGCTCGACGAACCAACCAACCACCTGGATGCGGAATCCGTGGCTTGGCTGGAACGCTTCCTGGTTGATTACTCGGGTACTGTTGTGGCCATCACGCACGACCGTTACTTCCTGGACAACGCTGCTGGCTGGATTCTGGAACTTGACCGTGGTGAAGGTATTCCATGGCAAGGTAACTACACCTCTTGGCTAGAGCAAAAAGATGCGCGTCTGCAACAAGAAGCGTCTCAAGAAAGCGCCCGTCAAAAGACCATCGAGAAAGAACTCGAATGGGTTCGTAAAAACCCTAAAGGTCGCCAAGCAAAATCGAAAGCGCGTATGGCTCGCTTTGAAGAACTGCAAAGCACGGATCACCAGAAACGTAACGAGACTAACGAACTGTTCATTCCGCCAGGCGAGCGTCTGGGTGACAAAGTGATCGAAGTGAAGAACCTGAGCAAGTCATTTGACGGCCGTGTTCTGATCGATGACCTGTCATTCAACATGCCAAAAGGTGCGATTGTCGGCATCATCGGTGCCAACGGTGCAGGTAAGTCGACACTCTTCAAGATGCTGAGCGGCGTTGAGCAACCCGATTCAGGTACTATCGAAATGGGTGACACCGTGAAACTGGCGTCAGTGGATCAGTTCCGTGATTCAATGAACGACAAGAACACCGTGTTCCAGGAGATCTCGGAAGGCGCAGACATCATCAAGATCAACAACTTTGAAATTCCAGCGCGTGCGTACTGCTCTCGCTTTAACTTCAAAGGTTCGGATCAACAAAAAGTGATCGGCGAACTGTCTGGGGGTGAGCGTAACCGTGTACACCTGGCGAAACTGCTGAAAGCTGGCGGCAACGTACTGCTGCTCGATGAACCAACCAACGACCTGGACGTAGAAACGCTGCGTGCACTGGAAGAAGCGCTGCTGGAGTTCCCTGGCTGTGCCATGGTTATCTCGCACGACCGTTGGTTCCTCGACCGTATCGCGACCCACATCATTGACTACCGTGATGAAGGTCAGGTTAACTTCTACGAAGGAAACTACAGCGAATACATGGAGTGGCTGAAGAAAACGCTTGGCCCTGAAGCGGCAGAACCACACCGCATCAAATACAAACGTATTTCTAAGTAATTCCACACCGGAATGTTCAAAGGCCGCTTTAAGCGGCCTTTTTTATTGCCGTGTTTCGCGATCACTCTTTCAGTGTAATGTCCCTACGTTTGCTATGCTTGAAAGGCTTAACCAGCCAGTAAAGTGAGAACGCTATGATTGAACGTCGCCGATTTTCCCGCATCATCTATCAGGCTCCGGCCACCCTTTTTCAGGGAGACTATCAGCTGGCGACCTGTATTCAGGACTTGTCTTTGCACGGACTGCTGCTTTGGGCGGTCGATGAACCGGATTTAGATCCGGCCCGACTGGTCGATGTCACCTTTCTGTTGCCCGACAGCGACATCAATATCGCGCTGACCGCGCGCCTGATCAGTCAAGATGAACGCATTCTGCGCCTAAAAATCGATCATATTGACATCGACAGCATCAGTCATCTGAAACGTCTGGTCGAGCTCAATGTGGGTAGTGATAGTCTGCTGCATCGCGAGATGGAATATCTGGCCGACTTAGGAGACAGCGAAGCAGAGTAACTGACAGGCGAAAAAAAGCGCTGCCGAAGCAGCGCGAATTACCGGGGGAGATTAGCCTCGATGAATCGAGTCATTTGCTTGTTTTAATAAATTCTGGCTCTCTAGCATGAACTGCTGAGAGTAGTCGCCAAACCATTGGCTGACTTTTTCAAAATTCTGCACAAACCCCTCTTTGTCGTGTTCGGCAATCAGTTTTACGGCTTCACCAAAGTTACGGTAGAAGTGCTGAATCATTTCTACGTTCTCTTCCGAAGAAAGAATAATGTCGCCGTACAAATTCGGATCCTGACCAAACAGGCGCCCGACCATCGCCAGCTCAAGACGGTAAATCGGTGAGCTGAGCTTCAGCAACTGGGCCAGATTCGGGTTCACTTTCGACAGGTGAAGACCGTAAGCGAATGACGTAAAGTGACGCAATGCCTGAATCAGGGTCATGCCGTGATCGTGTTCTGCCGCATCAATCTGGCACAGGCTCGCGCCCCAGATACCAAATTGTTTCAGCAACCACTGATAATGCTCTTCGCCACGACCGTCACAGTAGACCACCACCTGCTTCGCCATGCTCGGCACATCCGGACCAAACATCGGGTGTAAGCCGACTACCGGGCCTTTGTGCACATTGAGCATGGCTTGCAGCGGTTTAGACTTGATCGACGTCAGGTCGCACAAAATGCAGTCTTCAGGCAGATTGGCCAGTTTTTCAATCACACCCAAGGTGAGGTGAATTGGCACGGTGACCACCACCAAGCCTGCGTCGCTGAGCATTTCATCGGCGCGATCCCAGTCTTTACTGCCCAAGACTTTAACCTGGTAACCTGACAGTCTGAACATGCGACCAAACAGGCCACCCAACTGGCCGTTACCGCCGATGATCACCACCGAACGCAGTTCAGGGTTGAGGCATTTAAAGCCGGAGTCTTTTTCACTGGCGTATGACTCACGCATCGTGCGGCGCAGAATATCTTCAATGAGTTGCGGCGGAACGCCTTTACGCTCAGCTTCTTCACGGCGAGAAGCCAGCATGGCCGCTTCTCGATCGGGAACATAGATAGGCAGGCCATGTTTACTTTTAACCTCCCCCACCTTCTCCACTAATGCCAGGCGACGAGCCAACAGTTCCACCATCTGCTTGTCGACAGCATCAATCTGATCACGCAATTCATTCAGTTCTACGGCCATGGGCAATCCTTTACTTAACCTTTGAGGCGATTTTCTAAAAATGGAATCAGCTCTTGATGAGCGTGGCGTAATAATGCCTCAGTTGATGCCCAATTAATACACGCATCCGTGATAGACACGCCGTACGCCATTTGATCAAGCGGCAGGTCAGACGACTGGTTACCTTCATTAAGGTGACTTTCAATCATCAAACCGATAATAGACTGATTACCTTCACGAATTTGGTGAATCACATCTTCAGCGACCAGCGGTTGGCGGCGGTAATCTTTACGCGAGTTCGCATGGCTACAATCGACCATCAGTGCAGAATCAAGTCCCACTTTCGCCAGCTCTTCTTCACACTCAGCGACGGACACTGAATCGTAGTTCGTTTGCTTGCCGCCGCGCAGAATCACGTGACCATTAGCATTGCCTTGAGTGGTCAGCAGTGCAACCTGACCTTCACGGTTGATTCCCATGAAACGGTGGCTGGATGACGCAGCCTGCATCGCGTTGATGGCGGTCGACAAGCTGCCGTCTGTACCGTTTTTGAAGCCGATTGGCATCGACAGGCCACTGGCCATTTCACGGTGAGTTTGCGATTCCGTGGTACGTGCACCAATCGCAGCCCAGCTGAAGGTATCTGCCAGGTACTGCGGACTGATCGGGTCCAGAGCTTCCGTCGCCAGAGGGATTTCCATCTCAGCCAGTTCCACCAGCAGTTGGCGACCGACATGCAGGCCATGCTCAATATCAAAAGTGCCGTCGAGATGCGGGTCGTTAATCAGCCCTTTCCAGCCCACGGTAGTGCGTGGTTTTTCGAAGTACACACGCATGACGATGTAGAGTTGATCTTTCAGTTGTTCTGACAGGGCTTTCAGGCGCTTGGCGTACTCTTTCGCCGCTTCCACATCGTGGATAGAACACGGGCCACACACAATCAGCAGGCGATGATCACGTTTGTGAATAATGTCTGCGATAGTCTGACGTGATTCACGGATAAAACGGCGCGCGTTGTCACTCAGTGGCAACTTATCCTTGAGTGCATCCGGAGTAATCAGTATCTGTTCATCAACAATGTTGATATCGCTTAATTCACTTTTTTTCATCGCATCACCTGTATAAATTAATTTACACTCACGTTATCTCTGAGCGTTTAAACCGAATAACCAACAAATTAACAGCCTTTAAAAACAATGCAAGTGTAAATTTTAAAAAACATATTATGTAAAAATTAATTTACACACATCATTTTCGCATCTTAATACCTAAACTAACGAATGAAGCGTGTTTTATTCGCTCTATCTCCCCTAAAATATCCCTATTCACACCCTTTCTCTGACCTGCCAACCGCAGACCATAGAAAGCGGTGATAAACATGAGGTTGAAGGCCGGGCATTATCGTCACGCACTCAATGAAGAAAGGTATATGGATTTAGTTCTCTCTCTGTTGCAGCAGATGTGTGTGTATCTGGTTCTGGCTTACATGCTGAGCAAGACCCCCATCTTCTTACCGCTGCTCAATATTTCGCGCCGCTTGAACCACAAGCTTAGCGTCTACGTGCTGTTTTCTCTGTTCTGCATCATGGGCACCTACTTTGGTCTGCAAATCAACGATGCGATTGCCAACACGCGGGCGATTGGCGCCGTAATGGGCGGTCTGTTCGGCGGGCCATTCATTGGTTTTGCGGTCGGCTTTACCGGCGGGATTCATCGCTATACGTTAGGTGGCTTTACCGATGTGGCGTGCGCGGTCTCGACCACGGCCGAGGGCATCATCGGCGGCTTGCTGCATACGTATTTGCTGCGCAAAGGCAAAGGCCGTTTGCTGTTCAGCCCCAGCGTGGTGTTTGCCGTCACGCTGTTTGCCGAAATTGTGCAGATGCTGCTTATATTGTTGATCGCTGAACCGTATGACGAAGCCTACGCGCTGGTCTCCACCATTGCAGCGCCGATGATCATTGCCAACTCTGTCGGCGCGGCGCTGTTCATGAGCATTCTGCAGGATCGTAAAACCATCTTTGAAGAGTACTCCGCCACGTTTTCACGCCGCGCACTGAACATTGCTGAGCGTTCAGTGGGTATTCTGGCCGCGGGGTTTAACCCGCAGAATGCCGAGAAGATCGCGCGCATCGTGTATGAGCAAACCAACGTCGGCGCGGTATCGATTACGGACCGCGAAAAGATTCTCGCCTTCGTGGGCATCGGCGATGATCACCATAAACCCAATACACCGATTTCTTCGCAAAGCACGCTGGATGCCATTGCGCGTAACGCGATTATTTATCTTGATGGCAAAGAGCACCCGTATCAGTGTTCTTTGTCGAAAACCTGTAAACTCGGCTCGGCGCTGATCATTCCGCTCCGCGCAGGTGATCGGGTTATCGGCACCATTAAGCTGTACGAACCGAAACGTAAGCTGTTTTCGACCATCAATATGTCGATGGCCGAGGGTATCGCGCAGATGTTGTCGAGCCAGATTCTGTATGGTGAGTATCAGGAGAAACAGATACTGCTGTCGCGCGCGGAAATCAAACTGCTGCAAGCGCAGGTCAATCCGCACTTTCTGTTTAACGCGCTCAATACCATCAGCGCGGTGATCCGCCGCGATCCCAACAAAGCGCGCGAGCTGATCCAGCATCTGTCGCAGTTTTTTCGCAGTAACCTCAAACAGAACATCGGCACCGTAACGCTCAAAGAAGAGCTGGCGCATGTCAACGCCTACCTGACAATTGAAAAAGCGCGCTTTAGTGACCGCCTTGATGTCGACATCGATATCGACGAGGCGCTGCTGGAGCGCAATGTGCCCAGCTTTACCTTGCAGCCCTTGGTCGAGAACGCCATCAAGCACGGCACGTCCAATCTGCTGGAAGGCGGCAAAGTGCGTATCTACAGTATTGAAGAGGAGCACGGGCACCGGATTGTGGTGGAAGATAACGCTGGCAGCTACCAAGCGCCGAGCGAAGATCATGATGGCCTCGGCATGCAAATTGTTGCCAAACGCCTGACCTACAAATTCGGTGCTGCCTCTGCGCTCAACATCGAAGTGGAACACGATAAATACACGCGAATGAGCTTCCTCATTCCGCATAAAGGAACGTATTAATGTTATCTGCACTGGTCATTGATGACGAGCTCTTCGCTCGGGAAGAACTGACGGAATTGCTGGAAGAGAGCGGCGAAATCGAGGTCATTGGCGAAGCCAACAACGCCATCGAAGGGCTGAAAAAAATCAACCAGCTCAAACCGGAGGTGGTGTTTCTGGATATTCAGATGCCGCAAATCACCGGCATAGAACTGCTGGGTATGCTCGACCCGGACACCATGCCCAAAGTAGTGTTTGTCACTGCCTACGATCAATATGCGCTGCAAGCATTTGAAGATAATGCGTTTGATTACCTGCTCAAACCGATTGACCCAACAAGGCTGGAAAAAACCATTCAGCGCCTGGTGCGCAGCATGAGTAAACCCCAAGACTACTCGGTACTGGCGCCGAGCAACCTCGATCAGGTGCCGTGCATTGGCCTTAACCGCATCGTGATTGTACCGACAATTGATGTCGAGTTTGCCTTCAGTGATATCAGTGGCGTGCACGTGCAAACCCATCAGCAGCGTGCCACCAGCCAGTTAACGCTCAAAATTCTGGAAGAGAAAACGCCTTTGGTGCGCTGCCATCGCCAGTATTTGGTCAACACCAAAGCGATCAAAGAAATCAAATTACTGGAGAACGGGTTGGCAGAGATCATCACCCGCTCGGGGCATCAGGTACCGGTCAGTCGCCGCTATCTGAAGGAGCTCAAAGAGAAGCTGGGCTTCCACTAGACATTGTCTATTAAGCTCTTGTGATGAAAAAGGCTCCCAGGGAGCCTTTTTCTTTGTCTTCTAACTGTGCGCGTCAATCACACGCTGCATGGCTTGAGAAGCCAGCTTCCAGCGCTCGGTCGCTTGCAGTTCACTGAAGGTGAAATTCTGCTGTTTGAGCAAAGGCAGTGCCTGCGGCACTTCACTGATCGGCAGCTGATCCAGCACCGCTACCGCCGATTCGCGTTTATTGCACATCAGCACCATATCGCAACCGGCATCCAGCGACTGCTGCGCGCGCTCTGCCGGGCCCCCCATGATCGCCGCGCCTTCCATGCTCAGATCATCCGAGAACACAATGCCTTTAAAACCCAGTTCCTGACGCAAAACCTGTTTGAGCCAATAGGGAGAACCGCTGGCGGGCTGGGCATCATAGTGCGGATAAATCACGTGTGCTGGCATCATGGCATCCAGAATGCCGGCCTCAATCTGCGCGCGGAAAATCGCCATATCGGCGGCAATGGAATCACGCTCATCGTAAGGCGTTTCCAGATGCGAATCGGCAATCACCGCACCATGGCCGGGAAAGTGTTTACCGGTGGTTGCCATGCCAATGGATTTCATCCCGCGCATGTAAGCGCTGCTGTAAGTCAGTACGGTTTGCACATCATCGCCAAAGGCGCGGTTGCCAATCGCACGGCAGTCAAAACCTTTATCCAATACGGGCGCAAAGCTGAGATCGATATCGTGTGCGATCAGTTCCGCCGCCATCAACCAGCCGCCGTCTTCGGCCAACTGCTCGCCATTGTCGCTGCGCGCGTACAGTTGCGCTGCGGGGATCTTGCTGAAACCGTCACGAAAACGCTGCACGCGGCCGCCTTCCTGATCCACACCAATCAGGATCGGACGCTTCGCCGCCTGACGAATCGCTTTGTTCAGCGCCAGTAACTGCTGGTTGTCGTGGTAGTTACGAGCAAACAGAATGACACCGCCAACGGTAGGATGCGCCAGTATTTCGCGGTCTTCCGCCGTCAGTTCACAACCTTCGACGTCTAGCCATAACGGTCCCATTTTTTCCCCTTAATTCATCAAGATGGATTGTCAAAATTTGTCACAGCAAATGAGGTTATTCAGTTTGTTTTTCAATTACAATGAGTTTTAAGGACTTAGCCCTCGGAAACGAGAAATCTGACAATCGGATAACAGAATGACTGAACGCGAACTGTACATAGGTATCATGTCCGGCACCAGCATGGACGGCGTCGACACGGCGCTGGTCGCCCTGACGGGCAATCAGATTGAACTGCTGGCACACGATTTTCTGCCTATGCCCGCCGACCTCAAACAGCGCCTATTGGCGGTATGTCTGGGCCAGGAAACCAATTTGCAAGAGATTGGCACGCTGGATCACTTGCTCGGTCATCTGTATGCCGATGCGGTGTTCAAGCTGCTTGAGCACAGCGGCCATCACGCCAGTCAGATTCGCGCGCTAGGTAACCACGGTCAGACCGTGTTCCACCAGCCAAACGGCGATACGCCGTTCACCCTGCAAATTGGCGACGCCAATATTCTTGCTGTACGCACGGGCATTACCACCGTGGCGGATTTTCGTCGTAAAGACATCGCGCTGGGAGGCCAGGGCGCGCCACTGGTGCCAGCGTTCCACCGCACGATTTTTGATGTGCGCGATTCCAGCGTGGTGGTGCTCAATATCGGCGGCATCGCCAACGTGTCGGTACTCAAACCCGGCGGTGGCGTGATTGGTTATGATACCGGCCCCGGTAACGTGTTGATGGATGGCTGGTGCCAGCGCCATATTGGTCAGGCTTATGACAGCAATGGTGATTGGGCACGCAGCGGCGAACTCGATACCGCGCTGCTCACCACGCTGCTGAATGATGACTATTTTGCTAAACCTGCGCCCAAAAGTACCGGGCGCGAATGGTTCAACCTGCCATGGCTGGACAACAAACTGGCCGCTCATGATGCCTCTGCTATCGATGTGCAGCGCACCCTGTGTGAACTCACCGCACGCAGCATCGCCAATGATGTGCAGTGCTTTGCTCAAGGTCCGGCACCTGAGCTTTTGGTGTGCGGCGGCGGCGCGCAAAACGCGCTGTTAATGGAGCGATTGCAATCCTTGCTGCCAGGTTGGCAAGTGGCTCCGACCACCGCCAAAGGCGTCGATGGCGATTATATGGAAGCGATGGCGTTTGCCTGGCTGGCGCAACGCCGCATGCACAATCTGCCGAGCAATCTTCCCAGCGTCACTGGCGCCGCACGCTTTACCTCACTCGGTGTGATTTATCCGGCCGACTAGGCCACGCTTTGTATTTTTGAAATGACAGATATGGACAACCACCATGACGAACGATGCTCTGCTCGCTGCCCTTTCCCATCTGGTTTCTGAAGGTCGTAATCCCGACACCATGGATATCGACCTGCTTTCTTCGCAGGAAATCGTGCAGCGTCTCAATCAACAAGACAAATTAGTTCCATTAGCCGTTGAGAAGGTCCTGCCTCAAATCGCACTGGCGGTCGATAGGATTACCGAAGCCTTCAAGCAAGGTGGACGCCTGATTTACATGGGCGCAGGCACCAGTGGCCGTTTAGGTGTGCTCGATGCCTCTGAATGCCCGCCTACGTTTGGCGTCTCAGATCAAATGGTGATCGGCTTGATTGCGGGCGGACGCGACGCGATGTTTACCGCCCAGGAAGGCGCTGAGGATTCTCCGCTGCTGGGTATCGATGATCTCAAAGCGATTGGCTTTAGCGCGCAGGACGTATTAGTCGGCATTGCGGCCAGTGGTCGCACGCCGTATGTGATTGGCGCACTGGAATACGCCAACGATCTGGGCGCCGTCACCGTGGCGCTATCATGTAACCCCAACTCGCCGATTGCCGAATTGGCCAGTATCGCCATCAGTCCGGTGGTCGGCCCGGAAGCGTTAACCGGTTCAACTCGTTTGAAATCGGGCACCGCCCAGAAACTGGTGCTCAATATGCTCACCACCGCCAGCATGATTCGCCTTGGGAAAAGCTATCAGAACCTGATGGTGGATGTGAAAGCGACCAACAAAAAGCTGGTCGCGCGCGCCGTAAGAATTGTTATGCAAGCAACAGATTGCGACCGCCATACCGCCGAAGCGCTGCTGGCCGAGAGCGACAACAATGCCAAGGTGGCGATTCTGATGCACCTGACTGGTGTTGATGCCGCGCAAGCCAAAGCCAAACTGTCCGACTCCGACGGTTTTCTGCGCCGCGCGATGGAAGAGGAAGAAAACGAGAGCCGTTAACGGCTCTCCTGGCTTTTCTTGATCAGGGCAACCACAGTTTCGCCCTCTTTAGCGCTGAAATTGGCGACATCGGCACACATCTGAATCCGACCACGATGGTCGACTACAAACAGCGGCAGGACATAACTCTCTTTGTGCTGCTGCTGATAATCGTCAAAAGTGAAGTTTTCGCTCAGTTTGGTGTGCTTGATTTCACCGCCCTGATTCAGCAGGCTGGCCAGTTTTTTATAACTCACCTCGCCACCTAAAAATGGCAGTCCGTGATACTCCTGCGCCACGGTGTGTTTATCACTGTTGTTACCATTGGCATTGTCATGCAAACAGAACACGCGCTTGTCACCAAAGTCGGACAGAAACTGCATACACGCCATGATATTGAAGTGTTTATCCGGACTGAGAGCCAACACGTGTCCGATCCCAATCAGGTTAAGGTATTCGTCAGCGTGACTGGAGATCGGATTGCCATAATAATGCTCCAGCCCCGCCATGCGTGCCTGGCGAATGTAATCCCAGTTGGAATCGGTCAGCACGACACGGCAATCGTACTTGGCAATCGCCGTGCCAATCTGACGCGCCACATCGTTCGCACCGAGGATCAGGAAACCTTTCGGCGCTGGTTCAGCCACTTTCAGTGCTACGGCAACGGATCTGGCCGTCATGCTTTGCAGCACCACGGTACCGATAATGACCATAAACGTCAGCGGTACCAGCAAGTTGGCTTCCGCCATACCAAACGAATCAAGCTTAATGGCAAACAGTGACGATATCGATGCCGCAACAATCCCACGCGGCGCAACCCAGGCCAGAAACGCTTTCTCTTTCCACTGCAAACTGCTGCGCAGCGTGGCGAGAAAAATCGACAGCGGACGCGACACTAATTGCATCACCACAAACAAGGCCAAAGCACTCCACCCCAGCACAGCGAAGTCGTCCACTTCAATCCGCGCCGCAAGCAAAATAAACAGCCCGGTGATGAGGAGGACAGTGAGGTTTTCCTTAAAGTGCAGAATATGCTGAATATTGACATCTTTAGCATTGGCCAGCCACATGCCCATGATGGTCACAGTGAGCAACCCTGATTCTGACTCCAGCGCATTGGATGCAGCAAACACGCCCAGCACCACGCTCAGAACCGCAAACGGCTGCAGATATTCCGGCAAACCACCGTTGCGCAGTACATACGCCACTGCCGCGCCAGATAACACTCCCAGCCCAACGCCGACCAGCAAAATCAACCCAAACACGTGTAAGCTGTGTGCTTCACTGCTGGAGACAATAAACTCGTACACCATCACCACAAACAACGCGCCGAGCGGGTCAATCAGAATCCCTTCCCAGCGCAGAATATTGGAGAGTTTGGCGTTCGGGCGCACGGTGCGCAGCAACGGCACGATCACCGTTGGGCCGGTGACCACGGTCAAGCTACCAAACAGCAGCGCAAGCGGCCAATCAAACCCGAGCAGGGCATGCGTCGCAAACGAGGTGACGCCCCAGGAGATGAGCGCGCCAAGTGACACAATGCTCCACACGGTGTTGCTTACACCGCGAATCTCTTTGAAATTGAGGGTCAAACTACCTTCAAACAGAATCACGGCAACCGCGAGTGAAATCAGCGGAAACAGCAGTTCGCCTAACAGTTGTTGCGGATTAAGCAGTCCGGTCACTGGCCCGGCGACAATTCCCGCCAGTAACAAAAACAAGATGGCTGGCAGACGCAGTTTCCACGCCAGCCACTGACATCCCAGCCCCACGACGCCGACCGCCGCTAACGCCAGAGCGATATATTCTTCATGCATGGCTATTGTTACTCAGCGTCGATTAGTTGTTGTATTCGTTCCAACCGCGCTGCCACTCCATACGGAATTTCTGCGCTTGTTCGGTGCCTTCGCACACCCCTTCGTAGTACTGGCCGTTGACGCCCATCTGGTAGGCAAAGTTCGGGTTGCAGTACTCGTTAACTCCCTCGACGTAGCCCTGATTGTAATCGGCCTGATTGGCTTGCCCCAGTTCCGCCAACGCTTTGTTAGAACGCTGAGTATGTCCGGCCACGCCATCATTGTAACCAATCTGATACCAGTCGCCCTGTTTGGCCAGTTCACTGTCACTGGCCGCGCAGCCCATCAGCCCAGCCACGACCAACATCATCATTATTTTTTTCATTATTTACCTTTACTTAGCCATCGGATGAATCGTTCACCCTTAAAAATAGGCAATAACCACTGACTCTGCGTTACTCACCGCTAACCAATCGTTAAAAACCACTCAGCGGCGTTAAACACCACTTAATTCACTATACGACCACTGACCCGGAAACCCAATGAAGCTCGCTTATTGATAATTTAGTATCCAGTCTGAGCTTAATTCATTAACACCTAATTCAATAACAAAGGACAAACGCTATGTTGTGGTTTCTAACCTGTGTCGCTGCCTTGATTGGCGGTTACTTCATCTACGGCGCGTTCGTGGAGAAAGTATTTGGCATCAATGAGAAACGCCAAACCCCTGCCCACACGAAAACCGACGGTGTCGACTACGTTCCTATGTCTACGCCAAAAGTCTATCTTGTTCAACTACTTAATATTGCTGGTGTCGGCCCTATTTTCGGTCCGATCATGGGTGCACTGTATGGACCTGCCGCCATGCTGTGGATCGTGATTGGCTGTATCTTTGCCGGCGCAACACACGACTACTTCTCAGGCATGCTGTCAATCCGTAACGGTGGCGCCTCTGTTCCTTCTCTGTCCGGCCGCTACCTGGGCAATGGCGCAAAACACTTCATGAACATTTTTGCCATTGTTCTGCTGCTGCTGGTTGGTGTGGTTTTCGTTTCGGCGCCTGCAGGCATGATCACTAACCTGATCAACGAACAAACCAGCATGACAGTCAGCATGTCGACGATGGTCGTGATTATCTTTGCTTACTACATCATCGCTACCATCGTGCCAGTGGATAAAATCATCGGTCGTTTTTACCCACTGTTCGGCGCGCTGCTGATTTTCATGTCAGTTGGCCTGATCACTGCAATCGCAGTGTCAAGCGAGCACCAGATTCTGGGCGGTTTTGAAGTCAGCGACATGCTGCAAAACATGAACCCGAACGACATGCCACTGTGGCCTGCGCTGTTCATCACCATCGCTTGTGGTGCTATCTCAGGTTTCCACGCCACTCAGTCACCACTGATGGCACGTTGTATCGAGAATGAAAAGAACGGTCGCTTCGTATTCTACGGCGCAATGATCGGTGAAGGTATCATCGCACTGATCTGGTGTGCGATTGCTCTGTCATTCTTCGGCTCACTGGACTCTCTGTCTGAAGCAGTGAAAAACGGCGGCCCTGGTAACGTAGTTTACAGCGCATCGTTTGGTCTGCTGGGCGTATTTGGCGGTATCATCGCGTTCCTGGGTGTGGTTATCCTGCCAATCACTTCAGGTGACACGGCGTTCCGTTCAAGCCGTCTGATCCTGGCTGAATACTTCAACATGGAACAGAAAACACTGCGTAACCGTCTGCTGATGGCGATGCCTCTGTTCGTGATTGGTGGCATCCTGACCCAAGTAGACTTCGGTATCATCTGGCGCTACTTCGGTTTTGCTAACCAGACAACAGCCGTAATGATGCTGTGGACTGCGTCGGCTTACCTGCTACGTCACAACAAACTGCACTGGATCACCACCATTCCGGCAGCGTTCATGACCACGGTATGTATTGCCTTCATCCTGAACAACAGCTCTCTGGGCTTTGGTATGCCAATGCAAATCTCCACCATCATCGGTGTGGTCGCAACGCTGGCAATTACCCTGTACGTAATTAAGATTTCCAAAGGCAAAGGCGAAACTGAACTGGCTGACGAAGACAAACCTTCGGGCGTCACCGAAACCGCTTAACCCTGCCACACACGCATAGCAAAAGGGCTCCCGATGGGAGCCCTTTTTTATTGATTCGTTGGATTGAATCTGCCCTCTGAGATAGCAGATACAATCATCAAACTTGCTTAGTCAACCTGCTTAATTTGCAGCTCTTTGGGTACTTCAAAGAACATGTTTTCTTCCCGTCCCAGCACTTCATCCACTGAGGTTGCCCCCAGCTCTTTGATGCGGTTCAGAATCTGATTCACCAGTTCTTCAGGCGCAGAAGCGCCCGCGGTGACACCGATCTTGCTTACACCGTCGAACCACTCCGGATGAATGTCTTCCGGACAGTCCGTCAGATAACCCGGCGTACCGAGTTTCTCGGCCAGTTCTTTAAGGCGGGTCGAGTTCGATGAGTTCTTGGAGCCAACCACGACCATCACATCCACTTCCTGAGCCAGAATACGCACCGCATCCTGACGGTTTTGTGTTGCGTAGCAGATGTCATCTTTGCGCGGCCCTTGAATCTCAGGGAACACTTCACGCAGCTTATCAATCACGTCTGCGGTTTCATCAACCGACAGCGTCGTCTGACTCACGTAATGCAGGTGCGATGGATCTTTAACTTTGCTTTGCAGTGCAACCACATCTTCCGGCTTTTCAACCAGATACATACCACCCGTATCACTGGCGTATTGGCCCATGGTACCTTCGACTTCCGGGTGACCGGCGTGGCCAATCAGGACCACTTCCATATTGCGGCGGCTGGCACGAGCCACTTCCATGTGCACTTTGGTTACCAACGGGCACGTGGCATCAAATACCGTCAATGCACGTTCTTTGGCTTCCTGGCGCACCGCTTGCGAGACCCCATGAGCGGAGAAAATCACAATGTTGTCGTCTGGCACTTCGTGCAGCTCTTCAACGAAAATCGCACCGCGCTGCTTCAGACCTTCAACCACAAAGCGGTTGTGCACCACTTCATGACGGACATAAATCGGAGGCTGATACATTTCAAGTGCACGCTCAACGATGCTGATGGCGCGATCAACGCCGGCACAAAAGCCGCGCGGGTTTGCTAACAGTATTTTCATGGATTTGCTCATGGTTCTCTTTCTGGCTGGCTATTCTACGGCAAGTTATTCGACAGACAAAATTTCAACGTCGAAGATCACATCTTGTCCGGCTAACGGGTGGTTGAAATCCACCGTCACTGAATCACCAGCGATGTTGGTAATGATGCCCGGAATTTCCATACCGTCCGGTCCGCTGAACCCCATAATGGTGCCGACTTCCACTTCGGCGTCACCGACAAAGCGGGCACGATCCATATGATGGATGTTGTCTGGGTTAGGCGCGCCAAACGCGTCAACCGCCGCTAGTTCAATGGATTTACTTTCGCCCTCTTGCATGCCCAGCAGGCACTGCTCGAAGTTGTCGCTCAGACTGCCATCGCCGATCACCAGCTTGGCCGCTTTACCAAAGTTGTGAGTGCTGTCGGCCACTGAGCCATCTTTCAGCTTGATAGTAAAGTGCAGCGTTACCGCTGAGTTCTGAGTAATAGTTTTTAAATGTGTCGTCGTCACGTTCTGGCTTCCTTAATGCAAATCGAAGGTCATACCTTCGTAAATGTTCCCCTCATTTCTTACGGTGATGAGGTTGGTACAGAGTGGATTGAATCTAAACTGCTTGATAACAAAAAGCGCCCCCCGAATCAACGGGCGGCGCTTAGGGTTATTTCGGCTTAATCACTTACGCCGTCTGCTTTTTACCGCGAAAACCATCCAAAATGATCATCGCAGCACCAATACAGATGGCGCTGTCAGCGAGGTTAAACGCTGGCCAGTGGTAAGTGCCCCAGTAGAAGTCGAGATAATCGACCACAAATCCGTGCACTACCCGGTCGAACACATTGCCTACCGCACCACCGATAATGAGTGCATAAGCCATGTTATTCCATTTGTCGCTGGACGGTAGGCGGCGCATCCAGAAGGCCAACAGGCCAACCACAGCAAACGCGATACCGGTAAACAACCAGCGCTGCCAGCCTGCCTGATCACTCAGAAAGCTAAATGCGGCGCCGTAGTTATGCACGTACAGCAGATTGAAAAACGGCAGAATCTCGATGCGATTCTCCCAGCCATACCCCATGCTGTTCATCACCACCAATTTGATAGCGATATCAGCGACAAAAACAAGGAGCGCCAGCCATAGCCAGCGAACTCCCGATTGTTTAAGCGTTAATGCTTGCTGTGTCATGCAGTTCCTTTAAGCAAACTTGCGAACTTCGCCTTCACCGTCAACGTTCGACACACAACGACCACAAATAGTTTCATGGCCTTTGATGGTGCCCACGTCTGGGGTGTAGTGCCAGCAGCGATCACACTTCTCAGCTTCCGTTTTGTTCACTTGAACAAACAGACCGTCGATGTCGGTTGCCTGAGCCGCGTCGCTCTTCTCAGCCAGCGGTTTCACGTTCGCTTTTGAAGTCAGCAATACAAAGCGCAGTTCATCTTCCAGCTTGTTGATTTTGGCTGCCAGCTCGTCGCTTGCAAACAACGTCACTTCCGCTTGCAGAGAACCACCGATGGTTTTCTCATTACGCGCATTTTCCAGCAACTTGTTCACCGCACCACGAACTTTCTGAATATCAGTCCAGAATTCGTTGTTCAGCTCTTCACCTTCAGCCAGACCAAACAGACCTTCGTACCACTCATCAGCAAATACGAATTTACCGCGAGCTTCGCCGTTGGCTTGGTTAGTCGGCATTTCGTTCCAGATTTCATCGGCAGTGAACGACATGATTGGAGCCATCCAGCGAACCAGCGCTTCTACGATGTAGTACAGTGCAGTCTGACAGCTGCGCTGCGCGTTGCCGCCCAGTTTCGCGGTGTACTGACGGTCTTTGATTACATCCAGGTAGAATGAACCCATTTCAACCGAACAGAAGTGCATCAGACGCTGAACCACAGCGTGAGTGTTGTACTCTGCGTACGCTTTGACGATCTCTTGTTGAGCAGCCATTGCACGGGCAACCGCCCAACGATCCAGTGCCACCATCTCGTCAGCCGCAATGATGTCGGTTGCCGGGTTGAAGCCGTTCAGGTTCGCCAGGAAGAAACGTGCCGTGTTACGAATACGACGGTAAGAATCCGCGCTGCGTTTCAGGATTTCGTCTGAAACCGCCACTTCGCCCGTGTAGTCAGTTGATGCCACCCACAGACGCAGAATGTCTGCACCCAGTTTGTTGGTCACGTCTTTTGGCGCAACCACGTTACCGATCGATTTCGACATTTTACGGCCTTGGCCGTCAACCACGAAACCGTGCGTCAGTACTTCTTTGTAAGGTGCTTTGCCCTTCATCGCGATCGATGAAATCAGAGAAGACTGGAACCAGCCGCGGTGTTGGTCAGAACCTTCCAGGTACATATCCGCTTCAGCGCCATGGAACTCTTCACGGTTATCAACCACCGCATAGTGAGTCACACCTGAATCAAACCAAACATCCAGGGTATCCAGTACTTTTTCATACTGTTCAGCGTCATCGCCCAGCAGCTCAGCGGCGTCTACATCCCACCAAGCCTGAATGCCTTTCTGTTCAACCAGTTGAGCGACTTTTTCAATCAGCTCAGAAGTCTTGGGATGCAGCTCTGCGGTTTCTTTGTGAACAAACAGAGCAATTGGCACACCCCATGTACGCTGACGTGAGATACACCATTCAGGACGGCCTTCCACCATACCTTCGATACGGCTTTGACCCCAATCCGGCATCCATTTCACGCCTTTAATCGCGCTGAGTGCGTTCTCACGCAGACCCGCTTGATCCATCGATACGAACCATTGTGGTGTCGCACGGAAGATGATCGGTGTTTTATGGCGCCAGCAGTGTGGGTAGCTGTGCTCGTAAGCATGGTGATGCAACAGTGCGCCGTGCTCTTTCAGCACTTCAATCACAGCATCGTTGGCTTTAAATACATGTTGACCCGCAAACAGTTCAGTATCTGGCAGATAAACACCGTTTGAACCCACAGGGTTGGCGACTTCCAGACCGTATTTCTGACCGACTGCAAAGTCTTCCTGACCGTGGCCAGGAGCAGTGTGAACCACACCTGTACCAGAATCTGTGGTGACGTGATCGCCCAGAATTGCCGGTACAGTGAAGTTGTAGAACGGATGGTTGAACTGAGACAGTTCCAGATCCGCGCCTTTGGCAAAGCCCAGGAAGTGGAAATGTTCGACACCCGCACGATCCATTACAGATTTCGCCAGTTCAGACGCAACGATGATACGCTCAGGCTGTTCACCTTCGATTTGGATCAGCACGTATTCCAGATCGTCACGCAGACATACTGCGCGGTTTGCTGGCAGTGTCCATGGCGTGGTGGTCCAGATAACGATGGATACGTCACCTTTACCTTCGTGACCTTCGGTCAGGGTAAATTTAGACAGCAGCGCCGCTTCGTCGGCCGTTTTGAAACGAACGTCGATAGACGGAGACACTTTATCTTTGTATTCCACTTCCGCTTCAGCCAGCGCACTACCACAATCGGTACACCAGTGAACCGGTTTGAAACCTTTCAGCAGGTGGCCGTTGTCGGCAATTTTACCCAGCGCGCGAATGATGTTCGCTTCGGTTGAGAAATCCATGGTGCGGTACGGTTTGTCCCACTCACCCAGGATGCCCAGACGCTTGAAGCCTTCTTTCTGGCCTTCAACCTGACCCGCTGCGTACTCGCGACATTTTTCACGGAATTCAGCCGCGGTCACTTTCTGACCAGGCTTGCCCACTTTCTTCTCTACCATCAGTTCGATTGGCAGACCGTGGCAGTCCCAACCCGGGATGTAAGGTGCGTCAAAACCTGAAAGTGTTTTGGATTTAATAATAATGTCTTTAAGAATCTTGTTTAGTGCGTGACCAATGTGAATATCACCGTTGGCATATGGAGGGCCATCGTGCAATACGAAAGATTTTTTGCCTTTTTTTGCTTCACGGATTGCACCGTAAAGATCTTCTTTGTACCAACGTTCAAGCATTTCTGGCTCACGTTTAGCCAGATCGCCGCGCATTGGAAACCCTGTTTCAGGTAAGTTCAGGGTATCTTTATACTCACTCATCGATTCTTAATTCCGTTATATTGGGCGAAGTTAGACATTATGTTAGCCGGTGGAATCATCCGGTTAACCCTTAAGCTGACGCAGCCACACCCTTGCTGCCTCAGCATCCAATTCTATTTGTTGTTTGAGTGCTTCAAAGGACTCAAACTTATGTTCGTTGCGCAGTTTATGTAAAAGTGCGACTTCCAGCTGTTTGCCGTACAAATTGCCATGAAAGTCGAATAAATGCACTTCTAATTGTTGGCGAACCCCATTTACCGTCGGACGCTGGCCAATATTGGCTACACCACCGACAGGTTGCTCACCTAACCCATATGCTTCCACCACGTACACACCAGAAACTGGCGACACACAACGTTTGAGCGGAATATTGGCCGTCGGAAAACCGATGGTCCGTCCGAGTTTACGCCCGTGAGACACGCGCCCGCTGATACTGTAATCGCGGCCCAGCATGTCTGCGGCCACGGCCAGTTCATCAGCGGCTAAGGCCTCACGAATTGCCGTACTGCTGACACGCAGTTTCTGTAAACAGAAGCTCTGGGTACTCACCACTTCAAAGCCGTATTCACGTCCTGCCTGTTCCAGCATAGCAAAGTTACCTTTGCGCCCCTGGCCAAAGCAGAAATCGTCGCCAACGACCAAAAACTTAACACCCAAACGAGTGACCAACAAGTCACGGATAAACGCCTGTGCATCAAGGTTGGCGAAGTGATGGTTGAAGTTCACACACAATAGACGATCAATATCCAGTTTGCCGAGTTGGACAAACTTATCTCTCAATCTTGTTAACCGAGCCGGAGCCTTATCTTTTAAGAACAGCTCCATAGGTTGCGGTTCAAAGGTCATCACGACCGAAGGCAGGTTCAGCGATTTCGCTCGCTCAGAGACCTGATCTAATACCTGTTGATGTCCCAAATGGACACCATCGAAGTTACCTATGGTCAATACACAGCCATGATGGCGTGGTTTGATGTTATGAATACCGCGAATCAATTCCATTGGAATACGCTTAAAACCTATAGTTCTCAATTATCTTGGTGTGAAACCGACGGATTATAACCTAATCAGCGTTAATCTGTCGCCGCTTTTAAATCTTTTAAACGGACGCCCAGCACCAGAGCGGTGACTAAATATACAATCGCGCCGAGTGCGATCAGCCCTGTCAGCGTCAGAGCCCGTTGCGTCAGCCCCCAACTCAGCCAGACCGACATCGATTCCATCTGCCACAAAATGGCCGCGACCATCGCACCGCCAGCGATCAACAGGCGGATAATATAGCCAACCGTGCGCGCGCTAATCACGTAAACACCTTGTTTGTGCAAACCGCGATACAGCAGTGCCATATTAATAAAGGCCGACAATGCCGTTGCCGCCGCCAGACCGACATAACCATAGAACCAACCAAAGATAGCGTTAAACACAATATTGCTCAGCATCGCGATGATACCAAAGCGCACAGGTGTTTTCGTATCCTGACGCGAGTAGTAGCCCGGCGCCAACACTTTGATCAGCATGAAATTGAGCAACCCCGCTGAATACGCCAGCAGCGACATCGACGCCATGTGCACGTCATCAGGAGTAAACTCGCCGCGCATAAACAGCACCATCAACATCGGTTTCGCCAACACCATCAAGCCAAGCATGGCAGGCACACCAAGCAGAATCACCATCCGTACGCCCCAGTCCATGGTATGGGCAAACCCGTCGCTGTGAGCATCTACATGCTTGCGCGACAGCGCGGGCAGTATTACGGTTGCAATCGCAATACCAAACAGCCCGAGCGGAAATTCCAGCAAACGGTCGGAGTAATAGAGCCAACTGATGGAACCCGTTTGCAGAAAACTCGCCACAAACGAATCAAATAACAGGTTGATTTGACTAACCGAAACCCCGAATAGCGCCGGAATCATCAGTGTGCGAATTTTCACCACCCCAGGATCTTTCCAGCCCCATTTTGGTCTGACTAACACGCCAGCTTTGATCAAAAAAGGCAGTTGGAACAAAAACTGAACCAAGCCGCCTAAAAATACACCAATTGCCAAACCAATTTCAGGCTGATCCAGTAGCGGCGAGATATACCATGCCGACAGAATCATCATGACGTTGAGAAAGACGGGCGTAAAGGAAGAGACCGCGAACTTACCCAGCGTGTTCAGTACCGCGCCTGACAGTGCGACAAAGGTAATGAACCATAAATAAGGAAAGGTAATTTTTAACAGCAGACTGGCGAGCTCAAACTTCGGCGCCGCCGGGCCATCATTGAGCCAATCCAGAAACCACCCCGCACCAAACAGCGCAGTTACCACGCCAGAGAATACCACGCCCAATACAGTCACGATGGTGACCAATACCCCCAGCGTGCCCGCTGCACGGGCAATCAGTTCACGGGTTTTATTGATATCCCCTGACGCATGATATTCCGTCAGGACCGGAACAAAAGCTTGAGAAAAAGCCCCTTCTGCAAACAGACGGCGCAGGAAGTTGGGAATGCGGTTGGCAAAAAAGAATACATCAGCGCTGGCGCCTGCACCCATCAGGTTGGCGACGACAATGTCGCGCACCAATCCCAAGACGCGCGAAATCAACGTCATGGCACTGACAATCATGCCTGACTTGAGTAAGCGTTTACTCACGGTAACCTCGAAAAATACGCTAAAACAACATTATCTTTCTTCACCGGGAAATAATGTCAGTGAGAGATCAGATAAGTATTAGCATTGGCAAAAAAATACTGTTAGAATCCCCGCCATCTTAACCGCGAAGACCTTCCGATTCCAAACTTGTTTGGCCTAGATGGGTTTTTGCACAAATCATTTGACAATTAAGTGCAAATAGGGGATATTTCCGGCCCTTAAATTGTCACCGAACTAAAGTTTTTGGGAGTTAGACCCTTGGCAAACTGTAAATCTGCTAAGAAGCGCGCTATCCAATCTGAGAAACGTCGTCAGCACAATGCTAGCCGTCGTTCTATGATGCGCACTTACATGAAGAAAACTGTTGCTGCAATCGCTGCAGGCGACAAAGAAGCTGCAACTGCTGCATTCGCAGTAGTTACACCAATCCTAGACCGTATGGCAACTAAAGGCCTTATTCACAAGAATAAAGCAGCTCGTCATAAGTCTCGTTTCGCTGCTGCTATCAAAGCTCTGTAATTTGAGCCTGATATCCCAGTGATAAAAAAAACCGGCATTCGCCGGTTTTTTTATTGCTTGTGTTTGCAGAAAACCAAAGTTCTTACTCTTTATTCTTTGTAACTATCGTTATACGCATAGTGAACAGAATAAAAACTTCAGTCAGACATCCTTGTCAGCTCTTGCAGTATAAATTGTGAAGCAATTCGATCATCGATTTCACTTCATCACTGCTGAGTGTGTAGTACACGGTTTGCGCTTCTTTGCGCGTCTCCACTAAGCCATCCCTTCTTAGCCAAGCCAGGTGTTGCGATAACGCTGATTGACTCAGTTCCAGCTTGCCACACAATTCCCCCACGGAAAGTTCCTGGTTGTGCAACAAGCAAAGAATCTGCAGACGTCTCTCATTCGCCATGGCTTTTAGTAACACCACTGCTTGGGCGGAGTTCTTTTCCATTTCTTGTAGGTTCACGAGTAAGCCCCCTTGAAATAACCGCTTAAGCGCTACTCTCGCACATCATGTTAGTGCCTGATTGCCTTCCTTCAGCGGCAAGTTACCTCGCAACGCCCATTATTATGGTGGTTCATGATCGGATGAACGATCAGACAGCAACGAACACAGAGTATGCCTAAATATGCCGATCACGTTTTTCTGTCATTACAAGACAACAGAATGCGTTTTAATCGGTTGGCGTGATAGTAATCTATTTATTAACAGTAATAAAACGCTCATTCAAACAAATTACTAAAATCTGCATCACAGACATTCTTTACCGCAGGATGTTGAATCATTCGTTCTGCGAATATCACATAATACTCTTCTTTAATTTCTTCGATCCGACTGATGAGTTGCAGCGATAGATCCTGCTCCATTTCGTTCATGTACAGCAACGGTGCCATGAAAATCACATCCGGATGGTAACGTGCGAAAGCTTTCATCAGTGCAGCATCGTCGAACTCGCCGAGAATATTAGGTTGAATGCCCTGTCGGTCGAACCACTGACGGACTTTGCGCCCCATCGCGGTGCGGCTACCCGGAATCAATAACTTATGCTCTTCCAGTACTGCGGGATAACGCCCCTTTTCAACATGGCCACTGGAGAAAAAGCCCATATGGCTTTCACCCAGTTTCTTACTAAATAAGCCCGGACTCTGGCTGGAGTCGACAGGACAATCGGACAAAATCATATCCAGCTTATGCTGAGACAACTGCTCAAGCAGCATTTCGTGGGTCGACTCAAAGCAGCGTAAGTGAATGCTGTTGTCATCCGGCACCGTCGTCATCAGTATTTTGCTCACCAGACGCTTGGACAGCGCATCAGCAACACCAACATCAAACAACACATTGTTACGTTGACTGTAATTGACGATATCGAGCATTTCGTAACTGAGGCCGAACATACGGTCCGCATACTTGAAAACCAATTGGCCCAGCTCGGTTGGTTCAATACTGCGGCCGTTGCGTTTAGTCAGTTTGCCTGCCATACGATCTTCCAGCGCTTTAATTTGGCCAGTCACCGTTTGAGGAGTAAGAAACAGCGCGTCAGCAGCCTTAGTGACGGAACCCTGCTTGCACACCATCCAGAAGTAATAAAGGTGGTTGTAATTGAGATGAGACATCGAAAGCCACTCGTGATGAACAGAGTCTTGGTTATAGCAAATGAACCGACATGTCGCAATTACATCGAAATATACGAACAATACTTGAATAAACGACTTGTTTTTCCGAATTACTGATTTTCCAATATGACAATTCTGACACACTCTGCTCACGATTCGTCTGTAAAACAGAGTTTAAACCCGTTCTTACCCAACAGATAAACCTGATAATAAAATGATATAAAACAAAAGCTTAAAATCAAACATCAAAATAAAACCTGCCCATAAAACAGTCTAATTAACAATTCTCTCGTTTTGTTTCAGCATTGTCATATTACTGAAATATTTAACCTCTACTATCGCGCACAGATTCAACAACAGACCGAAGACGTAATAAAAAGGTCAATGGAGAAAACAATGATAAACCAAGCGACTACCACTGCCGCGCCAATCTCAGCGACTACGCGTTGGCTGCGCTGGGCAAACTTGGCTTTCATGCTGTATTTGCTACTGCTTGCGGTAGCGATGGTGGGCAGCGGATTTAAATGGGCAACGGGCGATCAGGCAAAAGTCCTGTTTGAATTTGCTTCACACCCGGTTGCGGGCTTGATGATCGGTTTGGTTGCCACGGCGCTGATTCAGTCATCCAGTACGGTCACCTCTATTATTGTCGGTTTGGTAGCTGGCGGCCTACCAGTTGAAACCGCAATTCCTATGGTTATGGGTGCCAACATCGGTACTACCGTTACCAACACTCTGGTCAGCCTGGGTCACATGCGCTGTAAAGAGGAATTCAAGCGTGCTTTTGCCAGCGCCACTATCCATGACTTCTTTAACTTGCTGGCCGTATTCATCTTCCTACCACTGGAAATGATGTTTGGCATTCTGGAAAAAATTTCTCACTGGCTGGTTTCACCACTGTTGGCAACCGGCGACATGAGCCTGAAAGGCTTCGACTTCATCAAACCGATCACCAAACCTGTGATTGGCGCACTGAAAGGTCAGCTGTCTACATTTGGTGACACATTCGGTGGCGTGGCTCTTATCCTACTTGGTATTGCCACTATCTTTGTTGCGATTACCGTGATGGGTAAACTCATGAAGAGCCTGATGGTTGGCCGTGCGCGCGACATTCTGAAGAACGCCATTGGTCGTGGCCCTCTGCATGGTATTGCGTCGGGTACAATCGTGACGGTTCTGGTTCAGTCTTCATCGACCACCACCAGTCTGATGGTACCGCTGGTTGGCTCAGGCGTACTGAAAGTACGTGATGTTTACCCATTCACGCTGGGCGCCAACATCGGTACTTGTATTACCGCTCTGCTGGCAGCAACAGCCGTATCGGGTGAATTCGCGGTATTTGCACTGCAAATCGCTCTGGTCCACCTGACATTTAACGTGCTGGCGACACTGCTGATTTACGGCGTTCCGTTCCTGCGTGAACTACCACTCAAAGGTGCAGAAGCGATTTCAGAATGGGCAATTAAGAGCAAAGCTGTGGTTGCAGGTTACCTGCTGTCGGTATTCATCGTGATTCCGGGTATGATTCTGGCGTTCAGCTCTTAATCCGGACGAATAAGAAAAGCTCCCTTCGGGGAGCTTTTTTGTTTTCTGCAACCATAAAAAAACGCCGGCACAGCCAGCGTTTTTTACTATCTCATCCCTACACCGAAAACGGATATTGAATCGGATCATGGAACTCGTAACCGGTCACTTCAAAATCATCCAACGTTACCCAAGTTTCCAAATCGTGTAGCGACTTGATTTTCGGGTTGATGTGGAACTGAGGCGCAGCCAGTGGCTCACGTTTCAGTTGTACATTACGCATTAACGCCAGTTGATCTTCATAGATGTGTGCGTTCACGATCTTATGAAACGCCTGACCCGGTTTCTTACCCGTGATCTGCGCCATAATCGCCAGGAACACATAGACCTGAACCATGTTAAAGTTCAACCCCAGCGGGACATCACACGAGCGTTGCGTACTATTGAGATACAGGGTGTCACCAAGCAGCGAGAAGTGGTGGCTGTACATACAAGGACGCAAGCAGCCCATATGAAACTCACCCGGGTTGTAGAAATTGAGAATTTCGCCGCGATCATCAACGCCACGCGTCAGGTCATCGACAATTTTCTTCAACTGGTCAATATGACCGCCATCCGGCTTAGCCCACGCGCGCCCCTGAACTCCATATACACGGCCCATATCGTCTTCACCTTTACGGTGCGGGTTATTGAGCCACGCGTCGTTCAGGTTAGCATTGGCATCCCAGGTTTTGGTGCCCAGTGCACGGAAATCCGCCGCATTATCATAACCGCGAATGTAGCCCAGCAGCTCAGCCACCGCGGCTTTCCAGAAACTCTTACGTGTCGTCACCAGTGGAAACTGGTTATTGGCCACATCATAAGTTAAATCGGCATTGATCACGGTCAGGCAACGTTTGCCTGTCCGCTCATTTTCCACCCACACACCTTCATCGACAATGCGCTGGCAAAGATCTAAATACTGTTTCACGTCGAACCCTTACTTTGCTGCCACGCTGTCTTTATACAGGCCACGTTTGTAAGCCCATACCATCAGCAGCACGCCAGCAATAATCATTGGTGTTGAAAGGATTTGTCCCATTGAGATGATACCGCCGAACAGGCCTAATTGGGCATCCGGCTCTCGAACAAATTCAACCAGGAAGCGGAATGTACCATATCCGGCGAGGAATAGCCCGGCTACCGAACCCAACGGACGCGGCTTCTTAATAAACCAGTTGAGGATCAGGAACAGAACAATCCCCTCTAAAACAAATTCATACAGTTGTGACGGATGGCGAGGCAGCGGTCCTGCATTTGGGAAAATAATCGCCCATGGCACATCCGTGACACGTCCCCACAGTTCACCGTTCATAAAGTTGCCCAGACGGCCCATGCCAAGACCAAACGGCACCAGCGGCGCCACAAAGTCGGCCACACCAAAGAAGGTGCGCTGATTTTTATGTGCATACCAGAACATAGCGGAGATCACACCCAGCAGACCGCCGTGGAACGACATGCCACCAGTCCAGACTTTAAACAAGTAAAGAGGATCGGCTAAGAACAGATCGAAGTTATAGAACAGCACGTAACCGATACGGCCACCAATGACCACACCCAGGAAGCCGGCAAACAGCAAGTCGGAAACCTGCTCACGAGTCCAGCCACTACCGGGTTTGTCAGCACGACGGTTCGCCAGCCACATGGCAAACATAAAACCAATCAGATACATCATGCCGTACCAGCGCACAGAAATCGGCCCAATAGAAACTAAAACGGGGTCAATGTTTGGAAATTCAAGATAGCCCTGAGACATAAATAGTGTTCTCTTCTCTTTTAAAATCAGATCATTGCATCAACATGGTGATGGCAACGAACATAAGGAATACCGCGAAGAAACGTTTAAGCACCTTAGTTGGCAACTGAGTTGCCAGCTTGGCACCGATACGAGTGGTTAGCATGGAGGTGGAAGCAATTGCCACCAGCGCAGGTAAATACACATAACCCACACTGTACTGCGGCAGGCCTTCAGCATGGTAACCGTGCAGAACAAAGCCCAGCATGCCGGAGATAGCAATCATAAAACCGCATACCGACGACGAACCGACCGCTTTACGCATTTCCACACCATGATGATTGAGGAAGGGCACCGACAGCGAGCCGCCACCAATGCCCGCCAGGCTCGACACCACACCGATACCGCCGCCGTACACAGTGGTCATCACCGCTCCGGGCATCGGCTTGGTGTGCGTGGCACGAATGGAGCGAAACATTTGCAGCGCCAGCACCAGTACAATCACGCCAAACACCTTCGGCAGGTACTGATTGGGGATCCACTCTGCAATCACCGAACCGAGAAAACCGCCAACCAATACACCAGGCAGCAGCCATTTGACGACAAACATATCCACGTTGCCGAGTTTGAGATGATTGAGTGCCGATGAACCCGACGTGACGATAATCGTCGCCAGCGACGTTGCCAGCGCAAGTTGCATCACAATATCAGGGGAAATACCTGCCTGAGGCAGCAGAAACAGTAATGCCGGTACGACGACCAAACCACCGCCGATGCCCAGCAAACCTGCCAGCACACCGACTACCGACCCTAACACCAACAACAGGGCCATTAATTCGATACTCACATTCTGTTCCTATTTTTTTCCCGCTCTCACAAAGCCGGCGAAGCCTTTGTCTTCGAAGTGTGTGAGCATCATATTATAGATATCATGACCGTACGGTTGCATCAGCGCTTTGTCAGCAAGTACGCGCAAATCGTTTAAATCAGAGTGACGCACTAAGTACTTCACCCGCGCGACGTTCGACGTGTTCATACTTAAGGTGGTGTACCCTAACCCAATCAACAGCAAAGAGCCAATCGGATCACCCGCTAACTCACCGCACACACAGACGGGAATCTGGTACTGCTCGCAGGTTTGTTGAATCTGCTTCAATGCCATGACCACCGCCGGGTGCATCGATTCATAGACATCAGCCACACGGGAATTGTTCCGGTCAACGGCGAGCAGATACTGAGTTAAGTCGTTAGTGCCAACGGAAACAAAGTCAATTTTGTCGGCAATCAGTGGCAACAGATACAACATTGATGGCACTTCCACCATGATGCCGATTTCCGGCATCACCACCTTATCATCCAGTTTGAGGGTTTCCTCATACGCTTGGTGAATCAGTTTCAGCGCATCATCGAGCTCTTTGGTGCCTGAAATCATCGGCAGCAGAATGCTGAGATTGTTGTATTCGCTGCTGGCACGCATCATCGCCCGTAATTGGATCAAAAAGATATCTGGGTGATCGAGAGTAAAGCGAATCCCGCGCCAACCGAGGAACGGATTGTCCTCTTCTATCGGCAGATATGGCAGAGGTTTATCGCCGCCGATGTCCAGCGTACGCATCACCACCCGCTTGCTAGGGTAGGCTCCCAACACCGTGCGATATTGCTGAATTTGCTCCTCTTCCGACGGGAAACGGTGCTGCAACAAGAATGAAATTTCAGTCCGGTACAGCCCTACGCCATCCACGCCCTGGTTGATAGCAATATTGGTATCAGCACTCAAGCCCGCATTGAGCAGCAATTCGATGCGTTTACCATCTTGTGTAAACGCCGGCTCCGAAATGGCTTCGTTAACCATTTTCGACAGCTCTCGTTCTTCGCTGGCTAACGCGCGATATTCAGAGAGGATCTGCTTGGCTGGCGAGATAAACAGCTTGCCGCTGTAACCATCGACAATGCCCTTTTTACCGTTGATCTGTTTGAGGTTAACTGACACGCCCATGATGGCGGGAATGCCAAGAGCGCGCGACAAAATGGCAGCGTGCGAGTTGGCCGCCCCTTCGAGCGAGACTACAGCCAACAGTTTATCTTTAGGTAAAGCCGCCAGAATGGACGCTGTGAGTTCACGCACGACCAGAATGATAGGCTTGTCTAGCTGTTGCTGATCATGCTCAGTGTTGTAGAGGAAAAACAGCAGACGCTGACCAAGCTCACGCACATCCTGAGCACGCTCACGCAAATAAGCATCGGACATGCGGGCAAAACGGTTGGAATAGGTTTCGACCACCTGACGCAGTGCCCAGTCGGCGCGATCGCCTTTTTGAATCTGCGCTTTAAGATCTTTACGCAGCATCGGATCGTTCAACAGGTGGGTAAACAGATCGAAGATCGCCAGCGCTTCTTTATTGATTTCGCTGTCGAGCTTTTTACGCATCTTGCGAAAATCACTCAGAGCGTTTTCAATGGCGCGCGTCAGCCACTCGTGTTCACGTTCGATATCCAGCGTCGACGCCGGATAAACATCCGCAAGTTGAGGTTGTGAGTCATCCCACCAGAGCTCGCCAATCGCGACACCAGAAGAAGCAGGAATACCGCTGATGGCTTGCTGCTTTTTCGTCAGCAGCCAGTGACCTTGTGTTTGCGCATGTGCAACGATCACCGCCAGCTGCGCTGCCAGCGTGACCAGGAAAGAGACTTCCATCTCACTGAACAGGCGCGGTGATTTCTGCTGAACAACCAGCACACCTAACACTTGTTTGCGGTAGATAATCGGAGTACCGAGAAAAGAGTTATACACCTCTTCGCCCAGCTCTTTGAAATATTTAAAATTGGGGTGTTTAGACGCTTCAGCCAGGTTGATGGGTTCGGCAGAACGCTTCACCAAACCAACCAGACCTTCATCGAAATCGATCAGAATTTTGTCGCCTTTGAATTTCAGACCTTGAGTAGCCATCAATTCCAGGCGATGCATCTCTTCGTTTGCTAAATAGACAGTACAACATTCAGTACTCATCGCACTGCATGTCTGTTTTACAAAAATATCCAACGCCTGATAGACATCTTCAACTTTTGAAACCTGTTCAACTATATCCCTTAGCTGAGAGAGCATCTCTATCCTCTTCGATTTTTGCGCTTACCTTTTACTTTACGTTCTTTAAACGGCATCGCCAATGACGCAAATTCTTTCATCGCCCGACGATAAACGTCACGTTTGAAAGAGACCACTTGTCTCACCGGATACCAGTAACTCACCCAGCGCCAACCATCAAATTCAGGGGCATTACCACGCTGCATGTTGATTTTTGATTCATCACATTCCAGACGCAGTAAGAACCATTTCTGTTTTTGTCCAATACAGACAGGCTGCGAATCCCATCGCACCAAGCGTTTTGGCAACTTGTATCTTAGCCAATGCCGACTGGTCGCAATGATTTTGACGTCCTTCTTCGTTAAGCCAACCTCTTCGTAAAGCTCCCGAAACATCGCCTGCTCAGGAGATTCACCCTCATCAATTCCACCTTGCGGGAATTGCCATGAGTGTTGCCCGTATCGTTTCGCCCAGAATACCTGACCATGGTTGTTACAAATCACAATACCCACATTGAGTCGGTAACCATCGCCATCTATCACTGGCAAACCTCTAGTAAAATCTTAATTGCTTTGATTTTTCCACATATCCCCAACGGGAGCAAACTTACTAATGTGATTCACACGATATTTATTGCGGATAACATTCAAATTGAATAAGTTTTGCTCAAAACTTAAGTTATCAACAGAAGAGTGCGACATAGACCACATTTATTCACGTTTTCTGTGAATAACCATGTGCAGAAGCTCGTGAACTGTGCAAAAAATCCGTCATACTAGTCACATCGCATTGCTATCACCAGCAGAACAAAAACAAATTTATTGTTAAAAATCATAATTTAAAAGATAAATCAGCGAATAAGCTTGATTGAAAAATGATGAAAGATCATTCGCCCACTTAAAGCGCTCAAAGATCCACCAATCACGCTGTTATCCACACACATTGGAGAAAATGCGCTTTTCCAGCACACTAGCCTCCCAGCGAATCGTACAAAAACCCCTGTTTATGCATACATATCACATTAATTTCGTTTACTTTAGTGACTCAACTGTGGATAACTCGTTAATAGTAGATCTTTTACTCACATTGATCATTCTTTCTCCACGGTCCTCATCCGGCGAAAATTTGCTACAATCGCCTTTTTTCTAACGGCACTTTTTATGAAACCAGAACCCCAGAGCGAACAAGAACTGCTAGAGCGCGCGCAACTCATTGCGGGAGCGAACTTTGCGGATCTGGCCAGTGAAGCCGAAATGACAGTGCCGCCCGATCTACGCAAAGATAAGGGCTGGGTTGGTCAATTACTGGAATGGCATTTAGGTGCCTGTGCCGGGAGCAAACCTCAGCAGGACTTTGAGCAACTGGGGATTGAACTTAAAAGCATCCCGATCAGCTATAGCGGGAAGCCGCTGGAAACCACCTTCGTCTGTGTTGCGCCACTGACCGGAGTGCACGGCCTGACTTGGGAGCAAAGCCATGTACGCAACAAACTGTCGCGCGTGCTTTGGATACCGGTTGAAGGCGAGCGGGAAATCCCGCTGGCTGAGCGCCGAGTGGGCTCCCCTTTAATCTGGAGCCCGTCTGCGGAAGAAGAAGCGCAGCTCAAAGCGGACTGGGAAGAGTTGATGGAATTTATCGTGCTGGGTAAGGTATCCGAAATCAGTGCGCGCCACGGAGAGGTGCTGCAACTGCGCCCCAAAGCCGCCAACGGTCGGGTGAAAACCGAAGCCTATGGCGCAAATGGCCGGCCAATCCAAACCTTGCCGCGCGGTTTTTACTTACGCACCCAGTTTACTGCCCGCATTCTCGATACCTACTACGCCTGAACCGCATCGATTGATGACTAACGCAGCGGTAACGGAATATCGCTGAACTTCTGACTCCCGGCGAAACCACACTCCTCATATGCGCAACTCATACGCAAATAAGCCTGAGTCAGCCCCAAACGCAACAGCTGAGCTTTGGCGGCATTCAATGACGAAAAATGCAGAGGCTGACCTCTGTCGAGCAGCGGCTCGATATGGTGTTTCACCTCAACGCCCAGCGTATAATGAGTCGCATCAGCACACCCAATGACGTAGGCTTTAGGCGGAACAAAGCCCGGTTTGTGTGCCGCGTTCATCCACTTGTTGAGTTGTCGTTTATGCATCGCTTCACCTCCTGTTACTCAGTGTAGTCGAGCATTCCAATAGCTCCAGCCCTTGTTCCATCGCTACCGAATGACACAAATTTCATTTCCTTTCCGACCATTTCTTCGCTTATAGTGAAATTCAGATCAAAAGCCGCTTTAGTTTCAATAAGCTATAAGTGGTGTGTTCCGAACACAAACAAGGAAGTGCTATGCAATATACCAAACTGCCTCACTCGAGCCTTGAAATCAGTAAACTGTGTCTTGGTACCATGACGTTCGGCGAGCAAAATACGCAGGCTGAAGCCTTCAGCCAGTTAGACTATGCGCTGGAGCGTGGCATTAATTTTATCGACACGGCAGAGATGTATCCGGTACCCCCAAAAGCCGAAACTCAGGGTAAAACTGAAGAGTTCATCGGTAACTGGTTGGAAAAATCCGGTAAGCGTGAAAAAGTCGTTCTGGCGACCAAAGTCGCGGGGCCACGCAACGTTCCCTATATCAGAGAAAATATGGCGCTCGATCATCGTCATATTCATCAAGCGATCGACGACAGCCTCAGCCGCCTGAAAACCGACTACATCGACCTTTATCAACTGCACTGGCCACAACGCCAGACCAATACCTTTGGTCAGCTCAATTACCCTTATCCGGATCAGCAGGAAGAAGTCACTCTGATTGAAACTCTGGAAGCGCTCAGTGATTTAGTCCGCATGGGCAAAGTGCGTTACATCGGTGTGTCCAACGAAACACCGTGGGGGCTGATGACGTATCTGCGTCTGGCTGAAAAACACGACTTGCCGCGCATGGTCTCGATTCAGAACCCCTATAACCTGCTCAATCGCAGCTTTGAGGTGGGCTTGTCTGAAATCAGCCACTATGAGGGTGTCAAACTGCTGGCTTATTCACCAATGGCATTTGGCGTGCTCAGCGGCAAATACCTCAATGGCGCCCGCCCGACGGGTGCGCGTTGCAGTTTGTTCGAACGTTTTCAACGCTACTTTACGCCACAAGGCTTGAAGGCGACGGAAGCGTACGTCAATCTGGCCAGAGAGTTTGGCCTCGATCCAGCCCAGATGGCGTTGGCGTTTGTTAATCAGCGTCCGTTCGTGGCCTCCAACATCATCGGCGCCACCAACCTGCAACAGCTGAAATCCAACATTGATAGTCTGGAACTTGAGTTGAGTGAAGAGTTACTGCTTAAGATTCAGGAAATTGGCACACTCTACTCCAATCCCTGCCCTTAGGGTTTAAGCGGGGCTGGCGCAGCAGCCAGCCCCGCTTGTTTACGTCGGTATTCGCGCACTTAAGACACGACGGATATGACGCACACGGCGGTCCGCTTTGATCGCATCAGGTACGCTACTGCCCATTGGACGACCGTCCACTTGCAAGCCGATATCTTTCAGTAAATGTTCGTTGTGCCATGGAATATCAAATGCACTACGACGTACTTTTCGTTTCCATTCACGTTCTTCACGACGCAGATCAGCACGTACCAATAGAGTGGCTAGTTGTAGATAAACAGAATGACGCATGATTTTTCTCCAGTTTAGAAAATTAAGACTGGAAAAATGGCGCTACTTCGCTGAATTGATTGGGATTACCCCTGCTAGCTGCCATTTTCCGCAGCCTATCAGAGGTTACGGATTAATTAGATATCTTTGCTCTTGTTATCATCGCAACGACGATCGGCAGACATGGGTGCTGCGGTCGCGGCAGATGAACCGTTAATAGAAGCGCAAAGGGTATGAATCGATACGAAATGTTTCATAATGCGCCTCCAAGCAAAAATCATTAATCCAAAAAGAAGTGTGTTTTCAGTGAGCTAGACTCACGGTTAAATTCTATGCAACTGAGTATTATCTTCAACCTTTAATTAACACTTAGCGAAAAAACAACCAATATCGCCAGCATTTTGCGTAATAACAGAAAGATATAATGTATTCATCGGAGTAATAACCGAATATGCAACATATTTGTTTGTGCTCATGTCATGCCAACCCGATATTGTGTGCTGAAATGAACAAGCCACCCGTAGGTGGCTTGGCTGAGCATCAAAACGTGCCGTCGGTAATCAAGTTATGCTTGTTGAGCAAACGGTACATGGTCGCGCGGGATACCCCCAGCTCTTTGGCCGCTGTCGAGACTTGTCCTGAATGCGACTCCAATACCAGCAACAATGCATCACGCTCCGAACGTTCGCGAATGCTTTTCAGGCTGCGTTTGCCATCGCCGCGCTTTGGCAAATCCAGATGTGCCTCTTCCAGCATGATGGTATCGGACATCAACACAACCCGTTTAAGTTGGTTCATCAACTCACGAACGTTACCTGGCCAGTGGTAACGAGTCAGCGCGCGCATTGCGTCTTCCGAAAAGCTGCGAGCTTGTGCGTTGTACTCTTTGGAGTATTCCCGCAAAAAATGCTTCGCCAGTACCGCAACATCCGCCGCGCGCTCTTTCAGACTCGGCACATTGATGCGCAGCACGTTAATGTAGTGATAAAGCTCTTCATTGAAATCGCCGTCGATCAGCGCTTTCTCAATGTCCGATGAATTCGCGGCCAGCACTCGAACATCAACAGCTTTACTGCCATTTGACGTATCTACCGTACCTTCCTGCAGAAAACGTAGGAGGTTCAGTTGTTGGCTTTTAGGCAGCGTCAGAATGTCATTGAGCAGCAGCGTTCCGCCATCAGCTTGCAGCAGCAACGGCGCGACAGAATCATCATCACAACCAATACCAAACAGCTCACATTCAATCCGCTTTTCTGACATGGCTCGGCAGTTAACCGAAACAAACGGCTTTTGCGAACGAGAAGAGGTTTTATGAATGGCCTTCGCTACGGTTTCTTTACCAGAACCATTTTCACCGTAAATCAGAATGCTGACGTCCGTCGGCCCGATACGTTTAATTTGGTCACGCAGACGCTTCATCGGGATCGAGTCACCAATCAGCCCCATGTCGCCGTTTGAGCCATAATGCGGCCAGACTTTTTTCTCAAGCTTTAACATGCCAAGCTGGTGGCCAATTGTGCTGAGTAGTTGAGTGTCCGGGATCGGCGCGGTAAAGAAGTCGATACAGAAGTTCACAATGAACTGGCAAATCGTATCGGAACTGAGCTGAGATTCGCGAATAAATGCCAGCCAGCGAACTTGCTTATGGCTGCTCACCAGATTCGCAATGCCATTGAGGCTAAATTCATCATGGCTTAAATCGACAATACCAATACATGGCCCTGTTTCAGTAAACAGCAGATCCGCTTTGCGCAAGTCCGCACACTGAGTACATCGCCACCCCACTTGTTCTAACACCGAAAGCCACGGCTCGTAGGTACCACCAACGACGATTAACGAGCCTGGCACGGAGTCCATACGGAATTGAGTGCCCATCAACTGAATCCTTATTGTTATAAAATTATTTTGCAGTGCTACTTATTTGGCACCTTCACCACTGACGTTACATTAACGAGACTTGTGGTTAGAATCTGTCTCAAATGTAAGACTAGAAAGGAATTAGAAAACTTTCTACTACCGCTCAGGATTAAGCCACATCCCTTGGCAAATAAACAGTGGGGATAACCCCTCATATATGGAAGTTATTACTGCTTAAATAAAAAAAGCCGCCATAAATGGCGGCTTTTCAATTCACTATCAGCAATTATAGTTGAGGACGCATCGCTGGGAACAAGATCACATCACGAATGGTGTGAGAGTTAGTGAACAGCATCGCCAGACGGTCGATACCGATACCTTGGCCTGCGGTTGGCGGCAGACCGTGTTCCAGTGCAGTAATGTAGTCTGCATCGTAGAACATCGCTTCGTCATCGCCCGCATCTTTTGCGTCTACCTGAGCCTTGAAGCGCGCATCTTGGTCTTCCGCGTCGTTCAGCTCAGAGAAGCCATTCGCAACTTCACGACCGCCAATGAAGAACTCGAAACGGTCAGTGATGAATGGGAAATCATCGTTACGACGTGCCAGTGGAGAAATGTCCGCTGGGTAGCCAGTGATGAAAGTTGGTTGAATCAGTTTAGGCTCAGCCGTTTCGCCGAAGATCTCTTCCAGCAGCTGGCCACAAGTCCAGAACGGTTCCACTTCAACATGAACAGATTTCGCAATCGCCACCATGTGCTCACGATCCTGCACTTTATCGTAATCCAGAGCTTGGATTTCAGTGTGGTTCGGATTGTAGTGTTTGATCGCGTCCAGCATGCTCATACGTGCGTACTTGCCGCCAAACTCAACCATTTCATCGCCGTAAGGCATTGAAGTTGAACCCAGCACGTTCATCGCAACCGTGCTCAGCATCTCTTCCGTCAGATCCATCAGATCCTCGTAATCAGAGTACGCTTGGTAGAATTCCATCATTGTGAATTCTGGGTTGTGACGAGGAGACAGACCTTCGTTACGGAAGTTACGGTTGATTTCAAACACACGGTCAAAACCACCGACAACCAGACGCTTCAGGTACAGTTCTGGCGCGATACGCAGGTACATATCGATATCCAGAGCATTGTGGTGAGTCACGAATGGACGTGCAGAAGCACCACCCGGGATCACGTGCATCATTGGCGTTTCCACTTCCAGGTAACCCTTAGAAGTCATGAAGCTACGGATTGCACTCACCAGCTTAGAACGAATGATGAAAGTGTTACGTGAATCTTCGTTCACGATCAGATCAACATAACGCTGACGGTAACGCATTTCCTGGTCGGTCAGACCGTGGAATTTTTCTGGCAGAGGACGCAGTGCTTTGGTCAGCAGCTCGTACTCATCCATGTTCACGTACAGGTCACCTTTGCCGGATTTGTGCAGCGCGCCTTTCACACCGATGATGTCACCGATATCCAGGCCTTGATACTGCTCTTTAAGCGCTTTTTGCACATCTTTAGATGCGTAAGCCTGAATGCGGCCTGAAGTCTCTTGAATAACCAGGAATGGACCACGTTTTGCCATTACACGGCCTGCGATGGCAACAACATGATTCAGCGCTTCCAGTTCTTCTTTGCTCTTTTCACCGAACTCAGCTTGCAGATCACCCGCTAGGCTGTCACGACGGAAGTCATTTGGGTGACCGTTCGCCTTACAACTCTTACGAATGTGCTCTAACTTGCTGCGACGCTCTGCAATCAGTTTGTTTTCTTCTTGCGCGATTTGTTCTTGATTCGTTTCGTTTTGAACAGCATCAGTCATTTTGCATGTACCCTGTTTTGTCGGTAAAAAGCTTAAAGACCTGATTTCAGGCTAGCTTCGATAAATTTGTCTAAGTCACCGTCAAGAACCGCTTGTGTATTACGGTTTTCAACGCCGGTACGTAAATCTTTGATTCGAGAATCATCTAACACGTATGAACGGATTTGGCTACCCCAGCCGATGTCCGATTTCGCGTCTTCGTTAGCCTGTTTCTCAGCGTTCTGCTTTTGCAGTTCAAGCTCAAACAGTTTCGCACGAAGCTGTTTCATCGCCTGATCTTTGTTCTTGTGCTGAGAACGGTCGTTCTGACACTGTACAACGGTGTTGGTTGGAAGGTGGGTAATACGTACCGCAGATTCCGTGGTGTTAACGTGCTGACCACCCGCACCCGAAGCGCGGTACACGTCGATACGCAGATCCGCCGGGTTAATGTCGATCGCGATGTTTTCATCAATCTCTGGGTAAACAAACGCAGACGCAAATGACGTGTGACGGCGACCGCCTGAGTCAAATGGTGATTTACGAACTAAGCGGTGAACACCGGTTTCTGTACGCAGCCAACCGTAAGCGTAATCGCCGACGATGCGAACGGTCGCCGATTTCAGGCCAGCCACGTCACCTTCCGATACCTCGATCACTTCAGTTTTGAAGCCCTTGGCATCTGCCCAACGCAGGTACATACGCAGCATCATGGATGTCCAGTCCTGCGCTTCCGTACCGCCAGAACCCGCTTGCAGGTCCAGGTAGCAGTCAGATGAGTCGTGATCGCCGGCGAACATGCGGCGGAATTCCAGCTGTTCCAGCTTAGTTTCCAGCTCGTCCAGTTCAGGGCCGATTTCGTCGAATGTTTCCTGGTCTTCGGCTTCAATCGCCAGTTCCAGTAAACCTTCTACATCATCGACACCTTGATCCAGCTGGTTAATGGTTTCAACAACCGCTTCCAGAGCTGAACGTTCTTTACCCAGCGCTTGTGCACGCTCAGGTTCGTTCCAGACATCCGGTTGTTCAAGTTCTGCGTTGACTTCTTCTAGACGCTCTTTCTTGGCGTCATAGTCAAAGATACCCCCTCAGGACGTTTGTGCGCTCTGACACATCCTGAATGCGGTTTTTAATTGGATTGATTTCAAACATGTTTGATTTTGACTTTATGAATAGAATTTAACCGCAGAATTCTACTGAAAAATGTGACGAAGATACAGGAAAAATTCGCCTCTCTGCGCAGGGTTTTTATCTGCTCAGACGGAAAATCGCCGCAAATAAAAAAGGCGGATGACACCGCATCCGCCTTTGCTTTCAATCTAACAATTAGGCTGTTTTCTGTTGCAGCTCTTCGCGCACAGAACCGGCAACGAAAAACATACACACCAGTGCCGCGAAGGTTGGCAGCACCCAGCCCATGCCAACATCAAACAGTGGCAGAACTTCAAATGCTGAAACATCAATGCCGACGACTTTCGCCGCATCGATCAGTGCGAACAGGAACGCCACCAGCGTGACGACGCGAAATGCCGCTTTCGGGTTTGGCAGTTTATGACGCACGAACGCCAGCAGAACCAGAGCAATCGCCACTGGGTAAAGGGCAACCAGAACCGGAATAGACAGTGCGATCAGTTGTGCCAGACCTACGTTAGCCACAATTGCACACGCCACACCGTTGATGATAACCCAGGCGCGGTAAGGCACTTTAGTCAGCGAACTGAAGTAATCTGAACACGCCGAGATCAGGCCAATTGCGGTAGTCAGACACGCCAGCAGAACGATAGTCGACAGAACCACCTGGCCGTATGGGCCAAACAGCGCCTGCACGTATTGGCTCAGAATGAAGCCGCCGTTGTCTGCACCGCCTGCAATCGCCGAGCTGGTGGCGCCGAGATAGAACAGAGACACGTAAACCGATGCCAAACCAAATGCAGCAATGAACGCTGAGCTGATGAGATACTTGGTCGTGGCACGCGCTTCAGTGATACCTTTGCTGCGCAGCGCGTCAACAATCAGCATACCGAACATCAGTGCCGCCAGAGTATCCATGGTGTTGTAGCCTTCCAGGAAACCTTTGGTGAACGGTTGAGTCGCGTATGGACCAGACGCCGGCATCCACTCGCCTTGCGGATCCATAAACACGCCCACCGCCAGAACGATCAGGCCGATGAACAACGCTGGCGTCAACAGTTTACCGATCAGATCGATCAGACGACCTTGTGACCAGGAAAAAAACATCGCGACAACAAAAAACAGTACTGAGAACGCAGTCAGATGCATTTGCGAAGTTTCAGCAAACAGCGGGCTGACCGCCATTTCATATGCCACCAGACCTGTACGCGGAGCCGCAAAAGCTGGACCGATAATGATAAAAATCAGCACCGCAATCAGAGTGGCTACTTTAGCCGGAAGATCTTTCGTCAGGTGTTGCCAGCTACCACCAGCAATCGCCACCGCGATGATCGAAACCAGAGGAAGGCCCACGGCCGTGAGCAGGAAACCGCCCATCGCTGGCATCAGGTTTTCGCCCGCCATCTGGCCGGCCAAAGGAGGAAAAATGATGTTCCCTGCGCCCAAAAAGAACGCGAAAAGCATAAAGCCTAAAGCGGCAATATCTGTTAGTTTTAACGTCTGCTTCACAGATAACCCTTATTAAAATGTCATGAATGTTGTGTATGCATTAGGCGGGGAATCTTAAGCTCCCAACCTTAAATTAGGGGGCGAATAATGACGAAACCATTGACTTTTCGCAATAGCAAAGCCAAAAACACTACATTAATTTATAATCTTCGCCAAAAAGCAGTGAAATCCACCGATTGTTAAAAAATAGACAGAACGATATTTCGATCATTAGCACCTACAAAACCACAACAGTCAGCACAAAAAACCACACAATAAAATAACAACAGACATAATTACTTAATGATTGGATGAAATCGATATTTTCATGAAAAGTAGCACGTTAAAGACTAAAGGCTTCAAATTTAAGCAATTTGCCATTGAGGGTGGGCAAAGTGGTATGCCGGTCAGTACTGACGGTGTCATGCTCGGTGCGTGGGCATTTTCAAAGCCGCCACAACGTATTCTCGACATCGGCACGGGGACCGGATTGCTTGCTCTGATGTGTGCCCAGCGTTTTCCAAACGCGCAAATTGAAGCCGTCGATATCGACCCGCATGCGTTTGCGGCCGCCAGTTGCAATGCGCAACAGTCACCGTGGTCGGCACGCATTCATGTTTCTCACCAAGACATTCTCGCCACTCAGAGCAATGCCGCGTTTGATGCCATCATCTGTAACCCACCGTATTTTAATGACGGCCAGCAATCTCAGCATGCGCAGCGGGCAACCGCGCGCCACACTGATACGTTAAACCACAGCGATTTGCTCGGTGCGATGGCGCGTCTGCTTGCGCCAGAAGGCAAAGCCAGCCTGATTCTGCCCATCGTGGAGGGCGAACAATTGATTACGCTGGCCACACAACAAGGCTGGCATCTGGCACGGCGCTGCGACGTGCAACCTTCAGCGCGCAAACCTGTACACCGCTTATTGTTTGAGCTACAAAGAGACCCGTGCCAAACGCAACTCAGCACGCTCATTATTCAGGATGGAGCAGACTACAGTGCCGACTTTATCGCCTTAACTCGCGCTTTTTATCTGAAGATGTAGAAATTAAAGATGTGATCTGGTCGATGATCCATCTATAATGTGCGCCCTTTAATTTAGACTGATCAGCCCAGCGCTCGCGGAGTAAATAACAGTGATCAAAACCTTTGCTGACCTAGAACTGGACCCAAATCTTCTTGAAGCTATCGAGGAAATGGGCTTCGAACGCCCGACTCAAGTTCAAGCCGAAGCGATTCCCCAAGCCCTGGACGGCAGAGATGTATTGGCATCCGCTCCGACCGGTACCGGTAAAACCGCCGCGTTCGTGATCCCAGCGCTGCAATTCCTGCAGGATTTCCCACGCAAGAAAGCGGGCCCGGCCCGTATTCTGGTGCTGACTCCGACTCGTGAGCTGGCGATGCAGATTGCAGAGCAGGCACGTGAACTGGCGAAGTACACCAAGCTGAACATTTTCACCATCACCGGTGGTGTGCAGTATCAGGAACACGCTGACATTCTGGCAACCACGCAAGATATCGTGGTCGCAACGCCGGGTCGTCTGCTGGAATACATCGAAGCGGAACGTTTTGACTGCCGTGCGATTGAATGGCTGATCCTGGACGAAGCGGACCGCATGCTGGACATGGGTTTTGGCCCGGTGGTCGATCGTCTGTCAGCAGAGTGTCGCTGGCGTAAACAAACGCTGCTGTTCTCAGCAACATTGGAAGGTCGTGGCGTCGAAGGTTTCACCGCGGATCTGCTCAAAGAGCCGGCCGAAGTCAACGCTGAGCCGCCACGTCGTGAGCGCAAAAAGATTTCTCAGTGGTATCACCGTGCCGACGACATGAACCACAAACTGGCTCTGCTGAAAGCGATTCTGACGCAGCAATCAGAGCGTGCGATCGTCTTCTTCAAAACACGTGAGCGTCTGGCGGAAGTTCGTGCGGTGCTGGAAAGCGCGCAAATTGCCTGTTCGTGGATTCAGGGTGAAATGCCACAGGATCGTCGTAACAACGCCATCAGCCGCTTCCGTGACGGCAGCGTTAACATTCTGCTGGCGACCGACGTTGCTGCACGTGGTATCGACGTACCGGATGTGAGCCACGTGATCAACTTCGATCTGCCACGCAGCGCGGATGTGTACCTGCACCGTATCGGTCGTACTGCTCGTGCGGGTAAGAAAGGCATCGCGATTTCTCTGGTAGAAGCCCACGACCAACCAATGATGGACCGTGTAGCGCGCTACCTGAAAGAAGACATCAAAGAGCGCTATGTCGATGGCATGCGTCCTAAACACAAAAAACCCGTGTTTAAGAAAAAGAAAAAAGACGACAGCAAGAAAAAGACGGCCACGAAAAAGCCTGTCAGCAAAAAAAGCAGCGCAAAGAAGAAGAAAAAATAATTCTGACTCTTAAGATCGAAAAAAGCCGATGCACAGCATCGGCTTTTTTATCACCGTCGAATACCGCGCCACCCTACAGGCTGACGCGGTCAACACTCTTAGTGTTCGCGGGTCGCGCGGAATGTCACTTCCGGAGAACGTTCCTGAGCCAGGTTGAGGTTCACCATGGTTGGCGCGATGTACGCCAGGTTATCACCACCGTCCAGCGCCAGGTTGCTCTGGTTCTTACGTTTGAACTCTTCGAATTTCTTCACATCGCTGCATTCTACCCAGCGAGCCGTCGCTACGTTCACGCCTTCGTAGATCGCTTCCACGTTGTATTCTGATTTCAGACGCGCCACGACCACATCAAACTGCAGCACACCCACCGCGCCTACGATCAGATCGTTGTTTTGCAGCGGACGGAACACCTGCACCGCACCTTCTTCCGACAACTGAACCAGACCTTTCAGCAGCTGTTTCTGCTTCAATGGGTCTTTAAGGCGAATACGACGGAACAGCTCTGGTGCAAAGTTAGGAATGCCCGAGAACTTCAGTGATTCCCCCTGGGTAAAGGTGTCACCAATCTGAATCGTACCGTGGTTGTGCAGGCCGATGATATCGCCCGCAAACGCTTCTTCTGCGCGTGAACGGTCGCCTGCCATGAAGGTGACTGCATCAGAAATGCTCACCTGTTTGCCCAGACGTACATGGTTCATCTTCATACCCTGCTTGTAAGTGCCGGATACGATACGCATGAACGCGATACGGTCGCGGTGTTTTGGGTCCATGTTGGCCTGAATCTTAAACACGAAACCACTGAATTTTTCTTCGGTCGCTTCGACTTTACGCTCGTTTGCTTCACGTGGCAGTGGTGCCGGAGCCCACTCTGTCAGGCCGTCCAGCATGTGATCAACACCGAAGTTACCCAATGCCGTACCAAAGAATACCGGCGTCAGTTCACCTTTCAGGAAAAGTTCGCGGTCAAACTCGTGTGAGGCACCCAGCACCAGTTCCAGCTCTTCACGCAGTTGCATCGCCAGATCTTCACCCACTTGAGCATCAAGCTCTGGGTTATCCAAGCCTTTGATAATGCGCTCTTCCTGAATGGTGTGGCCTTGGCCGGTCGCATACAGCACGGTTTCATCACGATGAATGTGATATACGCCTTTGAACTCTTTACCACAACCAATCGGCCAGCTCACAGGCGCACACGCGATGCTTAACTCGTTTTCCACTTCATCCAGCAATTCCATCGGATCGCGGATTTCACGGTCGAGTTTGTTCATGAACGTCACGATCGGCGTATCACGCAGACGGGTGACTTCCATCAGTTTGCGGGTACGATCCTCAACACCTTTTGCCGCGTCGATCACCATCAGACACGAGTCTACCGCCGTCAGGGTACGGTAAGTATCTTCGGAGAAGTCTTCGTGTCCCGGGGTATCAAGCAGGTTAACCAGCGCATCGCGGTAAGGAAACTGCATCACAGAGGTGGTGACCGAGATGCCCCGTTCTTTTTCCATCTCCATCCAGTCTGATTTCGCGTGCTGTGCTGAACCACGGCCTTTGACCGAACCGGCCGTTTGAATCGCGCGTCCGAATAGCAACACTTTTTCAGTGATGGTTGTTTTACCCGCATCCGGGTGCGAGATGATGGCGAAAGTACGACGCTTGGATACTTCGCCCACAAAAGGTGTAGTAGACATGAAACGGATCTTCTCTTGATGCTAAAACGGGGACTAAAGCCGCGCCCTAGCCTTTCGGTTCAAATTTGCGCGGTATTCTCGCTGATCTTGGCCTTGGGAGCAACTTTAAGACACGAATGGAATAAAAGCTGAGTTTTTACTTTGCCATTAATTTCTCTGCAATTATGGACTATAACTGATAAGGAAGAACAGGGAATGCTCAACCTCTATGACCAGATTCAAGCAGATACATTCATTAGCGTTTCGCCAAGCCAAGACCGTCTTTCTGGTCTCCGTACTATTGGGGTTGTGCTTCAGCTTCTATCATACGCTGGTCGACCTGCATCAGGAGCGCGGGCGAATTGAGGAACACTACCATTTTCGCCTGATGCAAAGCTATGCGAACGCCAGCCAAGCCGCGTACCATCTCAATCATTTACTGGCAGAGCAAGTAGCCACCAGCCTGATGGCCGACCCCGGTATTTACCGCGTGGCGATCGTCGATGATTTTGGTGACGATCTGGCGCGCATGGAACAGGAGGTCAAACCGCAGGGCGTGATTATTCAGTTACTGTCGCGCTATCTCACTCCCGATGTACCAACATTTCAGGCTGACCTGCATCAACCCAATTCCAACGTGGTGGTGGGAACATTAACGTTTTCCATCGACGGCAGCTCAATCGCCAAAGATTTCATTGCCAAGACGACACGGGTGTTGTTGTTCGATCTACTGCGCAACATTTTGCTGACGTCGATTCTGCTGGTGTTCTTCTACCGTAAGTTGTCGTTGCCGATCACCACGCTGATCAACTGGGTGCGATCGCTACCGGATACGCCACACAACATTTCGCCGCCGCCACTGAATCAGGAGAGCGAGCTGAGCGAACTTGCTTCTTCGTTTCAAACCCTGTGGCATGAACGGGAACTGGCCGAAGCCAAACTCAACCAGCTCGCCTATTACGACAGTCTCACAGGGTTGGCCAACCGCAGCCTGTTGCTACAGATGCTGAGTAAATCCCTCGATCAAGCTGAGCAAACGCAGCAGAGTGGTGTGCTGTTTTACCTCGATCTGGACCGATTTAAAACCATCAATGATTCGCTCGGCCACACCATTGGCGACAAGCTGATCAAAGCGATCGCCACCCGTCTGCAAGCGTGGGCTAAACACGACTATATTGCCGCGCGTATCGGCGGTGATGAGTTTGTGGTCTTGATCCCCACTCTGCCCAATGATCGGGTGGAGAACGTCGCCAAGCAGTTGCTGGCGCTGATTTCCAACCCATATTCGATTGATGATCACCAGCTCTACTGCTCCGTCAGTATCGGCATCTCGATGTTCCCGTCACTGGGCACCACCAACATCGATATTCTGCGTCAGGCCGATACCGCGCTCTACCGGGCCAAAGTCTGCGGTCGCAACAAATACGTGTTTTATGAGCCGGAAATGCAGGCTCAGGTGGAATCATTCCTCGAAACCGAAAAAGGCTTGCATGAAGCGCTGAGCCGCAATCAGTTTGAGCTCTACTATCAGCCACAGGTGAACCTCAATCATCAGATCATCGGCGTGGAAGCACTGATTCGCTGGAATCACCCACAGAAAGGGGTACTGCCTCCGGGCGCGTTCATGTCGATTGCAGAAGAGACCGGGCAGATACTGCAAATCGGCAATTGGATTATTGAACAGGCTTGCTATCAGTACGCGCAGTGGAAGAAAGACGGCGTGCTGCCTGACGAGTTTCAACGCTTGGCGATTAACATCAGTCCGCTGCAATTTGCTCAGGATTCGTTTGTCGATCACATCCACGAGACACTGCATCAGGCTGGCATCACTGGTGAACACATCGAACTGGAGATCACCGAAAACCTGCTGCTGGAAAATGTAGAGAGTGCGATTGAAAAAATGGCGCGCCTGAAAGAGTTTCAGCTCAACATTTCCATCGATGATTTCGGTACCGGCTACTCCTCGCTGCGCTACCTGAAACATCTGGCGGTCGATGTCTTGAAGATCGACCGTTCATTCGTGACACAGTTGCATCTTGATGACAGCGATCAGGCGATTGTCGATACCATCATCATGATTGCCCGCCGACTGGGGCTGGAAGTGATTGCCGAAGGAGTAGAAGATACTTTTGAACTCAATGCGCTGAAAGCGCTGGGATGCGAGCAGTTCCAAGGTTATCTGTTTGATAAGCCGCTCAACGCGAAAGAGATGGCTCAGCGTTTCACTCACAACCGCTATCATGAGCTACTGGAACCAGTAGCAGCCCGCCAGTTTGGCCTTAAATGATCACAGAAACAGATAGCTCATGATGATCGCATCTTCGTGCCCATTGGCCGTAGGGTAGTAGTTCACCCGGCGGTCAATATCGTTAAATCCAAGCTCCGAATAGAGAGCATAGGCGCGTTGATTGCTTTCGCGCACCTCCAACCAGGCACTCTCCGCGCCCGCTTGCTCACAGATCTCCAGAAAATACTCGGCCAATTGGCGACCATAGCCTTTGCCCTGCTGCTGCGGATCAACGGCGATATTGAGCAGTGTCACTTCACCGACAATATTCTGCGCGTAGAAATAGCCCACCAGCGTCTCATCCACCAACATAACGTAATGACAGGCCCCCCGACTGGATAAATCACCAATCATGTTTGCTGACCAAGGATGAGTATGGGCACGTTGCTCAATCTGATACACCGCTTGGGTATGCTGCGGTGCCATTGGCATAAACTGAATCGTCATTAAGATTGTGCTCCGTATGAGCAAATTTGCTGCCATAAATCACGGCGATGTTGGGTATGACCGTCAATCTCAGCCAGCGTTGGTGAGATCAGACGATTCGCAGAAGTGTCAGCAGCCACGTCACAGCCGGCAAACCATATCCACTCCAGGCCAGCCAGTTCAAGCTGAGACAGTTGATGCGGGTAGACATGTCGTGCTGCACTCAACGGTAAATGGAAACTCTTCAACACACGCTCAAACAGTATCGCTTCTGCTGCCGTCGGGTGGCTGGCGCAGACCAACAGCAAGCGGCAACCTTCGTCCAATGGTGCCAGCGTCGGCTGATAGCCCTGCAGACGTTCCGGATGTACCAGTTCCCAGCTCTGAATGCCCATGGCGTGTAAGTATTGCTGTTGGTGATCAGACATGTTGAGTTGCTCATAATTTCAATGCGCGTCATGCTAACAAACTTCCGCGAATCCACTCAAGAAGCGCAGCGCGAAAAAGCGAAAAAACAAAGGAGCCCACAGGCTCCTTCACATCGTTGCTTTGGAAAATGGCAAGCCGTTTATGCCAAGTCGGAAAACTCTGGGCAGTACTGAATTTCGCCACTGCGCCCTTTCAGTTCATCGTCCCACAACGCGACAATCTGGAACGCACCAGCTGGTACATCCCACTGACAGCGAAAACCCTGCTCATCGGCAGCCGTAAAACCAAAACGGGAATAGTAGGCCGGATCCCCCAGAACAACACACGCCGGGTACCCCAGTTCACCCAGTGAAGCCAGACCTTCGTGCACCAATTCTGCACCCAAGCCCTGCTTACGGTATTCAGCCTTCACGGCGAGTGGAGCAAGCCCCTGCCAGTTAAGATCTTCACCGTTGAGATGCACCGGGCTAAACATGGCATGTCCAACCACTTCGCCCTCATCATCACACGCGACCAATGACAAAGTCCGATGGCCGTTTTCGCGTAATGCCATGACCAGATTGGCTTCAGCCTCGGTGTCAAAGACCTCTTTCAGTAAGCGGTCGACGGCCAGAATGTCCGCTGGAGCCTCAGTTCGAATAAGCATTCACTACCTCATTGTGTGTATTTGGCGTTTGCATGCCTTTATGCACAAAATCGGCGAGTTGGTGAAGTAAAATTTGCAATGCTTTGGGTAATTGTTCCAAATCCACACTGTCCATCAAATTTTTCACTTCCAGTCCCAGTTCTGTGTCACCTTCAATCGACAGGCGGCGCTGGAAAAATAAGGTATCCGGATCTTCTTTGCGTCCGGCAATCAGAATCAGGTCATTCAGATCGCCACTAAAACTCACATCTTCGTGCTTCACATTATCAGCCACGATAAGATTGTCATTCTCATAACTGATAAACCAGCGTAAATTCAGGTCACGAATTTCGACTTTCAGCCATTTATCTTCAAGAAATTCGAAGTCTCCATCGTCTAGCGCTTCATGAAAGGCGAGTTTGAGCCCATCCAGCAAGGCTTTTTTTTGCACAGATTTGGGCAATAAGTGGATTGGAGATCTCAAAATTGATGCGGCATTTTGAACTAGTTGAGTACGAATCTTGTTAATCACGCGCGTTATCCGTTACCTTTAATTTAAGTGTGTCTCATCATAATGGATGTATTTGCGCCGATTCCTGTTATGCATCAAAAAACCCGTACCCTGATGCACCTTTTCAGTAGCGGGAATCAAAGTTATAGTTAATATCTCTTGTAAGAGTAACAAGTTCAATGAATAGTACGCGCTCTGGACGGTTGGTAGTATCTTGATGCTTTCGCACATGCCCTCGCAAAATATACAGCACTGGTTTGCAAAAATTACGTCGAATAGTCCGTTCTTTTTTGCACTGCTTAATGACCAACATCAGTATGTTCTGGTCAATGAGCGCTATTGCGATATCGCCGGCCTTCCTGCTGACGACTTGATTGGTATGAACGACACTCAGGTTTTGGGTGAACACTTCTACCAGCATCTCCAACCGTATTACTCTCGTGCGTTTAACGGAGAAACTCTCGAAGCGGAAGTGACACTGCATGAACTCGATCTAGAGACCAGCCTGCACTTTTCGCTGTCCCCGATACTCAACGACAATCAAGTTGAATATGTGGTGTTTCACGCCATAGACACCTCCGAAAAACAGATCCTAATCCGCTCGCTGGAAGAGTCGGAGAACAAGTTCTCGACCCTGACTACTCTGCTGCCGGATGGCTTACTGTTGGTGGAAGACGACTGCATCATTTCTGCCAACCCATCATCCGCTCGTTTGCTCGGTTTTGATGACACGTCCGATCTTCTCGGTGAAGAGCTGTCACGCCTGTTTATTGATGAGAAAACCAAAGCCGTATTTACTACGCCAATCGGGCTGCTGTTGTCTGAAGCCCCTCTGGTTTGTCTCACAGGTCCGCGCTGCGGCTTTGAGCGTAAAGTTCAGCTGAACGCTGGCACTACTCGTGTTCTGGGCAGCAATTCTCAACTGATCCTGATTCAGGATGCGTCGCAGGCGACTAAGCAGCTGTCCGCGACGACCCAAACGGATATGCATATCGATACCTTAACCGGTTTGTATAACCGTTTGGGCTTTACCAAACGTCTGGAACAACTGATTCAGAACGATACTCCGCTGGTAATGCTCTACCTCGACATTGATAACTTCAAGAATATCAATGACTCGCTGGGGCATCACATCGGCGACAAAGTCATTAAAGAAGTCTCTTCACGCCTTAAACGTCTGCTGCCGCCACAAGCGGTGTTGGGCCACCTCGGCGGCGATGAATTCGGTTTGATCCTGCCAGAGCCCGAACATAACCGTTCGGCGGAAATGCTGGCGGAGCGCATTATTTCGCTCATCAACCAACCGTTCGATCTGCACCACTTCAGTAAACGTTTGGCCTGTTCTATTGGCAGCGTCCGCTACCCGGGCGACGGCAATGATGCACGCGTATTGCTGCAAAACGCCGACACCGCGATGTATGAAGCCAAAGACCGCGGACGTAACCGTCTGATCAAGTTCAATGATCAAATGAATAAAGAAGCGCGCATGCGCTTGTGGCTGGAAATTGAACTGCAAAAAGCACTGCAGCAAAATGGCCTCGAAGTGTGGTACCAACCGAAAGTGAACGCGCGTGATTTCAGTATCAACGGCGCCGAAGCTCTGGTGCGCTGGAAACACCCAGTTGAAGGCTATATCAGCCCGGGGGCCTTCATTCCGGTCGCGGAAAAAGCAGGCTTGATTGAACATCTTGGCCGCGTGGTGATGCGCGATGTGTTTGCGACCGTCAAACGCTGGAAACAGCAAGGTATTCTGCCAGGCCGTGTGGCGATCAACATTTCGCCCGAGCAGTTTGGCAACCCACAACTGATTGATTACCTTGAGAAGCTGTTGCGTACCACCGCTTTGGATCCAAACTGCATCACCTTTGAGCTGACTGAGAGCGCAATGATGAGCGACAGTGATCATACGCTGCAAATGCTCAATGCCATCAAAAAACTGGGGTTCTCGCTGTCAATTGATGATTTCGGTACAGGCTATTCATCGCTCGCTTATCTGGCCCGATTCCCGATTGATGAGCTGAAAATAGACCGCGCATTTATCACCGACATCGACACACTGCCCAAGCAGGTCACGGTGATTGAAAACATTATCAATTTGGGCAAATCACTCAATCTGACCGTAGTGGCAGAAGGGGTTGAAACCCAACAGCAAGCGACACTGCTTTCCAACCTGAACTGCCATTCCATTCAGGGTTTCCATTTCTACCGGCCTCAGCCAAAGCACGAAGTGGAAGAGCTGTTTTCGCAGCATCGACGCCACCGTAAATCACTCTAAGTGAGTAATTTCGCCTTTATTGAGTGAAACCTGCCTTACATCAAATCCGGTATTCATAATTCTTCATAAAATGCGGGCACTTTTCCTTAGAAAACAGTACCCGAGCAATGGAACTTCTCTGTCCCGCAGGTAACTTGCCTGCTCTCAAAACGGCCATTGATTGTGGCGCCGACGCGGTCTACATCGGTTTTAAAGATGACACCAACGCGCGTCACTTCGCCGGCCTTAACTTCAGCGGTAAAAAGCTGGATAAAGCGGTTCAGTACGTGCATGACCAAGGTAAAAAAATCCACGTTGCGCTGAATACCTTTGCGCACCCGAACGGTTTTGAACGCTGGACAAACGCGGTGGATCAGGCTGCAGATTTGGGTGTTGATGCCCTGATCGTCGCCGATGTGGCCATTCTTGATTACGCTGCCCAGCGTTACCCCGACATGGAACTGCACCTCTCCGTACAGGCCTCAGCCACCAACGTCAAAGCGGTAGAGTTCTACAAGCAGAATTTCAACGTGAAGCGTGTTGTTCTGCCCCGCGTACTGTCGATTCACCAGGTCAAACAGCTATCACGCAACATTCCGCAAGATGTTGAATTGGAGGTGTTTGCCTTTGGCAGCCTGTGCATTATGTCGGAAGGTCGCTGCTATCTGTCGTCGTACATGACCGGCGAATCACCGAATACCGTCGGTGCGTGCTCACCAGCCAAATACGTGCGCTGGCAGGAAACCGCGTCCGGTCTTGAATCGCGCCTGAATGAAATCCTGATCGACAAATATTCAGCCGGAGAGAATGCGGGCTACCCTACGCTGTGCAAAGGCCGCTTTGTGGCCGAACTCGATGGCGAACAAAAGCGCTATCATGCACTGGAAGAACCCACCAGTCTCAATACTCTTTCACTATTGCCAGAGCTGTTTGCTGCAAATGTCGCGTCAGTGAAAATCGAAGGACGTCAGCGCAGTCCGGCTTATGTCGAACAAGTGACCCGAACCTGGCGTGCCGCCATCGACCGCTATCTGGCTAACCCGGGAGCTTATCAGGTAGAAGCCGCGTGGAACGCTGCGCTGGCCAATGTTTCGGAAGGCACGCAGACCACACTGGGCGCCTATCATCGCCAGTGGCAATAATCGAAGTGGAGAATGCAATGAAATACGCCCTTGGTCCCCTGCTCTACTTCTGGCCTAAACAGGACGTTGAGCAATTTTATCAACAAGCTTGTGTCAGCGATGCGGACATCATTTATCTGGGTGAAACCGTCTGTTCGAAGCGTCGCGAAATTAAACCGCAACACTGGCTGGAGATCGCCAAAGCGCTGAGTGCAACCGGTAAGCAGATCGTGCTCTCAACCATGGCTCTGCTCGAAGCACCAAGCGAAATCAATGTGATGAAGAAGTACATTGATAACGGCGATTTCGCCGTGGAAGCCAATGACATGGCCGCGATTCAAATGGCCAGTGAAAAAGGCATTCCGTTTGTAGTCGGCCCAGCGATCAATACTTACAACGCCCATGCGCTGAAACTGTTTCTCAAACAAGGGATGACGCGCTGGTGTATGCCTGTGGAACTCTCTCGCGACTGGCTGGCGAACGTTCTCGAACAGTGTGAACAGCTGGGCATCCGTGGAAAGTTTGAAACCGAAGTGTTCAGTCACGGTTACCTGCCTCTGGCCTACTCTGCGCGTTGCTTTACCGCGCGCGCCGAGAACCGAGCCAAAGATGAGTGTGAAACCTGCTGTATTAAATATCCCACCGGCATTCAGGTTCACAGTCAGGAAGGTCAATCGGTATTCAATCTCAACGGTATTCAGACTCAATCGGGGTACTGCTATAACCTCATCAACGATCTGCCTGCGATGAGCAGTCTGGTGGATGTGGTGCGGCTCAGTCCATTGGGGGTGGAAACCTTCGGCCATCTCGAGCGTTTTAAAGCCAATGAACAGGGCCAGAAGCCCCAACCGCTTGAGCATCACCAATGCAACGGCTACTGGCATCAACTGGCGGGTTTAGAAATTAAAAATATCTGACTAAAAAGGCTGAAGTTCTATTTCAGCCTTTTGGTTTCTTTGCACGTCAATTCACTAAGCATAAGCAGGTACAGACGTTTTTCCTAAGCGTGAGACATCACGCCACAGCATCACACCGACCACGCAGCTGAGCGCGATATTCGACAGCGGAAACGCAATCCACACTCCGGTAATGCCGTACAGCTTCGGCAAAATATACAGAAACGGTAACTGAACCATCATGTTGCCCACGGTGACAAACATCGCCTTGCCGCCATGATTGGTTGCCTGATAGTAAGCGGCACTGACCACCAAAAAGCCATCCAGAAACAGGGCGAACATATGCAGTTTGAGCGCAAACACCGCGCCTTCCATCAAACGGGGATCGTTTGAGTTAAAAATGCCGATAACCTGTTCGGGGAACAGATTTATCATCAGCACAAACACCACCCCGCCCAGCACTGCAATACTCATGGCGACTTTCAGCAAGCGGCGAATGTTGTCGTACTGACGCGCGCCATGGTTAAAGCTCGCCAGCGGCTGCATCCCGTTAGCAATACCTTCCACGGTGAGATAGTACACGGTGACGATATATCCCAAAATGGCATACGCGCCGACCATGACGGCATTGCCGTACTGAATGATCAGGCTGTTGTGCAGCGCCACCATGGTTGAACCGTAGGCATACATAAAAAAGCTGGAAACTCCAATGGCAAAGATCTTCGGCAGATAGCGCCACTCCATGGTAAGACAAGCGCGCGTCAGACGCAGTTTGGCACGCTTTGAGAAGAAGTAGCTAAAACCAAGACCGGTGACGATCAGCTGCGAAATCGCGGTCGCAATCGCCGCTCCGGTTAACTCCCATTGCAACCAGGCAATCAGCACGTAATCGAGCACGATATTGCACAGCGCGCCCACCACCATCAGCAATGTGGCTAAATTCGGACTGTCGTCATTGCGCAGCAAAAATGGCATTGCAATCGACCCCAGAGTGAAGACACAACCGATGATCAGGATTTGCAGATACTGCATGCCCAATTCAAACGTGCGCCCTTGAGCGCCTTGCCAACGCAAAAAGTCATCAGCGAAGAACCACAGTATCGTAGCAACGATCGGCGCCAACATCACCAGCGTCAGCAACCCCGTCGCAAGAATGCGTTTGGCACTGTGGAGATCTTTTTCGCCTTGTTTAATCGAGGCCAATGCTCCGGTGCCCACCCCGACCAGCATCCCCATCCCCAGAATCGTACCAATCACTGGCCAAGCCACGTTGATTCCAGCTAAACCTTCCGCGCCCACATAGTGGCCGATAAAGATGCCATCCACGACCTGATAAAGGCCATTCACCAACATGGCTGCAACGGTCGGAATCGCGTAACGCAGAAACTGACGATAGATAGACGTATTCATATTCAACCACTCATTAATATAATTAGCCTAGCTAACTAAAAACATAAAAAATTAACGCAATGCTTTACTCAATAACATACCAAGAACTGCCGACTCCTCATCACTGAGATGTTGTGACACCCGGTTGGCTAGGATTTGATACACCTTAGCTTCTGATTCAAGGTGCTCTTCCGCCAGCTCGGTCAGCTCAAAACGATGTGAGCGGGCATCTTCGCTGCAACGAGTCCTTCTAACTAAGCCTTTCCGTTCTAGGCGCTTGACCATATTAGAAGCAGAAGGTTTAGTCACTTCCAGTTCCGCGGCAAGATCTGTCAGCCGAATCGCTTCCTGTGCTCCCTGAATCACTTTTAAGTAGTCATACTCATTAAAACTGAGCTGCGCGATTGGGTCTTCTTTACTGTACTTTCGCCACACTTTTGCCGTGAAACGTTCCAGTTTTTCCAGTTGAATGCCTAAACTCATGAATCTTGCCACTTGGTTAGATAGGCTAACTATTTTGCCTAAACTAAAAACAACAGGCAATAAAAAAGCCGCCTTATCAGCAGCCTTTTTATCTTAGTGATGGAATGTCACATTAAGATGACAACTTATTCAGCTTCAGGCTTTGCCTTGGCCAATTGAACATCGCGCAAGTGTTGGTAGATGCGGCCAAGTTCAATGAACGAGTAGCGATGCTCGACGTACTCATACACGTTGAAGGAAATCGCCAGCTTATAGAGTGAGACTGCGTGAGCATAGTCACCTTGCATCTGATAGCGCTTGCCAAGATAGAAATACGCTTCGGTCAAGTGCTGTGCCAGTGCGCTGTTATCACGAGTACCGCCCAGCACAGCTTTGAAAGCCTGCTCCTCAGAGACTTCATTCAGCATCAGAGCTACTAATACCCAGCCCCATTGCTCATCATGTTGTTGATAGCGTGCCATCAAGTCCTGACGAGCTTGTTCAGGATACTGCTCGCTTTGAATAATATACAGCCAGAGCGCGCGAAACGGGTCGCTCGGATCCTGCTGATAATGTTTGGTAATTTCTTCCAGAGCCAGCTCCGGACGCTCTCCGTAGTAAAGGGCAATTGCGCGGTTACGGGCGGCATAGAAGTTTTCCGGATCGAGTTCCAGCGTGGAATCAAACGATTCATAGGCTGCATCAAACTCGCCTGCTTCGGTGTAATACACGCCGAGCAGATTGAAGATATCCGGTTGCGCCGGATTGAGAGAAAGTGACTGAGTAAAATCCAGACGAGCCAAATCTCTGAGGCCGACACTGTCGTAGTAATTGCCGCGTTCGAATAACATTTTCGCGCGTACTTCGTTGCTCAAATCCGTACGTTGCAACAGTTGAGTTAAGCGGGCAATCTGTACTTCCTGCTGAACACTGGCTTGCAATGGAATCGCCATCGGTGGATATACCCATTGGGTATTTTGCGTCGAAGACTTAGTGGCACAACCTGCCAGAATCATCAGCGCTACGCTGACCGTTGCGGTTCGAAACCATTTCACAAATCGATACTCCTGTTTATCCCGCATTAAAAAAGGGAGCGAATGACGCTCCCTTTATAACATGCTTTGGCGTTAAAAAGCGAAAACAGATCGCGCTTTAACCCAGACAGTGACGCTTATTCAGCTTCTGGTGCATCCTGTGCAGCCATCGCTTCTTCAGCTGGTTTTTCAACCGCTTCTTTCATGCTCAGACGTACACGGCCTTGACGGTCGATTTCCAGAACTTTAACTTGTACTTCTTGGCCTTCAGACAGTACGTCAGACACTTTCTCGATACGCTTGTCAGCGATTTGAGAAATGTGTACCAGACCATCTTTACCAGGCAGTACCGTTACGAATGCGCCGAAGTCAGCCAGACGTGCCACTTTACCCGTGTAGATCTTACCCACTTCAACTTCTGCAGTGATCTGCTCGATACGACGAATCGCATCTTGCGCTTGCTCACCTGAAGTTGCCGCGATCTTGATCGTGCCGTCATCTTCGATTTCAATGGTGGTGCCTGTTTCTTCAGTCAGCTGACGAATCACTGCGCCACCTTTACCGATCACGTCTTTAATCTTGTCTGCGCTAATCTTCATGGTGTGGATACGTGGAGCGAATTGAGAGATATCGTCACGAGCACCAGAGATAGCTTGATCCATCACAGACAGAATGTGCAGACGTGCACCTTTTGCCTGGTTCAGAGCGATCTGCATGATCTCTTTGGTGATACCTTCAATCTTGATGTCCATCTGCAGTGCAGTCACACCGTTTGAAGTACCGGCTACTTTAAAGTCCATGTCGCCCAGGTGGTCTTCGTCACCCAGAATGTCAGACAGAACGACGAAGTCATCTTCTTCTTTCACCAGACCCATTGCGATACCCGCAACCGATGCTTTGATTGGCACACCCGCGTCCATCAGAGCCAGTGAAGAACCACATACAGACGCCATTGAAGACGAGCCGTTTGATTCAGTGATTTCAGATACTACACGCACTGTATATGGGAATTCATCGATAGAAGGCATAACCGCAGCAATACCGCGTTTTGCCAGACGACCGTGACCAATTTCACGACGCTTAGGAGAACCCACAAAACCCGTCTCGCCCACACAGTATGGAGGGAAGTTGTAGTGCAGCAGGAAGTGATCTTTCTTCTCGCCAGTCAGTTCGTCGATGATTTGTGCGTCACGTTGAGTACCCAGAGTCGCCGTAACCAGAGCCTGAGTTTCACCACGAGTAAACAGAGCACTACCGTGAGTACGTGGCAGAACGCCAGTACGTACGTCCAGTGCACGAACCATGTCTTTTTCACGGCCATCGATACGTGGGTTGCCAGCGATGATGCTGCGACGTACCACAGTTTTTTCCAGGTCGTGGAAAATAGTGTGGATTTCTTTTGGATTCAGTTCTTCGTCTTCAGCCAGCAGCTTCGCGCTGACTTCAGCACTGATTTCGTGGATGCGGTCATAACGCGCCATTTTCTCAGTGATTTGGTACGCTTCAACCAATTGGCTTTCAGCCAGCTCAGCAATCTTCGCTTTCAGCTCAGTGTTTTCTGCTGGCGCTTCCCAATCCCATGCAGGAGTCGCAACTTCTGCTGCGAATTCGTTGATCGCTTTGATCACGGTTTGTTGTTGATCGTGACCAAATACAACCGCAGACAGCATCTCTTCCTCAGACAGAACTTCTGCTTCAGATTCAACCATCAGAACGGCAGATTCAGTACCAGCAACTACAAGGTCAAGCTTCGATGTTGCAAGCTCAGCGTTGCTTGGGTTCAGAACCAATTGACCGTTGATGTGACCAACACGCGCAGCACCGATAGGACCATTGAACGGAATACCAGAGATCGCTAGCGCAGCAGAAGTACCAATCATGGTCACGATGTCAGGTTGCACGTCTGGGTTAACAGACACAACGGTCGCAATCACTTGAACTTCGTTTTTAAATGCATCTGGGAACAGCGGGCGGATTGGACGGTCGATCAGACGTGCAGTCAGCGTTTCGCCTTCAGAAGGACGGCCTTCACGCTTAAAGAAGCCGCCAGGGATTTTACCTGCAGCGTAGGTACGCTCTTGGTAGTTTACTGTCAGAGGGAAGAAATCTTGGCCTTCAACGGCTTCTTTCTTACCAACCACGCTCACGAATACTGCTGTATCGTCCATGGTTACCATTACAGCTGCCGTTGCCTGACGAGCCATAACGCCAGTTTCCAGTGTCACGGTGTGGTTACCGTACTGGAATGTTTTTACTACTGGTTTTTCAAACATTGAGTTTTTCCTTTTCCAGGGCATACCTGGATGAATCGATTGAAGACTCAAAACATCACCAATCGCGACTAGTAAAAACGGACTGATTGCCCAATCTGCTTTTAATAGCCGCGACCTGTTGGCCGACTTACGGTGACTGTAATGCCTTGAGTTTAGATAATGCTGACTTCATCAAGTCAGACGGCGGGTAGTATAAACTACATTGCGAAAGATGTGCCAAATTTAGATAACAAAAAAGGGGCATATAGCCCCTTTTTAAACAAACTGTTCTATGCAGCCACTGATTAGCGACGTAGGCCTAGACGTTTGATTAGATCTTGGTAACGAGACAGGTCTTTGCCTTTCAGGTAATCAAGAAGTTTACGACGGCTAGAAACCATGCGTAGCAGACCACGACGGCTGTGGTGATCGCCTTTGTGCGCTTTGAAGTGACCTTGTAGGTGGTTGATAGAAGCAGTCAGTAGAGCTACTTGTACTTCTGGTGAACCAGTGTCGCCTTCGCCACGTGCGTATTCAGCAACGATTGCTGCTTTAGTTTCTGCATTCAGAGACATAATTCTCTCCTAAAGAGTTAAGTTTATATTTGTGCCAGCCAATCTCTGATTCAGCCGACACGAGGAGCGCGAATTATAGGGAATTATTCCCCTTCGCACAAGATCAAAAAAGACGGTTACTCGGCGTCTTTCGGGTAAACCACCAGACGTTTCGGCGCAATTTTGCCATCGTCGTTCATTTCACCCACGCCCAAGAAGAGTTTCTCCTCTCCGCCAGTCAAGCGGACGAAGCAATCACTTGGCGCGCCAAAGACTTGCACCGCTTGACCGTGTTGTACCATGTGCACCAGTTCAGGTACCAGATTCACCTCTGGCAAATCCTGCACTGCGGTATCCATTGGTAGCAGCAACGCATCTAAAATCTCGTAAGGTGAGCGATCTTCGCGTTGTGCTTGCTCAACCATTTCGTTGAGTTGCTCCAACGTGACCATATTTTCGTACGGGTACTTTGCCACACCAGTGCGGCGCAGCATCGTGACGTGAGCACCACAGCCCAGCATTTCGCCTAAATCGTCAACGATAGTACGAATGTATGTGCCTTTTGAGCAATGCACTTCCATCTCCACTTCATCGCCTTCAAAGCGATGCAGGACAATGTCGTACACTGTAATCTTGCGCGCTTCACGCGGCACTTCAATACCTTGGCGTGCGTATTCGTACAACGGACGTCCTTGATATTTCAGCGCAGAAAACATCGATGGCACCTGATCGGTTTCGCCACGGAATGATTCAATCTTGGCCAGCAATGTTTCGCGCTCGACATGCACCGGGCGTGTTTCCACCACTTCACCGTCAGAGTCTGAGGTGTCGGTGCGCTCACCTAACTTGGCAATCACGCGGTAGCGTTTGTCGGAGTCGAGCAGGAACTGGGAGAACTTGGTCGCTTCACCGAGACAAATCGGCAGCATACCAGTTGCCAGAGGATCCAGAGCACCTGTGTGTCCGGCTTTCTCGGCGAAAAACAGGCGTTTCACTTTCTGTAAAATGTCGTTCGACGAAATGCCCGTTGACTTATCCAGTAACAGAACACCGTTGATCGCACGGCCTTTACGACGACGCGCCATTACTCTTCGTCCTCACGACCAGCATCTTTTTGCTTGCGCTTGTCCTGACTCACCACTTCGGTCACCAGGTTTGACATGCGCATACCTTCCACCAGGGTGTTGTCGTAGTGGAAGCGAATTTCCGGCGTCAGACGCAGACGAATGCGTTTACCCAGCATCATACGGATGTGCACTTCGTGCTCACGCAGCGCATTCAGGCACGATTCAGGTGTTTGCTCACCCACGCACAGGAAAGTGACGAAAACTTTGGCGTAAGCCAGATCGCGAGACACTTCAACGTCAGAAATGGTCACCATACCCAGACGGGAATCGCGCACTTCGCGTTGTAGAATCATCGCTAATTCTTTTTGTAATTGCTGTGCCACACGTTGAGTACGGCTAAATTCTTTTGGCATATTCTTTTCTCACTGATAGAAAGAATGGGGGGATGGTTTACCCAGCCCCCCATGGTGTATTCAACAACCTAAACTTGCCGATAATGCAATTTTAGTTGGTTAGTCGATGGTGCGTTGAATCTCAACGGTTTCGAACACTTCGATCTGGTCGCCTACGCGAACGTCGTTGTAGTTCTTAACGCCGATACCACACTCGTAACCATTCTTAACTTCTGCTACGTCGTCTTTAAAGCGACGCAGAGATTCCAGTTCGCCTTCGTAGATAACAACGTTATCACGCAGTACGCGAATTGGGCTATGACGTTTAATGGTACCTTCAGTCACCATACAACCTGCGATTGCACCCAGTTTCGGTGACTTGAACACGTCACGAACTTCAGCAAGACCAATGATTTCCTGCTTGAATTCTGGAGCCAGCATACCGCTCATCGCTTGTTTCACTTCGTCGATCAATTGGTAAATGATCGAGTAGTAGCGAAGGTCGATGTTTTCTGCGTCAAGGGTACGACGAGCAGACGCATCTGCACGAACGTTAAAGCCGACTACGATAGCATTTGATGCAGCTGCCAGTACGGCATCTGTCTCAGTAATACCACCGACGCCAGAACCCACGATGTTCACTTTCACTTCTTCAGTAGACAGTTTCAGTAGTGAGTCAGCGATCGCTTCAACCGAACCTTGTACGTCCGCTTTCAGAACGATGTTCAGTTCAGCAACGTCACCAGCAGCCATGTTCGAGAACATGTTTTCCAGTTTCGATTTCTGCTGACGAGCCAGCTTCACTTCGCGGAATTTACCTTGACGGTAGTTCGCTACTTCACGTGCTTTACGCTCGTCACGAACAACAGTTGCTTCGTCACCTGCAGCAGGAACGCCTGACAGACCCAGGATTTCTACAGGGATAGAAGGACCTGCTTCTTCCACTTCGTTACCCAGTTCGTCACGCATTGCACGTACACGGCCATATTCTTGACCACACAGTACGATGTCGCCTTTGTGCAAAGTACCGGACTGAACCAGAACCGTTGCAACCGGACCACGACCTTTATCCAGACGTGATTCGATAACCACACCAGAAGCCATACCGTCTTTCACTGCGTGCAGTTCCAGAACTTCAGCTTGCAGCAGAATCGCTTCTAGCAGTGCATCGATGTTGGTACCCTGTTTTGCAGAGATGTGAACGAACATGTTCTCACCGCCCCACTCCTCAGGCATAACATCGTAGGCAGCCAGTTCGTTTTTCACGTTGTCTGGGTTTGCCGCTTCTTTATCGATCTTGTTTACCGCAACAATCAAAGGTACGCCGGCCGCTTTCGCGTGCTGAATCGCTTCAACTGTCTGTGGCATTACGCCATCGTCCGCTGCAACCACAAGAACAACGATATCCGTTGCCTGAGCACCACGAGCACGCATTGCAGTAAATGCCGCGTGTCCAGGAGTATCCAGGAAGGTAATCATACCGTTTGGTGTTTCAACGTGGTAAGCACCGATGTGCTGAGTAATACCACCCGCTTCGCCTGACGCAACGTGCGTACGACGAATGTAGTCCAGTGTAGACGTTTTACCGTGGTCAACGTGGCCCATGATGGTTACTACCGGAGCACGTGGCACAGACTCAAATTCGTCATCACGGTCAGACAGAACGGCTTCTTCCAGCTCGTTTTCTTTACGAATGATAACTTTGTGGCCCATTTCTTCCGCAACCAGTTGAGCAGTTTCCTGATCAATCACTTGGTTGATGGTTGCCATAGCACCCAGTTTCATCATCACTTTGATGACTTCAGTCGCTTTCACTGACATCTTCTGAGCCAGTTCAGACACGACGATAGTCTCGCCGATCACTACATCAGATTTTGCAACGACAGCACTCTTGTCGAAACCATGTTGCATTGACGTAGGCTTGCTGATACGACCTTTACGACCGGCTTTACCACCACGAGTACGAGAAGAATCACGTTCTTGTTTATCATCGCGAGAAGACATTTTTCTCTTGTTCGCTTTGGTAGAACGACGGCTTGAACCTTCTTCACGACGGTCTGCTTCATCTTCGGCTTCACGAGCGTAGCGTGAAGTCGTTACGTGGTAATCTGTATCTTCTTGCATATCACCCTTTTTCTCTTCTTCAGCAGACCAACGCTCTTTGTTTAATTCGGCCAATTCACGCGCTTTTTCAAGCTGACGGCGACTTTCCTCTTCCGCCTTACGTTTCGCTTCTTCTTCCTGGCGACGTTTTAGCTCATCGGCCTCTTTTCGCGCTGCTTCTTGCTTCGATTTATCTTCTGCAGAACGCTCACGTTTTGCTTCTTGAGCTTCACGCTTCACTTTATCGTCAGCGTCGCGTTTAGCTTTCTCTTCCGCGTCACGTTTTGCTTTTTCTTCCGCTTCACGTTTCGCTGCATCAGCAGCTTCACGTTTCAGTGCTTCTTCAGCTTCGCGTTTCGCTTGTTCTTCCGCTTCACGGTTTGCTGCTTCTTCAGCTTCACGTGTCGCTTCATCTTCGATTGTACTGCGCTTAACATACGTACGTTTTTTGCGCACTTCAACCTGAACATTCTTACTTTTACCGCCACCGGCATTTACGCTCAGTGTACTGCGGGTCTTACGCTGGAGTGTTAAACGAGTTGGCTCAGCCGTTGATGCTTCGCCATGTTCTTTGCGCAGATGGGAGAGAAGCTTCTGCTTCTCGTCCTCGGTTACGCTGTCTGAACCTGATTTTTTCATACCAGCATCAGCAAGTTGCTCTAATAAGCGGTCAACTGGAGTACCAATTTCTTCACTCAGTGCTTTAACTGTAAGTTGTGTCATGCCGCTTCCTCCCCTTGCTGAAAATTATGCGTCTTCGCCGAACCAACAAATGTTGCGAGCCGCCATAATTAATTCGCCCGCACGCTCTTCGGTTAGGCCTTCAATACCTTCAAGATCGTCGATACCCTGGTCTGCCAGATCTTCCAGTGTCGCAACACCTTTCGCAGCCAGTTTGAACGCCATTTCGCGCTCTAGGCCTTCCAGTGCCAGCAGATCTTCTGCAGGCTCCAGGCCGTCAAACGATTCTTCTTGTGCCAATGCGATGGTAGTCAGCGCATCTTTGGCACGGTTACGTAGTTCTTCAACCAGATCTTCATCCAGGCCGTCTACTTCCAGTAGCTCATTCACTGGAACGTAAGCGATTTCTTCCAGAGTCGAGAAACCTTCTTCAACCAAAAGCTCCGCAAAGTCCTGTTCGATATCCAGGTACTTCATGAAGTTTTCGATAGAAGCCATTGACTCTTCTTGGTGTTTCTTCTGCAGATCTGCCACTGTCATAACGTTCAGTTCCCAACCAGTCAGTTGAGATGCCAGGCGTACGTTCTGACCGTTACGGCCGATTGCCTGTGCCAGATTGTCTGCTTCAACAGCGATGTCCATGGCGTGTGCATCTTCATCAACGATGATCGACGCCACATCCGCTGGAGCCATTGCATTAATCACGAATTGCGCTGGGTTATCATCCCAAAGAACGATATCGATACGCTCGCCGCCCAGCTCGCCTGAAACAGCCTGAACGCGCGCACCACGCATACCAACACACGCACCCACAGGGTCAATACGTTTGTCGTTGGTTTTCACGGCAATTTTCGCACGAGAACCCGGATCGCGCGCAGCGCCTTTCAGTTCAATCAGCTCTTCACCGATTTCTGGCACTTCAACACGGAACAGTTCTGCCAGCATTTCTGGCTTAGAACGAGTAACGAACAGTTGGAAACCACGCGCTTCTGGCGCCACTTTGTACAGCAGACCACGCACGCGGTCGCCTGGGCGGAAGTTTTCACGTGGCAGTTGGTCTTCACGTAGGATGACCGCTTCTGCGTTGTTACCCAGATCCAGAATCACGGTGTCACGGTTTACTTTCTTCACCACACCAGTGATCAGTTCGCCTTCATTGTCGATGAACTGTTCAACGATTTGTGCACGTTCAGCTTCACGCACTTTCTGTACGATAACCTGCTTCGCCGTTTGAGTCGTGATACGGTCAAACGTTACTGATTCGATTTCATCTTCGATGTAGTCGCCCAGTTTGACTGATTCATCATCGTAAACCGCTGCTTCTAAAGAGATTTCTTTAGTCGGGTTTTCTACTTCATCAACAACCAGCCAGCGACGGAACGTATCGAACTCACCAGTTTTACGGTCAATAGCAACACGAACATCGATTTCGATTTCATATTTCTTCTTTGTTGATGTAGCCAGCGCAGTTTCCAGCGCTTCAAAAATACGCTCACGAGGTACCGCTTTCTCGTTAGAAACCGCCTCAACAACCGCTAAAATTTCTTTACTCATTGTTATAGCCTCTAAGACTTAAAATTTAGGGATCAGGTTAGCTTTTGAAATGTTGCTGAGAGCGAAATGTTCTTCCTGCCCTTCAACCATGACATTGATGGTTTCACCGTCGGCGCCAAGGATTTCACCTTTCCACTTGCGGCGGTTACCCACAGCCATTTTCAACACGATGCTGACCTCGTGACCTTTAAATTGTTCATAGTGTGCAGCTTTAAAAAGTGGTCTTTCTAAACCAGGTGAAGAAACTTCAAGGTTGTAAGCCACTGTAATTGGATCTTCAACATCCAACACTGCACTCACTTGATGACTTACTTCTGCACAGTCATCCACGGTAATTCCGTTTTCGTGATCGATATAGATACGTAGCGTTGAGTGCTGTCCTGCACGGACAAATTCTAATCCAACTAACTCATAACCTGATGCAGCAACTGGAGCGTCAAGCATTTCAGTAAGTTGTCTTTCTAAACCAGTCATTTAAACCACTCCAGAAACAAAAAAAGGGCATAGAGCCCAATTTAAATTCCAAGCAAGCACCTGAATTTTCGGATGAAAAATTCAGATAACAAAAAACCCCGAAAGTCGGGGTTTTTTGTTGCTGGACCCTGATAAATTGAGAATTTCTTCTCAACTGCAGTGAGGTTAACACTGCCAAACTTGCATCCGTAACCCTAGAGGTTAGATGGTTGCGGGGGCCGGATTTGAACCAACGACCTTCGGGTTATGAGCCCGACGAGCTACCAAGCTGCTCCACCCCGCGTCCGACTTGTAAGCAATTATACGCTCTACAAGGTGATTTACAAGTTTGTAAATATGGTGCCGAGAGAGGGACTCGAACCCTCACACCTAGGGCGCTAGCACCTCATGCTAGTGTGTCTACCAATTTCACCATCTCGGCATAACCTGACTTATCGCTTTCGATAAGTTAGTGAGGAATTTCGTCGCTTGATTTAGCTGGAGCTTCACTCACTGTCTCAGCAGCTTTCTGTTGAATCACCTGACCTTGCGATGGGTCAACCCATTGTGATTCAGTCTTATGCGTAGACATATTGCCTAGCACCAAGCTGATGATAAAAAATACGGTTGCAAAAATTGCAGTCATTCGGGTTAGGAAGTTACCTGAGCCGCTCGCGCCAAACACTGTGTTTGAAGCACCAGCACCGAAAGAGGCTCCCATATCTGCGCCTTTACCTTGTTGAATCAACACCAGGCCAATGATACCAACCGCTGCCAACAGGTAAATCACAAGTAGAACTGTAAACATTACTTCCACCTATGTTCCAAATTGTTGAGCCAGCGCCGTTCAATCATTCGACTTGAACAAGGCTAGCGACCTCCTCTTCGAAGGCGGAGGCAATACTAACGAATGCAAGTTTGACTGACAAGCGGAATTTTCGAAAAAAGTCGAGTTTATGAATCAAACGGTCAAAAAAGGTTCAAAGAAAGCGTAATCAAAAACTTGCCCGATTTGCCGACCATTTTTCAATAACCTAGCTTATCGGGCAAGTAGCGACCTGCGTTTAGCAGTTCACTTTTACCGCTTCAGCAATTTTCAACGCAGATGTTTGCACCAGCGCAGCATCTTCACCTTCAACCATCACGCGAATCAAAGGCTCTGTGCCTGATTTACGCAGCAGAACACGTCCTTTATCACCCAACTCAGCTTCCACTTCTTTAACTGATGCAATCACCGCTTCCGCTTCCAGAGGATTGTTGTCGCCACTGAAACGCACGTTTTCCAGCACTTGCGGATAAAGGGTCATGCCTTTGGCCAGCTCACTCAACGTCATTTCGCTCCCCACCACAGAGGCTAACACCTGCAGCGCCGCCACAATGGCATCACCTGTAGTGACTTTATCCAGCAAAATAACATGGCCTGAGTTTTCAGCGCCAATCAGCCAACCTTTTTCCTGCAGTTTTTCCATGACATAACGATCACCGACCGCAGCTCGAATGAACGGAATTCCCAATTGTTTGAGACCATTTTCCATACCAAGGTTGGTCATCAGCGTACCGACAACGCCGCCTTTCAGCTCGCCACGGCGTAGCGCATCGCGGGCAATGATGTAGGCAATCTGATCGCCATCAACTTTATTACCCAGTTCATCAACCATGATGATGCGGTCACCATCACCGTCAAAGGCAAGGCCAAGGTCTGCTTTTTCATCAACAACCCGTTGTTGCAGCGCACGCACATCCGTCGCGCCCACTTTATCGTTAATGTTCAGACCATCAGGCTCAACACCCATTGCGATGACATCTGCACCCAGCTCTTTAAATACATTCGGTGCAATGTGGTAGGTGGCGCCGTGCGCACAGTCGACCACAATTTTTAATCCAGCCAGGCTCAGCTTGGAGGGAAATGTGCTCTTACAAAATTCGATATAGCGACCTGCAGCATCGACCAGACGCGAGGCTTTACCCAACTCTGCCGATTCAACGCACTCAATCTGTTTGTCCAACTCTGCTTCAATCGCCAGCTCAATATCATCTGGCAGTTTGGTGCCTTCCGAAGAGAAGAACTTAATGCCGTTATCGTAGTACGGATTATGTGATGCAGAAATCACAATTCCCGCTTCTGCTCGGAAAGTTTGAGTCAGATACGCCACCGCCGGTGTCGGCATTGGTCCTGTAAAAATGGCTTTCAAGCCAGCGGCAGCCAAGCCTGCCTCAAGCGCAGACTCCAGCATGTAGCCAGAAATGCGGGTATCTTTACCTATGATGACCTTCTTAGTGCCTTGCTTAGCCAGCACTCGTCCAGCCGCCCAGCCAAGCTTTAATACGAAATCCGGTGTAATTGGATATTGGCCAACTTTGCCACGTACACCGTCAGTACCAAAATAACGTCTTTGATCAGACATGATGATTCCTTAGTTTTTATAATATGCTGTTTTTGTTCATCGTTTCGATGATAGTCATCGCTTCCAGTGTCTCTTCGACATCATGCACACGAATAATCTGCGCACCTTTCATCGCAGCAATCGATGCACAAGTCACACTGGCGACCATACAATCCGCGGGTTTTTTATCTAACAATTTAAAAATCATAGATTTGCGTGACATACCAGCCAAGACAGGCAAGCCAAAACGATGGAACTGTTCCAAGTTCGCCAGCAGATGATAATTGTGTACGATGGATTTACCAAAGCCAAATCCAGGATCGAGGATAATATTCTCACGAGCAATACCTGCTGCCTCACATGCAGCCATACGCTCCAGAAGAAACGCTTCGACTTCAGCCATTAGATCGCCATATTGCGGATTTTGCTGCATGGTCTTCGGCTGGCCTTTCATGTGCATGATGCATACAGGAACATTCGCGGCCGCGGCAACTTCAAGCGCACCCGGCTCGGTCAATGAACGGATATCATTGATCAAATCAGCGCCCGCAGCCACAGACTGACGCATCACTTCCGCTTTACTAGTATCCACTGAAATCCACACATCCTGATTGTGCTCACGAATGGCTTTTACAATTGGGATAACTCGCTCAAGTTCTTCTTCTAAACTAACTTCCGGCGCGCCTGGCCTCGTCGATTCGCCACCAATATCGATGATACTGACACCGGCTGCGATCATCTTTTGCGCTCTTTCCAGCGCTTTGTCCAGCGTGGTGTAGCTGCCACCGTCAGAGAAAGAATCCGGCGTGGTGTTGAGAATACCCATTACATGTGGGCGATCAAGTTCGAGAGTTTTAGTTGCAGTTTGTATTTTCATAAGTCCCTGAAAATAGATTTGGCCTGAAACAGAAAACCCCGAACAAGTCGGGGTTTTAATATAAGAGAAGGATTACTCTGCGTCTTTCTTGTCAGCTGGTTGTGCTGAATCTTGGTCCGCAGTTTGCTCATCTGACGGAGCAGCAGTTGCAACCGTATCTTCGGCTTTCACTTCTGGCTCTGCTTTATCCTGAGGCGCCGCATTCGCACGGTCTCCCCAACCCGCAGGTTCACGAATATCCTCTTTGCGAGCCATCAGATCATCGATCTGACCCGCATCAATCGTCTCATACTTCATCAGTGCATCTTTCATTGAATGCATGATATCCATATTGTCGATCAGAATTTTGCGTGCACGCTCGTAGTTGCGATCGATGATCTTACGAACTTCATCGTCTATCAGTTTCGCGGTGTCATCTGACATGTGCTTAGTCTGCGTTACACTGCGGCCTAAGAATACTTCGCCTTCTTCTTCCGCATACAGCATAGGGCCCAGTTTTTCCGAGAAGCCCCATTGCGTCACCATCTTACGCGCAATATCTGTCGCACGTTCAATGTCGTTAGACGCACCCGTAGACACTTTTTCAACGCCGTAAATCAGTTCTTCCGCCAAACGACCACCATACAGGCTGGAAATCATCGACTCGAGATGCTGTTTAGACATACTCACTCGGTCTTGCTCTGGCAGATACATAGTCACACCAAGAGCGCGACCACGTGGAATGATCGACACTTTATAAACAGGGTCGTGCTCAGGAACCAAGCGACCAACAATAGCGTGACCCGCTTCATGGTAAGCCGTCGATTCTTTAGTCTCTTCAGACATCACCATTGAACGGCGCTCAGCACCCATCATGATTTTGTCTTTGGCCAGTTCAAACTCAACCATCGAAACGTTGCGTTTGTTACCACGAGCAGCAAACAGAGCCGCTTCGTTCACAAGGTTCGCAAGATCAGCCCCCGAGAAACCTGGCGTACCACGAGCAATCAGCGAAGGTTCCACATCGCCAGCCAGCGGTACTTTACGCATGTGTACTTTCAGAATTTGTTCACGACCGCGAACATCGGGTAGCCCAACAACAACCTGACGGTCGAAACGGCCAGGACGCAGCAGCGCAGGGTCAAGTACGTCAGGACGGTTGGTTGCAGCGATAACGATAATACCTTCGTTACCTTCAAAACCATCCATTTCAACCAGCATCTGGTTCAGGGTTTGTTCACGTTCATCGTGACCACCACCGACACCCGCACCACGTTGGCGACCAACAGCATCGATCTCATCAATAAAGATGATACATGGCGCGGCTTTTTTCGCTTGCTCGAACATGTCACGCACACGAGAGGCACCGACACCAACAAACATTTCAACGAAATCAGAGCCAGAGATTGTAAAGAATGGGACTTTAGCTTCACCAGCAATCGCTTTAGCCAGCAAGGTTTTACCAGTACCTGGAGGACCCACCATCAGAACACCCGTCGGAATCTTACCGCCCAGTTTCTGGAAGCGGCTCGGATCACGCAGATAATCCACCAGTTCTTTCACGTCTTCTTTGGCTTCGTCACAACCAGCGACATCACCAAACGTGGTTTTGATCTGCTCTTCGCTCATCATGCGAGCTTTGCTCTTACCAAAGGACATTGCGCCTTTGCCGCCGCCGCCCTGCATTTGACGCATGAAGAAAATCCATACACCGATAAGCAGAATCATCGGGAACCAAGAGATAAAGATGGTGCCCAGTAAACTTTGCTCTTCCGGAGGTGTGCCTTGAACTTTGACGTTCTGATTAATCAGGTCATCCAGCAACTTCTGGTCATACACTGGCATGTAAGTGACGTAGCGAGTACTTCCACCACGACGGGTGAAAGAAATTTCACTGTTATTGAATTGAGCTTCCTGAATCTGGCCTTGGCCAACTTCCTGTACAAATGTGGTGTAATCGATGGTTCTGCCGTTACTGTCACCAGGGCCAAAGCTCTGGAATACAGACATCAGTACGACCGCAATCACAAGCCACAGAATTAAATTTTTTGCCATGTCACTCAAGGTGTAAGCCTCGCGATAACTAGTTGTAATTAAAGGTAGGGTACTACAGTTTGTAGGCTGTAGCCATAGTGTTAACTTTTCCCACTATGGGCAAAATAGTTAACCTTTGTAACCGGTGGCGACGATGTAGACTTCGCGGGAACGCGCCCTTGAAGAATCGGGTTTACGGATTTTAACCGCTTTGAACATGTCTCGGACATCCTTGACATACTGGTCAAACCCTTCGCCCTGGAACACTTTGACCACAAAACTACCATTAGGTGCAAGAACTTGTCGACACATATCTAAAGCTAATTCCACCAGATACATAGCTCGTGGTTGGTCCACGGACAGGTTACCCGCCATATTTGGCGCCATATCAGACATTACTACGTCAACCATATCCGGTTGGATCCGTTCCAGCAGCGCATCCAATACCGCTTCCTCACGGAAGTCGCCCTGCAGGAATGAAACACCAGCAATGGAATCCATCGGCAAAATATCGCACGCAATCACTTGCCCCTCATCACCAACGATTCCAACTGCATATTGCGACCAGCCCCCTGGCGCGGCGCCTAAGTCGACGACTGTCATGCCTGGCTGCAATAATTTATCTTTACTTTGAATCTCTTCTATTTTGAAGATAGCACGTGAACGATAACCTTTCTTTTTAGCTTCGTTTACGTATTTGTCGTCAAAATGTTCTTTCAACCAGCGGCCGGAGCTCGCCGAATGCTTCTGTTTACTCATTCGATTCCTAACTTAGCAGCCTCTATCTGAGAAAGTATGGTAGAAAATATAGTCTTCCAAGATAGATGGCGTTAAAATGTGTTTTTTCAACCCTAATAGTAAAGAAAATTGGGCGCGTAATGAACCTAAGCAACAAACAAAAGCAGCATCTAAAAGCCCTGGCACACAATTTAAAACCTGTTGTGCTGATGGGTGGCAACGGACTTACTGAAGCTGTTTTAGCGGAAATCGAAATTGCGCTTGACCACCACGAACTGATTAAAGTGAAAGTGGTATCAGAGGATCGCGAAACTAAACATCTGATTGTAGATGCTATTGTTCGTGAGACCGGAGCAGGGAAAGTTCAGGTAATCGGCAAAGTATTGGTTCTTTTCCGTCCGTCTGAACAACGTAAAATCGAACTGCCACGCAAGTAATTTCGGTTACTTAAGATTACAAAAAGGTCGCATGATGCGACCTTTTTGATTATTAGTGCCTGCGTTTCGCGTGTTTTATAGATAGTCGACGCGGTCGATCTCAAACACCTTTTCACCACCGGGTGTCGAGATAGTCACTTCATCGCCTTCCATCTTACCGATCAGCCCACGTGCAATTGGCGAACTTACAGAGATGCGGCCAGATTTGATGTCTGCTTCATCTTCGCCCACGATTTGGTACGTTTTCTCTTCATCAGTATCAACGTCAATCAGAGTCACGGTTGAACCAAAGATGATTTTGCCTGTGTTTTCCAGTTTGGTGACGTCAATAACTTGAGCCACTGACAGCTTGAATTCGATATCGCGAATTTGCGCTTCACAGATGCCCTGCTCTTCACGAGCGGCATGATACTCTGCGTTTTCTTTTAGATCGCCCAATTCGCGCGCTTCCGCAATCGCTTCTGAAATCTTCGGACGAAGCTTAAGTAGTCTATCCAGTTCTTCACGCAGCATCTTTTCGCCGCGAAGTGTCATCGGAACTTTTTCCATTTTATACCTCTATGCCAAAGCTATCTTTGGACAATACAAAACTACCCAACCCCTAAAAAAGGATTAGGTAGTACTCGATGAATCATTTGCAGATTAGTGTAAACAAACATGCCGATGAAATCATCCAAATTCAAGTTTTGCGACCAGAAATTGAGATTAAGCCCAACCTGTAAGATTCAGCGTGATCTGCTGCACAATTCATTTGTTTAGAATTTCCGCTAAAACACGTAAAAAAAGATAAAGAATTCAACTTTCTTTACCATTTAAAACCTTTCACAAAACCAAACAAAAACGTTAAAAAACAATAATTTGATATTTTTTTATTGACAATAAAACACTGTTCATAAGCTGGATTTATATCATTTTACTAACTGATTGAGGAACTTTGAGGGTACAAATTGAGCCACGAACGCTTTGAATGTTCTGTGTGAATACTAATATGTAATAGGTATTCAACTAGACACATTTAAATATTCGCCGCACGTTAGATAAAACAACGTGGCTGAATTATTACTTATGGACAGTAAACTAGGACTTAATAAGATGAAAAAGACTCTGATTGCTCTTGCGGTCTCAGCTGCAGCAGTGGCTACTGGCGTAAACGCTGGTGAACTATACAACCAAGATGGTACTTCTCTAGCACTAGGCGGCCGTGCTGAAGCACGTCTGTCTCTGAAAGATGGCAAAGCAGACGACAAAACTCGTGTGCGTATCAACGTTCTGGGCAAAACTCAAATCAACGACAGCCTGTACGGTCTTGGTTTCTACGAAGCTGAACTGACTACTAACGATGGCGGCGATATCGACAGCGATAGCGATAACCTGACTAGTCGTTACGCATACGCTGGAATCGGCGGCAACTTCGGTGAAGTATCTTACGGTAAAACTGAAGGCTCACTGGGTGTAATCACTGACTTTACCGATATCATGGCTTACCACGGTAACTCTGCAGCAGACAAACTGACTGTTGCTGACCGTGCGGACAACATGATTGCATACAAAGGCCAGTTCTCTGACCTGGCTCTACGTGCGACTTACCGTTTTGCAGACCGTAGCGATGACGGTTCAACTTTCTCTGATAACAAACAAGATGGTTACTCTCTGTCTGCTATCTACGCAATCGGCGACACTGGCGTGAAACTAGGTGCTGGCTACGCTGACCAAGACAAAGCTAACGAATACATGCTAGCAGCGTCTTACACCGTTTCTGATTTCTACTTCGCAGGTCTGTTTACTGACGGTGAGAAACAAGATTCAAACCGCAACAAGTACGACTACACTGGTTACGAGCTAGCAGCAGCTTACACTCTGAACCAAACTGTATTCACTACTACTTACAACAACGCTGAAACTGAAAGTGAAACTTCTGCTGACAACCTGGCAGTAGACGCGACTTACTACTTCAAGCCTAACTTCCGTGCTTACGTATCGTACAACTTCAACCTGATTGACAAAGGCGATACTATCGGTACTTCAACTGGTAAAGGCACTGCAACTAAAGTTGACGCTGAAGACGAAATCGCACTGGGTCTGCGTTACGACTTCTAATTTGACATTCATCTGTCAATCGCAAAACGCCTGCTTACTAGCAGGCGTTTTTCTATCTCGCTATACTCTCTGTCACCATTTCCCCAGTGATCAGGCGTTATGTCTTTACTTCAACCCCGACGATTCCGTGTCTTTTCCTTCTCCCTGTACTGTGTTTTCTTTTCCGTAGCGGCTTCAGCGCAGCTAAACACGCAATCTTTACCGAACGGCGCTCGCGCTGGGCTGCTTATCCAGTCGCTCAATAACGCGGAGCCGAGTGAACGTCTGCAAACCGGAGAGTATTTTCCGCCAGCCAGCACATTAAAAGTGATCACCGCATTAGCGAGCCAGTTAGAGTTAGGGCCGGATTTTCGCTTTGAAACAACATTAGCCGTTTCCGGAAATAACGCAGCGCTGGTGTTCAGTGGAGATCCCACGCTCAAAACCGACGATGTGAAAACACTGCTCAGAGCACTCAAACAACAGCAAGGCTCGACCATCACGGGCGACTTATGGCTTGATAATCGCCGCTTTACCGGATACGAGCGCGCGATCGGTTGGCCCTGGGACGTCATGGGCGTATGTTACAGTGCTCCGGTCAGCTCGATTAATCTTGATGGAAACTGCATTCAGGCATCCATTTATACTCAGGATGATGGCCGAACCCGCGTATTCGTTCCTGAGCATTACCCGGTGCATGTGATTTCCGAAGCCCGCAGCGTGAGCGATACCGAACAACAAAGCCAGCATTGCGATTTAGAGCTCACCACATCACCGGAAAACCATTATCGTCTCGCAGGTTGCCTGCCCAGTCGAACAAAGCCTCTGCCACTGAAATTCGCCGTGCAGAACACAGATTTGTATGCTCAGCGTCTGGTGTATAAATTGCTCAATCAATTGGGCATCACTTTAAAAGGTGAAGTAAGAATTGGCGCTCTGCCCGGAAAAACCGCTCAAGTGATTGCCACTCACCAATCCGAAAGCCTGACTCAGCTATTGGATACCATGCTTAAAGATTCTGACAATCTGATTGCTGACACGCTGACCAAAACGCTAGGACACCATTTTTTCCTTCAACCAGGCAGCTTTACCAACGGTACCGAAGCGATCAAACAGATCATTTTTGCGCGTACAGGCATTTCACTGGCTGACGCACAGCTCACCGACGGATCCGGCTTATCACGCAACAACCGAATTCGTCTCGACAGCATGCGCCAGATCCTCATCTACGTCTGGCAACACGATCAGGAATTAGGGCTTATCGATTTGCTTCCTGTTGCTGGTGAGAGTGGCACACTCAAATATCGCCGCAGCATGCGCAGCGATGAAGTGAAAGGCAAGATCAAAGGGAAGAGTGGATCGCTGTACGGTACACACAACGTGGTTGGTTTCGGACTGGACAAACAGGGCAAGCCGGAGACACTGTTTATTCAGTATGTCACCGACTATTTCCCGCCAGAGTCCCAAACTGAGCTTCCGGTCGAAGCCCCCATTACTCAGTTTGAGTCCGGATTTTATCATCAGGTTCTCAGCCTAAGCCAAGCACATGATTCACGACAGTAAAGTAGATCCACATCCCTGAGATATCGACGATCGATGCCAATACCGGGCTGACCAACACCGCAGGATCCAGCTTACAAGCCCGGGCGATGATCGGCAGAATGCCGCCCAGTGTGGTTGAGATCGTCACTTGAATAAACAGCGCAATGGCGATCGCCAGCGCAATGCTATTCAAACTGAATCCCCCAGCCGCATTCGGATCGCTGAACAGCAGAATGCGGCCAATCATGACCAGCGAAATGGCCAATGCGATACACAATGCCACCCGGCTCTCTTTCCATAGCACACTCATCCACTGCCGCTTTTTAAGCTCGCCCGTCGCAAGAGCACTGATCACCAATGTAGCTGCCTGACTGCCAGTGTTACCGCCCGCAGCCGCGATCACAGGCATATACACCGCCAGCAATACTAACTGACTCAACGTGTCTTCATAGTGCGAAATGATCAGGCCTGACACAATACCCAGCAAAGCCAGCGAAATGATCCATCCGATACGATGTTTCACATGCTCCATCACACTGGTATTCAGATAGCTGTGCGACGTCTCCACCTCTGAGTGAATGAAACCCAAGCGGTGGGCATAGTGACGAGCACGTTTATCGTGATCTTCTTTATCCAGCAAGTTCAGCAAATGCTGGACATAGCCAACCGAACAGTGGTGCAAAATCGCCACCGCTTCATCAATCGGCATAACCGTCAGCAAATGTACTTGCGTTTGTTCATCGTATTGCAAAAATGCGTTACGCGCAGCGCCGATTTCCTCTTGAGAAAAATAGGCATTATTTTCAATGTAGTAGTTGTTCATTACCGTCATGGCGAATCTCCCGATTGGCATAGGTAACGACCATCGATAAGTAGGCATCAACAACATTTCACACGTCATTACGTGTGACATGCCAAGGCTTATCAACTAGAGGAATGGAGAAAAATAGAGAGGAATTTGAGAAAAGGTTCCCTACCGCGCAGGCAGGGCGAACAAGCCAATACCAACAGCGGGTTATTTTTCTCCCTTCATACTAGGGGGATGGTCGGTATTGTTCATGTTAGTCTCCGAAATTACGCGGCATTTAAAGCAGCGCGGGGATTGTAGCAAACCAAAACCTAAAAAACAGTCAAATCAGCGTAAATTTTCTCAGCACCTCGACATCTGGTTAAATCGCTTCGATACTGTTTATAACGCGATGAAAATCATAGGATTCACGTTATTGATGAACCGAATAAAACGCAAAGGTTATCAGTGTGTCGGTATCACCTGTGTGATTCTGGGTGCCATCGGCGCCACCGTACCGCTTCTGCCCACCGTGCCCTTTTTGCTGCTGGCTCTGTACTGCTTTGGCGTATCGTCACCGAGATTTCAGCAATGGCTGCTACAACACCAAAGGCTGGGGCCGTTGGCCAGGCGGTTACACCATAAACAAGGATTTACCCGGGCGGAAAAGTGGCAGTCGCTGACCGTCATTTGGCTGTCCATGGGGAGTGTGTGGTATTTCATGGCACAGAATACCCACTGGCAATATGCGATTGCAGCACTGCTGCTGTTTGAAACTTGGTTTATCCTGCGCTTAAAAACCTATATCGCTCCAAACCACCCCACAAAAAAAGCGCCCTGAGGCGCTTTTCATTTAATCGTTGTGGTAACCGTCAATTACTTTACCGTTACTCGCGCAAACTTACGCTTACCAACTTGATAAACCGATGTGCCTACCTCAGGAACCAGTTTCGCGTCATCCAGTTTTTCACCGTCTTGCTTTACCGCACCTTGCTTGATCATACGCAGAGCGTCCGATGTTGAACCAACCAGGCCTGCGTCTTTCAACAGGTTAGCAATCGCGATACCCGCTTCAAATTCAAACTCCGGCATTTCATCCGGCATCGCACCTTTCTGGAAACGGTTAATGAACTCTTGCTCTGCCGCATCCGCATCCGCTTCTGAATGGAAGCGAGCGATGATCTCTTTCGCCAGCAGGATTTTGATATCACGAGGGTTTTTACCGTTCGCCACATCTGCTTTAAATTGCTGAAGTTCTTCCAGAGGACGGAAAGACAGAAGCTCATAATAGCTCCACATCAGATCATCCGAGATCGACATGATTTTACCAAACATTTCACTTGGCGCTTCGCTGACACCAATATAGTTGTTGGCTGACTTCGACATTTTCTTCTCGCCGTCCAAACCAACCAGTAGAGGCATCATCAGCACAACTTGTGGCTTCTGGCCGTTTGATTTTTGCAGCTCACGCCCCATCAGCAAGTTGAATTTCTGGTCAGTACCACCCAGCTCAACATCGGTTTCCATCGCGACAGAATCGTAACCTTGCAGCAGTGGATACATAAATTCATGAATCGCAATCGGCTGACCGTTCGCATAACGTTTTTTGAAATCATCACGCTCAAGCATACGAGCTACCGTTTGGTTCGCCGCCAAACGAATCATACCTTCCGCACCCAGTTCAGACAGCCATTCTGAGTTGAACTGAATCTTGGTTTTAGCGGGGTCCAGAATCTTGAACACCTGTTGCTTGTAGGTTTCCGCGTTGCGCAGTACATCTTCGCGAGTCAGCGGCGGACGCGTGGTATTTTTACCTGTTGGGTCGCCAACCATACCAGTGAAGTCACCGATAAGGAACGTCACATCATGGCCTAAGTCCTGGAAAGTACGTAGCTTGTTCAGGATTACCGTGTGACCAAGGTGAATGTCCGGAGCCGTTGGATCCGCACCCAATTTGATACGCAGAGGACGGCCTTCTTTCAGCTTGGCAATCAGTTCTTCTTCCGGAATCAGCTCCTCGACACCACGCTTAATCTCAGCTAAAGCAGCTTCAATACTCGCCATTCTTGTTCACTCCCACAGATTTGGCAAAAATTTAATAGTTCGACATCTTACTTGAATAGCGATGAATTTTGAAACCAGTTAGACTAACGAACTAGCGTTTTTGTTAATTAATCATTGAACGAACCCGAGTATGCTTTCTATTTTTGCTCGTCTTCCGTGGATTCATCGGGCGTTAATTGCCCTGTTCAGTGCGTTGATCGTCATCGCCCTGTTTTTTCTGCCGAATCCGGAGGCACTGAGAAACGATTCCAACCGGCTCCAGGTCGGACACCATTATCCGCTTGCTATTAATAGTGAAGCGCTCTCTCCCGGTGCAACCATTTTGCCTTCTGCCGTTTTGCGTTGGGAGAAACACACTGTCCACTCAGGGGAAAGTGCTGCTGTTCTGTTTCAGCGTATCGGCCTATCTTCCCGTCAGTTATATGAGCTGACCTCCAGCAACGACGATATCAACAATCAGTTGTCACGCTTAAGACCTGGTGATGAATTACAGTTTGGCTTTGATGAGAATAACGATCTGATTCAGCTCAAACGCAAAATCAGCGCGTACGAAACCTTCTCTGTAACCCGTTCAGAATCGGGTTACACGTCCGAATTTGATAAAAAAGACATCTTCTACCAATACAATTATGCGGAGGCAGAGATCACGTCTAATTTCTGGAATGCTGCCGTCAGTGCTGGTTTGTCGGCGAACCAAATCATGGAGTTGGCAGGCATTTTTGGCTGGGACGTCGATTTTGCTCTCGATATTCGTAGCGGAGATACATTCAAATTGCTGTATCAGGAGAAAGTGGTTGAAGGTGAAGTGATTGGCCGGGGTAACATCATCGCCGCTATGTTCACCAACCAAGGCACCACGTTTACCGCAATTCTGGATGACAATACGGGCAACTATTACGATGAAAACGGCCGTGCGATGAAAAAAGCATTCCTGCGTTCTCCGCTCGATTTCCGCCGCGTTTCGTCTAACTTTAATCCGCGTCGCTTACACCCTGTAACTGGTCAGGTGAAAGCGCACCGTGGCACTGACTATGTTGCCCCTGTCGGCACGCCGATTTGGGCAGCTGGTGACGGCGTGGTAGAAAAATCCAGCTACAACCAATTTAACGGTAACTACGTTTTCATTCGTCACAGCAACACCTACATCACAAAATATCTGCACCTGACGCGCCGCACTGTTAAAACGGGTCAGCGAGTAAAACAGGGACAGGTGATCGGTACGCTGGGGGGAACTGGTCGAGTCACTGGTCCGCACCTGCATTACGAGTTTCTGGTTAATGGGGTTCATAAAAACCCGCGTACAGTCGAACTGCCGCAATCAAAATCACTCAACGGGAAAGCCAAAGAAACCTTTATTGCTAATGCAAAAATTCGGCTACAAAAACTCTCCCGCTACAGTGAGCTGCTGTACGCAAAAAACTAACACCATCGAAACCGGAGCTTGCTCCGGTTCATTTTTTCTCCCGACCGAGCATCAACATGCACGGTGTCAGGACCAAAGTCAGAAGAGTAGCAAAGGCCAAACCTCCGGCCACAGCCGTCGCCAGTTGCGACCACCATTGTGTGCTCGGTGCGCCAAATTCAATCTTCTGATTAATAATATCGATGTTCATCTCCAGCACCATCGGCAACAAGCCCAGAATCGTCGTGATCGTCGTCAGCATCACCGGACGCAGGCGCTGCACGCCAGTGCGCAATATGGCTTCTTGTTTACTTAAGCCACGTTTGCGCAGCTGGTTGTAGGTATCAATCAGTACGATGTTGTTGTTGACCACGATCCCGGCCAACGCAATCACACCAATACCCGACATAATCACGCCAAATGGCTTGTGGAAGATAAGAAGCCCGGCAAATACCCCCACGGTGGAAAACAACACCGCACTCAGAATCAAAAAGGCTTGATAGAAACTGTTGAATTGGGTGATCAGAATCAGCGCCATCACCACCAGAGCCACCACGAAAGCGGACTGTAAAAACGCCGCTGAATGCTCCTGCTCTTCATTTTGGCCGCGCAGACGAAAATCAACACTGGACGGCAGCGATAAATCTGACAGTGCTTGTTCTATTTTGGGAAGCTCCAACGCCAAGTTATAACCTTCGTTCAGATCAGCCATGACATTGATGACCCGGCGACCATCGACCCGCTTGATCGTGTCCTGCTTGTGATCCGGCTTGATGGACGCGAAGTTGGTGATCGGAACCAAACCAGCCTGCGTTTTCACCCTTAGCTGGTCAAAGCGGCCAATATCACGCTGCTGCGCCGGATAACGAACCAGAATATCCACCTCTTCATTGGCATCATCCGGCAGATAGTCGCCAATTTTGAGGCCATTAGTCACAAACTGAACCGTATTCCCCACCAGCGTGGCATCCGCCCCAAAACGTGAAGCATCGTCACGACGAATATCGATTCGCCAGTCAATACCAGGCTTGTTACTGCTGTCGCTGATGTTGGTGAACGCCGGATTAGCATCTGCCCAAGCTCTGACCTGTTTAGCGGCGGCATTGAGTTCATCAGGACTGCGCGCTGAAAGTTCAATAACCAAGTCGTGTTCACTCGGCGGACCAGCATCAGGAAACTTGTACTCGATCTCAACGCCAGCAAATTGATCCGTGACCTGTTTGAGTTCTTCAATGATGGTCTTCACTTTACGCCGATACTGCCAATCAACTGGCGTTATCTGAATCTGACCGATACCATCATCCACGCCCGTGCGGGTGTAAACACTTTCAAACTCGTCATGGCCCAGCATTACCTGCTCAATTTCGCGCATGATGGTATCTTTTTCCTGAATCGATAAATCACCATAAGAGCGCACTTTAACGGTAAAAAACGGCGGATCCACTTCAGGAAAAAATTCGGCGCCAAGGCCCGCTTTGGCGTAGGTGACGCCCACTCCTACCGCCATCAGGATGGCGGCGAGCAGAATCTTAACCGGATGACGGATCGCTACGGCAAGCGTCAGGTAGTAGAGCTTGGTAATCCCCGTTGCCTGTTCAAACTCGCCGTTTTGTAGCGCGATCATGCGCGCCTGATTTTGCGCAGACACATGTTGCGGCTTACCAATCAAGCTGCCCAATACCGGAACAAACAACATCGCCATCACCAGCGATGCTGCCAACGTTGCAATTAACGTCAGTGGTAAAAATTTCATAAACTCGCCGGTAATGTCCGGCCAGAACAACAAAGGGGCAAACGCGGCCAGCGTGGTAGCCGTAGACGCAGTGATGGGCCAAGCCATGCGTTTGGCTGCATCACGATATGCTTCGCTGCGTGGCATGCCTTCCTGCATGCGCCGATCCGCAAACTCCGTCACCACGATGGCGCCATCCACCAGCATGCCGACGGCCATGATGAGTGAAAACAACACGATGATATTGACGGTCAAACCAAACACCGACAGTACCAAAAGCCCTGTCAGGAAAGACCCGGGAATCGAAACCCCGACCAGAAATGCGGTGCGGACACCCAGGATAGCGATAATGACGATAACCACCAGAATGATGGCGGATAGAATGTTGTTCTGCAGATCATTAAGCATCAACTGAACGTCTTTGGACTCATCCCAGGTATATTTCACCAACAGGTTGCTCGGCCAGTCTTCACGCTTTTGCGCTTCGCGAAGTACCGTTTTTACCAGTTCAACCGTTTCGATGATGTTCTCTCCGGCGCGTTTTTTCACGTCCAGCACCAGCGCCGATTTCCCGTCAAGACGGGCGAAACTTTCCGGGTCGCGAAATGAGCGGCGTACCGTCGCGATATCGCCAAAAGTAATGACTCTTTTGCCCTCAACTTTGACGGGCAACTCCAACACATCTTTCAAGGAATCAAAGACGGAAGGCACTTTCACCGAAAAACGGCCGTAACCGGTATCAACAAATCCGGCCGCGACAACACGGTTGTTGAGCGCGATCAGATTATAAATATCGCCCTGATCGAGACCATAACTTTCCATCAGCAGAGGATCGACCACGATCTCTACGATATCCTCTCGATCGCCGGCAATATCGACTTCCAATACCTGACGATAGCTTTCGAGTTTATCCCGCAAAGCTCGGGCAATTTGTACAATGCCCCGCTCTGGTACCGTGCCATACAGAACGACCGACAACACGGGTTGCTCAGAGGCCAGAGTCACTTCGTTTACCACAGGTTCGTCACTATCGGCGGGCAGTTTGGGCTTAGCGAGGTCAACCGCGTCACGTACGTCAGCCATCGCTTTGTTGAGGTCTACCCCAACGTTAAACTCCAACACGATGGATGCATAACCTTCCGCCGCATTGGCCGTCATCTCCTTGATGCCTTCTATCGAGCGTAATTCCTGCTCGAGAGGGCGCACGATCAAACGTTCCGCATCATCCGGCGAGATGCCCTGATGGGTGACAGAGACATAAATGATTGGAATAGTGATATCCGGACTCGATTCCTTGGGAATCGTAAAGTAAGTCAACACGCCAGCCGCGAGAATAAACACCAGCAGCGTCAGCATAGTTCGCGCCCGGGACAACGCGGCGTCAATCAAAGTAAACATGGCGTTCTCCTATGGATTGACAGGTTGCGAAACCGCAATTACGCGATCACCATCGCGCACAAATCCTTGCCCACGGGTAACGATATCAACGCGGTCACCCAAGCCCGTCAGCCACACGCCGTCTTGCTCGGCTTTGACCAATTGAATCGGCACGAAATGCACGATATTGTCCACCAGCGTTTTAACCCCGAGATTGCCTTCCGCATCCAGCGCCAGCATCGCAGGAGTCACTTTAACCGCAGGTTGAACGGCCAGATTCAGTTCCACTTCAGCACTCACACCTGCCGGCATGGCATCTCGTGGATTGGGGACTTCCACTTCAATCGCAAAAGTATTGGTGGCAGGGTCCGAAACCCGTGCCAGATAGCGAATTGTGCCTTCACTCTGCGCGCCATCAATAAAACGTACAACGGCCTTTTGTCCGACCGACAGGCTCTGAATGTGGCGCTCACTGACGTTGGCTTCGATCACCAAAGGATTGAGTTCAATTAACGTGGCAATGGGGTCACCGATGCCAACATAATCCCCCTGCTCGATAGGCAACAATTCAACCACGCCGCTAAAGGGTGCACGAACCTGAGTGTGGCGCAGTGCAAGCTCAACCCGGCTGACTGCGGCTTTCGCTTCCGCCAGCGCCGCAACAGCATTGGTGTAAGCCACTTCACCTTGTAGACCTCGGTTTTTGAGCGACTTTGCAGCCTGATATTCTTGGTCACGAACCCGTAATTGTGCTTTGGCCTGCTCGAGTTGAGCGGCCAAATCGCCTTTTTCAATCCGGGCAATCACCTGATCACGAGCAACAGATTGACCTTTGTTGACCGCCAGTTCCAAAATTCGGCCGTTAAATTCTGCCGCCAAACGAGCTTGGCGATTCGGCGCTGTGCGCCCATAGAGGTCGATTTTCTTTTCAGTAGGCTGCGCGTGAAAGGTTTGATACTGCACTCGCGCGAGAGGGATAGCTTCCGTTTTTGGCTCGCTACGCTCTTCGGCATTGGTGGCACCGAGGCTAAGCCAAACGGAAAGAATAATGATTAGAAATGCAGAAAAAAGCCAAGGTCGTTGTGTTAACCAACGGCCGATTGGCAGGCGCCCTGACGTAGGGTGAGACATAAATAATCCCTTATAATTATATCCCTACGCAACGGTCTCAATACGTAGGCGAGTCAGCCGATAAGCACGACTGACTCTGGCATCTGTGGTCTGAGATCAGACACTGAATGATGCACCGCAACCACAAGTAGTTGTCGCATTCGGGTTGTTTACAAAGAAGCGTGAACCTTCCAGGCCCTCAGTGTAATCAACCACACCGCCGATCAGATATTGCAGACTCATCGGGTCAACCACTAGGGTCACGCCGCTGTTTACGATCGTGGTGTCTCCGTCATTGACATTTTCGTCAAAGGTAAAGCCGTACTGGAAACCACTACAACCGCCGCCGGTAATATACACGCGCAGTTTCAGTGCAGGATTTTCTTCTTCAGCGATCAGTGCTCTTACGCGTGTTGCCGCTGCATCCGAAAAGGATAATGGTACATTTACTTCGCTCACGACGACCTCTCTCACTCGTGTATGTGCCCGCGCTTAAGTCATTTCAGGCTCAGCGTCAGGTCTGTCTAATTATGCTGTTGCCACGATTATCCAATACCTGACTTATCCGTTCAAGTATTAGCCGGAATTTCAGCATCTCCGAGTGTAAAGTATTAGCCAAGCGAATGATTTAACGCCCTTTGTATACCAGACTCGCTCATTGACTCTGTGAATGGGCGCAGAAAATTGGGGAAAATATTTCGTCTCGCGTCGCATAAGCGTACAATGCAGCCCACATTGGTCCGAGCAATCATCAAGAGGAACTATCCATGACCAAATCAGAAGATCTTTATCAAAAGGCACAAACCAGAATTCCAGGCGGCGTAAACTCTCCAGTGCGCGCATTCAATGGCGTAGGCGGTTCTCCACTGTTTGTTGACCGTGCAGACGGCGCCCTGATTTTTGATGCTGACGGTAAAGCTTACATTGATTATGTGGGTTCATGGGGTCCGATGATTCTCGGTCACAACCACGCTGTGATTCGTGAAGCGGTTATTAACGCAGCCCATCGTGGCCTGAGCTTTGGTGCGCCGACCGAAATGGAAATTGCGATGGCAGAACTGGTGTCGGAACTGGTGCCATCAATGGAACAATTGCGTATGGTGAACTCAGGTACTGAAGCAACCATGAGTGCGATTCGTCTGGCTCGTGGTTACACTGGCCGTGACAAAATCATCAAATTCGAAGGCTGTTACCATGGACATGCCGATAGCCTGTTAGTAAAGGCTGGCTCAGGCGCTCTGACTCTGGGCCAACCAAGTTCTCCGGGCGTACCAGCAGACTTTGCTAAATACACGCTGACGGCGCGCTTTAACGATCTCGATTCAGTTCGTGCGCTATTTGCAGCCAACAAAGGCGAAATCGCGTGTATCATCGTCGAACCTGTTGCGGGTAACATGAACTGTATTCCACCCGTTGAAGGCTTCCACGAAGGACTGCGTGAAATCTGTGATCAAGAAGGTGCGCTGCTGATTTTTGATGAAGTGATGACAGGTTTCCGCGTTGCGTTGGGCGGCGCTCAAGCGCATTACAACATCAAACCAGACTTGACCACATTGGGCAAAGTGATTGGCGGCGGTATGCCAGTCGGCGCATTCGGTGGCCGTAAAGACGTGATGCAATACATTGCGCCAACCGGTCCGGTTTATCAAGCGGGTACCTTATCTGGTAACCCAATTGCAATGGCAGCGGGTTATGCGTGTCTGTCTTTGCTGAAAGAAGAAGGCAACGAAAAACGCCTGGCAGCGAAAACTAAACAACTGGCCGACGGCTTCAAAGAGCTAGCGGACAAACACGGAATTCCATTGCTGGTTCACCAAGTCGGTGGCATGTTCGGCTTCTTCTTCACCGATCAAGCCAGCGTTACCTGCTACGAAGATGTGGCTAAGTGCGATGTAGAACGCTTCAAGAAGTTCTTCCACCTGATGCTGCAACACGGCGTTTATCTGGCACCTTCTGCTTTTGAAGCAAGCTTTACTTCGCTGGCACACGGCTCTAAAGAAATTGATGCGACACTCGAAGCCGCAGACCGTAGCTTCGCTATTCTCGCTCAGGAAGCGTAAACACTCGCGAAAAAGACTAAAGGCTGCACACGCAGCCTTTTTTATATCTCAAACATAGTATCTGGTCGTTTACTGCCAATTGATGACAACCAACACAACCAGCACGCCAATGACAATACCAAGCCAAGGCAGACGGCGACGTTTCGCCAGCTTACTTTCACAGCCTTTATCGTTATCGCAACATCCCATTTCCTGCTCCTCATTGCTAACTGACTGAAATGCAGCCATTATAAACCCAATTGATTATCACATTGGACCGCTACCGTGCCTGAAAAACTGAAAATATCCTCCAGTCACTGGGTTTTGATCGTTGCCTTATTGGCAGCGGCGTTCACCTGTTACCTACTGGTCAAGCCTTACGTGAACTCAATTGTGATGGCGTTCATCATCTCACTTCTGATGTTCCCTATCCATGAGAAACTGGAATCCAAGCTGCCTTCACACAAAAACTTGGTTTCGCTGCTGTCGTGCATCATTCTGACCTTCATTATCGTCATTCCACTACTGTTTGTCTTCGGAGCGATTGTTCAGCAAGGGTCAAAATTTTCACAAAACGTCTATCAATGGGTAACGCACGGCGGTATTCAAACGGTATTTAACCATCCTTGGGTGGTCAAAGGGTTGTCGCTGGCCAACCATTACTTACCGTTTGATGAAATAACACCGCAACAAATCGCACAAAGAGTCGGACAATTTGCGACTTCATTTGGCACTAATCTGGTTGGTATCAGCGCAAAAATTCTCGGTGACGCCACCAACTTCCTGATGGATTTTCTGTTGATGCTGTTTGTGCTGTTCTTCCTGCTGCGCGATCACGACAAAATCATCTCTGCTATTCGCCATATTCTGCCGCTGTCACGCAGCCAGGAAGACAAACTGCTGTCTGAAATCGAACAGGTGTCGAAATCGGCAGTGATGGGGTCATTTTTAACCGCCATCGCTCAGGGTGCAGCGGGTGGTTTTGGGATGTGGATGGCCGGATTCCCGGGGCTGTTTTGGGGCACTATGATGGGCTTTGCCTCTTTCATTCCGGTGGTCGGTACGGCATTAATCTGGATTCCAGCTACGATTTATCTGTTTGTTATCGGCGATACCACCTGGGCGATTTTCCTCGCCGTGTGGAGTATTGCCGTGGTCGGATCCATCGACAACCTGCTGCGTCCGTTCCTGATGCAGGGAAGTGCCGGTATGAATACGCTGATGATTTTCTTCTCTTTGCTCGGAGGGATTCAGTTGTTTGGCTTGATTGGCTTGATTTATGGCCCACTGATCTTTGCCATTACCATCGTGCTGTTTAACATTTACGAAGAAGAGTTTCAGGGCTTTTTGAACAACCAAGACAACAGCTGATCCTCAACGTAAAGCAGATAAAGCACTTCAAGCACCGGGCTGATTATGCGAAAATCAGCCCCCCTATTTTGTGTCGAGTCTGTTATGTCCAATTACATCGCTCCAAGTCAGATCGCGCAGCGCCAGCTGGCCTACTTTGAAGGTAAACACGTACTGATTGCCGGAGAAGCCGAAGACCTGTTTCCATTAGAACTGGCCAATCATTGCACGTCTGTGTCCGTATTTACCACCAACTATGGTTACTATCGCCAGTTGCAAGGCAAGTCGGCACTAAACTGTTACTTTGGAGCCGAACTGGTCGACGAGATCGACGCCGACATGGTGCTGCTGTATTGGCCAAAAGCCAAGTTGGAAGCAGAATACTTGCTGGCGATGCTGATGGCAAAGCTGGGCGAAAATACAGAGATCGTCGTGGTCGGTGAAAATCGTTCCGGAGTGAAAAGCATTGAGAAAATGTTCGCACCGTACGGATTGATTCAAAAGTATGACTCTGCACGTCGTTGCTCATTTTACTGGGGCCAATGCACGCAAAGCGTAAAACCATTCAACCTCAACGATTGGTTTAAGTCCTACCCAGTTCAGTACCAGCAATACAACCTCACTATTCGCAGCCTACCCGGCGTATTTAGTCATGGTGAGTTTGACATTGGCAGTCGTTTGCTACTCGACACACTACCAGCCCTACGCGGGAAAGTGCTGGATTTCGGCTGTGGCGCCGGAGTACTGGGGTGCGTCATGGCCACTCTCAATCCGGAAATTGAGCTGGAGATGTGTGACATCAGCGCGCTGGCTATTCGTTCAAGCCAGGAAACACTCGCTGCCAACGGCCTCAGCGGCCGCGTCTTTGCGTCAGACGTTTATTCAGATACCGCCTCTGATTATCAGTTTATCGTCACTAACCCACCATTCCACGCAGGTCTGGACACCAGCTATAACGCCACAGAGACCTTGCTGGCCAAAGCCCCGGCGTATCTCAAACCTCGTGGACAACTGATGGTTGTCGCCAACAGTTTTCTCAAATATCCGCCGATCATCGAACAAGCGTTTGGTAATTGCGAGACGTTAAATAAGACCAATAAATTCACGATTTATCACGCACAGAAATAATTCCCGCAACGCGAAATTGCCGTTTTTAGCGGTAATTTCGCCACTATCCGACCGAAAACTGCGTCCATGCCCACGCTTTGAACCCAACTTACTTGTCAAAGTAAAAAAACTCGTTAATTTCGTTATTTCAGGTACTTCTTGTCATTCACTTAACTCATTCGTGCTTTCTGCACGGATCAGTGCCACCAAAGTAACGCCTTTTCTATGTTTAGGTTCAATCGGAAGCAAAAGTTTAAGCGCCTGCAGAATACTCTTATGCTGGCGTTCCTGGTTCTCAGCATCACCCCTCTGACGGTGACGGCAATCTTTTTCCTTCAATCTCACAGTAAAGACTTGCAGGAACAAAGCACATCGCACCTTCTCTCAGTACGGGATACCAAACAGCAGCAAGTAATCGACTACCTCACGGCTAAAGAGTCTGAAGTGATGGGCTTTGTCCGCTCAGAACTTGCTTATGCCAGTGGCGGTCGCTTCTATGGATTGGTCAACGCATTTCAGCGCTTGGGAGTCGATATCGATCAGGCGCGCGAGCATGCGCAGCAACGTTATGTACCGGGCTCCGGCGACCAAATCAAAACCTCCGTGTTACCAGAGTCGAGCAGTTACGTCGGCAGCGAACGCTATCGCTTGTTGCATAAACGCTACCACTGGGCGTATATGGAACTGCTTAAGCGTTCCGATTTTGACGATATTCTGTTGGTCGATATCAACGGAAACGTGGTGTATTCCATTTTTAAAAATGCCAACTACGGCACCAACCTGCTGACGGGCAAATTTAAAGACAGTAATCTGGGTCAAACCTTCCGCCAACTAGAACAGCAGGTCAGCGAACACCGTAAAACCAATGAAGATTACACCCCTGTCGTACTGTCTGATTTTGTTGATGAAAATGGCCGTCAATATGCGTGGATGGGTGCACCAATCATTCAGCAAGGCTACTTGCACAGTTATGCGATGTTCCGCCTGCCCAATAATGGCATTACCAAGCTGATTGCAGATACCAACAGCACCTCTTCAATGCGCACTCTGTTGGTCGGCCAGGATCATCGCTCGCGTACCCTCGCTTACGAGCAAGCAGAGATCGATAAGAGTACTCAAGTGATTGATTGGGCGCTGAACGGCAGTCGTTCTGTTGGCACTTATACTAATCAGGCCGGGGAAAAAACCATCGCCGCCTACGCCCCTATCAACCTCAAAGATTTGCATTGGGCACTGGTGGTTGAACTACCAGAAAAAGAGGCCTTTGCGCGCGTCCGTCAGTTGGAGAAGCTGTTCATCTTCGCCATGCTGACCGCAATTATTTTGGTGGTGATCGCCTCACATTATCTGTCTAACTTCATTACATCTCCGCTCCTTAAACTGACCTGGGCAGCGGAGCGTGTCTCCGCTGGCGACTTGGATGAAACCATGATCAACACCGATCGGCGTGATGAAATTGGTCGGTTGGCGGTGAGTTTTGAACGTATGCAACGCTCTATTCGCGAGAAGATGCAACTGATTAAGGCGCAGAATAAAGAGTTGGAAAGCAATATTCAGGTCATTCGTAAACAGAACGATGAATTGCAGTTGGCCAACAAACTGAAAGATGAGTTTCTCGCCACAACTTCGCATGAACTCAGAACGCCTTTACATGGCATGATCGGTATTGCCGAGGCGCTGATTTCCGGCGCCAATGGTCCAATTAATGCGGCACACAAGTATCAGCTCGACATTATCATCAGTAGCGGTCAACGACTGGCCACCTTGGTGGATGACTTGCTCGACTACCACAAAATGCGCTACGGCAATCTCGACATCAACAGGACTGCGGTTAATCTGTCCAATGCCACGCGTTTGGTGCTGGAACTGTCTAATCATCTGTTGGGCAAAAAGCCAATCCGCATTATTAACCAAGTCGCCGAAAATCCAGTGTGGGTATCTGCCGATGCCCAGCGTTTGGAACAGGTGTTGTACAACCTGATCGGCAACGCCATCAAATACACCTCGGAAGGTAAGATTGTCATCTCAGCCAATCAAGTGGATAACCATATTCGCGTTCAGGTCGTGGATACCGGGCAAGGCATTCCGGCCGAACAGCTGGAACACATTTTTGAACCTCTGATTCAAGCCGGACATGACACCAGCCGCTATCGTCAGGGCGCAGGACTGGGGCTCTCCATCAGCCGTCAGTTAATTGAGTTGATGCATGGCTCGCTGTATGTCAGCAGCCAACCTATGGTTGGCACTACCTTTAGTTTCACCCTGCCAATCGCGTCAGAACAAGAGATTGCTGCCGCACAGCTGACGCAGCTACCCCATTTCCAGGCTCCTGAATTTACGGAACTGGATCTGCCTGAGAATCATAGCATTCCGGAAAATCCGAACGGCCCACTGCTGTTAGTCGCGGATGATGAACCAGTTAACTTACGTGTTCTGGACAGCTTCCTGCGTTTAGAAGGCTATCGTGTACGCACCGCACAGGATGGCAATGAAGTGTTGAAAGCTGTGGCCGAAGAGAAACCGGAGCTGCTATTACTCGACATCATGATGCCCGGTATGAGCGGTTATCAGGTTTGTGAAGAGCTGCGTAAAACGTATGATCACGCTCAATTACCAGTAATTATGCTGACCGCTCTGAATCAAACCGACGATCGCGTACGAGGCTTTGAAGCGGGTGCCAACGACTACCTGTCCAAACCTTTCAACAAACAGGAACTGGCTGCACGTATTATCGCGCACCTGACAGCGAGCAAAGCAGAACAACGTCGGATTGAAAACGCCGAGTTGCAGAAAGAATTGAAGCACCGCGCGATGGTTGAGGCCAGTTTGCTGGAAACACAAGGACGTTTGTTGGAACAGCTGGAATCGGCACCGGAAGCCATTGTTTGTATTCGTGAAGATCACAAAATCCGCTTTGCCAATGAAGCTGCTTCGCGCCTGTTTAAACGCAGTCAGGAGCAAATCAAGCGTTCTAACGCAGATGAGTTGATCGCTCCGAAGTATCTGCTGGTCGAACAGGAACATTATTGCGGCAACGTCGATATTTTTGTTGATGATATTCGGCAACACGTCAATGCTGATGTCCTCCGTCTGCCAGAAGGCGCCGGATTACAGGCAATGTATATCTTTAATGTGGGTGGCAGCATTAACGCTGCGCGTATTCATAACCTTGAAACCGCCGTTGAAGCCCTGTCGAGCTATGCCTTTGAAGGCGACAAGGATAAGCTGCAGCAACTCAAAGAACTGGGGGGAGAATTTACCCGTCTGGCAGACAAAGCCTCAGGTGACAGCCAATCTAAGCAGGACTTGATGCGCGCCGTCTTGGTGGATGCGATGACATCAGCCCTCAACTATTGGGAGAAAGTCTCCGGGCAAAGCAAATTCACGTTCGCAGAACAAAGTGGGTTATGGCGCGTCTATCTGGACCGAAGCACGCTGCAGACCCGCACACTCGACAAGTATCTGCGTATCGAAACACTGCCTAAAACACCGCGGTGGCGCACGGTACTCAATTCGCTGGATTACATTCTCGACCACTGCCAGGAGCAGGGGCCTGAACGTACCTACATTGAAGTACAACGCGACAAACTGCAAAAGCTGCTCACCTCTGAATAAGAGACCAAAAGCCCGCCTTCTGGTGGGCTTTTTACTACCTAAAATCTGACGACAGCTCTCTCATGACGGTTGTGGTCTGCTGAAATATATCCCCTCCATTACTAACGGCGGAAGCGCTTCATTTTTACGTCGAAATAAACCTTATCCAATAACGTAAACTGAACACAAAACACGTCAATCAAGCCACCAAATGGGCCGTTCCATTCCATTTTCTGAAGCGGATAACACAACTTTGCGAAACGAATCACAACAATTCGCCAGATTTAATTTCTGAGGAAAAATTTCATCCAAAATCTCACAGTGAGCAAGATCTCACTAACTGAAAAACCCAAACAAAGCCATATAAAAAGGAAACATAAACGATAGTAAACACTTACATACTTTAGGTGATCGAAAAATTTATGTGACCAACACCACTGCCTACTTTTCAGCCACACAGAAAGTTTTTTAGTCAATTTTGACGTTTGTGACGGCTGGCTTGGATGTTTTGACGTTTTTAACGGGAAATGAAATTGATAAATTCCTCCACAAGGTGTTTCCTTACCTCTGTCAAAGGCCTACAGGCCACTCATGTTATCGGGTACCTCCGACCTGGTAACACCCAATGAGGTAGGTCCTTGTGAGTGTTGATCAAACGATAGCACTCGACTCCATTTGTGAAATAAAAGCAAATAGTAAGGAACAGCTATGCTTGCCAATATTAAGAAAACCGCACTTGCAGCCGCAGTTATTGCTGCAGCAACCAGCGTTTCAGCTCCGGCATTTGCCCGTAGTGAGCTAACCATCGTGCCAGATTTCTACCCTACAATGGTACGTAACTTTAACCCGTACTTAGCCACAAACCTACGTACCACCACTGACTTCATCTACGAGCCGCTGGTTGTTTTTAACGAAATGCATGGCAACACTCCGGTAATGCGTCTGGCAGAAAGCTACAAAATGTCTGACGATCTGATGAGTGTGACATTCGACATTCGTAAAGGCGTGAAATGGTCTGATGGTCAGGCATTTACTGCAAACGATGTGCTTTACTCGTTCAATCTCCTGAAGAACAAACCAGAGCTTGATCAACGTGGTATCAACAAATGGGTAACCAGTGTTGAGAAAATCGATGACTACAAAGTTCGTTTCCGCCTGACAGAAGCCAACTCTAACGTCCCTTATGAAATTTCTCAGGTGCCAATCGTTGCTGAACATGTTTGGAAAGAAGTGAAAGATCCAACCACATTCACTAACGAAAACCCAGTAGGTACGGGTCCATTTACAGAAATCGACACCTTTACTCCACAACTTTACATTCAGTGCCGCAACCCGAATTACTGGGATGCTGCAAACCTGGAAGTCGACTGTCTGCGTGTTCCTCAAATCGCCAACAACGACCAACTACTGGGTAAAATTGTCAACTCTGAGCTCGACTGGACATCATCATTCGTTCCGGATATCGACCGCACTTACGCAGCAGCGAACCCGAATCACCACTACTGGTACCCAGCGGCGGGCACACAGGCATTCGTAGTTAACTTCAAAAACCCAGATCCAGCGAAGAAAGAAGCACTGGATAACGTAGATTTCCGCCGTGCGTTCTCAATGGCACTTGACCGCCAGACTATCATCGATATCGCCTTCTATGGCGGCGGTACCGTGAACGACTTTGCATCTGGTTTGGGTTACGCGTTCAAGTCTTGGTCTGATGAAACGGTTCACAACAAGTACAAAGGCTTCAACACCTACGACGTCGATGGTTCTAAAGCACTGCTGGCTAAAGCAGGCTTCAAAGACATTAACGGTGACGGTTTCGTTGAAACACCATCAGGCAAGTCGTTTGAACTACTGATTCAATCGCCAAACGGTTGGACTGATTTCAACAACACCGTACAACTGGCAGTAGAACAGCTACAAGAAGTGGGCATCAAAGCGAAAGCGCGTACGCCAGAATTTGCAGTCTACAACCAAGCGATGCTGGAAGGGACCTACGACGTAGCGTACACCAACTACTTCCACGGTGCAGACCCATACACTTACTGGAACAGTGCTTACAACTCAGCACTACAGAAAGGCGACGGTATGCCTCGCTTCGCGATGCACTTCTTCAAAAACAACAAACTGGATGGCCTGCTGGACAGCTTCTACAAAACAGCAGACAAGAACGAGCAGATGGAAATCGCACACGGTATTCAGAAGATCATTGCTGAAAACCAAGTTACGGTTCCTGTGATGTCTGGTGCTTGGATGTATCAGTACAACACGACTCGCTTCACTGGTTGGTGGAACGAAGAAAATCCTAAAGGCCGTCCAAGTGTTTGGGCTGGTATCCCTGAGCGTCTGCTACACGTACTGGATCTGAAACCAGTTAAGTAAACGTTCTATCTTTGCGGCGCACCCATTGTGCGCCGCTGATTAAAATCCCCTTACTTAGTAGTCAATATGGCGCTCGTCGTCAGGGGATTTCTCGCTCTCAATTTTCGCTAGGAGCGACCTGAACCGGAGTTCAGGAACAGACTGGGTGAGTAAGGTGTGTGAGTTATGGGTTATTTTTTAAGACGTTTGTCGTTCTACTTTGCCGCGTTGCTGGTTGCCGCAACGCTCAACTTTGTTATTCCGCGGGCAATGCCTGGTGACCCGGTTACCATGATGTTTGCCAACGCCACAACGCAAGTAACACCAGAACGTATCGAAGCGATGCAAAAACTGCTCGGTTTCGTTGATGGTCCTTGGTATGTGCAATACGCGACTTATATGAAAAGTATCTTCAGCTGGGAGCTGGGGACTTCTATCAAATTTTATCCACTGAGTGTGAATGAACTGCTAGGCGGGGCGTTTGGTTGGTCTCTGTTCTTAGCGGGTACGGCCGTGGTGATCTCGTTTTCGATTGGCTCAATTCTGGGCATTTTCGCCGCCTGGAAACGGGGGAGCAACTACGACACCTTCATCACCCCAGGAATGCTGGTCATCCAAGCGGTGCCCCAAGTGGTCATTGCTATGCTGGCCATGTTTACCTTTGCGATAGGCCTTGGTTGGTTCCCAACCGGCTACGCCTACACTGCAGGGACAACTCCTGACTGGACCAGTTGGACATTCATCAAAGATGTCGGCTACCACGCTGTGCTGCCTTTGATCTGTGCATCCATCGTCCAAATTGGCGGTTTTTTGGTCAATATGCGAAATAACATGATCAACCTGCTGGCAGAAGATTACATCACGATGGCGAAAGGCAAAGGACTGAGCGAAAACCGTGTGGTCTTTAATTACGCTGCTCGCAATGCCCTGCTGCCAAGTGTCACCGCACTGTCTATGTCTCTGGGGATGGCTATCGGCGGCCAGCTCATTATTGAAATCATCTTTAACTACCCGGGGCTGGGCACCGTGCTATTCAACGCAATCACCGCTCGTGACTACCAAGTTCTGCAAGGGCAACTTCTGATCATGACGCTGTTTATGCTGTTCTTTAACCTACTGGCGGACATGTTGTACGTCGTGCTCGACCCTCGCCTGCGCAAGGGAGGTAAATAATCATGAAAGCTCTTTGGAAACTACTACGCGGCAACCGTGTTGCCATGGTGGGTGTCACTATTCTGAGCATCTTCCTGTTCATTGCACTGGCAGCCCCGCTGATTACTAAACATGCCCCAGATAAACGTACGGGTAACCCACATGAATATCCGGCTTTTGTCGTGAAAGCAGCCAAAGCCAATCCTGATGGTTGGGTGGCAGAGAATCTCGCGACCGATCGCCGCACGATGGCGTTGTCGAAAAATGCCGACCACACGCTAGGCACCACCCGTATGGGCCGAGATGTATGGTCACAAGTTGCTTACGGGGCGCGCGTCTCGCTGGCTGTTGGTTTTGGTGCTGGCATTACGGTCTGTTTTCTGGCAACCGTACTTGGGGTATCCGCTGGTTACTTTGGTGGGCGGGTTGATGACTTTCTAACAGCAGCGATGAACATCATGCTGGTCATTCCTCAGTACCCTCTGTTGTTTGTGGTTGCAGCTTTCATCGGAGAAGCAGGCCCGTTAACCATCGCCCTGATCATCGGCTGCACATCCTGGGCCTGGGGGGCGCGTGTGGTTCGTGCCCAAACTCTGGCTCTGCGTGAGAAAGAGTTTGTCAAAGCTGCCGAAGTGTTGGGTGAATCCTCTTGGCGCATCATCTTCGTTGAGATTCTGCCGAACCTGATTTCGATTGTCGGCGCAAGTTTCATCGGCTCAGTGATGTACGCCATCATGATGGAGGCAACGATCTCCTTCCTGGGACTCGGCGATCCGAACACCATCAGTTGGGGCATTATGCTTTACAACGTACAGACCTCATCGTCCATGCTCATCGGCGCTTGGTGGGAACTGTTGGCACCATGTATTTCTCTGACATTACTGGTCACAGGTCTGGCACTGCTGAACTTTGCCGTGGATGAAATTGCCAACCCGCAACTGCGCTCTCATAAAGGGATGAAGCGCTGGAAAAAACTGGCGGCACAGGACAAGCAGGCGCGTAAACCAGAGCCTGCACCACAAACAGCCATCTGGAGCGGAGACAAATAATCATGACAGCACCACTTATCTCGATCCGCAACTTATGTGTGGACTACATTACCGACGCCGGCGACGTGCGCGCCTGCAACAACGTCAGCTTTGATATCGCACCAGGTGAAGTGTTTGGCCTGGCAGGCGAATCTGGTTGTGGTAAATCAACCGTCGCCTTTTCGTTGATGCGCCTGCATAAGCCGCCCGCGTTCATTACCGGGGGGGAGGTAATTTTCAACGGTGAAGACATTCTTAAATACAGCGATGACCGTATGCAGTCATTCCGCTGGAGCCAGATGTCAATGGTGTTCCAGAGTGCAATGAACGCACTCAACCCCGTTCTGACTATGGAAGAGCAATTTTGCGACGTGATCATGCGCCACACCACCATGAATCGTCAGCAGGCTAAACGCCGCGCGGAAGGCTTACTGGAAATCGTGGATATTCATCCTAGCCGCCTGAACGACTATCCGCACCAGTTTTCTGGCGGCATGCGTCAGCGTCTGGTGATCGCCATCGCACTGGCACTGAATCCGAAGATGATCATTATGGATGAGCCAACCACGGCTCTGGATGTGGTGGTACAGCGCGAGATCCTGCAAAAGATCTACGCCCTGAAAGAGGAATTCGGTTTCTCAATTCTGTTCATTACGCACGACTTATCTCTGATGGTCGAGTTCTCAGATCGCATCGGCATCATGTACTCCGGTGAACTGATTGAAGTGGCGCCGTCCAAAGAAATTCTGCAAAGCCCGTATCACCCATATACCAAAGGCCTTGGCAGTTCGTTTCCACCTTTGACCGGACCGAAAACTCGCCTGACGGGGATTCCGGGTAACCCGCTCAACTTGCTGGAAATTCCACAGGGCTGTCGCTTTCAGGCGCGGTGCGATCGAGTACACGAAGCGTGTACCAAAATCCCGACCAGCTTGCGTCAGATTGAGCCGGGCCGTTTATCCAACTGCCACCTGTATGGTGCGCCAATTGCCCAAGTGAAACTGTAAGTCCGGTAGAGACAGAATTTCTGGAGTTTAATATGAGTAAACCATTCGGCGAACTACTGGTGGAAGGCAAAAATCTGGTTAAGGATTTTCCGATCAACAGTAACGCACTCAAACAACCGATGATGCGTGCGATCAACGACGTGTCATTCAAGATGTATAAAAGCCGCGGTTTGTCCGTGGTGGGAGAATCCGGTTCGGGCAAATCCACCACCGCGAAAATGATCGCCAAAATGTATGCGCCAACGTCGGGTGAGATCGAGTACAAAGGCCGCGATATTCAAACGATCAAGTCTCGTAGCGATCTCATGCATTATCGCGAAGGCGTCCAGATGGTATGGCAGGATCCGTTCGGTTCTCTCAACCCGACCCATACCATTTTTCACCACATTGCTCGCCCGTTACTGATCCATAAAAAGGTGAAGCCCGGCAACAAAAAGGAGCTTCAAGAACGCGTCTACGATCTGCTGGAACAGGTTGGCCTGATCCCACCCAAAGAGACCGCAGCCAAGTATCCGCATCAGCTTTCCGGTGGTCAGCGTCAGCGTGTCAATCTGGCTCGCAACATCGCCGTCGGCGCAGAAGTGGTACTGGCAGATGAGCCGACCTCCATGCTGGATGTTTCCATCCGCGCCGGCGTACTTAACCTGATGGAAGAGATGAAATTCGAGAAGCAGATGTCGTTGCTGTACATCACGCACGACATCGCGACTGCACGTTATATCGCGGAAGATCTGGCGGTGATGTACGTCGGTCACATGGTTGAATGGGGCGATACCGAAGCCATCATTCACGATCCTCAACATCCATACACTCAGTTACTGGTTTCTGCGGTGCCGGATCCGAAGAAGTCGATTCACGAAAAACTGAAAGGCAATAAAGGTGAAATCCCGCTCTGGACACCAGATTCCGTCGGTTGTCCGTTTGCCGGTCGCTGTTTGCACGCTTCCGACAAATGCCGTGAGCAGCTTCCGGGCATCACTCAGTTGTCTGACAACCACTTTGTTCGCTGTTACCTGTACGAAAACTAAGCCTGAGCGCCCGTTCTGCGGGCGCCAATTCACTCGGAGACGTTGAATGCAGTTACTCATCAACCACATCGGCTATGAAGTTTCCGGCCCTAAACACGCGGTTTTGTTAACGCATGTGGCTCATCTGCAAGTGGAAGAAGCCTTATTGGTCTGCGCCCGCACTCACCAAACGGTTGAGCGCATCGCATTTGCATGTGGTGGCCAGGTTGCAAACTGGCATCAGGGGTATTTTCATCGTATTGATTTTTCACACATTCGTCGTGAAGGCGACTTCTATCTGTGTGTCGAAACTGCGCAGTCACAACCATTTACGATTGGCAACGGAGTTCTGATGCAGCGTACATTTTCCGATGTGCTGCACTACTTTAAGTCGCAACGCTGCGGCGGCATTTTCGATCAACAAGACAAGCACGTACCGCTTCTGGGCACCTCAACCACTGCCGATGTGCACGGAGGCTGGTACGACGCTTCTGGTGACGTCAGTAAGTATTTAAGTCACCTTTCTTACGCCAACTATTTGAACCCACAGCAAACACCTATGGTGGTCTGGAACATGTTCAAAAGCTTGGCGCTTTTAGACAATCACTCGGGTTTTGCACCGTTTTCCCGCACTCGCCTCAAGGAAGAAGCGTTGTTTGGTGCTGATTTTCTGCTTCGTATGCAAAATCCCGAGGGATTTTTTTACATGACTGTCTTTGATCAATGGAGCAAAGACACGGCGCAACGGGAGATTTGTGCCTACGCCACCCAGCAAGGTGTGAAGTCCGATGCCTACCAGGCGGGCTTTCGCCAAGGAGGAGGCATGGCGATCGCAGCATTGGCCGCGGCGGCTCGCCAAAGCGTGGGAGGGGATTTTACCCCGCAGCATTATCTGGCGGCAGCCGAGCATGGCTACTGGCATTTGAAAGAGTGCAATGAGCGCTACCTAGATGATGGTGAAGAGAACATCATCGATGAGTACTGTGCGCTGATGGCGACTTGTGAACTGTTTACTACGACTCAGCAGTCTGACTACCTGCATCAGGCCCGTGAGTGGGCAACTCGCCTGCTGGCTCGTCAGCACAGTGATGAACAACAGCACTATTTCTGGTCGGCTAATCGTGACGGTTCTCGTCCCTATTACCATGCCGCAGAAGCGGGCCTGCCCGTGATCGCTCTGTGCCAATATCTGACGATTGAAACCGAACACAGCGCACGCCACAACGCGCTGGAGATTCTACATCGGGCTTGTGAGTTTGAGCTCAACATCACGCGCGAAGTACACAATCCGTTTGGTTATCCACGTCAGTACGTGAAAGACCTTCACGGCGGCAAACGTAGCGCATTTTTCATTACTCATGACAACGAAAGCGGCTACTGGTGGCAAGGAGAAAATGCGCGCCTCGGTTCACTGGCCGCCATGGCCTTTGCCGTTCAGGATTACCTTACTGACGACGAGCTAAAACACGGCATGCTGACACTGGCACACAATGCACTCAGTTGGATTATCGGCCTCAACCCATATGACATGTGCATGCTCGACGGCCATGGCCGTAACAATCCGGACTACCTGCCTCATTTAGGGTTCTTCAATGCCAAAGGCGGCGTGTGCAACGGCATCACCGCAGGTTTCGAGGATGAACAGGACATTGCCTTCAACCCGCAACCACACGATCAGGATATGTTGCAAAACTGGCGCTGGGGTGAGCAATGGATTCCACACGGAGCCTGGTATCTGCTGGCCATCGTTCATCAATTTGATTTTTTCTCAACCACACGAGGTAGCGCATGAGTCTCTACTACGCTGGTATTGATGGCGGTGGTACCTCCTGCCGCGCGCGCATTCGCGATGCACAAGGTCATCTGATTGGTGAAGCCAGAACAGGCAGTGCCAACATACTGCTCGGTGTTGAAAGCGCGCTGCAATCCGTCGTCAGTGCCATTACGCTGGCTGCCCAACAAGGCGGCCTGAATGAAGGTTGCTTTGACCAACTGCACGTGGGTCTGGCACTGGCTGGCGCAGAACAAAAATCTGCTTGGCAAGCATTTATGCAACTGCCTCATCCGTTTGCTTCTCTCACGCTCAATACCGATGCCTATGGTGCTTGTCTCGGCGCACATAACGGAAACGATGGCGCGATCATGATCGCAGGCACTGGTTCATGCGGCATTTTACTGCAAGACGGCCACCAGCATGTGGTAGGCGGACGTGAATTCCCGATCTCCGATCAGGGCAGCGGCGCAGTGATGGGATTACGCCTGATTCAACATGTGTTGCTGATTGAAGATGGGATCTATGCGGCGACGCCACTCAGTCAGTTTGTCATGCAGCATTTTGAACACGATGTTGATGCCATTGTGGCTTGGTCTAAATCAGCTTTACCCCGTGACTACGGTCAGTTTTCTCCGCAGATTTTCGCGTTTGCGAACCAAGGAGATGAACTGGCGATTTCGCTACTCAAACAGACAGCAGCGGACGTTGAAATGTTTTTGCACGCCCTGCACCGCAAAGGGGCACAGCGAATCTGCCTGATGGGCAGCATCGCAGAACGTATTCTCGCATGGTTATCCCCTCCCGTTCAGCAATGGATCGCCGCACCGCAAGCGGATGCGATGGAGGGCGCATTAATGTTTGCCGGTAAAACCGAGCATAATTTGTATTAAGGGTTGCTCATGAACTATCGAATAGATTTCGCAGTGTTGTCGGAACACAAACAGTTCTGCCGTTTTGGTCTGACACTGCACAACCTCAGTGATCAGGACTTAAAGGACTGGAGTCTGCACTTTACCATTGATCGCTATATTCAGCCCGACAGTATCAGCCATGGCGAGATCAATCAGGTAGGTAGTTTCTGCTCGCTCGTTCCCGCTCAAAGTGTGATTAAAGCTAACGGCCATTTCTATTGTGAATTCAGCATCAAAACGGCGCCGTTTCATTACTACACTGACGGCATCAAAGCTGCGTTTGTGCAACTGAACCAGCGTGAGCCTGTCATCCGTCACGATGTCATCGTCACGCCAATCGCACTGGCATCGCCGTATCGTGAACGCAGCGAAATCCCTGAGGTCAACGCCGCCCCGCTGAGTCTGTTGCCCAAACCCAATCATGTTGAACTGCTGGATGGTCAATTTATTCTCACTGCCGCCAGCCAGATCTCATTGCAATCGTCTTGTGCAGAAACTGCAGCAACCTGGCTAAAACAAGAACTCACACGTCTCTACCATTGGCAACCGCACCCGATTGGCAGTGCTGATATTGTGCTACGCACCAACCCAACCCTGGATGAAGGTGCCTATCAGGTATCGGTTGATCGCAAAGGCGTTCGTTTAGAAGCCAGCAGCCACGTGGGCTTTGTTCACGCCAGTGCGACGTTACTGCAATTGGTTCGCCCGGATGGCGACAGTCTGCGTGTGCCACACATCGCAATCAAAGACGCACCTCGCTTTAAATATCGCGGCATGATGCTTGATTGCGCGCGTCATTTTCATCCGCTGGAACGCGTTAAACGTCTCATCAACCAACTGGCGCATTACAAGTTCAACACCTTTCATTGGCATCTGACCGACGATGAAAGCTGGCGTATTGAAATCAAAGCCCTGCCTCAATTGACCGACATTGGTGCCTGGCGCGGCGTCGATGAGGTGCTGGAACCACAATACAGCCTGCTGACCGAAAAACACGGTGGCTTTTACACCCAAGATGACATCCGTGAGGTGATCGCTTACGCCGCAGAGCGCGGCATTACCGTCATTCCAGAAATTGATATCCCCGGTCATAGCCGTGCGGCGATCAAAGCGTTACCGGAATGGTTGCTCGATGAAGACGACCAATCGCAATATCGCAGCATTCAGTACTACAACGACAACGTGTTATCGCCTGCCCTTTCCGGCACTTACCGCTTTCTTGATGTCGTGCTGGAAGAAGTCGCCGCCCTGTTTCCGAGTAACTTCATTCACATCGGCGCCGATGAAGTGCCGGATGGCGTGTGGGTCAACAGCCCGAAATGTCAGGCATTGATGGCAGAACAGGGCTACACCGACGCCAAAGAGTTGCAAGGTCACCTGCTGCGCTACGCCGAGAAAAAACTCAAATCGCTCGGCAAACGCATGGTGGGTTGGGAAGAAGCCCAGCATGGCGATAAAGTCAGCAAAGATACCGTGATTTATTCCTGGCTGTCAGAGCAAGCTGCTCTGAACTGCGCACGTCAGGGCTTTGATGTCATTTTGCAACCGGGCCAGTTTACTTACCTCGATATAGCTCAGGACTACGCGCCGGAAGAACCGGGCGTGGACTGGGCAGGCGTGACGCCGCTGGAACGTGCTTATTGCTACGAGCCGCTCGCCGAAGTGCCGGAACAGGACCCACTGCGCAAACGCATTTTGGGGATTCAGTGCGCGCTGTGGTGTGAACTGGTCAACAACCAAAACCGCATGGACTACATGATTTATCCGCGCTTAACCGCATTGGCGGAGGCCGCCTGGACGCAGAAATCGCAACGCGACTGGCACGATTATCTGGCGCGTCTCAAAGGCCATCTACCTTTGCTTGATCAACAAGGCATCCGTTACCGGGCGCCATGGAAAGCATAACCCAACACGTTTTCTCTAGCATCGACATTGAGTGGCGCCAGTGCGCCACTGTTTAAAAAGGAAATTACCATGAAATACGGCTATTTCGATAACGACAATCGCGAATACGTCATTACTCGTCCCGATGTTCCTGCGCCTTGGACGAACTATCTGGGTACGGAAAAATTCTGCACCGTCATCTCGCACAATGCGGGTGGTTACTCTTTCTATCATTCTCCTGAGTACAACCGTGTGACCAAGTTCCGCCCGAACTTCACGCAAGATCGTCCAGGGCATTACATCTATCTGCGCGATGATGAAACTGGTGATTTCTGGTCAGTCTCTTGGCAGCCCGTTGCCAAAAACCTCGACGACGCGAAGTACGAAGTACGCCACGGTTTGTCATACTCAAAATACCGTTGTGATTACAACGGTATTGTGGCCACTAAAACATTGTTCGTGCCGAAAGGTGAAGATGCTCAGGTGTGGGATGTCGAAATTGAAAACACCTCGGATAAACCACGCACCATCAGTGCATTCAGCTATGTTGAGTTCTCCTTCAGTCACATCGCCTCAGACAACCAGAACCACCAGATGTCGCTCTACTCTGCGGGCACCGAATACAACAATGGTGTGCTGGAATACGACCTGTACTACAACACCGATGATTTCCTCGGTTTCTACTACCTGACCGCGACGTTTGATGCCGATAGCTACGATGGTCAGCGTGATGCGTTTCTCGGTATGTACCGCGACGAAGCCAACCCGATTGCCGTTGCCAACGGTCGCTGCTCGAACAGCGCGCAAACCTGTTACAACCACTGCGGCGCCCTGCACAAACAGTTTGTGCTGCAACCGGGGGAAAAAGTCCGTTTTGCGGTGATTCTGGGTGTAGGGAAAGGCAACGGCGAAAAACTGCGTGCAAAATATCAAGACCTCAGCCAAGTCGATATGGCGTTTGCGGGCATCAAACAACACTGGGACGAACGCTGCGCGAAATTCCAGGTCCGTTCACCGAATGAAGGCCTCAACACCATGATCAACGCTTGGACTCTATACCAAGCGGAAACCTGTGTGGTGTGGTCACGCTTTGCCTCGTTCATTGAAGTCGGTGGCCGTACTGGCCTCGGTTATCGCGACACCGCACAAGATGCGATCTCCGTCCCGCACACTAACCCGGCGATGACCCGCAAGCGTCTGGTGGATCTGCTACGCGGCCAAGTTAAAGCAGGTTATGGTCTGCACTTGTTTGATCCTGACTGGTTCGATCCAGAAAAAGCCGATGTCAAACCGTCAAAATCACCAACGGTGGTACCGACGCCATCGGATGAAGATAAGATCCACGGCATCAAAGATACCTGCTCTGATGATCACCTGTGGATCGTGCCGACGATTCTTAACTTCGTCAAAGAGACGGGCGATCTGAGCTTTATTGACGAAGTGATCCCTTACGCTGACGGCGGCGATGCGACCGTGTATCAACATATGATGGCAGCATTGGATTTCTCAGCGGAATACGTCGGTCAAACCGGCATTTGTAAAGGCCTGCGCGCCGACTGGAACGACTGTCTCAACCTTGGCGGCGGCGAGTCTGCGATGGTGTCGTTCCTGCACTTTTGGGCACTGGAAGCGTTTTTGGAACTGGCACGTCATCGCAACGACGCGGCGGCGATCGACAAGTATCAGGCGATGGCCAACGGCGTGCGCGAGGCATGTGAAACTCATTTGTGGGATGACAATGGCGGCTGGTACATTCGCGGCCTGACCAAAGATGGCGATAAAATCGGCACATTTGAACAGCAAGAAGGCAAAGTTCACCTTGAGTCCAATACGCTGGCCGTTTTGTCTGGTGCAGTCTCACAACAGCGCGGCGAAAAAGCGATGGATGCCGTGTATCAGTACCTGTTCTCCAAATACGGTTTGCACCTCAACGCACCGTCGTTTGCAACGCCCAATGATGACATTGGCTTTGTCACCCGCGTATACCAAGGCGTAAAAGAAAACGGTGCGATTTTCTCACATCCTAACCCGTGGGCATGGGTCGCCGAAGCCAAACTCGGCCGCGGTGATCGCGCAATGGAATTCTACGATGCGCTCAACCCATATAACCAGAACGACATCATCGAAACCCGCGTGGCCGAGCCGTACTCTTACGTGCAGTTCATTATGGGCCGCGATCATCAAGACCACGGCCGTGCCAACCATCCTTGGTTGACGGGGACTTCCGGCTGGGCTTACTACGCAACCACCAACTTCATTTTGGGGGTACGCACCGGATTTGACACGCTAACAATTGATCCGTGTATTCCAACTTCGTGGCCGGGCTTTGACGTCACCCGCGAATGGCGCGGCGCAACTTACCACATTGAAGTGCAAAACCCGCATGGTGTGAGCAAAGGCGTACAGTCCATTCTGGTCAATGGCGAACCCGTGGATGCAGTTCACGCGCAACCAGCGGGCAGCGTAAATCAGGTGACCGTGATTTTAGGTTAATCCGCTTTAGGGTGCCGCGCTGGCGGCGCCCACATAAGGAGATACAGCATGATTCAATTTGGTACCGGTGGTTGGCGCGCCTTTATCGGCGAAGAGTTTACCAAAGACAACGTTCGCCTGGTTGCTCAAGCGGTAGCTAACATTATCAATCAGGAACAAGTGGCTGAGCGCGGTTTTGTCATCGGCTATGACCGCCGCTTTTTGTCTGACAAAGCGGGGCGCTGGTTTGCCGAAGTATTGGCGGGCAACCAGATCACCGTCAGCTTCATCAATAAGTTTGTTCCCACCCCTGTGGTGATGTTTAAGGCCAAAGAGATGAACTGCGCCTACTCGGCATGCATCACGGCATCGCATAACCCGGCAGACTATAACGGCATCAAAGTGTTTATTGAAGGCGGACGCGACGCCGACGAAGTGATCACACAAAAGATCGAGCAACAAGTTTCAACACTGTGTGCCACCGACGTGCGCAGTGAGGACTTTGATCTGGCGGTCGCCCAAGGCCGGATTCAGGTGATCAACCCGATGAATGAATTCGTCGATTCGATCATCGACTTTATCGATATTGAAGCGATCAAACGCGCCAATCTGCGCGTGCTGATTGATCCGATGTTTGGCGTGGCAAAAAACGCGCTGCAAACCGTGTTGATCAATGGCCGCTGCGATGTCGACGTGATCAACGATGGTAAGAACCCTGATTTTGGTGGTTTGATGCCGTCACCCAGCGCAGCAACGCTGTATCGCCTACAACATCTGGTCAAAAATCAAGGCTACGATATTGGCATTGGTACCGATGGAGACGCTGACCGTCTGGGTATTATTGATGAGAAAGGTAACTTCATTCATCCCAACGAAGTTCTGCTGCTGTTGTATTACTATCTGCTTGAATACAAAGGCTGGAAAGGCTCTGTCGTGCGCAATATCGCCACCACCCACCTGCTGGACAAAGTGGCAGCCGATCATGGAGAGAAGAGCTTTGAGGTTCCGGTAGGCTTTAAGCACATCAGTTCCCAAATGGAAGCCGACGATTCGCTGATTGGCGGTGAAAGCTCGGGCGGTCTGACCATTCGCGGCCACATCAAAGGCAAGGATGGCGTATTCGCGTCGAGCTTGCTGGTGGAAATGATCAGCGTGACGGGTAAAAAGCTTTCTGAGCTGTTGAGCGAAATATACAGCCGCTACGGTTATGCCTACACCGCCGAGGGCGATTGCAAATTCAAGCCGACCCAGAAAGCGGAGATCTACGCAAAGATTTACGTAGAGAAACAGTTACCAGAGTTTGGGTTTGAAGTTGAAAAAGTCAGCTATGAGGATGGCGCTAAAGTCTATTTTCGTAATGGTGGCTGGGTGATTGCCCGCTTCTCCGGCACTGAGCCTTTGCTGCGTATCTTTGCCGAAATGCAGGACAAAGAGACAGCAGAGCGCGTTTTACAGCAGATGAAACAGTTTCTGTCTCTGTAATGCAAGTGCGATAAAAAAGCCCGGTTTAACCGGGCTTTTTCTTATTAGGCAAAGGCCAGAACGCCTTGAGTATCAATACTGACGGCCACGGTCTGACCAACCGACAAGCCCTGTGAAGAAGTTGCCAGCAGCTTAGAGCCATGCGCATCGATCACGTAACGGCAATGATCGCCCATAAACTGCTGCTCCAGCACCGTGACACTGCTCTCTTCATCCGCATAAATACTGATCTGCTGCGGACGCAGCAACAGCTCACATTGACTGCCCTGAGCAATACTTTGCTGCGCATACGCGTCCACAACGCCAAGCGGCGTTTGATACTGATGTTCCGCTAAACGCGTAGCTGGCAGGTAACTGCCACCGCCCAGAAAGTCAGCGACAAATTTGCTCGACGGACGATAGTAAAGCTCTGAGGCGGTGCCGTATTGCTCAATCACCCCGTGATTCATCACCGCCATTTTGTCGGCAAAGGCAAACGCTTCTTCACGTGAGTGGGTGACGAAAATCGCTGTCACCCCCTGCTTTTTGAAGATTTTACGAATTTCTCCAATCAGGTCATGACGCACCTGAGTATCAATATTGGAAAATGGCTCATCCAGCAATAGCAGATCCGGTTTGTAAGCCAGCGAGCGCGCGATAGCGACACGCTGTTGCTGACCACCCGACAACTGGTGCGGATAACGGTCACCGAAACCGCTCAAATGGACCAGTTCCAACATTTGCTGCACTTGCAGATGACGTTCCTCCGCCGCCATTTGACGCAGGCCAAAGGCGATGTTTTCCGCCACCGTCAGATGAGGAAACAGCGCATAGTCCTGAAAGATCATGCCGATATTACGCTGCTCTGGCGCTAGCCAATGCTTGCCATCGTCGATGGTCATGCCGTTAAGGCTCATGATGCCGGATGAAAGCGGTAGCAAGCCGGCAATCGCTTTGAGTAACGTGGTTTTACCGCAACCGCTGGCACCAAGCAGACACACGATTTCGCCGTGTTCTACGTTCAGCGACAACGATTCCAGGACCGTTTGAGTATCGTACTGACAAGTCAGATTTTGAATCGATAATGCACAGCTCATCAGTGGTTTTGCTCCAGAGAACGGTTTACAACAACAAGTGGGATCAATCCAACCAACACCAACAGCACCGCAGGCAAGGCTGCCAGTTCCAAATGTTCGTCCGAGGCGTAGTTATACACGTAGGTCGCCAAGGTCTCGAAATTGAACGGGCGCAGTAATAATGCCGCATTCAACTCTTTCATCGATTCAATGAACACCAGCAGACCGGCAATCAGGGCGCCGCGACGCACCAGTGGCAGATGAACGCGCCACAACATCGCATTGGCCTGACACCCCATGGTACGCGCTGCCATATCCAGTGACGGCGAGATCTTATTCAGACTGCTTTCGATACTGCCGATTGCCACTGCGGAAAAGCGCACGATCAACGCAAAAATAATCGCAAACATGGTGCCGGAGAAAATCAGCCCCGGCCTGCCCCATTGCATCGCTTTTGCCACATCGTTGACCGCATGATCGAGCGTCAGCACGGGAACCATCACTCCAATCGCCAATACCGTACCCGGCACGGCATACCCCATTGAAGAGAGCCGCATCAGCGCCACACTGACGCGGTTGGATTTGAGACGGCTGTAAAAGTTCACGACCAACGCGACTGCCACGCCAATCAACGCAGCACTCAGAGAAACTTGCAGGCTGTTCAACGCGTATTCACGAAACTCTGCCGTCCAACTCTGCTCAAAGTAGGTATAAGCGTAGCTGAGCAGTTGCAGTAGCGGAAAGATAAAGGCCACGCACACCAGTCCCCAACACCACAACAGTGCCAGCCATTTTTTCCAGCCACGCAAAGCGTAGCGAAAATCTTCATGGCTGTTGAACTGGCTCTGATATAACTTTTGCCGACGGCGACTGTAACGTTCGGCGCTCAGGAGCAGCAATACGATGACCAGCATCACAGCTGAAATTTTAGCTGCGGCGGTCAAATTGGAATAGTTCATCCAGGTATCATACACCGCGGTGGTCAGCGTGTTGACCGCAAAGTAGCTGACGGTGCCGAAATCACCGACGGTTTCCATCGCGACCAGCGACAAGGCTACCGCGATTGATGGACGAACCAACGGCAGCGAGATACGGCGAAAACTTTCCCACGGCGAGCATTTCAACAAACGGGCCGACTGCAACAGCGAAACGTTCTGCTCCATAAACGCGGCGCGGCACATCAGATAGACATAGGGATAGAGCACCAAGGCCAGCACGATGCTGGCACCGGCCAATGAGCGAATATCCGGGAAATAATACTCCCCGGCCATCCAGCCAGTCTGTGCTCGCAGCCAAACCTGAATCGGCCCGGCATAATCAAACCAGCCCGTAAAGATGTAGCCGACAATATAACCGGGAATCGCCAGCGGCAGCACCAAAGCCCACTGCAGGACTTTCTCCCCCGGCAGGCGGCACATGGCCATTAACCAGGCGCTCGGAATACCAAAGAGCAGCGCCAGCGCCATTACGCTCAGCGTCAGAACCACGGTATTGAAGGCATAGGTGGGCATCACGGTCGACATCAAATGCGCAAACACATCGTCCGTCTGACCAATGGCGGTAAAAAAGATCGCTAAGATCGGCAAAACCAGCAGCGTCGCCAAAGCCACACTACTGGTTTTCCAAATAAGGTGTTTTTCTTTCATTGCCTAGAAACTGTCAGGCTGACTGAGGCATAAATGCATCTGCAAATACATCTCATATCCCTTTAATAAATCAGGGGTATAGTTATACCCCCAGACTCAATTAAAGGTCAAATTTGACTTCATCAAGTAGCTTGATGGCCGCCGCATGGTTGTCGGCAATTTTTTCCAGTCGTAGAGAATCAGATTTGAATTCACCCCATGAAGCCACCAGTTTTGAACGCTCAACACCTGGTTTCACCGGGTATTCGTAGTTCACTTCTGCGTACATGTGCTGCGCGGTTTCACCAGTCAGGAACTCCATCAGCTTGACGGCATTGTCACGGTTTGGTGCGTATTTCGCCATTGCCATACCACTGACGTTGACGTGAGTACCCTGAACATTCTGACCCGGGAAGTTGATATATACCGATTCCGCCCAGCTCTTTTGCTCTTTGTCTTCCAGCATTTTGCCTAGGTAGTAGCTGTTGCCCAGAGACAGATCGCACAGACCTTCTTTGATCGCACGAACCTGATCGCGATCGTTGCCTTGCGGTTTGCGCGCCAGGTTAGCTTTCAGACCTTCCAACCAGGTTTTGGTTTGAGCTTCGCCGTGGTTCGCGATCATCGCGGCAACCAGCGCAATGTTGTACGGGTGCTTACCGCTGCGTGTACAGATCTTACCTTTGTATTCTGGCTTGGCCAGATCGAGGTAATCGAAATCATCGCCCAGTTTGCCCACGCGATCGCGTGATGAGTAGACGCTACGAGTGCGCACGGTCAATGCAAACCACTCTTCGCTGCTGTCGCGGTACTGCGCCGGAATGTTCTCGTCAATGACACGACTGTTTACGGGTTGCGTTAAGCCTTTATCCGACAGTTCAAACAGACGGCTGAACTCTGAAGTCAGAATCACGTCGGCCGGGCTGTACTCGCCTTCTTGAGCCAATTTTTCTGCAATGCCCTCTTTGGCAAACTTCACGTTGACCTTGATTCCGGTCTCTTGAGTGAACTCTTTAAACATCGGTTCAATCAGGAAAGGTTGACGGTATGAGTAAACATTTACTTCTTCAGCCGCCATAACCGAAGGGGCCAATACGCTACATGCGATTGCCGATAGAGCCAGCAGTTTTTTCATGGTTCAAGTCCTTTATTATTGCTAATGATAACACTTATCAATTGCGCTAATTATATTGGCCACCCTTAATAAAACAATCAGTAAAAATGAAAAACCTGCCCCGAAGGGCAGGTTTTAGGCAAAGGTTTTGTAACCAATTATTACTTAACTGTCACGAACTCTGGGTAAGCGCCGACTCCACAATCGTGCATGTCCATGCCTTCCATCTCTTCTTCTTCAGAGACACGGATACCCATGGTTGCTTTCAGAATACCCCAAACCACCAGGCTAGCACCGAATACCCAAGCGAAGATGACTGCTGCACCCAGAAGCTGTGCACCGAAGGTGGCATCGCTGTTGCTTAATGGCACAACCATCAGGCCGAAGAAACCACACACACCGTGTACAGAGATTGCACCCACTGGATCATCAATTTTCAGTTTATCCAGAGCAATGATGCTGAAGACAACAATCGCACCTGCAACGACACCGATTGCAACCGAGTACAGCGGTGATGGTGACAGTGGGTCAGCGGTGATAGCCACCAGACCAGCCAGCGCGCCGTTCAGAATCATGGTCAGGTCAGCTTTACCCCAGGTCGTTTTACAAACCAGTAGCGCTGCAATAGAACCCGCTGCCGCTGCTGCGTTAGTGTTGAGGAAGATTTGACCCACCGCTGTCGCGTTTTCGAAATCAGACAGCATCAGTTGTGAACCACCGTTGAAACCGAACCAACCGAACCACAGGATAAAGGTACCCAGTGTTGCCAGTGGCATATTTGACCCCGGAATCGGGAAGATTTCGCCGTTTTTACCGTATTTGCCTTTACGAGCACCCAGCAGTAAAACACCTGCCAGCGCTGCAGCTGCACCCGCCATGTGAACGATACCTGAACCCGCAAAGTCGCTGAAACCCGCTGCTGACAGGAAGCCACCGCCCCAAGTCCAGTAACCTTCCATAGGATAGATAAAGGCAGTCAAAATGGCTGAGAAAATGAGGAATGCCCAAAGTTTCATACGTTCAGCAACTGCGCCTGAAACCACAGACATTGACGTTGCTACGAATACCACTTGGAAGAAGAAGTCGGATTCCAGAGAGTGGTCAGCACCGTCAGCTTGTGAGCCAATCAGTGAACCAAACGATGGTAGCCAGCCTGCTTCTGCGTTATCAACATACATGATGTTGTAACCCACAATGAGGTACATGGTGCACGCAATCGCATACAGCACAAAGTTTTTGGTCAGAATTTCGGTGGTGTTCTTAGAACGAACCAGACCAGCTTCCAGCATAGCGAAACCCGCCGCCATCCACATAACCAGTGCGCCCGAAATCAAGAAGAAGAATGTATCCAGTGCGTAACGTAACTCCGTTACTGTAGCTGACAGTTCCATAATAGTCGTCTCCAGTCCTTTGAATCTTAAAGTGCTTCCGCGTCCATTTCGCCGGTGCGAATTCGAACAGCGTGGCTCAAGTCATAAACAAAAATTTTGCCATCACCGATTTTGCCGGTATGTGCGGCTTTGATGATCGCTTCCAGAACGCGATCAACGTTATCCGCTTGTGTGGCAATTTCGATTTTTACCTTCGGCAGAAAATCCACCTGGTATTCCGCGCCACGGTAAAGTTCGGTATGACCTTTCTGACGGCCAAAGCCTTTGACTTCTGATACGGTCATCCCTTCGATGCCCACATCGGCCAAAGCTTCACGAACATCGTCAAGTTTGAATGGTTTGATGATTGCGTTAATGAGTTTCATCGCGTCCTCTCTGAAGCTGTAGTCCATTTACAGTTCTATTAATCCAAGGTACGTGCCAACTTTTTAACTCATTGATAAACAATAAAATAGTGAGATTCCGATTCAAAAACACAAAAGGGTTGCACGTTTTTTGTGCAACCCTTTCCCAAAAATAATGCGACTCTGGCTTTCTTCACCACATGAGTGCAGCCTGTTGATGAGACAAACTCAGTATCCGGCGAGGAAATCCTGCCATTGGATCAACAACGACTCGAAATCCTCCAAACCACACTGCGCCACACTCTCGCTTTCATAAAGTTCAAATTCACTTTCAAACTCAACATCATGACCATAGTTCAGCGCATTGTCTTGCACCGTCACTTCGTCACCACAAATCATCACTGAGATTTCACGACCAGCGAATTGCCACTCTTGTGCAGGAAACTGGTGCGCTTTCTCCAGCAGAGCCAACACTTGCTCGATTTTTGTGCGATCCTGCGCCACCTCTTCCTGTAACCAGCGGGCCACAATTTGATGCTCCATGCTGCAGGTAACGTAATACTCCCCCAGCAGGGTATTTTTGGTGAATTCAAATTCCATCGACGATGACCGGTTGATTAAGTTGGCGCGAGTATAGCGCCAGCGAAACCGAATGACGAGCCTGAATAAGACGCAAAAAGAAAGGCCGCTGCAAGCAGCGACCTTGAATCTTTGGGCTAATCAGCGATTATGCCGGTTCTTGGAAAATCACCGTATCCGCTTTCTTGGTGTAGTCACTCATGCGGTGGAAGTTCAGGTAACGGTAAGTATCGGCTGCGGTTGCGTCGATCTGTTTCGCGTATTCCAGATACTCTTGCAGAGTTGGAATGCGACCCAGAATAGCGCCTACCGCCGACAGCTCTGCTGAAGCCAGGTACACGTTCGCACCTGTACCCAGACGGTTCGGGAAGTTACGCGTCGAAGTTGACATCACGGTTGCTTTGTCCGCTACGCGAGCCTGGTTACCCATACACAGTGAACATCCCGGAGTTTCGATACGCACCCCAGCACGGCCAAAGATGCCGTAGTAACCTTCTTCAGTCAGTTGATCGCGGTCCATCTTGGTTGGCGGTGCCACCCACAGACGCGTTTCCAGTTGACCGTTGAATTTATCCAGCAGTTTACCTGCCGCACGGAAGTGGCCGATGTTGGTCATACAAGAACCGATGAACACTTCATCAATCGCTGTGCCTTGTACTTCAGACAGCGGACGCGCGTCATCCGGATCGTTTGGCGCACAAAGAATCGGTTCTTTGATGTCCGCCAGATCGATTTCAATCACGTGCGCGTATTCTGCGTCTTTATCTGCTTCCATCAGTTCTGGAGCAGCCAACCACTCTTCCATCGCTTTAATACGACGTTCGATGGTACGACGGTCACCGTAACCTTCTGCGATCATCCACTTCAGCATGGTGATGTTCGAGTTCAGGTATTCCGCGATAGACTCTTGCGACAGTTTGACGGTACAACCTGCTGCTGAACGCTCAGCAGAGGCGTCAGACAGTTCGAATGCCTGTTCAACCGTCAGGTGTTCAACACCTTCGATTTCCAGCACGCGGCCAGAGAATTCGTTAATCTTACCGGCTTTCTCAACCGTCAGCAGACCTTGTTTGATGCCGTAGTAAGGAATCGCATGAACCAGGTCGCGCAGCGTGATACCCGGCTGCATTTCACCTTTGAAACGCACCAGAATTGACTCAGGCATATCGAGAGGCATGACGCCAGTTGCTGCTGCGAAGGCTACCAGACCAGAACCTGCCGGGAATGAAATCCCCAGTGGGAAACGCGTATGCGAGTCACCACCGGTACCGACAGTATCCGGCAGCAGCATACGGTTTAGCCATGAGTGAATAACACCGTCGCCCGGGCGCAGTGACACACCGCCGCGGTTCATGATGAAATCCGGTAGCGTGTGGTGCGTTTGCACGTCAACGGGTTTTGGATACGCAGAGGTGTGGCAGAAAGACTGCATCACCAAATCTGCAGAGAAGCCAAGACACGCCAAATCTTTCAGTTCGTCACGAGTCATTGGACCGGTAGTGTCCTGAGAACCCACCGTGGTCATCTTCGGCTCACAGTAAGTGCCTGGGCGAATACCTTCTACGCCACACGCTTTACCGACCATTTTCTGTGCCAGAGTAAAGCCTTTGCCGCTGTCTGCCACAGGAACAGGGCGACGGAACACGGTCGATGCTTCCAGACCCAGTGCTTGACGCGCTTTGTCAGTCAGACCACGACCAACGATCAGAGGAATACGGCCACCCGCGCGGACTTCGTCGATCAGTACGTCGGTTTTCAGCTTGAATGTCGCCAGTACTTCGCCCGTTTCGTGGTTGCACACTTTGCCTTCGTATGGGTAAACGTCAATCACATCACCCATATTCAGTTTTGAAACGTCCACTTCGATTGGCAGTGCGCCCGCATCTTCCATGGTGTTGAAGAAGATCGGTGCAATCTTACCGCCCAGTACATAACCGCCAGCGCGTTTGTTCGGTACGTTTGGAATGTCATCGCCCATGAACCACAGTACGGAGTTGGTCGCCGACTTACGCGAAGAACCCGTACCGACAACGTCACCAACGTAAACCAGTTGATGACCTTTTTCTTTCAGTGCTTCAATTTGGTTGATTGGACCAATTTTTCCTGGTGCGTCCGGCACGATGCCATCACGTTCATTTTTCAGCATTGCCAGAGCATGCACAGGAATATCAGGGCGCGACCATGCATCCGGAGCTGGTGACAAATCGTCCGTGTTGGTTTCACCAGTTACTTTGAATACGGTCAGAGTGATTTTTTCAGCCAGAGCAGGTTTTGACAGGAACCATTCAGCTTCAGCCCAAGATTCCAGAACTTGTTTCGCCAGTGCGTTACCCGCTTTTGCTTTTTCTTCGACATCGTAAAACGCATCGAACATCAGCAGTGTGTGAGACAGAGCGGTCGCAGCGATTGGTGCCAAATCTGCGTCATCCAGCAGAGAAACCAGTGGTTCGATGTTGTAACCACCTTGCATGGTACCCAGCAGAGTGGCCGCTTTTTCACGGCTAACCAGTGGAGATGTCACTTCACCTTTGGTGATTGCAGTCAGAAAACCAGCTTTGACGTAGGCAGCTTCATCAACGCCCGGAGGAATACGGTTCTCAAGCAGATCGAGAATGAATTCTTCTTCTCCTTGAGGGGGATTTTTGAGTAGCTCAACAAGTCCAGCGACTTGCTCAGCGTCTAGGGGTTTAGGTACAACTCCTTCAGCAGCACGCTCTTCGACGTGTTTACGGTAGGCTTCAAGCACGACTTTTTCCTCTCATTGCGGTTCACCCAATTATTATAAAAATGTGAGTGAACATCCTTGGAAACTTGGCTCTCCGTTGCCCATGTTTTCATTCAAATTTGACTGAGAAACAGCGCCCTAGAGGCCAAACTGTGGGCGACAGGATAGCAAAATTAACGATAAATTAAAATCTCATCATTTTGACCAACATAGCAACTTAAGACGAAAGTTATAGGAATTAACTTTTCAAATCTCGAATCTTGCGCTAGTTGAACGTGGTACCGATGATCAGATAAATCGAATCAAAATTCTGCTCTGTGCGTCCGTAACCGAACATTATGGGACCAATTGGGGAGTCCACGCCGGCAAATATCGATCCCGCGGCATACAGTGGTGCGGTATCAATAGATAGGTCTGGATCGGACCATACTCCACCATACTCGATGGATGCCCCAAGATAGACGGGCGATGTGAACAGGCCGAAATCATTGTCGAACCAACGATAGCGATAAATCATATTGGCATACGCTTTGTTTTGGCCAATCAGACTGTTGCGGGAAATCCCCGACAGATTGAGAAATCCGCCAATCGTTTTAGGATCGATAGGTTGAATTGAATTTTTACTCTTCACCACACCGTAATCAATATTGCCGACTAAAGTATGACGATTAAAACTGTGTGCGGCGATGAATTTCGCTGACAACTCATACACCGTATCCGATGAATTTTCCGCCACGCCGCTTTCGGTCAGGTCAACATCATCATGCGACACCAGATATTCGAGATCGAGGTACACCCCCTCTCTTGGCATGCTGAAATCATCCAGCGAATCGATACGATAGTTGAAGAAGATGCCCTGACGGGTAAAGTTCATGTCCGCGTAATCCGGTAACGTGGAGTAGTTGGCAGAGCCATCCGAATAGCGCCCGCCAATTTTAAACTCTCGCCACAACGTTTCCTGATAACCAAGCGCAAGCTCAGCCCGCCAGGTTTTGTACGTGACCGGCAAGTAATTGCGGCTGGCCGCCAGCGAAGTGTCATCAAATCCGCTAACGGGCACGTTGCGGTTATCATCAGTAAAACGCAATGAAGCGGTATAGAAGGTTTTCTGTCCCGACATTACCGGCGAATAGAGCTCCACTTCGGCCAATTTATCGGTACCAATATTGAAGTTGGTTGCCAGCTCCGCACCGTGGGAGTTGATGTCGGTAAAATTGAATGATGCGCCAATGGAGTACTGGCTATCGGTATTAAAATCATCTTCAAGGAAGAAGCGGAAGTTAAGATAATTCGGTCCCCATGATTTCTCATCCACATCAACGACCAGATTGTTCTCACCATCTTTCTCTTCATACTGATAACGAACGAGTCTGAAACGATCGAGGGCATATAAATCCTGAATGCTCGATTCGATCTCTTCCGTGCTCAGTTTTTCGCCCGCATCGAGATTGAGTCGGTTTTGCAACAGCACATCGCTGTAATGGGAGTTATTCTGGATGATGACGTTGTCGATGGTGATGTCATCGCCATGCTTGAGCTGGCGGCGCAGATCTTCTTTGCGATCGACATACTGCTGATACTCAGCGCTGCTTAGCGCGAGCTTTTCCAGCTTCACTTGATTGTCCATCGCTGCCTCGTACCCTTTGGCAAAGGCATCTGGCATTTTATCGAATTCGGTGGTTTCCATCAGGCCGACCTGAGGACGCAGCAGTACATCATCGTCGGTCAGTGTCTCAGCCTGAAGTTCTGTACTGCGACGGACCAGATAATTGGACAGTTGATCCGCGACCGTCAGAAAGTTCGTAAACGCTTCCTGACTTTTGTAGTCGGTACTGATATCAACCGCGATGACGATATCGGCTCCCATCTGACGAGCCACGTCAACAGGCATATTGTTGGTCACGCCGCCATCCACCAGCCAGCGACCATCAATTTCATACGGAGGTAAAGCACCCGGCACCGACATACTCGCCATCATGGCATCGACCAAATAACCCTTATCAATCACCACAGGTTCCAGTTTGATGATGTCGGTAGCGACTGCGCGATACGGCACGACCAGATCATCAAAGGAGTTGAACGGCATCAGGTTACCGGAAGTTTCGCGCAGAATGCGCAGCATGTTCTGACCTTGCACCACACCGCGCGGCGCGTGCACCCCGTCAAGACGCACGCCTAAATCGGTGGTCAGTTGGTAGCGGTCTTCATACTCTTTATCACGCACTCGGCGCTGGCTGCGGTTCACGCGGTCGCGATAACCGGTATTCCAGTCGACGCTGTAGATAAAACTTTCGATCTCTTCCGCACTCATCCCGGTGGAATAGAGACCTGCGACGTACGCGCCCATGCTGGTACCGATGACAATATCCACCGGCACATGCATGTCTTCTAAGGCCTTAAGGACGCCCATGTGAGCGGCGCCTTTCGCACCACCGCCAGCCAGTACCAACGCAATTTTCGGGCGTGAATGTCCGAGTTCAGCCGTTTGTGATGACGCCTGCGCCAGACTCAACGCAGGCCAAATCAAAGCCGGTAAACACACTATACTGAGCAGCCAACGGGTCACGGTCGTCCTCAAATCCTTGTTATCCATTTAGTTGAAAATCAAGCCACTATAAACGGGCTTAATCACCACTGAAAGAGTTTTTTCAACCACTCGGTGGGACGATTCTCACACTGTTTTTTCCAACTGCCGGAGGCATCCCAGACGGGCAGTTTGAAATCGTTGTTACAGTCTAGTTCAAGTCCGCCGGAGCGGGACTGAGAAAAACCGACCGTGCTGATCCCTTGCGGCCACGGCAACACCAGTTTCTCCGGAATGCGATAACGCAGGTAATCGGCGTACACGCGCAGCGCACCACTCGAGCCGGTCAGTTTAGTTGGCTGGTTGTCATCTCGTCCCAGCCAGATAGTGGTGACTTCCCGGCCATCGACACCAACAAACCAGCTGTCGCGGCTGTCACTGCTGGTGCCGGTTTTCCCCGCCAGCGCTGCCCAGCCAAACTGGCTGTTCAGGTAACGTCCCGTGCCTTCCAGCACACCACGCTTCATCGCATACGTCGTCAACCAGGCCGCTTGCTGATCAACCGCCTGGGATACTTTAGGAATCGATTCGTACAGCACATTACCATCCAGATCGAGTACCGAACGCAGCGCGGAAAGCGGCGCTTTTTTGCCCGAGTTGGTGACCGTCTGGAACATCTGCGCGACCTGATACGGAGTCAGCGAAAACGAACCAAGGAACATCGACGGCACCGGACGAATTTCGTCGCGGCTCACACCCAGTTTTTCCAGCGTTTTGGTGACGTTTTCAATCCCCAACTGCATGCCCAGTTGCACCGTCGGTACGTTGAGCGATTTGGCCAGCGCCAGGTAGAGCGGCACTTCACCGCGGAACTGACGGTCAAAGTTGCGCGGCGTCCACACATTGCCTTCACTGCCTTGCAGTGTGATTGGCTTGTCCATCAAGGTCGTCGCCAGATTGTATTTCTCCGGCTGCGCCAGCGCCGTCAGATACACAGCGGGTTTCACCAGTGAACCAATCGGACGGCTGGCATTAAGCGCGCGGTTAAATCCGTCATAGCCCGTGCGTTTACCGCCCACCATAGCGCGAATCTCACCACTGTGGCGATCAACGGCTATGGCCGCTGCTTCAAGATCTTTACCCGCGGTACGTGCCAGAATCGGCACCTGATTTTCCACCGCTTCTTCCAGCTTGGCCTGCGACACCGGATCGAGTGACGTAAATACGCGCAGCCCGGTATCGGACTTAAACGCATCGCCGAGTTTTTGTTTCAGTTCAATCGACAACTGCTGGAAATAAGCAGGCTGACGGCTGGCAATGCGGGCCTGTTTCTGCACATCCAGCGGACGGGTCACCGCCTGCTCATACTGCTTGGCTGTCAGAATATCCTGATCCATCATCAGCTTGAGCACTAAGTCGCGACGCTCTTTAGCACGCTCCGGATAGCGCATCGGATTGTAATAAGACGGCCCTTTCACCATGCCCACCAGCAGCGCCAACTGGTCGATGCGCAGCTCCTGCAACGGCTGACCAAAATAGAGGCGCGACGCCAGGCCAAAACCGTGCACCGCTTCTTTGCCATTCTGGCCCAGATACACTTCGTTCAGGTACGCTTCCAGAATGCGATCTTTGCTGTAACGGTAATCAATGATCAGCGCCATGTAGGCTTCACGTAATTTACGCCACAAGGTCCGATCGCTGGAAAGGAAAATGTTTTTCGCCAACTGCTGAGTCAGCGTACTGCCACCCTGCACGGTACGGCCTGCTTTGAGGTTCGCGACCATTGCACGGGCAATCGCCATCGGCGACACGCCATCATGCTGGTAGAAGTTACGATCTTCAGTGGTCAACAGCGCATCAATCATCACTTCCGGGAACTGCTCGCGGCGCAGGAACAGGCGCTGCTCCTGAGTATCTTTCTCCAGCATACCCAGCATTTTCGGCTCAATACGCAGATAACCGAGATCGCCACGTTTCTCCAGCGACTGAATGCGATTCAGTCCATTGTCATCAAAAATCAGCATGACATGGCGATCCGGCTCCGGACCATCGGCAAATTCAAACGGGCGACGGATCAGTTCAATGCGGGTCGACGACGCCGAATACTCACCCGCATAGCGCGGCTGGCTCACTTTACGGTAGTTGAGCACGTCCAGCTCATTGCGCATCTGTTTAATGCTGATGTCGCTGCCGGGCTCTAGGGTCAGAATACGCGCGTACACCACCGTCGGCAGTTCAAACAGCTGTCCTTCAAAACGCTGCTTGATCATGCTGTCGAGATAAATGCCGGTAAAAATCAGCACGGCAGCCAGCGCCAAACCGACTTTCCAGCCCAGACTCCACAGACGTTTCAGCCACGAACGGGAACCACTCGGTTTGGAGGAGGAAGATTTACGTGGCGCCGATTTCTTTGCCGGCGTGGTTTTCTTTGGGGATTCGCTTTTCTTGGTCATGAATTCAGTTGTCGCTTGGTTTTGGTCGTCGCACTGTGATTGGCGGGATCATCCGGCCACACATGTTTCGGGTAACGTCCTTTCATCTCTTTCTGTACTTCTTTATACGCACCGCTCCAGAAGCCCGCCAAGTCGCGGGTGACCTGCAGCGGACGCTGGGCCGGTGAAAGCAGCTCCATGACTATTGCCTTGGTGCCTTTAGCAATCAACGGTGTGCTCTTTTCACCGAACACTTCCTGCATCCGCACCGACAGCACAGGCTCCATGCCAAACTGGTAACGGATCTTCTTGCAAGTACCAGTTGGCAACGCGTGATGGGTTGGCAGCCACTCATCCAGTTGCTGGCTCAAAGGCCAGCCTAAACGCGTATTAAGGGCGTCCATCAACGGCACTTTATTTAATTCTTTCACGGAGCTGATGCCAGCTAAATAAGGTTCCAACCACTCAGACAGATGGCTTCGCAGCGCGTCGTCATCCATGTCAGGCCAGTTTTCCTCCGGCAGCCACTCGGCTGCACAACGCACGCGCGTCAGCCAGTCCAGACTGGCTTCGGTCCAATTTAATACCGAAAGCCCTTTGCGCTCGACATAATTGAGCAAAGCTTGCGTCATTTTTTGTTTATTTGGCGCAGGCAGGGCTTGACGCCGAATCACCAGTTGTCCGCAACGAAGCTGCATTTCCGCCACCAGACGGCCCGCTTTGTCATCCCAGTCGACACGTTCCAGCTCGTTAAATAACTGAGGACACTGCTGTTCCAGTTGACCGACATCCAGCTCAAGAGCGGAAAAAACCTGGCTCGATTGCTGATGACCCCGCATCAGGTCGAGCGCAATCAGATAATCACTGCCTGCCAGCGGCTGATCATCAGTAACAAACGCACCATGGCCATTGGCCAGTAAAAACTGACCATGCTGCCCGCGTTGCTGAGCAATACGATCGGGAAATGCCAGACACGCAACGACCGAAAGCAGAGTCGTGTCGACACGGCGCAGGTCGAAACTGTCATCCAGTTTATGTGCCAGCGCCGTGGCACGTTGATTCATCGTGCGCGCTTTATTGTGTTTGCCCTGCTGCCAGCGATGCAAACTGTGCTGCACATCCAGCACCTGGCGTTCAGGATCTTCCAGAAGAGCCGCCAGCGCCAGCGCACTCTGCATGTGCGCGGGGCTTTGCGCCTGCGCTGCCAGCAGCATCGCTGCGATGCGTGGTTCCACCCCCAGTTCGTGTGCCGCTTTGCCTTGCGCGGTCAGTTGCTGACGCTCATCCATCAGCCCCAGCATACACAACAAACTACGTGCCTGAGCCATCGCGGCGGCGGGAGGCAGATCCAGCCACGGTAAATCCGTTGCTTCTTGCGCGCCCCACTGCGCCAGCTCCAGCGCCAGCGGTGCCAAATCACTCTGCATTATTTCAGCGACCGGTACCATCGGTTGCTGCTTGAGCTGCGCTTCGCTGTACAGACGCACACACAGGCCCGGCTCAAGACGGCCGGCACGGCCAGCGCGCTGCTCTGCCGACGATTGGGCAATCCGCACCTGTTCCAAGCGCGTAATACCCGTTTTTAAATCAAACCGCGCGCGGCGCTCTAACCCGCTGTCGAGCACGATGCGAATGCCTTCAATGGTTAACGAAGTTTCAGCAATGTTAGTCGCCAGCACGACTTTGCGTCGCCCGTTTGGCGTTGGCGCAATGGCTTTCTGCTGCTCAGCAAAACTCAGTTGCCCAAACAGAGGACACACATCGATATCGTCCGCTACATCGCCTAAAGCCTGAGTCAGCTGAGTAATGCTGGCCGCGCCCGGTAAAAAAGCCAGCAGTGAACCATTCTCCTGCGCGAGTAGCTGACGAATCTGCTTTTCCATGCTCGCCACCAGCGGCTCACCCGGCTTCAGCGCCTGATAACGTGTGGCCACCGGATAGCTGCGGCCGTGAGATTCCACGTAAGTCGCCATCGGCAGTAAAACCTGCAACGCCTCATGGTCTAAGGTCGCCGACATGACGATGATTTTGAGGTCATCCCGCAGCGCCGACTGCACTTCCAGGCTGAACGCCAGCGCGGTATCAGCATGAATACTGCGCTCATGGAACTCATCAAAAATCAGCGCATCGATACCGTCGAGCTCCGGATCGCTTTGAATCATGCGGGTCATGATCCCTTCGGTCACAATCTCCAGCCGAGTACTCGCGCTGACGCGCGTTTCGCCGCGCACGCGATAACCGACCGTTTCACCAACGCTTTCACCAAGTTGCTGCGCCAGATAACGGGCAATATTACGCGCCGCCAGACGACGCGGTTCCAGCATGACGATTTTCCCCGTCACCAGATTGGCGTTGAGCAGAGCCAGCGGAAAGTGAGTCGACTTACCGGCACCGGGAGCGGCTTTGAGGATCACCTGAGGGAAACGCTGAACACCGGCAAGCAGCTCGGGAATCACAGCTTCGATGGGCAATTGTGACAAGACAATATCCTTGTGTTTAAATGGCGCCGGTATTGTACATAAAAACAGTAATCAAAGCGAAACGAGTCATTTATGCAGTTTTCCCCTCCACTTCAATCCGCGACGCTGATTCAGCGCTACAAACGTTTTTTGGCCGATGTCACTCTGCCAAGCGGCGAGACCATCACCATGCACTGTGCCAACACCGGCGCGATGACGGGCTGCGCCGAACCGGGCAGCACTGTGTGGTATTCCACCTCAGACAACCCGAAGCGCAAATACGCCCACAGCTGGGAACTGACCGAGACGGCACGCGGCCATCGTATCTGCATTAATACCGCGCGGGCGAACCAGTTGGCCGTAGAAGCCATCCAAGATGGCACCATTACCGAGCTGCAAGGTTATGACCAGCTGCTCACTGAAGTGAAATACGGCAATGAAAATAGCCGCATTGATATCTTGCTCAACTCAGAATCCGGTCCAAACTGTTATATAGAAGTGAAAAGCGTCACTCTTTTGGATGAACGGAACTTAGCCACGGGCGAGGAAAATCAGATAGTTGGTCAGGGCTACTTTCCCGATGCGGTCACAACTCGGGGACAGAAGCATTTACGTGAGCTGGCAGAAATGGCAAAAAATGGAAGCAGAGCAGTACTTTTATTTGCTGTTTTGCATTCAGGGATTGAAAAAGTCGCCCCTGCTCACCATATAGACGCGAACTATTCACAATTGTTAAAGATGGCTCAAGAAGCCGGAGTGGAAGTACTGTGCTACAAAGCAGAACTTTCTGACTGCAGCATTCGATTAGTGTCCTCAATAGAATTTGCTCATCAACCTGCAAAAAATTGATGAAGCCTTCACATTGACGATAACTTTATAATTGAGTGTTTGCCTCTCCAACTTCTTTTTGCTATAGATACCCGCCTTAAATTGACTGCTCTCGCAGTTGACTAGGTGTTAGTAGGAGATGCTGTATGCCAGAAGAATCCAAAAAGAAAACGCTAGGCATCCTAGCCATTGCAGGTGTTGAGCCGTATCAGGAAAAACCAGGTGAAGAGTACATGTCACCTGATCAGATCGCTCATTTTACAAAGATTTTAGAAGCCTGGCGTAACCAGCTCAGAGAAGAAGTTGACCGTACCGTGCACCACATGCAGGACGAAGCAGCCAACTTCCCTGATCCTGTTGACCGCGCTTCTCAGGAAGAAGAGTTCAGCCTGGAACTGCGTAACCGCGACCGCGAGCGCCGTTTGATCAAGAAGATTGAAAAGACACTAGACAAAATCAAGGAAGATGATTTTGGATTCTGTGAATCTTGTGGCGTTGAAATCGGCATCCGTCGTCTGGAAGCTCGTCCTACAGCCGACCTGTGTATCGACTGTAAAACACTTGCAGAAATCAAAGAAAAACAGATGATGGGCTAAATACCCTTCAGATGAGAAAAAGGGAGCAAAAAGCTCCCTTTTTGTTTTGTCTGCAGGTTACACTTGAGAGTCACTGGTCACAAATCGCAATACTATGAGTTACATTGGTCGTTTCGCCCCATCCCCTTCCGGTCCCCTTCACTTCGGTTCATTGATTGCCGCACTCGGCAGCTACTTTCAGGCTAAGTCTCAACAGGGGCAATGGTTGGTTCGTGTCGAAGATTTGGACCCGCCACGGGAAATGCCCGGCGCCGCTGACTGGATTTTACAGGCACTCGATGCCTATGGCCTGCACTGGGACGGTGAGGTTGTCTATCAAAGCCAGCGTCACGGCTTATATCAAGGGCAGATTGACGCCTGGTTGAGTTCGGGGCAAGCCTACTATTGTCAATGTACCCGTAAACAAATCAAAGCCGCTGGCGGTTTTTATCCCGGCACATGCCGTGATAAACAGTTGCCTTTTAGCCCAGACTGCGCCATTCGTCTGCGCATGGATAACCCGGTGTATTCCTTCATTGATTTGAAACACGGGGAAATCACTATACCTGCAGCACTGGCGGAAGAAGACTTCATCATCAAACGCCGCGATGGCCTGTTTGCCTACAATCTGGCGGTGGTACTTGATGACATCGACCAAGGCGTGACCGAAGTGGTGCGAGGTGCGGATTTAATTGAGCCAACCGGAAGACAAATCAGTTTGTATCACACTTTAAAACAAAACCCGGTCAGCTACTTACATTTGCCTTTGGCGATGGATGGCAACGGGAATAAACTCTCAAAACAAAATCACGCCACCGCCATTAATCCGGACGATCCGAAGCCAACGTTAATTCACGCCATGACGTTTTTAGGCTTTGATATTCCAGAAGATTTTATGGATGCGCGCATTGAGGAAATCATTGCGTGGGGATGCCAGAACTGGCAGATTGCACAGCTGCCAGTAGAGACCGAGATCACACCACGATTCTCAAATGGCGTTGTGTAAGCTATTATTAGCCGCAAATTCGGCCCATTTAAGCCACGATACGTGCAGAAACACGCTTGAATAGGCAACACCAATCAATGTCAGATGCACATGAATAACAACGATTTAGAACCAAGCAAACATCGCGTATATACAGATCTAGATTTGAATATCATCACGCGCCAAGAGCACAACGTGTCTCGTCAGCATATCAGCGAGAATGCGCTAAAAGTGTTGTACCGCCTTAATGGGGCGGGCTTCGAGGCGTATCTGGTCGGCGGCGGTGTACGTGATTTACTGCTGGGTGGAAAACCCAAAGATTTCGATGTGGCCACCAATGCCACACCTGAGCAGATTCGCCAGCTGTTTCGTAACTGCCGCCTGATCGGGCGCCGGTTCCGTCTGGCTCACATCATGTTCGGCCGCGATATTATTGAAGTGGCGACCTTCCGTGGTCACCACCAAGAAAACAACAAACAGATTGCGTCACAATCTGAAGCCGGCATGCTACTGCGTGATAACGTCTACGGCACCATTGATGAAGATGCCGAACGTCGTGATTTCACCATCAACGCCATGTATTACAACATCGCCGACTACAGCATTCACGATTATGCCGGCGGCATGGAAGACATGGATGATAAGCTGATCCGTCTGATTGGCGATCCGGAGACACGCTACCGCGAAGATCCGGTGCGCATGCTGCGTGCGATTCGTTTTGCTGTGAAACTCGACTTCGACATCGAAGAAGAGACCGCTGCGCCTATCGAACACTTAGCACCGCTGCTACGTGACATTCCGGCTGCGCGTCTGTACGAAGAATCGCTCAAGATGCTGCAATCCGGCTACGGCCTGGAAACGTACCACCTGATGCGTGAGTACAACCTGTTCCAACAGTTGTTCCCGACCATTGCCCGTCACTTCACCGACGATTATTCATCAAAAACGGAGCAGATGCTGGATCTGGCGCTGGACTCAACCGATCAGCGTATGGAAGAAGGAAAACGCATCAATCCGGCATTTATGTTCGCCGCGATGCTGTGGTATCCGATGATGGAACTGGCCGATGAGCTGACGCAACACCAGCACTTCAACGAATACGATGCCGTGATGGAAGCCAGCAACCGCATTCTCGACGAAGTGGTGAAAAGCATTGCTATTCCGCGCCGTCATACGGCGACCATTCGCGAAATCTGGCAATTGCAACTGCGTCTGCCGCGTCGCACCGGAAAACGAGCATTCCGCCTGATGGAGCTGAACAAGTTCCGCGCCGGCTTCGATTTTCTGGAGATGCGTGGCGAAGTGGAAGACGGTGAAACCAAGCTGCTGGCAGACTGGTGGGAAACTTTCCAGAATGCAGGACGCAATATGCGTCAAGCGATGGTGTTAGATCTAGATGGTGGCGCCAAAACCACCACGCCGCGTCGTCGCAAGCCATCGTCGCGTAAGAAAAAGAGCAAAACCTCGTCATGATCACAGCATTTATCGCCGTAGGCAGTAACCTCAGCGACCCGGTGACTCAGGCGAAACACGCCATCGAAGCACTGAAATCTGTACCGAAGTCGCGTTTTATCGCGGCTTCGTCGCTGTATAGCAGCACACCCATGGGGCCACAGGATCAACCGGATTACATCAATGCGGTCGTGGCCATTGAAACCGATTTAACGCCACTGGAACTGCTCGATTGCACACAAGCGATTGAACAGGAACATGGGCGTGTCCGTAAAGCCGAACGTTGGGGCCCAAGAACTCTCGACTTAGATATCGTGCTGTACGGCAATGAGGTGATGGATTCCGAGCGACTGATCATTCCCCACTACGGAATGAAAGTACGTGAATTCGTACTCTACCCGCTTGCGGAAATCGCACCAAATTTACAACTCCCTGATGGGACTGAGTTGCAGACACTGCTGAAAAGCGTTCCGCTTAATGGGCTCAGTATTTGGCAGACGCCAACTCCTAGTAAGGACAACGAATGAAAAAAATCACCATTAACGACCTGATGAAATGGAAACAGGAAGGTCGTAAATTTCCGACTGTGACTGCTTACGATGCCAGCTTTGCCCAGCTTTTTGAAAGTCAGGAGATGCCGGTGCTGTTAGTGGGCGACTCACTGGGTATGGTTCTGCAAGGCCAGACCGATACACTGCCAGTGACGGTCGACGAGATTGCTTATCACACTCGCTGTGTGCGTGCTGGCAGCCCGAATTCGCTGCTGATGGCAGATATGCCGTTCATGAGCTACGCCACGCCTGAACAAGCGTGTGAGAACGCGGCTAAAATCATGCGCGCAGGTGCGAACATGGTTAAGATTGAAGGCGGTGACTGGCTGGTAGATACCGTAAAAATGCTGACTGAACGTGCGATCCCTGTGTGTGCACACCTGGGGCTAACGCCTCAGTCCGTTAATATTTTTGGTGGTTACAAAGTTCAGGGCCGCGAGCAGGACAAAGCAGATCGTATGGTAAAAGACGCGCTGGCACTGCAAGAAGCTGGCGCTCAGATCGTTCTGCTGGAATGCGTACCTGCATCACTGGCCAACCGGATTACTCAGTTGCTGGATGTACCGGTGATCGGCATCGGCGCAGGTAATGGCACCGATGGCCAGATTCTGGTCATGCACGACATGTTTGGAATTTCGGCGAACTACATGCCAAAATTCTCGAAAAACTTTCTTGCGGAAACAGGTGATATGCGTACAGCCGTAGCTAAATACATGGAAGATGTGGCAAACGGTACGTTCCCTGATGACGCACACACTATTGCCTAAAGGAGTATTTCATGCAGACTTTTGCTGACGTTTCAGCTCTTCGCGAGCAGATCAAACAGGTCAAGCGTGATGGCCGCCGTGTCGCTTTTGTACCGACCATGGGCAATTTACACGAAGGTCACCTGACACTGGTGCGTAAAGCCCGTGAACAGGCCGATGTGGTCGTGGTGAGCATCTTCGTGAACCCGATGCAGTTCGACCGCGCAGATGACCTCAACAACTATCCGCGTACACTGGATGAAGACCTGAGCAAACTGAACGGTGAAGGCGTGGATCTGGTGTTTACACCAACGCCTGAAATCATGTACCCGTATGGTCTCGACAAACAGACGTTTGTTGAAGTTCCGGGCCTGTCTCACATGCTGGAAGGCGCCTCGCGTCCGGGCCACTTCCGTGGTGTTGCCACAATCGTGACCAAGCTGTTCAACATTGTGCAGCCGAACGTTGCCTGCTTCGGTGAAAAAGATTATCAGCAACTGGCGGTGATTCGTCAGATGGTTGAAGATCTGTGCATGGACATCGAGATCATCGGCGTACCGACTGTACGTGAAATGGATGGTCTGGCGATGAGCTCACGCAACAATCTGCTGACGCTGGATGAGCGCCAACGTGCGCCAGTTCTGGCTCGCACCATGCGCTGGATCAACAGTGCGATTCGCGGTGGTCGTGATGACTACACCTCGATCATCGAAGATGCGGTGGATCAGCTGCGTGCTGCCGATTTAGAACCGGATGAGATTTTCATTCGCGACGCGCGTACCCTGCTGCCTATTTCAGCCGACAGCAAGCAAGCGGTGATTCTGATGTCTGCTTTCTTAGGAAAAGTCCGCCTGATTGATAATCAGGTGTTGGATCTCTCCAGCGACGGCAAAGACGATTCTGAAGAAGAGTAAGTTTTCTGATGGATGTAAAAAAGGTCAACCTCGGTTGACCTTTTTTATAACCTGTCTCTCAGCTGCGTAAGCCTTTGCCTTTACTGACCAGATAATGGGCCACGGCGTACAGCACCACCACAAACACACCCAGCACGCTGAATGACGTTACGATACCCACATCCGAGACACCCAGGAAGCCGTAACGGAACGCGTTCACCATGTAGACGATGGGGTTGATTTTCGATACGCCCTGCCAGAACTCCGGCAGCAGACTGATGGAATAAAATACCCCGCCCAGATAAGTCAGCGGCGTTAACACGAAAGTCGGAATAATCGAGATATCATCAAACGTACGCGCGTACACCGCATTGATCAAACCACCCAATGAGAACACAACCGAGGTCAGAAAGACCGTCGCCGTGATGATGCCCCAGTGATCGACACTCAGATCCACAAAGAACAGCGACACAAACGTCACCATCGCGCCCACTAACAAGCCACGCGTCACACCGCCCATCACATAACCGGCAATGATCACGTAGTTCGGCACTGGCGCCACAAGCAGCTCTTCAATGTTCTTCTGGAATTTGGCACTGAAAAACGATGAAGCCACGTTCGAGTATGAGTTGGTGATGACCGACATCATGATAAGCCCCGGCACGATGTACTCCATGTAGCTGAAGCCGTTCATCTGACCGATACGGGAACCAATCAAATTACCAAAGATGATGAAATACAAGCTCATGGTAATCGCTGGCGGTACTAAGGTCTGTACCCAGATGCGCGTGAAACGTTTGATCTCTTTGCGCAGCAGGCTGCGAAAAGCGGTCCAATAAATATGATACATGCTCTTACCCCTGACTCTGCTGGCGAACAATGCTGACAAACAGCTCTTCCAAACGGTTGGCTTTGTTGCGCATCGACATCACGTTCACGCCCTGCTCTGAAAGCTGGGTAAAGACGTGGTTCATGCCCTGCGTTTTTTCCAGCTCAATTTCCAGCGAACCGTCGACCACACGTTGCGAGACCACATCGGTGAGCGGCTGCAGCTTCTCTTCATTATCGATATCAAGAATAAAGGTTTCGACATGCAACTTACCGAGCAAACCTTTCATCGTGGTGTTTTCAATCAGCTCTCCGCGATTGATGATACCGATGTGACGACACAGCATCTCCGCTTCTTCCAGATAATGCGTGGTAAGGATGATGGTGATTCCTTGCGAATTGATCTGCTTGAGAAATTCCCACATTGAGCGGCGCAGCTCGATATCCACCCCGGCTGTCGGCTCATCGAGGATCAGCAGTTGTGGTTCGTGCATCAAAGCGCGGGCAATCATCAGGCGGCGTTTCATCCCACCGGAGAGGTTACGCGCGCGCTCTTTGCGTTTTTCCCACAGATCCAGTTGGGTGAGATACTTCTCGGCCCGCTCTTTGGCCAGCGTGCGCGAAACGCCGTAATATCCCGCCTGCTGCATCACGATCTGCTCGACTGTCTCAAACGGGTTAAAGTTGAACTCTTGTGGCACTAAGCCTAAATGTTGTTTCGCTTGCTCTAAGTGAGTGTCAATGTTGTGACCAAACACTTTGACTGTACCGGAGGTCTTATTGACCAGTGAGGAGATGATACCAATCGTGGTCGATTTACCAGCACCATTGGGGCCAAGCAGAGCGTAAAAGTCACCCTTATTGACCGTCAGGCTGACGCCTTTCAGTGCTTCAAAACCACCGGCGTAGGTTTTGCGCAGCTGATCAATTTCTAATGCATACATAGCAGTGTGAAAACTCTTTCTGTTCGAACAGACTAGATGTGCTGCTTAAGCGGTCACTTTTCAACCCTTGAACGCAAATAGATCGGAGAAAAATCCCCCCATTTTCAACATGGTGATAACCAGTCCATGTTTCAGTTATCACTTTTACAAACAAAATCTTGCAAAAATTTTACTTCCATTAACTGCTCAGATGAGTAGTCTGTTAAGCAATTTGTCAGAGAATGAATTTATGACATTGTGTATAGTTGGCAAGCATACCCAAGTGGTTTCAAGACGCCGTATTCTGTCATTGGACAGAACCGGGCACCTTGAGGGTACTTGGCTATAAACTAAGGGAAGTAAAATGCCAGAGATTAAACAACTATTCGAAAACAACTCGAAGTGGTCAGAGTCTATTAAAGCAGAACGACCTGAGTACTTTAGCAAGTTAGCCGAAGGACAAAATCCTGACTTTCTGTGGATTGGTTGTTCTGACAGCCGAGTCCCAGCAGAGCGCCTAACCGGCCTGTATTCCGGTGAACTGTTCGTACACCGAAACGTTGCCAACCAAGTGATTCATACAGACCTGAACTGCCTGTCTGTGGTGCAGTACGCGGTCGACGTGCTCAAAGTGAAACACATTATCGTGTGTGGCCACTACGGCTGTGGTGGTGTGACAGCGTCTATCGATAACCCGCAACTGGGTCTGATCAATAACTGGATTCTGCACATCCGTGATTTGTACTTCAAACACCGCGGCTATCTGGAGCAAATGCCAGAAGAAGACCGCTCGGACAAACTTGCGGAAATCAACGTGGCAGAACAAGTGTACAATCTGGGTAACTCCACTATCCTGCAAAACGCTTGGGAGCGTGGCCAGGACGTTGAGATTCACGGTGTGGTTTACGGTATCGGTGACGGTCGTCTGGAGTATCTGGGCGTGCGTTGTAACTCTCGCGAAATGGTCGACGGTAGTTACAAGAAAGCGATGGAAAAAATTCTGAATCCACAACACAGCCTGTTGTGTCGATAACAAAAACGCCCACATCATGTGGGCGTTTTTTATCTCTGCGTCATCCGGTTTAAAGCGGAACCACTTTACCGATGAATGGCAGATGGCGGTATTTCTGTGCGTAGTCGATACCCACACCCACCACGAATTCGTCCGGAATCTCAAAACCGATCCATTTCACATCTACGTTCACTTCACGACGAGAAGGTTTGTCCAGCAAGGTACAGATCTGTATCGATTTCGGTTCACGCAGTGACAGAATCTCTTTCACTTTGCTCAGGGTGTTACCCGTGTCGATGATGTCTTCCACCAACAGCACATCTTTGCCTTTGATGTCGTCATCCAGATCTTTCAGGATGCGCACGTCACGCGAACTTTCCATGGTGTTGCCGTAGCTCGATGCCGTCATGAAATCGACCTGATGCGTCAGGCTGATTGCACGAGCCAAGTCTGCCATAAACACAAAAGAGCCACGGAGCAGACCCACCAGAACCAAATCTTCACTGCCATTGTAGTGCTCAGTGATCTGCTGGCCGAGTGCGCGGACACGTTCCTGAACTTCTTGCTCAGAAATCATTACTTCAACTGTATGTTTCATACCAATCTCGTTTTGTTGGAGCGACACTTGGCACTGCAAAACCACACCGACAGCGCCGCTAAATCTTTCGGCGCGTATAGTACCACTGCTGAGGGTGGGTGTTAACCTTTCACTGATGTTACGTTTTAGTGAGAAATTGATTCAATAAAACACTTTGAAATTCAAAACATTTCATAAATGTGAACATTTTATAAGCACAAAACATTGACCTTCATCATATGCACCATTACACTCATAGGGCTTTTAAAGCAATTAATAAAATAATCATTAGCGTTTACTAAAAAACGCAGATAACAACTCAAATGGCAAGGATTAATACTATGGACGCATCTATAGAGAAACGCCCTAGAACGCGGCTATCTCCTCAAAAACGTAAACTCCAGTTGATGGAAATCGCGCTGGAAGTGTTTGCAAAACGAGGCATTGGCCGTGGTGGTCATGCGGATATCGCAGAAATTGCTCAAGTTTCTGTCGCCACCGTGTTCAACTACTTCCCTACTCGTGAAGATTTGGTCGACGACGTACTGACTTACGTGGTTCGCCAGTTTTCCAACTTCCTCACCGACAACATCGATCTCGATATTCACGCGAAAGAGAACCTCACCAACATCACCGATGAAATGGTTAAGCTGGCCAATGAAGATTGCCACTGGCTGAAAGTGTGGTTTGAATGGAGCGCCTCGACGCGTGACGAAGTATGGCCACTGTTTGTATCCAGTAACCGTACCAACCAGTTGCTGGTGAAGAACATGTTCTCGAAAGCCATCGAGCGCGGTGAAGTGTGTGAACAGCACGACCCTGAAGATCTGGCGACGCTGTTCCACGGTGTCTGCTACTCACTGTTTGTGCAAGCCAACCGCGTTCGCGATGAAGGCTACATGCGTAAACTGGTGAAAAGCTACCTGGACATGCTGTGCATCTATAAACGCGATCACTAATAAGCAAAGATTGACGAATCATAGCGCCGCAAGGCGCTATTTTTTTGCCTCAGAGGCCGAGTAACAGACATAAAAAAACCGCTGAACAATCAGCGGTTTTTATCATTTGGCGCTCAGAAAATTATTTTTTCTTTTTCGCTTTTGCGTTTGGCAGGTCAGTGATCGTACCTTCAAACACTTCTGCAGCCAGACCCACAGACTCGTGTAGAGTCGGGTGAGCGTGGATAGTCAGAGCGATGTCTTCTGCATCACAACCCATCTCGATCGCCAGACCGATTTCGCCCAGTAGTTCGCCACCGTTTGTACCCACGATAGCACCACCGATAACGCGGTGAGTCTCTTTATCGAAGATCAGCTTAGTCATACCGTCAGCACAGTCAGACGCGATTGCACGGCCTGAAGCTGCCCATGGGAAAGTTGCCACTTCGTAGTTGATGCCTTCTGCTTTCGCTTCTTTCTCAGTCTTACCAACCCATGCCACTTCTGGCTCAGTGTAAGCGATTGAAGGAATAACTTTAGGATCGAAGTAGTGTTTCTTACCAGCGATAACTTCTGCAGCCACGTGGCCTTCGTGAACACCTTTGTGAGCCAGCATTGGTTGGCCAACGATGTCACCGATCGCGAAGATGTGAGGTACGTTAGTGCGCAGTTGCTTGTCGACGTTGATGAAGCCACGCTCATCCACTTCCAGGCCTGCTTTTTCTGCATCCAGTAGTTTACCGTTTGGTACACGACCGATTGCCACAAGTACCGCATCGTAACGCTCAGCTTCCGCTGGCGCTTTCTTACCTTCCATCGATACGTAGATACCGTCTTCTTTTGCTTCAACCGCAGTCACTTTGGTTTCCAGCATCAGGTTGAACTTCTTCGCAATACGCTTGGTGAAGACTTTAACGATGTCTTTATCCGCAGCTGGGATAACTTGGTCGAACATTTCAACCACGTCGATTTGAGAACCCAGTGCGTGGTACACAGTACCCATTTCCAGACCGATGATACCACCGCCCATGATCAGCAGTTTTCCAGGAACTTCTTTCAGTTCCAGAGCGTCTGTTGAATCCCAAATACGTGGGTCTTCATGAGGAATGAATGGCAGTTTGATTGGACGAGAACCCGCAGCAACGATCGCGTTGTCGAAGTTCACAACAGTTTTGCCGTCTTCGCCTTCCACTTCAATCGTGTTCGGGCCAGTGAACTTACCAAAACCGTTAACCACGTTCACTTTACGCATCTTAGCCATACCGCCAAGACCGCCAGTCAGTTGGTTAATTACTTTTTCTTTCCACAGACGGATCTTGTCGATGTCTGTTTGTGGCTCACCAAACACGATACCGTGCTCAGCCAGCGCTTTTGCTTCTTCGATAACTTTAGCTACGTGCAGTAGTGCTTTCGATGGGATACAACCCACGTTCAGACACACGCCACCTAGGGTGTTGTAACGTTCGATAAGTACTGTTTCCAGACCTAAGTCTGCACAGCGGAATGCAGCGGAGTAACCAGCAGGACCGGCACCAAGCACTACAACTTGGGCTTTAATTTCTTTGCTCATTTCGACCTCTTGTAGTCAATATCCCTAACAGGCTGAGTGGGTGTTCTATCTATTTGTTTTATGTTTAAAACGAATTACTTAAAACGATTATTTTTCAGACCGCAACAGTTTACAGAGATGTTAATGGTGTGAAAAGTAAATCCATGTAGCCTGTGAGCTAGACAACAATTCAATGCGGAAAAATTTTTTCATCATCAAATTGCAAGACAATGCTTGAATCAAGGCGGCTAAATAGCCGCCTTATTTTGTTTGAACCGATTACAGAACCAGACGACGAATGTCGCTCAGGCAACCGTTCAAGTAAGTGATAAAGCGTGCACCTTCTGCGCCATCGATCACACGGTGGTCGTATGACAGAGACAGAGGAAGTTGCAGACGTGGAGCAAACTCTTTGCCGTTCCACACTGGCTTAATCTCAGACTTAGATACACCCAGAATACCAACTTCTGGTGCGTTCACGATTGGCGTGAATGCCGTACCGCCGATACCACCCAGACTTGAGATGGTGAAACAGCCGCCTTGCATATCTGCCGCAGTCAGCTTACCTGCACGTGCTTTCTTAGATACTACAGCCAGCTCTTCAGACAGCTCGTAGATACCTTTCTTGTTCACGTCTTTGAATACAGGAACAACCAGACCGTTTGGTGTATCGACCGCGATACCGATGTTCACGTATTTCTTCAGGATCAGGCTCTCACCATCTTCAGACAGAGAAGAGTTGAACGCAGGGAACGCTTCCAGAGCTTTCGCCGCAGCTTTCATGATGAACACCAGTGGCGTGATCTTCATGCCTGAATCTTTCTTCGCTTCAATCGCGTTCTGTTCTTTACGGAAGTTTTCCAGCTCAGTGATGTCTGCGTTATCCCACTGTGTAACGTGTGGGATCATGACCCAGTTACGGTGCAGGTTCGCGCCAGAGATCTTCTTAATGCGAGACAGTGGCTGAATTTCAGTTTCACCGAACTTGCTGAAGTCCACTTTTGGCCAAGGTAGCAGACCCAGTGCCGCGCCGTCGCCTTTGCCAGATGCTGCTGATGCGGCACCTGATTCCAGACGTTTCAGAGCTTCTTTCACGTAGTTCTGAACGTCTTCTTTCAGAATGCGGCTCTTACGGCCTGAACCTTTCACTTTAGACAGGTTAACGCCGAATTCACGCGCTAGGCGACGAACCACTGGAGACGCGTGTGCGTACTCGTTGTTTTCTTGGAAGTCACCCGTTGCCGCTGCAGGCGCTGCCGCCGCTGGAGCTTCAGCTTTCGGTGCCGCTGCTGCTGGAGCTGCTGCCTGAGCTGGTGCTGAGACTGCTGCCGGCGCTGCGCCCGCCACTTCAAACACCATGATCAGTGAGCCAGTTGACACTTTGTCGCCAGCCGCTACTTTAATCGCTTTCACTTTACCTGCGAATGGTGCAGGAACTTCCATCGACGCTTTGTCGCCTTCCACAGTGATCAGAGATTGCTCTTCGCTCACCATGTCGCCAACCGCGACCATGATTTCAGTCACTTCAACTTCGTCGCCGCCGATATCTGGAACGTTGACTTCTTTGTCGGCTGCCACCGCTGGCGCTGCTGCTGGAGCCGCTGCCTGAGCTGGAGCTGCCGCTACTGGAGCGCCAGAACCGGCCACTTCGAAGACCATGATCAGTGAGCCAGTGGTCACTTTGTCACCCGACGCGATCTTGATCTCTTTCACGGTACCCGCGAATGGCGCTGGAACTTCCATTGAAGCTTTGTCGCCTTCAACAGTGATCAGAGACTGCTCTTCAGACACTGTGTCACCCACAGCAACCATGATTTCAGTCACTTCAACTTCGTCGCCACCGATGTCCGGTACGTTGACTTCTTTCAGTTCAGTCGCTGCTGCTGGCGCTGCCGCAACTGGTGCTGCTTCGGCCGCAGGAGCTGGTGCAGCCGCTGCTGCACCTTCCGCTTCAAAAACCATAATCAGTGAGCCAGTCGTTACTTTGTCGCCAGCCACTACTTTGATTTCTTTAACAATACCTGCCTGAGACGCTGGAACTTCCATAGAAGCTTTGTCGCCTTCAACAGTAATCAGAGATTGTTCTTCTTCAACCTTGTCGCCTACGCTTACAAGAATCTCAGTAACTTCAACCTCGTCTGCACCGATATCTGGTACGTAAATTTCGATAGCCATGCTTTTCCTACCTTCAATTAAGCGTATAGCGGGTTTGTTTTTTCAGTGTCGATGTTGAATTTCTTGATAGCTTCCGCCACCACAGATTTCTCAACTTCACCACGTTTCGCTAGTTCGTTTAGAGCTGCAACAACAACGTAGCCTGCGTTCACTTCGAAGTGACGACGTAGGTTCTCACGGCTGTCTGAACGACCGAAACCGTCAGTACCCAGTACTTTGTAAGACTCAGCAGGAATGAACGCGCGAACTTGGTCAGCGTAGTTCTTCATGTAGTCGGTTGCAGCGATTGCTGGTTCAGTACCCATTACTGAAGCGATGTAAGGTACTTTCGCTTCTGCTTCTGGGTGAAGCATGTTGTAACGCTCTGCGTCCTGGCCATCACGAGCCAGTTCGTTGAACGAGGTTACAGAGTAAACATCAGAGGCGGTGCCGTATTCTTCGCTCAGGATCACTGCCGCTTTACGTACTTCGTTCATGATAGTACCAGAGCTCATCAGCTGAACTTTACCTTTAGAACCAGACAGAGTTTCCAGTTTGTAGATACCTTTACGGATACCTTCTTCAGAACCTTCTGGCATTGCTGGATGCGCGTAGTTTTCGTTCATCAGCGTCAGGTAGTAGAACACGTTCTCTTGCTCACCGTACATGCGACGGATACCGTCTTGCATGATCACCGCTACTTCGTATGCGAAAGTCGGATCGTAAGAGATACAGTTCGGGATAGTGCCGGCCTGAATGTGTGAGTGACCATCTTCGTGCTGCAGACCTTCACCGTTCAGTGTAGTACGGCCAGCTGTTGCGCCCAGTAGGAAACCACGAGCTTGTTGGTCACCTGCCATCCATGCCATGTCGCCAACACGTTGGAAACCGAACATAGAGTAGTAGATGTAGAACGGGATCATTGGCAGGTTGTTGGTGCTGTAAGATGTCGCAGCCGCAACCCAAGATGACATTGCACCCAGTTCGTTGATACCTTCTTGCAGTACCTGACCTGCTGTGTCTTCTTTGTAGTAAGACACAACACCACGGTCTTCAGGCGTGTAAGTCTGGCCGTGTGGGTTGTAGATACCGATTTGACGGAACAGACCTTCCATACCGAAAGTACGCGCTTCGTCAGCAATGATAGGAACGATGTTCTTACCAATGTTTTTGTCTTTCAACAGAATGTTCAGTGCACGCACGTAAGCCATCGTTGAAGAGATTTCACGTTTCTGTTCTTCCAGAAGCGGTTTGAACTCTTCCAGTTCTGGAATAACCAATTCCTGAGTGAAGTTAGGCAGACGCTGTGGCGTGTAACCGTGCAGCGCTTTACGACGAGCGTGCAGGTATTCGTGTTCTTTCGAACCTTCTTCCAGTTTCAGGTAAGGCAGGTTGTTCACTTCTTCATCAGAAATGATGTCTTGCAGACCCAGACGGTTACGCATCGCGATCACGTGCGTCATGTCCATCTTCTTAACTTGGTGCGCAATGTTCTTACCTTGAGCCGCGTCACCCATGCCGTAACCTTTAACAGTCTTAGCCAGGATTACCGTTGGACGGCCTTTAGTTTCTTGTGCGTTCTTGAACGCTGCGTACAGTTTAGAAGACTCGTGACCACCACGTTTCAGTGCGAACACTTCGTCGTCAGTCATGTCAGCAACCAGGGCTGCAGTCTCTGGGTATTTACCGAAGAAATGCTCACGAACGTACGCGCCATCTTTCGCTTTGAAAGTCTGGTAGTCGCCGTCGATGGTTTCGTTCATCAGTTGCAGAAGTTTACCAGAGGTATCTTTCGCCAGAAGAGAATCCCAGTTGTTACCCCAGATAACTTTAACCACGTTCCAGCCAGCGCCTTTGAACAGGCCTTCCAGCTCTTGAATGATCTTGCCGTTACCCATTACCGGGCCGTCCAGACGCTGTAGGTTACAGTTGATCAGGAAGCACAGGTTGTCCAGTTTCTCACGCGCAGCGAAAGAAATAGCACCACGTGATTCTGGCTCATCCATCTCACCGTCACCCAGGAACGCGTATACGCGCTGCTCAGACGTATCTTTCATGCCACGGCCTTCTAGGTATTTCAGGAAGCGAGCTTGGTAGATAGATGCGATTGGACCCAGACCCATAGATACGGTCGGGAATTGCCAGAATTCAGGCATCAGTTTAGGGTGTGGGTACGAAGGAATGCCTTTGCCATCCACTTCTTGACGGAAGTTGTCCAGTTGTTCTTCTGTCAGGCGGCCTTCAACGAAAGCACGCGCGTAAATCCCTGGAGAAATATGACCTTGGTAGTAAACCAGGTCACCACCGTCCTTCTCGTTTGGAGCACGGAAGAAGTGGTTGAAACATGTTTCATAGAACGCAGCTGAAGACTGGAATGATGCCATGTGGCCGCCTAGATCCAGATCTTTCTTCGATGCACGAAGAACGATCATGATCGCGTTCCAGCGAATGATTGAGCGGATACGACGTTCGATAGTCGTGTCGCCTGGGTATGCTGGTTCTTGGGCCGCAGGAATCGTGTTGATGTAGTTCGTTGTAATACCAGTTGGCATATCAACGCCGTCTAGACGTGCTTTTTCCAGTACTTCTTCTAGCAGGTACTGGGCACGCTCTACGCCTTCTTCACGTACAACTGACTCAAGCGCGGCTAACCACTCCTGAGTTTCCAGTGCATCTACGTCATGCTTCATGTCAGACATGGCGATCTATCCTTCTGTTGGTTGGATTTATTTAGAATCGCAATGGACCGCTTATTGCGGCTCATTACCCTGTTGGATACGACGCAGAGAACGCTCACGACGAGACTCTTCCCGGGTCAAATCCAACAATGTTTCTTCGATATAAGCTAAGTGAGAATGAGACATTTCGCGCGCCTTCTCAGGCTGACCGGATACGATCGCATCCACGATATTAGCTCGGTGCTTGCTTACTTTCTCCACCGCTTCAGGGCGGCGGCGTAATAATTTAAAATTCTGCAGAATATTTTGCTCAAGCAGGGGAGCGAGACTTCGAACGATGTGCAGCAGAACCACGTTATGGGCAGCTTCCGTAATAGCAATCAGAAACTCCATGACAGTTGCGGATTCTGTTTCTACGTCCTTCGCATCCTGAAGCTCACCAATTCGCGCCACGCAGGCTTGAATACGGGCAAAATCTTCTTCGGTACCACGCAGTGCTGCAAAATAAGCCGAAATACCTTCCAGCGCATGACGCGCTTCCAATAGATCAAGCTGGGTTTCCGAGTGGCTAGACAATAAATTTAGCAGAGGATCAGAGAAACTCTTCCACATGTGCTCGCTTACGAAGGTGCCGCCGCCCTGACGACGAGTCAGCAGGCGTTTGGCTTCTAATCGCTGGATGGCTTCACGGACGGACGGACGGGAAACATCGAACTGTTTGGCCAGCTCTCGCTCCGGTGGCAGTTGTTGCCCTGGGGCTAATGTTCCTTCCACGATCAACCGTTCTAACTCTTGCTCGATGACATCAGATAGCTTCGGCTGACGAATCCTTTGATAAGCCATAATTTATTATTCTTCTACTCTTTATGTTCTTGCAGGCAATTGGTAATACCAATTTCAAGTTGGTGCAGAAATTAACATAATTAAAACGCCAATGTCCAGTCAAAAATTGACCCAAATCATAGAACAGGCCTTACCAAAACACTTTACTAACAATAGCGCACTAAAACGGCAATATTATTGGTCAGACCAATTACAAAAATCATACAGACGGGGAATTAACGGGCTATGACAGTTATTCACATTGTCGATATCACAAGCAGAATTTAGAACCAAATCACAAAATTTGCATAAAAAAAGAGCACCTCGCGCTAAGGTGCTCTTTTTATGTTCACAGCATCTGATTTATTTGGCTTCGATGTGATCAACCATCAGCTGCAAGGATTGATTACCACGAAACTCATTGATATCGAGTTTATAAGCGAGGCGTACGGTTTTCACCGATGCGTCCGGCCAACGGCGCAGGTCAACGTTGAACGCGATGCCATCGATCATGATGTTGGTCGGGTGGCCTTTATACAGCGGCTCCAGCATCAATTTGAGATGCTTCTCCCCGACCAGTTTCTGATGCAGCACTTTAAACTCGCCATCAAATACCGGTTCAGGAAACGCCTGTCCCCATGGACCACCAGCGCGCAGCATTTCCGCCACGTGCATAGAGAACTCCTCAGGCGTCAGTTCGCCGTCGGTCAGAATCACACCTTTAAGCAGCGCTTCATCGAGATCCTGACGCACCACTTCATCAAACAGTCGGCTGAAACGCTCAAAGTTCTTCTCTTCAATCGTCAATCCGGCCGCCATGGCGTGGCCACCAAACTTAAGAATAATGCCCGGATTCTGCGTATCAATTTTATCCAGCGCATCACGCATGTGCAGACCAGCAACCGAACGGCAGGAACCTTTAATCAGACCATCGCCGCCATCAGCAAACGCAATCACCGGACGATGGAACTGCTCTTTAATACGCGAAGCGAGAATACCAATCACACCCTGATGCCAGTCACGCTGAAACATCACCAGACCATGCGGCAGTTCGGTGTCTTTACCAAACTGCAGACGTTCACAAAACGCCATCGCTTCCTGCTTCATACCCTCTTCAATCTCTTTACGCGTCTGATTGAGGCCATCCAATTCACTGGCCATACGGCGCGCAGCGTGAATGTTGTTACACAGCAGCAGCTCGACGCCAAACGACATATCGTCAAGACGCCCTGCGGCGTTAATCCGCGGCCCCAGCGCAAAGCCAAAATCTGACGCGACCAGTTTACGCGCATCGCGTTTGGCCACTTCAATCAGCGCCTGAATCCCCGGGCGAGCTTTACCAGCGCGAATACGCTGCAAGCCCTGGTGCACCAGAATGCGGTTGTTTTCATCCAGCGGCACCACATCGGCAACCGTACCTAAGGCCACCAAATCAATCAGTTCCATCAGCTTGGGTTCCGCCATGCCCTGTTCAGCAAACCAGCCGCACTTACGCATGTGAACGCACAACGCCATCATCAGGTAGAACGCCACGCCCACCCCGGCTAAAGCTTTTGAGGGAAACGCACACTGCTGCAGATTGGGGTTAACCATGGCATCGACATCCGGCAACTGAGAGCCTGGTAAGTGGTGATCGGTCACCAGCACCTGTAGCCCGTGTTGCTTGGCAAAGCGTACCCCTTCAATCGAGGAGACGCCGTTATCGACCGTCATGATCATTTCGGCATTCATCGCCAATGCCTGTTCCACAACTTCCGGGCTCAGGCCATAACCGTCCTCAAAACGGTTGGGCACCAGATAATCGACGTTGTGGCTGCCGAGCATACGCAGTGCCAGAACTGACAACGCCGAACTGGTCGCGCCGTCGGCGTCAAAATCGCCGACAACGATGATGCGCTTCTGCTGCTTAATCGCTTCAAACAGGAGTTCAACAGCTGCATCGATGCCGTGCAGTTGGGTATAAGAGTGCAGCGCTTTCGCGGCCTTCTCCAGTTGTTCGACGCTCTCAACACCACGGTTGAGGTAGATGCGTCTTAACAGAGCAGGAATGGTCTCGGGAAGTTGAGCCAGATCCGGCTCAGGTCGTCGTTGAATTTCAATCATCTGTTATCAGGCCTGAGACTGGCTCAGGCCCGTATCCTTTAAGCTTCGATTACATTTGTTGTAGGCGTTGCAACAGTTGTGCTGCCGGCAGGTAACCACCCACCATTTCGCCGTTTGGCAGGAAAATCGCTGGTGTACCGCTGATACCCAGCTCACGGCCCAATTGATAATGCTGAGCGATGGTTTGCTTGCACTGCGCCAAGTCGCCTTTAGTTTCCAGCATCTGACGATTCATCTTGGCGTTGTGAATCGCCGTTTTGGGATCCTCTGAACACCAGATAGCCGCCATCTGTTCTGCCACCTGACCGGTGGGTCCTTGGCGTGGGTACGCCAGATAACGCACAGTGATACCCGCGTCGTTGTACTCTTTCATCTGGCTGTGCAGACGCACACAGTATCCGCAAGTAATGTCAGTAAACACCGTCACCACATATTTCTCGTTGTCCGCCTTGTACTCAATCATGCTTTTCTGGAACTGCGCGATTTTCTTGGCGTTGATTGGCGCCTGACGCTTGGCCAATACATCGGTGTAACCGCCATTGGCGTCCATCTCATACAGTGTGCCGGCAATAAAATGCTTGCCATCAGGAGACGCAAACAGCACGCCACCCGCGGTTTGCACTTCGACCAGCCCATCAATATCCGATGGCACAACGTCCATGACATCCAAGCCCAGTTTGGCAAAGCGTTGCTCAAATACGCTCTTGTCGATCTGCACCTGTGCGGCTGGTTTGTCGGCTGACACAGTCTCTGCGTTACACGCCACCGCAACAAACGGCAGCAGCAGAAGTGATAATCGGCGTAAAATCTTCATAAAAAAGTCCTTTCCATCAAGCCCTTGGGTGGTGCTCGCTGTGTAATTGTTTCAATCTCTCAGTCGCGACATGAGTATAAATTTGCGTTGTCGATAAGTCACTATGACCGAGCAGCATTTGTACCACGCGTAAATCCGCCCCGTAGTTCAACAAGTGGGTCGCAAACGCATGGCGTAAAACGTGTGGTGATAGCTTATCGACGTCAATGCCGGCAATCACCGCGTAATGTTTGATCCGGTGCCAGAAAGTTTGGCGTGTCATCTGCTGCGCACGCTTACTCGGAAACACCACATCAGATGTCTGTTCACCTAACAGGTGAGACCGACCCTGAGAAAGAAAAGTTTCAATCCACTCAATCGCATTCTCCCCCATTGGCACCAAGCGCTCTTTGCCGCCTTTACCAATCACGCGCACCACGCCCTGACGCAGACTGATGTTTTCCATCGTCAGCGATACCAGTTCGGTGACACGCAAACCAGTGGCATACAAGAGTTCCAGCATCGCTTTGTCGCGCAACTCAATCGGATCGTCCGGGTTCGGCGCGCTGAGCAATGCATCCACCTGCTGCTCGCTTAAATCTTTGGGTAAACGCTTAGGCAGTTTGGGGCTTACCAGTAGTGCGCTCGGATCATCCGCACGCATTTTTTCACGGTGCAGATATTGAAACAGGCGACGAATCGCCGACAGCATTCTCGCCCGCGACGTCTGTTTGTAATCCTGATCCGTCAGCCAGGTTTGGTATTGCTGAAGGCCCGACAGGCTGATGAAATCCAATCGATAATTGTTGTGCTGCATCCAGTCGAGCAGCTTGATCAGATCATTGCGGTATGACATCAGGGTGTTTTCCGACAACCCGCGTTCCATCCACATCGCATCAAGGAACTGTTCCACCAGCCCGTGATCAGGAGAAAAATGCTCTGACACCTGTACTTCTCATCTCTTTATCGTTCGTGATTCCCCTAAGCTTAATACCATAAAAGTATTCTGACAGCAGGATATTCACTGCACTCTGGGTTATTTTATGGTTAGAATTCACCATTCCAGATAAAAAACGAACATGAAACTATGAAGATCGGTCTTTTTTACGGCTCAACAACCTGTTACACCGAAATGGCGGCGGAAAAAATGCGTGCCATCCTCGGTGATGATCTGCTCGACATTCACAATGTGAAAGAAACGCCGCTCAGTTTTATGAGCGACTATGATCTGTTAATACTGGGAATCTCCACATGGGATTTCGGCGAAATCCAAGAAGACTGGAGCGCAATATGGGATCACATCGGTGGCGTGTCGCTAAAAGGCAAGTACGTCGCGTTATACGGCTTAGGCGATCAAGAAGGCTATGGCGAATGGTTCCTCGATGCGATGGGGATGCTCCACGACGAGATCAAGAAGACGGGAGCGAACCTGATCGGCTACTGGCCAAAAGATGACAGCTACCAGTTTGAAGCCTCAAAAGCGCTGACCGAAGATGGGACCCAGTTTGTCGGCCTTGCTCTGGATGAAGACTCGCAATACGAACTGAGTGATGAGCGCATCGCCACCTGGATTGAGCAAGTTCTAGTCGAATACCACGACGCCATCTGACACATCAATCAGACCGCTTTAATAACGCGCGGTATTTCTGCCAGTCAAACACCAGCCCCGGGTCGGTTTTACGCATCGGGGCAATGTACTGATGCCCGGTAATACGCGGCAACGTAATCGCCGGATAGTGCGTCATCAACGCGTCGCTGAGTGCTGCCAATGCCTGATATTGCGCTTCGGTATAGGCGACAAAATCGGTCCCTTCCAACTCAATGCCAATCGAATAATCGTTGCATCGCGCGCGCCCGGCAAACGACGATTGCCCGGCATGCCAGGCTCTGGCCGAAAATGGCACAAACTGCACCACCTCTCCATCCCGGCGAATCAGACAGTGCGCCGACACACCCATGGTGTGTATCACACGGAAAAATGGATGCTGATTCGGATCAAGCTGGCCAGTAAAAAACTGTTCGATATATGGCCCACCAAACTGCCCTGGCGGCAAACTGATGTTGTGCACCACCAGCAAAGAGATATCCTGTTCGTCGCTGCGCTGATCGCAGAATGGCGATGGTACGCGACGGGCAAATTGATACCAGCCCTGATTATCGATCATAAACACTATCCATTTGATTGATGGGTAAACCCCGACATTAGCCTATGGCTGATTTTAACTTTCTTGCTATGAAATGCGAGATCAAGGGCTGAATTTCAACCGCACTCAGCGTATTATCCCTCCCCCAGTTCAACTTATATTAACGATTTGCGATGAAAGAGTCCCACAACAGTCAAGAACGCCTCGAATATCTGAAACAGCAACTGCCACTGGAAATCACCCGCTCGGTCACCGACACGCTTAAAGAAGATTTAGGCGGCACGCTCGATCCCGCAGCCGATATCACCGCAAGTCTGATCCCAGCCGACGTGCAAGGACGCGCCACCATCATTACCCGTGAGCACGGTGTGTTTTGTGGTCAAGCCTGGGCTGACGAAGTATTCACGCAACTGGGCGGCGAAGTGACCATTGAGTGGTTGGTCAAAGACGGTGATACCGTTGAGCCAAACCAAACGTTGTGTACGCTGAGCGGTCCGGCGCGCATTCTGCTCACGGGCGAGCGCAACGCGATGAACTTTATTCAAACCTTGTCTGGTTGCGCGACGACCACAGCGCAATACGTAAAAGCGCTGGAAGGCACCGGTTGTCGTCTGCTCGACACTCGCAAAACCATTCCGGGCCTGCGCAGCGCGCTGAAATATGCCGTTGCCTGCGGCGGTGGTTTTAACCATCGTATTGGTGTGTTTGACGCTTACCTGATCAAAGAGAATCACATCATCGCTTGTGGCGGCATTACACAAGCGATCAGCACCGCGAAGAAACTCAACCCGGGCAAACCCGTTGAAGTCGAAACCGAGAATCTGGACGAACTGCGTCTGGCGATTGAAGCCGGTGCCGACATCATTATGCTCGACAATTTTACGCTGGACATGATGCGCGAAGCGGTAGCGATCAACGCAGGTCGTGCAGCGCTGGAAAATTCCGGCAACGTCACGATGGAAACACTGCGTGAATACGCCGAAACGGGTGTTGATTACATCTCTGTCGGCGCACTGACCAAACATGTGCGCGCCATGGATTTATCGATGCGCTTCAAATAAAAATAGAATTTTCAATGTATTAAAAGGAGGCCTCGCCTCCTTTTTTTATGCCTGCCGTACCTCATATCACCGCAACGCTTTTAACTGAGTCGAAATATTTTGCCCGATGGATGTAAATCCAAGCATAAAAATCCCGAATGCCTCGCGCCCTCTCATTCCCCCAATTCTCCTAATATCAACAACTTCTTATGCTCTGCTCATCATACAAACACACGCATAACGGAGAGTGTCATGAACGCGAATCAACGCAAACAACAGCGGGGCTTTACCCTGATCGAACTGATGATCGTGGTCGCCATCATCGGAGTTCTGTCGGCGATTGCCGTACCCGCTTATAAGGATTACGTAACCAAGAGTGAGTTAGCTTCTGGCTTTGCCACAATTAAATCCGTGCTAACACCAGCAGAGTTATATGTCCAAGAAAATGGAAAGATTAGTAGTGGAGTAAGTACCATCACATCGCTGGGTGTTTCCTCTGCCGCTAATAGCTTAGGCACACTAAGTATCTCAGCAGACAATGAAATCACCTTTTCTCACACTGATGGTTCAGCAAAGGGCGCGAAGTTCGTATACACAAGAACAACTGGTGGCTGGTCATGTGCGTACACCGGCCCAGCAGCCGTGAGCGCAGCAGCACCGAAAGGTTGTTAATTCTTTACAATGCTCACCAACCTACTCGCCATTCTGCGTCAGGCCGATTTGCTTAGCCCTACGCAGGAACAGGCCGTAATGGATCATATTCACGCTTCCGGAACCAATGTTCCGGAAGCGTTGATCGATTTGGCGATCTTCCATCACCATGAACTGACCGAGCATCTAAGCCAGATCTTTGGTCTGCCGAATACGGATCTGACCCGTTTTGACTTCGCGCCGCTTTGCCAGCAGTTGGGGCTGCGAGAGCTCATCACCCGTTATCAGGCTCTGCCCCTCAACAGCAACGGTCAGGTACTGACTCTTGCGGTATCCGATCCTACTCACCTACAAGTTGAAGACGAGTTTCGTTTTGCGACCGGGTTACAAGTAGAACTGGTATTGGCTGATCATAAAGCACTGCAAGCCGCTATTCGCCGCTTGTATGGCCGAGCCATCACGTCACATGGCACGCAGGGCAAGGAGATCAGCCAGGACGAACTGGCCAGTCTGGTGCAGGTTTCCGATGACGAAAAAACATCAATCGAAGATCTGAGTCAGGATGACTCCCCGGTCAGTCGTTTCATCAACCAGATCCTGCTGGATGCGGTGCGTAAAGGCGCTTCTGATATCCACTTTGAACCCTATGAATCCTTTTATCGCATTCGCTTGCGCTGCGACGGTATTTTGGTGGAAATCCAGCAACCAGCCAGCCATTTAAGCCGCCGACTGGCTGCGCGGATTAAGATTTTGTCGAAACTCGATATCGCTGAGCGACGTTTACCGCAAGACGGCCGCATCAAATTACGCCTCAATGCGGACACGGCCATTGATATGCGGGTCTCCACTCTGCCAACCTTGTGGGGGGAGAAAATCGTCCTGCGTCTGCTCGACAGCAGTGCGTCCAGCCTCGATATCGACAAGTTGGGTTATAACGATGCGCAAAAGCAGCTTTATCTGGCGGCCCTCACCAAGCCGCAAGGCATGATTCTGATGACTGGCCCGACAGGCAGCGGTAAGACAGTCTCACTCTATACCGGCCTTCGCATTCTCAACACCGACGAAGTGAATATTTCTACCGCCGAAGACCCGGTGGAAATTAACCTGCCCGGCATTAACCAAGTTCAGGTGCAGCCCAAAATTGGTTTTGGCTTTGCGCAGGCTCTGCGCTCCTTTCTGCGTCAGGATCCCGATGTGGTGATGGTGGGCGAAATCCGCGATTTGGAAACGGCAGAGATTGCCGTCAAAGCCGCCCAAACCGGCCACTTGGTGCTATCCACACTGCACACCAACTCCGCCGCCGAAAGCGTGATTCGGCTGGCGAACATGGGCATTGAACCGTTTAACCTCGCTTCATCGCTGAGCCTCATCATCGCTCAACGACTTGCCCGACGCCTTTGCCCTCACTGCAAAGTCGCCACATCGCCCTCTCCGACACTGCAGCAACAATTTCACTTGAGTTCTCAGCAGCCTATCTATGCCGCCAACCCATCAGGCTGCAACGAGTGCACCAACGGTTACAGCGGGCGGGTGGGGATTTATGAAGTGATGGCATTTAACTCCGCGCTGGCTGAAGCGATTATGCAACGAGCCAGCATCCATCAGATCGAATCCATTGCCCAGCAACATGGCATGCAAACGCTGTTGCAATCGGGGATCGAAAAACTTCGCGCCGGGATCACCAGTTTCAGTGAGTTGCAGCGTGTTCTCTATTTCTAATTCTGGTTAAGACCTTATTCTGAGACTCTTCCATCATGAAACCGACCAAAGGCCCTGAGTTAAAAAACTATCGCTGGAAAGGCGTCAACAGCACTGGCAAGAAAGTCGCGGGACAGACACTGGCTATCAGTGAAATAGAAGTCCGCGACAAACTGAAAGAACAGCACATTCAGGTTAAGAAGATCAAAAAAGGCAGCGTGTCGGTTCTGACTCGTCTCACCAATCGGGTCAAAACTAAAGACATCACCATCCTAACCCGCCAGCTTGCCACCATGCTGACCACCGGAGTGCCAATTGTGCAGGCACTTAAATTGGTCGGCGATAATCATCGTAAAGCCGAGATGAAATCGATTCTGGCGCAAATTACCAAAGGCGTCGAAGCCGGTACGCCGATTTCCAAAGCGATGCGCACTGCCAGCACTCACTTTGACGCGTTGTACGTCGACTTAATTCAGACTGGCGAGCAGTCCGGCAATCTTGCCGAAGTCTTTGAACGCCTTGCCACCTATCGGGAAAAAAGCGAGCAACTGCGCGCGAAAGTAATCAAAGCGCTGATCTATCCCAGCATGGTCATTCTGGTGGCACTCGGCGTCTCCTATTTGATGCTGATGATGGTCATTCCAGAGTTCGAAAGTATGTTCAAGGGTTTTGGGGCTGAACTGCCTTGGTTTACTCAGCAGATCCTCAAGTTATCGCATGGGGTACAAGCCTACAGTGCGGGGGCGTTCATCGCGTCATTGGGCTTGGTGTTTGGCATCAAAGCGGCGCGGAAAAAATCCTTCGTGGTCCGTCTTAAAACCAGCCAGCTCAGCCTGCGTTTTCCCATCATTGGCGGTGTGCTTGCCAAAGCCGCAATTGCCAAATTCAGCCGCACTCTGGCGACCAGCTTCAGTGCGGGAATTCCGATACTCGCCAGCCTCAAAACCACCGCTAAAACGGCAGGTAACGTGCATTTTGAAACCGCCATTCAGGATGTTCACCGCCATACGGCGGCAGGGATGCCGATGTATATTGCAATGCGCAACACACAAGCCTTTCCGGAAATGGTGTTGCAAATGGTGATGATCGGCGAGGAGTCCGGCAAGCTCGACGACATGCTCAATAAAGTCGCTACCATCTATGAGTTTGAAGTCGACAACACCGTCGACAATCTGGGCAAAATTCTTGAACCGCTGATTATCGTATTTTTGGGCATTGTGGTCGGTGGATTGGTGGTGGCGATGTACCTGCCAATCTTTAACTTAATGAGTGTATTAGGTTAGTATGACCCTCATTAAGACCAACATGATGGCGACGCGCCGCGAGCACATAAAATGGACATTTTTAATTTTTACCCCTGGCTGTTTCCTACGCTGGCGACAGTGCTGGGGTTAATTATCGGCAGTTTCCTCAATGTGGTGATTTATCGCCTGCCGAAAATCATGGAGCGTGAGTGGCGTCAGGAGTGTGCGGAATCCTTTCCCGAGTATCATATTGAGCCGCCTCAGGGCATTTTAACGCTGAGCACGCCACGTTCCACCTGCCCGCATTGCGATACGCCGATCCGGGTTATCGACAACATTCCGGTACTGAGCTGGCTGTTGCTGCGTGGTAAATGCTCGAATTGTCACGGCCCTATCAGCGCGCGTTATCCACTGATTGAACTGCTGACGGCTTCATGCAGCCTCTTGATTGCGCTGCAATTTGGTTTTAGCTGGTTTGCCGTTGCCATGCTGTTCTTTACCTATACGCTGATTGCGGCAACCTTCATTGATTTCGATACGATGCTGCTGCCGGATCAGCTTACTCTGCCCCTACTCTGGGCTGGTATTGCGCTGGCGTTGGCGGGCATCAGCCCGATTTCGCTACAAGATGCGGTGATTGGTGCGATAGCGGGTTATCTGTCGTTATGGTCGGTGTACTGGCTGTTTAAGCTACTGACAGGCAAAGAAGGCATGGGCTATGGCGACTTTAAGCTGTTAGCGGCTCTCGGTGCTTGGCTGGGATGGCAGCAACTACCGATCATCATTCTGATGTCATCTCTGGTTGGACTGGTGTTCGGCCTCATTCAACTGCGTCTGCAAAAGCGCGGCATTGATAAAGCATTTCCCTTCGGGCCTTATCTGGCGATTGCAGGCTGGCTGTCTCTGTTGTTTGGTCATGACATTGCGGGTTGGTATTTTCATTCGGTATTAGGATTCTGATTATGGCACTCATCATTGGCTTAACAGGTGGCATCGCCAGCGGAAAAACCACCGTCGCGAATCTGTTTCAGCAACATTTCGCCATTGATATCGTCGATGCCGATGTAGTGGCTCGTGAAGTGGTGGACGTCGGCACTCCGGGACTGAACGCGATTGCCGAGCATTTTGGCGATGACATCTTACAGGCCGATGGTCGCCTCGACCGTGCAGCGCTGCGCGAGCGTATTTTTGCCGATGTCGAAGAAAAATCCTGGCTCAATCATTTGTTGCATCCATTGATTCGCCAAAAAATGACACAAGATTTACAACAAGTACGCTCTCCTTATGCGTTACTAGTGGTGCCACTGTTAGTGGAAAACCAGTTACAGTCTATGGCGGACCGCATTTTGGTGGTCGATGTCGATGAAACCACGCAGATCCAACGCACTCTGGCGCGCGACAATGTCTCCGAGCAGCAGGTGAAGGCGATTCTCGCGTCGCAGGCCAGCCGTGAACAACGATTAGCCATCGCCGACGATGTGATTAAAAATGATGCAGAAAACCAGAAACTTTTGCCTCAAATCACAGAATTGCACCAAAAGTATCTAGCCATGAGCCGTACAAATCTGTGAGAATAAGTCCCAAATAACCCAAGGCTAGTTTGATGACCACACATAAGTTTGAACATCCGCTCAACGAAAAAACGCGTATTTACCTTCGTGTCGAAGCGCTGCTCAATCAGATGGAGCAAGCGTCGCAGTTTCGTGACGATATTCAGCATCAGCTATTCTTCCGTTCTCTGTTCGATCTGCTGGAAATTTTTGAGCAGATCCAACTCAAAAGCGAACTCGCCAAAGATATCGAAAAACAACGTCTGGCTTACCGCAACTGGCTCAACGTCGAAGGGGTGGATCAAGAGATGTTGTTGGGCCTGCTGAGAGAAATTGACGACATTCACCGCAACCTGATGGGTGGTGAGCGATTTGGCCAGTCTCTCAAAGAAGACCGTTTCCTGAGTGCGATTCGCCAGCGCTTCAATCTGCCCGGTGGCTCTTGCTGTTTTGATTTGCCGGCACTGCACTATTGGTTGCATCTGGCCTTGGAACAAAAAATCCAGGATGCCCGCCAGTGGATGGATACCTTGCAACCGTTAGCCGACGCGCTGAAACTGTGGCTGAAACTGACACGGGAAACTGGTAACTTTCGCGCCCGTGAAGCCAAGTCAGGTTTTTATCAGAGCGATGCGGAAGAGGCGAACATTCTGCGCCTGTCCATTCCGTTGGATTACGGCGTCTACCCGATGATTTCGGGGCACAAGAACCGCTTCGCCATCAAATTTATCGAATTCAGTTCCGGTCAGGCCAGCACGCAGGATATTGAATTTGATCTCGCCGTTTGCAGTTAATCAACTTTAATTAACCATAAAGCAATGTGCTTTCTCGACGCACAGGATATGACCATGTCAAAAAAACCAACTGTGGTGAAATGCCCACAATGTGGCCAGGATGTGGAATGGGGGGAGCAAAGCCCTCATCGCCCGTTCTGCAGTAAAAAATGTCAGATGATCGACTTCGGTGAATGGGCCGATGAAGAGAAATCCATTCCCGGTGCACCGGACATGTCCGACAGTGACGGTTGGTCGGAAGATAATTACTGACTGGCATAAAAAAGCCCCGCATTGCGGGGCTTTTGCTTGTTCAGACTACATTATTCTTCTTCAGAACTTTCTTGCGCATCCGATTCCAGCTCGATGCGGGTCACACGTTGCAGACCACGTGGCAAAAGAGCACCACGACGACCACGCTCACCACGGAAATTATCCAGATCCGATGGTTTCAGCCCCAGCTTACGTTTGCCGGCATACAGCGTTACAGACACATCTTTTGGTAGTGCCAACAGATGGGACACCACTTCTTCCCGCGACTTGGCTTTCGCCGCCGGGATATTGATGATCTTGTTGCCTTTGCCTTTGCCTAACTGCGGCAGATCTTTTATCGGGAACAGCAACATGCGGCCCTGATTGGTAATCGCCAGGATCTCATCGCTTTGCAGATCGTTCACCGCCTGTGGCGTCATCACTTCTGCATTGTCCGGCAGATTGACCAGCGCCTTACCGCTGCGGTTTTTCGACAACAGATCGGTGCCTTTACACACGAAGCCATAACCGGCATCAGATCCCACCAGCCACAGCTGATCTTCTTCGCCCATGACGACCTGACGAATCGACGTGCCTTCCGCCACGTTGAGACGACCAGTAATCGGTTCCCCCTGCCCACGTGCAGACGGCAGAGTGTGTGACTCCAACGAGTAACTGCGGCCATCACTACCGAGGAAGACGGCTTGCTGATTGCTCTTACCACACGCGTGCGCCAGATAGTTATCACCCGCTTTGTAGTTCAATCCTTCACAATCAACCTCATGACCTTTCGCATGGCGAATCCAGCCTTTCTCAGACAACACGACCGTGATCATTTCACTTGGCATCAGATCACGTTCCGTCAGCGCTTTGGCTTCTTCACGTTCAACCAGCGGCGAACGACGATCATCACCGTAGGTCTCGGCATCCGCTTTGATCTCTTTTTTCAGCAATGTATTCAGGCGACGCTCAGAACCCAGCAGCTCTTCCAGCTTCTGACGCTCTTTTTCCAGCTCGCTCTGTTCACCGCGGATCTTCATCTCTTCCAGTTTGGCTAAGTGACGAAGTTTGGTATCCAGAATCGCATCCGCCTGAATATCAGTAATCCCGAAGCGTGCCATCAGCACAGCTTTAGGATCGTCTTCGGTACGAATGATTTCGATCACTTCATCGATGTTCAGATACGCGATCAACAAACCTTCCAAAATGTGCAGACGAGCCAGCACTTTATCCAGACGGTGTTGCAGACGAGAACGCACCGTCTCACGGCGGAACTGAATCCATTCGCTCAGAATACTGACCAGACCTTTCACCTGCGGGCGGTTGTCGAGGCCAATCATGTTGAGGTTGACGCGGTAGCTGCGTTCCAGATCGGTCGAAGCAAACAAGTGATTCATCAGCAGATCGCAATCGACACGGTTAGAGCGCGGCACAATCACAATACGAGTCGGGTTTTCGTGATCCGATTCATCACGCAAATCTTCCACCATCGGCAGTTTCTTCGCGCGCATCTGGTTGGCAATCTGCTCCAGCAGTTTGGCGCCCGATACCTGATGCGGCAGCGCCGAGATCACGATGTCCGAACCTTCTTTGTGCCACACTGCGCGCATTCTTACGCTGCCACGGCCGGTACGGTAGACTTTCTCCAGCTCAATCTGCGGCGAGATGATCTCTGCTTCGGTCGGATAATCCGGACCTTTCACGTATTGCATCAGATCCGGCAGGCTGGCCTGCGGATTGTCAATCAGGTGAATCGTTGCGGCCGCCACTTCACGCACGTTGTGCGGTGGAATGTCGGTCGCCATACCGACCGCGATACCTGTCACGCCGTTGAGCAGAATGTGCGGCAGACGTGCTGGCAGCATCTTCGGCTCTTTCATTGTGCCATCGAAGTTCGGTTGCCAGTCTACTGTGCCCTGGCCGAGTTCGCTCAACAGTACTTCCGCGAACTTAGACAGTTTTGCTTCGGTATAACGCATCGCAGCGAACGATTTCGGATCGTCCGGCGCACCCCAGTTGCCCTGACCGTCAACCAGCGGATAACGGTAAGAGAACGGCTGCGCCATCAGCACCATCGCTTCGTAACATGCTGAATCGCCGTGCGGGTGATATTTACCCAGCACGTCACCAACGGTACGCGCCGATTTTTTGTATTTGGCTGAGGCAGAAAGACCCAGCTCAGACATTGCATAGATGATACGTCGCTGAACCGGCTTCAGACCGTCGCCAATGTATGGCAACGCGCGGTCCATGATGACGTACATGGAATAATTCAGATAAGCGTCTTCAGTAAACTTGCGCAGTGGCAGCTGTTCAACGCCATCGTAGGTGATTTCAGTCGACATTTATTACACCTCAGCCAGATCGCCGTTGCTTTGCAGCCAGTTGCGGCGGTCATCCGCACGCTTTTTACCCAGCAGCATATCCATCATCTCTTCGGTCGCTTTATCATCGTCAATGGTCAGTTGAACCAGACGACGAGTATTCGGATCCATGGTGGTTTCGCGCAGCTGAAGCGGGTTCATTTCACCCAGACCTTTAAATCGCTGCACGTTCACTTTGGCTTTCTTCTTACTCAGGCGTTCAAGAATTGCGTCTTTCTCGCTGTCATCCAGCGCGTAGAACACTTCTTTACCGCAGTCGATACGATAGAGCGGCGGCATCGCCACATACACGTGTCCCGCGCGCACCAGCGCCGGGAAATGACGGGTAAACAGAGCGCACAGCAGTGTCGCGATATGCAGACCATCCGAGTCCGCATCGGCAAGGATACAGACTTTGCCGTAACGCAGCGCTTCAAGGTTGTCGTTGTCCGGGTCAATGCCCAGCGCAACTGAAATATCGTGCACTTCCTGCGAAGCCAGTACCTGATCTGCCGAAACTTCCCACGTGTTCAGAATCTTACCGCGCAGCGGCATGATGGCCTGAAACTCACGATCGCGTGCCTGTTTGGCACTGCCGCCCGCCGAGTCACCTTCCACCAAAAACAGTTCGGTGCGGCTGAGATCCTGCTGAGAACAGTCGGTCAATTTACCCGGCAGCGCCGGGCCTGAAGCCACTTTCTTACGCACAACTTTCTTCGCCGCACGCATACGGCGGTGGGCGTTAGCAATACACACTTCCGCCAGTTGCTCGGCCAGTTGCGGCTTTTCGTTCAGCCACAGACTGAACGCATCTTTCACGACACCGGAAACAAACGCCGCGGTCTGACGCGAGGAGAGACGCTCTTTAGTCTGACCCGCAAATTGCGGATCCTGCATTTTTACCGACAGCACGTAAGCACAACGGTCAAACACATCTTCGCCAGTCAATTTGACGCCGCGCGGCAGCAAATTACGAAATTCACAGAACTCACGCATCGCATCCAACAGGCCCTGACGCAAGCCATTGACATGCGTGCCGCCCTGCGCGGTCGGGATCAGGTTGACGTAGCTTTCGGTGATCAGTTCGCCGCCTTCCGGCAGCCAGATCACGGCCCAGGTAGCGGCTTCCGTTTCGGCAGAAAATTCGCCGGTAAACGGTTCTTCCGGCAATAAGGTGTACCCTTTGACGCCTTCAGCCAGATAGTCTTTCAGGCCATCTTCGTAGAACCAACGGTATTCGTTATTGTTCACCTTATCGGTGAAGGTAATTTCCAGTCCCGGGCACAGTACGGCTTTCGCGCGCAGGTTGTTGACCAAACGGGTAACGGAGAAATTCGGCGAATCAAAATACTTGGTGTCTGGCCAGAAATGGACGCTGGTGCCGCGGTTGCGACGACCACAGGTGCCGGTAACGGTTAAATCTGAGACTTTTTCGCCGTGTTCAAACGCGATGTCATACACCTGGCCATCACGACGCACTGTAACTTCGACGCGCTTGGAGAGCGCGTTCACGACTGAGATCCCTACCCCGTGCAAACCACCGGAGAACTGGTAGTTCTTATTGGAGAACTTACCGCCCGCGTGAAGCTTACATAAGATCAATTCAACCCCGGAGACTTTCTCTTCCGGGTGAATGTCTACAGGCATACCACGACCGTCATCAATCACTTCCAGCGATTGATCGGCATGTAGGATCACTTGAACCTTAGTGGCGTATCCGGCCAGCGCTTCATCGACACTGTTGTCGATGACTTCCTGCCCAAGGTGGTTAGGGCGCGTGGTATCCGTATACATCCCAGGTCTGCGACGCACTGGTTCTAAGCCATTAAGAACTTCAATGGCTCCAGCATTATATTGTTCAGTCATAATACGGAATGCTTTTATCGATAAATGATTCGTAACTTTACGACTCGTTTATGAACGCTTGATTTTTGATGAAATGACAGGCGCTTTGCCGCTTTATCGGCCAATTAAACGAGGAAAGTCCAAGAGAAACATAGTCTGGAAGAGGCTCGCTGATGTCAAGCGACATCAGTAAGTAACAAGTAAAATTATGACTCTTCCCTCAATGAAAAGATCAGAGATTTAAGAATTGAATGATTTGCGCCGGATAACGTTCAAAATCGACAAAACTGTGGTCACCGCCCTCTTCAACGGTTTGACGGGCGTGTTGGTATTTGTCCACCGCCTGACGGTAATCCAGCACTTCATCTTCGGTTTGTTGCAGAAGCCAGAAGTCTTGCGGCGCACGCAGCGTCTCCGTATCCAACGCCTTCAGTTCATCAATGTGTTCGGCGGTTAATACGTAACGTTCTTGGGTATAAGGATTTTGCTGCTCACCCAAAAAATCAGCCAACAACTCGTAAGGTTTCACGGCAGGATTAATCAGCACAGCGCGAAAGCCGAACTGGTGATTGAGCCAGGTAGACAAATAGCCGCCCAATGAGCTACCGACCAGACCTATCTGATAATCGTTTTTGTACTGATTGACGACATTCAGCAGATGCTCTGCCGCCTGCTGAGGAAATGAAGGCAGCTTTGGCACGACAACCTCTATATCCGGACGATGCTGCGCGCAATACTGCTGCATCACCTGCGCTTTATGCGACAAAGGGGAGCTGTTGAAGCCGTGAATGTACAAAAGTAACGATGGTTTGTCCGACATATTCAGTATCCGTTGGAGTTAAAGTCCGGTTGAAACAGCCCCTTCGCCAAGCGCTTGACCGCCGTCGTCACACGCCCATCAGCATGCAACTCAAGCTCACGCCAGCCTGGAGAACATTTATCCAGCGCGAAGTCATCGGAATTGGGTTTGAACTGGACACACGTGGATGGTGTTGCCATGACGCGCACACCGTGGTGTAAACGGTCCATGTCCTGATGGACATGCCCGCACAACACCGCTTTCACGTTCTGATGGCGCTCAACGATGGTCCAGAATGCCTCGCTGTCTTTCAGCGTGTGCTGATCAAGCCAGGCACTGCCGACCAGCAGCGGATGATGGTGCAGCAGCACCAAGGTAAACCGCTCCGGGTGCGCGGACAGTTTCTCCTCAAGCAGCGTCAATTGCTGATCGCTCAAACGGCCGTGAGGCACGCCCACAACTTGCGAATCCAACAGGATCATTTGCCAGTGCTCGCCAAGCAGTACATGCTCAGGTGCATGAATCTGTTTTGATGGCAGCACACTGCTCATATTGGGTTTGTAATCGTGATTGCCCGGCAGCCAGAAACAAATTTTCTCGAGCGGTAAAATACCTTGGGTAAAACGGTGATAAGACTCAGCCGTATGATCCTGAGAAATATCGCCGGTCGCCAAAATGGCGTCGAATTCCAACTGCTGGGCACGAATAGCCTCTACCACCGCGAGAAAGCTGTCTGCGGTATTAACACTCAACAGGCTACCGTCATCGGGCGCAAAGAGGTGCGTATCCGTAATCTGAACCAGCTTGATGCTGTCGGAATTGTCTATACTGGACGACACGTTCAAAATCTATAAACCTAATGCTATTGATTGATGTTAATGGGCGCTCGGCTAATGCCTCTTTTCAGGCAAAATGTCAGCCAGTCCCCTAAGAAACGATTGATCTGTGCCTTTTCGTCCTTTTGCACCATCTTCTCATTCGGATAGTCGTAGCGAGCTTTTACCCGGTTAAGCTGATCGGTGGTCAGTACTTCTGCTACACGAGCGTCGTGGTACAGCCTGACAGACATGGTTGGTAATGGAAATATCGAAATGTCGTCACTTTGACAAATCTCCACCAAAGTTGTGTACTTTGTGACTTCCAGCACTTGCAGCTGATAAGCCAGATGTGCCGCTTGATAACAGCGCACGTCACCGACGCTCGGTTGCGCAGGCAACAAAGCGTTCAACTTGGCGTAGTTCGTTTCATAAGTCCGCATCAGTTCTGGTAAATCAACATGATACGGCTTTTTTAGTGCTGTCATTTCTGCCATTGCGATTGTAATTGCCCGTAGTTTAACTCCAACCATTGTAGTGCGATTATTGAGGCTCCATTCTCAATTCGCCCCTCTGTCACTAACTGATACGCATCGCGGCGGCTCATTACGTGAACTTTGATATCTTCACCTTCATAGTCTAAACCATGAACGCCGTGAGCCAGGGATGCATCCACTTCTCCCACATAGACATCAAGTTTTTCAGAACATCCCCCAGCAGAGGGATAATAAGAGGTAATTTTCTCCGTTCTGTTGACGGAGATCCCAGCTTCCTCTTCCGCTTCACGGCGCACCACTTCTTCTGCGCTCTCCGCGCGATCAATGATGCCCGCGACAATTTCTAACTGCCAGGGATTGGCATGTTCCAGCGCACCAACGCGTATCTGTTCTATCATTACGACCTGATCACGTTGCGGATCATAAGGCAGCAACGCTGCGGCATGACCGCGCTCAAACATTTCCCGTTCAATAGTCTGACTCCACCCGCCTTGAAATAATCGATGCTTGAACCGATACTTCACCATTCGGAAAAATCCTTGAAACAGTGTCTCGGTTGAGACAATTTCTACATCTTCAGGAGTAAACACTCCTGGCGGCTGATCAGACTGTTGCATTAGAAACCTCTCTCAGTGAATCTTATAGTTTACTCATGAATTTTTGTGACTTCCAAGGACATTGCTCAACTTTTTATACAAAAGTTGTACTTATATTTAAGTCGTCACACAATTTTTATTGCACAATTGGATAGCTAAGTGTAAAAAAGTGCAAAGTTTCGAGTGAAATGCCATCAATTTGCGTTACACTCTCGTGAGCGTAACTCCTTTCATATTCAGGCAGGAATAGGACTAATGAAAAAACTGCTTCCTTTATTGATTAGTGCAACTCTGGGCGGCCTTAGCACAACAGCTTCCGCGGATGACCTTGCACAAATTTACGACCAAGCAAAACAGAACGATCCTCAACTGCTGAGTGCAGCGGCACAACGTGACGCAGCGTTTGAAGCGATCAACTCAAGCCGTAGCTCTCTTTTGCCTCAAATCAATTTGACTGCGGGTTACAACATTAACCGCAGTGACGTCGATCTACGCGACAGTGACAAACTGAGCGCAGGCATCAACTTCTCGCAAGAACTGTACGACCGCTCAAGCTGGGTTTCTCTGGATACCGCTGAGAAGCAAGCTCGTCAGGCTGATGCCCAATACGCCAACTCTCAGCAAAGCCTGATGCTACGCGTAGCACAAGCTTACTTTGATGTACTGAGCGCGCAGGACAACCTGGAATTTGTTCGTGCTGAAAAAGCCGCGGTTGGCCGTCAGTTGGAACAAACCAAACAACGTTTTGAAGTGGGCCTGTCGGCGATTACTGACGTCCATGACGCACAAGCGCAATACGATACTGTTCTGGCAGACGAAGTTCTGGCAGAAAACTCGCTGATCAACAGCTACGAGTCGCTGCGTGAAATTACAGGTCAGGAACACACTAACCTGAGTATTCTGGATACCAACCGTTTCTCAACCAGCCGCACCACCGAATCGATGGAAGCACTGATTGAACAAGCGCAAGAAAAGAACCTGTCACTGTTGTCGGCCCGTATCTCTCAAGACGTGGCGAAAGACAACATTTCGCTGGCAAGCTCTGGTCACCTGCCTTCGCTGACTCTGGACGGTGGTTACAACTACGGTCGTGAGTACAACGATAACTACAGCAGTTACGACACTTACCACGAAAACAACGATTTCAACATTGGTCTGAACCTGACTGTTCCGCTATACAGTGGTGGTAACGTGTCTTCCCAAACCAAACAAGCGGAATACGCATACGTTGCAGCCAGCCAGGATCTGGAAGCTTCGTACCGCAGCGTGGTGAAAAACGTGCGTGCGTACAACAACAACATCAATGCGTCGATCGGTTCGGTGCGAGCTTATGAACAATCTGTGATTTCCGCGCAATCAGCGCTGGATGCAACGGAAGCTGGCTTTGATGTGGGCACCCGTACTATCGTTGACGTACTGGATGCGACCCGTACTCTGTACAGCGTGAAGAAAAACCTGTCTGATGCGCGTTACAGCTACATCATCAACGTACTGCAACTGCGTCAGGCAGTAGGTACACTGAGCGAGCAGGACATCATTGATGTCAATGCGGGTCTCAAAGCGATCAAGTAATAAAGTGCCTGTTCGTCACCGTTGCTGTGGCGGTCAGTTCTGACAAAAAGGGCTCACACTGTGAGCCCTTTTTCTATCGGGAAGCTTGTTATCAGCCCGCGAGATTAGCCGCGGCCGCCTTTAATGGCTTCGATGATTTCAGTGGTTGAGCAGCCGTCTTCAAAGTTGAGGACTTTAACTTCGCCACCCGCCGCAATCACCTCTTTCCCACCCGCAATCTCTTCCGGTTTGTAATCTCCACCTTTGACCAGCAGGTCAGGCAGGACTTCAGAGATCAGTCGCTGAGGCGTGTCTTCTGCAAATGGCACCACCCAGTCAACGGCGCCCAATCCCGCCAGTACCGCCATACGGCGATCGGTTGGATTCACCGGACGACCCGGACCTTTGAGACGCTTAACGGACTCATCGGTGTTCACCGCGACGATTAAGCGATCGCCAAGCTCAGCCGCGTGATTGAGGTAAGAAACGTGGCCGGCATGCAGAATGTCGAAACAACCGTTGGTCATCACCACTTTCTCGCCGCGAGCCTGCGCTTTTTTCACCGCTGCAATCAGCGATGCTTCATCAATCACACCAAAGTCGGTGTCTCTGCTACCATGAATCGCTTCCGCCAGTTCGATGGTCGACACGGTCGAGGTGCCCAGTTTACCGACCACAACACCGGCTGCCGCGTTAGCCAGAGCACACGCTTCATCCAACGGCTTACCCGCGGACACTGACGCAGCCAAGACTGAAATCACGGTATCGCCTGCGCCCGTTACGTCGTACACTTCTTTCGCCTGCGTTGGCAGATGGAATGGGTCCATACCGCGACGCAGCAGCGTCATACCGTGTTCACTGCGGGTCACCAACAGGGCGTCCAGATCGAACTGTTCAATCAGACCAAAGCCTTTTTCCACCAAATCTTCATTCGATTTGACTTTACCAACCACCTGCTCGAACTCAGACATGTTTGGTGTCAGCAGCGTTGCGCCACGATAGCGTTCAAAATCGGAACCTTTAGGGTCGATGAATACCGGAACGCCAGCCTTGCGCGCAGCCTGAATAAACTGCTGCACATGCTCTAGCGCACCTTTCGCGTAATCCGACAAGATCACGGCTTTCACCGCTGGCAACGCTTTTTCCATGCGAGACAGGATCTGCGCTGGATCGGTGTTTTCAAATTTATCTTCAAAATCCAGACGAATCAGCTGCTGACCGCGACTCAGGACGCGCAGCTTAGTAATGGTCGGATAATCCGGCAGCGCCACAAAATCACACTTCACGCTCAGCGACGTCAGTTTGTCCGCCAGTACCTGAGCGGGTTCATCCATCCCTGTTAAACCAATGATATGCGCCTGACCGCCGAGTGAAGCAATGTTCATCGCAACGTTCGCTGCACCGCCCGGACGCTCTTCGTTATGCTCTACTTTTACCACAGGCACCGGAGCTTCTGGCGAGATGCGACCCGTTGGACCGTACCAATAACGATCAAGCATCACATCGCCAATAATCAAAACCCCAGCATTGCTGTAGTCAGGTAGGATTGGTTTCATTATGGATCTCCAATATTTATGACTGGGCGGAGTGTATCACAGCCCTTTTAGCGGCTAAAGATATCAACCCAGCCACTGTTGCCAAACTCGTTTTACCTGTTCACGTTCAGCGACAAATTTACTCTCGCTGACATCGGCCTCTTGATTGAGCAGATTACGATGATGGATTTGATCACGCATGCTGGTGTAAGCATGAGTCAATGCCATCGCCTGCTCTTCTTCCATGACACCTTGGGTGAGCAAAGATTCAAAAATTCTCACGTTATCTGACCAACGAGTCAGCTTAGGTTTGTCATGACTGTAGCGCAGCACTAGGTACTGAGCCAAAAATTCAATGTCGGTAATCCCGCCGACATCCTGCTTGAGCATAAAACGTCCGGCTTTTTTGCCTCCGAGGTGCTCACGCATTTTCAAGCGCATATCGACCACCTCTTTTTTGAGTTTTTCCTCTTCACGCGGTAGAGACAAAATCGCGTGGCGCGTGGCAAGAAATGCCTGTTGCAACGGAGCATCACCATAGATAACGCGAGCGCGCACCAATGCCTGATGTTCCCACGTCCAGGCATCCTGACGCTGATACTCTTCAAACGCATCAATCGGGCTGACCAACAAACCGGACGCGCCGGACGGACGCAAGCGAGTGTCCACTTCATACAAAATACCGGACGCGGTGCGAGTAGAGAAAATATGGATTACGCGCTGTGCGAGACGCAGATAGAACTGGCGGCCATCAATTTCTTTTGCCCCATCGGTATAGGCGTCCAACGGACAATCGTGAATAAACACGATATCGAGATCTGAGTTATAGCCCAGCTCCCAGCCCCCGACTTTACCGTAACCCACGACGGCAAAACCTTTACCGTCACGATCTTTGAGGTGAGTTGGTTCGCCATATTTCGCGCTGACTTGCAGCCAGGCCTGATGCACCACCGCTTCAACAATCGCTTCAGCGAGATAGGTTAAGTGGTCACTCACTTTCATCACTGGCAGCACGCCCGCAATGTCGGCTGCGGCAATTTTCAGAATACAAATCTGTTTGAACTGACGCAGCCCTTCCATCTGCTGCTCCATGTCATCTTCCGGAATACGGGCAAGAAAATCGCGCAGTTCGGTTTTATACGCATCAAGCGCAATCGGGTTGTAGAGATGCTGCGGATCAATCAGTTCATCAAGCAGAATCGGGTAGCGGGCCAGTTGCTCAGAAATCATCGGGCTGGCGGTACACAATCGCACCAGTTGCGTCAGCGCCGCCGGATGTTCATCAAGCAGCTCCATGTAAGTGGTACGGGTGGCGATGCTGTGCAGCAGCGATAACACACGCGACAAACCAAACTCAGCGTCAGGATGCGAGAAAATGGCCTGATACACTTTCGGCATCAGGCGATTGAGCACCTCACGCCCACGCGGACCGATGGTGCGTTTTGCCAGATCGTCCTTAAAGCGGATAATCGTATTCGCCATCGCTTCCGTCTGCTGTTGAGAAAGATCGTGCTGGACAATATGCTCAATCACATCGCGTTTATGGGCCATATCCCACAACTCATGGAAATGAGCGGCAATGGTGTCCTCTTCATCTTCCTCTTCATCACCAATCAGGTTGGCAAACACGGCGTGCACGCGCCCCATCTGAAGCTGCACTTCATCCAACAACGCCTGCCAGGACGAGAAGTTGAGCGCAACAGCCAGACGCAATTGATCATCCGCTTTATCCGGCAGAGTCTGAGTTTGTTTGTCGGCCAGTGCCTGTAGTAAGTTTTCCAGACGGCGCAGGAAACGGTACGCTGCGGTCAACTCCGCAACTTCTTGCGCGCTAAGCAGATCCAGCTCACCAATCGCCTGTAAGGTTTCCAGCAGCCCACGATGGCGCAGTGATGGCTCACGCCCCCCACGAATTAACTGGAACACCTGCGCGATAAATTCAATTTCACGGATGCCGCCGGCGCCCAGCTTAATGTTGTTGCTCAGACCGCGGCGGCGTACTTCGCTGGTGATCATCGACTTCATGCGGCGCAGCGACTGAATGGCGCTGAAATCGATATAGCGGCGGAACACAAATGGGCGCAGCATTTGGCGCAGCTCTTGGTACTGCGAATACATCTCCCGCCCCATTACGCGTGCTTTGATCATCGCGTAACGCTCCCAGTCCCGTCCCTGCTCTTGGTAATAATCTTCCAGAGCGGCATAACTCATTACCAGCGGGCCGCTTTCACCAAATGGACGCAGGCGCATGTCAACCCGGTAGCAGAAGCCGTCAAAGGTTTGCTGATCGAGCATCTTGATGATGCGCTGACCTAAGCGGGTAAAGAACTGCGCGTTAGCAATCGAGCGGCGAGCACCTTGTGTCTCTCCGTTCTCCGGATAGGTAAAAATCAGATCGATATCGGATGAAAAGTTGAGTTCACCGCCACCAAGTTTGCCCATACCGATAATCAGCATCGGCTGCGCTTCGCCCTGTGCGTTGCACGGAGTGCCCCACTCCTGACAGCAAATCTGATACTGCCACTGATAGGTTTCAAAAATCAGCGCTTCCGCGAGTTGCGAGAGATGCTCCAGGCTCTCATCCAGACTCCAGTCGGCGAGAAAATCACGCCACGCAATGTACACCATTTCACGGTTACGGAACTGGCGCAGCACGCGCTGACCACTGGTTTCATCCTGACATTCACTCAACAGCGCACTCAGGTGCTGGCGATAGCTTTCACTGCGCTGCGATGTGGCCAGCATAGCTGGCAGATCGCGGCACAGAATGCCATCACGTTGCAGAGTGTCCGCAACAAACTGACTGAAACCGAGCACAGTTTTGAGCTGTTGTTGATGTTCGCTGTCCCAGTCGGCGATCACCGGCTGTTGCTGAAGAAGAAGTTGATACTGATGATCGGCGTGAGCCTCGAGTTTTGGCGGCAATGACATGATGCATCCTTGTCTTTACGAATAGAGTAGTTATAACAGACTTGGACCAATAAAAAACGCCCACAAATCAATTGTGGGCGCTCTTTCATAGTGTGGATTCAACCGGGAATCAGACTTTGAATACGGTAATTTTACGATCCAGCTCTTCCGCGTTGCTTTGCATGATTTCGGAGGTTTCCAGCAGCTCGCTGACCACTGTGACCGATGCTTCTACCAGCTCACGTACATTGGTCAGATTCTGGTTCATCTCTTCAGCAACGCTGCTCTGCTGACCTGCCGCTGTTGCGATCTGGAAGTTCATGTCATTGATCTGCTGCACTTGCTGGACAATGCCATCCAGTTCACGCCCGGCGTTGGTGACCAGCTCAACCCCATCCGCGGCTTCCACCACGCTTTTTTCCATCAGATTCACGGCAGAATTCGCACTCGCCTGCAGATGTGAAATCATGTCCTGGATTTCCACAGTTGCGTTTTGGGTGCGCTGCGCAAGGTTACGCACTTCGTCAGCCACCACGGCAAAGCCGCGACCCGCTTCGCCAGCACGCGCTGCTTCAATCGCCGCATTCAGTGCCAGCAGGTTGGTCTGCTCAGAAATACCTTGAATGGTGCCCACCACGCTGCCGATAGCGACGACGCGCTCTTCAACCTGGTTGACCGCTTCCGCCGAGGCCGCGATGTCTTTCGACAGCTCGCTCATTTTACCGATCGTCTGTTTGACAAACTGCTGGCCAGTACCGGCCTGGTGCGAGGCGTTTTCTGTCAAGGAAGAGGCGTTCTGTGCATGTTCGGCAACTGTCTGAACGGTCGAAGACATTTCGCTCATCGCCGTGGCCAGTTGGTCGATCTCGTTGAATTCTTCCTGCGCCGACTCTTTGGTTTCAGACATACTCAGGGTCATGACTTCGGTCAACGCGGTCAGCTCCTGCGACGCATTCACCTGAGTTTTAATCAGCTCTTGCAGTTGCAGGCGGGTCTTTTCCAGCTCGCGCGCTACATCACCGTATTCATCTTTACAGTCCATGGAAATCGGTTCAGACAAATCACGTCGCGCCATCTGATTAATAGCTTCACTGAGATACTGAGTCTGACGAAGCATAATGCGCGCGGCAAACAGCAGCAGGACCACAAATACCACGATCATCAGGCCTGTTTGCCACACCACCTGCACCAGATAATCATCGTAATGCTTTTGTGCGACTTCAGCATTTTGCGTCGCCGCCAGCAGAGAATCGTAAAAAGTACCGGCATCCCACAGTTGCTTACCAATGATCAAGACGGTACTGAACACCATCAGCATGATCATTTTCGGCACGAGTCGGATATCCGTGATCACGCGCTCCCATGGTTTAAAAGCCATCCTCGCCATTGTCAGTTCTCCACTAAGTCTTTTATATTGAAAACACTCATTATTTTTTGCCGCTTACTGGCTAAGCCGCAAACTTATTTATTTCGAGCTTCGTATGAAAAACGATGATATCAAAGATGAAACCAAGCCAATGAGCTTATTGTCGCTAATCCTGTCTTTCATGGCGCTATTTGTGATCTCAGGCTTGTTGTTTGTTCCTGTAGAACACGAAACTCGACAGGTACTTATCGGCCTCGATTTCGTCATCTGTAGTATTTTTATTCTGCAACTCTGCATAGATTTGATCCGAGCCTCAGATCGCGTGCAATTTCTGAAACGCCACTGGATCGATATTCTCGCCAGCATTCCGATGATCGAACCGCTGCGCTTTGCACGCATCTTTCATATTCTGCGCGTCATTTTAGTGATCCGCTCTGGCCGTACTATTTTGCGCCAGTTGCTCGCCAATCGCCGCGAAACCACACTGGCGACCATTCTGCTGCTCTTAGTGGTATTGCTGACGCTCGGATCAAGCATGATGCTGTTCTTTGAAGTGCAAGATCCCAACGCCAATATCACTGATGGTGGGGATGCACTGTGGTGGGCGTTGGTAACGATCTCAACCGTCGGTTACGGCGATCATTATCCGGTGACCACAGCAGGTAAAATCGTTGCTTCGATCATGATCGTCTGTGGTGTGGGAATGTTCGGTATGATTTCTGGTCTGATCGCGTCGTTTCTGTCCTCCCCCGATCATGGTCAAACTGCCAGAGCAGAGCATCAGGAGCGACTGATAAAACAAGTCGTTACTCAACAGCAGGAGCTGATTCTGCGCATCAAAGAGTTGGAAGCACGCATCGATTTAGAGCGTGAAGGCCTAGAAAAAGAAAGGGATGCCTGAGCATCCCTTAATGTTTAGACAGATTATTCTCGCCAGTAAGGCGGCGTTTCAATCCCGATGATACGGGTCTGTTCCATCGCGTGCAAAATCGAGTTTTCCTGACGAATCAGCCAGCGCTTTAACTGCTCCTGCTCTTCGCCTTGCAAACACTCGACCATCGCTTCAACGGGTTTTAGCGTCAGCAAATCATCAATACCATGCAACAGATCGGCCCACGGCATACGGAATGCCTGACGCTCTTCCGCATCGTACAGGCTCGCAAAGCTGATACCAGTATAAAGGCTGCGCATCAGGCGGTACTGTTGGTCAATGTATTCCTGACTGGTGAGCTGACGCTCCGGTGGAAACACTTCCAATAACTCCGTCCACGTGCGTTCAAGTTGCTTAACGGAGAAATGATGGATATTCAGCGCCATCTTCTCACGCGCTTTTTCATCCAGGAACGGCTGCCAGCCTCGGGTCAGAATCCAGCGGCTCAAATCGAGCAACAGGCCGGTATAACGAGCCGAGTTGAGTAGCTTCAGGATTTCACCACGTTGTGGCAAATCATCCTGCAGCTGTTTCAGTTCGCTGATCAGAAACTTGCGCGCATCCAGCTTACGCAGTGCATAACCTTTGTCTTGCAGCAACTCGCTTAAGTAATCATACTGCTTGAGCCAGGTCAGTTCACCTTCAAGCCATTTCAGCTCCTGGCGCAGAATCGCACTGGCACGGCGTGGCACCACACCACCATACACTGCCAGCACCTGACGAATAAAGCTGATGGCATGACTGATTTCATGCAGCGCAGGGATGGAATCGCGTTCGGTGTAAATTTGCTCGTGGTAATGCCAATGTGACAAGGCATGTTCCAGCGAGTTAATAAAGCAGGATTCAACGCTGTCGTGTTTTTGGGTGTTAACCAGCGCCAAAGGCTTCACTTCATCGCCTAGATAGTCCGCGGCGAGGCGATAACCGCGCGCCGCTTTGCTCAGGTTACCCAGTCGCATTCCGCCCTGCTCACACAGTTGACGGGCAAGGGTAAACAGCGCGTCGGTCTGACCGGATTTCAGTTCCAGTTCCACTTCACAGATCGGGTCTTCACGGTCGCCCGCGATGACAAGTCCCTGGTCGAACGCCACTTCAACCTGGCTACCATCTGGCATGCCAATCAGCCATTGCTCACGGTTAAAATTGGTAGAGAACAGAGCAACCAGCTCAGATTGCAGTGTCGCGATATCACGCTCTGCAGGCCAGATGTCTGCCGGATGGAGAGATAAATCCGGATCATTGCAATTGTGTTCTGCATTGTACTCTGGCCTTTGGTGTAGCCCTGCGACTACCCGGCCTGCTGTTTTCACAGTCTGTACATAAACGTCATCAAAACGGCGGATACGAAGTCCAATATCATGTTGTCGTAACCAGTTATCGGGAGAGTCAAAATATGTGTTCCCTAACTCACGACAACTATGCTGAAGTACTTTGGTTTCAGAAATTTTTTTCAGTAAAACCTCTGAAAATTCAGGAGAAACAAAAAACTTCAGTTCTATCTCGGTTTCCATAGTTATACCTTTCGAAGCAGATAGCGACAGGATATTGCCTAATAGGCACCGGGGCAAGAAAGAAATATCGCCCGATTGATGATCTAAAACAGTTTAAATGCGCCAATGAATGGGTTAACATGCGCGCCTTTATAGCCAACGCTCAACATTTCGCCATACAATGGTGTATGTTCTTTTTAGGTTATAGCTATTAGGTTGAATGACCATGCCAGTAAATACAATCATGGGGTTATTTGCAAAGTCCCCTATTAAGCCTTTGCAACGACACGTTGTGTGTGTGAATGAATGTTGTTCCCACCTGGTTAACTTCTTTGAAGTGTGTGCCAAAGGTGATTGGGAAAAAGCAGCAGAAATTCGCGCGCAGATCTCTCATCTTGAGAAAGAAGCGGATGTATTAAAGCGTGAAATTCGTCTTAAACTTCCTCGCGGTCTGTTTTTGCCAGTTGATCGTACCGACATGCTGGAACTTCTCACTCAACAAGATAAACTTGCCAACCTTGCGAAAGACATCGCAGGCCGTGTTTACGGTCGTCAACTCGTTATTCCTGAGCCTCTTCAAGAAAACTTCCTTGCTTACGTAAAGCGTTGCCTAGATGCAGCCAACCAAGCACAGAAAGTCATCAATGAGCTCGATGAGTTATTGGAAACTGGATTTAAAGGCCGTGAAGTAACGCTTGTGGCTGAAATGATCCATCAACTGGATGTGATTGAAGATGACACCGATGCCATGCAGATTCGCCTGCGCCAACAACTGATGGCGATTGAATCTACCATGAACCCTATCGATGTGATGTTCTTGTACAAAATTTTTGAGTGGATTGGTGGCATTGCCGACCAGGCTCAGCGCGTTGGCGCTCGTCTGGAAGTCATGTTGTCTCGTTCATAAATCATAAAGTTAACCAAATAACTAAGAGCACAATTTCGAAAGACCACAGTTTAGGCGTTGAATATGTTACCTCGCTGATGGTCTTTACTCGTGTCAAAAAACCACGATTCGAATGCGCTCCGCTTGTTATAAACAACTAGGTATTACGATGGATATCCTTGCGAACTACGGCACTATCCTGATTATTGTTGCTGCGCTCTTCGGTTTTCTAATGGCAATTGGTATTGGCGCGAACGACGTGGCCAATGCAATGGGCACCTCCGTAGGGTCAAAAGCACTAACCGTGAAACAAGCGATCATCATCGCGATGATTTTTGAATTTGCGGGCGCCTATCTGGCGGGCGGTGAAGTAACCGAAACAATCCGTAACGGTGTTATCGAAACATCTCTTTTTGCCAATCAACCAGATGTTCTGGTTTACGGCATGATGTCAGCACTGCTGGCAGCCGGCACCTGGCTTCTGCTGGCCTCCTACATGGGCTGGCCTGTCTCAACAACCCACTCTATTATCGGTGCTATCATCGGTTTTGCCTGTGTTTCCGTGGGTACCGAAGCGGTGGACTGGAGCTCAGTTCAAGGTATCGTAGGCAGTTGGATCGTCACTCCAGTGATTTCCGGCGTCTTCGCCTACATCATCTTCGTCAGCGCGCAGCGTCTGATTTTTGATACCGAAGATCCTCTTATTAACGCCAAGCGATTTGTTCCGGTGTACATGTTCATCACCACCATGGTGATCGCTCTGGTAACCATCAAAAAAGGTCTGAAACACGTAGGCCTGCACCTGACCAGCTCAGAAGCTTGGATCTGCGCGGCGATTGTTTCTGCAATCGTGATGGTAGGTGGTTACATCTACATTCAGAAAAAATTCGCGAACCGCGATGAAGACCACAGCTTTGCCGGTGTGGAAAGCATCTTCAGCATTCTGATGGTTATCACAGCGTGTGCAATGGCATTTGCTCACGGCTCAAACGACGTCGCAAACGCGATCGGCCCTCTGTCTGCCGTGGTATCAACCGTTGAAAACCTGGGTGAAATCGCAGCGAAGAGCTCTATCGCTTGGTGGATTCTGCCACTGGGTGGTTTCGGTATCGTCGTGGGTCTGGCAACGATGGGCCACAAAGTTATGGCAACGGTCGGTACCGGTATCACCGAACTGACTCCGAGCCGTGGTTTTGCCGCGCAGCTGGCAACAGCATCGACGGTAGTACTGGCATCAGGTACTGGTCTGCCAATCTCGACCACTCAGACTCTGGTCGGTGCGGTACTGGGCGTAGGTTTTGCTCGTGGTATTGCAGCACTGAACCTTGGCGTAGTTCGTAACATCGTGGCTTCATGGATTGTTACCCTGCCTGCAGGTGCGCTGCTGGCCGTGGTGTTCTATTATGCAATTCAAGGCATTTTCGCCTAAGTAGCCACGTCAGTACTGTGTAAGCGCTTTGTCATTATTGACTCAAACGCACAGAAAGGGAGGCTTTGCCTCCCTTCTTTGTTGCACCGCATGTGGAAAGTTCTTACTATTTGGCAATCAAACACTATGGCTTTTCATGCCAAACTCGTCATAACAAGGGATTAACCGTGAAAAAACTGATCTGCATGGTGCTTTTCTCCATGTTGGCTGCACCAACGTTTGCACAAGACCGCTATATCGCGGACAAATTGTTTACTTACATGCACTCAGGTCCAAGCAATCAATATCGCATTATCGGCAGTATTGATGCGGGTGAGAAAGTGAAACTTATCAACACGAATAAAGACACGGACTACACCCAAATCGTCGACGAACGTGGCCGTACCGGCTGGGTAGAAAGTCGATTTGTGACTCGCGATGTGAGCATGGCCGTGCGCCTGCCTCAACTGGAAAAAGAGCTGGCGGATGTGAAAAGCAAGCTGGCCAATGCACGTCAAAGCGCGGACAGCGAAAAAGCAGGCTTAGTGGACTCTCTGGAAGTACGCAACAAACAGATTGCCGAACTGGAAAAGAATTACAGCGACATCAGCAAGCAGTTGACTGCTTCACAAAGCGAAGTGCGTGAACTGCGTGCCAAGCTGGACACACAAAAAGAAGATCTGCTGCTGAAGTACTTCATGTACGGCGGCGGTGTTGCCGGTGGTGGCCTGCTGTTAGGCTTAGTACTGCCGCACATTATCCCTCGCCGTAAACGCAACCCTGCTGGCTGGGCATAATCCTGATTGAAGAAAAACGGTCACTCAATAGTGACCGTTTTTTTATCCCCGCCAATCATACAGTGCCGGTATTTCTATCTGCTTATTGCGAAAACGCACAATCGTACTTTGTGGCTTAATCGCCACCAGCTGCACATTATCAAAAATGTTGTCGCCTTCGTGATATTCCACGCCGTTGACTTTAATCCAGCGCTTGACCGCATTACTGGCGTAGACATGCGTCTGAAAGTTCATCGCCGGCAGCGCGCCACTAAACTCATCACTGTGTTGTAACAGCGGCACGGCCTGAGATGCCTGCGAATCTGTCTGATTGCGTTGTTCGCTATCATCCGCTTTGAGAATCGATTCGACTCTGGCGGCCATTTCTGGAGACAACTGACTGAGATCCAGCTCGCTCAGTGCCATCTGGCTCTGTTTATCCACCTGAGTTTGTGGTTTCGATGGAGACGTTGCCGTCACGACAGTAGCAGCAGACCTCACAGGTTGAGCCGATGCTGCAACAGGCTCCTCTTCCGGCTCTGCAACCGACACATCGGCGAACTCATTGAACACGGGGACATCCACATCCGTGCGGATCAGCGGGCCAAAGTTGGGGTAATCCAATTGTTCAAACGGTGCCGCCACCTGATTGACCGCAGGCGACGCAGTGGCCTGCTCAGCAATCGCGAGCTGCTGACGCTGGAATCCCTGATAACCGATGACTGCCGCTGTGGCCAAGCCCGGCAGCGTGAGCCATAACGCGTGATACCAGCGAAAACCTGCTGACTGAGCACTAGCCTGCGCGCTGTGTGGGGTAGGCATCACATGCCCGGTGTATTGCTGATGACTGAGTTCAGAACGTTGCAACGCTTTCATCACCTGCGACATCACTGCACCTCCGTCAGGCGTGGTCCGCTCTGCTGAGTCAGCAAATCTAACTGGCGCAGTGTCTGGCGTCCGGCAATGCCGTCCACCTGCATATTCTGCCAACGTTGGAATACTTCCACCTTACGTTTAACCTCTTTGTCATACACCGTGACATGGCGTTCAGGTTCGCCCAACAAGCGAGACAGTTTGTTATCCAGCAGCGTGATATCTTCACCGCGCATGCCGGCACGCAGGGTCTGATAGAACGATGGTTGCCATACTACCCGATACTCCCCCTGCCACAGAGGTTCAATCCACTCGCGGCCGATACGTACCCGTTTATCGTTGATCAGCAGTTCTACCTCATCACCTTGCAGATGATAGAGCACCGCATAGGTTCTCAACCCTCGCAGGTTGAGGGTTAACATCACCGGCAGATTCAGCTTTTTCAGATCCTGCCAGCTCCCCATATTTTGCTCGCATTCCAATTGTGATGACGCAGAGCGCTGACAGAAGCTTTCAATCACCGAGGCATCATAACCCCACACCGCATACAGCGCCTTCATTGCCAACTCACGGTCGGTCGCACCTTTGAGCTGGTCTTCCACTGTCGTCGGGAACACCGTCTGCTCCGCGGCTTCCACAGGCGCAGGCAATGGCCACTGTTGCTGAATTTGTTGATTGAGATAAGGTGGCAACCAATATGCGATGGCCGCTGCCGAACCAATCCCGATGAGCGCAGACATCACTCCGACAAGCGGAAAACGTCGAGACCTTTCCTGCACCTGAGGCTGATACACCGTGGACTGAAAACTCATGATTTGTGTGCATGCCTGCTTCACTCGTTCAAGGCTGATGGCACGTTCTCCGGCCTGATACGCCCCTTTCAGCGCGGCATCACACGCCAGATTGATCAAACGTGGAATTCCATGCGTCTGCTGCGCAATCCATTTGGCACTGCGGGCCGAAAACAGATTACCGTCGCCCCCGGCCTGTTGCAGACGAAAACGAATGTAGTGCGCGGTTTCGCTGACATCGAGCGGTAGCAAGTGGTAACGTCCGGTGATTCGCTGTGCCAGCTGTCGCAATTGCGGCAATTGCAGTTTGTATTGCAGCTCGGGCTGGCCAATCAAGAGCACTTTAAGCAGCTTGCGACTTTCCGTTTCCAGATTGGTTAATAAACGCAGTTGCTCCAGCACATCCGGCGCCAAATGCTGGGCTTCATCAATCACCAGCAGCACCTGAATTCCGTTGGCGTATTCATTGAGCAGAAACTGGTACAACACCTGACTCAGTTGCTTGAGCGTCGCCTGCTGCGGGTATTTGATGGCGAACTCATCACAGATCGCTTCCAGCAGCTCACGCTCTGAAAAGGTCGGGTTGAGAATGAAACCCGCACGGGTATGTGGCGGAAGTCCGGACAGAATCGCCTTGGCGACCGTGGTTTTTCCGGTGCCCACTTCGCCAGTCAGCATCGCAAAACCACCGCCATCGCCCAGTCCGGCCTGAAGATGAGCCATCGCTTCTTTATGTCGTTGACTTAAATATAAATACCGAGAATTGGGCACAATCGAGAACGGATGTTCTATCAGGCCGAAAAATTCTGGATACATGCTCTCGTCTCTTTGAATGTTGTTAGGCGCAAAGTATCATTGTGACTATGATTATCCAACGCCATAAACGTAAATATTGAGGTTCGGTGGTGCAAATTTATCTCGTTGGCGGCGCAGTTCGCGATCAATTGCTTCAGCTTCCAGTATATGACAAAGATTGGGTGGTCGTTGGCAGCAGTCCGGAAGAGATGCTCAACGCTGGCTTTCAGGCCGTGGGCAAAGACTTTCCGGTGTTTCTGCATCCTAAGACCCGTGAAGAGCACGCCTTAGCTCGTACCGAGCGTAAAACAGGTTCCGGCTATACTGGCTTTGCCTGCCACTTCGCGCCGGATGTCACGCTGGAAGAGGATCTGCTGCGCCGCGATCTCACCATCAACGCCATGGCACAAACCAAAGACGGAACGCTGATCGACCCCTACGGAGGTCAGCGCGATTTGCAAGATCGCCTGCTGCGTCATGTCTCGGAAGCGTTTGTCGAAGACCCTCTGCGCGTACTGCGCGTCGCGCGCTTTGCCGCCAAACTCACGCATCTCGGCTTTTCTGTCGCCGAAGAGACGCTGGCGCTGATGCAACACATCAGCGCATCGGGTGAACTGCAACATCTGACGCCGGAGCGCGTCTGGCAGGAGTGGCACAAATCGCTGTCGACGCGAAACCCGCATATTTTTCTGCAAGTCCTGCGTGACTGCGGTGCATTGAAGATCGTACTGCCGGAACTCGACCGCTTGTTTGGCGTGCCTCAACCTGAGAAATGGCATCCGGAAATCGATACGGGCGTACACACGCTAATGGTGGCCGAACAAGCAGCGCTGCTGTCGGAATCACTCACTGTACGCTTTGCCGCGCAGGTGCACGATCTCGGCAAGGGCGTGACGCCTGAATCAGAGTGGCCGAGCCACAAACTGCATTGTCATACCGGATTGAAGCTCATTGAGGCGCTGTGCGCACGTGTCAAAGTACCGAATGAGTTTCGCGATTTGGCGTTAGCGGTGTGCGCGCAACATTCCAATGTCCATCGCGCCGCAGAGCTCAAACCGGCAACCAAGCTGAAAGTGCTCAATCTACTGGATGTATGGCGTAAACCGCAGCGACTCGATGAAGTACTGCTGTGCTGCGAAGCGGACCATCGTGGACGTTTAGGCTTAGAACAGAACCCCTATCCACAACGGGATATTTTTCTGCGCGCCTACCGTGCCGCGCTCAAAGTGGATGTGCAGCAGGTGATCGCCGCAGGTTTTAGTGGCAAACAGATTCGCGACGAACTAGATAAACGCCGGGTCCATGCCATTCAGAATGCGGGATGAAGCATTTACGCTGGATGAATAATCAATATTGATAATCGTTTGAAAACAAAAAGCCCTGCAATGCAGGGCTTCTTTTTAAGCGTCAACGCTAAGCTTTAAATTAAGCTTGGCCTTTCACTTCTTTCAGACCGTTGAAAGGTGCACGTTCGCCCAGTGCTTCTTCGATACGGATCAGTTGGTTGTACTTAGCAACACGGTCAGAACGGCTCATAGAACCAGTTTTGATTTGGCCTGCTGCAGTACCTACCGCTAGGTCAGCGATAGTTGCGTCTTCAGTTTCGCCTGAACGGTGAGAGATTACTGCAGTGTAACCTGCATCTTTAGCCATCTTGATTGCAGCTAGAGTCTCAGTCAGAGAACCGATTTGGTTGAACTTGATCAGGATAGAGTTAGCGATGCCTTTCTCGATACCTTCAGCAAGGATCTTAGTGTTAGTTACGAACAGATCGTCACCAACAAGTTGGATCTTGTTGCCAAGAAGTTGAGTTTGGTGTGCGAAACCAGTCCAGTCAGATTCGTCCAGACCGTCTTCGATAGAAACGATTGGGAATTTCTCAACTAGCTCTGCCAGGTAGTGGTTGAACTCTTCAGAAGTGAAAGTTTTACCTTCGCCTTTCATGTTGTAGATGCCAGCGTCTTTGTCGAAGAACTCAGATGCAGCACAGTCCATAGCAAGAGTTACGTCTTTACCCAGAACGTAACCAGCAGCAGCTACCGCTTCTGCGATTACTTCTAGTGCTTCTGCGTTAGATTTCAGGTTAGGAGCGAAACCACCTTCGTCACCAACTGCAGTGTTGTAACCTTTCGCTTTCAGAACTTTAGCCAGGTTGTGGAACACTTCAGAACCGATACGTACCGCTTCTTTCAGAGTTTTCGCGCCAACTGGTTGAATCATGAATTCTTGGATATCAACGTTGTTGTCTGCGTGCTCACCACCGTTGATGATGTTCATCATAGGCAGAGGCATAGAGAATTGACCAGCAGTGCCGTTCAGTTCAGCGATGTGCTCGTACAGAGGCATGCCTTTAGAAGCTGCTGCTGCTTTAGCGTTCGCTAGAGAAACCGCTAGGATTGCGTTCGCACCGAAGTTAGATTTGTTTTCAGTACCATCTAGGTCGATCATGATCTGGTCAACAGTTGCTTGATCTTTCGCGTCTTTGCCAGCTAGAGCGTCAGCGATTGGACCGTTAACAGCTGCGATAGCTTTCAGAACGCCTTTACCTAGGAAACGAGATTTGTCGCCATCACGCAGCTCAAGAGCTTCACGAGAACCCGTTGATGCACCCGATGGTGCAGCAGCCATACCTACGAAACCGCCTTCTAGGTGAACTTCAGCTTCAACAGTTGGGTTACCACGTGAGTCGATGATTTCACGACCTAGAACTTTAACGATCTTAGACATTAATGTTTCCTCTCATTGAATTTAAATGTCAAAACTAAAAGGGTAGCCGCACAACACAAGCCGCTACCCATATCCTTTTACTTCAATTCGCCGCGCTGGAACTGACCCGCAGCTTTCACAAAGCCTGCAAACAATGGGTGACCATCGCGAGGCGTTGATGTGAATTCTGGGTGGAACTGAGCTGCTACAAACCATGGGTGAGCAGGGTTCTCAATCACTTCTACCAGTTTCTTATCAGCAGACAAACCAGACACTTTCAGACCCGCTTTTTCAATTTGCGGACGCAGGTTGTTGTTCACTTCGTAACGGTGACGGTGACGCTCATGAATCGTTGCGCTACCGTACATATCGTAAGCTTTAGAACCTTTCGCCAGGTGACACAGTTGTGAACCCAGACGCATCGTACCACCCAGGTCTGACGTTTCAGTACGTTCTTCAACGTTACCTTCGCTGTCTACCCATTCTGTGATTAAGCCTACCACAGGGTATTTGGTGTCTTTGTTAAATTCTGTTGAATGCGCACCTTCCATACCCGCCACATTGCGCGCGTATTCGATCAGTGCTACCTGCATACCCAGACAGATACCCAGGTAAGGAATGTTGTTTTCACGTGCGTATTGCGCCGCACGAATCTTACCTTCGATACCACGATCGCCGAAGCCACCTGGTACCAGAATAGCGTCAAGACCTTCAAGGATTTCAACACCTTTAGTCTCAACATCTTGTGAATCAACGTACTTGATAGTCACGCTCAGACGATTTTTCAGACCCGCGTGTTTCAGCGCTTCGTTCACTGATTTATAAGCATCTGGCAGTTCAATGTACTTACCCACCATACCGATAGTCACTTCACCGGTTGGGTTCGCTTCTTCATAGATAACCTGTTCCCATTCAGACAGATCAGCTTCAGGCGCATTGATGCCAAAACGTGCACAGACAAGATCATCCAGACCCTGAGAACGGATCAGTTGTGGAATCTTGTAGATAGAGTCTACGTCTTTCATTGAGATAACGGCTTTTTCAGGCACGTTACAGAACAGCGCAATCTTCTTACGCTCGTTGGCCGGAATCATACGATCGCTACGACAAACCAGGATGTCTGGCTGAATACCGATAGACAGCAGTTCTTTAACCGAGTGCTGAGTTGGCTTCGTTTTCACTTCACCTGCCGCTGCCAGGTAAGGAACCAGCGTCAGGTGCATGAACATCGCGTTTTCGCGGCCAACTTCGATCGCCAGCTGACGAATTGCTTCCATGAAAGGTAGTGACTCGATGTCACCCACAGTACCGCCCACTTCTACGATAGCGATATCGTGGCCTTCAGAGCCAGCAATCACACGATCTTTGATCGCATTAGTAATATGAGGAATAACCTGAATGGTTGCCCCCAGGTAGTCGCCACGGCGTTCTTTACGTAGAACGTCAGCGTAAACACGACCTGCGGTAAAGTTGTTGCGCTTGGTCATTTTGGTACGAATGAAACGCTCGTAGTGACCAAGGTCTAGGTCAGTTTCCGCGCCATCTTCCGTAACGAACACTTCACCGTGTTGAGTTGGGCTCATTGTGCCTGGGTCAACGTTGATGTAAGGGTCAAGCTTCATCATAGTCACTTTAAGACCACGAGCTTCTAGAATCGCTGCAAGGGATGCCGCTGCAATACCTTTACCTAGAGAGGATACAACCCCGCCAGTAACAAAAATATAATTTGTCGTCATGTTTAACCTGAAATTGGTTGAATGAGGGAAATGGATTTCTTCTGGACGGGACGAAACTATACCAGAACCCATTTATCGCCACAACGTGAAATCTATCACACTCAGTTTTTTATTTTTTGCTTCAAATCAAAGAGCATTAACGTGAAAAAGATCCGTCGTTATTATCTGAGTCAATTTTGACTCAACATAATTTGTCACATGGTGGTCATGCTTTTTCTTGCTGTTTGACCTTGTCCCACATCGCATCCAGCTCTTCAAGTGTGAAGAAATTTAAGGACTTACCCTGATTTCGCACCTGAGCTTCAACCCCGTGAAAACGGCGGGTAAACTTCTGATTGGCTTTCATCAGAGCCACTTCCGGGTCCTTGCCAAGATGGCGAACCAAATTCACGGTAGCAAACAGCAGATCACCCAGTTCTTCTTCCACTTTCTGTTGATCAACGTCGACGTGCAGCACTTCCGCCATCACTTCATCGATTTCTTCGTGCACTTTATCGACCACCGGCCCGAGCGTTTTCCAGTCGAAGCCATATTTAGCGCACTTCTTCTGAATCTTGTTGGCGCGAGATAATGCCGGAAGCGATTGTGGTATAGAGTCTAGGATACTTTGTTCGCTTTTGCCTGCCTCGGCTTTTTCTTTGGCTTTCTCCGCTTCCCAGTTGGCATTCAACGCCGCTTCGTCCTCGAAACTGGCCTCGCCAAACACATGCGGATGACGGCGGGTCAGCTTCTCATTCACCGACTCCACCACATCACGAAACTCAAACAGCCCCTGCTCTTTCGCCAGCTGGCTGTAGAAAATCACCTGAAACAGCAAATCGCCCAACTCTTCCTGCAGATTCGGCCAGTCTTGATTGTGAATCGCATCCACCACTTCATAAGTTTCTTCAATTGTGTGCGGCACAATGGTGTCGAAGGTTTGCAGTTTATCCCAAGGGCAGCCCGTTTGCGGATCTCGCAGGCTGGCCATGATGTTTTCAAGCTGTTCGATTGGATGACTCATATGACTTACTTCCTTAAAACAAAAAGGCGAGCAGCATCACCACTCGCCTTAGATTATTTGGCGCTGAACCTCGCAGAGGTTAGCCGAGACGTTTCACCAGCATGACATCTTTGATCTGTTCGATACGTTTAGATACGCGCTCCAACACTTCAACGCTGTTCACTTCCAGCTCGAAGTCCATGATGATGATCTGGCGCTTGTAGTCGCTGCGACTCTTCATGGTGCTGACTTTTACTTTCTCGTTACTCAGCAGCGTCGTGATGTCTTTCAGCAGACCAACACGTTCCATCGCTTCAACGCGCAGGGTCAGATGATAACTGCCGACAAAACCACTGCCCCACACGGTATCAATGATACGCTCTGGCGCGTGATGGCTCAGCTCTTCCAGCTGTTCGCAGTCGCTGCGATGGACAGAAATCCCACGCCCCTGCGTGATGTAACCTTTGATTTCATCGCCCGGGATCGGCTGACAGCAGCGTGCCAGATGAGTCATCAGGTTATCGACACCTTCCACCACCACCGCATCTTTATGCGGACGATGGTGCGCGCTTGCGGATTTGTTCTCTCCGACCTGAAGTTTTTCAAGCACCAGCTTGTCTTCTTCTTCGGCGGTCGGCTTGTTCACCAATGCATTGATATGGTTAACAATTTGGTTGATACGCAGGTCACCGCTGCCGACTCCGACATACAGCTCATCTGCGGTATTCACATTAAACCGCTTCAGCGCGTACGCTTCGGCATCTTTCAGCGTGGCACCAATTTTCACCAGTTCGGCTTCAAGGATCTCACGCCCTGCTTCGAGGTTCTTCTCGCGGCTCTGCTTGCGGAACCAAGCGTTGATCTTGGCACGCGCACGACCCGAGTGCACAAAGCCAAGCGACGGGTTCAGCCAGTCACGCGATGGGTTGGGCTCTTTGGCGGTGATGATTTCCACCTGATCGCCCATGTGCAGTTTGTGCGTAAACGGCACGATACGTCCCGCCACTTTCGCACCGATACAGCGATGGCCGACTTCAGAGTGAATGTGGTAGGCAAAATCCAGTGGTGTTGCACCCATCGGCAGATCGACCACATCACCGCGCGGCGTAAATGCGTATACGCGATCATCAAATACCTGACTGCGCAGTTCATCCAGCATTTCGCCAGAATCGGACATCTCTTCCTGCCAATCGAGCAGTTTACGCAGCCAAGTGATCTTTTCATCGTAACCACTGCGGCCGCTGCTGGCGCCTTCTTTGTACTTCCAGTGCGCCGCTACGCCAAGTTCCGACTCTTCATGCATCTGCTTGGTACGAATCTGAATTTCGATCGTTTTGCCTTCCGGGCCCAGGATCACCGTATGAATCGACTGGTAGCCGTTCGGTTTCGGGTTGGCGACGTAATCATCAAACTCGCTGGGCAGATGTTTGTATTTGGTGTGCACAACGCCCAGCGCGGCATAACAATCTTGCAGTTTGTCGGCAATGATACGTACCGCGCGCACGTCGAACAGCTCGTCAAACGCGAGGTTTTTCTTCTGCATCTTGCGCCAGATGCTGTAGATATGTTTCGGACGACCGCTCACTTCGGCGTTGATACTGCAGATTTTCATCTCGTTACGCAGATCATTGACGAAGTCGCGAATGTATTGCTCGCGCACGATACGGCGCTCAGACAGCTGTTTGGCGATCTGCTTGTAAGTGTCTGGCTGCTGATAGCGGAAGGCGTAATCTTCGATTTCCCACTTGAGCTGACCAATACCAAGACGGTTGGCCAGCGGCGCGTAGATATTGGCACACTCTTTCGCAGCCGAGCGACGGACGTCATCCGGCTGATCTTTCACTTCACGCAGATTACAGATACGTTCTGCCAGCTTGATGACCACGCAGCGGAAATCATCGACCATCGCGAGCAACATGCGGCGCACGTTATCGACCTGCGCCGAGGCTTCGCTGCCCTGCACGGTCACGTTGAGCTGACCAATCGCCGCCATCTCTTCGACGCCATGGATCAGCTTGATGATTTCTTTGCCGTAATCTTCTTCCAGCTCTTCGCGATCCACTAAGCCGCTGGTCGCGATCGGGAACAGCAACGCCGCCACCAGCGTCGGGCGGTCCATCGACAGCGTGATCAGGATTTCGATCATTTCACGACCGCGCCACAATAGTAGTGGCCCCTGAGCATTACCTTCCAGCAGATGTTCGCACTGGCGATACACCTCGGTCAGCCTCGCTGAGGTTTTCTGCTCCTGTTGCAAACTAGAAATCCATTTTTCTAGCTCAAACTGTTCGTCTGGATTTAAGTGTGCGCTACGTACCGCAACCATGGGATTATCCTAATTCTTATATTTTGTGGTATTCGACTCCCTTCCGCTCCCGGAAGTTCGACGCTTACCGATTTTTTACAAACAAAGCCATTGATTCCAGATGGCTGGTATGAGGGAACATATCAAGCATTCCCAATTTCACCAACTGGTATCCCTGACTCAGCAAGCTTTGACTGTCACGAGCAAGCGTAGCAGGATTACACGAGACGTAAACCACACGTTTGGCACCCAATTCGGCCAACTGGTCAACGATACCTGCCGCTCCGGCTCGGGCCGGGTCGAGCAATACTTTATCAAATTTTTCGGCTGCCCACGCCTCACCTGTCATATCTTGTTCCAAATTAGCCTGATAAAACGAGACGTTATTGAGATTATTTAGTGCGGCGTTCGCTTTGGCACGCTCAACCATGTCGTCAATGCCTTCCACGCCGACGACTTGTTTCGCGATTTTCGCCAGCGGCAGACTGAAGTTGCCCAAACCACAGAACAAATCTAACACACGCTCGTCAGGTGAAACCTCCAACCACTCCAGAGCCTGAGCGACCATCGCCTGATTGACCTGCTGATTCACCTGAATAAAGTTGCTCGGCAGAAACGGAATCGTCACGCCCGCTTCACCATAGACGGCGCCTTCACCGCGTATTAGTTCCAGCTTATCGCTACTTGGCATCAGATACAGAGTGAGGTCATGCAGAGCGACAAATGCCTCCAATGCGCTTTGGTCTTTGGCGGCCAGCGGCGCCAGATGACGCAGCACCAGTACGCGCGTGTTGTCGGCTTTGACCAGCTCGACATGCCCCAACTGCTCCGGGTGAGCAAAGCCGCCCAGCAGCGTGTTCAGCTCACGCAACAATTCATTTAACTTAGGTTCCAGAACCGCACAGTCGGTGACAGTGACAATGCTTTTGCTTTGCTTACGGCGAAAACCGAACTGCAGTTGCTGCGTTTTTCTATCCCACATCAGGCTCAGACGTGCGCGGCGGCGATAACCTTTATCGCTCGCGATAACCGGCTCAGACAGCGCCAGTTGCTGACCGGCGAATTTCGTCATCAGTTGGCTGAGCGCCTGCTGCTTGTGTTCGATTTGTGCCGCGTGCTCTAGGTGCTGTAAGTCGCAGCCACCACACTCAGCATAATACGGGCAAAAAGGCGTCACACGTTGCGCGCTCGGTTTCAGTACTTTAATCAGCTTGGCACGGGCAAACTTACTTTTGCTTTCGGTCAGTTGCATCAGTACATCTTCACCGGGTAAGGCACCGTCAATGAACACCGGTTTACCTTCATGGTAGGCGATACCCGCGCCCTGATGGTCGAGTTTCGTCACCGTGACGGACTGATGTTTCTGATTGATGGTGGTTTTCTTTTTCGGTTGGAAAAAACGTGCCATGCTCTGTGCCTAAATGTGATTTATATGATGGTTTTCGCCCCCGAATCACTATTCTGTCCGGGGAAGATTGTCGAAGTAACTGTACTTGAATTAAGCTAACCGCTTATTCGATACTCCGGCGAATCATTTTGTCCGGTTATTTTCCCATATCCACACCACGATGTTTAGACAATAATGACCCGATATGGCTTACGTGCGCGCGTAATTACTCTGACTCTGGCTCCGACCCTGATTATCGGGCTGTTGCTCAGCGCCCTGTTTTCCTTCAACCGCTATCATGATCTGGAGACGCAAGTCCTCAATGCCGGCGCCAGTATCATTGAACCACTGGCGATTGCCAGTGAAGATGCGCTGAAAAATCAGAGCCGCGAATCGGTGCGCCGCATCATCAGTTACGCACACCGCAAGAATTCTAAATTTGTCCGCAGTATCGCGGTATTTGACGCGCGCCATGAGCTGTTCGTCACCTCCAACTTCCATCCCAATTTCGAAGCGCTGATGTACCCGAAGGACAAACCGATCCCGGTCCTCAGCAGCTCACAACTGGATGACAACACCCTGATCCTGCGCACACCAATCCTGGCTGAAAGCCGTTTGGTCGAAGATAACCTTAATGCGCAATCCACCCCAGTGCTGGGTTACATCGCTATTGAACTGGATCTCTCGTCACTGCGCCTGCAGCAATATCAGGAAATTTTCTCCGCCTGTCTGGTGCTGATCATGGGACTGCTGCTGTCCGGCGTATTTGCCTTCCGTCTGATGCACGACGTGACCCGCCCGATTACGCACATGAAAAATATGGTCGACCGCATTCGCCGCGGCCATCTTGATGTGCGTATCGAAGGCAAAATGCACGGCGAGCTCGATTCGCTGAAAAAAGGCATCAACGCAATGGCGGTCTCGCTGTCGGAATACCACGTAGAGATGCAGCACAGCATCGATCAGGCGACTTCGGATTTGCGCGAAACGCTGGAACAGTTGGAGATCCAGAACGTCGAGCTGGATATCGCGAAAAAACGCGCGCAGGAAGCGGCGCGGGTCAAATCGGAATTCCTCGCCAACATGTCGCACGAGCTGCGCACTCCGCTGAATGGTGTGATTGGCTTTACCCGTCAGATGCTAAAAACCCAGCTGACTAACAGTCAGGCCGATTACCTGCAAACAATTGAAAAGTCGGCCAACAACCTGCTAACCATCATCAATGACATTCTCGACTTCTCGAAACTGGAAGCGGGCAAACTGGCACTGGAAAACATTCCGTTTGAGTTCCAGGAAACGCTGGAAGAAGTGGTTAATCTGCAAGCCACCAGCGCGCATGAAAAAGGGCTGGAAATCACGCTCAAAGTGGATCCGAAGATCCCGGCCGGTCTGGTCGGCGACCCGCTGCGTATTCAACAAGTACTGACCAACCTGGTCGGTAACTCCATCAAGTTTACCGAGCGTGGCAACATCGACATCAGTGTCGAAATGCGTTCGCAGCGCGATGATGTGGTAGAACTGCAATTTATGGTGCGTGATACCGGGATTGGTATTTCCGAGCGTCAGCAAGCGCAGTTGTTCCAGGCCTTCAGTCAGGCCGACGCCAGCATTTCACGTCGCTACGGCGGCACTGGTTTGGGTTTGGTTATTACCCAGAAACTGGTCAGCCAGATGGGCGGCGAAATCAGCCTCACCAGCCGCCTGCACCAGGGTTCCACCTTCTGGTTCACTCTGCGTCTGCACATTACCGAAATGCCAATGAGCGACTGGCTGGATCCGCAAGTACTGAGCAACAAACAATTGCTGCTGGTTGAGCCGAACATGCAGGCGGCGTCGATAGTGCAGCAACTGCTGGTGCAAGCGGGCCTGACCGTGACCTATCGTTCAGCGATGCCGGAAGAATCGGATCATTTCGATTATGTGTTGCTGAATCTGGCGCCGAGCAAAGAAACCGATGTTGAACTGGTTGAGCAGTGGGTGCAGCGTGCGATTAGTATCACCTCGAATGTGATTGTCGGTACCCCGAGTACTGAACTGGCACTGGCCGACCTGCTGATGAAGCAGTATCCGGTGCAGTGTATTACCAAGCCGCTGTCGCGTAAGAAACTGCTGCAGACGCTGATCGCGCATCAACCCGCAGTGGTGGAAGCGCCGCCGCAGGAACTGCCCGTCAAGCAAGACAAGATGCCACTCACCGTAATGGCAGTCGATGACAACCCGGCTAACCTGAAACTGATCACTGCCCTACTGCAAGAACGCGTGGATGCCGTAGTCTCCTGCACCAACGGTCAGGATGCGATTGAGCAAGCTCGCCAGCGTCACTTCGACATCGTTCTGATGGACATTCAGATGCCACACATGGACGGCGTGACGGCGTGTAAAGAGATTAAGCAACTGGAACTCAATCAGAATACGCCCGTGATTGCCGTCACCGCGCATGCGATGTCCGGCGAACGCGATCGCCTGCTTAAGGCAGGCATGGACGACTACCTGACCAAACCGATTGAAGAGCATATTCTGCAACAGGTACTGGTGCACTGGAGTCCGGAATCACTGCAGCATGACGTAAACAAGATAGAGTTGCCCGAGCCGATTGAGTTCGATGCCAACGCCATCAGCAGCGATGAGCCGGAACACAGCAACATCATCGTCGACTGGCAGGCAGCGCTCAAACAAGCGGCCAATAAGGAAGACTTGGCGCGTGAAATGCTCAAGATGCTGGTCGAGTCGATTCCGGAAGTGAATCAGGTAGTCGAAATGGCTCTGGAAGATGATGAATACTTGATTGCCGATCTGCTCCATCACGTACACAAACTGCACGGTAGTTGCTCCTACAGCGGCGTACCACGCTTGAAGAAAGTGTGTGCCACGCTGGAGCAAACGCTGCGTTCGGGCGCCAGCATCAGCGATGTCGAGCCAGAACTGTTTGAACTGCAGGATGAGATGGAAAAGGTCATTGCCACCGCGCAACCGTACTTAACCGAACAGCCCGAGTAGAGGGCTGCTACCGCAAACAAAAAAAGAGGTGCTCAGCACCTCTTTTTTATTGAGATATCGTTCTGCTTCACGCTTCGAGTATCACTGTCGCCACCGCATAGTGGCGCTCATCGGAAATGGTCAGATGCACCGACACCACTTGGCTGCGCTGCGCCAATTCCGCCGCTTTGCCACTCAGGCTCAGCAAAGGTTTACCATTGTCATCGTTGCTGATGGCAAAGTCCTGAAAACTCACGCCATGCGCAATGCCTGTACCCAGCGCCTTGGACGCCGCTTCTTTGGCAGCAAAACGCTTAGCCAGATAACGACCTTGTTGTTTCAGGCCATCAAACTGCGTGAGTTCTTGCGGCGTCAGAATGCGCTCGGCAAAAGCACGGCCACTGCGGGCCAGGGCTTTTTCAATGCGCTCAATTTCCGCGATGTCTGTACCGAGTCCGACAATCATGCTGATTAACGACGCGCGTCTTCCATCACGGCTTTCATGTCCGCGACTGCTTTTGACAGACCATCAAATACCGCGCGACCAATAATCGAGTGGCCGATATTCAGTTCGTAGATTTCCGGAATCGCTGCAATCGCCGCGACGTTGTGGTACGTCAGGCCGTGACCAGCGTTGACAGTGATGCCTTGATCGGCCGCGTAGCTTGCGGCGGCGGCGATTTTCTTCAGTTCGTTCTGCTGTTCCACTTCGCACTCAGCATCCGCATAGTGGCCAGTGTGCAGCTCGATAAACGGTGCGCCACACGCTTTTGCCGCGTCAATCTGTTCACGGTCTGCATCGATGAACAGTGACACTTTGATACCTGCTGCGGTCAGTTTTTGCGTTGCCGCTTTGACTTTTTCCAGCTGGCCAATCACGTCCAGGCCACCTTCAGTGGTCAGCTCTTCACGTTTTTCCGGAACCAGACACACAAATTCCGGTTGCGTTTGCAGCGCGATCTCCACCATTTCATCCGTCACCGCCATTTCCAGGTTCATACGGGTCTGAATCGTTTCACGCAGAATGCGCACATCACGGTCCAGGATATGGCGACGGTCTTCTCGCAGGTGAATGGTGATACCATCCGCACCCGCACGCTCTGCGATTTCCGCCGCATGCACTGGATCCGGATATTTGGTGCCGCGTGCATTACGCAAAGTGGCGACATGGTCGATATTCACACCTAAAAGAATTGAGCTCATTTTCCTATACTCCGTGCTCTGGGTTGCGTTGCTTGCCGGAACAATTCCCGGCTTTTTAAAGGTTTACCGCCAAGATACGGCTTTAAGGCAATACGTGTAAAGCGTTTTGCCGCCTGCAGCTGCTCTTTGGAGGTGAAGCGGCGTTCACTGATAGCGATCAGTTCATTGCCAAGAAATGTCAGGTTATCGCGCCGCACCGACGCAATAAAGCCTTTTTGTTCGCGATAACGGTAAGTCATGTCCGGATCGATCGGCTCCCCCGTTCCCGCGCAGTGAAGAAAATCAACGCCGTACCCCATAGAAGAGAGCAGAGCCAGTTCAAAACGGCGCAGCGGCGGCTCCGGATTATCGCACTGAGCCAGTTCGGTCAGCGCAAACAGATAGTCATGAAACAGCCCCGGCGATGGTACTTCTGGTGCCAGCACGCGTCCAACCAGTTCGTTGACGTACATCGCCGAATAGAGATGGATACCCGACAGCGGCAGCCCGAGACTGATCGCTTCTGCCTGACGCAGCGTTTTCATCGAACTGTTACCCGACCATTTGAGCAACAGAGGCGTGAACGGCTGCAATGCACCTTTGAGATTGGAGCGCTTACTGCGCGCACCTTTGGCAAGCAACGTCAGTCGTCCGTACTCTTCGCTGAACACATCCAGAATCAGGCTGGTTTCGCTGTACGGACGCCGATGGAGCACAAAGCAGCGTTGTAGGCCGTCTGACATATTGAGGAAATCCGTTCTCGCAGTGGGCAAGGCGTCAATAAAACACTGGCCCCGTAACGGAGCCAGTGCAGGATAAATTACAGGTCGTCGATATAACCCAGTGAGCGCAGCGCACGTTCGTCATCCGCCCAGCCCGATTTTACCTTCACCCAGGTTTCCAGATACACCTTGCGGCCAAACAGCTCCTCCATATCGAGACGTGCTTGGGTACCGATGGTTTTGATCTTTTCACCTTTGTTACCAATCACCATTTTCTTCTGACCGATACGCTCAACTAGAATCAGGGCGTTGATATGGAAACCGTCGGTTTCCGGGTTGTAGTCAAAGCGTTCAATCTCAACGGTCACCGAGTATGGCAGTTCTTCACCGGTGAAGCGCATCAGCTTTTCACGAATGATTTCTGATGCCATAAAGCGTTGAGAGCGGTCAGTGACGTACTCTTCCGGAAAATGGTGCACCGCTTTTGGCAGATGATCACGCACATGCTTGCGCAGCACGTCAACGTTCTTGCCGAGTTTGGCGGAAATTGGCACCACATCGACAAAGCCCATCTTGTTCGACAGCTCCATCATGTGCAGCATGACGTCGTTGCGGTCTTTCACGTTGTCGACTTTATTGACACACAGCACCACCGGGAAGTTGGCATTCTTCAGCTTGTTCAGCACCATCTCATCATCGGCGGTCCAGTGCGTGCCTTCCACCACAAAAAACACCAGATTCACGTCGCTGAGCGAGCTGCTCGCCGCACGGTTCATCAGGCGGTTGATGGCGCGTTTTTCTTCAATGTGCAGTCCCGGTGTATCGACGTAAATCGCCTGATAATCACCATCGGTGTCCACGCCCATGATGCGGTGACGCGTGGTTTGTGGTTTGCGCGACGTGATCGAAATCTTCTGGCCGAGAATGTTATTCAGCAGCGTCGATTTACCTACGTTCGGACGACCGACGATCGCCACGAAACCACAGTGTTGATTGTCTGGTGAAGATGAACTTTCACCACTGGATGCAAAATATGCATCGATATCGAATTCTTGATCAGACATTTGTCAATTGCTCTAGTGCCGTTTCTGCAGCCGCTTGTTCTGCCTTGCGGCGGCTCGTACCTTTACCAATCACAGGCTCTCCGATGCCTGCAATTTCACACGCTACAGTGAATTCCTGATTGTGTGCCTCACCTTTAATATTAGTCACAGTGTAGACAGGCAGCGGTTTTCTTCTGCCCTGAAGGAATTCCTGCAGACGAGTTTTCGGGTCTTTTTGCGAAACGCCCGGCTTAATCGCTTCCAGACGAGACTGATACCAGCTCAGCACAATAGTGCGCACCATTTCGATATCGCTATCGAGATAGATGGCACCGATAATCGCTTCTACTGCATCGGCCAGAATTGAATCACGACGGAAACCGCCACTCTTCAACTCGCCTGGACCTAATTTTAAGTAATCTCCTAGGTCGAATTCACGGCCCAGTTCTGCAAGCGTATTACCACGCACCAAAGTTGCACGCATGCGACTCATGTCGCCTTCGTTTACCTTCGGGAAACGACGATAAAGATCATCTGCAATGACAAAACTTAAAATTGAATCGCCCAGAAACTCAAGACGTTCATTGTGTTTACCATTGGCGCTGCGGTGTGTCAGCGCCAAAGAGATAAGCTCAGCATTATTGAATTGATAGCCGAGCTTAGTTTCTAGTCTACTAATTGGAGAATTCATACTCTCTCGATGTGTTGCGATCAGCTGTCGCTGATCTAGTTAATGCCACCGATGCGGTTGAAACGCACACCAGTTGGAATCCAAGCCGGCAGCACGCTGTCTGGCGTACGATCAAACTCAAAGCTGATCCAAATCGCCACGGCTTTACCGACTAAGTTAGCTTCTGGAACAAAGCCCCAAAAACGGCTGTCAGCACTGTTGTCACGGTTATCACCCATCACAAAATAGTGCCCTTGCGGAACCACCCATTCGTTCACACCACGGCGCGGCTGATATTCAGCGACATCGTCAATGCGCAGCGGGTTAATAAGAATGTTGTGTTTCACTTGTCCCAGCTGCTCATCAAGTTGAATCAGCGGGATATTATTCTGAATGAACGGACTCTCCACCACGTTGGAAAGCTTCACTTGTTTGCATTGCGATTCGCCTTTTGGCTGAATACACACTTCTTTGGTACTGCTGTAGCGTACCGTGTCGCCCGGCATGCCGACCACACGTTTGATGTAATCCACATTAGGGTTTTTCGGGTATTTGAATACCACGATATCGCCGCGTTGTGGTTTGCCCGTTTCGAGCAGTTGCGTGCGCCACACCGGATCTTTCAGACCGTATGCGTATTTTTCGACCAGAATAAAATCGCCCACCAGCAGAGTTGGCATCATCGAACCGGACGGGATCTGGAACGGTTCAAACACAAACGAACGCAGCACCAGAACAAACGCAATCACAGGGAAAATCGACACCGAGTTTTCCACCCACCACGGTTGTGGATGGATTTTCGCCGTCAAAGAGGCATCAATACCGTGGTTTTCACTTTGTAGTTGCGCCATTTTTGCCTGACGCTTCTTCGCCCACACCCATTTTTCCAGTGCCCAAATGACACCAGTCACGAGTGTGATGATGACCAGAATGAGTGAAAATGTATTAGCCATTGACTTCCCTTATCTAAAAATACGAAAGTGAAAGAGCCGAGACCCTTTCACTTGAGAGTTAATGCAAGCAACCTAACGTAGACAACAGAGTTTAGTCTTTGCCTACGTGAAGAATGGCTAAGAACGCTTCTTGTGGAAGCTCAACGTTACCGATTTGCTTCATGCGTTTCTTACCTTCTTTCTGTTTCTTCAACAGTTTCTTCTTACGGCTCACGTCACCACCGTAACATTTCGCCAGTACGTTTTTACGTAGCTGTTTCACGGTTGAACGCGCGATGATGTGGTTACCGATCGCCGCCTGAATCGCGATATCAAACATCTGACGAGGAATGAACTCTTTCATCTTCTCAACCAGCTGACGACCGCGCGTCTGAGACTGATCTTTGTGCGTGATGATCGCCAGAGCATCCACTTTGTCGCCGTTCAGCAGCACGTCTACACGTACCATGTTCGACGCTTCAAAACGCTGGAAGCCGTAATCCAGAGAAGCGTAGCCACGAGAGGTCGATTTCAGACGGTCGAAGAAATCCAGAACCACTTCGGCCATAGGAATATCGTACGTCAGCGCAACCTGATTACCGTGGTAAACCATGTCAACCTGAATACCGCGTTTTTCAATACACAGTGTAATCACGTTACCCAGGTAATCCGCTGGAACCAGAATGTTACAGCGCGCAATCGGCTCGCGAATTTCTTCTACATCGTTAATAGCAGGCAGTTTGGCCGGGCTATCAACATGCATGATTTCTTTGTCAGTCTTCAGAACTTCGTACACTACGGTTGGTGCCGTGGTGATCAGATCCAGATCGTATTCACGCTCCAGACGTTCCTGAATGATTTCCATGTGCAGCATGCCAAGGAAACCACAACGGAAACCAAAGCCCAGAGCCGCAGACGTTTCTGGTTCGTAGAACAGCGACGCATCGTTCAGGCTGAGTTTACCCAGCGCATCACGGAAAGCTTCGTAGTCGTCAGACGACACTGGGAACAGACCCGCATAAACCTGAGGTTTGACTTTCTTAAAGCCTGGCAGTGGTTTGTCACAGCCGTTCTTCGCCAGCGTCAGGGTATCACCTACTGGCGCGCCAAGAATGTCTTTAATACCACACACAACCCAGCCCACTTCACCCGTTTCGAGATCGTTAGTGTCGACTTGTTTTGGTGTGAAAATACCTAAGCGATCCACACCCCAAACCTGGCCAGTGCTCATCACTTTGATCTTATCGTTTTTCTTCAGCTTACCGTTTTTGATTCGAACCAGAGACACTACACCCAGGTAGTTATCGAACCAAGAGTCGATGATCAGCGCTTGTAGCGGTGCATCAGGATCGCCTTCTGGTGCTGGAATCGCAGACACGATTTTTTCCAGTACATCATCAACACCAACGCCGGTTTTCGCTGAACAACGTACAGCGTCAATCGCATCGATACCGACGATGTCTTCAATCTCTTCAGCCACACGCTCCGGCTCTGCCGCTGGCAGGTCGATCTTGTTCAGGATTGGCACGACTTCCAGATCCATTTCGATCGCGGTGTAACAGTTGGCCAATGTTTGCGCTTCTACGCCTTGACCCGCGTCCACCACCAGCAGTGCACCTTCACACGCAGCCAGAGAACGAGACACTTCATACGAGAAGTCCACGTGTCCCGGAGTATCGATGAAGTTAAGTTGGTAGGTTTCGCCATCTTTTGCATGGTAATCGAGAGTCACACTCTGCGCTTTGATGGTGATACCACGCTCACGTTCAAGGTCCATGGAATCAAGAACTTGCTCGGCCATTTCACGGTCGCTTAAGCCTCCACAGACTTGGATTAAGCGGTCAGACAGGGTCGATTTACCATGGTCAATGTGGGCGATAATCGAAAAGTTACGAATGTGCTTCATAGGTTTGGGATGACTAAACTCTTTACTAATTAGGACATAAGAAAGGCCGCAGCTGGCGGCATTTCATTCAAGTTGGCCGATTCTACCCAATTTCGTTGGGGTTCGCACCATAATTTAGGCGATGGGTTGCCCAAGGACACGCAGCAGAACCACCTCTTGTGCAGAGCGCTTCTCCAGTCGCGTCGACCAGCGTTTCGCCATCGCGATGCCTAATCCGATAAACAGCAGAGACGTGAGGATAATCGCGCCTTCGCCCATGCCGAGCAGCGGTGCCAGCCAGGCATCCGCCAGCCAGGCGCCGAGAATCATCATCAGTAGCGGAACCAGATAAACCAGCGCCGCTGACTGCAGCAGGCTTTTCTCAGGAAAACCGATTTCAACCACCTGACCCTGCTCGACTTTTTTGTCAGTATCCAGTTGCCAGAACAGTGATTTATTGCCGATCGCTTTCGAGACAATCCCTGTGCCACAGCTTTTTGAAGACGCACAGCTGTTGCAACTTGTCTGCTGCTCACAACTGAGTTCAACATGATAGCCGTGTTTTTGGCTTGCTACGGCAGTCACTGTGGCTAATGCGGTCATCATGGTTTCGGTGCTCCGTCAGTATGGAACACCACCGATTGTGCGATGCGTTTGGCGGTATCCGGCGGAATATCGCCCACCACAGAAATTTCACTGTCGCCTTTCACAAAGCTGTGCAACGTGCGGCGGCCCTGACGAACCAACTGACCTTTAAGGGAGAAGTTGTCACTGGCAGACACATAGACTGAGAAGCTGAACAGCCCATCAGAGAACATCTGGCTCTCCACCAGACGTTCCGTAATCGCCATGCGGTAACGGTTCAGCTCCAATGGTTTAAAGCCTTCCGGCGTCCAACCCACCGACCAGAATGTGTCAGTGATATTGCCTTTAGGCAGTGACAGCACTTCTGGCAGCTGTACTTTATTCAGCCCGGCCATCAGTTCAGCCAGTTTGTCGCTGACTGAGTATGAAATGGTGCGGTATTGCTCCAGCACTTCACCATCGCGGTCAACCAGATCGGCTCGTAACGGCAGATTGCTGTGTTCATCAACCCACAACACATACGAATAACGCAGACCATCTTTCGGGACGATACGCAGCACCTGACAAGCGGCGCCAGCTTCACGAGCGCGCCCTACTTTGACAAAGTCGTAGTACTGGCTGAGTTCATCAACATCGCTGTTGAGCATCGGAATGGTCGGTGCCACCATGTTGCCCGATTCGATCGTGAAAGGTTCAACACCCGGCTCGACGTAGCTGACTTCGTTGCCACGACGAATCACTTCGCGCACAGGCCCACTGAGATACACCAGATGAGCCAGCTGTTGATCGTTGGCTTCACGCGCATGACGATACAACAAAGGTTCAATGCTGTTTTTCTTAATCAGGATATAAGACAGTTCATAATTGAGATGCTGACTGGCTTCGTTCATTTGATGCAACAACGCCTCTGCAGATTCTTCCTCTGCAAAGGCGGTACTGGTGCCCAAACTGAACAGTGTCAGCACACTGATCAGAAGTTTCTTCATTCAACTACCGGTTCGACTGGATCGGACTGAGAACCCAGGTTCTCACTGTTCAATCTTAATTGCAGTTCATAGTCTTGCAGCAAGGCGTTTACACGACGACGCTGCTCTTGAACATTCGCTTCATTACTGTGTCTTTCGACAGATTCACGAGTCAGGCTAACAGGTTCTGCACTGCCTGAAAACGGAACCGTTTGCAGCACAGGTAACTGATCCTGCTGTGGCGTTGTGCCGTCACCGCCGCCATATTGCTGCACACCAATGATTACCGCTAAAGATACGCAAGCTGCAACGGCAACTTGTCCAAACTGGGATAACCAAGCTGGTAACTGACGACGAGCCTGCTCAGGTTTTGGCTGAGCTTCGACGCGGGCTTGGTTGAGGTCGGTAACATTTGTGCTGGCAGTGCTAAACGAGGTATGCGTAGGTTCATTTTCCAACGCTAATGCCACACTTTCAGCGATATTCCATTCTGGTCGTACAGGCGCATCGCCACGCATCACATCACCAATCAGATGGTAATTTTTCCACGTGTCGAGACTGTCACTGTCGCTGGCCAATTCTTGAATCAGCAGCTTGTCGACCAGTTCTCCATCCATGAGAGCTGAAAGTTTCTCTTTGTCAGCCATTATTTTCACCATTGTTTTTGCCGGTTTGCGCTATAAAAGAGGTTTGATTCTCTTTTCTACCGCTTCACGAGCACGGAAGATACGAGAACGCACCGTACCTACGGGGCAATCCATGACTTCTGCGATATCTTCGTAACTCAAGCCATCAAGCTCGCGCAACGTCATCGCGGTTTTTAAATCTTCAGGCAACGCTTCTATCGCACTAAACACCGCCTGCTTTAACTCTTTGGACAGCGTAATGTTTTCTGGGTTCGATATTTCTTTTAACGCGTTGCCGCTTTCGTAAAATTCAGCTTCTTCAGCATCAACATCATTTGCCGGCGGACGACGGCTTTGCGCCACGATGTGATTTTTTGCGGTATTAACAGCAATACGGTAAAGCCAAGTGTAAAACGCACTTTCGCCGCGAAAGGTCGGAATAGCGCGATAAGCCTTAATAAAGGCTTCCTGGGCAACATCCGCCACATCTCCTGAATTGCTCACATACCTGGAGATAAGATTGCAGACCTTGTTTTGATATCTAAGTACCAAAAGATTAAACGCTTGCTTATCTCCGTTCTGAACTCGCTCAATCAACACTTGATCGGTCAGCTGCTCGTTCATTCGAGCGGTTACTCCTATTGTTATATCCCGTACCTTCTCAGATATGGGCTCTAATTATGCAGAATGTTATCTTGACACCACTGCCTACATGAGCACTATTGTGACTCAGTCGCGCAGGGAAAGTTCAATTCTGTGTGAATTTTTTTACCATTCACCAATCGCATTGTGATGTAATCTAGGTTCCTGGAAAACTCCCTGAATATTGGGGACAGGAATCGGAAAAGACAATAGCATTTACAAAGTATTGCTTTTAGCGCGAAGATAAAGCCCTCAAAGAATTTCGGGTCATGCCTATGACCACCCGACACTTTGAAGCAAAACGGACTCACGTTGTATTGTTCCCTGACAATTAGGCCATTCAGATGACACGGTTGCTCAATCTCGCTAGCGGGCAACGGGAACACAGCGTGCTGTATTTTAAACTTAGAGTAGGACCACTCTAACTTTAGTTCGGGAATATAAACATTTTATGAACGCCAACCGAGAACATCAGTGTGATGTATTAGTCGTGGGAAGTGGTGCCGCAGGCTTGTCGTTAGCCCTGCGTGTGGCCAAGCATAGCAAAGTCATCGTTCTGAGTAAGGGCCCTCGCAGCGAAGGGTCAACCTATTATGCTCAGGGCGGAATTGCCGCCGTGTTTGATGAATCGGACAGCATTGATTCTCACGTTCAGGATACTCTCATTGCCGGCGCAGGGATTTGCGAAGAAGGCACGGTTCGCTTTATTGCCGAACACGCCAAAGAGTGTGTGCAGTGGCTGATCGATGGCGGTGTACCGTTTGATAAAGAAGAAGACAGTGACGAAGACGAGCCGCGTTATCACCTGACTCGTGAAGGCGGCCACAGTCATCGCCGCATTCTGCATGCCGCCGATGCCACTGGCATGGCCGTGCAAACGTCTCTGCAGGACAACGTTCATAATCACCCGAACATTACGTTGCTTGAGCGCTACAACGCGCTGGACTTAATCACTGAAGATAAAGTTGGCGGCCGCGCCGACAAAGTCGTCGGTGCCTATGTCTGGAACCGTAACGAAGAACACGTCGAAGTCATTCGCGCCAAGTTTGTGGTTCTCGCCACTGGCGGCGCATCAAAAGTGTACCAGTACACCTCAAACCCGGATGTCTCTTCCGGTGACGGGATCGCGATTGCGTGGCGTGCCGGTTGCCGAGTGGCCAACCTGGAATTTAACCAGTTCCATCCGACTTGTTTATATCACCCGGATGCCCGTAACTTCCTGCTCACCGAAGCGCTGCGCGGCGAAGGCGCCTATCTGCGCCGTCCGGATGGTTCGCGTTTTATGCCGGACTTTGATGAACGCGCCGAGCTTGCGCCACGTGACGTGGTCGCCCGCGCGATAGACTTTGAAATGAAGCGCCTTGGCGCAGACTGCATGTATCTCGACATCAGCCACAAACCCGCCGATTTCATCGAAAAGCATTTCCCGATGATCTACAGCCGATTGATGGATCTCGGTATCGATATGACCCAAGAGCCTATCCCGATTGTTCCGGCCGCACACTACACCTGTGGCGGCGTGATGGTCAATCAGAACGGTCAGACCGACCTTGATCAGCTTTATGCGATTGGCGAAGTGAGCTACACCGGCCTGCACGGTGCCAACCGCATGGCATCGAACTCCTTGTTGGAGTGTGTGGTTTACGCTTGGTCAGCAGCGAAAGATATCCTGAGTAAATTGAAAGACGCTCAACTGCCGCCTAGCCTGCCAGGCTGGGATGAAAGTCAGGTGACCTGCTCAGACGAAGAAGTGGTCATTCAGCACAACTGGCACGAACTGCGCCTGTTTATGTGGGACTACATGGGTATCGTGCGCACCGACAAACGCCTGGAACGCGCACTACGCCGCATCCAACTGTTGCAACAGGAAACTCACGAGTACTACAGCAACTTCCGTGTATCGAACAACCTGCTGGAACTGCGTAACCTGCTGCAAGTTGCAGAGCTGATGGTACGTTGTGCGATGCAGCGCAAAGAGAGCCGAGGCCTGCACTACACGCTCGATTACCCAGAACTTCAGGAAGACAGCGGTCCGACAATTCTGACGCCGGAGCAGGAATAAATCCTAAAAACGGGAGCGCTACAGCTCCCGTTTTAGTCTCACCAATAATTGACGGTATTCCCGTTCGGAGCAGCTGTCGCGCCACAACAGCCAGCGCCGCCCTTGCCCCTCCATTACGATAAACGCAAAAGCAAACAGGTACTGCACGCGAGAAATTGCATACCGCTCGTCACCAATCTGAACGCTACCGGAAAAATCGATTTCAACATCGCCGCAGAGCGCAGGAGTCAACCATTGCTGCATAGGCAGAGCCATGCCCATACCGATAATGAGTAATGTAACAACAAGGGGGATTGGAGAGAGAAGTAACGCCCACAGCACACAACCAAAGACCATGGCGGCGACAACGCGGGCGTTATAAGAAGGAGTTAGGTGGAGCTTAACGCACTTTGCTGAGGTTATGAGCGACAATCTTGTCTACCATAGCGGCGTGACCAAGATTCTCTGAACGACCATGACCCATGACCCAAGTAAACAAATCCGGATCATCACACTCAAGCAAAGAAACAAAGTCTTGTTGTTCTGATTCAGTCAGCGTATCAAAACACTCTTCGAAAAATGGCATGATGACAACATCAAGCTCTAACATTCCACGACGACAGGCCCATTTAATACGCGCTTTTTCTTCCGCGGTGTACATCGGTTATCCTCACCTTATGATTATTTGCGGCCAAGTTTATCAAACACCGGGCTTGCTCAACTAGTAGCTCAGTCACAGTCCCTGTTCAAGCTGACAAAAAAGTTGATCCAGATTAACATAGTGGAAATTATTTCACTTAGGTGAAGGACATGGACTGGAAAAACACATTCTCTCCGCTCAGCGTCAACGCAAGCGATACTCTGCCTGAGCTGATGCTCACTTATCTTGATTCTTGGGGCGCAATCACTATGGTCGGCGCAGACAAGAAAAGCTATCTGCAAGGTCAGGTCACCTGTAACGTTGTGACTCTGGCTAGCGATCAATCCACATTCGGTGCCCACTGCGATGCCAAAGGCAAAGTATGGTCGGTATTTCGACTGTTTCATCATCACGATGGCTACGCTATGTTTCAGCCACAATCCGCGATTGAAGCAGAGCTGCGTGAACTGAAAAAGTACGCCATTTTCTCCAAAGTCGAGATCGCTGAAAGCCAGGATATCGCGCTCGGCGTGATGGGCGTGCAAGCACAGGCTTATATTGATCGTCTCAGCGACTCACAAGGCGACGTGCGCGCAATCCAAGGCGGAACAGCGGTTCGTATCAGCGACCTACGCTGGTTACTGTTCGTCACCCCAGAGACCGCAGAACAATTGGCGACCAGCACCGATGCCACTAAAGTCGACGCCACACTCTGGACACGCTTTGACATTGAAGAAGCAATTCCAGTGATCGAGCGCGCTGACCAAAACGAACACATTCCTCAAGCAGTCAACGTTCAGGCGGTCGGCGGCATCAGCTTTACCAAAGGCTGTTACACCGGTCAGGAAACCGTCGCGCGCGCAAAATACCGCGGCATTAATAAACGTGCGATGTACATCGTAGCGGGCGATGTCACTCAGCCACTGACCAACAGTGATGCACAGGAAATGGAACGTTCTGTCGGTGAAAACTGGCGCAGCGCAGGCCGCTTAATAGCGCACTACACCTTTGCCGATAACACCGCTATTGGTTTGATTGTGTTACCTAACAATCTGGAAGAAGGCACGGAACTGCGTCTGACGGCTCAACCGGGAACCCGTTGGACAATTCAGCCACTGCCGTATTCACTGGATGATGAATAACACCATCAGCACACCAATCACCCAATATCTGGATGCGCAGCAGGTACCCTATCGCCTGCTGCCGCACCTTACACCCGCGACCACGATCGAAGATGCTGCGCGCCAACGCGGCATTAAGCCCAACCAAATGGTCAAATGTATTTTATTGCGTGATATGGGGGATAATCTCGCTCTGGCTTGCGCCCCGGGCGATCGCAATGTGGATCCCAAAAAAGTGCGCGCCTTACTTAATTGGCGACGAATGACGTGCGTGGATCTCTCGCAAGTGGAAACGATCACGGGCTATGCGCTCGGCACCGTCACACCACTGTTACTCAAAACCCCCATGCCGATCATTTTTGATCACGCTATTTTGCAACAACCGCTGGTCACTATCAGCAGCGGTTCGACGTTGGCAGGTATCGCGCTCGACGTAAACGATCTCGTACAACTTTGTCAGCCTCAGTTTGCACACATTCAACGTGAATAAGTGATGCAAACCATGCAATCCATTACATGTGATCGTGATCAACTTCTAATTTAAGATTATTTTGTTATGAATTTTTATCCAATTTAAAAACATAAATAGTCACGCCATTTTTTTTAGTTTACTCTCTGTTTCGTTGGTTAAAGTTCACACAGAGGTACGACTCTGTTGATATCCTTCTCCAACAAAAAAGTGAATCCACTGATTGTTTCAGGACATCCACTTTTTGTGTAATGCATCTGTGACTATTTCGCCCGCATCTGATTGCGGGCTTTTTTTATGCAGAAATATGACATCTTTTTTACCCGTTTTTCTTAAAGCCAACTATTCTTAAAACTGTCATATTCCTCTGGCTTAATGAGCGCCGTCTTGGTTAGAGAGGAAGTTTCGTCAACCCTATCTATTTGAGGTAAAAGTCACACAATTGTGGATATTTATCCATGAATTTGCTTACAGCAGCACAAATATCTAAATTGGTCAGCTAATACTGCATGTATCCCTAGCTCAATCACACTATTTTCTCAGGGGTTTCCATATACTTTGCAGTGCGAAAACAAACAAAGGATCGAAGTATGAGACTGTTTAAGCGCTATACACCAGGTATGATTGCTAAACACGTAAGTCGTCTTTTTAAGGGAAGAATATATATCTACGGCGTAGGTAAATTTGAATTCGACAACGGCAAACTGATGTTGCCAGACCGCGCAGAACAGCGGCACTTCCAGACCGTCAAAGAAGTGAATCTGGAGATAAGAAGATTACGCTGTGCTTACGCGTAACGCTCTCGAAACGAATTAAAAAGGGTTGGCGATTGCCAACCCTTTTGCCATTTTGTCACACATCATGTTACGCGATATGAGAAGCACGATTTATTTTCGCCAGTTCAGGCAAGTTGCCTTTTAAGCCCAGCGCGTGTTTCATGATTTCATCTTTCGCCCCAGGCAGTTGCCCCGCCAAACGCATACCGATACCACGAATCAATTTCTTGGCTGGGTTGTTGCCAGCAAACAGATCTTTAAAGCCTTGCATTGCGGCAATCATTTTCGCCGCTTCCGCTTTACGCCAGCGCTCATATCCGCGCAGGTTACGTTTGCTGCCGATGTCCTGCCCCTGATGCCATAACGCCATCACTTCCTGCGCCAGACTCGCGGCGTCCAGCAGACCAAGGTTGACCCCCTGTCCAGCCAGTGGATGAATGGTATGCGCCGCATCACCAACGAGGGCGACGCGCTCGACGACAAAGTCTCGGGCGTAACGCATTTTGAGCGGAAACGCATGGCGTTCACCAACGACTTCACACACACCCAGTTTGACGTCAAATTCAGCCGTCAGGGCTTTATTGAACTCACTCGCATCCATAGCGACCAAGCGTTCAGCGCGGTTCGGATCTGTTGACCAGACAATGGAACTCATGTGCGAATTGCCCATAGGCAGAAATGCCAGCGGACCTTGCGGCGTAAAGATCTGACGCGCCACCGATCCATGCGGTTCAGTTGTTCGCACGTTTGCCACCACCGCGCTGTGACCATAATCCCAGTGCGTCAGCGGAATGTCTTGTTGTTTGCGTACCCAGGAATTCGCGCCATCTGCGCCCACAACCAGTTTCGCTGTCAGCGACTGACCGTTACTCAGTGTCAGCCACGCTTCGCTTTCACCAATCGCCAGGCTCTGACAACTTGCCGGCATGTACAAAGAGACGTTGGATTGCTGTTTAACCTGCTCCAGCAGCGCCAGTTGAATCACGCGATTTTCGACAATGTGCCCCAGATTAGGCTGAGTGAGACTATTTGCGCTGAATTCAATGCGGGCAAAACTGTCTTGTTCCCACACTTCCATCGCAGTGTAAGGTGCCGCTCGACGGGCCTTGATTCCCTGCCAGGCGTTCAGGTTCTGCAAAATAATTTCACTGGAACGGCTAAGCGCCGAAACACGCACATCTGGCAGCTCGCTCAACCCTTCTTGCGGCAATTTGCCTTCTATCACGGCAATTCGCAAATCGGTGTTTTTGAATGCAGCCGCTAAAGCCAGTCCGACCATTCCGCCGCCGACAATCGCAATATCCACGCTTTGCATCATAATTTTGTACCTTTTATCGATTTACCACACCCAGCGTGCGGCGCAGCAACGGAGTTTTCAGCACTGGCAGATTATCCATCGCAGCCAGGCCCAGATTTCGTCCGATTCTTAATGTCAGCCAGTCATTCGAGAACAAGTGCACTAGGGTTGAAGTGAGAGCAATGGTCGCCTCTCGATCGGCTTCTCGACGCTTTCTGAAACGGTTCAGCTGCGCGTAGCCGCCAATTTCATCTCCATGGGTCAGTTCTTCTGCCAACGTCGCGACATCGCGAATACCAAGGTTGAATCCCTGACCGGCGATAGGATGCAGGGTTTGCGCGGCATTACCGACAATCGCAAAGCGGTGAGAAACATTCTGCTCGCGATAACGCAGCAGCAACGGATACGCGCTGCGCTCACCCGCTTTCGTCAAACGACCTAAACGCCAGCCAAATGCCTGCTGCAATTCAGCCAGAAATTCACTCTCACTGTATTGCATCACGTTTGCCGCCTCTTCGGGAGGCAAACACCACACCAGCGACAAACGGTTGTCGCTCATCGGCAGCAGCGCCACCGGCCCCGTCGACGTAAAACGTTCAAAGGCGCGGCCCTTGTGTGGTTGACTGGCAACAACATTGGCAATGATGGCCACTTGCTCGAAATCGTGTTCTTTAAGCTCTAAACCGATCTGCTGACAACAGGTAGACACCGCGCCATCAGCCGCCACCAACAATTTACCATTGAGGTGTTCACCGTTACTCAGTGTCACTGTGACCGATGCATCACTGCGTTCTACCGTCGATACACTGGCCGGACAAAATTGATGAATCGCAGCGCACTGCGCCATTTTTTCCGCGTAAATACGGCCGACATCAGCCAGTTCAACGACGTAACCCAGCGCATCAACGCCAGCAGATTCGCGAGTAATATCCGTCATCCCCGCATGAAAGCGGTCAGATACATGAATGTGAGTGATCGGTGTAGCCACGGGTTGAATCGCAGGCCACAGTTTCAGTTGTTGCAGAACCCCAACCGTGCCATATGAGAGAGCAATCGAGCGGGCATCAAATCCCGGGTGGGCGTGGTGATTCGTCTGATACGCTTCGATCACCGCGATGTTCAGACCTCCCTGACTGAGGGAGTCCAACGCCAGTGCCAAAGTGGCACCAGCCATCGCGCCACCAGCAATAATCACATCAAAAGACTTTGCCTCGCTCACTGCCGCCTCACTTAATGAATGGTTGGTTCAGAAACTTGTTGTGGTTTGACGCCGAATTCTGCGTGTAGCGTCAGAACGCAGGCCTTCACGTGCTCGATGACTTGCTCCAGTAACTGAGCCTGCTCTTCAAAATCATCTTCTTCATCGATACCCAGCTTGGCGATCTCTTCCAGATCTTCCAGCGCTTCTTTCGCGACGTCTGACGCACTCTGTAATTTCGCGCCGACCAACCCCAGGCCGGAAATGAAATGATTAACCCATTCCGCCACGCTATCAGCAAATTGGAACAGTGCTTCTTCACCTTCTGTGACTGGCAACATCAGAGTCAATTCTAAATCGGTACTGGTCAGTTCTGCGTTAGTCGCTTTGAGCGTCTGCTCAGCCAGTGCCAGCACCTGCATCGGCCAGCCCATACCATCATTGGTGTAATCAAAAATCAGCGGCTGCCAACTTTTATCGCTCAAACTCAACCCGCCAGCCAGCATACCGGTGAGCAAACCGTGCAACTCTGCCGGCGTGACACCCAGTGATGCCGATTGCAGTTCGGAGGCTAAGTTTGCATAATTTGGAAAAGTGTTGTCGCTCATAATGGGCTCGTCATTAAAAAAATATGTCCAATCGTACCACTTCAACGATCCGGCGAAAACGCTCGCGTCGCCAATTGTGACCAGCTTTTATGCAAATTGCCCAAGAACTGTGTTTTTGCCCAACCAAATCTAGCTTCCGTGTGTGAAAAGCTTGAATCTTAGGAACGCTTTACCTATAGTTTGACCCTCGATGGTCACGTAAGCGATATCATCTTTAGTTACGCCAATAGAGTTCATTTATCATGAGTAATCAAGCGGTTGACGTTGAAATTTTAGGCAAAGTAACACGGGTCAATTGTCCGCCAGGGCAAGAAGAACCATTGTTGCGTGCCGCACAGGACCTCGACCGACGATTGAAAGAAATGGCTGATCGTACTAAGGTATCGAATGAGGTAAAGTTACTGACAATCGCCGCACTGAACATCTGTTATGAGCTGCAAACCAAGCAGCAAGAAAAAGATGGCCAGCAGTCGGAAATGAGCGAGCGAATGGAAAAGCTCACGGCTTCGCTTGAAGAAGCACTCAGTAAAGTCAAGCCAGGAGAGCTGTAGCCTTTACCATCCAAAGATTTTCCCTGGAGTGTTCGTCAGCGGATTTATGTCCCTGAGCCGATAAGCAACACGTAAGGGTTAGTACTTGGTAGCTATTGAGCATGCTCGGCTTGTACCGAGAAGCCTACGGTTATCATTGCTGATCCGCCTTGAACCAGCTGGTTCAAGGGCTACAATCCTCAACGGCACTCTGGGGTCCCTCTATGCAATACTCTCGTCATGAGCTGCGTAAGCTCGTTCGCCAACAACGCAATCAGCTGTCCAGCGACATTCAATATCAAGCGAGCCAGGATTTGATCCGCCGTTTTGCCGCTCTGCCTGAAATGCAAACCTGTCATCATATTGCTCTTTACCTGTCGACCGACGGCGAGCTCGACACTCAACCGCTGATCGAATGGTTATGGTCGCAAGGCAAAGCCGTCTACCTGCCCGTATTACATCCCTTTTCTGCGGGTCACCTGCTATTTCTTCACTATCAAAGCTCCACGCCGATGACGTATAACAAATTCGGTATTCTGGAGCCCAAACTCGACCAAACACTGGTGAAACCGGTTAAAGAGCTCGATCTTATCTGCACACCTTTAGTTGCATTCGACTCTCACGGCCATCGCCTTGGCATGGGTGGCGGCTATTACGATCGTACGTTGGCGCATTGGTTTAAAACCGGGGAAGGTGCCCAGCCTATGGGACTGGCACATGATTGTCAGCATGTTGAACAGCTGCCTACCGAAGCCTGGGATATACCGCTACCGAAGATCATCACCCCCAGCCAAATTTGGCAGTGGAAAGCGTGATCTCTACATAATTAAGTGAGGTGATTATGCCGCTATCAGAGTACATCTCCCGTTGGTTTGAGGGTATAATCGCGCCGCGCAAACGCGTTCCCCCACAGAATCGAAATCAGGAGATAGGCATGACTCAAGATGAAATGAAAAAAGCCGCCGGTTGGGCTGCACTGAAATATGTAGAGAAAGGCAGCATTGTCGGTGTTGGCACCGGTTCAACGGTGAATCACTTCATCGACGCTCTGGGTTCGATCAAAGATGACATCAAAGGGGCTGTATCAAGCTCGATTGCTTCAACGGAAAAACTGAAAGGTTTAGGTATTGAAGTGTTCGACTGCAACGACGTCGCTGGTCTGGATGTGTATGTGGATGGCGCAGACGAAATTAACGCACACCGTGAAATGATCAAAGGTGGTGGCGCGGCGCTGACCCGCGAAAAAATCGTGGCAGCGATTGCGGACAAATTCATTTGTATCGTCGATGGCACCAAAGCGGTTGACGTATTGGGCGCTTTCCCACTGCCAGTGGAAGTGATTCCGATGGCGCGTTCTTATGTCGCGCGCGAACTGGTCAAACTGGGCGGCGATCCGGTTTACCGTGAAGGCGTAGTCACAGACAACGGCAACATCATCCTGGATGTGCACAACATGCGCATTACAGATGCAAAAGATCTGGAAAGCAAAATCAACGCGATTGCAGGCGTGGTAACAAACGGTCTGTTCGCCCACCGTGGTGCTGACGTTGTTATCACCGGCACCCCTGAAGGGGCGAAAATCGAAGAATAAGATTGGAAAAAGCGTCTTTTTTCCGTCATTAGATTACAAACGGCACTCAGGGTGCCGTTTTTTGTTTCTTTTCTCTAAGAAAATTATGCCTTATTCCGTAATTTTCTTACCCAAAACAAAAAAAGTTTGTTAATTTATTGCGTAGAAGATACACAATGCAAACGTTTGCTTTCTTATAAAAGGCTCAGTTATTGCACGTTTCGCTTTATGTTCGCTTCATTAGCCCACCTTCCCATATTTAAGGACGAGAATAATGGCCAAAGTTTCACTGGAAAAAGACAAAATTAAAATCCTACTCCTTGAAGGACTTCATCCATCTTCAGTAGAAGTTCTGCAAGCTGCCGGCTATAGCAACATTGAATACCACAAGGGCTCCCTGGAAGAATCAGAACTGATCGAAGCCATTAAAGATGTTCACTTCATTGGTATCCGCTCGCGCACTAATCTGACCGAAAACGTCATCAACGCTGCAGATAAACTGGTTGCGATCGGCTGTTTCTGTATCGGTACGAACCAAGTTAACCTGAGCGCCGCAGCTAAACGTGGTATTCCGGTGTTTAACGCACCGTTCTCAAACACTCGCAGCGTAGCCGAGCTGGTTCTGGGCGAAATCCTACTTCTGCTGCGCGGCATTCCGGAGAAAAATGCTCTGGCTCACCGCGGTATCTGGAAAAAGAGTGCCGACAACTCTTACGAAGCACGTGGAAAACGCCTGGGCATCATCGGTTACGGTCACATTGGTACTCAGTTGGGTATCATTGCTGAAAACCTGGGTATGCACGTTTACTACTACGACATTGAAAACAAACTGTCGCTGGGCAACGCTACTCAAGTTCACACCATGAGCGAACTGCTGAATAAGTGTGACGTGATTTCTCTACACGTGCCTGAAACTCCAGAAACTAAAAACATGATGGGCAAAGAAGAATTTGCACGCATGAAGCCAGGCTCAATCTTCATCAACGCAGCGCGCGGTACCGTGGTCGATATCCCAGCGCTTTGCGATGCAATGGAATCGGGTCATCTGTCCGGTGCAGCCATCGACGTATTCCCGACTGAGCCAGCGTCAAACAAAGAAGCGTTTGAATCACCACTGATGAAGTTCGACAACGTGATTCTGACTCCGCACGTGGGCGGCTCAACGCAGGAAGCGCAAGAGAACATTGGTATTGAAGTCGCAGGCAAACTGGCGAAATACTCAGACAACGGTTCAACGCTGTCGAGCGTCAACTTCCCGGAAGTTTCTCTGCCAGAACACCGCAACACTTCTCGTCTGTTGCATATTCACGAGAACCGTCCAGGCATTCTGACCCAAATCAACACCATCTTTGCTCAAGACGGTATCAACATTGCGGCTCAGTACCTGCAAACGTCTGCCGATATTGGCTACGTGGTTGTGGATGTTGAAGCGGAACGTTCAGAAGAAGCATTGGCGAAACTGAAAGAGATCGACGGCACGATTCGAGCGCGTATTCTGCACTAACGCAGCAAAACGGAGTCTCGGCTCCGTTTGATTGAGAAATAAAAAACCAGCCAAGTGGCTGGTTTTTTTCATTGAATACTGATTAACCACGTAGCGCGCGCTCTCCACGCGCAATCCCAACAACACCACTGCGGGCCACTTCAATCACTTCGGTGACTTCAGCAATCGCATCAATAAAGGCATCGAGTTTTTCACTGGCACCGGCAAGCTGCACGGTGTATTGCGAGGCTGTCACATCCACAATCTGACCACGGAAAATATCAGCGGTACGTTTTACTTCAGCACGAGCAAAACCGCTGGCTTTGACTTTCACCAACATCAGTTCACGCTCAATGTGCTCAAACTCAGACACTTCCTGAACTTTCAGGACGTCAATCAGCTTATGCAGCTGCTTCTGAATTTGCTCCAGCTGCATTTCATCCGAGGTGGTTGTGATGTTCAGGCGTGATAACGTCTCATCATCAGTTGGCGATACGTTCAGACTCTCGATGTTGTAACCACGCTGCGAGAACAAACCGACAACACGAGACAGAGCACCCGGCTGGTTTTCTAGTAATAGCGAAATAATGTGTCTCATCTTAAGTTCTCTCCGTTTTGCTCAACCACATTTTGTCCATACCCTCGCCTTTTATCTGCATTGGGTAGACGTGCTCCGTTTCATCAACGTTAATATCCACAAACACCAGTCGATCTTTCATCTCCAGCGCTTTCTTCAAGCCAGATTCCAATTCATCCGGTGTTGAAATTCGAATACCCACGTGACCGTAAGCTTCTGCGATAGCTGCAAAATCCGGCACAGAACTCATGTACGAGTTAGAGTGACGGCCCTGATAAATAATATCCTGCCACTGTTTCACCATCCCCAGGAAACGGTTGTTCAGGTTGATGATTTTGACTGGAATATCGTACTGCAGTGCGGTCGACAGCTCCTGAATGTTCATCTGGATACTGCCATCCCCTGTTACCACCACTACTTCTTCATCCGGCATCGCAAACTTCACGCCCATACCAGCTGGCAGGCCAAAGCCCATCGTGCCAAGGCCACCCGAGTTGATCCAGCGACGCGGCTTGTTAAATGGGTAGTACAGCGCGGCAAACATTTGGTGCTGGCCCACATCTGACGCCACATACGCATCACCATTGGTGAGCTTATGTAAGGTTTCAATAACTTGCTGCGGTTTAATACGCTCAGCAGAGGTTTCGTAAGCCAGGCACTGACGCTCGCGCCAGCTCTGAATCTCACTCCACCAGCTGTCCATCGCCTGCTCGTCATTACTGCCTTCCTGTTCGGCCAGCAGCTTGAGCATGGTTTCCAGCACCTGATCTGCCGAACCTACGATCGGCAGATCAACTTTGACGTTTTTCGAAATCGAAGACGGATCGATATCGATGTGCATCACTTTTGCGTTCGGACAGTATTTTTCGAGGTTGTTGGTGGTACGGTCGTCAAAACGGACGCCCACACCAAAAATCAGATCAGAGTTATGCATCGCCATGTTGGCTTCATACATCCCATGCATACCCAACATACCGAGGAAGTTTTTATGCGTACCAGGAAACGCGCCCAATCCCATCAGAGTGCTGACGACTGGCAAGTTTAACGATTCTGCCAACTTGAACACTTGTTGGTGCGCTTCAGAGATGATTGCCCCACCACCGATGTACAGCACTGGCTTCTTCGCTTCCAGCAACGCTTTCAGTGCTTTTTTGATCTGTCCTTTATGACCCGATGTGGTCGGGTTGTAAGAACGCATCTTAATCGATTCAGGGTATTGGTACGGCAGTTTGATCTGCGGGTTCATCACGTCCTTAGGAAGATCGATCACCACCGGCCCGGGACGGCCAGTCGAGGCGATATAAAAGGCTTTTTTGATCGTTTCAGGAATATCTTCCGCTTTTTTCACCAAAAAGCTGTGTTTTACGATCGGACGCGATACGCCGACAATGTCACATTCCTGGAATGCATCGTTACCAATCAGATTGGTCGCAACGTTACCAGAGATAACGATCATCGGAATGGAATCCATATAAGCAGTGGCAATACCAGTAACGGTATTGGTCGCTCCCGGGCCTGAACAGACTAACACCACACCCGGCTTACCAGTTGCACGTGCGTAGCCATCGGCCATATGAGTTGCGGCTTGTTCATGACGAACGAGAACGTGTTTGATTTTGTCGGTTTTTTCGTGGAGGGCGTCGTAGATATCAAGAACGGAACCGCCAGGGTATCCAAAAATTTGTTCTACGCCTTCTTCGATCAGAGACTGAACCACCATCTCTGCGCCGGATAACATTGCCATATTTTCTCCTTACCAGTGCCAATCACAAGGTCAGTAAAAGGATCTGGTTATACATAGTTAGGGCTTATTCGTAGCCTAATTCGAAAACTCTCCGCTTTCGGCTATGTCCCGTACTTGTCATAACAAGCACTAAGGTAACGCAACAACTGTAACGCTTTCTTTTCATCAGGTCTAACGGTGAAAATGGCGCATTTTTAACAAGATATGGCAAAAAAACGGATATTAAGTATTCAATTCCAAATCTGACGCGAGATTCAGACCAGAGAGCAATTAAGTGGATTAAAAAAAGTGGAATATTTTGTTGGAGCCAAATAAAAACCACAGAAAATAGGTAAGAGCGATGGATTTTCTCACTGCGTAAAAATAAACATCCCCGCAAGGAAAACCTGACGGGGATGTAAAGGCTCAGTATAAAGCGGAAACAAAGCTAAGAACGTTTGTCTTTTGGCTTATCTTGGTACATTTCTTCGATTTCATCCTGATAACGGTCATTAATGACTTTTCTACGCAGTTTTTGCGTTGGTGTCAGTTCACCGTCATCCATCGAAAAGGCTTTTGGCAGCAACTTGAAGCGTTTAACTTGCTCAAACTTAGCTAAGCCATGTTGTAACTCGTTCACCCGCTTTTCAAACATCTCGATGATCTGGCTGTGTTTGATCAGCTCCAGACGATCATGATATTTGATGTTCAGCTCTTTGGCGTACTCTTCCAAAGTATCAAAACATGGCACGATCAACGCGGACACAAACTTGCGCGTGTCAGCAATGACAGCAATCTGCTCGATGAAATGATCCTTACCAATCGCGCCTTCGATCACTTGCGGTGCAATGTATTTACCACCTGACGTTTTCATCAGCTCTTTGATACGGTCAGTAATAAACAGATTACCCTGCTCGTCAATATGTCCGGCGTCGCCCGTTTTCAGGAAGCCATGGTCATCAAATGACAGTGCCGTTTCTTCCGGCATCTTGTAGTAGCCACGCATCACCATCGGACCACGAACCAAAATTTCATTGTTCTCACCAATTTTCACCTGAGCACCCGGCATAGCCATGCCGATTGAGTCCGGGTCAAAACATTGGTCGTCCCAGCAGGAGACAGTCGCGGTGGTTTCGGTCATACCGTAGCCCAGCTTGACGTTAATACCGATGGCGTGGAAAAAGCGGCCAATGGTTTCGTCCAGCTTCGCACCGCCACAAGGCATAAAGTTAATGCGTCCACCTAATAACGCGCGCAGTTTACTCAGCACCAGTTTGTCTGCCAACTGATGGCTCTTTTTCAGTAGCCAGGATGGCGTGCGTTTTTCCTGATGACACAACGCCATCTTCGCGCCCATGTTGACCGACCAGGTGAACATGACTTTACGATGCAGCGGCGCGCGGGCGACTTTTTCATGAATCGCCGAGAAGATTTTTTCATAGAATCGCGGAACTGCACACATCACCGTCGGACGAACCTGACTCAGCGCATCACGCACCTGCCCTACGTCCTGCAAATAGCAGTTGGTTGCACCTTTATACAGCACGTAGCAGGTCCAAGCGCGCTCAAACACATGTGACAGCGGCAGGAAACACAGCGACACGTCATCACGGCTCAGGTTCAGGCGCTGATCATGTCCTTCAAGCTGCGCGCCGACATTGCGGTAATCGAGCATCACGCCTTTAGGTTTACCTGTAGTCCCCGAGGTATAAATCAGTGTAAACAGATCATCATCGCTGGCCTGATCCAGACGTTCATCAAGCAACCCGCGCGATGTACTCTCGCCCAAAGCAACAAACGCTTTCCAGCTCATGGCAAATTCAAAGTCGCCAAGCTCAATCGCATCACTCATCGCCACGATCAGCTGGAGTTGACCACATTGTTCAAACATGGCGACGGCAGCATCAAACTGCGGCTGTTCACCAACAAACAACACTTTGACATCCGCATCCTGCAGAATGTAAGCAGCCTGTTCGGCAGTATTGGTCGGGTAAATCGGCACGGTTACCGCCCGGATCTGCAACGCTGCAAAATCGGCGATCGTCCATTGAGGCATATTGTTGGAAAAAATCCCGATCTTGTCCTGAACATCCATTCCGAATGTCAGTAACGCCATCGACATTGCATCCATCTCATCGCCAAACTGAGTCCAGCTGATGCCCTGCCATTCGTTGTCCATTTTATGTTTCAACGCGATACGACTACCGCCAGAAGCAACCTGCTCCCGAATGCGTTTTACGATATGAAAATCTAAATTGGCCATCTTATTTACCTATAGCTTACACCTGTAAGCTCTTTTGAGCGCACAAGTGTACATTCAGCCTTAAAAAAGGCAACTGACGGATGTCAAAGTTATCAACTAAACCTTGGCTTACAGCCAATAAAAAAGCCTTAGATCAGGGCTTCCTAACCTAAGGCTAAATAAAGAGGCGTTTGGCGTTATTTCAACGCAACCACTTCTCCGCAAATCATCATCAATTGATCTCGTAACCAAATGTGTCCTTTGTCTTTTTCGCTTGATTCGTGCCAACTCAGATAACCACTGATGCTGCCATTATCAAACGGGAATTCCAGAACTTGGAGCTGATCTTTATTGGCGGCATTTTCTACCATCCAACGCGGCGCAATCGTCACCAGTTCAGACTGACCGACCACGTAGAGTACGTTGCTCAGGCTGGTGCCTTCATAGCTTGGCTGGCAATCCAAATCACGATACGCCTGTTCAGAGAAGCTGCGTTGACCATGAATTTTTGACAGTTTAGCGTGTTGCTCGTTGGCCAGCGCTTCACGAGTGACTGCACCCTGCATGCGAGGGTGAGATTTTGCAGCCACTACCACCAGCTCATCCTGGAAGATTTCAGTGCTGGAAAAACCCTGCTCGTCAAAGCGAGCATAATCAATCACAAAGTCAATTTCCTGGTAGCGCATGCGCTCAGCCAGTTTGCGATCAAATTCCGCATCCAGATGGAGCTGCACACTTGGCGCCTGCTCATAGATGCTGGACATGATTTTAGGTGCAAAACGGATATCACATGGGCTGCAAATTGCCAGTTTAAACAAGCGGGTCGATGTCTCCGGAGAGAACACGGAACTTGGCAGTTCATTACGGATCAGTTGCAGTGCCTGACGAATCGGACCGAAAAGCTGACGAGCTCGTTGGGTTGGCTGAATACCACGTCCCTGGCGCATAAAGAGTTCATCATTGAACATCACTTTCAGACGAGCAACCGCGTTACTGACTGCAGGTTGTGACATTCCGAGATTGTGCGCGGCACGAGTAATATTCTGCTCTTGCATTACGGCATCGAAAACCGTCAACAGGTTGAGGTCCACACCACGTAGAGTGCTTTCCATTCGATAGCTCGCAATCGCGCTCATCGGATCTTTTTTGTCTAACATTAGGCACGCCTCTTATTGTTATTCTGATCTATGTCGCTGGATGATCAGTGACACAATGAATTTGGGTTGGCGAATAGATAACCGCTATTTGTAGTATTTATTCCCCAGATGTTTCCGGGCTGGCCGTTACTATCAACCATTCATTTATCGAATAGCAATAAGATTGATAAAATCTCAGTTTATTTTACCCAATTAGAAAAAAAGCCAATATTTTTCAAAATATTAGCTTTTTATAAAAAAACATAAAAATCGATATCAATGGCTTTTTTATAAAACATTGACGAGATTAATGATTGAACTTATGCGCAACAACTAATATTCACGCTCGCTATAAGTTAGCATTTTTGCAATCTACAGCGTCATTAATTAATGGAAACGTAACTCGGGAAGTCGACTTGCTGCCACAGTGAATGACAAAGTTCAGAATGATCATGCCAGCGTCCCTGCAATACCCAGTCGGCGATCGCATTGGCGACATTCGGATAGACCACGCGTTCAGCCTGCTTTTCATCCAACCACTTACTCACCGCAGAAGCGTCAAGAAAATCCATCACCGAAGCGAGCCCCAAAATATCTAAGGTCGCGACATTACTTTGTTGTTCAAACTGGCCATTCAGCGGTTTCAGTAGCAGCTTTTTGCCCAGCGACAGCGCCTCAGAAGGCAATTCGAATCCGCCATTGGCAATCACACCAGCACAATGCTGCAGATGCTGGTGAAATTTGCTGTGGCATAGTGGACGTAATTCAACATTCTCAATCACCTCTTCTTCCATCACATTCGGGTGATAGAAAACAAAATGTTGATTCACAAAACGAAACAGTAACTCACACACATGGTCAATCTGCTCAAACGGCAAATAGACCAGAATGTAATCCTGACTGATGGTGGAAAGCCCGGCCGTATGCACAATCGGTGGCAGGATTGGCTGGTCAAAGTGATACCAATGCAACCCCAGATGATAATCGGCAGGCGCAAAGCGTTGCATGATAAGCTTGTCCAGCCAATTCGCTCCTTTGAGCGGTACCGGATAGCGGAATGCGTTCTGGTGACTGATGCCAATACAAGGAATGCCCTGACGCTTGGCAGCCCAGGCTGAGACGGGTTCAAAGTCGTTAATAATCAAATCGTAAGCAGACAAATCAAGCTGCTTAATTTCTCGCATTAACTGCATCGGGCTGTTGTTAAAAGCCGTTTTGACGTAATTAACTTGCCCCTGATGAGTCGAGAACGTCAATCCGCGGCGAGTTTGGTAACGGCCAAAACATTCCATCGAAAAATACTTGTTCTGCTCACGACCTGAAAAAAGAAAATCAACGTTTGCATCGCGCTGTGAAAATGCTTCACACATCGCGCGCGCGCGCGTGATGTGGCCATTACCTGTACCTTGTACGCCATACAATATTTTCAAGCCATATACTCCAGCAGTGTTAATGAGAGCGTGGCACATCCCGTTCCCAACATGGCACCAATAATCACATCAGTAAGAAAATGAACCCCAAGCAGAATACGCGCACTGCCAATTAACACCGCCCACATCAGTGCAAGTCCGTAAATTTCCGGGTAAAACTGTCCGATGAGTGTTGCCATTACAAAAGCCGCAGCGGTGTGCCCTGAAGGTAAACTGTAGCGATCAGACGGCGTAATAAAAGCCGTCAGCAGTGGTGAGAGCTCTTGTGGGCGGCGGCGCTGAAAACTGTTTTTCAGCCCCCAATAGATTGGCAGTTCGATCGCAAAGGCGAGCAAGCCAGCCAACAGAAAATACTCGCCGTGTTGACCATCCAGCCACCATGCCAGAGCGCCAAACAAAGCATAAAGATGACCATCGCCGGTGTGCGAGACCGCTTTGCTTACGCGGGCAATAGGTTGATTGAATTTGTGCTGTAAGCAGAAAATTGAAAAGGCTAAGTCCAGCTTAGCGATAGGCTCGATGGCACGCATAAGCACCTCCTCTCCCTGTTGAGTCTCCTATCTAGGCACAAGATAAGAGGAGGAGATGACAAATCCGTGATGCTTTGTTTGTAAATGGATGACAATCAATGCGGATGCTAATCCACGATTAGAAAGCCCTGCTCCATTAATCGAATGTTGTGTTCAATCAAACGATCCAGAAACTCCTCATTGAGTTCAATACCATGCACGGCCAGCAAAGCCCGCGGGGCGATAAACGGAAACACCATCAAGCTGATATAAGAGACCCTGCAAAGCTGAGGATCTACATCGGGACGAACCACGCCACGCTGAATCAATTTCTGGAACATCATATCCTGAACAGGTTTAGTCACATCCAGAATCACTTTTTCGATCAACTGTCGCTGCAGTTCCGATGGCGGCATCTGCATCACCTGCATGATCAAGCGCGGGAAATGTGGCACCTTAATCATCTCGCGATAGTAGGTCCGCATCACTTCAGTCAAGTTCTTGTGATTGCTGTCTGCCAGTAGATGATCGATCTGCTCTTTCATAGGAGCCAGCGTTTCACGCAACATGGTTTCAAACAATCCTCCTTTGCTACCAAAGTAGTAGCGAATCATGCCAATATCGACTTGCGCTTTTTGGGCAATCAACCGGGTCGACACTTTGTCGTAATCCATCACGGTGAACAGCTCTTTGGCGTGCCGCAACAGCAATTCACGCACATCCGTGGGTTGTTGAGGACGCCCCGCTTTCCTTGTACTCATTTTTGATTCCGCCTATTCATCAATCGATGAATTATAGAAGTATCTTTTGTGACTGAATAGCATCAGGATAAAAATCCGCCGACTTAGCAGAAAATGCTAATTTTCAGAGCCTTGAAACCAAAAGCTCTTGAGCATGAATAAAAAATCAACTTTAGGGTTGACGTCACTCAGCGAGTGCGGTACTAATTTGTTAACTTAAATTGTGGATTGTTACTAATGACAACTCGTTTTTCTCTACTCCTGAGCCTGCTCCTTATCGTGAACCAATCGCGCGGGTAGGCTGTGGAAGAAAGACACCACAACAGAAACACAAAAACCCGCACATGATGCGGGTTTTTTTATAACTAAATCCAGGAAGTAAACGATTAACTCTCGGAATGAGGAAGCAAACATGAACGATCAGGTCATTATATTCGACACCACCTTACGCGATGGTGAACAAGCATTATCAGCCAGCTTAACCGTTAAGGAGAAGCTGCAAATTGCTTTCGCACTCGAGCGTCTGGGTGTCGACGTGATCGAGGCAGGCTTCCCTGTATCATCACCTGGCGATTTCGAATCCGTACAAACCATCGCCAAACATATTAAGAACAGCCGCATCTGTGCACTTTCGCGAGCCGTAGCGAAAGACATTGACGCCGCTGCTGAAGCGTTAAAAGTCGCTGAAGCCTTCCGTATTCACACCTTCCTTGCTACTTCCACCATTCACGTTCAAGACAAATTACGCCGCACTTACGACGATGTGGTCGAGATGGCCGTCAAAGCTGTGAAACATGCACGTCAGTACACTGACGATGTGGAATTCTCCTGTGAAGATGCGGGCCGTACTCCCATCGACAACCTATGTCGTATGGTTGAAGCTGCCATTAATGCGGGTGCCAGCACCATCAACATTCCAGATACCGTGGGTTACACCCTGCCAAGCGAATTTGGTGGCATCATTGAGCAACTGTTCAATCGCGTACCTAACATCGATAAAGCCGTGATTTCCGTACACTGCCACGATGACTTAGGCTTGTCCGTTGCCAACTCCATCGCCGCCGTGCAAGCCGGGGCCCGTCAGATTGAAGGTACCATTAACGGTATTGGTGAGCGTGCGGGTAACTGTGCGCTGGAAGAAATCGCGATGATCATCAAAACGCGTCAGGATTTACTCGGCGTGACCACCAACTTCAAACACGATGAAATCAGCCGCACCAGCAAACTGGTTAGCCAATTGTGCAATATGCCGATTCAAAGCAACAAAGCTATCGTCGGTGCCAACGCCTTCAGCCACTCTTCAGGCATCCACCAGGACGGCATGCTGAAGAACAAAAACACCTACGAAATCATGACTCCAGAGTCCATTGGCCTGAAAAACCAAGCGTTGAACCTAACCAGTCGCAGCGGCCGCGCAGCGGTGAAGAGCCACATGGAATCCATGGGTTACAACGAAAACGAATATAACCTGGACGCCCTGTACGAAGACTTCTTGAAACTAGCCGACCGTAAAGGCCAGGTGTTTGACTACGATTTGGAAGCGTTGATGCACTTCTCCAATCTGCGTGAAGAAGATGATTTCTATAAATTGAACTACTTGAGCGTGCAATCTGGTAGTGTAATGGCGACCACCTCAATTAAGCTGCAATGTGGCGATGATGAGAAGTGTGAAGCGGCCGTCGGTAATGGCCCGGTCGATGCTCTATATCAGTGTATTTACCGCATCACTGGTTACGATATCGTACTGGATAAATTCGACCTGACTGCGAAAGGGGAAGGCGAAGATGGATTGGGCCAGGCTGACATTATTGCTAACTACAAAGGCCGTAAATATCACGGTACCGGTGTATCTACCGATATCGTTGAAGCCTCTGGTCAGGCGCTGCTGCATGTCATCAACAGCATTCATCGCGCAGACCAAATCGCCGAAATCAAACAGAAAAAGAAAGTAGCGTCGGTGTAATGCCGCCGTTATCACAAACACAACTTTGAACGAATAACGATTAAATAAGTAAAGGATTCGCATGACAGACAAAACTTACAAGATTGCCGTACTTCCGGGTGATGGCATCGGCCCAGAAGTAATGCAGCAGGCACACAAAGTGCTGGACGCTATCGAACAGAAATTTCAGTTAGCTTTCGTGCGTGAAGAACATGATGTCGGCGGTATCGCGATTGACAATCACGGTTGCCCACTCCCAGAAAGCACGCTGCAAGCTTGTGAAGATTCTGACGCGGTTCTGTTCGGTTCAGTTGGCGGTCCGAAATGGGAACATCTGCCACCCAATGATCAGCCTGAGCGTGGTGCACTGTTGCCTCTGCGTAAGCATTTCCAACTGTTCTGCAACTTGCGCCCGGCGCAAATCCACAAAGGCTTGGAAGCATTTTCACCATTGCGTGCTGACATCTCTGACCGCGGCTTTGACATTGTTGTGGTTCGCGAGTTAACCGGTGGCATCTACTTCGGCCAACCAAAAGGTCGTGAAGGCGAAGGCGCCAATGAGAAAGCGTTCGACACCGAGGTGTACCACCGCTTTGAGATTGAGCGTATTGCCAAGATTGCGTTTGAATCTGCACGTCTGCGTCGTAAAAAAGTTTGCTCTATCGATAAAGCCAACGTGCTGCAAAGCTCTATTCTGTGGCGTGAAGTGGTCAGCGAGATTGCCAAAGATTACTCGGATGTCGAGCTATCACACATGTACATCGACAACGCGACCATGCAGCTGATTAAAGATCCTGCGCAGTTTGATGTGATGCTGTGCTCCAACATCTTTGGTGACATTATTTCTGATGAATGCGCCATGATCACAGGCTCGATGGGCATGCTGCCTTCGGCAAGTATGAACGAAAGCAAATTCGGCCTGTATGAACCAGCAGGCGGCAGCGCACCGGATATCGCGGGTAAGAACATCGCTAACCCGGTTGCGCAGATCCTGTCAGCCGCGCTGATGCTACGTTACAGTCTGGGTGAAGAAGAAGCGGCTCAAGCGATTGAAACCGCAGTAGGCAAAGCGTTGTCAGCCGGTCAGCTAACGGCGGACCTGGCGGGCAACAAGCCAGCACTGTCGACCAGTGAAATGGGCGATATCATCGCCGCCTACATTCAGAACGCATAATTCGCAGAGCCGGCGACGCTCCGGCTCCATTTAGCTCTTTGAGCTCAAGGAAGAAGCAATGTCACAAGCAAAAACCTTATACGAAAAAATCTATGATGCGCACGTTGTCGTTGCGGCGCAGGGCGAGAACCCAATTTTGTACATCGATCGTCACTTAGTGCACGAAGTGACTTCTCCGCAAGCATTTGATGGCCTGCGTGAAAAAGGGCGTCAAGTGCGTCAGGTCGGTAAAACATTCGCCACCATGGACCATAACGTGTCAACCACCACCAAAGACATCAATGCCTCTGGTGAAATGGCTCGCATCCAGATGGAAACGCTGTCGAAAAACTGTGAAGAGTTCGGTGTAACTCTGTATGACATCAACCACAAATATCAGGGCATCGTCCATGTCATGGGACCAGAGTTAGGCATTACTCTGCCAGCAATGACCATCGTATGTGGTGACTCACACACCGCGACACACGGCGCGTTTGGCTCATTGGCGTTTGGTATCGGTACATCAGAAGTAGAACACGTACTGGCGACACAAACATTGAAGCAAGCCCGCGCCAAAACCATGAAAATCGACGTTCAGGGTAAAGTGGCACCGGGCATTACCGCGAAAGACATCGTGCTTGCGATCATTGGCAAGACCACTGCAGCAGGCGGTACAGGTTACGTCGTTGAATTCTGCGGCGAAGCGATTCGCGACCTGTCCATGGAAGGCCGCATGACCGTGTGTAACATGGCGATCGAACTCGGCGCCAAAGCGGGCTTAATTGCGCCGGATGACACCACCTTCAACTACATCAAAGGTCGCAAGTTCGCGCCGACTGGCGCAGATTGGGATGCGGCAGTGGAATACTGGCAAACCTTTAAGACTGATGAAGATGCACAGTTTGATGCTGTGGTAACACTCAATGCTGCCGACATCAAACCGCAAATCACTTGGGGCACGAACCCAGGTCAGGTTATCGCGGTCGATCAACCGATTCCATCTCCAGCCTCATTCAGTGATCCGGTTGAGCGCGCTTCGGCTGAAAAAGCGCTGGCCTACATGGGCTTAGAGGCGGGTAAAATGCTGGCTGACTACAAGGTAGACAAGGTGTTTGTCGGTTCTTGTACCAACTCGCGCATTGAAGACATGCGTGCCGCAGCTGCCGTAGCGAAAGGCAAGAAAGTGGCAGGTCACGTTCAGGCTCTGATCGTCCCAGGTTCAGAGCAAGTTAAAGCTCAGGCGGAAGCTGAAGGCCTGGATAAGATCTTTATCGAAGCAGGTTTTGAATGGCGTCTGCCGGGTTGTTCGATGTGTCTGGCGATGAACAATGACCGCTTAGGTCCAGGAGAACGCTGCGCATCAACGTCAAACCGTAACTTCGAAGGTCGTCAGGGTCGCGATGGTCGTACTCACCTCGTCAGCCCGGCGATGGCCGCGGCCGCCGCAATTGCAGGCCACTTCGTCGATATTCGTGAAATTAACTAAGGACAGAGGAAATATTCAATGGCAGGTTTTCAACAACATACAGGCTTAGTGGTTCCTCTGGATGCGGCAAACGTCGATACGGATGCTATCATTCCAAAGCAATTTCTGCAGAAAGTAAACCGTATCGGTTTTGGTAAGCACCTATTCCACGACTGGCGCTTCCTTGATGATGCGGGTCAACAGCCAAATCCGGATTTCGTGATGAATAAACCGCGTTATCAAGGGGCTAGCATTCTGCTGGCGCGTGAAAACTTCGGTTGTGGTTCGTCGCGTGAACATGCTCCTTGGGCGCTGGCTGATTACGGCATTCGTGTCATGATCGCGCCAAGCTTTGCGGACATCTTCTATGGTAACTCCATTAACAACCAAATGGTGCCTGTTCGTCTGACCGAACAAGAGGTAGATGAACTGTTTACTTATGTTGAGGCCAACGAAGGTGCAGAAATTACTGTCGACTTAGAGTCAATGACAGTATCCGCAAATGGAAAAAGTTATTCATTTGAGATTGACGAGTTTCGTCGTCACTGCTTACTGAATGGCTTGGACAACATCGGTCTAACTCTGCAACATGAGAGCAAAATTGCCGAATATGAAGCGAAAATCCCAAGCTTTCTGAAATAACCATACGGGCTGCTTCGCAGCCCTTTTTTATCCCTGAAAGAAAGTCCAACATCATCGGGTCTTATCAGCACGATACTAAACCGGTCCAATGTTATGAAACCTCTTATCGCCATTCTGTTATCAACCTTATCTGCCACAAGTTGGGCTGCACCTAAAGCTGAACTTTGGCCTCTTTGGAACAGCAGCTCAGTAACTCAATCGGTATCCATTTCACATCAAGCCTGGCAGCAAATACTTGACCGCTACTTAGTCACACAAGGTGAATACAGCTTGTTCCGTTATTCTGCCGTGAGCAATGAGGATCAGCAGTCTCTCAATCACTACATCGAATATCTTAGCAATATTGACCCTCGCACGTTAACGAAGCCTCAGCAGTATGCCTATTGGGTCAATCTGTATAATGCAACAACGGTGCAGTTGATCATGGCGAATTACCCGGTATCTTCCATCACCAAATTAGGTAGCTGGTTAAGCTTTGGCCCTTGGGATGAAGAGCTGCTTACGATTCAAGGTCAGGCGGTAACATTAAATGATATCGAGCATCGCATTTTACGCCCGATTTGGCGTGACCCTCGGACCCATTATGCGGTGAACTGTGCCAGCTTAGGTTGTCCCAACTTGCAAGGAGAGGCTTTTACAGCAGAGAACCGTGAACGATTATTGGAGCGAGCGGCACGCACGTTTATCAATAGCACGAAAGGCGCACACAAAGAGGGAAATCAGTGGGTCATTTCTTCCATTTACGACTGGTTTAGCGAAGACTTTGGCTCCCAACAAGCACTGATACAGCATTTAGCCACCTACCGCCCCGAACTTGCAGATTATCAAGGCAAGTTGAAATACGAGTATAACTGGCAACTCAATGACCAGAAGAACAAATAGTAAAAAGCCTCGATACAATCGAGGCTTTTTACTTGGATAGAATAGTGTGTGATAACGTTATTAGCTGAAAACGAGAAAGCCCTGACTTTTCAGTCAGGGCTTTAGAATAGAGCCTGGCGATGTCCTACTCTCACATGGGGAAACCCCACACTACCATCGGCGCTACTTCGTTTCACTTCTGAGTTCGGAATGGAATCAGGTGGGTCCAAAGTGCTATGGTCGCCAAACAAATTTTTTGACCGCGTGTCGCGTATCGAATAAATGGTGCTGATACCCAGAATCGAACTGGGGACCTCATCCTTACCAAGGATGCGCTCTACCGACTGAGCCATATCAGCACACGAAATCTTTTGTCCGTGGACTAAAAAAGCCCGTCTGACAACGGGCTCTTAAAATTTAAAGCCTGGCGATGTTCTACTCTCACATGGGGAAACCCCACACTACCATCGACGCTGTTTCGTTTCACTTCTGAGTTCGGAATGGAATCAGGTGGGTCCAAAACGCTATGGTCGCCAAGCAAATTCTTAAAATTCGGAAAGCTGTTTTCGTTCTCACAACAGGTGCGGCAGACGACTCAGCCATCACCGTGGGCTCTGGCGACAGCGCGGCAGAGAGCGTGACCGAAGACGAGAATGTGACGGATGGCAATCTGACCACATCAGGCAGCTTGACCGTGACCGATGCGGATGGCGACGGCGCGTTCAACACCACGCCAACGTTCACAAGCAGCACAGTGGAAGGCGGAGCTCAACTGGGTACGTTGACCATCGATGCGGAAGGCAACTGGACGTACACAGTGGATAACAACAATGCCACTGTCCAAGGTCTGAACGCAGGCGAGACAATCGTGGAAACCTACACGGTTGCGACGGAGGATGGCAAAGATACACAAACCATCACGATCACCATCAATGGTGCGGCAGACGACTCAGCCATCACCGTGGGCTCTGGCGACAGCGCGGCAGAGAGCGTGACCGAAGACGAGAATGTGACGGATGGCAATCTGACCACATCAGGCAGCTTGACCGTGACCGATGCGGATGGCGACGGCGCGTTCAACACCACGCCAACGTTCACAAGCAGCACAGTGGAAGGCGGAGCTCAACTGGGTACGTTGACCATCGATGCGGAAGGCAACTGGACGTACACAGTGGATAACAACAATGCCACTGTCCAAGGTCTGAACGCAGGCGAGACAATCGTGGAAACCTACACGGTTGCGACGGAGGATGGCAAAGATACACAAACCATCACGATCACCATCAATGGTGCGGCAGACGCACCTATAGCCCAAGACGATACATCAACCAGTAACCACTGCTTCTCGGGCAAATATTATGCGTACGACGAGCGGACTGGTGGTTTGGGTAATATGGATTCGGTTGCAGATGCTTTGGCTCTTATCGCTAAAAATCAACCGGACGTGACGTTTGATGTGTCTAACATTGATTACCAGTTAAGCAACGGGAATCAGAATGGTGGGTTAACGTCCAATTCGCAGCTGCAAGATTTCTTAGGTTCTGACGCGAGCTCGATGAAGGGGGCCGTACCGAGCAACACCACAGATGGCGTGATGTTGCTCACTGGTGCGGTTTACTTGGCTGCAGGGACTTATTCACTGAAAGTGAATGCGGACGACGGTTACTTTATTAAAGTCGATGGTCAAGTGGTTGCTCAGTACGACGGCATTCAGTCTACGACTGAGCGTGTTCATGACACTTTTACATTGAGTTCTGATGGTTACCATAACGTTGAAATTGTGTACTGGGATCAAGGTGGCAATGCTGTTCTGGATGTTGCGATTGGACAGTATGAAGATGGCGCTTTGGTCGGTGGCTTCTCTCCACTGCTTGATGCGCCGGTGTTGGGCGATGAGTTATGTATGGTTCAAGACGGAAGTCTGACTATCGATCCTTCAGTCTTGTTGGCAAACGATTCTGACCCTGACGGTGACACATTGGAAATCACGTCGGTCGATTCTCCATCGACGGGCACTGTGACATTGAATGATGATGGCTCTATTAGCTTTAAGCCTGCGCCAGGTTTCGATGGCGACGCCACGTTTACTTATACCGTTAAGGATAGTGATGGGTTGACGGATACTGCTACCGTAACTGTCCACGTTGCGCCTATTTCCGATGGTCTATCGGTAACTGCGTCGCTCAGCAATAGTGACCATTACGTGTCCGATTACATTGAAAGCATTATCGCGAATAACCCAGATGCGGGAACGACTGGTACATCAGGCAACGATATCCTGATTGGAGACGACTCAACCCAACAGATTTTCGGTCATGAAGGTTCGGATATTTTGATTGGTGGCAACGTTACTAACTTAGTGATGTACGGTGACGAGCATGGCAGTGGTGATGATGTGTTGATTTCTACTTCGATAGAAGCCACAACAACATACTATGGCGGTGAAGGAAACGATACGGCTTATTTGAATGCTTCATTGTCGGATCTTGTCTTTATTGCCCAAGGCGACAACCCGCTAGCACCACAGGCAGATTTTACCTTTAAGTATAAAGGGAACGATGCGTATCACGATTTTTACAGCATCGAAACTTTGTACCTCAATGATGGCAAGTACGAAATTCATGATGGTACTCTGACTAAAGTCACTGATTTTCTTGAATTGAACATCGATGTTGATCTTAACGATGCTGATGGCAGCGAAGTGATCACGGAGGTTATTGTATCCGGTGTGCCTGATGGCGTGACGTTGTCTATTGGTGAGGACCTTGGTAACGGCCGCTGGAGTATTCCGGCAAGCGCATTGGATTCTGATGGTAAAGTCACGCTAGTCGTAGAGGCTCCAGCGGGTACTTCTCCAGATCTTTCAGTTACGGTTGGTGCTCAGGAAGTCGATAGCAACGGCCAAGCTGCGGATCTGCCTAAATATGCTTCAACAGACATTGGTACCGTTGGCCTGCCGGATAGCGCACCTAACGGTGATAACACTGTAAATGGTGGCAAAGGCGACGATGTCCTGATGGGCGATATTGGCGGTTATGTTGTCAGCGTTCAGTCTGGTGTGGATTACAACATAGCGCTGGTCATCGATACATCGGGCAGTATGGATGACTCGATCGATGGTGGGTATTACAGCAAATCACGTGTAGATGTCGTTAAAGAAGCGTTGGTGAATCTGGTTGAACAGATCAGTCAACACGACGGAACAATCAACCTTAAGCTTATTGGTTTTGATTACTATATTGATGTGTCTTTTGAAGTCAGTGACTTGCAACCGGACACACAGGGCTACACTGACCTCATCAATCAGATTACGACTCAACTCAATGCGGATGGCGGTACTGATTATTATGTTGCGATGAAAGCTGCGAATGATTGGTTCGATAGCTTAAGCAATGACGGCCAGAATCTGACTTTCTTCCTGACCGATGGTGAGCCTAATAGCAGTACCCTACAAAGCGCTTTGGATGAATTCGCAGAGTTGAGTAGCAAGTCGACAGTCATGGCAATCGGCATTGGTGATAATATTTCGCAAGATACTTTGAAGTTCTTTGATAATACGGACACAACCGGACTAAGCCGCGTTAAGGACTTAGATTCTTCATATCATTTATTTAGGTTCAATAATTCGATTGAAGGGGTACAGCTTAGTGATGATGGAAGTGGTAACGTCTATAGAAGTCAAAGTAAGTTGGTAATGACAGACCCAGATTCATACTACAACGATAATTCGGAACCTGTTGTGTATCGATCGGATGTTAAATATTTATCTGGAAGTAGTTCAGACATCGACTTTGATGTTGAGTTGGCCTATGGAACATTTAGCTGGAAGTTATTTAATGATTCGAATCAGTTGATTTCCTCTGGAGTGTTAACTGGTGACGGCACCGTTTCCATTAAAGACTTGTCTAGTGATGGTTATTATTTCGAGTTCTCTTTTGACGGCGACAGAGGTACTAACGCTGGAGGGGGAAGTAGCTATGCGTGGGCGCGAATTGATGATATCGATGTCACATCGTATACATATGCTCAAGCTGGCGAAGTCCAAATTGTAAATTCAGCCGAGGATCTTCAGGCTGCTCTGCAAGGTGGTAAAACCATCACTGATATTGCGGAGATGGGCAACGATACGGTCAACGGTAACGAAGGTAACGATATCCTGTTTGGCGACTCAATTAATACTGACGAGTTACCATGGGGGCAAGATGGTAACCCAGATAAACCTTCCGACTTAGCCGATGGTGCGGGTTATGACGCTCTGGTGACGTTCCTTGAGTTGCGTGATGGTTCTACACCGTCTCAGATTGATATCTATGAGTTCATCAAAGACAACCATGAACTGTTTAACGTCGCCGGTGATAGTCGTGGTGGTGACGATATCCTAAATGGCGGCGATGGTAATGATATCCTCTATGGCCAAGGTGGTGATGACACACTAAACGGTGGTGCGGGGAATGACATTCTCATCGGCGGATATGGCAACGACATTCTGACGGGTGGTGATGGTGATGATCTGTTTGTCTTCGGTGGTGAAGGTGCTGCCAAAGCTGAAGATCAATTTAAGACCCATATGGACGTGATTACTGACTTCCATTCTGGCGATAAAATTGACTTGTCACAGATGCTGGACGAGACGCCTTACAGTTCGATGGAAGATCTGTTGTCACACATTGAGGTAAAAGTCGACGGAACTGAGCTTGAGCTTAAAATTGAAGGCAATAACTATACTCAATCGATTGTATTGAATAATGGCGCGACCGAATTTGGCATCAGTGATAGCTCTTCAGGTACACAGATAACGAATCTGCTGCACGATATTATCAAGCAAGATAATAACTGATAGACAAAGCCCACCCATTGGTGGGCTTTTTTCTATCCTGATTCCTTCAGAAAATCAGGTTTAACATCTTGTTTAATCGCAGGTTGTGGTTGTTGTCTAATCAAACAATTGACATTAATTTTTCATAGCAATGGTCGTTTAGGTTATTATTGTCCGCAACGAAATCGGCGAGTGATAATCAATGCAGCTAAGTGCGAAAAAGACTGCACAATTTTTTATATCTAACGAATATCATCAAGTTGAGCTTGAAGATGAGCTGGTTGTGCTCTCGTCGCACCTCAGTGAAGAACGTATTCCGTTTAACGTCTGGAATGGGCAGATTAAAATTCATCGCGGGCTCGTTTGGGGCGCGCTTCAATTCTACGCCCACGAAGAACTCGGTGTGCAACGCTCTTGGTTGGTACAGGGATTACCTTGGCCGGAATGTCGCCAGTTTGCGCATAAGCTGGTTGCTATTTATCAGCAATGGCATAACCGTCAATGCGAGCAGCTCAGTCACTACTTACCGAAATGGCAAAATGAACTGATTCATTTGCAGCGTTTACCGTCATTTCTCCCACATTCTTTGGTCGACAATTGGGTGACGTCTGTTTTTGACGATCTTGCAACCATGGGCATGACTCTCGAAGAGGCGCACAAACGCCTGCCGGAGCATATTGAACATCTCTCGCCCTGGCTGCTTGATACCAGTGAATCGCTTTTAGAGCGTAACCACCGCTGGATTGAAAACGAGCGGCTGAACTGGGAAGTGCTGTTCTCCAAACTGGAATCGTCACCGCTCAATGTGTCGCAGCAACAAGCTGTATTGCTCAATGACGATCACAACTTGGTGTTGGCTGGCGCCGGCTCAGGAAAAACCAGCGTATTGACGGCAAGGGTTGCGTATTTGCTGCAAAGCCATCTGGCCAATGCGGAAGACATTTTGTTGGTGGCGTTTGGCCGCGATGCTGCAAAAGAAATGGAGCAGCGCCTGAGCGATAAGATTGGCTTGGCGGCTGAAAAGGCACGCGTTAACACTTTCCATCAATTGGGACTGTATATTCTTAATCAGGTGGAAGAGCAAAGCGTGGTGATTTCCCCGATTGCACTGGACGATAAGCTCAAAAAGGCGTGGTGCATCGATTGGCTCAAACGCCACTGGATGACGCCAACCAACTTCAAACGCTGGCAGAAGCATCTGGCGAAATGGCCGATTGCTTATCTGGCTGGCGACGATGAACTGGGCAGCCATGTCGAAAACCCGAAACTGATTGCGTGGCTGGAAAAACAGTTGGATCAGTTGGCGCAGCTCAGTATCGGTAAGAAAGAGATATTGCAACGGTTGGTTGAATATCCCGATTACGCACGGCTGAACAGCGAACTGTCGCTGACCTGGCCTTGTTATCAGGCCTGGCAGCAAATGCTGAAAGAGAGCAATCAGATCGATTTCAATATCATGATCAGCCGCGCAACGGATTACGTCCGAAAAGGCAAGTTCAATAGTCCGTGGAAGTTCATCATGATTGATGAGTATCAGGATATTTCGCCGCAGCGTTTAGAACTGATTCAGTCTCTTTGTGAGCAGAAACCGGATGCTACCAACTTGTTCGCCGTTGGTGATGACTGGCAGTCGATTTATCAGTTTGCCGGTTCTGATGTCAATCTGACGACGGGGTTTTCTGCGCGTTTCCCACATTCGACGATCCATCATCTCGATACAACATATCGATTTAATGACCAAATTGGCAGCGTTGCCAACCGGTTTGTGCAGGAAAACCCCAGCCAGTTGCCGAAAGAGCTCAACAGCTTCAAAACCCAAAAACAGAAAGCGGTGTATGTAGCGCCAAGCAATCACGTCGAAAAAGTGCTCGATCAACTTAACCGCCAAGCGAGCGGCATGAAAACGGTCCTGCTGCTTGGCCGCAATCACTACCACAAACCAGAATTATTACGTGACTGGCAAAACCATTACCTGTCGCTGCGCATTGAGTTTATGACTTGCCACGCCAGTAAAGGCAAAGAGGCCGACTATGTGATTGTGTTGGCGGTCGATGAGGGACAGTTCCCGGCCAGAGTGAAAAGTTTACATCTCGACGGCGCACTGACCCAGTCTGATGATCGCTTCCCTTATGCAGAAGAGCGTCGCCTGTTTTACGTCGCGATGACTCGTGCGAAAGAGAAAGTATGGATAACGCACAGTGGCAATGGTTCTGCGTTTGTGCAGGAGCTCTTGGCCGGCGACTATCCGGTGGTGAAACAGAAATAACGTACATCTTTATCAAATAAGGACACATGATGAGCAAGACGCTGATTTTAGTTGATGTGCAAAATGATTTTGCGCCGGGTGGGGCATTGGCTGTGCCAGAAGGTGATGTAATTGTCCCTGTGATAAACCGGCTTTTGCCTCACTTTGAACACGTTATCGCGACGAAAGACTGGCACCCAGCCGGGCATGCCAGCTTTGCTTCCGTGCAAGGCAAATCGATTGGTGAAGTGGTGGATCTTAAAGGTGTCAGCCAAATCATGTGGCCGGATCATTGCGTACAGAAAACACCCGGGGCGGAGTTTATTCCCGGTTTGAATACCGACGCGATTGATTACGTGGTTTATAAAGGAACGAATCCGGATATCGACAGTTACAGCGGCTTTTTTGATAACCAACGTCTGCAAAGTACGGGGTTGGAAGATTACCTGAAAGATAAAGGGATTCGTGAAGTCTACATCGTTGGCTTAGCGACAGATTACTGCGTGAAGTTCACGGCACTGGATGCGGCATCACTCGGTTTTCAGACCTCAGTGATTGAAGATGCATGCCGCGGCGTGAATATGTCGCCGCAAGATTCTGAGCAGGCTTTGGCTGCGATGAAAGCGGCAGGCTGCCACGTGATCACTTCCACTGAGTTTCTGGCGCACTGCTAAACAAAAATCCCCTCAATTGAGGGGATTTTCTTATGTGCGGTCAGCCAGGTAAGCTTGGTAATCGGGAATTTCAATGTCGACGTCTTGTGCCATCAGTTCAGAGTTGAACAGGAACTTGGCGGTGGCACGGTTGGTGGCAACCGGAATGTTCCACACACTGGCGATACGCAGCAGCGCTTTGACATCCGGGTCGTGCGGTACCGCGTTGAGTGGATCCCAAAAGAAAATCAGCACATCGATTTTACCTTCAGAAATCAGTGCGCCAATCTGTTGGTCGCCGCCCATCGGACCACTGATCATACTGGTGATCGCCAATCCGGTCTCTTTGCTTAACATGTGACCCGTGGTGCCCGTTGCGTACAACGAATGTTTCTCCAGTTTTTCGCGGTTTTCTTGCACCCAGCGCAGCAGCTCGCCTTTGTAGTTATCGTGAGCAACCAGTGCGACGTGTTTGCTCGCCGCCATTGTGCGCGTTGTTTTTTTCATTGGTTCCATTCCTAATGTTTCTTATCTTGGAGTGTAATAACCAAAAGCGCTTGGCTATTCAACGACTTTTACTTCAAAAGTTGGCCTGAACTCTGATGGAGATAACGATTCAGCAATAATCTGCTCACTCAGCGTTTCTGGGGTCAGTTTGGCGATCTCTGGTGCCGCGTGATGTTGGTACGATTCACCGCGTAAATAGTGCGCGGCCTGACGAACCGATAAGCGTCCTTGTTCGACCATTCTGTCACTTGGAGCGAACGCCACACGGTCTCGCAATAGTCCCCGATAGATGCCGTGACTGAGGTAGGTTGATACCAACTGAATCTGCTGTTGTTTGTTAGCATTTCTGAGTTCGCTGATGGCTGCTTCAATCGCAACGGCGCTGCCGACGATGTAATCAATACCTGGCTGTTCGATCACTTGTTGTACCAGATTGCGTTGCAGCTCTTTGTCGTTATCTGCCCACAGAGTGATGTCGATGCGAATATCGCTGCGCTGAATCGCATCATAAAAACCTTGTACCATGGGTTTCGTACCGCCACGCTGTTCTGGTCCGGGTAGCAATCCGATATGCGTAATTCCACTGCCTTGAGGATGAAGTTTGGCAAGGTAATCGCCAGCATAATACCCCATCCAGTACCAGTCGACGCCCACTTCTCCTTTGAGATGCGAACGCTGAGTATCGTCTAAAATCAGATGGTTGACGGTGGCAAATACGGGCACTTCGCCAGTCAATCGGCTCAAGTCATGCTGGTATAGATTGGGCGATACCGTGCCAAGCAGAATCGCCTGGGCACCCCATTCAATACAGTCTTTGATCTGTTGCTGCTGCTTAAGTTGGTTTGGGTAGCCACCAGCTTCCAGCACTTTGAGTTCGATGTGTTCTCTGCGCGCCTCATCAACCATGCCGTAGTTGATCGACAACCAGTAGGAATCCTTCAGATGCGGATAAAGAGCGCACACTTTAGGTTGCGCAGCCGCTATGCCACTGAAGGCAGAGCAGGCGAGGATCAACAGTGTGTGAAACAAGCGAGAAAAAAACGGATAAAGCATGAGGTTATTCATTGGCGAACAGTGGTAAACACTGCAAAATATAGCCTATTCCCACCCTTTAAAGAAGCGACTTAGCAGGTCAACAATATGCGAATCAGCAAAACCAGCATCGGACGTAAATTATTGTTATCGTTTATCGCGATGGCATTTCTGGTGCTGCTATCCGCAATTATCGGCGTGTTGGGTTTTTCGCAGGTTTCAAAAACCGAACGTCAGGTCGTCAACAGCGCCATTCCGGCCATGCTGGAAGCGCGTCAGGTGGCCGAACTCAGTAATCGCATCATTGGTTCGGTGCAAACGCTCTCTACTGCTACCAATGAAGAGCAGCGTAAGCAGGTTGGTAAAACCCTGTTTGAACAACTCGGCCAGTTGCTTGAACACGTTAAAACCCTGGGCCAGGACTCTTCCGATACTCAGTTGCTGAGCTCGCTGGAAGCGGATGTGCAAAGTGTGATTGATACACTGGGTCTGCTCGGACAAGAAGTTGAACGTAAACTGCAGCTGACGGAAACGCTAAACTACCAGGCGCTCAACATGCGCGCTTCGGCGCAAGAGCTTGAACAGCTCACCCGCACGCAGGTGCTCAACACCAGCACAGTGGCGGTGGCCAATGTCACACATATCTACGATCTGCTAAAGGAAAAACGCACGGCGCAGGTTTATAAGGCGCTCGATACCTTGGTCGAGGTCGATTTGGATTTGTCCGAACGCCTGCACGAATTACATCTGCTGGCCTACAAAGTGCTTAATGAAATTGAAGAGACCCGCACCGTCACGGATATTCAGCGTATCGTCGCGCTTCAGCAGGAATTTGTCACCAATATTGAAGTGATGCAGCGCCGCGTCCAGGCGGTTGAAGATCCAACCCGTTCCAAACAGATGACTCTGCTGCTCACTCAATTGGAACAGCAGCAGACTCTGTTTGATGATTTGATCGCACGCCATAACAGTACGTTGCGCGCGCAGGATCTCGCCACTCAATCGCTGGACCAGTTCGCCTCTTTGAACCAGCGGGTCAACCAGTTGGTGGATACGTCTAACCAGTCGGCCACTGCCGCGGTGTATGAACTGTCGCGGACATTAAGTCTGGCGCAATGGACGTTGTCAGTTCTGAGCTTAGTTGGTCTGATCGCCACGACGATCATTGTCTGGCGCGTGGTGTATCAATCGGTGGTTAAACGCTTGGCGCGGCATACATCAGCACTGCTTTCGGTCGCAAAAGGACAATTACAAGTCGAAGTGGAAACGCAAGGCCATGATGAGCTGGCGGAAATGGGCCGCGCGATTGCGACGGCTCGTGACACCGCAAAAGCGCTGAAAGTTGTCGCGGAAAGCGAAGTTAAGGCCAAGCGAGAGCTGCAAGAGCACAAGGCGCATCTGGAAGATGTGGTTGAAGAGCGCACCTTACAGCTACGCGAAACGAACCAAAAGCTCAATCAGGAAGTACTCAACCATGCCAAAGCGCGTCTGGATGCAGAGCAGGCAAGTCGCGCTAAATCGGTATTCCTCGCCACCATGAGCCATGAAATTCGCACCCCGATGAACGGAGTATTGGGTACCGCGCATCTGCTGCAAGATACTCCGCTGTCCGACACGCAGCGTCATTATGTCAACGTGATTGACCGCAGCGGACAGAACTTATTGGCCATTCTTAACGATGTTTTGGATTACTCAAAAATCGAAGCCGGACATTTACAGATTCGCCATGCCAGCTTTAATTTGCGTCACATGCTGCGCTGCGTGTATCAGCTGATGGAAAGCCGGGCGAAGGAAAAAGGTTTAGCTCTCAACCTGCACATTGATTCGGATTTGGCGGATTACTGGAAAGGGGATGAAACCCGTCTACAACAAGTTCTGAACAATTTAGTGAGCAATGCGATTAAGTTCACGCCGCAAGGGCATGTTGACCTGGCGGTTTATCCTGACCCGAATGACGAGTGCGCCGTGCTGTTTGAAGTGTGCGATACGGGTATTGGCATCAGTGCTGCCGATCAGCAAACCCTGTTTGACGCCTTCACTCAGGCGGAGGCTGGGCTTGCAACTCAAGGCGGAACAGGGCTCGGTTTGGCCATCAGTTCTCGCTTGGTGGAAGCAATGCAAGGTGAACTGCAGGTTGAATCGAGCCTCAATGAAGGTAGTCGCTTTTACTTCTCTCTGCCTTTGGAACTCGTAGACGCGGTAACGGAACCTGCGGAGGTGCCGCTGACCAATACGTCATCAGTCAAGGTGTTGGTGGTCGAAGATAACGACGTTAACCAGTTGGTGGCGGAAGGTTTTCTTAATAGCCTGGGCCATCAAGTGGTGATCGCCGCCAATGCTAAACAAGCGTTGAGCGTGTTTGCCCAGCAGCGGTTCGATATTGCGCTGCTTGATATCAATCTGCCGGACGGAGATGGCGTGAGCCTGATGAATCAGCTCAGAGCACTGGAACAGCAGCAAGGGCAAACACCGATACCGATGGTGGCGGTGTCGGCTCACGTATTTAATGAAGAAGTGAACCATTATCTCGCTTCCGGTTTTGACGGTTATCTGCCCAAACCGCTGGTGAAGTCAGAATTGGCACGCATGCTGGTGCAACAACTGAGGCTGAGCGATACACCGCACAAGGCGACAAACAGCCAGTCTCATCAGGACAATATTCTCAATACTGCGCAATTGCATGACGATATTGAGGTACTTGGCATGGAGAAAATGGCCGAAATCGTCCGCTATTTCCGACAAGGCGCGCAGCACACATCGATGCAGTTTGCTGACCAAACGCTCAGCGAAGAGGCGATCAAGCAGGCTGCCCATAAACTCAAAGGATCGGCCGGAAGCTTGGGCTTAATACAATTGATGAAATTGTGTGAGGAGGTGGAGCGCGCTGCATCGCCACGCCAACGAGCGAGTGAGAAGCTGGATGAAATTCAGCAAACGATAGACGCTTCGCTCGCTGCACTAGAGGCAGAAATTAACTGGTCATAAAAAGGGCCTGCGACAAGCGCAGGCCAAAACCCTGTGGAGCAGGGGAGGGTGTGGTCACTATGTGAACCAGCTAGTGCGGTAAACCCTACAATTTAAGCCGCTAAATCTTTGGGAGTGGTGAGGCTCAGCAGGCGGCAGACATTCACGCTGCCGACCCCTTCAACGGATTCCAGTTGCGTCAGCAAAATAGACGAAATCTGCTTCTGCTCGGCTTGAGGCCGCAATACATTGAGCAATTGTTGTGATAGCTGGTCGGCATTTGGGGTGATGTTTGGCAAATAAATCGGCGTGACACCACGCAGCAGAGCCAGTTTGTTCAGTAGCTCAGGCTTATCTGAAATAGCCCAAATGGTTGCCTGACTTTGGCAACGAGACATCAAAAGCGGTGTTTCACCCTTTTGAGTGATGATGGCTACGCCAAGATCTTTGTGTACTTTTGAGGCGGAAATCATCGATGAAAGAGCAAAACTTTTACCCGCATCGCTGCACAGATGATGCAGCTTGTCCCAGCAGTCCTGAGCACAAGACACTTCGTTCTCAACGCCCGTCGCAATGCGAACCATGGCCTGAACCGCTTCGACCGGATACTGGCCTGCCGCCGATTCTGCCGACAACATTACCGCGTCTGTACCATCCAGAATGGCGTTGGCAACATCCAGCACTTCTGCGCGCGTTGGCAGAGGGTTTTCAATCATCGATTCCATCATTTGTGTTGCGGTGATCACTGGCTTGCCGTGATGTTTGGTGCGGGCAATCAAGGCTTTTTGCACACTTGGCAAACGTGCGTCGCCAATCTCGACCCCAAGGTCGCCACGCGCAACCATAATGACGTCGGAAGCCTGAATGATGTCATCCATGGCTTCGAGGCTGCTGACCACTTCAGCGCGCTCAACTTTGGCAACAATTTGTGCAAAGCAGCCGGCGTCTTGAGCTAACTTGCGGGCGTACTCAATATCCTGACCATTACGAGGGAAGGAGATCGCGAGAAAATCGGCATTCAGTTTGGCGGCGGTGATGATGTCCTGTTTATCTTTGTCCGTCAGTGCTGGTGCAGACAGGCCACCGCCCAGCAGGTTGATGCCTTTACGGTTAGAAAGTTTGCCACTGTTGAGCACTTTGGTGGTGACCTGTTGTTCGGCTTGATTGACGTCCAACACTTCCAGTTGAATGCGTCCATCATCGAGCAGCAGGATGTTGCCTGGCGTTAAGTCGGCAATCAGCTGTGGGTAATCGAGTCCGACACGTTGCTGATTGCCAGCTTGTTGACCCAATCGACCGTCCAATATGAAGGTATCGCCAGCGGTGAGTTGTACCACATCATTTTCAAAGCAGGAGATGCGGATTTTGGGACCCTGAAGATCAACCAGCACTCCGACACTGACATTCAACGTTCGGGCAATGTCTCGCACCAGTTCAGCGCGGGCAATGTGTTCTTCTGCGCTGCCGTGTGAAAAGTTCAGGCGCACGACATTGACGCCGGATTGAATAAGTTGAGTCAGCTTTTCACGACTCTGACTGGCAGGGCCTAGCGTAGCCACAATTTTGGTTTTACACATCTGTAATTCCTAATAACGACGAAACAAAATACAAAAATGAAGAGCAGGAGCCGAAGCCCCTGCAAGATCAATAATTAAGAAGCGGTGCTGGTTTGCAGCTTTTTGCCTTCAACGTCGTCGATATCGACCACTTTCTTCGCATTCCAAACGGTGAGAGCAAGCAGAACAGAGACAATACTTGCGGCCAGCCAGAAGTACTGCGCGCTGCTGAAGTCGTACTTTGATACGCCATCCACTTCAGTGATTTTGATCAGCGACGCTGAAATCAGTTCTTGCGCAGAAGCGGCGATGTATGAACACAGGCCAATCAGTCCTTTTACTGCGCCCACTGCGTTTTTCGGCATCAGGTCACACGCCATCAGGCCCGCAAGGAAGACAACCAGACCACCGATAGAGAAACCGATCATGCTGAGTGCGGCTGCATCAACGAAGCGGTTGTCCGGGCCGAAGAACATCAGGCACATACCCGCCACGTTAGCCAGTCCGTACATCAGGTTAGGAATATTACGGTTACCTTTGAAGACTTTGTCAGACAGGATACCGGACAAAATTGCGCCCGCCAGACCAGCCGTTGGGTACATGGACATCGCAAAGCCAGCGTCAATCAGTGAGTAACCTTTAGACTCTTGCAGATAGAGAACCGCCCATGAAGACATCGCGTAGCGAGAGATGTACATCGCAGCACAAGCGAAAGCAATCAGCCACACCACCGGCTGTTTGAGAATGAACATCTGCGCGCGGCGAGTTTCTTTCGGATCAGAAGCTTTTTTGATCTCTGCTTCTTCACCAAATGCCGACGCCGGATCTGGCAGGCCGTAAGTTTGAGGGCGGTCTTTCAACAGCTTCAACATAATTAGCGCTGCAACTACTGCTGCGATACCCGCGCCGATGAAACCTGCACGCCAACCGAAGTAGCTCACCAGAGAAGCTGTCAGAATCCAGGTAATACCTTCGCCGATGTTCCGTGAACCACCCCAGATAGAGTAACGGCTACCACGCTGTGACGGCGAAAACCATTGGAACAGGGATACACAAGAAGGTGCGGAGCCGACAGATTGGAACCAACCGTTCAAGCCCCAAAGCAGAACGAAGAAGAAGCCGACGGTATTCATCCCCATGAAAACGGCGGTAACACCGGAGAACATCAAAGAGATCGACATGAAACGGCCGATGTTCGCATAGTCGGATAAGAAGCCGTTGAGGAACTTACCGAATGCGTAGGTAAAGAAGAACGCAGAACCCATGATACCCAGTTCTTCGATGGTGACGATGCCTGCATCCAGCATCGGCTTCTTCACCACGCCAAGGCTCATACGCACGACGTAGAACACAGCATAACCAAAGATCAGGCCAGAGAAGACCTGCCATTGAAAACTTTTGTAGCGTTTTTGCATCTCCGCGCTGGAGCTGTCCGATAACGGCAGATCCGGGCGGGTTTTAAAGAAGTTGAACATAAATGCTCTCCATAAGTAACAACAATAAAGCGGATTACGTGTTTCGGGAGCATCATTGGTGAATTACGCACAAGGCACAAAATGGCGGATTTGGGGCAAAACTGACTCAACTGACGTACTCAGGCGGGTCAAAAGTGGGAAGTTGACGAGGGGCAATGCGCCAAATATTGATAAAATTCATAATGTGGATGCGTCAGAGTTGACTCACTCTCTGAACAAACAAATTTTGATGAATTGACGGGTATTTGATTGAACGCACAAAACATAGGGATTTATCGCTTCGTCCGAGGGATTCGAAGTGGGTTGAGGCTGCGCCATGTGATGGTGCTGAGCTCGCTTATGAGTTCATTGGCGGTGGGCAGTGAACGTGAATTGGTGATCCTGACCACCTTTTCGCGCGAACCTTTGTTGCCCTTAATAGACGAATTTACCCGCCAATATGAAGGTGTTGATATTCAGATTGTTCACCGCCGGGCGCAATCGAGCGTGCAATTGCTCAATAAGAGCTACATCAACAATATTGACTTGGTGCTGAGCTCCTCGCCTTACCTGATGCAGCAGTTGGCGGAAAGTGGCCGGCTGGCAATCCTGCCCGATCGTTTTCAGACGCCGGACTGGCTGCATCCGTTTGTGCTGCCGCCGACCAATAAAGTCGTCACCATTGGTTACTCCGGCGCGGGTGTGACCTGGAACAAAGACTATCTGACCGCTCATCATCTGCCGACGCCAAAGACGTTCACGGATTTAGCCAACCCGGTGTTTTTTGGCCACGTCACGATGAGCACGCCAGCGCGCTCGGGTACCACGCAACTGATGGTAGAAAGCGTACTGAAAAAATATGGCTGGGAAGCTGGCTGGCGTTTACTGATGAATGTTGGTGCCAACCTGGGAACTGTCTCCTCCCGCAGTTTTGGCGTCAGTGATTATATCGCGCGCGGCCAATTTGGTGCCGGGCCGACTATTGACAGTTACGCATTGATCCTCGAGCGCAAGTTTCCGCACGTCAGTTTCGCCTATGATGATGCGTTTACTCTGATGCCGACTTATGTCGCTCAGGTCAGCCAAAAGCAAAACGATGTCTACGCCAAGGCCTTTATTGATCTTTTGATGTCAAAAGGGGTGCAGGCCAACATGGACGCCAATGATTTCTCCAAACATGGCGTCAATGATGATTCGCTGTTCAGTGACAGTTTCACTCGCCTGTCGATGGCGACGATGATGCGCCGTGAAGAGTGCATGAACCTGCTGTTTGATCTGGCTATCACCAAACGTCTGCCTGCGCTGAAAGATACCTGGCTGATGATCATCAATGCGCGCGAGCAGTTTAAAAGTAAGCCGGAAGTATTAGCGCGTTTGCAGCAGATAGAGCGCAGCCTGTTTTCTGTTCCTATTACGGAATCGGCGTTGGATGGCGTCATCAATAGTATTTATCCGCTGGCCGATGAACAGGATACCGAATTGCAGGCGAACAAAGCTATGTTGCTGGCCAAGCTGAGTCACGAATGGAAAAAACAGTTGGAAGTCTCGCTCAACCGGGCCAATGCTGACATCAAACAGCTGCTGAGAGAATCGGGCCAATGAGTTTACCCAAGTCTCACACGATTGGCGCTCGTTTATTGCTGGCCTTCGGTGCCAGTACCTTGGTGGTGATTGCTGTCTGTCTGGTTGCCTGGTTCAACTGGAACAAACTGGAATCGCAGGTCAGTGAAGTGCTGCAAAAAAGTGTGCCGAAGTTCAACGCCAGTTATGTGCTCGAAAGTCGCAGCTCTGAAATTCGCCGTCGGATACAAATTATCGGCAGTGCCACCAATAAGGTAGTTCTGGATTCTCAGACAGAGCGGCTACAACAAGATTTTCTGGTCATGGATCAGGTGTGGAATACGCTCGCGAATGACAGTGAGGTGCAAACGTTGCGCGTTGGCTATCAACGCTTACGCACCTTTACCGAACGCTACAGCGAGTTAGTCTCGCTGCGTATTGATGTTCAACGCCAGATCGATATGTTGATCGAGCAACTGCAATGGACGCATCAGGACATCAACTGGGAGCTGACGCCACTGCGTCAGGAACTGCAATGGCAACTGGAACGAGGCGACGCAGGGGAAATGTCTGGTGCGTTGCTGGCTAAAATCAATTTGATCCAATCACTGCTGGATAGTGAAGCGCAGATTTACACCTTCTCTCGCGAACTGATGTTGGCCAGCCATCAGACTCAGGTTGAAAACGGGATGAAGGTTTTGCAATACCGACTGGAAGAGCTGCAGACCGCCAGTCAGCCTATTTTCGAGATCCCAGCTTCGATTGCTTACCAGCAGATGCTGGGTGAGCTGGCGGAGCTATTGGTCATTGATGGTCCTTTTCATCGGGGAATCAGCCAAATGGTGCGGTTGAACAATGAACTTGATGACCTGATGCAGAACATTCAGCAGCAGCTTTCCGTTCAGCACGCGGAAATCGCCAAACTGGTCGAGTTGGCGGACAATACATTCACCGATGTGCAGAACGACACCACACAGATGATCCGCGAAGGGAACCGCGTGCTCTTAGCCTGCTTTGGTGTTTCGATCTGTCTGAGTCTGATTCTGGCGTATTACTTTGTGAAACGACGCATTGTGGCTCGGCTGGCCAACCTCAGTAATAGCCTGGATGCGATCATTCACAATGACTTGTCGCACCCTATTGTGGTGGATGGCAAAGATGAAATCGGCAAGCTCAGCAAACAGTTGATTGAGTACGGGCGCAAAGTGGAAGAGATGGAGCGCACTAATGCACTGAGCCTTATCAACAATACTCAGGCGAGTCTGATCACCTGCAATCTGCAAGGTGTGATCGAATCGGCTAACCCAAGTGCTCAAGCCACGCTGAAGCTGGAAGTGGGTAAGCTGCAACAAACACTGTGGCGCTGTTTTCCAGAAAAATTGCGAGCCTCGATCGAAGCTCTGTTTGCTCCCAATGATGACCTGATTAGAAAAGGGGCGCAAAGCGTGACTCTGTCGTTAGGCTGCGAAGAGAAACCGCATTACCTGCGGCTTTACCTGCGCAAGTTCAATCAGGGCCTGAGCGACAAGATCATTGTAACCATTACCGACGTAACGGATCAGGAACACGCCAATCGGCTGCTTGAAGAACGGGTGCGGGAGAAAACCCGTGACCTGATCGATAAAAACGAGCAGTTGCAGGCTGAAGTGGAAGAGCGTGAACGTGCTGAAGCGTACTTGAAACGCACGCAGAACGAACTGATTCAGGCCGCAAAGATGGCGGTAGTCGGACAAACCATGACCAGCCTTGCACATGAACTTAATCAGCCTCTGAGTGCGATGTCGACCTACCTTTTTACCGCGCGTTTGGCGCTGGAACAGGCAGAACATTCGCAAATAGCCATGAGTCTCGATCAGGTTGAAAGTCTCACTGAGCGAATGGGAAAAATCGTCAATAGCCTGCGTAACTTTGCCCGCAAGAGCCGGGTCGACGAACCGCTGCAAGCGCTCAGTCTGCAACTCGTCGTGGAGCAGGCCTTAACTCTGGTGCAGGCCAAAGCGAAGCGCCAGCAAGTGGCGCTGAGTTCAGAACTTGCGCCGGATCTTCGCGTGATGGGGGATGCGCTCGGATTGGAGCAGGTGTTGATTAACTTACTGGTCAATGGTTGTGATGCCGTCAGCAATAGCGAGGTCAAACGAGTCACCTTAAGTCAGATTGGCAGTGATGATCACTGGCATCGTATTGCGGTTGAAGACTCCGGAGCCGGCTTTGCTCATGACGTCGTCGGACAACTGTTTACACCGTTCACCTCAACCAAAGAGGTGGGCTTGGGCTTGGGGCTGAGTATTTGTCAGTCCCTGATTGAAAAAATGAATGGCAATATTTACCTGGCGTCGACGTTAGACAAAGGGGCAATGGTGGTTTTGGAGCTCGCGCATGACTAAAAGTACGGTGTTATTGATTGATGATGATCAGGATGTGCTCGATTCCTATCAGCACCTGATGGCGATTTCCGGGCTGACTTCAAAAGCGCATTTAGATCCTGTTGAGGCTCTGACTCAGCTCTCTGAAGACTGGAATGGCGTGGTGCTGCTGGATATGTACATGCCGACGATGCATGGTATGGACGTGTTGAAAGCCATTAAGCAGATCGATGAGCGGATCCCGGTGATTGTCGTGACCGGACATGGCGATATCCCTATGGCGGTGGAAGCGGTGAAGCTTGGCGCGTGTGACTTTCTCGAAAAGCCGATTAATCCACCTGTATTGCTGACGCTGGTGAAGCAGCATATTGAGCAGCGCAGGCATTACATCGAGCAAAAGATCTCTTTGGTCCGTACCGTGAAACGTGAACTGGTCGGCAAATCCGCCCAGATCGAGCGTATTCGCTCGCATGTGACGCAGTATGCGATGTTGGACAATCACATCGCTATTTGTGGTGAATCCGGCGTAGGGCGTCATACGATTGCCTATCTGGTGCACCAACTTACTTCTGCTGCGCACAGCAAACCTTTGATTGAACTGGCCGTGACGGCAGAGACCAGCACCGAACAACTCGATGATAAAGTTAAACAGGCGCAAGGTGGCACGCTGGTTTTGGATAACGTGGAACAGCTCTCTGAAACGATGCAGCGTCATTTGAGCCGCATTTTGCTGCATCAGGAACGAATGAGCATGCCGAAAGTTCGGGTGATAACTATTATCGGGCCGGATCCGGAGCAATTGATTGCAGAGGATCGGTTACTGCCGGAGCTCTATTATCTGCTGAATCAAGGCACGATTGACGTGCCGTTGCTGCGTCATCGTCCGGATGATATTGCTGCGTTATTCCATTATTTCCTCAAACAAAGCTGTCATAAGCTTGGTAAATCAATGCCTTCGGTTGACAGCAGTTATCTGGCGCTGCTGCGTGCACATCAATGGCCGGGAAATGTTCGAGAGCTGCGCAACGTTGCGGAGTTGTATGCCATCGGCATCGTTAAACTGACGGGTAAAGAGCGAATTTACAATCAAGTGGAGATGACCTCTCCGCTTGATGAACTGGTGGATGATTATGAGAAGCAGATTATCGAAGATGCGTTGTTTCTCTATTCGGGGCGCGTAGCGGATGCGGCCAATTACTTGCAAATCCCGCGTAAGAAACTCTACCTGCGCATGAAAAAACACGGTCTGGAAAAAGAAGAGTTCAAATCAAAAGGCTGATCAGGAATCGAGTACCGACAGCGTGAGTAGCGCCTGTGCTGTGTAGTAGGTGAACATCACGACATGGCGCGAGAACTTGGACGACGAGCGGAAACGATCGATAGCCAGCACCAGATCCGACACCATAAAGATACAGGCGCCGGTGAATGCCAGCCGGGCGGAACTGCTGTTGTAACTGAGCCAGTATTCTGCGGTGGCAGAGCCCATCGCAACAATAATCAGAATGTAAATGGCAACGGGCAACGTCATGGTGCCTAGGTTAGGCAGGAGCAGTAAAAAGGCCAGAATCCCGAGAGCCAGGATCATGACGGGTATCCACCAGGATATGGTGTTCACCATGCCAATAAAACCAAGAACATAGCAGATGTGGGCAAGCAGGAAGCTGCTCAGGCCGCTGATAAATTTATCTTTGGGAAGAGAAAGCAGTACATCGCCAATGGCGGAGAGAATCAAACCACTGAATATCCAGAATGCAAGGTTGGCATCCACCGTCGGATTGAGCGTAATCAGAGCCGCCATCAATAAAACGGGTAGGGGCTTTGAGCCATAAAATAGCCAACGCGGCCCGCGTTCTATGGTGAACAGGTGAATGCTAGACAGCAGCAGGATGGTTGGCCACATGTGATTTCCCAAAAATAAAGGCAGCGCGAATGCGCTGCCAAATATTAACAGGAATACTAGGGTTATAGTAGGCCTTTAACTTATTGTTAGCTTTGTCAGAGACTTACACTAAAGCACTGGAAAGGATTTCACGTGATTCTTTGAGTGTGATCGCGTGGTTTTCGCCCAGTTTCAGCATGCCGTGACTTTCCAATTGAGCGATGACCGCGTCAACCGCTTCAGTGTGAGACAAGCCGTGGTCGGCAAACTGAGTCGCTACATTCAGCTCATGATAGAAGGCTTCAATCGCATCGATGGTGCGTTCAGCGAGATCCGCCGTCTGCTCCAGACCAAATACGTTTTTACCCATCTGCTCCAGTTTTGCACGTTTCGCTTCAATCTGATTACGCAGTAAAGAAGGTTGAACGATAGCCAGAGAACGAGCGTGGTCCACATGCCACAGTGCTGTCAGTTCATGACCAATCATGTGAGTTGCCCAGTCTTGTGGCACCCCAGTACCAATCAGACCGTTAAGCGCTTGGTTGGCAGTCCACATCAGGTTTGCGCGCCATGAATCGTTGTCACGACCTGCAAAGTTACGGCCCAGCACTAGCAGATTTTTCAGCAACGTTTCCGCGTAACCGTCTTGAACCATCGCATCAGCTGGCAGAGTGATGTACTGCTCGCATACGTGTACCCAAGCGTCAACGATACCGTTAATCAGTTGGCGTTCTGGCAAAGTTTTCATCACATCCGGGTCCATTACCGCAAATGTTGGCTGCACGAATTTAGACATAAATGCCAGTTTGTCTTGCGTTTCCGCTTTGGTGATTACAGCACCTGAGTTCGATTCCGAACCGGTTGCTGGCAGAGTCAGGATCGCACCGATTGATGTAGCGTCTGACACAGCGTGTTTGCCGGTAAGAATATCCCAACCGTCACCGTTGTATTTGGCAGCTGCTGCAACGTATTTAGAACCATCAATCACTGAACCACCGCCAACGGCCAGAATGTAGTCGATACCTTGTTCTTTGACGATCGCGACGGCTTTATCCAGCGTTTCTTTTGTTGGGTTTGGCTCAACGCCTGAAAACTCGACCCAAGTGTGGTCTTTCAGCGCGGCAACCACTTGGTCGTAAACGCCGTTACGTTTGATCGAGCCTCCGCCGTAGATCACCAGAACTTTTTGATTTTGTGGAATTTCGTTCTGAATCTTTGCGATTTGCGCCTGACCAAAATGAATACGTGTAGGGTTAACATAGGTAAATTGCATTGTTCTCACCTCGTGCATCAAAAAAGGGGGAAATTTCCCCCAAAGGCAGTGTTTCCTGATCCACGCGCTACACATGTTCAGGAAGTTACGAAATGCATAATAGTCTTTGATTGTCACTCTTAATAGAGCGATTTCTGCAAATAAATTGCCTATTTCTACAGGATGTGGCAATTTGGCGCGATATTGAATACGGAGTGAACAAGCATGACTGAGTTGGCTGAACTGATGCAACAGTATGTTGAGCGTCAATCATTACATCAATTAGAAGGCATTGCTGAAACCGAGATTCCGGGCGTCTGGTTTTATCGCAGTAGTGCTGGTAATCAGCGTCGTCCGTTTATCTATCAGTCGGGCATCATCATTCTCGGTCAGGGGCAGAAAAACATCCACATCGGACCCAACCCGGTGCAATACGGCCCGAATGACTATCTGGTGGTTGGCGTTCCGATGCCGCTGGAATGCGAGGCGATTGTCGAAGATGGCAAACCCATGTTGGGTTTGAGTATCGATATTGATCATTCGATTCTGCTTAAACAGGTCGACATGTTGGAACAGGCAGGTTTCAAACCGTGCAATCAGGATAAAGAGAATCAGTGTGGCCTGAAATCGGTGCGAATGGGTGAAGAGATGCTCAATACCTGTAAACGATTAATGAATGCTCTCAATGACGGTTTGGAAGCGCAAGTTCTCGGTTCGTCACTGATGGAAGAGATGGTGTATCGTGCGTTGACCAGTTGCGAAGGCCATGTTTTGTTCGACCTGGCCCATCATGAGGGGCATTACGCACGTGTTGCGAAAGCGCTGAGTAAAGTGCACCGCGAATATGATCAGCAGTTAACGGTGCAATTACTGGCGGAAGAGGCCAATATGAGCGTCTCTGCGTTCCATCAGGCATTTCGCGGTGTGACGATGGAATCGCCTTTGCAGTACCTGAAAAAAGTTCGCTTGAATAAAGCGAAAGAGTTGATTCAGGTTGAAGGTAAACGGGTGAACGATGCGGCGCGTTTAGTTGGTTACACCAGTCCGTCGCAGTTCAGCCGCGAATATAAACGTCATTTTAATGAAACACCACGAGGTGCCAAAGCGGCTTAAAAGGGGAAGTGTATCTGCGAATGTTTACTCTTTTCTAACATTTGCATCGCGGCCATACTCGCTCTACCCCTATAGAGCATTCGATGTGCTCCTGATTGAGATGCCCGTATTTATCGTTAGATACGGGCTTTTTTTGTTTCCATGAATACCAAAAATTTAGTTGTTGCTGCAAATTAACACTGTGACATTTGTGTGATTTGGCGTTCTGTTTGCGAGTGATTTTGAAGTTTTGCACTTTACTCGGTGCCAAATTCGCCAACTCACCTAAAGTTGTTTTACGAAAAAATTAAAGTTTTCAGAGTAAGGACTGAAAGCTTTATTCCCGTGAAACAATAACTTAAGGAAATGAAAATGCGCTTAGATCGAGCTAAGGTGACGAAGAGTATCTTTACTCTCAGCACTTTGACGGCTTCGTGCCTGATGGCGTTCAACAGCTATGCAGCGGTGGATTGTTCTTCGCTAAATGAGTGGCAAGCTGGCACCATTTACAATGGCGGTGATCAGGTTCAATACAAGGGTTCAGCTTATCAGGCCAATTACTGGACTCAAAACCAAGACCCGGAGCAATTCTCGGGCGATTACGCACAGTGGAAACTTCTCGACACTTGTACGACTGGCGGCGGCAGCGAAAACCAAGCGCCATCGGCAACGTTAACTTCTCCTTCGGCAACAGATGCGCTGACGGTGGGTGATGCGGTCACGCTGGCTGCGAATGCAGCAGACAGCGATGGCACTGTCGCCAACGTAGATTTTCTGGTGGACGGCGTTGTAGTCGGTCAGGCAACGTCAGCACCTTACAGCGTTGTTTGGACAGCGGTTACAGGCAGTCATCAAATCAGCGCCATTGCGTATGATGATAAAGGTCTGGCGAGCGTTGCGAGCCAAGTGACGGTATCGGTCAGTGACAGTACACAACCGGGTAATGAAGCGCCGAGTGTGAGCCTGGCCTTGTCTGCGACGAGCGTCGATGTCGGCGGCGTAGTGACCTTAACCGCTAATGCGGCCGATGCTGATGGCACGGTAGATAAAGTTGATTTCTATGTGGCCGGCACGCTGGTTGGCACCGCCGCCACTGCGCCTTACACACTCGACTACACAACGACCAAATCCGGCTCACTGGCAGTCTTTGCACGCGCAACAGACAACCTGGGCGCGACAACTGACTCGGCGCTAAGCACTCTGAGCGTGGCGGCAGGGCCTGTGGTGAGTAATTGTCGTCCGGATGGTCTGTATCAAACCGAAGGGGTAAACGTACCTTACTGTACGGTTTACGATGAAGATGGCCGCGAGAAAATGGGCGCGGACCACCCACGCCGTGTCATTGGCTACTTCACCAGTTGGCGTGCCGGAGACGACGATCAAACGGCGTATCTGGTTAAAGATATTCCTTGGGAACAGCTCACACACATTAACTATGCCTTCGTCAGTATCGGTTCAGATGGCAAAGTGAACATCGGGGATGTTAATGATCCGAATAACGCAGCAGTGGGCAAAGAGTGGAATGGTGTTGAGATTGACCCGACACTTGGCTTCAAAGGGCACTTCGGTGCGCTGGCCACATACAAGCAGAAATACGGTGTGAAAACGCTGATTTCGATTGGCGGTTGGGCAGAAACCGGCGGTCATTTTGATAACAGTGGTAACCGTGTTGCGGACGGCGGCTTCTACACCATGACGACCAATGCTGACGGTTCAATCAACCAGCAAGGTATCGAAACATTTGCCAATTCAGCCGTAGAAATGATGCGTAAATATCGTTTTGATGGTCTGGATATCGACTACGAATACCCAACGTCGATGGCTGGCGCGGGTAACCCGGACGACAAAGCTTTCTCTGAATCTCGTCGTGCTTACCTGATGAATTCCTACCACGAATTAATGCGTGTGCTGCGTGAAAAACTGGATGTCGCCAGCTCGCAAGATGGCACGCACTACATGCTGACCATTGCGGCGCCTTCCTCAGCTTACTTACTGCGCGGCATGGAAACCATGGCGGTGACGAAGTACCTCGACTACGTCAACATCATGTCTTATGACTTGCACGGTGCGTGGAACGATCACGTGGGTCACAACGCCGCGCTGTATGACACAGGTAAAGATTCTGAACTGGCACAGTGGAACGTGTACGGCACTGCGCAGTATGGCGGCATTGGTTATCTGAACACCGACTGGGCATTCCACTATTTCCGTGGTTCGATGCCTGCGGGACGTATCAACATCGGTGTTCCGTACTATACCCGTGGCTGGCAAGGCGTAACGGGTGGTGACAATGGCTTATGGGGGCGTGCAGCGCTGCCTAATCAGAGCGACTGTCCGGCTGGAACTGGTGAAGGTGAGAAGAACAACTGCGGTTACGGTGCAACAGGCCTGGATAACATGTGGCATGACGTTAACGCCGCTGGCGATGAAATGGGCGCGGGTTCTAACCCAATGTGGCATGCGAAGAACCTGGAGCATGGTATTTGGGGTTCTTACCTGGCCGCCTATGGTCTGGATCCGGCAACGGCTCCGCTGGTGGGCACCTATGCGCGTCATTACGATAACGTAGCGGTAGCGCCTTGGCTGTGGAATGCGGAGAAGAAAGTCTTCCTTTCAACTGAAGACAAGCAGTCTATCGATGTCAAAGCGGATTACGTTATCGATAAAGAGATCGGCGGCATCATGTTCTGGGAACTGGCGGGCGATTACAACTGTTACGTGTTGGACGCGAATGGTCAGCGCACCAGTGTGGATGCCTCTGAGCAGGCGTGTGCAAGCGGTCAGGGTGAATACCACATGGGTAACACGATGACCAAAGCCATCTACGACAAGTTCAAAGTGGCGACGCCATACGGTAACAAAGTCGCGACTGGCGCGATCCCTACTGAAACCGTGGACATCACTGTTTCGATTGCTGGCTTTAAAGTGGGTGATCAGAACTATCCAATCAACCCGAAAATTACCTTCACCAACAACAGCGGTGTGGAGATCCCAGGAGGTACAGAGTTCCAGTTTGATATCCCGGTTTCTTCGCCAGACAACGCCAAAGATCAATCAGGAGCGGGTCTGAGTGTGATTGCTTCAGGCCATACTCGCGCTGACAATATCGGTGGTCTGGATGGTACGATGCACCGCGTTGCGTTCTCTCTGCCAGCGTGGAAAACACTGCCAGCAGGCGATAGCTATGAGTTGGATATGGTGTATTACCTGCCAATCTCCGGCCCAGCTAACTACAGCGTGAAGATCAACGGCGTGGACTACGCATTCAAGTTTGAGCAGCCTGAGCTACCTGTTGCTGATTTGTCTGCGGGTAACGGCGGTAACACTGGCGGTGGTGATACGGGTGGTGGTACGACTCAACCGGGTGATGTAGTTGAGTGGGTTCCGGGATCAACACAAGTCAGCAATGGCACAACAGTTAGCTATAGCGGTAAATGCTTTATCGCGAAAAACAGCCCGGGTGTGTGGGAAAGCCCAACACAAACCAACTGGTTCTGGGAAGAGGTCACCTGTCCTTAATGGGTAGATGAGTCCATGAAAACCGCCTTTCGAGGCGGTTTTTTTATTTTTCTATCTGAAAACTGCGAAAGAATGACTTATGTTGACTATATTGTCATTTAAGGGCGGTGGTAAGTCTACTGCCAGCCTCAGTGTGAACAGAAAATCCCAACAAGAAGTTGCCGCTTAGCAACCGAGTGGTTCGGTTCGTCGCACCACAAACACCCCGTAAAGCGTTTTACAAGGAGGGGGTATGGCGAAATATCGACAAGCGTTGCCGCAGCTGCAACACAGTTTCTTTATGACGGATGGTGGCCTTGAAACCACGCTTATCTATCTCGACAATTGTGAACTTCCGTATTTCGCGGCGTTCCTGTTGTTCCAGTCTGAAGAGGGAGAAGAGGCGCTGCGGCGCTACTTCAAGTCTTATGCAGAACTTGCTCGCAAACACGAAATTGGTTTGATCCTGGAAACCGCTACCTGGCGTTCCAATCCATACTGGGGCGGAATTCTGGGGTACAGCCTGGCAGAGCTGGAAGAAGAGAATCGTAAGGCCGTCAGTTTGCTGCTGGATGTGCGTCAGGAATATGAGTCATCACATACACCAGTGGTCATCAGTGGTTGCATTGGTCCACGAGGGGACGGCTATGTCGCCGAAGAGCGAATGTCTGACGAGGAAGCTGAGGATTACCACGAATTTCAGATCCATACGTTTGCGGAAACGGCGGCGGATATGGTCACCGCATTGACGCTGACCTACGCTGATGAAGCGATCGGCATAGTACGCGCAGCCAAACGCATGCACATACCGGTTGTCATTTCATTCACCGTCGAAACGGACGGGCGTCTCCCATCGGGTCAATTACTCTCAGCGGCGATTCAACAGGTCGACCTGGAGACCCAATTCTATCCGGCTTATTACATGATTAATTGCGCCCATCCGCAGCATTTTATCGCTGCGGTCAGCACCGACGATCTTTGGGTCAGGCGAATTCATGGTGTTCGTGCCAATGCCTCCAAACTGAGTCATTCTGAACTCAATGAATGTGAAGAACTGGATGATGGCGATCCGGTAGAGCTGAGCGAGGATTACAGTCGGCTGCTAGGTAAGCAGCTGACCAACGTTAATATTGTCGGTGGATGTTGTGGGACCGATCAACGGCACGTTGATCATATTGTGTCGGCGTGTCTGCCAGTATTTCTGCGTAGAGCTAGCTCATGAATGACTAAGCCTTAACACACGCTGTTAAGGCTTAGATGAGGTCAGTTATTGTTTCTGGAACTGATAGCTTTCCGGAACAACCACAATGCCTTTTTCAGAGATCTGAAAACGCTGTGCATCTTCGATGCGATTGAGGCCGATTTGAGTGTGTGGCGGAATTTTCACGTGTTTATCGATGATGCAGTTCACCAGTTGGCAACCGTCGCCCACTTCAACATCATCAAACAGAATACTGTCGACGATTGTCGCGCCGTCGTTAATGCGTACGCCGGAAGAAACAATCGAGTGCTGCACCGAGCCACCGGAGTTAATCACGCCATTGGAAATGATCGAGTTAATGAAAATACCTTCGTTTCCTGTCGCAGATGACACGGTGCGTGCAGGGGGGAGCTGTGGCTCGTAAGTGCGAATAGCCCAGTTTTTCTGGTACAGGTTCATCGGTGGTACGGGTTCCAGCAGGTCCATGTTCGCTTCATAGAAAGAATCGATGGTGCCAACATCGCGCCAGTAACAGTCTTTGGCTACACGACCTTTATCGTTGCCGAATTGATACGCGTAAACGCTGCGTGTCGGAATCAGTTTAGGAATGATGTCTTTACCGAAATCATGACTGGAACAGCTGTTTTCTGAATCTTCGTTCAGTGCCTGCTGCAGAGTATCCATGTTGAAAATATAGATACCCATAGAAGCGAGGCTACGGTCAGGTTGTGAAGGCATTGATGGGGGATCGCTCGGCTTCTCAACAAATGACGTAATACGGTGTTCATCATCGATCGCCATGACACCGAACGCTTTGGCTTCTTCTCGCGGCACATCCATACAGGCGATGGTCAGTGTGGCACCTTTTTCGATGTGTTCTTCAAGCATGGCAGCGTAATCCATCCGATAGATATGGTCACCAGAAAGAACAACAACGTGTTTGGCGTCGCTGCGTGAAAGCAGCCACATATTATGGAACAACGCATCTGCGGTTCCTTCGTACCATTTACCACCTTTACGCATTTGTGGGGGGACCACAGTGATGAACTCGCCCAATTCGGGGTTGAAAATGGACCATCCATCGCGCAGGTGTTTCTGCAATGAGTGCGATTTGTATTGTGTCAGCACCAGAATTCGGCGTAAGCCGGAGTGAAGACAGTTAGTGAGGGTAAAATCGATGATCCGGTATTTGCCGCCAAACGGTACCGCTGGCTTAGCTCGGTCATCGGTGAGGGGGGAAAGTCGTGAGCCCATACCGCCGGCCAAAACGACTGCTAAGGTATCTTGCATCTTTTACTCCCTAATTATGTGCAATTCATAACCACTTTAGAGAGTAGTACAAGTTTCACGCCACAATTGGAAAGTCCGTCAAATATAGCGGTATATTAGTTAAGTTGTCGCTAATGCACTTAAATGGCGCAAAAACAGCGCAAAATTTGCACCTAATTAGTGCTTAAGCGAACTGTTCCATTTCCGTGCTGGTCAGTATCGAAATGACGTTGCGGCCGCACTCTTTGGACTCATACAGCGCCATGTCAGCACGCTGATACACTTCTTCCGGAATCTCTGTAATATCAGTGACTCCGCCGCTGATTGATAATGATTCTTGATGCAGATTAAACACCGCTAAGCGCAGGCGATTGAGTACCGCTTCAGCTTCTTCAATCGGCGTATGAGGGAGGATGATGGCAAATTCTTCGCCACCAATTCGTGCAAGGAAATCCGATTCACGCAGTTCATTGCGCAAACATTGGGCAACTTCAACAATCGTTTTATCCCCTTTTGCGTGCCCGAACTTATCGTTGATACGTTTAAAGTGGTCAATATCAATGATTGCCAGACAAGACTGCTCATGGGCGGGGTAGCGTTTCACCCGAACACACTCGGAACGGAACTCCTGATCAAATTTTCGTCGGTTCCAGATGTTGGTCAGGCCGTCTTTCTCACTCTGATCGCGAAGCTGATCTTCAAGCTGCTTTCGCTCGGTAATATCAACAAAGGAGGCAACATAAAACTGAATCACCTCTTCGTCGTCCAGAATGGTCTGGATACGCAGGATTTCAGTTTGCATTGAACCATCTTTACGCTTGTTCACCACTTCACCTTCCCAGAATCCATCTTCTTGCAGGGCTTTCCACATTTCCAGATAGAACTGGGGATCATGTTTACCCGACGCAAACATTGACGGCTGGTGGCCTTCTACCTCTTCGAATGAATAGCCACTCAGACGTGTGAACTCGTTGTTGACTTTGATGATGCGATTTTGTTTATCGGTAATGATCACCGCTGACATACCGTTCATTGCCGCGCGAGCCAGTTTACTCTCAATGCTGTTTTTCTGGTGGTTGTTGTTCCAAAGCACGAATATCGAGGCAATCAGGCTGATTAACGCAAACAGCGCGAACATCTGCACCGTTAAGGTGTTCTTATTGATGCGCACAAATTGGCGAATCTCGCTGCTTTCGACTTTATCCAGAAGCACCACCGTAGGCATGTTCGACAGAGCGGTATTAAGCGAAACCTTCACGAAACTGTACCACTGACCGTGGTCTGAAACGGTGCCTTGATCGTGTGACATCAGCGTTGCCCACAGTGTTGGGTATTGCTGTGCGACATTGGTATAGGGTTGCTCTGCGTCAGTCTTACGTTGGCTCATTAAAACATCGCCACTCAGGTTAAGGATATCCGGTAGCGGTTCCGTGTTGCTGCTGCCTGCGATTTGTTGATAGATGTAGGTCAGGTTGATATTAGCGACAAAATAGCCCTGGCGCTGTCCATCCAGCTCTATCGGGGCGACAAAATGCAGTGATGGTTTTATCGGAGTCATCTGCTGGCCAGTTGACTGCATACCAAATACGCCAATTTGACCCGTCTTAAGGCTTTGGCCATAAAGGAAGTAATCTTGTTTCGCGCGGTTTTGCAGATAAGAACCGTTCAGTATCTGCGCCTGGCCATCTTCATAGTCAACGCGTATTTGTTCTTGCCCATGAGTATCAATGAAACGTAAACAGGAGTAGAAACCTTGAGCGCGGGCAACCAGCAACCAGAAATCTTCAACGCTGGCGACGTTAAGTAGGGAAGGCTGACGCACGGCCTGATGAAAAATGCCGTTGTTGATCAGCGTGGATATCGATTTGTATGATTCGTTCAGCGATGAGACCAGCTCGTGCTTGCTAAATTCCAGCTTGACCCGATGTTTCTGCTCGATGAGGGCGATCGCGCGTTCATCCAACTTTTTGAACTCTTGGATAAAGTAAAGAGAAGGAACGAACCCAATGACAAACAGCACGATCAGAAATTGGCTGAAAGATTTAGCAAATGAAGAAGACATGGCGGTTTAATCAAATAATCAGGCGCACAGTATATCGCTTGTAAATGAGATTTCGCTTCCAATTTTTCCAGATCGTGGCTTAGCTCAAACTTAAATGGTCACTTTTTGACATATCTACCCGATGCATATGCGAGCGCGAATTATTCTCACGAATAATAGGGTCATTATCGGACAAATGAAGATCAATTTACAATGTAAAGCAGAGGGACCAATTGGTGCGAAGACGCTTTGTTTTGGGCATGTTTCCGCGGACTGAAAAGAGACCTACGGTTTCTCTTCCGCAGTTTGCATGACCTCGGTCAGCGTCACCACTTCAAATTCGTAATAATGGCGCATGGTAACCAGATATTGGCGCAGATTAATGATTTCGATATTGAGCTCTTTATTGGCTTTTAAATAGAGTTCAGTGGCGAAAAAGTTGCTCATTAATCCTTCCTGTTTGCAATCTTCTCCGATGGCGTACCATTTATCCCACTGTTTCTGAATATAGGGCGGCGTGTTGTCTAACAATGCGAGCAAATTATCGATATCTCGTGTGGCCTTCTCCGCACTTTCCAACTGCATGGTTAACGTTGTTTGAAAATCGTTGTTATTGTTGCGCCACAAATAGTCGAGCTCGGGGCGGGAAAACTCCTGATGGAGAAAAATCGCTTGTTTGAAATTAGGCAGCCAACTGTTGTATTGAGAAGCGAGCAAGTTGTACCTATGGTCTAAAATCTGTTGAGAAGTGAGGGCTTTATTCCAATCTTTTTCATTGCACAGATTAGCGTGACTTTGTGAAGGTAAAGTCATGCCAACTATGGCCGTTAATAGAAATAAGCTCGCTCGTGTACCTGTCATCGTTTGAGACCATTAATGAGTCTAGCTTTAGTATAGGAAAGGATAAGTGAGCGCCATGCCTCATTTTTGTGTCTGAGATAACGGAGCAACAACATCAATGAAAAAACTAGTGATGATCGTGATTCTGCTATTAGGTCTGGGTGGTGCAGGGGCTGGCTATTATCTTTTCTACTATCAGCCGCAGCAGGCCGCAAAAAATGCTGCTAACGAGCAAACTGACGAAGCGGCAAGTGAAGACGTGTCGGAGGGGGCGACAACTAAAGCTGTCGTGAAAAAGCCTGAAGTTTGGGATTACTACGTCGACCTTCCAAAACTCGGCATTCGCGAAGCGCCGAGCGAAGAAGCGTTTGTTGAACGTTTAATGTATCGCGGCGACAAAGTGCACCTGTACGAGAAGAAAGACGGCTGGGGCCGAATCACCCAATATTTCGTGTATCAGGAAGGCGGGCCGGAAGTGGCAGAGTGGGTACCGTTATCCGGGCTGGTGGAGCAACCGCCGGTCATCACTCTGGACGAACGCAAGAAAACACTTTTAGGTTACATTGAAAAATCCGACGATCTACTTCAATTTGAAACCGTATTTGTCCAGAAGACCGATGAGTTGTTGAAAGAAGGAACGTGTTCTCCGGACGACTTTGAAGAACTGGGCGGATGGGTACGTTCGGTGAAATATCAGGATCGTGATGTGTACTTCGTCTATTGCGGTGGTATGAAACAAGCCAATAAAATCTATCTCAATGTGCAGACTGGCGAGATATTTTATCGTTAGTGTTCGTCAATCCAGTTCAATATCCAGCGATTGGCCAATGAATGCTGTTCAAAATTTTACTTGAGCGAAGTCACACTCAGACATACACTGCCTCTAGTCACTGAAGTAGGCGCTGTATGTCCTGGCATTTAATTCGTATTTTCTGGTTATCGCTGTTTGCGTTGGTATTACCCGCGCAGGCTTTGGCGTGTCTGGAAGAGCAATCGGCCACGACAAATTTATCGGCACCACTTTCTGTTGTTCAGACGCTGAATCAACAACCCACAGCAAACGAACACAAGCCTGTTCAGTCGACGCCAGCGACTCAATCTCACTATGCTGGCTCTGGCCTGGCTATCCTCAATTCTGTTCGCTGGAACATCAGTGAGCGCTACAGTTTCAGCGATGGCGATCCGGATGTTCTCGATACCGTTCCGCCGTTTTATCCGATCATTGATACCAGTCTGGTTTTGCGTTTTCTCCAACGCTCGACGCCAGCAGCCTATCAGGAATTTCATCCGTCCTACCGTCTTTCCGGTTGGAAAGAAACGAATGCCATGTATGTGGCATTAAACAGCCAGTACTTCATCTGATACTCCCCAACTGTTAGGTGACATTGTCATATTTCTTGTTTTTTGACTCGGCATATGCTGAGGGGATATTTATGAAGAAAAGTAAATCAAAAGCACCGTCGCGAGTGCTTAACCACTATTCGACCTGGAAATATGTGGTCCTCGTGGTAACGGTAGTGGTACTGGCCTTAAGCGCAATTCCGACCTGGTATGGCGAGCAGCCATCCATTCAAATTCAATCCTCTGATCCGAGTGGTCAGCTGGCAAACGTGGTATCTGTCAATCGCTATCTGAAGCAGCAAGGAGTGGATGCGCAGGAAATCACGCAACAGAAAAATCAAATCGTCTTAGTCTTTGGCAATGAAACCGATCAGACGCATGCTCGTGAGGCGCTTGATAAGTTGGTCAAAGAGGGGGACAGCATTACCTATTCTTACGTGTCGGTGGCGCCCAAATGGTACGGCAAACTGGGTTTTAGCCCAATCAAGCTGGGTCTGGACTTGCGAGGTGGTGTTCAGTTCCTGCTTAACGTGGATGTCGACAAAGCATTTCAGGAACAGCGCGACACCATGGTAGACGAACTGAAAGATATGTTACGCAGCGAGCATCTGCGTGGTGTGCGCCTTGCACAGCAAGGCGTTGATGGATTCAGTGTCGATACAAAATCTGGTGAGGCACTCAATAAGGTCTCGAGCTACCTGAAGCAAAACTACTCAGGATGGGACGTTAAACGCGGCTCCGACAGCCTGACCGTGACGCCAACTAAACAGAATAAGCTGGATTTCCAGTCAGCGACACTGCAACAAAACCTCAAGATCATGCGCGATCGTATTGAAGAACTAGGCATTACCGAAGCGCTGGTCCAGCGTCAGGGTGAGCACAGTATCCGCATTGAATTACCAGGTGTTCAAGACCCATCACAAGCGAAAAAAGTGATTGGTGCAACCGCGAGCTTGGCATTCTACGAAGCGAAAAGCGGTTCAGAAGCGGTGTCGGGTGATGATCTGGTGCTGAAAGACAACAACGGCAGAACCGTTATGTTGAGCAAACGTCCGGTACTGACTGGCGATCATATTGTCAATGCCCGTGCGGGTATCGATAAAATGGGCTTCTCCGAAGTGAACATTTCGCTTGATCATGCAGGCGGAAAAATCATGAGTGACTTTTCCGGCAAGCACATCGGCAAACCAATGGCGACGGTCTATCGCGAATACAAAACCAATGCCCGTGGCGAAACGGAACGCAGTGAACGCGTGATCAGTGTCGCGACCATTCAGTCCCAGCTTGGTAGCCAGTTCCGTATCACGGGAGCCGGATCTACTGAGGAAGCGCAGCAACTGGCTCTGCTGCTGCGTGCAGGTTCATTGACTGCCCCTGTTACGATTGTGGAAGAGCGCACTATCGGCGCATCTCTGGGTGCAGAAAACATTGAAAACGGTTTCTCGGCGCTGGCGCTGGGTATGGCAATGACGTTGACGTTCATGGCCCTGTGGTATCGCCGTCTGGGCTGGGTTGCAAACGTCGCTCTGATCGCCAACATGATCTGTTTACTGGGTTTGATCGCACTATTGCCTGGTGCGGTGCTGACGCTGCCGGGTATTGCTGGTCTGGTATTGACGGTCGGTATGGCGGTAGATACCAACGTACTGATTTTTGAAAGGATTAAAGACAAACTTGCGGAAGGGCGCAGTTTCGCGCAGGCCATTGATTTGGGCTTTAGCAGCGCGTTCAGTACCATTCTTGATGCCAACATCACCACAATGATCACTGCACTGATTCTCTATTCAATTGGTAACGGACCTATTCAGGGTTTTGCGTTGACTTTAGGACTGGGTCTGTTGACCAGTATGTTTACCGGCGTATTCGCTTCACGTGCATTGATTAACTTGGTTTGGGGACGCGACAACCGTCGTGATGTAAGGGTTTAAATCATGATTGAATTTCTGAAATCTCGCATTCGTAAAATCCGCTACATCACCAGCTTTGTTTCGATCGCGCTGATGGTGATTTCATTGGCAGCGTTTGCCGTTCGTGGCCTGAATATGGGCCTCGATTTTACCGGTGGTATGGTGACTGAAGCGATGGTCAACAGTTCGGTAACGAATCACCAACTGCTGGATGTTTTGAAGCCAGTGTTGGGTGATTCAACTTCTGTGACTCAGTCTGGAGAAGATGGCCGCTGGGTGATTCGCTATCCTCTGGCGGCAGAAGGACAGGAAACGCCGAACGTTGATCAACTGTTGCACAAAGTATCGAGCAACGTTGAGATCATCAGCAACAGCATGGTTGGTTCACAGGTCGGTGAGGACTTGGTTGACCAAGGTGGTTTAGCGCTCTTGGTGTGCATGCTGTGTATTCTTGGTTATCTCTGTTTCCGTTTTGAATGGCGTTTAGCGAGTGGAGCATTGCTGGCACTGGTGCACGATGTTGTATTGGTCTTGGGCTTTTTCGCATTAACCCAAATGGAGTTCAATCTGACGGTATTTGCCGCCGTGTTGGCGATTCTGGGTTACTCGCTCAATGATTCGATCATCATTGCGGACCGCATTCGTGAGTTGCTGGTAGCGAAACAGAAAACGCCAACTCCTGATATTAATGATCAAGCGGTTATCGCGACATTCTCACGTACCATGGTGACGTCAGGGACCACGTTGATCACTGTTGCCGCGCTATGGTTAATGGGTGGTGCTCCTTTGGAGGGCTTTGCCACTGCGATGTTTATCGGGATTATCTCCGGTACTTGGTCATCCATTTCGATTGGTACTGTTTTGCCAGAATGGCTAAAGCTTCAACCAAAACATTATTTACCTGTTGAAGTTGATTTAGCACCATAAGATATTGTTTTATCGGGCCGACTTATGTCGGCCTTTTTTTTGTTGGAGATGCTGACTGGTATAAGGTCAGACCTCAAAACTGACTGTGTTATATTTACTTCTGACTGTTTTATCGATTTATAACTATCTATCTAATTTCCAATTATTATAAATATCGGCGTCATTTCATGGATGATAATCATCATTAATTAAATGCTAATTAATTCTATTTGGAATATTTCTTCACCATTCTTGTGCGAAAGTCTTATTGCAATCACCATGAAAGTGCAATTTATTTGTAATGTTTTGGTGCAGATGAACCAAAATGAGCAGTAGGTGCTTGATGATAATTCACTGATTAATAGGTATATTTACCATATTGTGTGTAACACAAATATAAAAACAAAAACCTTTTAAATCAGTTTGTTATAAAAATTAGTGCAAAAAATCCAGAAATAAAACTCCGTTAAATCAACAACCTGTATTTTGTTAACATTTATTCTACATTTCACCTGCATTGAGAACTAAATCAAATTTATTAGAAAACACTAAACTTTAATTTGAATTGTCACAATCACCCATTAATTTAAATAAGTAGCGACAGACAAATTATTCTTTGCAAAGAAATATAAACGTCCGTTGATGCTATATATGTAGTTGGCATCAAGTTAACAATGATTTGTAACCTACAAGTTGTTTTTGAATGGAGTCATCAATGAAAAAAGTCGCTTTGATCACGGGATCAAAAGGTGGAATCGGTTCGGCTATTTCTTCGAAATTAGTGGAAGACGGTTATCGTGTAATTGCAACCTATTACACAGGAAATTATCAGTGTGCTTTGGACTGGTTCAACGAGAAACACTTCACCGAAGAGCAGGTTCGCCTATTCGAACTCGATGTGACGGACACTCAGGAATGTGCAGAACGTTTGAGTGTACTGCTTGAAGAAGAAGGCACTATCGACGTTGTGGTCAACAATGCCGGAATCACCCGTGACGGCGTATTTAAAAAAATGACGGCGGCTTCATGGAAGGAAGTCATCGATACCAATCTAAACAGCTTGTTTAACGTCACTCAGCCTCTCTTCGCCGCCATGTGTGAGAAGGGGAATGGCCGTGTCATCAACATCTCATCCGTGAACGGCCTGAAAGGCCAGTTCGGTCAAACCAACTATTCTGCGGCAAAAGCCGGCATGATCGGTTTTTCCAAAGCGCTGGCCGCAGAAGGTGCGCGCAGTGGTGTAACGGTCAATGTTATTGCCCCGGGTTACACAGCCACACCGATGGTAGAGCAAATGCGTCCAGAAGTGTTGGAATCCATTGTTCAAACGATCCCAATGCAACGCCTGGCTAAACCAGAAGAAATTGCTTCAGCAGTGAGTTTTCTTGCAAGCGAAGCAGGTGCTTATATCACTGGTGAAACGCTGTCGGTCAACGGCGGCTTGTACATGCGTTAAGGGAGCGATGAGATGGAAAAAGTATTTATTGTTGCAGCGAAACGTAGCCCAATCGGCGCCTTTGGCGGATCACTAAAAAATGTATCAGCGGGTAAGCTCGCCGCTGATGTGATTAAGGGTGCGCTGCAGGCTGGTAATGTCGATGCCAATCAAATTGATGAAGTGATCATGGGTAACGTGATCAGCGCGGGTCAGGGTATGGGTGTTGGCCGTCAGGCTGCCATCTATGCTGGCATTCCGGAAGAAGTGCCAGCCTATGGCGTCAATATGGTGTGTGGTAGCGGCATGAAAACGGTGATGGATGCCGTGGCACATATTCGTGCGGGTGACGTCTCCGTTGCTATTGCTGCCGGTGTTGAGGTGATGTCTCAAATTCCGTTCGCTACACCAAGCACACTGCGAGATGGCAACAAAATGGGCGGATTCGAGATGAAAGATCTGCTCATCAATGATGGTTTGACTGACGTGTTCAACCAATACCACATGGGTGTCACGGCAGAGAATATTGCCAAGCAGTTTGAGATTTCTCGCGAAGCGCAGGACGCCTTTGCTCTGGATAGCCAGTTAAAAGCGGTGGCGGCGATTGAAGCGGGCAAGTTTAACGATGAAATCGTGCCAATTTCAGTGCAGCAACGCCGTGAGACTGTGACATTTGCCATCGATGAATATCCGAAAGCCGAGGCGACTCTGGCGGGCTTGCAAGGCCTGCGCCCAGCGTTCGACAAAGAAGGCTCGGTCACGGCAGGTAACGCATCCGGTATCAATGATGGTGCCAGTGTCATCATCGTTGCATCACAATCTGCGGTTGATGAATACGGCCTGGAGCCTCTGGCAGAAATTCTGGGTTACGCCCAAACAGGTATTGACCCACGCGTTATGGGTTTAGGGCCGGTAAGTGCAGTGACCCAAGCGCTGGAAAAAGCAGAGCTTTCTATCGAACAAATTGACCTGTTCGAACTGAATGAAGCGTTTGCAGCGCAGGCGCTGGGTGTCATCCACGGCCTGTCAGCGGAACATCATGTTTCAACCGAATCCATTTTAGCCAAGTCGAATGTCAATGGCGGTGCCATCGCTTTGGGACATCCGCTAGGCGCTTCGGGTAACCGCATTCTGGTTACTCTGGTTCACGAATTAAAACGTCGTGGTGAGAATTACGGTGTCGCATCACTTTGCGTAGGTGGTGGTATGGGTACCGCAGTGGTCATCAAAGCGTTGTAATAACGGTTCAGATATTTATTTCAATCACTAGGAGATACGTCATGTACACGGATTTTTTCAAAACTTTCACTGACCAAACTGAAAAAACACTCGAACCATATGTGAAATTCAACAAACTGGTTGCGAAAAATGTTGAAGTACTTACTGAGCTGCAACTGAGCTCAATCCGTACTTACAGTGAAATGGGCCTGGCGCAAATGAAAGCTGCCAGCGAAGTGAAAGACACAGCTACGCTTACCGCATTCAGCTCTCAGCAAATGGGCGTGCTGACTAAACTGTCTCAACAAATGATGGATGACAGCAACAAGCTGCAATCTATTGCTAAAGAGTTCAAAGAAGACATCGACAAACTTGCTTCAGAAAACCTTAAGTCAGTGACTCCTGCTTAACACTGCAATTCTGCGCCGCCTCAGGGCGGCGCTTTTTCTGTTTAAGGAGTAAGTCTATGTTTCAACATGTCTTTACCGACTATCTTGTGAAGCTGCAAGAAGCCAACCACCAGTGGTGGCAAGACTTCGAAGTCAACAAGGCAGCGGTCAATACCCCCCTGAATAAGGCGCTACAAGAAGTGAACTGGGACGACTCAGTCCAGTTCCTTGAAAAGGCGGCTAATCAGCCTGCCGCTCTTTTGCAGTTGCAAACCGAGTGGTGGGAACAACAACTGAAAATCTGGCAAACGGTGGTGCTGGAAGGCAAAAAAGAGTCGGTGGTCGAAAGCGAACACGGTGATAAACGTTTCGCTGGTGAGTCATGGCAATCCGACCCGTTTTTCAGCTTCATCAAACAATCCTACCTGCTTTACAGCAAAACCTATCTGGACACCATTAACTCGATTGAGGGTTTGGATGAGAAAGCCAAAGAACGCATTCTGTTCTTTTCGCGCCAAGCTATTAATGCGCTATCACCAAGCAACTTCATTGCAACTAACCCAGAGCTGCTGAAACTGACTGTTGAACAAAACGGTGAGAATCTGCTTAAGGGACTGGAACTGCTGAAAGAAGATGTGGAGTCGAGCGCGGAAATCCTGAAAATTCGCATGACCAACAACAACGCGTTCCGCCTGGGTGAAGACGTGGCGAATACGGCAGGCGAAGTGGTGTTCAAAAATGATCTGTTTGAACTGATTCAGTACAAACCACTGACGGAAACCGTTCACTCTACACCGCTGTTGATTGTTCCGCCGTTCATCAACAAATACTACATTCTCGATTTGCGTGAAAAGAACTCACTGGTACGTTGGCTGGTTGAGCAGGGACATACGGTATTTATGATGTCCTGGCGTAACCCGGGCAAAGCTCAGGCTGCAGTCAACTTCGAAGACTATGTGCTGGAAGGCGTTGTTAAAGCGGTAACGGCGATTGAGTCAATTACGGGCCAGGAACAGATCAATGCGGCAGGCTACTGCATTGGCGGCACCGTTCTGGCAACGACGATTGCTTACTACGCTGCGAAGCGCATGAAAAAACGCATCAAGTCAGCCAGTTTCTTTACGACGCTACTGGACTTTTCACAGCCAGGTGAAGTGGGTGCCTATATCAATGACACCATTATCAGCGCGATTGAAATGCAGAATAACGCCAAAGGCTATATGGATGGTCGCTCGTTGAGCGTGACATTCAGTTTACTGCGTGAAAATAGCCTCTACTGGAACTATTACGTTGATAACTACCTGAAAGGCAGCAGCCCGGTTGACTTCGATCTGCTGTACTGGAACAGTGACAGTACCAACGTTGCTGCTTCAACGCACAACTTCTTGCTGCGCGAACTGTATCTGGACAACAAACTCGTTCAGGACAAAGGCGTGAAAGTCGGTGGTGTGTGGATCGATCTGGATAAGATCAAAATCCCGAGCTACTTCATCTCGACCAAAGAAGACCACATTGCTTTGTGGCAAGGGACTTATCGCGGTGCTCTGAAGACCGGTGGCAATAAAGTGTTTGTGTTGGGTGAATCGGGCCACATTGCGGGTATCGTCAATCATCCGGACAAAAACAAATATGGCTTCTGGACCAATGATACGTTGGAAGATTCTGCCGAAGAATGGTTGGAAAGTGCGCAGCGCACAGATGGTTCTTGGTGGAAGCATTGGAACGAGTGGCTTACCGCGTTCAGCGCCAAAGAGCAGGTGGCGCCGTACGCCATTGGTAACGATGAATATCCGGTGATTGATGTTGCACCGGGGCAATACGTGAAACAGGTTCTGCCGATCCCCGATTCGGAATAGTTGACCTTTATCAGCGCCATTGAATCCCCCTCATGGCGCTTTTTTCATTCGAGTAAATCAAGCAATAATCTCCCTAATTGTTTCCTGTTTTAAGGTAATTCGTTAGTGCATGATCCGCGTGGTTATCGTCGTGGCAGGGAACGCACTGGGACTCAGGGTTTGAGCAAGATAACCGTGTTGTTTATTCACCTGAGAATCCATTTATGTCTAAAAATTTACTTCTGCTTGCCACTGCGGCAAGTCTCTTTTCTCTCTCTGCTCAAGCCGAGTGGTATGTGGGTGGTGCGTTGGGTCAGGCTCGTTTTGATGACGCCAGCGTAAGTGGCAAGGTGATGGGGTACTCAACGACTCAAGACCTGTCTCTGGAAGATGATAAATCTACGACGGCCTCAATTTTTGGTGGCTATCAGTTCAACCGCTATATCGCGCTGGAAGGCACCATTACCGGGATTGATGCGCTCGATGGCTCTGTGGTGACGGTTGGCGATATGAGCTACATTGCGCTTCAGCCAAAATTCTCCCTTCCAGTGACTGACCAAGTGAGCCTTTTTGCCAAAGCTGGTTTGGCCTACTTCAATGCCGAAATCAAAGTCAGCAACTCCGTTGCCGGGTATTCAGGTTACAGTACATTTTCAGATTCAGACGTAACGGGGATTTTGGGATTGGGTGTTGAAGTAGCTGCGACGGACAACTGGCACATTCGCGCGTCATGGGATTATTTGAGACCGGAACTGGATGTCGTCAACGTGGGTTACGCGAGTGCAACGGTTGAAACGGATATCAATGTTTTCTCCCTCGGGGTCAGCTATCATTTCCATTAATTGTTAAACCAATGCCCGTTAAGGGCATTGGTTGTTTCTGCCCTAAGCTAAATGAACACTCAAACGACGACGATGAATGACACGTACCTAAGAAGACTGAATCAACTGCTACAACATTATCCGACCGGTGCTGTTCATTCCGTCAGTATTGATAAGCTGGAGGAGGTGCTTGCCACCTCACGCAGAAATACCTCGTTGATCCTCAAGCATCTGGCGGATATCGGTTGGGTAACGTGGAAACCAGCGGTGGGTCGCAGCAAAGCCAGTCAATTAGTGGTGTTGGTGTCTTTTTCTGGTGCGTTGCTTGAAGTGATCATTCAGGAGCTGAGCAAAGGCCGCTTTACGTTGATCACGCGGTTGTTGGAACTCCATGGTGACGACACGGTGCTGGCGCTTGCCTCGGCGACCTTGAAGCAGAATCAGTGGAACGAATCAAACAATCATTTGCTCATCACCCGATATCCTGCAGTCGATACCTTGGATCCGTTGAAGACGTTGCGTCTGGCTGAGCTTCAGGTGATTAAAAGTGTCTATGACACGCTGTTGAAGCAAGATGTGATGGGCAACCTGATTCCCGCATTAGCGCACTTTTGGAAACAGGAGGAGTGCCGGTTAATTCTATGGTTGCGACCGGATGTCGTTGCTCATAATGGTCAAAAACTGGTGGCTGAAGATGTCGTATGGAGCCTGCAGCGGCTAAAGAATACGTCTGGACCTGTGCAGCATCTGTTCGAAAGCATGGTGGCGGTGAATGCGGAATCTGACCACAGAATCGTCATTGAGTTGAATGCGCCGAATGCCTTCTTTCCTTATGCTCTTGCGATGTCCAACAGCGCGATTTTATGTCGACCGCAGCGGAATGGCGTGAATCTACGTAAATGCGTGGGGACAGGGCCGTTTAGTGTCGGAAGTTGGGACGATGAAAAACTGACACTCATTCGCCATCAACATTACTACTCAAGCAAAGCACTGATTGAGCAAATCACACTGTCGCACAGCGATGAACAGGTGGTTCGTGCGATGAGTTTTAACCAGAAAAATGGGGCAACCGAAAGCTCGGTCATCAGCGCGTTGTCCTACCTGACATTTAATCCTCGAAGCAAATGCGGCGTGGATGCAGATACACTGACGCAGCTGTATACCTATCTGGCTCGAGAAAAGTATCAGTTTGATGCCGACAATTGTGTCGAAAATTTGGCCTGTGATAGCCGTGGTGCCGCGGGCCATCACAATGCAGTAGCCTGCGTAGCGCCAACCCTGAAAGGCAACATCGTTTTGGCAGAACCGATCTGGACGATACCGTACCTTCAAACGGTGGCGGATTGGCTACACGATGCTATTCGTCGCACCGGATTGGAACTGGAAGTGATTGAGCTACAAGCGATAAGCGAACCGCACAGCGTTGCTCATCTGGCGGATATGATGTTGATTGAAGAAGTAGTGGAGCAACCGAAGCACTACGGATTATATGAGTGGTTATTGGTGTCGACGGGGCTGCGTTTTACGTTTACTGAAGCGGAAATGGCGCAGCACAAGCAAGCTCTCGCGCAGGCTGTGAGTGATCCCGAGCCCTATTGCCGATTACAGCAACTGGAACAACAGCTTTATGAACAACGGCGCTGTTTGCCACTGTTTGTCGGACGAGAGGAAGTGACGTGTACCCAGCAAGTGCAGGGCATACAGGTTAATAGCACTGGTTACAGTGATTTTTATAAACTCTGGATTGGCGATTAATAAGAAACAAAAAAACCGGTGAAACGTCACCGGTTTTTTTATGGTTTCAGTTCATTACAACTGTTTGTCTTTGGTCAGCGACAGTAGCCAGATACAGAATACTGCGACAGCAAGAAATCCACTCAGGATAATGACTGGCATCGCGCTGTAACCCAGAATGTGCCAGATAACCGATTCAAGTGTACTCATCGTGTGCGCTCCTTATTCCCAGCCTTCAACGCCGTGCATGTCCGGCAAGTTGTGTGCGATACCTTTGTGGCAGTCTACACAGGTTTTCTCGCCAGATGCCAGTGCTGTTGAATGTTGATTGCGGCTACGTTCACTTTGTTCAGAGAAGTCCATGTATTCAAACTGGTGACAGTTACGACATTCCAGCGAGTCGTTCTTCTTCAACCGCGCCCATTCCCGTTCTGCCAGATGAGACCGGCGAGCCTGGAATTTTTCTGGCGTGTCTATGTTCCCCATAAAGTGGGCAAACAACTCTTTCGAAGCCTGAACTTTACGCACGATTTTGTCTGTCCATTCATGTGGCACGTGACAATCAGAACAGATAGCACGTACGCCTGAGCGGTTTGAGTAGTGGATGGTTTCCTGAATTTCAGCGACGATAGGCGCGTGACAGCCAGAACAGAATTCTTCTGAGTTCGTGGCTTCCATGCCGGTGTTGAATGCGCCCCAGAACAGAAGACCACCAGCAAAACCCATGAACAACACCACACCAACGGCAGCTTTGCTCGGGCTTGTCAGTCTCTTCCAAAACGCTTTTAGTAGTTTCATAAATCGCCTCTTAATTTAATGCGGTGCCTGATTAGCGAAGCGAATCAACGCGTTCAAACTCGTTCTTAACCAGAGGTTTTGCCTCTGCCTGAGGAACGTGACATTGCAGACAGAAGTAACGGCGTGGCGACACATCGGCCAGTACAGCGTCTTCGCGGTTGATGAAGTGGGTTACGCTGATTTTAGTCGCGCCCATTTCTTTCGCGTTTTTCCAACTGTGGCAAGACAGACACTTGTTGGCGTTCAGAGAAACTTCGTAGTTGCGAATATTGTGTGGGATCAGTGGTGGCTGATACACGTAATCGCTATCCAATGCTTGCTCGCGAGGGTACTTTTTCATTTCATCCGCTGGGCGAGTTGACTCAATCAGCGTTGCGCCGCGCAGCGATTCCACGCCACCGACACCGCCCGGGTTATCGAGTTCAGCTTGTGCAACCCCGGTGATGAGTGCACTTACAGACAACAGTGCAATAAGTAATTTTTTCATCGTACATTCTCCGCCTAATGGCTCAATTCCTGACTGGGGCAGCAGCAAACCGCTGCCCCGAACATTCTGTTAACGGCTTACGCCACTTTGGTGATCTTGACCGGACATTTCTTAAAGTCGGTTTGTTTCGACAGTGGGTCGGTCGCATCAAGAATCAGTTTGTTAATCAGAATGCGCGCGTCAAAGAACGGCACAAACACCAGACCTTTTGGCGGCTTGTTACGGCCACGAGTTTCTACTCGGGCACGCACTTCGCCACGTTTATTGGCAATGACCACTTCATCGCCACGGCGCAGACCGCGAGCCTGAGCGTCATCGTGATGCATGAAGCAAACCGCATCCGGGAACGCTTTGTACAGCTCAGGAACACGACGGGTCATGGTGCCAGTGTGCCAGTGTTCCAGCACACGGCCGGTACAGAGCCACAGATCGTACTCTTCATTCGGCACTTCTGGTGGCGCTTCGTATGGCGCAGAGATGATCCATGCTTTGCCATCAGGTTTACCGTAGAAATCCCAGCCACTGCCTTTTTTCGCATAAGGGTCAGAGCCTTCTTTGAAGCGCCACTGGGTCTCTTTACCATCAACCACTGGCCAGCGCAGGCCACGCACTTTATGGTACACATCGTATGGGGCTAAGTCGTGACCATGGCCGCGGCCAAAGCTTGCGTACTCTTCGAACAGACCTTTCTGTACGTAGTAACCGAAGTGGTGCGCGTCGTCGTTTAGTTCACGAGCTTCCGCGATAGGGAACTGGTCAACCTGACCGTTGCGGAACAGCATGTCGTACATGGTTTTGCCGCGGTACTCAGGCGCTTTCGCCAGTAGCTCTTCCGGCCAAACGTCTTCCATTTTGAAGCGTTTGGAGAATTCCATGACCTGCCATAAATCCGATTTCGCATCACCCACGGTTTTCACCTGTTGGTACCAAGCCTGAGTGCGACGTTCAGCGTTACCATAAGCACCTTCTTTCTCTACCCACATAGCGGTTGGCAGAATCAGGTCAGCGGCTTGCGCAGTCACGGTTGGGTATGGATCGGAAACCACGATAAAGTTCTCAGGATTACGGTAACCCGGTAGACGCTCTTCGTTAATGTTCGGGCCTGCTTGCATGTTGTTGTTACATTGCACCCAGTAACAGTTCAATACGCTGTCTTTCAACATACGGTCTTGCAGAACCGCGTGGAAGCCCGGTTTTGGTGGAATGGTGCCTTCTGGCAGTTTCCAGATTTTCTCAGCGATCTGGCGGTGTTTCGGGTTGGCAACCACCATGTCCGCAGGCAGACGGTGTGCAAATGTACCGACTTCACGCGCAGTACCACATGCAGATGGTTGGCCTGTCAGCGAGAACGGGCTGTTGCCCGGAGTCGCGATCTTACCCGTCAGCAGGTGCAGGTTGTAGACCAGGCTTTGCATCCACACGCCACGGGTGTGTTGGTTCATACCCATGGTCCAAAGGGACATCACTTTGGTGTTTGGATCGGCATACTGTTTCGCCAGCGTGATCAGTTTCTCAACGCTCACGCCGGACATTTCAGACGCTTTTTCAGCCGTATATTCCGCGACAGATTTTTTGTACTCTTCAAACGAGATGTTGGTCATTTCGCCGGAGTTGGCATTCTTTGCCTGCTTTTGCAGCGGGTGGTCATCACGCAGACCGTAACCGATATCGGTCACCGCTTGCTTGAAGTGGGTGTACTTGTTCACGAAGTCCCAGTTCACCGCATCGTTCTGAATGATGTAGTTAGCAATGAAGTTAGCGATCGCCAGGTCAGATTGAGGATGGAAAATGTAACCGTGGTCTGCCAGTTCAAATGAACGGTGGTAGTATGTCGACAGCACGTTCACTTTAACGTGAGGATGGCTTAGGCGGCGGTCAGTGATGCGAGTCCACAGAACCGGGTGCATTTCAGCCATGTTCGAACCCCAAAGCACGAATGCGTCGGCGTTTTCAAAGTCGTCGTAACAGCCCATTGGTTCGTCAATACCAAAAGTACGCATAAAGCCGACAACCGCAGAAGCCATGCAGTGACGCGCATTCGGGTCGATGTTGTTTGAGCGGAAACCCGCCTTCATCATTTTCGCCGCTGCGTAACCTTCCATGACTGTCCACTGGCCAGAACCGAACATACCAACGCTGGTTGGGCCTTTTTTCTTCAGTGAGGCTTTCCATTTTTCCGCCATCACATCAAAGGCCATATCCCATGAAACTGGAGTGAAGTCGCCATCTTTGCTGTATTGACCATCTTTCATACGCAGCAAAGGCTGTGTCAGACGATCCTGGCCGTACATGATTTTCGAGAGGAAGTAGCCTTTGATACAGTTCAGACCTTTGTTTACCGGCGCTTCAGGATCACCTTGAGTTGCCACGACGCGGCCATCCTGCGTACCCACTAAAACGGAACATCCGGTACCACAGAAACGACAAGGAGCTTTGTCCCAGGTAATTTTGGTTTGATCTGAGCTGGCAATCAGGTTAGTTGCGGATGCTGGCAGAGTGATACCTGCTACCGCCGCTGCTGATGCTGCCGCGTTTGCTTTCACAAACGCACGTCTTGTCATTTTCATACTTCACCCTCGAGTTGGGAATGTTGATTTCCAGTGTCTGAATCTAGCTCGTCCAGGTTGGTTTCAATTTGGTGGTACACCAGAACCGCACTCAGGACGTTTGGCAAGTTGTTGATGGCATCGATGGTGTCGGTGACAAACCCCTGGTTCTGAGTTTCAAGCACCACAATGATTTTGCCTTCCGGGCTGTCGCCGTAAATTTCCGCGTTCTCGAACTGCTCGATTTGCGCCTTTACGGTTTCCAGATGTTCCGGAAGAGCGTGAACCACCAAACTTGAAATGTGCACTTCATTGAGTGACATAGTTATCTCTCGTTCTTATTCAATATTGCTCACACTGATGGCTGAAGTGGGGCAGAGCGATACACACGCGCCGCAGCCAGTACATTCATCAAGGTGGATAATTGGCTGTGCAACTTTTCCGGCTTGCAGTTGGAACTGAATTGCCATTGGGTCGCAGGTTTCTCCGCAGCTTCGACACTCGACGTTCTGCTTAGCCAGGCATTGGTCGTTGATGGCGGCTTTGGCCAGCCATGCGGTATTGGTTTGCGGTAAAAAAATCGGTTCTGGGCAAACTTCTGCGCATTGGTAGCAGAAGGTGCATTCATCAATATGAAAATCGACAGTGGGATACCCCCCATCGCCGTTGACGATAATTTTCATTTCACAGGCATCGCGGCAGCGGCCACAACGCGTACAGTCGTCAATAAAGGATTCTGGATTGGCAATCCAAGGTAAACGTACCTTTGATGTGTCGACGGAACGACGTGCAAATAAACGCCGCTTGGAAAGATCTACCACTGAATTCACCCAGCATGCTGAAAGATTATTAATAAAGCGTAGTTCACAATTTCTATTAATAAACTGTCATTTATCCATACACAAATTGTAGTTTTTGCCATATTTGTATAAATACCCCTAAGGGGTTAATTAGGATGGAATATTGTTTTGGATCAATAAATTCGGGCGAGTATGATCACATATTGATACCATTATGAAAAAGCCAGACTAGAGCATGCGAAAGTGCGTTTAAAAAGCGCCGTTGGGGAAGGTGAATTGGGGATAAAAGTTGAGAAGTCGGTGACCAGCACGATTGCGAAATCGATGCTGTTGATTCTATTGCTTTCGATAGCCACCACGGGTTTTGCCATTATCACTCTGGCATCTTCTCTGAACGATGCTGAAGCCGTTAACGTCGCAGGCTCGATGCGGATGCAAAGCTACCGATTAGCACACGATATTCAGAGTAACTCAGTTAACTATGTTGAACATATCGCGGCATTTGAACACTCGTTGTATTCGCCATCGATGAAAGCGCTCCAGAAATGGAATGTACCGTCAGACATTACTCATGATTACTACACGTTAATCGCCCGCTGGCACGAACTGAAACAGGTTCTTCGTAGTGAAGATAACCGCGACTATCTCACGCTGGTCGCGGGGTTTGTCAGCCAGATCGACAGTTTTGTCTTCAAGTTACAACGCTTTTCGGAACAAAAGCTCATCAATCTTGCCTGGGTCGGTGGGCTTGGGTTGGGGGCTGTTTTGTTCATTTCACTGTTTGTTATTCACTACATTCGCAAAGAGGTTGTGCGCCCTCTGCGAGCATTGGTGGTGGCGAGTGAGCAGATTCAGAATCGCGAATTTGATATTGAACTCAGTACCAACAGTCAGAACGAAATGGGCATTCTGACCCGCACGTTTAACGTTATGGCCGGAGAACTGGGCAAGCTATATCGCGGCCTGGAGCAAGCGGTTAACGAAAAAACACGTAAGCTGCAACACGCCAATCAGTCGCTGCAGGTGCTGTATAACTCCTCTCAGGAGCTGACGGCTTCACGCATCAGTCAGGACAATTTTCAGGCTATTTTGAAACATATTGTCAGTATTGAGGGCATCACTGCGGTGCAACTGGAGATCGAAGAAGAGGCAGGCAAAGGTCTGCTGCTTTCTCAAGGCAATATGTGTGGTGAAAATCCGAACCATCAGGCGCTAATGTTGGATGGTATCCAGCTTGGATATTTACACTGGGAAGCGGGTTTACCTTGCCCGGATAAGGCGCTCATCGATAACTTTGTCCAGATTCTATCGCGGGCGGTGTACTACAACCGAGCTCAGAAGAAAGCCGAACAGCTTTTACTGATGGAAGAGCGTGCGACCATCGCACGAGAATTGCATGATTCATTGGCGCAATCGCTCTCTTACCTGAAAATTCAGGTGTCATTGCTGAAACGCGTGATGTCAAAGCTTGAACACAATCAATATTCCGAGAAAACCGATGAGATAATTGTCGATATCGATCAAGGATTGTCCGGCGCTTATACACAGTTACGTGAACTGTTGACCACGTTCCGCCTGACCATCAAAGAGGGTAATTTTGGCCAGGCCTTGGTAGAGATGCTGAACCAGCTCGGAGAACAAACCAGCGCAACGATTGCGCTGAATAATAACCTGTCATCGATGGAGCTGGATGCCCATCAGCAGGTGCACTTGATACAACTGATTCGTGAAGCGACCATCAATGCAATCAAGCATGCAGACGCGACTCGAATCAACATCGAATGTAACGAAAGCGATGGTGACGTCGTAGTGAGTATTGAAGACGATGGCGTCGGCTTTGAACAGAACAATGCCAAGCTGAATCACTACGGAATGAGCATCATGCAAGAAAGGGCAGCAAGATTGAACGGTGATTTGAGCATAGAAACCTCACCGGATACCGGCTGCAAAGTCACACTCAAATATACAAGATCAAAGGATACACATGTTGACGAAATGTAGAGTAATGCTGGTGGATGATCATCCTTTGATGCGCAGAGGAATCAATCAGCTTTTAAGCCTGGAAGATGAATTTGAAGTGGTTGCAGAGGCCAGTAATGGTACTGAAGCCATTGCGTTAGCCCATGAAGTTGAGCCGGACATGATTCTGCTCGACCTTAATATGAAAGGGATGTCCGGTTTGGACACGCTGAAAGCGCTGCGGACCGACGGCTCCAGCGCAACGATTGTGATTCTGACTGTATCAGACAGTGCGGCGGACATTGAGGCGATTGTACGTGCGGGGGCCGACGGTTACCTGCTGAAAGATACGGAGCCGGATCAACTGGTTGAATTGCTCAAAGATGCCGTTCACGGTAATAAAGCTTACAGCGATGTCGTGGCGGCTTATCTGCGCGATCGTCAGGATCAAACCGATGTGTTTGACCTGCTCACAGAGCGTGAAGCGCAGATTCTGGGTGAGGTGGCGAAAGGGTATCGCAACAAACAAATCGCTGACCGCCTGTTTATCTCGGAATCAACCGTGAAAGTACACATGAAGAGCTTACTGAAAAAATTAAGAGTGCCTTCGCGTACAGCTGCAACTGTACTGTTTCTTGAGCGCTATGGCGAACTCAAGTAATCCGATTCAGAAATAAACAAAAAGGGCGCTGAAATCAGCGCCCTTTTTTATAAACAGATTATCAGTTGTACATCGGAACCAGAACCATGGTACCGATAATAACAGTAACTAGGCCTGCCAGTACGGGTACAGAAGTACGTTTTACGACTTCAAACGGGCTGATGTGGCCCATACCAGCTGTGGCAACGACTACGCCTGAAACCGGAGAAATGGTACGGCCCAGATTAGATGCTTGCAGCATTGGAATGATTAGGAATGCTGGGTTGATGCCCATTTTCGCTGCCAGAGACGGTGCCAGTTCAACAAACGCGTAGAAAGGTGCGTTACCAGAACCCGTTGCAATCGCTGCGGCAACCGTCAGGCCAGTCAGGATCAGCATCAGTGCCATACCACCTGCGCCAGCAGTCTCTGCCAGATGCAGCAGGTTATCGATAGCGCCAATCGACATCAGGCCCTGAGCGAATACACCCGCGGCTACCAACAACATCACCACGCCTTTGAATGCCTCAGCCATACCTTCGTAGCAAGATTCTAAGTCTTCCAGTGTTTCTTTCCCTTTGAATCGTTTGGTGACGAAATCTACCAGTGCACCAATAAAAATGGACAGAACGACAATGGTGTAGATATCCAGATACAGACCTTTAATCGTTTCACCGTTGAATAGGAAGACACCGATGATAGGCAGGAAAGGCAGCGCTGCGTAGTAGGCAGGGGCTTTTACTTCAATCGCTGATACATCAACGCGTTCCATCGGTGTGTTGTCTTTCTTATCCAGATATTTGTTCCAGAAAAACGCGGCGACAGCCATCACGATGATCGCACAGATAGAGACTGGCAGAACTGTTTCAACGGCAAAAACGTGCAGCGGCAGGCCGGATTTTTCGGCTGCAATCACGACGTCACCTGACGTTGGCGACAGGATGATTGCTGCTGGCGACGCACACACAGCTACTGCAGCAGGACGAGAGATACCCATTGCTGTCATCATCGGGAACAGGGTTGCCATCAACAGAACGCCAAGGCCGGTAGCTGAGCTCACCGCCAGTGACATCAAACAGGCAACGATATAAGCCGCAACCAACAAAATGTAAGGCGAGTTGATGACTGACAGCGGCTTAGAAAACTGTTTTACCACCACATTGTTGGCACCGATGTGAGTCATATAAGACGCAAAACCACACAACAGCATGATTTGCATACCCAGACCGCCGCCACGGTTTTGCAGCATGTATTTCACGTATTCCAGCGAGTCGGTCACCATGTTACCCGTGGATGTCATTTTTGCAGGCAACACCGAATGGCCAAGTACGCCAGTCAGTAGCAATAGCACAATCCCTGCTGTTAGCAGTACACCCGCTGGTTTATAGCCTTTTACGATGAAGTAACCCACTGCAATCGTAACGACTAAGCCGATTAAGAGCTCGAGCATAGTTGTCTCCAGTTAAATATTTTAAGTTGTCAAAAAGTATTTCAAGGTATGAGCTGAATTTACTGAAAACTGACTTGTAGCACGAGGTCAACTTGAGTTTCTCATGATCTAAAACAAACAAAACTATTAATTAGTTTTGCGGAGTAAAATCCTATTGAAATAAATATATTTTAGAGGTAAATGCCGTGTTAAATGCATTATCCAGTGTTATTAAATGGATTGAAATTTCTAATGTGAAACGAGGAGGTATAAAAAAAGTGACGTTTAAACGTCACTTTTTCACGATTGTAGATATTTAAGCGTATTGAGCAATCGTTTGCTGCCAACGCTGCCTTTTTTCAAGAAACTCAGATTTCACAGATTGATAACGAGCTTTAAGCACTGAATGTTCGTAACGCTTAAGTGCCGAATTTTTCTTGCTTTCCAGCAGTTGCTTTTTCACATCGTAGTAGTTGTGCAATTCGTGAATGAAAGCGTCAAATTCGGCTTGAACGTTCGCCAGTATCACCAGATGGTTTGGCAGATGAGCGACACGTTCAGCGGCGTATTTCAGGCTCATCTCCGCCCGCGCTTTCTCTATCTTGATAGCGGGAGCGGTGCGTAGTTTCTTCGCCAGACCAAGCCAAGCACAGCTTTTTATCAACCACTTGGTTGGATCGTATTGCCACCAGTAAATGCCGTTGCGATAGTCATTTTCAAAGATGTGATGGTAATTGTGGTAGCCTTCACCGAAGGTGAAAAAGGCCAGAATACCGTTATCGCGCGCAGTGTTCTTGTTGGTGTAAGGCTGTTTACCCCAGATGTGCGCCAGCGAGTTAATAAAGAAGGTGGTGTGGTGATTGAGTACCAGACGGACGGCACCGACGATCAGCAACATTCCCCAGATATCGTTGTGGTACCAGCCCAGAGCGATAGGCACACCAAAGTTCATGATTAGCGCAAGTGGTACGTAGAAGCGATGTTGCCACATGACAATCTTGTCTTTATGTAGATCGCGACAGTTGCTGTAGTCGTCGTAGGTCACCGAGTTGTAGTTTCTCAGCATCCATCCCATATGCGAAAACCAAAATCCGCGTTTGGCAGAGTAAGGATCTTTGTCGTTCTGATCGACAAACTTATGGTGAACACGGTGATCGGATGCCCAATGCAGTGCGCTGTTTTGTACCGCAAATGCGCCGCCAAGCGCGCACAATAGGCGAACCAACCAGTGAGCCTCAAAAGCTTTGTGTGACCACAGGCGGTGATAACCCGTCGTGATCGACAAGTTGCAGAACGAGAAGCAGACAATCAGCCAAATCAGGTGTTCCCATCCATAACCAAATTGCCAGCCATACCAAGGCGCGACAACAGCGGCCAGAACAAAGCTGACGGCGAAAATCGTAATATTCAACCAAATCAAAGGCGGTTTATTTGCCATTTAAAGACCCTTTAAGCTTACAACTGTGCGCCAGAATATCAGCGAACATGTGTAAGTCAAATATGTTTAACTGAATTGTGATCAGGATGTTTTGCTTTTCAACTCTAAATGCATAGTATGAAGAGTGGTTAAAAATCCTTACAGGAAGTTATAAGGACTATTAAATGGAAATTAAGGTAGCTGAATATAGCGATTTTGAGCGAATTGCCCATCTGCACGCACTAAGCTGGCAGATCAATTACGCTGACATTTTGGACAAGGATTATCTCGCCAACGAGGCGCTGCAAGACCGTTTGTTGATCTGGCAAACGCGTTTGACCAACCCACCTTTTAATCAACATATTCTGCTCATTGAAGAGGGTGGCGTGCTGTGTGGTTTTATTTGTGCGTTCGGCAATCATGATTTTGAAAAAGGCACAATTATCGAATCCCTGCATATTGACCCTAAAAACCAGGGGCGTGGTTTAGGCCGTTTGCTGGTAAAAGAGATGGCAACTTGGATTGAGCGTTATTTCCCGGACAACGGTGTTTACCTTGAAGTGCTGGAGAAAAACCAACAAGCCATCGATTTTTACGATCACATTGGTGGTGAACTGCTGACGGAAAAGATGTGGCACGCGCCGGGAGGCGTTGATGTCCCTGAGCGGGTATATAGCTGGAAAACACCCAAGGCGCTGATGGCGGCGATGGAATAAAGGAAAGGGCGAATAGCCCTTTTTTTCTTGGCGTTGAATAGATTAGAGCATTCTGTTGTAGTAACCACATTCAAATGAAAAGGATAAGTAATGAACCGCAACGTGTGGCTTTTGTCGCTCTGTCAGGCGCTGCTGATGACCGGCAACATACTGTTAATCTCTGTGATTGGTCTGATTGGTAAGGTAATTGCGCCGAGCAGCAGTATGATTACACTGCCAGTCGCTCTCCAATTTCTCGGCTTAATGTCGGCCACTATTCCCGCGTCGCTGATCATGGGCAGGCTGGGGCGCCGTCTGGGATTTAGTATCGGTAACAGCGTGGGAATTATCGGCGCGTCTCTCGCCACTTACGCACTGTATCACCAGTCATTTTGGCTATTTTGTACTGCGACTTTCCTGTTGGGGATCGGCATTGGCTTTGGCACTCTGTATCGTTTTGCGGCGATTGAAGTGTGCGATGCCCATCTGCGTCACAGAGCAATTTCGGTGTCGATGGCTGGCGGTGTGCTGGCTGCGGTATTGGGGCCGAATCTTGCCATCTATTCTCAACGTTGGAGCGAGGGCGGTTTGTACATTGGTGCTTTCGCCGCGCTGATTGGCCTTAATCTGTTGGCGCTGACCTTGCTGCAGACAATTCAGTTTCCCAAACCTGTTCGCCATGATAGCCAGCCAGCGACGGATAAGTTGTCGGTGATTGCCAAAGGGACCAATTTCAAAGAGTCCGTCTTTGCTGCCATGGTCTCTTATGCGGTGATGAATATTCTGATGACCGCAACACCGCTGGCGATGATTGGTTGTGGTTTTGATTTCACTAAAGCGGCTGGGGTCATTGAATGGCATGTGCTGGGCATGTTCGTTCCGGCGTTCTTTACGGGGCGTCTAATTGAAAAGTTTGGTCCGCAACGCATGATATTGGCCGGCGGCTTGCTGTTTATATTGTGTGTGACCATCAATATCCACGGTCAGTCCATCTGGCATTTCCGTGCGGCTCTGGTGCTACTTGGCGTTGGCTGGAACTTTATGTTTATTGCGGCGACGGGTTTGTTTAGTCAGTCTTATCAGGAACACAACAAACCCAAAGCACAGGCGTTTAATGAGTTTTCCGTGTTCAGTTGTGTGACCATGACTGCGCTGCTTTCTGGTTGGCTTGAATCTACCGTTGGCTGGCAAGCGTTGAATATTTACGTGCTGCCTTTCGTACTGATTGTGATTGGTATCTTCGCTTTTCAGGCAAAAAAGAGTCGGTTGGTCATCAATTAAAAAAGCCCGGTTAATCCGGGCTTTTTTGTGCGCGCTATCAAGCTGACATTAGCGAGTCTGAAACTCAGATACCGCTTCATCCATTTGCCGGGCTTGTTGTGAAACACTGTCGACTTCTGACAACACTTCCTGAGCAGAATGCATGTTGTTTTCAGAGATAGTATTGAGCTCTGCAATCGAACCGCTCACCTGATTCATCACAATCCCTTGTTCCTCAATGGCTGACGCTATACGTTCGGAGTTGGCCTGAATCGTCGACATGTCAGTGATGATCTGGCGCAGGCTCTCATCAAGCTGGTGCGAAGCGTGCAGCGTTTCCTGGCCCTGCGAATTGCACTGGTCGATGTCGCTGATCACCAAACTCATTTGTGCCTGAATCGCAGAGACCACTTTCGTGATCTCCTCGGTCGATTGATGAGTGCGTGTCGCCAGGGAACGAACTTCGTCCGCCACTACCGCAAATCCTCGGCCTTGTTCGCCTGCTCGTGCCGCTTCGATGGCCGCATTCAGTGCCAGTAAGTTCGTCTGTTCAGCGATGCTTTGAATGATGGTGACCGCACCGCCAATTTTTTCCACGTGATCATTGAGTGAAGCGATCGATTGTTGGCTTGATTGCAGAGTGGTAGAAAGCTGGTCAATATTCTTCAACGTCGACTCGACAACGCTGCGTCCATTCTCTGCATTTCTTACCGCCTGCTGAACACCTTCTACCGCCACATTGGTGCTTTCTGAAATCTCGCCAATGGTGGCAACCATTTCTTGCACAGACGTGGCCATCATGGTGGTGTGATCGGCTTGAACATGGAACTGGTTAATCACTTCCTCAAGCTCGTTATGCATGCTGGTCGTACTGCTGGTCAGCTGATGTGACTTAGCTTGTGATCCCGAGATCAAGTGTTCGAACTTATCCAACAGTTGGTTGAAGTAGGTGCCAATAGAAGTGAGTTCATCGCGCCCTTGTAAATCGGTTCTTAGTCCAACGTTGTTAGTGCTGGCAATGTTCTGCATGACTTGTAACAGTCGTTGTACCTGAAGATTGATAGAGCGTGAAATCTGCCAGATGAAACCGAGGATCACAATCACGACGATGACAGTCACAATCTGCTTAATCACATCCAGTTCGCTGCGCATTTTGCTGACTTCAGCCGTCAGCGTTTCCGAGAAGGTTTTAAACTGCTCTTCAACGTTATGTGACAAGCTGCGAGTATTGCCAAGGTAACCTTCGTTATAGGCTAGGCCGATCAACTTTTCCTGCTCGATGACCCCTCGGGCGGCTTGTACCAGAGCGGAATATTGAGAAAGCACGGGCATGTCGAGCATTTTGCCTGCTTTCACCGCTTCATCAAAGTTGGCCAGAGCCAGCAGCGTTTCGGCATCCGACCCATTTTCAGCTTGTGCCAGCAGGGCATGATATTTCGCCAACAACGCATCACCGTCGCTTAATCCCAGTACCTGATAAGCGCCGACCAATTGCTCAAAACCTTGTTTATACTTCAGCAGATCCGCTTTTAATGCTGCAGAAGACGCCAGATTGTGATTGGTTAAGATGGTTGAAAGCTGGCTTTCCATAGAAAGGAACAGCTCGCTGTTTTGTTTGAAGGTGTCCAGATATTTGGCGTCTTTACGTAGCAAAAAGTCTTTTTCATTCCGGCGCAGATTGAGAAGGCGAATTTCTAACTTCTCTACCAAACCGATTGCGGACGACAGCTCGTTGGTTTGACGAGCAAAGTGTGTTGTGGTGATCACCAATGAGATAATGCCCATTACGGCGATAAAACCAAGCAAGTATAGCTTCTGTTTAATATTCATATGTAGACCAATGAATGAGATATATTGATAGATGTAATTATTATGTGTGAAGTTTAGATGGCAATTGCATCGCCAGCAATAAACAATAGAATGGGTTTGTAAGACTGATTCCATCATTAGCACAGTCATATGGAGTTTTTATGAACTTAGAGCGCTATAAAGGGCTGATTTTCGATATGGATGGCACATTGATTGATACCATGCCTGCGCATATCGAAGCTTGGCGTGCAACCGCAAAATTTTACGACTTTCCGTTTGAAGCCACTTGGCTGAATAGTTTGGGCGGTATGCCGAGTTTTAAAATTGTCGGCGAGATTAACCAGAAATTTGGCATCGATTTGATTCCGCAAGATGTGGCTGAATACAAAATGAAAGCCTTCGCTGCAATGGATGAGAAAAGTGACCTGATTCCCGATACGTTTGCGGTTTTTCAGCGCTTTCTGGGCAGTAAAAAACTGGCCATCGGAACCGGTAGTCAACGTCAGAGTGCCGAGAAATTGCTAACACGCGTTGGCGTGCTGGATAAGCTGGATGCGGTGGTGACGGCCACTGACGTTGAGAACCATAAGCCACATCCTGAAACATTTCTGCGTGCGTGTGAGCTGATTGGTTTAACGCCGAATGATTGTGTGGTGTTTGAAGATACCGAGCTGGGTAAGCAAGCAGCGCATGCAGGTGGAATGGATTGCATCATGGTAACCGAAGAGGGATTAAAGTTTTTCCCGCTGCCATAACGATATCGCCAATGAAAAAGAGCTGCCAAAGCAGCTCTTTTTTTATCCTCATTCAGTGCAAATTTACTGAATTTCCAGCAGTTCTACTTCAAAAATCAAGGTAGCTGACGGTGGAATCGGACCCGCGCCATTTTTGCCGTAACCGAGGTTCGAAGGAATATAGAGACGAACTTTCTCACCAACGGTCATCAGTTGCACACCTTCTTGCCAACCTTTGATTACCTGATTCAAGCCAAATACGATAGGCTCGTTACGTTGGTATGAACTGTCAAACACGGTGCCATCAAGCAGACGTCCTTCGTAATGAACTTTTACCCGGCTGTTTGCTTTTGGATGTTCAGTTCCGGTGCCTGGTTCTAAAACTTCATACTGCAAACCACTCTCTGTGGTTTGAATGTCAGGTTTCTTTGCGTTCTCGATCATGAACGCTTGTCCTTCTGCGATGTTTTGCTCTGCCGCTTTATGATTATTCCAGGTGCGATAAATGAAGAGAGCTGCCAGCACAAAGACAACAATGGGTAACACAATTTTATACATGGTCGGAACACTCAATTAAGGTTGGGTTAGTAGATAGGAGATGGTTTTGCCAATGCCTTCGGCATTTTCATGACCGGCTGTCAGTACCATATATTTGCCATTGATGACAAAGGTAGGTACAGAGTTGATCTGGCCTTTTTGCGAAATTTCGTCAGCGGTTTTGATCAGAACAAACAACTGTTTCTGCTGCGCTTCATCAAATTCGTACGGGCTTACTAGGTTACGGTCGTGGAAAGCTTTATCGATAGCATTTTTCTGATCGGTCAGTGTGCTGCCCTCAGCCATTTGCACCGCGGCGAACAACTCTTGCATCATGTCATGGTCGGGATTGTGGCCCAACTGCATCACCGCACTGTAGAAGAACATCGCGCCAATCTGCGCGCCTTGGTTAAACGTCACATGGACGCGACCAAACTGCTGCCCCACCATTTTTTCCAATTCAGGGATCACATCTTCCATGCTGCGGCAGTGGCCACAGGTCAAGGAGAAGACTTCCGTAACGGGAGCGAGGCGGTAAGTGGCCAGGTTAACTGGCAGAGCCTGATATTGAACGCCTTCTTTGGGAGTCGAGTTGTCACTACAGCCAGCCAGAACCAACAACGCAGCCATAATGCCAAGAGTGTGTTTAATGAACTTTTTCATTGAAAACCAAGAGTTGAATACGAATACCCTGATTTTAGCGGGTTCAAATTGTGAGGCAAACAGAGAAAAAGGGTTTTGTTACCAATTCGCCATAAAGTTTTCGCTCATCTGCCGATAACTAGAGAGTAGTTTGAAGAATGGATGATGGTTACATGAGAATTATCGCGCTTTCCGTATTATTGCTGTTGACCGGTTGTGGTTCCATGTCTCCGATGCAGATGATGGGCAACAACATGCTCGATACTGCGCCGAAGGGTGATTTCGACGTGATTTATCCGGACTGGGGAAACACTCCTGCGCCAGTGGCTGCTGGTGTTCATGGTCCGATGGGGCAAACCAGAACCTCAAGTTACGATTCGTTACAGCGTTTCCTGCTGGACAACGGGATCGACTATGAAGTGATGCCGGGCAATCATGTGATGGTGAAATTGAAAAACACCGTCAAATTCGATACGGGGTCTTCAAACGTCTCTCAAGATTCAGCTTACTGGTTGAATGTGATGGGCAGTTTCCTGTCACGCGAGCACGGCATTGATGTCGTGATTGACGGGCACACTGACAATACAGGCAAGCCTAAATTTAATGATTCGCTGTCGGTCAAACGTGCCCAGATGGTGAAAAACACCCTGATCCAGAAGAATGTATCACGCGATGCGATTTACACCCGTGGGTATGGCGAATATGTCCCGGCATGCACCAACCGCACGACAGCGGGCAGAGCCTGTAACCGCCGTGTTGAACTGCTGTTTATTGTGTCAAACAACTGAACAAAGCCGTACCGAATTTTCAAACCTAATCTGCTTTCAATCACATCCCAGCCTCGGTTGGGATGTTTTTTATCCATATAACCCCAAAGGATATTGATGGCACTCACGGTTATGATGTTTTATCGGTACATTGTATGGAAACACAAGGGGGATTTATGTATACAATCACCCCAAAATTTATAACAACTATTAAGAAAATATGTCAGCCACTCAATCATCTATGCAACAAGAAGTTCCTGTTGGCGAACACGATCAACTGGTCTCAACCACGGATCTTAAAGGTGTCATTACATACTGCAACGAGACGTTTTGTCGTGTTGCAGGGTTTCAGGAACACGAGCTTCTTGGTCAAAACCACAATATTGTCCGTCATGTCGATATGCCGAAAGCGGCGTTTGCTGACATGTGGAAAAACCTCAAACAAGGTCACGCTTGGCGCGGCATCGTAAAAAACCGAACCAAAACCAATGGTCACTACTGGGTAGACGCGTATGTCACGCCTATCTATGAAGACGGTAAAATGTGCGGTTATCAATCGGTACGAGTCAAAGCGCAGCGTCAATGGGTAGACATAGCAACTAAAGCGTATAAAGCGCTGCGTGATGCCGAGCAGAAAGGCCGTCAGTTTTCTCTGAGTATTTCCGCATCAGTTCGCTATGCAATTCTGCTGGGCTCTCTTGCAGCCCCAGCAGCGGCGCATTTCCTGTCGCTTAGCGGAAATATGCAGCTATTGGCGAGCTTATTGCCTGCCGCTTCATTGGCTTTGTTGTTCCGTCAGGAACTGATTGATACACCGAAACATTTAGGGCAGTTGCAGTCACAATATGACAGTATCAGTCGCTTGATCTATTCGGGTAACAGCGCGTTTTCCGTTGCGGACTACCACCTGAAAATGGCTTCGGCACGTATTCGTACAGTTCTCGGTCGTATGGTGGATTCAGCGCGACCGCTGCGTGAGATGTCGGCAAAACTCAATGAGACCAGCGCAGAAGTGGTACAGGCGCTCAAACAACAGAATCAGGATATTCGCAGTGTGATGCAGGCAACCGATGCGGTGGAAGCGGCTGCCGATTCAGTCTCGAGCAACACACAGACAGCGTATGAACTGATCGACAAAGCGAAATCGCAATGCCTGAAAACCAAGCAAAGCATTGATCAAACGCACCACAATCTTGAAGCACTGTGCGATCAAGCGGAACGTGCAACCAGCACTACCTATGCGCTAAATGATCAGGCGCAGCATGTCAGCCAGATGATGGAAGAGATTGGTGGCATCGCCGACCAAACCAATCTGTTAGCGCTCAACGCCGCAATTGAGGCTGCGCGAGCGGGCGAACAGGGGCGTGGTTTTGCGGTGGTAGCCGATGAGGTTCGTGCACTGTCCGGCCGTACTCAGAAAGCTACGCATCAGATTCAGGCCAGCATTGATAAGATGCTGAGTACGATTGAATCGTGGCAAAGTGAAATCATCGATAGCCAACAGCAGACGCAGGCGTGCGGTGAAGTCGCTCAGGAAAGTGCGACTCGTTTATACGAAGTAGAACAACTGCTGCTGGATATGCACAACATCGTTGGCGACATGGCTAAATCGGCAACAGCGCAACGTGAACTGACCAGTGAAGTGAACCAACATGTCCATTCGATTGCCTCAATGGCCACTCAGAATCTGGCTGCTACCAATATGGTTGAAGAATACAGTAGAGACATGAACGCGCGAGTGGATGATTTCAGGCAGCTTGCCAAGCGGTTTGAAGAAAAATAATGATAAAAAAGCCCCGCTCATTGAGCGGGGCTTTTTACTTGGCGTTCAGCTTAAGAAACGTGCTTATGCCAGCAGTTCTTTGGCTGTGTTCACCACGTTTTCAGTGGTGAAGCCGAACAGTTTGAACAGCTCGCCGGCTGGTGCCGATTCGCCGAAGCTGGTCATGCCGATGATGCGACCGCCAAAGCCAACGTACTTGTACCAGAAGTCTGCAATGCCGGCTTCGATAGCGATACGAGCGGTCACGTCTGCTGGCAGCACGGATTCACGGTATGCAGCGTCTTGTTTGTCGAATGCATCCGTAGATGGCATCGACACTACGCGCACTTGCTTGCCTTCAGCAGTCAGTTGCGCTGCCGCTTCCACAGCCAGCTCAACTTCAGAGCCGGTGGCAATCAGGATAAGCTCAGGTTTGCCTGCACAATCTTTCAGGATGTAGCCGCCTTTAGCGATGTTGGCCAGTTGCTCTGCATCACGCGGTTGCTGCGCAAGGTTTTGACGCGAGAAGATCAGCGCGGTTGGCGCGTCTTTACGCTCGATAGCCAGTTTCCAAGCCACCGCCGATTCTACCTGGTCACATGGACGCCAAGTGTTCATGTTTGGTGTCAGGCGCAAAGAAGCCATTTGCTCAACCGGTTGGTGAGTCGGACCATCTTCACCCAGACCAATCGAGTCGTGCGTATAGACCTGGATGTTCTGAATCTTCATCAGCGCGGCCATACGCATCGCGTTACGCGCGTATTCCATGAACATCAGGAAGGTCGCGCCGTAAGGCACGAAACCGCCGTGCAGCGCGATACCGTTCATGATGGCAGTCATACCAAATTCACGTACACCGTAGTGGATGTAGTTGCCTGAGAAATCGCTCGCTTCCAGAGACTTCGAGCCAGACCACATGGTCAGGTTAGAAGGTGCCAGGTCCGCTGAGCCGCCCATGAATTCTGGCAGCAGTTTACCAAATGCTTCCAGCGCGTTTTGCGATGCTTTACGTGACGCAATGTTCGCTGGGTTCGCTTGCAGTTCTGCGATGATAGCGCTGGTGGCTTCTTCCCAGTTGACTGGCAGTTCACCCGCTACACGACGTTTGTATTCTGCAGCTTCTGCTGGGTAAGCGGCTGCGTATGCGGCAAATTTCTCATCCCATGCGGCTTCTTTGGCTGCGCCTGCTTCTTTGGCATCCCACTCAGCGTAGATGTCTGCCGGGATTTCAAATGGTGCGTATTCCCAACCCAGGAATTCACGCGCAGCTTTGATTTCGTCAGCGCCCAGAGGAGCACCGTGACAATCGTGTGAGCCGGCTTTGTTTGGCGAGCCGAAACCGATGATGGTTTTGGTGCAGATCAGTGTTGGACGAGGATCGGCTTTTGCCGCTTCAATCGCTGCGTTGATCGCGTCTGAATCGTGACCGTCAACCGCTGGAATCACATGCCAACCGTAAGCTTCAAAGCGTTTTGGAGTGTCGTCTGAGAACCAGCCTTCCACGTGACCGTCGATCGAGATGCCGTTGTCATCCCAGAAAGCGATCAGTTTGCCGAGGCCCAGAGTGCCAGCCAGTGAACACGCTTCGTGCGAGATGCCTTCCATCAGACAGCCGTCGCCCAGGAACACGTAAGTGAAGTGGTCAACAATATCGTGGCCAGGTTTATTGAACTGCGCTGCCAGTGCTTTTTCTGCAATCGCCATACCTACTGCGTTGGTGACACCTTGGCCCAGAGGACCAGTGGTGGTCTCGATGCCAGGTGCGTAACCGTACTCAGGGTGGCCTGGGGTTTTTGAGTGCAGTTGACGGAAGTTTTTCAGATCGTCAATCGACAGCTCGTAACCGCTCAGGTGCAGCAGAGAGTAAATCAGCATTGAGCCGTGGCCGTTGGACAGTACGAAACGGTCGCGGTCTGCCCAGTTCGGGTTTTGTGGGTTGTGGTTCAAGTGACTGCGCCAAAGCACTTCAGCGATGTCAGCCATACCCATTGGTGCGCCCGGGTGGCCAGAGTTAGCTTTTTGTACACCGTCCATGCTCAGTGCACGGATTGCGTTAGCCAGTTGTTTGCGGTTCATAATAGATTCCGTAATCGTTAGGATTTAAAAGTTATAGTCGAAACTAAAAGGGGAAGCGGGCGCTCCCCCTTGAATTTGATTTCCCTCGGCGGGAAGTTGTTGAGCGATTAAAGTTTCGCTTCGATCATCGTTTCCAGTTTGCCCTGGTCTACTGCGAAGTTACGGATACCTTCAGCCAGTTTTTCTACCGCCATTGCATCCAAGTTGTGTTCCCACAGGAACTCAGAATGAGTCATCGCTGCTGGACGCTCTTGTGTACCGTTAGAATCAACCAGTTTCTCAACCACTTCGCCTTCAGCCGCTTCCAGTTCAGCCAGTAGTGAAGGTGCGATAGTCAGGCGGTCACAGCCAGCCAGTTCCAGAATCTCGCCGATGTTACGGAAGCTTGCGCCCATCACCACAGTTTTGTAACCGTGCTGTTTGTAGTAGTTGTAGATTTTAGATACTGACAGTACGCCTGGATCTTCCTGAGCTTCGAAGTCACGACCTTCTTTTGCTTTGTACCAGTCCATGATGCGGCCAACGAATGGTGAAATCAGGAACACGCCAGCTTCAGCACAAGCACGAGCTTGCGCGAAAGAGAACAGCAGAGTCAGGTTACAGTTGATGCCTTCTTTCTCCAGCACTTCTGCCGCGCGGATGCCTTCCCAAGTTGACGCCAGTTTGATCAGAATGCGGTCGTTTGAGATGCCTGCATCGTTGTACATTTTGATCAGTTTGCGAGCTTTAACGATGCTGCCTTCAGTGTCGTAAGACAGACGTGCATCAACTTCAGTCGAGATACGGCCTGGGATAGTTTTCAGGATTTCTTTACCGATGTTTACCGCTAGCATGTCACACGCTTCTTGAACTTGTTCTGCTTTATCGCTGGTCTGTGATTTCGCGTATTCGATCGCTTGATCGATCAGTGGAGCATATTCTGCAATTTGAGCGGCTTTAAGAATTAGAGAAGGGTTCGTTGTTGCATCTTCTGGCTGGTATTTTTTGATTGCATCAATTTCACCAGTGTCAGCCACAACAGTTGTAAGTTTACGTAGTTGCTCTAATTTGTTGCTCATTTCGATCGTCCTATTCTTTGGGCTAGGCCAGCGATTCGCTGGGCATTGGCATGCAGGTTAGTTAAGCGAATTGTCATGCAATGACAAGCCTGCTTATGACTAACACAATGTTTTTCAGCGACCGAGCAACTGTAGTGAACATTTGCTCGTTCGTTGAGTAAATGATGTACCCATATTTATCTTATCTATGCTGAAAGTCAATCGTGATTTGCCCTTTATGCCGACTTTTACTCACTAATTTTATCCGACGTCAGCCGAGACAAATAAAGAAACGTTTGCCTAAGTCATGCCTAGCGTTGCAAAGTAAAAATGCCGTCAAAATACGAGGTGAGAAAATGTCATCCAAGTGAGCAAATGTTGCATTCAATTGGCGCTATAACATATGCTACGTCAATGAGCAGATGCTCAGTATTGGATACTATGCTGAGCAAAGTAGTGAGTGAGAGCGTAACATGAGCGGTTCTAACCAAGATATCTCGGTGGAAAGCACCGATTTGCTGACGGAGATTTCCGTTGCCTACTATCAGGATGGGGCAACTCAGGAAGAAATTTCCAAGAAGTTTGCCATTTCGCGTGCCAAAGTGGGCCGAATGCTGAAACAGGCGCGTGATGAAGGCATTGTCGAGATCACCGTTAAATATCACCCGGTGTTCAGTGCCAAGATTGAGCAACGTTTGATCGAACGCTTTGGGGTGAAACGAGCGCTGGTGGCGCTTGACCAACCGAACGAAGAGTTGCAGCGCCAACAAGTATCGGGATTGGTGTCGAATTATCTCTCCAGCACCCTGAAGAACGGCATGGTGGTCAGTGTCGGTCAAGGGCGCAATGTGTCGTCGGTAGCGCATCATGTCGGCGTGATTACGCCGCGTGACTGTAAGTTCGTTTGCAGTATTGGCGGCATTCACCCACGTGGCGGTATGTTTAACGCCGACCACATTTGCCGTCAGATGGCGAAGAAGTACGGTGGCACCTCAGAAACCTTGTATGCGCCGGCGTATGCCGAGAACCGCGCGCAGAAACTGGCCTTCATGCAAAACGCCACCGTCAAGCAAACGCTCGATCTGGCGCGCAAAGCAGACATCGCGTTGGTCGGTATCGGCGACATGAGTGAAAACAGCTACATGGTCGATTTGGGCTGGTTTACGCCGGATGAAGTGGTGCAGTCGCGTTTGCAGCAAGGCGTGGTCGGTGATTTCGCCGGGTACGACTTCTTTAATGTGCATGGCGAGATTGCCAACACCGTGATGAGCGATCGCGTGATTGGTCTGGGCATTGAAGAGTTTCGCCGCATTGCTGAAGTGATCGCGATTGCGGCCGAGAACAGCAAGCCGCTGGCACTGCTTGGTGCACTGCGCACTGGTGCCATCGATGTGATAGCGACCAGCGTGACCAACGCGCTGACGGTGCTCAACTTAGATGAACAGATGCGAGATGCTCAGTAGCGCGCTGGTATATTGGTCGCGAAATGAAATTAAAAAGGCCACTTAACGTGGCCTTTTTGCTGTTTGAGAAGTTACTTCTCAATCGGTAAGTCGTGGCGCTGACCCCATTCCGTCCAAGAACCGTCGTAGACCGCCAGATTCTGATAGTCGCATAATGTGGCAGCCAGCAACACGATACAGGCGGTGACGCCGGATCCGCAGCTGAACAGATACTCATCGGCTGGGCGAATGAGCGCTTGTTGCAAAATCGGTTTAAGATCCGTCGGTGATTTCATTTTATGGTCGTTCATCAGCTCAGCAAAGGGCAGGCAGCAGGAGCCGGGAATATGGCCGCTGCGCACACCCGCGCGTGGTTCTGCTACTTGCGCCAGGAAACGGGCTTTGGAGCGCGCATCAACGGTCAGGCTGCTGTTGTCATTGATTTTATTTAACACGTAGTTCGCATCGACAAAAAAACGCGGGTCGAGCGTACCGGCAAAGTTACCGGGCGCGTATGAATCATCGTAATTTTGTGTGACAGTGTAACCTTGGGCTTTCCATTCAGTCAGCCCGCCATCGAGAATGTAGACGTCGCTGTGCCCAAATGCTTTAAACATCCACCACGCACGAGGCGATGCAAACGTACCGCTGTTGTCGTACACCACAACAATGGAATCTTGATTGAGTCCCAGTTGCTGCGCCAGTTCATTAAAGCGTGCTTCAGTGGGCATCATGTGGGGAAGGTCGCATTCGGTGTCGCAAAACACGCCGTCATAATCGAAACGGCGTGCGCCGGGAATATTATTGACTTTGTCTTTTTCGGTTTCGCTCGGAATTTGAAAATCAATGCTGGCGTCGAGCACGACTAAGCGCGGATCGTTTTGTTTTTCTGCGAGCCAAGCTGGGCTTACTAATGGCGACATTCCACTTCATCCTGTGTTGGGGGTATTGAGCTACGTTACTCAATTCTGGCTAAGAATCCAAATAAAAACAGGCGCTTCATTGCGCCTGTGGATTAGGGGTGGCACACCGGACAGGTGGGCAGCTTCATCAGTTTCATTTCACGCCAAGACATGCTCATGGCATCTAACATCAGAATTTTACCGCGAATCGGTGTGCCGTAATTGGCCAATACTTTGATCGCTTCCATCGCTTGCACGGCGCCAATGATGCCAACCACGGGCGCCATGACGCCAGCTTCCACGCAGCTTAATGCGGCGTTGCCAAACAGGGCGCTCAGGCATTGGTAACACGGTTCGTCTTCGCTTTGGTAAGTAAACACGCTCACTTGGCCTTCCATACGAATCGCCGCGCCGGAAACCAGTGGGGTTTTGGTTTTAAAGCACAAGCGATTCAACTGATTACGCGTATCGACGTTATCTGAGGCATCCAAAACTAATGAATGTTGTTCAATCAGGGCTTCCAGTTCGTTGTCGCTCAGGCGCTTGGCGACGGTTTCAATGGCAATGTGCGGGTTGAGTTCTTGCAGCGATTGGGCCGCTGATGCCACTTTAAGCTCGCCGATATTGGCATCATGGTGCAATACCTGGCGCTGTAGGTTAGAGAGCTCCACGGTGTCATCGTCAATCAGCGTGATCTTTCCCACACCCGCTGTGGCCAGATATTGGCTGGACGCACAGCCCAAACCGCCTGCACCGAGGATCAATACGGCACTCTGTTTCAGCGCTTCCTGACCATCAAAATCAAACTGTTTGAGAATGATTTGACGGTTGTAACGCAGCATTTCTGAGTCGCTGAGAATATCCACACGAACTCCTAGTATAAGGTTGCGTTGAATAGCTGAATGTTGACGGTTTCGCCAGCTTCGACTCGGCCGCGCTCGCGTTCGAGCACCACAAAACAGTTCGCCAAGCTCATCGAGCGGAATGCGCCGGAGCTTTGGTTTCCAGTGGTTTCAACTACGAACTGACCGTTTTCGATGCGGTAAATGCCGCGTTGGTAATCGGTGCGTCCCGGGACTTTTTTGAAGGTGGTGCGGGTGATGGCCGGAATTGACTCAGGTGCTGTCCATTCAGTGTGGCCAGACAGTTTTGCCAGCATTGGTTGCACCAGAACGTACATAGTCAGAACCGCGGAGACCGGGTTACCCGGCAGGCCGCAGAACCAAGCGTTTTCCAGTTCGCCAAACGCGAACGGTTTCCCCGGTTTAATTGCCAGTTTCCAGAACCCGATTTGACCCAACTGTTCCAGAATATCTTTGGTATAGTCCGCTTCGCCCACGCTCACGCCGCCGGAAGTGACCACCACATCCGCCAGGCTTTGGGCTTTCTCAAACGTGGCTTTTAACGTCTCTGGGCAGTCAGGAATGATGCCAAGGTCAATCGCTTCGCAGCCGAAGTTTTCAATCAGCGGCTTAATGCCGTAACGGTTGCTGTCGTAGATCTGGCCTGCATCCAGCGGTTGACCCAGCGGTTTCAGCTCGTCACCGGTTGAGAAAAATGCCACTTTCGGTTTGCGATAAACGGTTACATTAGCCACGCCAAGTGTGGCGATCATCGGAATGTCACGGGGCGTGAGACGCGCGCCTTTACTCAACACCACATCGCCTTGGTGAATGTCGTCACCGGTCGGCCGAATGTTGTCGTTCAGTTTGACGTCGGTGTGGCTGAATGTGACGCCTTGCTCCGACACCGTGGCTTGCTCTTGCATGATCACTGCATCGCAACCGTCCGGAATTTTTGCACCGGTCATAATGCGCACACAGCTCATTGCTGGCCATTCGCCGTCAAAGGGTTGGCCTGCAAACGATTTGCCTGCAACCGACAGTGGCGTCGCGGTCGCAAGTTCGGCACGGCGCACGGCATAGCCATCCATCGCGGAGTTATCAAATGGCGGCACGTTAATCGGGGAGAGAATATCTTCAGCAAGGACAAAACCGAGTGCGTCGGCAAGGGGAAGAGTCAGTGTGGTTTGAATCGGAGTGATGCGCGAGAGCATTTTATCCAGCGCGTCTTCAATTGGCATTAAGCCAGGAGCGTCACAACAGCCCATGATGAAATCCTATGGTCTTCATTTTTGAGAAGTACTTTAGCATACAAAGCCCGGTGGCAATAATGTCCACCAATAAAATATGGGTGTAATTATTAAAAAATCCGAGTATCCTTGTCAGCCATCCGAAAGGGTTAAATACGAGGTAAGGTAATGTCAGGTCTGAGCGAATCCGCGAAGTTAGTAAAAGATGCGCTGGAACGTCGTGGTTTGGAAACGCCAATGCAACCAAACACGATCAGTCGAGATGAGAAAAAAGAACGAATTGAACACCACATGCGTGAAATTCTGACTCTCCTAGGACTGGACCTCACTGACGATAGCCTTGAAGAAACCCCGCACCGAATCTCTAAGATGTATGTTGATGAGATCTTCTCGGGTCTGGATTACCAAAACTTCCCGAAAATCACGGTCATCGAAAACAAGATGAACGTGAGCGAAATGGTGCGTGTTAAAGATATTACCGTGACCAGTACCTGTGAGCACCACTTGGTGACTATCGATGGGAAAGCGGCGGTGGCATATATTCCGCGTGGCAAGATTATCGGCCTGTCGAAAATTAACCGCATTGTGCGCTTTTTTGCGCAGCGCCCACAGGTGCAAGAACGTATGACGCAACAAATTCTGGTTGCGCTGCAAACCCTGTTGGAATCAGAAGACGTGGCAGTCACCATCGATGCAACTCACTACTGCGTGAAATCACGTGGTGTGATGGATGCAACCAGCGAAACCACAACCACGGCGCTAGGTGGTATTTTTAAGTCCAACCCCGCCACCCGCGCTGAATTTCTGCACGGTTTGCGCTAACTACACGAATATTCAATGAAAAAGGACATCCGAGGATGTCCTTTTTTTGTCTCTGAAATTCAGGGAGACGGTGTTCTGTCACGCTTCACTGGCTTGTGGCATCAGCAGCATTTCATTGCCTTCCTGCATCGAGCTTTCATCGTGTGTGGCTTTAAAGTAGATGAAACCAAGGGCAAACAGACCAACAAAGATCAGTGTCAGCAGGAAGTTGTAGTACACCATCGCAACCAGAGCAAGTACCGCCAGACCCAGAGCAAGCGCCGGAGCAAATGGGTAGAGCGGGGCGCGGAACGGACGTTCCAGCGCTGGTTCCGTGCGTCGCAGTTTGAACAGCGCCAACATGGATACGATGTACATCACGATGGCCCCAAACACTGCCATGGTGACGATATTTGCAGTCAGTGGTTGCCCGCCAATGACAATCAGGTTGTCAGAGAAGATAGCTGCGATACCCACCACGCCGCCCGCCAGAATCGCCCAATGCGGCGTTTGATAACGTTGGTTTACAGCGGCGAGTGATTTTGGCAGGAAGCCTGCGCGCGCTAAAGCGAAAATCTGACGTGAATACCCCATGATGATGCCGTGGAATGACGCAATAAGGCCAAACAAACCCAGCCACACCAGCATGTGTAACCAGCCACTCGATTCACCAACAATCATTTTCATGGCTTGCGGCAGTGGGTCGTTGATGTTGGACAGTTCACGCCAGTCACCGGCGCCACCCGCAAAGAACATCACACCAACAGCCAATACTACCAACGTTAAAATGCCGGCGATAAACGCCACCGGAATGGTGCGTTTCGGATCTTTCGCTTCTTCTGCAGCCATCGACGCGCCTTCAATGGCGAGGAAGAACCAGATGGCAAAAGGAATCGCAGCAAAGATGCCGGAAATGGCTTCTCCAGAGAAGACATCGCTGCCAGCCCAACCGTTCGCGGCAAAGTTTGCCATCGAGAAACCGGGCGAGACCACGCCCATAAAGACCAGCAGTTCGACGATAGCAAGAATGGTGACCAAAAGTTCGAACGTCGCGGCAATGCTTACCCCAACAAGGTTGAGCCCCATGAAGATGACATAAGCAACCACGGCAACCAATTTCGGGTCGAGCGTCGGAAACTGAACATTGAGATAAGCCCCGATGGCCATGGCGATGGCGGGCGGCGCAAACACAAACTCAACCAAGGTGGCGAAACCCGCGACATAGCCGCCTAACGGGCCAAAGGCGCGATACGCATAAGCGAACGGACCGCCCGCATGGGGAATCGACGTCGACAGCTCGGTAAAGCTGAAAATGAACGCGGTGTACATAGTGGCAATGATCAGGGTGGTGATCAAAAAGCCGAGTGTTCCGGCCTGTGCCCAACCGTAACTCCAGCCGAAGTATTCGCCCGAAATGACCAGCCCGACGGCAATGCCCCATAAGTGAAATTTTCCAAGGGTCCGTTTCAGACCCGGTTTGCTGCTATTTTCCATAATAACGATCCTCAGTAATGTCCTTAAAATCTATTCAGTGGTTAACGAAAATTGGTTTGCTTGAATCGGTTGATTCAACTGCGCGTCGTCAGAGCGATCTTTCAGTCCGACGCCAGTGAGTTTGAGCCGACGTGACTCCGCCAGCAGATAGAAGCATTTCATCGCGGCCGCTTCATAAGGCAGCCCTTGTGGGCGCACGTTGGAAATACAGTTGCGCAGTGAATCTTCGGTGCCGCGCTGTGGGTGCCAGGTCAGATACAGCCCCAAGCTATCGGGGGAACTTAATCCCGGGCGTTCGCCCACCAGTACCAGCACCTCGCGTGCGTTGATCGCTTCACCCACGTCATCACCGACCGCAACTCGGCCCTGATGCACGATGCTCAATGGCGCGATACGCCAATCATGTCGTTGGTCGGCATGGAGCTGCGTGATTAAGGCGTCGATAAAGGGAGCCGCGTGATGACTGATTGCGTAAGACGACAAACCATCGGCAATGACAATCGCCAGATCGTACGGACTTGGCGTGCTATCGCTGTGCTGCTTCAAACGTTCTATCGAGGCATCATCGAGCTTGCGGCCCAAATCGGGCCGTTGCAGATACGTGAGGCGATCACTGGCTTGGCTATGTAGCGAAAACGCAGGAAGATAGGGCACAATGGCTGATTTTTGCGCCAAGGCGTCAACCAGCTCCGCTTCGTCGAGCGGCACATGCACCGCATCCATCGCTTGAGCGTGCGAGAGCTGAAAACGCAATAGCTCATGCGTCGGAATGCTGGTACCCACACGGCCAATACCGATGCGCGCCTGCGTAAACTGGCGCAGCTTGTGCCATGGATCCTCATGGATCAACGAGGAAGTCAGCGTCTTACTCATACGGCCTCCTGAATCAATCGTAAGGGATGGCTAAAGTGCGGCGATAAATCGTCGGCGAGTTGCTTGCGTTCATCCTGATCGATGATTTCCATTTTCTTCAACCAGGCTTCAAATTCTGGAGCAGGGCGGGAACCCAACACTTGGCGGGCGTAGAGCGCGTCATGAAACGAGGTGGTCTGGTAGTTGAGCATGATGTCATCGGAGCCCGGAATGCCCATGATGAATGAGCACTCGGCGACGCCGAGCAGCGTCAGCAGATTGTCCATGTCGTTTTGATCGGCGTAAGCGTGGTTGGTATAGCAGATGTCACATCCCATCGGCAGGCCAAGCAGTTTGCCGCAGAAGTGATCTTCTAGCCCGGCACGAGTTATCTGCTTGCCGTCAAACAGATATTCCGGGCCGATGAAGCCTACCACGGTGTTGACCAGTAATGGTTTGAACTTGCGCGCGAGCGCATAGGCGCGCACTTCGCAGGTCTGTTGGTCGACGTTGTGATGGCCGTTGGCCGACAGCGCGCTGCCTTGGCCCGTTTCAAAATACATAACATTGTTGCCGACCGTGCCGCGATTGAGGCTCTGAGCGGCATCATAGGCTTCGGCAATCACATTCAGGTTGATACCAAACCCTTGATTAGTGGCTTCGGTTCCGCCGATGGATTGAAACACCAAATCGACCGGCGCGCCTTTCTCGATCGCTTCGACCGTGTTCGTCACATGGGTCAGGACGCACGATTGGGTCGGGATGTCGTAATACTGAATCACTTCATCCATCAGCTTCATGAGCTTAATCGCCTGGCTTACGCTGTCGGTGGCGGGGTTGATGCCAATCACGGCATCGCCGTTGCCGTACATCAGGCCATCAAAAATCGATGCCGTAATGCCGCTCATATCGTCGGTCGGGTGATTGGGTTGCAAACGGGTCGATAAACGGCCGGGCAGACCGATGGTGTTACGAAATGCGGTGGTCACTTGACACTTCTTCGCCACCAGAATCAAATCCTGATTGCGCATGATTTTGCTGACTGCCGCGGCCATCTCGGGCGTGATGCCAGAGCAAACCCGCGCCAATTCAATATGGGTGGTGGTTTCTTGCAGCAGCCAGTTACGAAAATCGCCTACAGTGAGATGCGCGATTTCCAAGAATGCGCGGGCATCATGCTCATCGATGATCAGACGGGTAATTTCGTCGTTCTCGTAGGGAATCAAAGTTTCATTAAGGAAGGTTTTGAGTGGCAGATCCGCCAATATCATCTGCGCGATCACGCGCTCCTCTGCCGATGTGGCGGCCACCCCCGCCAATTGGTCGCCGGAGCGCAGCGGCGACGCCTTCGCCATCACTTCTTTTAAAGAAGCAAACTGGTAGGTCTGACTGCCTAATTGATATCGGTAGTGTGAACTCATTGTGCCTCTCTATCTTTACCGTTGTGCGGTGTGGGTTTGTTCAGAGCTGTGCGGCCTGAACATTGCAATTTGCCTTGGTATACAAACTGCGAAAACTGTTCCGCGAGCATGACGGAAATAGGCAAAGTTAAATAAACCAATAAAAACAGTGAGATAAAAGAAATTGTGCGTAATGCTGGTGCAAGAGGGTGAAAATGAATTTGGTTCAATTGCTTCATGAAGGGAATTCATGCGCACCAACGAGGTGCAAACAATACAGTTTTGATGTCAATCAGCAGGCACAAAGCCTAAGTGCTTGGGAACAAAAGTATAATCAACACGGTGCAGGGCAATTTAATGGGTATCTGGATGAAATAAAGTTGCCCGGTTTGCACCTGTTTGAGGAGTACACCAGTCACGCCGTCCATCAGGAATGTTGTGTGAATCCCAACGCCGTTTGGATTGGTTTTTCGATGGATAGTCAACGGCCTAAAGTCAATGGTCTGCAAGCTGAGACGCATCAATTGATGATTCGTCCGGCGCAAGAATCATTTGAATTGGCCACACCACAGGATTTTCATATTTTTGGCATTGTGATCGACCGTGATCTGCTGTTGAACGGAATGCAATTTGGCAGTCAGGGACAATGGGAAAATGCCCAGTGGGAAACGGCAGCATTGGTTGAAAACAGTCTACCGCAACACGGTTGCTGGTCGCTGGTGTCTTTGATTCGAGACGCGCTGAGCCCGCGGTCGATACTCGGACAGAAGCTGATTGAAGAAAGTGCCGCACAAGCGCATTTGCATGCCATGTTGCGAGCAGCGGTGATTGATCGTCTGAGTGCGTTTCAAGTGTCGACTGAACGTGAACCGCGCAGTTACCATACTCGGCGTCAGGCGTTGCGGCGCTTGTATCAATACATTGATCAGAATGGGGATTATCCGTTAAGTATTAGCGATATGTGCGCGATTGCTTGTGTCAGCCAACGCACGTTGCAGAACTGTTTTGAACAAGAGCTTGGAGTGAGCCCGGCGACGTTTTTGCGTGAGTGCCGTTTGAATGCGGTGCGACGCGTACTACTGGATCAATCGCAGCAGCGGGCAATCTGCGACGTTGCACTTGGCTTTGGTTTCTATCATCTCGGCACGTTCAACCATTATTACAAGCTGTTATTTGGTGAAACGCCCAGTCAGACGCGTGACCGGGCGCTTAGGTATCAACATGCCGCGGTGGTGCAACAGTTCGTCACCACATCGCGTTCAGCATTCATTTAAACAGTGTCAGGTATTCACCATAACCTTGTGCCTGCATCTCCGCTTTAGGTATAAATCGCATCGCAGCGGAGTTCATACAGTAGCGTAAACCTGTCGGCGCAGGGCCGTCATTAAATACATGACCCAAGTGGGATTGACCAAAGCGGCTGCGCACTTCGGTGCGGGTGTAAAACAGCGTGTTATCGTCTTTGGTCACGATATACGCCGGGTTAATCGGCTTGGTAAAACTTGGCCAGCCAGTGCCGGATTTGTATTTGTCGGTGGACGAGAACAGCGGTTCTCCTGAGACAACATCAACATAGATACCTTCTGCTTTATTATCCCAATACTCGTTTTTAAACGCGTGCTCGGTGCCTTCTTCTTGCGTGACGTAGTACTGTAGCTCAGTCAGTTTGGCGCGAATCTCTTTATCCGAAGGGCGGGTGTAGGCCTTCACACTGCTGATGCCTTTTCTCTCGTCGATGATTTGGCGCAGTGTTTTTGGGTGTTCAACGCGGTCTTTGCCAAAGATCTCATCTAAGTACTGATCGCGGCCAGAGGCGTAACGATAGTATTTGTAACGCAGTGAGCTCTTTTTGTAGAAATCCTGATGGTACTCTTCAGCCGGCCAGAACTTCTTAAAGGCGATCAGTTCGGTTTTGAGCGGTTTTCTGAAGATTCCGGACTCGTCGATCTCTTTCATAAAGCGCTCGGCTATCTGCTTTTGCTGGGCGTTATGATAAAAAATCGCCGGGCGATATTGGTTACCACGATCGACAAACGAGCCTTGATCATCGGTGGGATCGATATGGCGGAAGAAATGGTCCAATACCTGTTCATAGCTGACTTTATCGGGGTCATACGTGACCTGAACCGACTCGATGTGACCCGTAGAACCTGAAGAGACCTGCTTGTAAGTCGGATTGTCGACATTGCCACCGGAATAACCAGAGACAACGGTAATCACACCATCAAGTTTTTCCAGATCAGATTCAGTACACCAAAAGCAGCCACCAGCCAGTGTTGCGATTTCTTCATGACTGGCGTGTTTGCTGGTGGCAGAAGTTTCTGCCTGTGAGAAAAACGATACAGAGAGTGGTACGGAGACCAGTAAGGCAAACAAAAATAACGTAATACGTTTCATGGCGGTTCTTACTCGTTTTGTTGAACGGATATACGAAAAGAACGGCACACGGACGGAAAAATTTCAAATCGAACGCAAAGAAAAAAGCTTCGCAGTGGCGAAGCTTTTCAATAGGGGGATGTAATGCAGGTGCTTAGCTCAGCCCGATGATGCGGCCTTGATCGTCGATATCCAGCCCCATAAACGCCGGTTTCTCGGGCAGCCCCGGCATGGTCATCACGTTGCCGCATAAGGCATAGACAAATTCTGCGCCCGCGCACAGTTTCAGTTCACGAATGGGAACATCAAATCCGCTTGGCGCACCTTTTTGCGCTGGATCTGTGGTGATGGACAACGGCGTTTTCGCCAGACACACGGAAAGATGACCAAAGCCTTTTGCTTGCAAATCATCAAGCTGGGCTTGCGCTTTTTCGCTCAGAGTGACTGAGCCGGCACCATAACCATTGATAGCGACAGCCTTAAGCTTGTCGAATAACGGCGCATCGTGTTGATACAACGGTGTAAAGTGCGCGGCTTTGCTGCATTGCTCGACTACTTTTTCCGCCAGTTCACGTGTGCCTTCTCCGCCTTTGGCGAAGCCTTCAGACAACGCAACCGTCACATCATTCGGCAGCGCTTCGATCATTGTTTTCAACTGCGCCAGTTCTTCTTCGCTATCTTGCGGAAAGCGGTTAATCGCCACCACTGCAGGAATACCGTATTTATTGACGTTGTTGATGTGCCATTTGAGATTTTCAAACCCAGCGGTCAACGCGTTGCAATCTGGCGCGAACAGGGTTTCAGGTACGGATTGACCCGGACGCAGATCATAGAGCCCCGAGTTGGCTTTCAGGCCGCGTAACGTTGCGACGATCACCGCGCAGTCCGGCGCTTTACCGGAGGCTTTAGCTTTGATGTTGCAAGCCTTCTCAAAGCCCATGTCGGAACCAAAGCCGCCTTCGGTCACGGTGTAGTCGGCGAGGCGTGTGGCGATGTCATCGGCAATGATTGATGAGTTTCCATGTGCGATATTGGCAAACGGGCCTGCGTGAATCAGTGTCGGCACGCCTTCAAGGGTCTGCATCAGTGTGGGTTCAATGGCTTCTTTCATACTGACCGCCATCGCGCCAGCCACTTTCAAATCTTCGGTGGTGACAGGCTGACCATCAATGTTGTAGCCGACGACGATATTACCAATGCGGCGGCGCAGATCTTTGAGGTCTTCAGCAAGGGCAAGAATCGCCATCAATTCAGACGCTGCTGAGATGTCGAACCCGTCTTCACGCTCGTAACCGTTGATGGTTTTGCCATCTTCGTTGCGGCCAACCGTGACCATGCGCAGCGCGCGATCGTTATGGTCCATCACACGCTTCCACACGATACGTTGCGGGTCGAGACGCAGGGCAGGCATACCCGTTCTTGCGGCAAAATCCTCATAACCGTTGCGCTGTTCGTGATAAATGCGCGCATCAATCGCTGCCGCGGCGAGATTGTGCGCTGCAGTGACGGCATGAATATCGCCGGTCAGATGCAGGTTGAGCTCTTCCATTGGTGCGACCTGCGAATAACCACCGCCAGCAGCGCCACCTTTGACGCCGAAAATTGGCCCCATGGACGGCTGACGAATACAGGCCATGACCGAATGCTGTAAGCGAGCCAAACCTTGTGCCAGACCAATCGTGGTCACCGTTTTACCTTCACCCAAAGGTGTTGGCGTGATTGCGGTGACCAGAATGAATTTTCCAGAAGGTCTATCGTGCAGGCGATTCAGGCAATTGAGCGAGACTTTGGCTTTATAGCGTCCCTGACTGTGAAACTCCTCGGGCAGAAGTCCGGCTTTGTGGGCGATCTGTTCAATGGCAGTCAGCGGTGTGGTACGGCAAATTTCAATATCTGGCAGCATAAAACCCTCATCATAAGGATGAAATTGGTGAGGAAAACGTTTGCGTCGCGATAATAGCTTTAAATGGAAGGTTGTAAAGCGAATTAACGAGAGGATTGTTTTGCGAGGCGAGAATTCTAAACCATTCCTGATTTCGATCAATTGCATCGGGAGCAAATTGCTGGACGCAGTTGCGTAAAACTAAAGCGCCACGGTCGGCGCTTTACTGTGATTAGGCAAGTTTGATCAACTCGTCCACCAGACGATCAATACCCGCTGCCGCTTGGGAAATATTTTCGGCCAGCATGTAAGCCGGAGTGGACAGTACGTTGTGTTTCTGGTCAAAAACGAAGTCATCGACCGGGCAGGTGACATGTTCACCGCCCATTTTACGGAACGCGCACGCCGTATCCGGGTCGCTGCCGATGGTGCCTTCCACGCCATGTTCGTAGATCATTGGAATGATGGTGGGCGCAATGCAAAGATAGGCGGCCGGTTTGCCCGCTTGAGCAAAGGCGCGACACGCGGCTGCGACATGAGTGTTGATGCTGCAATCGGCGCCTTTGACGGCAAAGTCAGTCAGGTTTTTCGCTGCGCCAAAACCGCCGGGTAATAGCAAAGCGTCGTAATCTTCGGCTTTAAGCTTCGCGACATCCTCAATTTTGCCACGTGCGATACGTGCGGCTTCTACCAGCACGTTTCGTTTTTCGTCCATCTCTTCACCCGTGAGGTGGTTAATGACGTGCATCTGATCAATATTGGGAGCAAAACAGTGCCAAGAGGCACCGTGTCTTTCAATGGCGTGGAGGGCAAGCACCGATTCATGAATTTCGGCACCATCGAAAACACCACATCCACTCAATATCACGGCTACTTTTTTCATCGGTCGATTCCTTAACTATCCAGAGCTAGTGCAATAATTATCCAGTGCTATTCTTGGTCTGATCCTGCCTGAGATTGACGCTTATTTTGTAAGTCTAGTTGAGCTGTTTGCTCGTGTTGTTGTTCATTGTCGCGAATTTCGTGATCTGATTCGGGGTAGGGTTTCACCACAAAAGGAATCAGCATGACGGACGAGGGCAAAAAGTGTTTCATCGGCTACTCCGGTGGTTGATTTACCCCGTTTTATAAGCCGGTTCTGGCACACGTTCTTTGCGTTAAATCACTGTCATTCTGAGTTTTTGAGCACGTATTGGCTCAGAAGATACCTTGATCCCAATATGGTTGATCTGCTCCCAATTTTTCACTGACAAATTCCATAAAGGCGCGCACTTTGTGTGGCAGATGTTTTCTTTCAGGAAATACGGCATAAATGGCGTGCTCAGGAAGAGGAAAATCCGCCATGATGGTTTGCAGTTTTCCGGCTTGAATATCTTTGCTGACCAGAAACGTTGGCAACTGACCAATACCAAGGCCGTCAAGCAGGGCGCGGCGAATCGCTTCGCTATTATTCACGCTAAGGTTGCCTTTAGGAATGACTTTGAAATCTGCCCCGTTTTGGGTAAACGTCCACTCGCTGCCGCCACGAAAATAGGAATACACCAGGCAATTGTGTTGCAGCAGATCAGAAGGTTTCTGCGGCGCGGAATAACGGGTCAGATAATCGGGCGAGCAACACAGCACACTGCGGCAACGGACCAATCGTTTGGCCACCAGATTTGAGACCGGTAAATGGCCGATACGAATCGCCAGGTCAAAGCCGCCTTGAACCAAGTCAACCATTTGATCTTCCAACTGCAAGTCGATTTCCACTTTAGGATAGCGGGCAAGGAACTCAGCAATGATGGTCGCAATATGCAACACACCAAATGACATGGGGGCCGTAATTTTGAGTTTACCTTGGGGCTCACCTTGTAATTCAGTGACCGCGTCACTTCCTTGTTGCGCATAGCTCAAGGCTTGGGATACATGGTAGTAATAACGCTCTCCGGCCTCGGTCAGGCTCAGTTTTCGTGTGGTGCGGTTCAGCAGGCGAATGCCTAAATCATCTTCGAGTTGCGTCACCCGTTTACTCACGGCAGACTTAGTGATGTTGAGTTTCTCGGCCGCGCTCGAGAAACTGCCGCATTCGACCACTGCGACAAAAATAGGAATGGCGGCAAACGTGTTATTCATCATAATTGTTGAGATATTCTTAACAAAAAGTTTCCATATACAGAGATTAACATCTCATGGAAAACAATCTAGACTGAGCGCGACATTTTGAGGAAACCAACATGAAGTACGATTGGATCTTATTTGACGCTGACGAAACCCTGTTTCATTTCGATGCTTTTAAAGGGATGCAGCTGATGTTTGCGCGTAAAGGCGTAGACTTTACGGAACAAGACTTTCACCACTACCAACAAGTCAATAAGCCCCTGTGGGTTGATTACCAGAACGGTACGATCACGGCGGCAGAATTGAAACACATTCGTTTTGCATCCTGGGCGCAAAAGCTGGAAACCACCACGGCAGAGCTGAACAGCGCGTTTTTGGAAGCGATGGCCGACATTTGTACGTTGCTGCCAGGTGCTAAAGAACTGATGGAAGCGCTAAAAGGCAAAGCAAAACTGGGGATCATCACCAATGGTTTTACGGAGCTTCAGGATGTACGCCTGACTAAAACGGGCATGAAGGAATATTTCGACCACATCGTGATTTCAGAAGAGGTTGGGATCGCCAAACCAGATGCGGGCATTTTTGCTCATGCGATGTCGGTAATGGGAAATCCGGAAAAAGCGCGTGTGTTGATGGTGGGAGACAACCCGCATTCAGACATTCTGGGCGGTTTGAACTTTGGGATTGAAACTTGCTGGTTGAATGTGCATCAGCATCCAAAGCCGGACGGTATCGATGCGCACTATGAAGTGGGCTCACTGCACGAATTAAAAGATATTCTGCTCGCGTAAATCGCTCCTGGTGCAAAGTGATCACTTTGCACCGGAATCCCGCTCTTAACGGCTAAAGTCACCTTCACGCTCTGGCTGGTACACCACTTCGAGGATCTCGATGGTTTTCTCCGCGCCGCCAGGCATTGGCCAAGTGAGAGTTTGGCCTGCTGCTAAGCCTAGCAATGCACTGCCAACCGGAGCAAAGATAGAAATATCGTCATTGCTTTTCACTTCGTTCGGATAGACCAGATTCTTCTGAATGATCTCTTCTTTACCCATGAACTTAAACCGCACGGTTGAGTTCATGCTGACGACATTGTCCGGCATTTCCTGTGGCTCTTTGATGGTCGCTCTGTCGAGTTCATCTTCTAGTTTTTCCAGTTCTGGTGACAATTTTGGCATCTGCTCCAGAAGCGCACTGATGCGGTCCATATCCAGAGTTGATACCACGATTGTATGATTAGTAGACATTTTATTTTCTCCAAAAAGAAATACCGCCCTGACAGGTCAGGGCGGCATAAAACCATACGGTTTATAGATTTCACAAGGTGGTACGTGAAACCTTAGTCTTTGTAATGTAAGAATTCAATCGATATGCACACAGTTTTTAAGTAATAAATTGTGTATGTTTGTAAATAGTGATGAGCTTTCATCCAGCCACAGCCGGCGAAGCAAAATCGACAAAAAAACGATCTTCGGCTTGATCTTATTTTTAAGCAGGGACTACGCTTTAATTGAGTGCGTCTGTGCGTTCTCAGGAGCTTTGCCAAACATAATAACGACAGGCGAAGTGGCGGCTGGGCATAACAAGTCTCTGACACTGAGTGTGAGGGATGAGTGCGAGTTCATCATGGCTATTGCAGGTAAAATCTCTGAATGGAATGACGCGAAAGGGTATGGCTTTATTACGGTCGATAACTATCGCGGCAAAATCTTCTTCCACATTTCCGATCTTCAAGGTCACGCGCAAAGACCAAAAGTTAATGAGGCGGTACATTTCAAACTGACGAAAGAACCAGACGGTTCTCTGCACGCCGTCGATATTCATCGGCCTTTGGTGTACGGATTGTCACTCGCTTTGTCAGTCTGGTTTATTACCGTGCTTTTTGCCAGTATCTATCTGGTGAAATATCCGCCGATAGTGGTGTTGTTCTACATCTTAATCAGCGCCATTACCTATGCGGTGTACGCGTTTGACCGAAGTGCTATGTATCACAACGATTGGCGGGTTTCTGAGTGGTTGCTGCACACGCTATCCGTTCTGGGTGGCTGGCCCGGTGCCTTGATGGCGCAGGCACTGCTGAAATTCAAAACCCTTGAACAGCCATTTCGAATGATATTTTGGTTAACCGTGTTGATTAATTTTTCCATCTTCGTCTATACCCTGACGGCGCCCGGAGCGATGTTGATGTCGACGATCATCTCGAGTTTAAAACTGTTCTGAAGAAAAACGGGCTAAGGCCCGTTTTTTTATGGTCGTTCCCCTGCGAGTAAGCGGCGTTCGATATCAGCAACCACAGCCGGAAAGTCGGCGATGGTATCAATCAGGTAATGGGGATTGGCTTGCGAGAGTTTGTCGCGAGCGCGAGCGCGGGCGGTGTTGAGTGTGGCTCTGTCCGCAGACAGATACTCTTGTTCGGTGAGTCCTGCTTCGTTGCCCGACAGCAGCAATCCGACCGTCCACATACCAGCGTTGTGGCCTTCATCAATGCCGGGCACTGCATCATCGACTTTGATGCAGGCGCGTACATCTGTCACACCAAGTTCAATCACATTTTTGAGTGCCATGAACGGCGCAGGTCGCCCCCCTTGCGGCAGATCATCGGTTGCGACCACATAATCTGGTTGATACCCGTATGCCTGCGCGGCCGGGATCAACACATCCATCACCTGACGCGGATAGCCGGAGCAAGATCCGATTTTAATGCCGCGCTGCTTAAGCGCGTTCACCACCTCAATCGCGTGTGGAATCGGCGCGGCGTGATCCGCCACTTTGGCAATTTGCAGCGGCATAAACGCGGCGTAAATGGCATCGATGTCCGCGCTGCTCATGGCGCGGCCCATTTGTTGCTCCCAGCGTTGAGCCACGTCGGGCAGCCGGCCAACAGCTTGAATATGATCCCATTTGCCCAATCCCATGGGTACGCGGGCTTCATCGAGTGAAATTTCAAAATCAAAACCTTGCTGAAAGGCTTCGACGAAAATCGTTGTCGGGGCGAAAGATCCGAAGTCGACAATGGTGCCAGCCCAGTCAAAAATAACGGCTTGAATCGGTGAGTGCATGATGATTTCCTTGAACGGTTTGTTTCATGAATGGTTTGCTTTACGAATGCTTGATGGCGTAGCCAAATGTGGCGCTGATTTCTTGGAGTGCGGATTCGAAGATCGCGAGTGCGTCATCAAGTTCGGCACGCTCGATAACAAGTGGAGGGCTGAGTTGAATCACATTCCCCTGCGACACCTTAAAGCTCAATCCGTGGTTGAGGCAGTGATAGAGTACCGCTTCGGCTTCATCGTACGCGCGCTCTTTGCTGGTGGGGTCTTGCACCAGCTCCACGCCCCACAATAAGCCGATGCCGCGCACATCGCCGATCAACGCGTAACGCTGCTTCATCGCGTGCAAGCGTTGGTGCAAATAGTGGCTGTCGCGTTGTACTTTGTTCAGTAGCTGTTGCTGTTCAATGACTTCGATGGTAGCGAGCGCAGCGGCGCAGCCCAGTGGGCTTTTTTCGTGTGTATAGTGCCCCAACGACACTGCAGCGGCCGTGTTGTATTGGTCTTTGGTGATCAGCGCCGCCATGGGCATGATGCCGCCACCCAAGCCTTTGCCGATGCACAGGATGTCCGGTTCGATATCAAACGCCTGATGGGTGAACCAATGGCCGCTGCGTCCCATGCCGTTGGGAATGTCATCAATGATGAGCAACACGCCGTGTTTGTCGCAGATTTCACGCACACGTTTCCAGTACGCGCGGCTGGGCACTTGCACATCGGTATTGCGCACCGCTTCAGCGATAAACGCGCCAACGCCGCCTTCTTTTTCAATCACATATTCCAAGAAATCGGCGTAGTGAACATCGCTGCCGTCTTCGCGAGGGAAAGCGCCACGGTAGCTCACCGCTGGGGGAATGCGTTCGACGCCCGCCAGCAACGGCCCCATGTTGTGGCGAAAACAGGCTTCACCACCAACAGAAATGGCATCCAGTGATGCGCCATGAAACGCATCCCACAGCGACACGACTTTAAAATTCTGGGTGACGTGGCGAGCGAGTTTCAGCGCCATGCCAATCACCGAGGTGCCACCGGGTGCAAACAGCACCCGATTGAGTTCACCGCCGCAAATCTCAGTCAGTTTTTCGGCGCATGCCACCGCAATCGGATTGGTAAATCGGCGCGGCGAGAACGCTAAGGTTTGCATTTGCTGAGTCACTTTTTCGACCACATGCGGATGGCTATACCCCAACTGATGCACGTTGTTGCCATGAAAATCGAGATAGCGTTTGCCAGCCAAGTCGTCTAGGTACACATCGCGCGCGCTACTCAGCGCATTGAGGCACGGCGTCGACATCGCCTGATGAAGAAACACATTCGCATCGCGTTCAAGCAGCGAGCGCGTGTCGGGATGTTGCAGGTTACGACCCCATTGCTTGCGTGCGGGCGTAGTGTTGATATCGCCCTCGCTTCGCCAATGAGATTCAGGTTTTGCGTGGCTCATGAGGCTACGTTCCAGTACATGGCGTTTTGCACGGCTTCAATCAGGCGCTCAATGTCGTGCGGATGAACATCCCCGATATTGCCGATGCGAAAACAGTCGGCATGGCTCACTTTCCCCGGATAGATCACAAACCCTTGCGCTTTCAGGCGCTGATAGAATTCGGCGAATTGGTAGTCCGGATGCGTGGGGGAATAAAATGAAGTGATGATCGGCGAGTGCAATGACACATCGAGTAGAGGCGTGAAGCCAAGGGATTGCATGCCGCGCACCAGCGTGGTTTGGTTGGTTTGATAACGCAGATGACGAGCAGCGATGCCGCCTTCCTGTTCCAGTTCAAGCAGCGCCTGATAAAACGCACGCATGGTGTGAGTTGGCGATGTAAAGCGCCATTTGCCGTGGTTTTTCTCCATGCATTGCCATTGGTCGTACAGATCGAGGCTCAGCGAACGGGCTTGGCCTTGGCATTGTTCCAGTTCGCTCTGCTTGGCAATCACAAATCCAAACCCCGGCACACCTTGAAGGCATTTGTTGGCCGAGCTGATCATAAAGTCGATTCCGAGATCGCCGATATCCATCTGAATGCCACCAAAGCTCGACATCGCATCCACAATCACAGTTTTGCCGTACTTTTTGGCCAGCGCGACGACCTCCGTGATGGGGTTCAACATGCCGGTGGTGGTTTCACAATGCACGATGGCCACATGGGTAATTGTGGCATCTTGCTGAATGCATGCTTCGATGTGTTCAAGGGACGGTTGCGCAGTTTCACCGGGTGAGACGATGGCACAATCAATGTGCAGGTATGCTGCAATCTGTGCGATTCGAGCGCCATACGCACCATTATCAACGACCAGCAACTTGCCGTGTTGGCCTAAGGTGCTGCCGATGGTGGCTTCGACCGACGCGGTGCCGCTGCCTTGCATCAACACCGAGGTGTATCCGCTGTGACGGGTTGCCAGCGCCACCAATTTTTGGCGAATCACTTCCACAATGTCTTTGTTGTATTCGTCATCCCACGTACACCAGTCTTTTAACATGGCTTCGCGCACAGTTTCTGTGGTCGAAAGGGGGCCAGGGGTGAGCAGCAAGTAGTCGTTTTTCATGTGAACTCCATTTTGGACTATACCAATTATTTATCGCTACTCTAGCAAGGAAAAATCGCTTCGGTAAAGGCAACCAACGCGGATTTCATAAAACTTTCACATCTTCCGTCGCGGCTATACGGATCGTCATGCCGCGAATGTAAGTATGAAATGCTCACAAAAATGCCAAATGAACGTCATTGAATCGTCACATAACAGGATTAGCGTAGAAAATAAATCTGGTACATACCAAATTAACTACAACTTGGAGATAGCGATGAAAACCCGTTTTATGAAAGGAACTCTGGCTTCACTGGTCGCGTTGTTTGCGGCGCAAGCGCACGCAGCGCAAGAGGTGACGGTGTATACCGCGTTCGAAACCGACATTTTGGCGAAATACAAAACTGCGTTTGAAAAAGAGAACCCAGATATCGAGATTAAGTGGGTGCGTGATTCGACCGGTATCATGACGGCCAAGCTATTAGCTGAAAAATCAAACCCACGCGCCGAAGTGGTTTGGGGGCTTGCGGGCTCGTCCATGGCACTGCTCAAAAACGAAGGCATCTTGAAGCCATACACGCCGAAAGGTGCGAATGAACTGCGCGCCAATTTGAATGATCCGCAAGGTCAGCAGGCGTGGTACGGCAATGACGCGTTCTTCAATGCGGTGTGTTTCAACGAAACGGTTGCTAAACAGTTGAATCTGCCAAAACCACAAAGTTGGGAAGATCTGACCAAGCCTGTTTATAAGGGCCACATCGCGATGCCAAACCCAGCATCTTCGGGCACAGGTTACATGCAGGTGTCGGCTTGGCTGCAAATTATGGGAGAAGATAAAGGTTGGAACTACATGCAGCGTTTGGACCAAAACATCGCGCATTACACCCATTCGGGTTCAAAACCGTGCGTTCAAGCGGGCATGGGTGAAGTGGCGATTGGCATTTCGATGGCAAGTCGCGGTGCGAAGTTGAAAACGCAAGGTGCGCCGCTGGATGTCATCATTCCTCAGGGCATCGGCTGGGAATCGGAAGCGGTGGGCTTGGTGAAAGCATCGGATGCGGCAAAGCGCGTGGTGGACTGGTCGATCTCCAAAGCAGCCAACGAGCTGTACATTGATATGTATCCGGTCGTGGGCCACAAAGACGTCAGCAAAACCGTGGCGAACTATCCGAACGTCGAAAAAGCGATGGCGAAGATGGACTTTGCGCAGATGGGCAACGAACGTGCCCGCGTGCTGAAAACTTGGTCTGAGAAGTTTGATGCGAAGTCTGAACCCAAATCTTAATGGGTTCGTCAACGAATGATTGAGGAGGCTTTGGCCTCCTTATTTCGTTTGTCGCGTTACATGTGCTGCAATCTTTTGGCTGAACAATTGACTGACACATTCCTGTCATCTCACGTCTATAAAATCGTCACCACAGTGTCACATAGGGGTTCTATATTTGGACTATACCAAATTAAGGATCTTGTTATGACCTCACAGCCTTATTTAGAAATTCACAACGTCATCAAACAATTTGGCCAGTTTACGGCGCTCAAAGGCATCGACCTTCACATTCAGCAAGGAGAGTTTGTCTGTTTTCTTGGGCCCTCGGGCTGTGGCAAAACCACATTGCTGCGTGCAATCGCCGGATTAGACTTACCCACGTCGGGCGCCATTTTTCAAAACCAGCACGAGATGACCTTTTTGCCGCCTGAAAAGCGTGATTTCGGCATCGTCTTCCAATCTTACGCGCTGTTTCCCAATTTAACCGTGCAAGAAAACATTGCTATCGGCTTGAAAAATCAGGGACTCTCGACACGCGAGGCATTAGAAAAAGTCGATGATTGGCTGGACACCATCGGTTTGCCAACTTCAGGACAAAAATTCCCCAATCAGCTCTCCGGCGGCCAGCAACAGCGTGTCGCGCTGGCGCGTGCATTGGCGCTGTCGCCCGGCTTATTGCTACTGGATGAACCTTTGTCGGCGCTGGATGCCAAAGTTCGCGCCCATCTGCGCGATGAAATTTGCCGTCTGCAACGCAAGCTTGGGATCACCACCATCATGGTGACGCACGATCAGGATGAAGCGTTGACCATGGCCGACCGGATTGTGGTGATGAACCACGGCGTTATTGAGCAGGTTGGCTCGCCTCAAGAGATCTACCAGCAACCGGCCAGCCGATTTGTGGCGCAGTTTGTCGGCCACATGAACTTCATTCCGGCGTCGATGACCACGCCGCTACAAATGCGCGTTGCCGAGTCGCTGAGCAGTCTGCCTGCGATTGGCAATGCCAGTGTGCAGAAGGGCGATCAATTTGAACTGGCCGTGCGGCCGGAACAGTTGGCGTTTGTGGAACGCAACAGCAATGCGATTCCGGTGAAGATTGTATCGCTGGAGTTTCTTGGCGCGTTCTATCGTATTGAGTGCCGCTTTCAGGATGAACCGTCGTTGCCCGCGGTGCATGTGGATCTTTCGGTACAACACGTTGTCGATAGCGCCATTCAGGCCGGTGATGTGCGTCATCTGGCGATTCGCGACACCGTAGTTCAGGTTTATCCAACCCGCATGACGACGCGCGATGCAGCCTAAGGTGAGAAAGTGAAAGCTATGATTTTATCCAACGCAACCGCTGTTACATCAAGTCGCTGGTGGCAACGCATCAGTCGCGACAACCTGATTTTGGGCGTGACACTGACCGCGCTCTTGCTGTTTATGTGGCTATTCATTTTGATGCCGTTGTGGGCCATGTTGGTCAAATCGGTACAAAACCGCGCTGGTGAGTATGTCGGCTTGGCCAACTTTGCGACGTATTTCTCCTCCAACGCTTTGTGGCAGTCGATGGGCAATACGTTCACCGTCGGTGTGCTGGTGACGGTAGTGGTGGCGACGTTGGCATTTGGTTATGCCTACGCGTTAAGCCGTTCGTGCATGCCGATGAAGGGGCTGTTTCAAGTGCTGGGCAGCGCGCCGATTTTGGCGCCCTCGTTGTTGCCCGCGATCAGCCTGATTTTTCTGTTTGGCAATCAGGGCATCTTCAAGTCCTGGCTTGGCGGTGAATCGGTGTATGGGCTGATGGGGATTAGCCTTGGGTTGATCTTCTGGACGTTTCCCCATGCCTTGATGATTTTAAATACCTCGCTGCGCACGTCTGATGCGCGTCTTTACGAAGCGGCGCGCGCCCTGAAAACGCCCGGCTGGAAAACCTTTCTTGTCGTGACGTTGCCCGCTGCGAAGTACGGTTTAATCAGCACGCTCATCGTGGTGTTCACGCTGGTGGTGTGTGACTTTGGTGTGCCGAAAGTCATCGGCGGGAGCTACAACGTGTTGGCCACCGACATCTTCAAACAGGTGGTGGGGCAACAAAACTTTGCCATGGGCGCGGTCACCAGCTTGTTACTGTTGCTTCCTGCGGCGTTGGCGTTTATCGCCGATCGTTGGGTGCAGAAAAAGCAAAAGAACTTGTTTGATACCCGCTCTGTTGCGTATGTCCCGAGCCCAAATCGCGTGCGTGATTCACTGTGCTTTCTCTATTGCCTGACGGTGTGCGGCGCGATTTTGCTGGTGCTGGGCATGGCGGTGTACGGATCATTGGTCACGTTCTGGCCATGGAACAAAGCGCTGACGCTCAATAACTACAACTTTGCAGAGATGAGCACCTACGGCTGGAGCCCGTATTTCAACTCGCTGATTCTGGCGACCTTTACCGCATTGATTGGCACGGTGGTGATTTTTCTTGGTGCGTATGGCATCGAAAAAGGCCGTGCCTTTGCGCCGGTGCGCCAACTGATGCAGATGCTGAGTGTGGTGCCGATGGCGGTGCCGGGCATGGTGCTGGGGTTGGGATATATTTTCTATTTTAACGATGCGGCAAATCCGCTCAGTGTGCTGTACGGCACCATGGCATTTTTAGTGGTGAATACCATCGTGCATTACTACACCGTGGGGCACATGACGGCGCTGACCGCGCTTAAACAACTGCCCGGGGAAATTGAAGCGACGGCGGCATCGATTAAACTGCCGCAATATGGCTTGCTGTTTAAAGTGACGCTGCCGGTGTGCTTGCCTGCGGTACTGGACATCGCTAGTTATCTGTTTATTAATGCATTGACCACCACTTCTGCGGTAGTATTTCTTTACTCAACAGACACCATCCCGGCATCGGTCTCGGTATTGAATATGGACGATGCAGGGCAAACGGGCGCCGCAGCGGCGATGGCGGTGATGATCATGGGCTCGGCGGCAGGGGCGAAAGTTGTGCATCTGGTGACCGAAAGGCTGCTGACTAAACGCACTCAAGCTTGGCGAAAACGCTAAGTGCTAAGCCCTAAGCCCTAAGCCCAAAGATCAAAGCCCAATGACCGCGATTGAGTGATAAACGAGTAATAAGGAATCACGTGCAATACGTAAAAATTAAAGATGCCATCGTGGAGCAAATCGACGCGGGCATGCTCACCCCAAGACAGAAGTTACCCGCTGAGCGAAAGTTGGCCGAGTCGTTCGATACCACGCGCGTCACGCTGCGCGAAGCGCTGTCGCTGTTGGAAGCGGAAGGAAAAATCTACCGTGAAGATCGCCGCGGCTGGTTTATCTCGCCAGAGACGCTGCGTTACGATCCGTCACAAACGCTCAATTTCACCAACATGGCGTTGGCGCAAAATCGCCAGCCGAAAACTGAACTTGTGAGTGCCAAGTCGATGATTGCCAACAAGCTGGCAACCAAGCTACTCAATCTCAAACCGTTTTCGGATGTGTATCGCGTCGACCGAGTGCGGTATCTGGAAAACCGTCCGGTGGTGTATGTGACCAACTACATTCACCCGGAACTGTTTCCCAATTTGCTCGATTTCGATTTGTCGAATTCACTGACGGATATCTACCGCGAGCACTTTGGCACCCAGTATCAAACCATTCGCTACCGCATCACGACCAGTTCCCTGTTGGGCGAGACTGCGCAGGCGCTGCGAGCCACCGCGGGCACCCCCGCCATGGTTGTGGAACGAGTGAACTACAACCAAAATGGCGACTTGATCGACTGCGATATTGAATATTGGCGTCATGATGCGATCAGTATTGAATCGGTCGCGCAGTTGAGCCGTTAAAAACAGAACGAACAGGTCTTAAGGCTCCGCACGGAGCCTTTTTCTTCGAAGTAAGGAAGCTGCCATGGACGTCCTGGCGATAGGGTTAGTGGTTTTTTCAGCTGTATTGCACGCAGGCTGGAACATTCTGGGCAAAAGTCACGCTGGTTCAGGCGTTGCCTTTACCATGGCGGCTAGTCTCTCGGCGTGTTTGTTGCTGACGCCGTATCTCATTTGGTATTTAGTGACCGTTGGCTGGGCAACGCTACCGATGGCATTTTGGGGTCTGTTGCTCATCAGCGGCTTGGCGCAGATGGTCTATCTGGTAGGACTGATCGTGGCCTATAAACACGCCGATGTGGGTGTGATTTACCCCATCGCACGCGCACTCCCTGTGATGATGGTTGGTGCGCTTAGCATGCTGCTCGGCCACACCTTAACGCAATTCCAATGGCTTGGTTTTGTACTCATCACGTTGGGGTGCATGCTGGTGCCGCTCACGGGGTTTCGCCAGTTTACGCCACGCTCGTACTTCAATGTCGGGGTGTTGTGGGCCTTGGTGGCTGCACTTGGCACGACGGGCTATTCCGTAATTGATAAAGAGGCGCTGCTTTTACTGACTCAAGCAGCAGGCGAGGTGCTGGGCAACTCCTACAGCGCGATTTTCTATCTGGGTGTTCAATTCTGGGCCATGGTGCTGCCGGTGATTTTGTGGTGCTTGGTGACGGGTAACCGTAAAGAGCTGCAGCGCGCGTGGCAAATCCGTAAAGCGGCGAGTATGGCCGGGGTGATGATGGCGTCGACGTACGGTTTGGTGCTGTTTGCGATGACGATGACAGATAACGTCAGCTTAGTCGTGGCGCTGCGCCAAATCAGTATTGTGATGGGCTTGTTGATGGGCGTGTGGTTTCTGGCAGAGAAATGGCACTACACGCGCGGGGCGGGCGTGGTGTTGATCCTCTCTGGGATCGTTCTGACACTGGGCAAAGCATAAACGTCCTCAACGAGCGTATTCAAACAGTGATTCCTGCCAGCTAACCTATGGAAATGTGCTCAAAGTAATAGGGACGTATTCTCATTTGTGATAGCCTCTGCGCTTCAGCTCAGATTCAATAGGTGAGTCAATCATGAAAATATTCAGCAACTTCGACAGCGGCAGCATTCACGTTGTCAGCGCGGACAACAAAGACGATATTCAACTGAAGATCCCGAACGACAACATGTCGGAGTTTTATCAGTGGTTCCACTTTCGTCTCGAAACACAAGCCGAAGCATCGCACACCATCAAACTGCTCGACCTGGCCAAATCGGCCTATCCGGAAGGCTGGCAAGGCTACGATGTTGTGGCGTCTTACGATCGTGAAGAGTGGTTCCGCATTCCGTCTGAATTTGATGGCGACACCCTGACTTTCACGGTGATCCCTGAGCGCAGCTCTATCTATTTCGCGTATTTTGCACCGTACAGCTACGATCGTCACCTTGATCTGCTGCATATGGCACAAAGCGCGCACCACTGCCAGTTGGAAACGCTGGGTCATACGCTAGACGGCAACGACATGAGCCTACTGACGTTTGGCGAGCCAGACGAAGGCAAAAAGAAAATCTGGGTGATTGCGCGTCAGCACCCGGGTGAAACCATGGCCGAATGGTTTGTGGAAGGGATGATTCAGCGCCTGTTGGACGACAACGATACCGTGGCTCGTGCATTGCTGGAAAAAGCGGTGCTGTACGTGGTGCCGAACATGAACCCGGATGGCGGTGTGCGTGGTCACCTGCGCACCAATGCGGTCGGCGTAAACCTCAACCGCGAATGGCAAACGCCATCGATGGAAAAGAGCCCGGAAGTTTACTTGGTGCGTGAGCGCATGCTTCAAACCGGCGTCGACATGTTCCTTGATATCCACGGGGATGAAGCGATTCCATACAACTTTGTGGCCGGTTCGGAAGGCATTCCTTCTTACGATGAAGAACTGGCGGCACTGGAAACGGCATTTAAACAAGCACTGCTGACGATCACGCCAGAGTTTCAGGATGACATCGGCTACGACAAAGACGAAGCGGGCAAAGCGAACCTGACTGTGGGCTCGAATTGGGTTGCCGAGCAATTCCACTGCCTGTCTTACACCGTCGAAATGCCATTTAAAGATCACAACAATCACCCGGATCCGCTGTACGGATGGTCGCCAGAACGCAGTGTGTTGTTTGGTCAGGACATGCTGGCGGCAGTTCTCGCTGTGTCGGATAAGATCTAATTCAAGCGGACTGTTGAAATTGAAAGCCAGCGCCATATCGCTGGCTTTTTTTGTCTTGGTTCCTGACACCAATAAGTCGTAGACATAAAAAATGGCCCGAAGGCCATTGAGGGGGAAGTGTTGTGACACTTCTTAAGGTTCGGTTGCTTAGCTGTTGGCTTCCGCGTCTTCGCGTTTAATTACTTTGTGGCCATCTTCGCTGACGCCGTTTTTCCAATAGCTGCTGATGTAGATGTGTTCGCGGTCAATCTCTTTTTCGTTGCGGAAGTATTGACGCAGCGCGCGCATCGATTCAAATTCACACGCACACCACACAGAACATTGTCCATCAAGCCAAGGCTGCGCTTTCACTGCTTCAACCAACGGCGTGCCAACACTCCAAATGACCTTGACGCCAGCTGGTGCATTGAGTGCTTGCTTGTCGTCTTCATCTTCGATTTCAATCACTGCGTAACCTTGCGTGTCGGCGCTTAAGCTTTCGAGCGTGACGGAAAGTGCAGGCAGGGCAGTCATGTCGGCTGCCATAAAGACCCAATCCGCTTCGGTATTGAGGCCTTGGCTTTTCCCTGGGCCACCGATCGAAATGGTGTCGCCCACTTGAACGCTTTCGGCCCAACGTGCTGCAAAGCCGCAAGAAAGGTCTTGTGTAATATGGCGCACAAAGTCGACCACAATGCTGTTGGTTTGTGGGTCGAACTGACGAATGGTGTAAGTGCGCATCAGTGGGCGGGCGTCATCGCCTAGTGTGCTGATATCCGTGCCGCCATCGGGCGTAAACAGCAGCTTGATGTAGCCGCCTTCACTCTCTTTACCAAAATGCGCGATCGCATCGCCTTGTAGGGTAATGCGTTGAAAATTATTAGAAATCTGTTGGGTATCCGTAACGGTCAGAGCATGAAAGCTTCGTTTTTGTGGTTTGTTTTGCATAGTAGCCCATAAATGTAACAACTTATTATTGCCTGTAACCTTAGCGTTAATCTTTCTATTCGGCAATGATAATTGTTGTCATTTACCTAAATTTACACAAAACACCAAATGACCCATTAAGGTTTAATATATGAACTCTGTGTTTTCTATTGATTTGCAAAATAACCGTCCGATCACATCGGGATAGTCGGGGATTAGGCTCGCCAACACGCTGAATTTGTTGCACTATCTGAGGGCTTATAAATAAAGGAAAAACCATGCAGCACACACTTATTCTGGCACTCGGAAAACGTTTGGTGAATAACCAGTTAACTTTGGAAGGTAAAAGCCGTGTGTCTGCGTTGGTGGAATGGCTCACAGCGAAGCAGTTCTCTAATCCGGTCATTGGTTTTTGTGGCGGTTATACCGATGGGCAGAGCGTTTCGGAAGCCTCTGCCATGGCCGACGCCTTTATTCAGCAATGCCTTAAACGCGGTCTGAATCCCAGTGAAATGACCTTGGTATTAGAGCAAGAATCCACCAATACCATTGAAAACATTGAATGCATGGCTCAGACCCTGATTGAGAAGGGCATTTTTACCACAGGTAGCGACATTGACGTCATTTTTGCCTCGAACGATTATCACCTCAAGCGCATCTTTGAGATTCAGTCCTTGATGGATGAGCAGGGGTTATTGCGCGTACTGAAGCAACGTTGTGCTGAGCATGGCTTGAATCTTCATATCGACAGTAACCTCGGGCACCATATTCTTGCGCCTTATCCCTACTGCTGCGATCGAGCTGCACTGTTTTTGCTGATGGATGAAATCACGCCTTACCGTGTGTATCTCGAAGGTGTGGTAGGCGGCGTTTTTCAACGTCCGCTGGCGCTGGTTAGAGAGGTGCCGTTCAGTTTAGCGGAGAACGCCATCAGCTTGGCGCAAACTCTGTGTCAGCAAAGAGGGGAAGGTGCTGACGTTCTCACTGCGTTGTTTGAAATCGAATTCACCATGCTGGAAACAACGCCGGATGCACCTGTTGATCAGGTACAACATGCATTGCGGATTTTACATCCGCATCTCACCCGTTTGAATCGTCACTTTGACCCCGAACAACCGTTTAAGGTGTGAGCGACGTTTCAGAGCGATCAAATAACTTCTTTTGCGGCTACTTTCAAATTTGTCAAAAGCAGTATGCTGTCTAGAATTATTTCATAAGGCACTTTGATCTTGGTGCCAAAAATCGAGCTTGCTTTTGGTTTCCGCATCGTTCCGGCGCGGCTGTGGTGAACGTATTTTTAGGGGATCTGCCCATGACAGAGAAACAGTATCGACTGGTGACACGCAGTGATTTCGATGGACTTGTGTGCGCTGTTTTGCTTAAAAAACTTCAACTAATCAATGATATAAAATTCGTTCATCCCAAAGATATGCAAGATGGCAAGATAGAGATCTATGACAGTGACATTGTCACTAATTTGCCGTATGTCGGTGATGCATTCTTAGTCTTTGACCATCATCATTCTGAAACTCTGCGTAACGCAGGGGACAGGCATAACCACATCATTGACCCTGATGCTCCTTCGGCTGCTCGTGTCGTGTGGGAATATTATGGCGGTTTAGATGTCTTTCCCGACCAATGGCTGGAAATGATGGCGGCGGTCGACAAAGGGGATTCGGCGCAATTCAGCCGCGATGAAGTTCTGGATTCGACGGGCTGGAATTTACTGAACTTCCTGATGGATGCCCGCACTGGCCTCGGTCGGTTCCGCGATTTCCGCATTTCCAACTATAACTTGATGATGGATTTAATCGATTACTGCGCCGATCATTCGATCGAACAGATTCTGGCGTTGCCGGATGTGGAAGAGCGAATCGTTTTGTATCGTGAGCACGAAAATCTGTTTAAAGAGCAGATTCAACGTTGCGCGCACATTCACGATAATCTGGTGTTGCTTGACCTGACCGAAGAAGAAGTCATCTATGCCGGGAACCGCTTTATGGTTTACGCGCTGTTTCCGCAATGCAATATCTCAATACATAAAATGTGGGGCTTTCAGAAGCAGAACATTGTGTTTGCTACGGGCAAGTCGATCTTTGATCGCAGCTCACGCACCAATATCGGCGAGCTGATGTTGCAGTACGGTGGTGGCGGTCATCCGGCCGCTGGCACGTGCCAGATTACAGTTGAGAAAGCCGCGCAGGTAGAGCGAGAGCTGGTCTTGCAAATCACAAAAGATGGTTAATCATGCGTCATGATTGACGCTGTTTCTCGATAAATGGCGAAAATTCCCTGCTGCGGCAGGGTTTTTTGTTTACCTCTCTGATAAAGTTGGCGCCAAATTTCTAGAGGGACGCCATATGAGACACTTACATATTGCTACGCATCCAGAAGTGGAACCGCTCAGCCAACAACGTATTTTGCAACGCAAAGCCGCTCGCGCCATCGTTCTGGATGGAGAAGACATCCTGATGCTGTATACCGAGCGTTATCACGACTACACCTTGCCTGGCGGTGGGGTCGATGAAGGCGAAGACATTCTGCAGGGCATGGTGCGTGAACTGGAAGAAGAGACAGGTGCACAGAACATTCACAACATTAAACCATTCGGCCTCTATGAAGAGTTCCGTCCTTGGTATAAAGACGATGCGGATGTAATGCACATGGTTTCTTACTGTTTTACCTGCAAAATCGATCGTGAGCTTGGCGACACCAACTACGAAGACTACGAAATCAAAAACGGCATGAAGCCCGTTTGGATCAACATTCGTGATGCAATTACGCACAATGAACTGACCATGGCGGAAAGTGAGAAAAAGGGCATGAGCATTGAACGCGAAACCTTTTTATTGCGCCTGATTGCCAAAGAACTGCTCTGATTCTCCTCATCTGACGCCCATCAACCGCTGAAATCTTTGAACTATGCCGCCGCTTGGCGTGTCTATAAGGTTTCAGCGGTTTCCTAATCGATAAATTTCTCTATACTTACCCAAGTAGCTGAATTATTAATAAGAAATGTACCTGAACTATTTGAAGTTGCTGGTAACACCGCAGCGGATTTAATTCGGAAGCATAGCGATGCGAACCGATGATTTTCCTGTCAGGCCAAACTTACGCATTCAAATGGCCTGAACATGGGCAGCACGACGTTAAGTAGAAGGATTCTTTAATGGGCAAAATAAAACCAATTACGTTGGGTGTGGCACTGTCGTTATTCAGCCACGTTTCTCTCGCCAACGTCATCGAAACCACCAGTCTGGTCGGTTTTGGTCAAGCTAAATACCCCGATAACTTCACTCATTTTGACTATGTGAATCCTGATGCCCCTAAGTATGGCAAAGTGACTTATGGTCAGGTCGGTACTTACGATAACTTTAACCGCTATGCATCACGCGGCGTCGCGGCGGCAGCCAGCGGTGAGCTTTACGATTCATTGATGTTTTCGCCTTCCGATGAAATCGACTCATACTACCCGTTGATTGCCGAAAAAGTGCGTTATTCCGACGATTACACCTGGCTCGAACTGGATATCAATCCTAAGGCGCGTTTTCAGGATGGGGTTCCCATCACCGCGCACGATGTGGAATTCACCTTCAATAAGTTCATGACTGAAGGCGTGCCGCAATATCGCGTGTACTACAAAGAGATCAAATCGGTTAAAGCGTTGAACGACAAAACGGTACGCATTGAAATGAGCGAACCGAACCGCGACAAACTGTTCAGTTTTGCTCAGCAAACCCGCGTACTGCCAGAACACTTCTGGAAAGACAAAAATCTCTCCGAACCCCTCAATGAACCCCCAGTGGGCAGCGGTCCTTATGAAGTGGCCGAGTTCAAACCGGGACAAAGCATTACCTATAAGCTCGACGACAACTACTGGGCAAAAGATCTGCCGGTTAACGTTGGACGCAACAATTTCAAGCAGGTGCAGTACGACTATTACCGTGATGACACGGTGATGCTGGAAGCTTTTAAAGCCGGTGAGTTCGATATTCGTCAGGAGAGTCAGGCCAAGTTCTGGGCGACTTCTTATACTGGGGTGAACTTTGACAACGGCTTCATCAAGAAAGAAGAGATTCCACATAATGCGCCCGCCGCAACACAGGGCTTTGTATTCAACATTCAGCGTCCGGTGTTCAGCGACGTGCGCGTACGTGAGGCGCTGAACTATGCGATGGACTTCGAGTGGATGAACAAGAACATGTTCTACAGCCAGTACACTCGCACCCGCAGCTACTTCCAGAACACCGAGTACGAAGCCAAAGGGTTGCCGGATAAAGAGGAACTTGCCGTTCTCAATCCGGTAAAAGATAAGATCCCGCCGCGTGTGTTTACAACAGAGTTCCAGCCACCGGTGACCGATGGCAGCGGTCGTATTCGCCCACAAATGCGCAAAGCGTTTGAGCTGCTGAAAGAGGCGGGTTGGGAGCTGAAGAATAAAGTGATGACCGACGTCAAAACAGGCGAGCCGATGACGTTTGAACTGCTGATTTACAGCCCGACGACGGAGCGCATTGCGATTCCTCTGCAAAAGAATCTCAAGATCATGGGCATCGATATGAAGATCCGTACCGTCGATACCACTCAATACATCAAGCGCTTGCGTGACCGTGACTTTGATATGGTGTCGTCGGCTTATTCCGCCAATCCGTTCCCAAGTCCGAACCTGATGATTGTTTGGAACTCACACTACATTGATTCGACCTACAACACGGCAGGGGTGATGGATCCGGTGATTGATGAACTGACCATGCAGATTGCCAAAAATCAGGAGAATCCGGACAAGCTGAAATCGCTCGGCAAAGCGTTAGACCGAATTCTGCAATGGAACTTCTATCTCATTCCGCAGTGGTACACCAGCATGTACCGAGTCGCGACTTGGGATAAGTTTGAACGTCCGGCTGAAATGCCAAAATACGATTTAGGCATTGATACCTGGTGGATCTCACAAGAGAAAGCCCAGAAGTTACCTGAAAAACGTCGTTAAGAGGAAGGTATGGCTGCGTACATTATTCGCCGTTTGCTGTTGGTGATCCCAACGCTGTGGGCCATTATCACAATTAACTTCTTTATCATTCAAATTGCGCCGGGTGGCCCGGTTGAACAGGCCATCGCCAATTTGGAAGGGCATTCTAACGGCATCATGGAGCGCTTTTCCGGTGGCGGGCAGGAAGTTGACTTATCGAAAATGGATAACGGCAGCCCGTCCGGTTACAAGGGATCACGTGGCCTGGACCCGGAAGTGGTGGAAGCCATTAAACGCCAGTTCGGTTTTGATAAACCGCTGCATGAGCGTTATTTCGATATGCTCAAGAATTACGTGACGTTTAACTTCGGCGAAAGCTTGTTTCGCGGTGGTAACGTCATCGACCTGATTGTCGAACGTTTGCCGGTTTCCATTTCTCTTGGGTTGTGGAGCACGCTCATCATTTACATGATTTCGATTCCGCTCGGTATCATGAAGGCGATTCATCACGGCTCGCGATTTGATGTCTGGTCGAGCGCCATGGTGATTGTCGGCTACGCGATTCCCGGCTTCCTGTTTGCGATCATTCTGATCATTGTATTTGCCAGCGGTAACTACTTCAGTTGGTTCCCGCTGCGCGGCTTGGTGTCGGATAACTTCGCTCAATTGACCTGGTATCAGCAAATCATCGACTATTTCTGGCATTTGGCGCTGCCGATTTTCGCCATGGTGATCGGCGGTTTTGCAACGTTGAGCATGCTGACGAAAAACTCGTTTCTCGATGAAATCAATAAGCAGTATGTAGTGACCGCGCGCGCCAAGGGACTCGACGAGCGTAACATCCTGTATAAACACGTGTTTCGCAACGCGATGCTGATCATCATTGCTGGCTTTCCAAGTGCGTTTATCAGCATTTTCTTCACCGGCTCGATGCTGATTGAAGTGATGTTTTCGCTCGAAGGCATTGGTCTGCTTGGCTTTGAATCGACCATTCAACGTGATTATCCTGTGGTGTTCAGTTCGCTGTATATCATGACTCTATTGGGCTTGTTGCTCGGCATTATTTCGGATCTGACTTACACCTGGGTCGATCCGCGCATTGATTTTGAGGCCCGTTAAATGGCGTTGTTAAAGAAGAAAGTTAACCCGCTGAACGCCGCACGCTGGCAGCGGTTCAAATCTAACCGGCGTGGTTTCTATTCGCTGTGGATTTTTTCCATTCTGTTCTTCATCAGCTTGTTTGCTGAGGTGATCGCTAACGACAAACCGCTGTTTATTTCCTATGACCATCACTGGTATTTCCCGGTGGTGGAGCAGTACGCAGAAACGCGCTTTGGCGGCGAATTTGAAACCGAAGCGGACTACACCGATCCTTATGTTGTGAGTCTGATTGAAGAAAAAGGCTACATCATTTGGGCGCCAATTCGTTTTAGTTACGACACCATCAACTACGACATTGTAGGCTCTGTGCCGTCGGCACCAGACTCGGTCAACTGGCTGGGTACCGATGATAAAGGGCGTGATGTGCTGGCACGTATTATTTACGGTTTCCGTATTTCGGTGCTGTTTGGATTTGTGCTGACCATTGTTTCGTCCTTTGTGGGCGTCGTGGTTGGCGCGAGTCAGGGTTACTACGGTGGTTGGTTAGATCTCTTCGGTCAGCGCTTCATCGAAATCTGGTCGGGCATGCCGACGCTGTTTCTGCTGATCATCTTGTCGAGCTTTGTTGAACCGAACTTCTGGTGGTTGTTGGGTATCATGGTACTGTTTAGTTGGATGAGCTTGGTGGGCGTGGTGCGCGCCGAGTTTTTGCGATGCCGCAACTTTGATTATGTACGTGCGGCTCAGGCGATGGGCGTGAGTGATTCTCGCATCATCATGCGCCATATGTTACCCAACGCCATGGTCGCGTCGCTGACCATGATGCCGTTTATTCTTTCTGGTTCCGTAACCACACTGACGTCGCTCGATTTTCTGGGTTTCGGCTTACCGGTTGGTTCGCCGTCTTTAGGGGAATTGCTGGCGCAAGGTAAAGCGAACTTGCAGGCGCCTTGGCTGGGCATTTCGGCCTTTGTGGTGTTGTCCTTAATGCTGACCTTATTGGTTTTCGTTGGTGAAGCGGTTCGTGACGCCTTTGACCCACATCTACAAAGGAGAGGCTAATGAGCGAAACGTTACTTACCATTGAAAACCTCTCTGTCGGCTTTGGTCGCGCTGGTAATGTAGAACCTGTCACTCATCAGGTTTCGCTTTCGATTCGTAAAGGGGAAACGCTGGCTCTGGTAGGGGAAAGCGGCTCGGGGAAATCGGTCACTGCGAACGCGATATTAAAGCTGCTACCCAAAGGTTCGGCCCACTATCTGGAAGGTAAAATTGACTTTGCTGGCACCAATACGCTGGCGTGTTCTGAGCGTCAGTTGCGCGGTATTCGTGGCGGGCGTATCGGCATGATTTTCCAGGAGCCGATGGTGTCGCTCAACCCGCTGCATAAGGTCGGTAAACAGCTGGTGGAAACCTTGGCGATTCACCGCGGCATGCGCCAGAAAAAGGCAGAATCTCTGGCCATCAGTTGGCTGGAAAAAGTCGGGATTCGTAATCCGACACTGAAAATCAACGCTTATCCCCATGAGTTGTCCGGTGGAGAACGCCAACGAGTGATGATTGCCATGGCGCTGATCAATGAGCCCGAACTGCTGATTGCTGATGAGCCCACCACCGCACTGGACGTGTCGGTTCAGGCGCAGATCCTCGATTTACTTAAATCTTTACAACAAGAACTGGGGATGGCGATGCTGTTTATCACACACGACCTCAGTATCGTGCGTCGCATTGCCGATCGCGTTGCGGTCATGCAAGAAGGGCGCTTGGTTGAGGAAAACGAATGCAAAGCGTTGTTCAGTGAACCTAAACACCCATACACCAAACTCCTGATTGAATCGGATCCGCGTGGTTTGCCAGTGGAGACTGACAGTCAAAGCCCGGTGTTGCTCAAAACTGAGCAACTCAAAGTGTGGTTTCCCATCACTGGCGGATTGTTCAAACGCACAGTTAACCACATTAAAGCCGTCACTAACATGCAGTTTGAACTGCGCAAAGGCCATTCTATCGGACTGGTGGGGGAAAGTGGTTCCGGTAAATCCACGACGGGCATGGCGATTCTGAAACTGGTGCATTCAGAAGGCGTGATTAACTACGCGGGGCAGGACATCCAGCAACTTGATCGCAAGGGCATGCTGCCATATCGCAGCAAAATGCAGGTCGTGTTTCAGGATCCGTTTTCGGCGCTTAACCCAAGAATGTCTGTTGCTCAGGTCATTGGTGAAGGTTTGTATGTGCACACCGAGTTCAGCGATGAACAGATTGATGCCGCTATTTGTGAAGCGATGCGCGAAGTGGATTTGGATCCCGACACGCGTCATCGCTATCCGAATGAGTTTTCTGGTGGCCAGCGCCAGCGAATTGCCATTGCCCGCGCTTTGGTGCTCAAACCGGAGTTTATTCTGCTGGATGAACCGACCTCGTCGCTGGATCGCACGGTGCAGGCGCAAGTGCTGGATCTGCTGAAATCACTGCAGGAGAAGTATGGCCTGACGTACCTGTTCATCAGCCACGATCTCAATGTCGTGAAATCGCTGTGCCACTACACCATCGTGATGAAACAGGGGCAGATTGTCGAACAGGGCGCGACACAAAACCTGTTCCAACATCCTAATCACCCTTACACTCAGGAGTTGGTTCGCCTCTCATCGTTCTAACTCGTTGTTCTTAGTAAAAGAAAAGCCCGGAGAATCCGGGCTTTTTGCTTGTGTTCTGTTGAGTGCTTACTTGGTTTGTATGGTCAGCTCAGTAAATCCAGTGTGCGCATCGTATTCGCGGTCAAAGGCTAAATCAGGGTAGCCATGCACTATCAATTCAGCAGTGGTGTTGATGAGGTTGCCATCGAGCAGATGACCGCCCCAGACGTTGCCTTGCGAATCCGCCACGGCAATGTGCAGGTGAAGATGATGAGGAGTCAAGGTGCCCATTAGCGACACGATTTCAAACGGTGCCTGCACTGATAACGTTGAAGTGCTGACCGCTAAGCGGATGTTGAGCTGTGATAAACATCCCGCACATGAAGCAATGGAACCTGCTGTTATGCTGTGCTCCTGCACCAGTGCCATAATTGATTGTTTTAAGTCAGCGCCTTGTGTCAGGCGTGTCGCCAATACCTTTATCATCTCTGCAAACCTCGGTTAGTGACACTTAAGCAGTTGCAGCAGCGCATTTACCGCCTGATCCAAATCGTCAAAGCGTTTGGCTTTGCCAAGTACCCGCATTCCCTGCATCTGAGTCAGAATCAATTGCGCCAGAGCATGAGGGCTTACGGCCATTGATATCTGTTTTTCTTGCTGCGCATTGTGGATGGCATGGGAAAGCAGTTCTAAAAGCTGATCAAACAGAGCTTGTCCTTTGTCGAGCACCTTTTCATCGCTCCCGGCATGTTCAACTAAGGCGTTTTGAATGAAGCAGCCGCAACTGCGTTTGCGTTGTAGCGCGGCAAACTGATTGAGGAATGTCTCAATGGCGCTCAGCGACGCACCATCTTCCCGCAACGCGCTTAAGCCCGGCAATGAAACGGTGTTGAGATATTTATCCAACGCTTCGTAATAAAGATTCTGCTTGTCGCCGAAGGTGTTGTAGAGGCTGAAACGGTTGATTTGCAATGTATCAACCAAATCAGAAATCGCCGTATTGGCGTAGCCGCGCTGCCAGAACAATTCCATTGCCTGAGTGAGCTTCTCATCGCGGTCAAAATTACATTTTCGTGCCATGGTGTGACTACCTGCAAACTCATTCTTGACTGATCGTTTAGTTAACGGGTAGAGTCTAACCTAAACGATCGTTCTGAAAAAGAGATAAAAAGGAAGATTTATGAAGCTATACGAAACTGCCGTTACGCCAAGTTGCCGTCGTGTCAGCATTTTTCTCAAAGAATTGGGTGTGGATGTTGAACGTGTGGCGTTAAATGTGCGCGAAGGGGACAACCTGACGGAGTCGTTTAAAAGCAAAAGTGTCAATGGCAAAGTACCGATGTTGGAACTTGATGATGGCACCACGCTGTGTGAGAGCGTGGCGATTTGCCGTTACTTTGATGAATCGAATCCGAATGACCGTCATCTGTTTGGTCGCGATGCGCTGGATAAGGCGAAAGTTGAAATGTGGCACCGCGTAACGGAATTTCAGGGACTGTACGCCGGTTTTCAGGCATTCCGTAACCTTACGGGAATCTACAAAGATCGCGAAAACTGCGTATTGGCTTGGGGTGAAGAAAGCAAAGCCCGCGCGGCCAGTTTCTTGCCTCAGCTTGATGCGCGCCTGAAGGAATCGAACTTTGTCGCAACAGACTATTTCACGATTGTGGATATTACCGCGTTTATCTTTATCGGTTTTGCGGATAAAGCGTTGGAACTCAGCCCATTAGCGCAATATCCAAACATTGCACGTTGGTTTGAAATGATTCAGCAGCGTCCTGCTTTCCAATAATATCCTGTCTGAGGTTGTAAGGCGTCTTCTACGTCTTATGACCTCGATCAATTAAAGCTCGTCTAAGGTCTGAACTTTCTGTGGGAATAGGCCTACAAGTGAAAATATTTTCTAATAATAACAATTAATTACGATAATCTGTGTCGTAGTGTAAATTTGACATTCTTTCCACAAATCCTATTCTTTCGCCGTCTGAAACCTCCCCAATCGAGACGACAGTGAAACGTTTACTTATCGCCTTATTTATCTCTGTTTTTCCAATGTCTGCCTACAGCATGAGTTTGCCGGACCTGGCGTTTTCGTTCGGGCAGTCCAAAGTGAACTCTTTTACAGTCGCGATGTTACAGCATCAGTTGGATGGTCATGATCCATTGAGAGACATCAATACCGACTACATCGAGGCTTTGGCTCGCGAAATTGGTTTCAAACCCAAATATAAGATGTTTGCCGATATGAAGTCGTTGATTCTGGCTGTTGAAACGAAGAAGGCCGATATAGCCGTCGGCATCTTTGACTCTGGCAAAAACGACCTCATCTTAAGTCAACCGCTGTATACCAGTTCGACCGCAGTTTGGTACCGTAATCAGAGCCTGAGTCATTGGGCGGCTGAATCCCTGACTTGGGGCTGCCATAAGGGGGCAGTGTATTGTCAGCAACTGTCGAAGATGGGATTTGCTCATATTGTGGAGCTGCCGGATTTTGTCACTCTGCCTGACTACTTGATGCAGGGCAAAATCGATGCGGTGCTTGAAAGTTACACCACGTTGCTCACTTCGGTGAAACATCCGATGAATACGTTGGGGCAAGTAGAACTGCCATCTTGGGCGAAACCGCAGCAGGTACGCATCGCCGCCACGCAAGATTTTCGTGCCCTAATTGACGAAATAGATGTGGTATTAAGCCGTCAGAGCGAAACCTCTCGGTTACGTTCGGCCAACCCTTATCATCAGGTCGATATTGTCGCGCTCAACTATCAAAATTCCGGAATGCAACCCATCAGGTATTCCGCTTGGAATGATGCCTATCCACTTTTCTACCGCAATCGGGACGGCCACCACGGAGGCTATCTGAACGACTTACTCACACTGGTTGAGGCCAGAACTGCTTTCGATTTTGATTATGTTCCGGCAAGTGGAGGGTTAACACCGGTTCAAATGCTGAAGTACGGTGAGATTGACATTCTGCCTTTGGTCGTAAAAGGAGTGAATAACCCGGCTTGGATGTACGTGACAGACACGTTGATGTCTATCACGTACCAACATATCAAGTTGCCTGGCGTGCTGGCGAAATCTGATGCGAAGATCGGCGTGCTGTTCTCAGACAGTCCGACCTATCAATACGTCAAAAACCAGGTGTTTGGCGAAGAACTAACGACTTATACCAGTGTCGTTTCGCTGATCAGTGATCTTGAAAGCGGCAAACTTGGCAGTGCCTATCTGCGCCACGATATTCTGGAATATCTCGCTAAACAGCGTGGCGATGATCGCTATGTCGTGTTGAAGGGGGACGATAAACATATTGAAATCGCAATGGCGGTGCGAGGGGACAACACCGAGTTAAAAGCAATTCTGGCTGGCATTATTGCATCGGTGGATGCCAGCGATATACAGCGCCTGCAAAACAGTTACAGCCCATTCAATATTATCTACGGAGTGGATAAATCTCTGGTGATGGCCGGCTCTTATATCGGGGCTTCGGTCTTCATACTGCTCGGTTTGATTGGCTTTTTGTGGCACAAAAACCTTAAGTTGAAGGTCTCGATTCAAGAGCGCGAAGCCTTACGCAGCAACGAACGATTGGCGCTGTTGCAACATGTGATTGACGCGCTGCCCAACCGAATTTTTATCCACGACACCAACCACAGACTGTTGCTGACCAATTGTCATCACTGCCAAATCGCAGCGTCCGGCAACGGTAAGGTTTGTCAAATGCGCATTTCATCGTCAGAGCATACCTGTGTAGTTGAGAATCAGGCCGAGTTTGACACTGTTCTGCGTGGTCGGGATGTAAGCGAAAGTGACGTCGATGTGCAGTCTTGTCCTTGTGGGATTCAAACCATCAATTACCACCGCACACCGCTCTCTGGTGGGAACCGTGACGAGAAAATAATACTAACGGTGATTGACGATGTGACGAGGCATAAAGAGCAGGAACGTAACCTGTTGCAGGCTAAGAACGTCGCTCAGCAAGCGGTATTGTCTCGCGAACGATTCCTCGCCAGCATGAGCCATGAACTTCGTACGCCAATCGCTGGCATGGTTGGGTTATTGGAGATGCTGAAAACTCGCGAAACCAACCAAGATGTACGTTTGATCCTTAACAACGTGATTTCCTCTGCGGATCATTTACACCTGCTGGTGAACGACATTCTCGATTTTTCCAAGCTCGAAGCTCAGCAGCTCCAACTGGACCTAGCGGAATGCTGCCTGTTGCGTGAAATCGGAGAATTACTGCGGGTGCATTGCAGCGCTGCTTGTGAAAAGTCGCTCGATTTTCAGGTGAACTGGACGCCGGGAACGGTGAAAACCGTCACTATTGACGCGCTGCGCCTACGCCAGATCCTCAATAACTTATTGTCGAATGCCATCAAGTTTACGCACGCAGGTTTTGTCCGCGTCGACATTAACGTCACCGAAAACGAAGTTCTGATGGCGATCAGCGATTCCGGCGATGGTATGTCTCCTGAGCTTCTGCAAACCGTGTTTAATCCCTTTGTGCAGGCAGATTCCAGTATTGCTCGTCGGTATGGTGGCACCGGGCTCGGGCTTGCCATTGTGCATGATCTGGTCGATGTAATGCAGGGCGAGATTTCGCTTCAGAGCGAACCGGGTAAAGGCACCAGTATTCAGGTGAGCATTCCTGTTAAGGTGGAAAGTCATTTTCTCGAGCCGATTTCACAACAACTGGTGCACTACCACGGGGAAGATCCGGTTATTCAAGCTTGGTTGTCAGTTTGGCGTCTTGACCCATCTTCCGATGAGGCAATGAAAGGCATCCATATTTACGACGGCGACCAACCCATTCCTGACTCTTGTCCGGGAGGAATGACCGTGTTGATGCGCCAGGACATCACCGTATTCAGCCTGCGCTCGAAAGATGTCGTTGAGCTGAGCGTGAGCCCTTTCTTTCCTGATCTGCTTTATGCCGTCCTGACTAACACAGCAGCCAGTGAAGAGGCGACTGACGAGACTAACGAACCGCTTTTCGGACATGTACTGGTTGCTGAGGACAATCCCATTAATCAATTGGTGATCAGCCAGCAACTGACGTCGTTTGGCCTGAGTGTTGAACTGGTGAACAACGGACAGGAAGCTTATGAGCGGCTTCAAAAAGACGCTGAGCAGTTCGACTTGCTGCTAACCGATTGCCACATGCCCGTGATGGATGGGTATGAACTGGCGACTTTAGTCCGCGATCATCTGCCGCAGTTTTCTAACCACGCCATTATTGCTTGCACAGCGGAAGACTCACGAGTGGCTAATGAGCGAGCAATGTTATCGGGTTTTGATAGCGTGCTTTACAAGCCTTATGGTTTGCAGCGCTTATATCAAACCGTCGCACAGTTTGTGCCAAAACGAGCTGAAAACGCTCCGGCTATGTGGTGGCAGAATTATGAAATGCAGGATGCTGAAATGTTGGTTGAAGTGTTTATCACCAGCATGAACGATGACCTGATGGCACTCCAAACCAAGCGAACAGACAGAAAAGCGATCCATGATCTGGCTCATCGCATCAAAGGCGGAGCGGGGACAGTCGGCGACCAGAAAATTTGTGTCGCGGCGACCCAGCTGGAAAACCGCAGTAAACAGAGCGAACAAGGCTACGATGCAGAGCTGAAGCAACTCGTTGCGGCCATGACGTTATCAATTCATCGAGCGGAGGTATGGCTGAATGAGCATTGATCCTGCATCGCAACACGTTTTGGTGGTGGACGATTGCAAGTTGCATTGCCGCGTCATCGAAGTCGCACTCAGAACTTTGGGAGTGAGCCATATTTATGTCGCGCACCACGGTAGGGACGCGCTGGCACTGTGTGATCAGTTCACATTTGATTTGATTGTGTTTGATTTGGCCATGCCGTAAATGGATGGACTGGCACTACTCAACGAACTCGCTGCCCGGCAGTATCACAGCCGATTATGTTTGCTCAGCGGACATGAACAGAACATCCTGTCTCTGGCGACGACCATGTGTCAGAAACTGGGGCTCGATTTAGTGGCCACGTTGTCCAAGCCAGTGACGTTCGCGAACCTGAAATCGGCGCTGCACACGGTAGCGTCGTCAAACAGCGGAATGCATTACGCCAAAACCTTGCCATCTCTGTTCGTTGCTGATTTAGACCGAGCGTTTCAATTGAGGCATTTACGCAACGTTTATCAGCCTCAGCACCGCTTTAATAATGGGATCGCTGATGGGTACGAGGCACTCATTCGTTGGTATCACCCGCAATACGGCGTGATAACCCCATACTTGTTTTTGCCGTTGATTGAACAAGCGAACTGGCACGATCGCCTGTTCTTTTATGTTCTCAAGCAGGCACTTAACGATTTCTCTGATAAGGGGCTTGCTGGCACCGTGTCAGTCAATGCGACTCACACTAATTTTGCCTCGCCTGAATTTGCCCGTCGGGTATTGGCGTGCTGTCAGACGCTGGGGTTTGCTCCCTCGCGTTTGATTATCGAACTCACCGAGATGGAGGTATACCAGTACGATTCAGTGATGATTGAAAACTTTGCCCGGTTAAGGCTCAACGGCGTTGAACTCGCGATTGACGATTTTGGCGCAGGTTATTCTTCGTTGTTGAAATTGGCTGATTTGCCGTTTACGGAAATGAAAATAGACCGCGCGCTGATTGTTTCCTGCCATCAGGACCGTCGCAAACGGACCATTCTGGATGTCATTGTTCGAATGGCCAAACAGCTCAACATGCGCCTTGTCGCGGAAGGCGTCGAAGATCGAGAAACATGGAAGTATTTAAGCCTGCTCGGCATGGATCTTTGTCAGGGGTATTACACAGGAAAGCCACGTCCCATTGAACATTTGATGATAGTGAATTAAGTCATGAACAAAAGAACAACATCCGGCCTGACAGCCTTGGTACTCGACGACCATCCTTTGGTATGTATGGCAATCAAAAAGTTAATGGAGCAAAACCCGCGTTTTGGCCAAGTACTGGTGGAAACTGACACCCAAGCAGGCGTGAAAATGTTACGCGAAGGCCAAATCGATTTTCTGGTATTGGACGTCAATCTGGAAAAGCAGGATGGTTTCGAGGTGTTGCGCCGGCTGAAGCATCATGGGTTTACGGGTAAAACCCTGTTTGTGTCAGGCAACAACAGCCGCCTCTATTCGGAAACGGCGCTACGTGTGGGTGCCGATGGTTATGTCAGCAAAGCAGAAGATTTGTCTATTTTGCAAGATGCGGTGGAGTGCATTCTAAATGGCTACAGCTTTTTTAAAGTCGCAGAAGAGACACAGGCGGTGGATATTCAGTTATCAAAGCAAGAGTTGGCGGTATTTCGTTTTCTGGTAGATGGCAAATCCAACAAAGAGATCGCACAAATACTCAATCTGAGCCCGAAAACCGTCAGTACCTACAAAACGCGCATCCTCGATAAATATCAGGTTAACTCTATTGTTGAGCTCATGAGTCTCAACGGCAGCGTGATTGGTCGGGTGGAGTTATGAAAGAGCTGAATAAGAAGTATATCTCGGACATCATCGTGCACGGTTTTACCTGCAGCCTGGTGCTATATCTGGTGGCGGTGATTATCTTCTCTGAGTCCTATTTGGATCGCCGCAATCACGAATTTGAAAACTTCGTTAATGTGATGGAGCAGTACAAACAGACGCTGTTTCTGACCAGTCGAATTCTAGAAAACCGCATTCAGGAAATTGATACCATCAAAAAGAGTGACTTGGCGGCGATCAAGGACATTGAGAAACGCAAATACAATCTGCACAAGAAGCTGAAACCGACCAATATCGACATTGAACTGGCGAACGAATTTCAGTTTTTGGTCTCGACGATGCCGGCCATTCTGCCAAAAGTGGACGTGCTGTATTACCGCTCCTATCTGAGCGACATGACCTCATCAGATAAAGATGAAGTCTCCGTGGTGAAGGATTGCGGCACAGCTTCTGTGTGCACGATTAACGCACCGGAACGACGTCTGGCCGACCGTATTCTGGTCTCCGGCACTTACCGCAAAAACGGTTCGGACGACCTGTATATCACGGTATCGAGCCCTGTTTACTTACACAATATCATTGTGGGCGATCTCAATATCGATGTGGGGTTGGCTCGGTTCTTCGACCTTGGCGCATTGCAGATTCGCACCCGTGAACTCAACGCCAACACCTTCTATGAGATGATTTATGGCAACGCATTGATGGCGCATATCGCGTACACTAAGGAGTATGTTGCCGACAACTCCACGGTCTATGTGTATCAGGTGCCGTTCATTTGGATTGTGTTTAAACTGCTGTGGCTATTTCTGGTGTTGTGGATTGCGCTTTCGTATGTGATCTATCTGTTCCGCACACTAAAACTCAACCGAACCAAACTGTTTGAAGTTCAATCGAACGTGCAGCTGGACGACCTGACCGGATTGCTCAATCGGAACATCTTCAAAGATCAAAAATTCACAGCGGATCTGGAGAAGTTTGGTGCGGCGATTCTGGCGATCGACGGGAACAAACTTAAACAGATCAATGACAATTATGGTCATCATGTGGGGGATGAAGCAATCAAGCAAATAGCCTATGGTATGCGTCAGGTGTTTAGGGAAAACGACTACCTGATTCGAACCGGCGGCGATGAGTTTGTAGCAGTTCTGCCGGGGTGCAATATCGACAATGCCATCATTCTTGCCGAGCGATTGAAAGAGGCGGTGACGGACACCGCGTTTTCCTCCTACAAACTGACGGTGAGTATCTCCGTCGGAATAACATTACTGATGAATTCGGAGTCACTCGACGATGCACTTAAGCGCGCGGATTCCAACCTGTATTCGGAAAAACAGCTGAGTCCTTTATCTCCACGTCCTGGCTTGGTTTAGATTCATTTACATGCACCGAAAATTACCACTGCTTAAAGAGATTAAAGCCTGAACGTTGATAATCGAATTCAGGGGATCGAGCTAGCATATACGCAATATTAATGGCGTTTTTACTGTCCGAAAGTGGCAGTGAAGATGCTCAACGCGATGGAGGACGGGGTTCCGGCTTCTCTGCTCGCCATGAGCATTCGTGAGCGTATGGTTCGGAACTTCGTTATTGGATGCAGCGAAGAGGGGCGTACATCAGCAAATCTGGTAGCTCTCTTCAACCTTCCGAAGTTCAAACCGTTTGATATCAGGCAAGTTTCTCTTGTTTGATCAGCTCAATCACGGATTTGACGCCGAATTTGGTAAGAATACGTGTTTTGTAGGTACTCACGGTTTTACTGCTGATAGACAACAGTTCCGAGATTTTTTTGTTGGTTAAACCCGCAATCAAATAGTGATAAATCACCGTTTCTCGTTTTGACAACTCAGCGGTTTCACATATAGCGGCGTGATTCTCGTGCTTAAAGATATTGTATCCACGCATCACGCTGCATATGGCGTCCTGAATGACAGAAACATGTTCGCTTTTGAGTAGGTAACCGTTGGCACCGAGCTTTTGGGTTGCTTTTGAATACATCGCTTTATCGATTGCGCTGATAAACAAAATTTTTCCGGCGAAGCCTTTAGCGCGCAAACGACGAAGAATGTCGAGTCCACTGGCATCATCAGCTTCAACTTCCAGCATGACAAAAGCGATTGGTTGTTGACTCACAATGCGGTAGGCCTCAGCAGGTGAAACGGCAAAGTGAATGTGTTGAAATTGATTGGTTGATTGAATGATATCTTCCAGAGCGTGTTGCTCTAGCGGATACGGATTGACGACAAGTGCGCGGTTTATAACGTTAGGCATATTAATCCATCTCAGTTATATTCTGTGATTATAGTTGATATGGCACTCCTTCCATTAAGCAAGATATTATCCGTGTGTATGCATACTAATTGGTGCAAAGACAAATGAAAAGTCTCGTATATAAGAATTATATAATTTAGCTGTCGTTTACCGAAAACGTTTGTCTGCATACAATTCGAGCCGCGCAAAGGATTACGTTTATTATTCGCCAGCTGCACGGTACACTAGCGCCAAATGTTGTTGAGACACTTAGAATGAATGAATTTGAGAACCCTCAATGGGAAGATGAAGAAGTCGAAATCGAAGCAATTGGTATCGAAGTCGATGCTCAGCCGATTGAGTTGTACAAAGTATTGAAAATCGCCAACGCAGTCAGCGGTGGTGGTGAAGCAAAGTATGCGATTGCTGAAGGTTATGTTGCGGTCAACGGCGAGCTTGAAATGCGCAAGCGTCGCAAACTCTATGATGGTGACTTGGTTGAATTCAATGAAGAATACTACCTGATCATTTGTGATGCGCCGGTGACTGAAGTGGAAGAGAAACCTAAAGCGGTGACGCCACCACCAGCGCCGAAGAAAAAGCCTTCCAATAAGCCGGCAGCAGGTAAGAAATCGGGCAGTAAAGCGAGTAAGTTGTCCCAGTCGGCCAGCAAAAATAACAAGGCAAAAGCCAAGGCTTCAAAGGAAAGCGAAGACGATCAACCGAAGGACAGCAAAGGTGGCCGTAACGCCATCAGTTTCTTCTGAGTCTGCAAATATGTTGCATAAGAAAAGGCCCCGATTGGGGCCTTTTTTTCGTCATGAGCTTAGCTTTCTGTTACTGCGCGAGCAAGAGCTGGGCGGGTAAACAGACTCACACTGCTTACCAATGCTAAAACGATCACAGTCGGCACGATCCAACCAGCATAGTAAGTGTAAAGTGCCAGGTGTTGAGACAACGTGGCATCGAATTTCGCTGGCATGCTGCCCAGAATATGCAGCGCATCTAATCCACCGAAAACCAGTGCTGTTGCTACTGTCGCCAATACACCAGCCATTGAGATGATACGTTTCAACGGCGCGATAAACAGCAACGCAATCGCAATCGGATGCAGCGCGACAACGGCAGGCAAGGTGATCGCCAGCAATTGTTCCAGACCAATATTCGCTACCAGTGCGGCAATGATCATGGTAACGATAACGCTGTTTCGGTAAGAGACTTTGCTAAATGTGCGGCTGTAAAACTCACTGCCTGCGGTTGTAACCCCGATCACTGTCGTTAAACAGGCCAATACCATAACGGCACCAAGCAGCAGCGTGCCAAATACGCCGAAATGTTGCGTGGTGAATGTGGTCAGGATGTCACCGCCGTTAGTGAATGTGCCGACGCTGGTGGCTCCGATGTAAGCCAGCGCGATATAAACCAGCGCCATGGCTACCGCGTACATCACCGCAGCAATCAAGGTGTATTTGGCAATCGCTTTCGGCTGGCTGACGCCCATGCTTTGAATCGCGCGGAAAATAACCCAGCCAAAGCCGATTGAGCCGAGCGCGTCCATCGTCATATAACCTTGAGTGACGCCTTCTGCAAAGGCGCCGTTGACGTACGCGCCAGTCGCTTCAGAGATCCCCTGGCTTGGATACAGCAACGCAACAACCGCCATCACGACAAGAATCGCCAGAAGAGCCGGAGTTAACCATTTGCCTAAAGTGTCAATCAGTTTGCCCGGGTACAAAGAAAACAGCACAGAGACAATACAGAAAACGATAGAAAAAGGAACCAGCGCGTTGTCGCCAAAAAATGGACTGAAACCAAATTGGTATGCGACGGTAATCGCGCGTGGAATCACGAAAGCCGGTCCGATCACGATGAACACCATGATCCAAAACGCGGTTGCGATAGGGCGTGGAAGTACCGATGTCAGGTTATCCGAGCCGCCGACCAGAGCGACAATCACTAAAGCAAAAGCGGGTAGGCCGACACCCGCCAGCAGAAATCCAGCCATACCTTCAAACAGATGTCCACCGGCCTGATAGCCTAGAAAAGGGGGAAAGATAAGGTTGCCGGCGCCCAAATACATGGCGAAGGTCATAAAGCCCAAAGCGGCGATGTTGCGTGCACTTAACATAGTCTTCCTCAATATTGTCAGTTAGGAAGCGGCTGGTGAGTGAACGTTAAGATGACTCTGCCAGCAACTCTTGACTGACAGAAAATAAAATAGCCTGTCAGCCTCTGTGTAGTAGACCCAGAGAGAGCAGGAGGAGCAGATAAGTCGCAATAGCTTGCTGGCGACGATGCAACAGACAAATTGTGGTAGCGACGAATGACATACTGAGTCCCGGCTGGCAGTAAATTCCGGGGAGTTCATCTCCCCTGTGTGGGCTTGTTATAAACGGATGCCCTATAACGTGGCAACCCTTTGAACAGTGAATAGTGGATATTTCTATATTGATATTAATGTTTGGAATTATATTCCAATTAATAAGCTTATTAGTGAAATGAACGACTTAACACTTTTGCAATATTGGTTACCCAAAGTTCACGTGTTACTTCTGTTTGAGGAAAATAAAAAGGGAGCCAAATTGGCTCCCTTTAGTGCTAACGCCAGTCGTCATCCATAAAGGTGCGACCTTCAAGTGAATAGGGGTCTTCGTCAAATGGATGCTCGATTTTGCCCCGCAGGCGTTCAAGCTTTTGTTCCAACAAGTTGACGGTTTCGTAGTCCCCTTCAGAGCAGGCAATGTAAATTTGTTGCTCTAATGCATCAATGTTCTCTCGAATGTTCATCTCGCACCTCCTGTTCATTAAACGTGAGTTGAGAGTTTTTATCGGTTCTCAAATCTATTGTAGTCAAGCAGACCAAATTCGATAGGTTGGTCTTGACGGTACCAAGCGTGAACCTTATCGCTGAAAGGCCAGAACTTCGGTGAGCTGCGGCGAACAGCAAATCGATCCAACAGTTGGACGTAATCGTCTTCACTATTTAGTGTCTGTAAACGCTGTACGAGTTCCGGAATATCCTTTTCTCTGAGATTTAGGTACGCAGCCGGGTAGCTACCGATCACTCCACGAACGATCGTGAGATCATCATTTTTATAGTCCCGATTATTCTCTTCATCAAACAAACTCGAGATATTGGTATGGGCGTTTTTGTGCAATAGGGTAAACAGTTGTGATTGCCCCTTATCCGACTCAATCATTAACATGATGATTTGTGGGATAGAACGCAAACCCTCGCCCTTGATATGGCTGATGCTGGCCAGTGCTTTCTCGTATTCCGGCTTAAATCCGGTATCGACAATGTCATAACGCTGAGTCAGGATCGGAGCTACGTGCTCTTTGAGTTTGTCAAACAGTTCTGATTTGTAATCGGTAGTCTGGTACTGAACCTGAGTCGGCTGATCGAACGGCTTAACGTTACGCAGCAGATAGTCGGAAAACTGCGGACTCTGATCCGCGTACCAGCTCGACATCTCTTTGTGGCGTACATCCCGAGGCAGCAGGGCAACAAAGTTACTTTCGCCTTCCATGCGCAGAAAATCCATGAACATGCGCGTGATCAACTGATGGCCGAAGTTACCATACACATCGAATCCAGCTACCAGCAGATAGTGAATCCGTTCCAGCAATGCATAATCAATAACCCAAGCAGTTTTCGGTTTTTCTCCCACCAAACCCTCAACCACAGAGGCACTATCGAAATGGCGGAAAATCGTCAGTGCGGCGGTGTGATTGGTGCCATTACCATCCCAAATCACATCGGTGGATAAGTGGGTGCCGTTTTTAAACCAGTGGTTGATGAAATCCGACTTAGCTTGCAGATAGCGCGCCTGCTGTTTCGAAAAACGAACCCAGTTGGTCAGTGGCAATGTATTACTCTCAAGCTCGCCAGGCAGTTTCAGGTTGTCTGCCTGAGAACGATAAAATTCGTTCACTTCTGGCATGTCGGCTTTATCCGGATCGAGGAAAAACACCCAGAAACGGTCATTAATCACGTTGAGCGCTAACTGGCCACGACACACCGGGCCTTTGATGTACGCCATAATGGTGTTCTGTGCGTTGTCGAGCATGAACTTGAAGCGTGCTTTGACGGGCATCTCGATAAATGCAGTCATCGGGTTGGCGGAAACTTCAGGGTCATAGCTTGGCAATTCATCGACAACGTATTGCGCATCAATAAACCAAGTTTTCCAATCGCGTATGCGTTTCATGTTGAGCGCAAAAGGCATGTGCGTTTTATCGACGATCGTTCCTTGCTCCGGAATCAGACGGTAGTACACGCGCTCTACACCCGGGTCATCGTATGGTCTGCGGGTGGTAATGCGCTGAACGGGTTGTCCGGGCGGAGTAGAAGAACGCACCATAGTAAAGAAGCGCGGACGACCATCGGCGGTTTTGATGTCCGAGAAGTAAAGGTGCGACAAGAACAGGTGTTCATAAATGTAGCGTGCGACCAAACGATTTTTAAGTGCGTCGTGGTTGAACAACGCTTCATACAGATTGACTTCGGACTGCTCTTCTGCGGTCAGTGGCATGTGCGCGTTCATCACCGCACCTTGTTCCAGCCAGGTCATCAGCGTATTGTATTCAGACTTTGCCAGATTCGGCATGCCGAAGGGCATACCCCAGTTCGGGTAGTTATGCTGATAGGACTCGTACTCTTCAATCGTGACGCACTGTTGTTCGCGATCGATGGAAAAATCAAACCCTTCTAGTTGATCCTGTTGTGGCAGAGGATGTGCTTCTTTCTGCGCCAACAAACGCGCCATCAAGCCTGCTTGCAGGTTGGCCTCCGGGGTTTGATCGCGTTCGTTCAACACGGGATGGAAGTTAAACTTGCGCCACTCTTCGGTTAACTGCGCATCTTCAAACAGGCGCGTCGGCGTGGCAGCGGTCAGACGTGTACCCTGATACACCATATCCTTGCTGCCTCCACGGTCGATACCTTCAACGGAGGACATTTTGAGCTGACATGGCGCGTCATAGCAGGCATGACAAACCACGCAACGTTTATCGATGATAGGTTTAACCTGATCCAGAAAGAAATGTGCCTGGATTGACTCTATAGGAGCTTGACGATCTCGTACTTCTGCTTTGCCAAAGATTTGGTCGAAATTGAGGCTGGCCAATACCGCGCAGCCAGAGAAAAGGGTGACCAAACCAACGACGAATAATTTACGTAATTTCATTCGGTTATCTTATTAATTAAATTTGAGTTAATTAAAGCAAAGAGAACTGAGGATCACCATCTTTTAGACGGTGTGATTCACATAACAGACTGAAAAAGGCACATTTAGCCGCGAAAATTGCTCGATCCAACGCCATTGATTGTCCTGTAACTTATCACCCGGGCCTTTCACCTCAACCCATTCAAATTCTCCGTCTTTAAACAGGATCAAATCCGGCATCCCATTACGATAGAGCTTGAGGTCGCTCAATTGCACCTTAAACAGATCAACCAGCAAAGCGCGCGGAAACGATTGTTCCGTAAGTTCAAACAAGCTTTCGTCACAGTCGGTCCAGAACACAAAAGGATTGGTGATTGAAAATTTGTTCTGCCAGCGCAGCCACAGAGGTTTAACACCATCGTTCATCAGCTCCGCTATTGCCGATTCAATATAGCTTTGACGTTTTAACACAAAGTCATCGTGATAGAGATCGAGTGGACGATGTTGATAGCGATTGATAAATGCGCCTTCTACCGGTGCAAAAATGGCGTCCCAGAATGTCAGGCCAAACAGCGTGTTGAGAAATTGGTTCTCAAGATAGTAAACCTGATAACCGATCTGTTCAAAGTGGCTCTTCACGGCCAGTTCCACACGCTGCTGTGAGAGATCCAGTTCGAGATGCAACGTGTTATGTGCTGGCTTAATCGTGCGTGGGACTTTTTGCCCCTGCAAACGCAGGACTCGCTGATTGAGTTTTTGCGCGACCTCAAGTTCGGAATAATTGAGCGGGGTATCGAGCATTTCAGTGACAATGTCACGCATTGCCTGGATTTGCTGTTGTTTATCCAGAATACGCGCCTGACGCTCGCGAGTGGGCATAACCTGCGTTTGTCGATAGAGCATCAACGCAGGTGCAAAAGCTTGGTGCCGTTCGTAGTCGCGCGCCAGTTGGTTCATGAGATGCTGACGTTTACGCTCGATGGAAGGATGTTCACAAGGCTCTGGCAGCAGACGTTGCCACTTATCCAACTCTGTGGGTGTCGGTTTTGGGCAAAGGTCGTAAAGGGATTGAATGTGGGTAAGTTTGCGCAGCACTTCCACTTGCTCTCGGTCTTGAAAGAAACGACGCTCGCGGCTAAGTTGATAGCGCTCAAAATTGTTCAGTCCCAAATCATCGAGGACAAACTGAGAAAAATCCTGATGAGTGTTGGCAAAAAATAGCACCAGCAGCAGCTCAATCATCTCTCCTTGGTTGAGGTAGATCACGCTGAAAGGTAACCCGATTTCCTTCGCGATGATTTGTTGGCTCAGTTGTGCCAATAACGCTTCCTTGCGGCTCTGTTTAGGAAGCGTTGGAAACAGGGCAACAATCTCTGCCTTGGTGAGCAGTTTCTCTGCGAGCGTACTGATGTCTGCGTCGGGATTGAGTGTGATAAATCCCAAAGCGGCCAGTTCGCTTAATGCCTGTTGCTGGTCGCCAATTTCCTTATACTCAGCTTTGTCGCTGCGAAACCAGTTTCCTCTGCGTGACAACAGACGCACAAGTAAGCATTGTCCGCCGTGCGACAAGCGATCAAAGTCGGCCAACCAACGGCGCTCTTCGTCAGTGAGTAAATCCGCATACCATTCCAGCGCATGGGAAGTCAGTTTACGAAAGTTAGTCAGATAATAGTCGTCAGGCAGAGTAGGGAGCGGTGGCATAGTTTTATCGATCTCAAAATCTCTTCGCGGTTGAGTGTTACATCTTAACTGGCTTTGAATTGAACTGCACATGGGCCTTTGTGCAGACGTAACCACAATGTGGTTTGTGCTAAAGGAAGGATAACAATTTCGAAACTATATGTTTGATTTTGTTAAATAACTATCCGTGCGAGTTATCAGTATGCTGTCAGCTAAATTATACGGCTAGTTTGTATGCAATTGGTCTTTATTCCCTTTGTTTTTATAAGGTTAACCGTATTATTTACCACTGCTTTTTTTAACTGGTGGATATTATGAAACGCAAAACGATTGCAATGGCAGTAGCTCTGACTGTCGGTGTCAGCACATTAACGGGTTGTATGGGGCAAATGGCAACAGCAGGCCTGGTGACAAAATTCAACCTGAAAGTCGTGGATAACCGTTACGGCCGCGAAGGTTTGTTCCTTTTGCTATCTCCAGTTTATGGTATCGCTTCTGTTGCCGACTTGTTCATTTTCAACACGATTGAGTTCTGGACGGGTAAAAACCCTATTTCCGGTAAGTCTCCGGCGGTGGTTGATATTCCGGCTGATTCACTGATCAAAGTGAACGATCAACTCGATAAGTCAATGACACAGGTACCGCTACAAAGCAACAACCGTGATATCGAGTCTGCGACGCTGAAACAAATCGATGACAACTCAATGCAAATGGACATCACTTACCTGAGTGGTGAACAGGCGATACTGCGCGGTGAGAAACAAAACGATGAAGTGGCGTTTTACCTTGATGACCAATACGTCACGACCGTTTCAAATCTGGAAATGGAACGTTATTTGGAAACAGCATCGCTTCAATAAACGACAAGCCTCCTTCGGGAGGCTTTTTTGTCTCTTAACTGTCTAATTTATAAGAAAGGTTGCGAACGCTTCAGAAAACTGCATTTTTTTTAATCAAAATCGATCAATGACTTGCATATGTACTAGAGTGTAGGAGGGAAACAACAACGATATCAGTGGTGATAAATATGAAACGTAAATCTCTAGTTATTGCAATGGCCGTCGGCTTGGGTGTCAGTTCTCTTACAGGTTGTATGGGCCAAATGGCAACAACAGGTCTTGTGACTAAATTTAACCTTGAAGTCGTGGATAACCGTTACGGCCGAGAAGGTTTGTTCCTTCTGCTTTCTCCTGTGTATGGTATTGCGTCTATCGTCGACTTATTCATTGTCAACGCCGTTGAATTCTGGACAGGTACCAACCCAATCTCTGGTAAGTCACCCGCTGTGGTTGATAGACCTGCGGACACCATGTTGAAAGTAAACGACAAGTTGGATAGTTCGATGACAGAGACCCCGCTGGGCAACAACTCTGAAATTAAAGATACCAACTGGAAGAAAATTGATGACAACACCATTGAAATGGATGTGACTTACCTGGATGGTCAGCAAAAAACGCTGCGCGGTAAGAAAACTGAAGATGGTGTGGCTTTCTACGTCAACAATGAGTACGTAACCACCGTTTCCAATATGGAACTGGAAAACTACGTTCAAACCACTCAACTATAATCCGATTCTTTCGTGGTTCTTCACTAAGCCTCCGTTGTGGAGGCTTTCGTTCTTTATGACTCTGGATTCCTGACGAAATAACTGTGATGTGAGTCAGATTCCTAACTCTCTGATGTTCAATTGTTTATTAACTACTCAAACAGTCACGTTCAAGTAAAAAAACGGTTTTCTTTTTCTAAAGCTGTGGCATATTAACCCCATCACCTCGATGCGCGGGCATCGTATAATGGCTATTACCTCAGCCTTCCAAGCTGATGATGCGGGTTCGATTCCCGCTGCCCGCTCCAAATCCTTCTTAAATTACATCTTATATGAAATGTCCTGAACACGCGCTTTGCGTGATTTTGTGTTTCTAACGTATCCCATTTCAAATTAAATTTTGTACCTCGTGTTTCACTCTGTTGACGTTTCGCTGCGCGTGTCCCAGATTTGCTGACTCATTCGCTAAGTGTTTGGTTTATTGTGTTCTTTGTTGACGTTCAGGCAAACGAGTTCTTGTAACCAAAAGGCGGTGTTGATGTTTAAACTGGAAACAGAAAGGTTGCTCCTTCGTGATATGCAGCTCGCTGATGAAGATGCCTTTGTGATGATGTCTCAGGACGCGAAGTATCAGCGTTTTTATGATGAAGGCGACTGTAAGCCGGAAAAGTATCGGGAGCTGACCCAGCTGTTTGTCACTCAGGCGATGGAATCCCCGCGCATGTCTTATCAGTTGGCGGTTGAATGTAAAGAGACAGGTCTGTTTATCGGCACAGTTTGCTTACGTTTAGAAGATAACGGGCAAGCCTCGATGGGATGTGCGTTCTCCAGAGCGGCACAAGGGCGTAAGTTAAGCTTTGAAGCGGCACAGGCGTTGGCAAATTTTGGCTTTGCAAACTTAAGTCTCCATCGCATCTACGCCGAGACTATCAGTGAAAACCTGCCCGCAATCCGTCTGTGTCAGTCGCTTGGCATGAGAAAAGAAGCGCATTTTAGAGAACATCGCTACTTCAAAGGAAAATGGTTGGATACCGTGGTACTCGCCGTCCTTCGCAAGGAATGGCTAGTAAGTCTTCCTGTTACCGCGTGAGGAGAGTCGGTTAGGCTCATCATTTACCAGCACGTTTCACCAGTGGCTTGTTGCCTTTTATTCCTCACGTAAACAACATGTTAAAGGCCTGTGCTCTGGACGATTTTAGTAGCACAGGCGGCTTACCTTTATTTCTTAAACACAACGCTGTAATGACTAGCGCCCCCAAACAAAGCCTTATAGCACACAGGCAATACTCATCGTCAGTGTGTGGCCCGTTTCTCTCCATTTTAAATCTTGGAAGATTAGGCAAACAATTTGGATTATTTGCCTAACACATATTTCACGTATTTCTATAATTAGTAATGCTCAACAAGACTATCCAAAAACTGAGTGCCTCACTATTTTCGTCAAAGAAAAAGGAGCGCGCTCTTCATTTATAAAGAGAGCAGGAGAAGCTCCATGTCAGTAACTTTAAATGTGAACGGTGTCGATCGCGAAATCGATGCTACCCCAGATACGCCCATTTTATGGGCCATTCGGGATCATCTGGAAATGACAGGTACTAAGTTTGGATGCGGACTGGCGCAGTGCGGCGCGTGTACGGTGCATCTGAACGGCCAGCCTATTCGTTCTTGCGTTACTCCAATTCAGGCAGCAGTCGGCCAGAAAATTACCACCATCGAAGGTATACAGAGCCGGGTCGCGCAAGTCGTTCAGCAAGCGTGGGATCAGTTGCAAGTGCCGCAATGTGGATACTGTCAGTCAGGGCAAGTCATGTCTGCGGTTGCGCTGCTCGAACGCAATCCGAATCCAAGCGATGAGGATATTGACGCAGCGATGTCGGGAAATATTTGTCGCTGTGCAACCTATGTTCGTATTCGCAAAGCGATTAAAGATGCAGCCGCTCAGCTGTAACTCGTTGAAGAAAGGAGTGATAAATCATGCGTAGAATGTCCTTTTCGACGGTGGCTGATGAGGTGGTACCCGGTCGCCGAAAATTTCTCAAATTGATGGGTGGTGTGGGAGCCGGATTAACTTTGGGTTTCTCTCTGCCTGTTTCTAATCAGGCGCAGGCTGCGGATATGACCTCGAGTGCTGTGCCATTTGAACCTAACGCGTTTGTTCGCATTGGCACCGACAATAAGGTGACCGTGATGATCAAACACATAGAGATGGGCCAGGGCACCTATACCGGCCTGACTACCCTAGTGGCTGAAGAGCTGGATGCTGACTGGGCACAAATGGTTGCCGAAGGCGCACCGGCAGATGCCAGTCGTTACAACAACACATTCTGGGGCCCGATGCAGGGTACGGGCGGCAGTACCGCAATTGCCAACTCTTACATACAAATGCGTACCGCAGGGGCGGCTGCCAAAGCGATGTTAGTTGCCGCTGCTGCGCAGCGTTGGAACGTGGATGCGAATCAAATTCAGGTTCGTGCGGGCATTGTGAGCCATGGCAACAACAAAGCCACCTTTGGCGAACTGGCATTGGACGCGGCGAAGCAACCTGTTCCTGATGAAGCCAGTGTGAAGCTCAAAACGCCGGAGCAGTTTGTGTTTATCGGCAAGCGGAAAGTTAGTCGCAAAGACACAGGCAAAAACAACGGCACCGCAATCTTCACGCAGGATATCAAGTTGCCGGGTATGCTGACGGCGATGGTACTGCATGCGCCTAAATTTGGAGCGAAAGTGAAAACCGTCGATGCGACGCAAGCCAAAGCGTCACCGGGTGTGGTGGATGTGGTCACCATTCCGACGGGCGTGGCTGTGCTGGCGAAAGACTACTGGAGTGCGAAGAAAGGCCGCGACTTGCTCTCAGTCACCTGGGATGAAAGTCAGGCGTTCACCAAGAGCTCCGCGCAAATTATGACGGAGTACAAAACGCTCAGCCAGAAAGAGGGCCTTTCTGCCCGCAATGAAGGCGATGCGGTCTCTGCGCTCAAGCAAGCCGATAGCGTTATCGACAACACTTACGAGTTCCCGTTCTTGTCTCACTCTCCGATGGAGCCGATGAACTGTGTCGCTCAGGTCAGCGATCAGGGATGCGAAATCTGGAATGGCGAGCAATTCCAAACCGTTGATCAGATGAACATTGCTCAGCTGCTGGGCTTGAAACCGGAACAAGTCACGCTGCACATGCTGTTAGCGGGTGGTAGTTTTGGCCGCCGCGCCAACCCACATTCGGACTACCTGATTGAAACGGTCGAAATCGCCAGACAGAAAAAAGGCACGCCAATCAAAATGGTGTGGAGCCGGGAAGATGATACTCAAGTCGGCTATTACCGCCCGGCTTATGTGCATCGTATTCAGGCTGGTCTGGATGCGAACGGCAATATTTCCAGTTGGAAGCAGCACATTGTTGGTCAGTCGATTCTGACGGGCACTGCTTTTGAAGCTTTTGCGGTGAAAGAGGGCATTGACGGCACTTCCGTTGAGGGGGCATCGAATATTCCTTACGCGATTCCCAATCTTTCAATTCAACTGACGACGGTCAAGGACGGGCCAACGGTTCAGTGGTGGCGCTCGGTGGGTAGTACACACACCGCATTTGCAGTGGAAACCATGATTGATGAACTGGCCGCAAACGCCGGGAAAGATCCGGTGGAAATGCGCATGCAACTGCTGGCCAAACATCCACGTTGGCAAGGTGTGCTGAAACTGGCCGCCGAAAAAGCCGGATGGGGGAAAACCCTGCCTGCCGGAAGCGGCATGGGCGTTGCAGTGCATGAGTCGTTCAATACTTTTGTGGCGCAGGTGGCTCAGGTTTCGGTCAAGAATGGTCAGATCTCGGTGGACAAAGTGGTGTGTGCCGTCGACTGTGGTGTTGCAGTTAACCCGGATGTGATCGCTGCTCAGATGGAAGGGGGAATTGGCTTTGGTCTGTCTCCGACATTAATGAGTGCCATCACGCTCGGCGAAGGCGGCATGGTCGAACAGTCGAATTTCCATAACTATCAGGTGCTGCGAATGAACCAGATGCCGGACGTGGAAGTACACATTGTCCCTTCGGCGGAAGCGCCTTCTGGTGTTGGTGAACCCGGTGTCCCTCCGATTGCACCTGCCGTGGCGAATGCCGTGGCCGCAGCAACGGGTCAGCGCCTGCATACGTTACCATTGAAATTGGCGACGTCGTAGGCCGCCGTTTTCATGATGATGTATGACTTATTCAGATAACGACTTCAGGTGGTCATGATGTCTAATCATTTGATGTATCTGCTGACTCAGTGGCTTGGTCTTAAAGACCAGGCCAACTGGGTTCTGGGCACTGTCTATAAAACGCAGGGGCCTGCGTATCGAAAATCCGGTGCGATGATGCTGTTTAGCGATGCCGGACATCAACTCGGTATGCTCAGTGGTGGCTGTCTCGAATCGGACATTCACTTACATGCACGCAAAGTGACGTTGAGTTGTCAGCCTGTCACTCTGACCTACGATGGCAGCGACGAAGATGATCTGGCTTTTCAGCTTGGAATCGGCTGCGGCGGCACGGTTCACATTCTTTTACAACCGTTAACGGCAGAAAATGATTACCTTGGGCTTCCCCAAGTGTTGGACGCGTTACGGAGGCATCAGAAAGGGCACTATTTTCAGAAGATTTCCAATAAAGAAATCTCAGCCCGTTTTATGCCAGAACCAATGAATGAGCAGCATAACGTGCGCGCACAGTTGATGGAACAGGATGATGGCCTATGGCTGTGCACGCCGATAGAAGCGCCACTGCATCTGCTAATTGTCGGCGGTGGTATTGATGCAAGACCCGTTGCTCACTTGTCACATCAGTTAGGCTGGCAGGTGAGCTTGTGGGATCCGCGGCCTGCCAACGGGCGAATGGAGTATTTTCCCAATCTGGAGAATAAGCTCAGTGGCGATGCCAGTGAACTTACGCATTACTGCCAGCAACACAGCGTGGAGGCCGTGATTCTGATGAGTCACAACGTCACGTTTGATGCTGCGGCGTTGGCCGCTGTCGCGGGGTTGCCGATGAAATACATCGCCCTTTTAGGGCCGGTAAATCGGCGTGAACGTGTGATCGAGCAATCGGGCATCGAATTGAATCAACTGTCGGTGCCGCTTTCCGGACCCGCTGGCCTGAATATCGGTGCAGACCTGCCAGAAACCATCGCGTTGGCGATGCTGGCAGAATGTCAGGCGGCGGTGACTTGCACCAATGCGCAATCACTGAGTGGTGTTTTGCCGGTTACGATGTCATGAAGATCGCAGTCATGATCATGGCAGCGGGAGAGAGCCGGCGTTTTGGCGAATGTAAGTTGTTAACTGCGGTTAGCCAAACAGAAAACCTGCTCTCTCGTTCGATTCAACAAACGTTGCAGAGCGATGTCGGCCCGGTTTTCGTTGTTACCGGGCGCTGGCATCAGGAGATAAAGCTCGCTCAGCAGCAAGGGCAAGTACCCATCGTGCCGCTGATCTATTGCCCCCAATGGTCACAAGGTTTGGGGGCCTCTATTGCTTATGGCGTTCGTCAACTGGCACCGGATTTCGATGCTGTTTTGATTACGTTGGCCGACCAAGTGGCACTGCAAAGTGAAGATTTTCAGCAACTTGTTGAAGCTGCTTCTTCGCAGCACATTGTTTGCGCCTACTATAATCAGCGCCGTGGCGTTCCTGCACTGTTTCCGGCCAGCTGCTTTTCTCAATTAACCATGCTCAACGGAGAGCATGGTGCCCGCAGTCTGTTGCGTGGAGACACTACCTCAGTCCGAGAAATCTCACTTCCCAATGCTGCTCTCGATATTGACACGCCTGAAATGCTGATGCGCTGGCGGTACGAATTCGCTAAATGAAAAAGCGAGCGGATATCCGCTCGCTTTTTTGTGTTGAATTCGCTCAGAAGCACGCTTGCAGAATATCCAGCACCTCTTCCTTAGTCAGCGTTTTGTAGCCGTTGCCCAGAATGATGGTGGAATCAGCAATCGCTGGCAGCATCTCTTGGGTCGCCCCCAGAGCTTCCAGAGAGGTAACGATACCGCACTCTTTAGTAAAGTTTTCCAGCGCGTCCAGACCTTCTTGGGCAATTTGTTCCTGAGATTTGCCTGCGGTTGAGATTCCCCAAACCTGAGTGGCAAAGCGAACAAACTTCTCAATGCCGAACTTATAAATCAGGCGGTAATAAGGCAGAGATACTGCCGCCAGTCCCATACCATGTGCACAGTCTGTGTAAGCCCCCAGTTGGTGCTCAATCATATGCACCTGCCAGTCTTGAGTTTTAGACAGGCCAGTTATGGTATTGAGTGCCAGAGTGGCGTTCCACATCAGGTTACTGCGCGCTTCGTAATCGTCAGGCGTGCTGAGCGCCACGCGCAGGTTGTCAATTGACGACTTCAGCAGGCTTTCAATCACATAGTCGGTGGTATTTGCACCTTGATCCGAGAAATACTGCTCCATCAGATGGGACATGGTATCGAAAACGCCGCTGACCATTTGATATTGAGAAACACTGTAGGTGTACTCTGGGTTCAAGATCGAGAACTTCGGATACACATGCGCCGGAAATACTCGGCCTGCTTTGTATTTGGTGGCTTCGTGTGTGATCACTGAACCACCGTTCATCTCGGAACCTGTGCCAACCATGGTCAGTATTGAGGCCACTGGCACGACATCGTTGTCAACATCTTTGAATTCCACCCAGTATTTCTGGAATGGGTCTGCATCGTGGCAGTGAGCTGATACGGAAATACCTTTGGCGCAGTCAATGACCGAACCGCCACCGACCGCCAGAATCAGGCTGACATTGTGTTCGCGTACCAGCGCTACGCCTTCCATCATCTTGTCGTACGTCGGGTTAGGCATCACACCGGAAAGTTCCACTACGTTTTTGCCCGCAGCGGACAAAATCGCCATCACGTCATCATAAAGACCGTTCGATTTAATCGCATTGCGGCCATACACCAACAGGACGGTTTCACCGTAATGTGGCAGTTCATCGGCCAGTTTGGTCAGAGACTCTTTGCCAAAATGAATAGTGGTTGGATTGTAGTAAGAAAAGTCGAGTTGCATTGTCACATCCTTCTTTTTTCGGCCGCTTACTGAGGCGTTATCGACTCAGTGTTCAATGCGACATTCATAAATCGTCGCTACCTAATAAGTCAGGCAACGTCGTTGAGATGAAGCAAAGTTTACGGCGAGAGGGTGTAATGGTGAATGTCCGATCGTCTTTGACTCTTGCCTTATCGTCCAATCGTTATTTAGTTGGTATATGAACGCCCCAGAGCGAAAACTAACATTAACTCTTGTAAGTTTTTGTTTTAATTTAGATGTATGCCTTTCGGGATGAATTAATTAACCAAATTAATGAAAAATCATTGCTTAATCTTCTTTATTTTTGAAGTAGCAGACAAAGGAAATAAAAGCCCGCCTGGTATCGGCGGGCTTGCTATCACACAATGTCGGCTTCGCGCAGCGCTTTAATGTCTTTAGAAGGCGGCGCTCCAAACAGACGACTGTATTCGCGGCTGAATTGGGAAGGGCTTTCGTAGCCAACCCGAAAAGTGGTCGCCATTGCGTCGAGATTTTCGGTCAGCATCAAACGGCGGGCTTCACTTAAGCGCAGTTTCTTCTGAAATTGCAGTGGAGTCATCGATGTCATGGCTCGAAAATGAGTATAAAACGCCGATTTGCTCATCCCGGTGTAGGAGGCAAGTTCACTGACGCTAAGCGGCTTCACAAAATTATTTTTCAGCCAATCAATCGCTTTGGAAATCTGGTGACTGTGGCTGCCAGCGGTCACGATTTGATTCAAACGTCCACCTTGTTCGGACGTAAGCAGGCGGTAGAAAATTTCGCGTTTAATCACTGGTGCGAGAATCTTGATGCTTGCCGGATCGTCCTGTAACTCCATCAGACGCACAAAAGCATTCAGTAGCGGTTCAGACAGTTCGCCAACCGCTATCCCTTTTTGCGCTTCTTTGCTCGGATTGAACGACAGTTCACTGTCGACGATCAACTGCGAGATCTCCTGCAGATCGAGTTCCATCACTAAGCCGAGATACGGTGTTTCTCCACTGGCTTCGATGATGTTGGCAATGATAGGCAAGTCGACAGAAGAAATCAGGAAGTGGTTCGCGTCATAAGTAAAACTCTCTTCGCCGAGCAGAACACGTTTTTTACCCTGTGCAATCAAGCAGATACTGGACTTATGCGTGTAGCTGGTCGGTGGGGTCGGCGCCGTCCAATGACTCAACCGAACTCCTGGAATCGCAGTCTCAAATTGATTGGTATTGTGAGTCCATTTTTCGATTTGCCTGGCAAACGTTGCGGTGGCTTCTGCTATGGAATTTGAACGTGTCATCGCGGCTCCCTGAGTGACGCAAAGGGTCATTTTGGCTGTGATTAATGTCAGTAGTTATAACAGCAAATCGGCGTATGTAAAGAATATCAGGCAAAGGTAGTTTGAATCCTTGTCTTGCTCAGAGGCAACTATTTAGCTGGTTTTGGGCTAAGAAAATCAACGCGAGTTGAACACGTATTCATTTATATACAATTAGTTATAGTTACCTTGCGGGTTTCTCTACTTGGTTGGGAACATGGCTTGTTTTTCCTTTCCCTAAAAGATGATTGGAGGAATGGGCAAGAATTAGCGTTGAATAGGCTAACGTAAATTCCCCCCTCAGGCGTAAATTGTTCTCACAGTTTGGCGATTAAGCTCATGCGGCTGATATCAAGATCAAACTGGATCCGTGTTTTCCCGTCCTGCCGGAGATGCTTATGCAAACCCAAAGTGAACAAGCCTTGAATAATAAAGAAATCGCCATTTTGCCAATCGCAGCATTTACTGCCTGCGGGCAAATCGAACGACTGATAACCAGCCTTGAACACGGGCTGGAATCCGGGCTGACGGTAAACACCATCAAATCTGTGTTGGTACAAATGTATGCGTACGCAGGGTTTCCACGCAGCCTGAACGGATTAGGGGCGTTCATGGCTGTGTTGGAAGCGCGTAAACGTCGCGGCATTGTTGACGAGGAAGGCGATGTCGGGCGGGCGATCACTAATGGCGACAGCCTGGAAGTCGGTACTCGAAATCAGACCCTGTTGGTTGGCCAACCAGTGTCTGGCGCGCTATTTGAGTTCGCTCCCGCCATCGATGCGTATCTCAAAGCACACTTGTTTGGCGATATCTTCCAAAGTGAAGTGTTGAGTTGGAAAGAGCGGGAGCTCGCCACCATCGCAGCACTGGCCAATATGAACGGGGTGAACAGCCAACTGCAAGCGCACTATTTGATTGCAATGAACAATGGTGTCACGCCGACTCAATTAAAGAATTTTATCGACGTTATGCGCGAAGAGTGTGGAGAACACATTGCATTAAACGCCGCGGATGTTCTCAACACCGTGCTGAATTGAATCGTTTTCCGCACCATTTGCGAATGACACTAAGAAATCACTGGAGTTTATGATGAGTAATGAACAAAAAACGTTTATCCCGGAAGCGCTGAAAGCGGGCAATTTTAACGGCAAAGGCATTTTTGACTTTGGTGAAGAGAACGTCGCGTATGCCGACTATTTTACCGGAACCAGTTATTTGGCTCTGCTGAATATGCCAGGTCTGATAGTCGCGAATGTGACATTTGAACCCGGTTGCCGCAACTTCTGGCACATTCACCACAAAGGTGGCCAGATCCTGCTGGTGACAGGAGGTCGTGGTTGGTATCAGGAAGCGGGTCAACCAGCACGAGAACTCAACCCCGGCGATGTCGTTCACATTGCGCCGGGCACTAAACACTGGCATGGCGCGGCCAAAGACAGTTGGTTTGCTCATGTGGCGGTTGAAATCCCGGCAGAAGGTTCAAGCAATGAATGGTGTGAGCCGGTTTCGGACGAAGAGTACAACGCATTGCACTAAACGCTGGCACGACAACGTCTTTGCGCCAGAATCAGTCTGGCGCTTCTTTTCTCTCTTCATCGCTAAGCTCAGGTAACTTATGAAAAGCTTTATCCAAACTCAGGAAAAAATCTGCGACCGTTTTTACGAAGGTGAACGTCCTTTGTACGCAGAGAAAAACAAATATCTACACAAAGTCCGCTTCTATCCGGGCGAGTCGGCGATGAAGCACACCAGAAATATGACAGCCATGCAATGTGAATTCATGGGCAAGTATCCATTTTGGCACAGCAATCATGTGTTATTAGAACAGTGCCTGTTTACTGTTTATGCGCGTGCTGCGATTTGGTACACCGACAATCTGATCATGAAAAACTGTGTGGTGGAGGCGCCGAAGATGTTTCGCCGAGTCTCGCACATCTATATTGAGAACTCCCGTTTCCCGAACGCAGGTGAAACATTGTGGAATTGCCATGATGTGACACTCAACAATGTGGAAATGCGCGGTGCTGATTATGTGTTCATGAATGGCGAAAATGTGGAAATTGATGGCTTCAAACTGCAAGGTAACTACTCATTTCAGGACGCGAAAAACGTCACCATCCGCAATGCCTATCTCGATTCCAAAGATGCCTTCTGGGGAGCGGAGAATGTCACGGTATATGACAGTGTGCTCGACGGTGAATACCTTGGCTGGCACTCAAAAAATCTGCGTTTGGTTAATTGCACCATTCGTGGTGAGCAACCTCTGTGCTACGCGCAGGACCTAGTGATGGAAAATTGCGTGATGGAAGAGACGGATCTCTGTTTTGAGTATGCAACACTGAATGCTGAGATTATTTCTGACATTATGAGCGTCAAGAACCCACTGTCAGGCTACATCAAGGCGCGCTCGATTGGTGACATCATCATCGACGAAAACAGCCGAGATCCCTATGCCTGTAAGATTGAAACGCAAACCAAGGCAGGCACGCAATGACGCAATTTGATTTCGACCGTATCATCAACCGGCACCAAACCGGCAGTGTGAAATGGGACAGCCCACAAGATGAATCGGTATTACCGATGTGGGTCGCCGACATGGATTTTCGCGCTGCAGAGCCGATTATTGACGCGCTGAAGCGCAGAGTGGAGCACGGTGTTTTTGGCTATGCCAGTGTACCGGACGCCTATTTTCAGGCGGCATTGGATTGGTTTGAACGACGTCATCAATTTGCCATGCGGCGTGAATGGATTTTGTATACCTCCGGTGTCGTGCCCGCGCTGTCGGCCATATTAAAAGGTGTGACTGAGCCGGGCGATGGCGTCATTGTGCAAACGCCAGCATACAACTGCTTTTTCAGCTCCGTGCGTAATATGCAGTGTCAGTTGGTGGAAAATCCGCTCGTCAATCGTGATGGCTTTTATGAGATGGATTTTGAACATCTGGAACAAGTAGCGGCGCAACCCCATGTGACAGCGATGATTTTGTGCAATCCACATAATCCGGTCGGCCGAGCATGGAGTGAGCAAGAGTTGCGACGTGTTGGTGAGATCTGCTTTAAACATAGCGTAACGGTGATCAGTGATGAAATTCATTGCGATCTGATATTTCCGGGGCAAACGCATCAACCGTTTGCGGCGTTAGGTGAAGAGTTCCTGCGTAACAGCGTCACGACCCATTCGCCGAGTAAATCGTTCAATATCGCCGGATTGCAAATCGCCAATATTGTAGCGGCGGATGAAACTCTCAGAGCGAAGATCGAGCGCGCGCTTAATATTCACGAAGTGTGCGATGTGAACCCGTTTGGTGTCACCGCGCTGATTGCGGCCTATAACGACAGTGAAGCCTGGCTGGATGCTCTGACCGGGTATTTACATCAGAACTACTTAGTGGTGAGTGATTTTATCGCCACACATTTACCACAGCTCAAACTGACTCAACAGCAGGCGACCTATCTGGCGTGGATTGACTGCCGAAGCCTGACAATGAACTCTGCTCAACTGACCGACATGCTGCGCCGTGAAGGCAAACTCATGCTCAATGCTGGCACCGTGTATGGCGGCGCGGGAGAAGGGTATTTGCGCCTGAACATGGCGTGCCCACGCGAGCAATTGATAGACGGTTTAAACCGACTTCGCGTAGTGATAAGCAAATTGAACTAGGTGACATTGAATGAGAAAACTCTCACGTTCATTGCGATTTGGGTTGTTTCTACTCAATACATTGATAATCAAAACGGCGAGCGCCAACACTGCGCCCGTCCAAGGAGAACAAACCATGAAGATCCGTTTCGTCTTTGACGATCGCACCGTGACTGCAACACTCAGTGATTCACCGTCTACGCAGGATTTCCTTCGTCAACTGCCGTTGAGCTTTGAATTGGAAGATTACGCGCGTACGGAAAAAATTGCCTATTTGCCCGCTAAACTAACCAGCCAAGGCGCACCATCCGGCACCAGCTCAAAAGCGGGTGATATTTCTTATTATGCGCCATGGGGAAATTTAGTCGTTTTCTACAAAGACTTTGGTTACGCCTCTGGACTGATCAATTTGGGTAAGATTGATGGTGGTTTGGATCGCTTTACCAGCAACGGCTCAATGAGCGTCACTATCGAGCGAGCCGATTAGCAGTGATATTGCGCTGCGCTTATTCCAGGAACAGTATTCTCGGTAAGCAGCTTGACGCGTATCGGTAAGTTGGTTAAGGTTTCGCCATCATTTCTTTCGGAGTTTACGCCAATATGAACAACTAAACCTGTCATCCATGTTTGATTTTATTTTTGGATATACAGGGTTAGTAGGCGTAGCTCACTTTCCGACATTCTTTGTCATCGCGCGCATTGATTCGTGCGCTCAGCTTCATTCAGCTACGGCTATTGCCCCTGTCACACAGGAGGCAAACGATGCCATTTTTACAAGCAACCCAAATCAGTTACCAGTTCGATAATGGCGACACGCTGTTTCATTCCATCACCTGTTCCATGACCCAGCGCCGTGTGGGATTGGTTGGGCGAAACGGTGTGGGAAAATCGCTGCTGGCTGAACTATTGAGCGGCGAACGCCAGCCATCAACAGGCAGCGTCGCGTTACCTAATTCCGTTGCCATTTATCGCCAGTTACCGTCTGAATTGCTGTCAGGAACGCGCTCAATCGGTGAGTTTCTGGGTAAGCAGACGATTCTTGATGCGCTCAAACGGATTGAATCGGGTGATTGCTCTCAACATTGGTTTGATATCGTGGGGGATGAGTGGGATCTGCCCGCGAAGCTCAACCAACAGCTGGCCAGCATGCACTTGCCACAAGATCCGGCCTTTTTATGTGCCAAGCTAAGCGGAGGACAACTTGCTCGGCTTCAATTGTGGCAACTGCTCACGAGCGATGCAGCGCTGCTGATCTTTGATGAGCCGTCGAATCACCTCGACACCCATGCCAAGCAGTGGCTGATCGAAACCATGCGATCTTTCCAAGGCGCCATTTTACTGATCAGTCACGATCGCCAGTTGCTGCGCGAAATGGACGAAATCTGGGAGCTGTCTGGCCTCGGTTTGCAGGTGTTTGGCGGTAATTATGATGTGTACGCCGAGCAAAAGCGTAGCGAATTGTTGGCGGTAGAGCGTCAGTTAGCTTGTGTCACCAAGCAACAAAAACAACTGGAAGAACAGGCGCAGCGTAATCGTGAAAAAGCGGAGCAAAGAGCGTCGCAAGGAAACAAACTGCGCAGAGCGGGCAGTCAGGCGACCATTTTGCTCGATGGTAAAAAGGATAAAGCAACGGCTCGAGCGGCAAACCGCAGTAAGAATGAACAGCTACGGCAAAGCCACTTGCAAGCGAAGGCACAATCCTTGAGCGCGCGAAAGGAGCAACTGAAAGGCCAGAAGTTGTACTTGGCTGGCTCCCTTCAAAATACCGGCAAAGCGATCACGATAACCGAAGCGGTGTTGGCGTTTGGTAATGCAAAACCTAAAACGTTCAGGGTGTATGCTCACGAAAAAGTTCACCTGACCGGCAGCAATGGTTGCGGTAAATCGACGTTACTGAAAACCCTACTTGGAGACGTGGCGCTGGCATGCGGCGAGTTACAGTTGAATAGCACGCTGTATTATCTCGACCAACATTTTGGTGCGGTTCGTGAAGACTGGTCGGTGCTTGAAAACCTACTTCAACAGTGCGCGGGAATGAAAGAACCGGATGCGCGAACCTTGTTGGCTGGCATCGGTTTTCGCCGTGACAGTGTGTTTCGCCAAGGTAAAGCGCTGAGCGGTGGCGAAAAGATGAAACTGACAATGCTGATTGCCAGCCATCAGAACGCACAACCGTTTTTGTTGCTGGATGAGCCGGATAACCATCTCGATCTCGATTCCAAACTCATGCTGGCACAAGCGCTACAACAATACCAAGGTGGTTTTATGTTGATCAGCCACGATCCAACATTCGCCGAAGAATCTGGCGTACAACGCGAGATAAATTGGGATGCTGAGTAAGCTAAAAGCCGGAACGTTTCGTTCCGGCTCCTTTGTCTAACATTACAAAATCTGCCGAATATCGGACGAAATGTTGCTGATCATCTCTCTTGCGCTCTCATCACGTAGCTGGACCAGAATGATGAACAGCAAATCGGTGATCACATTCTGAGCGCTGCGCGAAGCAATGGCTGAGCTTCGATGCTCGGTTTCGTTGGCAATGGTGTCGAACGTCATGTCCGCCAACTGGCGTAGCCGGCTTTTGTTGGGCGAGGTGAGTGCTATGACTTTCGCCCCTTGTTCTTTTGCCGCTTCGGCCGCCACCAAAATCTCTTTTCGGTCGCCGGAAAACGAAATCGCGATTTGTACATCCTGCTCGGTCAGCGTACGCGCGACCGCAATCTGGACATGGCTGTCTTGTTCGGCCAATGCGGTGATGCCGAGTTTGAGCAACTTATAACTGAGATCTTTGGCGGTGAGTGCGGATCCGCCAATGCCCACAATCTGCACTCGGCGCGCGTCGCTTAACCACTGCACGGCTTGGTGACACGCTTCCATCGACAAGGCGTTGGTGGTGTGAAACATCGCGTCGGTTTTGGCTTTCACCAGCTTTTGCGCGATCACGGCGATAGGGTCATCGGCCAGAATATCGCTGTGTAGCGGCGTATTTTGCATCGCCTGTTTACGGCCAATCTCTTCAGTTAACGCCAGCTTAAACGCGCTGTAGCCCTTAAACCCCAATCGCTGGGTAAATTTCACAATGCTTGACTGACTCACATTCACCGCTTGAGCTAACTCCTGACTGGTTAACTGGGCAGCCTGAGCCGTGTGTTCAACAACCCAATCACCAATCTGGCGACCACTGTGCGATAACTGAGTACGTCTCGATACGATTTTATGGATGACTGACATGTGAAAATCTCAAAAAAGTGAAATAAATTATTCCAATCAATAAATAAAAGTCAAATACGCTAACTTACTCACGCCAAAGATTGTTTGGCCAAATTTCTTCAACTGTAACGCGATTTAACTGGGCATTATTCCAGAGTTTTAGCGTCTAAAGAATAACCTCAAGTGTGATTTTTATCACCTAATTTGAATATTTTATTCCATAGAATCGCCCTCAGTTCAATTCCGTTTAGAGATGTCGTAATGAAAATTGATTTAACCCGTTTGGTCACCGAAAGCCGCAATCCGGCAAGCGCTGCTATAGACACGTTATCTACGGTTGAGATGTTAAAAGTCATCAATCAAGAAGATCAGAAAGTCGCACTGGCGGTGAAGGCGGTGCTACCGAACATTGCGCTGGCAGTGGATGCAATCACCCGCGCTTTTGCTGAAGGTGGACGTTTGATTTACATGGGCGCTGGCACGTCTGGCCGTTTGGGCATTCTTGATGCCAGCGAATGTCCTCCAACGTATGGCACGCCGCACGAACTGGTGGTGGGCCTGATTGCTGGCGGACATCAGGCTATTCTCAAAGCAGTGGAAAATGCAGAAGACAACCGCGAACTGGCCAAGCAAGACCTTCTATCGCTCAACCTAACCGAACGTGATGTGGTGGTAGGCATCGCCGCCAGCGGACGTACGCCGTATGTGCTCGGTGGACTGGACTACGCCAATGAGATGGGCGCGACGACGGTTTCTGTGGCTTGCAATCCGGAATGTCCGATGGCCGATGCGGCCAAGATAGCGATTCTGCCCGTTGTCGGGCCCGAAGTGGTGACCGGGTCTTCTCGCATGAAGGCGGGAACGGCGCAAAAACTGGTGCTCAACATGCTGACTTCGGGCGCAATGATTCGCAGCGGAAAAGTATTTGGCAACTTGATGGTGGATGTTGAAGCGACCAACGCCAAGCTGATTCAACGCCAAACCAACATCGTAGTCGAAGCGACAGGTGCTTCGGCCGAAGAAGCGGAATCGGCGTTGAACGCGTGCAATCGTCACTGCAAAACCGCGATTCTGATGATTCTATCCGGGCTTGATGCAAAACAAGCAACGGCCAAATTACAGCAGCACAATGGATTTATTCGCGCTGCACTTAACGACCAATAAAGTATTCAGGTTCTCAAGGAGAGCGTTATGGCAAAGATTAGCCAAACAATGATATCGCAGATTCTGGCGGCAGTCGGGGGGAGCGGTAACGTCAACAAATGTGGCAACTGTATGACCCGGTTGCGCCTGACTCTGGCCAACAATGGGGTAGCGGATCAGGCAACGCTCAAACAAATTCCCGGTGTCATGGGGGTTGTGGAAAGTGATGAGCAGTTTCAGATCATTCTCGGCCCGGGCAAAGCCCAACAAGCGGCGGATCTGATGAATCAACTGATAGAAAGCATCATCAGTGGAAACGCGCAGCCTATTGAGGCCAACGACTCTCAGGATCTCTCTTCTGTGGCGGCAGCGCAGAAAAAACAAATCAAAAGTAAGCAAACCAGCGCGGTGCAACGTTTTCTGAGCAAGTTCGCCACCATTTTTACGCCGCTGATCCCAGGCTTTATCGCTGCGGGTTTGCTGTTGGGATTCGCCACGTTGCTGGAACAAATCTACGTGGTCGATCAGACGCCAAGTCAGTTCATGTTGGATTTGATTGCGTACATGAAAGTGTTTGGTAAAGGCCTGTTTGCGTTCCTGAGTATTTTGATTGGCTACAACGCGCAACAGGCGTTTGGTGGCTCAGGTGTGAACGGCGCCATACTCGCGTCTCTGTTCGTGCTCGGCTATAACCCGGATGCGACATCGGGGATCTATTCCGGGATGAGTGAGTTCTTCGGCTACACCATTGACCCGCGCGGGAACATCATTGGTGTACTGCTGGCCGCGATCATTGGTGCGCAGGTAGAACGTAAAGTACGTGAATACATGCCGGATGACCTCGATATGATTCTGACGTCTGTGGTCACGCTGCTCATCATGGGCGTAGTCACTTACGTGGTGATCATGCCAATCGGTGGCGAGCTGTTTAAAGGTATGTCGTGGCTATTCATGAACCTCAACGATAACCCGCTGGGTGCCGCTGTTCTGGCTGGTCTGTTTCTGATTTCCGTCGTATTTGGTATTCACCAGGGGTTTGTACCGGTTTACTTCGCGTTGATGGAAGCGCAAGGTTTTAACTCGCTGTTCCCGATTCTTGCTATGGCGGGTGCCGGACAAGTGGGAGCGTCACTCGCGCTGTATTTTAAAGCCAACAAAGATGCGGTGCTGCGAACTCAGGTGAAAGGGGCCATCATTCCGGGGATTCTCGGTATCGGTGAGCCACTGATTTACGGTGTTACGCTTCCTCGCGTAAAACCATTCGTGACCGCTTGCGTGGGCGGTGCGGCCGGGGGTTTCTTTATCGGTCTGGTTTCTTACCTTGGGTTGCCAGTGGGTCTGAACACCGTCTTTGGTCCGTCAGGTATCGTTGCGATCCCATTGATGACCTCAAACAGCGGTATCTTTGCTGGCATGGCGGTATTCGTTACTGGCCTGCTTATCTCTTATGTTGTGGGTTTTATTGCGACTTACTTCGTCGGCAGCAAGAATGTCGATTTAAGCTGATTCATCCTTCCCCCTATAGGAATGAAGTGGCTGCGCCTTTGAGAAATCAAAGGCGCTTTTTTGTGTTTAAAGTATTTCACGAGAGGTTTGCCGTGGGTTCTTTATCAGTCGACTGGTCAATACGATGACCGAACCGAACAGAGCGAGCAAACCATAACCGCTCGCGATTTGTAGCAAGCTGAAGTGGGAAGAGAGCTGGCCAGAGATAAGCGTCGGTATCGCGGCACCCGCGTAGGATGTGGAATAGATAACGGCAAAGACGTTGGCCCGCTCTTCGGGTTGTAAGCCGTTCACCATTGTTCCGATGCTGCCGGTGAGTACCATGCCTTGTGCAATACCCGCACAAATGCTTGCAATCAGAAAGCCAGTTAAAACGCCGTGCTGCAAAGCGAGCAGTACACCACCCACAAACACACTGAACATCAGCATCCCTGTAAACTGCGCTTTGGCCGCAGTCATTCGTCCTGCCAATGATGCACCAACAGAACTGGGCGCCATGATTGACGCAAAGACCAGAGCCGCCTCGATAGCGCTTTGAGAGTGAAGTTGTTCACGTGCCATCGCAGGACCAAATGCCTGAAAGAACCCACCCAGTGCCCAGGTACAAACAAAGGTACACGCCGCCAGAGGAAACGCTTTTTTGGCTCTGGCAGGTAATGTGAAGTTTGGCCTGAGTGATTTGAGCGAGCCCGGTTTACGTGGCATGGTTTCCTGACTTTTTGCCACCAACAGTAAACAGCCAGCAATAAGAACCAGTGCGGTGACGAAAGGCAATTGGCGTGGATAGGGCGCATATTCGATCAGAAAGCCAGAGCCGACGCCTCCTAGTGTCAGGCCTGTCATTGGCCCGCAACTGATGACAGCAGCAGGAATCCAGCTAGGCACGGAACGCGCGTGATCGACCAGCCAGGAAGCCAAAGCTGTAGACGCCAACCCGCACGACAATCCTTGCAGCAAACGCCCGACAATTAAAGGCGGCGCACTGTGTACATTCACAAACACCGCGACCGATAGAGCGGCGAGCATGAGTGAGAGCAGAGCCACAGGTTTTCGTCCCCAATGATTGGACAAACGTCCGAGCAGTACTAATGCCGTCACGGCACCAATGAAATACACCACAGAGCTCAGCGAGAGCTGCCAGTAACTGACATGGTCGTACAACTGATAGGTTCCATATAACGGAATCGGAACGGCAGAGGTCACATAGGTGACCATCAGAGCAAGTGAAGCGCTCACAAAAGAAAATCGATTAGTAGTGATTTGCACGCAAGAGTCCTTGAGATGAATAACGGCTGATTCAGCGGATAGCATTATTGTAAAGGTCTGATGCGGTGAGCTCGTTGCCCATTCCTCCTTAAAGTTTGCCAGAAAATATTTATTCGTTTTCGCATCTTAATTTGCTCACTACTTATATCCGTTTTCTCTGATGGAACTTGCTCGCTGCTTTTTATAAACGTCGAATAACTATCCACCAACGGAATATAAAAAATTCCGCCAAATGTTGCTAAATGTAATTTTCTGTTTGGATTGAATTCATCAGAGGCTTTGGATGTTTCTACTCGGAAGAATAGGCAAAAAATAGAAGCTTATAGGCAATGGATGAGGCAAGCAGTCACGCTAGATTAAATCAACCCGTTCAATCAGTTCTCATTCACTAACGGAAGGTAATCAGAATGTCGAAGTTAAAAGCCTATATAAAATCCCTCTCGCTAATATTTGCGATGACATCGTTATTCAGTGCGGCCAGTGCTTGGTCGTCCGAAATCCTAAGCGCGAAAGATCGCGCAATCATTCCTGTTGCCGCTTTTACGGCAAGCGGTGAAAGCGAAAAACTGAAAATCAGCCTGAACGAAGCGCTGGATGCTGGCTTAACCATTAACGAACTCAAAGAGGTGTTGGTTCAACTCTACGCCTACGCTGGGTTTCCACGTAGTTTGAATGGCTTGGCAACGTTTATGACCGTGCTGGATGCACGTAAAAGCCAGGGTATTCAGGATGTGTTAGGTCGAGAGTCATCTCCGCTCCCCACAGATAAATCCAGCCTTGAATTGGGTACCGAGAACCAAACCAAGTTGATTGGAGTGGAAGTAAAAGGAGCGCTATTCGATTTCTCTCCTCAGGTTGATGAATACCTGAAAGCACACCTGTTTGGTGACATTTTCGAGCGTGACGTACTGAGCTGGAAACAACGTGAACTGGCGACGATTGCTGCGCTGGCCAATATCCATGGTGTAAACAGCCAGCTGGCTGCCCATTTCAACATCAGCATGAACAACCACATTTCTCCGGCGGAGCTGAAGGCATTCATTTCCGTACTGAAGACGTATTGTGGCGAAGCCATTTCAGTCAATGCCCAGCAGGTGTTGGATCAGGTGCTTGCGAGTAAACAATAGCCTGATGACATCTCATCGGAAAAATCAATCAAATCAGGAGTCAATATGATGAAAAATACAAGGTCAATGATGTTATTGATCGCTGCTGTGAGCGGCGTAACGCTAACCCAAGCTCAGGCCGCAGACGGCCAACAAGTGTATCGCGCGCAGGATCTGCAATCTTTCACTGGGCCAGATAACTTATTCACTGGCAGCGTGAACGTCGACATGTTGTTTCCGGAAAACGAGGTCGCCCATTACAGCGCGGCGTACGTGACTTTTCAAGCTGGTGCACGAACTGCATGGCATTCTCATCCAGCAGGTCAGCACATGATTGTCACTCAGGGCGAGGCTTTAACTGGTACTCGCGACGGCAATGTCATCCATTTCCATGCTGGTGAAAGCGTTTGGTGTCCACCCGGTATTGACCACTGGCACGGAGCGACACCGGATGCGGCCATGACACATCTTGTGGTAACGGCGTCAGCTGAGGGAAAAAACGTCATCTGGAAAGAGAAAGTTACGGACGAGCAGTACCTCAGTGGTCAATGAGAAATTTGGAATATCAGGCAAGAAGTCAAGACTATCGCGCTACCGAATTAGCGGAATAAAAAGCGACAATACGAACATCAAGAAGGCCAGTAAATTCCAACTTTAAACGTCACGTTTATTTTTCTTGCTCGGTCAGAAAACGGTATTTGATGGTATTCAGTTGCGACATTTCCTTGTTGTTCTGAATGTTATTTTTGGAGAAATTGATCATGAAATCACACAGCGAAACGGCTATGGCCGATAACGCAGAAAAAGCGCCAAATGAAGCACGCCGCGACGTACTTAAATTAACGGGCGCAGGTTTAGTTGCATTAGGAGTAGGTACGATGACTTCAAGTAAAGCGATCGCGCAATCGGAACTCAAACAGAGTGACGAGTGGGACAAAACATTTGCCAAGAGCGACAAAATAGACCATCAGAAAGTGACATTTAAGAACCGTTACGGGATCACTCTGGCAGCTGATTTGTACCAACCTAAAAATGCCAGCGGTAAGCTTGCAGCCCTAGTCCTGAGCGGCCCGTTTGGTGCCGTGAAAGAGCAATCTTCCGGCCTTTATGCGCAGACGATGGCTGAACGTGGCTTCGTCACTATCGCATTTGACCCGTCTTACACTGGCGAAAGTGGTGGTGAGCCTCGTAATGTGGCTTCACCGGATATCAACACTGAAGATTTCAGTGCCGCGGTCGATTTTGTTGGCTTGTTGCCAAATGTGGATCGCGAACGTATTGGCGTTATTGGTATTTGCGGTTGGGGCGGCATGGCTCTCAATGCGGTTGCTATCGACAAACGCGTGAAAGCCGTGGTGACCAGCACCATGTATGATATGACACGTGTGATGTCTAAAGGCTACTTCGATAGCGTCACGCTTGAGCAACGTACCGCTGCATTAGATCAACTAGGCCAGCAGCGTTGGGCTGATGCCGAAAAAGGTGAACCCGCTTATGGCCCGGTATCTCTTGAGCTTAAAGGTGGTGAACCTCAGTTTGTGGTGGAGTACGCAGCTTATTATAAATCGCCTGAACGTGGCTTCCATCCTCGCGCGATTAACTCGAATGCATCATGGACAGTCACGACTCCATTGTCGTTCATGAACATGCCCATCCTGACGTACATCGCAGAAATTTCGCCACGCCCGGTGCTGTTTATTCACGGAGAGAAGGCGCATTCGCGTTACTTTAGTGAAACAGCATACGAAGCGGCCGCAGAGCCAAAAGAGCTGATGATTATCCCGGGTGCCAACCACACTGACCTTTATGATCAGATGGATGTCATTCCATTCGACAAAATTACCGCATTTTTTCAGCAGCATCTTGCATAAAAAATAGGTTACACTGTTGCCAGTTGACGCCTCGACGGTGCCTGCTGGCAACAGAACTCAGATTCTGATTCAATTCTTATAACGATAACGCAATAATTTTTCTAATAAAGTCATTCAAGATTCTACACAAATAGCGAAATTCTCAAATGGTATGATTCGTTGAATCAAACCCTGAAACAACTTTATGAAAAATATGGTTAGTTGAGGTTGCTATTCCCAATGGAAACACCAAACGAAAAAGTTGTCATTAACTCGCGCTTCCTGTTCGATGTGGTAGAGAGAAGCTTAACCGACGCGTATGACGAGAAAATCATCATCGGCACTAATGAAGCACAAATACTTTCACTGTTGGTCAACCATCCCAATTCAGTGCTGAGCAGAGAAGAGATCTACCGGCAGGTATGGACGGAACGAGGCGGCAAAGTGGATGATTCAAGCCTGACGCAGTCTATCTCACTGCTGCGCAAAATGTTGGGCGATAAGGCAACGAAACCCGAATACATCAAGACCGAGTCGCGCATCGGTTATCGGTTCATTGCACCGGTTGATCCGCTGTATTCTGAGATTCCGCTGGACGATCTGGTGGAAACCTCACGAGAGGAGGGAGCCGAGTCTGTTAAGTTGAATGGCGAAGCGCAATCCGGTCATCGTTATATCAATACGAAACACGACCCCGTTGATGAAAACGCTCGGTGTGAGGCTTCAAAGCGCCGTTTATCACAACTGGTTACGCCGATTATGGCAGTCCTGCTGACATCGTTGCTTCTCATCGACTTTAACGGTTCGCAAGGTATGCTCTCATACCTTTATCGCAGCATTTTAGAGTGAGCGTGTAGCAGGCTCGATAACACCACGTTAAACAGAGTAAGCCGCAACAAAAAAGGGCCTATGGCCCTTTTCACGTTTAAGCGAATTCTTTCACTATTAAGCGGTTCTTGTTGTCACGATTGGCGATCACTTGTTCCCGGTCGTCTATTGCCCCCAGGGTTTTCGCTAAGCGGTCGTACATCACAACATTCACTGTGGCCGCCAGATTCATGCAGCCATGGGTAGGGATGTAAACCACATGATGAGCCTGATCGACCACCTCTTGCGGCAGCGAGCTATCTTCCGGACCAAACAGATAAATGGCGTTTTCCGGATGCTCAAAATGCGGCAGCGCTGTTGCACCAACCACCAACTCAACGCAGACGATCTCCACGTTGCTGCCAAGGCCTGCGGTGAGTTCGTCCATTTCGACTAAATCGATACGTTCCTGCATGTTTTGTGTATCAGTTTGAAATTTCGCTGCGCGATTGTAGCGGCTGCCGTTGTAACGTACCTGAGTGGCGTTATAGCATCCTGCTGCGCGTATGACCGCGCCCACATTGGTCGGGCTTTTCGGGTTATGCAGTCCAATAATGACCGTTGACTGTGTTGTCATTGATGTTGTTCTACTTCTGTATTGCTAAGAGTCGAGCGTAACACTCACGAATGGCGGGATTATCGCTCTAACACGAGCGAAGTGCTAGGCCGGATAGTGCATTTACCGATACAAACCAAGCCATGATTCGAATATCTCACTTAAACAAATCAATCTGTGATTTGATTATTGTAATTAATCGCATTACATTGTGATTTGAATAACAACGATTTTCGCATCAAGAGTAGCATTATGTGGATCTGGCAGCAGGATAACTGGCCTCACTTTACGTGGGATAAGAACACCATCGAACCCATGGTGAGGCAAACACGCCTTAACCAAGGCATCCTGTTGGGTAAAATCACCAGTCAGTCTCAGGATCAAAAGCAAAGTATGCTTGATACTTTACTGGCGAACATCGTCCATTCCAGCGCTATCGAAGGAGAAACGCTCAATGCGTTTTCGGTGCGCTCGTCGCTGGCGAACCGACTTGGCCTGACGGAAGAAAGACCATTTCCAACCACAGAGCAGACGGACGGTTTGGCCGAAATCATGCTCGACGCTGTTGAGAACCTTGAGGCTCCACTGACTCTGGAACGTATTCTCCACTGGCACGACAGGCTTTTTCCTGAAGGTTACACCATGTTTAATCCCGTCATTGGTGGCCAACTGCGTGGTGACGCGCCAATGCAGGTGGTGTCTGGCCGTATCGATAAACCGACGATCCACTTTGAAGCGCCGGATCGTGAGCGGCTCGATAACGAACTGGCGATGTTCTTAGAATGGTTCAACAGCTCCAAACAAAACGTTTCGCTTGATCCATTGGTAAGAGCGGCCATCACCCATTTATGGTTTGTTACGCTGCACCCGCTGGATGATGGTAATGGACGTATAACGCGCTTACTCACCGACTTGGCGCTCGCTCAGGCCGAGCAGCAATCAGTCCGGTTTTACGCAATGTCGGTGTGCATTCTGGCGAACCGCAAAAGCTACTATGAGATCCTCGAACAGACTCAAAAGGGCGATATAGACATCACGCCCTGGCTGGTTTGGTTTTTTAATACGCTGAATGAAACCTTTGCGGACGTACTGAAAGAGATCGATCAAACCCTATTCAAAACCAACTTCTGGCGTACAGTGGATCAAACCAAACTGACTGCAGAACAGGTTAAGGTCTTGAACCGCATGCTGGATGGTGATTTCGAACAGGGCATCAACACCACCCAATATCATAAAGTTGCCAAAGTCAGTAAACCCACCGCAACCCGCCACTTAGCCGCGCTGGTGGAACTGGGCTGTTTAGTTAAATCCGACGCTGGTGGCCGCAGCACACGATATATGCTGCCAGGCTAAAGGGCTGAATTAGCTAGGATTTATGGATAATATTCACCTGGTTTAATAATTAAGGCGAAGGCGGTATAAGTCTTTAGCTTCAACGCAATAAGGAAGTGAAGGTGGTGGGTTATTGAACTAGATATTTATGATGTGTTTGTTGGCGAGTCAGCTTCCGGCAATCCTTGTGGCCATGGCAGTCTAGGAGCGACCGCGGGTATTTTGTCTAAATGTGCAGTTCAACATACTCTCCAAGAAACTACACGATTAACAAAGCAAATTTAAACTCACCAAGGAAAGCACTGACGATGCCTCTAAGAAAAGCCAAAGTTGATGAATTGGATACCATCTACGCAATGGGGTTCGATGTGTGGAATGGTGGCCTTGGTTTTGAACAATACCTGGCTGGTTGCCGCGATAGTGGAAAGTATCGTTCCGGTACCTGGTATGTGTTGGCTCAAGGCGAGCAAATCGTCGCTTCCCTGATAGTTTATTCCCGCATGTTTGGCCTGGAAAATGACTGCTTTGGTATCGGTTCGTTAGCAACGCTTCCTGAGCAGCGCAATAAAGGTTATGGCGCTGAATTAGTGAATTTGGTCAAAGCTGAACTGTTTAATAATCAACAAGCGAAAGCGATTTACTTGCATTGTGAAATCGACCATCGCTACTACGAAAAACTCGGGTTTTGCCGGTTACAAGGTTCAGATTGCATGTGTATCTATGCTGACCCGTTGGTTTACGAACGCCCATTACCCGCATACTTCTAACATCGTGCTCCCGGTTAGTATTTTCATGTTCACACCACTTACCGTTTAAACAAAGCACAATATTTCAAACAATTAAGGACGTTTATGATCGATTTTTCTACTTTGCCTGATGAAAACTCAAAGCGATTTATCGCCGTACTGAATAAAAAAGTGGAGATGGGGCGCCTGTTTAACGCGCTGGGTCACATGACCGCGGGGCTGGTCGGTCAAATTGAAAAAGTCGATGACCTTTGTTTTCTACAATATCAAGATAAGGATGGCGGCACGCATCCATCCATTTCTCATTATCCATTCATCGTATTGAAAGCGGACAACTCCAATAAAATTAGAAAAGTGCGCGAAGAACTGCTGCAGCGTGGACTTCCCTTTACTGATTTTACTCATACCATGATTGTCGGTTCGTCAGAGGAACAGGTGAATGCGACCGCAGAAACCGCAGAACAAGATCTCGAATACTTTGGTATTTGTATGTTCGGTGATGCCGCCGAGCTGAAAGAGTTCACGGGAAAATTCAGCTTATTTAAGTAACCGTTTCAGAGGAAGAATAAAGTCCGGCATTCACTGGGCTTTTTTATACTCATGAATCACTCATTTAATGCGCAGGATGCAGCAAACCGGCAGACATCATCGTGTTGGTCGCGATAGCTTAACACTGCGGCGAATTCGCTATTCGCATTAACGTTGACCTGATGCTTCTAATCAGTAACTATGTTATTGATTTAAAGAAAGATATAAAACAGGTTATCGCTTAAGGATATGGCAGATACATTGGTTACAATGTCACGCATGTATCTGGTAGCGAAAACAGGGTGCAAGATTGATCAAAGAGTGAGTAAAGGAATGGCCATTAAATACGAAGAGAAAGTCCCAAGCCCAGAGGAATTCTGCGATATGCGCGTCAAAGCGGGCTTATCGCCTAAGTCATTACAAGCGGCCACGATCGCACTGCCGAACAGCTTGTACGGCATCTCAATAAGAGATGGAGAAGAGCTCATTGCCATGGGACGCGTGGTGGGTGATGGTGCGTGCAATTTTGAAATTGTCGATGTTGCCGTCGACCCGCACTATCAGGGAAACGGCTTTGGACGAGAAATCATGGAATACATCGACAACTATCTCGCCTCGGTGGTACTGGAAGGGTCATACGTCTCGATGATTGCTGATGAACCGGGCTTCTACGAAAAATTGGGCTATCAACTGGTTGCGCCGGCCAGTCACGGTATGACGAAAAAGTTTAAGCCAAAGAGCGCGTAAATCGAGGTTCATGCATACTCAACAAGCAAAGAAAAGCCCGGTATAACCGGGCTTTTCTTTGCTTGTTTCATTTAACCATTACAGCGAACGCAGCACTGAAGTCAGGCGCTCTGCAGCGTCAGCCAAATCTTGTGGCGTGGAGTTTGTGAAGTTCAAACGCAGTGCGGAAGGTGCATTGTCCGGATTCGGGTAGAATACCGGGCTCGGCACGACCGCTACGCCTTTTGCCAGCAGCTGTTTAGCCAGTTCAAAGGTGTCGCATTGAGGAATCGTCATCCACACAAACATGCCGCCTTCAACAGGTTTGAGTTCGCAGCCTTCTGGCAGTTGTTTATTCAGTTCGTTAGACAATACTTCGTAACGAGATTGGTACAGTTCGCGAATGCGCGTCAGGTGCTCCGGAAACTGAGGGTGCGCCAACAGGGCATGTAACAGAGCTTGCATCGGTACGCTGGAGTGCAAATCTGCGCCTTGTTTTACTTTGATCATCGGCGTCAGGTATTCGCTACGGCCAGAAACTGCACCTAAACGCAGGCCTGGTGATGCAATTTTCGAGAAAGAACGCAGTACGATCGATTTGTTCGGACAGAAATCAGAAACGAGCGGGAAAGCACTGCCTTCAAAACGCAGTTCGCGGTAAGGCACGTCTTCTACCATCACCACATCAAACACTTCACACAACTCCGCCACTTTTTTGCGCGTCTCCAATGCCCAGTTGATGCCTGTTGGGTTATGGAAATCCGGAACCGCGTAGAACATTTTAGGCTTCTGGTGACGGAATACGTCTTCCAGCTCTGCCAAATCCGGACCTTGCGATGTTTGTGTTACAGTGACGATTTCTGCCTGCACCAAACCAAACACCTGCATCGCACCCAGGTAGCTCGGAGCTTCCATCACAACCTTGTCGCCAGGGTTAATGTAAGCACGGGCAATCAAATCCAGACCTTGTTGAGAACCCGTACACACCATGACTTCGTGTGTCTGTGGTAAATCAAAGTACTGTTTCAGAAACGCGATGAGTGGCGCGTAACCTGCGGTTGCACCGTATTGAAAAACTTCAGGTCTTTCCGCCAGTTCAGCGAGCGTAGAACGCATCAGATCGATGGGGAATGTTTTTTCATCTGGCAGACCGCCAGCGAGAGAAATAACGTTTGGGTCACTTGCTGCAGCCAAAATTTCGCGAATATAAGAGGATTTGATCTGTTGCAGTGAACGGGCGATTTCCATGTGTGCTTCCTGTATTTATGCTTTTTTTATCTTTCGAATAGTACGACTCGTTGCGTAAATTTGTTTGTCCATTTATGCTCAAATACTTGTCCATTTATGCGATCTACTGAAATGAATCAGCAGCACGTCTCCCGTATTAACGACATTCTGTACTACATCCATCAGGACATCACCAACGATCTGTCGGCAAAACATCTGGCAGACCTTGCTGCGTACTCCGAACAGCACTTTCACCGAGTGTTTAAACAGGTAGTGGGAGAATCGATTCATCAGTACATTCGCCGCACTCGCATGGAATATGCCGCTAACCAACTGATGTTTGATGGCAACGCATCGGTGATTGATATCGCCAACAAGTGCGGCTTCAGCTCATTGTCATCATTTTCCAAAGCGTTCAAAGCGACTTTTCATATGGCGCCGGGTAACTGGCGACATGGCGAGCAGCATCTCGATAGCAAGCCGTATCTGAAAGATCCGGAAGTCGCCGCCGGTTACAATCGGGTCGCGAATCTTGATTTGCCGACACCGAAAATTGTAGAGACCAAAGAGCGGATCACCGCCTATGTGCGCCACCAAGGCTATAACCGTTCCATTCGTCGCGCCTGGTTAGTTCTTAAAGCGTGGGCCAAAGAAGAAGGGCGCACGTTTGAACAATTGTTTGGTCTGCATCACTCAAACCCGGCATGGGTAGAATTGGATAAGTGTCGCTACGTGGCGTGTCTGGAAATTGATGAGCCGTTGAAAGTACGCGGCGTGGTGAACCAAATGACCATACCCGGCGGGCTGCATGCGGTGTTTCGTCTGCGCGGCGTGTACGGTGAATTACTGCCTCAGGTAAGCAAGATATTTGAAAAATGGCTGCCGAACTCCGGTTATAAGCTGCGTTCAACGCCCGCTTACGTGCATTACCACAAGAACCATTTCCTCAATGAGGATGAACGGTTCGAAATCGACTTCTATTTGCCAATCAGCTTCTTCTGACGTCGCGGATATTCATGTTAAACAGGCAAAAAAAACACGCCAGGGGGCTGGCGTGTACCTAACAGAAGCGGTGTAAGAAAAGGACATGGACCTTAAATGGAGTAATGCGTAAACAAGACTCGTGTTTAAGCGTTTGTACATTAACCTTGCTGTCTTACAGAATTGTTGCTGATTGAAGAAGATTCTGATCGCAACCCACCGCTAACAACCTGTTATTACTCCTGATTGCGATATTTGTGCAGCAAATCAACCGGAATATGGCAGTAATCATCCGGATGTAGTGTCAGGCGATCCTGATGCTCATCGTCACTTCTGACATAGTTGGTCAGTGGCAACACTTCAACCGCGATTTTGTCGGCGTCCGGACGCTCGTCGATGTACTTTATCGCTCGTTCAAGGTGTGCCGGATTGTCGCTGTAAACACCAGTACGGTACTTAGGGCCGACATCGATACCTTGTTTGTTGATGCTGTATGGGTCGATGATTTCAAACAAGTAATCCATCAACTGCTCAACGCTGACTTGCGCGGGATCGAATTGGGTGCGCACGCACTCGGCGTAGCCGTCATATTCGCTTTGAGTGGTATCAGTAGTGCCATTGGCACGTCCGGCTTCGGTGTGCGTTACGCCCGGCAAATGGCGCATGAATTCCTGAACGCCCCACAGGCAGCCGCCCGCAAAATAAATTTCTTCCATTGTTCACATCTACAACGTCATGAATGTGGTGCGACTCTAGCAAATTGACGCGACGGGAGAAACCCGATCAGGCGCAATAAAAAGCCTGCTTGAACGCAGGCTTTGGCAGTATGGGAATCCGGCTGGATCAGCTTTCGCTGACGGCGGCCACCGATGAAGCGGTTTTTTCGGCTGCATCCGTTTGGTTTTCCGGCAGAACCAAAGTCATCACGATGGCAGCAATGCCACTGGTCGTCACCGGAGAGCCAAACACGCTTTGCAGCAACTTAGGCATCTCCTTCATCACATCCGGCACCAGCATCACGCCCAAACCGATCCCGAACGAAACGGCCAGAATCATCAGATTACGGCGATCCAAACGCTCACGCGCGATGATTTTAATGCCTGCCGCCGCGACGGTACCGAACATCACCAAGGTTGCGCCCCCAATCACCGGTTTGGGAATGGTGGTGAGAATGGCTCCAATCAGCGGGAACAAACCCAGTACGCATAGGATCAGAGCGACAAAGTAACCTACGTAGCGACTGGCAATGCCAGTCAGGTGAATCACGCTGTTGTTCTGACTGAACGTGGTGTTTGGAAAAGTGTTGAATATCGCGGCCAGCATTGAATTCACGCCGTCGCCGAGAATGCCGGATTTCACGCGGCTTAAATACGTTGGGCCAGTGACGGGCTGCTTGGTGATCATGCAGTTGGCGGTGATGTCGCCGATCGATTCAATCGCAGTAATCGCATAAATCACGGCAATCGGCACAAAAGCGTACCAGTCGAAGTCAAAGCCATATTTGAATGGCACAGGAATACTGACCAACGGCTGATGAAATGCGTGACCCAGATGCACCATGCCCATGCTGGCGGCGGCCACATAACCCAATACCATGCCGACCAGAATCGAAGAGAGGCGCACCATCAAATGCCGAGAGCGGTTGAGCGCAATGATGGTGACTAACACGACTGCGCCGAGCGCTAAGTTGTGCCATTGGCCAAAATCGGGTGCGTTGACGCCGCCGGCTAAATCCGTCATGCCGACTTTAATCAGGGAAATACCGATGGTGGTGACCACAATGCCCGTGACCATCGGCGTGATGATGCGCCGTAACTTGCCAATGCATTGTGAAAGCACGATTTCGATGAATGCCCCAACGAAACAGACGCCAAAGATCAGCGCCAGAATCTCTTCCGGGCCTCCGCCTTTGGCTTTGGCGATAAAGCCTGCGGCCAGCACTGAGCTCAAAAACGCGAAGCTGGTGCCTTGCACACAGATCATGCCTGCGCCAATTGGCCCAATGCGGCGCGCTTGAATAAACGTCCCGATACCGGACACAATCAGCGCCATACTGATGAGGTAAGGCACATGGTCGCCCAATCCCAACACGCCGCCGATAATCAGCGTAGGCGTAATGATTCCGACAAAACTGGCCAGCACATGTTGTAGGCCGGCGTACAGTGCTGCGCCGGGCGTCGGCTTATCGTCGAGCCCGTAAATCAGGTCGTGACTTTCCTTGTGAGACATTCTGACTTCCTTGTATACAATATTGTTGACATATTTTTCATCAATACAGCAAACACTATGCCAGTAAATTTCTGACCAGTTAGTCAAGGTAATTCAGCGAGTTAGGATATAACGCACGAATATTGGCGCTGAAATGTTGTTCGATTGTGGTGCACTTGCATTAAATTGGGTTGCATAAAAAAACCGCCGGACAGGAAGGGCGTCGCGGCGGTTTGTAAAGACAGAATCAACGGGTTAAGCAGGGTGATGCTCGATCCAGTGACGAGCAATTTGTTCACGAGTCGCCACCCAAACGCCCTCATGCCGCGCGACGTAATCGAGGAATTTCTTTAATGCCATAAAACGACTGGGCTTACCAATGACGCGGCAGTGTAGACCGATCGACATCATTTTAGGTTTCTCGGCACCTTCAGCGTACAAACAGTCAAAGTTCTCCTTGAGATACTGAAAGAATTCCTCCCCGTGGCTAAACCCATAAGGCGAGGAAAACCGCATATCGTTAGTATCCAAGGTGTAGGGCACAATCAGGTGAGGGCGCGTTGAACCGGGATGCTTCTTGTCAGGCACCTGGGTCCAGAACGGCAGATCGTCCCCGTAGTAATCCGAGTCATAAAGCAAACTGTCCTGTTCAGCGACCAATTCGCGGGTGTTGGGAGAATCGCGGCCAGTGTACCAACCGATTGGGCGTTTCCCCGTGAGGGTTTCAATCAGCTCGAGCGCCTGATGCATGTGCTGGCGCTCTTGCTCGATCGGCATGTTTTGGTAATGAATCCATTTTAAACCGTGGCATGCGATTTCGTGCCCATCTTCAATGAAGGCTTGTGTTACTTCTGGGTTACGTTGTAACGCAGTGGCGATGCCAAAAATGGTCAGCGGTAATTCCCGCTTTTTAAATTCGTTAAGAATGCGCCACACCCCAGCGCGCGAACCGTATTCATACAGGGATTCCATGCTCATGTGGCGAGCGGGGAACGGCTCGGCGCCCGCAATTTCCGATAAAAAGGTCTCGGCGTGCGGATCGCCGTGTAAGACGCAGTTTTCTCCGCCTTCTTCGTAGTTCAAGACAAATTGCAGCGCAATCTTTGCGCCGCCTGGCCAGTTGGCATCCGGCACCTTGTCGCGGCCGTAGCCGATGTAATCGCGAGGATTTGAGATTTCCATATCGAAGTTCCTTGTCACTGACTTAACGGCTCCAATGTTGATAACGGCCGTGAAACGATTTGCTGAGTGGAGCGGCGTAGTTGCCACTTTTGGACGTAGTAAGTTTGAGTGCGTGTAATGATTCGGCCAGCTTAACGGCGGCAGCCACACCATCTATCACCGGCACATTGAGTGCCGCCGAAAGTTCCGTCGCTAAATCAGACATTCCGGCGCAGCCGAGCACAATTGCTTCCGCGCCGTCTTGGTTGACCGCTGCCCGGCATTCTTGCAACAACTGTTGATAGGCCGATGCCTGAATCTGTTCCAGATCCAGCACTGCGATGTCGGTTGCGCGAACGCCTGAGCACAGATGATGGTAACCGTAACGATGCAACAGATGCTCGGCTGTAGGCAGCGTGCGCGACATGGTGGTCACCACTCCAAAGCGGTGTGACACTAGGCTTGCCAATTGAAACGCGGCGCCCGCGATGCCAATGACAGGCACCGAAGCCAGTTCGCGCGCGGCATCTATCGCCGGATCGCCAAAGCAGGCGATAATATGGGCATCAACGCCTTCTGCTTCACCTTGTGCAATCACATCGAGCAACGCCGCGGCGGCAATGGTTTCATCCAAGGCGCATTCGATACTTTCCGGGCCATGCGCCGGATTGCGGGCAATTATCTCACTACTGGATAAACATACAGATTGCGCAGAAAGCGCTATTTTGTCGGTCATGCCCTGACACGTATTGGGGTTGATAAGCTGAATCTTCATTGATTAATCCATTTGCGCGAACAGCGAGTTAAAGTCCACCTGAGCATCCTGTTTGCCGGTTAACGAGATCGACTGTTTGATGTGAAGTAGGTGGTGACGCATCCATTCTTGTGCTTCGACGACTTTACGTTGGTCGAGCAGATCAATCAGCTCAACATGATCGCCACAATCGCAGCTCACACTTTCGCGCGTACCGTAGGCGGCAATCACTAACGATGAGCGATAGCACAACTGCTCAATAAACTCTGACAACACCTGATTGTTTCCCATACGCGCCAGTTCATAGTGGAACTTCGCCGTCAGTTGAATCGACTTAGAGAGATTGCCTTCATTGTCTGCCTGTTTTTCCAACTCCACCATGTCTCGAAAATGCTGCGCGACTTTCAGATTCCAGTTTTCACTGATTTCAGGCACCAGAAGCGGCTCCAACATAATGCGGCTATCCAGCACTTCTTCCGCTTCTTGGCGGCTGGGGCGGTTAACCTGTGCGCCTTTATTGGGCTGAATCACCACAAACCGCTCCAGCGCCAAACGTTGCAGCACTTTTCGAATGCCCGTCCGGCTCACACCAAACGCTTCTGAAAGCTTATCTTCTGGCAGTCGTTCGCCCGGGGGAAGCTGGTGCTCGACGATCGCTTTCAGCATCTTTTGATAAATTTTTTCGTCGTTAGACATACGCATTCTCTTTACTGTTGTATACAACTTACCGCTGCAATATGTATACCATGTTGTGGAAGGCATACAAGCCAATAAATCGGTCATAGCCTGCATTGAAGCTTAAATTTGTTGAAGTTTTATGCACTAACTTGTGGCGCGCTGAACTTTCGTGGTGCATTCTAAGTCTAGTCCAAAGTAGGTATCATCACTGAAAGCCAGTGATTTCAATACATTTCGATTTTGGCACGCTCCTTGTATTTAGGATTGTATACAATGTAAAACAAGGATGCGACATGATGAAAAAGGAATTCCCAGTCAGCGACAGACTCGCTAACGCAGATTTGCTTCCGGATAAAGAACAGAAGTGGGGCTGGTACAGTATTTTTGCTTTCTGGATGTCAGACGTTCACAGCGTCGGTGGCTACGTGTTTGCCGCCAGCCTGTTTGCGTTGGGTCTGAACGGTATTCAGGTGTTTATCAGTTTATTGGTTGGCATTTCGATTGTGATGGTGTTTGCCAACCTGATGGGTAAACCGGGTCAGAAAGCGGGTGTGCCGTTTCCGGTGGTGGCGCGGATGTCGTTCGGCGTATTTGGCGCTAATATCCCCGCGGTGATTCGCGGCCTGATTGCGGTCGTGTGGTATGGCATCCAGACCTTTTTGGCGTCCAGTTCATTTATCATTCTGTTACTGTACTTTTTCCCCGGGCTGGAAAGCCTGGCTAAGCCAACGTTTTTAGGGCTTTCCTACCTTGGCTGGATTGGTTTTAGTGCCATGTGGGTTATTCAGGGCATCGTGTTCATGTTCGGCATGGACATGATTCGCAAGGTCATCGACTGGTCGGGCCCGGCGATTTACGTCGCCATGTTCGCGCTGTGTCTGTATATGATTGATCTTGCGGGTTGGGACAACATCAGCTTTAACCTGAGCACGAAAAAGCTCGAAGGCTGGGATGTCGTGGTGCAGATGTTCATTGCCAGCGCGCTGGTTGCCGGATACTTCGCCGGACCAACGCTCAACTTCAGTGACTTTTCCCGTTACTGCAGCAGTTACCAAAAATTGAAGTTGGGTAACTTGCTCGGCCTGCCGCTGAACTTCTTGTTGTTCTCAGTGTTCAGCGTAGTGATTGTGTCGGCGTCGATTCCGGTATTTGGCCAGATGATCACCGATCCGGTCGAAACGGTGAAACGTCTCGATTCGGGATTAATTACGGTGCTGGGTGCAATGACGTTTATCTTCGCGACGGTCGGTATCAACATTGTGGCGAACTTTGTTGCGCCCGCATTTGATTTTTCCAACGTGTCGCCGCAGAAAATCAGTTTTAAAACCGGTGGCTTTATTGCCGCGTTCGGTTCGGTGCTGCTGACCCCTTGGAACCTGTTCAACAATCCTGAAGTGATTCACTACACGGTGGATGTGCTGGCAGCAATGATTGGTCCGCTGTACGGCATCATCATTGTCGATTACTACCTGGTGAAGAAAGGCGAGATCGATGTGGCGTCGCTGTACACCGAATCGAAGCAGGGCAAATACTGGTATCACAACGGGGTGAACATGAACAGCGTGTATGCGTTGGTGTGCGCCAGCTTGCTCGCCATCGTCGCGACGTTTGTGGTGTCCGACTTGGCGAACTACGCACTGTTTATCGGTGGCGGGGTGGCGGCGATTGTCTATCGTTACCTGATGGAAACCGAATTCTCCTGGGTGCCAGCGCTGCGTTTAAGCAAGAACAAAGCGTAAGTCTTTGAATCCCTACGGTTAGAAAAGGCGGTTGAACTTCAGCCGCCATTTAAGCACAGGAACTAGGTACTGTTTTGAAACGATTGCACCACCATTGATCGATTCTGCACCAAAAGTTTCATAAATTGAGCAATTCGTAAGGCCAGAAAAATCGTAGTTGGTTATAACCTAATAAAATCATTGCGGTTTTTATTTTTATCTCAAGTTGGCACAATCGTTGCAAACTACTTGATAAATGTTTCAAACGTTTCATTATCTATAAGGAGATTCACAATGAAATTATTTGCAGCGATGTCGAGTGTACTCATGTCCGCCAGCCTGTTGTTCGGCGCGACCACAGCGCAAGCCGACCAACTGGAGTCTGTCCAACAGAAAGGTGTGTTGAAAGTTGCCGTACCCCAAGACTTTCCGCCCTTTGGTTCTGTCGGTACCGACCTAAAGCCTCACGGATACGACATTGATATGGCCGCGTATCTTGCCCAAAAGCTCGATGTCAAACTGGAACTGGTGCCAGTTACCAGTGCGAACCGAATTCCTTACCTGCAAACCGGTAAAGTGGATTTGGTGATTTCGAGCATGGGTAAGAATGCGGAACGTGAAAAAGTGATCGATTTCAGTGCGGCGTATGCGCCTTTCTATCTCGGCGTATTCGGCTCATCGGATGAAGCGGTGACCAGCGCGCAGGATTTGAGCGGCAAAACCATCGGTGTGACACGCGGATCAGTGGAAGATTTGGAACTGAGCAAGATTGCGCCGAGTGACGCCACGATCAAACGTTTTGAAGATAACAACGCAACGTTGTCCTCATTCCTGTCTGGACAGGTGAGCCTGATTGCTACCGGCAATCTGGTGGTGACAGAAATCGCAACCCGTTATCCGGCCAAAGCGCCACAAACGAAGTTTCTGCTCAAAAACTCACCATGTTATGTGGGTGTGATGAAGGGCGAAGAAGCATTGCTAAAAGAAGTGAACCGCCTGATCACCGAAGCAAAACAAGACGGTGTGTTGGAAGGCTTTTCGCAAAAATGGTTAAAAGCACCGTTTCCTGCGGACCTGGGTGCGTAACGTGAAGGACGAAGCATGAGCTACCAGTTGGACTTTAGCGGTTTGACGCCTTACCTGCCACAGTTTGTGGCAGGGTTGGGAACCACCGTAGAACTGACCATCATCTCAACCGTTGGCGGACTGTTGCTCGGCACGCTTTGTGCGGGAGCAAAAACCAGTCAGGCCAAATGGCTGAAGTTTGTCTGCACCTGCTACATCGAAGTGATTCGTAACACCCCGTTTATCGTGCAGTTGTTCTTTATCTTTTTTGGTCTGCCGGCACTCGGTATCAAACTCAGCGCCTGGCAGGCGGGCGTCATTGCGATGGTGATTAACTTGGGTGCCTATTCGGCGGAAATCATTCGCGCTGGCATCGAAGCGACGCCAAAAGGGCAGTGGGAGGCGGGAAGAACGCTGGGATTGACCCGCATGCAGATTTTTACACGCATTGTGATTCCGCCTGCGTATCAACGCGTTTATCCGGCGATTGTCAGCCAGTGCATCATTGTGATGTTGGGTTCTGCGGTGGTGTCACAAATTTCGGTGGAAGATCTGACGTTTGCGGCCAACTTCGTCCAGTCGCGCAGTTTTCTGAGTTTTGAATCGTACATGCTGACGGCGGCGATTTATCTGGTGCTTGCAATTGTGATGCGCCAGATGTTTGCGTTCGTTAAGCGTGTCGCGTTTAAGAATCCGTCGTTGTAGGAGAGCGCCACCATGATGCAATTTACCGATTGGGATATTTTTCGCAGCCTGTTGATGGCCGCTCGTTGGACTGTCGCACTGTCGCTGATCGCTTTTGTGGGCGGCGGGTTGCTCGGACTGTTTATTACCTTGCTACGTAGCACGCGACACTCCGTGTTTACCAGCGTCATCAAGCTGTATGTGGAACTGTTTCAGGGCACGCCGCTGCTGATGCAGCTGTTTCTCGCCTTCTTTGGTTTATCCCTGGTGGGCGTGGAAGTCAGTGCCTGGACAGCCGCCGTGTTGTCATTGACGTTATTCAGCAGCGCTTTTTTTCACGATATCTGGCGCGGCTGTATAGAATCACTGCCAAAAGGCCAGTGGGAAGCGTGCCGCACTTTGGGGCTGAGCTACCTGCAAACCATGCGTTACATCATTGCGCCGCAAGCAGCGCGTCTGGCCATTGCGCCAACAGTCGGATTTTCAGTGCAGATTGTCAAAGGCACTGCGCTGGCGTCCATCATCGGATTCGTTGAACTGACCAAAGCCGGCACCATGCTCAACAACGCCACATTCCAGCCGTTCAAAGTGTTCGCGCTGGTTGCATTGCTTTACTTTGCCATTTGCTTTCCGCTTTCTGCGTTAGCCCGATATTTGGAGACACGAAACCATGTCACTCGTTAGTGTTGAACAAGTCCATAAATATTATGGCGAAAACCACGTCCTGAAAGGGGTCGACTTAAAAATAAATCCGGGTGAAGTGGTGTCGATCATCGGCCGCAGTGGCTCGGGGAAAAGTACGCTGCTGCGCTGTATGAATGGCTTGGAAGACTATCAGGAAGGCGTGATCATTGTGGATAGCCAAGCGGTAGAAAACGACGATTACAAATTACGTCTGTTGAGCCGCAGTGTGGGCATGGTGTTTCAAAGCTTCAACCTGTTCCCGCACATGACTGTCGGCGAAAACGTGATGCTGGCGCCAAAGCTGGTATTAAAGAAAAACAGTGAAGAGTGTGAAACACTGGCCCGTGAACTGCTCGAAAAAGTCGGTCTGGCGGATAAGTTTGATGCGTATCCGACCAATCTGTCCGGCGGGCAGCAACAACGCGTGGCGATTGCACGTTCATTAGCCATGAATCCGAAAGTGCTGTTGTGTGATGAAATCACGTCAGCGCTGGACCCGGAGCTGGTTGGCGAAGTGCTGAAAGTGCTGGAACAACTGAAAGCGGAAGGGATGACTCTGATTCTGGTGACGCACGAAATGAACTTTGCCCGTGATGTGGGCGATCGCGTGGTGTTTATGAATCAGGGTAAAGTGTGGGAAACCGGACCGAGTGAAACCGTGTTTGCCGCGCCTCAGACCCCGGAACTGCAAAGCTTTTTGTCCGCCGTTCGTTAATCATCCAGATGGAGTCAGCATGACCAATAATCACCACTCACTCAGTGAACGAATTACCCAGCAGTATTCACGCTTGACCGAAAGCAGCCGCAGGGTGGCCGACTATCTACAACTGAATCCGGAAAAGATTTTAATGCTGTCGACGGCAGAAATCGCTGAATCCTGCTCAGTATCGAAAACCAGTGTGAGTCGCTTTATTCGTCAACTGGGTTATGACGATCATGTTGCACTCCGTCAGGAATTGATGCAGGAGCGTGAAAAGGGGATTCCGGTATTAACATCCAGCATCGAAGACCCGGAAATTCAACACGATATGCGCGCTTTGGAACAGCTGTGGGCGCAGTTAGCGACGCTGGATGTCACGGAATTGGTTGAGGCCATCGCCAACGCCAAACGGGTGAAAATCATCGGCTATCGCAACAGTTATCCGTTGGCGATGCATTTTCGTCAGCAACTGATGCAGTGCCGCGCCAACGTGGAATTGCTGCCGTTACCAGGCCAGACCTTGGGAGAAGATCTGGTCTCGATTACGGACGACGATTTTGTGATTGTGATTGGTATCCGTCGTCGCATCGCTCAGTTTGAGAAAATCATTCAACATCTGAATGGCAAACCGAGTTTGTTAATTACGGATCAATCCGGGCAGAAGTACGCAGACTCCGTTGCACATTTTCTGGTCTGTCACATGAATAATCAGGCACCTTTGGATAGCTATGCGGTGCCCATGAGCTTAATATCATATCTGGTTAACAAGGTGTATCGACACCTTGGACAGAATGCCGCGAAACTCAGTCGCCATATCTCACAAAGCTATGCGCAGTTGAACGAAGTGGAATAACAGGAACCGTTGAATAACACAACAAAGAGCAAAAATAACAATATGAATGTATTAGCAAAACTAAAAAAGGAGTGGTTTCTTGTCGGGATGGTTGTCGCCATCGCGCTGGCGACTGTTACGTCTGAATTTGGCCGTTCTGGTGGCGTGATCCATCTGGATCAACTGACCGGAATTGGTATCGCGATTGTATTCTTCCTCCACGGACTGGGGCTTTCTCCACAAGCAATCAAAGCGGGGCTGACTAACTGGCGCCTGCACGTTTATATCCAAATGGCAACGTTCGTGGTTTACCCGATTCTGTGGGTGATTTTCGGCGAAGCGTTCCTGGCTTACATGCCTCCTGCATTGGCATTCGGTTTCTGTTATTTGCTGGTTCTGCCAAGCACCATTTCGTCGTCGGTGGCGATGACCAGTGTCGGCAAAGGGAACGTCCCGGGCGCTATCTTTAACGCTTCGCTTTCCAGCATTCTTGGCGTGTTCATCACTCCACTTTTGATTCAACTTTTCATGGGATTTGAAGGCGTACAACTGGATTTGCTGGACTCGGTCATTTCAATTTCCAAACTGTTGCTGCTGCCGATGATTGCAGGTCAGATCATGCGTCCATACTTGGTTGCGTGGGTTGACCGTCACAAAGCAGTGGTTAATAAAGTCGACAAATACGTCATTCTCTTAATCGTCTACAACGCCTTCTGTGATTCTGTGGTGAATGGCATCTGGAGTGAGTTCTCGGTTGGCCTGCTGGCTACATCAATCATCATTTGTACCGTGATTCTGTTGGTCATGGTACACCTCATTCAGTGGGGCGCGCGCCGCACCAAGTTTACGTTACCGGATGAAGTGGCTGCGGTGTTCTGTGGTACGAAGAAAACGCTGGCCGCGGGAATTCCGATGGCGAAGGTGATTTTCGGCGCGGATCCGTCGCTGGGGATGATTCTGCTGCCCATCATGCTGTATCACCCGATTCAGATTTTCTACTGCGCGGTACTGGCAAACCGATACGCGCGCCAAAGCGAATCCCTGAAGACGGTGACCAATTAAGTAGCATCAGCCAAAACGCTTCAAAAAATCAACACTAGGTCAGGCGCGGCGGATTCAGCGCCTGAAAGGAACACCACGTAAGGATGCACAATGAGTAAGGACGCTCGTATTTATTGCTCTCAGGGGCCTGACACGCTGCCCGCTACCGCGCAGGGAACGCTCTCTGGCACCCGATTTGTCTTCAAAGATTTATTCGACGTCGAAGGCTACGCCACAGGCGCTGGCAATCCAACTTGGCTGAAAACCCATCAAATTGCGACGGCCACGTCACCACTGATCACCGCGCTGCTCGGGCAGGGCGCTGAATGCGTTGGCCGCGTTCAAACCGACGAGTTGGCCTACAGCCTCAATGGTCAGAATATTCATTACGGCACGCCCATCAATCCGAAAGCGCCGAATTGCATTCCCGGTGGTTCATCCAGTGGCAGCGCTGTCGCAGTCGCGAATGAGGAGTGTGACTTTGCTATCGGCACCGACACTGGTGGCTCGATCCGAGTGCCTGCCAGTTATTGCGGATTGTTTGGCTTGCGTCCAACCCTCGGCACGCTTGATCTTTCCCACTGTTTTGAATTAGCGAAAAGTTTCGATACCGCCGGCATTTTTACGCGCGAATTACGCCTGATGCGCGATGTGTGGTCGGTGCTGGCGGCACGTCATCAATCTGGCGAACGGGTGACGCGCGTTTATCTCGATGCGCAGTGCCAAGCGGTGATGAGCGCTGTTCGTATTGAACGTTTGAGTCAGCAGTGTCAGCGCGCGGGGATTGAGATTATTCAAGGCAATGTCCTGGCACAAAACGGCTGGTCACTGACCGAACTGAGCTTACTGTTTCGCACCATTCAAGGTTTTGAAATTATCGAACATCACGATGCGTGGCTCACGCTGTATGGCGACGGCCTGGATCCGGCGATCTGGGAGCGTGTGGAGTGGGCCAGAACCATCACTCATGAGCAGTATGAACACGCGAAAGCCCGGCAACAGGACTTTCAGCAACAGGTGCTGACACACCTGAAACAACAACGTTGCCTATGGGCAATGCCGACTACGCCATCGGGTCCGCCGTCACTGACGATGCCGGCTGATGAACTGGCGGTCTATCGCTCACAGTTGATGGGACTGACCAGCATTGCAGGACTGTCGGGATTACCGCAACTCCATCTGCCTATGGAAGAATTATTAGAAGGCCCGTGCGGTATCTCACTAATGGGCTTGCCTCATCAGGAAGAGACTCTGTTCGTAACGGGTGAAGCCGTCTACAACGGCTAATGTTAAGGAGAACGTGAATGAAGCATCAAACGGCATTTACTGCCCCGCACTTTAAGGCCGCGCAAGTCGGTCAGCAAATTCTCGACGCTGGCGGCACCGCCAGTGAAGCCATGGTCGCCGCTGCCGCGATGATTGCGGTGCAATACCCGCACATGAACGGCATAGGTGGTGACAGTTTTTGGCTGATCGCCAAAGCTGGCCAGACACCCGTTGCCATCGATGGCTGCGGCGCCGCAGCGTTGAATGTGGATGTCGAACACTATCGCGCGCTGGGTGATGAACTGCCATTCAGCGGCGGTGAATCGGCGATTACCATGGCCGGCACCATTGCGGCTTGGCAAAAAGCGCTGGAAGTAGACGCGGGTACGCTCACGTTAACCGAACTGCTGCAACCTGCCATTGATGCCGCCCGTGACGGTGTGGTAGTGACGCAAAGCTTAGTCAACGCCAGCGAAAAAACCTTTGAACGCCTGGCCTCATTGCAAGCTTTTGCGCAGAACTTTCTCAAGCAAGGCAAAACGCTCAAAGTCGGCGATACCTTGGTGAACGAGGCGCTCGCCAACACACTACAAGCTCTGGCTGAACGTGGGCTGGATGATTTCTATCGTGGCGAGATCGCCGCCTCCGCGGCGAAAGAGCTGCAAGCCGCAGGCAGCCCGCTGACGTTGGACGACTTTCACGCTCATCAGGCAAAAGTGATGGCACCGCTCACCGTCAACACCGCAAAAGGGCGCTTATACAACTTTGGCGCGCCTACGCAAGGTGTGGCATCACTGCTGATTCTGGCGATTTACGACCGGCTGGCGTCACAAGCGCAGAGCGAAGTCGACCATATTCATCTGCTGGTTGAAGCGACCAAACAAGCCTTCATTATTCGTGATCGCGAAGTGTGCGACGAAGAGTTTTTAAGCCAGCCGCTGCAGGAATGGCTCATCGATTCCGTCGTCGACCAATGTGCGGCCAATGTTTCCTTAAATGGGGCGCTGCCTTGGCCGCATCAGGCCAAACCGGGCGATACCATTTGGATGGGCGCGAGCGATCAATACGGCACCATGGTGAGCTTTATTCAAAGCGTGTATTGGGAGTTCGGCTCGGGCGTGTTTTTGCCAGAAACGGGCATCTTGTGGAACATTCGCTCAAAAAGTTTCTCGCTCGATGCGCGTCACCACAATGTGTTGGCGCCGGGTAAAAAGCCGTTCCATACCTTGAACCCGGCCTATGCCGAACTCGCCGATGGACGCCGCATGAGTTACGGCACCATGGGCGGCGAAGGCCAGCCACAAACACAAGCGTGCCTGTTTAGTCGCTACCACTATCAAAATTTCTCGCTCAGTGATGCGATTGCTGCACCGCGCTGGCTTCTTGGCCGCACATGGGGTAACAGCACCAACAATTTACGACTTGAACAATCGCTGTATGAGCAATATGGCGATGCCTTAAAACAACGTGGCCACGATGTCACCTTTGTGGCCGATTGTAACGAACTCATGGGACACGCTGGCGCAATCATTCTCGATACGCATGGAAAGGCGTGTGCGACCAGCGATCCTCGTAGTGATGGAACCAGTTTACTTGGAGAATAACATGACCGCTCAAAACGAACTTTTTGAAACCCTGAACCCACCGCAGCGTCTGCTGATGGGCCCGGGACCAATCAATGCCTACCCGCGCGTTCATCAGGCCATTTCTCAATCTCTGATTGGCCAGTACGACCCGGTCATGACCGGCTACATGAATCAGGTACAGTCACTGTATCGTGGTGTTTTCCAGACCCAAAACCAGCAAACCATGTTGGTGGATGGCACGGCGCGCTCCGGCATTGAAGCGGTATTGGTTTCGGTGTTGCAGCCCGGCGATAAGGTGCTGGTGCCGGTGATTGGTCGCTTTGGTCACTTGCTGTGTGAAATTGCCCAACGCGTTGGCGCTGAAGTGAAGACCATCGATATCGAATGGGGGGAAGTGTGCCCGCCGGAAAAAGTCGAAGCAGCAATCAAAGCGTTTCAACCTAAGCTACTCGCGACCGTGCAGGGCGATACCTCCACCACAATGAACCAGCCGCTCAAAGAGATGGGCGAAATCTGTCAGCGCTACGGCGTGCTGTTCTATTGTGATGCCACCGCGTCAATTGCGGGGAACGATCTTAAAGTCGACGAATGGCATCTTGATGCGGTGTCGGCTGGCTTGCAGAAATGCCTTGGCGGTCCTTCCGGTTCTGCGCCCATTACCTTAAGCGATCGCTGCGCAGCATTGATTAACCGCCGTAAACACGTCGAAGCGGGCATTCGTGCCGACCATCACACCCAAGGTGAAGAGGCGATGATTCAGTCCAACTACTTCGATTTGGCGATGATCATGGATTACTGGGGCCCGGAACGTTTGAACCACCATACGGAAGCGACGTCGATGCTCTATGCCGCACGTGAATGTGCGCGCCTTTTCCTTGAAGAAGGCGCAGACAAGGTGATTGCACGCCATAAACAAGCAGGGGATGCGCTGGCGGCAGGCCTTCGTGCCATGGGTTTGGAGTTGTTCGGCAACCAAGCTTACAAAATGAACAACGTGGTAGGTGTCTACATTCCGGCAAATGTGAATGGTGATGCGATTCGCCTTGAGCTGCTGCAACGCTTCGGGATTGAAATTGGCACCTCGTTTGGTCCGCTGCATGGCAAAATTTGGCGCATCGGTACCATGGGGTATAACGCTCGCCAAGAATGCGTGTTGGCAACGCTTGCGGCGCTGGAAGCGATTCTGATCAAACACAAAGCGGCGATTGTGCCGGGGCAATCCGTCATTGCAGCGATGGAATTCTATGCCTAATCACACCAGTAAGGTGCATACAGAACACAACGTGAGTTTGGTGGTTCAACGCAAGGAGCGCTGATGATTACAGCAGAAAAAAATACCATGGCGCAGCAGGCGAAAAAGCTGATGGAGCAAGCAGACGCGCTGGCTCAATTCAGCGCTGACGAGGGCGCAATTACGCGCGCCTATCTGACGCCACAGCATCGCGCCGCCCATGACCAATTGGCGCAATGGATGCGTGAAGCGGGCCTTGAAACATGGCAAGACAGTGTCGGCAATCAGTGGGGGCGTAAAGTGTCCGCTAATCCAACCCAACCGACGCTGATCCTCGGCTCTCACAGTGACACCGTCACTAATGCAGGCAAATATGACGGCAATTTAGGCGTACTGTTGGCCATCGAAACGCTCGCTCAACTGGCGGATGAAGCGTTTCCATTTCATATCGACGTGGTTGCGTTTGCCGATGAAGAAGGCACCCGTTTTAACACCACATTGATCGGTTCCAGCGGCGTGGCCGGATGCTTTAATCCGCAATGGCTGAACGTGAAAGATGCTGATGGCATTTCGATGGCGGAAGCGATGCGCACCTTTGGCCTTGACCCGAACCAAGCGGGCTGCGATGCACGGACAGCAAAGGAAACTCTGGCCTATCTGGAAGTGCATATTGAGCAGGGCCCGGTTTTGGAAGCGGAAAACCTGCCAGTAGGAGTGGTCACGGGCATCGCGGGCGCGAAGCGCTTTCAATGCCAAGTAAAAGGCATGGCAGGCCACGCTGGCACCGTGCCGGTAGATTTACGCCACGATGCGTTGTGTGGCGCTGCGGAAATGATCATCGCCATCGAGAAGTTTGCGCAGCAAAATGGGATTGTTGCCACCGTTGGTAAATGTGACGTGTTGCCGGGCGCTGTCAATGTGATCCCCGGCGAAACCCGTTTTACGATTGATATTCGCAGCCTGTCTCAACCATCGCTGGAGCAGTGCACGGTTGATCTGCTGAAGCAGTTGACCGACATTGCACACAATCGCAACTTGGTTTTTCACCACGAAAACATCTACCAGGCCGAAGCGGTACTGTGCAACGTTAAGCTTCAGCAACAATGGGCGGATGTGGTCGAAACTGTTACGCAGATCGCGCCACGTTTCCTGCCGAGTGGCGCAGGGCATGACGGGCTGGCAATGACCAAGCTCACCGACATTGGCATGCTGTTTGTGCGCTGCGAGAAAGGAATCAGTCATAATCCGCGAGAACAAGTAATGGAAGCTGATGTGCTGACTGCGCTCAGCTGCTTTATTGAGATGGTGAAACGCTTTCGCTAACCGTCATCATCGGATAATTCAACTGAAAGCCCGGTAATAACCGGGCTTTCTCTTTCTATCGCAATCCGATGTCATTCATCGTGGTTTGGACGCTGTGGTGGTTGATGGTTCTTCATAAACGTATCCACTTCGGTTTCGGTTAACTGCCCATCATTGTTGGTATCCATGTCGCTGAAATCACGCTGCATGGGTCCCTGAACTTCATCTTGCGTCAATACGCCATCGCCGTTGCTATCCATATCCGAAAAGCTCGGAGGCGGCCCCATGTCCGGACGACCAGAGGGTTGATCTTGTGCCATGGTTGAAGTCGACAACAAAGCGCAGCCCAGTAAGGCAAAAAGCGAAACAGATTTCATGTGTTAGTCCTTAATTTATTGGAATATTTAATGCCGTTCGTTTTATCGAACTCAGCATTGGAGCATCCAACAGAAAAAGGGTTCGTCGATTTACAATGCTTTACATTGAGGTTCAATCTGCCGCATTTGTGTCTCTAAAATAAGAAACAGCAAATAAGAATGTTTTTTATTTGTGTTAAGTGGCAATTCAAAATATATGCACTAGCATTAATATCATCCTCCCGAACAGGAGAAGTAGGTATGTGATCACCTTGAAGTCTGTCAACTCACGACCTAAAGATCACGCTACTCGCGTACGTATGGTTTCAATATTCATGAAAAATGAACGGCACAAATTGGCAAAGTTCAATCGCCCTCATTGATGTTTTCGGAATGACAAGCAGTGACCATGCGTTAACCCAAATTAACGACGTCAAACCGCTCCATAGGCGATGGAGATTGAGGCTAGAGTGATGAAAAAGAAATACTCCTCTTCAAACTACAGTGAAGGCTTTTTGTTTTCCTACTTTATGCAGTTGTTACCAACCTTCATGATTGTTGCGTTGGTGGTCTTCGCATTGTTAAACCTACCGGAATTATCGCTTTCTGCGATGATTCACCAAGTTTCCTCGGCGAGAAATTAAGTCACTGTTCTGGTCACTTCTTTTCCCCCCCTTTAACCAGCAACCATGGTTAGTCCATAGCCGATAAAAAAGCCACTTAGTTACCTAGGTGGCTTTTACTTATGTTCGTCTTTTTAATTAATTGAGTGCGGACAATGCCCGCTTAAGCTGCTGGCGCTCTTCGTCCGTCATCTGGGTTTTGTTGAGAAACGGCATATCACCGCTGTCTACGGCGCGGGCAATAATGCGAGATTTCCAGCGGTCAATGTCTTGCCAACTGTCAAACACCGCGCCACTCGGCGCCACTTTGAATACATCATCTGTTGGCGTGGCGCTGTGACACTGGCTGCACCGCTGCTCAATGATCTGCTGCGCAATGTGTTGCTCCGCATTGAGCGAGGCCGTGACCGTCGCGCTGGCAAGCGCAGCTTCACGGGGAAGTGATTTCGCCATGTGCATCTGTTCGGTCGCTTGCCAGCTAATCACGATGGCCAGAGCAAACATCGCGGCCGCACCGGAAAACATCACGAACGGTTTTTTCTCACCGGAATGCTTGAGGTTGAAGTAGTGCCGGATGTAAGCACTGATCACCAGAATCAGCATCCCCACCAACCAGCTGTGCGCATGTTGATACACCATCGGGTAATGGTTGCTGATCATCAGGAAAATCACCGGCAGTGTGAAGTAGTTATTGTGAATCGAGCGGCGTTTGCCTTCCAGGCCGGGCGCAGGATCGACAGGTTCACCCGCGGCCACCTGCGCAACCATTTTGCGCTGACCCGGAATAATCTTATAGAAGACGTTATTGACCATAATGGAGCCAATTAATGCCCCCATATGGATGAACGCACCGCGGCCGCTGAACAGGTGCGTAAATCCATAGAAAAACAGCGCGCCAAAGGCGATTAACGCGCCACTGAACAACAGCGTGTTGCGGCCAAGCGGAGATCGCATCAAACCCTCATACACCACGACGCCAAGCAAAATACCGCCCACACCCACACCAACCGCTTGAAGCGAGGTGAGTTCCATCACACGTGGGTCGACCAGATACGCTTGCGCGTTGAAGTAATACATCCAAATCAGCAATGCCGAACCCGTCAGCCAGGTCGAATAGGCTTCCCATTTAAACCAATGCAGTTTCTCCGGCATTTTTTCCGGGCCAACCTGATATTTGGCCACTTCGTAAAAACCGCCACCGTGTACAGCCCAAAGATCGCCTTTAATACCTTTGTCTTTTTTCCATTGGGGCGGGGTTTCTAAGCTGTTGTCCAGCCAAGTGAAATAAAAGCTCGCACCAATCCATGCGATGCCACAAATTACATGAAACCATTTGATGAATAACGCAAACCATTCGTAGAGTTGTGGCCACATAACAACATATCCTTTTGATAGACTAATTTTCCATGAACGTAAGTTCTCTCGATCACTCGCTCATCGCCAAGGGTGATAAGGGCGAAAAGCTGCTCAGACAAATCCTGACAACGCAATGTGCGCTGCTTGAGCATCGGAAATGCAGTGAGATCGAGTTCGATAAAGTCGGCTTCAGTGCCGATGTTAAAATTCCCAATCAGGTGATCGAGTCCCATTGAAGCGGCGGCGCCTTGAGTGCAGAGGTAGAGCGATTCAAACGCATCCAGGCTGACGCCTTGTAACTGACAGATTTTGTAGGCATCGGCCTGATTGCGCAGCAGGCTCAAACTGGTTCCACCACCCACATCGCTGGCAATCGACACCGGAATGCCGGCGTCTTTCGCTTTGTCATACGGAAACAGCCCGCTGCCGAGAAAGAGGTTGGAAGACGGGCAGAAGGCGATGGACGCGCCGCTACTGGCCAGCGTTTGTTGTTCACGCTCGCTCAGATGAATCGCATGGCCAAACAGCGCACGGTCGCGCACCAGATGATTACGTTCATACACCCCCAAATAATCATCATCATGCGGATAGAGCTCTTTCACCCACGCCACTTCGTTGATGTTTTCGCTCAAGTGAGTCTGAATGAAGGTGTCCGGATGCTCATCGGCCAACTGTCCGGCTTTTGCCAACTGTTGCGGCGTGCTGGTTGGCGCAAAACGCGGCGTAATTGCGTACAGGGAGCGGCCCTGATTGTGCCAGCGTTCGATCAGCGCTTTGCTGTCGCGATACGACGATTCAGGCGTGTCTTGCAGCTCGTCAGGACAGAAGCGATCCATCATCACTTTGCCGCAAACCATGCGCGCGTCGTATTGCTCGGCCGCTTCAAAAAAGGCGTCGACCGACTGAGGATGCACCGTCGCGTAAACGCTCGCCGTTGTCGTCCCATGCGCAAACAATTGTTGCAGGAAAAATTGCGCCTGAACTTTTGCGTAGTCGTAATTGGAAAAGCGCAGTTCGGTCGGGAACGTGTAGGTGTTGAGCCAGTCGAGCAATTGTTTGCCGTAGCTGGCGATGATTTCGACTTGTGGAAAATGCACGTGTGAATCAATCATGCCGGGGATCAACAACCCGCGGTGCTGGACCACGTTGCCCTGGATCAGCAACGCTTTATTGGCCGACACAGCGAAGAATGCTTTCGCATCCCCCACATGCTGTATACGACCATGTACAATGACTAAAACACCGTCGTTCCAGTATTCATAGTTGTCTTTTGGTGACAATGTCACTTTAGGGAAGTGCAGAATGCTTCCCCGGTGAACTTGCCATGCTGAATTGTCTTTCACCATATTAACTGCCTCGGTAACTCGAGTAGGAATAAGGCGAGAGCAGCAATGGAATGTGATAGTTACGCGTTTCACTCACCGTGAAATGAACGTCGATCATCGGGAAAAATGCCTGTCCAAATTGCGCCTCACAGTAGGGTTGCACCAAAAATCGTAGGGTGTAGTTGTGCGTATCGAGTGAGACCTCGGAAAATTTGACTCGACCATCTTGGTCGGTTTGCGCTTCAGCAAGGCACTCAAAACTGCCCAAGCGAAACAGCTTAACGGTAATGTCTGCGGCCGGGCGGCCATTGGCCGTGTCGAGTACATGACAACTTAATTGATTCATAGATACGCTTCCATTCTGATATGACTGATTTTTTGTTGTTCAATTGCAGCTTGTTGCAGCTCTTGTTGGTAAGTTCGGTGAATGCGCGCCTTGAGCAGGCACAGCATGTCGTCGGCACTTTTGTTGGTGGCGCAGACAATGAAAATAAAACCAAACTTCGAGCGGTATTGTTGATTCAACACCAACAGTTCTTGCAGCGTTTCGTTGGACGCGAGCTGAACCTGACCTTGTTCTTTCGCACTCAGCGCTTTACCCTGCGCGTATTTCTTCTCAAGACTGGCCATGTCACCGATCATAGGGTGTCCGGCAAAGGCTTCCAGCCAATCGGCTTCATCAAGTTGGGCAAACGCGGCATCTGCGGCATTCTTCAATACCGCGGCCGACTCAAACGGCATGGCAGCTTGCGTGAGTTGCTGCCAACGTCTGCTGGTACAAATTTGTGCCAGCTGTTCTTCACTCAAATCGAGTTGATTCTGGGTGGAGTTCATTCGTGCGTTTCCTTGAGTGATTTGCGGGCTTGGTTGGCCTGCTGCCACTGCGCATCACCGGATGATGGCGTTGATGTTTGAAGGGCGAACAGGCCAATCAATTGCGCCGCGACAGACACTGCCACTTGCATCGGCAACTTTCCTTGCACATCCGGGTGACCGATCGGGCAGGTCAGGGCATCAATCCATGCCGGATTGCTCAGCTGTTCTTTGAGACGAAACTCAAAACGCTGACGCTTGCCTTGCGAACCAATTAGACCCACAAACGCAAAGCGCCGAGCTTCTAGCGCAGACAGCGTCAGTTCGAAATCCAGCGCGTGATCTTGGGTCATGATGATGAGATAGGCGTTATCGTTCAGGCTGATCATCGCCTGACGCGGGTCGTCGTAATGGCGTGTTTCGACACCAAGTTGAGCGAGCGGCGTGAGCCACTCAGCACGGTTATCCACCACTCTTACGTGACACGGTAACTCTGAGAGTACACGCGTCAACGCCTGACACACGTGGCCTGCGCCGAAGATAACCACTTGCGGCGTTTGCGTTTGAAAGTACTCAAACATCACTTGCACCGCGCCACCACAACATTGCGCCAAATCCGCCGCGAGAGAAAAGCGTTCAATCGTGACGTCGCTGTGCTTGGCTTTGAGATATTCACGCGCCAGCGCAATGACTTGAAACTCCAGATTGCCACCACCTAAGGTGTCAAACTGCGCCGTCTCTGTGATCACCATTTTGGCACCGCTGGTACGGGGCACGGAGCCGACATAAGCGACAACCGTTGCGATGCAGTACGCTTCGCCGCGCTGTTCTAGCTGCTGACACGCCGCCAGCCAATTGAGGCCTGGGCTTGCCAGAAAGGTGTTATGAGAGAATGACATCGGCGTTCTCCTTCACTGGATGGCTTTCAAGCCACTGCTGTTGATGCTCACAGGCGCTCAAAATCATTTCGCCTGTTGCCGGCGCATGCAGGTGCGGCGCGCAGCGATGCTCAGAAATCGACGCCACTGCATCGTAAATGGCACACCAAACACTGATGGCATGCATAAACGGCGGCTCACCAACGGCTTTCGAGCGATAAATGCTGTGCTCCGGATTGGCTTTGTCATACAGCGCAATCTGCATCTGTTTTGGATAATCGCCAATGGTCGGAATTTTGTAGTTCATCGGACTGTTGCTGAGCAGGCGACCGTCTTTGGCCCACACCAATTCTTCGGTTGTCAGCCAACCCAACCCCTGAATAAACGCGCCCTCGATCTGGCCGCGGTCAATTGCTGGGTTAAGGCTGCTACCCACATCATGCAAAATGTCCACGCGATCCACGCGCAGTTCGCCCGTCAACGTATCAATGGTGACTTCTGAGCAAGAGGCGCCGAGCGAGAAGTAGAAGAACGGACGACCGGTCGCGGTGGCGCGGTCGTAACCGATTTTCGGTGTTTGATAAAAACCACTGGCCGAGAGCGACACGCGATGCATGTAGGCCTGTTGCACCAGCTCCGCCCAAGAAACAGGGTTCGCGGCACCCACTAAAGTGTCGTTGACGATATCTAAGTCATCGCAGTGATAATGTTCGCGAGCAAACGCCAGTAAACGTTCCTTGATGGTCATGACCGCATTGTGAGCTGCCATCCCATTGAGATCAGCACCCGAAGAGGCGGCGGTTGGCGAGGTGTTTGGCACTTTGTCGGTGCGCGTTGATGTCACCAGCACTTTATCAAGCGAGATCCCCATCGACTGCGCCACAATCTGCTGAACTTTGGTGTGCAGACCTTGGCCCATTTCCGTCCCGCCGTGCGACACCTGCAACGTGCCATCGGTGTAGATGTGAATCAGCGCGCCCGCTTGGTTGAGGTGAGTAGCGGTAAACGCGATACCGAACTTGATGGGGGTAAGCGCCAGACCTTTTTTCAGCACCGGATTGCGCATGTTCCACTGTTCGATTTCTAAGCGGCGCGCGCGGTAGTCAGCATCAGCTTCTAACTGCTCGATGATGCCGCGCATCTCGTCATACTGATCCACTTCCATCCCGTATGGCGTGATGTTCTTGCCCGCGCGATACAGGTTATTCAGGCGCACATCCAGTGCATCGAGTCCGGTGGCTAGCGCCAGATCCTGCATCGCTTTTTCAATCACGATCATGCCTTGTGGGCCCCCAAAGCCTCGAAACGCAGTGTGAGAGACCATATCGGTTTTGAGACGATTGCCAACCACCGTGGCCTTGCCGAGGGAATAAGCATTGTCGGCATGGAACATCGCGCGATCGACAATGGCATCCGAAAGATCCGGCGAGTGACCACAGATGCCGTTGACTTCGATACTGGCGGCTTGGATCACACCTTGTTTATCCGCCGCGAGTTGATAACGGTTATAGAAGGGGTGGCGTTTACCCGTCGCCGTCATATCCACGGCGCGTGGCAAACGCATTTTTACCGCACGTTTAGTGTAGAACGCCCCCAGCGCCGCCATACATGCCCACTGCGCAGCCTGGCTCTCTTTACCGCCAAATCCGCCGCCCATGCGGCGCATATCGACGGTGACGCGGTTAAAATCAACTGCCAGCACTTCGGCAACCAGCTTTTGAACTTCCGACGGGTTTTGGGTTGAAGAGCGCAGAAAGATGCCGCCATCTTCCGTGAGTTCAGCAAGGCTCGCTTGGCCTTCCAGATAAAAGTGCTCCTGACCGCCCACATGCAGGTCGCCATCAAGATGAATGTCGGCTTGGTCGAACAGCGTCGTATCGGGATTCGGGCCCATTTGATGGCGAGCCAGTAAAGGTTCGAGAAGGCTCGCTTCGGCATAACTCAGGGTGACATTGTCACTTTTTGTGTATTCGACGTTCGCCAGACGAGCCGCTTTCCAGGCCAGTTCATGACTGGTCGCCAGCACCAAAGCGATGGGTTGACCAAAATAGCGAATCTCTCCGTTCAGCACCAGCAACGGGTCACCTTTAAAGATGGTCCCGATGTCTTTTTCGCCCGGAATATCGTCCGCCGTGAGCACTCGAACGACACCGTCGGCCTGACTGACGGCGCTCAGATCCACCGAGCTGACTTGGCCCTTTGCAATCGTGCTGGTAACGACGGCAGCGTGCAAACAACCGCGTGGCGTGGCGTAATCATCCAGAAACTGCGCTTCACCACTGACTTGTTTTTCAGCACTTTCGTGCTTCTGAGAACGCCCAACCACCTGGAACGCGGTATGCGACTGCGTGTGTGAGGATTCAATCGACGTTAACTTACGCATGTTGCACCAACCTTGTTTCAACGTGTTGCGATTCAAGATAAAAGCGTTGCAGCAGGTTTTGTACCAACTTCACCCGATAGTCAGCACTGCCACGCACATCGCTCAGCGGCTGAATCAATGTTGGCACTAACGCTTTCGCGGCATTTACGATTGGCAGTGTCAACGGACGACCGACAAACACTTTTTCCAGCTCATGCAATCGCACTGATTTCGCTGCGACGCCGCCTGCTGAAATAATGCAGTTCTTGACACGACCATCGGTGGCAATGGTCATATTGATGCCCAGAGTCACGGTCGCAATGTCGTCTTCGTAACGCTTACTGATTTTGTAGATCGCATGATGCTGATTCGGTGCTAAACGCGGCAGGTGAATCGCGCTGATCCATTGATTTGGCTTCAATAACGTTTCGCGATAGCCGGTAATGTAATCTTCGGGTGCAAACAGAATGCGGGTTTCACCATCATCGACTTCGATACGACCATTGAGGCTAATCAGAAGCGGGGCGATATCGCCAATTGGCGAGGCATGACCAAGGCTGCCACCGAGCGTTGCGCGGTGACGAATGGTTAAACTGCCCAAGCGTTCAATAACTTCATCTGCCGTTGGGAAATGCGCTTTGGCGAACTCGTGAACCTGATTCATCGGCACCGCAGCGCCAATTCGCCAGCCTGACGTGGTTTCAGAAATCCCCAGCAGATCATCCACATGAGAAATATCGATGAGCTGAGGCAGCGATTTCATTTGTTGGGTCACTTCGAGCGATAGATCGGTCCCGCCCGCGATAATTTTGGCATCCGGCATGGCGGCTATCGCTTCGGCTAACGCTTGACGGTTAGCAGGACGCGCATAATGCGGCTCACTGCTTTCGGCCACAGAGCCGAGCCAGACTTTCAGCGTGTCGTCATGACGACTCAGTGGGTCGTCGATTTGGCTATGAGCAATGGTGTTGGCGGCGTCAATCAGCGGGCCATAGCCTGTGCAGCGGCATAAATTTCCGGCGAGAAAGTCACTGGGTTTTTCTGGTGCTGTTTCTTGTTTTGAAAGGGCGTACAGCGACATCACAATCCCCGGCGTACAAAAACCGCATTGCGTGCCGTGTTTATCGACCACCATTTGCTGAACCGGGTGCAAGGTGTCACCCTGTTTAAGATGTTCGACGGTAATGATCTGTTTGCCATGCAGTGCATGAATCGGCGTAATGCAGGCGTTGATCTGACGATAACGAAGGTGCTCAGATTCATCCAGATCAACCATGACGACGGTGCAGGCACCGCAATCGCCACTGGCGCATCCTTCTTTAGAGCCTGTCATCTGTTTTTGTTCTCGCAAATAGTTGAGCAGCATGGAATCCGCCTTGGCCGACTCCACTTTGATCACTTCGCTGTTAATCATGAGCTCTAACATAACTTCCTCTGTTTTTTAAAACTTGTCCAATTGGTCAACTTGCTAGGTAAAAAACGGCTCGCGCACCGTGAGCAGGAGACGCGAGCCGGAGGTGAGATTAGTTAGGGATCTTGGCGTCGATACCTTCGACGTACCAGTTCACGCCTGCAAGTTCTTTATCCGTCAGAGAATGACCTGAAGCGATCACTTGATGACCTTGGTTATCATTCATCGGGCCGGTAAACGGAACGATAGCGCCAGATTTAATTTTGTCTTCTGTACTGAGTATAGCCTGTTTGATTTCAGCAGGTAGGTCAGGGTTAATTGACACGATCTGCAGAACGTCATCTTTCAGGCCGCCCCAGTAATCCTGTGGCTTCCAGTTTTTATCCATCACACCTTCGACAGTTTTGATGTAGTGCGGCGCCCAGTGGTCACGCACAGAGAACATGTGCGCTTTCGGCGCAAAATGGCTCATGTCAGACGCTTGGCCAATCCCCATCACGCCACGTTTTTCAGCGGCAATCAGTGGCGCCGGGCTGTCGGTGTGCTGAATGATGATGTCTGCGCCTTGGTCAATCAGTGCGTTCGCTGCATCCGACTCTTTGCCTGGGTCATACCAGGTGTTGACCCAAACAATTTTCAGTTTGATGTCTGGATTGACGCTCTTCGCGCCCAGATAGGTGGCGTTGATGTCACGAATGACTTCCGGAATCGGGAACGTTGCGATGTAGCCCAGCGTGTTGGTTTTGGTGGCCATCCCCGCAGCGACACCAGATACATAACGACCTTCATAGGTACGCAGCACGTACGTGCCCAGGTTTTTATCCATCTTGTAGCCGGTGGCGTGCTCAAAGGTCACTTTCGGAAAACGTTTCGCCACTTTCGCCGTTGGGTTCATAAAGCCAAAAGAGGTGGTGAAAATTACGTCATTGCCCGATTTCGCCAACTGCGTGATCACGCGTTCCGCATCCGCACCTTCCGGTACGTTTTCAACAAACGTGGTTTTGACTTTTCCACCGAAGTACTTTTCCATTTCAATACGGCCTTGGTCGTGCTCATAGCTCCAGCCATGATCGCCAATCGGTCCGACATAGACGAAGCCGACTTTCAGCGGATCATCCGCCAGTGCCGAAGTTGAGAGCAGTGCAGACACAGAAAGTGCCGCAGCAGTCATCCACTGATTTAGTTTCATGAAATTCTCCGTTTTCATTTTATGGTTTGAGTTGAGATTGTTGCTGTTTGAATTAAGGCTTTCGGTTTACAACGCATCGTTATGAATGGATAAAGCAAAAACTTGACCAATTGGTCGTGTTTTGAAAATTTATTTTTCATTGATGAGAAAAAGCCTTACGCAGTAAGGCACCGAAAGCGAAAGACGTGCTTCAAACATGGAAAACATACGTTGGAACGGATGGGAGAATGCGTAATTTTGGTGCTTAGTGATTCACGATGTGCACACATTTGATGCAGCTTAAATCAGCCGCGATTAAAAAAGCCCGCAGTGGCGGGCTTCTTCATGTCGTGACGTTTTGGTTTTAATTACGATGAAACTTCATGACGATACAATTTAGTGGCGTTTGGGATCGAATGGTTTGCCTAAACTCATCGGCGTTGCCAATTTCTGGCGCAGCTCGTTTGAACTGAGCAGCACCATCACCACAACCGTTGCCACATAAGGCGTCATCGCTAAGAGGTTTGGTGAAATATCCACGCCCACACCTTGCATCATCAAATGCATGATCGACGTGAAACCAAACAGATACGCGCCCAAAACCAGATAGCCAATTCGCCACGACGCGAACACCACCAAAGCCAGCGCAATCCAGCCGCGGCCTGCGGTCATGTTCTCCATCCACATTGGCGTGTAGGCGAGGGACATATACGCGCCAGCCAAACCTGCCAATGCCCCCCCGATTAACGTGACAATGTAACGAACTTTAATCACCTCAATGCCAAGCGCATTGGCTGAGTGAGGATTTTCGCCAACCGCGCGAATAATCAGCCCCGCACGCGTCTTGTGCAGCACCCACCAAGCGCCAACGACCAACACGAAGCTGAGGTAGACCAGCAAGTCATGATTGAACAGCAATGGACCAATGAACGGAATGTCACTCAGCAGCGGAATCGGCATCGCTTTGAAGCCGACGATCGTGGATCCAACCAAGCTGCCGCCGAGAAACGCACTGAGACCTGTGCCAAAGATGGTTAATGCCAGCCCAGTCGCCACCTGATTGGTGTTCAGAGTTAAGGTCAGGACGCTAAACAGCAACGCCATCAGCATGCCGGCCAACATGGCAACCAGAATGCCAACCAACAAACTACCGGAGAAATAGGCGCCCGCGAAGCCTGCCATCGCACCCATCAACATCATGCCTTCTTGGCCTAAATTCAATACGCCCGTTTTTTCACAAATCAACTCGCCCAATGCGATGATGAGTAACGGGGTTCCGGTTTTCAGTGCCGCAATACACAGCGATTGAATCAATAACGCATCCATTATGCGGCTCCTTTTTCGTCAACAAGTGTAGTTTGCGCGGGCGCCCGTAACGCGCTTTTGGGGACAAAGCGATAGTGAATCAGAAAATCACACGCCAGCAGGAAAAACAGCAGCGTGCCTTGGAACAGCCCGGTGACCGCGGTTGGCAGCCCGAGTTCGATTTGTGCCAGATCGCTTCCCATATAGAGCGCGCCCATAAACAGCGACGCAACAATGACACTGATCGGATTCAGGCGCCCCAAATACGCCACGATAATGGCTGCGTAACCATAGCCAGGCGAAACGGACGGCACCAGTTGACCAATCGGGCCCGCGACTTCGGCTGCCCCTGCAAAACCTGCCAATGCGCCAGCAAACAACATCACGCCCCAAACTAGGCGATGCTCTGAAAAACCGGCGTATTTGGCAGCCGCACGCTCAGAACCGAGCACGCGCAATTGAAAGCCGGGCAGGGTTTTGAACAGCACAACACCCGAAACCATCGCAATCACGACTGCAACAATGATCGATGCTGATGCGCGTCCGCTGTCAAACAGCGGATGCAGCAGCGCAGCATCGGCAAACATTTGGGATTCAGGAAAGCCGAACCCTTGCGGATCGCGAAGCGGGCCATGCACCGCCCACAGCAGCACATACAAACCGATGTAGTTGAGCATGATGGTGGTGAGAATGATGTTGGTGTGAAAACGACGGTTCAGCCACGTCGGAATCGCGGCCCAGCCAGCGCCTGCAGCCATGCCCGCAATTAAGGTCGCCAGTAGCATGCCAATTCCTGAGGTATCATCGGCATTTACCGCTACCGCACTTGCCGCCACGGCGCCAATCAATAACTGGCCTTCAGCGCCAATATTCCAGATGTTGGCTCGATAACAGAGCGCTAAACCCACGGCACACAGCATCAACGGCGCGGATTTCACCAGCAATTCGCCCAAGTTGTAGCTGTCGGAAAAGGGCATCATCACAAACACCTGAAACGCTTTCAGCGGGCTGACGTTCAACCACACAAACAGCACACTGGAGACGGCTAACGTTAAGGTAACGGCGATAAAAGGAGAGAGCCACATCATCAACTTTGAACTTTCTAGACGAGGTTGCACGTTAAGCATGGGCCACCTCCTGCGACACAATAAAGCCGCCTGCAATCCATTCACCGATTTGATCAATGGATGTGTCCGCCGTTTTCACCGCCGAAGAGACGTGGCCCTCATAAATTGCGGCGAGGCGATCGCAAAGAACGAACAGCTCATCAATATCCTCAGACACCACCAGAATGGCAGCGCCTTCGTCGCGCAATGCGATCAACTGTCGGTGGATCGCGCTGGCCGCACCGATATCCACACCCCAAGTAGGGTGCGCACAAATCAACAAACGCGGTGCTTGTGCAACCTCACGCCCCATGATGAATTTTTGCAGATTCCCGCCAGACAAACTTTTCGCTTGCGACTGCTCATTGCGGCACTTGACCTGATTGGTTTGAATCAGTTTTTGGGCCATGTCTTTGAGTTTGGGAAATTGAATCACACCGCTGCGACAAAGCGAACGCGCATGCGTCAGCAAGGTATTCTCTTCTAAACTCATCTCCGGCACGGCGCCTTGCCCCAAGCGATTGGCAGGGACGTAGGCTAAGCCCAGTTGGCGGCGGCGTCCCGCATGCAAATGGCCAATCGGCGCATTTTGCCACTGGATAGAGTCGTTATCGGCGCGAGTATCTTCGCCGCTCAGCACAGCCAACAAGTCTTCCTGACCATTGCCTGCAACGCCAGCCAAACCAAAGATTTCGCCACTGCGAAGCTCAAGATTAATGCGCTTTAAGCTGCATCCAAACGGATGAGACGGCGCGAGTGACAGATTGACCGTGCGCAGCACCACTGCTTCACCGGCAGTTTTCGGATACGTTTCCGACAACTGGGTTTCATCGCCAACCATCATGCGCGCAATTGAATTGGGCGTTTCGTGTGAAGGGTTGCATTCCCCAGTCACTTTGCCGCCTCGCAGAATAACGGCGCGATGACAAAGCGTGGTGACTTCCTTCAACTTATGGCTGATGAACAAAATCGCGCAACCTTCCGACGCCAGTTGATTGAGCACGGTAAACAGCCCTTCGATTTCCTGAGGGGCCAGTACCGAGGTCGGTTCATCAAGGATCAGCAGTTTTACGTTCTGAATCAAACAACGCAAAATTTCGACTCGTTGGCGCTCCCCGATACTCAGGCTGTGAACGTAACGGTCCGGGTCAACGTGTAACTGATATTGTTCACTTTTTTCGACAATGGTTTGGCGTAAATCATCCAAGGAGTCGAGAAATTCCTTATCTAGCCCCAACTGGATATTTTCTAACACCGTCAGGGTTTCAAACACAGAGAAGTGCTGGAACACCATGCCAATCCCCATGGCGCGAGCCTGATTGGGGGATGTCATGCTGACTTCATGATTATTCCATAAAATCGCACCTTCACTGGGCGTGTTGACCCCATAAATCATTTTCACCAGCGTTGACTTTCCGGCTCCATTTTCACCCAGTAGAGCGAGAATTTCGCCGGGAAACAGTTTGAGATTCACTTTGTCATTCGCCACGACACCCGGGAAGAACTTACTGAGATTCCACAGTTCGAGAAGTGGTGTAGTCATTTTGAGCAGATTCCTTTCTATTTTTTTCGAAAGGGTAAATGCAAAAACTTGACCAAGTGTTCAAATAGAGTGGCAACAAGGGCTGCGCTGCGCTATGTCGCAACCTGCTGAACCATAAATGTGCAGATGCCTGAAAACGGTGCATATTTAGACACTTGACAACCGATGCGTAAGCAATGATTACTGTAATAAAGGGCCAATATGAAAGGAGTTCTCTTGGAGACTGAACTGGGACAGCAGAAACGCTCTATTTCGGGAGAAATTCGTCGTCGCAACCAGGAATTAATCTTGCAGGCTGCTGCTGATGAATTCGTAAAACATGGATACAAAGGCACATCGGTTCAAGCGATTGCCGATCGAGTGAATTTGCCCAAAGCCAATATTCTCTATTACTTCAAGTCCAAAACGGGACTGTATAAAGCGTTATTGCAGGATATTCTCACGCTGTGGAATGAAGGTTTTTCAGAAAGTGCCATCGACAGTTCGCCACAAGCTGTGCTTCGCAATTATATCGTCGGCAAAATGCGCTATAGCCGAACGCATCCTCAAGAGTCGAAGATCTTCGCTCAAGAGATTATTCAGGGCGCGCCGGTGATTCGTGATGAAATTCAGTTTCCGGTCGTCAACTGGGCAGCGGGCAAAGCAAGTGTGATCAACGCGTGGGTAGAACAGGGGCTAATTCGCCCGGTCGATCCGCTACATTTGCTGTTTTTGATATGGGGAGCCACCCAATTTTACGCTGATTTTGATACTGAAATTCAGCTCATCAAAGGTGCGCCCATGTCCGAAGAAGAGTTTGAACAGGCACAGCAATTTCTTGTCGATATGATTTTACGCGGCCTTGCCGTGACATCGTAACTTTAAGCTTCATGGAGGAAGACTTGAGCCCGAACAGCAGTAAAAAAGTCCCATTATTTGGGATCGGGATTGCCGGCAATTTCGCTGGCCACTTACAACAGACTGGCGAAGCAAAAGCGCTTCAAGGTGACGTGGATACCAGTCGCCCGCAGGCGCTTTTTCCCTTTTATGTCACGGACGCCAGCGACGAATACTTAACGGTTAATCCGTATTCGTTTGACAGTGTTCTGTTACCTAATGCTCCAACGGCACGGGTGCAGATGGAGCCTGAAATCGCACTTGTGGTTAAGGTGAACTATCTTGGCACAACCGTTATCGGGCTGGAACCAGAATCGATGACGCTGCTCAACGATTTGACTCATCGCAATGCCGTTGTTAGCAAATTGGCTGAAAAGAAAAACTGGGGGTTGGCATCAAAAGGCATTGCGAAAAAAGCGTGGCCACTGACCAGTTTCAGCTCCGAAGATGGGCTCGGGAAGTACCGATTCTGCAGCTTTCATCGCCGAGATGGCGTTTGGTCAGCGTGTTGCCATGACGTCTCATTGAGTGATTACAGTTATTGCTATGAACAGTTGATTTCTTGGTTGATAGAACAGCTCAACACCCAGAAAAACGAAGGAGCACTGCATAACCTCACCAAGCTGATTGGCGAGGCAGGGTACCCCAAACGCATGTTGATCTCACTGGGTTCATCTCGCTATACGAAATACGGTGAAGAGCACCAATTACAATCCGGTGATGAACTGTGCGCGGTGCTGTATGACTCGACACGTATTGATAATCCCGAAATCCACTCCCTGATTGTTGAGCAGACGTTTGACGAACTTTTACAGCAACACATTGTACTTAAGCAATCTGTTTATGCGCGGGCAGAATAGACTTACGCCATAAACGACAAAGGAGCCAATCGGCTCCTTTGTCGTTAGGACTTCACTCGATGACGTCCTTCTTTCTTAGCTTCAAGCAGCAATTTATCTGCCTGTTCAAACGCCGAAACGAAGTTATCGTTATCTTTTATCTCAGTGACACCGAAACTACAAGTGACAATGTCACTCATTCCGTGGACGCGTAACTTTCCGATTGCTTCACACAGGCGTTCTGCAACCTGTAACGCTCCCGGTAGGTCATCGCCGGGTAACAACAGCATAAACTCATCGCCACCAAATCGGCCGATTTTATCGGAAGGGCGAATCTCCTGCTTAACGAGATTTGCAATGGCTATCAATACTTTATCGCCAATGATGTGGCCGTAATTATCGTTAATCACTTTAAACTTGTCGATATCGAACAAAATCATTGAAATCGGCTGGTTATAACGACGCGCGCGAACAACTTCGTCATGAACATTACGAATAAAGAACTGACGGGTTTGTACATCCGTCAGAATGTCTTGCTCGGAAAGGCGGCGTAGCTTCTGATTGTCGACTAAAATGTGCGGCACCCAGAGCCCGAAATAAGTGTTGGCCGCCAGTAAATAGATGGTGAACTGATACACCATCGCGCGTTCAGATAATCCCAGAACATCCACCAGCACCGCCGTTAGCGTGCTGAGCACTGCCAAGCTGATGAACGAACGTGAGGCAGTTTCGGTAAACACAATCCACATCTGTGCAATACCAAGAAAGAACACCATGAACACAATCTGTGAAGAAGGATAGGCGGCCACAAGCATACTGATGCTCAATAAAATAAGGCCTGCGGTAATCAGCTTATAAATAAAAGGCTTCAGCGGTAAATCATCCAACAATGGTTTGAAATGCTTTATCAACCATCGGCCTTCAGAAGGGTAAAATTTCCCGAGAATTGATACGATCAGCGGTGTGATGACCACAACACCAATCAAATCACCCACCCACCAAGGGACCCACAATTGCATGATGTCGGAGTAATCGATGATGCCGGTCATCGCCAAGGCAGTCGAGCCGCCGATGGCGGCAACCAACGAGGAGCACACGGCTAAGATCAAAAATAGCAAAATCAGATTGGGAACTTTAACGGTGTCTTGCTCTGCACTGATCTGCTTAAGCAACGAAGCACCAAGCCAGTATGCGAAACTGTGAATACCTGCGAATAACAAACCGGTGGAAACCAATGTCGTAAATGACTGATTGGCACCGTAAATGCTATTTTCCCAAAAGGTCGCAGTAATTGAGCACAAAATGAGAACGGGTAAATACGACCAGCCCAAAACCAAAAAGATAGCGAATGTTACACCGGAGGGAGGAAACCAGACACTGACGTGTGGCTCATATTCCATCAGAGCAGCAGCCCGCCACATGATAAGCCAAGCACAAGCGACCAAAATCGGGCGTAGAGAAATTGATCGCATCCATTTGTCATAAATCGACAGAACATCTTGATTAACAGCCAAATGTCCTCCTTGACCTTCACTGCATGACGTAGGCTTATTTAATAGTAGTTACTGAACAATAACTCACTAAGTCGTTATTGAGTTTTTATTCATTTACTTACAAGTTGATTAAAGAAATTTGACATAAATCATAAGATTGCACCACGATAGCACTTAGAGTAGCGCCAGTTCTCAACATGGAGACATACGGAAAAACTTTGATGTCCTCGGTGCCGAGTATCGACTAACATAAGTTTAATATTCAACTGAATACAGATGACTTGCAGACGTATGTTGAAACGCAACTTCGCTATACCTCTTGGGACTTTCCTTTTTACTTACTCCTCATGGGCCATCGCAGGTTACTCATCCATCCAGAATTTTTTGGAGAACAGCTTTGCGGCAACGATCGTACTGAGCGACAGTGATGTATTTACCGTTGGCATCAGCGATTTTGATCCTAACAAGTTGCTCAACACTGATAATGAAGAATGGGGCACGGAGGAGTCGCTCGACAACCGCAAGAAATATGCTGTTTCGACACTACCTTATACGTTTGAACTCAGCGAGGCGGATGCCATTAATCAGCACAGCATTTTACTGCGCTTATCCGGGATGGTATCTGAAGAAACGGTGCAGTTTGCTACTGACGAGCCGAAAGACGATTTTCGTCAGGTGATCGCTGACTTATATGTCGCCTACCGATTTACACACCATTTCGATGAACACTGGTCGTTTGAGCCCGGATTTGGAGCTCATTTGTTGCGCTATGAAAATAGCATGGATTACAACAGCCCAACCGGAAAACAAATTGCGCCGTTTCTTGACAATTTATTGTTCAATACCACAGCGTGGGCCAACGTTTATGAGCCGCACTTTAAAGTGAAATATAAGTCAGAAGAATCCTGGGGGCGTTGGCAAGTTTCATCCTCCTGGCACTACTTTTATGGCTATGGATGGGGGGAAGCGAATGAAGGCGATATCGGTCATCCCGAAGGGTGGTATATCGCCAACGGAGTAACTGCAGCTTATGACTTTTCACAGCTCGGTCGTTCTGTTCAGTCTATCTACTCAAGCCTAAAAAGGGTGGACGTGGGTGGAGACATCAACCAGCCTCTGGGCACATCGATGTACTATGAGGCAAGCGTTGGATGGTTAATGACACCACCATTTGAAATCAGTTTTATAGACAATATTGGAATTGGATTGGCCTTAAACTACGGCAGCGCATTCAAAGGCGGCAGTATTGTGCTGTTTTTCAATCAGGACTGATTCGCCACTTTGACACAGTTTCGACCCGCTTTTTTCGCCGAGTAGAGCGCCTGGTCTGCCAATTTGATTGCCGAGATAGGATTGCGCTCCACGGTACTGTCGCAGACACCAATACTGACGGTGATGTTCACCGATGTGCGTTTTGCATCAGAGCGCTGTTTCACGCCATCTTTATCGTTCTTTGGCCGCGAATCAAAATTACGAATCACAAGATCATACTGTTCAATATCAGAGCGCAGCAGCTCCAGAAAATCCGCCGCTTGATCGGCGGTTTTACCTTTAAACAGAACGGTAAATTCTTCGCCGCCGTAGCGATACACTTTAGCGCGCCCCTGAACCAAGCGCAGCCGGGCCGCAACTAACTTGAGCACGTCATCGCCGGTCTCATGGCCATAGGAATCGTTGAACTTCTTGAAGTGGTCCACATCCACCATTGCTACCGTAAAACGTCGCCCGAGATAGCGCATATCAAGATCCAGTGCATGACGCCCAGGTAGCTGCGTCAGCCTATCGTTAAATGCCATCTCGTGGCTGGCCGATAGCAAATACAGTATCAGCAGCACACCCGCTAACGAGAACATGGTGCTGGAGACATACTGCACCTGAAAGAAAATGAAGGTGTTCGACGCCAACAGAATTGAGGTGTAAATCACCACATCCATTAGACGATTTTTGGTTAACACAAAAATACTGGTGATGCCCGTCAATGCCGCAAGATAGAGCACCAAAATGAACGGCAGTTTAGATACTTGTTCAACTGAATAGAGCAAGCCGTCGTTAAGATCCGCAAAGCCACCGGATTGATATTGCGTGATAATGAGATAACACCACACGCCGAATAGAGTGAGAATACCTAAGTACACCGCAAATCCACGGCTAAATAATCCGCCGTTTTTAAAGGCATAGCTGAGCAAGCAAGCGATAGGCAGTAAAATAGCCAACAGAGACAGTTCGAGCAGGGTGGTGCCTGTCGTTAGCGGGGTTTGCAAACGATACTGAATCACCCAATAACATATCATCATCGCACAGGCCACCATAGCCATACGACTTTGCTTAAAGAGATGCGCGATCGCAATAGCGGCAATAAATAGCACGTAGGGCAAGTTGCCCGCAAATCCGAGATTTGAGCGGGTAATAAGAATGACGTTGTTCATTCCGAACCACAGTGCAGCCAGCAGAATGATGGGAAATGAAAAACGAAACCAATACGAGGTAACCAGACTCGACGACATGTTCTAACAACTAGCCATTTGACTTAATGATAAATTCAAAAATAGTTATGTTCGCTAGCATACTTCTATTTAATGATTTTCCAAGCTTTTTGCTAAACTTAAGTCGTAAAAGAGGGTGCTTGACCATACATTTAATCTTGTATACGCGACATTGATTGCCTATCGGTTAAGTGTTGGCTAGTGTAGCAAAACATCAAATCGCGCGTAGGATCGCCGATTATTTGTGTTCAGGAGAGTCAAGATGCAAATCAGTGTCGACGTACACAACTATATGGAAGCTCTGGTAGGCCAGGTGTTAGCCCAAGAGTATTACGTGGAAAACTACTCCAATGAGCAGTTAGCCGATTTGGCATGCCTCGCGCTCAGCCAGATTCGCCCAATCTACATTCGCCATGACATCGATTTTTTATCGGCATTGCCCGAGGCTCGTTTGGTGATATTGAAGAAAAGGGCCGAAACAGCTATTGAGGCCGCAGAATCGATGATCGTTGATGATCGTCGAAAAAATCGTGATGATGACCTGCCGGTTGTCATCGCTCAGACGCGTTTTGATGACGATGCAGAATTAGAGTGGTACGAAAAGCCGATTCTCGGCCATAAAGATCCAGCCTAAAATTGATTACCCAAAGGAGTTGTTGTGGGACTGTTTTCTCGTTTGTTTGGCGGTAAGTCAGAAAACCAAATCGAAGTCGTTCAGCCTGTCGAATACAAAGGCTTTCTCATTTATCAGGAGCCGCTTGCTGAAGGCGGGCAATATCGTATTGCCGGGCGCATAACCAAAGAAGTCGATGGTGAATTGAAAACCCACCGCTTTATTCGTTCCGATGTACTGCCAAGTAAAGAAGATGCCAAAGAACTGATGCTGAAAAAGGCGCAGATGTTTATCGACCAAATGAGTGGTCAGATCTTCTCTTAACTCATCCAGTCGTTGACAGAAATCATAAATAAAAGGGCCATAAGTCGATATGCTTGTGGCTCTTTTGTTTTTCTGTGCACTTTGCAAATTCCTGTTTTTATAGATATTTGCCTATACTGGTTTGACCTCTGCTGTGTTGAAGTGATGTTGTATTCCATGGGCAGAGTCAACAGAATCCTTTACTACCTAACGTTATAACTAATGAAAGTTTGTATTTATATAACAAATAGCTTGAAGTTAGGTTAGTCGTTAGATAAAAACAGAATAATCATTGTGCCAATAGTCAAGGAACAGCTATGCAAATTGGTGTACCAAAAGAAATACTCGCAGGAGAAACGCGAGTCGCTGCTTCACCAACGTCGGTTGAACAGCTCATTAAGCTAGGGTTTGAGGTCGCTATCGAGTCTCAGGCAGGATCACTGGCCAGTTTCGAAGATACTGCTTATGAAGCAGCGGGCGCGAAAGTGGTGAGTAAAGATGACGTATGGCAATCAGACATCGTCTTAAAGGTGAATGCTCCTGTTAGCAACGAAGAAGTTGATGAGATTTCTTTGCTCAAGGAAGGCGCTACACTGATTAGCTTTATCTGGCCTGCTCAGAATCCTGAGCTGATGGAAAAACTGACCGTTAAGAACATCAACGTGATGGCGATGGATTGCGTTCCACGTATTTCACGCGCACAAGCTCTTGATGCGTTGTCTTCAATGGCCAACATCGCAGGTTACCGCGCCGTGGTTGAAGCTGCTCACGAGTTTGGCCGTTTCTTCACTGGCCAAATCACGGCTGCAGGTAAAGTACCACCAGCGAAAGTTTTCGTAGCGGGTGCGGGTGTTGCTGGCCTTGCGGCTATCGGCGCGGCTGGTAGCCTTGGCGCTATCGTGCGCGCATTCGACGTTCGCCCTGAAGTAAAAGAACAAGTACAGTCTATGGGTGCAGAGTTCCTTGAAGTCGATTACAAGGAAAATTCGGGCTCAGGTGATGGTTACGCGAAAGAAATGTCCGATGACTTCAACAAGAAAGCTGCGGAGCTGTATGCCGCGCAAGCCAAAGACGTTGATATCATCATTACGACCGCCCTTATCCCGGGCAAGCCAGCGCCAAAACTGGTGACCAAAGAGATGGTCGACAGCATGAAGCCGGGTAGTGTGATCGTTGACCTTGCGGCCGCAAACGGTGGTAACTGTGAATACACAGTCAAAGACCAAGTATTTGTTACTCCAAATGGCGTGAAAATCATTGGCTATACCGATATGGTCGGCCGCCTGCCAACGCAATCTTCTCAGTTGTACGCAACGAACCTTGTCAACCTTCTGAAACTGCTATGCAAAGAGAAAGACGGCAACATCGACATCAACTTTGAAGATGTGGTACTGCGTGGCGTCACAGTGGTGAAAGGTGGTGAAATTACCTGGCCAGCACCACCCATTCAGGTCTCTGCACAACCTCAGCAACAGGCAAAAGTACAACCGATCAAAGAGAAAAAAGTTGAAGAACCCGTTTCTCCAATCAAGAAACTTGCTGGGCTGGTGATTGGCGTTGGCGCCTTCGCGTGGATCGCATCGGTTGCGCCAGCCGCATTCCTTGGTCACTTCACTGTATTTGTTCTCGCATGTGTTGTGGGTTACTACGTTGTTTGGAACGTAACGCATTCATTGCACACGCCTCTGATGTCCGTAACCAATGCGATTTCAGGCATCATCGTGGTAGGTGCACTACTGCAAATCGGGCAAGGCAATGGTGCAGTCACCTTCCTTGCGTTCATCGCAGTTCTAATTGCAAGCATTAACATCTTTGGTGGCTTTACCGTGACCAAACGTATGCTTGAAATGTTCCGTAAAAACTAAGGGAGTACACAATGTCTGCAGGATTAGTACAAGCGGCGTACATTGTTGCTGCTCTGTTTTTCATTTTGAGTCTGGCGGGTCTGTCTAAGCAGGAATCTGCAAAGGCAGGTAACTATTACGGTATCGCGGGTATGACCATCGCGCTGCTGGCAACGATCTTCAGCCCGGGTGCATCTGGCCTTGCTTGGATCATTCTGGCTATGGTGATTGGTGGTGCTATCGGTATGCATTTCGCGAAGAAAGTTGAAATGACCGAGATGCCAGAACTTGTGGCGATTCTTCACAGCTTCGTGGGTATGGCTGCCGTTTTGGTTGGTTACAACAGCTATCTGGATGCTCCAGAAGTGGCCACCCATGCCGAACATGTCATTCACCTTGTTGAAGTATTTATCGGTGTATTCATCGGTGCGGTAACCTTTACGGGTTCTATCGTGGCATTCGGTAAACTGCGCGGCATCATTAAATCGTCGCCGTTGAACTTACCTCATAAACACAAACTGAATCTGGCTGCTATTGTAATTTCAGCACTGCTACTGACGCGTTTTGTTAACGCAGACGGCAGCATGTTTGCGTTGATCGTGATGACTCTGATCGCGTTTGCTTTCGGTTACCACCTGGTAGCATCGATTGGCGGTGCTGACATGCCAGTCGTCGTTTCAATGCTGAACTCATACTCAGGCTGGGCAGCCGCGGCAGCGGGCTTTATGCTGGCAAACGATCTACTGATCGTAACAGGTGCATTGGTTGGTTCATCGGGTGCGATTCTGTCTTACATCATGTGTAAGGCTATGAACCGTTCATTTATCAGTGTTATTGCCGGCGGCTTTGGCCAAGAAGTGGTGATTAGCGGTGAGGAAGAGCAGGGCGAGCATCGCGAAATCAACGCTGAAGATGTGGCAGATATGCTGAAGAACTCAAAATCTGTCATCATCACTCCTGGATACGGTATGGCGGTAGCGCAAGCTCAGTACCCAGTGTATGAAATCACAGAAAAACTTCGTTCCATGGGTGTTGAAGTGCGCTTTGGTATTCACCCGGTAGCTGGTCGTTTGCCTGGCCACATGAACGTACTGCTTGCTGAAGCGAAAGTGCCCTACGACATCGTTTTGGAAATGGACGAAATCAACGATGATTTCTCAGATACGGATACCGTACTGGTGATTGGCGCGAATGATACGGTGAACCCAGCCGCACAAGAAGATCCAAACAGCCCAATCGCGGGAATGCCAGTGTTGGAAGTGTGGCACGCGCAAAACGTTATCGTATTCAAACGTTCGATGAATACGGGTTACGCTGGCGTCCAAAACCCACTTTTCTTCAAAGAGAACACACATATGTTGTTCGGCGATGCGAAGGATAGTGTAGACGCGATTTCTAAAGCACTGTAACCTTCCGGTTAAGACCTCTAAGAAGCCAGCATTTCGCTGGCTTCTTTATTTTTCGTTGATGCATTATTGACAGCAATATAACAAGCCAAATGTATCTTTCTAGGATAATACGTTATAGTTTTGTAACCCTATGATCTGCCGAAGATTCAAATTGATTAAAGCGATACTAAGAACCCTAGTCGTTGTAGGGCTGTTTACCACATCCTCCTCATACGCGGATTCTCTGCCTGAGCGCATAGATCTGTTCGTATCGCTATTTGACTACAAATCGGCGGCGGTCTCCTACGACATTCGCGGCATTCAGAATGATTATCCAACACGTTTGCTGACCCCAGACAGCATGCTGCCGCAAACATCAGCGTATCCATTAAAAGATATCCAGCAACTTTATAGTCTGGCTCAAACCTGTACCGGTAAACTGCCGCTGAACCCGCTGGTAACTGAACCTTTAGTGTTTACACGTGCCATATGTAAAGGTACCCAACTGCCGATGCGTTGGTTTGCAAGAAGTGCGTTGATCCATCCAGGCGGAGGCACTTATGCTTCACGATATGCTGAGATGCACCCGGACAAACTGAATGAGTTGCAGCAATACATGCATATTCAGGAACGCCCGAAAGCAGCGAAAGATTCATTGTTAGGCCGCTTGCAAAGTATGAATGAAGATACCATGACCGCGTTAATCGCTGGCGCGGTAATGTTTGGTGACGATACGGAACTTTGGCTGAGAAAAGGGGACGAATATTACGTTTTCGACGAAGAGACTTGGAACCGTAACGCAAGCAAAGCGGGGCTTTCCTACAGTATCGCAACCTCAGAAAGCACCTGTTTCGTACAGCGTGGTAACATTTGTTGGGATATAGAAGACCATTCTGACTTGCTGCGTATCAGCATGGTTGCCCTAGTCATTGCCAACATACTCTTGGTACTTGGCTGGTCAATTTATCGTTGGAATTCAAAGCGTCAGGAAATGAAGAGCCGAATGCTCATCCTGCAAATTCTGACTCATGAGCTGCGTACACCGATCGCAAGTCTCTCATTGACCGTAGAAGGATTTCGTCGCGAATTTGAACATTTGCCTGAGTCTGTATACGATGAGTTCCGTAGACTGTGTGAAGATTCACGCCGATTACGTCAATTAGCGGAAGCAAGCAAAGATTATTTGCAATCCGATAACAAACCTCTTGCAACAGACTGGGTTCCGTCGGTTGAAGAGTGGTTAAGATACAAAGTTGAAGAAGAGTTCGTAGATCCCGTAGAACTTAAAATAGACAAAGACATAGCGGCCAAACTCAATGTCTACTGGCTAGGAACCTGTGTAGATAATTTAATACGCAACGCGGTGAAATACGGCGTTGCTCCAGTGACACTAGAAGTAACAACAAAATCTAACGCTGTCACAATTAAGGTTACGGACCAAGGAACGCTTACAAACAAGGATTGGCGTCATTTACGCAAGCCATTTGTCAGTAAAAGTGGCTTAGGACTTGGCTTAACTATAGTAGAATCGATGGTCGGAAGAATGGGGGGAACAATGACCCTTGTTGGACCGCCGACCACTTTTATATTGGAGATACCCTGTGAAACAGACATTGCTTCTCGTTGAAGATGATAAAAACCTAGCTGACGGACTTCTGGTTAGTTTGGAGCAAGCAGGATATGACTGTTTACATGCAGAAACGATTGCTGGTGTAAAGCAATACTGGGAGAAAGCGGATTTAGTGATTCTGGACCGCCAGCTACCTGATGGTGATTCAGTACAGCACTTGGCTGATTGGAAAAAACTGAAAGATGTCCCTGTGATTCTTTTGACTGCATTGGTGACGGTTAAAGATAAAGTAACAGGTCTGGACGCAGGTGCGAATGATTACCTGACTAAACCTTTTGCCGAAGCAGAACTCTTTGCACGCGTGCGCGCTCAGCTTCGTTCGCCTGAAAATGAAGATCAGGACGACAGCAAAGTGGTCACCGAGAACCTGACGATTGATAAAGCAACACGTGAAGTCTATTTCAACGGCGAATCGGTAACACTAACTCGTACTGAATTCGATCTATTGCTGTTTTTGGCAAGCAATTTAGGCCGTGTATTTACCCGTGACGAGCTGCTGGACCACGTTTGGGGTTACAACCATTTCCCAACAACCCGTACTGTAGATACTCACGTACTTCAGTTGCGCCAAAAGTTGCCCGGTCTGGAAATCGAAACCCTACGTGGTGTCGGTTATAAGATGAAAGCGTAACGAATGCGGAAATCAGCATTGTTAATGGGCACGCTATTATGCGTGCCCTTATCTACACAAGCGGTCGAATGGTTTGAGAAAAACACGCCATTAACCCAAGCACACCAACATTTGCTCAACAACGACTTGGAAAGCATGTTCGCTTCCTTAGTTGAGGTGTGGCAGTTGGAGCACAACAAAAGCATAACTGCACATCTGAACGATCTGTTAGTTCAGTCACTGACTGTCGATTGTGGAAAAGGACTCGATTCCAAACCTTTCCCAGAGTGGATTAAGTCTGTTCTTATTCGTCGGGTCGACATACAAAGCCCTGGTCGAGACGCCTATCAGGTAATTATTGACGCGAAAACCAAAAAGAATATTTCTGACATTCGACTCACTCAGTGGGTAGATAAACCGTTATCCACAGACAGTACGCTCACCAAAACCGATAGTGACAACGTCACTAGCTCAACCATTTCCTATCTTAAACGTTACAACTTGAATACTAAGCTAAGTATGGGCTTGTACCGACTGGATATTACGGCGAGTGATCAAGAATCCTGGAGCGCGTGGATTATATTTGGTGAACCCAAAGCGAAGCAAACTGTTCGCTGGGCATCCAAAGATCAGTGGATTGTGGAGAAAAATGCACTCCTAAATCGATTCTGTCCACTACCAAAACTTGGCGTGTCGGTCTTTGATTACGTAGACGGCAAATATAAGGAAATTTGGAGCCAGAGTTACGAATCGGATTACCCGACATCGCTAGGGCTAAATAATTTGCCGTCCGATCGCTATGTATTGGCAATCTCGATGACCCATCAACGTTGGCAAGGGCCAATCACCATTGAGCAATCTCAAGTTATCAGCAAAACATATGACGTTTCGCTAGAGGAATAACTAAAGATAATGGACAATATGCCGTTATAAAACGAAACGGAACTTACGGTTTATATCGGCATGAATAATAAAATCAAACTTCTCGCACTGTCTGTCGCATTGGCAGCACCAAGTGCTTTCGCAGCCAACTACGCCGTCGAAGCTCGCGGTGATGCAATGGGTGGTGTTGGTGTCGTATCAGCAAACTATCTGACAGCTCCTTTCTACAACCCAGCGATTGTTGCAATATACCGCCGCAATGACGATGCCGGTATGATCCTGCCAAGTATCGGTGGTTCGTATAATGACCCAGATAAAATGGTCGACGGCCTTGATCAGATCTCAAGCATTCTCGATAGCAATGACGTTTCTCGAGTCGACGAACTACAGAGTGCAATGAATGACGTCAGTGGCGATGTTCTAAGCGCACATCTTGGTGGCGTGGTGGCATTTGGTATTCCAAACCAATATCTGGCCATGAACATCTTTGGTAAGGCTTACACTGAATCATTTGCAACCACCAATATTGCCGATAGTTGCCCAAGTTATAGCGAAGGCTCCGACGAGTGTACGTTCGAAAAAGCCCAGAACAGTACCGTTAATGCGGTATCTGTCGCTGTGACCGAAGTAGGGATTTCATTAGCCAAATATCAAACCTTTATGGGACAGCATCTTTCGTTTGGTATCAGCCCGAAATTGCAACGTATCTACACATACGTGTATGAAGCCAGCATCAGCGATTATGACTTTAAAGATCTTCGCGAAAACAGCACGGGCGAAACAACGTTCAATATTGATGCTGGTGCCTTGTGGTTCTATGGCCCATTTCGAATCGGTTTTGCAGCAACCAACTTGATCAGTCGAGACATTGAAACCAAAACCGTAGCGTCAAAAGTTTCAGGCAATCCCAATCTGCAGTACTCCTATCAGATTCGTCCACAGTACACAGTTGGTGCCGGTTTGGTTGCCGACTATGTCACTCTGAGCGTGGACTACGATCTCAACGAAGACGAGCGTTACAAAAATTTTGCTGACAACACGCAAATGATTCGTGTCGGTGGTGAAATTGATTTACTACGCCAGCTAAAACTGCGTGCTGGTTATTACAAAAATCTGGCCTACAGCGGTAGTGAAGGGACGGTAACGGCTGGTGTGGGTATTTCGCCACTCAACCTATTCCAATTAGACATTGGCGCAAGTTACACCAATGAACAAGCAATGGGTGCTTACGTAAACTTCCTTGCGAGTTATTAAGCGAAACACTATAGTTGGGCTCCTTAAAAGGAGCCTTTTTTATGTTTGACGATATACCAACTCTTTCTCACGCCGAACAGCAGGCGGCAGTAGAAAAGATTCAGGCGCTTATGGCGCAAGGAATCAGCACTGCAGAAGCAATAAAAATCGTTGCTCAAGAAATAAGACAACAACAAACAGAGCAACAAACCAAAGAATAGGGCACGTAAGTGCTCTTTTTTTTGCCTTTCATTTAGACTTACAAGTCACGCTTCAAATCAATAATTCCACCAAAAACACCAAGAAACCAAAATAAATCAATTTATAACAATCACTTACGACAGGATAAAGTCCTAATACAAGGGTTAGTTTTCACTATTTTGTAATTTTATTACACATCAAATTACACTCAAAATAAAAGCCAGTTTATTATCCTAATGCGTTACGGTGTGATTACTCACTGTCGTCATATCCACCGTAGTAACAATCATTGAATTAAACATGGAAGAAATGACAATCGATCCAACCGCCAATCGAAAGGTATCGCATCAAGATTTGATTTGGTCGCTAATGACAAGCGCAATACAGCATAAAACACACCAGGTGACAACGTCACTTGATTAAGATTCGTGTGCTTATCGCGCAGATGGAGAAGGCTTGAAACATGGTGAGTGCTTCTGTCTTAATTTGATGGCGCGTGAATGGCAACGGAGAAAGATTTCAAGTGTCATTCAGTATTTGGAATTTGGATGTGGTTAAAAACGCGCGTTTAGGCATGACTGGCAGCGGACAAAACGCGGTTTAAACCGGAGTAATTTCTCTGTCATCGATTGAACAGTCAGCGAACGTCGAACCATAGAGTTAGTTACTTGGAATGCTCAACGCCATGATGAAGCATGTGGCAACTCGCATCACGGACGAACATTATTTGCACACAGCATGAAAGTGTAGCGACGAAATGATCAAGCAGTAAAACCGTAGAGAAATGCGACAGCAGATTAACAAACACTTTGGTGGAAACGAGCAGTTTTGCGCTGTATGCGACCGAGGTTAAAGCGTCACCATTTCAGTGCGCATTATTATGGTTTATGTAAAATCAATTTCATTCCTGAATGAATAACCAATACGCAACGAGTAGGCATCTTTTAAGTTCATCACAAATTACTAATATAGTGAAAATGCCTAACTTGCTGTTTATTGTCTGTTGTGAGAACGAAAACAGCTTTCCGAATTTTAAGAATTTGCTTGGCGACCATAGCGTTTTGGACCCACCTGATTCCATTCCGAACTCAGAAGTGAAACGAAACAGCGTCGATGGTAGTGTGGGGTTTCCCCATGTGAGAGTAGAACATCGCCAGGCTTTAATATCGTTTTCAGATATCCATCTAAATTGAATAGTCTGAGAGCACAGCTAAATATCCAGCATCGTAAGTATAAGACTCGATTTTTAGTGACAATTTGTGGAGAGATGGCTGAGTGGTTGAAAGCACCGGTCTTGAAAACCGGCGTACGTTAATAGCGTACCTAGGGTTCAAATCCCTATCTCTCCGCCACTATTAAAAAACCCGCTGAGCAATCAGCGGGTTTTTTGCTATTTGTCCTGATGAAAATACATTGTAAAAAAGCCGCGGTGATGGCGGCTAGAACGTTCAGTCAACGATACTGCGTTTGGATGACACCACTCGCCACAACGCTCTGACCAACGGATCATCGAGCTGTGAACGCTTACAGCACACTCCGAGTTTGAATGGCTTGATCGGTGAAAAGGAGAGGCGTTGTACTTTCTCTCGCACTGGGCTGTTGTTGATCACCACATCCGGCGCAATTCCGACGCCACATCCCAGAGCGACCATACTGACGATCGCTTCATGGCCCGCGATCTGTGCATAGATGCTGGGCTTAATCTTCATCTTTTTAAACCAAGCGTTGGCGCGGTCCCGCGCGGTCCCGGCTTCAGGAACAATAAAGGGTACTTGCGTCCAGTCTGGGTGCTCTTTTTGTATTTCTTCGACAAAGCTACTGATACCAATAGGCGCGATCACCGACAATGGGATTTCGCTGATCGTTTCAAATTCAACTCGGGATGGCAGACTTTCTGGCATCGCGGAAATCGCAATGTCCGCTTCGTCGTTAAGAATTTTATCGATCGCTTGTGCTGGATCGCCAGTCAGCAGTTTGAATTCAATATAAGGGTGTTTGAGGCGAAAAGCATTGAGCAGTTCAGGTAAGTGGCTGTAGCTGGCGGTGACGGAACAGAACAGACGAATCTCTCCTTTTAGCTCTGCTTCCTGATCGTTGAGTTGCGACTGAAACTGGCGCCACTCATTGATCATGCGCATCGCGACTGGTAGTAACTTGCTGCCCGCTGGTGTCAGCTCGACGCTGCGGTTGTCGCGGACAAACAGGACGTGACCAATCTCTTCTTCCAGTTTCTGTACCTGGCGACTGAGCGCCGAGGGACTGACGTGCATCGCAGTGGCGGTTTTGCTGAAATTCATACTGTCGCAAAGGTGGAGAAACAGTTGTAAGGTTTTAATGTTCATGTGCACTCGCATGTTGCATTAATTGCAATAACTAATTGTGAATATATCACTTTAAGCAACTTGCTGTCTGTTTTAGTATGAATTCATTCGGTGCAGAGCCACCGACCTGATGGAATAACGATAAAGGAGCACCCTCATGGCTAACTATTTCAATACGCTAAACCTGCGCGAGCAATTAGACCAACTTGGCCGCTGCCGCTTTATGGCACGTGAAGAATTTGCAACAGAAGCAGATTACCTCAAAGGCAAGAAAGTCGTCATCGTAGGTTGTGGTGCTCAAGGCCTGAACCAAGGTCTGAACATGCGTGACTCTGGTCTGGATGTTTCTTATGCTCTGCGCCAAGCAGCCATCGATGAAAAGCGTCAGTCCTACAAGAACGCCAAAGACAACGGTTTTGTGGTTGGCAGCTATGAAGATCTGATCCCACAAGCTGACCTGGTGGTTAACCTGACTCCGGATAAACAGCACTCAAACGTTGTAGAGACGGTTATGCCTCTGATGAAAGAAGGCGCTGCTCTGGGTTACTCACACGGCTTCAACATTGTTGAAGAAGGCATGCAAATTCGTAAAGACCTGACCGTGGTTATGGTGGCACCTAAATGTCCGGGTACTGAGGTTCGTGAAGAGTACAAACGTGGCTTTGGTGTTCCGACACTGATTGCGGTTCACCCAGAAAACGATCCAAAAGGTGAAGGTTGGGACATCGCGAAAGCATGGGCTGCGGCGACGGGTGGTCACCGTGCTGGCTGTCTGGAATCGTCTTTCGTGGCGGAAGTGAAATCTGACCTGATGGGTGAACAGACTATCCTGTGTGGCATGCTGCAAGCGGGTTCTATCGTATGTTACGAGAAAATGATTGCTGACGGTATCGAACCAGGTTACGCAGGTAAACTGCTGCAGTTTGGTTGGGAAACCGTAACTGAAGCGCTGAAGTTCGGCGGCATCACGCACATGATGGATCGCCTGTCTAACCCAGCGAAAATTAAAGCGTTTGAACTGTCTGAGGAGCTGAAAGATCTGCTGCGTCCTCTGTATAACAAACACATGGATGACATCATCTCTGGTCACTTCTCCAGCACGATGATGGCAGACTGGGCGAACGATGACGTGAACCTACTGGGCTGGCGTGCAGAAACGGCGGAAACGGCGTTTGAAAACTACCCGGCAACGGATGTGAAGATTGCTGAACAAGAATACTTTGATAACGGCATTCTGATGATCGCGATGGTTCGCGCTGGGGTTGAACTGGCATTTGAAGCAATGACCGCATCAGGCATCATTGACGAGTCTGCGTACTATGAATCACTGCATGAACTGCCGCTGATCGCTAATACCATCGCTCGTAAGCGTTTGTACGAAATGAACGTGGTTATCTCTGATACTGCTGAGTACGGTAACTACCTATTCGCTAACGTAGCGACTCCGCTACTGCGCGAAAAATTCATGCCGAACGTGGGTACTGACGTGATTGGTAAAGGTCTGGGCGAAACATCTAATCAGGTGGACAATGCCACTCTGATCGAAGTGAACAGCATCATCCGTAATCACCCAGTGGAATACATCGGTGAAGAACTGCGTGGCTACATGAAAGACATGAAGCGCATCGCGGTAGGTGATTAATCACTCGGCTTAAAAGAATTACAAAAGCAAACACAACAACATAAAAAAGAAAAAGGGCTTAGTCGCAAGACTAAGCCCTTTATATATTCAATCAACCACCCGCAAAGCAGGGGGCGCTGCTTATTTGTCAGCCAGTTTCGCTTCAAGCTCCGCCAGTTTGGCTTCCATCTCGGTTAGCTTCTGGCGCGTACGCAGCAGAACTTGAGTCTGCACATCGAACTCTTCGCGGCTGACCACGTCCAGTTTGTTCAGTTGTCCCTGAATAACCTGACGTACTTTCTGTTCCACATCCGCCCCCAGGTCTTTCACTGGCTGAGGCATAGATTCGTGAATCTGTTTGGCAATTTGCTCAAGTTTCTTTGGATCAAACATTCGTTCTTCACTCCTATATTTATTCCGCTCATTCTATGCAATTCACCGTGCAATGTCGTTAATTGCGACAATAAAAAAGGCCACCGAAGTGACCTTTTGTGAGTCAGAAACTCTTTATTGGTTTACTTATTCTCAGCCAATTGGCGGTGCGCTGCTTTGGCTTCATCGACACGGGCCAGCTTCTCCAGGTCTTTGTCTTCGACAAACACCGGCAGTGGCTTGTGTTTTTCAGCCAGATAGCTGTAAATCACGGGCAGTACGAACAACGTAAAGATCGTACCGATCGCCAGACCAGCGACGATAACGATACCAATACTGAAGCGCTGCGCCGCACCTGCACCAGTGGCGTACATCAACGGGATCAGACCAGCAATCATCGCGGCTGTGGTCATCAGAATCGGACGCAAACGCACTTTCGCAGCGGCCATTACGGCATCAATGCGGCTGAGCTTATTGTGTAACTGCTCTTCTTTGGCCACTTCGCAGATCAGAATACCGTGTTTAGTGATCAGGCCGACCAGAGTAATCAAACCGACTTGTGAGTAGATGTTCATCGTCGCCATGCCCCAAGCCAGCGCGATCAACGCGCCACAGATGGCGAGTGGTACCGACACCATGATCACGATTGGGTCTTTAAGAGATTCAAACTGAATCGCCAGAACCAGGAAGATGATCGCCAGTGCCAGACCAAACGTCGCGTACAGCGCGCTGCCTTCGGTCACGTACTGACGAGCTTCGCCCATGTAGTCGTGGTTGTAGCCTTTCGGCAGTTTGGTCTCAGCGATGTTTTCAAACCAGTTGATAGCATCACCCATGGCTGTACCCGGTGAAGGCACGGCACCCACTGTCGCCGAGTTCAGCTGGTTGAAGTGTGGCAGTGCGCGTGGCTCTGCAATCACGTCAATGCTGATCAGGCTGCCCAGAGGGACGGCTTTACCATCGGCGCCGCGAACATAGTAGTTGTTCATCGATTCCGGGTTCAGACGCCATTTACGCTCGACCTGTGGGATCACTTCGTACGAGCGACCGTTCAGGTCGATACGGTTGACGTAACCGTCCGCCATCATAGTTCCCAACGTGACACCGATATCCTGCATGGTGACGCCATACGCACCCGCTTTGTCTTTATCGATGTTGATTTTCATCGTTGCGGAATCGTAGTTCAGGTCCAGGTTCGAATACACGAACAGTGGGCTACTCTGCACTTCGGTCAGCACGTCGGTCGCAATGGTAAACAGGCTCTCAAACGCATTCGGAGTGGTAATGACAAACTGGATTGGCAGACCCGAACCCGCACCTGGCAATTCAGGCATCTGGAATGCGGTTACGGCCATACCCGGAATGTCTTTCACCAAGTTACCCACGCGTGTGGTCACTTCTGCCTGGCTTGCTTCACGCTGGCTCCAAGGGACCATCGAAGCGATACCAAATGCCTGGTTGGAATCCGGCACCCCGGTAAAGACCTGCGCAAATTGCACTTCTGGCTGATCGGACAGAATCTTGTTCACGTCCGCCATGGTGTTAGACAGGTAATCCAGGTTCGCGTTAGAAGGACCGGTACCGAGCAGCATGACCACGCCTTTATCTTCCGACGGTGCCAGTTCACTTGGGATGAACTTGAACAGTACCGGCAGGCTGCCAAATACGATGATTGCAAACGCAATCACCACCGGACGATGTTGCATTACCGCGCCAAGCATTTTCTCGTAACGGTTGGTCATCTTATCCAGTACATGGTGTACTTTCTGTTCAAAGCGATTGGGTTTTTCATTCGCTTTGAGCATTTTTGAACACATCATTGGCGACAGAGTCAGGGCGATGATACCGGACACAAACACCGAACCTGCCAGCGTGAGGGCAAACTCTTTAAACAGCGAGCCGGTAATACCGCCCATCAGCGCGATTGGCGCGTATACCGCACCCAGCGTCAGCGTCATCGCGATAACCGGAACGGCGATTTCACGCGTACCAATGATGGCGGCACGGAACGGTGATTCGCCCTCTTTAATATGGCGGTCAACGTTTTCCAGTACCACGATCGCATCATCCACCACCAGACCGATGGCGAGTACCATTGCCAGCAGCGTCATCAGGTTCCAGGAGAAACCCATTGCCTGCATCACCATCGCGACACCAATCAGCGACAGCGGAATGGTGACGATAGGAATGATAACGGCGCGGAACGAACCAAGGAACAGCGTGATCACCACCAGTACGATCACGGCCGCTTCGACGATGGTTTTGATGACCTCGTGAATCGATTCGTTGATCGCTACCGTCGAGTCATACATCACGTTCATCGAGATGTTGCTTGGCATGTTGCGTTTCAGTTCCGGCAAAATGTCGAGCACATCTTTCGCGATGTTGATCGGGTTAGCACTTGGTGCGGCGTTAATCGCTGCAACCACCGCTTCCTGACCGTTCGCACTCGCGCGGTAGGTATCGTGGCTCTTGGCCAGAGTTACGTTGGCGATGTCGCTCAGGCGAGTGACACTGCCATTTTCGTTTTTCACCACCAGATTTTTCAGTTCATCGACGTTCGATACCTGAGTATCCGCGCTGCCGTTAAACAGCACGAATTCGCCTACCGCCTGACCGGTGGCCGATTGGTAGTTGTTCGCGCTCAGTACGCCCATGACATCGGTGGCCGTCAGGTTGAAAGCCGCCATCTTGGCCGGATCCAGCCACACGCGCAGGGCGTATTTCATCCCACCGTACAGGTCGATGCTGGAAATGCCGTTAATCGAGTACAACTGAGGGTTGATCACGCGTTGCAGGTAATCGGTGATCTGGCTTGAGTCCAGTTCATGACTGGTAAAACCGATGTAGAGTACCGCCGTTGTGGAACCGGTCGACATCGTCACCGTCGGGTCTTCCGCTTCTTTTGGAAGCTGAGAGCGCACCGAGTTGGTTTTGGCCAATACATCCGACAACGCCGCATTCGGATCGGTGTTGAGTTTCATGTTGACCGTGATCTTCGAAGTACCCAAAACCGACTGCGATGTCATGTAGTCGATATTGTCCGCCTGAGCAACCGCCTGTTCCAACGGCTGGGTAATAAAGCCTTGAATCAGGTCGGCACTCGCACCGTAGTAGCTGGTGCTGACGGTGATCACCGTATTGGTCATTTCCGGATATTCACTGACCTGCATTTTGAACACGGCCTGCAAACCAAGCAGGGCGATCAAAAAGCTGATCGAAACCGCGAGTACCGGACGTTTAATAAAAACATCAGTAAAGCGCATACGTCCTCCGCTTACAGCATTGGGGTTTCAGCAGGTGGCGTAGTGGCATCACTTTCCACAATGCGAACTTTCGCGCCATTACTTAAACGAACCTGACCAGAGGTCACGACCATATCACCCGGTTTTACACCTTCAAGAATGTGGGCGATATCCTCAGTGCGTTCACCGACTTTCACCACGTGCTGTTGCACGCGTTGCACACCCTCTTCTTCAGTGACAATAAACACATTGTTACCGTAGAGAGTAAAGGTGATGGCGGTTTGTGGCAGAGTGACCTGGTTGTCCAGTTTCGGCAGAATGATGTTGGCACGCGCGAACATACCGCTGCGCAGTTTACCGTCGCTGTTCGGAATGTCGGCTTGAACCTGAATCAGACCACTTTGCACGCTGACTGCTGGCTCAATCGCGGTGATCGAACCGCGGAATGTGGTTTGCGGGTAAGCATCCACGGCGATGTCGACTTCCTGACCGATGGAAATGCGCGAGATATCTGTTTGTGGCACGGTAAAACGCAAACGCATGACGCTGGTATCTTCCAGGCGCACAATGTCTGTGCCCGGTTGCAGGTACTGACCCAGATACACATTACGAATACCCACTACGCCCGCAAATGGTGCTTTGATTTCACGACGCGCAATCGAGGCTTTCAGGCTCTCAATGTCTGCAGACAGTGAGTAGTAGTTTGCTTCGGCTTCATCGAAAGATTCTTTAGAAATTGAGCCTTTAGTATACAAACCTTTATAACGCTCATATTTGGCTTTGGCGGCCGGCAAACGAGCTTGTGAGCTTTTCAGGTTGGCTTTTTCCACTTCTGAATCCAGCAGCACCAGCGGCTGATCCTGCTGAACTTGCGCGCCTGATTCGAAAGCAATTTTATCGATCACGCCGCTGGTTTCAGTCGTCAGGGTGACGCCTTGATTAGGCTCGATAAAGCCGATCGCTTCAATGACCGGAACCCAGTCCACGGGCTTCACTTCGGTTACCGTCACGGGAAATTCCGCTTCCGGACGATTAGCCATGTATTCAGCAATTTTCTTTTGCTTAAACAGATTGAAACCTATCACGCTGCCAAACAGCAGAATCACGATAAGTATCATGAAGAATGTCCACTTTTTCATTCTCGTGAGAACCCCAAATTAGTGTTGAATGATTGCGTCCCAGCTGGCTTCAATGACGGCTTGCAGTTGGTCATTGTCCAGTTGATACAGCCCCGACACATGTTTTTGTGCCAGAACGACAGTCGTTTCAAAACTTAACGCCGCCAGAATTTGATTATCCAGTGGTTTGAATAAGCCTTGATTTTTACCTTGGTCAAACAGCAAATCGACTTTGGTAAACATTTTCCTCTCAAGTTCCCTGGTATTGCAACCCGTTGTTGTGGGTAGTGATTCATATTGAAGTCGGTTGCAAATCAGATCGCCGTCGGAACTAGCCAAGCTCCAGATGTTCAGCCACATGGTACGAAAGCGCTGTTTCAGCGGCATGTCATCACTGACATTCGCCTGCACAGCCTCCGCAATACGGCGGCTGACATGTAAACGCACTTCCAGGAGCAGATGTTCCTTATCATCAAAGTAGCGATACAACGTTCCCGCTGCGACCCCGGCTTTCTGGGCCAGTTTGTGCATCGATAAACCGCGAAACCCCAGTTCTGCAATCAAGGTTTCCGCTGATTCAATGATCGCCAGACGTTTGTCAGCTTGTTGATCGGGCACAGAAAAACTCCGCGGTGAATGAACGTTCACACATTATAGCTTATAACGTAGGCATTTTTGCAACACACTTGTGCAGTAAAAATGTAAATAATGATTTTTCTTTGGGTGGAAAGCGGCGCCAACGGGCATTATCATTAGCGCCTTGAATACACAGACCAGAGAGCAATATGAAGCTGAATCCAAGACAAGATGAAGCCGTGAAATACGTATCCGGCCCGTGCCTGGTACTGGCGGGTGCTGGCTCGGGTAAAACCCGGGTGATCACCAATAAAATTGCCTATTTGGTTCAGCAATGCGGCTACAAAGCGCGCAATATTGCCGCGGTAACATTTACCAATAAAGCGGCCCGTGAAATGAAAGAGCGGGTGGGGCAGACATTGGGTAAAGCCGAATCCCGTGGTCTGATGGTGTCAACGTTTCACACGCTGGGGTTGAACATCATTCGCCGTGAATACAAACAGCTGGGCTTGAAAGCCGGCTTCTCGTTGTTTGACGATCAAGACCAGTTGGCGCTGCTTAAAGAGCTGACGGAAAAACAGCTTGATGGCGACAAAGATTTGCTGCGCCAACTGACGAGCACCATCTCGAATTGGAAGAACGACATGCTGTCGCCCGATCAGGCCAAAGCTCAGGCACTGGGTGAACAGCAGCAGCTATTCGCGTTCTGCTATGAAATGTATCAAAAACAGATGCAGGCTTATAATGCGCTGGATTTTGACGATTTGATTTTGATGCCTGTACTCCTGCTGCGCGCCAATGAAGAGGTGCGTCAGCGTTGGCGCAATCGCATTCGCTATTTGCTGGTGGATGAATATCAGGATACCAACTCCAGCCAGTATGAACTGGTGAAACTGTTGGTGGGTGAGCGTGGCCGTTTGACGGTGGTGGGCGATGATGACCAATCGATTTACTCCTGGCGTGGCGCGAAACCGCAGAACTTGGTGTTGCTCGGTCAGGATTTTCCGAATTTACGCTTAATCAAGCTGGAGCAGAACTACCGTTCAACCAGTCGTATTCTGCGTGCCGCGAACATTCTGATTGCCAACAACCCGCACGTGTACGACAAGTCGCTGTTTTCCGAGATCCCGGATGGCGAAAAACTCAAAGTGATCCTGGCCAACAACGAAGATCATGAGGCGGAAAAAGTCACTGCTGAGATCATCGCGCACAAGTTCCTGAATCGTACTGAGTATCGTGACTACGCCATTTTGTACCGTGGTAACCACCAGTCACGTCTGATTGAGAAATCCTTGATGCAGAACCGGGTGCCTTACAAGCTCTCCGGCGGAACATCGTTTTTTGCGCGCGCAGAAATCAAAGACATCATGGCTTACCTGCGGGTGCTGGTGAATCCGGATGACGACAATGCGTTTCTGCGTATCGTCAATACGCCGCGTCGGGAAATCGGTCCGGCGACACTGGAAAAGCTCGGCAGTTATGCCAACATGCGTGGCAAAAGCTTGTTTGAGTGCAGTTTTGAGTTGGGCTTGGAACAGCACCTTTCCGGCCGTGGTTTGGAGAATTTGCGCCGCTTTACTCAATGGCTGGTCGCCATTGCTGACAATGCCGAACGGGGTAATACCGTGGACGCGGTACGCTCATTGGTGCGTGACATCAATTACGAAGACTGGTTGTATGAAACCTCGTCCAGCGCTAAAGCGGCAGAGATGCGGATGAAAAACGTCTCTGACCTGTATTCGTGGATCGTGTCGGATTTGGAAGGCGATAACTATGACCAGGAAGAGAAAACCCTCAAAGAGGTGGTACAGCGCCTGACATTGCGCGACATGATGGAACGTGGCGAAGAAGATGATGATAGTGATGCGGTACAACTGATGACGCTGCATGCATCCAAAGGTCTGGAGTTTCCTTACGTGTACCTGATTGGGGCGGAAGAGGGCATCTTGCCCCATCAAACCAGCATTGATGAAGACAACGTTGAGGAAGAGCGCCGTCTGATGTACGTAGGCATCACTCGCGCCCAGCGTGAACTGACTTTTATTATGTGTAAAGAGCGTCGCCAGTTTGGTGAGTTACTCAAGCCGACACAAAGCCGCTTTTTGGACGAGCTGCCGTATGATGATGTGGAGTGGGAAATAAAGAAAAAGCCGCTTTCACAGGAAGAGCGTATGGCCAAAGGTCAGGCTCACATTGCCAACATTCGGGCGATGTTCAAGAAATAGCGCCCAATAAAAAAGGCCTGGGATTCCCAAGCCTTTTTTGTGTCCGGTTTGCTTACAAGCCTTCAATCATATGCTCAATGGCTGCAACGATTTCATCGTCTGAACAATCCATACAGGTGCCTTTTGGTGGCATTGCGTTAAAGCCATTCAGAGCATGGTTTTTCAGAACATCTTTACCTTGGGCGATACGAGGGCCCCAATCGGCTGCATTACCCGCTTTCGGTGCACCGTTTACTCCAGATGCGTGACAGGCGATACAAAATGTGCCGTAAACTTTAGCGCCATCACGTGGTCCGGTTGGTTCAGCCACAACCGGCTCGCTACCGGCCAGATACACATCACCAACCGGTTTGATGCGCTCGGCAATAGCGTCGTAATCGGCTTGGCTGGTGGCAAAAGCTGCAGTAGAAAAGGTTAGTGCAGCGAACAATACGCTTAAGACTGATCGAGACATATCCATTAAACTCACTTTACATTCCAAAGGTAAGTGCTGCTTACCCAATTATTATTTAGTGTAGGGCGATTTAAATAGCGATCAAGGCTGTTAAATCAATGTAAATATTGGGTGATTATATCCCGATAACTTGTTGCAATAAACAACAAGTTGCGATCTTCAGGGGCTTAGTCACATCCTTTGTGTGGGGTTATTGGCAAGTAACTGACGAAAAAGACGTCAAACGATAAAAAAAGTTGAAAAAGTACTAGACGGCCTAGGGGGATATACGTATTATTCCACTCCGCCGATAGGGCATGCGCCCGTAGCTCAGCTGGATAGAGCGTTGGCCTCCGGAGCCAAAGGTCGAAGGTTCGAATCCTTTCGGGCGCGCCATTTCCCGGAGGAATTATCGGTAAAATTTATAGTGGTGGCTATAGCTCAGTTGGTAGAGTCCCGGATTGTGATTCCGGTTGTCGCGGGTTCGAATCCCGTTAGCCACCCCATTCGTCGGTGAATAGCGCAGTTTGGTAGCGCATCTGGTTTGGGACCAGAGGGTCGGGGGTTCGAATCCCTCTTCACCGACCACTATTTAATAGTTAGGCTTTGATAGCGTGACTAGTTCGGCAAACAGCCGGTTACACAAATTGATGGTGGCTATAGCTCAGTTGGTAGAGTCCCGGATTGTGATTCCGGTTGTCGCGGGTTCGAATCCCGTTAGCCACCCCATTCTTTTCTAAAGAATAAAAGCTCGGTGAATAGCGCAGTTTGGTAGCGCATCTGGTTTGGGACCAGAGGGTCGGGGGTTCGAATCCCTCTTCACCGACCACCATTCAAAGCCTCGTCAGAAATGACGGGGCTTTTTTGCATTGATGGTTTGGGAGCTGAGTTCGCTTTCATCACACTCAGGTCGTGGGCTGGAGCGCCAGTCCGATCGAATGCCCCTTCACCAGCTACCATTTAAGGCTTCGTTAGACATGACGTTTTTTGCACTTGTGGTTTGGATTCTGGGCTCGGCTTCATCGCATTTTGGACACGTTTTGGAATGTCTGCCGTCTTCTTCTTCTTCTTCTTCTTCACGGATTCGCATATCACGTTTTATTTCGCTTCGTGCGCGCTCCCGGTGCTTGCCGCGGATCGCCAGCTTGGACTGGGTCGCGATAGCGTTCACTCACTATATGTCATGCAGTGAAAAGGTTTTCCTCATCGTGATGGTTTGTATCATTAATGGTTGCTCGGAATCCGGCGGATAAGAGTAATTCTGCTGTATAAACTCAGCCCTTCAGTGGTTAGTTTTTGTCTAGTCATTAAAAGTTGCTGATTATGTGGCTTATTTAACACTTTCTGTTTTTATGCGTTTTGCGTTCAAAAAACGCATCTAAGCTCAAATTGGATATTTTGTGCGAAGTGGCGGTGAAATTTTCTTTCTGGCGGTGATTTCCCTGCTTTTTAATGAGATTAAGCGACCGATAATCATGCTGTTTATGTTTTTATAACTAGATTCAAACACTGGGTTTTGTTTTTAATGCAGTGTTGTTTGGCTTAAGTAATGGTTTTCACTCGGTACTTGTTTCTTTAATGTTAAATGTGGTGTGTCGGACGATTGTGCAGAAATATGCGCGGATGCTGGTTTACAAAATTTTTGTTTTTAACCAGAAAATAGAGTTTAAATCTATATGAATCGGTGTGAATTTACGTGCCAGAAAAATGATTCAATAATTTATATATGTAATTTAAATGCATAAAAATTCGATAATGCTGCTTTCTTTTTGCGTGTTATCGATTTTTTATCCTCTCAATGTTGCTTTTCTGTGAAATATTTGCCAAATTGATGACCTTGTAAATTGCCAGAATAATGTACTGGCAAGAATGGATTCACTTGTACTCGTTGCCCCCACGCCATTTTGTGCTGTGGGCACCGAGTCGCAGACAGGGCAGAAAACTGCCGAAGCAGTAGAGGTCTGGTTTAGATGTCACTTTTAGAAGTTAAAAACCTTCGTATTGAATACCCATCACGTCATGGCGTACACGCTGCGGTAAAATCGCTGTCGTTCAACATTGAGCGTGGCGAGATCGTTGGCGTAGTGGGCGAGTCCGGGGCGGGTAAATCGACCGTCGGCAATGCGATCATCGACTTGTTGAGCCCTCCGGGCACCATCGCTGGTGGTGAGGTTTTTCTTGATGGTCAGAAAATCTCCGGCTTGTCCGCTGAGAAGATGCGTGCTGTACGTGGGTCTAAAATTGGCTTTATCTTCCAAGATCCAATGACTTCCCTAAACCCACTGTTTACCGTTGAGCAGCAGCTCAAAGAGACCATTCACGCCAACATGAAGGTGAGTGATGACGAAGCGTATCAACGTGCGCTGTCTCTGATGAAACAGGTGGGGATTCCTCAACCGGAAAACCGTCTTAAACAATACCCGCACCAATTCTCGGGCGGTATGCGTCAGCGCGTGGTGATTGCGATTGCACTGGCGGGCGAGCCGGATCTGATCATTGCCGATGAACCGACAACGGCACTGGACGTGTCCATTCAGGACCAGATTCTGAACCTGATCCGCGAGTTGTGTATCAAGAACAATGTAGGCTGTATGCTGGTTACGCACGACATGGGTGTGGTGTCGAATGTCACTGACCGTGTTGCGGTAATGTACCGTGGTGACTTGGTAGAATTTGGCCCGACGGCGAAAGTGCTGGGTGACCCGGATCATCCTTACACCCGCAGTCTGATTTCGGCCGTACCACGTTCTGATGTCAAACTGGATCGATTCCCGCTGGTCACCTACATCGAAGATGTTGCTGAACATAAAACGCTGGATATCAAGAATCACTGGTTGGGACAGAGTCAGGATCAGCGCAAATACACGGGACCACTGCTGAAAGTGGAAAACGTGAACCTGCGTTTCGTGACCAAAGATTCGCTGTTTGAAAGCCGCCGTGAATACGTGCAGGCATCAAACAATGTCAGTTTTGACGTGTTTGAAGGGGAAACTTTCGGTCTGGTGGGCGAATCTGGTTCAGGTAAATCGACCATTGCCCGAGTGATTGCCGGCTTGTATGAGCCGAATGATGGTCGCGTGACGTTTGAAGGTATTGACCTCACGGCACTGAAATCAGAGAAAGAACGCCGTCCGATGCGTCGTCAGATGCAGATGGTGTTCCAGAACCCTTACACCTCAATGAACCCGCGTATGAAGATTTTTGACATCATCGCGGAGCCGATTCGTTTCCACAAACTGACCAACAGTGAAGCGGAAACACGTCAAATCGTGAGCGACCTGCTGGATCACGTTGGTCTGGGACGCAAATCGGGTGTGAAATACCCGCACGAATTTTCCGGCGGTCAGCGCCAGCGTATTTCGATTGCGCGCGCACTGGCAACCCGTCCACGTCTGTTGATCTGTGATGAACCGACGTCGGCGCTGGATGTATCGGTTCAGGCTCAAATCCTGAACCTGCTCAAAGATCTTCAGGATGAGCTGAATCTGACCATGCTGTTTATTAGTCACGATTTACCGGTGATTCGCCAGATGTGTGATCGCGTGGGTGTGATGAAGATGGGGACGCTGCTGGAAGTGGCGCCGACCGAACAGCTCTTTAATTCACCGTCGCATGAATACAGCAAACAACTGATTTCCTTGATGCCTGAATTTACAGGCTTGAGAGAAGATGTAAAAACGGCTTAAAGCCGTACTGGATTACCCATCCTTCGGGATGGGGATTGATAAACAGAAGCAAATACAACAACTAGGGATTCGGATTCCCGCATAAGGAGTTATGCAATGAAAACCATGAAAAGCAAACTAGTAGTGGCTTTAATGGCAGCTGGCTTGAGCTTTGCGGCAAGTGCTGCAGACATCACAGTGGCTTACGACGCAGACCCAGTGTCTCTCGACCCGCATGAGCAGCTGTCAGGCGGCACGCTGCAACTGTCTCACATGGTGTTTGATCCACTTGTTCGTTACACGCAAGACCTGGATTTTGAACCACGCCTGGCAAAAAGCTGGGAACGTCTGGATGACAAAACCGTTCGTTTCCACCTGCGTGAAGGTGTGAAATTCCATTCAGGTAACACAATGACTGCTGACGACGTGGTATGGACATTCCAACGTCTTCAGAACTCTCCAGATTTCAAAGCGATCTTTGAACCGTACGAGAAGATGGTGAAAGTTGATGACAACACCGTTGATCTGGTTTCAAAAGGCGCATACCCACTGGTTCTGCAAACCGCTACTTACATCTTCCCAATGGACAGCAAGTTCTACACGGGTAAGACTGAAGACGGTAAAGACAAGAGCGAAATCGTTAAGCACGGTAACTCGTTCGCATCAACGCACATTTCAGGTACTGGTCCGTTCATCGTGACTCAGCGTGAACAAGGCGTGAAAGTTGAATTCGAACGTTTCAAAGATTACTGGGACAAAGATTCAAAAGGTAACGTGGATCACCTGACTCTGGTACCAATCAAAGAAGACGCGACTCGCGTTGCTGCGCTGCTGTCTGGCGACGTAGACATGATTGCACCGGTTGCTCCTAACGACCACAAACGTGTGGAAGAAGCGAAAGGTGTTGATCTGGTGACTCTGCCAGGTACTCGTATCATCACGTTCCAAATGAACCAGTCTAGCAACGAAGCGCTGAAAGACGTACGCGTTCGTCAGGCGATCGTTTACGCGATCAACAACGAAGGTATCGTTGACAAGATCATGAAAGGTTTCGCGACAGCAGCTGGCCAGCAAAGCCCTAAAGGCTACGCAGGTTACAACCCTGAGCTGGTTCCTCGCTACGATCTGAAGAAAGCGAAAGAGCTGATGAAGGAAGCGGGCTACGAGAAAGGCTTCACTCTAACGATGATCGCACCGAACAACCGTTACGTGAACGATGCGAAAGTGGCACAGGCTGCTTCTGCGATGCTGTCTAAGATCGGCATCAAAGTTGACCTGAAAACCATGCCTAAAGCGCAATACTGGCCTGAGTTCGACAAATGTGCGGCAGACATGCTGATGATCGGCTGGCACTCAGACACAGAAGATTCAGCGAACTTCTCTGAATTCCTGACTATGACTCGTAACGAAGAGACAGGTAAAGGTCAGTACAACTGTGGTCACTACTCAAACCCAGAAGTCGACAAGCTGGTTGAAGCGTCAAACGTAGAAACCGATCCGGCGAAACGTGCACAGATGCTGCAGAAAGTTGAAGCGACGCTGTACAACGACGCAGCGTTCGTTCCTCTACACTGGCAGAACCTGGCTTGGGGCGCGAAATCAACTCTGGATATCAAACCAATCGTCAACCCGATGGAATTCCCATACTTCGGTGACTTGGTGGTTAAACAGTAATCACGTTCTTCGTTCGTGAATAGGGCCTCCAGAGCTTCGGTTCTGGAGGCCTGTTTAAAGCTTTGGTACTTAACTTTGTTTCAGTCGGGTTAGGTGCCATTTTTGAGACTGAAGTTAGTTCACTGGCGGTGCGTTGACCCGCGGTGAATTCGTCATGGAAAGTTAAGGGGCAAGGAATGTTTTCGTTTCTGGTCAAGCGCCTGTTTCAGGCACTGATAGTGATGTTTGTGATCAGTTTGGTGGCGTTTGCCATTCAGGATAACCTGGGCGATCCGCTGCGTGAGCTTGTCGGTCAATCGGTTTCGGAAGCAGAGCGTCAAGCGCTGCGTGACGAGCTGGGCCTCAACGATCCTTTCGTTACTAAATACGCTCGTTTTGTTACCGCTGCTGTGCACGGTGATTTGGGCACATCCTACTTCTTCAAGCGTCCTGCGGTTGAAGTGATCCTCGATAAACTGGTAGCGACGCTGGAACTGGTGTTCGGTGCTTCGTTAATCATTGTTATCTGTTCGATTCCGCTTGGGGTGTATTCGGCAATACATCCGAAAAGCTTCTTTACCAAACTCATTATGGCGGGCAGTAGTATCGGTATCTCGATCCCGGTGTTCCTGACGGCCATTATGCTGATGTATGTGTTCTCGATTGAACTCAACTGGCTACCGTCCTACGGCCGGGGTGAAACCGCCAACTGGCTGGGCTGGGATTCGGGCTACTTTACACTTGATGGTCTGGCGCACCTGATTTTACCGTGTGTGTCACTGGCGTCGATCATGCTGCCGCTGTTCATCCGTCTGGTTCGAGCGGAAATGCTCGAAGTGTTGAGCTCGGAGTACATCAAGTTCGCGACTGCAAAAGGTCTGCCAATGAACAAGATTTACTACCAGCACGCGCTGAAAAATACCATGCTGCCAGTGTTGACCGTCGGCGGGGTGCAAATCGGTACCATGGTGGCGTACACCATTCTGACCGAGACGGTATTCCAATGGCCGGGTACGGGCTTCTTGTTCCTTGAGGCGATCAACCGTGTTGATACGCCACTGATCACCGCTTACGTTATTTTCGTCGGCCTGATCTTCGTGGTCACCAACACTATCGTTGACCTGTTGTATGGTCTGATCAACCCAACCGTTAACCTGACTGGTAAAGGAGCATAATCATGAGTCAAGTAGCTGCTGCTCCTTCACGTTGGGAGCGTTTCAAACAATCCGATTTTCTGTACTACTTCCTGCGCGACAAAGTGGCGATGTTCAGCTTTACCGTGTTTATGGTGGTGCTGGTACTGTCTCTGGTGTCGCCGCTGGTGGCGCCGACCAACCCGTATGATTTGTCATCCATCGACATCATGGACTCTGAATTGCCACCATCATGGATGGCTGACGGTGATGCCCGCTTCCTGCTGGGTACCGACAACCAAGGCCGCGATATTCTGTCGACGATTCTTTACGGATCGCGTTTGTCGCTGACCATCGGCTTCCTTGCTGTGGCGCTGCAATTGTTCCTCGGCATTGTGATTGGTCTGTCTTCGGGTTACTTCGGTGGCCGTATCGACAGCTTCCTGATGCGTTTTGCCGATGTGCAACTGTCGTTCTCGACCATGATGGTCGCGATCATCGTTTCTGCCATCTTTAAAGCCAGCTTTGGTAGCGAATTTTACAGCGAATACGCGGTGATTATGCTGGTGGTAATCATCGGTGTGGCGGAATGGCCGCAGTACGCGCGTACCATTCGTGCATCGGTATTGGCTGAGAAGAAGAAAGAGTATGTTGAAGCGGCACGAGTGATGGGCTTTAAATCGCCTCGCATCATGTTCCGCCACATTCTGCCAAACTGTCTGTCGCCAATTCTGGTGATTTCAACCGTACAGGTGGCAAATGCCATCATGTCAGAAGCGGCACTTTCTTTCCTTGGTCTGGGTTTGCCGGTTGACCAACCGTCACTGGGATCGCTGATCAGTATCGGTTTTAACTACATCTTCTCCGGTTCATGGTGGATCACCATCTTCCCGGGTATCGTACTGGTGACGCTGGTGCTGGTGATTAACCTGCTAGGCGACTGGTTGCGTGATGTATTTAACCCGAAAATCTATAAAGGGTGATCAGAGTCGATTGATTTTGTTCACATAACCTACCTAAACTAAGAGTCGTAAGTGATTACGGCTCTTTTTTTGCATCTATCGCTGAACATTGAGCAGTAACCATTGTCACTAAGAATAGGATAACTATGGATATGAGAGTGGTCGTGATGCCTAAAATCAGCCATCGAGTTCTATTAAGTCTGTCCTGCTGTACCGTTCCGCTATTCTCACTACCGGTGCACGCCAAGGACTTTCTATGCGATGCCACACAAGCGTCGAGTAATCAATTGCCTGTGCTGGATAAAGCCTGCCCTATTGGGCAAGGTTTGTGGGGAAACTCGGCCCCGAAAAAGAGAGACTCGAATTTCTGGATTCAGTGTGGCTTGCTGAAGGAGCCACTGCCGGTCGATAAAGCCAAAGTGCTGTATCAGAAAATCTCAACGGACGTCTGGATGAAGCCGGAACAGAAAGGCCAGCGTTGCCTGATTGGGCCGTACACCGATTACGCACAAGCAAAGAAAGACCTGGCTGGCGTGCGTAGTGTGCCGGGCTATAAAGAAGCGTTTATTCGTGAGGTGCGTAAGAACGGCAGCGAGGCGGCCGGAGTGGCTGCGCCAGTGAAAAAGCCTGCCCCTAAACCAGCGCCGAAAGCGGAAAAGGTTGTCAAAGCGACACCAGTTAAAGTGGCACCCGTTGCCGCGCCTGTTACCAAACCTGCGGCACCTGCACCTACTGGCAAAACGCTACAGACGCCACCGAAAGCCGCGAGTTCAGGCGGTGATGTGGTGATCCGTCATCAGACCGCATTGAATGGTCTCACCTATGTGGTGCCTTACACCATGGCGGATAACGTGCAGTTTTACATGGAGCACAATCTGGCGTGGAACCGCCTCAGCTATGACGATGCGGAGAAATTGTGCCGCAGCCAAAGCATGCGCCTGGCGACGGAAGAGGAGTGGAAACAGCTGCTCAGCTCCAAAGTGATGGAAAAAGAACAGTGGCCGGTCTATCTGCCTTACTGGGGATTCAATAAAAAAGGATTGTTTACCAGCGGCAAGATTACCAACCTCAAAGGGACGTCGCTGCTGAATGTGTTGTGCGTTAAATAACCGCAAAACAGTCAAATAAAAAAAGCCCAGTGAAATCACTGGGCTTTTTTGTACTGAGCGTTCAGGTTAGGCGTCTTTTGGAATCTTATGTGGTTTAGTGCGGAACAGTTTCATCACCATCACAAAGAACACTGGTACGAAGAAAATCGCCAGAATCGTGGCGGCCAACATACCACCGACCACACCCCAACCAATCGCGTTACGGCTGGCAGCACCAGCACCCGTGCTCAGTGCCAGTGGCAGTACGCCAAGGATAAACGCGAACGAGGTCATCATGATCGGACGCAGACGCATACGACATGCTTCTACGGTCGCTTTGACCAGATCCATCCCTTCGTCATACAGGTCTTTGGCGAACTCGACGATCAGGATGGCGTTCTTCGCCGACAAACCAATGGTCGTCAACAGACCCACCTGGAAGTAGATGTCGTTCGACAGCGCTTTAACAGTAGCCGCGGCAATCGCCCCGAATACACCCAGCGGAACCACCAGGATGATGGAGAACGGTACACTCCAGCTTTCGTACAGAGCTGCCAGGCTGAGGAAGACGATCAGAATCGACAGCGCATACAACAGCGGAGCCTGAGAACCTGATTCAATTTCCTGATAGGACGCGCCAGTCCACTCCAGGCCAATACCTTGTGGCAGCTGAGCAACGATATCGCGAATCGCTTGCATCGCTTCACCGGTACTCTTACCTGGCGCCGCAGAACCCTGAATGTTGACCGCCGACACCCCGTTGAAACGTTCCAGACGTGGTGAGCCAAATGTCCACTCGGTGGTTGCAAACGCATCAAACGGCACCATATCGCCATCCGAGTTCGCCACATGCCACAGCTTTAAGTCATCCGGATTCATACGGTACGGCGCATCGGCCTGCACGTACACTTTCTTCACACGACCGTTGTCGATGAAGTCATTGACGTAGCTCGAACCCAGTGCCGTTGATAGGGTAGAGTTGATGTCAGATACCGACACACCCATCGCCATCGCTTTTTCGTAGTCGATGTTGATGCGGAATTGCGGCGTATCTTCCATACCGTTCGGACGCACGGATGTCAGGTTCGGGTTGCTGGCTGCCATACCCAGTAACTGGTTACGCGCGGCAATCAGCTGCTCGTGGCCAAGGTTACCGTTGTCGGTCAGATACGCATCGAAACCACTCGCACTACCCAGGCCTTGAATCGCAGGGACGTTAAACGAGAAGATTTGCGCTTCTTTGATCGGTGCAAACGCAGGGTAAGAGCGGCCGACGACGGCGCTGACCGACAGCGCTGGATTGGTCCGTTCGCTCCAGTCTTTAAGGCGAACGAACGCCATACCCATGTTCTGACCTTGACCCGCGAAGCTGAAGCCCGCGACGGTAAAGACCGATTCTACTGCGTCTTTTTCATCTTCGAGGAAGTGCTTACGCACTTTATCCATCACTTGCAGAGTCTGTTCTTGCGTCGAACCGACCGGCAATTGAACGATAGACAGGAAAATACCCTGATCTTCTTCTGGCACGAATGAGGTTGGCAGACGCGTCCACAAGGTCGCCAGAACGCCGACGATCGCCGCATACACCAGCATGTAACGAATACGCTGATTGACGCCGCGGTTTACCGTGTTCTGATAGCCTTGCGTACTGCGGTCGAACCATTTGTTAAACCAAGCCAGCGGGCCGCGATGAACGTGGTGATCTTCGCCTTTTTTGATTGGCTTAAGCAGGGTCGCACACAGCGCTGGCGTCAGAATCATGGCCACCAGTACCGACAGCACCATGGACGAGACAATGGTGAGCGAGAACTGACGATAAATCGCACCCGCCGCGCCACCGAAGAACGCCATCGGAATGAATACCGCACTCAGTACCATTGCGATACCAACCAGCGCGCCGGTGATCTGACTCATCGACTTACGGGTGGCTTCACGTGGCGACAGGCCATCTTCGCTCATCACCCGCTCAACGTTTTCCACCACAACGATGGCATCGTCAACCAGAAGGCCGATGGCGAGCACCAGACCAAACATCGTCAGGGTGTTGATCGAGAAGCCAAACGCCGCCATAACCCCGAATGTACCCAACAGAACCACAGGGACTGCGATGGTTGGAATCAGGGTCGCACGGAAGTTTTGCAGGAACAGGTACATCACCAGGAAGACCAGTACGATCGCTTCAAACAGCGTATGTACCACTTCTTCAATCGAGATTTTGACGAATGGGGTGGTGTCGTATGGGTAAACCACTTCAATGTTCGCCGGGAACATTGGCTGCAGTTCTGCCAGACGCGCTTTCACCGCGGTTGCGGTTTCCAGAGCGTTGGCACCCGTCGCCAGTTTAACCGCGATACCCGATGCGTATTTACCGTTGTACAGCGCGACGGCTTGATAGTCTTCTGCACCCAGTTCAACACGAGCGACATCTTTCAGACGAATTTGCGCGCCGTCGGTGTCCACTTTGAGCAGAATGTTTTCAAATTCTTTCACGGTGGTGAAGCGGCTTTGCGCGGTAATCGTGGCGTTAAGCTGCTGACCTTGCAGAGACGGTGTTGCCCCCAACTGACCCACAGAAACCTGTGTGTTCTGCGCGCTGATGGCCGATTTAACCTGCGCCGGCGTTAACTGATAGTTGTTCAGTTTGTTCGGATCCAGCCAGATACGCATTGCGTGCTGAGCACCAAACACCTGCACTTCACCGACACCCTGAACTCGGCTGAGCGGGTCTTTGACCTGCGATACCATGAAGTCCGCGATTTCGGTGTTGTCCATGCTGCCATCGCTGGAAATAAAGCCGACCACCATCAGGAATGAGGTCGAGGATTTCGCAACGGTAATCCCTTGTTGAGTCACTTCAGTTGGTAGTGTCGCTTCGGCCAGAGACAGTTTGTTCTGTACCTGTACCTGCGCGATGTCCGGATCGGTGCCTGATTCAAAGGTCAGCATGATGCTGAAGTTACCCGCAGAGTCACTGGTCGCCGACATGTAAAGCAGGTTGTCGATACCGTTCATGTTCTGCTCGATGGTCTGGGTTACGCTGTTTTCCACCGTTTCCGCAGAGGCACCTGGGTATGAACCCGAAATCGACACCGAAGGCGGCGCGATATCCGGGTATTGCGAGACAGGCAGTGTCATGATCGACAACACGCCCGCTAGCATGATGATAATGGCGATCACCCACGCAAAGATGGGGCGATCTATGAAAAATCGAGCCATGTCTTATTGTTCCTTAGAAGCTTCCAGGACGTTAGGAGTGACATTGCTGCCCGCACGAACTTTCTGCAGACCTTTTACAATCACTTGTTCACCCGCGTTCAGACCTGAGTCCACCAGCCATTGATTGCCAATCGTGCGATTTGCAACAATGTTGCGGCTCTCAACCTGGTTCTGATCGTTAACGATCAGGACCGAAGCCTGACCACGCGCGTCGCGGCTGACTGCAGATTGAGGGATCAGAATACCGTCATCGCGGTGTTCAGTCGGAACCGAGGCACGCACATAAAGACCTGGTAACAGGAACTGATCCGGGTTTGGAATGGTTGCGCGCACATTCACCGTACCGGTTTTCTCGTTCACCGATACTTCAGCAAATTGCAGCGTCGCACGCTGTTCAATCGGCGTACCGTCATCCAGGAACAGCTCAATACCACTCAGCTCTTGATTGCCTTTACCCGCTGACTGGCGCAGCTTCAGCAGTTCATTACTTGGCTGAGACAGGTCAACATACAGCGGATCCAATTGCTGAATGGTGGCCAGCGCATCAGTTTGGTTAGCGGTAACCAGCGCACCTTCGGTGATCAGCGTACGGCCAATGCGACCTGAAATCGGCGCGGCAATTTTGGTGTAACCTAAGTTGATTTGCGCAGAGTTCACGTTGGCTTTTGATGCTTCTACCGACGCTAGCGCCTCTTTGTAGCTCGCCTGTGCATCTTCGTAATCCTGTTGGCTGACAGACTTCTTCGCCACCAGTTCACGGTAACGCTTCGCCTGGAATTCAGCCTGAGCCAGAGTTGCTTCTGATTTGGCTAAGTTGGCTTTGGCACTGGCCAGCGCCGCTTTGTAGGTTGAAGGATCGAGTTCAAACAGAACATCGCCCTTGTTCACCATGCTGCCTTCAACAAACAGGCGGTTGGTGACAATACCGCTCACTTGCGGACGTACTTCGGCAATGCGGTATGCACTGGTACGGCCCGGCAGTGTGCTGGTGACTTCAACGGGTTGGGTGTTAATCTTGACCACATCCACCGCAACTGGCGGCGGCGCGCCGTTACTGGCGGCTTGTGGTGTGGCTTCTGGCTGACATCCAGCAAGCGCAACTGCGGCAACAATTGCGGTTAGCCATTGTTTAGAAAAGGCTTTACCGTCGCCCATAATCTCTCTCTCCTTTACCACTTCGAACGCATTAAACTCAGTGATCCATTCTGGTATACGTACAACCCACCACTCAGATTCACAGGCTTAAATGTCTTTGTGAGAATGCTAAAAAATCGCAATGCCTCTCGACAAGATAATGTAACCACAGTTAACAACGGGTTAAGAATCGTAATGAATTGGCTGCTGACAGAACTCTGTCATTTATTGCACAAATGGACAAGTAAATTTTACTATACAAACGGACAATTAATTTTGGGTGTCTACTTTGCGACCATTTTGAGCGAATGATTGTCGCACTGAATGCACTTTGATGCATGTGCATTTTTGTTCTCTGGCATTTTTCTCATTCTTAGAAAAGGGTGATCTAAAAGGAGGAAAGCGGCTCTTTGTAGGCAAGAGCCGCTTGGGAGAGAAGCGCTCAGCGACGTTTGAGCCGTTGCCATCGGGGTAGATACTCACTCAGGCGCAGCGCAGCGCGTTCAGCCATCAGGCTGGGTTGCGGAGTGCGCTGTTGCTCCTGGCGCGCATAACGGTGCAGCAGTTCAATGGTAGCCTGCGGCGACTGATTCAGCGCATGTTGCAGCCGCTTTAACCACACCTGATGGCGTTGCTGGTGGTATTCACTGGTGCTATGGCTGGCGATTTGTTGCCAATGATGCAGGCACTGGCCGAGCAGCACCAGAGTCAGCCCGGTCTCACTGTGTTCTGCCCAGTTGAGGCCGTTTTTGCGTGTCATCGCGATCAGCTTTAGAACCCGGTGTTTCATGCGCGCCTGCCAGAAATTAAACGGCGTGCCGTGTTGAATCAGGCTCGGCAGAGCATGCCACATCGCTTCCATGAGCAGCTGCTGCCGGCGCACCAGATTGGTCGGGAAAATCAGTTTGAACGCCAGCAGCGCCAGCATCGGACCTGCCACCACTGCCAGAGCCATCACGATGGCATGGGTGCTGTCCGCGCTGTAAGGTTGCTGCGGATGAGAAAGCAGCAGAAAGATCATGAAATAATCCATCGAACCGGAGCTGAGGCGACGGTGACCAAATGGCACCACGCCCAGCAGAATAAACGGAACCATCATCAGCAGCATCTGCCACTCGTTGGCGGCCAGCGGCCATAGCCACAACTGACAAATCAGGTTGGCGGCCGCGCCGACCAGCTGCCACCAGAAAATGTGGGTCATAATCAGCGCTGGATTTTCAAAAGTGGAAAACAGCGTCACCATCACCGATGCTCCCAGCAATACGTACGCGCCAACCGGCGAGCCTGATAACGCCCAGCCAAGGCCGAGCATGACCATTAAGCTGGTGGTGCGGTACATCGCCTGACTGGCGCCGACCCAATCGCGGTGCAGCACCACATTACCGCTGACCGAATAGTTGTCGAGTTTACCGCGTTCACGAAATGTGTGACGTCCGCTTAACGCTTGGCCCAGTTCGGTCAGGGCTTGCGACAGCGTCAGATCATCACACGCTTCATTCGCCAGTTTTAAATGTGTCACGACCTGTTCGAGCGGGGATTGGAGTTCATGCACATTGATCGCCTGCTGGATTTGAGTCACGAATTCCTCGCCGTCAATCCGGGTGCGTTGATGGGTCAGCCAGGTCAGGATCGAGATCAGAGAAAACACCACCGAACGCAGCGACTGCACCGAACGTCTTGAGCGCAGCGAACCGGCACTGTGCGGTTCCAGCGCTTCTTCGATCTGCGCGGCTTCGAGCATCAGGTGCTCCAGTGGTTGCGAGAACGGCTGCTGACGCGCGTGCTGCAATAGCGCTTGCAGAACGGAGATAGTCAGGGTTCGCACCCGCCACACCAATGCATCTTCATCACTTTTACGGGCAAACATCAGGCCGACCAGCAGAGCGATGATAACGCCCGTCAGTACCGTGAGCAGGCGGTCCATGCCGAGCTCAAGCATGTTGGTCTGATTGGCGGTACCGAGCAGCGCCACCAGCGAGGCCGAGTAGCCAGACAACAGCGTCGCGTAACTGAACAAACCATGAATCACATTGCCCGCACCGGCGCACAACCCGACCCACAACGATAAGCCGAGAGCCAGCAGCAGAATGTTGTCACCCGCCAGGTACACCAGCGCAACCCCGGCCAGGGTGCCAATCACGGTACCGACAAAACGGAACAGGCTTTTTTCCAACAGCATACCGCGCCCCGGTTGCGACGCCGCCCATACAGACATCGCTGCCCATTGCGGATGCTCCAGACCAAGCTTCCAGCCGATAAAAAGTGCCAGACACGATGCCAGCGCAGTGCGCAGTGCAAAGGCAAGACGTCCGGAATCGAGTCCCAGATTTGCAAGTTGAGCTTTCATGATTTGCCCTCAGCAATCAATGCTTGAATTTGGTGATCAGTCCGTCGAGTACTTCCAGCATCACGTCAATCTGCTCATCGGACACATCCGCCAACATCTCCGTTTCTATCTGCAGCAGCTCTGCACGCAGCGCGCCTACTTGTTCGCGCCCGGCGTCAGTCAGATAAATGCGTTTTGCCCGGCGATCATGACTATCCGCCTGACGTTCAATCTGCCCTTTCTGCTCCAGCGTATCTAATAAGCGTACTAGGGTTGAGCCTTCCATGCCGACTGATGCCGCTAAATCTTTTTGGCTGATACCATCACCAAACTCATCCAGGTGCAGCAATGGTGCCCAACTGATGTCTTTGATGCCTGCATGCGCAAGGCGTTGATCGAGATGACGGCGCCACAGACGGGCGGCAATAGAAAACTGAATTCCAAATTTTTGTCGGGACATAATAGTTCTGATTGATATAGTTTGAATTCAAACTATATGGGGAAAGTCGAGCAGAATCAACGCGCGATTTAACCAGAACGCCAAACAGCAGGCATAAAAAAGCCCCGCAGCAAGTGCAGGGCTTTGATATCTCTTGGCGTACGCCACGCCAAATGAATGCTTAATGCATTAACGCATGGTAACGAATTCTTCGCTGCCCGTTGGGTGAATCGCGACGACAGAGTCGAAATCGGCTTTGGTGGCGCCCATTTTCATCGCGACGCCAAAGCCTTGAATCATCTCATCCACCGCAAAACCGATGCCGTGCAGACCAACCACGGTTTCTTCTGGTCCTGCGCACACCAGCTTCATTTTGCATGGCTGACGGTGCTGAGTCACTGCGGTGTACATGGCCGTAAAGCCCGATTGGTACACTTTCACGTTGTCTGCGCCGAATTTCGCGATCGCGTCGGTTTCCGTCAGGCCGATGGTGCCGATTGGCGGGTGGCTGAACACCACGGTCGGCACCAGATCGTAATCCATTTTCGCATCCGGCTTGTTGTTAAACAGGCGCTCAGACAGCTGACGACCTGCTTTCACGGCCACAGGCGTCAGTTCGATGCCGCCTTCCATGATATCGCCGACACAGTAAATGCCGCTAACATTGGTGGCTTGGTAAGCATCCACTTTGATGTAGCCTTGCGCGTTAGTTTCCACACCCGTCGCCGCGAGGTTAATCGCGTCGGTCGCTGGGTGACGGCCAATGGCCCAAATCAGAGTATCGACATTGCAGCTTTCGCCGTTTTCCAGATGCAGGGTCAGGCTGCCATCGGCTTCCTTGACCACTTCTTTTGGCACGCTGTGGGTGTGCAGTTGCGGGCCTTCTGCCGCCATCACTTCCACTAACGTGTCGATGATCATCGGATCAAAGCTGCGCAGTGGCGACTCTTTACGGCAGAACAGGTGCGTTTCGGTGCCCAGTGCGTTGAGTACGCCCGCGATTTCCACCGCGATGTAACCCGCGCCGACGACCGCGACACGTTTTGGCTGCGCGTTTAGTTCAAAGAAACCGTTGGAGTCGATACCGAATTCGGCACCCGGAATGTTGGGAATGGTTGGGCGGCCACCAACGGCGATCAGAATGTGATCGGCGGTGTAGTGCTCACCATTTACCTCCACGGTTTTTGCATCGACAAATTTGGCAAAGCCGCGAATCACTTCCACTTTGTTGTTGCCCAGCACGCGATCGTAAGACTGGTGAATACGACCGATGTACGCCTGACGGCTTTCCACCAGTTTGGCCCAGTCGAAGTGTTTCACGTCCACATCAAAACCGTAATCTGCCGCGTACAGGTTCATCGCTTCTGCTACCTGAGCGCCGTGCCACATCACTTTCTTCGGCACACAGCCGACGTTCACACAGGTACCGCCAAGATCTTTGGCTTCAATCAGGGCGACTTTGGCGCCGTACATGGCTGCACGGTTGGCTGAGGCGATACCGCCGCTGCCGCCACCGATACAGATATAGTCAAAATGTGTTGCCATTACTTTCTCCAATTTGGGCTCATCGCGAACAGGTCCGCACCAAGCCTCTGTTATGCATGTATCCAACGACCTAATCTAGGTTAGTTGGGGGTGGATTGCCAAATTGCAATCCTCAGTCGCTGAGTAATTTTGAGCGGTCGCGACCTTATTCAGGAACAATCCATTCCACTTTATAGTGACCAGTGGCCGGCGCAATTGCTTCTTTCAGGAACGGCAGTATGCTCTGCATCTGGCTTTCCAGTTTCCACGGCGGGTTGATGACAATCATGCCAGAGGCGGTCATGCCGCGCTCGTTGGTGTCGGGTGACACGCCGAGTTCAATTTGTAAGATTTTGCGAATGCCCAGACCTTGCAGGCCTTCAATCATGTCATCGATGTCACAGCGGTTAACCACCGGATACCAGATGGCGTAAATGCCGGTCGCCCAACGTTTGTAGCTTTGCGCGATCGCCTGTACCACATCACGATACTCTTTGGCGAGCTCATACGGTGGGTCAATCAGCACCAGACCACGGCGTTCTTTCGGCGGCAGGCTGCCTTTCAGACGGGCAAACCCGTCTTCTTTGAAAATCGCCACCTGACGATCGCGGTGAAACTCCTGCTCCAGCAGCGGGTAATCGCTCGGATGCAGCTCCGTCAGCACCATGCGATCATGGCTGCGCAGATGCGCACGCGCTACACGCGGTGAACCCGGGTAGTAACGCAGCTCGCCATCGTCGTTGAGCGCTTTGATTGCATCGAGGTAGCTGTGAATGTCTTCCGGAACCTCGGTTTGCTGCCACAGGCGGGCGATGCCTTGCTTGTATTCACCGGTTTTTTCTGACCATTCGTGGGTCAGATCATAGCGTCCGACACCCGAGTGCGTGTCGTGGTAGACAAAGGGTTTGTCTTTCTGCTGCAGGGAAGACAGGATCAGGCTCTGTACGATGTGTTTCACCACATCTGCGTGGTTTCCGGCATGGAAACTGTGTCGGTAACTTAACAAATTGCGCTCTCTCACCCGAAACCAGGTGCTGGTCAGTTCAAAAAACAGTTCGCCCGATTATACGCCAGTATTGAAAATTGCTGAACCTGACTATATCTATTAACGTAATAGCCATATCCTTCTTTGCTGGCGTAGTGACTTATTGATAACGTACGCTCAGCAAATCATCGAATTATTTTAGGTGCTTAGCCGCGCCGGCTGCCGCGTTGCGCCAGCATCCATGACTTCAGGTATCGTGATGGTTCGTCACGTACTCTCTTTTATTAAAAGGAACGTTATATGTCTAATCCACTTCTTACCTTTACGGATTTGCCACCGTTTTCTGCGATTAAACCGGAACACGTCAAGTCAGCGGTTGAGAAGGCGATTGAAGATTGCCGCGCGCGCATTGATGCGGTGCTGGTAGGCAACGCCGAGCCGAGCTGGGAGAGCGTGATTGCGCCGATTGAAGAAGTGGATGATCGCTTAAGCCGTATCTGGTCGCCGGTCAGCCATATGAACTCGGTGATGAACAGCGATGAGCTGCGTGATGCCTACGAAAGCTGCCTGCCGATTTTGTCGGAATACAGCACGTGGGTCGGTCAGCACAAAGGGCTGTTTGAGGCCTACAAAGCAATCAAAGCCAGCAAAGCGTTTGCCACATTGAGCCGCGCGCAGCAGAAAACCATCACCGACGGCCTGCGTGATTTCGAGTTGTCGGGCATCGGCCTGCCAGCGGCAGAGCAAAAACGCTACGGCGAAATCAGCAAACGCATGTCGGAGCTGGGCTCGAAATTCTCCAACAACGTGCTTGATGCCACCATGGGCTGGACCAAACACGTCACGGACGTGAGTGAGCTGTCAGGCATGCCGGAATCGGCGCTGGCGGCCGCGCAAGCAGCGGCAGAGGCCAAAGGGCTGGAAGGTTACCTGCTGACGCTTGACATTCCGTCGTACCTGCCAGTGATGACTTACTGTGACAACCAGGCGCTGCGTCAGGAACTGTACGAAGCGTATGTGACCCGCGCCTCGGATCGCGGTCCGAATGCCGGGAAATGGGACAACAGCGAAATCATTGCCGAGCAGTTGAAACTGCGCCACGAAATCTCGCGCATGCTCGGTTTCAACACCTACAGCGAAAAATCGCTGGCGACCAAAATGGCCGAATCGCCAGAGCAGGTACTGGGCTTTTTGAACAACCTCGCCGCCAAAGCCAAGCCGCAGGGCGAGCGCGAAGTGGAAGAGCTGCGCCAGTTCGCCGAGCAAGAGTTTGGCGTGACGGCGCTGAACCTGTGGGATATCGCGTACTACAGTGAAAAACAAAAGCAGCATCTGTTTGATATTTCAGACGAAGAACTGCGCCCTTACTTCCCGGAACACAAAGTGGTGAATGGCCTGTTTGAAGTACTCAATCGCGTATTCGGTATGGAAGTGAAAGAGCGTCAAGGTGTTGATACCTGGCACGAATCGGTGCGTTTCTTCGATATTTTCGACAGCGAAGGCACACTGCGTGGCAGCTTCTACCTCGATTTGTATGCCCGTGAGCACAAACGTGGCGGCGCGTGGATGGATGAGTGCCGCGTGCGTCGCATTAATGGCGAAGGCGAGCTGCAAACGCCGGTCGCGTACCTGACCTGTAACTTCAACCGTCCGGTGGGCAACAAACCGGCGCTGTTTACCCATGATGAAGTGGTCACTCTGTTCCATGAAACCGGCCACGGCATTCACCACATGTTGACGCAAGTTGAGGTGGGTTCGGTGTCTGGCATCAACGGTGTGCCGTGGGATGCTGTCGAGCTGCCAAGTCAGTTCCTGGAAAACTGGTGCTGGGAAGAAGAGGCGCTGGCGTTTATCTCCGGTCACTACGAAACCGGTGAACCGCTGCCAAAAGCGATGCTGGAAAAAATGCTGGCTGCGAAGAACTTCCAGTCTGCAATGTTTATTCTGCGTCAATTGGAATTCGGCTTGTTCGATTTCACCCTGCACACTACATACGATCCGGAACAAGGCCCGAAAGTGCTGGAAACGCTCGCCGACGTGAAGAAGAAAGTGGCGGTGCTGCCAAGCCTGGAATGGAATCGTTTCTCGCACAGCTTCAGCCATATTTTTGCTGGCGGCTACAGCGCGGGTTACTATAGCTACCTGTGGGCTGAAGTGTTGTCGGCCGATGCGTTCTCTCGATTTGAAGAAGAGGGTATCTTTAACCGCGAAACGGGTTTGAGCTTCCTCAATAACATTCTTGAAATGGGCGGCAGCGAAGAGCCGATGGAGCTGTTCAAACGCTTCCGCGGCCGTGAACCGCAGATCGATGCGCTGCTGCGCCACGCCGGCATTGCGGCCTGAGTCGCGCTCTTGGCGCAGTTAACCAAAGCATGACAATAACCCCGCTCCATTGAGCGGGGTTATTTGTTACAGTAAGCGATATTACGCGACCCTATGGATTAGTTGGAGATTCGCCATGCAAACGACAAAACGCGCTAAGTTGTGGATTCAAACGTTATCGGTCAGTGCGTTACTGACGATGGCGGGCTGTGCCGAAATGAAACAGGCAGGCACCGACGTCGGTCACGCGACCCGTGATGCGGCGACAGCCATTGGCCATGCCACGCGCGACACCACCAAAGCGATTGGGCATGCGACGCGCGATGCGGTTAACTCGGTGAAAGACGATCTCAATTCTGCAGAATAACGCGCTGCCACTTGCGGCTCAGCCAGTTATCCAGCGACAGATTGCCCGGCCCCCACACGAACACCATCAATAACATTAATCCCCACAGCTGGTGGTCGGTAAATCCTTGTTGCCACAACAGCGGATACGACACCACCGCCATCGTATTGACCGCAAACAGGGCCAGTGCGCTGAGTCGACCGAAAAGCCCCGGCATCAACAGCAGCGGCAGCGCCAGTTCGGCGCCGGTTGCCAGATACGCGGCAAGCTGCCACGGTAGCAGCGGGACCTGATATTCCAGTTCAAACAAGTACAGCGTACTGTCCCAGTTGGCGATTTTACTCAGCCCTGATTGCCAGAACACCCAGCCAGCCCAGACGCGGCACAGCAGTAAAACCAGGCTGGCGAAGTCGCGTTGCAGCCAATGGCACAGGGCTTGATAACGGTGCATGAAGTCAGACATGTCGGGCTCCTTAATTTAATCGTGGGTATTGGGGGCGGCTACACGAAAGCCGGCGACAATCTCCATCGCCATGATGGCGGGCAACGCCGCCAGTGCATCCGGATGAATCTGCCCCAACGGCGCGCGATGATGCATCGCCAGCAACAACTGATAAGTCGGCTCATCCAGCGCTTGTGTCCACGGCTCGCCATCGGCAGTGCAGGCGATGATCCCCGACTGAAGCGCATTTAAAGTGAGCTGGCTAAAGTCGTCATCCCGAATCGCACGCTGCAAATCAAACAGCGCAAACGGCGCGCAAAATGGTGCGGCCCACGGCACTAACTCAAACACCAGTTGTGGCTGCTGTTCCGGCGCGACCTGACTCAGCGTGCTGAGTGGCTGATATTCATTGCGCGGTGCCTGTGCGTATTGTTGCTGCACGTGGTCAAGCGCCCATTCAAACCGCGCCAGTGCCGCGGCATACGGCGCGGCCTGCATCACGGGCTGCGCGCGTTCAATCACCGCCGCAAACCCTTCGCCATAGTGGCTGACATCACCACGGGTCAGCGGATGCGACAGCACGTATTCGCGTGCCAGCGCGGCAAAACACTCGTTGCCCAGCACCGCCAGCAGCATCGGATAGGTGGCTTCGAGCACTTCGCTCAGGCTGATCACACGGTTGTTGCGATAAATCTGCAGTCGCTCATCGGCGCTTAAGCCGTCCGCGATAATCGCGCATTCGTCGCCGCCCGCCTGATAGTTGAGGCCGCGGGCAAACTGCGCCTGCAATTGCGCCAGCGTCATGAGGCTCTCCTTATGCCGCGCTCGGCATCAATCGCATGCAGGCGTGCGGCCGCTTGGTGCGCTTCGCCCAGCAGGACTTCAGGCGCTGGAATATCCAGATCCCACTCAATCAGGGTACGGCGCGTGCCGTGTTGACGACACCAGCGTTCAAACAGTTGCCACACCGCATCGCTCACCGGTCGGCTGTGCGTATCAATCCAGATTTCGCCCTGCGGCAGCGTTTTGACGGAGTAACCCGCGAGATGAATTTCCTCCACTGCACTGGCGGGAATGGCATCAAGGTATGTCTGGCTGTCAAAGCCATGGTTAAACGCGGACACATGCACGTTGTTGAGATCGAGCAGCAAACGGCAATCGGTGCGCTGTTGCACCGCGCGCAAAAACTCCCACTCCGGAATGGTTGAGTGGGAAAAACGCAGGTAGCTGGACGGGTTCTCAATCAGCAGCGGGCGACCCAGTGCGTGTTGCACCTGATCGACATTGCGGCAGAACACCGCCAGCGCCTCTTCGGTGTAGGGCAGTGGCAGCAGGTCGTTAAAATAGTGGCCGCCGTTTTCGCTCCAGCTGAGGTGATCGGAAATCAGGATGGGGTCGATGTCATCGACTAACGTTTTGAGCTGCGCCAGATGTTGCGTATTGACCGCCGCCACCGAACCGAGTGATAAGCCGATGCCGTGGCAGCTGATGTCGTAGCGTTCACGCAGGCGGCGCAAATCGCGCCTGGCCGGGGCGTGAGGCTGAAAATAGTTTTCACTGTGAATTTCCAGCCAGTTCAACGGGGTCGGTTGGCTGAGAAAATGACTCATGTGTGGGCTGCGTAACCCCACGCCGACCTGAGGGTGAGAGTGCGTTGAGTGCATGGGCGTGTCCTTATCGCGGGGTCAGGGAGAGAAATCGAGTGCGCCGCCAGCGCCGCGCACTCAAGTCGCAGAGTGCGGTTACTTGTCCATGGTGCTGCCGCCAGCCAGTTTGTCGCACAGACCTTTTGGTACCACGACAAACGCATCTTTCTGATGATCCATTTTTGACGTGCCTGCGCAGGAGCTGGTTTTGGTCGCGCAGTCATTTTTGCCCGCTTTCGCCACGCCGTAGCATTTTTCTTTCTCTGCGGCGGCGACTGGCGCTGCGGTCAACAGAGTGCCGCCCATTGCCAGTAGGCCAGTGATTGCTGCTGTGACTGCTAGGTTTGATTTTTTCATCTTCATTTCCTCGAGACTGTTCCTTGGTCGTTATTGTCGCAGGCCGTTGTTGTGGCTTGCTTACCCAAAAAGAGAGGCAGGCGCGCAGAAAACTTTCACAACGAAAATAGGGAAAAGTGAAATATTGATGAAATTTATAATTAAGGTGATGATTTATCGAACAATTTAATCTGGGAAAATTTTTGATATTTTTTACCTGAGAGCAGAAGTTTTGTGCGAGGAGAGGGGAAATCCGAGGGAAATTTCGCTCGCTTGGGTCTCGCTGCGTTTAGGGGTATAATCGTTCAAATTATGTATAAATAACCAGTAGCTAAGCCATGATCGATCCCTCTCTTTTACTTGACGGTTTAAACGACAAACAACGCGAAGCGGTAGCGGCACCGCTTGAAAACCTGTTGGTGCTGGCAGGGGCCGGTAGTGGCAAAACCCGGGTGCTGGTGCACCGCATCGCTTGGCTGATGTCGGTTGAACAGGCCTCGCCGTTCTCCATCATGTCCGTGACCTTTACCAACAAAGCGGCGGCGGAAATGCGCGGCCGTATTGAAGAACTGATGATGGGCAGTTCGTCCGGGATGTGGAACGGTACGTTCCATGGCATCTGCCACCGTATTCTGCGCGCCCATTATCTTGATGCCAAACTGCCGGAAGATTTTCAGATCATCGACAGCGATGACCAGCAGCGTCTGCTGAAACGTCTGATCAAAGCGCAGAATCTGGACGACAAACAGTGGCCTGCGCGTCAGGTGTCGTGGTGGATTAACGGCAAGAAAGACGAAGGGTTGCGCCCGGCGCACATCGACGCTTATCGCGATCCGGTGACTCAGACGTACCTGCAACTCTACACCGCGTATCAGGATGCCTGTGACCGCGCGGGTCTGGTCGATTTCGCCGAAATTCTGCTGCGCGCGCTCGAGCTGCTGCGCGACAACAAACACATTCGCGAACATTATCAGGCGCGCTTTAAGCACATTCTGGTCGACGAATTTCAGGACACCAACAACATTCAATACGCGTGGCTGCGCATGATGGCGGGGCCGCAGTCGCACGTGATGATCGTGGGCGATGACGACCAGTCGATTTACGGCTGGCGCGGGGCGAAAGTGGAAAACATCGAGAAATTCACCTTGGAATTTCCGAGTGTGAACACCATTCGCCTTGAGCAGAACTACCGCTCGACCAAAACCATTCTCGAAGCGTCCAACACCCTGATCGCTAACAATACCGAACGCATGGGCAAAGAGCTGTGGACCGACGGCAACGTCGGCGAGCCGATTTCGGTCTACTCGGCGTACAACGAGCTGGATGAAGCGCGTTTTGTGGTGGGCAAAATCAAAGAGTGGCAGGACAAAGGCGGCATTCTTAATGACTGCGCGATTTTGTACCGCAACAACGCCCAGTCGCGGGTACTGGAAGAAGCCCTGCTGCAAACCGGATTGGCGTACCGCATTTATGGCGGCATGCGCTTCTTCGAACGTCAGGAAATCAAAGATGCGCTGAGCTATCTGCGCCTGATGAACAACCGCAACGACGACACCGCCTTTGAGCGCGTGGTCAACACGCCCACCCGTGGTCTGGGCGATAAGACGCTGGATACCGTGCGCTTTGCGGCGCGCGATCGCGGCTGCACCTTGTGGGAAGCCAGTGTGCAGCTACTGGACGAAAAAGTGCTGACGGGCCGCGCGGCCTCGGCACTGAGCCGTTTTGTTGAACTGATCAACGCGCTGGAAGATGACAGCGCCGAGATGCCGCTCCATAGCCAAACCGACCATGTGATCAAGACTTCGGGTCTGTTTGATATGTACCAGCAGGAAAAAGGCGAGAAGTCCAAAGCGCGGATTGAAAACTTGGAAGAGCTGGTCACTGCGACCCGCCAGTTTGAAAAGCCGGAAGAAGCGGACGAAATGACCATGCTGACCGCGTTTTTGACCCATGCGGCACTGGAAGCGGGTGAAGGGCAAGCGGATGAATTCGACGATGCCGTGCAGCTGATGACGCTGCACAGTGCGAAAGGTCTGGAGTTTCCGCTGGTGTTTATGGTGGGCGTGGAAGAGGGCATGTTCCCCAGCCAGATGTCGGCCGAAGAAGCGGGGCGTCTCGAAGAGGAGCGCCGTCTGTGCTACGTGGGTATGACCCGTGCGATGCAGAAGCTGTACATCACCTATGCGGAAATGCGCCGTCTGTACGGACAGGACAAATACCACAAGCCATCGCGCTTTATTCGCGAGTTGCCGGAAACCTGCCTTGATGAAGTGCGCATGAAAGCGCAAGTCAGCCGTCCGGCCAGCAGCGGCCGTTTCAGCCAGAGCGCGGTGAAAGAGAACTTCAACGAAACTGGCTTTACACTCGGCTCACGTGTGCAGCATCCGAAATTTGGTGAAGGCACCATCATTAACTTTGAAGGCAGCGGTCCGCAAAGCCGGGTGCAGGTCGCCTTTAATGGCGAAGGCATCAAGTGGTTGGTGACGGCTTACGCCAAGCTGGAAAAAGTCTGACCCGACGGATGAGTCACGAAGAACCCGGTCAGTGTACCGGGTTTTTTATGTCCGCCGCCGACGACGGATAACACGCCATTTTTGAGCGATAGCAAAAGAAAAACCCCGAGGGGCCAAAGCCCTTCGGGGTTATAGTCTTACTCGCAGCAATCCGGCTACTAATAGGTGCTCCCTGCATCTATTCCTTGATAAGTATGCTGTATCCGTCAGCGTAATCCGTTCATCGCCATCCTAGCGGTGTCCTTGATCTTCCTGATCTGCTAACTATCCTGGTTAGCTCTCATCACTTGTTCCCTGAGCGGTGTCCTTGGCATCATCCTGATGCTGAGTCCTTGCCTCGTCCAGAGGAGTCCATTGTCATTCCCTTGTCGTCGCCTTCCTGGTAACGATTGAGTCCGTTCAATGTCCTGTTTGCTATCCTTGCCGATCATTCATCCTGAATAACCGTATCTTCTTCCTGAAGATCACCAATCCGTAGTGATTTCCTGTTCCGTGTCAGCATCCTTCCGACACGATTCATCTTACGGATTTCGCTCTGTGGGGCAATGTGAGGAAATCGATTACGTAGCGATTTATTTTGCTCTAATACATTGAGTTTATTTAAAAACAACCACTTACGGTTTGTTGTTGTCCTTTTTGCCAGATAAAAAGCGAGATTACCCCACCGCTTTGTGCGAGATCTCTTACAAAGCGGTGGGGCGATCGATTACGCAAGGATCACTCGCCGATCGCGACCCCTTCACGACGAGGATCCGCCGCGCCTTCCAGACCTTGCGCTGTGATGCGAATCGCGTGCAAGCCGGAGTTGAGATCGCGCACGGCGACTTTCACGCCCATCTTCTCCAGTTCCGGTTTGAGCTGCTCCGCTTGGGTGCCCTGTTCGACATCGGTTTCACCAAAGCGGTTGAGCACATGTGGCTGGTCAATCGCGCTCTGAATGTCCATGCCCCATTGCAGATGGGCAATCAACGCCTGCGCCACATAGCCGATGATGCGGCTGCCACCCGGTGAACCGATGGCTAAGTAAGGTTGCTCGTTGTGCAGCACAATCGTGGGGGCCATCGAAGAACGCGGCCGCTTGCCCGGCTCCAGACGGTTGGCTATTGGGCGGCCGTTATCGTGGGTCGCAAAGGAGAAATCGGTCAGTTCGTTGTTGAGCAAAAAGCCGCGTACAAACAGACGAGAGCCGAACGCGTTTTCGATGGTGGTGGTGATGGACACCACGTTACCGTCACGGTCGACGATGTTGAAATGGCTGGTGGACGGCAGTTCGATGGACTGATCGGGGCTTTGCAGCATCGCATGTTGCCAAGGTGGCGTGCCGGCTTCGGCGCTGGTCAGGGCTTTGCCCGGCTGAATCAGCTTGGCGCGCTGCGCCAGATACCCGCTGTCGAGCAGTCCTTGCGTTGGCATCGGCACATAATCCTGATCGGCCATGTACAAGCCGCGGTCGGCAAACGCCAGGCGTGAGGCATCGCCAATCACCTGCCACGATTTGGCGCTGCTGGCGCCCCAGCCTTTGAGGTCATATTGCTCGGTCAGTGCCAGAATCTGGCCGACGGTCAGGGCGCCGGAGCTTGGCGGCCCCATGCCACACACCTGATAGCTTTGATACGGCGCGCACACGGCTGCACGTTGTTTGATTTGGTACGCATCGAAATCATGCTGCGCCAGCACACCCGGATTGCCCATCGCGGTCTGAACCGTGTGGACGATGTCTTCGGCGATTTCGCCCTGATAGAACGCTTTGTCACCGCGCTGGGCGATGGCGCTCAGCGTGGCGGCGTACTCGGGGTTTTTCAGCACGGAGCCTGCGGTCAGCGGCGAGCCGTCGGGCTGAAAGAAATAGGCTTTGGTGGCGGGGATACGGCTCAAACGCTGCTGATCGTCGGCAATCAGCGTGGCAAGGCGCGGGCTGACTTCAAACCCCTCTTGTGCCAGTTTGACTACCGGCTCAATCAGGCGCGCCCAGGCCATTTTGCCGTACAGACGATGGGTTTCCCACAGCAGTTTGACAGTGCCCGGCGTGCCGACGGAGCGGCCACCGACCACGGCATCGTAAAATTTCAGCGGCTGGCCGGCGCTGTCGAGAAACAGCTGCGGCGTCGCATCGATCGGCGCGGTTTCGCGGCCATCAAAGGTCGTGAGCGCCTTTTGCTTGGCGTCCCAATATACTAGGAAGGCGCCACCGCCAATGCCGGACGACTGCGGTTCGACCAAACCCAGCATCAGCTGCACCGTCACCATGGCGTCGATGGCATTGCCGCCATCGCGCAGAATTTGCGCGCCCGCTTCGGCGGCGAGCGGGTTGGCTGCGGTCACCATCCAGTTCTGGGATTTCACCAGTTGTTTGCTTGCCAGTCCGCTGCTTTGCTCAGGTGCAATCGCGTCGGTGACTTGATTCGGTGCGGCTTGCGCGGCGAAAGAAAATATCAGCCCTGACGTAGCGAGCGTTGCGAGAGTCCACTGCATACTCTTCTCCTTGTTGTAATGGTCAACATTCAGAGTGGCAGTGGACGTGGTGTTTTTCTAGCCAAAGATGATAAATATGCAACCTTGACTCAGAATTGAGGTTAACCGAGCAAGCCTGTCAGTGATTGCCACAGAATCATCACGCCGATCAGGGTGAAGATCGCGCCGCACAGCAGATCGATATAACGGCTGGCGGCCTGCAATTTACGCTGCAAACGCTGGGTTGACAGCATCCACGCCAGAGCAGCAAACCACAGTAGCGACAGGCTCCATAAGATCAGCAAGGCCAGGCTTTTGCCACCCAGTGACATGCCTGCCGGCACCAAGGTCGACATCAGGCTGACGAAAAACACCAGCGCTTTCGGATTAAGAATATTGGTCATAAAGCCGCGCGAGAAGGCTTGACGTTTGTTGCTCAGCAGCAGCTCCGGTTTGCTTGATAACTCGCCCGGGGCTTGTGACCAGTTGGCCAGCGTCGCACGCAAGGCACCGCTGCCGAGATAGAGCAGATAGCTGCCGCCGCACAACTGCAATAGGGCAAACAGCAGCGGCTGCTGATGCACCAGATAACTGACGCCGGTCAGGCTCAGCAGCGAGTGCAGTAAAATGCCGAATGACAAACCGAGGGCGATGTAGACACCGGTCTGGCGGCCATAACGCGTGGCATTTTGAACCACCAGCGCCACGTCGGGGCCGGGGCTCATCAGGGCGATAAAATGCACCGTCGCAAGGGTAATAAGAATACTGGCTTCATTCATGAAAGGATCTCCAACAACAGATGTCGTCATTGTGCCAAGCGCGCGTTCGCGCCGCTTGTAAAATTCTGACACTCAGTGCGAGTTGACCGCGGAAGGAGAGACGCCGTAGGTGTGTTTGAACGCTTTGGTGAAATGCGCCTGATCGTAAAAGCCGACCTGATGAGCCACGTCGGTGCCGGGCAGTCCCGCTTTCACCAGCTTCATGCCTTGCTCAAGACGCAGGCGGGTCAGCCAGGCATACGGCGTCATGCCGGTGCGCGCTTTAAAATGGCGCTGCAATTGTGTTGGCGTGAGATTGCACAAGGTGGCCAGTTGCTCTAAGCGCACGGCCTGATCGAGGTTGGCGAGCAGATACTCTTTTAAGGTGGCCAGCGACTGGGTGCCAAGCGCGACGGCATCTTTTTCTTTGATGGCACCATAGCGCGACACTAAACCGGAAAACCCTTCATAAGGCAGGCAATCTTTGGCGAGTTGACACAAATCCGGCTGTGCCAGTTTCTGATGCAACTGGGTCAGGGACGCAAACACTTGCTGGTCGCTGACGATCAGGCGATCAAAGCTCATCACATCGCTGGGTTTACTCAGTTCGAGCGTTTGGTGAAACCATTCGGGTTCAATAGCGAACACGCGTACCTGATAGCCGGAATCGAGCAGTGAACGGCCGTCGTGCAATTCATCCGGTGGCATGATCACCAGCTCGCCGTGGCCGACGTTGTGATGTGTGCCCTGATGGAGAAAACGCTGCTGCCCCTGAGTGATGAGCCCGAGGTGAAAATCGAGGTGATAATGGCGCTCGAACGCGAACTCATGATAGTCCGCTTCAATCAGACTGATCGCCTGATGAGGGGTGGTACTGTAGCGAACTTTGTCCATGATGATGTGTGTGCCCGGCGCTGAAGGCATGCGCAGCGGCATGCCATAGAATGAAACAGTGGTGAAAAAGTCGTCAAACACTTCTAGCGTAGCGAGGCGGGCGCCGTTTGTCTTGTAAAAAACGATCACCCGCCGTTGCGATGTGTTTTCAGCGCTGAATGGCTTCAGCGCGAAATTATTTCTGTGCGGTGGCGCTTCGCCGCCGCGTTACTTGGCGACCGCGTTGGCCAATGGTCGTTTGCGCCCTTGGGTCAGACCATCGACACTGAAGATCACCAGCGCGCTCCAGATGAAGGCAAAGGTAATCGCTTTGTCAGCACTGAAGTTTTCACCGTACACCAATACCGCCAGCAGGAACATCAGGCTTGGGCCGATGTACTGGAAAAAGCCCAGCGTCGAGAGTTTGAGCTTGGTCGCCGCGCCGGTAAAGCACAGCAACGGCAGCGTGGTGACGATACCGGCTGAGATCAGCAGCAGATTGAGGTGCCAGTCGTTCGCCAGCATGGAACTGGTGGCCGAGTCGGCAATCCACAACAGATAAATCGCCGCCGCAGGAACCAGTACCAGCGTTTCAATAAACAGGCCGGTTTGCGCATTCACGCCGACTTTTTTGCGCAGCAGGCCGTACAAACCAAAGGTGATGGCCAGCGAGAACGCCACGATCGGCACCGAGCCGAACACTACCAACTGAATGGCGACGCCAATGGTTGCCAGAGCCACCGCAAACCACTGCAATTTACGTAGCCGTTCGCCGAGAAACAGCATGCCGAGCACCACGTTGAGCAGCGGGTTGATGTAATAACCTAAACTGGCGTCGAGCATGTGATTGGCGTTGACCGCCCAGATGAAAATCAGCCAGTTGCCGCCGACCAGCAGAGCAGTGGTCAGCAGATAGACCATCTTCTTTTTGTCGCGGAATACGCTCACTACACTGCGCCATTGACGGCCGAAATGCAGCAGCGCGGCCAGCAGGAAGAAAGACCAAATCACGCGGTGACTGAGAATTTCCAGAGCGGAAACCGAACTGATCGCTTTGAAATAGATGGGCGCAATGCCCCACATGGTGTAGGCGCTGATGGCCAGTATCACGCCTTTTTTGGCGTTTTGTTGTTCTTCGGGTGTCATGCTTTACTTCTCACTAAGATCGCGCACCGAAGGGTGGCGAGTTACCGGGCAGTATACAGGGCAAATCGTTTTCCTCGAACCATTATGCGCCTGCGCACGTTCTGGCCTGAGCACGTTGCCCACGCTTGCGGCGCAATTACTTTGCCAATAGCGGTTTAATTCACCGCTAAACGCCTCTACAATATCCGGCTTATTGAAATGCCCAATCGTCTGCTTGCAGACCGCCACTGAGACCCAGCATGACCGCTACTTTAATCGCTGAACAATCCGACGCGTTGCCCGATCCGCAGGCCATTCTGCGCGATGTGTTTGGCTACCAGACTTTTCGTGATGGTCAGCAGGAAGTGATCGAATCGGCTGTTGCGGGTCGTGATTCGCTGGTGATCATGCCCACTGGCGGTGGTAAATCGCTCTGTTATCAGATTCCGGCGTTGGCTCGCGAAGGCGTGACGGTAGTGATTTCGCCGCTGATTTCGCTGATGAAAGACCAGGTCGATCAGCTTAAAGCCAACGGCGTGGCAGCGGAGTGCGTCAACTCGACCCAGAGCCGCGAGGCGCTGATTGGCATTTACAATCGCATGCATTCTGGCCAACTCAAGCTGCTGTATGTGTCGCCAGAGCGCGTGCTGACCGGCGAATTTATCGAGCGTTTGCACAACTTGCCGCTGGCGATGATTGCCGTCGATGAAGCGCACTGTATTTCCCAGTGGGGACACGATTTCCGCCCGGAATACGCGGCGCTTGGCCAGCTCAAACAGCAGTTTCCGCAGGTGCCGATCATGGCACTGACGGCGACCGCCGACGATGCCACCCGCAGCGACATTCTGTCGCGTCTCAACCTGACTGACCCGCACGTTTATCTCGGCAGCTTTGACCGGCCAAATATTCGCTACACGCTGATGGAAAAACACAAGCCGGTGTCGCAGGTGATTCGTTATCTCGACACGCAAAAAGGCCATTGCGGCATCATCTACTGTGGCAGCCGCAAGAAAGTGGAAATGGTGACGGAAAAACTGTGCAACAACCACATTCGCGCCGCCGGCTATCATGCCGGGATGGACGCCGATGAACGGGCGTATGTGCAGGAAGCGTTTCAGCGCGACGACATTCAGATTGTGGTCGCCACCGTGGCGTTCGGCATGGGCATCAACAAACCCAACGTGCGGTTTGTGGTTCACTTTGATATTCCGCGCAACATCGAATCCTATTATCAGGAAACCGGCCGCGCCGGCCGCGATGGCTTGCCCGCAGAAGCCGTGATGCTGTATGACCCGGCGGATATTGCCTGGCTGCGCCGCATGCTGGATGAGAAAAACGACGGCCCGCAAAAGCAGGTGGAAACGCACAAGCTGACCGCCATGAGCAACTTTGCTGAAGCGCAAACCTGCCGCCGTCAGGTGCTGCTCAACTACTTTGGTGAATATCGCGACAAGCCGTGCGGCAACTGCGATATCTGCCTTGATCCGCCCAAGCATTTCGATGCCACCGAAGAGGCGCGCAAAGCGCTGTCGTGTGTCTATCGCGTCAATCAGAGCTTTGGGATCGGCTATGTGGTGGAAGTGCTGCGCGGCATGCAGAACATTCGTATTCGCGAGCATGGCCATGACAAGATTTCGACTTACGGGCTCGGGCGCGATCACAGCCACGACTACTGGGTAAGTATCTTTCGCCAGTTGATCCACAAAGGCATGCTGCATCAGAACATCACGCGCAACTCGACGTTGCAACTGACCGAAGAAGCGCGTCCGCTGCTGCGCGGCGATATGTCGCTGGAACTGGCGGTGCCGCGTTTGGATACCGCGGTGCGCGCGGCCAAAGCGGATAAACTGTCGAGCAAAAACTACGACAAGAAACTGTTCGCCAAACTGCGCAAGCTGCGTAAGTCGATTGCCGATGAAGAAGGGTTACCGCCGTACGTGGTGTTCAGTGACGCGACTTTGATTGATATGGCGGACATTCTGCCGACATCGTATGGCGAAATGCTGGCGGTGAGCGGTGTGGGCCAGCGCAAACTGGAAAAATACGCCGACCCGTTTTTGGACTTAATTCAGGAGCATCTGACCTATCATGGCTGAGTTTGGTTTACGTGATTATCTGGCCAGTGACGGCCGCCTGATTGTGGCAACGCCCGCGTTTGATTTTGACTCCTTTCCGCCGCTCGGTGAGCGTTTGGTCGCGCTGTTGTCGGCGCGCGTGCTGGAAAAGCAGAGCGATGCCGATTTGCACTCGTGGCTGATTGATTTTGAAGGCTGCCACCTGATGCTGCGTGCCGAACACTACAGCGAATGTGTGTGGCTCGAAGCCATGGGGGAAGGCTTGGCCAAAGAAGAGCTCGATTTTATCGCCAGTTTACTGCGCCGCGGCATCTGAGTGCCAAAGCGCGACGGCTGTTCCATCTCGTCGCCATTTCCCTTTTTCTTTATTTTTCAACGCTTATGCTACTCCTACTCGGCTTAGAACAAGGAGAGCACCATGCGTCTGGAATCCATTCATCAGGATGTCATTTCGTTTGAGCGTTTTATCGGGCGCTGTATCCGTTACGCGCTGATCGCGCTGGGTTTGTTGCTGCTGGGCCTGTTGCCGGGCGTGCTCGGTTTTCTGCTGCTGGCGGAACTCACCGCTGTGCAGGCGTGGCTCAATGCGCTGTCGATGGTCAGCGGGCTGGAGCTGCCGTATCCGGTGGCGGATTTTCACCAATCAGCGTCGCTGCATCTGTTTCTCGCGTTTTATAGCCTGTTCATCGAAACCGTATTCTTCGTTGCGCTCGCCACGCTGTTTGCGCCGATCATTCACCGCGTTTTTCATCGCATGCATTGCGCTGAAGAGGCCTAGCGGACGCATAAAAAAAGCCCCAAACGGGGCTTTTTCTGTCTCATCAGTTAGGCTTCGCCGATAAAGCCGCCGGTCTGGTGCACCCACAACTGCGCGTACACGCCGTTTTGCGCCAGCAGTTCCTGGTGGGATCCTTGCTCCACGATCTGGCCCTGGTCCATCACAATCAAACGGTCCATGGCGGCAATCGTCGACAGACGGTGCGCAATCGCAATCACGGTTTTGTTTTCCATCAGCTTGTCCAGGTTCTCCTGAATCGCCGCTTCCACTTCCGAGTCCAGCGCAGAGGTGGCTTCGTCCATGATGAGGATCGGCGCGTCTTTGAGCAGTACGCGCGCGATGGCGATACGCTGGCGCTGACCACCGGAGAGTTTCACCCCGCGTTCGCCCACTTGCACGTCGTAGCCTGAGTGGCCGCTTTCATCTTGCAGCAGTTCAATAAAATCGTGCGCTTCGGCCTGACGACTGGCGTGCATCAGCTCTGCTTCGCTGGCGTGCGGGTTGCCGTAAAGAATGTTTTCACGAATCGAGCGGTGGAGCAGTGACGTGTCTTGGGTGATCATGCCGATCTGCTGGCGCAGCGATTCTTGCGTGACCTGCGCGATGTCCTGACCGTCGATCTCAATGCGGCCGGCGTTTAAATCGTAAAAGCGCAGCAATAGGTTAACCAGCGTCGATTTGCCCGCGCCGGATCGACCGACAATGCCAACTTTCTCGCCCGGTTTGAGGTGCAGATCGAGCCCGTCAAACACCGCTTTCTGGTCGTTGTATTGAAAACCAACCTGATGGAAGCGAATGTCGCCTTGGGTGACGGTCAGCGGTTTGGCGTGCGTTGCGTCTTCAATTTCAATGTCGTTGGCGATGGTGTTGATGCTGTCGATCACCATGCCGATGCTTTCAAACATGCCGCGGATTTCCCACATGATCCATTTCGACATGCCTTGCAGGCGCAGCGCAATGCTGATGCCAATCGCGATCACGCCGACAGTTACGCTTTCCGCCAGCCACAAATGAATTGACAGCGCCGCCATCGAAAACAGCAGCAGGTAGTTAATCAAATCCACGCTGTAGAGCAGGCTGGTGAGGGTGCGCATCTGCTGATAGACCGTTGCCAGATAGTTTTTCATCCCTTTTTGCGCGTGTTGGGTTTCGCGCTGCGAATGCGAGAACAGCTTCACGGTGGTGATGTTGGTGTAAGTATCGACGATGCTGCCCGTCATGCTCGACTGTGCGTCGGCCTGAGCGGTAGAGATGCGTTTCAGGCGCGGAATAAAGAACACCTGGATCAGAATATACAGACACAGCCACACCAGAATCGGCAGCACTAACACGTCGTCGGCGCTGGCAATCATCACCAGCATCGAGACGAAGTAGACCGCGATGTAGACCGACAGATCGACCAGTTTCATCACCACTTCGCGCACCGAATGGGCGCTCTGCATCACTTTGGTGGCCACGCGCCCGGCAAAGTCACGCTGAAAAAAACCAACACTCTGTTTGAGCAGGTAACGGTGCACCAGCCAGCGAATCGACATCGGGTAGTTGCCTAGGATCGCCTGATGCAGCAGGTTGGAGTGCACAAACGCCAGCACTGGCATCACCACCAATACCAACAGCGCCATCGACAGCAGCGCGCTGCCGTTTTCCGCCCAGAAGTTGGCGCGTGAGCTGTTGCTCAGCATGTCGACCAGTTCACCCATGTAACGCACCAACGTGACTTCTGCGATCGCCACACAGGCGCTGAGCAGTGACATCAGCAGCAGCGGTTTTTCAAACCCGCGCGTGTAATAACGGCAGAAGCCAAACAGGGTTTTGGGCGGTTGTTGCGGCTCGTGATCCGGAAACGCGTTGGTGAGATTTTCAAACCAGTGAAACATGAAAGTGACCTTGCTCTTTGAGGAGTAGTTGCAATTTGAATGTGGTTACTGACTTTTCATCGACAGAATAATCAGTAAAATGGCGGAATTGGTATAGTAATGATAATTAAAACGGTTCTCAATAACCTTTGGGTGATCTGAGAGGCGGGAGGTAAGCGAATGTTCACCCTATCTGGCGTGGAGATGGTCCGCGGAGGTCGCCGCATTCTGGCGATTGAGCAGTTGAACATCCCCACCAACGAACTGACGGTGGTGCTGGGCCACAATGGATCCGGCAAATCAACGCTGGTCAGTTTGCTGTCCGGTCAACAGGCACCGGATACCGGGTCGGTATGGCTGAATGACGCGCCGCTGACGTCACTGAGCAGCAAATCGCTCGCCAAAGCCGTCGCATTCCTGCCGCAAAAACTGCCTGCCAGTGCGGGCCTGACGGTACGGGAACTGGTGCGCCTTGGCCGTTTTCCCTGGCGCGGCGCACTCGGCTTCTGGCGTCAGCAGGATGCCGATATTATCAGAGCGGCGATGGACAAAACCGGCGTCAGTGCGTTTGCCGATACGTTTGTTGATGAGCTGTCGGGCGGTGAACGCCAGCGGGCCTGGGTCGCGATGCTGCTCGCGCAAGAATCGCCGGTACTGATCCTGGATGAACCGACCTCGGCATTGGATGTGCAGCATCAGTACCAACTGATGGCGCTGCTGGCAGAACTGAATCAGAAGCAGGGCTGCGGCATTATTGTGATTCTGCACGATCTCAATCTGGCGCTGCGCTACGCGACCCATATTGTTGCGCTCAAGCAAGGGCGGATTGCCTTTGACGGCCCGGCAACGACGCTGGCTGATGAGCAACGACTTTCCGATTTGTACCAAACTCCGATTACGCTGATCGATCACCCGCATGCGGTGAGCGAGGCCACTACCAATAAGGTCGCGATTGTATGTGCCTGAAATCGACTGTGAAGCAAACTCTGCTGCTGTTTGGCCTGTTGGTCTGCGGCGTATCTTCCGCTCTGGCGGTCATTGAGGTGAGTGATTCGCTCGGCAAGCAGACACTGAATGCCGTGCCTCAGCGTGCGGCGGTGCTGGACTGGAGCCTGCTTGAGCAGGTAATTGAACTGGGTGTGACGCCGATTGCGGTCACCGATGCCGATTCGTACCGTGACTGGGTGGTGAAGCCGGCTATTCCGGCTTCGGCGGAAAATGTCGGCACGCGCGGTGAGCCCAATCTGGAAAAAATCGCGGCACTGAAACCCGACATTATTCTGATCACCGGTTCACAGCGCGATCTCAAACCGCGTCTGGAGCAAATCGCGCCAGTGTTGCTCTACACCAATTTCAGCGCCAATGACGCGCAAGCCGAAGTGGCGATCACCCAATTTAAACAACTGGCGCAGGTGTTTGGTCAGCAAGCGCTCGCCGAGCAAAAACTGGCCATGATGGACCAGCGTTTTGCCGAACTGAAAGCCGAGCTCAATGCGCATTTTGGCTCGCCGCTGCCGCGTACTCTGGTGATGCGTTTTGCCGACACTAAATCGACCTTTATCTACACCCAAGATTCGATGGCGTTCTACGTGGTGGAAAAACTCGGCCTGACTCCGGCGCTGGTGGAAGCGCCGCAGCAGTGGGGCATCGTGCAAAAGCCGATCGCTGATTTACGTAACGTGCGTGATGGTTATGTGCTCTACATCGAACCGTTCAATGAAGAGAAAAAACTGAAAAACTCGGTGCTGTGGAAAGCGATGCCGTTTGTGCGCCAGCAACATGTCAACTCGGTCGAGTCGGTCTGGAGCTATGGTGGCGCGATGTCACTGCTGTATACCGCGGAAGCCATCACCACCAGCCTGCTTGAAATGGCCCCCGCGTCATGAGTGCCAAACATCTGCTCGCGGTGGTGATGTTATTGGCCGCCGCCGCACTGGCGAGCCTGCAGTTCAATCAGCCATTAGCGCTCAGTCAGCAGTGGAGCCTGATCGGGAGTCCGCAATTGGCTGAATCGTTTGATGATTTCAACTTTGCTTACGCGCAACTGCCAAGGCTGGTGATGACGCTGATTGTCGGCGCCATGCTCGGGCTGGTCGGCAGCCTGATGCAGCAACTGACGCAGAACTCGCTGACCTCTCCGCTGACGATGGGAACGTCGTCCGGTGCCTGGCTGGCGCTGATCATTGTCAGCATCTGGTGGCCGGATGCCATTGCCGACTACAGTGCGCTGGCGGCGATGACTGGCGCGCTGCTGGCATTCGGTCTGATTCTGCTGATCGCCGGGCTGGACAACATGACCGGTTTACCGATGGTGATCTCCGGTATGGTGATCAACATTCTGCTTGGCGCGATTGCCGGCGCGATCATTTTGCTGCATCAGGATTACGCGCAGAACGTGTTCATGTGGGGCGCAGGCGACCTGGCGCAGAATGGCTGGGAGATGATCGAGTGGTTGGTGCCGCGCTTATCGCCGCTGGTGCTGCTGTTGCTGTTGGCGCCCCGCGTATTGACGCTGCTGCGCTTGGGTCATCAGGGCGCGCAGGCGCGTGGATTGTCGGTTATTCCGGCGTTTTTCCTGCTGATGATCATCGGCATCTGGCTGGTGTCCGCGTCGATCACGGTTGTCGGCCTGATTGGTTTTATCGGCCTGCTGACCCCCAATATTGTGCGTGCGCTTGGCGCGCGCACACCGCGTATGGAGCTGGTGGCAAGTGTCGTGTTTGGTGCGTTGTTACTGCTACTGACGGATATGCTGGCACAGTGGCTGACCTTATGGTTTGGTCAGGTGGTGCCGAGTGGTGTGACCGCGGCCGCCATTGGCGCGCCTGCGCTGATTTGGTTCAGTCGCCGTCAGCTGAAAGCGCAGGATGGCATTGCCGTGGCGCTGCCAGGCTCGCGTCAGCGCGTCAGCCGTGGGTTGAGTGTCACCGTCGCTGCGCTCTTGGCGGCGGGGGTGGTGCTCTATTTCTGCTATCAGCCAGACAGCACGCACACCTGGCTGGCATTGCCGAGTGATTATCAGTGGTCGCTGCGCTGGCCGCGCGCGCTGACGGCGCTGTGCACCGGCATTGGCCTCGCGCTGGCGGGGACCATTTTGCAGCGTCTGATTTACAACCCGTTAGCCAGCCCGGATATTCTCGGCGTGTCGTCCGGAGCGACATTTGCGCTGGTGTTCTCCAGCTTGTTTCTTGGCCAGTCGCTGCTGTCGACCCAGTGGGGGACGGCGCTGGCAGGCAGTCTGGCGGAGCTGTTGGTGCTGATCTTGCTCGGGCGAAAACATCAGTTCGCGCCATCGAGTGTGATTCTGACCGGGATCGCGATGACAGCGCTGCTGCAGGCGTTTGTGCAGTTCTGTCTGGCGAAAGGCAATCAGGACAGCTACAAAATTCTGCAATGGCTGGCAGGGTCGACTTACCGAGTGACTGCCGAACAAGCGACACTGCTGTCTGGTCTGGTGCTGGCGCTGTTTGTCCTGAGCCTGATGAGCAGCCGCGCGCTGACGCTGATTTCCATCAGCCGTTCGTTTGCGACGGCACGCGGCCTCAATAGCGCCTGGATGTCGCTCGGCTTGCTGGTGTTGGTGGCCATGCTGTGCGCCGTGGTGACGGCGACCATGGGCCCGGTGGCCTTTGTCGGCCTGATCGCGCCGCATTTGGCGCGCATGCTCGGTGCGCAGCAGGTCAAAGCGCAGTTGCTGCTCGGCAGCCTGATTGGCGCGACGACCATGCTGTGGTCAGACTGGCTCGGGCAGGTATTGCTGTTTCCGAATCAGATTGCCGCCGGCACGCTGGTCGCGATTCTCGGCGCGCTGTATTTCCTCGCGCTGCTGATTGTTAATCGTCTGGCGAAGCGCTGATCTCATTTCCCTTTACGCAAACAGAAGGAATGGCGGCGCGATTCCTTCTGTCTTCCTGATAGTTATCTCACTTTTCCCCACATTGATTATTTTTATGGCATTGCAAATCGTTCTCATTGGCAATATCATTCGTAAAAATTTTAATGATTAGTTTATAAATTAAAGCAGGGGTATTTATGAAATCGTTCCGTCTTTCTCCAGTCGGGCTTGGTGTGGTCGCCGCGCTCGCGCTTGGACAAACTGGCTATGTTGGCGCGGAAGAAACCGCCACACAAAGCAGTGAAGCGAAAGAGGTCATCACCATCGTTGGTTCTCAGGTCGACTTAGGTGGCGACTATCAGGGTGGTCAGGTTGCACGCTCAGGCCGCGCCGGTATTCTCGGCAACCAAGATTTCATGGATACTCCTTTTTCATCAAGTAACTACACTTCGAAGCTGATCGAAGATCAGCAGGCCAAAAGTGTTGGCGATGTGCTGAAAAATGATCCGACGGTGCGTCAGGCTGTGGGTTACGGTAACTTCCAGGAGCTGTACATGATTCGCGGCTTTCCGGTCTATTCCGACGACATGACGCTGAACGGTGTGTACGGTATTCTGCCTCGTCAGTATGTGGCGGCAGAGATGCTGGAGCGCGTGGAAGTGTTCCGCGGTGCGAACTCGTTCGTCAACGGTGCAGCGCCGGGCGGCAGTGCGATCGGTGGTTCCATTAACCTGGTTCCAAAACGGGCGGGTAGTGAACCGCTGACCCGCGTGACACTGGGTACGCAATCCGGTGGCCAGGCATATGGCGCGATGGATGTGGCTCGCCGTTTTGGTGATAACCAGGAAAATGGCGTGCGTGTGAACGTCGTGGCGCGTAACGGTGATGACGCTGTGGACGATCAGGAAACCCAATTGGGTGTGCTGAGCTTAGGCTTTGACCACCAAGGTGAAAATTTCCGTATGTCCGCCGATCTTGGCTATCAGGATCATCACATTGATGCGCCGCGCCCAAGTGTGACACCGGGCAGCGCAATTCCTTCGTTACCAAGTTCAGAGGCCAACTATGCGCAGGACTGGACTTACACTGACGAAAAACAACTGTTTGGTGTTGTGCGTGGCGAATACGATTTCTCCAGCCAGACGACTGGTTGGATTGCTGGCGGCATGCGCCGCGGTAAAGAACACAACCTGCTGGCTAACCCAACGGCGGATGCCGATGGCAACCTGACGGCTTACCTATTTGAGAACGTACGTGAAGACACCGTCATGTCAGGGGATACCGGTGTACGTCATGAATTCTCAACCGGCAGTGTAGGTCACACTGTGGTGGTGTCGGGTTCAGTCTATCAGTCTCGTTCGAAAAACGCCTACGTGATGTCATCCAGCACTGACGTTGGCTCACTGTACGACTATGACTCACTCGATCAATTTGCCGGTCTGTACTACGGCGGTTCGCTCAGCGATCCAAAAGAAACCGAACGCGTGACTTACAGCAGTGCTGCGCTGGCAGACACCTTGTCGCTGTTTGATGATCAGGTGAAAGTGATGCTGGGCGCGCGCCTGCAGCGTGTGGAGACCAAGAGCTTTGATTACAACAGCGGTGACGAGAGCAGCAGTTACGGCAGCACAGCGTTAACACCATCGGTCGGTGTGGTTTACCAGCCAATGCTGGATGTGTCTCTGTACGCCAACTACTCAGAAGCGCTGTTGCCAGGTGAAATTGCGCCGTCGACCAATAATGGTAGCGATGTGGCGAACGCCGGTGAAGTACTGAAGCCAAACCGCTCAGAACAGTATGAAGTGGGCGCGAAATACGACAATGGCAGCTACGGTGCTGTGGTGAGCCTGTTCCAAATCAGCAAGCCAAGTTACATGTACGACAGCAACAACAGCTATACCGACAACGGCGAGCAGCGTAACCGTGGTATCGAACTGTCTGCGTTTGGTGAACCGATTGAAAGCGTAAAAGTGCTGGGCGGTGTGACGCTGATTGATGCGGAAATTGTTAAGAGTGCGACGACGGCGAGTGAAGGGAAACAGGCGATCGGTGTGCCGAAAGTGCAGGCCAACGTTAACATTGAGTGGGCAACCCCGTTTGTTGAAGGCCTGACTCTGGAAGGTCGTACGTTGTACACCGGCTCTCAGTACGCCAGTGCGGACAACTCACTGGAACTGCCATCGTGGACTCGTTTCGACCTGGGGGCGCGTTACGGCATGAAGCTGGGTGATAATGCACTGACGCTGCGCGCACGCGTCGACAACGTGACCGACAAGAGCTACTGGGCTTCAGCAGGTGGCTACCCGGGCAGCAACTACCTGGTGCAGGGCGCGCCACGCACGTTTGTTCTGTCAGCCAGCTACGATTTCTGATGACCCACAAAAAAACCAGCTTCGGCTGGTTTTTTTATCATTACTTCTTGGTGATCTTGTCCAGATAGCCCATGGCGAACGCCGACAACACAAACGTCACGTGCAGCAGCAGGTACCACTGAATTTTTTCACTGTCGATGTGCTCGGTATTCATGAACACCTTCAGCAGATGAATCGACGAAATCGCCACAATCGACGCTGACACTTTGTTCTTCAGTGAGCTGGTGTCGAGTTTACCCAGCCAGCCCAGCTTGTCGTCGTTCTCATCCACATCAAGCTTCGAAACGAAGTTTTCGTAACCGGAAAACATCACCATCACGATCAGGCCGCCAACCAACGAAATATCAATCAGCGAGAGAGTGACGAGAATCAGATCCACTTCTTTAATTGAGAAGATGATAGGCAGCAGGTGAAACACCTCCTGAAAGAATTTAATACCCAGCGCCAGCAGAACCAAACTGAGGCCAAGATAAATAGGCGCCATAATCCAACGCGCTGAATACAAAAGTTTTTCCACTAAATTTTCCATCATGAAGAAGCCGATTTGTTGTTATTAGACAGCGGTGCGCACAGTGCCCACCGTAATGGCGCGATATTACTCTGATTGCCGCGGGTTTGACTATCGGCAAACGGTAAAATTTTTCCATTGCCTGAGGAGCGAAATCGCAGCAAGCAGAAAACAAAAAGCCCTGCAAAAGCAGGGCTTGGCAAGTATGCAGCGGCGATTATTCGATGTTTTGGATCTGTTCGTTGAGTGTTTATTTTTTATTTTTTAAAAACAGTAATTTATGTTTTTTGTTTTGTGTGTTTCAGGATCTTACTACCCAATATACTACCCAGTTGGTTTAAATCATCGCGTTTTTACATTAACAATAGTTTTACTTTTGATGATTGAGTCTTCCAGTGCTAGTCTAGGTAATATCACATTTTTTACGTACTGTCTTGAGATTCAGCCCCCCAGCCTTTGTCTACTACTGCGAATAGAGATGTCGCCGCATTTAACAGTTGGTGGATATCTAATGATTTACACATTATCCGCATAAATTACCATTTAGGTAGATTTTGGCATGATATAAATGTAAATGATATTCATTTTTATTAGCGTGTGGGTGTGGATAATCTTTGCACTCCAAGGTAAATCTATTGCCTTTGACGGATGTTAACCCTCTAGTACGATCTGTAAGATTTAGCAAGAAAACATACACTAATACAGGAATGTTTCATCTGTGTTTCTAGAGCAAAATGCGATAAGCGTGGACTTTAACTGCATCATCCACTTGTGGATCTCTTACCAGTTTCAACAGATTCACTTTCAGCGTGTATAACTGGTTTTGGTACCAGAAAAATCCCTCCTTACCATAAAGATAATAGTCAATGCTTGAAGTATTTGAGCTTTCATCTTTAGATGTATAGATGGACTCTTTTTTGGCGATGATACTCATTCTTTTTTGGTAATTTTTCTCACGATGAGTCGCCTTTTCTCCAGATTCTTCTTTTGTCTTATCCTCTACGAATAAAGATGTAAAAGTGAATAGAAATGTCCTTGTAGGTTCAATGAAGCACGGTAGAGTTACGCTGTCGATATCCGCTCTTTTCTTATGAAAAATGATTAGCTCCATCTTTACGAGCGATTTTATACAGTCAGTGATCTTTCGGCTATTGGTCCCTAAGCGAGCAGCGAGCCATTTTATACCCCTCGGAATACCTCCAAACTCAAATACATAGTTTTCCGCTAACAGGAAACACAGGCTAATCAGGGTTGATTTACGTTGCTGCCCAATGTCGTCTCTTTGTTCGAAAAAGTTGTAGATGTTTTTATATTCAACAAGATCTTTTGAGATAACATTTGAGCGAAACTTAGACTCGCTCAATGGACAAGAAGGAAGAAGGTAAGTATCAGCATAAGGAGTGAAGTATGGCAGTATTGACTTCAGTTCATGCCAATCTTTCATCATCAAATAACGAATAGGAGAGTAGGATTTCCTATCGATCTTTTCTTCTTTTGAATACCCTCCAGAAAACAAAATATATCCGCCTTCCCTATCGTACGGATTGATGAAATTGTGTAGCTGATGAGTGTCATTCTTTTCCAGATTTAGGTTTTCACTTTCTTCCATTATAAGGACCTCTAGCCGTTGTTTGTCTAGCAGATTATATTATATATTTTAGTGTAGTCCGATTAAAAATCAATAATATAGATAAAATGGTTTTTTCACTTTTTTATGTGAGTAAGCTCCAGAAGTAAAAACGTATGAACTGAAGTTTTTGACAATAAATGAGGATGCGTGGGGTTGTTTTGGAGTGATGGATTGCAGTTGAAGTCGTGGGCATTATGAGCTCTCTCTTCATTTACTAGCTCAACGGATTGTCATTTAACTTGTAACTTACTTGGATTCGAAAGTGGGGAGAGGACATCGATTTTCCACTGTTCAGTGCCTAGATGTTGATGGTTAACTAGCACTTGCCCCTTTAGATGGACAGGAAATGTATACGTAGCAGTTTTTTGCATTGTCTGTCTGGTTAGTATTATTACAGTCATATCTACCCTATCAATACACCCATTCATCGGCATAAGCTCATCAACTGAGTCATCCCTAGTGACTCACAGTACGCAATTAAAATTAACGACACAGACCTATCTATGAACCTAAACACAGGAGTAGATAGGAATGAATGTACGTTCTAGAAAAAACAAAAACCTCAGACTGACCAACAAGAAAACGTTTCTGGGTAGACCTATCCAGACCGAGCACGGTCCACTCTACATCGACTACTTAGAGAAAATGCACGATACGATTGATCTCGCATTGGGCGAGTACCCTCGGCTGATGGCTATTCGAGTGGATTTGAGGTTTCCTAAGCTCAGGAACAATGAAAAGAGCGGTAATGTCATGACCGACTTTCTACGCTCGTTACAGTCGCAGATTGATCACTCCGGAAAACGAAAGAAAAGAGAAGGGAGTGCTAGAGTGCATCCCTGCAAAGTGCGGATTGCTTGGGTGAGGGAGCGCTCTAGCTCGATAAACGACCACTATCACCTAGTACTCATGTTCAACAAAGATAGATTTAACTGGTTGGGTAAAACTCAAACACAACAGGAGAACTTAGGCTCTTTTATCGTAGAGGCATGGGCGAGGGTGGCTGGTGTCGACTACGAGGAAGCCAATGGACTGGTTCATTTTTCAAAGAGAAAGAATAGCGACAGTGTGGTCATCCACCGCTTGAATTGTAACTCTGATGACTTTGATGATGCGTTTGATGAGTTCTTCAAGCACATTAGCTATCTAGCAAAAGAGAACACTAAGCACTTTGGTAGCGGTAGACGAAATTTCGGTCATAGTCATAAGTAGCTTAAAAAGTAACGGTAGTACCAGTTCCTGTGGGAATCACAACAAACCACAGGAACCAATCATGATTCATCAACTCAACGAGGCTCATCAAAGAGTCCACACCATCACTCATGACCGAACCTTTAATGGAAAGCCACTCTACTACCACAAGGATGGTCTCGTTCTCGAATACCTAGAGGAGATAGACCGAGTGCTGACTGAAGCACTAAACCAATACCCAAGAATCTTTGTTGTTCACATCAACCTAAACCTACCGAGTGACTTCGGAGAAGATTACCTAGCGGTGTTTGCCCATTTCTTTCGTATTTTAGAATCGGAGACTAATGAGCTCTGTAGAGACAAATACACCGACAGAACTTATCAATACCAGCAAACGGTCATTCGCTATATCTGGACGAAAGCCAGTGAATCCACCAGCGATCACCATCATCTTATCTTGCTCTTTGATAGGGATCTCTTTCAAAACTTAGGCACTGGCCGAGAGGGTTGGGGACGTTTTCTCTACAAAAAAGTGAGGAAGACATGGGATAGGGTGGTTGAAGCTTATTACAGCCAACCATGCCCAGGATTAGCCTACTCTCCTACGAATGAAGGTTTTGAGCTGTTGTCTGATGCTGAAGTGTTCCCGTTACAGTTAAACGAGTTCTTTTATCGAATCAGTCGTCTCGCGAAGCCCATTGCCAACCGGAACGCTTACCCCAACAAGAGTTTTGGTTGCAGTCACGACTCACCTTAAAAAATACAGAGCGAGTAATGCCTATGTCATTCACACACTGAGAGGTATTACTCATGTCGAACACAACCCACCTTCCAACCATTACTCGTGCTAGAACATTTAAAGATTATCCATTGTTTTACAGCAATAAGGGACTTTATGAATCAGCGCTTACCACGATGGATAAGGTCTTTGATCAGGCTCTGACTCAGTATCAACGTACTCTTGCGATGCGTTTGGATTTATACCTGCCTAAAGATCATCAAGACACCGATCTCAGCATCCTCAATGATTACTTTGACATTCTGAAAGAGAAAATCGATGCCGATTCGTTGCCTTATGTATGGCGTAAGCGAGCTGATAAAACCCCTTCACATAACTACCGAGTAATGCTGTTTCTTGATGATAGTCAGTACTTCGGCCCTGCCATTTGTTGGGATAAAGGTAATCAGCTTGTGGATCATCTAAAAACAGCTTGGAAGGAAGCGATAGAAAAGCACTACAAAGGCAAAGAGCGATCAATGATCTTGTTTAACGACCGAGGGAACTATGGACTAGGAACACGCTGTAAGAGCAAAGATACCAATATAAAGCGTTGTGTCTTCCACCGTCTGAGTAGCTTTGCTGAAGCGTGGAAAGAAGAGCGTTACTGCTTTGGCTCTAGCCTAGATTAGATTAGGCCGACTGCACTTTTTTACCGTGGCGGCTTATCCATGGGTATATACAAGAGGAGACAATTCCCATGAGATTTCTACGACTTAAAGACGTAATGGCGATTACAGGGCTAGGCCGCTCCACTATCTACAAGTTCATGGCTGATGAAACCGATTTTCCGAAGAGTGTGCCACTCGGTGGACGAGCGGTGGCTTGGGTAGAAAGTGAAATCGAGGAATGGATGGAGCAACGTCTAGCACTGCGAGACAACCAAGAATCCTTTCAGTAACACAAACATCAACAGGGCGCTGGCTAAGCAAAGTCATGCGCCCTTTTTCAATTAGAGAGATAAAAAATGAGCTATTCAATTTACGTAGACGGCGCAGCACCAAACAATCAACACGTCTGTATGCGAGGTGGTATAGGGCTGGTGGTCATGGATGAAGACAATGAGATAGTCCATGAAGAGAGCATCACCATTGACCGAGAGACGGATTGTGCGGAACTGGAGTTACTGGCGTTTATCGAAGGATTAGAGTATGCCGAAGACGGTGATGTCATCTATTCAGATAATGATTACTGTGTGAAAGGTTTCAACATTTGGCTTGATGACTGGAAAGACCGAGGGTGGCGTAAAGCGAATAAGAAGCCAGTTAAGCATCGGCAACTCTGGAAACAAGTCGATGAACTGCGTTCTAGAAAGTATGTCGAGGTACTTAAAGTCAAATCTCATTCTGGTGTTAGAGGTAATGAGATAGCGGATTCGTTAGCAGTTGATGCTGCTAGAAGTGGTATAGATTGATGTATGTAAGGCGGCTTGTAGGCATAGTCCAACAAGCCGCTATTGCCTGTTATTTGCGTTTTTCTAGATAACATATATCTGAAGATGGATACGATGCGGGGCATAGATTAGCCCAACTGTTAGCGTGTTGCCTTCAAAGTTTGATCGAACCGTCAGAGACAAGCTTTTGCGAGTGTGAATAATTGACCGAATTCCTGTAATGTTAGAGAGTTATAGCTCATCCTGCGATGGTCCAATCACTTCTAAGAAGGACTGAATAAATGACAATTACATAGTCCCTTCAATACAAGATATATAAGTTTTCCATAATTAACTAACAGGGAATAGTGTTTAGATGAATAGCGACAACAACTTTAGACGTATCATCGGCTTTCTAGATGAACCGAAGCCTATGTATGGCGAAGATGAAACAACCAAAATTAGTAAAGGATTTATAGATGTTTTGTTTGAAGAAGATGATGGAACAATAACTAAAATCAACAGTAACCAGTTCTTTGATGATATTGAAAAAGTATTTGTAATTGATGGGTTTCAGGACGTAAAAGTAAGACACCACCGAACACTAATAGCCGCTGACGTTATACCAAACAATCAGTATGAAGAAAAAAGTGATGTAACTCGATACGTCACGTTTAAGAACAATATTAGAGAGTTTTCTACAGTCGTTTTTGGCATGCTACATATGAAATTGCCATCTCCGCTTGATTGCAACGATATCATTCTTCCTTTTTTACCTTCAACGCGTAGTTTTTACATTGTCGATGAAGGCTTTGCCTATGGTCCATTCAAGTTTGAACCTTCCAATGAATGCCGGAAAAACATGGACAAAAACATGAGCTTTTCTGGGCCATATGAAGGGAATTTGCAATTAAGTACAGGAATTGATCCATTAAATACCAAGTCTACATATATCTCGAAAATTAATTTTAATGACATAGAACCACACTTAATCACCGTTCATGGTTCGCAATATCTACTAGATGTATCTGTTCTTAAACAAGCGTCCCACACTGTTCATCAGTATATGATGCGTAACGACTTTATGGCGTTGTTCAATAGGTTGAAAGACCGACGCAAAATTACCGGTCAGGTGGTGGCAGCAGTACGTCTTGAGCTCCAAAACAAAAACTACCCACTGACACCAGAAGGCAAGGAGGCAATCTACAAGATTTGCGACGCTGCTGCCGATGACTCTGATTGGCAGAAAGCGATCATTGATATTGTTAGTAATGACGACCGCGGTAAAAAGCTCATTGAAAACTATGTTGAAGCCACTAAAGAAAGCTATGTGGCTAACTGGGATAAAGTTGCTGCCGAGAAGCACTCAGCCATAGATCGCAAACTTAAGGACGTAGAGTTGCGTTTAACCGAAACTAAAGCCAAAGTTGCGGAACAAGAACAGTTGCTCGTGAACAAGCAAAACGAGTATGAAGCGTTGCTAGAAAAAGCGGAAAGCAATGTAGATTTAGAGCAAAGAATACAAGAGAGACGTCAGGAGTTAGACTCTCAGGTCCAAGAAAGTGAAGCTGAGTTGGCGCGACTGAGATTAGAGCATAAGCAATTAGAACAGTATGGAACAATTGCTGAAGCGATCAAAGTGCTCGAAACTCAGCAATCGTATCTACTTAACCGTGAAAATGAGTTAAAACAATCCATTCAGAAGGTCGAGCAAACATTACGTACTAATGAATCAGAGTTGCAAACGCAGCTGCGTCAGTTGGTACCTTTTGTTTCGACAATTATTCAAGCGCCGATCGCAACTGATGACAAATTTTTGCCGTTCAGCATGCCAGAATTGCAATCGCTGAAATTTAGGGAAATGAGTGTCGCGCAATCCGAAATTTCTAAGTTTGTCAATTATATTGCTGGTCAAATGTCAAAGTACGACCGATCCTATTCAAATGAGTTTATTTCTTCAGTGCTGGTGGCTAATGCTCAATCATTGATCAGTATCTTCACTGGTGCACCAGGTCTTGGAAAAACATCATTTGTTCGTTTGCTTAAAGGAATGCTGAAAATGGATGAGCGTTTCCTTGAAGTGCCTGTGGGTCGTAGTTGGGTATCTGAGCGTGAGTTTATTGGTTTCTTCAACAGCCTCTCAAATTCATTTTCGCCATCTTCCTCTGGTGTATATCAATTCCTTAAAGGGGTAAGTAAAGATCAGCCAGAAACCGCTCCGCTAAGTTTAATGCTGCTTGATGAGGCGAACTTATCTGCCATCGAGCACTATGGGGCGTTCCTTATCAATATTAGTGATGATGAAGCTGACAAAATGTTACGGTTGTCGAAAGAGGAAATCGTTATTCCTGATTCACTAAGGATCATTGCAACGATTAACCATGATTTAACCACAGAAGCACTTTCACCTCGATTAATTGACCGTGCCCCAGTGATTCCATTCGATAGTTTCATCAACGATACTGTGGACTACATCGATGAGGTCGACAGTTACAAAAAACTATCATATGAAGCATTTTCGGGGATGTTCGGTCGAAATGCATTCTTGCGTACTCAACTCGCTATAACCAGTGATGGTTTGCCACAACTATTGGAAGAAGCTCTCAGTATACTGAAAAAAACAGATCCTAGGTTAGGTTCTCCAATTATCTTGAGTCGTCGTAAGATCTCAAACCTGAAAGATTATGTTTACACCCTGACTTCGGTATTAATGGTTACCGAAAAGCTAAGCGAGAGTCCGGCGTTAGAGAAGGCTATTGACTACGGCATGCTGTATTACGTGTTGCCATCAATTCAAGGTGCAGGTTCCGGAATTAAACAGCGTTTGGCATTGCTGAGTGAATGGCTTCAGGACAAAGATTTCGAATTGTCCTCCGCTAAGCTGGAAGATATTTTATTACGCGGTGAGCAGAACTTGGAAACATATAACTTCTTTCATTACTAGGACAGAGATGGGAAGAATCATGAATGTGCTTGAATTTTCTCTACATAGCGGCCCTAATGTGGTGGATTTGTTAGATCGGGATGAAGCCTATATCACGGTCAACGAATACGAAACTGTGTCTTATCGTCTGGTGGTCGATGAGCCAATGAAGCCTATGATGCTACTGGGCGATTATTCTTTATTGCTCACAAATCATTTCATGCAAGACGGGCTCCATGTGTACGAAAGCACCCCAAGTCAGCCATTCAAAAACTTTGTTGGGTTTACGCATGCTGAAATAGTAGATGGTTTCGACTCTGACAAGGAGATCATTGCCGTATCTCGCCCGATCAACGTCTTTGCCAGTAAGCTCAGCTATGAGCGTGCGCTTGGATATCTTCGTTTTATCCTCAACAACGAGGATATTAGCTCTGTTTGTTTCACCGTCACCAAAGGTGGTAGTGATGCTAATCGTTCAACGAACAATCTCTCAGAGAAGTTGATCGCGGGATTACGCGTTGTTGAGTATTTGAATAACGAATGGGGTAGGTTTCACCATGATCCTTGCGTGAAAAAAAGCGCCAAGTCGGAAATCAGACCATTTTCAAAGTCGATGCCAGTGGATGATCGGACGATTTCCTATCTTTCGACGCATCCAGACAGTTTAACGCGTTCAGATCCGCAATCGGGTGATGTACTAATCCGAGGGCAGCACTACGCCATTCAACAGATGGTGCAAAACAAGATTATCCAGAACCTTAATGTGTTCGAAAATCAGGTGATTTTGTTCTTTCTGAAGACGTTTCATCAGTTCGTAACGCAACTTAAATCTGAGCTGGCCAAAAATCAAATAAATCAGGGGACCATTTCGGTTAATGGGATCGACTATATCTCTCTGGATCAAGTGTTGAGGGATTCGGGGATCTTCATAACATTTCAGCAAGAAAAAATAGAAGTGGCCTATAATGCGGCCCGATTGGCTCTGAATCGAATGCAGCGAGATTTCAAATGCGTGTTAGATACCACTCGAAATTTAATGCCAATACCCACACAACAGGTTTTGAGTAAATCTCACTATATTACGCTGTATCGGTTTATGGATGAGTTTTACAGGATTGGTGAGCCCTCATGGCGTGGTACTAGTGAACTTTATGGAATTCGCAACATCAGTAAGCTATACGAATTTGTGAGTCTGATTAACATTCACAAATCGCTAGTTGAGATGGGGTTCAACTTGGATGAATCACGCTATGTGGATATTAGCGGGGTAGAGATTGATCGCCCAATAAATGAACCCTGCAATGTTTATGTATTTAAGCATTTCAGCGGTGTTGTGATTAAGTTGCTTTATGATCTGCAAACCGGTCGTATTGATGATTTAGAAAATCCAGTTGTTGGTCGACTTTATGACATGAAGCATGTTGTTAGGACTAAAACATGGCGCCCCGACTACCAGTTACGCGTCATAAGCGAAAATAGTACCGAATGCCATATTCTGGATGCAAAGTATTCCAATCGCAAAACGGTAGAAGAACGACACATGCCTGAATGTGCGAGGAAATATGGATTAGAAACACGGATGTACAATGTCGTGAATGGTCACCCGCAGTTAACTGTACCTGATTCAGTCACGTTGTTGTATTCGGGTGAATCGTCAGCTTACGTATCAATGTTCAGAAATCCCCATGTAGGTAGTATTAATCGTTTGGTAGAAGACTCAAAACCTCAGTTAGGCTTTATTGGCCTTGATGAATGCAAGATCGAACCGTTGTTAAGCATACTTAAAAAACTAATTGGTATATCTGTTGAAGATAAAGTTGAAGCGCGTTTATGACTTCCTTAGCGAGATTGGGAGTTGATTTTAAGATTCAGTAGAAGCCGGTCTGAGATTTTGGCTACTGCAATCTGCTATTTTGTTTTATTTTGGATGGGCAGAATGCACAGAAGAAAAAAATGGGGAGCGTGATTGCTCCCCATTATCATTTTTACCGCTGTTGGTGGCGTTACTTTTCTTCGACTGATTCACAGCCTTTAGGCACGGTGATGGTCGATATGTCTTTGCCTGCCTGCTGCGCCGCTTTCACATCCATTTTGTATTGAGTGCATTTGCCAACACTGACGTTGACGACTCCCGAATCTGCTGATGGGTTGCCGCCCAGTGTTCCACCAGCAAAGGCGGAAGAGGTTGAGAAAACTAACGCTGCTGTGATGAGTAGAGATGACTTGTTCATAGTTTATCCTTACGAGTTGGTTGAGTGTGTTATTTGGATATTGGAAGTTAGAAGTTGTAGACAAAGGTGCCAGCGCTGGAGGTGACTTCGATTTCTTTCACGTTGTCCACGGTGCAGTTGTTGCTGTATCCGGTATAGGTTTGGCCGAACTTTAACGAAACGTTTCTTGATAGCTCTGAGGCTGTACCTGCGGGTAATCGGCAGTTGCCTCGGTTAATCACCACATTGCTGATTACGGTGTTGTCGGCGATAGCTTGCAGGTCAAAAACCAATGTTCCCCAATGCGAGTTAGTCGATATCGACACTTCAATATCTGCTGTTGCTGCTTGAGTCTCTTCTTGGTCGCCACAAGCGGTGAGCGCGATAAACAGGATGGTCATAGCGGCGTATCGGAGTAGGGTGCTGGTTAATGTCATAACGGTGCTCTCCTTATCGGTGAGGGAAATTCAGGGTGTACTGATTCCATCGTGTTCACGCATGAACCGCTCAAGATTGAAATCAGTCGGATAGGTAAAAGAAAACGTCGATACACTGGCCTCATCAATCAAAGGCAAGGCTAGGGTACGTATCGTGTGTTGACCGGATAATCGAAAGAGCAGCAAGAGCGCGTCACACTGAACCGAGAGTCCCAGTGGCTCAATGAGCGCCTTCTCTTGCTGCAATACTTGGCTCGATATCTTGAGCATACGGTTGTGCAGTAATGCCGTGTGTACCGCATTCAACACGTGCCGTTGCTCGTCACTCCACTCGCGAATAGTGGGCAATGTCACATGTACTTTGGCTAACCATGCTTGCTCTTTTGAATGTGCTGAACCCTTGTGTGGCAAGGGTTTGTCTCTCTCCGAGGAGGACCCTTGCCCGTAATTCAGTGCATCAGGTACTAGCGGTAGTAAGTACTTGTTGGTCAGTTGCCAATAGAGCATTTCCTGTTTGTTGAGCTTCAGTAATTGCTCTGAGGTTTTTCGATAAACATGGGGCATGCTCATCGAATCACACTCAACGTTAAACACCTCCACAATGATGTCATCGAGGTAGCGTTTAATGCTGCGAGTGGTGCGGTGGATATCGAGTAGGGCTAACTGCTGCTGCAACTCCCTAACGGTAATCCATCGATGTTGAGGAATAAGCATCAGCGTGTGCAGCAAAGCGGATAACCCTTCAATGCTGGTTTTATTGCTCATGACTACGCTCTCAATACATCAAAGCTCCACACCGGAGTCGGACATTTAATGTCGGGAGAATAGAGGTGGGTCAGACACATAATGTCCAACGGTGAAAACAGCATCAATCGGCATCACCAAAGAGTGAGCCGATTAACATTAACGAGGCTTATGCTTATCACTGAGCTCGGCAATGGCTGCCAATAACCCAATCAACAGCACCACCAAAAACCCTAAACTGGATAGGGCTCCAATAGCACCGAAGAACGGGGAAAGTGAAAACAGCGTGATAAGGGCAGTGACAAGTTTGATGGTTTGTAGAAGAAGGGAAGTCATGAGTTATTGCGGGGTGACGGCTATCTCGTTGTAGGAGTCCATGTCGACATAGGCAAGAAAGTTATTCTCCCATAGCCGATACAGCTCTTTAGCATCACGGCTACCTTGCATTGGTAGCCAGCCACGATAAGCAACAAAGAACTGCCCAACCCGAAAATCAAAATCCAAGTTGCGCTCTAGCTCTGGATAGTAGTTCCCCATGTAAGCAAAGTCGGTGATGTACTCGATGCTCCATTCTCCGGTTGAAGTTTGGCAAATCGCCATCTCAACCGGATGGAAGCCGCCTTCATCCGCGCTGTAACTTTTATCGCGAAAGTTAAACACCAGATAACGGCTGGTGGTCAGTGCTTCATTACTCAGCAAATGAGTGGTGAGTTGCTTACTCAGTAGTGTATGCAGTTTCTTTGACACAGGTAGTAATGATGCTGTGAAGTTTAATTTGGACATAGTGAGTCCTCCTTGTTTCAGGATTCAAATAAGAAATGAGAGATTAGGATTTAGTGAAACGTACCGACCATCGTCAGTTGCACGTCATCAAAGACGTTTCTGGAGAGATGACGACCAAAGGCTTTCATCCATACCGAGAGTAGCTCTTGTACTTCAGGATGGGATAAATCAGTGCTTCCCACATCGGGTTGATAGCACCAGCGATTAGCAAGGTGAAAGTACAACTCAGGCTCAACGGTTGTACTGTTGTCATCGGGATAAGAGAAGCTAGCAAAGAACACCACCAGCCAAGGGCTTGAGACTGACTCACGTTTAAGCTGTACTTCAATCGGATGTAAACCTTGTTTATGTCGGTAGTAACTCATTTGGCGGCAGTTCAGCACGAGTCTCTCGGCATTATCTGGGAGAGTGTATCGATTCATGAGTGCTTCTAGTGACTTATGTAATGCATCATCAATAGAAAGCTCACCATAATGTTGTTCAATCATAACCAACCTCTTTCAGCAAATGATGTGCAGGTATCGCCTGTCACGATATGGTCGAGAACGCGAACATCCACCAGAGCTAAAGCATCTTTGAGTCTTTCGGTTATGCGTCTATCGGCTTGAGACGGCGTTGAGTCACCAGATGGGTGGTTATGGGCAAATATCACCGCTGCGGCATTCACTTCTAACACTGCTTTCACTACTTCACGTGGGTAAACGCTGGCCGCATCCACCGTTCCATGAAACAGCTCTTTAAACTCAATCAGTCGGTTTTGGTTATCCAGCAGCAATAAGGCAAACACTTCACGCTCATGGCTGCCTAGCTTACAGCGCACATACTCTTTGGTGGCATCAGGATTGGTTAGGGCATCGCCACGCACGTAGCGTGTAGCCAGTATCTCAGCGGCATGCTCTAGGATTTCATTTTCCTGATAGCGTTGCTGCTTTTGGTAATCGGGAGTTTTGGTATTCATTTCAGGCTCCTGTCGGAATCAATAGTGGTTATTCACATTGATGACATATGCCTGAATATTTTTGGATTTAGGGTGGAGGGCTATTGTAGGCAAGAAGAAGGAGGTTGCGAGCTCCTAATGAGAGCATAAGGGCTGTTAGTTTTAAGGAGGAAAGCTGATGGCGTTAGAATGAGAGAGGGTAGGACAGAATCGCTTGTGATCACAATTTATTGATTCTTTACTCTAAATGATTTATGCCCCTTTCTGAGCCACGAGAGCTGAATTTTGAATAACAAAAACTAATACATTTCCAACTCGAACCAAAGTATGGTCACTGATTGTAACTACCTCGTTATTTGATGTAAGAATCCAGAACTTTCAGCACTATTTCCATATCTACTTCACGTTGCTCTTTGTCTTCCTCAAGTACAACGTGCTCAAGCAAGTGACCTTTGATCACTTCTCGCATCAAGCCATTTACCGCGCCTCGAATAGCAGCTATCTGCTGCAACACATCTTGGCACTCATGCTCTTCTTCCAGCATTTTTTTAAGTCCATTCACCTGACCCTGTATTTTACTGACTCGGGTGTTGAGCTTCTTCTGATCTCTGGTTGTATGCGACATGGCTTATCTTCTTTATGTTACGGGCTGAGCGATTCTAACCGATAATGTAGCACTCAATTTATACTGGGGGGTAGTATTTAATACTAGGGGGGAGTATAGTTTGCGTCAAATTTGAAATAGCAACAGAGAATAACAATGGATTTTGTCGCACTACTACAACAGGGTAATGGGTGGTTCTTTATTCCCAGTGCCATTTTACTTGGTGCTTTGCATGGTCTTGAGCCTGGACACTCGAAAACGATGATGGCGGCTTTCATTGTCGCGGTTAAAGGAACGGTCAAACAAGCAGTGATGCTGGGGTTGGCTGCCACACTTTCTCACACGGCTATTGTGTGGTTAATCGCTGTTGGCGGGATGTATATCAGCCAGAAATTCACGGCTGAAGCTGCTGAGCCGTGGATGCAACTCATCTCAGGCGTCATTATCGTTTCGACAGGTTTATGGATGTTCTGGCGGACGTGGAGCGATGAGCGTGCTTGGCATAAAGCTCATAACCATGCTCATGAATGGACTACTCAAGTTGTCGATACAGGACATGGACATGTTTCGCTCTCTATCACAGAAGAAGGGTTTCATCATCGTTTTCAGTTGCGAACACTCAACGGCAAGCCTTTAACGGCTGAAGGTGTCAAGATTTCAGTACCAAGCAACGATTCTCAATCTGCTGACATCTATCATTTTATTGAGCGTGATGGGTACTTAGAATCGGCCTCATGTATCGAAGCCTCTGATGATTTATCTGTCACATTGATTATCGGACACCACGATCATACCCATGATTTTGATGTACATTTTAGTTCAGGATCTCATCCAGGAAGTGATAACAAGGAATATCAAGATGCTCATGAACGCGCTCACGCTTTAGACATACAAAAACGTTTTGAGAACCGAGACGTCACTAATGGGCAAATACTGCTTTTTGGTTTAACAGGTGGCTTGATTCCATGTCCTGCTGCGGTAACGGTTTTGCTTATCTGCTTGCAGCTAAAGGCGATGACACTTGGTGCGACTTTGGTTGTGTCATTCAGCATTGGCTTAGCTCTGACTCTGGTTGCAGTCGGCGTTGTGGCTGCCGTGGGGGTGAAAAAAGCGACATCTAAATGGAGTGGTTTGAACGATGTTGCACGCCGAGCACCTTACTTATCGGGCGTTTTGATCAGTGCTGTTGGCTTATACATGGGTATGCACGGATATACATCACTGATGAGCTAAGCTCTGTGGTAATGATGACTTTGCTTACAGTTTTAATAAAGGTAACGATTTCATGTTGTGGATTATTACTAAGTACGCATTAACCGCTGGGATTGTGGTTTTGATATCTGAAGTAGCTAAAAGAAGTGATAAAGCGGGAGCGCTAATAGCCGCACTGCCTACAGTGACTATTTTGGCTTTGATTTGGATGTATATCGAAGGGCAAGGTCAGGAAAAGCTCGCCAATCATGCCTACTACACCTTCTGGTATGTGCTGCCTACGTTGCCAATGTTTCTGATCTTTCCGTTTCTATTGAGTCGATACTCCTTTTGGTTCTCGTTAGGTATTTGTGCCATTATTTCAATCGTCTGCTTTTTTATCGTGGCAATTGTGGTTAAAGAGTTTGGCATAGAACTTACATAAATTAACAAATGACGGTTGAACTCTTGGTTTTGTTATAATATAACACTTCAAGTTTTGTCATTCTCAATGAATTATCTCAATGTCGGCGATGGTGTATGGTTTCTAAAGCACTCACACAATGTATTAGCTTGCTGATGCTACTTATCGTCGCATTGGGGACGACTACGTCTGCGATAGGTGAATTTCGTTCTCATAGCTTGTCGGCGATATCGGTTATCGATAGTGACCATGCACACTCCCATTCCTCCAGTCATTCACATGACGTCGATGATGAGTATTCATTTCAACATGATGCGAGTAATCATAATCACACGTATGACAGTGCAACATTAAAAGCGCTGAGTCATTCCGTCTTTACGAGAGTGATGGTGTCAACCTATGGCAGGCAAGTCAGCGGAACGCCTATCCATAAACCCTTCAAAATAGAGCGTCCTCCAAGAGCGTTGTTGTTTACTTGATAACTGCCGCAATCAGCGGCTAAAGAAGATTCAACAAACAATGGAGTTACTATGAACTTACTCTCTTTACGCGAAGTGAGTACGTTGCCTATCGGTATGGCGACGTCGCTTCGTAAGGGGATGCTTTATCTCATTCTCGCCTTACTCATGGTGATGAGCACTGACGTTTTTGCTCATGCTGTGGCACAGGGTGACAAAGGTTATATCCAAGAAATCACAGGCACCAATATCATTGCCTTTATGTATCTAGGTGCGAAGCACATGGTAACAGGATACGATCATATCCTGTTTCTATTTGGTGTGATTTTCTTCCTCTACAAAATGAAACACATCGCGTTGTATGTAAGCCTTTTTGCGCTCGGACATTCGTCTACCATGCTGCTTGGTGTGTACTTCAATATCGGCATTAACAGTTACATTATCGATGCCATCATCGGGTTATCTGTGGTCTACAAGGCAATGGATAACTTAGGCGCATTTCAGCGATGGTTTGGCGTACAGCCCAATACAAAACTCGCAACCTTGTTGTTCGGGTTCTGTCATGGTTTTGGGTTGTCGTCGAAGATCATCGAATATGATATTTCTCCTGATGGATTAATTCCTAATCTACTGGCGTTCAACATAGGTGTAGAAATTGGGCAATTGATTGCCCTAGGCACCATTTTGATTGTGATGGGCTTTTGGAGACGACATACCAGTTTTTATAGTCAAGCCTACTCAGTCAATGTCGTTATGATGAGCTTGGGTTTCATGCTTATCGGTTATCAACTAACGGGCTACGTTGTTGCTCAGTAAAAAGAAAAAGGAATCAATCATGTACAACACAGATATGCCAAATCGTGCCGAGCTACCGACAACCAAACAGCTTGTTCGCTCAACCTTTATTGCTCTAGGAACCGCTATTGTACTGCTCATCACCGTCATTCTGCCTGCTGAGTACGCTCTTGACCCAACAGGAATGGGCAGAGCACTGGGATTAACTGAAATGGGTGAGATTAAGGCTCAATTAGCCCAAGAAGCAGAAGAAGACCAAGCCAATAGCTCAGTCGTAGTCGCCACTAAAACCGTTCAAAGCGAGCCTGTTAAAGCGGAACCTGAAGTAGCACCTCAACAACTTGAGGTGTCTTCTACAAAACCTGACGTTGCTATTGCAGTGGAGCCAGTTTGGAAAGACAAAATTATGCTTTCACTGAAACCAGGCCAAGGTGCGGAAGTTAAGTTGGTCATGGAAAAAGGCCAAATTGCTCAATTTGAATGGACATCGAAAGGTGGCCCTGTCAATTACGACACTCATGGTGATGGCAATGGCAATTCGATTAGCTACGAAAAAGGCCGTGGCGTACCTGACGATCAAGGTGAGTTAGAAGCTGCTTTCACGGGTAATCACGGCTGGTTCTTCCGTAACCGTAACGACAAAACAGTAATGGTTATTCTGAAAACGAATGGTGATTACGCAGAAATGAAGCGTGTTCTGTAATTAAGCTAAGTCTAGCCTCTACGGAGATGAGTTTCGTAGGGGCTATTTAATATGATTCGCTTATAAATATGGTTACTTGAACACAGCTAATTTAAGGTTAACGGTATGAAAAAGCAGAAGAGTCCTTGCGTCGATCTTTGCGATTTCTCGAATCCTAAAGGTTGGTGTTTGGGTTGTGCCAGAACTCGAGATGAATGTCAGAAATGGAAAACACTGAAACCTTATGCTCTGAACATCCTAAAGAAAGAACTCCAAAAAAGGATGTCACAAATGAGAAGTGAACGGAGCAAGTAAGATACACCGCAATACCTGAGGTTATCCGCATTATTCTAAATTAGTAAAATCACTGAAACGTTTCTGTCCAGAAACGTGTTACTGCTCACCAAGCGATTCTGTCGTACTACTAAATCAAAATTGTTAGATTATGTATGAGTCCGCACATTTAAAAAGAGGATGCCACTGGCATCCTCTTTTTTTTGCTTATGTCTAAATGACAATATGACTCTTAACCAGATCTGTGACTTTTTCCAGTGCTTCTTTGCGCTCTTCCAAGTAGTCATACCGATCATAGATACCCTCGACTCCTTTCAGCTTATGATTTAAACAGCGCTCTGCGATATGGCTAGGAACTTTTACCGAAGCGAGTAGGCTACGGCATGTGCGGCGTAGATCATGAACCGCAAAATGTTTGATATCGCCCATTTTATTTGGTGGTTGTACCTTACGGCCGGGCTCTCGACCAAATAGCTTTGAAATAGCTCTGTTCAATGTGTCTTTGCCCATGTGCGGTACTTTGCTTTCTCTTCTGTTAGGGAAGACGTATTCTGAACCACAAGCTCGCATATACAGTTCTTTAAACCACTGTATGCACAGCTCCGGAAGCGGAATAGTGAAACCTGTCCCAGATTTGCTTCTCTCCGCTGGTAGGTGCCATAAAGCATTATCTAGATCGAACTCAGCCCACTTTGCTTCTGTTAGCTCTGATTTACGAACGCCAAGACAAAGAAGCAGTGCACAAGCTAGGTAGTTGTCTCGATTGAAGCTATAAATGTTTTGGTTGAAGACGGAAAAAACATGTTTAATCTCTTCCAGTTCTAAGACCCGATCTCGGCTTTCTTCAATGCCACCAGCATCATAGTTAGAAAATGCTAGTGCGGGGTTAGACTCAATAACACCAATCTTTATACCGTGTTTAAAAAGCTGCTTACAATACATTAGCGTGTCGTTAGCTGTGGTTGGACGGCCACTGTCAGCGACTATTTGGATGATATTACGGATATCTAAAGGTGTGACACGTTTCAACGTGTATTGACCAATTTGCGGAGAGATCTCTTTCTGATAGATACGCTTAGGTATATTTGGGTGCTTGAGCCTTTTGGACAAATCCTTGTACCAGTCTTCGAAGAGATCATCGATTATTTGTATATCGGCTTGCTTACTCCGCTTTTTTTCTGCAATTGGGTTAATCCCTTCGCTGATTTGCTTTCGAAGCTCAGATGCTTTCAACCTTGCATCTGCAAGAGAAAGTTCATCGACCTTGCCAATAGTCACCTCCTTTCTTTTCTTAAAAAGGGTATACCTTAGCATCCAGTATGGTCGACCTATTCTAGGAATCATTAGATAGAAACCATCACCATCGGCATGACGACCTGTTTTTTGGTCTTTTACTATCGCCTTAACTTGGTTGACGGTGAGATTCCCCATCTCTATCTCCTTGAATTTATAGCTCTAATCGAAGTTATCATTACATCACCCTCCAGAAGTGGGGAGTATATTGTGATATTTATACTACGATGGGGAGTAAATAGCAAAGTACTACCCAAGATACTCCCCGTTTGTTCATGGCTGTTGATGAATTTTATGGATGTATATGGATGATGAAAATAACAAAGCCCTTATAAATAAGGGCTTTGTGGAAGGGTGTGGAGTAGGGGAGAATCTATTCTATATTTTGGATCTGCTCGCGCATTTGCTCAATCAGCACTTTCAGTTCTACGCCAGAGGCGGTGATGTCGGTGCTGATCGATTTGGAAGCCAGTGTGTTCGACTCGCGGTTGAACTCCTGCATCATGAAATCGAGGCGGCGACCGACCGAGCCACCTTTTTTCAGAATATTGCGCGTTTCTTTGACGTGCGAATCGAGGCGATCCAGCTCTTCGGCTACATCGGATTTCTGCGCCAATAGAATCAGCTCTTGTTCGATGCGGCTCGGGTCAAGCTCCACTTTGGCTTCTTCAAATTTGCTGACCAGACGTTCACGTTGCCAGTCGATGATTTCCGGCATGCGCGCGCGCACTTTCACCACTTCGGCGCTGATGCCATCCAGACGCTGCTCAATCAGCGCTTTCATGTTTTCGCCTTCGCGACCACGCGCTTCGATGAATTCACTCACCGCTTCGTCGAAACCTTCCAGCAGTGATTTGTTGATCGCATCCATATCCTGCTCAGGAGTTTCCATCACGCCCGGCCACTGCATGACCTGGAACGGGTTGATACGGCTCAGTTCTCCGGTCATGTGCATGATTTGGCTCGCTGCTTTAATCACTTGTTCGGCCAGCGCTTCGTTGATGTTTAACTTGCTTTGCGCTGCAGGGTTGGCATCAAAACGCAGATGACATTCGACTTTACCGCGCGCCAGACGTTGGCGGAAACGTTCGCGTAACACGGGCTCCAGGCCACGGAACTGCTCCGGCAGGCGGAAGTAAGTTTCCAGATAGCGTTGGTTAACCGAGCGAATTTCCCACACGGCACTGCCCCAATCGCCTTTGACTTCTTTGCGTGCATACGCCGTCATGCTGTAGATCATCGATATGTCCTTGGTTTTGAATTTTTTTAAATGAACTGGCGCTAATACTAGCATAGAAAAACCCTGCGGTGGCGAGATGCACTTCCCAGTTGCGTGGCCAACTTAGTGTAACGATGGGACGCAAACCTAGGATTGACGTTCGAATTCCGCTATAATTCTGCCCCAATCAAATCCGCCCCCTCGATGGCGGTTCACCCAACACAGGTAAAAACCTTATGCGTCCAAATAACCGCGCTGCGGATCAGGTTCGTCCGATTAACATTACTCGTCACTACACGGCCTACGCAGAAGGCTCTGTGCTGGTGGAATTCGGCAACACCAAAGTGCTGTGTAACGCAACGGTAGAAGAAGGTGTGCCACGCTGGCTGAAAGGTCAGGGTAAAGGCTGGGTAACCGCAGAATACGGCATGCTGCCACGCGCCACCCATTCGCGCACACGTCGTGAAGCGGCGAACGGCAAGCAAGGCGGTCGTACCATGGAAATTCAGCGTCTGATCGCGCGCAGTCTGCGTGCTGTGGTTGACCTGGAAGCGATGGGCGAACTGATGATCACTGTGGACTGTGACGTGATTCAAGCCGACGGCGGCACACGTACCGCATCGATTTCTGGTGCCAGTGTTGCGATGGCTGATGCGTTCGACAAACTGGTCGCGGACGGCAAACTGAAGAAGAACCCGATGAAAGGCCATGTCGCGGCAGTTTCAGTGGGGATCCTGGGTCAAGACGTATTGTGCGATCTCGAATACGTTGAAGATTCGGCGGCAGACACCGATATGAACGTGGTGATGACCGAAGAAGGCAAGATGATCGAAATTCAGGGCACGGCCGAAGGCGAACCGTTCAGTCACGAACAGTTGCTTGATTTGTTGGCGGTGGCCAAGAAAGGCATTGCAGATATCGTCTCGGCGCAGAAGGCGTCGTTAGAGAATTGATATTTAGCTCCCGATTGGGGGCTATTTTTTTGTCTGAATTTTTTGCCGCGTGAGCGGCAGCAAGAAACCTTGGGCGCTTGTTGACGTAAACGCCCACCGTTGAGTTTGACGATGCTCAAACCAGAACCATGTAAACATAGAGAGAAAGTGATGAAAGCATACCAGCGTGAATTTATTGAGTTTGCCCTAGAAAAGGAAGTACTGAAATTTGGTGAGTTTACTTTGAAGTCTGGCCGTAAAAGCCCATATTTCTTTAACGCTGGTCTTTTCAACACTGGCCGCGATTTAGCGCGCCTCGGCCGTTTTTATGCGGCGGCGCTGGTGGATTCAGCGATTGAATTCGATGTGCTGTTTGGCCCAGCCTACAAGGGGATTCCGATTGCGACCACCACCGCCGTGGCACTGGCGGATCACCACGATGTGGACACGCCATACTGCTTTAACCGCAAAGAAGCCAAAGATCACGGCGAAGGTGGCAATCTGGTGGGCAGCGCGCTGGAAGGCCGTATCATGCTGGTAGACGATGTGATCACCGCAGGCACGGCGATTCGTGAGTCGATGGAAATCATTCAGAACAACGGCGCAGATTTGGCCGGTGTGCTGGTGGCGATTGACCGTCAGGAAAAAGGCAAAGGCGAATTATCGGCGATTCAGGAAGTTGAGCGTGACTTTGGCTGCGCGGTGATTTCGATTGTCAGCCTGACCGACCTTATCACCTATCTGGAAGAGCAAGGCGGTAACCGCGAACACCTCGACGCGGTGAAAGCGTACCGCGCGCAATACGGTATCTGATACCGACCTCCTCAAAGGGGAATGGACGGACAACAAAAAGCCCACCGATTGGTGGGCTTTCTATTTCAAGCTGGCGTTGCAGGCATTATTGGTAACGGATACCTTTCGGCACATTCGGATCCTGCATGGTTTTAAAGCGTTTATGTAGCCACATCCATTGCGTTGGCGCGCGCATGATGACCATTTCCACGTACTTATTCATATAGGCCGCGGCGGCGACTTCATCTTTTTGTGGGTAGTTGTCTCCCACGGAGATGTCGGCCAGTAGTTCATACTTGCCTTCGTCGTTACGAAAGCCGGATCCCATCACGATGGCGCAGTGGCTGGTGTACGCCAGAATACTGGTGCCGGTGGTGGTACACGCATCTTGCACTGCAAAAAACGGTACGAATACCGATTTGTTACGCCCGTAATCGTGGTCTGGCAAATAGAACAGCAGCTCACCCTGGCGCATAACGCGAATCATTTTCTTCACGTCTTTACGGTCAATCAGTACGTTGCCATTATGTGTGCGGCCCCAATACTGAATGAAGTTGTAGGCGGGGTTGTTGTGTGGGCGAAACGCGCCATAACCCGGCAGACCCAGCACGGCAAACGCACGCGCGGTAATTTCCAGGTTGAGGGCATGCACGCAGCACAGCAGCACGCCTTGGCCGTTGGCTTTGTATTCGCGCAAGACCGCCAAGTCTTTCTCAACAATACGACGTTTGAACCGCCAGGTGGGCCAGAACCAGGTGATGCCGGTTTCAATCAGTGCCAGACCCGTATTTTTGAAGTTCTCGACCACCATCTGATCGATCTCGTCGCTGCCTTTGTCAGGAAACGCCAGTTCAAAGTTACGCTTGGCCACGTGCACGCGTTTTTTACCCAAACGCATGCCCAACAAGCCTAAGCTCTGGCCGAGTTTCAGCAATACAGGATAAGGCAGCAGGTTAACGATCAGCGCGAGGGTGCCGAATCCCAGCCACACGCCCCAGTTTTTAGGGTGCAGCAGAGACAGGGTGAATTGAGGTTTGCCGTATTTGTCTTGACTCATGGGGTTCACTTAATCTGAGCACTCAGCAGCGACCAGTATTCGTCGAAGTTGGCCGTGGGCAGGTATTTGAAATCGGAACGCACGAAGCGGTTCAGACTGCCTTCGACCTGACCGAGTAACTGGGCGGCCAGAATGTTTTCGTCAACAGGAAATGATTTGCCTTCACGAATTTTACGTTCACGCAGAATCTGACGCAGTGAGGTCTCGATGCGCTCGAACAGCTGATTGATGCGCTCACGCAGACGCTCATTTTCAAACATTAGAGCATGGCCGGACAAAATTCTTGTCAGACCGGGGTTACGTTCTGAAAACGCCAGCAGCAGTTGCATTACCAGACGAATACGGTTCAGGGTGTCTTTTTCATCATCCAGAATGCGGTTGATGCGCGACATCAACGACTCTTCGATGAACTCGATCAGACCTTCGAACATGCGTGCTTTGCTGGGAAAGTGACGATACAGCGCCGCTTCAGAGACACCGACCTGTTTTGCCAGTTTGGCGGTGGTGATGCGCGAGGCGCCTTCGTGCGACTCCAGCATTTCTGCTAAGGCTTGGAGAATTTCTTCACGTCGATTGCTTTTCTTACTGACGGCCATAACCGTGTTTCCTTTTAATACCACTGCTTGGTTAGAAATGAGTCGGGCGAAACGGTCACTGTTTCGCGCCCCAACCTCACTTCAGAGCGTTTCGATAAAATGGTGTAAGCAGGCGGGGAGCCGCTTACAGTTTGTCGTTGATCAACAGCATCAGTGCTTGTGCCAATTCGGCTTTGGAGGCCAATGGCAGTGATTGCTCACTGGGTGCACTTGGTTCACTCGGGCGCCAATACACCGTGAGGGCATTGTCGTTGCTGTTGAACCCCTGGCCGGCGACGGAGACGTCGTTGGCACAGATCATATCGAGATTTTTCTTCACCAATTTGCCGCGCGCGTATTTTTCCACATCCTGTGTCTCGGCGGCAAAACCGACGGTAAATGGTCGGTTATCGGTCATCGCGGCGACCGAGGCGACGATGTCCGGATTTTTGACCATAGTGACGCTGAGCGTATCACTGTCGTCGGTTTTTTTGATTTTTTGCTGTGCCATGCTCTGCGGACGGTAATCTGCCACCGCCGCGCAGCCGATAAAAATGTCGTGCTCGCCTGCGTGCGCCATCACCGCTTGGTGCATGTCGATGGCACTGTCTACATTGATACGCGACACGTTGGCAGGCGTTGTTAAATTCACCGGGCCACTGACCAGCGTCACTTGCGCTCCCAGTTTCGCCGCCGCATCGGCAATCGCAAAGCCCATTTTTCCGGAACTGTGATTGGTGATGTAACGCACCGGATCGAGCGCTTCCCGGGTCGGGCCCGCGGTCAGCAGGACGCGTTTACCTGCGAGCGGCTTTGGGCCGAAAAAATCCTCACAGCGATGCACCAGATCCATCGGTTCGAGCATGCGGCCCGGGCCGATATCGCCACACGCTTGTTCACCGGCGGCTGGTCCCCAGATCTGCATGCCGCGACGAGCCAGAGTGGCAATGTTTTCTTGAGTCGCGATATTGCGGTACATCTGCTGGTTCATTGCCGGAGAAACGACCACAGGCGCATCCGTCGCCAGTACGAGAGTGGTGAGCAAGTCATTGCCCATCCCTGCGGCCATGCGCGCGATCAGATCGGCGGTGGCCGGAGCCAGCAGAACCAGATCGGCCCACTTGGCAAGTTCGATGTGGCCCATCGACGCTTCGGCGGCCGGGTCGAGCAGGCTGTCAGAGACAGGGCGACCGGAGACCGCTTGCATCGTTAAAGGCGTGATAAATTCTTTTGCCGCTTTGGTCATCACGACCTGAACGTCGGCGCCGCGCTCAATCAGGCGACGGGTTAATTCTGCACATTTGTACGCCGCGATACCGCCGCTGATACCAAGCAGAATCTTTTTTCCTGCCAATGTTTGCATGCTGGATTCCTCAAAAATTCTGCGCGCTATGTTAGCACAACTCCAGAAAGATGTCGGAGCTGTGTCAAATCTCGGCATGTGGAGGTAATAAATCCTCAGCCGGACGCTGCAAAGTTATGCCAGCCTCACAGATATTCTTTCTGGATTATGCAACATACTGTTTTATAAAAACCAATAATAAAGCACAAGGACCTTTATGATTACCTCCCTGAGAAGCCGAACTAAACTTTTACTGCTAACGGTCATTCCTTTGGTGATAATTACTGCCATGGTCACGGCGGTGTATTACTGGAATGGGATGAAATCCCTCGACCAAGAACTGACTCAATACCGCGCGCAGCTGGTCGACAGCCGCAAAGCGGAGCTCAAAGCCTACCTGATGATGGGTGTCACTGCAGTGAAATCGCTGTACGACGCCGATCAGAGCGGGGAAAACAAAGCGCAGGCGAAAACGATTCTCAAAGCGATGCGCTTTGACAGCGATGGCTACTTTTTTGCCTATGACTCCAAAGGCATCAACACGCTGCACGCCATCAATCCGTCATTGGAAGGCAAGAATCTCTACGATCTGAAAGATAAAAATGGCGTGCCGGTGATCGCCGGATTGATCCAAGCGGCAAAATCGGGCGACGGCTTCCTTTATTTCTCGTGGCACAAACCGTCGATTGATGCGCAGGCGCCTAAACTGGGGTATGCGGAATATCTGCCGAAATGGGACTGGGTGCTGGGAACTGGTATCTATATTGATGACATCGATACTCAGGTCGCGCAGTTTAAGGCGCAGCGCGAAGCGCAGCTGTATGAACAAACCCTGTCGGCAGTTGGTCTTTCCGTCGTCGGCCTTGTGCTGACTATCATCGTGGTGAGCGTGCTGGTTGCGCGCGGCGTGGCGCCGTTGCAGCACGTGGTGGACTCACTGAAAGCGGTCGCGGCGGGTGGCGGCGATCTCACCGCGCGTTTGAAAGTCGAAAGCCACGATGAAGTGGGCGAAGTTGCGCAAGCATTCAATGCCTTTATGGACAAACTGCATCCGCTGATTGTCGATCTGCGTACCTCGGCGCAGGACGTGCAGTCTGCCGCGGCCGATCTCGATGTGCAAACCACGCAGTCCAGCCAGCAAATGAACAGCCACTGCATGGAGACCGACAAAGTGGTTGCCGCGGTAACCGAAATGAGCGCCACAGCCCGTGAAGTGGCCAATAACACCAACTCTACCGCTCAGGCGATTGATTCTGCCAACCGCCAGATCATGGATGCGCAGAAAGAGGTGAATCTGGCGATAGAAGGCATTGGTGAGCTGGTGAATGAAGTCAACCTGACTTCGGATGCGATTCAGGAACTGAGCCAGCAAACGGAGCAGATCACGAAAGTTCTGAACGTGATTGGGGATATCGCTGAACAAACCAACCTGCTGGCATTGAATGCGGCAATTGAAGCAGCACGCGCTGGCGAGCAGGGCCGCGGTTTTGCCGTCGTGGCCGACGAGGTACGCTCATTGGCAAGCCGCACGCAAAACAGCACACAGGAAATCGGTGAGATGCTGCAGGCGCTGCATCAAGGGGTGAGTAAAGCGGTCAGCAGTATGGCACTGAGTCAGGATCGCGGCGAAAAAACCGCGCTGGAATCGGTGCAGATTAAAGACAGTTTGTCTGGCATTTCCGATGCGGTCAGTGTCATTCACGATATGGGGATTCAGACCGCTTCTGCCGCTGAGCAGCAAAGCGCAGTGGCGGAAGACATCAACCAAAACCTGGTCGCGATTCAGCAGATAGTCAATGAGCTTAGCGATAACCTGCAGCGTTCAGAATCGATCAGCACCCGTTTGGCACAATCGGGCCAGCAAATGGGGAACCTGGTCGGTCACTTTAAGCTTTAACTGACAACGGCGTTGCACCGCTGAATGACGCCGCTCTAAAGATCCCTCAGGCCGCTTGCAGCCTGAGGGAGAGATCGGCTTGAGTATGGCAAATCACAGGAGCCATACATGAGCCTCAAATCCCTTCCCAACGAATCCATGCCGCGTGAAAAGTTGTTGTTACGCGGCCCTCAGGCATTATCCGATGCTGAATTGCTGGCGATTTTTCTGCGCACTGGCACTCAGGGTATGAATGTCCTCGAACTCTCCGACTTTCTGCTGCGCGAGTTTGGATCGCTGCGCGCCCTGTTTTCCGCCACCAAGGATCAGTTTTGTGCCCACAAAGGGCTTGGCGAAGCGAAATTTGTTCAGTTGCAGGCGGTGTTGGAGATGACTCAGCGTTATCTGGCAGAAACGCTCAAACGCGGCGAAGCGCTCACCAGTCCGCAGCAGACCAAACTGTATCTGTCGAGTGTGCTGCGCGATCGCCAGCGTGAAGCGTTCTACATTCTGTTTCTCGACAACCAACACCGCGTGATTCGTGATGAAGTGCTGTTTGAAGGTACGATTGATGCGGCGAGCGTCTACCCGCGAGAGGTGGTCAAACGCGCACTGTACCACAACGCGGCGGCGCTGATACTGGCACACAACCACCCGTCCGGTGTTGCGGAACCCAGTCAGGCGGACCGAAGGATCACGCAGCGTCTAACCGATGCTTTAGCGCTGGTGGACATTCGCGTGTTGGATCACTTCGTAGTGGGTGACGGTGACGTGGTCTCATTTGCGGAGCGGGGCTGGATATAAAGCGACACAAAAAATAAATTTCGGGTTGTTGAAAGTTTAAACTATTGAGCAAATACAAGGCTGTAGGGACAAACTTTCACTTTTTATCAGGAAAATTCCGACAGCCCTTATCAGCAATTCACTTGAATGCACAAAAAATGCTTAGCTTTCTGTGGTTTTCTGGTATGATTCGCACACATTTTTTAACCCCAATTCAGCTCAACACAAAAAAGATCAGGTAATCCTGTAAAAAGGATCTGTTCGGGTCTTGAGCAATGCGTGTCAAGTTAGTATAATGCGCGACCTTTGATAGCCTTGTATGGATTTTCCATAACGGTTTTTAACCTCAACTTCTTATGTAGAAAGAGAGAGGTTCGGCCACCAAGGTTGATATCGAGCTGAAACGATTTGGAGAAGACATTCATGTCCCGAGTATGCCAAGTAACTGGTAAGCGTCCAGTAACGGGTAACAACCGTTCACACGCACGAAATGCTACTAAGCGTCGTTTTCTGCCGAACCTACAAACTCATCGTTTCTGGGTAGAGAGCGAAAAACGTTTTGTTAAACTACGTCTAACTGCTAAAGGCATGCGTATCATTGATAAGAAAGGCATCGATGCTGTTCTTGTTGATATCCGTGCACGTGGCGAAAACGTTTAAGAGGAATTAAACAATGGCTAAAGGCATTCGTGAGAAAATCCGTCTAGTATCTTCTGCTGGTACTGGTCACTTCTACACAACTGACAAGAACAAACGCAACATGCCAGGCAAATTTGAGATCAAGAAATTTGATCCAGTTGTACGCCAGCACGTTGTATACAAAGAAGCGAAAATCAAGTAATTGATGGCTTCCTTGGAACGATAAAAACCCAGCCTCTTGGCTGGGTTTTTTCTTTTCTGCTTTCGGTGTCCTGCCAAGCACTTATCTAGGATCTCTTTTCTTCCTCTGCTACTCTAGCGGTATCGTAATCAACTAAGGACAGCGATTATGCGCGTCGCGCCTCATCGTCGTCGCCGATGGAATAACATTCTGATTCTGGCGGTGATTGTGTTTATCGGAGTGTTGAATCTGCCTGCGTTCATCAAATCGTATTTGATCGAACCGGAGGTTAGCTCGTATCCAACCTTACTCAATCCGCACGCCAAGTTACAGGCTATGCATTTTGCCCGTTTGTCACTGGAGCTGAATCAGGGTCGCTGGCGAGCCACACCACCGACAGAGGTGGCTCCGGAAGAGCTGGTGAAACGTTGGCAAGAGCTGGTTGGTACGGAAGTGAACGATGAGACCTATCTGTCGTTGCAACCGAATTTACGCAGTCCGCAGACGATCGAAGTGTGGTATAGCGATCAGGAAGAGCCGCAAAGGATCACTTATTACCGTACGCCACAGTTCTGGCTGTTTAAGAACTGGCAGGATAAGTGGATCGCCATCTCTGTCGACAATGGTTACCTGCTGCCGTCATCCTGAGCACCGCTCCATCATTAGAGGTTTAATTACACAACATGCCAGAACTCCCGGAAGTTGAAGTCAGCCGAATGGGTATCTCGCCGCATCTGGTGGGAGAAACAGTGCGTTCGCTGACGTTCCGTACGCCTAAACTGCGTTGGGATATTCCCGCTGAATTGAAGCAGATGGAAGGGCAGGTCATCACCGCCATTTCTCGCCGCGCCAAATATCTAATGATTGAAACACCGGTGGGCAGCGCTATCGTCCATTTAGGCATGTCAGGGTCACTGCGCGTGTTGGATGGCGATTTTCCACCCGCCAAACACGATCACGTGGATCTGACGCTGACCAATGGCAAAGTACTGCGCTACAACGATCCGCGCCGTTTCGGTGCCTGGTTATGGTGTCCGGTCGGCGAGAGTCACGAAGTGCTGGGCCATATGGGGCCAGAGCCACTGACGGAGGCGTTTAATGCTGAGTATCTGCAAAATAAGGCGCGTAATAAGCGGGTGGCGGTGAAGTCGTTTATCATGGACAACAAAATTGTCGTCGGTGTGGGCAATATCTACGCCAATGAGTCGCTGTTCAGCTCTCATATTCATCCGCTGCGACCTGCCCATTCTCTGAGTGAAGCCGAGTGGATTTCTCTGGTGGCTGACATCAAAGCGGTCTTAACTACCGCTATTGCGCAAGGTGGCACCACGCTGAAAGATTTTGCCCAAGCGGATGGAAAACCAGGCTATTTTGCCCAGGAGTTACAGGTGTATGGCAAGAAGGGTCAACCTTGCCCTCGCTGCGGCGAGAAAATCGCCGAGCTGAAAATTGGCCAACGCAACTCGTTCTTTTGCTTGCATTGTCAGCCTGCCGAGCCGGAAAATACCGCAAAATTATGATATAACGCGTGTAGCTTTCGTTCTGAAGAGAGAATGGTATGAAATATTTAGTAACTGGTGCCGCGGGTTTTATTGGCTCAGCGGTCGTTGAGCGTCTGTGCGCCGAAGGCCACGATGTGGTGGGCATTGATAACCTGAACGACTACTACGATGTGGCGTTGAAAGACGCGCGCTTGGAGCGAGCTGCACATGAACGTTTCTCGTTTCTTGAAATGGACATCGCGGATCGCGAAGCGATTGCCGATCTGTTTGCGGCTGAACAGTTTGATAAGGTCATTCATCTGGCAGCGCAAGCGGGCGTACGTTATTCGATTGATAACCCGATGTCGTATGCCGACAGCAACCTGGTCGGCCATCTGACCATTCTGGAAGGTTGCCGCCATCACAAAATCAAGCACTTGGTCTATGCATCGTCGAGTTCGGTGTACGGTCTGAACCGCAAAACGCCATTCAACACGTCGGATAGTGTGGATCACCCGATTTCCCTCTACGCTGCGACCAAAAAGTCTAATGAGCTGATGGCGCATACATACTCTCACCTGTACGGTGTACCAACAACAGGGCTGCGTTTCTTCACCGTGTATGGTCCTTGGGGACGTCCGGATATGGCGCTGTTTAAATTCACTAAAGCTATCATCAATGGTGACGCTATCGATGTGTATAACAACGGCGATATGAAGCGTGATTTCACCTACATTGATGACATCGTTGAAGGCATCCTGCGTATCAAAGATGTGGTACCTGAGCCGAATGCAGAGTGGAGCGTGGAAGCAGGATCGCCAGCGACCAGTTCAGCACCTTACCGTGTATATAACATTGGTCACGGCAGCCCGGTGAAACTGATGGATTACATCAAAGCACTGGAATCGGCGTTGGGTATAGAAGCGAAGAAAAACATGCTGCCGATGCAGCCGGGTGATGTGTATGTGACGTACGCTGACACTCAAGACCTATTCAACGCGACGCAATACAAACCTCAGATGGGGGTTGAACAAGGCGTGGCGAATTTTGTGAAATGGTACAAAGAATTCTATTCTGTATAGCGATACTTCACACACTCTTTGCGGCCGGGACTTGTGTCCCGTGCTGTAAACGATAATCTTCCGCTTTGCCGGATGCTCAGATATTGATGAGCCAACTCTGGCTCAACGCCATATTATTCCCTGAATTTGATGCCCTGAATTCGGTATCATTCTTGCTAATGTGACTGACTGATTTTATTCCCTGACCAAGAAAACACTCGCTTTTCGCTCGTCAGATTGTCCACCTGTTTGTTGTCCATAAAAATGAAGTATCCATCTCATCTGCGCCAGCTGTGTCTGCTGTTACTCCAGTGTTTCCTGTTCTCCTTCAGCCTGTTGCTGATTGCCCGTGTGGTGTTTTTTCTTCACATTCGCGATGTATTGCCGGAGGCCGGGGTCAGTGATGATATTGGGCGGGCGTTCTGGGTCGGTGGGCGGTTTGATGCCAAGGTCACCGCTATTGCTTACGCCCCCTTGTTGCTCAGCGGTTTAATTGCCGCTGCGTTTCACAATATCTACCGCCGCTGGCTGAAATTTGCCTTGGGTTATCACAGCGTGATTGCCTTTTTGTATGTAGTCGGAGGCATCGGTAATTACTACTATTACCTGACTTATGGCAGCTACGTTGACCTGTTTGTCTTTGGTCTGTGGGAGGATGACACTAACGCCGTACTGATCAATATGTGGCAAGATTACCCTATCATGCGCGGTTCGTTGCTGGCCGTGTTGGCCGCATTGCTGGCTTATGTCTCTTCGCGCTGGTTCTTGCGTACAACGCTGGGACAGTTACGTCCACGCATGTATTGGCATTGGAGCATGACCTCTCTGGTGGTCTTGCTGACGATTGTGGTCACGTTCGCGGTCGCACGCGGTTCGCTCGATAGCCATCCGCTTAAGCGCTATCACGCCAGTGTGTCGCAGTACAAACCGCTGAATATGATCACGCCGAACGTGTTTATGGCGCTTGATTGGGCGACAACTGATTACAAAGAGCAGCGCCGTTTTGACCCTGTGTCACAACGCATATTGACCGCGCAGATGGAAAAGATGCTCGGTCAGCCGACGCCAAATTATCATGTACCGACCAACCCTTTCCTTGCTGACAATCCACCGCATGTCGTGGTCGCGATGATGGAAAGCATGGGCATGAATATTTTGGTGGAAGACGATCCGCAGACGAACGATTTACTGGGGAGCCTGCGTCCGTATTGGGGGAACGGTTTCTTATTCGAGCGCTTTATGGCGGGCACGTCGGCGACCATCGACAGCATTGTCATGACGTTGTTCCACAGCCCGGTGGCGACGATCAGCCACTCATCGATCCAAAACATTGCGCTGCCAAGCTCAGCTGTTCTGCCTTATAAGCGCGCGGGCTATGAAGTCACATTCCTGTATGGCGGCAATGGCATGTGGCGAAATTTGGCCAACTATTTGCCGGTACAAGGGTTTGACCGCGTGTACGATGAGAACGACATTATTGAGGCATTTCCGGAGGCGGCCCAATATTCCGGAACTTGGGGCGTACCGGATGGCTACTTGTTTAAGTATGCCAACAAGGTTTTGGAGGAGGCGAAAAAACCGACGCTGATTTTTATTATGACGGTGACCAACCACTCGCCGTACAAAGTGCCGGATTATTATCAGCCGAAGCCAACGGCCATGAGTGAACGTTTGTCCTCGCTGATTGGTTATCAGGGCGATCAGGCCAAAGTGTTACTCAACACATTCCAGTATGCGTCGGATGCGTTGGGACAGTTTATCGGCCGAGTCAAAGCCTCAGACAAGTTGAAGGACAATACCGTGATTGCGGTGACCGGGGATCATCGCATGCGTTACAGCAGCACCGATGAGCCGACCGAATACGGCCTGACGTTTGCTGTGCCACTGTTCCTTGATGTGCCACAGCCGATTTTGGATCACACGCCATTTTCCTATGATCCGCAGCGCATTGGTTCGCATCGCGACCTGTTTCCGACCCTGTATCATTTCAGTTTGTCGAATCAGGATTACATCAGTTTAGGCGGCGAAAACCTGTTGGCCAAAGACGGAGTGAGTAACATCGGTTTTAATGCCTCGCGTACTATCAGTGAAAAGGGCGCATTCAGTAGCAGTGGCTCGGGGTTGTTTTATGCGTGGGACGAACACAATGCGCTGTTGAATCAAGCCCGACCGGAGAAGAACCCACCGCAAGAGACGGACTGGGGCAAAGAGTACTCGTTGCTGCAAGATTATTACCTGCGTTCGCAAGTGTTGCCGATGACGCCATAAACTGGCGCAACACATCAAGAAAAAGGCTGCTCAGTGAGCAGCCCTTTTTTGAGGTGTGACGTTATTCCACAATCTTTTTGCTGTGCAGCGCGTTGGCCACCAACTCAGGCACAAACGCATCCACGTTGCCCCCATGAATCGCGACTTCGCGTACCAGCGATGAGGAGATAAATGCGTACTCTTCCGCCGGGGTGAGGAAAACACTCTCCAACCCGGGCATCAAGCGCCGGTACATGTTGGTCAGGCCGAATTCGTATTCAAAATCGACCGTAGTGCGCAGGCCGCGCACCAATACGGTGGCGCCTTCGGCTTTGGCAAAATCCACCATCAAGCCAGAGAACCCTTTTGCCGTAACGTTATCCAGATGTGAAGTGACCGCTTTGGCAAAGGCCACGCGCTCTTCCAGCGTAAACAGGGTATTTTTGCTTGGACTGGCGGCCACCGCGATGATCACTTCATCAAACATGCTGGCAGCACGCTCAATCAAATCCAGATGGCCGTTGGTAATAGGGTCAAAGGTGCCCGGGTAAATAACGCGGGAAATACTTTTTGAATTCACAATGTTCTACTCAGTGTTTGTGCGTGTAAGGGTATGCTAAACAAAACTGTACCGCCAAATCATGACAATCTGACGGCAAGTGTGATTATTTTTCATCCAATAGCGATTGAAAAAAGTCCAGATGTTGCTGAGCGCTTTCCTGACAGGAGAAATCGTTGATCATCCGCTGCTGCGCTTTGCGCCCCATCTCTTGGCGATTTTGCTCAGACGCGTACAGCCACTGAATTTTATCGGCGATGGCTGAGGCATCATTCACCGGAACAACGAATCCGGTTTCGCCGTCGATCAAGAGTTCTTTACCACCGCCGGTGGTGGTCACCACGGAAGGAATGCCCATCGCCATGGCTTCAATGATGGTTTTGGGTAAGCCTTCCCCGCTAATCGAAGGCTGAACTTGCACTTGGCTTGCCGCCAGCAGTTCCGGTACATCTTTGCGGTAACCGAGGAAATGTATGCGATCGCGCATGCCACTTGCTTCGGCCAATTTCAGGTTCTGTTCGGTATCCATATCGCGACCGACCAGCAGCAGGTGCAAATTTGGTAATGGCGCCAGTTGTTTCGCGCTCTCAAGCAACACGTGCACGCCTTTACTTGGCCGCGCATTGGCGATACAGATGGCGCTGAACGCGTCATCCGGCAAGCCCAGTGCGCTTAAATTCGCTGGCTGCGCCTGATACCAAGCAATGTCGTGGCCTTTGTAAATCGTGACCACTTTGTCGGCGCGTTTCCAAACATGTTTGCGCACATCGTCAGTCACTGCCTGTGCCACACAACTGATGCCGTCGATACGAGGATGCAAATGGGTCAGGTAGGCGGTGGGATCGTGACGATACAACCCGCCGACTGTGCCGCGATAGCTCACCAGTTTGGTGTGTTTGAAACCGATGCAGGCAAATGCCGCGTTGGGAATGGTTTTGGAGTTCATGGCGTACACCACGTCATAGCGTTCTTGATGCAGCGCGTGACGTAACGTCTTGATCGTGTTGAGACAAATCTTTTTCTTCGGGTAACAGTCGATGATCTTCACGCCGTTGTCGCGAAAACGCGGCACATACTCCGCATCGCCTTGCGTCATGATGGTCACCTCATGGCCGAGCTTGGCCATTTCAATAAACATCTCCGCTTCCGGACGCACGCTGTTCCAGGCATCACGATAGGAGCTAAAAATTAAGATTTTCATGGTCTCACATTACCTCAGCCGCAGCGAAACTGCAGCGGTGTTCAAATTTGGTGGCTGACACGCTTTCGCGTCGCGAGCCCAGATTATGACTTTCCGGCCGCAACGCGAGCGTAAAGCTGCTCATAGCGTTTGGCGGTATTCTCAATCAGAAAGCCTTGCAGTTTTTTCTCACGTCCGATGGCGAGCTTTTCACGCAACGTGGCGTCGCTGCGAATAGTTTCAATCGCATTGGCCAGTCCGAGGCCATCGCCGGGCTCAATCAAAAGCCCTGACTCTTGGTGGTCAATAATATCCGGGATACCGCCCGCGCGAGCACCAATCACCGGTAAGCCATTGCCCATCGCTTCCAGAATCACTGAACCCAAACCTTCGCTGTAGGAGGGGTGAACCAGCAAGTCGGCTGCGGCAAACCAATCGCCCATGTTGCTCTGTTTACCCATGAACGACACGTTGGTTAAGCCTGCGGCTTGCTGCTCTAAGGCGGCTCGCTCTTTGCCGTCTCCTAACAGCGCAAAATGAACCTCAGGGGCGCGCTGAACCAACGCTTTTGCTGCGCTCAGGGTGACATCAAAACCTTTGTGTTTGAGCATGTTAGCGGCATGGATGACCAGAAATTTGCCACTGAATTGCTGCTTGATTTGTGCCACGTTGGCGTCATCAATCGGGTAGGTGACTGGCGAGCTGGGAATGATCTCAATGCTTTGGGTTGGGTACGCGTCACGAATGCGGGCCGCGATTTCATGGCTCAGGCCAACCAATAACGCGGCTTGGCGGTATGCTTGGTTCGATAACCATTTTTTGCGCAGCGGATTGTCGATGCGACGCGTCACCATATACGGCACGCCATGCAATGCGTGTTGCAGCCACGCCCAGTAAATGGCTCGGCCTTCATGCACATGAATCAATTCACAGCCGTCGGTCACGCGTTTGCCATGTTGGAGTAAATAATGGCTGGCGGCGATGACTCGACAAGGCAGCTCGGACACACGCGCAAAAAACGGGCTTTTGGGGTTAGCGACAATTGTCAGCTGATAGCCCATGCGAATCTGCTGCTTGATGAGTTGCAGTGTCTGGTTTTCTCCGCCGTGATAGCCGGATGCCAAGTTAACGTGGCAGATGTTCATTTCTGTTTTTGCTCCTGCTTGCGCACGTAGTCGCGCAGCCACAAATCCGCATACCGAGTAAACGTGGTGTTGGCGCTTAACATCGCCAACAGTAAGCCATGGCGACCATCGAGAAACCCGCGTTTAATCACGTACATTTTAAAGAAGCGGAAAAAGCCATGCAGGACTGCGCCGCCCAACGACGCTTTCTTGCGTCCTTCACGTTGGTCAGCCCACGCTTTCATGTATTGCTGCGTTTTTGCGGTGTACTGTGGCAGATACTCAAAGGTGTAATGCTCGAGATAACCTTTTAACGACCGCAGTTGAAATCCGGATGGGATTTCTACGCTCTCATGCACCAAGGCTTGGTTGTATTGTGTGTCGCGCGTGCGGTAAAGACGCGTGACCCAGTCGGGGGACCAACCGGAATAGCGAATCTGTTTGCCAAACGCGGTGGTGAGACGATCAATCTGGTAGACGGTGTTGGGTTTGTCGGCGTGGACCGCTTGTAAAATTTGTTCTTTGAGCGCATCGGTCACGCGTTCATCGGCATCGAGCCACAACACATAGTCTGAGGTAATGTGCGATTGCGCCAAACGGCGCTGAGGACCAAAGCCGGGCCACTCGGTGTTGACAAAAAATTTATCGGTATAGCGGCGAGCGATGGCTTCAGTTTGATCGCTGCTGCCGGAATCAAGAATGACGATTTCGTCGACCCATTGATACACCGTGTCTAAGCAGGCTTGCAGGTGCTTGGCTTCATTTTTCACGATCAGGGCGACCGCCAATGTTGGAGTGGTATTAGCCATGATTTGGGTTACCTAACTGTGTTGTCGCTGACATCATGCGATCAAAGGTGGTGATGACCGCATCGAGCGAGATGGCCTGCATCAGGTCTGTGCCTTTGGCGCGTGTGCTCCACGCCAGCAGTTCCAGCGGTTTGCCTTGCTGCTCGGTCACGAACGGTTCGTACACACTCACCACATCTTTGATATTAAAGTATGGCCCCGTGCGCTTCGGGTTGCTGTGGGCATACAAGCCCAGTACGGGCGTTCCTTGTGTGGTGGCAATATGTGCCGGGCCAGAATCCGGAGCAAGCACTAACTTCGCTTCGCCCAAGACGGCGGCCAGTTGTTTTAAATTGGTTTTGCCAACCAGATTGAGTACCGGGTGCGTCATCAAGGCGCTGATTTGCTCTGCCAGTTTCTGCTCGCGCGGCGCAGGAGAGCCACATAAGGCGACCTGATACCCTTGAGAGATAACGTAATCGGCAAATTGCGCGTAGCGTTCCGTGACCCAATTGCGCTCATCTTTACTGGCGGCCGGGCTGATGACGATGGTCGGTTGGTTACCCAGTTGCGCACGGGCAAATTGCCTATCTTGTTCGGAAATCGGCAGGTTCCAGGTTGGTGTTTGGCGTGGCACGCCAAGAAATTCGGTAAACGAGAAAAAACTGTCGAGCACGTGCGCCGATTCGGTGTCAGCAATCTTGCGGTTAGTGAACAACCACTGACCTTCTTTGGCCCGTTTGCGGTTGAATCCCACTTTGTACTGCGCGCGAATGCCCAGCGTGACGAAACTGGCGCGCAGGGCTAACTGCATGTGCACGAGCGCATCAAAATGACGCCCTTTCAGTTGCTGCCAAACCGCTTTGATACCAGACCAGCCGGCTTTTTTATCAAAGACGATCAATTCAACGTTCGGCAAACCTTGGAGCAGTTGGGCTTCGACTTTGCCAATCACCCAGGTCACTTGGGTGTCTGGCCAGTGTTGTTGCAGGTTTTGAACTGCGGCAACGGCATGACAAACGTCGCCAATCGCCGACAGGCGCAGAAAACAGACCGACTTCGGAGGCGCAGTGAACAGTGGCATCAAATAAGCTCTTCAATTAATGAGGCTAAATTATGCAGAGTCCGCCGATAAATGTAAAATAACCGCATTCTTTTCCTCTCTTTATTGGTGTGAAGATGCCAATTCTGACGAGAGCAGCCACCTTATGTGCCAATCACCATAGCGGGAACCTAACGTGATCAAACAACAACAGCTCAGCAAACATCAGACAATTTGGTACGACGACCAATGGGTCAATGAACCGTTGGCGTCGCTGTTTGACCCTGAATATTGGCAAGCTAATCAACGGGTGATTGGCAGCGCACAAGGGCGTGGCACCACGTGGTTTGTTCAAATGGCGGCGTTGCCAGCTGCGTTACGCCATTATCGCCGCGGCGGCTTGTTTGGCAAATTGGTCAGTGACAGTTATTGGTTTCAAGGGTGGGAGAAAACCCGCAGCTGCGCCGAATTTCAATTGCTGCATCATTTGCGTGAGCAGGGGGTGAATGTACCGCGCCCGATTGCTGCCCGCGCCTTGCGTCGGGGCTGTGTATATCAAGCCGATATTCTCAGTGAGAAAGTCGCCAATGCGCGGGACTTGGTGGCGGTGTTACAAACCGAAGCTTTGCCTGAGGCGCTTTATCATCGCATTGGTCAACAGGTGGCGAAGCTGCATCGTGCTCAGGTCAATCACACCGATTTGAATATTCACAACATTCTGCTCGATGATCACGACCATGTGTGGATCATTGATTTTGATAAATGTGCCATTCAATACGGGAATAACTGGAAAGAAGAAAATTTGGCACGACTGCTGCGTTCGTTTCGCAAAGAGCAGTTACGCGCCAATATCAAATGGCAAGACGCCGAATGGCAAGCGTTGCTGGACGGTTACCAAGCAACAGTTTAATGCTTATCGTTATTCCATTGCTCTACGATAGTCATAAAAGACTGATAGACTTTCTCTTCGGTAAACTTTTCATAACCCGCGGAAAGATCTGGAATGTCGCGGTCTTCCAACAATGCATCGATTCTCTCCGCGATGACTTTTTCATCGTAAGAGTGAATCAGATATTTCGATAGCTCTCCGGTAAGAATTTCATCTGGGCCGGAAGGGCAGTTCACACTGAGAGCGGGAATGCCGAGAATCAAAGCTTCAATGATAACGGTTGGTAAACCTTCATGATCCGAGGTCAGTATGACCGCTTTCGCACCTTTAATAATTGGGTACGGATTGGTGTCGAATTTTTTGAATTCTACTCGTTCGCCTAGATTTAACTCTTCTGCTTGTATTTTTAGCTTTTGCTCCAAAGAGCCTTCACCTAAGATCACTAGCTTGATGGACGGATTTTTTACGTAAGAAAACGAAGTAAGCAAGCGATCAACACGTTTTTGTTTTTCTAGGCGGCCAACGAAAAGCAGGTAGTTTTCTTGAGAAGCCTGTGCGCTTTCATCACAAGCGTAATGTCGGATGGTCTCAATGTCGAACGGATTATAAAGCACGCTAGCGGGCTGGATGTGTTTCCCACAACACTGCTCAGTAAACTTTTTTATACTCTCGGAGACGCACAACACATGCTTTCCTTTGAGTCGCTTAGCCAATCTGTTGCGGTATCGAAAGCGTTTGAAGCAGTTGCGTTGACTGTAGGAATACTGGTCCGAGTTATGGATAAATGGAACTAAACGCTGATCAGAAAAATGTGCGATTAACTTGATACATTCACTGTGTGGGGCAATCAAATAGTCAAACTCAGCGTCCTGATACCAGGATTTAAAATGCGACAGCAGTACTCTCTCACATTTATTGTTCTGAGGAATATTCAGACAAGAGATGTTTAAATCACTTAATTCCGGTAACTCAATGTGATCGAACAGAGTGATGATTTGTACGTTGTGTCCGTTCGCCTGCAGCAGTCTAGCCAGGCGCACCGTTACCACCTGTACGCCTTCGATTTTTAAGTCTCTGATTAAAAATTTTATGTTCATGAGTTAACCATCACTGCGTTCAAATCCATCTTGTAGTTGTTCTAGGCGATATTGGCGATTGTACGAGAAATTGCGCCTGTATTCTGCTCAACGACTTTCTGTGCGTTAGCTCCCTTAACTTGTAGCAGATGGGAAGTTGTCCAAAGTTGTTGAAGATTATACGTAATCTGCTGGGCATTTTCGCAAATAGTTACGGCATCATTGTCCTGCAGCAATTGCATAATTTCACTGAAGTTATAATAACTTGGGCCATTGAGTAGTGGTTTTCCGAGAGCAGCAGGTTCAAGTAAGTTGTGCCCGCCTACTTTATCACCGATAAGGCTGCCTCCCATAAAGCAGATGTCCGCCGCACTGAGTAGTGTTAGTAACTCGCCCATTGTGTCGCCAAGGTAGACCTGACAATCTTGTTTCATTGGTGTTGGGAACGTTCTGCGACAAGTTATAAACTCTCGCTTTATGCAGAGGTCAAAGACGGAATTAAACCGTTCCGGATGGCGTGGAACTAAGATCAGTAAAGCCTGGGGAAAATGCTCTAACAGGGCTTGATGAGCGTCGAGGAGAATGGCATCTTCACCTTCGTGGGTGCTGGCTGCAATCCATACCGGACGGTCTAAGCCCAGCTCTTCACGCAATTGTTTTCCTTGTTCGAGTACCGTGGGTGCAATTTCAATATCAAACTTAATCGAGCCGGTCACTTGAACTTGCTCTGGTTGAAAACCCAAGCGAACAAAACGCCCAGCATCACTTTCATACTGACAAAGAATGCGATCGACGTAGGGGCGAATCAGATTAAATAGCGCGGAAAACTTTTGATAGCGAAGGCAAGATCGCTCTGATAAGCGAGCATTAATGATGGTTATTGGAATGTTATGTTGATGCACTGTGTGTACGGTATTCGGCCACAGTTCCGTCTCAACGATCAGGAGTCGAGACGGTTTAACAGCTTGCAAAAAGCGGCGCACACACCAGGCAAAGTCCAACGGCATGTAGCGATGTTCAACCAGGTCGCCCAGTTTGGCGATTTGTTCCGCACCAGTGCTGGTGGTGGTGGTAACGACAATCGCCTGATCCGGCTGCGCTTGCTTCATGGCTTTGATCACGGGAATCGCGGCGATTGACTCACCCACGGAAACCGCATGTATCCAAATAGGATTCTGAGAACTAACTTTTGGTGTCATTCCCCAGTGCTCTTTCCAACGTGCACCAAAAGCCGGTTTGCCGACTTTCTTTTTATACAATGAATAGAGCAGTAATGGACTAGCGACAATCAGCAACAGAGTATAGATCAGGCGCATTGTTCAAATTACTCCTGTTCTGCGTTGTCGAATTGCATCAACGCGTTGATGACACGCTGCGGAGCGAGATCTTTCAGACATTTCAAATGCCCTAACGGACATTCCCGTTTGAAGCACGGTCTGCATTCAATATCGGTATGAATGATGGCTTTTTTCTCTGCCAGAGGCGGCGTGTATGTTGGCGAAGTGGAGCCATACACCCCGACCACTTGGCAACCGACTGCTGCGGCCACATGCATTAACCCCGAGTCATTGCTGACGACGCTCTCGCAGCAGGCCAGCATGTCGACGGCTTCGATCAAACTGGTTTTGCCCGCCAAATCGACGATGTGTGATCTTTGGTCGTCGCTGAGGTCGGCCACAATGGTTTGCGTGGTTTTACTGTCTTTCGCTGAACCAAATAGCCATACCTGTTTCCCTGCATTGATCATCGCCGCTGCGACGGCGGCGTAATGTTCGGTCGGCCATTGTTTCGCCGGTCCAAATTCAGCACCAGGACACAAGCCAATGACTGGGCGAGAGGAGTGAAGGGCAAACTTATCGCGAGTTTGTTGCTGAGCATCCTTATCAATGTAAAGACTTGGGCGTGGTAAGGTGTCTAGGCCGCCCAATGATGCGGAGTCCACCATGGTGGTTTTGGGGTGTGCCAAGGCTACATAACGCTCGGTCATGTATTGGAAGGATTTTTTATTTGGGCGTAAATCGTTCAGCAACCCGTAACGCATCTCACCTTTCCAGCCAGTTCTGATTGGAATGTCGGCAAACCAAGGTATCAGCGCGGATTTGGCTGAATTCGGCAGAATATAAGCCTGATCATATTGACCACGCATCGACTTACCGATGGCTCGGCGACCAAGAAAGTTAAAATCACCATGCCCTAACGGCATTTCGATCGCTTGATGTACTTCGGGCATGCGTTCCAGAATGGGTTTGCACCATGCTGGCGCCATGACATCGATGACGGCGTCGGGATGTTGTTGCTTGATGCGAGTATAGAGGCATTGAGACATCACCATGTCTCCGACCCAAGAGGGGCCAATCACTAGAATTTTCATTCGATACTTCGATTCGTTTGATGCTGTGTTCATTCTGGCGGTAGAGGAAGAATGAACACAAGCGTTTTGCTCTTTTAGTGTGAAGATAGCAGAGATTCACGCTTTTTCTTTAGCTCTGACCATTCAAAATCATGCACATAGACACGGTCGTTTCGGTCTTTGGCGGGTGGGTTAAACACCACTTCTGCTTTATCTGACAGAGGATGCCACTCTTGGAAATTGCGAGGGTCGTCGGCATAGATCGCCAGAATGGGTGTGTTCAAAGCGCTGGCCATATGAACCACAGAGGTGTCGGGCGTGACACACAAGTCGACTTGACTGAGCAGTTGAAGCGAAAACTCCAGCGAAGGTGTTTCGCTTAACAATTGCACGCGTGGATTCTCGAGTTCAGTGACGAGCTCTTTCAGAAATTCAATCTTACCCGGGACAGGAATCAGATAAAGGGTGTCTTGCGGGAAATCGCGTAACCAATGATTCAGCAACTTGTTGGCTTCCGTTTTGGAAAACTGACGATATTTACTGGAGCCAAATAGATTGATTGCAACGGTCGTCGTATGAGGATCGACGATCGTTGACGTTGAATAAGGAATCAACGGAATGTCTGCGGATTCTGGCACATCACAAAATAGCCTGGCGACCGCAAGGTAGCGATCCTTAAAGTGTACATGCTCATTGGGCAGACAAACGTTGAAAATCGGATGTGATTCTTTATTAAATCCGATGTTATAAGCCGCGCCCAATTCATGTAGAGCAAGCAATTCCTTAAAGTCAAAACTGGTTCCTAATTCAACCACCGCATCAAATTGCCCGCGATATTGGCTGAATGCTCGCGCAGTCTTCACCCCGCGTTTCCCACAAGGAATGATCTTGCAATGGGTTGATTGTTCAAACCAACTTGCGCAAAAATTCGGTGTGATGACGGAAATCTGAATATCTGGGCGGTATTGTTGTAACATTTGGATCAATAAACCACTCATGATTGCATCGCCCAGTTTGTTGTCCCAACGCAATAGAGCCAAACTCTTGATGTCACGAAGTGGAACGGTTGTTTGCGGAGCCTTATCAAAGCGCTGACAGTAGTAGCTCAACTTGAGTTTCTTCTGCTTGTTGCGTAATGCTCTGTTGAGCTGTTTTAATTTTTTAAGCACCGCTGAATCTCACATGGTTCGTCTGTTTTGTGGACTGAAAGGAAGTGTTGATCAAAATAAGCATAGTGAGGACGTACAAAATAAATGTTTGGCCATTATAAAATGGCACATCAGTGAGGCCCATGATCACATACAGCATGATGACAGAACAGACCATGCTTTTTATTCTCTTGTCAGCGTGTTTGGTCAGAAAGAAGGGTATGCACAGCATCAATAGCAAAAAAATAAGACCAACAAGTCCAGACTTTACCATGCTGTCGATAAACTGGTTGTGATAGTGTGGAGGATGAAACTCATAGAGCGCTTTTGATATCTGATGTTGTTGATACAGTTGCTCTAATTTATCAGCGTGTCCTGTTCCTAGTCCGAATAACCAATTGTCATCAGCCAGTTTGAGTGACGCTTGCCACATCTGAAGTCTGAGACCAATTGAAGTATTCATATTGCCTTGTTGGATCTGCTCGATTTCATAGTGTGTTTTCTCGATGCGCTGTTCAATAAAGCTACCAGAAAGCATAAACATGGCTGCAGATACCACGACACCAGCAACGAGCATTTTCTTGAAAGTCAGCTTGAACTTACCCCAAGACAAAACCAAGGATGCGCAGATAAACGCTAACCAAACTCCGCGAGATTCGGTCAGGACCAAGCAGGTGATCGGCAGCATTGCGAGCATCCCAAATAGAAACCTCATTTTAGAGGTGTGTGCCTCAAAAGAAAAATGAAGAGCCCAAAGGGCTAACAGTGCGGCGATACCAGCATAAGGTATCGCATTAACCACGCCCGATTCTCGATTGAGTCCTAAGACGATATTGAAATAGGCACTATTGAGAAAAATCGTGCAACAACCAAGAATCACAATCGTTTCATAATAAGACGGTCGTATTCTTTGAAAAGGGAAATAGAGAGCAATAAGAGACAAGCAAAGAATGGTTCTAATTTCTCGTGAACTCACTCCGTTTAGCCATGATTGAAAGAATATAAACAGGGCGAGGACCCAAATGAGTATATGAAATGGTTGGCGCAGATTCTCACTAATGAAAGTCTTGATATTTTTTCGGTATACAGTTATCGCGCACAGCAAAGAAAGCACAGTGGTAATCACTAAAACTTTACTTGCACCTTCAAACCAAATCATCAACACGAAAGAAAAAACGAAAGGTAGCAGCAGTACTGTTTCGCTCAAATTTTTCTTGGTTATTGGATTGTTCATTATTTACAGCTTTACTTGATATGGGTTGATGTCTGAATCTGGACGCGTTTTTAGCAGTCGAAGAATCCACATATATTGTTCTGGGCGTTGTGAAACATAGTTTTCAATGCATTCGTTCATCATTCTCGCATCCTGATGCTCATCTCCGGTTGGGAATGGAAGCTCAGGGTAGAAATCCAATTCATATTGCCCGGTTTTGCTGTTAAACATGGCAAACAGAGGGACGATTTTCGATTTACTCAATGTAGAAAGACGACCTAAACCCGCGATGGTTGCTTTCTGCGTAGCAAAAAAATCCACAAATACACTGTGTTCTCGACCTAAGTCTTCATCAGGTAAGTAGTACCCCAAATAGCCATCTTTGCGCACAGATTTGATAAAGGGTTTGATACCGACGCTGCGATCGTAAACTCGGCCACCATATTGAACACGTTGTTTGTGCATTAACCAGTCCGAGACCTTATTTTTCTGACTTTTCGCCATTGCAGAAACCGGGTGACCTCGTGAGGCAAGTAAAATAGCAGGAATATCGATAGCCCAAGTATGTGGTACGAGAAGAATAACGTTTTCACCCCGCTCCAATACATGTTCTACATGCTCAAAGCCACGCATGGTTGTATTGTGTTCCAGCCATGCTTTACTGCGCAGTGATGTGGACGCAAATCCAATTAAGAACATCACAGAGGTGATGTACATCTCTTGCAGAATCTTTTCTCGCTCATCAACGGATTTTTCGGGGAAACACATTTGCAAGTTGACCCGTGCCCGAGTATTCGCCTTACTTTTTACTTTCACAGCGATCTTGGCGAGACTTTGGGCAAGTACTTTTTTCAAACAAATTGGAAGAAAACTCAGTAGACAGGCGAAAATCACCGCCAGCCAGGTCCCCCAATAACGAGGATGAAGAAAGTGCCAACTGAACTGCGGATTATAGGCGTAATCATCATGGTCATTGCGTGGTGATGATGAAAAGTTTGATGACGACATAAGAGGCTCGGATTCGATTGCTTTTCGAGTAAAATTGTGACCGAGTATAACAGTTAACTGTGCGGGAAACAGTAAGCAATGTAGGGGTAAGTTCAGTATGAGGTTATTTTCTGGACACCCCTATGTAAATAGATCTTTTGTTGTTGATGAATAAAAACGGCCACCTTAAGGTAGCCATCCAATCTGCCGAATCCAGCAACTTATTGTGTGTTTGAGGTTTTAATCACTGCCAAAAAGGTCACGGGTATAGACTTTGGCTTCCACATCTTTGAGCTCTTCTGCTAAACGGTTTGAGACAATGATGTCTGCTTGCTGTTTAAACGCTTCAATATCGTTCACAACACGTGAATGGAAGAAGTGCTCTTCTTTCAGTACTGGCTCATATACGATCACTTCGATACCTTTCGCCTTGATACGTTTCATGATGCCTTGTATAGAAGAGGCTCGGAAGTTATCGGAACCTGCCTTCATAATTAGGCGATAGATACCCACCACCTTTGGCTGACGCTGAATAATAGAGTCTGCAATGAAATCTTTACGAGTGCGGTTCGCATCCACGATAGCGCCAATAATGTTGTTTGGCACATCGTGGTAGTTAGCGAGAAGTTGCTTGGTATCTTTTGGCAGGCAGTAACCGCCGTAGCCAAAGGAGGGGTTGTTGTAGTGATTGCCGATACGAGGATCAAGACTCACGCCTTCGATAATTTGGCGACTATCAAGGCCATGAACTTCAGCGTAAGAGTCCAATTCATTGAAGTACGCCACACGCATAGCGAGGTACGTGTTCGAGAACAGCTTCACCGCTTCTGCTTCGGTTGAGTTGGTAAACAAAACCGGAATGTCTTGTTTGATGGCGCCTTCTTTCAATAGGTTTGCAAACGTTTCGGCACGCTCGCTTTGTTCACCCACAATGATGCGTGAGGGGTACAAGTTGTCGTACAGCGCTTTGCCTTCACGCAGGAACTCAGGCGAGAAAATAATGTTTGAGCAGTTGAGATCCTGTTTTAATTTTTCGGTGTAGCCGACAGGAATCGTGGATTTAATTACCATCACCGCATCAGGGTTGATGGCCATGACATCACGAATCACCGCTTCAACGGATGACGTGTTGAAGTAGTTGGTATTGGGATCGTAGTCGGTCGGTGTCGCGATAATCACAAATGCTGCGTCTTGATAGGCCAACGTTTTGTCGGTTGTCGCTGTAAAGTTCAGTTGCTTTTCGGTCAGAAACTGCGTGATCTCTTTATCAACAATCGGAGACTGCTGATGGTTGAGCATCTCTATCTTATCTTGGACGATATCCAGAGCCACCACTTCATTGTGTTGGGCTAGGAGTAAGGCATTCGACAGACCGACATAGCCTGTCCCCGCGACTGCGATTTTCATGTTGTTCTCTCTTAAAGCTTGATGACGTTGTATTGTTAATTCATTCGTTGATGATAGATAGGTATTCGGCGACGCCTTGTGCCACCGACTTAAATTCGATATCACAACCTGCAGAACGTAACTTAGTCAGGTCTGCCTGCGTATATTCCTGATAGGCGCCTTTGAGGTGTTCTGGGAACGGAATGGTTTCAATCTGCCCTTTTCCATGATGAGCTATGACGGCGCTAGCGACTTCATTGAATGATTCTGCATTACCTGTACCACAGTTGAAAATCCCAGAAACACCCTGTTCCAGGAACCATAGATTAACGGCTGCCACATCACCAACATAGACAAAGTCTCGTTTGAAATGTTCACTACCCGCAAACAATTTTGGATTTTCACCTGCATTCATTTGATTGTTGAGATGGAAGGCGACGGATGCCATGGAACCTTTGTGTTGTTCGCGCGGGCCGTACACATTGAAATAACGGAAACCAGTAATTTGAGACAGTTTTTCACCGTGTTCTTCAGCATCTAACCACAGGCGACGTACGTAATTGTCAAACTGCTGTTTTGAATAACCATAAACGTTCAGCGCTCCTTCATATTGAGGTTCTTCAACGAAGGTATCGGTGTCGCCGTATGTGGCGGCAGATGAGGCATAAAGGAAAGGAATTTCGCGTTCAAGGCAATAGTGCAACAATTCTTTTGAATACTCATAGTTATTGAGCATCATGTATTTGCCATCCCATTCGGTGGTGGCAGAACAAGCACCTTCATGGAAGACGGCATCAATTGGCCCAAAGTCATCTCCGGCCATGATCTGAGTCAGGAAATCGTCGCGATCCATGTAATCCGCGATTTGAAGATCCACTAAATTCTTAAACTTGCGGCCATTTTTTAGATGGTCAACAACCAGAATGTCAGTGATACCTTTTTCATTCAGAGCTTTAACAATGTTGCTGCCAATCATGCCAGCGCCGCCAGTTACGATGATCATAGTCTTTCCGTTACGCCTAAAACATTTGCACGGAATAGTAGCAGGAATCACATGTTGAAGGGAAGCGAACTGCCCCCTACTGCAAACGGCAAAAGATTTATCGGGACTAATAATCACCTATGTGAATAGTTTGCTAAACCTTTTAACTGATGATTGATTTAATAAAAGAATGGGAAAAATGTGACTTAGGTAGGGTATGGCAATAGAGAACAAGTTGAACGAACACGATCAATTTAGTCACTCCATGCATCGTGCTACTATTGGTGCAAAGTAGAATTAATCAATTGAACCGATAAAATAGTGCACATGTTCGTTGAGATGAATATCTGTTCAATATGAATAAGGTCGATAGATACTTTCTTTTCGGGTAGTCTACGCTGACTTTGGGAAAATGACACATCTTTGACTTTGTGATTAATGGAACGTGAGATTGCCTGACTCAAGGGCGGTAGCATGTTTATTCTCTCATTATCAAAGAATTAAAATAGCGATTGTTGGGTAAAGGTATGAAAATTTTAGTTACGGGTGGGGCTGGCTTTATCGGTTCAGCGGTAGTTCGCCATATCATTCAAAATACAATGGATAGCGTAGTCAATGTGGATAAGTTAACTTATGCTGGTAACTTAGAATCTTTGCTCGATGTTGAGTCTAATGAGCGGTACGTATTTGAAAAAGTTGATATTTGTGATCGCACAGCGTTAGACCGTGTGTTTGCAAACTATATGCCTGATGCCGTAATGCACTTAGCGGCAGAATCACATGTAGACCGCTCAATTGATGGTCCCGCTACATTTATTGAAACCAATATAGTAGGTACCTATACCCTATTAGAAGCTACCCGTAACTATTGGAACCAATTGAATAGTGAAAAAAAAGCATCATTTCGCTTTCACCACATTTCTACTGATGAAGTTTATGGTGATTTACAAGGAACTGACGATCTATTCACCGAACAAACTTCTTACGAGCCTTCTTCCCCTTATTCTGCGTCTAAAGCATCGAGTGATCACCTAGTTCGAGCTTGGTTACGTACTTATGGTCTGCCGACGATAGTAACGAATTGCTCGAATAACTACGGGCCTTTTCATTTCCCTGAAAAACTTATCCCGCTAATGATTCTCAATGCGTTGGATGGAAAAGCACTACCTGTGTATGGTGACGGTATGCAAATCAGAGATTGGTTATTCGTAGAAGATCATGCCCGAGCATTATATAAGGTTGTTACCGAAGGCAAAGTCGGTGAAACCTATAACATTGGCGGTCACAACGAAAAAGCTAACATTGAAGTAGTGAAGACTATTTGTTTACTGTTGGAAGAAATGGTGCCAACTAAACCTCAAGGAGTTGTGCATTACCAAAATTTGATCACCTACGTAAAGGACCGTCCTGGTCATGATGTACGCTATGCGATTGATGCAACGAAAATTGAACGAGAATTAGGCTGGAAGCCGCAAGAAACCTTTGAATCTGGCATTAGAAAAACAGTGGAATGGTATCTAACCAACAAAGAGTGGTGGAGCCGAGTTCTTGATGGTTCGTATAGTTGTGAACGTTTGGGGGCTGGAGAGTAGTATGAAAGGTATTATATTAGCTGGCGGTTCCGGTACACGTTTGTATCCCATCACTCGTGGTGTATCTAAACAGTTGTTACCCGTTTACGACAAACCAATGATCTACTATCCACTTTCAACACTTATGCTGGCGGGTATCAAAGAAATCTTAATTATTACGACTCCAGAAGATAATGATAGTTTTAAACGTTTGTTAGGTGATGGCAGTGATTTTGGTATTCAATTGCAATATGCGATCCAACCAAGTCCGGACGGTTTAGCCCAAGCATTTCTTATCGGTGAACAGTTTATCGGTGACGATTCTGTTTGCTTGGTTCTGGGCGACAACATTTTTTATGGTCAGTCATTCAGCAGGCAATTGAACCATGCTCGAGAGCTAACGTCTAAAGGATTAGCGACGGTGTTTGGTTATCAAGTTAAAGATCCAGAGCGCTTCGGAGTAGTTGAATTTGATAAACACATGAAGGCTATCTCTATTGAGGAAAAGCCTACACAACCCAAATCCAATTATGCAGTAACAGGCCTGTATTTTTATGATAATCGCGTCGTTGAGATGGCAAAACTGGTGAAACCATCTGCTCGGGGTGAACTTGAAATCACGACCTTAAACGAAATGTATCTCAGCGATGACTCACTGAATGTAGAGCTACTGGGGCGGGGCTTTGCGTGGTTGGATACTGGCACTCACGAGAGCCTACATGAGGCGTCTTCTTTTGTGCAAACTATTGAAAACGTACAAGGGCTAAAAGTTGCGTGCCTAGAGGAAATAGCGTGGCGTAACGGCTGGCTTAGTAGTGAACAGCTGATAAAAATAGCAAAACCGATGTTGAAAAATAGTTATGGGCAATATTTACGGTCACTAATTAAACAGTGAGATATAATAATGAAAGTGTTAATTACAGGCTGTGGTGGTCAAGTCGGTCGCTGTCTTACTGAACGTTTAAAAGATAAAGTTGATGTACTAGCGCTAGATCATCAAGCTTTGGATATCACCAATCTTGAAGCCGTCATGAATGCTGTAGGGAATTTCAATCCTGGATATATTATTAATGCTGCGGCGTATACTGCAGTAGACTGTGCAGAACAAGAAGTTGAACTTTCATATGCAATTAATTGTGATGGGCCTCGTAACTTAGCCCAAGCAGCTGAAAAATATGGGGCCGTAATACTTCATATATCTACCGACTATGTTTTTGATGGTAAAAAGGAGGTTTCTTACCTGGAATGCGATAATCCTAGGCCTCAAAGTGTTTATGGGAAAAGCAAACTTGCTGGCGAAAAAGCGGTATCAGAAAATTGTCATAGATATATAGTTCTACGCACTGCCTGGGTATTTGGGGAATATGGGAATAATTTTGTAAAAACTATGCTGCGCCTTGCTCAGACTCGTGATGAGATCACTATTGTTGCTGATCAAATAGGTGGGCCAACCTATGCTGGAGATATTGCTGATGCTTTGATTGATATAATTCAATATGTCGAAGATGGCAATGTTCCTGAGTGGGGAGTTTACCATTTCTCAGGTATGCCTTACACAAGTTGGTATGAGTTCGCCAAAATAATCTTTCTATCTGCGGAGCAGTATCACGCAATTTCTGTATCTCCTCGAATTTTTGCTATACCTACATCGGATTATCCTACACTCGCTAAACGTCCAACCAATTCTCGATTAGATTGCTCTAAGATTAAAAATCAGTTTGGTATTAAACCAAGCGATTGGAAAGATGCCTTAAAAAATATTCAAGCATATAAGTAATTAAAATATGAAAGTTATCGATACTAAAATCCCTGATGTGAAAATTATTGAACCCACTGTGTTTGGTGATGAACGCGGATTTTTTATGGAAACATGGAACCAGAAGCGTTTTGAAGAAAGGGTAACAGGTAAATCGACTCAATTTGTCCAAGACAATCATTCAAAATCAAGAAAAGGAATTTTACGTGGTTTGCATTATCAGACAGAAAATACTCAAGGAAAACTAGTGCGGGTTGTCTGCGGAGAAGTGTTTGATGTAGCAGTGGATATTCGTAGAAACTCACCAACATTTGGACAGTGGGTGGGCGAATACCTTTCTTCTGATAATAAACGTCAATTGTGGATTCCGAAAGGCTTTGCTCATGGATTCTATGTAACTACTGATGAAGCTGAGTTTGTATACAAGTGTACGGATTATTATAATCCTTCCGCTGAAGTGTCTATTATGTGGAATGATCCGGAAATTAATATTAACTGGCCATTAACCAATAAGCCATTCTTATCCAATAAAGACAATGAAGCATTGACACTCAATGAATTCATAGAAATCAATAAAAATTGAAAATCAATCGACATTAAATTTTAGGGCATTGTAATGGAAGGTAAAAAAATAGTTGAGATTATCGGTGGATTAGGCAATCAGATGTTTCAGTATGCATTATACTTAAAACTCAAAAAAATTTATGGCGATCAGAATACGTATATTTATTTAGGTAGATTTAATGATACTGAAGATAATAAAGGATATCAGATAGGAAGTTACTTTACATCATGTAAGTCTAGGGTGTTTACCGAGGACGTAAGTCAATATCTGGATGAAAATCTATCATTGAGATCTAAAGTCAGACGAAAAATCTTTGGTGCAAAGGAAAGCTTCATTCTAGAAGTTGATGGGAAGTGCAAACGTGATTTGAGCAAGCTAGATACCGGTAAAGACTATTACATAAGAGGTTTATGGCAATCCGAGGAGTATTTCAAAGAAATAGGTACGGATGTGAGAAATTCTTACTCTCTTCATGATGAACTTCTGGATGAAAAATGGCTTCGTCTAAATTGCAATATTGAGGGAAATAAAAAGATAGTTAGTCTACATGTCCGTAGAGGAGATTATATAAGTAATCCAAAATATAATAAAATTTTAGGTGGAGTTTGCGGGAAAAATTATTACAAACTAGCAGTGGAGTATATTAAGAATAAATTTGGTAATAATGTGACTTTTATGGTTTTTTCTGATGATCTAAGTTGGGTTAAAAAAGAGTATGATTTTTTGAAATGTGAAATGGTTGTGTACCCTTCGAACGATACAGATTACGAAGACCTGTATTTTATGTCAAAATGTGATGCGCATATTATTGCAAATAGTACATTTAGTTGGTGGGGAGCATGGTTGGGAGAAAACAGAGAAAAATTAGTTGTAGCACCTAAAGAATGGTATAGAAATAAATCTAGCATTGATATTGTTCCGTCTGATTGGATTAGAATTTGAATAAAAATAAGTGTATTGGTTACTTAGTGTAAAATGAAATGTCAGACAAGTCTCGCTTTATATCCGATGTAAAATATTTAGGTGTGGTTCAATTTTTGAACTACGTTGTTCCGTTATTTACTTTCCCTTATCTTACTAGAACGTTAGGTGTATCTGGCTTTGGTGAGTATAGTTATGTGATTGCGTTGATGGCATATCCCTTGATGTTAATAAGTTTTGGCTTTGACATGTCAGCTACAGTAACGATTGTAAGCTTGAAGGGGTGTAGATACAGGCTAAATGAATATGTCACATCTATATATATTTTGAAATTTATATTTTTCATTATTGTAGTAATCATATTATCTATATTAATATTCCTTAATATAATTCCCTGGGAACAAGCTCAAAATATTGCCGCGTTGTTACCTATGTTATTTGGGATGGTTTTTTCTTCTGTATACATATTTCAAGCATTCAACTTGCTTAAGCATATGTCCTTAATAACTATTTTTTTTAGATTGCTAACGATTCCATCGATATATTTTCTAGTTAATAGTGAGTTAGATATCATAGTGGCATTATATATACAGTCACTAAGCGCTTTTCTAATAGGAATAACTAGTTTTATATATTTAAATATTTCATGTAAAAGTTTTTTATGTAAGACAAATATACGGACATTAAAGTTTTCTTTTTTTGACAGTTTAATGATTTTCAAAACTTCTTGCGCCTCTTCAATATACACCAATTCAATACCTCTTTTTATAGGAGGTTTCTACGGGTATGAATTGGTTGGTGTATTCAATGTTGCCAATACAATTAAAAATATTGCACAAAACTTTATCAATGTTTTCTTTCGAGTTCTATTCCCAAATATATCTAGGAAAGTACATTATGGAAGTAATGAAGAGGTGGAAAATGTTATCAATAAATCATTTTTAATTTTGATAGGACTAATTTTTATAGGTTGCCTGTCGAACTTATTTATATCAGGTATAGTTATAGATATTCTATCTGGCGATGAGTTTGAAAGTGCTAATAATATATTAAAAATTCTTATGTTCACTGTGCTTTTTTCCGCAGTTAATAACTTTTATGGTGTTCAAACATTAATTCCCTTAGGTATGAAGGATGATTTCGGTAAAGCTGTAATAAGAGCATCAATTATCACCATGATCATGATTATCCCTACTGTTTATTTTTTTGGGGCCATGGGAGGGGCAATAGCAAGTGTTCTGTCCGAAGTTGTTGTTTTTATTTTCTTATATATGGTTCATAGAGATAATAATTTAAAAATAATAAGATACAGAAAGTTAATAAAAATAATTAAGGATTATTGTGATAGATAAAAGTAGGTTGAAATGAAAGTCATTCCAATATTGTTAACAACATGTATAAAGCCATCAGCTCCTTTTACAGTTTTAAATGATATCGACAAGAGAATTGATAGCACTCTAAATGGGGTGCGAGAGTTGAGTCGAGTTACAAATCGTAAAGTCAAGGTGGTTATATGTGATGGTTCGGGATTTGATTTTGCAGATTATCAGGATGAAATAAATGCATTGTTTAATGAAGTTGAAATCCTATCATTTTTAAATTCCGAAAAAGAAGTCGCTTTAAAAGGAAAAGGCTTCGGTGAGGGCGAAATTGTTGAGTATGCGCTAAAAAATAGCGCAATACTTTCTGGCTATCAACATTTTGCGAAACTGACAGGGAAGTTGTGGGTAGAAAATTTAATGGAGATTATTAATTCTTACAATAATTTTGCAGCGTTTCTACCAACTCTTGCTCGGTATGATAATCCGATATGTATCGATACACGATTCTATATTACATCTAAGAAATTTTATTTTGAAAATTTAATCAATGTCCATAATAGAGTCGAAGATCTTAATCGAATTCATTTAGAAGATGTTTTTTTTAGCACGTTTAAAAATAATAATTTTAAAGTGGATAAAATTGTAATGAATAAATACCCTGAAATTTTTGGTTGCTCGGGTTCTACTGGGAAATTATACAAACCTAAACGAGTTGAGTTGCTTAAAAAATCAATAAAGTTATATGTTTACAGAATTACCCATAAGGGGAGGGTGATATAATGCCATGTTTTATTAAAGTGCTCGTATATTTCAATTGGTCATGTTTTGGTTGGTAGTTAATTAATGGTAAGACGTATTCATTATATCACCTATGGTGATGAAAAATACAAAAAACAAATGGACTTTGCTGTACTATCTGCTAGATTTCTGAACCAATTTGAATCAATAACTGCGTTTGGTCCAGATGATATAGACATAGAGTTCGTTAAAAAAAATCATAGTATAATGTCTTCTAAAAGAGGCGGTGGATATTGGTTGTGGAAACCATATCTTGTACAAAAAAAACTAAAAAACATAAAATATGGTGACTATATTGTTTATTCAGATGCAGGTTTGTTTTTTTTAAAAAACATAAACACCATCCTTGATAGTATAGACTCAAAAAAACAAGACGTAATCGCATTTGAGCTTCCATTAATAGAAAAACAATGGACAAAGCCAGATTTGTTCAGTATCGAAAATGCTAGGTTTTCTAGTCTTAGAAACACAAATCAGATCATGGCCTCAGTCTTCATCATAAAAAAGTCGAATAAAAGTATAGCATTTGTCGACGATTGGCTTAATTTGTGTTGTAACGAAAGTTATATATCCGATTCAGAATCATGTGAGAAATATGATCATTTCATTGACCATCGTCATGACCAGTCTTTATTTAGTCTATTATACAAGTCATATGGTTTCAGCGCATTTAGGGATCCTACACAGCTGGGACAGTACCCCGGGGGATATTCTGGTTTAAACAATTTTAATCCTAGTTTAGGTGCTGTATACAATTTAGAGAACGGAATGCTATTTAAAGCGTCTAATTACAGTTACAACTACGGCACTGTTTTTTATCGATGCAGAGATTCTCATCCATTAGTTGCTTTCTTAAAGTTTAGCGTGAAAAGATTATTATTTAGTTTGGGACTGTACTCAGGTTCTGTCAGGTAGATTTTTATCAGAAAAGGTTGTTAAGTTGGATTGCAAAAAAGTGAATATTCTTTGCCTGTGTACGGTAAGAAATAGGTCAGAAAAAACATTTAATAGCATAAAGAAATTAAAAATAGCGTTGGAGCATGTAAATGCTATTCACCACAAAATAATAGTCGTGGATGACGCTTCAACTGATAATACTATTCATATGTTGAATACTAATTTTCCGGATATAGAGATAATACTAGGCAATGGTTATCTTTATTGGGCTGGAGGAATGATCAAGGGTTTTAAAAAATCTTGGAGTGATGAATATAGCCATGTTTTAGTCTTTAATGATGATTCTGACTTTAATGTTGAAAAACTAATTGATGTATTCAGTTTGGTAGAAACATCCGGATGTAATCTAAATGATTCTATAATGGTTGGTGCCTTTTCTGATGGCGAAATTCACCATGTTACATATGGTGTTCAGATTAGAAAGAATAGATTTCTGCCCTATTCATTTGAAGTATTACCTTTCAGTAATTCTTTTCAGTTTGGTGATACATTGAATATGAACTTTGCTCTCATTCCCAAGCCAGTTATAGACAAAATAGGTTTTTTGGATGAAACGTTTACTCATTCAATGGCCGATTTTGATTTTGGGCTAAGAGCAAAGAAAGCTGGATTTAACATTGTTCAACTTCCGGAATATATAGGAATATGCCCAAGAAATACTAAGTTGAATACATGGGAGGATTCAAGCCTTACATTACATGAAAAATTGAAATCATTGCATAATGTGAAAAATTTCCCTCCTCGTGAAAGGATGCATTTGCTATTGAGACACGCCGGTTTATTAATGCCAATATATTTTTTATACCCATATTTTAAAATTATTTTTAATTCTATTATTTTTAGGAGGAAGTAAGTGTTTACCGTTGTTATTCCCACTTATAATTCCAGTTCCACAATTAAGAGTACCCTTGATTCTGTTTGTCGACAGAATAGGGATTTAATTTCTAAAGTAATTGTTGTAGATGACTGTTCATCTGATAGTAATGAATTATGCAAAGTAATAGAAAGCTTTAGATGTTCTCTCGATATTCTTTTTCTTAGGAATGAGTCGAATAAAAATGGTTCTTATAGTCGTAATGTAGGAATAAAAAACTCTAATTCAAAATATATAGCTTTTCTCGATGCAGATGACGTATGGTTGGATGGCCACATTGAAAAATACTATAAGAATATTTTAAATCTTAGTTTCCCAGTAAATGTCATATTTTTTAGCCCATTTATATTGACTGATACGAGTGGCTTGGAACGAGATATTAGACCTAAAAGACCATTGTCACCAGGAGAGTTAGTCTCGGAGTATGTTTTTTTTCATGGGCAGCATATGCAAACATCAACGTTTGTCGTTGAAACCTCGACTGCAAAAAAAGTTCTATTTGACGAAACTCTTACTCGTCATCAAGATTCTGATTTTATGATGAGAGCTCAGAAACTTGGAGTGGAGATTAAATTCATTAATATAGCGACATCAAAATATATTTTTTCCCAAAATGATTTAGCCAAACGTGTTGCTAGTGGCAGAATATCAAGTTTATGGTGTGATGATTTCTTAGTTTCTAAATCAGAGTATTTTAGTTCGAAATCCTCTGATGGTTATTTAATTAATGTTAAATTAAGAGTGTGTTTTTTTGAAAAAAAATATTTCAACATGGCAAAAGTTTTTTATTTAGTTGCAAAGAGCATGGGGTTCGTTAAAGTGTGTTATTATTTATTTGAAAAAATTTCAAATAGATAGTTATAGGTTGTCGATATGATTTACTATTTGGTTCTCTATGTAGTTTCTATATCATTTTTGGTTATCAGTTCTAGATACAAGCTTGACTTTTTTTACTTTTTCTCAGTTTTAGTTGTGGCTATATTTGCATCATTAAGAGAAGGAGTCGGTGTCGATTATCAAGAATATTCAGATTTATTTCCTCTAGTTGTATCAGGACTTAATAACCAATTTGAGGTTGTTAATAATATAATAATAAAAATTTTTTACAACTTCGGTGGTGAACATGCAGTGTTTGGCTTTTACTCTATTGTAACCATTTTCTTAATTTCTTACTCATTTAAGGTATTGTCATTAAGTAAAGAAGTTTCCTTTTTGATATTTTTGTTGGTTACGGTTTTTTACTTGGCGACATTTAATCATATTAGGCAGTGGTTGGCTATATCACTTATAATGTTTGGCTATGCTTTGTACATTAAAGGCTATAGGATCTCATCCGTTGTCGCGATTTTTTTGGCTCCACTTGTACATTTATCAGTGGTTCTTTTGTCTCTCTTGTTATTATTGTTTAAATTTAATATTAAAGAAAGAGTGATTAATTTATTAATTATTGCTGGTGTTCCTGTTGGAATAATAGGATACAAGTTTTTGGAATTCACAAAGTATCGAATATATCTCGATGATTTTGGTGGGTTTTATTTACCTTATTTGATGATTTTCATTCTTTCTATTATAGAAATATATCTGTTTCAAAGCGTAAGAGATAAAATAGACAAGCGTAAATATGGGGTTTTATATTCATTGCTTCTCATGCTTTCCGGGGTATCATTTCTAGTTACCTATATTGGACCTCCGTTATTACATGGAATGAGATTCATCGAGTCAATATTTTGGGTTGAAATGGTAGTGCTTCCTTATATATTCATTCTCTTTGATAAGACAACTAGATTTTTGTTTATTTTTACCTTTTTATTATTAATTTTAACTTATAATGTCGTGGTGTTGGCACAGAATGGTAATGTATATAAGTTAACTCCATTTGAAACTTTTTTAATGTAATATAGATTTTTAATTATGACTGTTTTTGTTTCAATTGTTTCTCATGGGCATGGCGATTTAATTCGTGAGTTGAATTGCGTGTCTAATCTTATCGATGATTTTCAAGTAATCGTTAAAAGTAATAAGTCTGGAGATGACTATAAGGAATTTGTTTGTAGCCAAAATTTTCATTGGATTAATGATAATTATGATTTAGGGTTTGGGAAAAACAATAACGTAAATTATAATTACTGCAAGTCCGTGTTGGGGATGAACCCAGATGATATTTTTATTGTCCTCAATCCAGACGTTCTTGTTAATAATAAGGATGTTTTTTCTCTAATAAATAGAATGAACGCTGACGGTGTTTTAATAGCAACGATAAACTTATGTAAGTCATTTGAACCACTTATTTATGATTTTTCTGTGCGGAAATTTCCACAACTTTTCGATTTTGTATCCTCATTTTTGGGATTAGGAAATTCGACTATTTTAGATAAAAAAAATATCAAATGCTCAATAGAAGTCGATTGGGCTGCCGGATCATTTCTGGCGTTTAAGGCAAGTCACTACGCGTTTTTGTTTGGATTTGATGAAAAATATTTTATGTACTGTGAAGATACAGACATTTGTTTAAGAAGCGGAAATCTAGGACATAAACCTATATTTTATCCTGATATTTTCGCTCTTCATCTTGCTAAACATTCAAATAGAAGATTGTTCTCCAGACATTTTTTTTGGCATATTAGAAGTGTTTTTAGATTTTTGTCTAGTCGTAGAGGTTTAACAAAGCCAAGCTCATCAGTTATAATCTAAACCATATATATTATTAGTGTATTTTCACATATAGGAGTAAATTTTGAAAAAAGCACTTATTACTGGTATTACGGGTCAAGACGGTTCATATCTGGCTGAGTTCCTCGTCGATAAAGGTTATGAGGTTCATGGTATTATCCGTCGCGCATCATCGTTTAATACTGAGCGTATCGATGCTCTTCGTAGCAAAAGCGATCAGGTTCACCTTCACTATGGTGATCTGACGGATACTTCGAACTTGATTCGCCTAGTGAAAGAAATTGAACCTGATGAGGTATACAACTTAGGTGCAATGTCTCATGTTGCTGTTTCTTTTGAATCTCCAGAATACGCTGCAGACGTCGATGCGTTAGGTACGATTCGCCTGCTTGAAGCTATTCGAATTAATGGATTGGGAAAGAAAACTCGCTTTTATCAAGCGTCTACTTCTGAGCTGTATGGTGAAGTTCAAGAAATCCCTCAACGAGAAACAACTCCGTTCCACCCTCGTTCCCCTTACGCTGTTGCGAAAATGTACGCGTATTGGATCACTGTGAACTACCGCGAGTCATACGGAATGTATGCGTGTAACGGGATTTTGTTCAACCATGAATCTCCACGCCGCGGTGAAACGTTTGTAACCCGTAAGATCACTCGTACGATTGCGAACATTTCTCAAGGTTTGGAAGCGTGCTTATACCTGGGCAACATGGATGCACTGCGCGATTGGGGCCATGCAAAAGACTACGTTCGTATGCAATGGATGATGCTGCAACAAGAGCAAGCGGACGATTTCGTGATTGCAACAGGTAAGCAAATCTCTGTTCGTGAGTTTGTCCGTATGTCTGCCAAAGAGGCGGGTATCGACGTGGTATTCTCTGGTACTGGTGTCGATGAGATCGCGACAGTAACAGCGGTTGACTCTGCGATTGCGCCACACGTCAATGTTGGCGATGTGATTGTTCGTGTGAGCCCTAAGTTCTTCCGTCCAGCTGAAGTGGAAACGTTGCTGGGTGATCCGAGCAAAGCAAAAGAGAAGTTGGGTTGGGTTCCTGAAATTACCGTTGAAGAAATGTGTTCAGAGATGGTTCGGGCAGACATCAATAAAGCAAAACAGCATGCACTTCTTAAAGCGAGCGGTTTTGACGTGTCCATCTCGGTAGAAAGCTAAGACGTAGGCTGATTGTGAAAAAAAGAATTTTTGTTGCTGGCCACCGCGGCATGGTGGGTTCAGCAATTGTAAGACAGCTTGCCGTTCGTGATGATGTTGAAATCGTGACTCGAACTCGCAGTGAGTTGAATCTTTTGAATCAAAATGACGTGAATAATTTCTTTGCGAAAGAGTCTATTGATGAAGTTTACCTTGCTGCGGCGAAAGTGGGTGGCATTCATGCGAATAATACGTATCCAGCAGAATTTATTTACGAAAATATGATGATGGAATGCAACATAATTCACGCTGCTCACCAGAACGATGTTCAGCATTTGTTGTTCTTGGGCTCTTCTTGCATTTATCCGAAGATGGCAGAGCAACCGATGTCAGAATCGGCGCTGCTGACGGGAATTTTGGAAGCGACAAATGAACCTTATGCTATCGCTAAAATTGCGGGTATTAAGCTTTGTGAATCATATAACCGTCAGTACGGTCGAGATTACCGCAGTGTGATGCCGACGAACCTGTACGGTGAAAATGATAATTTCCATCCAGAGAATTCTCATGTAATTCCCGCATTGATGCGTCGTTTCCATGAAGCAAAAGAACGTGGTGATGCCGAAGTTGTCGTATGGGGCACTGGTACACCCATGAGAGAATTCCTGTATGTGGATGATATGGCTGCTGCGTCGATTCATGTGATGGAATTAGACAAGGAGACTTATCAAGCCAATACTCAACCTATGTTGTCGCATATCAACGTTGGTACTGGCGTTGACTGTACGATTCGTGAAATGGCTGAAACGATGGCGCGTGTCGTTGGTTTTAAAGGGGATGTTGTTTTTGATTCGACAAAACCTGATGGCACACCGCGTAAGCTGATGGATGTTTCGCGTTTGGCGAGTTTAGGTTGGCGATTCAGCACCGAGTTAGAAGATGGATTAGCAAAAACCTATCAGTGGTTTTTGGCAAACCAGAACAACTTCCGTAAGTAGGTATTCGCAAAATGATGCAACGACTCAATGATGAAACGTTTAAAACCGTTGTTGCGTCGACGCCATTAGTCTCTATCGATCTGGTTATTCGTAATTCGGACAACCAGATCCTGTTAGGTCTGAGAACAAATCGACCAGCACAAGGGTTTTGGTTTGTTCCTGGTGGACGTATATGCAAAGACGAAACGTTTGAGCAAGCTTTCGAACGCCTGACAAAAGCTGAATTAGGTCAGGTAGTCTCATGGTCAAAAGCCCAATTTATGGGTCCATATCAGCATCTGTACAACGACAACTTCTCCGGTACAGATTTCAGTACACATTACGTTGTACTTGGATATCAAATTGTTTTGGATATTGATTTAGATGCGCTACCTGTTGAACAGCATAATAATTATAAATGGTGGAATGAAGAAGAGTTATTGAGCTCTTCTCTTGTTCATCGCAATACCAAAGCATATTTTTCTGAACATTATAAATGAATTAGGTAAGTGAAATGCTATTACCTGTAATTATGGCTGGCGGATCAGGAAGCCGATTGTGGCCGCTTTCAAGAAGCCTGCATCCGAAGCAATTTATCAGTTTGGCTAGTGATAAAACCATGCTTCAAGACACCATCGCTCGATTAGATGGCCTTGAGCATAACGCTCCAATGTTGATCTGCAATCAAGAACATCGCTTCATTGTTGCGGAGCAACTACGACAAAATAAAGTCCAACATGGTGGAATTATTCTGGAGCCGACAGGCCGTAATACCGCTCCTGCAATCGCTTTAGCTGCTTTGCATGCGATTCGCGACGGCGATGATCCGTTACTCCTTGTCTTGGCTGCTGACCATGTGATTCAAAATTCGAAAGCCTTTGTTACGGCTGTCGAAAATGCAATGCAACCCGCCGAGGAAGGTATGTTGGTCACTTTCGGTATTGTGCCAACGGCGGCAGAGACCGGATACGGCTACATCAAGCAGGGCGCTGTGGTGAAAGAGTCGATTTTCCGCGTTGAACGATTTGTCGAAAAACCAGATTTGAAAACCGCACAGCTTTATTTAGATAGTGGTGAGTACTATTGGAATAGCGGGATGTTTATGTTTAAAGCGTCTCGTTACCTCAAGGAGCTTGAAAAACATCGTCCTGATATTCTGCAAGCCTGTAAAGCGGCAATGGACGGTGCGAGACCTGATTTAGATTTTATTCGTGTCGCAGAGTGTGAGTTCATTGGATGTCCGGATGAATCAATCGATTATGCGGTAATGGAGAAAACCCAAGATGCGTTAGTTGTCCCAATGAATGCTGGATGGAGTGATGTCGGCTCTTTTAGTGCGTTATGGGAGATCTCTGGAAAGGATGAGGCAGGTAACGCGATTGTCGGTGATGTGATCACGGAGCAGACGAACAATAGCTATATCTATGCACAGAATAAATTAGTCTCAACGGTTGGGGTCGATGACCTTGTGATCGTTGAAACAAAAGATGCTGTTTTGGTGGCCAAAAGAGACAAAGTGCAAGATGTAAAAAACATCGTCAACAAGCTTAAAGCGCAAAATCGCTCTGAATGTGAACAACATAGAGAAGTATATAGACCGTGGGGGTCTCACGATGAGATTGCTGAGGGTGAGCGTTTTCATGTGAAGCATCTCAAGGTAAAACCCGGAGAGAAAACGGCGCTTCAGATGCATCACCATCGAGCAGAACACTGGATTGTTGTGCAAGGCACGGCAAAGGTGACAAACGGTGATAAAACGTACTTGGTGAGTGAGAATGAGTCGACTTATATTCCTTTGGGGTCTGCTCATCGCATAGAAAACCCCGGAAAGGTCGATCTTCATTTAATTGAGGTGAGATCCGGAAGTTATCTCGAAGAAGATGATATTGTTCGCTTAGAAGAGTATGGAATAGGTTATTAAAGGGTTTATTAAAGTGTTAAACACTAAACAAGTGATTGCGAAATCAGGTATTCAATTTGGTACAAGTGGTGCTCGAGGCTTAGTAACGCAGTTTACTCCAGAAGCGTGTGCAGCATATACTATTGCTTTTGTTACTAGTTTAAAAGAGGTATATCAGTTTAAACGCATAGCTATTGCTATTGATAATCGTCCGAGCAGCCCCAAAATAGCCCAATCATGTATTGCAGCTTTAATGAATGTAGGTATTGAACATGTTTATTATGGAGTAATACCTACGCCTGCATTAGCTTATTCTGCGATGCAAGAAGGGATTCCTTGTATAATGGTGACAGGTAGCCATATTCCTTTTGATCGCAATGGGTTGAAGTTTTATACGCCTAGAGGCGAGATAACTAAATCTGATGAACAACTAATTACAAACATTGATTGTGAATTTGAACCACCCCAAGACTTTCCGGTCTTAATAATATCTAAAAATGCCGCACAACAATATATTGAACGATACACGAGCTTATTTGATAGTTGTTTTCTATCGGGTAAGCGGATTGGCATTTATGAACACTCAAGTGCTGGTAGAGATCTTTATCCAGAAATATTTGGTACGCTTGGTGCAGAAGTAATATCATTGGGCCGTAGTAATGATTTTGTGCCAATTGATACAGAAGCCGTTACAGATGAAGACAAGTCCAAGGCAAAAAGTTGGTCAAACCAATATCAGCTTGATTTTATTTTTTCCACCGATGGTGATGGTGATAGACCTTTAGTAGCTGGCGAGGATGGTGAATGGCTTAGAGGCGATATTCTTGGTTTCTTGGCTGCGCAAGAAATGAATGTTGAAGCAGTAGCTATTCCTGTAAGTTGCAATACGATTATTAGCAAGTCGTCGGTTTTTTCAACTGTGGTTCTAACTAAAATTGGTTCACCATTTGTTATTAATGAGTTTTCTAATTTAACTAAGCAATACTCCACAGTTGCTGGTTTTGAGGCTAATGGAGGATTTCTATTAGGTACTGATATTTCTATCAACTCAAAATGCTTAAAAGCGCTCCCCACTCGTGATGCCGTATTACCGGCATTGATGGTATTAAGCGCTGGTATAGAGCAAGGAATTGCACCACTAGTTAAAAAAGTATCAACCCGTTATACTGACAGTGATCGCATACCAAATTTTTCTAACCAAAGGAGTCAAGAAATATTAACGCAATCTTATGGGAAAGAAAGACTTTTATTAAGTAAGTTGGGATATGATAGTGACATTGTGTCTATCGATGTAATAGATGGCTTGAGAATTACATTAGCTAACAATGATGTAATTCACTTGCGACCATCAGGTAATGCTCCAGAATTAAGATGCTATGCAGAGTCTGATACCGTTGAAAAAGCGAAGTCTCTTGTACAAACTGTCCTTTTGAAAATAAAAAACATATCTTTTAGTTAAGAGTGGTTTATAGCGTAGCACTATTATTAGTGCTACGAATTTTTAAAATGCTAATTATTTTTCTTTTAGTGTTCGAATCCAAGTGGTTATTCTCCAGACATAATTTAAAATTATTGCATAAATCAAAAAACATAAGACGTAACTATAAAACATTACAGCTTCGCTAACATTATAAATTTCACTGAGTATCCCTACTGATGCGAAAGCTGTAGAGATTAGGAAGATAGTAATCAAGGTCTGTGATGAGCTAAGTCCAAGTCTTTGAAATATATGATGCAAGTGCTCTCTGTCTGGTTTGAATGGTGAGTCCCCTCTACGTATGCGACGAATCATGATTGCAGCCATATCCATTAATGGTACGGCTATTAGCCAAAGTGCCGTTACCGGACGAAGAGGAGGTGCTTTACCATTTTGGCTTGAAAGCAGAAGTAACCAAATGACAGTAAATCCAATTAGCATGCTTCCCGCATCCCCCATAAATACTTTTCTCTTTCTTCCAAACAACCCCAAGTTTAGAAGGATATAGGGGATTATTATTACAACCATGACTAAGCATAGATAAGCAATGTTTGTTTGACCATCGTGCGCAAGCATTATCCCCAAGCCACCAAACGTCACAACAGAAAGAGCACCTAATAAACCGTCAATGCCATCTACCATGTTGAACGCATTGATCGCGCCTACTACCGCAACAATAGTAACGAAATAACCCAAAGGGCCTAGTGTAACATTTCCCGCCCCTAGTACATTGCCTATCGTGTGGAGCTCTATACCACCAAGTACCATCATGGCGATGGAAAGAATCGCTTGTATTAAAAAACGAATCTTAAAACTGATGTCATACTTATCATCAATTGCACCGACTGACACCAAAATTAGAATGCACCCAGCATAGAGTGTTGTGTTTGGTATAATATTTTGATGGTTAAAGAGAAAGTACATAAGTGTAAGGCAGATCGAGATTCCTCCCACTAATGGAACTGAACCATTGTGCAGCTTTCGGGAATTAGGCTTGTCAACTAGGCCGATAGCTTTTGCTACTTTGCGGAGCAAAAACAATGAAGCTAAAGAGAAGAAAAACAAGAAAGCTAGGTCGACGAATGAAACAAGCACTATTATGAGCCCCAAGTAATAAATAGGTGGAAATTCTAGTAGAATTTATCCTTTGAATAAAGAGCAGATTTGCTAACACATGAGGAGCAAATTTTTACTGAAAATTAGGTGGATTATGCTTTTTGAAGGGCATTCACTTAAATCGACATTCTTATCTTTTTAAGCTTGTGTTAAAGTAGCAGGTGATTTTTAGTTTTATTATTATAATACTTTGATAATTAAAGGATTCAATGTGTCAGGTTCTCACTATCCCAAGTCCGCTATGATTCAACAATCTAGTGACGAAATTGATTTAAGAGAGCTACTTACTGCGCTATGGACTAGTAAGTTAACTATCGTTATTTCGACATGTATTGTAGTTATCTGTGCTATTACCTACTCCTTGAGTGCTCAAGAATGGTGGTCATCAACTGCCAAAATTGCTGAGCCTCAGCCGCAGGATATTGCCGCTTATCGACAGCAAGTGAAACAGTTTCAACCGGTATTTGATATTTATCAAGAAGATGGAACGGTTCTTGTGAGCGAAGAGCTTGATGACTTGATCGATTCTGAAATTCTATTTAGACGAGCTGTCGACGCCTATAATTCAAACAATAATAAGCGAGAGTTTTTAGATTCAAGTGAAGAGTTTCAACAGTATAAATCCGCTATTGGTGTTGCGAACTCTGATACTGATGAAGGAAAAGATGCGAGTCGTCGGCTCTACGCGAGTTGGTTCGAAAAAATAGTGGCACAAGCTGAAGATAAAAAGGCAGAGCTGTCACCTTATAATCTGAGTTTTCAGTCAACTACGAAGGAAAGTAGTTATTCTTTACTTAACGAATACCTTGATGACATCAGCCAGAAAGAGCGAGAAGGTGCGCTAAGCAACTTGCAAGCTATTGTTGCCTCAAAACGCAATGAGCTAGTGCAACAAAAGAAAATCCTAGAGTCACAAGCGAAGAACCGCCTTGAAGTAGAAGCCGAAAGAGCAAAGTATGCGTTAGATATTGCCAAAGCGGCAGATGTGACGACACCAATCCAGAGTAACAATGGTTCTGAAATTTTCTCAATAGATATGGGTACCAAGGCGCTATCAGAAAAAGTGAAGGTGCTGGAATCCATTAAGAACCTAAGCGTAATTGAACCGCGTTTGCAACAAATCGACGCTAAGCTGGATATGTTGAATAATCTGCATATTGATCGCAATGTTAAGTTCCAAACGTTCCGCTTTTTGGAGAATGTTGAACAGCCTATTTCTCGTGATAAGCCGAAACGCGCTTTGATTGTTGTCTTGGGTACACTACTTGGTGGAATGCTTGGTATAGCGATAGTATTGATTAGATTTGCCTTCAGAAAAGAAAGCTGATTCGAAAGAGCAGAGATTGACAGTCTCTGCTCTTTTCATATGTAAACTTGGTGCTATTTCTCATCTATTCTCCTCAGCGCTTTTCCTTCTTCATTTTCTGTGTCTTACTTCTAAATGTGTTTACTTTTAAATACATGGGAGTAGGACATGCAACTCATACATCATGGTGGCAAACAGACGGTGACTGGTTCTTGTCATGAACTGGTTGTTGATGATCTGGCGATTCTTGTCGATTGTGGTCTGTTTCAGGGCAAAGATGCGCTGGATATCGAACCGGATTTCCCGATTGAACACATCCAGGCGCTTATTCTGACACATGCGCACATCGACCATATCGGTCGGTTGCCTTGGTTGATTGCAGCGGGTTTTACCGGACCAATCTATTGCACACCGGCGACAGCAGAATTAGTTCCTCTGATGCTGGATGATGGTATGAAGTTACAATCCGGCTTCTCGCGTGCGCAGCGGGAGGTGGTACTGGATAAGATTGACCACCTGATTGAGCCGATTGAATACGAACAGCGTTTTCGCATTGAGTCTGATTCCGGCGTCATGTTGCAGTGCCAGTTTGTACCTGCCGGGCATATTCTGGGTTCCGCCTATCTTGAAATTCAACTCCCGAATCAGGAAGTGATTGTCTTCTCTGGTGATTTAGGTCCGAGCAACACGCCGTTACTGCCCGATCCGGTGCCGCCAATGCATGCAAATTATCTGGTCATTGAGACGACGTATGGCGACACCCATCACGATGGCGTTGAAGAGCGCGCCAACAAACTGCGTGAAATCATCGATCGTTCATTGGCCGATGGTGGCACGATTCTCATCCCCGCCTTTAGTATTGGCCGCACGCAAGAGCTGTTGTTCGATATTGAGCAATTGGTGTATGAACATCAGATCAACGCTGATTTACCTATCATTCTCGATTCTCCAATGGCACAAAAAGTCACCGAGTCTTATCGTCGATTCAAACAGCTCTGGGGTGAAGAAGCCAAAGAGCGTTTAGAAATGCATCGCCATCCGCTGGCGTTCGATCAGTGTGTACTGGTTCAGGACTATCGCTCGCATGAAGCCTTGGTGAACCGACTGGTTTCGACCGGAGAGGCATCGATAGTGGTGGCCGCGTCCGGCATGTGTGAAGGCGGGCGAATTGTTGATTATCTTAAAGCGTTGCTTCCTGATCCTCGGACCGACGTTATTTTCGCTGGCTTTCAGGCTGAAGGGACTCTGGGGCGCGCCATTAAGCAGGGCGACAAAGTGGTGATGATTGAAGGGGAAGAGGTTGAAGTGAATGCTCAGATTCATGTCATGTCGGGTTATTCCGCGCACGCAGACCAGGATGATCTGCTGGCATTTATCGAAGGTATTGATGAGAAGCCAAAAGAAGTGCACCTAATCCACGGTGAGCAAGAGGCCAAGCAAGCGTTCGCTCAACTGCTGCGTGACAAAGGCTACAACGTCATCGAATAACACCCGAACCGCTAGTGAGCGCTGAGCTGAGTATGGAAATGTTGGCGGATATACGTCACCACTTCTTCTTCAAACCACGGGTTTTTCTTTAACCACAAGGTATTGCGTGGTGAAGGATGCGGCAGAGGAATGTAGTGTGGCGCCCAGCGTTGCCATTGACGGACGGTGTCAGTCAGGGTGGATGGTTTATCTTTCAGGTAGTAGTTTTGCGCATACTGACCAATCAGCAGCGTTATTTCGATGTTGGGCAGTTGCGCCAGCACTTTCTGATGCCATAGCGGCGCGCACTCTTTACGTGGCGGCAGATCGCCGCTCTTACCTTTGCCCGGATAACACAGTCCCATTGGCATGATGGCAATCTGCTTTGGATCGTAAAACGTCTCTTTGTCCACGTTCAGCCATTGGCGCAGGCGATCGCCACTCGGGTCGTTCCACGGTATCGAGCTTTCATGTACGCGAATACCGGGTGCCTGACCGATGATCAAAATCCGCGCCTCTTCATGCGCCTGAATCACCGGATTGGCACCCAGCGGCAGTGCGGGCTCACATACCCGGCATTGACGAACTTCTCGCAGCAGATCACAGAGCATCAGTACCCCTTGGCAAAATCAATGCGGTTATTGAGCTGGAAGCCATCGCGCCATAACGCGTAATTTTCGGCAAAGATTTCCACCACCTGATGCGGAAAGCTCAGCGCAGCAATGTGCGGCGTGACGGTGATCGCCGCATGTGTCCAGAATGGATGTGATTCGGCGAGCGGTTCAGCCACAAATACGTCTAAAAACGCGTGCTGAATATGACCAAGTTCAATCAGTGGAATCAGCTCATCTTCGACTAAGGTTTTGCCCCGACCGACGTTGAACAGCAGCGCCTGCTGGCAATGGCTCAAGGTCTCTTGGCCCAACAATCCAATCGTACTTGGCGTATTGGGCAATGTGTTGACTACGATATTCGCCTGAGCGAGTGCGGCAGGTAATTCATTAATGTGATACGTCTGACTGAAGGCGCCTTGCTTGGGCGGAATGCCGGAGCTGTTGACGCCAATCACCGTTAGGCCAAATGCGGCAGCCACATCAGCCAGATGGGCACCGATTGAGCCCGTGCCGAGAATGGTCATCACCTGGCCAGTCAGCGATTGATATAAGTGCGGCTGCCACTGCGCATGCTGCTGTTGCTGCTGATAACGCGCGAAATGGCGATAGTGACCGATGGTGTAACCGAGCACGTATTCCGCGATTTGTTGGCCGAAGATGCCTTTCACGTTGGTGAGCTCGTAATCCTGGCGCAGTGCCGGGGCGATAAGCGCATCGACGCCAGCGTAAGCCGATTGCAACCACTCTAAACGCGGAAATTCCTCCAGGCAGCGAGCAGCCATCGGCGGTGCGGCCAGTAACAAGTCTGCCTGACTGCGATCTTCGGTAATCACCAGATCGGGCAGCTGCAGCGCTTCAATGGCGTCACGATAGAGGTCATTGTGCTCCGTTAAAATGTACAGCTGATGAGTGAAATTGTTCATAGATGCGCCTTTTTTCCCTGCTGGTTATCCAGTACACTTCCGCTGTCTTTATCCGCAACGAATTGAGTGACCATGTTACAGACATCAAATGGGTTACAGAACCCTTTGCAACTTCGCCTTGAGAAGTTTGAACCTTGGCAACAGATTACCTTTATGGCGTGTCTATGTGAACGCATGTATCCGAATTACGCCATGTTCTGTGAACATACCCAATTCGCTGAGCCACGCCGTTACCGTGAAATTCTCGACAGTATCTGGGAATTGATGACGGTGAAAAACGCCAAGATTAACTTTGAGCGTCAATTGGAAAAGCTGGAAGAGCTGATCCCGACCTCAGACGAGTTTGATCTGTACGCGGTTTATCCTGCGATTGATGCGTGTGAAGCGCTCGCAACGGCGCTGCATGGCCTGCTGGATCGCGATGATTTGTACGAATCGATGCAGAAAGTCAGCCAGATTTCGGTGCAAACCGTCGCGCAACTGGAAGAAGCGCAAACCGGTGAAACCATCACCAACGACAATCAGAAAGAGAACGAAGCCGTGTGCGAAGAGTGGGATGTGCAATGGGCCATCTACCGACCACTGCGTGAAGCAAGTGAGCGCGATATCGATCTGATCAAAGATCTGCGTCAGGAGCTGCGCGACGACTGCATCAGCAATATCGGCGTGTCATTGTAATATTTCCCCAAGGCAGAAGACTCTCTCCTGCCTTTTCTTTATCCGTTCCCTTACCCACAACATCCTTCATTCATCGCCTCATTGCGTCCGAATATTGTCATAAATTGTTGCCGCCGCAGTTCTGCAGTGCAGAATGCGTTACGATGCGTATCACGTTGTCCCAATGCAGGAGTTAAACATGTTGCAGTCTCTGGAGACTTGGCTGAGTCAGTTTGGTATTGAGATGTCTCAGTTTCTTAAGATTTCAGAAGCATTAGGCTTAATTGTTCTGATTGCCGTAGTGGTGCATCTCGTATTGCATCGCGGAGTGGTCGCGTGGTTGAAACGACGCGCAACCAAATCTGAGGCGGTGTGGCGTCATGCGCTGTTTGCCGGCAAGTTGTTCAGCCGGATTGCTTTGGTCATTCAAGGCATTTTGATTGCGGTTCAGACCAGCATGTGGCTGTCGCCGGAGAGCGCAATCCGTGATTGGATTCTGACGTTGGTGGCGCTGTGGATCGTGCTGTTTGTCTTGCTGGCGATGTTCTCGCTACTTGACGTGGCGGATACGCTGCTGTCACGTACGCCGCTTGGCCGCAACATGCCCGTGCGCGGCATTGTGCAGAGTCTGAAGATCGTTTTCTTTGTGATTGCGGCGTTGCTGGCCACATCGATTCTGGTGGGTAAATCGCCGCTCATTCTGTTGAGTGGGGTCGGTGCTCTTACCGCGGTCATCATGTTGGTGTTCAAAGACCCGATCCTCGGGCTGGTGGCTGGAATTCAACTCTCGGCCAATAAGATGCTCAGCGTAGGCGATTGGCTGGAAATGCCGAAGTATGGTGCCGACGGTGACGTGATTGATATCAGCCTGACCACAGTGAAAGTGCAGAACTGGGACAAAACCATCACTACTATTCCCACTTATGCACTGATTTCCGATTCATTTAAAAACTGGAAAGGGATGCAGGATTCGGGCGGACGCCGCATTAAACGCAGTGTGCTGATTGACGCGACCAGCGTACATTTTCTGTCTCAGCAGGATATTGGCCATTTAACCCGGGCCAAGTTGCTGGAACCTTACATCAAAACCAAACTGGAAGAGATCACGCAATACAATCATCGCCAGCAGTTTGATGAAGAGTGTCTGATCAACGGCCGCCGACTGACTAATCTGGGCAGTTTCCGAGCCTATCTGGAGCGTTACCTGCGTGCACATCCGGAAATCCATCAGCGTATGACGTTAATGGTACGCCAGCTGGCACCGACTCATGAAGGCATCGCGTTGGAGTTGTACTGCTTTACCAATACCACCGCGTGGGTCGAGTACGAGCGTATTCAGTCCGATATCTTTGACCACTTGTATGCCGTGTTGCCAGATTTCGGCTTGCGGGTTGCTCAGGCGCCGACAGGGCACGACTTCCGACAATTGCACGCGAACTAGCCAATCAAAAACGCCCCTCTTATCGAGGGGCGTTGTCTTTGCAAGCTGAGTGCTTATTTACGGCTCTCTTGCGGGTCATCTTCGTCACGGCTTTCAATCACACCGTGTTGCTTTTTCCAATTTTCCCAGCGTTCTGTCGCCAGTTTCTGCATGTCGGTGGTCTTATCGGCTTCATCGATAATTTCCTCACCGAGCAAGTGTTCAAACACATCTTCCAGCGTCAGCAGACCTTGTACGGTGCCATATTCATCCACCACTAAGGAAAGCTGCAGACGGTTTTTCATCATCTGAGCAAAGGCTTTGGGTAGGGTTTGAGTATTAAGTAACACATGGATCGGCCGCATCACAGCGCCAAGTTGTTGCTCGCCCAAGCCGCTTTGTTGCAGCTTGAACAGCTCTAAGCGATGCACAAAGCCGATGATGTTATCGCTGTCCTCACTATAGACTAACGGGCGGGAAAACGGCGTATCGCGGTGTTCAAGCAGGAACTCGTTGATGCTCAGTTCTGCATTAACACGAAACAGCACGGTACGCGGCGTCATGACCTGAGTGACGGGCACGTCGCTGATGGCCAGCAGGTTATTGAGTATCTTCGATTCGCCTTCGGCCAGTTCACCACTTTCGTTGGCCAGCAGCGCCATGGCAGACAGTTCGTCACGCAGACGCGGCACTTCAATGTTGCGTGCCAGACGTTTGGTGATTTGCTGCGAGAACCACACAAACGGCGTCAGACACCACACCATCCAGCCAAGGATCACGGCGCTGGCTGGTGCGAGCTGGCGCCAATAGGTTGCACCAATAGTTTTCGGCACGATTTCAGACAACACCAGAATACCGAGCGTCAGCACGGCAGAGAAAACCCCCAGCCACTGGCTGCCAAAGACAACGGCGGCTTGCGCACCGGCACTTGCGGCACCAATGGTGTGAGCAATGGTGTTTAAGGTCAGAATCGAGGCCAGTGGGCGGTCGATGTCGCCTTTCAGTTGGGCCAGTTTCTCGGCCGACGGGTGTGACTGCTGGCGGAGCTGGGCGAGATAGCTGGGCGTCAGGCTGAGTAAAACGGCTTCGAGTACAGAACAAATAAACGATACGCCAATCGCCACAGTGACGTATATCGTAAGCAAAAACATGCTGGTTCCTTAATGGTGTTATCCAACGATTAAACATTCAGATTGATGACGTTTTTTCCGCAAAAAAGTGTGCTGGATTTGTTACGCATCGGTATTGATTGTGAACAATCTTATTTCCGAAACACCTTGATATATCAGGCTTAGCGGGTGTTTGACCGGAAATATTTGGAGACATTTTGCGTTAAAAACAAGTCAGGCGCCTCGTTCAATGGGTAACAAATTGTGAGTTATTACTCATATTATGGTTAAAAGTACGTCAGAGAGGCACAAGTTACGCGACAAACCTTTGCCAGACGGGGCATTTATGCTTTAGAGTGAACTGAATTCGATAACCTATGAGAAGGGAAACCTAATGAACAAGACCCAATTAATCGACTTTATCGCAGAGAAAGCAGATCTATCTAAAGCTCAGGCTAAAGCTGCTCTTGAAGCTACTCTTGGCGCGGTTGAAGGCGCACTGAAAGAGGGTGACCAAGTTCAACTAATTGGTTTTGGTACATTCAAAGTAAACCACCGTGCAGCACGCACTGGTCGTAACCCAAAAACTGGCGAAGAGATCAAAATTGCAGCAGCTAACGTACCTGCATTCGTCGCTGGTAAAGCACTGAAAGATTCAGTGAAGTAATCTATACTACGCCGAGATATGTATCTCGGCGTTTTTCCCTTTATGAAAAAACTTCTGTTTCCTATTTTTGCGTTTGGCCTACTGGCCGGATGCTCATCTTCTCTCCCGACGGCTAATCTCGAGCAAATTAATGACTACACGGGTGGTCAGAGTATGGGAGACGCCACCAGTTTCTATTGGTACACCGAACGTCAGAATCAACCCAGCAGCGCCGCCGACTATGTTTCGTCTGAACGCTTTGGCTGGTATCAATCCAGCTATCGCTGGGATGAAGGCCAGGTGCGAGAAGTGGTGCGTGAAGGCGTTCAGCCCAAGAACCAAACCTTAGTCCCTTATCGTGTGCAGCTGCGTTTCAATAAAGATGGTGAAGCGGTGTATCAGCAATACCGTGTCGATGGTAAAGTGCTGCCACTTAATCAGGATCAGTTGTCGCACTATCAGCAGCAGGCGAATGCTCTGGCAGAGATGACCAAATCTCAGGATGCACAAGGGTTGGAATTGATTCAGGGTGTGTGGGATGGTGAGGTTTTCGAAACCTGTACCGGGCGAGAATATCGCAGGATTGAATTTAATCAGACCTTACCGAATTTTGTAGTCAACCGTCTCTCATCGCTCGACAGCTATGTCGCCTTTCTGGGCAAAATCCGTAACGACAAAGTGTATGTCGAAGAGTTACTGATGCTGGCTGATGATAACCACGACTGCATTAGTCGTCCGAATCTGATCAGCGAATAATCACGTTCTCATTTGAGCGGACACTACGAACATAAAAAAGGCGCCTAACGGCGCCTTTCTGCTAATCAACTTTGGAAGTTATTGGTTTTCCTGCTCGCGAGCGATCGCGCGGTAACCGATGTCGTTGCGGTGGAACATGCCATTCCAACTGATCTGTTTCGCCAGTTCGTACGCACGTTGCTGCGCTTCTGAAACGGTATTGCCGAGTGCAGTCGCACACAGAACGCGGCCGCCGTTAGTGACGACGTGGCCATCTTTGTCGGTGGTGCCGGCGTGGAACACTTTCTGACCTTCCACTTCAGTGGTTGGCAGGCCGGAAATGATGTCGCCTTTGGCGTAATCACCCGGGTAGCCGCCCGCGGCCAGTACGATACCGATGGACGCGCGCGGATCCCATTTCGATTCCACTTGGTCCAGTTTGCCGTCAATCGCCGCCAGACACAGTTCAACCAGGTCAGACTGCATGCGCATCATGATCGGCTGTGTTTCTGGGTCACCAAAGCGGCAGTTGTATTCAATCACTTTTGGCGCGCCAGTGCTGTCGATCATCAGGCCAGCGTACAGGAATCCGGTGTATGGATTGCCTTCGGCCGCCATGCCACGCACGGTTGGGTAAATCACTTCCTGCATCACGCGGTCGTGGATGGCTTGGGTCACCACAGGCGCTGGTGAGTAAGCGCCCATGCCGCCGGTGTTCGGGCCGGTGTCTTGGTCGCCGACACGTTTGTGGTCTTGGCTGGTGGCCATTGGCAAAACGTTTTCGCCATCGACCATCACGATGAAGCTGGCTTCTTCGCCATCCAGGAACTCTTCAACCACAACACGGCTGCCTGCATCACCAAACGCGTTGCCCGCCAGCATGTCTTTGATGGCCTCTTCCGCTTCTTCCAGCGTCATGGCGACAATCACACCTTTGCCTGCGGCCAAACCGTCGGCTTTGACGACGATCGGTGCACCTTGTTCACGCACATAAGCCAGTGCAGGCTCAATTTCAGTGAAGTTGGCATAAGCGGCGGTTGGAATGTTGTGACGCGCCAGAAAATCTTTGGTGAATGCTTTCGAGCCTTCCAATTGCGCAGCGGCTTGAGTCGGACCAAAGATTGGCAGGCCAGCGGCGCGGAATGCGTCCACCACGCCAATCACGAGCGGCGCTTCAGGGCCAACGATCGTCAGCTCAATCCCGTTGTCTTGTGCAAAGGCAACTAGGCCTGCGACATCTTCAACCGCAATGTTGACGTTTTGCAGTTTCGCTTCCAGCGCGGTACCCGCGTTTCCCGGAGCGATAAATACGGTTTCAATGGCAGGGTTTTGCGCGACTTTCCAGCCCAGCGCGTGCTCGCGACCGCCAGAACCAATAATTAAAACTCGCATAAATGAATTCCTTAATTTTAAATTCGGATCTCTTAATCATTGGGAGCTCGGCCAAGCTGACGGGCTCCCAAGTGACGGCTCGAAGAATTAGTGACGGAAATGACGCATGCCAGTGAAGATCATCGCCATGCCGTGTTCGTCCGCAGCGGCGATCACTTCATCGTCACGCATTGAACCGCCTGGCTGAATCACGCATTTGATGCCCGCTTCTGCGGCGGCATCGATACCATCACGGAATGGGAAGAACGCATCGGATGCCATCACGCTGCCAGCCACTTCCAGACCTTCGTCGGCAGCTTTAATACCAGCAATTTTCGCGGAATAGACGCGGCTCATCTGGCCAGCGCCAACACCGATGGTCATGTCGCCTTTGGCGTACACAATCGCGTTTGATTTGACGTATTTCGCGACTTTCCAGCAGAACAGCGCATCTTTCAGCTCTTCTTCGGTCGGTTGACGTTGAGAAACCACTTTCAGGTCGCTTAGTGTCACCATGCCTTGATCGCGGTCTTGAACCAGCAGGCCGCCGTTAACACGTTTCACATCAAAACCAGTGGTTTTGCTGTGCCATTCGCCACATTCCAGCAGACGCACGTTTTTCTTCGCCGCCACCACGTCAATCGCTTCTGCTGAGACGCTTGGTGCGATGATCACTTCAACAAACTGGCGTTCCACAATGGCCGTGGCTGTTGCGGCATCCAGTTCGCGGTTAAACGCAATAATGCCGCCGAATGCGGAGGTTGGGTCGGTTTGGTAGGCGCGGTTGTACGCTTCCAGAATGTCACCGCCCAGTGCTACACCACACGGGTTGGCGTGTTTGACGATCACACAGGCTGGTTCTGCGAACTCTTTGACGCATTCCAGCGCAGCATCGGTATCGGCGATGTTGTTGTAAGACAGAGCTTTACCCTGAATCTGACGTGCGGTAGACACCGACGCTTCTTCTGGGTTTGCTTCCACGTAGAAAGCCGCGTCTTGGTGGCTGTTTTCGCCGTAACGCATGTCTTGTTTCTTGATGAACTGTTGATTGAAGGTGCGTGGGAATTTTGATTCCTCATCGCCTTCTTTGTTTTCGCCATAGCTCGGGACCATGGTGCCAAAGTAGTTGGCAATCATGCCGTCGTAAGCCGCGGTGTGTTCAAACGCAGCAATGGCGAGGTCAAAACGTGTGTCCAGCGTCAGTGATTGGTCGTTTGCATCCATTTCGGCGATCACGCGGTCGTAATCGCTCGCGTTCACGATGATGGTCACATCTTTGTGGTTTTTTGCCGCAGAGCGCACCATGGTCGGGCCGCCGATATCGATGTTTTCCACCGCATCTGCCAGGGTGCAGTTCGGGTTCGCCACGGTTTGCGCGAATGGGTAAAGGTTCACTACCACCATGTCGATTGGATTAATGGCGTGCGTGTTCATGACATCGTCGTCCTGACCACGACGGCCAAGAATGCCACCATGAACTTTCGGATGCAGCGTTTTCACGCGCCCGTCCATCATTTCTGGGAAACCGGTGTAGTCAGAGACTTCGGTTACTGCAATGCCTTGCTCGGCAAGTAGGCGAGCGGTACCACCAGTAGACAGGATGTCGACACCGCGCTCAGAGAGCGCTTTTGCAAACTCAACAATGCCAGTTTTATCTGATACGCTGATGAGTGCACGGCGAATTGGACGAGCGTTATTCATGCTTCCATTTTCCTTAAATTCACGGAGTTAATGACGAAAGATGTTTGCCAAAATTGTTCATGGGTGATGGCATAGCATCACAACTTGGCCAGTTTTGGTAAAGACCTTTTTCTCCAGGAGTTTGGATGGCGCGTATTCTAACCAATTTATTACAAAAGATCTCGCGCAATCGTTTGGCATGGGAAAAATAATAGCTAAAAACAGGTTTTTCAAGCGAAAAAAGTAACCAAAGAGTAAATAGGCACAATTATGTTTCAGATAGGTGAATTGGCGAAACGGTGCGGAGTTTCCACCGATACGCTGCGTTTTTACGAGAAAAATGCGCTGATCTCGCCAGCTGGTCGCAGCGATTCGGGTTACCGTTTGTATGATGAAGAGAATCAGAAGCAGGTGAGTTTTATCCTCAAAGCCAAAGAACTGGGGCTGAGTCTGGAAGAAATTAAGGAACTGCTTGAGATTCGGTTGGAAGCGACTGAGCACAGCTGCGCGGAGGTCAAATCGATTACTTCCGCTAAGCTGGCGTTAATCGATGAAAAAATTGCTGAGCTGACGCGCATTCGCAGCGCCCTGAAAAAAATCAATGATGCCTGCTGCGGTCATCGGGATGACGACGCCAGCCATTGCTCCATTCTGGCAGCGCTGGAAAGTTTATAGGCCGAGCCAAGCAGCGCCGCGAATGCCGCTGCTGTCGCCATATTTCGCTTGTGCAAAGCGTATCTGCGCAGTGTCCGAAAACACGTAACGGGCTGTGGCGTCCGGCAAATCTCTGTATAACTGGATAACATTAGACAAGCCGCCACCCAATACGATGATATCTGGATCAAGGACATTGACTAGCGCGGCAAAGCTGCGCGCCATGTGATCAATGAGTTGATGATAGCAGTCGATGGCCGCCGTTTGCCCTTGCTCATATGCTTGAATGATCTGTTCTGCACTCAGTGTGTGACCAGTCTTCAACTGGTAGCTTTGTTGTAACCCAGTGCCTGAAATGTAGCTTTCAATGCAATTGTTGCGCCCGCAATAACATGAACGAGCGGGGCCGTCTTGAGGCTCATGGTATCCCGGCAACGGATTGTGTCCCCATTCGCCACAAACGGCGTTGGGACCAACCAGCAACCTCTGGTGAATGACGATGCCACCGCCACATCCGGTGCCGAGGATGGCGCCAAACACAACTGGGGCACCTTTACCCGCACCATCGATGGCTTCAGATAAAGCAAAACAGTTGGCATCATTAGCCAAGTTCACCGCTCTACCCAATTCCTTTGTAAGGTCTGCCTGCAGATCGCGCCCGTTTAAAAACGCGCAATTGGCATTTTTGATGAGGCCGGTGACTGGGCTTATAGCCCCAGGCAACCCCAGCCCAATGGCTTTGGCTTGACCATGGTGTTGCTCTGCAAAGGTAACGAGTTCAACAATCGCGGTGACTAAGCCGTCATAACTTTTCGGGGTTGCAACGCGATGGTTCCAAATCATGTCACCGGATAGGCTGAGTACGCAGATTTCTGTTTTTGTACCGCCGATATCAAAGCCAATTCTCATTTTGCGTCCTTATCTGAACTGGCGGCCAAGTTATGCCGCCTTCATTCGTTTCTACATTGACTGCCGTGGGCATGTGGCGGTGATCAGTTGTATGCTCGTGCAACGCGGCCAGCAGAACTTAGCCGATAATGAGAAGTATAAGCCGGAACAAATACAGATTGCCCTTTGCGGATGGTGACTTCGATACCTTCGTCACTGATTAGCGTTGCATCCTCATCGATTGGGAAAATGATTTCGGCGCTACTCACAGTCACCGAGGTCTGGCTTGGTTTGGTGTATAACGCGAACTTGAAATCGTCGACGGGAACAGGATACAGCAGCGCACCGTCTTGTTCTATTGGAGTAAGTAGGAGTGTACTCTCTGGCTTTTCGGCAAAACGAGTACATTTTGCTAATTCCAGTACATCCATGTGTTTTGGTGTAAGTCCTGCCCTCAATACATTGTCTGAGTTTGCCATGATTTCCAGCCCGGTGCCTTTCAGGTAAGCATGCGGTGTGCGCGCATCCAGATACATGGCTTCACCTGGTTGTAGCGTGAGAACGTTGAGCATCAATGGGGCGAATAAGCCGATATCATTCGGGTATTGTTCAGCCAGTTCAAGGATCAACGTAGATATGCTTTGAGACTGATGCGACTGAGCATACGCGAGCAACTTTTCGACGGCTTGTCGCTTGGCGTCACCAGTCAACGACAACAGTAGGGTGAAGAATTGTTGCAGACCTTGTTCATGCTGGTTGTTGCGTAGTTCTTCTACCAACGGTTGAATACACTCGATCTTCAACGGTTCAAAATGATCAATGATGGACGAGATGGAACGAAAGCCGTTCATTGCCTGATAAGGCGTTATCGCATAAACCAGTTCGGGCTTGTGGTTTGGGTCTTTGTAATTGCGGTTAGCCGCTTTGATATCAATTCCTGCCTCGTTTTCTTTGGCATAGCCAGCCTGCGCTTCTTCTTTACTTGGATGTACCTGAACCGATAGTGCCTGAGCAGCTGCCAGTACCTTGAACAGATAAGGAAGTTCACCAAACTGAGCGGCAGTTTGTTGGGATAGAAAACGCGATTTATCTTGCGCGATGAGTTCACTCAGCAATAAAGATGAGCCATTCAGCTCTACTTCCGAACATCCATTTGGGTGTGCGCCCATCCAGATTTCAGCTTGGGGGTGTTTATTTGGATTAGCAATATCAAACAGCTGTTCGATGGAGTCTGAGCTTCCCCAAGCGTAGTTTTGAATTTTGTTCTTCATCACAAAGAACGGAGTAGTGATGGTATTCATTCCAGGTCCCCGAAAAATTACTTCGCATTTATAGCAAAAAACTCCTGCTTGGTGCAGGAGTACAACAGAACCTAACGATTAGGAGCATGATTGTTGTCAAGTTCCGCCCGAATAGTCAGGCGGAAGAGGGTGATTTATATTTTTAGGCGGCAACTTGCTGCAACTTAGCCTGACGCATCTTTTTCAATGTCACACACACTAGCGCTGTGACAACTGAACCAGCAATCATACACATAATTGCAAGCAATGGTTTGTTCATCGCACCGAGCAGAGCGACAACTGGTCCACCATGTGCCACGCTGTTAGTGATACCAAAAGAGAACGCCATTACTGCTGCCACCATCGAACCAACGACGTTAGCCGGAATTACTGACATTGGATCTTGCGCGGCAAATGGAATGGCGCCTTCAGAAATACCCACTAAGCCCATTGCTCCCGCTGCTTTACCCGCTTCAATTTCTGACGCTTCAAACAAGTTTAGTTTGCGGCCAAGAATGGTGGCAAGTCCCATGCCCAATGGCGCAACGGGAATCGCACACGCCATGGCGCCCATAAATTGAGTTTGACCGCTGGCGATCATACCGACCGAGAACAGGAAGGCGACTTTATTGAATGGGCCGCCCATATCAAAGCCTGCCATCCCACCAAGCACGATACCTAGTAGCACCAAGTTACCTGAACTCATCGAGGTCAGCAGTGCTGTCATGTTATCCATCAAGCTGGCAATCGGCGCACCGATGACAAAGATGAACAAGCCAGAAATAAATAGCGATCCAACAATCGGTGCGATCATGATGGGCACCAAAGGTTGGATAAATTTATGGTAGTGAATGCTGGTGAGCCATTTTACAAAATAGCCTACTAACAAACCTGCGATGATGGCACCGATAAAGCCAGTACCTGCATCGGCGCCGTAGAACGAACCGTTGTTGGCAATCCAGCCGCCAATTAAGCCCGGGGTGAGCGCTGGCCGGTCAGCAATCGCGTATGCAATGTAGCCTGCCAGAATTGGAATCATCAGCGTGAACGCGACCACACCGACATCCAACACTTTATTCCACATGCTGCCTGGGGGAATGGCCATGCCTGCTTCCGTCGGTTGTCCGCCAATCGCCAGTGCCAAGGCAATCAATAGACCGCCCGTCACAACAAACGGAATCATATGCGAGACGCCATTCATCAGGTAGCGATATAGATCAGAACGGGTCTGCGAAGCTTTTCCTTTCGCGTCGGCACTCGCTTGTGTGCGTGCATCCGGTTGATAGATCGGTGCTTGCAATGCACGTTGAATCAGACCTTTTGCGTCACGGATCGGTTCTTTCACTCCTGTTTCAATCAGTCGTTTACCGGCAAATCGCGCCATATCCACTTGTTTGTCACTGGTAACCATAATGGCGGCCGCTTCGGCAATCTCTGTTGCGCTTGGGGAGTTTTTTATTCCGATTGAGCCATTGGTTTCGACTTTGATGCGATACCCCAGTTCTGCCGCGCCTTTTTCTAGTGCTTCCGCCGCCAGGTAAGTATGCGCAACTCCCGTTGGGCAACCTGTTACGCCGATCAAAAAGCCGTTTTCACCAAGGCTTTCTGTGCGAGCTTCAGATTGGGCCAGCAGTAATTCAAGTGCTTGGTGTTCGTTTTGTGCGGCAAGAAATTGGGCAATAAAGCCCTCTTCGATGAGTTTGGAAGAGAGTTCGGCCAACACTTCGATATGATGATTCGCGCCGCCGTCAGGTGACGCAATCATGAAAAACAATTTAGATGGTAACCCATCTTCCGCGCCGTATTCGATCCCGTTGCGGCTGATACCGATGACCACGGCTGGTGCTTTCACCGCGCGACTCTTCGCGTGTGGAATGGCTACGCCGTCTTCAAAGCCGGTATTGCCTAATTCTTCACGTGCATAAATGTCTGCCAAAAATTGTTGTTTGTCGTGAAGGCGGCCTTCCTGATCCAATACATCAACCAGTTCAGACAGCACGCCGTCTTTGTCCTGTGCAATTAGATTGAGCCGAATTAATCGCTCATTAATCAGTTCGGTGATCATTGTCGTTCCCTTGGTTTCTTGTTTTCTAATGCTCTAATTGTGAGCGTGAAGGTAAGTAGGGGGTAGTGTACAAACAATGCATTTACTGGATTATTGTAACCTCTATACCTAAACGTGATCTTGCTCTCTTTTGATGGATTAGTTTTTATAGTCAGTTTTTAATATTAAAATTCAATAAAAACAAGTTGTTATGTTTATTTTGTTAACTGATTTCTTTATGGTGTCATCTGGTTCTATATGGAGATAATGAATAGAATTGGACTATTGGTGCGTGGTTTGGAGGCGTAATGAGCCAAGTTTTTACCCACATTATTGAAGCATTAGTGGATGAACGAGACAGTTGTCATCGGATTTGGTTTGCGGGAGATAAGCATACGCCACCTCCATTCAGCTATCAGGTTAACTTTCCGCGTTTAGAGTTAGTGCTTAAAGGGTGTTATCGCAATCAAATTGAAGATGGGGAGCATGGCGCACAGATGGTTGACATCATGGAGGGGGATGCGTTGTACATTCCTCCCAACTGCTGGAACAAGCCGGATTGGGAGGGGGATTGCTCGGTGTTGAGCTTGTTGTTTGGCCGTCGCCAATTGGGGTTCAGTTTCGTCGCTAAGCGAAAAGGTGAGGTCGGATTTTATGACGTACAAAAGCACAGTATTCAGACTCGCACGGGGTATGCGATCGATAATATTCTGGAAAGTCTGAGTGCGTTGGCGCGCGAACCGCGCAAAACACCGATGGACGAACATCTTCTGCGTGCGCTGCTCAATTACACACTGATGATCTTGGAACCGCCAACGCTTTCCTCGAAAAAGCGCAGTGAAGATTTGTATCAGGGAATCTGCATTTACATTCAGGAGAATTTTCATCGCGCGATTACGCGCGACAGCATTGCGCAGCGCTTTAACATTTCTGCGAATCATTTATCGCGTCTGTTTCGTCAACAGGGACATATGACTCTGGCCGATTACATTACTTGGGTCAGGATGGAACGGGCCAAGTTTATGCTGAAAAAATATCGCTTTCGGTTAGCTGAAGTGGCCACACGTTGTGGGTTTCAGGATGTGAACTATTTCTTTCGTGTGTTTAAGCAGCGTACTGGCATGACGCCGTCCCAATACCGAGTTCAGGTTCAATAGTGGTGGTTTAGCTCGGTTGATAGTGAGCCATGATGTGCAACAAAATACTCTGTATGGTCTCTTCTCGACGGGCCGAAAGTAATAGATGTGTGCTGGCATCGGCAATGAACCAGCGTGTCAGCCGAGTGACGGCAATCAGCCATTCCTGATGCAACGCGGCGGGTAGAAGAATTGAGCACACCAAGTGAACGGGTTCATGTGCCGATTGCCAATCCAGCGCCTCGTCCAGCGAGAACACAATCAAACACGGTCGGTCGATGTGTTCACTGACGACATGGGGGAGTGCGATGCCACCGGCCATAGCGGTTGAAGAGATGCATTCACGTGCGAGTAATTGTGTCAGTAGGCCGGATGTGGCATTGGGGTTTGCGAGCTCCGCAATACGTGTTAGCGCTGAGCGTTTGTCTGACAGGATTTGCGAGCGTTGATAGTGCCAGTCGTAAACAAAAGGCAGTTGAAAGGCGGAATGTTCAGTAAACAGGCGCTTCGCGTGATGATTGGGTTTATGTGAGGTGGAGATTAGCGTAGCATGTTCTCGCAAATATTCAGTAAATACGATGCAAGCGAGTTCTGCGTCGAGCCCTTCTATGGCGAGCTGACAGAGGTCGTGTCGACAGCTTCCCAAACTCATGATTCGCAGTGATTCATTGAGTGTCGCTTGCTTGCCACGGGTCACATTGTAAAACACAAATAGGGAATGAAAATAGTCGGTTAGCTGCTTGAGTTCTTGCAATTGCCATCCTGCGAGGCCATCGTGCTCAAGTACGAAAGTGATACGCGATGTGATCATACGTCAGATAAGCACTGGTCGATGACCTGATGAACGTTGATCAGAACCTCTTCAATGCTGAAGGTGAAGGTTTTACAACCACGAAAGCGCTCTTTTGCTTCGATTTCGATGTCAGACACAATCATACGAATGTCGGCAGATACGATGTCCGCGACTGTCAGGGCATTTTCGATTCCCATCGCGCCTTGCGTTTCCACCTGAATGCTGATGTTACGTTTGTGCGCCTCTTTTCGCAGCACATCCGCAGCCATGTAGGTGTGAGCGATTCCGGTTGGGCAGGCCGTGACAGCAACGATTTTCACTCTGAATGTTCCTTATTGATGTAGACGACAGCCATGAGTTGGCTTGTTGAGCGTTCGCACACTATAACATTAAGCCTCGGCTGGCTGAACGGGCTTGCATTAACAAGAGGGCCGAAGCCCTCGATTTACACCTTAAACGTTGAGAAGCTGTGGATCAGCTGCTGGCCGTTTTCCATCAATAGTTCGCTGGCAGCCGCGACTTGCTGGGCTTGTGCGGCGGATTGAGTGCTGTGATCGGCAATTTGCGTCAGGTTGCGGCTGATTTCATCGGTGGCAAGCGACTGTTGGTTACTCGCCTCAGCAATGTGCTGATTGAGAGTCAGAATGGTGCTGACCTGCTGATCAATCGCATTGAGAACCTGCTGAGCCAAATCCGCTTGCTCTTGCGTGGCTTTCGATTGCTGCTGTGTTTGCTCCATGGACGCGCTGACATCGCGAGTGCGCTGCTGCAAGCTGGCGATGATCTCTTCGATTTCATTGGTGCTGCTTTGTGTGCGTGTTGCGAGCGTGCGTACTTCATCAGCCACGACGGCAAAGCCACGTCCTTGTTCACCGGCGCGGGCGGCTTCAATCGCGGCATTAAGCGCCAGTAAGTTGGTTTGTTCGGCGACGCCACGAATCACTTCCAGCACCGCGCCCACTTCTTCTGTTTCTCTGGCTAGCGCCTGAGTGTCGCGATCGGTTTTACTCAGCAGCTCAGACAGAGAGCCCATATAGCCGGAGGCTTTGGCGATGACATTACTGCCTTCCTGACCCTTGGCACTGGCAGTTTGCGCGGCTACTGCAGCTTCCTGCGCCGCATTTGCCACTTCCTGATTGCTGGCGTGCAGCTGGTTCATGGCCGAAGCAACGGTATCGACCGACTGCTGCTGCTCCATCGCTTTGCCAGAGGCACTCTGTGCCACTTGCGTCAGCTCTTGAGCGCTGCCGGTAACACTCTCGGTGATTGGTGCGATGTCTTGAACGATATGACGAATCTTGCCGGTAAACTGGTTGAAGGCGCGTGCGATGCGCGACAGCTCGTCACTGCCGCTGGTATCGAGTTGACGGGTAAGGTCACCTTCGCCCTTGGCAATATCTTCCATCGCATACAGCGTTGCCAGACAGGGTTTCGTAATGCTGCGACCGATGGTGTAGGCGAGGGTAAACATTACCGCAATGGCCATCGCCAGTTGTAGCAACACGGTCTGCATCCGTGTCGCGACCAGCGCTTGCACATCATCAATATACACACCGGAACCGACCACCCAGCCCCAGGGTTTGAACAGTTTGACGTAGGAGACTTTCTCGACAGCGACTTCGGCACCCGGCTTCGGCCACAGGTAATAGACAAACCCTTCTCCCTGATCACGGGCGATATTGGCCATATCGACAAACAGTGCTTTGCCGTTGGGATCTTGAATGCCAGATAAGGCTTTGCCATCCAACTGCGGTTTAAATGGGTGCATTACCATGGTTGGAGTCAGATCGTTGATCCAAAAGTAATCATCAGCACCATAGCGGGCACTGGCAATGGCCTGTTTGGCTTGTTGCTGCGCTTGTTGTTCGGTGAGGGCGCCACTGGTTTGCTGCTGATAAAAGTAGTTGAGCAAAGAGGTGGTGCTTTCAACCAGATGGCGGGTTTTGGTTTGCTTGGCATCCATCAGGTCATCCTGATAGTCCTGCACGAGCAGTGTGAATGGGATCAGCAAAAGTAATGTAATCGTACCACCCAGCAAGTAGAGGCGGGCGCGGATACTGATCTGACGCAGACTGGAAAAATTCATGAGCATCACTCCTTGTAATGCAGGCTGTTAAACAGAGGCGATGTTGTTATTGAAGAATTATTAATCGCACTGTGCACTGTAACAAAAGGAGGAAATGAGCGTAAATGAGACTTAAGGTGAACAATCAATAACTTGCAACTTGGGTCTTGTTTTCAACGAAATCATGGTGTGTTTGCAGCAGAAGGCGTGCAGTTTGTAGGCAATAAAAAACCGAGCCAGAGGCTCGGTTTATAAAAAAGGGTCAGAACGTATTAGTTCATGCCGTAGAAACTGAACGGCTGTTTTCATTAGTTTTTGATGGTTTCCTGTTGTTATATTTTATTGTTATTTTTCAGTTAATTGTATTTATTTTTGTATTGATTTGTCTTCTTTCGTTTCTGGTCTTATTATGTTCTCGGGGTACATATGGGGGTACATGAAACACGGTTATGTACCCCGATGGAAAGGACGTTATGGGCAAACTCTACGACAAGCATTTAAAAACCGCTTTAAATAAATCTCACCCGAAAGTGTTCATTTTGACTGATGGTGAAGGACTGGGGGCGAGGGTCTCCCTGAAGGGGAATGTGCGTTGGCAATTTCGCTATAAGATTAATGGCGTAAACAAGCGTATCGATCTTGGTGATTACCCGGATTTGTCCTTGTTAAAAGCACGCGAAGAGGCGCAGAAGTGCCGAGAGTGGTTAGCTGAAGGTCATGATCCTAAACTACAACGTTCTGTCACACGACAAGAAACCCTGAAGCCCGTTTCGGTGCAAGATGCGTTAGAGTATTGGCTGGTGGAATATGCAGAGTCCAACCGCGCTAATGCTGGCAAACACCGAGCTCAATTTCAAAGACACATTTATCCCTATATTGGCGCTTTGCCATTGGCGCAAACAGAAACACACCATTGGGTTGAGTGTTTTGATCGTGTTCGCAAAGGGATTGCGGGCAAGCAGCGTCCAGCGCCTGTTGCAGCCGGATATGTGCTGCAAAATGCAAAACAAGCGCTGCGTTTCTGCCGAGTGCGCCGCTATGCCACCAGCCGTGTTTTGGACGACTTAACCATCAATGATGTTGGTAAGAAGCAACGGAAAAAAGACCGAGTTCTGACGGCCAGCGAGCTCATGGGCTTATGGAATGCGGTTCAGACGCCCACAAAGTTTCTTCCCTACTACTGCCATTTGGTCAAATTCTTGGTGGTGTTTGGTGCTCGCACCCAAGAGGTACGTTTATCAAAATGGAAAGAGTGGGATCTTGATGCTTTGCTGTGGACGGTGCCGAAAGAGCATAGCAAAACGGGTGAAAAGATTATCCGTCCGATTCCCGCTGAGTTAGAACCTTGGCTGCTTGTACTTAAGGCAAACAGTTCCAAAGAAGCATTTATTTTAGGAGAGGAGAAAGCACCTGAAACCGTCAGCCAACAAGGTCGTTTTTTCTGGCAACGCTTGGAGCACGAAGAGGCGTGGACGTTGCATGATATCCGTCGAACATTCGCAACGCGTCTTAATGAGTTGGGTGTCGCGCCTTATATTGTCGAACAGCTTTTGGGGCATAGCTTGGGTGGTGTGATGGCGATTTACAATCGTAGTCAGTATCTGCCGGAGAAGAGGCAAGCGCTTGATATGTGGCTAGAACACTTGGATGTTACTTGTGATGATTCGAACATTGTGCCATTCACTAGCTTTAGGTGTTCTGAGTAAAACGATAAAATCGAATCCAAACCGCCTTTTAGTACGATTGTCGCGCTCCCCAGTTTTTGACTTGGCAGCTTAACTGAACTCTGGTCCAGTATTGTCTTAAGCGCAGTGTTAAAGGCCGTTTTCAAACCAGCATAAGTAAACCTGTGCTGGTGGTAACGCCGACTGCTGGCTCAAGATTAAGACGCGAAGCACCTTAGGAAGCGAATATAAAAGATCATACCCTGCTGCATTAGAGAACAAACAACCACCAGCCGCTATTGAATGAATTTGCTGTTGGTCCAACGAATTGACCTAAAAATTAAGAGCTAGGATTTATGCCACATAACCCAATAAACCAAAGTGAAATCAACAAAGCCGTGTGGAACGCTTGCGATACCTTCCGTGGTACCGTTGATCCCTCCATTTACAAAGACTTTATCCTTACCATGCTGTTCTTAAAGTACATCTCGGATGTGCATATGGATAAAGTGGAAGATCTGAAAAAAGAGTTTGGCGACATTCCTGAGCTGATTGCCGAAATGCTGGAAAGCCAGTCGTTTAAAATCCCAATGGGCAGCTCGTTCTGGGATTTGTACGAAGCGCGTTTTGAAGCAGGTAACGGCACACGTATTGATACCGCACTTCACGCGATTGAAGAAGCGAACAGCAAACTCAAAGGCGTGTTCCAAGACATCAGCTTTAACACCGATAAACTGGGTGATGAAAAACAGAAGAACGACATTCTGCGCCATCTGTTAGAAGACTTCGGTAAACCAACCCTGAGCTTACGCCCAAGCCGTGTGGGTTCACTGGATGTGATCGGCAACGCCTACGAATACCTGATCAAACACTTTGCCGCAGGCAGCGGTAAATCGGCGGGTGAATTCTATACCCCTGCGGAAGTCTCCGATCTATTGTCGATTATCCTTGCTCCGCAAGAAGGCGATACGATTTGCGACCCTGCCTGTGGTTCTGGCTCACTATTGATGAAATGTGGCAAACAGGTGCAGAAGAACTTTAACGGGTCTAAGAAATACGCCCTGTATGGTCAGGAAGCGATTGGCTCTACCTGGTCACTGGCAAAAATGAACATGTTCCTGCACGGTGAAGATAACCACCGCATTGAATGGGGCGACACCATTCGCAACCCTAAGCTTCAGGATGCCAACGGTGGCCTGCTGCACTTTGATGTGGTGACCGCCAACCCGCCATTTAGCTTAGATAAATGGGGCCATGAAGATGCCGAGAACGATCACTTTGGTCGCTTCCGCCGTGGTGTGCCGCCAAAAACCAAAGGCGACTATGCGTTTATCTCGCATATGATTGAAACCCTAAAACCGCAAACTGGCCGTATGGGTGTGGTGGTTCCTCATGGGGTGTTATTCCGAGCTTCATCAGAAGGTAAAATTCGCCAACAATTGATTGAAGAAAACCTGCTTGATGCCGTCATCGGCCTGCCAGAAAAACTGTTCTTTGGCACAGGTATTCCTGCGGCGATTCTGATTTTCAAAAAGCATAAAGACGATAACAAAGTGCTGTTTATTGATGCCTCGCGTGAGTTTAAATCAGGCAAAAACCAGAACGTACTGACCGAAGAAAACATTCAGAAGATTGTCGATACCTACAAAGCCCGTGCAAGCGTGGATAAATACGCTTACCTTGCCACGTTAGAAGAGATTGCCGAGAACGACTACAACCTCAATATCCCGCGCTATGTCGATACCTTTGAGGAAGAGGAAGAGATCGACCTGATGGCAGTGCGCAGTGAACGTTTGGCGCTGCAAAGTGAACTGGCGGATCTGGAAGCGGAAATGGCGGGTTATTTGGAGGAGTTGGGATATGGTGCCTAATGGTTGGCTAGTCAAATCTCTAAACGATATTACTAATTGGTCATCAGGAGGAACTCCGTCAAAAAGTAATCCTGCTTTTTGGAATGGAGACGTTCCTTGGATTAGTGCTGCTTCAATGCGCGGTCATTATTTCGGTGATTCTGAGGTAAAAATAACAGAAAAGGCGGTAAGTAACGGAGCTAAGATGGCTCCACAGAACAGTTTACTTTTGCTTGTTCGTGGGAGCATGCTTTGGAACAAAATCCCAGTCGGAATTGCAACAAGAAAAGTGTCGTTTAACCAAGATGTTAAATGCCTTAAGCCTGACATTAGCAAAACTGATTCAGAATTTTTACTTTATTGGTTTTTAAACAATGAACATCGTTTGATGAGTATGGTGACAGGCACTGGGATAGGTGCAGGCAAACTAGATACTACCGATTTGCAAAATCTTGACGTTTTTCTTCCCCCCCTCCCAGAACAACAAAAAATCGCCAAAATCCTCTCCACTTGGGATAAAGCGATTACCACTACCGAGCGATTGATTGCAACCAGCCAGCAGCAGAAAAAAGCCCTGATGCAACAGTTGCTGACGGGGAAAAAGCGTTTGGTTAATCCTGACACGGGGATGGTGTTTGAGGGGGATTGGGAAGAGGTTAAGTTGAAAAAACTTGGCAAGTGTTTGACAGGCCTAACATATTCACCTGATGATGTTCGAGAAGAAGGAATATTAGTTTTACGCTCTTCGAATATTCAAAATGGTAAACTTTGTTTTGATGATAATGTCTTTGTTAATAAAGAAGTTAAGGATGAAGTAAAAACCAAATATGGGGATATCCTAGTTTGTGTTCGAAACGGTAGTCGTAACTTAATCGGGAAAAGTGCTTTTATTACTGACCGAGCGATTGGTTTGACTCACGGGGCTTTCATGACTTTGTTCCGAGGTAAATACCCTGAGCTTATTTATCAATTATTCCAAACACCGCAATTTTATAAGCAAGTAAGTATGAATTTGGGTGCGACAATTAACTCAATTAATACAAGTGATTTACACAAGTTTAAATTTAAAGTTCCTTACGATGACTTGGAAGTAAAAAAAATCGCTTCAGTCCTTACCGCTGCCGATAAAGAAATCGAATTACTAGAAGTCAAACTCGCGCACCTCAAAGAGGAAAAAAAGGCGTTAATGCAGCAGTTGTTGACGGGCAAGCGCCAAGTGAAAGTGGAACATACGGAGGAGGTCACATGCTGACCCAAATTCAGATTAAAAAATTCAAAAGCTATCAAGAGCAGGTGCTTCATCTTTCGCCCTTAACTCTTATGATTGGTGCGAATGCCTCAGGTAAAAGTAACGCGTTGGAAGCGTTTCGCTTTCTTGCTTGGATTACGCAAGGGCAAAAACTGTCGGTTTTAAAGCACCGAGTCGATGATTCCGAGCAAATCTTGCGAGGGCAAGTGAAAGATTTGGGCTATTTGGGAGCGCAAGCATTCTCTTTGGGGTGTATGACCGATGATGAGGTGTGGAATCACTTTGAGGTTGAAATTTCTTTACGTGATGATGAATTACACATTTCTCAAGAAAGCATCAGCTCACCAAAAGAGAGTTTCCCTCTCTACAAAATTGCCCAGCCTTCATCAGGTTTGGGTACGGATGTACGCATTGCTTACAACAATTTTGCTCGCGGTGGTAAAAAGCCTCAAGTACCAGGAACGGATCAAATCACCGTTTTGAGCCAACTGGTTTCTTCCGCCATGTTTGAATCTGGCCACAAGAAAGCGCAAAAAGAGATCCCGATGGTCACTGAGCAGTTTCAAAAGTTGCTATCTAACACGCTCTTTCTTGATCCTGTCCCTGCATTAATGCGGGGAGATAGTTTTCCTGAACGTTCGCTTAGAGGGGATTGTGCGAACTTGTCTGGCGTGCTTTATACACTCTGGAGAGAGGAGAGTATGCGGGCGGTAATTGTGGACTTTATCAAAAGTTTGCCAGAGCAAGATGTGAAAAATATTTCGTTCTTTGAAGATCGCCGAGGTCAGGTATCGCTTGAACTTGTAGAGAGTTTTGGTAATGAAGAGCGTACTTGGTCGGTCGAGCTATTATCGGATGGCACTCTAAGGGTATTGGCCATAGCTGCGGCACTGCTTTCTGCGCCCAAAGGTTCGACGGTTGTTATTGAAGAAGTGGATAACGGCGTTCACCCATCTCGTGCAAAACAGCTGTTATCGACAATGCGAGAGCAGGCGGAGAAACGGAATGTTCGGCTTTTGCTATCGACGCATAACCCTGCCCTAATGGATGCGCTGCCAGATTCAGCTCTCGGTGATGTGGTGTTTTGTTATCGTAACCCTAAGAGTGGTGATAGTGAGCTGATTAGATTGTCAGACCTAAACGATTATCCAGGTTTAGTTGCCCAAGGACCTCTCGGTGAATTAGTTACCAACGGTATCGTTGATCGCTTTGTAAAGTCACCGGTGACACCTGAAGAGAAAAAGCAAAATGCCTTGGATTGGTTGGCTAAGATGCAAGGAGAGGATGAATGAGCTCTGTTTGTATCATCGACACATCGATCTTTTTAAATCTTCTGAATGTACCTGGCAAAAATCAAGACAAAGAAAAGGTAGTCGAGGATTTCACTGTATACGCTCAATCAGGCGTTACGTTTATTTTACCTATGGCCACGATTATCGAGACAGGTAACCATATAGCCCAAAATGGGAACGGCGGAACCAGACGCAAAACGGCTGAGAGATTTTGTGCGGCGGTAAAGGGTGCGTTCACAGGTGCTGCGCCTTATCAGCCAAGTGAATTTCCAAACTCAGCAGAGGTTTTAACTTGGCTAGACAGTTACCCACAACACGCTGGAGCAAGCAAATCAGCAACAAAACAGAATGAGGGTACTAGCTTTGGTGATTTAAGCATCATCGAAGAGTTTAAAAAGTGTGTCGGTAAGTTCTCTATGAGCGAAGTGTTCATCTGGTCTCTCGATAGTGACTTAGCTGCCTACCACCGAGGACAGCCGTGAGTTCCCTACATGTCCCTAATTCAAGCAACAGAGAAAAGGCGGAAAGGGATAAATCTGAATGTTAGTGTTTAACTGCACCAAAACGGCAGTGGAGTTTTTACCGTGACACGTCAGGGTAAAAAATAGCCACCACTCGAACCATCGCCAACACCTAAGGTTGGCGATACGCAGTACGATAACCAACCTGTCAGTGCATGGCTGGTGCATGCCATCAAGGTTCAGCGTAAAAACGTGTTAATTGCCATGCATGTGCAGACTCGTTACGTCATGGTGTTTACGGGCCTGAGAAAAGGCGACTGGGCTGAGTTTTTCAATCAATCGTTGGAGCGGTTGTTTAATAATATGCAGTTCTTCGGTGAAGAGTTTGAACTGTGCGATGAAGCCAGTTTCCACACCATGTTTAATCAGTTTATACGCTTGCACTCGAAACCCTATTTTTGCCAGCGTGGTGATCGCAGCGTGCAAAGCCACATTAATGATGTCGCGTGGCACTTTGAATATCGTGTTCATCAGATCGGCAGTTTGCCTGACGCTCAGGAGCAGTGTGCGTCGTTTGATGAATGGGTTAACGGCATGATTCGTTCGACCAAAACACAGAAAGATTATTTCCATCCTGATGAAGAGATGTTTTTGGACTGGATAAGCGAGTATGGCGATCTAGACCACAGCGAGGTGCCGCTGATTCGTCAATATTTTCATTCGCTACGTGTGCAAATGTGCCCTTTGCTTCCTGAGCAAGAACAAGTAGCCGAAATGAACGCGATGATGGATAGCGCGTTAAATGAGTATTACGAAAGCCGACCTTCGATTCCCGATAATATGCTCGATTTTAATCAGGCCCGAGCTAATAAGAGCAACAAATAACCTGAAATAACAACAATCAAAACCATCAAAAAACATCAATAAGGCTAGGTATGGAGACACAACTCTCAACGTTTGAGCAACTGCTGGCTGAGTTCAAGCGACTTGAACCTATGGCGGTTGCAGAACCCACGATTTTTAGTATTGGCAGTAAAGGCTATTACGAAAACCCGACGACAGACATATTAGCGTTCTTTTGTGACAGCAACGGTCAACATCAACTTGGTGATACCGTGCTAAAGGCGCTTCTAAGTTGTCTGCATTTACCTGAAAAAGACCGTTTGGATAGCTCGTTAATCGAAGCGCCTGAGCGTGAAGTAAAAACTCAAGCGGGCAAGCGCATTGATTTGCTACTGGAAGGTACTGATTGGGTGATGGTGATAGAAAATAAAATCTACCATCAACAAAACAATCCGTTCGATGATTACCAGCGTTTTATTCATGAAACGCAAAATCAAACTCGTTTTCATGACAAACGGAAGATTTTTGTGGTGCTTTCCCCTACGGGTGAAGTCTTACCAAGCGGATGGTATGGCATCAGCTATCCTGAGCTAATTGCTGCTTTAAAAGTCGAGCTAGCAGAACAGTTTCTTTCCCAACCTATCAATAAATGGACTTTGCTGCTGCGTGAGTTCATCTTGCATCTGGAGAGCCTTATGTCTCAACCATCTGTGAATCAGCAAACCCTCGATTTTGTCTTAAATAACCTTTCTGCAATCAAAGAGATTCAGGAAACCAAACAGCAAGCGATTAACCAATACCATCAACGTTTACAAACGGCTATCCAAAGCAAGTTAGGCAAGGATATTGTGATTCGCTTGCATCACTGGGGTGGTTATCCTGCGTTGCGATTTGCCTTATCCTGTTGGAAAGATACGGAGTCGGATGTAGTGCTGTTTCTCTCTGGTGAGAAAGGTGAATCTTCGATCAATGTTTATGCCCACTTGTGTGAAGGTTATGACGAACACAAAGCAGACTCATTGATCCTGACCAATGCCAATGTGGAACGTTGGGTTGAAGGCAATGGCCAATATCGTGGTTATCGAACCAAAGTCGCAGCAATGACGGAAGAGGACATCATTCAATTCATTTGCGCACGTCTTTCTGAGCTGGAGCGGTTTGAGCGTGATTATCAGGGAGAGGATTGATGAGTTCACCGCTACCCAATTTCCGTGAAGAGTTTAGTGCCAAAATTCCTGCACTGACGTTGCTCACTAATCTCGGCTACCAATTTATTCCGCCAAGTGATTGCCTTGCGATGCGCGGCAGTATGTCGTCGGTGATCTTGCCTAATGTATTGCGCAGTGTTCTGAAACACAAAACCCATACCTTTATGGGTAAGGACTATCCGCTCTCCGAATCGGCCATCGATAAAATCATTCAGGAGCTGGCTAATCCTGCGATGAATGCGGGTTTAAAAGCGGCGAATGAAAAGCTCTATGATGCTTTAACCTACGGCATCAGCGTGACGGAATTTATTGATGGCAAAAAAGCCAACCCAACCATTCAAATCATCGATTGGGAAACGCCTGCGAATAACCAATTTCACTTCACCGAAGAGATGGGCATCGAAAACACCCACGGTACGGGCAAGCGCATTCCCGATGTGGTCTGTTTTGTTAATGGCTTGCCTTGGGTGGTGATTGAAGCGAAGCGCCCCGATTCTTCCCATGAAGGTAAACCGACGGTTTCTGAAGGTATTTCTCAAAATATCCGTAACCAGAAAAACGATGAAATTCCTCATCTGTTCGCCTATAGCCAATTGCTGTTGTCGGTTAACGGCAGCGATGGGTTGTATGCCACCAGCGGTACACCTGAAAAATTTTGGGCGAAATGGAAAGAAGAACAAATCACGGAAGCCACTTACCAACGGCTGAAAAACACCCCGCTGACGCAGGATAAACTCGACTTATTGTTTAACCATCGTCCGTCTAAAGTAAGAGATGAATATCTGTCACTGATTGCTGGTGGTGAACTGGTTGTCACCGACCAAGACCGTTTACTCGTGTCACTGCTGCGCCATGACCGTCTGCTAGAAATGACGCGCTTATTTACATTGTTTGATAAAAAGGCTGGCAAAATTGTGGCTCGCTATCAGCAGGTATTTGGCATTAAAGCGTTGATAGAGCGCGTGACTTCTTTCGATGATAAAGGCGCTCGCAATGGCGGCGTGATTTGGCATACCACGGGCTCTGGCAAGTCCTTTACTATGGTTTTTCTCTCGAAAGCCCTAATCTGGCTTGAAGCGCTGAAAAAATGCCGCGTGGTGGTGGTAACCGACCGTGTCGATTTGGAAGACCAGCTTGCTCGCACTTTTGCCTCTGGCGGTGCGTTGTCTGATAAAGACAAAAAGGATGCGATGGCGACCACAGGTAAACGCCTTGCTGAACAAATTGGTAAAGGCAACGAGCGGATTATCTTCTCTATCATCAATAAATTCGGTACCGCAGTTGCCCTACCTGAGTGTTATAACGACAGCCCCGACATTATTGTGTTGGTGGATGAAGGCCACCGCAGCCAAAACGGTTCAAACAATATCTTTATGCAGCAAGCCCTGCCGAAAGCGGCGTATATCGGCTTTACTGGCACTCCGCTGCTCAAAGACGACAAAACTGAGAACAAGTTCGGTAAAATCATCCACTCTTACACCATGCAGCAAGCGGTGGAAGACAAAACCGTGACGCCATTGCTGTATGAAGAGCGTATCCCTGAGTTATGTACTAACGACAAAGCGATAGATGCCTGGTTCGACCGCATCACCGATAAACTTTCTGAAAATCAGCGCACCGACTTAAAGAAAAAGTTTTCGCAGAAAGGCCAGATTTACCAAACTGAAGGCCGTTTGGAGCTCATTGCACACGATATTTCTGACCATTTTCAAAACTTCAAACGTGAGGGATTAAAAGGCCAGTTGGCGTGTGACTCCAGGGCTTCCGCCATTCAGTACAAGAAATTGCTCGACCAAATCGGTAAAGTCACCTCAGTCGTTGCCATGTCGTCACCTGATACACGTGAAGGTCACGATACCGTGGATGGCGACAGCAAAGACTTGGTGCAGAATTGGTGGAAAGAGAACGTCGGCAGTATGGACGAAAAAGCCTACACCAAGCAGATCATCGAAGCGTTTGGTAGTGATGATGGCCCCGACATTATGATTGTGGTTGATAAGTTACTGACAGGCTTTGATGAACCGAAAAACACTGTACTCTATATCGACAAGCCCCTAAAACAACATAACCTGATCCAAGCAATTGCTCGGGTGAACCGTCTGCACCAGAAGAAACAGTTTGGTTACCTGATTGACTATCGCGGCATTCTCAAAGAGTTAGATGCCACCATTGCCGATTACCAAGAACTGGCAGAACGCACTCAAAGCGGATTTGATATCGATGATCTGAAAGGGCTGTATGCTCGTATGGATACCGAATACAAGAAGCTACCCGGTCTTTACAACAGCTTATGGGCGATTTTCGATGGCGTGCAGAACAAGCAAGATGGGCAAGCCCTTCGCCAAGCATTAGCACCCAAAATCGATACTATTGACGGCCAGCTTACCGATACCAATTTGAAAAAACGCGAAGACTTCTATTCTGCGCTGACAGAGTTTGCCAACTGTCTGAAAGTGGCGTTACAGTCCGCCACCTATTTTGAAGATAAGAGTTTCGATAACAAGCGTGATTTGTACAAAAAGACGCTCAAATCCATGTCGGAACTGCGCAAGCAAGTGCGCGAAGATGCTGAAGAAACCGTCAACTATGATGAGTTTGCCGAGAGCATCCGGACTTTACTGGATAAGCATATTGCAGGTGTGGAAATTCAAGAGTCGAAAGGTGCTTATCTGGTTGGCAATATGGGCAAAGCCCCGAAGCCAGAAGAGATGAGTGACGACGAAGCACGGAATAAGAAAGATGTGATTACAGGCCGTGTGACCAAGATGATTGAACAAGAACTGGCGGATGATCCATATGCGCAGGAATATTTCTCCAATTTGCTCAAAAAGGCTATCGAGCAAGCCAAAGAGATGTTCGATGCACCAGTGAAGCAATATCTGTTGTTTGCCGATTTTGAAGAGCAAGTTAAAGAGCGCAATGTGGAAGGTATCCCCACCGACCTTTTTGCTGAACTTGACCCGAAAATCAAACGCCATGTTCAGGCCTACTATGGTTTGTTCCTACAACATGCCACTGAAAATCCATTGTCAGAGCCGGAATGTTTTGATTTTTCGATGCAGATTGATGAGGTTGTGACGGCAGCCGTAGCGGAGTTTTCGATTAACCCATCGGAAATTGAAAACCAAATCCGACGCGTATTACTTCCTATTTTGTTTAAGGTGGTGGGGATGGATAAAGCCAAAGCTATCATTACCGATATCATCCAGATCACCCGCTTGGGCGTGGCAGGCCATCATTAATGACATCAGTGAGTTCGAATGAAGGCAAACTAGAGGAATACAGCTTCATCTATGGGGAGGAAGCCGTCACCTATGAGGTCGTGCGGAAACCCCATCCAGAGGGCAAAAAGCGCAAAATCGCCATCAAAGTTCACCCCAATTGCGAAGTGGTCGTGAATGCCCCCGAAGATGCCGAGCGTAGTGATATTCATGATGCAGTGATGAAACGGGCCAAGTGGATTTATGACGCTCTGAAAGAGTTTCGTGGCCATTTGAAATATGTGCAGCCTAAAGCCTACGTTAGCGGAGAGATGCAGTTCTATCTTGGTCGCCGCTATGTTTTGAAAGTGGTCGAAGATCGTGATGCTATTGCCAACGTCAAAATGGAACGCGGTAAGCTGGTGGTTACCTTGAATCGTTTTAATGAAGACAAGCAAGCATTAACCAAAGCTCTGGTCTCTGGTTGGTACAGCATGCGTGCTGAGCGCATCTTTCACGAACGTTTAGCCGCTTTGTTGCCACAAACCTCTTGGGTTGAAGGCATACCCAGCTTCCGTGTTCTGCCTATGGCCAAGCAATGGGGAAGCTGCTCGACTAGGGGCAATTTAATGCTCAACCCGCACTTGGTGAAAGCCCACAAAGAGTGTATTGACTATGTCATTCTGCATGAGCTTTGCCATATCGCTGAGCACAACCACAGCGACAAATTCTGGCGATTGCTGATTAGTGTGATGCCCAATTGGCAAGAAGTAAAAAGCCGTTTAGATGGTATGGCTGAGTTGTATTTGGGGGAGTGAGTTCTCCACATTTTTGGACTCTGCGGCGATTTGAATCGCGGGTTTCGTCGCTATGGCGATGTGTTTGGCATTAATAGCATGCTTTACTTCAGGCAGATGGCGACTCATCTAGTTGTGATCGAAATATCGCTTTGTGATCACTTGATTATATCACTTTTCTAATGGCGCTTGAGGCCTTGCTGCATAAGGCTTAGGCCGACAATTGTGATCACCTATCGGATCAGTTTCGATTATTTGACCGTGTGCGGTGATATTGCTTTGGCTTAAGGCGACTGGTGCTATAGTTTTGCGCTCCTTTGTCTGCGGATTTGCCTTTATTTTTTGCCATGTAGCTTAGGCGAAGCCGTGCCGCATTGAGCTCATGATTTTTTAGGTAGGTTTGGATACGATAGATGCGGTTTTTGACTTTATAGGAAAAGTTGCCCGGATCTAGTTGATGCCATAGTTCCTTCGTCAGTTTGTCAATCTCATAACTTTTCTGACATACATGACCACTTAGCATTATTGCGGCGTGGTAGTGTTGGCTTGCCGCTTGTTCTTGCTCTCGAACCCAGATATAACCAATCCGACATCGGTAGTGTTTTTTGAGTTGCGTGACCAGTTTTTTGAACAAGGCAGAGATAGCCTGATTGCCCTTCGTGAACGTGTGCTGATGCAATTGTAATAGAACAACCGTCACCTTGGAGTAATAACCCAACATCACATCTAGTTGTTCAAAACCCGCTTTAAGTATCTTTAGGTTAATGCCTTCCGGATTCATGAATACAAGTTGTGACGCCTGATTATGTTCATAAATGGCCAGTTTCGATTTGGTTGGGTGCAGTGAAAGGCGGGGCATACAATATATATTACCTGCATCGACTTGGTGGATAGACTAGGTACCACATCGCAACAGATGGTGCTTAGCCGTTGCCGTGACATTGAGATAAAAGTTCGTTTTCTGTGTCAGATAAGGACAAAATAAGACACGTATTGACCAAGAAAAAGGGCCTAAGCCCTTGCTCTATTGCTGTGTGTTTCGGAGTCGTTCTTTTTGCCATCCGTCGATGTCGCTGACTAGCCATCCATTAATATTGCCGCATGGAGAGTAAAGCGGTCTAGGTAGGCGGTTTTGCTTAACCATGCGATGAATCGTGCGCACGCTGACTCCCAATTTCTTTGCCAGTTCCGTTTTTCGGATAATTCTTAAACTATGCTGTGGTAGCTGTTTGACCATGTCACGGGCGAAATCGTATTCCATGCTTACAGTTCCTCACCGGCAAATTCACCGTTAACCCACGCGATTAAATCAGACAATCTCCAGCATACAGAACGGTTGCCCAGAGTTATCCGCTTGGGGAAGCGACCTTGTTGTTCTAACTTCCAAGCCTGACTGCGAGATATCGAGGTAATATGTTTGCGTTCGACTTCTCTCACTAAGCGATCGCTGGCTATCAGTAAATCAGGACGTTGCTTATCATTAAGATTCATCTGTTGCATTCCATGTTCTCCGGTTCTGAATTGTTCATGATGGTATTGAATCGTTTTCAGAATGAAGTAACGGAGAACATGATGCTGGTCAGTCGATACTGATTTCCATTAATTTTTGTTTTTGGCGGTGAAATGCCGCTTTAGGAAGTCTCGGACTAGCTGCAATTCATTGGCGCCGTTGCGCCCTCGTGATTGAGCAATATCAGTAGCGTGCTCCGAAGCGTATTTTTTAATCGTTTTTTCACTCATACGCGCGACAAACTTTATGTTTGGAAACAAGCCCTCACTGGCTAAGTCTTTTATGCCTTTTGCAAAGCAGCCAAGACGTACATGATGGTGGGCTGGCGTTGAATAAAACAACGAAGCGGCTTCGGATATAAGCAATTTATAGTTCCGTTGCCGTTTATGACTGAGCATACCGCCAATAGTCGTGGCGACAAGGTGCCGGAGTCTATTGAGTTCAATATTCGATGGCTGGAGTGAGCGGTCGATGAGCTCTCGCACTTCCGGATGCAATCTCATTCTCATAAACACGGTTGATACCATTAAAGGCGTGCGATGTTTTTCCAACGCGGCTCTAATCATGTCCATCAGGGCGATTTCTACCTCCGAACCTAACTTTTCAGCATTAGATTTGGTGGTGAGTTTGGTCACGAGAGATTTGACTTTCTGAGTCTGCTTTTCCTTATGGCGGCCACCAACGGTTGGGAATGGTCTCCAATCTACAGGTTCAAAGTCAATCGTAATCACCTTATTGACACTGCTACGCTTGCTCAACGTAAATACTCCTTTACTCTTAAGCCCACATCCTAGGGTACATATGGGGGTACATATAAACAAAAAGCCACACCCCCTTTAAGAGAATGTGGCTTGATATTCAGTGGCTTAACTAATTCGTATCAGTTCATGCCGTATTTTTTCAGTTTCTTGCGAAGAGTACCGCGGTTGATACCCATCATCGTTGCTGCGCGAGTTTGGTTACCGCGAGTGTACTGCATGATGGTGTCCAGTAGTGGTTGTTCAACTTCAGCTAGAACTAATTCGTATAGTTCTGTCACTTCCTGACCATTCAGTTGAGCCAAGTAGTTTTTAAGAGACGCTTTAACTGAATCACGTAGTGGCTTTTGCGTGATTTGATCTTGTGAAGTTACGGTTGTTACTGTTAAAGCTTCTGAAGTCAGATTTTGTTCGAACATATTCGGTCTAGCTCTTCTCTTAATTATGATGCAACGTTATCAAAATAACCCTCTAATGCTTCGATTTGCATTGCTGCAAGGTCGATGGCATTGAAGGTACGGCGAAACTCACTTGCCTGTTCATGTTCTTTGAGATACCACCCAACGTGCTTCCGCACTATGCGAGGGCCTAAATACTCTCCATAAAATTGATGCAGAGCGTTCACATGACCAAGCAGGATGTCTTTCACTTCCGAAGTCGGGAGATCAGGCATCGTGGTGCCGTTTTCCAAATAGTGTTGGATTTCCTGGAAAATCCATGGACGTCCTTGGGCAGGTCGTCCAATCATTAAAGCGTCAGCGCCGGTGTACTCCAGCACATGTTTGGCTTTCTCCGGAGAATCGATATCACCGTTAGCGATGACCGGAATTTGAATAGCCGCTTTGACCGCTTTAATGCTGTCGTATTCCGCCTCACCTTTGTACATGCAGGTACGGGTTCGCCCATGGAGCGCCAGTGCCTGAATGCCGCAGTCTTCGGCAAGTTTAGCGATTTGGACACAGTTTTTGTTTTCTGGGTCCCAGCCAGTGCGGGTTTTGAGTGTTACAGGAACATTCACTGCATTCACTACAGCTTTCAGGATGTCTTCAATGACATCCGGATAGCGCAGCAGCGCAGAACCGGCCAGCTTTTTATTCACTTTTTTCGCTGGGCAGCCCATGTTGATGTCGATGATTTGCGCACCGTTTTCAACGCTGAACTGGGCCGCATCGGCCATCAGCTGTGGATCGGAACCAGCAATCTGTACAGAGCGAATGCCCGATTCGCCTTCATGTACCATGCGGTTTCTGGACTTGTCTGTTTTCCACAGCGCAGGATTGGAGGACATCATTTCACTGACGGCCATCCCCGCGCCATAGCGGAGGCACAACTCTCGAAACGGTCTGTCGGTGACACCGGCCATCGGTGCAACGATGAGATTGTTCTTAAGTTGATAATTTCCGATTTTCAAAACGTCTTCACAGCTTCATACCAGCAAGGGCGCGCATTTTACGCATTTTTTCGATGCGTGAAAAGACTAATATTTGAGCATTTACAAAAACATTTTGTAAATGGTCTATTTTTCAGTCAATTAGCACGCAAAGTCTTATCTAGCCTTGCTTGCGACCCGTGATACGGCACCATTCTTCCTTCTCTTTGATAGGATCAACGTGCAGTTCGTCACGGTAGTAATCCGCCACATCTTCAGCTTGGGTGTTGAGGACTCCAGACATCGCCAGCAGGCCGTCTGGTTTCATCAGACTCTTGATGACGGGTGAAAGTTCACGCAGTGGACCGGCCAGAATGTTAGCCACGACCACGTCAGCCACTAAGCCTTCAGGTTGGTTTTGTGGTAGGTAGACTTCGATTTGATCTTCGACACCGTTGCGCGCTGCGTTGTCTTTCGACGCCAGCAGGGCTTGTGGGTCGATATCAATACCGATCACTTTCGCGGCGCCCAGTTTGATTGCCGCAATGGCCAGAATGCCTGAGCCACACCCAAAGTCGATCACGGTCTTGCCGGACAGATCGAGAGAGTCCAGCCACTCTAAACACAGCGCTGTGGTTGGGTGAGTACCAGTACCAAACGCCAGACCTGGGTCGAGCATAACGTTAACCGCATCTGGATCAGGTACATCGCGCCAGCTTGGGCAGATCCACAGACGCTGGCCAAACTTCATCGGGTGGAAATTATCCATCCATTCGCGTTCCCAGTCTTTGTCTTCAATTTGCTCAACTTTGTAGGCAAAATCGTCCGCCAGCAGGTTACTGGCGCGAATTTGGCTCAGAACCCATGAGGTATCGGCTTCGGCATCGTAGAGGGCAAGAACATCGGTATCGCCCCACAAACGGGTTTCACCCGGCAGGGGTTCAAACACAGGCGTATCCTTCGCATCCAGGAAAGTAATGGATAACGCGCCGGTTTCTTCCATCAACATATCGCTGATGCGTTCAGCGTTTTCGTTGGTCGCGTTAAGTTTAATTTGAATCCAAGGCATTGCTCTTGCTCTCTTCAGTTCGTTCAATTGGCGCAAAGTGTAGCAGATTTGGCCCGTTTTTATAGGGCTAGTCCGCTTGAGCGTCGGGGGGAAACAAAAATGCCCACCGAAGTGGGCATTTGCGATAAGAAGACCGGGTTAGTGAATGCCCAGCTTTTTCTCCAGGTAGTGGATGTTGGTGCCACCGTGCTGGAAGTTCTCATCTTTCATAATGACTTGCTGTAGTGGAATGTTGGTTTTGATACCTTCCACAATCATCTCGTCCAGCGCATTGCGCATACGGGCGATTGCGACGTCACGGTTTTCACCGAAGGTGATCAGCTTACCGATCATTGAGTCGTAGAACGCTGGTACGGTGTAGCCAGAGTAGATGTGCGATTCCCAACGAACGCCCATACCACCTGGTGAGTGGAAACGGGTGATCTTGCCTGGACAAGGCAGGAAGCGCTCTGGGTCTTCCGCGTTGATACGACATTCCATCGCATGGCCGCGGATTTTGATGTCATCCTGAGTGAACGACAGTGGCTGACCCGCCGCAATGCGCAGCTGTTCTTTAATCAGGTCAACGCCAGTCACCATTTCAGTCACTGGGTGTTCAACCTGAATACGCGTGTTCATTTCGATGAAGTAGAACTCGCCGTTTTCATACAGGAACTCAAACGTACCTGCGCCGCGGTAACCGATTTCGATACATGCACGAGTACAACGTTCACCGATGTACTTACGCATCTCTTCAGTAATGCCTGGTGCCGGAGCTTCTTCCACCACTTTCTGGTGACGACGCTGCATTGAACAGTCGCGCTCACCCAGGTGAATTGCGTTGCCCTGACCATCAGCCAGAACCTGCACTTCAACGTGACGAGGGTTTTCCAGGAATTTTTCCATGTAAACCATATCGTTGTTGAACGCCGCTTTCGCTTCTGCACGGGTCATGCTGATAGCATTGACCAGTTCCGCTTCGCTGCGAACCACACGCATACCACGACCGCCGCCGCCACCAGAGGCTTTGATGATCACTGGGTAGCCAATGCGTTTCGCGTGCGCTTTGTTTTTCGCTTCATCATTGTCCAGAGGACCGTCAGAACCTGGTACACAAGGAACGCCTGCTTTCTTCATCGCGGTGATCGCTGACACTTTGTCACCCATCAGGCGAATGGTGTCGGCTTTCGGGCCTACGAAGATAAAGCCGCTGCGCTCAACTTGCTCAGCGAAGTCCGCGTTTTCAGACAGGAAGCCGTAACCCGGGTGGATTGCCACTGCGCCGGTTACTTCTGCTGCAGAAATGATACGTGGGATGTTTAGGTAGCTGTCGATGCCTTTCGCAGGACCGATACACACGGTTTCGTCCGCCAGCAGCACGTGTTTCAGATCGCGGTCTGCAGTGGAGTGAACGGCAACAGTTTTGATGCCCAATTCTTTACATGCACGAAGAATACGAAGCGCAATTTCGCCTCGGTTCGCGATGACTAACTTATCTAGCATAACTACGCGCCTCGATTATTCGATGACAACAAGTGGCTGGTCGAATTCAACTGGCTGACCGTCTTCAACGAGGATCTCGGTAACAACACCAGATTTGTCTGCTTCGATTTGGTTCATCATCTTCATCGCTTCAACGATGCACAGAGTGTCACCCGCTTTCACAGTTTGGCCCACTTCGATGAACGCTTTTGAATCTGGACTTGGAGAGCGGTAGAAAGTACCAACCATTGGAGAAAGAACCATGTGGCCCGCAGGAGTTTTAGAAGCTGCTGGTGCTTCAGCTGCTGGAGCCGCCGCAGGTGCAGCTACTGGAGCTGGCGCTGCGATTGGAGCAGGTGCTGCGTAATGAATCGGTGCAACCGGTGCGACACCGTGACGACTGATGCGTACCGACTCTTCACCTTCAGAAATTTCTAGCTCAGCAATGCCAGACTCTTCAACCAATTCGATAAGCTTCTTGATTTTACGAATATCCATTGTTTCTTTCTCTTTTATCTTGTGAGTAAGACAGCTCAAGTGAGCTGCAGAGTGTTTGGGGTTACTTTGTTTGCAGCGCGCGAATGGCCGCCGACAAAGCGAATTCATAGCCTTGTGCACCAAGACCGCAAATCACACCTTGTGCCTTATCAGACAAGTAGGAGTGATGACGGAACGGCTCACGAGCATGTACATTTGATAAATGCACTTCGATAAATGGAATAGCAACCCCCAGCAAAGCATCACGTAACGCCACACTCGTGTGAGTGAATGCTGCCGGATTAATAATAATGAAGTCCACTTTGCCGTATGAACGGTGAATGGCTTCAATCAGCTCGTATTCGCGATTTGACTGAAGATGTTCCAACTCAATGCCAGCGCTTTCTGCTTGTTGTTGTAGATTCGCTACAATTTGGTCCAAAGTTTGTGAGCCGTAGTGTGCCGGTTCACGTAAACCTAATAAGTTTAAGTTTGGACCATTTAAAACCAGAATGCGTGATTTTGCTGCCATTGTGTTGCTATCTCCCTTTATTATGTAGTTATTGCGAATGTTCCCATATTATCGCTTATTCGACACAACTTTTTTGTCAAAAGTTCGCGGTTTTTATTAAATTGACCAAGATTATAGCTAATTCATAGCAAATGGCAGCAATTTACTGGTCTTATCACTTTGTTTGACTCTCGTAGCATCACGATAACATTTCTTTCGCGCGAAAACGGCGATAGAAGGATAGCGGCAGAGCAGACGGGGCTTTCTCCGTGCTGGTGCTAACGACAGAGCGCATTCAGTCAGGCTTTGGTGGCAGGGTAATAACGCGCAGAAACAAAAGCACCTTCCAGAGGAAGGTGCTTGGTCATCAAGAGATTTGCGGCAGAGTTAGGCTAACTGCGCTTTCTCGGCAATCAGTTTGTCGACCACACTTGGATCGGCGAGGGTGGAGGTGTCGCCCAGATTGCTGGTATCGCCCGTGGCAATCTTACGCAGAATGCGGCGCATGATCTTACCTGAACGAGTTTTTGGCAGCGCGTCTGTCCAGTGCAGTACATCCGGTGTGGCGATCGGGCCAATCTCTTTACGCACCCAATCTTTCACTTCTTTATGCAGTTCTGCGCTTGGATATACGCCATCATTGAGGGTGATGTAGGCGTAAATCGCCTGGCCTTTAATATCGTGCGGCACACCCACCACAGCGGCTTCAGCAATCTTATCAAACGCCACCAGAGCGGATTCAATTTCGGCGGTACCCATACGGTGACCAGAGACGTTCAGTACGTCATCCACGCGGCCAGTGATCCAGTAGTAGCCATCTTCATCACGGCGCGCACCGTCACCAGTAAAGTACATGCCTTTAAAGGTCGAGAAGTAGGTTTGCTCGAAACGTTCATGGTCGCCGTACACAGTACGCATCTGGCCTGGCCATGAATCGAGAATGACCAGATTACCTTCTGCTGCGCCGTCAATGACTTCGCCCATGTTGTCGACCAGTGCGGGTTGCACGCCAAAGAACGGACGTGTCGCTGAGCCTGGTTTCAGTGCGGTTGCACCTGGCAGTGGCGTGATCAGAATGCCGCCCGTTTCGGTTTGCCACCAGGTATCGACGATCGGTGATTTTTCATTACCGATGGTTTTGTAGTACCACTCCCACGCTTCCGGGTTAATCGGTTCGCCTACTGAACCCATAATGCGCAGACTGCTGCGCGAGGTGCCTTTTACAGCTTCATCGCCTTTCGCCATCAGGGCGCGGATCGCGGTGGGTGCGGTGTACAGAATGTTGACTTGGTGTTTATCGACCACTTCGCTCATGCGTGCCGTGCTCGGGTAGTTCGGCACACCTTCAAACAGAATGGTTTTCGCGCCGTTCGCCAGTGGTCCGTAAATCAGATAAGTGTGGCCAGTGATCCAACCCACGTCGGCGGTACACCAGAAAGTTTCGCCTGGCTGGTAGTCGAATACGTATTTGAAGGTCATGGTCGCGTAAACCAGATAACCGCCAGTGGTGTGCAGGACACCTTTTGGCTTACCGGTTGAGCCAGAGGTGTACAGAATGAACAGCGGATCTTCCGCTTTCATCTCTTCTGGCGGGCAGATATCAGAGGCTGCAGCCACAGCATCGTGCCACCAGACGTCGCGATGTTCGTGCCATGCGACGTTGCCGCCAGTACGTTGGAAGACGATCACTTTGCTGATCGTTTTCACTTCCGGGTTGGTCAGTGCTTCATCGACGTTTTTCTTCAGTGGCACGGCACGGCCGCCACGCACGCCCTCATCGGCGGTGATCACAATCTTGGAATCCGAATCGATGATGCGGCCCGCCAGTGCCTCTGGAGAGAAGCCACCAAACACCACGGTATGAACGGCGCCGATGCGGGTACATGCCAGCATAGCCACAGCCGCTTCCGGTACCATCGGCATGTACAGACACACCACGTCGCCTTTGCGTACGCCCTGAGCTTTCAGCGCGTTAGAAAAACGGCACACTTCACGGTGCAGTTCTTTGTAAGTCAGCGTTTTATCATCGGCCGGGTCATCACCTTCCCAGATGATGGCGACATCGTCGCCACGCTCCGCCAGATGGCGATCAAGACAGTTGGCCGACACGTTCAGGGTGCCGTCTTCAAACCAGCGAATATCGACGTGGCCAGTATCAAAAGAGGTGTGTTTCACTTTGGTGAATGGCTTAATCCAATCCACAATCTTACCGTGTTCGCTCCAGAACCCTTCCGGATCGGATACTGACTGTTGGTACATCGCCAGGTAGGTATCGTTGTCGGCATGGGTGCGCGCTTTAATGTTTTCTTTAACCGGATAAATGTGGGCTTCACTCATTGCATATTCTCCTTGTGAATACAGCAAATTTCCCTTTCACACCGCGTTTCAAACACGAGGGAGGAAATTCGATATGCCTATAACTCTTAGTCAGGGGAGGTTTTTTCACAATTAGACTTTAGGATGAATGGTCGATTTGTTGTGCGAAAATAGGCAGTTAAGCTGGTTTTTGAGAAGTGGATCTAAGCTTGCACAACGCAATTTGAGCGTTAGGGCTAAGACACATGGTGTGACGACGATCTAAACGTGGGTAAATCACCATTGGTCAGACGGACATACACCAGAGCTGCGGCAATCGCATCCTGCAGCGCATCGTGTTTGTCCTGCAGTGGTAAATCCAGATGACGGCAAATCGCATCCAGACTGAGGTCGAAATAGGCATTCGGCAGATGTTTTTCCAGCTTGTCATGATAAATCTGGCTGACTTCGATTAAAGAATTGGGTAGCGGGAAGCCAAGATGGCGCCGACAGGCAATATCGAGAATCTTTTTGTCGTAGCGGATGTGATAGCCGACCAGCGGACGATTACCGATGAAATCGAGCAATCGGGTTAATGCCTCGCGCTCGCTGATGCCATCGATAAGATCCTGATGACGCATGCGGTGAATACGCACTGAGCCTGAGTCGAGCGATTGTGGTGCGCGCAACCGCACTTCAAACGGCTGGCTGGTCAGAATGCGGTTGCCGATGATTTTGGTGGCGGCGATCGTGACCAGCTCCGCGCGGTTGGGATCTAGGCTGGTGGTCTCACAATCGAGCGAGACATATTCCTGTTCGCCAGGCGCGGTGAACAGTGCCTGATAGGGTGAACCGCGAAGCTTGTAATGCCAGTACTGGCGGGCAATCCAGTTCATCGCTCAGTCCCGAATCTGATAGTGGTAACCCAGCCACTGCTTGAACTTCTTCACCACATGCAGGCTGTGGCGCAGTAAATCGCGTTCTGCCCGATCCAGCTGTTTTAAATCAAGCGTGTTGGCGCTGTGCTGGTTGCTGAGTTGCTGGGCGAGACGCAACTTAAAGAACTGCTTGAGTGCTTCACTGAGATTATCGCCAGTCTCTTGTTCTAACACCTTACGTTTGACCAGAGTTTCGATGCGTTCAAACGTGTTGTTGACCTCAATGTTGTGTTCGAGGCTCAGAGCACGAATGCCGTGCACGATGGGGAAGATTCCTCCCTGTTTGATATCGAGGCCAGATTTAGAGTTCTTCACATTACCAAACAGGGTCAGCGGCACTGAGAAGTTGAGCGCCGGACGCGTAAACTCGGTCAGAATCAGCTCCTGATCGGCCATCAGATGATGGAGGTGTTGTTTGACCGGGGTCAGTAGCTCTTTGTTGCCCGCAACAGCATGAGCATCGGCCATGATGGCGATGTCCATCACTTGCTCGGATCGGGCGGCCTTGACCCAGTCGGTTAAAGTCTGCTTCCAGGCCGCTTGCGACTTAACCCATTTCGGGTTGTTGACCATCACTTTGCCGGGGCAGAGTGGATATCCCAGTTGCAATAAGGTGTGAGACAGCTCGTTCATGATCGGTTGGCACTGATGCCATTCCAGCCCGTCTTTGATGATCAGGGCATTATCCTGATCGGTTTTGAGAATTTGTTCTCCGCGTCCTTCCGAACCGAGCACAATCAGGCAGCAGTGATCATGCAGCGCGGGTGGCACTACCAGTTCAAATGCCTTTTCGATGATTTGTTCGTTCACCGCCGAGATCAGTTCCATCACAAAACGGGTGCGTACGCCACGACTGAGCAGGCTCTCCACCAGTTGGCGCTGCTTGTTGGATGCCAGCGCCAGCTCCTCAACACTCGAAGCTCGGGCGATCGCCAGTGTCAGAACATGGGAATGGGTTGAGAAAGCACTGAGGATCTGAATCATGTCCAGGATGCCGACCGCTTGGTTGCCTTCGCACACCATCAGGCGTTTGACGCGCTGGCGGGTCATCATCACCATGGCATTGAACAGGAAGTCCCCCTCATCGACATGCAGGACCGGAAACGTCGCGATCTGCCCCACGGGAGTATCGAGGGCAAATCCGTCCAGCATCACCGCATGCAGCATGTTGGTCCGGGTGACGATGGCGTAGGGATGGGCATGGCTGTTTTGCAGTCTGGGGTCGCCTTCGGCCAGTTGCACCAAAGCGGCATCTACCCCGTTGTCTTTCATCATTTGAGTGACGGCCTGCAGTGGCTGATCCGGAGTGAGCAGCATCGGCGACAGGTAAATCGACTGATCGACTTTGGTCAGAATGAACTCGGCGATATTTTTCTGTTGCTGCGCCGCTTCGATTAATTCCTGACGTTTGGCCAGATTATTATCGAAGTACGCCGCAAATTGACCATTTTCATTGTACAGCTCGAGAAATACGCTTTGGGGCAGCAGGTAACTGAGGGTATCTTCCAGCGCGACATAATGATGCTTGGTGTTGCCTTCAAAGATCGCCCGGACATCAAACAGGTCATCGTTGGCGTAATGAGCATAAATCTCTTTGCCGTCAGCGGAGCGTTCTTCCACGGTTCCTTTGATTAACACATGCAGATGCGCACACGGCTGGCCGCTGTGCAGAATCACTTCACGCTCACGAAAATAGGCGACGTCCAACGAGGCGCGCAGGTATTGCTGTTGACTGGCCGTCAGGCGGTCAAATGGCGGGGACTGCATGTTGAATTTATCCGGCATGACGCAAGCTCACCTTAGAGAATCATCTATGGTAAGTGTGACGAATTTCTTTCCGGCCTCCAGACGACTTTGGTCTAATGGATGCGGCCGCCAAACGGATTAAGTGTGAATAGGGAAACAGTGCGTTGAACAAAGATCCCTTTTTCGCCAACGGGACTCATTGCATAATACCCACGCTTTTAACGACGGTTTCATTTTAGGATCACTAATGCTAAACCCTTCACCTTTTGGATGGATATCCCAGTATTTTATCGGTTTCTTCTTTGCTTACGGCGTGTATCTGCCGTTCTGGTCGCTGTGGTTTGCCGACCAGGGCGTGTCAGCGACCGATATCGGTGTGTTAGTCGGCATTGGTTTTGCGACCCGTTGTGTCGCCAACCTGGTGATCACGCCGCGCGTGCACAAAGCGGAGCTGCTGCTACCTGCGCTACGCTGGCTGAGTCTGGCTGCGCTGCTGTTTGTTGCGTTTCATTTCTTTACCGGCGGCAGTTTCTGGCTGATGGCATTGGCTACCGTGCTGTTTAACCTCTGTTGTGGTCCGGTGGTGCCGCTGTCGGATGCGATGGCTAACTACTATGCCAAACGTAAAATGCTCGACTACGGCCGTACCCGTCTGTGGGGCTCGGTGGCGTTTATCGCCGGTTCAACCGTGGTGGGCTTTCTGGTTGCGCATTACGGCGCGACCATGATTCTGTATACCGCGCTGTTCGGTGTGTTTGTCTCACTCATCATCAGCTTGCGTAATCCCAATCCGATGCCAGTGACCGAGCATAGTGAGCATGCTGAGCGTCTCAAACTGATGTCATTACTGCGTGAATGGCCGGTGCTGAAGTTCCTGTTGCTGGTGGCCCTGATTCAAGGCAGCCATGCGGCGTATTACAGTTTCAGTTCTATCTACTGGAAACAGGCGGGTCATTCGGAAGATGTGATCGGCTATCTGTGGAGCCTGGGCGTGGTGGCGGAAGTGCTGGTGTTTGCATTCAGCAAGCGTCTGTTTTCCGGCTGGAGTCTGCGTACGCTGTTTGTGATTGCCTCACTGGGCGTGATAGCGCGTTGGGGCATGACGGCTTCGACCACGGCGATTGTTGCGCTGGTGGCGATTCAGCTGCTGCACGGCGTGACGTTTGCGATGGCGCACATTGCAGCCATTCAGTACATCCAGCACGCACCGCAGAACAAAATGGTGGCGTTGCAGGCGCTGTATAACGCTATTCCATTGGGGGCCGTCATTGCGCTGATGACAACACTCAGTGGCTGGGGATACGAACACTGGGGTGCATCAGTGTTCTGGGCGATGGCGGCGATGGGACTGCTGGCGCTGCTGGTGAAAGTCGAACAGCCGCAAACCTCGGTCTCAATGCAGAAAGCGGAGCCTGAAGCACAGATTTAATGCTGGCTGATTGAGCAATTCGCTAATCCTTTGTTTAATAAAAGTCTCTTCACTATGCCTTGCGCTGGGAAGGGACTTTTTTGTCACTGCGGTGCAGCAACAAGGATAAGCAATGCAAGGATGGTTAGTGATACCCGTGTCGCTCATGTATCTGGGCGTACTGTTTTTAATTGCCTGGTATGGTGACCGGCAGACCCGCTGGCTGGCGAAATGGCGTCCGTGGATCTACAGTCTGTCGATAGCGGTGTACTGTACATCTTGGACCTTTTACGGCACGGTCGGCCAGGCAAGTGCCAACCCTTGGTCATTTCTGCCCATCTATATTGCCCCTATTTTAGTGTTCGCCTTTGGCTGGCGTATTCTGGCCCGGCTGATTCTGATCGCCAAGCGCGAACACATCACTTCCATTGCCGACTTTATCGGTGCGCGTTACGGTAAATCCCAAGGCCTGGCGGTTGCGGTCACACTGATTGCGGTTGCAGGGATCCTGCCTTACATCGCGTTGCAGCTGCGCGGCATCACTATGGGGCTCAACATCGTTGCTCCGGATCTGCGTGAGCAGTTTGGGTATCAGGACGATCATGTTTCCTGGTTTGTGGTACTGGCGCTGGCGCTGTTCACCATGCTGTTCGGTACCCGCCATATCGATAACACCGAACATCACCGTGGCATGATGATGGCGATCGCGTTTGAGTCGATCGTCAAGCTAGTGGCCTTTTTGGTGGTCGGGCTGTTCATTCTGTTTCTGGCGTTCAGCCACGACAGTGTCAACCTGATTGAGACAGCACGGGCAACTTATCAGACGCCAAACTGGCCGACCCTGTTTGTCCACACGGTGCTGACGATGATCGCGATCATCTGTCTGCCGCGTCAGTTCCATACCATGGTGGTGGAAAACGAGCGAGCTCAGGATCTGCATACTGCACGCTGGCTGTTTCCGATTTATCTGATCCTGATGGGGCTGTTTGTATTGCCGATTGCCTGGGTCGGGCAAAGCTTGCTTGGCGGCACGTCACCGGATACGTTTGTGATTAGTGTACCGATGTCGGTCGGCGCTGAAGATATTGCGCTATTGGCGTTCCTCGGCGGCACGTCGGCGGCATCAGGCATGGTGATTGTTTCCACCATCGCGTTGGCAATCATGGTGTCCAATGATTTGGTGATGCCGTTATTGCTGCGCCGCATGCGGCTGTCTCAGCGCAACCACCGTCACTTCTCCGGGTTGCTGGTGATTATTCGCCGCACGTTGATCCTGCTGTTATTGCTGGGAGCGTGGGGCTTTTACCTCGCTCTGGATACCATTCCGTCATTGTCGGCAATTGGTTTTCTCTCCTTTTCGGCGATCACTCAGTTTGCGCCAGCGCTGATTGGCGGGATGTACTGGCGCGAAGGGAACCGCAAAGGGGTGTATGTCGGCCTCGCGGTTGGTTTTACGCTGTGGCTGATAACCCTGATGACCGCTACCAACATGTTGGCCGGGGATGAACAGAGCAACATCTTGTTGTGGTTGATCACGCCGCCGGATGTACTGGGCAGCATGGGGCTGAAGAATTCCGACTGGGGGATGATCCTCAGCGTATCGCTCAATGCGCTGTGCTACGTGCTGGTGTCGTGGGGAACACGCTCAAGCCTGAGTGAACGGCTGCAATCGGCCGCGTTTGTCGGTACGCCGCTGCCTGAAAACGAAAACATGAGCTTGTATCAGAGCCGAGTGACGGTGGGCGAGCTGGAAATGCTCGCGTCGCGGTTTGTTGGTCGAACTCGGGTGCGCGCTGCCTTTACTCAATACTGGGGACAGCAACGTGAAACCCTGATGCCCAACCAGCAAGCGCCATCCACGCTGATTCGCCATACCGAGCGGGTGCTCGCCGGGGTGTTTGGTGCATCTTCGGCCAAACTGGTGCTGACCTCGGCGCTGCAGGGCCGCAACATGCAGCTTGAAGAGGTCGCCACCATTGTTGATGAAGCCTCGGAGCTGTACGACTTTAGTCGCGGACTGCTGCAAGGGGCGATTGAACACATCGGGCAGGGCATCGCCGTGGTGGATAAACAGCTGCGCCTGGTGGCGTGGAACCAACGTTATCTTGAGCTGTTTGATTTCCCGCTCGGCCTGATTCAGGTCGGCCGGCCAATCGCAGATGTGATTCGCCATAACGCAGTGCAAGGGCTGTGCGGCCCCGGAGACCCGGAAGACCACGTGCGCCGCCGCGTGTATCACCTTGAGCAGGGCTCTCGTCATACTTCATCGCGTGTGCGTCCCGATGGCCGTGTGATTGAAGTGCAGGGTAACCCGATGCCCGGCGGCGGATTCGTCATGAGCTTCACCGATATTACTGTGTTCCGCGATGCCGAGCAGACGCTCAAAGAAGCCAATGAAAATCTCGAAGAACGGGTACTCGAGCGAACCCGTGAGTTGGAAAAACTCAACAAACAGCTGGTCTCCGCCACGCAACGCTCGGAACGAGAATCGCAGTCCAAATCGCGTTTTCTGGCTGCGGTCAGTCACGACCTGATGCAACCCCTCAATGCTGCGCGCCTGTTTGCCTCGTCTCTGGCCGAAGTCGCCAGAGACGATGAAGTGAAACGCCTGTCGCACCATATCGAAAGTGCGCTGAGTGCGGCGGAAGACTTAATTGGCGATTTGCTGGATATCTCCCGCCTTGAATCGGGCAAGCTGGAGATTCATCCGCAGAGCTTTGCGATTAAAGATGTGCTGGCCAATCTCAATGCCGAGTTCAGCGCGCTGGCGCGCCAGCAAGGTGTCGACTTTTGTATGGTGCCCTCTTCTTTATATGTACGCTCCGATCCTAAGTTGCTGCGCCGTGTGGTGCAGAATTTCCTGACCAACGCGTTTCGCTATAATCCGAAAGGTAAAGTGTTGCTCGGCGTACGCCGCATTAATGGCAAGGTGCGGATTGACGTGTGGGACAACGGCATCGGCATAGAAGAAGACAAACAGCAGGAGATTTTTGAAGAGTTCAACCGTGGTGGTCAGGTGCGTTCAGACCAAGGGCTTGGGCTGGGGTTGGCAATCTCTAAAGGTATCGCCCATGTGCTGGGGCACGAGATCTCCATGCGCTCCTGGCCGGGACGCGGCAGCGTATTTTCGCTGACGCTGGAACAGTCACAGCCAGTGGTACAAGAAGCGCCGATTGTGGCGGTGGCCGAGGCTGTGTCTGATCTCAGTTATCTGCGTGTGCTGTGCGTGGATAATGAAGAAGACATTCTGGTGGGCATGCGAGATTTACTTGAGCGCTGGGGCTGCGAAGTGAAGACCGCCACCGATCTGGTGAGCAGTTTGAAAGCGCTCGATAATCAGTGGATTCCGGATGTGATTTTATCCGATTACCGACTCGACAATGGCCGCACAGGATTAGAAGTCTTGCAGCAATGCCGTTTGCGTTTGGGCGACTGCTTTGAGGGCATTATCATCAGTGCTGATCGCAGCGCGGATATTCTTGATGGGATTAAATCCAACGGCTTTGGCTTTATTGCGAAACCCGTCAAACCGATAAAACTGCGCGCGATGCTCAATCGTGTTGGATAAGCCTATGAGTGCGAAATAAAAAACGCCCTGCAAGGGCGTTTTTTTACAGCGTATTGATGGTCAGCGGCCAGCCAATATCAGTTTGGCGGTTGGCTTCCAACTCCAGTTCCGCGTGGGTGAGCGGATTTTGCTCCAGCCAATCGGCATCGAGACTTAACGTCAGCTTGTCGCCTTCCGCAACCAAGGTTACCTGAGGTTCCAGTGCGGCGTTGCGGCGATGGCTGAGCAGAACGGCAAGACGGAACAGACGCAGTACGCGTTTACCACTGGTGCCGGACAGGGCGTATTGCTCTGGCAGCGAAGTCAGTTGTTCACGATAGCGACGTGCCAGTTCCGCGAGAAAATGCTTCTGCGCTCGGGTGTAGCCCGGCAGCTCAAGGTGCTGGAGCAGATAAGCACTGTGTTCGCCGCCTTTTTTGTAATCGATAGACAGCCCGATTTCATGTAGCTGTGCCACACTGCTCAGCAACATTTCCGCCTGCGGTTCGCTAATCCACTCTTCACCACCGCATTGAGCCAGTAGTTTGGCGGCCAGCGTAGCCACTTGTTCCCCGTAAGCGGTATCGAGCTGGTAGCGGTTCTGAATGCTGGCGATGGTGCGGGCACGAATATCGTCCTGACGCAGACCTTCGACCATTTCATACACCAAACCTTCACGTAGCGCGCCGCCGGCCAGTGTCATTGCATCAATATTGAGTGATTCGAAAATCGCGATCAGAATAGACAAGCCGCTTGGAAAGACTAAGGCCCGTTCCAGCGTCAGCCCTTCAATTTCCAGTTCTTCCAGGTGATCGGCCAGCATGGCTTGCTTTTGCAAACGCTTGAGCTTGGCTAGCGTGATCACCTCATCCATGCCTTGCGCCAACATGATCTCTTGCAGCGCTTGTACCGTTCCGCTGGCGCCAACGCACACATTCCAGCCTAGTTGCGTGTACTGTTCCAGAATGGGATCCAGCATCTGCTTGGCAGCATGAATGGCGTTATTGAAGTTGGTCGCATTGAGCTGACGGTCTTTAAAATGACGTTCCAACCAGGTAACGCAGCCCATTTTCAGGCTGGTCAGGGCTTTGGCTTCAAAACCTTCACCGATAATCAGCTCGGTGCTGGCGCCGCCAATGTCCACCACCAGTCGACGGCCCATGCCTCCGGAGGTGTGGGCGACCCCTTTGTAAATCGTGGCCGCTTCCTCTTCGCCGGAGATCACCTCTATCTGGTGACCAAGAATGGCGTTCGCTTTGTTAAGAAACGCATCGACATTCGTAGCTGTGCGCAGTGTGGCAGTACCGACAATGCGGATATTCTCATCAGGAATATCTTGCAGGCGCTCAGCAAACAGACTGAGACAGTCCCAGCCACGCTGCATCGCTTCAAAGCTCAACGCATTGTTTTCATCCAGACCAGCGGCTAAACGCACTTTGCGTTTGATTTTTGCCATAGTCTGAACGCTGCCATCAATATGGCGCACAATCAACATGTGAAAACTGTTCGACCCGAGGTCGATAGCAGCATACAGCGGTGAAGAAACGGCTTGACTCATAGGCGGCTTACGAATCCTTGTTCTGACGCGGACGAGGTGAGCGCGGACGACGTTGAGATTTACGGTTGCCGTTATTGTTGTTGCGTTGACCGCCGGTGTTGGTGCGGCGTTGCTGTGATGAACGCATCGTCAGCGCTTTCGGCAGATCGGTCAGCAGAGCTGACGGGTCGTACTCAGACGTTGGAATCGCATGCTCAATGTACTCTTCGATGCCTGGCAGGTTAATTGCGTACTCTTCACAAGCGAAGCTGATTGAGTGACCGCTGGCACCTGCACGACCAGTACGGCCGATACGGTGAACGTAGTCTTCACAATCGTCTGGCAGGTCGTAGTTAAATACGTGTGTTACCTGAGGAATGTGCAGGCCGCGAGCCGCGACGTCGGTAGCGACCAGAACGTCCACTTCGCCTTTTGTGAACTGCTCAAGGATACGTTCACGTTTTTTCTGCGGAACGTCACCAGTCAGCAGGCCTACGCGATGACCATCGGCAGCCAGATGGCCCCAGATTTGTTCACAACGGTGCTTGGTGTTGGCAAATACAATCGCGCGATCCGGCCATTCTTCTTCAAGTAGAGTTTGCAGTAACGCCATCTTGTGTTCATTCGATGGGTAGAACAGCTCTTCTTTAATACGGTGACCGGTTTTTTGCGTTGGCTCCACCACCACGTGCTCAGGATTGTGCATGTGTTCAAACGCCAGTTCCTGTACGCGGTAAGACAGCGTCGCTGAGAACAGCATGTTGAGACGGTCTTTCGGCTCCGGCATACGACGGAACAGGAAGCGGATATCTTTAATAAAGCCAAGGTCGAACATGCGGTCGGCTTCATCCAGTACCACAGCCTGAATGTTGTTGAGGTTAAAGACGCGCTGTTTGTAGAAATCGATGATACGGCCAGTGGTGCCGATCAGCACGTCTACGCCGTCTTGCAGTTTCGCCAACTGTTTGTCGTAGCTTTCGCCGCCATAAGCAAGCGCTGCTTTAATACCGGTGCTGGCAATCAGAGGCTCGGCATCGTTATAGATTTGAATCGCCAGTTCACGGGTCGGAGCCATAATGATCGCACGAGGTTGCGTTGGCTGACGGCCCTCAATTTCTGGTGTAGTCAATAAATGGTGGAAAGTAGCAGTAAGAAACGCGAGCGTTTTACCAGTACCCGTCTGGGCCTGGCCTGCGATGTCTTGGCCGGTGAGCAGTACCGGCAGCGCCAAGGCTTGGATAGGGGTGCAGTGTTCGAACCCTTTTTTTTCCAATCCTTCAATGACTTGCGGATGTAAACCGAAGTCGGCGAACTTTTGCTCTGTGATATGCGTCTTTTTCATAGGTATAGAATATCAGCTTAGGCTTGCAATACGGAAGTAAATACATTCCAATAGAGCATCTATTTACTGGTTAGTATGCAACCAGTTCAGAAAAACACATTGGAGTGGATGATGAGTGATAAAATTTTGCAGCTTTCTGATGAAGGTTTTGAGAACGATGTGATCAAAGCTGCAGGCCCGGTTCTTGTTGATTTTTGGGCAGAATGGTGTGGTCCTTGTAAAATGATTGCGCCGATTCTTGATGAAATCGCAGACGAGTACGAAGGCAAACTCACTATCGGTAAACTGAATATCGACCACAACGCGGGAACTCCGCCTAAGTTTGGTATTCGTGGCATTCCAACGCTTCTTCTGTTTAAAGATGGTAGCGTTGCAGCAACCAAAGTTGGTGCGCTATCTAAGACTCAACTGAAAGAATTCTTAGACGCGAACCTATAAGGGAACGCCCAGAAACCGTACATAGCAATATGTGCGGTTTTGTTTTTGGTAAAAAACATTTTCTAGACTAGGCTAATATTTAGTGCTAGTTTATCGCACGTTAATTAAACAAATGTTCACTTCTTGGTCAATCCTGCGACCAAATCCATCTTAACTAGAAAACAGATCCTATTTTGACTAAACAAGTATCCACCACAATGAATCTAACAGAATTGAAGAACAGACCTGTGTCTGATCTTGTGAAACTTGGTGAGAGCCTGGGCCTTGAAAACCTTGCGCGTCTGAGAAAACAAGACATTATCTTCTCCATCCTCAAAGCACATGCAAAAAGTGGTGAAGACATCTTTGGTGACGGGGTCTTGGAAATTCTTCAAGACGGTTTTGGTTTCCTACGCAGTGCAGACAGTTCATACCTGGCTGGTCCTGACGACATCTATGTGTCACCGAGCCAGATTCGTCGCTTTAACCTGCGCACGGGTGACTCGATCGCCGGGAAAATCCGCCCGCCTAAAGAAGGTGAGCGTTACTTTGCACTGTTAAAAGTGAACACAGTTAACGACGACAAACCAGACAACGCCCGCAATAAAATCCTTTTCGAAAACTTAACTCCTCTGCATGCCAACGAACGTATGGTGATGGAACGTGGTAATGGTTCTACTGAAGACATTACGGCGCGAGTTCTCGACCTGGCGGCACCCATTGGTAAAGGTCAGCGTGGTCTGATCGTTGCTCCGCCAAAAGCGGGTAAAACCATGCTGCTGCAAAACATTGCACAAAGTATCGCCAGCAACCACCCTGAGTGTGTGTTGATGGTTCTTCTGATTGACGAACGTCCGGAAGAAGTGACTGAGATGCAGCGTTTGGTGAAAGGTGAAGTGGTTGCTTCGACTTTCGATGAGCCGGCATCACGTCACGTTCAAGTGGCTGAAATGGTGATCGAGAAAGCGAAACGTCTGGTTGAACATAAGAAAGATGTGGTGATCCTGCTGGATTCGATTACTCGTCTCGCTCGTGCTTACAACACGGTCGTGCCTTCATCAGGTAAAGTACTGACTGGTGGTGTGGATGCGAACGCACTGCATCGTCCTAAGCGTTTCTTTGGTGCGGCGCGTAATGTTGAGGAAGGCGGTAGCCTGACGATCATCGCCACTGCGCTGGTTGATACCGGTTCGAAGATGGATGAAGTCATTTACGAAGAGTTCAAAGGTACAGGTAACATGGAACTGCACCTGAACCGTAAGATTGCTGAAAAACGTGTTTTCCCAGCGATCGACTTCAACCGCAGTGGTACTCGTCGTGAAGAGCTACTGACTAAGCCGGATGAACTGCAGAAAATGTGGATTCTACGTAAGATTGTTCACCCTATGGGCGAAACTGATGCGATGGAATTCCTGATCGACAAACTGGCCATGACCAAAACCAATGATGAATTCTTTGACGCGATGCGCCGTCAGTAAGATTTCAGCGAATTAAAAAACACCACCCTCTGGGTGGTGTTTTTGTTTGCATTCTCGCCATGAACCGCCCACAATGGCTAAGAATGTTAACAGGAGGTTAATATGCAACAAGGAATGTTGTTTACACTTCTCCTATCTCTTTCACTCTGGATGACACCCGCTTCGGCGGTGGAAATGGCTCCACAGGAACGTCAGCAACTGTTGCAGGACCATCAACTGCAGCAAAAAGTGGCAGAACTAATGGAACTGGCGGTGAAAGATGATATCGATGCACTCCGTTTTGCGTTACAGCGTTTAGCTCTGCCGCAGCAGGAAGCGGTGCGCTACCTGCTATTACAACATTTGGATCAAAGCCGTTTGGTGTTGTCTCCGAGAATGGTCAATTTTGTTGATGCGCAGCGTCAAATCGCGCCCGTTTATCAAGTGATGGAAAAAGGGGAAGGCTACGAGTTTTCTGTTCCTGCCTTTGATTATCTCGGTATTGCTAATCGAATGATTAAACAATGGAATCAGGATCAGAGCGTACTGGACTTTGTTCTCAAAGCGGAGCGTTATGAACTTAACCTGCACCAATGGCTATCGGGCAATGAACATCAGGTCCAGGCTCGTGAAGCGCTGTTAATTCGTGAGTTTGACAGCTTGTCGGCGGAGGCGGTGAAGGCGTTGACGGACCAACTCACTCAGGCCTCTGTGACCAGTTGGCTACCTTCTTCTTCCGTCATGGTGCGCATGGCTCAGGTCAGTGAAGATCCGCAAGTATATAAGTTACTGTGGTTGATGCGTGCTGACTTTCATGTCGAGCAGGAGCTAGACAGGCTCGCCAAGCAAGGAGATGAATTCGCGCTGCAACAGATGATGGTGGCCGTGGATAATCCACGTCTGAAAAATCAGGCCCTCAAAGAGCTGGCCCGTTCTAAACCGATGTCGGAAGAAGTGAAAACATTTCTGGTCGAGCGATTGGGCAATTCTGATGAAGCTCCGATTGTCGCGCAGGCACTGGCCGATCAGGGATACCAATCATGGCTGAAGGAGATTCTGGCCAGTAATCGTCAGGTGAAGAGTCACGCCATTTTGCAGGTACTGGCGCAATAACGTATTGGTACGCCACAAAAACAGCAAAAGAGGGACCGAGAGTCCTTCTTTTTGTTATACTGCGCGCAGATTAACCAATCATCAGAAGACCTATGAGTTTTAAGGATTTACGTGAATTTCTCGATCATCTGGACAAACATGGCCAGTTGAAACGCATTACGCACCCAATTGACCCTCACTATGAAATGACGGAGATCAGCGATCGCACCTTACGTGCTGGTGGCCCGGCTCTGTTATTTGAAAACCCGATTGGTTCTGACATTCCCGTGCTCACCAATCTGTTTGGTACGCCAGAGCGTGTCGCCATGGGGATGGGGCGAGATCAGGTTCAGGAATTGCGTGAGGTCGGCAAATTATTGGCTTACCTGAAAGAGCCAGAGCCACCGCGCGGTTTTAAAGATGCAATCGACAAACTGCCTGTATTCAAACAGGTTCTCAATATGCCGGCCAAACGATTACGCCGCGCCCCGTGCCAGGATATTGTTTGGCAGGGCGAGGATGTTGATCTCGATAAAGTACCAGTAATGAGCTGCTGGCCGGATGACGTTGCGCCACTATTAACCTGGGGATTGACCATCACGCGTGGTCCCAATAAGAAGCGCCAGAACTTAGGCATCTACCGTCAGCAAAAAATCAGCAAAAATAAAATTATCATGCGCTGGCTTGCTCATCGTGGTGGCGCATTAGATTTTCGTGACTGGATGGAAACCCATCCGGGTGAACCTTTCCCGGTCTCTGTTGCATTTGGTGCTGACCCGGCCACCATTCTGGGGGCGGTCACTCCGGTACCGGACACCTTGTCGGAATACGCATTTGCCGGTTTACTGCGTGGCAGCAAAACCGAAGTAGTGAAGTCCATCAGTAATGATCTGGAAGTGCCTGCCAGCGCGGAAATCGTCTTGGAAGGATATATCGACCCTAACGAGTACGCTGATGAAGGCCCGTATGGCGATCACACTGGCTACTATAATGAAGTCGAACGCCACCATGTGTTCACGGTGACGCATGTTACTATGCGCAATCAACCGATCTATCACAGTACTTATACCGGACGTCCACCTGATGAACCTGCGGTACTGGGTGTGGCACTCAACGAAGTGTTTGTGCCGATTCTGCAAAAGCAGTTTCCCGAAATTACTGATTTCTATCTGCCACCGGAGGGATGCTCTTACCGCATGGCGGTGGTGACGATGAAAAAACAGTATCCGGGGCATGCGAAGCGCGTCATGATGGGTGTTTGGTCTTTCCTGCGTCAGTTTATGTACACCAAATATGTCATTGTCTGTGATGAATCGGTGAATGCCCGAGACTGGGGCTGTGTGATTGCAGCCATGACTGAGCATATGGATCCGGTACGCGATACCTTGATGATAGAGCACACGCCGATTGATTCGCTGGACTTTGCTTCATCCGTGGTAGGGCTAGGTTCGAAGATGGGCATGGATGCGACCATCAAGTGGCCGGTGGAGCTGGCGATGTCTGAACCGGAGGACAGCACTGATCAGGTAATCGTTGCAGAAGCCGATATCGAAGCATTCAAATCGCAGAACCCGCTGGTATGCGATCTGTACTTACCGCCTTCAGCGAATAATCGCTTCGCGCTGGTCAAAATGGATAAGACGCAAGCGGGTCAGTCTCAGCCAGTGATGGAGGCAGTATTGGCATTTTTGGCGCCATACGCTGATGTGAAGTTTGTGGTGCTGTGTGACGACGATGTCAATATCCGCGACTGGCATGACATTATCTGGGCCATTACTACCCGAATGGATCCTGCCCGTGATACTGTGCGTATGCATGCACAAGGCGGCCGAGTATCTAAGCTCGTCATGGATGCCACCAATAAGTTTGAAGGTGAGGTCCAACGCGAGTGGGGCACGCCTATTAAGAAAGATCCTAAACTGGTCGCGAAAATCGATGCGATTTGGGATGAGTTAAGTATTCTATGACCCACACTGTCCGTTTGCTTCCGAGCAATATTCAGTTTGAGGTAGAAGAAGGGCAAACGGTGTTGGACGCTGCGCTCAACCAGCATATTTCATTTCCACACCGTTGCCAGGTCGGTGCTTGTGCCGCCTGCCTATGCCGCAAAGTCGAAGGTGAGGTCAGTTACCATCTTGAACCTATGCTTACAGAGAAAGAGCAAGCTCAAGGATGGATATTTCCCTGCCAAGCCTTCGCAGAAAGTCATTTAGTACTTACTTTTGAAGAGTAAGTAAGAAGGAAGCTCATGACCATTAAATGTAAAGTAAAGTCTATTCAGCCATTAGCCAGCAATACGTTTCAGATTCTGCTGCATCCGGAACAACCGGTCGCATTCCACGCAGGTCAGTATCTGATGGTCGTAATGGGCGAGAAAGACAAACGTCCGTTTTCCATTGCCAGCAGCCCATGTCGTCATGAAGGCGAGCTGGAGCTGCATATCGGCGCCGCCGAACATAACGCTTATGCGTTGGAAGTCGTGCAAGCCATGCGCCATGCGCTGGAACAGGGATCCGACATTATTATCGATGCGCCGCATGGCGATGCGTGGGTAAAAGAAGACAGTGACCGTCCGTTGCTGCTGATTGCCGGCGGTACAGGCTTTAGTTACGTGCGTTCTATTCTGGATCATTGTGTCGCTCAACAGATGCCTAACGCTCTTTATCTCTACTGGGGTGGGCGCGATGAGAGTCAACTGTATGCAAAAGCCGAGTTAGAAGCGATTGCTGCTCAGAATGAGAATGTTCACTTTATTCCTGTTGTCGAAAACCCAGCACCTCAGTGGACGGGTAAAGTGGGTAACGTACTTCAGGCGATAGAGCAGGATTTCGATTCACTGGCAGAGTTTGACATTTATATTGCTGGCCGTTTTGAAATGGCAGGTGCCGCACGTGAACAGTTTACGCAAAACAAACAAGCACGTAGCGAACGAATGTTCGCGGACGCGTATGCCTTTATCTAGTATCTAAATGGCGTTAAATAAGAAAAAGAGGGCAAAAATGCCCTCTTTTTCGTCTTTTTGCTGGTTTATTCATCGAACGGTCTTTTTTTTAAAGTTTTTTTAAAAAAGCACTTGCGCTGTTTTAATTCCTCCCTATAATGCCGCCTCACTGACACGGCAGACGCCACAAGGCTTCAGCGGTTGTCATCGAGGTGAAAGCTTCTGAAAAAGAAAATTGAAAAAAGTGTTTGACACTCTCAGTTATCTCGCTAGAATGCACCTCCGCTTTGAGAAGAAAGCTTCGAAAAGCAACGCTCTTTAACAATATAAACCTATCAATCTGTGTGGGCACTCGTTGATGATAATCGCAAAAGATTTATCAATGAACTGAGTGACCAATTTGATACTTCGGTATCGAGCACAGTCAATTCAACATTACGTAGTAATGTTATCATGTTGTGAGAACGAAAACAGCTTTCCGAATTTTAAGAATTTGCTTGGCGACCATAGCGTTTTGGACCCACCTGATTCCATTCCGAACTCAGAAGTGAAACGAAACAGCGTCGATGGTAGTGTGGGGTCTCCCCATGTGAGAGTAGAACATCGCCAGGCTTTAAATTTAGACTCTTGAGTCTAACCAGTGCGGAGCGGTAGTTCAGTTGGTTAGAATACCGGCCTGTCACGCCGGGGGTCGCGGGTTCGAGTCCCGTCCGCTCCGCCACTTTATTCGAGAGTCGTCTCATTAAACACGAACAACAGGGGTGTAGCTCCAATTGGCAGAGCAGCGGATTCCAAATCCGCGTGTTGGGAGTTCGAATCTCTCCACCCCTGCCATCTATCCTAAGCCTCAGTCGAAAGACTGAGGCTTTTTCTTTGTGTGTTTTTTCTTTTCGCTGATAAAAATCGTTACTAATTACTTCTCTCACTGAGATGCAACTTATCAGGATTCGCCTAAGCTTTGAGTTACTGAGGTGAATCATTTGCTTATATCAAGGATAAGGTTATGCAGATACAAACAGACAAGTCGTTGGAAACGGCGCATCAGGCCCGCGAAATCCCGCAGGAAGCTTTTGATTGGTACGACGAATACGCTCATGGCTTGATTGACCGTCGTGAGTTTATGAGGCGGCTATCTGGCCTGGTTGCACTAGGTTTTACGATGTCAGTTCTGACATCGGCATTGTTACCCAATTATGCTTTAGCAGAACAAGTGTCGTTCAACGACCCGAAGATCAAAGCCACTTATGTCGAGTTTGATTCACCTAAAGGACATGGCAAAGGGCGTGGCTATCTTGTGATGCCAGCTGAAATCAAAGGCAACTTGCCTGCTGTGCTCGTAGTGCATGAAAACCGCGGTTTGAACCCTTATATCGAAGATGTAGCGAGACGTCTGGCAATGAATGGCTTTATCGCTTTTGCTCCTGATGCTTTGTATCCACTGGGTGGTTATCCGGGCAATGATGATGATGGGCGCACCATGCAAAGCAGTATGGACAAAGCAAAAATTGAAGAGGACTTCATTGCCGCTGTCCTATTTTTGAAAGCTCATCCGAGTTGCTCCGGAAAATTGGGAGCGGTCGGTTTCTGCTTTGGCGGCTATGTCGTCAATATGCTTGCCGCCACTATCCCGGATAAACTCGATGCTGGGGTACCCTTTTATGGTACCCCAGCAGCGGAGAGCTTGCGCAATAACGTCAAAGGACCGCTATTGATTCATTTTGCGGAGCTGGATCAGCGCGTCAACGCGACCTGGCCTGATTATGAGAAAGTGCTGCAAGCCAACAAAGTACCATATGAAGCAATCGTGTATCCTGGCGTGAATCATGGGTTCCACAACGACTCAACCGCTCGTTACAATGAAGAAGCCGCTGAGTCTGCTTGGGGTAAAACGCTGATCTTCTTTGACAGTCATTTGTCCTGATGGCTAACAGCCCTTGATGAAATAGATAACAAATTGAGGGCTGTAACCTCGAACCTCATTTTCTTAGCTGTTATGATGCTCGGAAAAAGAGGAAGTCACGTTATGCCACATTTTCGTTTACGTGCGGTTGAACCGCAGACCGTACAAGTTCTGTCTAAAAGTTTGATTGACGAACTACAGCCACTAATGAAATCACCTCGTGTCGATTTCACATTTGAGTATATCTACACCACGTTTTTCTTTGAAGGCGAAGTCTCGCCAGCCTATCCATTTGTCGAAGTACTGTGGTTTGATCGTGGGCAAGAGACACAGGATCAAGTTGCCGCCATTATCACGCGTCAGGTAAGGGAGGTGCTAGGAGAAGATGTGAATGTGGCTGTGATTTTCACCGCACTCAAACCAAACGAATATTACGACAACGGCGAACATTACTAAGCATAAGGAAGTGTGAATGAACAGCGTCATCGACACGATTCAGGGGCACCGCTCGATTCGGGCATTTAAAGAGATGCCAATAACCCCTGAGCAATTAGATACGATTATTGCCTCGGGCATTTCTGCATCTTCATCCAGCTTGTTGCAGGTGGTGTCGATCATTCGAGTCACCGATAAGCAAAAGCGTGCTGAATTGGCGAAGTTGGCCGGTAATCAGGCTTATGTCGAAAGTGCCGCAGAGTTTCTGGTGTTTTGTATTGATTACCAGCGTCACTATGCGATGAATCCTAATGTGAAGCCAGAGTTTATCGAACTGACTCTGATTGGCGCTGTCGATTCTGGCATCATGGCACAAAACTGCTTGCTGGCGGCCGAATCTTTGGGACTCGGTGGTGTTTATATTGGTGGTCTGCGTAACTCTCCGAAAGAGGTGGATGCCCTGCTGGAATTGCCACCTTATACCGCTATTTTGTTTGGTATGTGTTTGGGGCATCCGGATCAGGACCCTCAATTGAAACCGCGTTTAAGTCCGCAAGTGATCGTGCACGAAAACCGTTATCAGCCGTTAGATTTGAGCTTAATTGAGCAGTACGATCAAACCATGATTGACTACTACCAAAGCCGTTCAAGCAACACAAAACAACAAGGCTGGTCTGAACAGATCACCGCAAAGCTCAGTCAGGAATCGCGGCCTTTCATGATGGGCTACCTGAACGATAAAGGTTTAGCGCAAAAGTAATGGCTCAATAAAGAAAGACCGCCGATTGGCGGTTTTTCTTTATTCGTTTTGCTTCAGCGATTCCATTTCAGCATCGTGTTTCTGGTGTGCTCTGTTTAACATGTCTGTGAAATAGTGGCGCAGTGAATAGAGCATGATCAGGCTTGGGATCACCATGACTGCCGTTAAAATAAAGAACAGTGACCAGTTATTTAAGTACTCCGCCAAATCACCACTGAATGACGCGAGTACCGTTCTGCCAAAGTTGCCGAGTGACGCGAGTAACGCATACTGAGTGGCGGAAAAGGCTTGTCCTGTCACGACAGTAAGGAAAGAGACAAACGCAACGGTTGAGAATGCGGTCGTAAAGTTGTCGACAAAAATCGTGGCCAGCAGAAGATGTTCATTCGGTCCCACTTGAGCAATCCACGAAAACATTAGATTACTGGCTGACATGGCGATACCACCAATCATCAAACCACGCACAATTCCGAAACGGACGTTGAACATACTGCCGACAAAAGTAAACAGCATCGTCATGCCCCAACCAATGAGCTTGGAGTAGTAACCAATCTGCTCGTTACTAAAGCCGACCTCTTTGTAAAACGCAATCGACATTCGACCGAGAAACGCTTCGCCGATTTTAAACAAGAAAACGAACAAGAGTAATGTCAGGGCGACTTGGGTCCCGTTGCGGCGAAAGAAATCAAAGAAAGGTTCAAACAAGGTGACGCTGAGCCAACGCATTAAGCGAGAATGAACATAGTGTTCATGGCGAGATTCGGCTTGCTTCTGCAGCGCTTCACGTTGCGTGTTTGGTTCACCAACCAACAGAGTGAACAGCATCAGAATCACGACAATCGCCGCCATACCGTAGTAGACCTTATTCCAACCAATTGCATCCGCGTTGATAAAGGCAAGGTAACCCGGTAGAGAGTAACCCGTCCACCAACCTATGACAGCCATAGCGGAAGCTTGGGGCAGCTTGGACGGTTCTGATTTGGGAAACGAGTCAATACGAAAGGCATCGACCGCAATGTCCTGCGTGGCCGAGGCAATGGCAATTCCGAGAGCCAACATGGAAGTGACCATTAAATTGTTAGCGGGATTTACGCCTGCGATGAATAGTGTACAGACCAATACCATTGACTGACAGAGAAATATCCAACTGCGGCGCTGGCCCAGTAAGGGAGTCAGCAGGGGTAACTTAACCCGGTCGACCAATGGGGCCCAAAGAAAATTGATAGCATAGACAGAGAAGACGCTGCCAAAATAACCGATAGCAGAGAGCGTCAACCCCGCATCTTTCAACCAACCTGACATGTTGGAGCCAATCAATACCCAAGGAAAACCACTGGAGCAGCCCAACATAAATACCCACAACAGGCGGCGATCAAAATAGCTGAGAACGGTCTCTTTCCAGGTTTGCACTTGGTCGTTCGGCATGGAGCATTCCTTAAGGAGTGAGCTCTGACGAATGTCAGAGCTCAAATGAGATTACTTGATAAGCGTGGCTTTAGTGATCACGATTTGTGTGACAGGGACATCGCCCATACGGCCCAGTGAGTGTGTAGGCTGTTTGGCCATTTGTTGAATGACTTCAAAGCCTTGAATCACTTTACCAAATACCGCATAACCCGGCGGACGTTGGTCGTTGTTCAGAAAGTCGTTGTCAACCAGATTGATGTAGAACTGACGAGTCGCAGAATTTGGGTTTGCCGTACGTGCCATAGCAATGGTCGCCGTGTCGTTACGTAGTCCGTTGCTGGATTCGTTTTTAATCGGTGCATAGGTTTTCAGTTGGTTCATGTCTTCATCAAAACCGCCACCTTGCGCCATAAAGCCGGGAATAACGCGGTGGAATTGGCTACCCACGTAACTGCCGTCTTCCACATACTTGAGGAAGTTTGCACTACTGATCGGCGCCTTTTCGTCGTTTAACTCGACAGTAAATGAACCGAGCGTAGTGTCAAACTCGACTTTCGGGCCAGCCCAAACGCTGGTACTTAGCAGCGCCAAAGCAGTGAGCCATAACTTAGCCATGGAAGTGATCCTTCATATAGGTTTTCAATTCAGAATCGTTGGCGATCTCTTTTAGGACCAGATTCACAACGTCATTCAGTACCATCTCGATGTCTTCATCTGAGGCACTTAGTGGCGCAGTTCGTTTTGCTGTGCCGTTGTAGCTTTTTACCATTTTGCCTTTTGGTGTTTCCGCTGTCAGTTCTAGCGTTACTTTCGCATCCATTTCGTTTTCAAACACAGAGTGCTTTACGTTGACGAGTGCTTCTTGAACTTCCACCGTCAGTGTGTTTTCACTGTTGACGGTTAGGCGGAAACCTTGAGAACCAAACTGCTCAGACAGGGCATTTTCCAGTGCAATACGCACGTTTTGTTTCGCATGAACCGGCTCGATGTTGTGACGACCACTGTCAACCAGCGCTACGTATTGCGCAGAGCGAACATCTTTGCTGACAAGGGTAAATGTACTGCCTTTCACGATATCGCTGTTGCTCAGTACAGGCTGAGGCATAAAGTTAATTTGTTGCTGCTGAGGCGCTGCACAGGCAGTCAACAGTGCGATAGAAGCCGCGAGAACCAGTTTCTTCATGGTCAATTCCTTTCGTTGAGTGAGCATGTTACAAAATGTTTATTGCTTAATAGCTTGTAAGATAACAAATTTCTTATTACTGGCGACAGTCTTTACTTGAGAACGGCCAAATAACCTTGCTAGTTTTACATCGTAGCCGAGGTGGCGATTACCGATCACCAATAATTTCCCTCCCTTGCGAAGAACATGCTTTGAGTCACAGAACATTTGCCAGGCGATATGGTCGGTGATGGCTTGCTGTTGATGGAAAGGGGGGTTACACACGACCAGCTCAGTCGTGGCCGGCTCAAAACCATCCAGACAATTGTTGGCGATGCATTCAATCTTTCTTTCGTTTCCCAGGTTGGCGACCAGATTCTGCCGAGCAGATTCTACCGCCATGAAGCTCTCATCCACACAGGTGACGGCCGCTTGCGGGTTGAGTTGTCCCATACGAACAGACAGCACGCCGTTACCACAACCCAAATCAAGAAAATGTTTCAGATTTTCATCACTGGGTAAGTGAGGCAGAAGAAAACGCGCGCCTTGATCCAAGCTTTCGCCGGAATACACATTGGGCAGGTTGTTGAGCTCAATATCACTGCCTTCCACTTGCCAGCGGGTATCTGGTGACACATCGATAACTGGCTGACCGTTGGGCTGAGAAAATACTAAACGATGCTTTTTCCAGGCCAGCGAAGTCGTGGTTTGTCCTAAGTGCTTTTCAAACAGTTTGAGTGTTGAACTGTGAATTTCCTTGGCTTTATTCACGGCAACGACGGGACAATCTTCAGCTAGTGCTGCACGCAACTGGCTCAACTGCCAAATCAGATGACGGTTATTGCGCGGAATCTGCAACAGCACTATATCGATATCGTTAGGAATAGCATCGAAGGTGCGCAGCAATGTCACCGGGGTGCAATGATTCTGTTCTAAGTTGCTTAAGGTTGCCTGATGGGCAATAAACGAGTCACTCATCATTGTGACTTGGTGATGCTGAGCGAACCAGCAACTCAGGGCGCCAAAGTTGTCATTCAGGATCAAGATACGGCTGCCAGCAGGCAGGTTCAGATCATGTACGTGATTGATTAGGTATTCGTCACCTGCATCCCAGGCTTGTAGAGTTTCATTACTGCGTTTGGGATACCGATGCAGTGTCAGAGTGCGGTCGTGAAGCGTAAGCTCAGTTTTCATATTTGGAATAAAATTAAATCATCAACCGACCTATTCTCTCAAATGGGCGTAGATCATGAAACCAAAACCTTTCGCTTCCAGAGAGGCACGAGTACACTATCGCCATCTCCTAAATCGTGTTGTTCACTCGTTGTGGTGTGACAAGGAAAACCTATGCTTCAAGAAGTGATTGAAACCAAATTGCACAATGCTTTTCAGCCTGACTATCTTAAAGTGCTGAATGAAAGTTATATGCACAACGTAGCCCCTGGTTCTGAGAGCCATTTTAAGGTGATAGTGGTCAGCGAACGCTTTGTCGGACAACGTTTGATTGCGCGTCATCGTTTAGTCAATCAGGCTCTGATGGAAGAGCTCTCTAACCACATTCACGCACTCGCCATTCATACTTACACGCCGCAAGAGTGGCATGAATTGGAGAACGGTGCGCCTGATAGTCCGATGTGTTTGGGCGGTGGTCACTAATTCGTCCATGGTGCGAATTAGGGCTCAGAACGTTGAACTTTTGAGCAAATATTTAACACTGATTCAACAATTGGAAGGAATAGTAACCCATTGAGTTATTGTTTTAATCAATAATTTTGTGATGTAAGGCCTACTGTTGGCCGCGATAACTAATTGTGCGATACATCAAAATTATCGTTAATACTATGGCCAGTTTCTTCATTTCCTTCCAAATAAAGCAGCCAATCAGGGCATTGGTCATGGCATCAAGTTCCCAAAAGATGCTAGACTATCGCACCTGATAAATCTCACTTCATATATGTGATGAGATTTTTAAAAGGATGTTGCGGTTTTGGCGTTTCAAACGGCCAGAAGCGGACACTGAAAATGTCGTGTCTAGAGATAGTTAAACTCTGTTGTGGCTTCGGTTCTCGTATTAGCCAGCAGAGTTTAGTGCGTCTCGAATTTACGCAATGAAAGAATCTTTTTCCCGATAAAAAAGTAGTGCAAGTGCGTATGATTACAATAAAAAAGGGTTTGGACCTTCCTATCGCAGGAACTCCTTCCCAGGTGATTAATGATGGTAAAACCATCAAAAAAGTCGCCTTGCTTGGCGAAGAGTACGTTGGCATGCGTCCTACAATGCATGTTCGCGTAGGTGATGAAGTAAAGAAAGCTCAAGTTCTTTTTGAAGACAAGAAGAACAAGGGTGTCCTATTTACTTCACCAGTCAGCGGTAAAGTTGTTGAAGTGAACCGTGGTGCAAAACGTGTTCTTCAATCCGTTGTGATTGAAGTGGCAGGTGATGACCAGGTGACGTTCAACAAGTACGAAGCCAATCAGCTAGCGAGTCTTGACCGTGAAGCGGTGAAAACTCAGTTGGTTGAATCTGGTCTTTGGACATCGCTGCGTACTCGTCCGTTCAGCAAGGTTCCAGCAGTTGATTCAACCACAAAGGCTATCTTCGTAACGGCAATGGACACCAATCCATTGGCAGCGGAGCCTACTGTGGTCATCAACGAGCAATCCGAAGCCTTCGTTGCTGGCTTGGATGTGTTGTCTGCTCTGACTGAAGGCAAAGTGTACGTTTGTAAAAAAGGTACCAGCCTGCCGCGTTCTGCTCAGTCAAACGTAGAAGAGCACGTCTTTGACGGCCCTCACCCTGCAGGTCTTCCTGGCACTCACATGCATTTCCTTTACCCGGTAAATGCAGAAACAGTGGCTTGGAGCATTAACTACCAAGACGTTATTGCGGTTGGTAAGTTGTTCCTGACTGGTGAGTTATACAACGAACGCGTTGTATCGCTGGCAGGTCCAGTTGTGAACAACCCTCGTCTGATTCGTACTGTTGTAGGTGCCAGCCTAGAAGAGCTAACGAACAACGAAATTATGCCTGGCGAAGTTCGCGTGATTTCTGGCTCTGTGTTGTCAGGAACGAAAGCGACAGGTCCACATGCATATCTGGGGCGTTACCATCTGCAAGTTTCTGTATTACGCGAAGGTCGTGACAAAGAGTTCCTTGGCTGGGCGATGCCTGGTAAGAACAAGTTCTCTGTAACCCGCTCATTCCTAGGTCACCTGTTCAAAGGTCAGTTGTTCAACATGACCACGACAACGAACGGTAGTGATCGTTCAATGGTACCAATCGGCAACTACGAAAAAGTGATGCCGCTGGACATGGAGCCAACTCTGTTGCTTCGTGATCTTTGTGCCGGAGATTTAGACAGTGCTCAAAGCTTAGGTGCTCTGGAACTGGATGAAGAAGATCTAGCGCTGTGTACCTTTGTATGTCCTGGTAAATACGAGTACGGTCAGCTACTGCGTGAATGCCTCGACAAGATTGAGAAGGAAGGGTAATTTTCATGGGCCTCAAAAAGTTTCTTGAAGATATCGAGCATCACTTTGAGCCGGGTGGTAAACATGAAAAATGGTTTGCCCTGTACGAAGCTGTCGCGACAGTTTTCTACACTCCTGGTTTGGTGACGAAAAAAAGCTCACACGTTCGTGATAGCGTGGATTTGAAACGTATCATGATCATGGTTTGGCTAGCAGTATTCCCAGCAATGTTCTGGGGTATGTACAATGCTGGTGGTCAGGCAATTGCAGCACTCAATCATATGTATGCTGGCGATCAACTTGCAGCAATCATTGGTGGCAACTGGCATTACTGGTTGACTCAAATGCTGGGTGGCACACTGGCCGCCGACGCAGGTTGGGGCAGCAAAATGCTTCTGGGTGCGACGTACTTCCTGCCTATCTACGCGACGGTATTCATCGTTGGTGGTTTCTGGGAAGTGCTGTTCTGTATGGTGCGTAAACACGAAGTAAACGAAGGCTTCTTTGTGACTTCTATCCTGTTCGCACTGATTGTTCCGCCAACGCTTCCTCTGTGGCAAGCCGCTTTGGGTATTACCTTCGGTGTTGTTGTAGCGAAAGAAGTTTTCGGTGGTACAGGTCGTAACTTCCTGAACCCTGCTCTGGCAGGCCGTGCGTTCCTATTCTTCGCGTACCCAGCTCAAATCTCGGGTGACCTGGTTTGGACTGCTGCGGATGGTTTCTCTGGTGCAACAGCTCTGAGCCAATGGGCACAAGGTGGTAACGGTGCACTGGTTAACGCAGCAACTGGCCAAGCAATCACTTGGATGGACGCGTTCATCGGTAACATCCCAGGTTCAATTGGTGAAGTTTCGACTCTGGCTCTGGCTATCGGCGCTGCGTTTATCGTTTACATGGGTATCGCTTCATGGCGCATCATCGCAGGCGTGATGATCGGTATGATTGCTCTGTCTACCCTGTTCAACGTGATCGGTTCAGATACTAACCCAATGTTCAACATGCCTTGGCACTGGCACCTGGTTCTGGGTGGTTTTGCATTCGGTATGTTCTTCATGGCGACTGACCCGGTATCGGCTTCGTTTACCAACAAAGCGAAATGGGCTTACGGTATCCTGATTGGTCTCATGTGTGTTCTGATCCGTGTTGTGAACCCGGCTTACCCAGAAGGCATGATGCTAGCGATTCTGTTCGCTAACCTATTTGCCCCTCTGTTCGACCACATCGTTGTTGAGAAAAACATCAAGCGGAGACAAGCGCGCTATGGCAAGTAATAACGACAGCATTAAAAAGACGCTGGCTGTTGTTGTCGGGTTGAGCCTTGTTTGTTCAATCATCGTATCGGCAGCGGCAGTAGGTCTGCGTGATAAGCAAAAAGAGAATGCTGTGCTGGATAAGCAAAGCAAGATCGTTGAAGTAGCTGGTATCACGGAGAAAGGTAAGGTTCAGGATTTGTACAACAAGTTCATCGAACCTCGTCTGATCGACTTCAAAACCGGCGACTTTGTTGAAGGTGATGCAGCGAAATTTGACCAACGTAAAGAAGCAAAAGATCCAGCGGATTCTATTAAGCTTCCTGCCAATGCAGACGTTGCGAAAATCATTCGTCGTGCGAACACTGGCATCGTTTACCTAGTAAAAGATGGCGACAAAGTGTCTAAAGTGATCCTGCCTGTTCACGGTAACGGTCTGTGGTCAATGATGTACGCGTTTGTTGCAGTTGAAACTGACGGCAACACAGTGTCTGGCATCACTTACTACCAACAAGGTGAAACACCGGGATTGGGTGGTGAAGTTGAGAACCCGGCTTGGCGTGCACAATGGGTTGGTAAGAAACTGTTTGATGAAAACCACAAACCAGCGATTAAAGTCGTAAAAGGTGGCGCTCCAGCAGGTTCTGAACACGGTGTTGACGCTCTATCAGGCGCAACATTGACCAGTAACGGCGTTCAACACACATTCGACTTCTGGTTGGGTGATATGGGCTTTGGTCCATTCCTGACTAAAGTCCGTGACGGAGGTCTGAACTAATGTCTAGCGCAAAAGATCTTAAAAAGAGCGTGCTAGCGCCAGTATTGGACAACAACCCAATCGCGCTACAAGTTCTTGGTGTTTGTTCTGCACTGGCAGTGACAACCAAACTGGAAACGGCGTTTGTTATGACTCTGGCGGTAATGTTCGTTACTGCACTGTCTAACTTCTTCGTTTCACTGATCCGTAACCACATTCCTAACAGCGTGCGTATCATCGTTCAGATGGCGATCATCGCATCGTTGGTAATCGTGGTTGACCAAATCCTGAAAGCGTATCTGTACGACATTTCGAAACAGCTGTCTGTATTCGTTGGTCTGATCATTACGAACTGTATCGTAATGGGCCGTGCAGAAGCGTTCGCGATGAAGTCTGCACCAATCCCATCGTTCATCGACGGTATTGGTAACGGTCTGGGTTACGGCTTCGTACTGATCTCTGTTGGTTTCTTCCGTGAGCTACTTGGCTCAGGCAAACTGTTCGGAATGGAAGTACTGCCTCTGATTAGCAAAGGCGGCTGGTATCAGCCAAACGGCCTGATGCTGCTAGCACCTTCTGCATTCTTCCTGATCGGTTTCATGATTTGGACGATTCGTACGTTCAAACCTGAACAAGTAGAAGCGAAGGAGTAAGGTCGTCATGGAACATTATATTAGTTTGCTGGTTAAATCGATTTTCATCGAGAACATGGCACTGTCTTTCTTCTTGGGTATGTGTACCTTCCTGGCGGTATCTAAGAAAGTTAAGACATCATTCGGTCTGGGTATTGCGGTAACAGTGGTTCTGACTATCTCTGTTCCGGTAAACAATCTGGTTTACAACCTAGTGCTGAAGCCAGATGCACTGGCTCCGGGAGTTGACCTAAGCTTCCTTAACTTTATTACCTTTATCGGTGTAATCGCGGCACTGGTACAGATTCTGGAAATGATCCTCGATCGCTTCTTCCCGCCTCTGTACAACGCGCTGGGCATCTTCCTACCGCTGATCACAGTAAACTGTGCAATCTTCGGTGGTGTATCTTTCATGGTACAACGTGACTACAACTTTGCCGAATCTGTCGTGTACGGTTTCGGTTCAGGTTTAGGCTGGATGCTGGCTATCGTCGCTCTTGCAGGTATCCGTGAGAAAATGAAGTATTCTGACGTTCCTCCGGGTCTGCGTGGTCTAGGTATTACCTTCATCACTGCTGGCTTAATGGCGCTGGGCTTTATGTCTTTCTCTGGTGTTCAACTGTAAGTCGGGTAAACCGCAACAATAAAGGAATAGTCAATGGACATTATTCTTGGTGTAGTGATGTTTACTCTGATTGTTCTGGCTCTAGTGCTGGTGATTCTGTTCGCCAAATCTAAGCTGGTACCAACAGGTGACATTACAATCTCTATCAATGGCGATCCTGAAAAATCGATCGTGACACAGCCTGGCGGTAAACTGCTGAGTGCGCTGGCTGGTGCTGGTGTATTCGTATCGTCAGCGTGTGGTGGTGGTGGCTCTTGTGGTCAGTGCCGCGTAAAAATCAAATCTGGCGGTGGCGACATTCTGCCTACCGAGCTTGACCATATTACTAAAGGTGAAGCACGTGAAGGTGAGCGTCTGGCTTGTCAGGTTGCAGTGAAGAACGACCTGGATCTTGAACTTCCAGAGGAAATCTTCGGCGTTAAGAAGTGGGAATGTACCGTTATCTCTAACGATAACAAAGCGACATTCATCAAAGAGCTTAAGCTGCAGATTCCAGATGGTGAGTCAGTACCATTCCGTGCGGGTGGTTACATTCAGATCGAAGCGCCTGCACACACTGTTAAGTATGCAGATTACGATGTACCGGAAAAATTCCGCGGTGACTGGGACAAGTTCAACCTGTTCCGTTACGTATCTAAAGTTGATGAGCCGATTATCCGTGCTTACTCAATGGCGAACTACCCGGAAGAATTTGGCATCATCATGCTGAACGTACGTATCGCGACTCCGCCGCCAAACAACCCAGAAGTTGCACCGGGTCAGATGTCTTCTTACATCTGGTCTCTGAAAGCCGGTGACAAATGTACAATTTCTGGTCCATTTGGTGAGTTCTTCGCGAAAGACACTGATGCAGAAATGGTCTTCATCGGTGGTGGTGCAGGTATGGCACCAATGCGTTCACACATTTTTGACCAACTGAAACGTCTGAAGTCTAAACGTAAGATGTCGTTCTGGTACGGTGCGCGTTCTAAACGTGAAATGTTCTACGTAGAAGATTTCGACGGCCTGGCGGCTGAGAACGATAACTTCGTGTGGCATTGTGCACTGTCTGATCCTCAACCTGAGGACAACTGGAACGGTTACACTGGCTTCATCCACAACGTATTGTACGAAAACTATCTGAAGGACCACGAAGCGCCTGAAGATTGTGAATACTACATGTGTGGTCCACCGATGATGAACGCAGCCGTGATCGGTATGCTGAAAGATCTTGGTGTTGAAGACGAAAACATCCTGTTGGATGACTTCGGTGGTTAATCCACGATAATTTGCTAAATCCATGGCTGGCTCGTTAGAGTCAGCCATTCTTTTTTCAAGTGAGTCAGAGTAGCTATAGGCAAATAAGGCGAGGAGCCTTCCAGCCGTCAGGATTCGGATTTTCCTATATCTATTTACATTATCTGAGGAGTAAACAAGTGAAAACTTGGCTTGTTGCGTTAGCTTCTTTATTGCTGCTGGCAGGTTGTGAACAACCGCCACAGCAAGTGCATTTAAGTGGCCCGACGATGGGTACCAGCTACAACATCAAATATCTTCAACAAGACGGTTTGCCGTCGTCTGATGAGCTGCATAAGGAGATCGACCGTTTACTGGAAGAGGTGAACGATCAGATGTCGACTTACCGCAAAGATTCAGAGCTGAGTCGTTTCAACCAGTATCAAGGTATTGACCCATTTGAAGTGTCGAACCAAACTGCGACCGTAGTGAGAGAGGCGATTCGCCTCAATGGTCTGACAGAAGGTGCGCTCGATGTCACCGTTGGCCCGCTGGTGAATCTGTGGGGCTTTGGTCCGGAAGCGCGCCCTGAAGTGGTGCCGACGGATGCAGAACTCGCTGAGCGTAAAGCCAACACCGGTATTCATCACCTGAGTGTTGATGGCAACAAACTGAGCAAAGACCTGCCGCATCTGTATGTGGACCTGTCGACGATCGCTAAAGGCTGGGGCGTCGATGTGGTCGCGAATTACATCGAATCTCAGGGCATTCACAACTACATGGTGGAAGTGGGCGGCGAGATTCGCCTGAAAGGTCTGAATCGTGATGGTGTGCCGTGGCGTATTGCGGTTGAGAAACCGACCGTAGACGAGCGCAGCATTCAGGAAATTATTGAACCGGGTGACATGGCGATTGCTACCTCTGGTGATTACCGTAACTACTTTGAGCGTGATGGTGTTCGTTATTCGCACATTATTAACCCTCAGACTGGGCGTCCAATCCATAACCGTGTAGTATCGGTGACTGTACTGGATAAATCGTGCATGACAGCGGATGGCCTGGCGACAGGACTGATGGTGTTGGGTGACGAAAAAGGGATTGAGATTGCGGAGCAGAATCATATTCCGGTGTTCATGATTGTGAAAACCGACGACGGATTCAAAGAAATCGCATCAAGTGCGTTTAAGCCGTATCTCAACCGATAATTAACTGAGTGAGCTTGGAATTATGAATACCTTTCTGATTACCTTTGGGGTGTTTCTGGCGGTGATTGCTGCGATGGCAGTGGGTTATATCTTCCAGAAGAAAGTGGTCAAAGGCAGCTGTGGCGGCTTGGGTGCGGTTGGCATCGAAAAAGTATGTAACTGCCCGGAACCGTGTGACGCGCGCAAAAAACGTGAAGCACGAGAAGCGGCGCGTGCAGAGCGTATTGCTGCGTGGGAAAAAGACCGCATCGCGTAATATTCCAATTCGGATTTGCATAACCCAGCTTCGGCTGGGTTATTTTTTTCCAGCCAGTTCGGGCAGCCCGTAAAGCTCAGGCACTATACTCAAAGCATAGTTGCGGCATCAGGAGGCATTATGGAACATCATCAACATGGTATGGCTGAACTGTTTGATCAGTTGGGGCTGGGCAGTTCATCGCACGAAATCGAACATTTTATTGCATCGCATCGTCATCACCGTGATACCACACCGCTGCATAAAGCCAGCTTCTGGACAGATGCGCAGGCCAGTTTTTTGCGTCAGGCCATTGAAGAAGATGCAGACTGGGCAGAGCTGGTGGATCAGCTGGATGTCATGCTGCGTAAATAGTCAGGTTGTCATCTGTCTTTGCAAACGGTCCTATCGCTTATATACTGTTTTTTTAAACAGTGGTTGAGTGAGTGGGCAATGTCAGAGCGGATCAGAAAGATTATCCATATTGATATGGACTGCTTTTACGCGGCCGTTGAGATGCGTGACAACCCGGAGTATCGAGGTCGGCCTATGGCAGTCGGCGGCCATGAAAAACAGCGTGGCGTGCTCAGTACCTGTAACTACGAAGCGCGAAAATTTGGTATTCGTTCAGCGATGCCGACCGCGCAAGCGATCAAATTATGTCCGGGACTGCTGGTTGTGCCGGGGCGTATGTCAGTCTATAAGTCCGTTTCGCGTGAGATTCACGCCATTTTTCAGCGCTACACCGATATTATCGAACCGTTGTCCCTGGACGAAGCCTTTCTCGATGTTACCGAGGCTACCGCCTGTCATGGCAGCGCGACACTGATTGCGGAAGCCATTCGACGTGACATCTGGAATGAACTGCAACTGACGGCGTCTGCGGGCGTCGCGCCGGTCAAGTTTCTGGCCAAAGTGGCCTCCGATATCAATAAACCCAATGGTCTGTATGTGGTGACGCCGGATGAAGTGCAGAGCGTGGTCGATAAACTGCCGCTGGGGAAAATTCCCGGGGTCGGTAAAGTGAGTCTGGAGAAGCTCAATCAGGCAGGCTTTTTTTTGTGTGAGGACATTAAGAACAGTGACTATCGGGAACTGCTGCGCCGCTTTGGCCGATTAGGGGCATCATTGTGGAAGAAGAGTCAGGGCATTGATAATCGCGAAGTGATTACGGAGCGTGAACGCAAATCGGTCGGAGTTGAGCGTACGTTCAGTGAAAATATCTCAACTTACGAAGAGTGTTGGCAGGTCATCGAACAACGTTTGTATCCCGAGTTGGATGAGCGATTAACCCGGGCTTCACCGGAGCGGGCAATCATCAAACAGGGTATCAAAGTCAAGTTTGCTGATTTTCAGCAAACCACCATTGAACATATTCACCCTGAGTTGGAACTGGAAGACTTCAAAACCTTGTTGGCAGAAGTACTGAAACGTCAGAAAGGACGTGAGATTCGCCTGCTTGGCCTCAACGTGATGCTTAAGCCAGAGGAGCAGATTCGTCAGCTGAGCTTTTTTTAAACGCTTGCGATCTGACGATTCTGCCCCTATCCTGCGCATCAGCCAGCTAAATGGTCGATAGCGAATCAATAACTGACAAGCCGTTAACTTAGCGAGACGCAGTTTTGGGTATGGTTAGCCTCGTCCTGTACTAACAACATGATATCAGTGCAAGATTGCCCTCTAATGGGCGGTAGCGGCACTTATCGAACTCAACGCTTGGCCAATTGCGCCCACTTTGTTTGGAGAGAGCTCAATGTCACAGACCGGAATGATGATGAAAAAACTAGTTTTAGTAACCTCTTTACTGTGCAGTACCTCATTATGGGCGGCACAATGCCAACAGGTGGACGTGAAGAACGAAATTCATCTCAGTGGCTCGAATGTGGAAATTCATGCTGCTAACGGACAAACTGCCGTGATGGATCAGAATAACAACCTCTACTTGTCCGGTGAAAAGCAGTCTCTGACGCCTCAACAGCAGCAAGCTGTAGAGTCGTACCGTGAGAGTCTGGCGAATGCTTTACCGAAAGCGCGTCAGGTAGCCAGTGATGGTTTGGCAATGGCAAACGATATTCTAGATGATGTGGCTGCCAGTATTGATTCGCCTCAGGCATTTGACAGCGTGAAGCAGAACCTGAAAGCGTTTGTGGCGGATATCGAAGCCCGCTATAACAAGAACGGCGACTGGGTACTGCCTGCAGATACGTTTGAATCGATGAGCCAACAATGGCAGCAGGATTTTGATAAAGCTCGCGCCCTGTTTACCCAGGAGTTCCTGACGGGGGCGTTTGATGCGATTGCCACCAAGATGAAAGAAGACGGCGGTATCAATCTGACCGAATTGGGCAATACCATGGCTGACCTCAAGACTCGCTTGGAAGAGCGCTTCAATGAACACTCGCAAACCATTGAGAAAGAGCGCCGGGAATTGTGCGATTCGCTGGACGATGTGGTTGAACAAGAACAGAAACTCCATCAAAAAATTCCTGAACTTAAGAACTATCAAGTTTTTACCATCTAAACTGAAAAGAGCGCTTCGGCGCTCTTTTTCATCGTCCTGAACAATTAGCAAAGGTGCCATGACTCTCTCCAATATCAGTTTACGTTCGTTAACTGCGCTGACTGCACTGGCGGTGGTTGCCTGCTTTGTGGCTTTTTATCTCGCCTTCAAATACTTCTGGTCGTTTGACCGTGAGCTTGAGCACGCACGCCAGTTGCAACTGGCCGAGACTAAGCGCGTGGAAACCATCATTGCGCTGGAGAAGCAGGAAATGGGCGCTTCCATGGCTGACTACGCGGCCTGGAATGATATGGCGGATTACATTGCCCATCCCAATCCTGAATTCATCGACGACAGCATCGGTATTCATGCATTTCAGTCGAAAGCTCTGGATGGCATTTTTATTTTTACCCCGCAGGAAAAGTTGGTGTGGGGTATGAAGTATGATTTTGAGCAGAGTAGAGTGGGTGATTACCAACCCTTCGTCCCTTACTTTCCGATTATATTGAGTGAGCCGAAACGGTCCCGCAGCGATTATGTGGAAGCGTCGGTGCGTTTTGTTGTGGTGGGGCAGGAGCCGTATCTGGCCGCGACCTCGCGCGTGTGTAACAGCGAAGGTTCGGGCTGTGATAAAGGTTATCTGATTTTCGTCAAGAAAGTGCGCAGCCAGTTCGCCAGCGTCATTGAACAGGCCACCGGTATCGATATTGATGTGTTGAGCCGTGCGCCGTTTGCACCAAAGCCCAAACCCGAACCCAATATCAGCTATCTGGAAAAGCTCGATTTCAGCGGTCACTCCAGCGTACTTATCAAACTGGTGCACAAGGTTAAGCTACCGACTTTTATTCGAACGGATGAAATTGTCGCCTTGATGACGTTTTCGGTGCTGATGTATTTCATCAACCTGCTGGTGGTCGATTCTTTGGTCCGACCCATCACGGATGCCAACCGAGTGTTGGAGCGATTCAAACTTTCGGGTGGCAAAATCCCGGATGAACATTTTTTTGTTTCACGGGAAATGAAAGCGTTCGCCCGGACCATCAACCAGATTTTTTCCGAGCTGGAGCAAAGCCGGGAGGAGCTGCGCTGGCAGTCTGAACACGATCCACTGACCCGTATTTCCAATCGGCGTAAACTGGAAAGTGAGCTCACCAGTTTCATTGTGGAGCAGCAATATCCTTGGATCGTGCTGTATCTGATCGATGTGGATTATTTCAAACTTTACAATGATCACTATGGCCATCTCGAAGGCGATCGCGCGCTAAAACGAGTGGCAAACGCACTGGAGCAGGTCTCTTTTGCCGGAGCGAAGGTCTTGGCTCGCTTTGGGGGCGAAGAGTTTTGTGTGGTGCTGGCGAGCGACAACGAACTGGATCCGCATCAGTTCGCATTACAGATGATGAGTTATGTCGATCAGTTGGCGATTGAGCATAGCGTCTCGCCACTCAAACCAATCCTGTCGATCAGTATCGGCGGAGTAAGGGCGTGTAAGCCGGGTCGAGAAACCTATCAGTTACTGTTTCACGAGGCGGATCAAGCCTTGTATCAGGCCAAAGAGCTGGGACGAGCTCAGTACGTGATTACCGACTTTTGTTCAAAAGATGAACAGAACAACCATGTAAATTAACATTTACGATATAACTTCCCGTTATTCTCGTGTTTATCCGGCAAACCATCCTATTACTCATTGAGTATTTTGTTGGTTTGTATTAGTGTACTAGCCAACTAGTTTGATGATATGTGTGAGTGGTAATGGCACAGAATAATACCCGTGAAACTTTTGGCTCTCGCCTTGGGTTCATTTTAGCCGCAGCAGGCGCGGCAGTTGGCCTTGGTAACATCTGGGGCTTTCCGACACAGGCGGCCAGCAATGGTGGTGGCGCGTTCTTGTTGGTCTATCTGGTTCTGATTTTCGTCGTCGCTTTCCCGATGCTGGTCGTCGAAATGGCCATTGGCCGTTATGGTCAGGCTAACCCGGTCGATAGTATGCGTTCGCTGACGGGCAATGCGTTTGCCAAACGTATCGGTGGTCTGGTGGGCTGGATTGGTCTGAGTGTACCGAGTGCCGTACTGGCGTTTTATAGCATTGTGGGTGGCTGGATCATCTGTTTCATGCTGGGTGCAGTGACGGATATCATCGGTCTGGAAAGCGTCACAGCGTGGTTAAAAGGCTTTTCGGTAGAACGTAACCTTCTTGGTACTCTCATTTTTTACGTTCTGACTATTCTGATTGTGCAAGGTGGCGTTAAGCAGGGGATCGAAAAATGGTCGACACGGCTGATGCCTGCGCTGTTCGTGCTGTTCGGAGTCTTGTTCATCTATATCATGATGCAGCAAGGTGCGATGGAAGGGCTGCAGCATTATCTGGTACCGGATTTTGAGAAAGTCTGGGATCGCAAACTGATTCTGGCGGCTATGGGGCAGGGATTCTTCTCTCTGACCATTGGTGGCTGTTCGATGCTTATTTATGGTTCATACCTGAGTAAGAAAGAGAACTTGCCAAAGATGGCGATGAACGTGACTTTGGTCGATACCGGTGTGGCGTTTATTGCGGGTCTGGTGGTGATGCCAGCGATGTTTGTCGCGATGCACAAAGGCGTACAAATTTATGCGGAAGATGGTTCATTGCTCAGCTCCGATACCTTGGTATTTACGGTTCTGCCGCTGATGTTTGATAGCCTTGGGTTGTTTGGCCAGCTGTTTTCGATTGTCTTCTTCCTGCTGCTGACGATTGCTGCGCTGACGTCGTCGATTTCGATGTTGGAGTGCCCGGTGGCTCTGGTCGGCGAGCGCTTTAATACCAAACGTACGCCAACCAGTTGGGTATTGGGTGGGATAATTGCACTGTTCAGCGTGGTGATTGTTTACAACTTCGGAGCACTGTTTGGCTTGGTAGCAACAACGGCAACGCAGTATCTGCAACCTACCGCCGCACTGATGTTCTGTCTGTTCGGTGGCTGGGTATGGAACCGCAACGCTAAGTTTAAAGAGCTGGAGCAGGGCTTCCCAGAATTTACGCAAAGCCTGTTTGGTAAAATCTGGCCTTGGTATGTACGCTTTGTGTGTCCATTGCTGGTGGCCGCAGTTATCTGGGCTTCATTTGGTTAAGCTCTGGTAACAGCAATAAAAAAGCCCCCGTTGATCGGGGGCTTTTTGCTATCTCGGATCCATCAGGCTGGTGATGGTGGCATCAACTGACCAGTGGTCAGTGGTTCCAAATCGGTGTCGATAACTTCCTCAATAAAGTCGCCCACCACTTGTTCCACCATATCATCACGCTGGCTGAAGTAGGCCAGATGGAACACGGCATCGCCTTCGTTTACCAGTGGCAGCGTTTGCTGGCCAATTACGATGCCGCCTTTGTTGGCTTTGATTTCCACTTCGACGTTACCCAGTGGCGAGTTGATGTAAGCCAGGACCTGACCACGTTCAACGCGGTCGCCAAGTGAGACGACGGTGCGCAAGATACCATCGGCTTCGGCACGCAGCCAACTGGTGGATTTTGCAATCACCGATGTTGGTAGCTTTTTCCGGCTGACACGCATCATGCCGATCGCCTGCATCACGCGTTTAATACCGACGATGCCGGCGCTGATGGCAATCGGTTCAAAGCGCAACGCTTCACCCGCCTCGTAAGTCAGGACCGTAATCCCCGATTTTTCCGCCTCACTGCGCAGCGAGCCGTTACGCAGCGGCGAATCTAGGATCACGGGCGTAGCAAATGCCTGAGCAACACGCAGCGTTTCCGGGTTGCTCAGGTCGGCGCGAATCTGTGGCAGGTTGGTACGATGAATCGCGCCAGTGTGCAGATCAATGATGTAATCACAGTTGAGGGCTACCTGAGAGAAGAAGGTGTGCGCCATACGCGAGGCGAGCGAACCTTTCTCACTGCCGGGAAAGCAGCGGTTGAGATCGCGGCGGTCCGGCAGATAACGGGATTTATGAATAAAGCCGAACACGTTGACGATCGGGACCGTGATCAGGGTACCTTTAAGCTTTTTCGGATCGATGAGGTTGATGAGTTGGCGAACAATTTCGACGCCGTTGAGCTCGTCACCGTGGATAGCGGCGTTGACCATCAGCACTGGGCCAGGGGCCGAGCCATGAATGATTTCAACGGGAATAGAAAGCGGTGAGTGGGTGTAGAGTTTGGCTGCTTCCAGCTCTATGACTTTTTTGCTTCCTGGGGGAATGGACTCCCCCAGAAACTGATACGGTTTATTCTTGCTATTAACCTTTGCCACGGGTTCGGGTCCTTTTACTGGCCGCATTCTTCTCAATAAATTCGACAATCAATCCTGCGATGTCTTTACCGGTCGCTGCTTCGATGCCTTCCAGACCCGGTGAGGAGTTTACTTCCATCACCAGTGGACCACGATCTGAGCGCAGCAGGTCAACACCCGCGACATTCAGGCCCATTGCTTTGGCGGCTTCGATTGCGGTTTTGCGTTCTTGTGGAGTAATTTTTACCAGCGAGGCGGTACCGCCACGGTGAAGGTTGGAACGGAATTCCCCTTCAGCGCCCTGACGTTTCATCGCGGCAATCACTTTATCACCAATCACAAAACAACGGATGTCTGCGCCACCGGCTTCTTTAATGTATTCCTGAACCATGATGTTGGCTTTCAGGCCCATAAAGGCTTCGATAACACTTTCCGCTGCTTTGCGGGTTTCCGCTAACACTACACCGATGCCTTGGGTGCCTTCAAGCAGTTTAATCACCACCGGAGCACCGCCCACCATGTCGAGTAAGTCTTTGACATCATCAGGTTTGCTGGCAAAACCGGTGATCGGCATGCCGATGCCTTTGCGTGATAGCAATTGCATCGAACGCAGCTTGTCACGCGAACGGCTGATGGCGACCGATTCGTTGGCTGGGTACACGCCCATCATCTCGAACTGACGCAGAACCGCCGTACCGTAGAAGGTCACTGATGCACCGATACGAGGAATCACGGCATCAAAGCCCGCAAGCTCTTCACCTTTGAAGTGAATCTCGGGCTTATCTGAATTGATATTCATATAGCAGCGTAATGCATCGATCACTTTAACTTCGTGCCCGCGTTGCTTACATGCTTCAATCAATCGCTTGGTTGAATACAACGAAGAATTACGCGACAGAATACCAATTTTCATTATCTAGGCTCCTCGAAAGGGATTAAAAACGACTCAGTTGGGTCGACAACAATTCTGTGGTGCATGGCAGTGCGGCCTAACAGCATGCGAAACGCCATGTTTTCCCTGTTGGTGAGCGTGATCTCTGCTGACCAGGTTTCGCCGCCGAGAGAGAGGTCTGATTTGATCACAAATCGCGTCTCTTCGTGGCCACCGGAATCGCGGACCGTACGCTCGTCCACCACTTCTGCTTCACACACAGTGACTTTATCTACATTATGTTGCAAGGGATGGATCCAAAAACGAACCCAAAGAGCCTCTTCTTTGGTAAAGCTCTCTACCTTGAATGCGTGCAAGCAAGACGTTCGGGCTCCGGTATCGATTTTTGCATTAATTTTATCAATACCTAACCCTGGAAGGCTGAGTGTTTCTCGCCATCCGACAATCATTTTTTCTTTCATCGCAATTTCATTAGTTTGAGAATTTCAGATACTGCTCAGGAATTTACCCGAAAGAGTTGGGCTTAAGCAGCATCCCCGATACAACTTCATAATGGAGTTATCGCTTGAATAGAGTTTGGTGAATAACTCTGGGAACTTCAAGGACGCGAACTCTAGCAGCGAACAATAAATTCAATCTAATGAATTAAATTTTTCGTGTCGACAAAAATTATTGATAGTTTAGCAAAACAAAGCCGGGGTTTGGCCCCGGCTTTTTGATTACGCTTTAGCCGGAATATTTTCCAGCAAAGCAATCATTTGCTCCCAGAACAGACCGACCGTGTCGATCTTCACTTTCTCATCCGGAGAGTGCGGGAATTTGATGGTTGGGCCGAACGAAACCATGTCCATTTCTGGGTATGGCTTCTTAAACAGACCACATTCAAGGCCTGCGTGGATCACCATGATATTTGGTTTGTGACCGTAAATGCCTTCATACATATCGCGGAAGATGTGCATGATTTCTGAATCGGCGTCCGGTTTCCAGCCCGGGTAAGCACCAGAAAACGCAATATCCGCGCCTGCCAGTTCTGCAACAGACGTCAGCGTGCTTTCCACTTGGCTGCGGCCAGAGTCGATCAGTGAACGAATCAGACACAACACTTTAATCTGCTGTTCGTCTGTAGTGATCACACCCACGTTCAGTGAGGTTTCTACCACACCTTCGATGTCATCACTCATGCGGATCACGCCGTTCGGGCAAGCATTCAGTGCCGCAATAACGCGTTGCTGATCTGCCAGTGCAAAAACGCCCAGAGCCGCTTCTTTGGCTTCGTTGAACGTCACCAGATTGGTTTCCACGCGGCCAAGTTCGGCTTTCAGCAACTCAGTGTAAGTGGTGAACAGTTCATCGAGTTTGGTTTGATTGTCGGCAGGAATCGCCACTGTGACGAATGCTTCACGCGGGATCGCGTTGCGCAGGCTGCCGCCGCGGAATTCAATCAGACGCAGATCCAGCTCTTGCGCATGACCCGCAAGGAAACGCGCAATCAGCTTGTTGGCGTTGCCACGACCAGTGTGAATGTCACAACCTGAGTGGCCACCTTTGAGCCCTTTCAGGGTCAGTTGACGAGTCACGTAACCCGCTGGCAGTGCTTCGCGCTGAATATCAAAGGTTAATGCACCGTCCACGCCGCCAGCGCAGCCCATGTAGACTTCGCCTTCCTGTTCAGAGTCGGTGTTTAGCAGGATTTCACCTTCCAGCCAGCCGGCTTCCAAGCCGAATGCGCCTGTCATGCCCGCTTCTTCATCAATGGTCAGCAGCACTTCGAGTGGACCGTGCTTGATCTCTGTGGATGCCAGTACCGCCAGACAGGTTGCCATGCCGATGCCGTTGTCTGCGCCCAGAGTGGTGCCTTTGGCGGTGACCCATTCGCCATCAATGTATGGCTGAATCGGATCTTTAGCGAAGTCATGATCTGTGTCTTCATTCTTTTGTGGAACCATATCGATGTGCGCTTGCAGCACGACCGCTTTTTTATGTTCCATACCCGGGGTAGCTGGTTTTTTGATGAAAACGTTGCCGGTTGGATCGCGGCGAACATCCAGCCCTTGTTCTTTGGCCCAGCCAATAATGTATTGCGCCAAAGCTTCTTCGTGTTTTGAAGGGTGTGGAATTGAGCAAATCTTATCGAAAAACTGCCACACAGGGGCAGGTGATAACTTGCTGATTTCAGAATGGAATTCAGACACAGATAACTCCTTTTGTGTAATATTTCCCGATCATTGATAGGTGTTTGACGCTATTTTTAGAGAAATAGACTGTGATCGGGCTATGACATAGTGACGGTCAACAGCATACCATTATGCGCAAGTGGGGAGTAGCGCATTTACGGATCAATAGTTTTCCATTTATCACACTTTGAGGATCATCGTGGTAACCTTGTTCACACTAAATGCAATCAATTGCGCCTTATTGGTAATTTTATTAAAAAACAAGCTGAGTTTTTTGTAATTTAATTACCAAATTAACCTGACATGGATCAATTAATTGGATTTATGTGATTTTTATCACCAAAAGTATTGTAATAAAATTTCTTGGTGGTATATTTGTAACCAACTTCGAAAGCGAAGACAAAATGCTCAAAGGATGAGTCCGATTTATCGCCTCCAGGGAACCGAGAAATCAATCAAGAATGTATGGTTTTAATGGTGATAGTTATGAATAAAGGTTTATCTTCTGTAATGTTCTGGAAAAACAAATCTGTGTTTACCGGCAGCTTTACATACCCGTCAAGCTTTGGCTACTAAGCGATAGCTTGCAACTTGAACAGTTTTGTTCACCCCTATATTGGAATTTATTTTTAATCAAATTTGGTTAATATGATTCACCGCCACCTGTATTCAGGTGGCGTTTTTTTATCTCTGCGATCCGGAAAAACCACCAATCAGCGAACGATCCGCGCCTCGCCGATAAAGTATCCTTCTTCATCAAAACGTTTGATCTCGCCCTGTTCACTGACGATCGTGATGTAACGAATGTCGGAAAACTGCCAGTTACGCCACTGATAGACAAACTTGTCATTCTCAACCCACCAGTAACCTTCATCCACGTCGTTAGGACGATCGGAAATGCCGATCAGCTTGCCGTCGGCCTGCAGAGTAATCCGGTAGGGAATGTTAAAGCAGTCTTTGGTCAGGAGTGTCTGATTGGTAAACAATGCGCGGATTTGTTGCCCGTTGAGCGGGACGGATTCGCAATCCTCTAGCCGTTCATTAGGCAGTACCTGCTTGGCGATACGCGCCAGTTGCTTGATGCCTTCACGAATGTTTTCGGTACGAATCGACTGGAAGCTGAGCCGAAAACTGTTGTTCTTGTGATCGCAGCAGTAGTACTTGGCGCCATTGTTGATCAGGATGCCTTGCTCTTCTGCCAGCCGTTCAAAACGCTCGGCATCAAAACCCTGTTTGTATTCGATCCAAAATGCGGTGCCTGCCAGCGAAGCGACGGCGCCGGATTGCGGAAAGTAATAGTTCATCGCTTTTTCCATTGTCAGCCACTTATCGCGGTAGCGCTTGAGAAGCTTTTGCGCCAACACATCGTAATAACCAAGGCTGAGAAACAGAGCCAGCGTCTGGCAGTTGCTTTTCGGCGGCAGGCTGTGGGTGCGCACCTGAAGCGATTTGATTTGTGCGATGAGCGGTTCGGCGGCAACGATAAAACCGATACGCAGTCCCGGTGCGATGCTCGAGGTAAAACTGGAGATATAAATGATGCGCTCGCTGTGATATTCGCAGCGCAGTGGCGGGCAACTGTCTTCAATAAAGCTGACGTCGTGTTCAAAGTCATCTTCGATGACCAGAAAATCGTGCTGCTCGGCCATGGCCATCAGCGCTTTGCGCCGCTCCGATGACATGCGCACCGTGGTGGGAAATTGGTTGCTCGGCGTGGTGTACACCACATGACACGCCGCCAGCCGCTCGTCCACGACCAATCCCTGGCGGTCGACTTCGATTGGCAGCACGTTGGCACGCCGTGCCTGAAACTGATGCAGTGCTTCCGGATAACCGGGGTTTTCCATCGCGACCGTACTCTGTTTGGCGACCAGCAATTTGGCCAGATAATAGAGGCTATTCTGGCAGCCAAGAGTGATGGCGATATTGTCTTTGGAGACAAAAATACCGCGCTTGGTCAGCACGCGGGTGCGAATTTGTTCAATCAGCTCTTCGTAGTCGTGATCATTGGAAGTCCAGCTGCGATGGTTGCTTTTATTCAGTGACTGAATGCTGCATTTACGCCATTCCGACACCGGAAACAGGTCTTCGTCGACAATGCCGTTGACGAACAAATAAGGGTAGTCGCTGAGATCCTTGACGACGACATCCGAGCGGGTGTGTTCGGTATTCAGGTAGTTAAACCAGTCCAGAGCGCCGCTGCTGGCGGGGGAGGGCGAAGTCGAACTGGTCGCCGGAGCGCTCAGTTCCAGTTGCGGATTGACGTAGTAGCCTTTACGTTCAATCGGCACCAACACTCCTTCCTCGGCGAGCTGTTCGTAGACCCGCAAAATAGTATTGCGCGAGACCTTGAGTTTTTCCGCCAGACGACGGGATGACATGATGCTGGTTTGCTTGGGCACAAATCCGGCAAAGATGGCTTTCGCGATGTCGCTTTTAATTTGATCCTGTAGCGTACGCGAATCCTGGGGGTCGATATGAATAAATTGATACAGCATAGCTTTCCTGCACATCAAACAGTCGAATCCGATGAGTACCAACGAAGGGGGAGCGAAAAGAGATGTGCATGACTGCACATCTCCTTGGGAAATCGTTGACGCTCAGATTAACGACTGCAGTTCCGTTTTTATAATATCCAGGCCTTTCGTGATCAGCTCTGACTCAATGGTCAGCGGTGGAAGGAAACGAATTACGTTTGCCTTAACACCACATGAGAGCAAGATCACACCTTGGTGATGACACTTTAATACCAATTGTTTGGTCAGGTCTGCAAGTGGCTGGCCAGTGGTTGGATCATTGAGTTCCATCGCAATCATGGCGCCGACCTGACGAATATCCCCGATTTGCGGGATCGCTTTCTGCATTTCGATCAAGCTTTCTTTAAATTGCAGACCGACGTGTTGCGCTTTCTCACACAGATTTTCGTCTTTGATGATCTTAATCACTTCCAGCGCGGCGCGGCAGGCTAAGGGAGAACCAGCGTATGTGCCACCGATGCCGCCCGGCGTCGCTGAATCCATGATTTCCGCTTTGCCGACCACACCGGATAGCGGGAAGCCACCGGCAATCCCTTTCGCCATGGTGATCAAATCTGGCTTGGCGTCGAAGTATTCACACGCAAACAGTTTGCCTGTGCGGGCAAAACCAGTCTGAATTTCATCACAGATCATCACGATGCCGTGTTGGTCACACAGTTCGCGAATCGCGCTGACCCAGGCGTTCGGTGCTTGGTAGAAACCGCCTTCACCCTGAATCGGTTCAAAAATGATCGCAGCAACACGTGATGGCTCGATGTCGCAGGCAAACAGGTCCTGAATCGCGCTGAGGCTCTGCTCTTGGCTGATGCCGTGGTACGCATTTGGGTAAGGCACGTGATAGATTTCGTTCGGGAACGGACCAAAGCCGATTTTGTACGGTGCGGTTTTGCCGGTCAGGCCCATACACAGGTTAGTACGACCATGGAAACCGCCTTTAAAGGCAATCACGCCGCTACGGCCAGTGTAAGCGCGCGCAAATTTGATCGCATTTTCTACCGCTTCCGCGCCCGTCGTTACAAATGCGGCTTTCTTGTCGAAATTACCCGGAGCAATGTCGACCACATTCTCTGCCAGTTCGACAAAACTGGTGTACGGGGTCACCATGGAACAAGTGTGACTGAATTGCTCGAGCTGCTCTTTTACCGCGGCGACGATGCGTGGGTGTGAGTGGCCGGTGTTGTTGACCGCGATACCTGCGGCAAAATCGATGTACTGCTTACCTTCAATGTCGGTGATCAGCGCGTTTTCTGCTTTCGCTGCGTAGATAGGTGCCAGGTTAGCCATGCCTTTCGCGACGACTTTTTCCTTGCGACTTTGCCATTCCGTATTTGTCATGTTTGCGTGTCCTTGTGGTTACGTTCGGCGGCTTAAAAGCCACCGAAGCAGAGGTATTTGATGTTGAGGTATTCGTCGATGCCTTGTTTGGCGCCTTCGCGGCCAAAACCGGACTGCTTCACGCCGCCAAATGGCGCGACTTCGTTGGAAATCAGCCCTTCGTTGATACCGACCATGCCGTATTCCAGTTTTTCAGCGATGTGGAAAGCGCGGTGAATATTGTTGGTGTAGAAGTAGCTGGCGAGGCCATAAATGGTGTCATTGGCACAGCTCACCAGTTCCTCATCATGAGAGAAACGTACGATTGGCGCGACCGGGCCAAACAGCTCAGTCTGGACAATGTCCATCTCCTGCGTCACGTTGGTCAGTACGGTCGGCTCAACAAACAGTCCGCCAGCCGATTTTCCGCCCAGCGCAATGCTGGCGCCTTGTTCGACTGCGGTGTTGATGTAACCGAGCACACTGTTTTTGGCTTTGATGTCAATCAGCGGACCGATATTGACGCCGGTTTCAAGGCCGTTGCCCATTTTCAGCTCGGCGACGGCGGCAACAAATTTAGTCACGAACTCGTCATACACTGCATCCTGCACATAGAAGCGGTTGGCGCACACGCAGGTTTGACCGGCGTTGCGGAATTTCGAAGCAATGGCCCCTTGTACCGCGGCATCAATGTCGGCGTCATCAAACACGATAAACGGTGCGTTGCCGCCCAGCTCCATCGACGTGCGTTTGATGGTGCCCGCGCATTGGGTAATCAGGTGGCGGCCCACTTGAGTCGACCCGGTGAACGACAGCTTTTTGATGTCCTCGTGAGTGCAGAAAATATCGCCAACCGCGACCGATGAATGGTTGTTGAGCACAATCAGCAGATCTTGAGGCAGCCCCGCCTGATAGGCCAGCTCCGCGGTCGCATAAGCCGACAGCGGTGTTTGGTTGGCAGGCTTGACGATGAAGCTGCAACCAGCGGCCAGCGCAGGCGCGGCCTTGCGGGTGATCATCGCAATCGGGAAGTTCCATGGCGTGATGGCGGCGGCGACACCAATCGGTTGTTTCACGGTCAGCAGACGTTTATTCCCAGCCGGTGACGGAATGGTATCGCCATAGGTACGTTTGCCTTCTTCGGCAAACCACTGAATGAATGAGGCGCCGTACATCACTTCCCCTTTGGCTTCAGCCAGAGGTTTACCCTGTTCGAGAGTCATGATGCGTGCCAGATCGTCGGCGTTATCCAGCATCAAGTCGTACCAACGCTTGAGAATCACTGAGCGCTCAGCTGCACTTTTTTCCTGCCAAACAAGCTGTGCCTGTTTCGAACGGTCAATCAGTTCATGAATGGTTTGCGTATCCAGCGACGGAATGTAGGCCAGAATCTCATCGGTGGCGGGGTTGAGTACCGCAATCGCGTCATCACTGGCGGCGCAGGTCGCATTCAGCAGAGTTTTGTTAACAATGTGCTCCATATTTGTGTCTCTTTTGTAGGCTGTTGATTGCATGTTAGACACAAAAAGTGGGTCGCACTGAGTACCAGTTGGTCACAAACGTTGGTACCAGAACGGCGAGCCTGGCTGGTACCATAACAACTTCGCGACTGGCACTATCGCATTCCTTTTCCGTTCTTCATATTGAGTCGGGAAACAAATCAATAACAAAAGTGTAACGATGCAGGAAGAGGAATTTCTATGTTAAGTGTAAAGGGAACCAAGCTGGCGAAAGCCGTTCTGGCCGCGGCTGTCGGGGTAAGTGCACTGATGTGTTCGACCGCGACCATGGCCGCGCAGTACAACTGGCGTTTCGCGAACTTATACGGCCGTGGCACCGCGTTTGGTGAGGTGTATGAAGACCTGGCAAAAAACATTGAGACCATGTCTAACGGCCGCATTGCGGTGCAGGTGCTGTACTCCGGTGAAGGCGTCGGGACCAGCGGTATTCTGAATGCGGTGAAATCGGGTCTGATCACTATGGGTGCACCGTTTCAGCCAATGCATGCTGGTGAATTCCCGGCGGGCGTGGTAGAAGTCGGCCTGCCGGGCGGTACGTCTGATGTGGCTGAGCTGACCACGCTGTTCCACGACAAAGGCTGGGGCAAAATTCTTAAAGAAGCGTACGGTTCGCAAGGCCTCGAATGGCTGGATCCCTACATTCAGCCACCGGTTTACATCATCACCAAACAGCCCATCAATTCGATTGCCGATTTCAAAGGTCTGAAGATTCGTGCGCCAGGCGCGTACGGCAAGTTCCTGCGCAATCTGGGTGCATCTCCGGTTTCTCTGGCGTGGAGCGAAATTTACACCTCGCTGGCGACGGGTGTTATCGATGGCTCTATCGGGTCGAACATGATTGACCACCGCGATGGTAATCACGTTGAAGTGGCGAAATACATGTATCCGGTGCCACTGGCGGGCGCACAGGTTCTGCCAATCATTGTTAATAAGAAAGAGTGGAGCAAACTGCCAGCTGACTTGCAGGCAATCGTGAAAGCGGCAACGGCGGCGCACGCTCAGGAACAGATGTCGAAATCAAAGCTGTGGGAATCGCAAGCGGTGGCAGACATGGAGGCCAAAGGCCTGCAATGGAGCCCGCAGCCTTCAGAAGCGGATCTGAAAGCGTGGAAAGAAGCGGGCATGTCACTGGCGAAAGAGTACGCAGCGGAAGACAAGTACTCGAAGCAGCTGGTGGATATTCTCGAGCAACGATAATGGACGACGCAGGTGAACCCGTTTGGGTTCGCCTGTTTTTATAGGGAGATTTCTATGCTTGAAGCCATTTTACTGAGGTATTGCCAGTTCACGAAATACGTCGTCAGTCTGATTGGACGCTCAGTGTCGTATTTGCTTCCCGTGCTTGCCGCGATCGTATTCTACGAAGTGTTTGCCCGTTACGTGCTGAACCGCCCGACCATCTGGGGCTATGACACATCGCTGTTTTTGTTTGGCTACATTGCGGCATTAGGCGGCGCGTATGCTCAGCAACGCGAAGCGCACATCAACGTCGATATTATTCACGCCAAAGTGTCGGAAAAAACACGCCGCATTTTTGATGTGCTGACCAGCATTCTGGCGATGGGCTTCTTGGCCGTGATGGCTAAAACCTGTGGTGGTATGTTTATCGAAAGTGTCGAATTTAACTACAAAACCCAGAGTGAATGGGCTCCGGCCATGCATCACTTCTGGCTGATGATTACCGTCTCTGCGGTGATTTTTATTGCCCAGTATTCTACGGAGCTGATTGCCAATCTGTTCTTTTTGATCAAAGGCCGCGAATTGAATGGTGAGGTTCACCAGCACGTCAATCTGACTGAGCAGCCATTTAAGGTCGATAACGACCAGCTGGATTCCGTTTTTGACAAGGAGAGCCCAAATGGGAATTGAGATGTTAACCCTGCTTCTGTTGGGTTGTATCCTGACCGCGTTCGTTCTTGGTGCCCAGGTTGGTCTGGCGCTGGGTGGGATCGCGATGGGTGTCGGTTATCTGGTGTGGGGGGAGTCGCTGTTTAATATTATTCCGACCACCGTCGAGAGCACCTTCTTTAACTTTATTTTGCTGGCGATCCCGCTCTATATCTACATGGGACAGATTTTGACGCGTTCAGGGATCGGCGATGCCATGTTTAATGCCAGCCAACTGGCGATCGGCCGAGTGCGCGGATCGCTGGCGATCAGCGTGATCGGCGTATGTTCGATGATCGGTGCCATGGTAGGGATCATTGGTGCGGGCATCATGACCTCGAGCTCGATTGCGCTCAAACCTATGCTTGAACGTGGCTACGATAAGAAGCTGGCGCTTGGGGTTATTATGGCGGGCGGCTCTCTGGGCATTCTGATTCCGCCGAGCATTCCGATGATCATGTTCGCGTCGTCCACTCAGAACTCGGTCGGCAAGATGTTTCTCGGCGCGATGGTACCCGCGCTGATTACCATCGTGCTGCTAATAAGTTATGTGGTGATCAGCTGTAAGCTGCGTCCGGAACGTGCGCCGATGGATATCGATAATGACATCGAAGTGCCTAAAGGCTATGAGCTGTTTAAAACCATTCGTGATGGCGCTTCATCATTTGCTCTGATTGTGGTGGTACTCGGCAGCATCATTGCCGGGATTGCGACGCCAACCGAATCCGGCGCACTGGGCGTGATGGGCGCGATTCTGCTCTCGATTCTGTTTAAGCGTTTTAAACCGGAATTGCTGATGCGTTCGGGCATGCAAACCGCCATGCTGGTCAGTGTCGCGATGTGGATTATTCTCGGGGCGTCGGTGTTCAGTAATTTCCATCTGTTGATGGGTATTCAGGGCATGGTCTCGGGCTTTACTCAGAATCTCGATCTGCCGCCGATTGTGATCATCATGATGTTCCAGGTCATTATGCTGCTGCTCGGTTTTATCATTGATGAATTCATTATTGTGCTGATGTGCGCGCCGATATTTACTCCGGTGGCCGTGTCGCTCGGCTATGACCCCATCTGGTTCGGCGTATTGATGATTCTCAACATTGTGATTGCGGTGCAGACGCCGCCCTATGGGTTTGCGCTGTTCTACCTCAAAGGCATCGCGCCGAAAGGGGTCACGATGATGGATCTGTATAAATCCGTCACCCCATTCATCATGGTGCAATTTGTGGTCTTGGTGATCTGTATGCTGTTCCCTGATCTGGTCACCTGGTTGCCTAATAAGGTGATGAATTCCTAATCCAGTCGATGGTACGCTTCTGATATTCACAACCTCTCTCTGATGTGCAGCCAAGCAAAAGGGAGAGGTTGTTCTCATTTCTGAACTCTCATTCAAGTCGGTTAATTTCTAGGCGAAACGCCTGCCATTTATGTGTAACCGTGCATAGTTCTTTCTTAGTTTCTGCAAAATCGATGCAAATTCCGTCTGGAATTTGTGATTTGATAACTTTATAATCTGCGCCCAATCGATTACGCAACCGTTTACTTTTTACCTTTATTAGGATTCGAACATGCTGGAAAGGCTATTCAAACTCAGTGAAAATGGCACCAACGTGCGCACTGAGATCATTGCAGGGATCACCACCTTCCTGACAATGGCATACATTATTTTCGTTAACCCAGCGATTCTTTCAGATGCCGGAATGGATCGTGGTGCAGTCTTTGTTGCTACCTGTCTGGCAGCGGCGGTTGGCTGTTTCATCATGGGTCTGATCGCGAACTACCCAATTGCACAAGCTCCGGGTATGGGCCTGAACGCATTCTTCACTTATGTGGTTGTGCTGGGCATGGGTTACACCTGGCAGGTGGCACTGGCGGCGGTATTCTGCTCAGGTGTGCTGTTCATTCTGCTGAGCCTGTTTAAGATTCGTGAGTGGATCATTAACTCGATTCCAATGTCACTCAGAACGGGTATCTCTGCGGGTATCGGTCTGTTCCTGGCGTTCATCGCGCTGAAAAATGCCGGTATCGTGGTAGACAACCCAGCGACTCTGGTTTCTCTGGGGGCGATTACTTCTCTGCCTGCGGTACTGGGAGCTCTGGGCTTCTTCCTGACCATCGCGTTGGTACACCGCGGCGTGAAAGGCGCGGTAATGATTGCCATTCTGTCGATCACCGCTCTGGGCCTGATTTTCGGTGACGTGCAGTGGGGCGGCGTGATGTCGGCTCCGCCAAGCATCGCGCCGACGTTCATGCAACTGGATTTCTCTTCTGTGTTTGAAGTAGGCATGATTTCAGTCGTGTTTGCCTTCCTGTTCGTTGACCTGTTTGATACGGCGGGTACGTTGGTTGGTGTGGCAACGAAAGCGGGCCTTATTGGTGAAGACGGCAAGATTCCACGTCTGAACCGCGCGCTGCTGGCTGACTCAACCGCGACTTCTGTGGGTGCTCTGCTGGGTACGTCAAACACCACTTCTTACGTAGAAAGTGTGTCTGGTGTCGCGGCGGGTGGCCGTACCGGCCTGACCGCAGTTGTGGTTGGTATTTTGTTCCTACTTGCATTATTCTTCTCGCCATTAGCGGGTATGATCCCAGCCTACGCAACATCAGGTGCGCTGTTCTATGTCGCAATTCTGATGCTTTCAGGCCTGGTCAGCATTGACTGGCGTGATCTGACAGAAGCGGCCCCGACGGTGGTAACCTGTCTTCTGATGCCTCTGACTTTCTCAATTGCAGAAGGTATTTCAATGGGCTTCATCGCGTACGCGCTGATTAAGCTTCTGAGTGGTAAAGGTCGCAACGTATCACTCAGCGTCTGGGTAATGGCGATCATCTTTGCAGTCAAATACATTCTTGCCGCGTAACACTGGCAAAAAACATTTCCAAACTTTAGGTCTATAACAATGAGTAGAAAATTCGTTATCACTTGGGACAATATGCAGAAGTACTGCCGTGAACTGGCTGAACTTCAAATGCCTGCAGAACAATGGAAAGGTATCCTGGGTGTAAGCCGTGGTGGCCTGGTACCAGCAGCGATTCTGGCTCGCGAACTGGGTATTCGTTACGTGGATACCGTGTGTATCTCGAGCTACGACCACGATCATCAGCGTGACATGAGCGTTCTGAAAGCGCCTGAGCACGATGGCGAAGGTTTCCTGATTGTTGATGACCTGGTAGACAGTGGTGATACTGCACGTAAAATTCGTGAAATGTACCCGAAAGCTAAGTTTGTAACTGTATGCGCGAAGCCTGCGGGTCGTGATCTGGTGGATCAGTACGTTGTTGATATCCCGCAAGATACTTGGATTGAACAGCCTTGGGACATGGTGTTGTCTTACGTTGAACCCGTCAACCGTAAACAAAAATAAACCGTGATTCTCAACTTTATTTGATAATGGCCCTGTATAGGGCCATTTTTTTTATTACTATTAGGCCATTCCTCTTAACAGAGACGCGTTATGTCTGAAGAAATCAGTAAAAACCTTTCTGAGACTTTGTTCCAAAAGCACAAACAAGCCAAAGAAACGTCCTCTCTCACCCAGTACATGCCAAGCAGTCAGGATTTCCTCGAACAGAAGAAAGAGCAGGATGGCTACGCCTGGTATCGTAACTTGCGCCGTCTGCAATGGGCCTGGCAGGGGATTGACCCGGTTGAACAAGAAGAAGTTCTGGCCCGTATTGCTTCCTCGAAACACTCCCGTACTGAGGAGCGTTGGCTGGATACGGTAATGGGGTATCGCAGTGGTAACTGGGCGTACGAATGGACGAAGTTAGGCATGCGCCATCAGGCGCGCGCGTCGCAAAAGCAGGGTGAAGAGGCCGCTGATGAAATGTTCGCCGCATCGCTCTGTTTCAGTATTGCCGGTTATCCGCATCTGAAAAATGACAACCTGTCGATTCAGGCTCAGGTCTTGGCCAATAACGCGTACACCGAAGCTTCGAATCTGACCAAATACGTGGTCAAACGTCTCGAGTTTCCGTATCAGAACAAAAAAATTGTCGGTCACCTGCACCTTTCCAATACCGAGAAGCCGCAACCTGTGGTGATCGTCAGTGCCGGGCTCGATAGCCTGCAGACCGATATGTGGCGCTTGTTCCGCGATTTTCTGGTTAAGCGTGATATCGCCATGCTGACCATTGATATGCCTTCTGTTGGCCACAGCTCGCACTGGGCGCTCACGGAAGATTCCTCATGTCTGCATCAGGCCGTACTGAATCAACTGAATACACTACCATGGGTAGACCATTTCCGTGTCGGGCTGGTCGGTTTTCGTTTTGGCGGCAATGCGATGGTTCGCCTCTCGTTTCTTGAGCCGGAACGCATTCGCGCCTGTGTGTCGTTGGGAGCGCCAATTCATGACGTATTGGTTTCACCGAACAAGATGAAGCTGATGACCAAAATGTATCTGGATGTCCTGGCATCGCGCCTTGGCAAATCTGCCGTGGATATCGACAGCCTGTCCGGGCAGATGATGGCCTGGTCGCTGAAAGTACAGGGCTTCCTGTCCAGTCGTCGCACCAAAGTGCCGATTCTCGCTATGGGGCTGGAAGGCGATCCGGTGTCGCCTTACAGCGATAACCAACTGGTGGCGATCTTTAGTCAGGGCGGAAAAGCGAAGCAAATTAAGAGTAAGACAATTACACAAGGATATGAGCAATCCCTCGATTTAGCGATAAACTGGCTGGAAGACGAACTCTGTAGGTGACATTTGCCCTAATTTAGTTAAGAGTGATGAATGTATGTTTTTTAAACATATGATTATTAAAAATAATAGTCATTCTTAACATTGAAACGGAGAGTCAATATGTCAGAGGTGACGAAAAGTCCTACCCATTATCGTTTGTTGTCAGCAATGAAAGCTATTGGTCCTTATTTGCGCGAAGGACAGTGCAAAGAAGGGTTCTATCTGTTTGATTGCCTTGCATTTTGTGTAAACGATAAAAAATCGCCAGAGAAACGTGAATTCTGGGGATGGTGGATGGAACTGAGTCCGACGTCAGAGGGGTTTGAGGCTAAGTATCATATCGGACGATACAACCTAGCCGGGGAATGGGATACCGATAAGCTGCCCGAGCATGCGCTACCGGAAGTCAATCGAACCCAGGAAGAATTTCATAAAAAGTTAGAGAAAACGTTAAAAGAACGTTTCGCTCTGTCGTTATCTTTCCACGATCAGTCAATCGAATTCGTCTAGTTTTACCCGTCTGATTGACCAGTGAATCAAAAAGGTGCTTTTTAGCACCTTTTTCTGCTTGTGCATTACGCAGTTGATTGCTAAAACATCCTCTCTTAAATGTTTTCCATCACAGAAGAAATCATGAAAACGAATCAACAAAGCGGAAAAGTTTCACAAACTGTCATCGTGAAACTAGGAACCAGTGTTCTTACCGGTGGTACGTTGGCGCTCGACCGTGCGCATATGGTCGAATTGGTGCGTCAATGTGCTGAGCTGAAAAAACAAGGTCACTCAGTCGTGATCGTGTCGTCTGGTGCCATTGCAGCAGGCCGTGAACATCTTGGTTACCCCGCACTGCCCAACGCGATATCCAGCAAACAACTGCTGGCAGCCGTGGGGCAAAGTCAGTTGATTCAGGCTTGGGAATCGCTCTTTTCCATCTACGGCATCAAAATTGGTCAGATTCTGCTGACCCGTGCTGATCTGGAAGACCGTGAGCGTTTTCTTAATGCGCGTGACACCATTAATGCCTTGGTAGCCAATGACATCATTCCTATCGTCAATGAAAACGATGCGGTGGCGACCAACGAAATCAAAGTCGGTGACAACGATAACTTGTCAGCGCTGGTGGGTATTTTATGTGGTGCAGACAAATTATTGCTGCTGACTGACCAGAAAGGTTTGTTTACCGCCGATCCTCGCAAAGACCCCAATGCTGAGCTGATTAAAGAAGTCAAAACCATCGATGACACCTTGCGTAAAATTGCTGGCGGCAGTGGCACGACACTGGGCACTGGTGGTATGGCGACCAAGTTACAGGCAGCTGATATTGCACGCCGCGCTGGCATCGAAGTGATTATTGCAGCGGGCCGAGCGCCGAACGTGATCTTTGATTCGCTGAGCGAAACGCCACAAGGCACGCGCTTCCTGCCATTGGAAGAAGCGCTCGAAAACCGTAAACGCTGGATTCTGGCGGGACCTGCAGCTTCAGGTGACATCTTTATTGATGAGGGTGCGGTACGCGCGGTAATGACCAAAGGCAGCAGTTTGCTGGCCAAAGGCGTGGTACGTGTGCAGGGGGAATTTTCCCGTGGCGAAGTGGTGCGTGTGACCAACGGCCATGGCCATTTAGTGGCTCGCGGCATTGCTGCTTATTCTAGTCACGATCTGGCTAAAATTGCTGGCAAACACAGCAAAGTGATTATCGATATTCTGGGCTACGATTATGGCTCTGAAGTGATTCACCGCGACGACATGGTCGTGATCCAGGAATAGGGAGAGAGAAAGTGGATTTAACCTTAATGGGAAAAGCGGCTAAAGACGCCGCTTTTCAACTCGCCACCGCCTCGACGGCGCAGAAAAACCAAGCTCTGGCGATCATTGCTGATGAGCTGGAAGCGAACGCAGCACAGATTCTGGCGGCAAACGCCAAAGACATTCAACTGGGCCGCGAAGCGGGCCTGACTGATGCGTTGCTGGACCGACTGTTGCTGAATGAATCGCGTCTGAACGCGATTGCCAACGATGTGCGTAACGTGATCAGCCTCAACGACCCGGTGGGCAGCGAAATCGACAGCAAAGTGCTGGAAAACGGTATGTCGCTGTCGCGTCGTCGCGTGCCACTTGGTGTGGTCGGAGTGATTTACGAAGCGCGTCCAAACGTCACTATCGATATTGCCGCGCTGTGCCTGAAAACCGGTAACGCGTCGATTCTGCGTGGCGGCAAAGAAACCTTCTTCTCCAACATGGAACTGGTCAAAGTGATTCAGTCCGCATTGGAAAAAGCACAATTACCTGCGGCCTCCGTGCAGTACATCGAAAAGCCGGATCGTGAACTGGTGACGCAATTGCTGAAACTGGACGATTACGTGGATATGATTATTCCGCGTGGTGGTGCTGGCCTACACAAAATGTGTAAAGAAAACAGCACGATTCCGGTCATCATCGGCGGGTTTGGTATCAGCCATATTTTCGTTGATGAGAGTGCCGACCTGGATAAATCGGTGGACGTGATTGAGAACGCCAAAGTACAACGTCCGTCGGCGTGTAATGCGTTGGATACGCTGCTGGTGCATGAAGCGATTGCTCAGCCTCTGCTGGAAAAACTGGTGGCAAAACTCAACGGCAAAGTGACCTTTGTTGCTGAGCCAAAAGCAAAAGCGCTGATGAGCGCGGCGACTGAACTTCGTGATGCTCAGGCGGGTGATTTTGATACCGAATGGCTCAGCTACACATTGGGCGTCAAAGTGGTGCGTGACGTTAACGAAGCGATTGACCACATGCGCGAGCACAACGCCAGTCACTCCGATGCCATCATGACCAACAGCTTGGTGAACGCTGAACGTTTCATCAACTCGGCAGGCTCTGCGGCGGTGTATGTCAATGCATCGACGCGCTTTACTGACGGCGCGCAGTTTGGCTTGGGCGCTGAAGTGGCGGTATCAACCCAGAAACTGCATGCTCGCGGCCCGATGGGGCTGGAAGAGCTGACCAGCTACAAGTGGGTGGGCAAAGCGAACTACTTGTCACGTAGTTAACAAAATAAGCGTAAGTTGTCGAGAAAAGGGGCGAATCCGCCCCTTTTCCTTTTCTTCGCCAAACTAATTCCGGTACACTGAACGCCTTGCTATGGAGGTGATATGCATTGTCCTTTTTGTTCTGAGAACGATACAAAAGTGATCGACTCACGTTTGGTTGCCGATGGCCATCAAGTGCGCCGTCGCCGTCAATGTCTGGCTTGCAATGAACGCTTTACCACCTTTGAAACCGCGGAGCTGGTGATGCCAAGGGTGATTAAATCCAACGGAAACCGTGAACCGTTCGATGAAGATAAAATGATTGGTGGTCTGCAACGCGCACTGGAAAAACGCCCGGTGAGTGCCGATGCGATTGAACTGGCCATCAGCACCATCAAATCGAAGCTTCGAGCGACGGGGGAACGTGAAGTCCCGAGCAAGCTTATCGGTAATCTGGTGATGGAACAGCTCAAAGAGCTGGATAAAGTTGCTTATATTCGTTTCGCCTCCGTTTACCGCAGCTTTGAAGACGTGCGGGAATTTGGCGAAGAGATTGCCAAACTCGAAGATTGATCATTATCTGACTATGCCTACATTTACCTCTTTTGATTATCAAATGATGTCCCGCGCGATCAAACTGGCTCAGCGCGGGCGTTTCACAACGGCGCCCAATCCGAATGTCGGCTGCGTGATTATTCAGGGCGAGACCATCGTTGGTGAAGGTTTTCATTTCCGCGCGGGTGAGCCACACGCTGAAGTACATGCGCTGCGTATGGCGGGCGAGAAGTCGGTTGGTGCAACGGCGTATGTCACGCTCGAACCGTGTTCCCATTATGGTCGCACACCACCTTGTGCAGAAGGCCTGATTAAAGCAGGCGTGGCGCGAGTGGTTTGCGCGATGCAAGACCCCAATCCGCAAGTTTCCGGGCGTGGCATTCAGATGCTGCGTGATGCCGGAATTGATGTGCAGGTTGGCCTGCTTGAAGCCGATGCGCTGGCGCTCAATCCAGCGTTCATCAAACGCATGAAAACCGGTATGCCATTTGTACAACTGAAAATGGCTGCCAGCCTGGACGGTCAAACGGCACTGGCCAATGGCCGCAGCCAGTGGATTACGTCAAAGCCGGCTCGCCAGGATGTGCAGGCTTACCGTGCGAAAGCAGGAGCGGTGCTGTCGACCAGTCAGACCGTACTGGCTGATAACGCGTCGCTGAGCGTGCGTTGGGCGGAACTACCGACTGGCGTACAGGCTGAGTATCTGCCGGAAGACCTACGCCAGCCGATACGTGTCATCCTTGATCGCCAACACCAATTGCATGGCGAACTCAAGCTGTATGCTCATGATGGTGCCGTGCTTCGTGTCGCGGGTGAGCAAGCTGATGTCTGTGTTGCACTTGATGAGCATGAGCAACTGAACCTGGCTGAGACACTGGCTGATCTGGCTAAGCACCATAACATCAACCATATTTGGGTAGAGGCTGGCGCGACGCTGGCCAAGTCTCTACTTGAGCAACAACTGGTGGATGAACTGATTTTGTATCTGGCACCGAAAATCATGGGCAGCGACGGACGCGGCTTGTTTGGTGCTTTAGGGCTGACCGATATGCAGCAGGTTCTGAATCTCAATATTCAGGATTGCCGAATGGTTGGCCCGGATATTCGCGTCGTGGCGACGCCTGAACTGAAAGATGAATAAACTATGTTTACTGGAATTGTCGAAGCTGTCGGTACGCTGACGGCGATTACGCCAAAAGGCGAGGACATCACCATCTCGGTCGATGCGGGCAAACTGGATATGAGCGATGTAAAGCTTGGTGACAGTATTGCAACCAACGGCGTGTGTTTGACCGTCGTTGAGTTTAACTCGCACAGCTATAGCGCTGATTTATCTCTGGAAACACTGAAAAAATCCGGCTTTGCCGACTACAAAGTGGGCGATAAAGTCAATCTGGAAAAAGCCATGTTGCCCACCACGCGTTTTGGTGGCCACATTGTGTCTGGTCATGTGGATGGCGTCGGTGAAATTGTTGAGCGTAACCCGGTTGGTCGTGCGATCGAACTCTGGGTTGCCATGCCAGCCGAACTGAGCAAGTACGTGGCTGAAAAGGGATCCATTACTGTCGATGGCATCAGCCTGACGGTTAATGATTTGCGCAAAAATGCCATTAAGCTGACCATCGTGCCGCACACCACGCAAGAAACAACAATCGATCATTTCCAGGTTGGCCGCAAAGTCAATCTGGAAGTGGATGTACTGGCTCGCTATCTGGAGCGCCTGCTGAATGGCGGACGTGATGAACAGCCAGAGTCACGCATTACAATGGAATTCTTACAACAAAATGGTTTCGCGTAGCACTGACACCAGTGTGCGTGCCTGAAAATAGGACGAGAATCATGCCAATTAGTACGCCTCAAGAAATTATCGATGATATTCGCCAAGGTAAAATGGTCATCCTGATGGATGATGAAGACCGTGAAAACGAAGGCGACCTGATCATGGCCGCTGAGCATATTACCCCTGCCGCTATTAACTTTATGGCGACCCATGGGCGTGGCCTGATTTGTCTGACGATGACCAAAGAGCGCTGCCGTAATTTAGGTTTGCCGCCAATGGTTCAGGATAACAACGCGCAATACACCACCAACTTCACCGTGTCGATTGAAGCGGCTGAAGGCGTAACCACGGGCATTTCGGCTGCAGACCGCGCGCGCACTGTGCAAGCGGCTGTGGCAAAAGATGCCAAAGCATCGGACCTTGTGCAGCCGGGACACATTTTTCCGCTGGCGGCACAGGATGGTGGCGTACTGACTCGCGCGGGCCATACGGAAGCAGGCTGCGACTTAGCTCGTCTGGCAGGTCTTGAGCCAGCGTCTGTGATTGTTGAGATCCTTAATGATGACGGCACCATGGCGCGTCGCCCGGATCTGGAAGTGTTTGCTGAAAAACATGACATCAAACTGGGTACCATTGCGGATCTGATTGAGTACCGCAACAACACAGAAACCACAATTGAACGTGTTGCGCAGTGCAAACTACCCACTGAGTATGGTGAGTTTGAACTGGTGACCTACCGCGATGTGATCGATAACCAAATTCACTTTGCGCTGAAAAAAGGCGATCCGAAAACTCAGATTCCTTTAGTGCGCGTGCATCTGCAAGACACCTTTACTGACCTGTTGCGCAGTGATCGCAGCGCTGAGCGTAGCTGGACTTTGGACAAAGCGATGAAACGCATTGGCAAGGAAGGCGGCGTGCTGGTCATTCTGGGGAACGAAGAGTCATCTGAGCTGCTGCTGCACCGCGTGAAAATGTTTGAACAGCAAGACAAAGGCGAAGCGCCAGCGATGGCCAAAAAGCAGGGCACATCACGCCGTGTTGGCGTTGGTTCGCAGATTCTGGCGGACTTAGGTGTCAGTGATATGCGTCTGCTGTCGTCTGCCAACAAGAAATACCATGCGCTGGGCGGTTTTGGCCTCAATGTGGTCGAATACGTCTGCGAATAATTCCTCTACAGTTTGCCGCTCGGCCTGAGCGGCAAGTCGCTGTGCTCTATTAATAATTCAGATTCAATGCTGTTCTCAGGTTGAGCCGCTTGCTGGTATGCAAATAGCGTGTCAAATTTCCATTAGATATCGCTCACAAATTTGTGCTAGAATCCGGCGATTCTCACTTGATGAACAGAGTTAAAGGAAAGCTTATGAAAGTGATCGAAGGTGGTTTCCCAGCACCAAATGCAAAAGTTGCGATTGTGATTTCTCGTTTCAACAGTTTTATTAACGAAAGTCTGCTGTCTGGTGCCATCGACACTCTGAAACGTCACGGCCAAGTAAGCGACGAAAACATCACTGTCGTTCGTTGCCCAGGTGCAGTAGAGCTTCCTCTGACTGCGCAACGTGTTGCTAAAACCGGTAAATTCGATGCTATCGTGTCGCTAGGTTCAGTAATTCGTGGTGGTACGCCTCACTTTGACTATGTTTGTAGTGAAATGAATAAAGGTCTGGCACAAGTGTCTATGGAATTCAGCATTCCGGTAGCATTTGGTGTTCTGACTGTTGATACAATCGATCAAGCTATTGAACGCGCAGGAACCAAGGCTGGTAATAAAGGTGCAGAAGCTGCACTGAGCGCACTTGAGATGATTAACGTTCTTTCTGAAATTGATTCCTAATGGGGGCCAGTGTGAAACCAGCCGCACGTCGTAATGCACGTCAATTTGCGCTACAAGCTATTTATTCGTGGCAAATTACTAAAGATAATGTTGCGACTATTGAAGAGCAATTCTTATCAGGTGGTAAGTATGATGAAGAAGAGCATCATGCGTCTGAACCAGCACTTGCTGCTCCAGAGACTGACGTTGCATACTTCCGTGATCTTTTAGCGGGTGTAGTGCTTAACCACACAGAGCTAGACAGTAAATTACGTCCGTTCGTGTCTCGTCCAATGCAAGACCTGGATATGATGGAGCTTGCTCTGCTTCGCCTTGCAATGTACGAAATGACGCGTCGTGAAGATGTACCTTACAAAGTTGTGATTAACGAAGCGATTGAACTGGCTAAAGTTTTCGCTGCAGAAGACAGCCACAAATTTGTGAACGGGGTACTGGATAAAGCCGCACCTCATGTACGCAAAAAATCGTAATTCGCTTTACAATAAAGAGGTCAGCATACGCTGACCTTTTTTATTTCGCTGCTACACTCTTCTCTGTTCTGAAAGACTTGGAATTTCCGATGTTTGGTGAATTTAACCTAATCGACAAATACTTTTCTTCACGCCAACCACAACGTAAAGACGTGCATCTCGCTCTCGGCGATGATTGTGCGGTTGTCAAAGCGCCAGATAATGTGCGCATTGCTATCAGCACCGATACCATGGTGGCTGGCATTCATTTTCTGGCCGATGCCAACCCAGCATGGGTGGCACACAAAGCGCTGGTATCCAATTTAAGCGATCTGGCGGCCATGGGCGCAACCCCGGCTTGGGTCTCCATGGCACTGACGTTGCCTGAAATTGATGAAGCCTGGTTGGAGCCGTTCTGCACGGCATTTTTTGACCTGGCTAATTACTACAACATTCAGCTCATTGGTGGCGATACCACCAAAGGCCCGCTCAGCATTACCCTGACAGTGCAGGGGTTCGTGCCGCAGGATAAAGTGTTGCTGCGCAGCACAGCCAAAGTCGGCGATTGGGTGTATGTCACGGGAGAGCTTGGTGACAGCAAAGCGGGGCTGGATGTGATTCTGGACGAGGCTAAACGCCATGAGCCGTTTGCGCCGGAGTTGGAAAAGCGCCATTACCTGTCGACACCACGTATTTTGGTGGGGCAGGCGCTGCTCAATCTGGCATCGTCAGCCATCGATATATCGGATGGTCTGATTTCCGACCTGGGGCATATTCTGCGTCAATCCAATGTTGGCGTTAGTCTGGATGTCAGTACTCTGCCGATGTCTCAGGAACTGCGTCAGTTTGTCGGCCACATTCAAACCGCACAGAAATACGCTCTCACCAGCGGTGAAGAGTATGAGCTGTGTTTTACCGTACCCGAGCAGAACAAAGGTTCGCTGGACAGTGCATTAGCGCACTGCGGTACCAAAGTGACGTGTATTGGCCAGATTCGCCCGCAAGGCACATTTGAATTGCATAACAACGGCGAAAAGCTGGACTGGAATCTGCGCGGATACGATCACTTTAAGGAATCAGAATGACCAATCCGAAATCTCGTTTGTCGATGACAAATCCATGGCATCTGCTCGCCACCGGATTTGGCAGCGGTTTGTCTCCTGTAGTGCCGGGCACTATGGGAACTCTGGCGTCTGTGCCCTTTTACCTGTTGCTGGCGCAACTGCCGCTCACGCTGTATATCGTTGTCGTTATTGCAGCCAGCCTGATTGGGATTAAGATCTGCCAGGTAACATCGGATGACATGCAGGTGCATGATCACGGCTCAATTGTGTGGGATGAATTTGCCGGATTCTGGATCACCATGCTGATTGTGCCGATGTTACAACTGCCAGTGTTTGAATGGAAATGGCTGCTTGCGGGTTTTGTGTTGTTTCGCTTTTTCGACATGGTCAAACCCTGGCCGATTGGCTGGCTCGATAAACGCGTGCACGGCGGACTGGGGATCATGCTTGACGATCTGGTTGCAGGCGTGATGTCTGCGCTGGCGCTGGCTCTGGTCGGCTACTGGGCTGGTTGGTTAAGCTAAACATAAAAGAAAAGGTTCCCAAGTGGGAACCTTTTTTATCGAATGAATGGTATTACAGTTTTTCCAGATCGGATTCAATTTCCGCAATTTTGCTGGCAACCACCTTTTCCAGGTGACGCAAGTCGCTCAGGATCTTCTGTTTCACGTCCACTTGTGTAATCTGAACATGCTTGGTGATTTGGTTCAGCTCATCGATGATTAAGGTCAGATTACGGTTAATCTCTGTGACCTCTTTGTATTGATGGCTACCGCTGTCAACCAGCACATTCTTAACTTGCCTTGGGTATTTGAATTTTACACTCTTGGCAAACAGTTCACCTTTCTGCTTTTTGAAATAGATTTTTAAGACATCCTTGTGCGCTTCCTGACGCAATGAATAGCGTTCAATCTGCGTTGGATCTGTAATCCCTAAACCCGTGAGGTGTGGAAACATAAGCGACCTCTATATTATTTTTGTTACATCAATGACCTGAATTCAATGTAGCAGTCTAATCCTGTGGTAGATAGCTTAGTTTCTGCCCATACGCTTAAGTTGTGGACAAGATCGCTATTCCTTTGTGCCACTTAGCTTGGCGCCAATTCGGAAACGTTTTCAATCAGCCTTTCGCGCAGGGCCAATTCCTCTTCCTCACTCAATCGGGCGCCGTGTGCGCCAGTCAGAATGAACAAGTCTTCTGCGCGCTCACCGATGGTGGTGATCTTCGCCGCGTGCAAATCGAGATGCAGCTCTGCAAAGGTCGCACCGACGGTGGCGAGAAGTCCCGGCGTATCGAGCGCCACGAATTCCATCAGCGTACGTTTCTTACTCTTGGTTGGCAGGAAGTCGACCTGAGTTTTCACCTTAAAGTGCTGCAAGTTGCGCGGCAGACGACGGGTCTTAATCTTGGTCGGGCGGCCGTCTTCCAGCACGTGTACCAGATGTTTACTCAAGGCTTTGTGGCGCGATTCTTCAATCGCCTGACCATTCTGATCCAGTACCATAAAAGTATCGAGTACGTAACCGTCTTTGCTGGTCATGATCTGAGCGTCATGGACGTTGAGATTACGACGGTCGAGTTCCGCCACCACGGTGGCAAACAGCGCGGGCTGGTCTTTGGTGTAGACAAAGATTTCCGTGCCGCCCCGGGTCGCCTTCTTGCTTACCATGACCAGTGGTTGAGTCGGATCATCGTGGCGCAACAGGTGAGTGCAGTGCCAGGCGATTTGTTTGTGCGTATGGCGCAGGAAGTAGTCGGCTTTAAAGCGTTGCCACAGCAAATCAATTTCGCGGCTGCTAAAGCCTTCCTTGCGCAGCAGGGCAGACGACATTTGCTGGTTGTGACGAATACGATCGCGTACATCGACCGGGTTTTCTAACCCGCGGCGCAGCGCACGCTGCGTCGAATAAAACAGCTCGGCCAGCAGAGTACGTTTCCAACTGTTCCACAATTCCGGGTTGGTTGCGCAGATATCTGCAACCGTCAAACACACCAGATATTCCAGATACTCTTCATCACGCACTTTTTTCGCGAACTCAATGATGACGTCCGGATCGTAAATATCCCGGCGCTGCGCGGTGACCGACATCAACAAGTGGTTCTGAACCAGCCAGGCCACCAGTTTCGCTTCCGGTTTTGATAATCCGTGTTCGATACAAAAATCGTACGCTTCGGTTGCTCCGATTTCAGAGTGATCGCCACCACGACCTTTACCGATGTCGTGGAAGATGGCTGCCAGAATCAAAAGCTCTTTTTTCTGAATCTTAGGGTAGACTTCGCAGCAAATCGGATGCTTTTCATGATTTTTCATATCTGAGAAAACATGAATGTGTTTCAGCAGGCGAATACTGTGTTCATCCACGGTGTAGACGTGGAACAGGTCAAACTGCATTTGACCCACAATCTGACTCCACTGCGGCAGATAGGCTGCCAGAACGCCGAGTTTGTGCATCTGGCTGAACGCTTTGTGCAGAGCATTCGGATGACGTACCAGCTCCATGAACTTCTCGCGAGCTGCCGGAATGGTATGCAGAAACTTGTTCAGGCGGCGCCGTGCCGTACGCAACTGACGCATCGTCGAAGGTGATACACCTTCAATCGTGGAGTCGTTGGCCATGTGCAGGAACATGTCGAGAATGGTTTCCGGACGTGCCTGAAACAGTGCCGGTTTGCGCGCTTCAATCAGATTGCCACGACGCTGGAAATCGTCATCAAGGATTTCAGGCTCGCTCTCTTCACCATTGTTCAAAATGGCCTGATCAAACAGTTTGAGCAGCATCTTATTGAGTTCTGCTACGCGGCGCAGCGTGCGGTAGAACTCTTTCATCATCATTTCGACCGGACGGTTACCTTCGCCGGTAAAGCCCAAATGTTCGGCAACCTGCGCCTGATGAGCAAAGGTCAGGCGGTTGTCGTACCGCTTGAGCTCCAGATGGAGTGCAAAGCGAACGCGCCATAAAAAGTCCTGGCACTCCACCAGCTCACGAAACTCAGCGTCGGTCAGAAAGCCATAGCGACTCATTTCATACAACGTAGTAGCGCCAAAATGGCGACGAGCGACCCAGCTGAGAGTATGAATATCACGCAGGCCACCCGGTGTGGACTTGATGTCCGGTTCCAGATTGTAAGTGGTGTCGTGATAACGGGCGTGACGTTCACGTTGTTCTTGAATCTTGGCGCGGTAAAAGGTTTCACTTGGCCAAAAGGTTTCTGAATGGATCACCAGTTTGAGACGGTGGAATGTCTCTTCGCTGCCACACAGCAGGCGAGCTTCCTGCAAGTTAGTCGCCACCGTCAAATCTTGACGACCGATATCCGCACACTCAGCCACAGTACGTACTGCATGACCAACTTCCAGACGCAAGTCCCATAGAAAGGTGATGAACTCGCTGATTTTGGACGCGATGTTGTCGCTGAGTTTGTCTTTTGACACCACCAGAATGTCAATGTCTGACAGTGGATGCAGTTCTCCACGGCCATAGCCTCCGACCGCGACCAGACTCAGGTCCTGTATCTCGGCGAAACCAAAAGATTGCCACAGACGGCGCAGTAACAGATCCATGTACTCTGCGCGGCCAAGCACCAAGTCGGTGACCGGGTTGTGATTGAGGAACTCGTCTTTCTGATATTGAGCGAAGTGCTCCAGCTGTTGCTTGAGCTCGCTGATGGTCAGTTGTTCATCGCTGAAACTCAGCGGAGATAAATAGGGCATACAATGCGGTCCGTGCAAGTCTTTCAAAAGATACTGAGACTGAATCTAACAGATAATCCCAAGTGTGCTCAAGATGCGCCGCCGTAATGGCTGGCCTTGGGAGCGCAGATAAAAAAATCCCTGCCGAAGCAGGGATGATGTGAATGTGGTTATGCGTTGTGGAATACGCGAGGAATGCTTTCCTCTTTGCGCAGCGTGAGGATCTCGCAGCCGTCTTTCGTCACCAGAATGGTGTGCTCCCACTGTGCTGAGTTTTTACCGTCAGCGGTGTAAACTGTCCAACCATCTTCATCATCCAGACGACAGCCAAATTTACCTGCGTTGATCATCGGTTCGATGGTGAAAATCATGCCTTCACGCAGTACAGTGCGGTCGCTGTTCTTGTAGTGTACAACTTGTGGCTCTTCGTGGAATTCGGCACCAATGCCGTGACCACAGTAATCACGCACGATAGAGAATTTAGTGCTCGGGTTGTTCTTGTTGTTGGTCTTGATGTGCTTCTCAATCGTCGTGCCGATTTCACCCAGTTGTACGCCTGGCTTCACTTTTTTCAGAGACAGGTACAGGCACTCTTGAGCCACCAGACACAGACGCTTGTCTGCCGGCGCAACGTCACCCACTTGGAACATTTTTGACGTGTCACCGTGGTAACCATCTTTAATTACGGTAATGTCGATGTTCAGGATGTCACCATCTTTCAGTACGCCAGGGCGCACTAGCTGACCAAAGTTGCTGTCGCCAGTCGCTGGAATGCCATGACACACGATGTGGTTGATTGAAGTACAGATAGATTTAGGGAAACCGTGGTAGTTGAGAGGTGCTGGAATTGCGCCTTGAACTTCAGTGATGTACTTATGACAAATCTGATCCAGTTCTTCGGTCGTTACGCCCGCTTTTACATGAGGTTCAATCATTTCCAGAACCTCAGCTGCCAAACGGCCCGCTACGCGCATTTTTTCAATTTCTTCAGCATTCTTAATTTTTACAGACATCGGCTTTCTCTACTAACTCTAGGCACAGGTTGTGCTAATGGCGTTATTGTAACAGTGGAAGAGGGAAGCGCAAGAAGTGAGGCGAGTAAGAATGAGAATTAGAGTCGCTTCACTCGCGGAGATGCAGGCAAAACAGAGAGCCAAACTGCACGCCAAATGAGCGGGCTTTACGGCTCGCAGTTCGGAGAAAAAGGTAATTTTTTCTAGCCACACAAGGGCCAAATATGATATAAAGCGCGCCGGAATCTCGGTCTGTTTTCTTCATTTTGGCGAAGCAGCGTCGAGTCCACTAACATTAAACTTTAAATCACACACATTCCGACACGTGTTCCGGGGTGCTTCCAGCTAAGCTGAGAAGTCGGAGACATGGGGGATGTGGAGGCCTAACCCCATAGAGGATTATATAATGGCAACTGTATCAATGCGCGATATGCTGAAAGCTGGTGTTCACTTCGGTCACCAGACTCGTTACTGGAACCCAAAAATGAAGCCATTCATCTTTGGTGCTCGTAACAAAGTTCATATCATCAACCTAGAAAAAACTGTACCAATGTTCAACGAAGCTCTTGCTGAGCTAGTTAAAGTTGGCGAGAAGAAAGGTAAAGTTCTTTTCGTAGGTACTAAGCGCGCTGCATCTGAAGCTGTTAAAGAAGCTGCTCTTGCAAGCAACCAGTACTACGTTAACAACCGCTGGTTGGGCGGTATGCTGACTAACTGGAAAACTGTTCGTCAATCAATCAAGCGTCTGAAAGATCTTGAGATCCAGTCTACTGACGGTACTTTCGACAAGCTGACTAAGAAAGAAGCTCTAATGCGTACTCGCGAAATGGAGAAGCTAGAGAAGTCTCTTGGTGGTATCAAAGATATGGGCGGCCTACCAGACGCTCTATTCGTAATCGACGCTGATCACGAACACATCGCAATTAAAGAAGCAAACAACCTGGGCATTCCAGTGTTCGCGGTTGTTGATACTAACTCTAACCCAGACGGCGTTGACTTCGTTATCCCAGGTAACGATGACGCAATCCGTGCAGTTCAGCTATACCTGAACGCAGCAGCAGAGTCAGTAAGCGAAGGCCGTAACAAAGACGTAGCGGCAGTTGCTGACAAAGACGGTTTCGTAGAAGCTGAATAATAGCGGCTCTGAGTTACACTTAGCTCTATGTGCCACAAAGCTGAAGCATAAGCTAAGTTATAGTTAGCATTGGGGGCCGAAAATGTAGGCCCCTAATTTTTACCATATCCAGAATCAAACTGAGGAATAGAGAATGGCTGTTACTGCTGCTCTAGTAAAAGAACTGCGCGAACGTACTGGCGCAGGTATGATGGAATGTAAGAAAGCGCTTGTTGAAACTAACGGTGACATCGAGCTTGCGATCGAAAACATGCGTAAATCAGGCGCTGCTAAAGCTGCTAAAAAAGCAGGTAACGTTGCTGCTGAAGGTACTATCGCAATCAAAGAAGCAAACGGCGTAGCGGTTCTTCTTGAAGTGAACTGCCAAACAGACTTCGTAGCAAAAGACTCTAACTTCACTGCATTCGTTAACCAAGTAGCTGAAGACGCTCTGGCAACGAAAGCAACCGTTGAAGAACTACAAGCTAAATTCGAAGAAACTCGCGTTGCTCTAGTAGCGAAAATCGGCGAAAACGTAAACATCCGTCGCGTTCAGTACGTTGAAGGTGTTGCACTGGCTTCTTACCGTCACGGCGAGAAAATCGGTGTAGTTGTTGCTGGTGAAGGCGACGCTGAAACTCTGAAACACATCGCAATGCACGTTGCAGCATCACGTCCTGAGTACGTAAACCCAGAAGACGTACCAGCTGACGTAGTAGCAAAAGAGCGTGAAGTTCAAGTTGAAATCGCGATGAACGAAGGCAAGCCTAAAGAAATCGCAGAGAAAATGGTTGAAGGCCGCATGAAGAAATTCACCGGTGAAGTTTCTCTGACTGGTCAGCCTTTCGTGATGGAACCTAAGAAATCTGTTGGCGAAGTCCTGAAAGAAAAAGGTGCGTCAGTTTCTACATTCGTTCGCCTGGAAGTGGGTGAAGGTATCGAGAAAGCTGAAGGCCTAAGCTTCGCTGAAGAAGTAGCACTAGCTCAAAAAGGTTAATCCTTAGCGAGAATGCTCAGAAAAAGACCGTGGCCATGGCTGCGGTCTTTTCACGACTAAGGCGAGATTAACCGTGATGAATGCGCTTAAATGGTTAAGTGTATCCATGACTGTTAATCAACAACTCTCTTTGGAAGGTAAAGTCCATGACAACGAACCCTAAACCAGCATATCAACGTATTCTGTTAAAACTTAGCGGTGAAGCGCTTCAAGGCGAAGAAGGTTTTGGTATCGATCCAGCCGTTCTTGACCGTATGGCTCAAGAAGTGAAAGAGCTGGTAGAACTTGGTGTTCAGGTTGGCGTTGTTATCGGTGGCGGTAACTTGTTCCGTGGTGCCGGTCTGGCAGCAGCAGGTATGAACCGCGTCGTTGGTGATCACATGGGTATGTTGGCAACAGTAATGAATGGTCTGGCAATGCGTGATGCGCTGCACCGTGCTTACGTGAACGCTCGTGTGATGTCGGCGATTCCTCTGAAAGGCGTGTGTGACGATTACAACTGGGCAGATGCTATCAGCCAATTGCGCCAGGGCCGCGTGGTGATTTTCTCTGCTGGTACAGGCAACCCATTCTTTACAACCGATTCAGCAGCCTGTCTGCGTGGTATCGAAATTGAAGCAGACGTAGTTCTCAAAGCGACGAAAGTAGACGGCGTTTATAGTGCAGACCCGGTAGCCAACCCAGACGCACAACTGTATGATAAGCTCGCATACAACGATGTACTTGATAAAGAATTGAAAGTGATGGATTTGGCAGCGTTCACGCTGGCTCGTGACCACAAAATGCCAATCCGTGTCTTCAACATGAACAAACCAGGCGCACTACGTCGCGTGGTGATGGGTGAAGCGGAAGGCACGTTGATCAGCTCCGCAGTATAATCACTCTCGAGATGAAATAAGAATTAAGGTGAAATTGTGATTAATGAGATCAAAAAAGACGCTCAAGAGCGTATGGACAAAAGTGTTGAAGCACTGAAGAACAACCTGCAAAAGGTTCGTACTGGTCGTGCGCACCCAAGCCTGCTATCTGGCATCTCTGTTGAGTACTACGGTGCTCCAACACCTCTTAACCAAATCGCTAACGTAGTCGCAGAAGACGCGCGTACTCTGGCGATCACCGTGTTTGATAAAGAACTGACACCTAAAGTTGAAAAAGCGATCCTGATGTCGGATCTGGGTTTGAACCCAATGTCAGCAGGTACAGTTATTCGCGTTCCACTGCCACCATTGACTGAAGAACGCCGTAAAGACCTGGTTAAAATCGTACGTGGTGAAGCTGAAGGCGGCCGTGTAGCGGTACGTAACATTCGTCGTGATGCGAACAGTGATCTAAAAGCGCTGCTGAAAGACAAAGAAATCTCTGAAGATGACGAGCACAAAGCACAAGACGAGATTCAGAAGCTGACTGACGCTGCAGTTAAACGCATTGATGAAGTGCTTGCTGCTAAAGAAAAAGAGCTGATGGAAGTTTAATTCTCCCGTCATGCCAGTGAAAAAAACGCTGTGCTCGCAGCACAGCGTTTTTTTATGCTACCCTTCATCATCTTTTTATCGTCACTACGTTTCTATGCAAAATTCGCAACTCACTTCAGATGTTCTTCCTCAGCATATTGCAATCATCATGGATGGCAATGGCCGCTGGGCGAAAGCACAAGGCAAACCCCGTGTCTTTGGTCATAAAAATGGTGTAGCCGCTGTCCGAAAAACCATCTCTACTGCTGCGAAACTAGGGATCAAAGCCGTTACTCTGTTTGCATTCAGTAGCGAAAACTGGCGCCGTCCTGAAGAAGAAGTTGGTGTGTTAATGGAGCTGTTTATCACAGTTCTGTCTACCGAAGTCAAAAAATTGCACAAGAACAACCTACGTCTTCGTATTATTGGTGATAAGAGCCGTTTCAGTGAGCGTCTACAAACGAAGATCGCTCAGGCAGAAGCTCTGACGGCGAATAACACCGGGTTAGTGGTTAATATTGCCGCGAACTATGGCGGTAAATGGGACATTACTCAGGCCGCTCGTGACATCGCAGTCAAAGTGGCGCGTGGTGAAATCAACCCGTCAGAGATTGACGAAGCGTTGATCACCGAACATCTCACCATGTCTGATATTCCGGAAGTGGACCTGCTGATTCGTACCAGCGGTGAATGCCGGATCAGTAACTTTATGCTGTGGCAACTGGCCTACGCAGAAATGTATTTTACGCCAGTGTTCTGGCCAGAATTTGGTGAAGACAGTTTAATTGAAGCAGTGACTTGGTTTGTAAATCGTGAGCGCCGATTTGGTTGTACCGGTGAGCAAGTTAAGGCATTGATGGAATCATAAAATAGGATTTCTAAGTTTGAAGCAAAGAATAATTACAGCGCTCATACTTGCACCTTTGGTCATTTTAGGCATTTTCTTCCTGCCACTTCCTTGGTTTATTCTGGCCTTGGCAGTTGTGACTCTATTGGGATTTTGGGAATGGACCCAATTTGTTCAGCACACATCGCGTTACATTGCTCTGCTGCCGGCTATTTTAGTTGGCGGTGCGAGTTTTTTTCTGATTTCTCCGGCAGTTCAGTCGCTTGCAACACTTAATGGCACTCACTTTGCTATTCTGGCTATCGGTACCATCTGGTGGCTGTACTCCAGTTTTCTCGCCATTACTTTTCCCCGTTCCCGACGTTGGTGGGAGGAATCAAATCCTGCGCGCCATTTGTTCGGTTTACTGACGTTACTGCCATTTTTCTGGAGCGTGGTGTTTTTACGTGCAGAAGGGATGGAAACGGATTTCTACCACGGCGCCAAACTGGTTCTGTTTGTGTGTTTGATTGTCTGGGCCGCGGACAGTGGTGCGTATTTCTCGGGAAAAAGTCTGGGTAAACACAAAATGGCGCCAGCAGTGAGTCCGAACAAAACTATTGAAGGTTTAGTTGGCGGTGTGATTGCGGCGATGATCGTTGGCTGGTTATTCGCTGACTGGTTTGCGATAGAGTTTTCTTCACTGAGCATCATGCTGCTGACGATTCTGTTGACGGTGGTGATCTCTGTGCTGGGAGATTTGGTTGAGAGCATGTTTAAGCGTGTTTCTGGAATCAAAGACAGCAGCAATATTATTCCCGGGCATGGCGGTATTCTCGATCGCATTGATAGCCTGACTGCGGCCTTCCCTGTGTTCGCTCTTCTCTACTTCATGTTCTAATGTGTGGGTAGCCATTTGGCTGCCCATACTCAATCACGACGGTTTTTGCTATGCGTAAATTAACGATTCTGGGAGCGACAGGTTCAATCGGAGCCAGCACGCTTAAAGTAGTTGCAGAGAATCCTGAACAATTTACTGTGGTCGCGCTCGCGGCAGGTGGCAATGTCGCCAAAATGCGCGACTTGTGTCTGCGCTGGCGACCGAAGTACGCCGTCATGGCAACCGCTGACGCTGCGCAGCAGCTCGCGGCCGAGCTTCGTGATCTGCAACTGTCGACTGAGGTCATGTTTGGCCAGGACGCAATGTGCCAGGTTGCCGCGTGTGACGAAGTTGATACTGTCATGGCCGCGATCGTCGGTGCGGCCGGGTTGCTGCCCACTATGGCGGCAGTAAAAGCGGGTAAGCGTGTACTGCTGGCGAACAAAGAAGCATTGGTGATGTCAGGGCAGTTGTTTATCGATGCCGTTGAACAGCATGGCGCAGAGCTGATGCCGGTCGACAGTGAACACAATGCGATTTTTCAGTGTCTACCAGTCGAAATTCAAACCCGCCTTGGTCGCTGTGATTTACAGCAAAGTGGCGTGTCCCACATTCTGCTGACCGGCTCTGGTGGTCCGTTCCGTTACAGTGATATTCAAACACTGAAAGATGTGACTCCTGAGCAGGCGATTGCACATCCGAATTGGTCAATGGGGCCGAAAATTTCGGTCGATTCCGCGACGATGATGAATAAAGGCCTCGAGTTTATCGAAGCCAAATGGCTGTTCAATGCGGCGCCCGAGCAATTGAAAGTGCTGATTCACCCTCAGTCTGTGATTCATTCAATGGTGCAATACCGCGATGGTTCAGTAGTAGCCCAGTTGGGTGAGCAAGACATGGCAACACCGATAGCCTTGACCATGGCCTATCCTCAGCGTGTGAATGCCGGAGTGAAACCGCTTGATTTTACCCGCTTGAGTGAACTGACGTTCCTCGATGTGGATTATGCGCGCTATCCGTGTCTCAAACTGGCCATTGATGCCTGTTATGAAGGACAGCATGCGACGACGTCTCTGAATGCCGCCAACGAAGTGGCGGTGGATGCTTTCCTGCGTGGTCAGATCCGTTTCACCGATATCGCAACTATCAATGAACGTGTGTTGTCTAAAGTGTGTGGAACCAACAGTCCGTTACATTCCTATACCTTGGAAAGCCTGATTGAGCTCGATACAATGGCTCGTAGTCTGGCATCTCAAGAGTTGAAAGAGCGATTATTATGAGTGGCATTTTGTGGAACCTGGTGTCCTTTATTGTTGCACTGGGCATTTTGGTTGCCGTGCACGAATATGGTCATTTCTGGGTGGCGAGAAAGTGTGGCGTCAAAGTTGAGAAGTTTTCGATTGGTTTTGGTAAGTCGATTTGGAAACGCCTTGGCAAAGATGGTACGGAATACAGTATTTCCATCATTCCTCTGGGTGGCTACGTCAAGATGCTCGATGGCCGGGTGGATGACGTTAGCCCGCAAGACCAGCAGTTTGCTTTCGATAAAAAGCCGCTCTGGAAGCGAACTGCTATTGTCAGCGCAGGCCCTGCCTTTAACTTCTTCTTTGCGGTCTTTGCCTACTGGCTAGTGTTTATGATTGGTGTACCTGCCGTTAAACCAGTAGTGGGTAATGTTGCGCCGTATTCTATTGCCGCCAATGCGGGTCTTGAACCGGGCATGGAAATCAAAGCGGTCTCTGGCACTGAAACACCGGATTGGGAATCGGTCAATATGGGGCTGATTTCTCATATTGGCGATCAACGTATGACCGTGACGGTTTCATCGCCAAATGGTGTCGGCGTCGACGAAATCAAAACTTTTGACCTCAGTGGGTGGAACTTTGATCCTGAAACAGAGTCTGCTATGGGAGCGCTTGGCTTTAAGCCATTTACACCGCAAATCTCTGCGGAGCTGACGAGTGTAGAGGCTGAAGGCGCTGGTGCTCGTGCTGGGTTGATGGTCGGCGATGTGTTGACTCACATTAATGGCCAGCCGATCACAGATTGGCAACAGGTGATTGACGCGATTCAGACGCATCCTGACCAGGCATTAGTGATTGATATTGAACGCCAGCAAGAATCGCTGTCGTTGTCTTTAACCCCTAATGCTAAAAAGCTGTCTCAAGGAAAAGTGATCGGTTTTGCGGGAATCGCACCTAAAGTCGCAGATTGGCCGCAAAGTTATCGATTTGAGCTGCAATTTGGTGTATTTGAATCGTTCGGAAAAGCATTTGAAAAAACTGGCCAGGTGATTGATCTGACCGTCAGCATGCTGAAGAAATTGATAGTCGGCGATGTAGGGTTGAATAACCTGAGCGGCCCAATTTCTATCGCGAAAGGCGCAGGTGCAACGGCGGATTATGGTCTGGTCTATTTCCTCGGCTTTTTGGCGCTGATCAGCGTCAACTTGGGCATCATTAACTTGGTGCCGTTACCGATGCTCGACGGTGGTCACCTGCTATTTTTCGCGATTGAAGCCATTATTCGTCGTCCGGTTCCGGAAAAAGTTCAGGAAATGGGTTATCGCATCGGCGGTATGATCATCTTCTCTCTGATGGCCGTGGCAATATTTAACGATTTTACTCGCCTGTGATTGATAAGCATTAGGCAAAGGTTGTAGTAAGGAATAACTAAAACAAATATGGCAATGAAAAAAATCCTGTTCGCGACGCTGCTCGCAACAAGCGTGTCGGCGAATAGTGCCGAAAATTTTGTTGTGCAGGACATTCAGATTCAAGGGTTACAGCGTGTTGCTCTGGGTGCCGCATTGTTAAAAATGCCGGTCCGTGTTGGCGATACCGTTGATTCTCAGGACGTTGCTGAAATCATCAAGGCTCTGTATGCCTCGGGTAACTTTGAAGATGTTAAAGTTCTGCGCGACGATGAGACTTTAGTCGTTCAGGTGAAAGAGCGCCCAACCATTGCGAGCGTCTCTTTCTCCGGCAACAAGGCGATCAAAGAAGAACAGTTGCAGCAAAACCTTGATGCCTCTGGAATTCGTGTTGGTGAAGCATTGGATCGCACCAAGCTCAGCAACATTGAAAAAGGTCTGGAAGACTTCTACTACAGCGTTGGTAAGTACAACGCCACCGTAAAAGCCGTGGTGACGCCGCTGCCGCGTAACCGCGCGGACCTGAAGTTTGTTTTCACTGAGGGTGTCTCGGCTAAAATCCAGCAAATCAACTTTATTGGCAACGAAGTGTTTTCCGATCAGGAGCTGTTGTCACGCTTCAATCTGAAAGTGGATGTCGCGTGGTGGAACTTCCTGTCGGACGACAAATATCAGAAGCAGGTGTTGGCAGGCGATATCGAAGCACTGCGCACTTTCTATCTCGATCGCGGTTACCTGAAGTTTCAGGTTGATTCAACGCAAGTTGCTATTTCGCCCGACAAAAAAGGCGTCTACATCACCATGAACCTCAATGAGGGTAAACCTTATACGGTGAAAGATGTTCAGTTCCGCGGTGAATTGATTGGTAAAGAAGACGAATTTAAGTCGCTGATTCCGTTTGAAATGGGTGAAACCTATCGTGGTTCATCGGTGACTCAACTGGAAGAAAGTGTCAAGCGTGTGCTGGGCGAAGCGGGTTATGCGTACCCACAAGTGCGCACGATTCCTGAATTTGACGATGCAACACAGCAGGTGTCACTGGTCGTGCATGTTGAAACGGGTAAGCGTATGTATGTACGCGATATTCGTTTTGTCGGTAACAATGCGACCCGCGACGAAGTTCTGCGCCGTGAGATGCGCCAGATGGAAGGTTCTTGGCTGAACTCAAAATCTATCGATACTGGTAAAGCGCGTCTGAACCGTCTGGGTTATTTCGAAACCGTTGACGTTCAGACTGTCCGTGTACCGGGTACCGATGATCAGGTCGATCTGGTTTACACGGTGAAAGAAGCGAACTCAGGCAGCGTAAACTTTGGTGTCGGTTACGGTACGGAATCGGGCGTAAGCTTTACGGTCGGTCTGACTCAGGATAACTTCCTTGGTAGCGGTAACCGTGTGGGCATCAACGCGACCACGAACGATTACCAGAAGAACATTACGCTGGAATATCGTGACCCGTATTGGAACCTCGATGGTGTCAGCCTGGGCGGAAAAGTTTTCTATAACCAGTTTGAAGCATCGGAAGCGGGCATCGTCGACTATACCAACGAAAGCTACGGCACCAGCCTGACCTGGGGTTTCCCATTCGATGAACTGAACCGTTTTGAATTTGGTGTGGGTTACACGCACAACAAGATCGGTAACCTGACGCCATATCTGCAAGTGGAACAGTTCCTGAAAGCTCAAGAGAGCAATATCGATTCAGACGGTAGTCTGCTGACTAACGATTTCGATATGAACATTGCCTGGACGCGTAATAACCTCAACAAAGGTTACTTCCCAACGGCTGGTAACTACCAGCGTGCGTCGGGCAAAATCACAGTTCCGGGTTCGGATGCGAAGTACTTCAAACTGCAATACGATGTGCGCCAGTATGTTCCGCTAACTAAAAAGCATGAGTTTACGCTGTTACTGCGTGGCCGCCTGGGTTACGGTAACGGTTATGGCCAGACAGACGGGAAAGATAACCTCTATCCGTTTTATGAAAACTTCTATGCGGGTGGTTTTACAACATTACGCGGATTTGGCTCTAACACAGCGGGTCCAAAAGCGGTGTACCGTGATTACTCAGGTTCCAACAATGGTACCGATACCGCAACCGATGATTCGGTTGGTGGTAACGCGATTGCATTGGCCAGTGTCGAGCTGATTGTGCCGACGCCGTTCGCTTCGGATGAAGCGCGTAGTCAGGTTCGTACCAGTATTTTCTACGATATGGCCAGTGTTTGGGATACCGAATTTGACTACCGCAGCAGCGGGGCAGATTATGGTGACAAATACTACTACGACTACTCAGATCCAACCAACTACCGTTCTTCGTACGGTGTAGCGTTGCAATGGATGTCGCCAATGGGGCCTCTGGTCTTCTCTCTGGCGAAACCTATTAAGAAATACGAAGGTGACGACGAAGAATTCTTCACTTTCACTATCGGACGAACCTTCTAATAGAGGAAACTATTTTGAAACACATCATCAAAGCAGCAGGTGTTAGCCTTATTGTTCTTAGCTCATCATTTTTTGCTCAAGCTGCTGAAGCGGCTCAAAAAGTGGGATTCATTAACACTGCGCAAGTTTTTCAGGCTCTGCCACAGCGCGAAGTTGTCCTGAAGAAAATGCAAGATGAATTCAAAGACAAAGCGGCGGAGCTGCAAAGCATCAAAGCAGATGCAAAAACGAAAATTGAAAAATTGAAGCGTGATTCTGAGCTGATGAGTCAGGATGACGTGGAAAAACTGCGTATCGAAATTGGTCAACTGGACAGCGCTTACAAAATCAAAGCTCAGGCACTGGAACAAGCATCGGCTCGCCGTGAATCGGAAGAGAAACAGAAGCTGTTTAAAGTGATCCAAGATGCGGTGAAGAAAGTGGCTGAGAAAGAAGGCTACGATATGATTGTTGATATCAGCGCAATGCAGTACGGCAAGCCTGAGTACGACATTTCAGAAAAAGTAATCAAAACAATCAAATAATTAAAGCATTATGACAACACTAACTTTAGCCGAATTGGCAACGATTACTGGGGGCGAGCTACACGGTGACAGCACTTCTGTTGTCAGTGGTGTAGCGCCGATGGATCGCGCACAGGAAGGGGACATCACCTTCCTGTCGAACCCAAAATACAGTAAACACCTCGCTGAGTGTAAAGCGACCGTCATCATGGTGAAGGCCTCTGAGCGAGACTTATGTCCGGCAAACGTACTGGTTGTTGCTGACCCGTACGTGGCGTTTGCGAAAGTGACACAAGCGCTGGACACCACACCAGCACCTGCGGCGGGCGGTATTGCACCGAGCGCAGTGGTGGCTGACGACGCTAAGTTAGGGAACAACGTGTCAATCGGCGCCAATGCCGTGATCGAATCTGGTGTTGAACTGGGCGATAACGTGATCATTGGTGCTGGCTGCTTTATCGGTAAAAATGCCAAGCTGGGCGATCACACCAAGCTGTGGGCGAACGTGACCATTTACCACAATGTGCTGGTGGGTGAACGTTGCCTGATTCAATCGGGTACTGTAATTGGTTCTGATGGTTTCGGTTACGCCAACGAACGCGGTGAGTGGATTAAAATTCCGCAGCTGGGTTCTGTGCGTATCGGTAACCGTGTTGAAATCGGTGCATGTACCACTATCGACCGTGGCGCGCTGGATGATACCGTGATTGAAGATAACGTCATTCTCGACAACCAGATGCAAATCGCGCACAACGTGCACATCGGATATGGTACGGCCATGGCCGGTGGTACTATTGTCGCCGGCAGCACCAAGATCGGTAAATATTGCATCATTGGTGGTGCTTCTGTTTTGAATGGTCATATCGAAATTGCCGATGGTGTTACCATCACTGGTATGGGTATGGTCATGCGCAGCATTGACGAGAAGGGGATGTACTCTTCCGGTATTCCGCTGCAAACCAACAAAGAATGGCGTAAGACAGCCGCGCGTGTTCATCGCATCGACGAAATGAATAAGCGTTTGAAAGCGGTAGAGAAGCTGCTTGAGCAAAAATCGGACTCTTAATTCCGTGTTTTTGTCAAAAAGGCTCGCAATGTGCGAGTCTTTTTCGTCTATAATGCCCTAAACAATTTTATGTATTTATAAATAGGAATATGACTTTGACTACTGAAAAGAAAATGATGAATATCACTGAAATTCAGGAGCTTCTTCCTCACCGTTATCCATTTTTGCTGATTGACCGCGTGACAGATTTTGAAGAAGGTAAATACCTGATTGGTCTTAAAAATGTTTCAGTGAACGAACCTCAGTTTACCGGTCATTTCCCTCAGCTCCCTGTTTTCCCTGGCGTACTGATTCTGGAAGCCATGGCTCAGGCTACTGGCCTGCTGGCATTCAAAACTTTTGGTGCACCAAAAGAAAATGAACTGTACTACTTCGCGAGCATCGACAACGCGAAATTCCGCAAACCGGTTGGCCCTGGCGACCAACTGATCATTGAAGTGGAATTTTTGAAAGAGCGTCGCGGTATTGCGCTGTTCAACGGCGTAGCCAAAGTTGATGGTGACGTAGTGTGTTCTGCAGAACTGAAATGCGCACGTAGAGAGTTTTAATATGATCCACGAAACGGCACAAATCCACCCAATGGCGGTGGTCGAAGAAGGCGCAGTGATTGGCGCTAACGTAACGGTTGGGCCGTTTACCTACATTACATCTGGTGTCACTATTGGTGAAGGCACAGAGGTAATGTCACATGTTGTGATTAAAGGCAACACTGTGATTGGTAAAGATAACCGTATTTTCCCGCACGCTGTGATTGGTGAAGAGAACCAGGACAAGAAGTACGGCGGCGAAGATACGCGAGTGATCGTTGGCGATCGCAACGTGATTCGTGAAGCGGTACAGATCCATCGTGGTACTGTGCAGGATAAAGCGCAAACCGTCGTCGGTGATGACAACCTGCTGTGTGTTAACGCGCACATTGCACATGATGTGATTGTCGGTAACAACACCCACATCGGCAATAACGCCATTCTTGGCGGTCATGTGACCGTGGAAGACAATGCGGGCGTGATGGCGCTGTCGGCGATTCATCCATTCTGTACCGTAGGGGCATTTGCCTACATCGGTGGCTGTTCCGCTGTTGTTCAAGACGTACCGGCATACGTATTGGCGCAAGGTAACCACGCTACGCCATTCGGTCTGAACCTGGTTGGCTTAAAGCGTAACGGTTTTGAAAAAGACGAAATCCGTGCACTGCAAAAAGCCTACAAAGAGATTTACCGTTCAGGTAAAACTCAGGCGGAAGCGTTGCCAGTGCTGAAAGAGATGGCAGAGCAATGGCCATCGATTCAGCGCTTCATCACCATGCTGGAGACTTCAGAGCGTGGCATCATTCGCTAAGCTTTGCTGAATACGCACCTATAAAAGATCGCCCGGCAGCGGGCGGTCTTTTGTGTTTTATGGACAGCCTCTTTTTCAGGTGGTTTTCCATAACACACATCAAGGCTTAAAGAGGACGTTTGGCGTGGATAGACCATTACGCATTGGCATCGTCGCGGGCGAATTATCCGGCGACACGTTGGGAGAAGGCTTCATCAAAGCGGTCAAGGCTCGTTACCCGAATGCTGAGTTTGTCGGCATCGGCGGCCCGAAAATGATCGCGCAAGGCTGCCAGTCGCTATTTGATATGGAAGAGCTGGCTGTGATGGGGCTGGTGGAAGTGCTGGGCCGTCTGCCGCGTCTGCTGAAAGTGAAAGCGGAGTTGGTAAAATACTTCACTACCAATCCGCCGGATGTGTTTGTCGGTATCGATGCGCCGGATTTCAACCTGCGCCTGGAACTCGACTTGAAACAAGCGGGTATCAAAACCGTTCACTACGTCAGCCCATCGGTGTGGGCATGGCGCCAAAAACGTATCTTCAAAATCGAAGCTGCTACCAATCTGGTGCTGGCATTTCTGCCGTTTGAAAAAGCGTTCTACGACAAATTTAATGTGCCTTGCGAGTTTATCGGTCACACGCTGGCTGACGCCATTCCGTTTGAATCTGACCGACTTGCGGCGCAAGCGCTGTTAGGTCTCGATAACAATAAACGCTGGTTGGCAGTGCTGCCGGGCAGTCGCTGTGGTGAAATGAAAATGCTGGCGCAACCGTTTATCGAAACATGTCAGCGTTTGCAGCAACGTTACCCGGATCTGGGTTTTGTAGTGGCACTGGTCAACCAAAAACGCCGTGAACAGTTTGAAGCCGCATGGCAGCAACACGCTCCAGAACTCAATTTTGTGCTGGTGGACGACACCGCGCGCAATGTTATCACTGCGTCGGATGCGGTGATGCTGGCTTCGGGCACGGTCGCGCTGGAGTGCATGTTGCTCAAACGCCCGATGGTGGTTGGCTATCGCGTCAATGCGATTACTGCCTTTCTGGCTAAGCGTCTGCTGAAAACGCCATATGTGTCGCTGCCGAACATTCTGGCTGACCAAGAACTGGTGAAAGAGCTGTTGCAGGATGATTGCACGGTCGACAATCTGTATCACGAAGTGTGTCACCTGCTGGATAACGACAACCGCGAGATGTTGGAGAAGTTCGACGAGATGCATCACTGGATTCGCAAGGGCGCCGATGAACAAGCCGCCAACGCGGTGCTTAATTTAATTCAACACTGATTCTGATAGTAAACATCATGGCTAAGAAACCTGAAAAAGAACTGCCTCCGTTTGAAATTCCTGGCGGCTATCACCTGATTGCCGGAGTGGATGAAGTGGGCCGTGGCCCGTTGGTCGGCGATGTGGTCACCGCGGCGGTGATCTTGGACCCGAATAACCCGATTGAAGGCTTGAACGATTCAAAAAAATTGTCGGAGAAAAAACGTCTGGCGCTGCTGCCGGAAATTCAGGAAAAAGCACTGGCGTGGTCGGTCGGGCGTTGCAGCCCAAAAGAGATTGATGAGTTAAACATCTTTCAGGCGACCATGTTGGCTATGCAGCGTGCGGTGCAAGGGCTGGCGATCAAGCCAGACTTAGTGCTGGTGGACGGCAATAAGATTCCGCAATTGCCGATGGACGCTCAAGCGGTGGTCAAAGGTGACTTGCGCGTGGCGCAGATCAGCGCCGCCTCGATCATTGCCAAAGTTGTACGCGACCAAGAAATGGAAGAGCTGGATAAAGCCTATCCGCAGTTTGGTTTTGCCAAACACAAAGGTTATCCCACCAAAGCGCATTTTGATGCGATTGAACAACATGGTGTCATTGAGCAACATCGTCGGAGTTTTGGCCCGGTAAAACGGGTACTTGGGCTGGAATAAGCTCTGTAACTCCGCTCAGATTCACGTAGAATAACCGCCAGTAACAAATCTCAGTACTCCAGGACAGAATTGAATGTCAGATCCAAAGTTCATCCACTTACGCATTCACAGTGATTTCTCCATGGTTGATGGCCTGTCAAAAGTGCCGCCACTGGTGAAGAAAGTGGCCGCAATGGGCATGCCAGCAATGGCTCTGACCGACTTTACCAACCTGTGTGGCTTGGTGAAATTTTATGGCACGGCGCATGGTTGTGGTATCAAGCCGATCGTTGGTGCTGACTTTTCTGTACGCTCCGATGAATTTGGTGATGAACTGACTCGTATCACCGTACTGGCCAAAGATAACGTCGGGTACAAAAACCTGACGTTACTGATTTCCGATGCCTACCTGCGCGGACACGTGCAACATCAGCCCGTGATCGATAAAGAGTGGCTGCTGAAATACGCCGAAGGACTGATTATTCTTTCCGGCGGTAAAAATGGTGAAATTGGCCGTGCGCTGCTCAAAGGCAACCAAGCCCTGGTAGAAAAGTGCGTCGAGTTTTATCAGACCCATTTTGCTGACAACTTCTATCTGGAATTGGTGCGAACCGGACGTGCAGATGAAGAGAGTTATCTTCACTTTGCGTTGGAGCTTGCGGAACAAGCAGAACTGCCTGTGGTGGCAACTAACGATGTGGTCTTTATCGACCCTGACCAGTTTGATGCGCACGAAATCCGAGTTGCCATTCACGATGGTTTTACCTTAGAAGATCCCCGCCGTCCGAAAAACTACAGCCCGCAACAGTACCTTCGCAGTGAAGAGGAAATGTGCGAGCTGTTTGCCGACATTCCGGAAGCGCTGGAAAACAGCGTTGAAATCGCTAAACGTTGTAACGTCACGGTCCGTTTGGGGGAGTACTTCCTGCCTGCGTTCCCGACCGAAGGCATGGCTGAAACCGAATACCTGGTGAAAAAATCGCGCGAAGGTCTGGAAGATCGTCTGGAGTTCCTGTTCCCAGATCCGGCTGTTCGCGCGGAACGCCGTCCGGCATACGATGAACGTCTGGAGATCGAACTTCAGGTAATCAACCAGATGGGCTTCCCCGGTTACTTCCTGATCGTAATGGAGTTCATCCAGTGGTCGAAAGATAACGATATTCCGGTGGGGCCAGGGCGAGGCTCTGGCGCGGGTTCGCTGGTGGCGTACGCGCTGAAAATCACCGACCTTGATCCGCTGGAATATGATCTGCTATTCGAACGTTTCCTTAACCCGGAACGGGTATCGATGCCCGATTTCGACGTCGACTTCTGCATGGATAAACGCGATCAGGTGATTGATCACGTTGCTGAAATGTATGGCCGCGATGCGGTATCGCAGATCATCACCTTCGGTACCATGGCGGCGAAAGCCGTTATCCGTGATGTGGGCCGAGTGCTTGGCCACCCGTTTGGTTTTGTGGATCGCATTTCGAAAATGATTCCGCCGGATCCGGGCATGACGCTGGAAAAAGCATTCAAAGCGGAGCCGGCCCTGCAAGAGCTTTACGACGCAGACGAAGAAGTTAAAGAACTGATCGATATGTGTCGCATTCTGGAAGGGTGTACTCGAAACGCGGGTAAACACGCGGGTGGTGTGGTGATCTCGCCAACGGCCATCACCGACTTTGCGCCGATCTATTGTGACTCGGAAGGTCACCATCCGGTTACCCAATTCGACAAGAACGACGTCGAATATGCTGGCTTAGTGAAGTTTGACTTCCTTGGTCTGCGTACACTCACCATTATTGACTGGGCGCTGGGTTTGATTAACCCACGCCGTGAAAAAGCGGGTGAACCGCCAGTGCGAATCGAATCGATTCCGCTCGCGGATCCGGCCTCATTCCGCGTGCTGCAAAATTCGGAAACCACCGCGGTATTCCAGCTTGAATCGCGCGGCATGAAAGAGCTGATCAAACGCCTGCAGCCAGACTGTTTTGAAGACATCATCGCACTGGTGGCCCTGTTCCGTCCGGGCCCTCTACAATCAGGTATGGTGGACAACTTTATCGACCGTAAACACGGTCGTGAAGCGATTTCTTACCCGGATGAAAAGTGGCAGCACGAGTCACTGAAAGAGATTCTGGAGCCAACCTACGGCATCATCCTGTATCAGGAACAGGTCATGCAGATTGCTCAGGTACTGGCAGGCTATACGCTTGGTGGTGCGGACATGCTGCGTCGTGCGATGGGTAAGAAAAAGCCGGAAGAGATGGCCAAGCAGCGCGAGGTGTTTCAGTCCGGTGCCGAAAACAACGGTGTTGACGGCGAACTGGCAATGAAAATCTTCGATCTGGTAGAGAAATTTGCTGGATACGGCTTTAACAAATCGCACTCAGCAGCCTATGCTTTAGTATCGTACCAAACGCTGTGGCTGAAAACGCACTATCCGGCTGAGTTCATGGCGGCGGTAATGACCGCCGATATGGATAACACCGAGAAAGTGGTGGGCCTGGTTGATGAATGCATGCGCATGGGGCTGAAGGTATTGCCGCCGGATATCAATTCGGGGCTGTACCGCTTTAATGTCGACGATTCCGGCGCAATTGTGTACGGTATCGGTGCGATTAAAGGGGTAGGTGAAGGCCCGATTGAAGTGATCCTCGAAGCGCGCAACAAGGGCGGTTACTTTAAAGATTTGTTTGATTTCTGTGCACGCATTGACATTAAGAAGGTCAACAAACGTGTGATAGAAAAATTGATTCTGGCTGGTGCACTGGACCGTTTGGGGCCGCATCGTGCTGCAATGATGGCTTCGCTGGATGATGCGGTGAAAGCGGCAAGCCAGCACCATCAGGCGGAAGCGTTTGGTCAGGCAGACATGTTTGGTGTGCTCACTGACGCACCGGAAGAAGTTGAACAGAAATACATTCAGGTTCCTGAATGGCCGGAGAAAGTCTGGCTGGAAGGGGAGCGGGAGACGCTCGGACTTTATTTGACCGGGCATCCCATTAATGCCTACCTGAAGGAACTGAATAAGTACACCAGCTGTCGATTGAATGAAGCGACGCCGACACGTCGCGATCAGTCGTTGACGGTGGCTGGTCTGGTGATTGCAGCGCGGGTGATGACCACCAAGCGCGGCAACCGTATCGGGTTGATGACGCTTGACGATCGCAGTGGCCGAATGGAAGTCATGCTGTTCTCCGATGCGCTGGATCGGTATGCAGAATTGTTAGAAAAAGATAAAATTCTGGTGATTTCCGGACAGGTCAGCTTTGATGACTTCAATGGTGGCCTTAAAATGTCGGCGCGCGAAGTCATGGACTTGGGCAGCGCGCGTGAAAAATATGCCCGAGGCTTATCTATCTCGATTGAACAATCGCAGATTGATGAGCAGTTTTTTGAGCGCTTTAGTCAGATCTTAGAGCCTCACCGAGCAGGGACTGTCCCTGTCAATGTATACTACCAGCGCCCTGATGCGCGAGCACGTCTGACGTTAGGCACTGAATGGCGTGTGACTCCAAGCGATACATTGTTAGACGAATTAAAACAGTTACTTGGCAACGACCAGGTAGAACTCGAATTTAACTAAAATTCAGCTGCGCCATTGCGAGCTGAGTAAAAAAGGATCGGTAGATGAGCCTAAATTTTCTAGAATTTGAAAAACCTATTGTAGAACTGGAAGCTAAGATTCAGGCGCTTCGTGACGTGTCTCGTCATGGCGGTGATACTTCCGTAGATCTTGAAAAAGAGATCGAACAGCTAGAAAAGAAAAGCCTAGAGCTTAAAAAGAAAATTTTCAGTGATTTAGGTGCATGGCAAGTGGCACAGATGGCTCGCCATCCACAACGCCCTTACACTCTGGATTACGTCAACAACATGTTTACTGAGTTCGATGAACTGGCCGGTGACCGTGCGTTTGCTGACGATAAAGCGATCGTGGGTGGCATGGCGCGTCTTGATGGTCGTCCTGTGATGGTGATTGGTCATCAGAAAGGCCGCGAAACTCGTGAAAAAGTAAAACGTAACTTCGGTATGCCAAAACCTGAAGGTTACCGTAAAGCCCTGCGTCTGATGGAAATGGCTGAGCGTTTCAACATGCCAATCATCACCTTTATTGACACGGCGGGTGCATACCCGGGGGTGGGTGCGGAAGAGCGTGGCCAGTCTGAAGCGATCGCGAAAAACCTGAAAGTGATGGCTGGCCTTAAAGTGCCAGTGATCTGTAACGTTGTCGGTGAAGGCGGTTCAGGTGGTGCACTGGCAATCGGTGTGGGTGACTACGTCAACATGCTGCAATACTCCACTTACTCAGTGATTTCGCCAGAAGGTTGTGCGTCGATTCTGTGGCGTGATGCGGATAAAGCACCGCAAGCAGCGGAAGCGATGGGTCTGGTTGCTCCTCGTCTGAAAGAGCTGGAACTGATCGACGAAGTGATCGAAGAGCCACTGGGTGGTGCGCACCGCGACCACGTTAAGATGGCAGAAAATATGAAAGCAACGCTGCTGCGTCAGCTGGCGGATCTGGAGCAACTGGATTACGAATCGCTGCTGGAGCGTCGCTACCAACGCCTGATGAACTACGGTTACTGCTAAGTTCAGCATGCAATTAGCTCGAGGGTCGGACAGTGTCCGGCCCTTTTGTTTTTCGCGTGGTTCAATGTACTGCGCTACCTACGTTACTGCTTTGCGGTATACTCAAACGGTTCTTCATACTCAACCAACATTGCCATGGATTTGTACGCTCATACTCGTCAATTACTTGATGCTCAATCATCACGCCATTTTGTGCTCGCCTTCAGTGGCGGCGTTGATTCGCGTGTGTTACTGGAGCTGTTAGCCCGCTACCGAGATGAGCGTGCCATCAGCGTGCAGGCCGTCCATGTTCATCATGGTTTGAGCGTCCATGCCGATGAATGGGTAGAACGCTGCCAGCAATGGTGCAAAGCGGTCAACATTCCGCTCTCAATTGAACGGGTCTGCTTGGATACTGCCAGTGGCGAAAGCATTGAAAAGCTGGCTCGTGATGCGCGCTATAAAGCTTTGGCAACCTACATGGAGAGCAACCGCCTTCTGTTGCTCGGTCAGCATGCCGATGATCAATTGGAAACGTTCTTGCTGGCATTGAAACGTGGCAGTGGTCCGAAAGGCTTGGCATCCATGGCGCAGCAAGCGCCGTTTGCAAACGGTCAGTTGTTACGCCCGCTATTGAGTGTTTCCCGGGAGCAGATTGAACAATTCGCCCGACAGCAGCAGTTGCAATGGGTCGAAGATGAAAGTAATCAGGATGAGCGCTACGAGCGAAATTTCCTGCGTCACCGGGTGACCCCCGTGTTAAGTGAACGCTGGCCGGGAATCCGTCACGCCGTGCAACGCAGCGCGCAGCTGTGTGCGGAGCAGGATGAATTACTGGCTGAACTGCTTAACGATGCGCTTAACGCAGCTACGCAAAGTGACGGCAGTTTGTCGGTTGCTGCGCTGCTGCCGCACAGCGATGCACTGCGCCGCCAATTATTGCGTTACTGGCTGGCATCTCAGGGGCAGCCGATGCCGAGCCGCGTGCAATTAGAAGTCCTGTGGCGCGAAGTGGCTCAAGCCGAAGACGATGCCAATCCCAAACTCAAACTGGGCGAGTGCGAAATTCGCCGTTTCCATCAACGTTTGTATTGTGTGCCACTGATGCAGGATGTGTCCGCTTGGCAGCAACCGCTATTGTCCGAGTGCCGATTGCGGCTGCCTGACAATCTGGGCAGTCTGATGCTGGTGACAAGTGCGCAGGGGAACCTTCGCCTGCCAGCCGACGATGCTCCGTTCTGGGTAACTTTTAATCCGGAAGGTTTGTCTGCATGCCCGGTTGGCCGAGCGGGTTCGCGTAAATTAAAGAAACTGTTTCAGGAATATCAGGTACCGAGTTGGCTGAGACGACGGACGCCGATTGTGATGCATCAGAATAAAGTGGTAGCGGTTGCAAATTTATTTATAGATCGTGACTTCAGTGGGCAAGATTGTGAACTCATCTGGGACAAGTGACGTTTTTTCATGCCAAAATCGCATTCATAAACACTTATAATCACTATGGACAAATAAGGGTGAGCAATGAATAAAGTCGCAATGGGAATGATGTTGGGTTTGACGCTATTAGCAGGTAACGCAGTTGCTGGTGATGCGGCAGCAGGGAAAGCAAAATCGGCGGTGTGCGCGGCGTGTCACGGTGCAGATGGTATCGCGGTTATTCCGGGTTATCCAAACCTGAAAGGCCAGAACGAACAATACATCGTGACGGCTATCAAAGCGTACAAAAACAAAGAGCGTAACGGCGGTCTGGCTCCTGTGATGCAAGCTCAGGCATCGATGTTGAGCGATGATGACATTGCAAACCTGGCTGCATATTTTGCTAGCCTGAAATAATTTTTGCACCACAGTTTGTGAGAGAGCCCAAGCCTTGCTTGGGCTTTTTATTGATTGTTTACAACGGCTAGCAGATAATGCCAGCAACAAAACGAAGTTTAAGGGATGAACATGAAAAAAATCGAAGCCATTATCAAGCCATTTAAACTCGATGATGTCCGTGAAGCGCTGGCGGAAGTTGGTATCACGGGTATGACGGTTTCTGAAGTGAAAGGATTTGGCCGTCAAAAAGGCCACACTGAACTGTACCGCGGTGCGGAATACATGGTCGACTTCCTGCCAAAAGTGAAACTAGAAATCGTCGTGAACGAAGATGTGGCAGACCAATGCGTCGACACCATCATTGAGACAGCCCAGACCGGTAAGATTGGCGACGGTAAAATCTTCATCACTGACGTCGAGCGTGTTATTCGTATTCGAACCGGCGAAGAAGACGAAGACGCGATCTAATCTAAAACGCGATTAAAAAAATAAGGAGCTTTGGCTCCTTTTTTTCTTTCTGTTGACCGGATTTAGGCGGGTTTTGCTTGAGCCAGATATTTTCCCGGTGCTATCGTTGGCTCGTTGTCGATTGACGGAGTTCTGCTGCTGATGAGAAAACGTCTTCTCTGGTTATTGCCGCTTTCACTGATTTTGTTAACGGTGGTGAGTTTTTCGCTGGTGTTTACTGTGCCAGCACAGCCACAGCTGTTTGCGCTTGGTGAGAACGACGAAAATCAGCCGTTAGTGTGCTATCACGATCCGCAGCCCACAGCTCTGGATGAGAACGGCACGCTTAAGCTGGTGGTGTGGAACATTTATAAGCAGAACCGTGAGCACTGGGACTCAGAACTGAGCCGCTTTAGTCGCGATGCGCAGTTGGTGTTGCTGCAAGAAGCGAGCATGACTGCCGCACTGCAACGCTGGATAGCGGAGCACAACTGGGCAGGAACTCGGGTGAATGCATTTCAGGTGCTGGGGGAATCTGCCGGGGTTTTGAATTTATCGCGCAGCATGCCGCAACTGGCCTGTGGTTACACAGAAATGGAGCCGTGGCTGCGTTTGCCGAAATCCGGTATCTATGCGCTGTACGCGCTGAGTAACGGGCAAACACTGGCGGTGGTTAATCTGCATGCGGTCAATTTTGCTTATGGCACAGAAGAGTATCGTGAGCAGCTCAGCGCGCTGATTAAGGAGTTGCGCCAGCACAAAGGGCCGGTGATTGTTGCCGGCGACTTTAACAGCTGGAGTGAAAAACGGACTCAGGTGCTGGCGGAGGCACTCAGTGCTTTGGGAGTGAAAGAAGCGATTTTCAGCCCGGATAATCGCGCGCGATTTATTAACGGTTTGCCGCTCGATCATGTGTTTTACAAACAACTGACGCTGAAAAAAGCAAAAGCGCCCGAATCGGACGCTTCTGATCATAATCCATTGTTACTTGAATTCAGCTTATCAGGATATAGAGCGCCCAGATAAGGTAGAAGGCAATCCACGGCAGAGTCGCTATCACCAGTGCCTGACCGCGCTCTAACGGTGTCCAGGTACCGACTGCCGCATAACCCAGCACGATATACCATGGCAGTAAGAGCGGAAATGCACTGGCAAACTGCGACCAGTCACTGGTGAGAGGCAGTTTGAGCAGGCCGTTAAGACTGTTGAGGTCAGCTGCATAGTTCATCACCTGACCGTGCTTGAGGATCAAACTGGCGTAGCTGGCCAGATCGCCGAGTACTGCCGGAAAAATCACCACCGTACTGGCGGCAAACCATTTCCAAAAGCCCATTGCCGGTTGCACAGGCTTAGTTGCCAAACGAAACCACAAGGCTAAGACCAGAATCGTCAGCGTGCGGCTGACGATATCACTGATGATTTCACTTGCCATCAGCGTGTTGGGTTCCAGCAGGGCTAACTGCGCCGGGTTGGTGGTTGCCAACTGAGCTTCCAGCCCTTGCTTGAGCCAGTCAAAGCTGACATTGTCAAAGTACGCGCCCCAGAACAGGAATGGCGTGATCATGAGTACAATGTAGGTTTGCCAGCCCCACATACCGCGCTGGTAGAGCGCGGCGAAACAATCGCTTGGTGAACGGAAAATGTCCACCAACATAATGAGCGGGTTTGCGGAAGGTTTCATACACTGACCTTAGTCACATCGACGTACAGTTTCAGTTTCTGACCCGGCTTAAGATACTTCTGGTTGGCCAGATCATTCCATTTGACGATATCGTGCGTTTTGACGCTAAAGCGTGCCGCAATGTCACTCAGCGTATCGCCATTACGTACCTGATAAAACACGGTACGGATGATGGCACCATCGGTGCTGTCTTTCCAAATCACCAGTTTTTGTCCAACACGCAGCGTGTCACGCGGGCCCATACCGTTCCATTTGGCTAAGGCCTGATGGGAGACATTGTTGGCTCGAGCGATGGTCCACAGACTATCGCCCGGGCGCACGGTATGCGAGAGTTTATACTTTCCGCGCGCCAATGATTGAGTCTTGGCCAGGCGATTGCTCGCGCTCAGCGCATAGGCTTTCTCATCTTTGACCGAGGTAGGAATCATCAGATACTGGCCGACGCGAATCGAGGTACCGGACAGATTGTTGGCGGTCTGAATCACTTTGGTGGTCGTGGAGTGTTTTGTTGCAATCACACTCAGTGTATCGCCGTTTTGTACTTTGTACCGTACCAGCTTCATGCCTTTGCCACGGTTGGCTTCGACTTGCTGCTCGAAACGCTCGACCTTGTCGATGGGCAGCAGCAGTTGGAAAGGCCCGTCTGGTGCAGTTGCCCATTGGTTATAAGCCGGATTGTAGCTTTGCAGTTCCTTCACGCTGATACCGGCGTAATTGGCCGCGATCGCCAGATCCAACTGCTCGTCCGGATCCACCAATTTCAGCACTGGTTTATTGGCAATCGCAGGAAGTGAGACACCATAACGCTCCTGATTGGCAATGATGTCTGCAAGCGCGAGCAGTTTCGGCACATAACCACTGGTCTCTTGGGGTAAATCAAGCGAGAAGAAATCGGTCGGCTTACCCTGACTGGTGTTTTTGCGAATGGCACTGGAAACTCGGCCTCCACCGCTGTTATAAGCCGCGATGGCGTTGTACCAGTCGCCGTCAAAACGGTTGCTGAGGTACGTCAGGTAATCAAGCGCGGCATCGGTGGCGGCATCCACATCGCGGCGGCCGTCATACCAGAAGTTTTGTTCCAGTCCGTACATTTTTCCGGTGCCCGGAACGAACTGCCATAACCCCGCAGCGCTGCCGTGCGAATAAGCAAAAGCATCAAAGGCGCTCTCAACAATTGGCAGCAGTGCCAGTTCGAGTGGCAGATTGCGTTGTTCGATTTTCTCTGTGATCAGATACAGAAAAGGTTCGGCGCGCTTGGCGACGGTTTCCAAATGACCTGGGTGTTTGATGTACCACGTCCGGTAGTAGTCGACGGTTTTGTCTTCCGGGATCGGGAGCTGAAGCTGCATGGCAATGCGTTGCCATACGTCTTGTTGTTCCTGAGGAGTCAGCACTTTTGGCTGGACAACGACCGGTGTTTTTTTCGTTTTGGTCGGTGTTGTCACTTGGGGTGCAGGGGTGTTTTCCTCGTTGGTCTCTGATGTATTTTGACTCAAGGGCTGGGTAAGTTGGCATCCGGCTAATAGTAGTGCAATTACCCAGCTGAATTGTACTCGCATGTAAGACAGCCTTTTTTATTCTTGGCTGGTGATAATACTTTCCGTATTAATGACATGACAAGCAAGAAAACGTCAAAATTCGTTCTTCCACTCACGTAATGCGGTAAATATTGATAACGCATCCGTTTGCTCGGTGCGGTTGGCGACAGACTTCATGATGCTCGGCTCCTGCGTTCTCAGGAATGGGTTGACCCATTTTTCACGGCGCAAGGTGCTTGGCAGGGTAGAGTGACCTTGCCCACGCAGTCGAATCACTTCATCACGATAAATTTGTAACTGTTCATTATCCGGCTCAACCGCCATCGCAAATGCGACGTTGCTGGCGGTGTATTCGTGCGCGCAATAGACCTCGGTCTCCTCTGGCAGGGCAACCAGTTTGCTCAGCGACGTAAACATTTGCTCCATGGTGCCTTCAAACACGCGACCACAACCGGCAGAGAACAGTACATCACCACAGAACAGCTTTCCGTCACCGACATAACCGATGTGGCCGAGTGTGTGCCCCGGCAACCCCAGCACCATAAAACGCTCGTCAAACAACTCGATTTGATCGCCTGCATCAACCGGGTGAGTCAGGGTTGGAATCGGCTCCTGAGACGGGCCAACCACATCGACATTCGGATATTGTCGCACCAGCTCCGGTACGCCACCGATGTGGTCGTTGTGATGATGGGTGATCAGAATGGCTTCCAGTGTCAGTTCATGCTGGGACAGGTAGTCCAACACTGGTGTTGCATCTCCCGGATCGACCACGGCACAACGGCGATCGCTATTTTGAATCAGCCAGATGTAATTATCATTAAATGCGGGTATGCTTTTGATATGTAACATGAGTTATCTCCGGTCACCGTGGTGAAGCGAGTTAGCAATGAAACCAGCACGCAGTGAAAAAAAACTTGAGAAACCCCATTCCTGGTCTCAATTGAAAAATGGCCAATGGGTCAGTGAGTCGATTCAAACCCGGCTCGATGAATGGTGCCCGAAATTGTTCGGTTATCATATGCTGAAACTGGGTGGCCTGAGCTGCGAACTCGTCAGTTGTAATTGTAATATTCAACACCAAGTTCAGCTCGATATCCAGAACCCTTTGCATAACGTGATTGCCGATGCGTATGACTTGCCGTTTCTGGAAAAAAGCATTGATGCAGTGATTGTCGCGCATCAGCTGGATTACTGTAACGATCCGCACTGTATATTGCGGGAAGTCGACAGGGTGTTGATTGATGATGGCTACATTATTGTGACTGGATTTAATCCGATCAGCTTAACCGGATTGGCGAGTTTGATGCCGTGGCGGAAACACAATCTGCCCTGGAGCGGACGTATGTTTACCCCCAGCCGGATTAAAGACTGGCTGGGGGTGCTGAATTATCAGGTAATTGAATGTGACCAGTATGCGCTGTTTCCGATGCAGAAATATCGCCCTTTGTGGACTTGGCTGGAAAATAGCTTGGGTGAGTGCGGCGCGCCGTTTGGCAGCCTGTACTTTATTGTTGCCCGTAAGCGGACTTATCCACTAAAGCCAATCAAGCCTCACTGGCGTATCAAACGACGTTTGTCACCAGTCGGGCTTAATTATCGGGTGAAATCTGGTTCGCAGTCGAAAACCAGTACTGAGTAGCCTCAGTTTTCTGGTTGGTAGCCAACGTCGTCTTCGGTTGGGTTTTCTGCCGCCGCGCGCGCCAATTCGTCACACATTTCGTTTTCACGATGGCCAGCGTGACCTTTGACCCAGTGCCATTCCACCTGATGACGGGCGGTTTCTACATCCAACGCCTGCCATAAATCGGCATTTTTCACCGGTTTTTTGTCGGCTGTTTTCCAACCACGTTTCTTCCAGTTGTGAATCCACTGCGTAATGCCTTGGCGCACGTACTGGCTATCGGTGGTCAGAATGACATGGCACGGCTCTTTGAGTGTTCTTAACGCCACCACGGCCGCCATCATTTCCATGCGGTTATTGGTGGTCAGGCGGTAGCCTTTCGCCAGGGTTTTCTCGACTTGTTTGTAGCGCATGACAACGCCATAACCACCCGGTCCCGGGTTGCCTAAACAAGAACCATCAGTGAAAATTTCCACCTGTTTCTTCATGATTATTTGATACTATTGGGTTTCGCACACAATTGGCATAGTCTGACACACATATCCTAATGAATACTAGCAACAATTCTGAATACAGTCGCATCGTGGTTCTTGATACCGAAACCACGGGTATGAACCTCGAAGGCGGCCCGCACTACGAAGGTCACCGCATCATTGAGATTGGTGCGGTGGAAATCATCAACCGTAAGCTGACCGGGCGTCACTTTCACGTTTACCTGAAGCCAGACCGCGCCATTCAGGCGGAAGCGATCGAAGTTCATGGTATTACAGATGAATTTCTGGTTGATAAGCCGGAATATAAGGATGTGCACGACGAGTTTCTCGACTTCATCCGCGGCGCGGAATTGGTCGCACACAACGCGCCCTTCGACGTCGGCTTTATGGATTATGAATTCAGTAAACTGAGTACTCAGGCGCCGAAAACGGATCAGTTGTGTAAGGTGACCGATACGCTGGCCATGGCGAAGAAAATCTTCCCGGGCAAGCGCAACAACCTCGACATATTGTGTGAACGTTACGGTATCGACAACTCACATCGTACTCTGCACGGGGCATTGCTCGATGCCGAGATTCTGGCGGATGTTTATCTGCTGATGACCGGTGGTCAGACGTCGCTACAGTTTTCTGCCGGGTCGCAGGAGAGCGGAGTGGGAGCGGGTGCGATAAAACGCGCATCGCAAGGACGAAAAGCGCTAAAGGTTTTACGCGCTACGGCCGATGAAATACAAGCACACCAGGATCGTCTGGATATTGTAGAAAAAAGTGGCACTTGCCTCTGGCGTCAGTAGGAGAAACTATGTTGAGGATGGGATTGGCTTTGTGGGGATTGCTGCTCAGTACGGGCGTATTTGCCAGCAATGAGTCAAGTATGTCCCTGTTGGATAACCGGTTCCGTGTCGACCCGACCATCTCTCAGATTACGTTTGTCGTCTACCGGGAGAAGAATTCTCAACCGGTGGTGCTTGTGCGTCCGGATGGCAAGAAATACTACGCCTGGCGTAGCCCGGATAATGTGCGTTGGTATGAAGAGTCGTCGATGGATATCATTTCCATCGATAATCCAATGCCGGGCCCATGGCAGGCCGTGGGTAAAGTTTCTCCCAAGAATAACATCAAGCTGATCTCTCATTTACAGCTATCGGCAGATGCCTTTCCTAATCGTCTTTATCAGGGCGAAGAAATCAAATACACCGCGCGCCTGACTTCCGATAACAAGCCGCTGTTACTGCGCGATTTTCTTGACCGCGTCAACCTGAAGGTGACCTTCACCAAATACGTCGAAAACGAAGACCAGTTGGTGAAAGAAGCGCGTCCGGTGCCGATGGTGATCGGTGAGTTTGCCGATGACGGGCAAGGGCTGGATGAAAAGCCGGGCGATGGTGTCTTCACTGTCGCGCTGCCGATCACGCCAGAACCGGGAAAATATCGCGTACGAATTACCTCCGGTAATGGCGTATTTTTGCGCGCTCAAGAGCAGGAAGTGCTGGTCTATCCCAGTCCGATTTCAACCACTTTTATTCAGTCGCGTGAAGATGGTCAGCCACACCAGATTATCTTCAGTGGCGAGCAGGGCATGATTCAGCCTGGATCACTCGCTGCCCATGTGGAGCACTCCAATCCGGAGAAAGCCCAATACGTGACCGAAGGTCAGGCGGATAAAGATTCGCTCAAAGTGGCGCTGACTGTGCCTTACACTGGCGAACTGGGTAATTACTCTTGGTATGGTAAGTTGTACGCCACCGATCTGGCGACGCAGCGCCCGCTATACTTCCCTATCAAAGAGCACACCTACGGGGTGGTGGGCGAAATTGATATTGAAACCACGCGTCGTATGCAGGAAGAAGAAGCGGCCAAGCAGCGTAAGATTGCGCAGGAAAAATTGATGATTCAGATGCGCGAAGAAGCGCGTCAGCGTAGCATCATGTATATCGCGATCGGTAACGTGGTTGTGCTGGTTCTGGTGCTGATAGGCTGGTTTATCAGACGCAAACTGCGCGCCAGCAAAGAGGCGATACCGGAAATGCAGCTCAACATGCCGAAGAAGTAATGGCTTGAGTATTTAGGGATAATAAAAAGAAAAGGAGGCATTCAGCCTCCTTTTTTGTTGCTCAGCAGCGCTTATTTACTCGCTGTCTGGCTGGTCTTCTTGCGCGTGGTTACGCGACCTCGACCAGCTTGGGTTGGGACTTTTTTGCCGCCAGTTCCTGCGGTGAAAAATCGTCAACATTGATGGTGTACAGACGGTGTTGCTCAGCTTCAATCAGCAGTTCTGCTTCCTGTTCACTGATCAGTTTTTGCTCCAGACCAAGTTGTGCGACTTCGTCCAGACGTGTGAACGGACGACGTTCATTGAGCGCTTTACACACTTTGTCGAACACAGGTTCCGCTTGCAGGATCACATTCAGCGCCAGTTCAATTTTACCCACCGCATTGTGCGCTGTTGGTTCCAGGTACTGATGGCGACCGATACGTGAACGAGTCGCACTTGGCGTTTGAATGATTTGTGCTACTTTGCTGTCGAGTTTGTCGTTTGGCGCTTTGCGTACGCGGCCAAATGGCATGATCAGAACACGCAGTGCTTTGCCGATGAACTTATTCGGGAAGTTAGCCAGGAACTCATCGATAGCCACTTCAGTCTGTTTCAGACTGTCTTGTAGGCCCCAATGCACCAGCGCCAAATCTTCAGTCGGGCGGCCATCGTTTTCAAAGCGTTTCAGCGTTGCTGAGCTCAGGTAAAGTTGGCTCAGAATATCACCCAAACGGGCTGACAGGCGCTCTTTACGTTTCAATGAACCACCCAGTACCGCCATCGAAATGTCGGCCAGCAGGGCGAGGTTAGCACTGTAACGGTTGAGCTGTTGGTAGTAGCGTTTGGTGGCATCCTTGCTTGGTGCTGCCGAGCCGAAACCGTCGGTCAGACCAAACCAAATACTGCGTACCAGATTACTCATGGTGAAGCTGACATGGCCAGCCAGAGCCGCATCAAATTGTTCAACCGCTTCTGAACTTTGTGAATAGGCGGCTTCCATCTCTTTCAGTACGTAAGGGTGGCAGCGAATCGCACCTTGGCCAAAGATGATCATGGAACGGGTCAGAATATTGGCCCCTTCTACCGTGATCGCAATCGGCGCCCCTTGGTAACCACGAGCGAGGAAGTTTGATGGACCAAGACAAATGCCTTTACCGCCGACAATATCCATAGCATCGATGATTGAACGCTGGCCGCGATGTGTACAGTGGTATTTCACAATCGCTGAAATGACCGATGGTTTTTCACCCGCATCAATCCCGGCAACAGTCAGGTTGCTCGCCGCATCCATTACATAAGCGTTACCAGCAAGACGTGCCAATGGCTCTTCAATCCCTTCCATGTGGCCGATTGGCTGTTTGAACTGACGGCGAATACGGGCATAAGCACCCGTCGCCATGGCTGCGCTTTTGATGCCGCCGGTTGAGTTCGACGGTAAGGTGATACCACGACCTACAGACAGACATTCCACCAGCATACGCCAGCCTTGGCCTGCCATGGCTGGTCCACCGATGATGAAATCCAGCGGCACAAACAGATCTTGCGCGCGGGTTGGACCGTTCTGGAACGGTACGTTCAGCGGGAAGTGGCGATTACCGATTTCCACGCCTTTGAGATGGGTTGGGATCAGAGCACAGGTAATGCCGATGTCCTTTTGCTCACCCAGCAGTCCGTCCGGGTCACGCAGTTTGAATGCCAAACCCAGTACGGTCGCCACGGGTGCCAGCGTGATGTAGCGTTTGTTCCAGGTCAGGCGCATACCCAGTACTTCTTTGCCTTCCCATTCGCCTTTACAAACGATACCGTAATCCGGAATCGAGCCAGCATCGGAACCCGCTTCCGGGCTGGTCAGGGCAAAACATGGAATCTCTTTGCCTTCGGCCAGACGTGGCAGATAGTAATCTTTCTGTTCTTCAGTGCCGTAATGTTGCAGCAGTTCACCCGGGCCCAGAGAGTTCGGCACGCCGACGGTAGATGACAGCACGCCCGATACGCCAGTGAGTTTTTGCAGTACCAAGGATTGCGCGTAAGCCGAAAATTCCAGACCACCGTACTGTTTCTTGATGATCATGGCGAAGAACTTGTGATCTTTCAGGTATTGCCACACTTCCGGAGGAAGATCCGCCAGTTCATGGGTGACCTGATAGTCGCTCACCATGGCACACACTTCGTTGACCGGGCCATCAAGGAAAGCCTGCTCTTCCGCAGATAGGGTCGGTGCCTTGATTTTGCTCAGCTGTTGCCAGTCCGGCTTGCCTTTAAACAGCTCTGCCTCCCACCATACGGTGCCGGCATCGAGAGCCTCTTTTTCTGTCTGCGACATGGCAGGCAGGACTTTCTTAAAAACTTTCAGTGTTTTGCCACTGATCAGGCTCTGACGAATTGACGGTACAGCCAAAACGGCCACTGCAGCCAGGTACAGCGCCCAGCCGATGATACCTACCGGGCCGAACAGAGACAGCACCAGCATGGTGAATGTCAGCGCGGCTAGGGCAGTCATTAACGAGGTTCTGTGGTACAGGCAGCCGCTTAACACGACCACGAAACCTAAGATTGAGAGCAAGATGTCCATATTTTTATCCTTGTTCAGACCGGAATTTGATTTACATATTGGGTGGTCTTACCAGTTAGAGTGTAATCAAAGTATTAATAAAATGTAAAACCTTGCTGTGCTTAAAAAGTGATCTTAATAGAGCAAAAATTCTAAATTGTGCTCTGAGCGAGAGTTTTGCTGCTTGATCGGCGTTCGAATCTTGCAAAGATTGGACGCTGGCTATCGACAGAGGAAATCGTTTGGGTAAACTCAGCTTAACGAAACTCTTGTTTTCTACGAGAGTTTGTCTGCCAGCAGATTAACAAAGAGAAAATACCTATGTACCAGGATCTGATTAAAAGTGAATTAACCGAAGCTGCCGACGTTCTGAACAAGTTTCTGAGCGATGATCACAACATCGCACAAATTGAAGCGGCAGCAAAAGTGATTGCTGACTCGTTCAAACAGGGCGGTAAAGTACTCTCTTGCGGTAATGGTGGTTCTCACTGTGATGCGATGCATTTTGCGGAAGAACTGACAGGTCGTTACCGTGAAAACCGTCCGGGTTACCCTGGTATCGCGATTTCTGACCCAAGCCATCTGTCTTGCGTGAGCAACGATTTCGGCTATGACTACGTATTCTCTCGCTACGTTGAAGCTGTAGGCGCGAAGGGCGACGTCCTGTTTGGCCTATCGACTTCTGGTAATTCAGGCAACATCCTTAAAGCGATTGAAGCGGCCAAAGCGAAAGGCATGAAAACCATCGCCCTGACGGGTAAAGATGGTGGCAAAATGGCGGGGCTGGCGGACGTGGAAATTCGTGTTCCACACTTTGGTTACGCCGACCGCATTCAGGAAATTCACATCAAGATTATCCACATCGTGATTCAGTTGATTGAAAAAGAGATGGAATAATCATGCTTCCCCGGAACTCGTTTCCGGGGGGGCTGATGGTTGCTATAGTGACTAAGTGGTTTAAAGAAGGAGTGGCTTAAACCATGTGTGAATTGCTCGGCATGAGCGCCAATGTACCTACCGATATCTGTTTCAGTTTTACCGGCTTAATGCAGCGCGGCGGCCGTACTGGCCCGCACCGTGATGGCTGGGGTATCACCTTTTATGAAGGTAAAGGCTTTCGCACTTTTAAAGATCCCACCCCGAGTTGTCAGTCAAAAATTGCTGAGCTGGTTCAGAATTACCCTATCAAGAGTTGTGCGGTGATCAGTCACATTCGTCAGGCGAACCGTGGCGGGGTCAATCTGGAAAATACTCATCCGTTTACCCGTGAGTTGTGGGGACGCTATTGGACGTTCGCCCACAATGGTCAGCTCACTGGTTATCAGGATTTGCCGTCGGGCCGTCATCGCCCGGTTGGGCAGACAGACAGTGAAGCAGCATTCTGTTGGTTGCTGGATGAGTTAGAAAAGCATTATCCGGATATTCCTCAGGATATGGCGGGAGTGTTTGCCTTCGTCGCTAAGCTGTGTGACCAATTACGAGAGAAAGGCGTATTTAATATGCTGCTGTCGGATGGTGAGTACGTGATGAGCTATTGCACCAATCATCTTTACTGGATTACTCGCCGTGCCCCGTTTGGCCATGCCGCGTTGCTGGATGAAGATGTAGAGATTAACTTCCAGGAAGAAACCACACCCAATGACGTGGTGTCGGTGATTGCCACTCAGCCACTGACTGGCAATGAAGTCTGGCAACGCATGAAGCCAGGCGAATACAACCTGTTCCATTTCGGTGAACTGATCGACAGCAATGTTGGTATGCTCAATGATATTGAGTTTGTACCGGGTCGGCCCGGTGATCAGTCCCCGAAAGCGCCGCTGGAATAGCGAAAAAGACAAAGAAAAAGGGTTGATATGATATCAACCCTTTTTTGTGTTCAGTGAGACTTATTCGTCTGCATAACCATGTATGCCGAGCGGCTGGCCATCCAAATACGCTTTGCCTTCTTTCATTTCCAGACGACCTTCAACAAACCACTGTGTAACCAGCGGGTAGATGCGGTGCTCCTGAGATTGAACGCGTTTGGTCAGCGTATCGACGGTGTCTTCATCAAAAATAGGCACTCGAGCCTGAAGAATCACCGGGCCACCATCAAGCTGCTCAGTCACGAAATGGACGCTGGTACCATGCTCTTCATCACCAGCGTGAATCGCACGCTGGTAAGTGTTCAAGCCTGGGTACTTAGGCAGGAGTGATGGGTGGATGTTAATCATGCGGCCAAGGTAATGGCGAACGAATTCATTACTCAGAATTCGCATGTAACCAGCCAGCACGATCAGGTCCGGCTGATATTCATCGATCTGCTGCATTAACGCGTAATCGAAAGCATCACGGGTCTCATACGCTTTCGGATCAATAAAGACCGGAGCCGCCCCTGCTTGTTTAGCTCGCTCTAAGCCATAAGCAGTTGCTTTGTTTGAAAAAACAGCCGTTACTTTGCCATCATGAATACTTGTTTCACAAGCATCGATAATCGCTTGTAAATTGGAACCATTTCCCGAAACTAAAACAACAATACTCTTCATGGATTATTTGATCTCTACTTGCTCTTCGTTTTCCTGAGCTGCTGCGATTTCACCGATCACCCACGCGTTTTCGCCTTCCTGTTGCAGAAGTTCAACCGCTGCTTGCGCTTGATCTTTTGGCAGTGCAATCACCAGACCCACGCCACAGTTGAACGTGCGGTACATTTCGTGCGTGTTGACGTTGCCTTTCTCTTGCAGCCATTGGAAGATCACCGGCCATTCCCAGCTGCTACCGTCGATCACAGCTTTGGTGCCTTGTGGCAGAACGCGAGGAATGTTTTCCCAGAAGCCGCCGCCAGTGATGTGAGAAATCGCATGAATGTCATGCTCAGCAATCAGTTTTAAACCAGATTGAATGTAAATTTTGGTTGGTTGCAGAAGGTGTTCACCGATGGTTTTGCCTTCCAGCATTTCGTTTTTATCTGCGCCCGATACTTCCAGAATCTTACGAACCAGAGAGTAACCGTTTGAGTGTGGGCCACTTGAACCGACAGCGATCAGTGCATCGCCAACCGCTACTTTGCTGCCATCAATGATGTCTTCTTTTTCGACTACGCCGACACAGAAACCAGCAACGTCGTAATCTTCGCCTTCGTACATTCCAGGCATTTCAGCCGTTTCGCCGCCAATCAGTGCACAACCTGCCTGAACACAGCCGTCTGCGATGCCAGATACTACGTCAGCTGCAGTATCGACGTCCAGTTTGCCTGTTGCGTAGTAGTCCAGGAAGAACAGTGGCTCAGCACCTTGTACGATTAGGTCGTTCACACACATTGCTACCAGATCGATACCAATGGTGTCGTGCTTTTTCATATCCAAAGCAAGACGCAGTTTAGTGCCCACACCGTCTGTACCTGATACCAGTACAGGGTGTTTGTATTTTGTTGGGAGTTCACACAATGCACCAAAGCCACCAATGCCACCCATTACCTCAGGGCGACGAGTACGCTTTACTGCACCTTTAATTCGTTCAACAAGCGCATTGCCTGCATCGATATCTACGCCTGCATCTTTGTAGCTAAGAGAAGTGTTGTTGCCGCTCACGGGGAAAGTCCTCGATCTAGTTGGATATGAAAACGGCGCTATTCTACAGGGCTTAAATCAAAAAGGAAAACGTTTGCGTCAGTTTTTTTCGTTCTCTTTTCGCGGAGATATTATTGACAGCCTGCTGGGTTTTCCCTCAGAAAAGACGAGCCTTCTGGCCGGATTGGAGCATGAGTGGCGATAACATTGACGTGCTACAAACGACTGAGCGGGCAAAATGCAGGCAAAGTAAGGCAAAAAGGGTGGAGAAACGTCAACATGCCTGGGAAATAGGTGTATAATCCGAAGGTTTATTTAAATTATGCCGGAGATGGAAATGAAAGTTGTTGAAGTTAAACACCCTCTAGTGAAACATAAAATTGGCCTGATGCGAGAAGGTGATATCAGCACAAAACGTTTTCGTGAGTTAGCAACCGAAGTCGGTAGCCTGCTGACTTATGAAGCAACTTCGGATTTTGAAACTGAGAAAGTGACCATCGAAGGCTGGAACGGCCCGGTTGAAGTTGACCAAATCAAAGGTAAAAAAGTCACAGTTGTGCCAATTCTGCGTGCAGGCCTTGGCATGATGGACGGCGTACTGGAACACATTCCAAGCGCACGTATCAGTGTGGTAGGTATCTACCGTGATGAAGAAACGCTGGAACCCGTTCCTTACTTCAACAAGCTGGCATCCAACATCGAAGAGCGTATTGCGCTGGTGGTTGATCCAATGCTGGCAACGGGTGGTTCTATGATTGCGACCATCGACCTGCTGAAAGAAAAAGGCTGCAACCAAATCAAAGTACTGGTTCTGGTGGCGGCCCCTGAAGGTATCGAAGCGCTGGAAAAGGCGCACCCGGACGTAGAACTGTATACGGCAGCGATCGATAAGAAGCTGAACGACAAAGGTTACATCGTTCCTGGTCTTGGCGACGCGGGCGATAAAATCTTCGGTACCAAGTAATAGCTGAGTGACAGAAAGTAAAAAGGGAGCGTAATGCTCCCTTTTTCTTTAACTACGATTTATTTCTTCAGGCTCAGTGTGCCGCCTTTACGATCGGCAGCAGGTTTACCGTTCGGTTTGCCCGCGGCATGAGAAACAAATGTCTTTGGTTTTCGCTCAGTGCGGCTGTGTTCGGAACGATCAGTGCGCCCTTTGCCTTTCTTTGAATTCGGCGCATGACGAAATTCGTCAGCATTGTGGCCGCGGAACGTTTTCGGGTTACGACGTGCTTTTGAGGTTTGGTTCTCTTCGCGGCTGTCAAACAGCTTGGCATCGGTCGCTTTGCGAATACGTGCCCCTTTGCTGTCAACGCGTGATGCCTCTTCGGTACCGCTTGAATCTTCACACATTGCCAGAATTTCTGCGACTTCTGCGTCGGTCAGATAGCGCCACTTACCGTTTGGAATCCCATCGAGTGAAATGTTCATGATGCGTACACGGCGCAGCTTGAAGACTTCGTAACCCAGTGCTTCACACATACGGCGAATCTGACGGTTGAGCCCCTGAGTCAGTACGATGCGAAATGAGAATTTGGTTTCCTGCGTCACTTTACATGGCAGAGTCACCGTGTCGAGAATGTTGACTCCGGAAGACATCTGTTTGATGAATTCTGGTGTCACGGGTTTATCAACACGCACCACGTACTCTTTTTCGTGGTTATTGCCGGCGCGCAGGATCTTGTTGACGATGTCGCCATCATTGGTGAGAAAAATCAGACCATCTGACGGTTTATCCAGACGCCCAATGGGAAAAATACGTTTGTGGTGACCGATAAAATCCACGATGTTGCCCGGAATGTCACGTTCCGTGGTACAGGTAATACCGGTGGGTTTATTCAGTGCAATATAGACTGGCTTTTCTTTGCTGCGCACAGGTTTATCGTCGATGCACACCTCGTCATTATCGGTCACTTTGGTGCCCATCTCTGGTAACTGGCCGTTAATGGTCACGCGACCTTGTTCGATCAGCTTGTCTGCTTCGCGGCGAGAACAAAATCCAGTTTCACTGATGTATTTGTTCAAACGTTTTTCGGTTGATTGCGACATAGGTTCTCCTAACGTTTCACAACGGAATGGCTAATAAATAGGCAGGTTTGCTGCCAAAAGAGCGCGCATTGTACCAGTTAACCCGCTTCAGCCAAGTCGTTTCTGGTGGCGCTCGCGGTTTTCATTTTTCTTATCCGCGCTTTTTTTCAGCAGAATGTACACGGCGCCGCTGCCACCATGAAAGCGCTGCGCACTGTGCGCGCATTGTACGTCCTGAATCTGGCTCAGCCAGTTGGCAACAAAGCTCTTCATCAATGCGGGGGGATTCGATTTCTCACCACGGCCATGTACGATCATCACCGTCCGAATATCCATGGTCATGCATTGTTTGAGGAAGGAAACCACTTCATCCCGGGCTTCTTTTAGCGTTTTGCGGTGTAGATCCAATCGGGCTTGAATCGGGTATTTTCCCAGGCGCAGTTTACGATATACCCCGTCCTGAACGCCGTCGCGTTTGAACTCAATCAAATCGTCCGGTTTTATCATCGGCGCGTGATCGATAGACAGGTAATCCGGGTCGCCGTCAGAGAGGCTAACGGCAGCTTGTCGTTTTGCTAACTGAGCTTCACTCACGCTGTAGCTTTTCTTGAGTTCAGCGGTATCGTGTTTGATGGGTTTAACATCGCCCATCATCTGCTGGAACAGATCGAAATCATCCTGAGACATAATGGCATCTCGAAATAGCGGTGGAATGCCGGAATTATACCTACCGAACGGACAATATGATCATTTACAGGCAATAAAAAACCGGAGTAGACAAGTAATCTACTCCGGTGCATAGCGTCACTCTATTTTTCAATAGGTGCTAAGCGATCTAGTGAGGAGATTTGTCGTTCATGACTTTGTAGACGAAGAAACCGCCGTAAAACAGCATAAGACCCAAAGCGCCAAAGATTACTATCATTGATGATAGCCCCACAGCATTACCAAATAGGAGATCCAGCCAAAAGTCCATGTTTCCTCCAAAGCGTTCGAAGACAGGGCTAAGGTAAAATTTGCTCAGCATGACGACACTGATCTGGATCAATTGTGTTGCATAGGTTGCCAGAATGTTTACGTTGGTGTGTATTTAGTCACATTTTTTACGTGGTTGATTGAGTTTTAGGCGAACGAGCAGTGTTTCGAAAAAATTTCATGGAAAGCACTTGCGTCACGAAACAGAATCCGTAATATACCCAGCGTTCTCGGTGAATAGCGCAGTTTGGTAGCGCATCTGGTTTGGGACCAGAGGGTCGGGGGTTCGAATCCCTCTTCACCGACCATATTTAAAGCCTCAGCAGTAATGCTGGGGCTTTTTCGTACTTGGAGTTTCAGCTTGGCGGGGTAGCAACTTTGGTCGTGGGCTGGAGCGCCAGTCCGATCGAATCCCTCTTCACCGACCCTATTTAAAGCCTCAGCAGCAATGCTGGGGCTTTTTCGTATTTGGCATTTATTATTTTCTATATATAAACCTCAATGTCTTTGGAGGTTTATATATTGCTTTGGTGTTAGTAGAACTGGCAGCCCGCTTTTTTTTCCTGATTGAGGCGGGTAATGGTAAAGCCTTTTTGGCTCAGGAGTTCGAGCACATTGTCGTGGCCAACCAGATGCAAAGCGCCGACCACCATCAGATAGCGGCCATTCGGATTGGGTAGGAACTGGCCGGAGGTGAGCTTATTGACCCAATCGCGATTGCGGTTGGTCACCAACGTTTGCTCCAGCTCATTGGAGTATTCGTTCAGCTTCATCATATTTTCCAGATTCTGCTGATCGCCAGCAACCCAACTGTCTATCATGCAGCGGGTCATTGCTTCACTTTTTTCCCAGTCATCAATGATTTCAGTCAACATTTCTTTTCCCGCATCCGGCTGGCGTGTCAATGCATCAATTTGAAACTGGACCGTTTCGAGCGGAATGACGGCAATGTTATTGGCGGTCGCTTTGTACATCAGGGTTAAATCGACGCCTTCTCCAGGGTTGAAGCCGAGCTGCTGAAGCTGGCGAAACTGAATCGACAGGGCTGATTGCCATGGCGGTGCCTGACGTAAACCGAGTGGCTCTAACTCCAGTTGTTTGGCGATTTTATCCAGCATAAACAATTGTTCTTTAGTCAGTACTTGCTTGCTACTGGGCTGATTCTGCGGATAAACGACGTTCTGATCCTTTCTGACATCGGCTTCAATGATCAGGCCATCAGCTTGATTGAGCGCTTTGTAAATGGGTTTAGGTAAAGGGTACATAGAAGGCGCTCCCACGTGGATAGCGCCCAACAACGTGATTTGCAATGAACCGTTTGTTGCTTGCCAGTAGAGCGGTTCGGCATGCAGTGCCGATGCAAATAACCAGATGAGCCCAATAATCCCGCGAGTGATTCGGTGCATTTCAATTCCTTTTCGTTGCGAAAATACGACGCTAAAAACGTTACTTTAAAGAACTTTAGACGAATTTGACGAATAAAATCGTTCGACACACTTCACAGATTCCTTTTTGTCATGGCATCCACCCTCTTTCTGGCGGTAAAGAGAATGTGATGCAACTCACCCCACAGGGTGAAATGCAGCTCAAAGTGCGTGATTTTTCTTCCAATATTCTCGTTAAATTAGAACTGTCGATTTTGACGTAATGATTAAGTTATTGATATTTGGATTTTTATTTTTATCTATAAATCTAAAACTTGAACGGGATCACTGCCTTTGATGAATAATTTTACGCTAAAAAATAACTCACGATATGGTGACGCTGTTTGTTAGGTATGGCCGTTGGCCGATGTCGTATTGAGAGATGAAAGGAAGCACCCGGGTTGGTTTCTTATCGGTTGTGCGTTTCTCATCAAGTGAGTAGGGTAAGTTATCATGTTGAAGAAAAGTATGATTGCGGTTGCGGTAGTCGCAACTCTGGCAGGCTGTTCGGCGATGAATTCGTCGTCTCAATCTGTGGTGAATTCGTTGGCGGATAATCTGGATGTTCACTACACCGTTGTCACTAATCATGGTGCGGACGATGGTTTGGCGTGTCAGGATCTGGGTGCTGAATGGGCTTCTTGTAATCAGGTGAATATGACCTTGGTGAATCAGGGGGATGCGGTCAATTCCAAAGATTGGGCCATCTATTTCCACAGTATTCGACTGATCCTGAATGTCGACAACGACCAGTTCAAGATTACTCGTGTCACGGGTGATCTGCACAAGCTGGAACCAACAGAGAAGTTTGATGGCTTTGCCGCGGGCGAAACCGTGGTGTTGCCTTTGACGGGCGAATACTGGCAACTGTTTGAAACTGATTTCCTGCCGGGGGCCTTCGTCACCGCACCCGATGCCGAGCCAAAACGTATTGTCTCGCTGGATACCGAGCAAGTGTCTCAGTTCGTCAGCGGTCTGGAAGGGGATAATCTGAAGCGTACGCCTGGCGATAACAATATCTTTGCCACTGCCGCGACCCGCTTTGCCAAAAACCAGGACGTGGTACTGCAAGACGTTTCCGCCGCGTTGATCCCGACTCCGTCGCACATCACGGCGCAATCCGGTTCCGTGTCGATTGCCGACGGTATCGCATGGAACAACCAAGTGTTGGACTCGGCGCAAAATGCAGCGCTGACGGAACGAGCGAATCTGTTAGGGGTGAACCTGACCGGTAAACTTGCCACGGATGTGCGTATTGTCCCTGCTTTATTTAAAGGCGAGATGGCCAAATCCGGCGCTTACACTCTGCAAGTGACGCCAAAAGCAATCATCATTCGTGCCTTTGACGAGGCGGGTGTGTTTTATGCCATGCAGTCAGTGTTAGGGCTGGTGGATAGCAATCAGGCTGAGCAGCTACCGCTGGTGAGCGTGAAAGATGCACCGCGCTTTGCTTACCGCGGCGTGATGGTCGATGTGGCGCGTAACTTCCATTCCAAACAGGCGATTCTCGCAACACTGGATCAGATGGCCGCGTACAAAATGAATAAACTTCACCTGCACCTGACGGATGATGAAGGCTGGCGCATCGAAATTCCGGGTCTGCCAGAATTGACCGATATCGGCTCACAGCGCTGCTTTGATTTGAGTGAGACTGAGTGTGTACTTCCACAGCTGGGCTCTGGTCCGGATAGTTCTAACTTTGGTTCCGGGTACTTCAGCAAGGCCGATTACGTTGAGATCCTAAAATACGCGAAAGCACGTCACATCGAAGTGATTCCGGAAATTGATATGCCGGCACATGCGCGTGCCGCGGTGGTCTCAATGGAAGCCCGCTACCAGCGCCTGATGAAAGAAGGCGATGAGGCGGCTGCAAATCAATACCGTCTGATGGATCCAAACGATACATCTAACGTGACAACGGTGCAGTTCTACAATCGCCAGAGCTTTATTAACCCTTGTCTTGATTCCTCTGAGCGCTTTGTCGACAAAGTGATCGCCGAAGTGGCCGCAATGCATCAGGAAGCGGGGATGCCGCTGACGACCTGGCATTTTGGCGGTGATGAAGCGAAGAACATCAAATTAGGCGCCGGATTCCAGGATATCAATGCGACCGACAAAGTGAGCTGGAAAGGGAATATTGACCTGTCGCAACAGGATAAACCGTTTGCCAAGTCTCCGCAGTGTCAGGCATTGATCACCAGCGGCGCAGTGAGTGACTTTGAGCATCTGCCAAGCCACTTTGCTGAGCAGGTATCGAAGCAAGTGGTGAAACACGGTATTCCTCATTTCCAGGCATGGCAGGATGGCCTGAAACACAGTGACGGTGCCAACTCGTTTGCGACCGAATCAACCCGCGTTAACTTCTGGGATGTACTGTACTGGGGCGGCACGTCTTCTGCGTACGAATACGCGCAGAAAGGCTACGACGTGATTGTTTCCAACCCGGACTATGTCTACATGGACATGCCGTACGAAGTTGACCCGAAAGAGAGCGGCTACTACTGGGCAACCCGTGCGACCGATACCCGCAAGCTGTTTGGTTTTGCACCGGAAAACTTGCCGCAAAATGCTGAAACGTCAGTGGATCGCGATGGTAACGGCTTCAGTGGCAAAGGGGAGTTCAGCGGTAAACCTTTCTATGGACTGTCTGCTCAGTTGTGGTCGGAAATCGTGCGCAGCGACGAGCAGTATGAATACATGGTCTTCCCACGCGTGCTGGCAGCAGCAGAGCGTGCATGGCACCGAGCCTCATGGGAGAACGACTACAAAGTGGGTGTGGAATACTCACAAGACACGAAACAGGTGAATCGCAATGCGCTGAATGCAGACTGGAACCGATTTGCTAACATCCTTGGCCAGCGTGAACTGGCGAAACTGGAGAAATCGGGCATTGATTACCGCCTCCCTGTTCCCGGGGCGACAATCGAGAACGGACATTTGGCCATGAACGTTCAATTCCCGGGGGTGACTCTGCAGTACTCGCTGGATGGTGAAACGTGGTTGAACTATGACGCCGCGAAAGCCCCTGCGGTGGCTGGTAAAGTCTGGATTCGTTCGCTTTCGGCAAGCGGTGAACGAGCCAGCCGTATAACGACGCTAAATTAAGGCGCTAATTGAAACGACAAAGGCCTCCCGAATGGGAGGCCTTTTATTTTGCTCAACGGCGGTGTTTACATCTTGCCCTGATATTGGCGGTATTTGAACACCTGGCCTTTTTCGTTAAAGGCATAAACCACGTAAGCATCTTTCTGGTCGCCGTATTCCATGCCCGGCGAACCCATTGGCATCCCCGGTACGGCTAAGCCAACGGCATTTTTCGGCGGGTTAGCGAGAAACGCTTTAATGTCTTCGGCCGGAATGTGGCCTTCGAACACATAACCGTCGATTTCGGCAGTATGGCAGGAAGCCAGTTCAGGCGTGATACCCAGCTTCTGTTTAATGCCATTCATGTCTTTATGCAGCACTTCTTTAACCGTAAATCCTTGTTCTTCCATATGCTTGCCCCATTCGCCGCAGCAACCGCAGTAAGGAGATTTGTGGTTAATCACATCAGTGGCAAATGCCTGACTGGAAAGAACCGCTAGCAGCGCAATGCCGAGAGATGATGTTTTCATAATAAGCCTCTTAAATAAGCGGATTGTTTGAGTGGGCCCCGGCCCAATGCATGTGCAGATGGACCAGAGCAATACGACAACATTAGGAGTGAAAACGGGTTTTCACCAAACGCAGTCGGTTGGCATTGCTGACGACCGTAATGGAAGACAGCGCCATTGCTGCACCGGCAACGACCGGGCTGAGCAAAAATCCAAACGCCGGGTAGAGCACGCCTGCAGCAATCGGAATGCCTAACGTGTTGTAGATAAAGGCACCCAACAGATTCTGTTTCATGTTTTTCACGGTGGCTTTGGACAGCTCTATCGCACTCACCACAGACAGCGGTGAGGAGTTGAGCAGCGTCATCTGCGCGCTTTCGATCGCAACGTCACTGCCGCTGCCCATGGCGATACCGATATCCGCCTGAGCCAGTGCAGGCGCATCGTTGATGCCATCACCAATCATTGCCACGCGTTGTCCCTGGCTCTGTAAGGTTTCGATATGCTGCGCTTTTTCATCCGGTAGCACTTGTGCGATGACCTGTTGGATGCCCAACTGTTTGGCTATCGCCTCGGCCACACTCAGGTGGTCGCCAGTCAGCATCACAGTGCGAATCCCCGACTCATTCAGCGCGTGCACGGCTTTAATCGCGCTCTCTTTCACGGGATCGGCAATACCAATCAAACCAATCAGGCGACCATCGCGGGCAACAGCAACTGGTGTCCATGCTTGCTCAGCAAAACGCTGCATGTCGGTTTCGGCCCCTTGCAGATTGACGCCAAGGTGCGTGAAGTGATCCAGTGAACCAATCTGAATTGAATGATCCATATATTGCGCTTGCAGGCCTTTGCCGCGCAGATTTTCGAACTGGGTAATCGCAACAGGCGCAATCGACAATTCGCTGGCGTGCTGAATGATGGCTTTGGCCAGTGGGTGCTCTGAGTGTTGTTCCAGCGCCACGGTCAGGCTCAGCAGTTCCGCTTCGTCAATGCCATAGGTGACCACTTGCTGCACGACGGGTTTGCCTTCGGTCAGCGTACCGGTTTTATCAAACACAACAGTGTCAATCTGACTGGCGGTTTGCAACACGTTGGCATCACGGATCAAAATGCCCATTTCTGCGGCTTTACCCACCCCGACGGTGACCGAAAGTGGGGTCGCCAAACCCAGAGCACAAGGGCAGGCGATAATCAGTACCGTGGTGGCAATGACCAGCATATAACTTGCTTTCGGATCTGGCCCAACCCAGAACCACACGGCTGCGGCAATGACGGCAATTGCGACCACCGTTGGTACGAAGACCGCGGAGATTTGGTCGGCCATTTTGGCAATCGCCGGTTTGCTGCTCTGCGCCTGACGCACCATCTGAATAATGCGCGCCAACATGGTTTGTGAGCCGATGCCAGTCGCTTCAATCAGCAGGCTTCCGTCTTGGTTGATTGTCCCCGCCGACACTGAATCGCCAGCCGCTTTGTGTACCGGAATCGGTTCACCGGTCAGCATGGATTCATCGACGTAAGATTCCCCTTGCAACACTTTGCCATCGACCGGCGATTTCTCTCCGGGCTTGACTCGCAACGTCATACCAAGCGTGATTTGTTCTACCGCGATGATGCGGTCTCCGCTTTCAGTCACTTGTGTGGCGTGTTGAGGTTGCAGGTTGATCAGCGCCTGCAGCGATTGTGTGGTTCGCGCTTTGGCTTTGGCTTCAATGTAGTGGCCAAGTGAGATCAAACCGATGATCATCGCCGTGGCTTCAAAATAGACATGGCGAGCCGCATCCGGGAACCAGGCGGGAAACAGCACCACCAACATCGAATAGAACCAGGCGGCACCTGTACCAAGGGCGACCAGAGTATCCATAGTCGCGCGGCCGTGAGTGAGTGCTTGCCAAGCGTTGGCAAAGAAGCTGCGTCCTGCGGTGGCGAGCAGAACCAGACACAAGACCCCGATGGCGCCCCAGGCGAGCTGATCGCTGGTGGCTCGAATCATCATGTTGCCGCCGAATACGCCCCAGGCCATTAATGGCACACCAATGATCAGTCCGAGAATAGCGCTGCGTTTGTGCTCTTTTTGTACCTGTTCGAGCTGCGCCTGTTGCTTTTGTTGTTGCTCGGCCGGGTCATCGACCGGTTCGGCCTGATAACCCGCTTGTTTGACGGCGTTGACCAGCTCGGCGCTGACTTCATGGTCGGCGATGACCAGTGCGCTTTGCTCAGCCAGATTGACCTGCGCTTTGCTCACACCCGCTACTGAGCTGAGCGCTTTTTCGACCGAAGAGACACAGCTGGCGCAGGTCATGCCTTTGATCAGTAAGTGTGTACTAACTTGAGTGTCATTTATTGCTGGTGCTTTGGCTTCAACGGTCGCAACGGGTGTGATTGACTCAGTCATTCCCGCTGGCGAGGTTTCTGGTTCTGAGACTTCGTTCGTTGTTGTGCCTTCGTCAGGCAGCGTCGCCTGATAACCGACTTCGGCCACCAGTGCGATGATGGCTTCGGCACTTAATGATGTACGCAGAGAAAGTGCCGTCTTACTGACCGTCAGACGCGCAATCTGATCCGACTGCTCGAGCTGTTTGGTCAGCTTGCTGACACAGCCGCCGCAGCTGAGCCCCTGCAAATCAAAGTGCAGTAACTCACCCGCTTCATAACCCAATGATTCAACACTATCGAGCACGCTATCGAGTGGCGCATCTACGTCAAATTCGATAAAAGTGGGGGACAGGTCTTGAATCTGAACCGTAAAGTCGGCGTTGAGTTGGCGCTCCAGTTTGCGCGCGCAGCCCATACAATTTAAACCGGACAAAGGTAAAGCAAAGTGGCTCATGTTTCTTCCCTCCAAGACGTTATGTCAGAAAGGATAAACCTTACCCTTGCGGCAAGGTCAAGCCTTGGGCAGCGATTGCAGAATTTCTTGCTGTCAGTAGCGGGAAAAGGTGGTGCTAATATGTTGAATCAACGTTGTGATATGGGAGATGTGGGTGCTAGAATACTGCCCAAAATTTCGCTCGTGCTGAACTCTCGGCAGACGTTTCTGATAAAGGTAAATCATAATGACGGTTAAAACTCGTTTTGCTCCTAGCCCGACTGGCTATCTTCACGTAGGTGGTGCTCGTACCGCACTTTACTCTTGGCTCTACGCGAAAAGCCAAGGCGGTGAATTTGTACTGCGTATTGAAGACACTGACCTAGAGCGTTCGACTCAGGCAGCAGTGGACGCCATCCTGGAAGGGATGACTTGGCTGGGTCTGGACTGGGATGAAGGTCCTTACTACCAAACAAAACGTTTTGATCGTTACAACGAAGTGGTTGAGCAACTGCTGGCTGAAGACAAAGCCTACAAATGTTACGCGCCAAAAGACCTGCTGGACGAAATCCGTGCTGAGCAGGAAGCGAACAAAGAGATGCCTCGCTACGATGCGAACCATCCGAAAATTAAAGCGGTCAACGAAGCGGCAAAAGAGGGTGATCCTTGCTGTATCCGTTTCCGCAACCCGAAAGAAGGCAGCGTGGTTTTTGATGACCAAATCCGTGGCCGTATCGAAATCCGTAACGACCAAATGGATGATTTGATCATTCGTCGTACCGACGGTTCACCAACTTACAACTTCTGTGTTGTGGTTGACGACGTGGATATGGGTATCACGCACGTCATCCGTGGTGAAGACCACATCAACAACACACCTCGCCAAATCAACATCTACAAAGCGATGGGTGCCACTATCCCGACATTTGCACACTGTGCAATGATTCTGGGCGATGACGGCGCGAAACTGTCTAAGCGTCACGGCGCTGTATCAGTTATGCAATACCGCGACGAAGGTTACCTGCCAGAAGCTCTGATCAACTACTTGGTACGTCTGGGTTGGGGTCACGGCGATCAGGAGATCTTCTCGCGTGAAGAGATGATTGAACTGTTCAGCCTGAACGCGATTTCAAAATCTGCGTCGGCATTCAACACCGACAAACTGTTGTGGCTGAACAACCACTACATCAAGACTTCAGAGCCTGAATACGTCGCTAAACACCTGGAATGGCATTTTGACCATCAGGGCATCAACCAAGCGAACGGTCCTGCTCTGGCTGAAATCGTTAAGCTGGTGGGTGAGCGCTGCCATACGCTGGTTGAGCTGGCACAGCAGTCACGTTACTTCTACGAAGATTTCTCTGAGTTCGATGCGGATGCGGCGAAGAAACACCTGCGCGGCGTTGCAAAAGAGCCATTGGCTTTGGCACTAAGCAAAATCGAAGCGCTGACAGAGTGGAACACCGAAGCGCTGCACCAGGTGATTGCGGATGTGTGTGCTGAGCTGGAAATCGGTATGGGTAAAATCGGCATGCCGCTGCGTGTAGCAGTAACAGGTGGCGGTCAGTCTCCATCAGTTGATGCCGTGATGAACCTGATTGGTCAGGAGCGTGTTGTTGCTCGAATCAAGATGGCACTGGCATTTATTGAAGAGCGTGAAGCAAACGCTCAATAATTTCCAAAGTGACGAAAAAGCCGCAGTATTCACGCTGCGGCTTTTTTTTGTTCTAATTTTAGCGTTATCAATTGGTTGTAACCGGTTTATTTATGAAAATTCGCAGTTACGTGACAAAAGATTAACAGTCGGCCTGTGTCGCTTTCGGCCGGATTCATTATAGTTACTGCTGGTGGCCCGCAAAAGACGGGTAGACGTAAGCCTTACTCTGCAAGGGGTAGCGTTGGTCTCGCACCATACAATCACAATAATGATCGGAAGGAAGTTTTTATGAAAAAGTTAGCAGCAATGGTTTCCGCATCTCTGCTTTTTGCCTCTTCGGCCGCGATGGCTGACGTCTATCTTGGCGGTAAAGTGGGTAAAACATGGTTAGATGATGCATGTAACAACACCGATTCATGCGATCTGGACGGGACAACCGCGGGCGCATTATTGGGCTATAACTTCAACGACTGGCTGGCTGTGGAAGGTGGGTACGATTACCTGGGGAAATTTAATGGTGCTGGTCTGAATCACGACACCATTCAAGCGTACACGCTGGCGCCGAAACTGAGCTACGCTCTGACGGAAAAATGGGACCTGTACGGTAAGGTCGGTGCAGCTCGCGTTCGTTATGGCGATGTTTACGACAATTCATATTTAGGTGCCGCAGGTGTCGAATACGCAGCGACCAGTAACCTGGGTGTTCGGGTTGAGTACCAATACCTGAGTGATATGAACAATGACATCGTACGTGCGAAAGCACACACGACAACACTGGGGCTGGTATACCGCTTTGGTGGCAACGATAACCAACCTGCGCCAATGATGGCTGAAGAACAACCTGTTGCTGAGCAGCAACCCGTTGCGCAATCAGAGCCAGTGCAAGAGCCTATGGCGGCCGAGCCTAAAATGGTGACCAAAACGGTTGAGTTCCAAAAACTGGACAGCAAGAGCTTTGCTCACAACAGCGCTAAGCTGAGTGAAGAAGGCAAAGAGCAGTTGAACGATCTGGTCACCTTCCTGAACGCTCATCCGCAGGCGAACGTTGAAATTACAGGCCACACCGATTCATCGGGCTCAGAAGCTTACAACCAGAAACTGTCAGAGAAGCGTGCTCAGGCCGTGTCTGACGCGCTGCAAGAAAAAGGCGTTGATGCTGCACGTATCTCGGCTAAAGGCGAAGGGGAAAGCAATCCGATTGCGTCAAACGCTACCGCCGCGGGTCGTGAACAAAACCGCCGCGTGGAAATTGTCATTCCTGCGTTTGAATACCAAGTCGAAGAGTAATCTTCCTCCATCAAAAAGCCCACCATAATGGTGGGCTTTTTTGTCTCTTGATTCTGCAGAACGTGGGGCTATTTGAGATCGATACTATTGAGCCTGCCCATGTAAACCAGAATATCCAGGCAATCTTTATGCGCGTCCAGTAACGCTTTTTTGGTTTTCGTGTAGGCGGCGAGTTTACCGTGTTTGTTGATGGAGCAGACGACACTTTTGAACGTGCAATGCCCCTTGTCGTCGTAGTTGCGCCAGGCAGCAATGTAGCAGGCATCACGACAGTCCGGATTATCAAGCGTTGGGCGCGGCTTATAGATGATCTTGGGCTCTAAACTGTGCGGCAGACGGGTCATCAAAAACGGATCTTTAAGAATGCGTCGCCAATGGCGTCCCCACATTTCACGTCCCAATTCGTTACGCAGCTTAATCGCTTTCTTCAATCCTTTGCGTTCACCGATACGGATGTAGCCGACCGACCGGTGCAGCACTTTGTCATCGGGAGTATGAATATGAATCTTATAGGCCGTTTTGGCTTTCGAGATAAAGCGGTGACCAGTGTTGGTTTCCAGGTTACTCTTTGTCATACGTTTGCTATGGATAGATTTGTTAATAGTAATAGTAGAAGAAAACAGAAAGAATAGTAGCCACAGAGTAGAGGAATCTGACTTGGGAACATCAGCGGCATGTCAGGTTTATGCGAAAGAATGACTCATATTACGCAACGATTTGAATAGCGTGATAACAGTGATGTTCACTCAGTTTTATATTTTAGTTGAGAGGTTTATTTATAAATCCTGCTATTTCAAAGTTAATATACTGTCCAAGTGAATAATATAATTAACGTTGGGTTTACGGGCTTTTAATTTTCCTTGTGCAATGTATTACATATTATTTGTGTTTTATGCCACATAATTGTTTCTAAAATACTTAATATTAAATTAAATATTTTCTGAGTATTAAAATAAATTCATGGGGTTGAATTAAAGTTAATGTCAGGAAAGTGTCAGAAGTTCCTTGATTTCTATATGACAAAAAATTAGTATCCGGCCGTTTAGTTTTTTACTCTAAAATAATAATCACACTAGATGTGAATACAAATTAGTCAGTCGTAAACAAATGGAAATAATAAACGTGTACGGAAACCGAATTAATAATTTGGTCGCTTTCTTGCGCCTTGAAAATAGTGTTGTTCCGCTTAAATCTTCGCCTTTTTTAAAAAAAGTACTTCTATCACTGGTCATTGGAAATATGGCTCACGTGTCTTCTGCTGTCGCTTCCGAGCAGTTGGAAAAAACCGGCGATATTCTGCAAGTTGCGGTTCCTGCTGTCGCTGGTGTTATCTCGATAGGTTATGGTGATTTTAACGGGTTGGGGCAATTGGTTGAAGGCGCAATCTGGACCTCTGCGGCAACGCATTTACTCAAGTTTACCATCAATGAAGAAAGACCTAATGGTGGTGACCATAGTTTCCCGTCCGGCCATACATCCAGCGCAGCGCAAGGGGCGGCTTACCTGCAATTTCGTTACGGTTGGCAATATGGACTCCCTGCGTATATCGCGACTGGGGTGGTGGGATATTCGCGGGTAGAAAGTGAATACCATTATTGGAGAGATGTCATCGCTGGTGCGGCTCTGGCTACCGGAATTCAATATGCCATTACTGGCATGAGAATGTCAGTGACCAATTTTGTCGTCGTACCGACGTTTAGCGACGATGGCGTCGGCCTCTATGCATCATTAAATTTTTAGGTTGTAACTCATGGACATGATTAAATCAGGTAAGCCTGGTGACAAAGGGCTTCGTCGTATCATTAAAGCAACGAAGTACTCCTTCCAAGGATTTCAAGCGGCGCTGAAACATGAAGCGGCTGTTCGTCAAGAATTGGCATTGCTGCTTATTCTTACTCCCGTAAGTCTACTTTTAGATGTGACCAATATAGAAAAAGTCCTATTGATTGGTTCATTATTTATCATATTAATTACCGAATTATTAAATTCAGCGGTTGAAGCGATCGTCGACCGTGTTGGAACGGAGTATCACGAGTTGAGTGGTCGAGCAAAAGATATTGGTTCTGCCGCTGTGTTTGTTGCTCTCGCGAATGCTGCTGTTGTGTGGGGCATTATTCTGTTATGAACAATTCCCGCGTCCTGAAAACACCAAAGTTTCTCATCAGCAGTTCTTGGTTTGTATTAATCATCGCCTGTTACTTCGGTTTTGTGCTCAATTATGCAGTGAGCTCAAAAATTATCACCTTAGCCGCGCAAACCGGCTCCGGCTTATTTGCCTATAGTGCTCCTGTGTTGTTATCCGCAGCATTTGTGGTGGTATTTTCACTCTTTACGATCCCTTATCTGACCAAGCTTATCTTCACCGTATTGATCATCACCTCCGCGCTGGCCAGTTACGCCACGCTTAACTATGGTGTGATCTTCGACTACTCGATGATTGAAAACATCTTCGAAACCAATACCGCAGAAGCCAGTTCCTACCTGTCGTTTAAGGCGGTGATTTATTTTGTCGCGCTCGGTGCGTTGCCGACGCTGCTTCTGTGGATGGTGGAGTTCGAAAAGAAACATTCGTTCAAAGTGCGCGTACTACAAAGGTTCGCTCTGGTGTTGGGGGCTTTAGCGGTCATCGCTATCGTCTTTGTTGCAGCGTATAAAGACTATGCGTCAGTCGGACGCAACAACGCCTATCTGAACAAACTGATCGTGCCTTCCCACATTTACTACACCGTCAAATATCTCGATAAAACCTACCTTTCCACGCCGCTGGAATACAAGCAGATTGGGATGGATGCGCAAAAGTTAGTCAGTGCTAACGGTAAACCCGAATTGACCATTCTGGTGTTGGGAGAGACAGCGCGATCGATGAATTTGGGTATCAATGGCTATAACAGAAACACCACGCCTTACACTGAAAAATACAATCTGATTTCGTTTGGTGAGGTTTCTTCATGCGGAACAGCAACGGCCCACTCTCTGCCTTGTATGTTCTCAAACATGAATCGTGAGCATTACAATAAGTCCGTAGCAAATTCCCAGGATAACGTGTTGGACATTATTCAACGTGCAGGAGTGTCTGTTCTGTGGAAAGACAACGACGGCGGTGACAAAGCGGTAGCAAAAAATCTACCGAAGACGATGATTCAGCCAGCTGATTACCCGCAATTCTGCGATTCTGACGTGTGTTATGACGAGGCTCTGCTGTACGATTTGGACAGTGAAATTGGCAGTGCAAACGGCAATGATCAACTGTATGTGCTGCACATTATCGGCAGTCATGGTCCAACGTATTGGAAGCGTTATCCGAAGCAGCATGAGCTATTCAAACCGTCCTGCAATCGCGCTGATATCGAAAACTGTACGGACGAAGAGATCACCAATGTGTACGATAACACCATCGCGTATACCGATTTTGTGGTGAGCAAACTGATCGAGAAGCTGCAGCAATATCGTGATAAATACAACGTTGCGTTGATGTATATCTCAGACCACGGTGAATCCTTGGGAGAGAATGGTTTATACTTGCACGGTACACCTTACGCTTTGGCTCCGAAAGAGCAAACGAGTGTGCCCTGGATGCTATGGTTGGATGAGGGTTTTGCTCAGACTTATGGAATTGATAAGACCTGTGTGAAAGACAAATCGCAGGATGTTCTGTCGCACGACAATCTGTTCCACACCTTGTTGGACTTCGCGAACGTGACGACCTCTGCCAAAGACGAAACGATGAGTATTCTGGATTCATGCCGCACGAAATGAGCAGTTAAACCAAAGTGTGGCTTGTTGTAGGAGAAACTATGCATAAAGCCACACTGTTCGTTACTGCCTTATGTTGCTCGTTTAGCGTCTCAGCCAAAGAAGGATGGGAAGCCTCATTCGGATTGGGTGGAGCGCTGAACTTGCAGGAATCCATTACCATTAAAATGGACAACGGGGAGCGTATTGAGTCGAACTCCGTTAGCCTTAATACCAAACCGTTTAACAGCCCTCCTTATTACAACCTTCGTACGGGATATTGGAAAGACGATACCGCTTGGGAAGTCGAATTCATTCATCACAAGTTGTACGCCAACGCTTCCGACCTTGATGACCGGGTACAAAATTTCGAAATCACCGATGGCTATAACCTGTTGTATCTCAACTACGCAGCCGTTTATACCCAGGGATGGAATGTTCGCGCGGGGTTTGGCGTGGTTATTCCGCATCCCGATGTCACGGTTGATAATCAACGCAGCCACGGCGGCTATCAGTTAGGCGGCGTGACTACGCAACTGGCCTTGGAGCGCGAATTTGTCGTGAGCGATTCGGTGCTGTTTTCTCTTGAAGGCAAGGTTACCTATTCTTACGCCGAGATTGATTTGGACTATGGCAAAGCGACGGTGCCCAACACAGCCTTACACCTGCTGGGGCAGTTTAAGTTTCGCTTGTAACTTTGAAACAGCGAATAAAAAAGCCCTGATGAACGCAGATTCATCAGGGCTTTATATTTGGCGCTCCCGACAGGATTCGAACCTGAGACCTGCCCCTTAGGAGGGGGCCGCGCTATCCAGCTGTGCCACGGGAGCTGAGAGGGTTATCTTACTCAATTATTTGAATAAGTTAATATCTTGCCGCCATGACTAGAGCTGTTTGTGCATTACATCGCCAATTTGGATACTGGAAGCCAGTTCAGGTTGGTCGATGGTCAGTTCAGCGTCGTTCTCGTACACGCGCGTTACGGTGAGCGTAATATCACTCTGGGTGACTTTGTTGCGCGGTAAACCACGTTGATCAATAAAGGCTCCGGTATGCCACAACTGTAGCTTGTCACCTGTCTTGACACCGTGAATGCGGCCAAGGTCCATCGTGATGGTGTTGCCAAATTTTGCCACTACCTCCGGCAAAGTGATCTTGCAGGAAATTTCAGACTCTAAGTCGAGCATGACGTTACGGCTGACGCGCAGTAACATCTGGCCGTAAGTCGATGCCCAGAAGCGCGCGCTGCGCGTATCCACCTGGCTGGTTTTGGCGAAGGGCCAGCTCGCCACTTCACGGTAATTGTGTTTGAACACTTCATTGCCGGTTTTTCCGTCGTAAACACGCATCTCCAGCGCAAACTGACGGTTGATCACATCGTCTTGCAGCAGTTTTTGATCGACGGTTGCGGTTAAGTCGGTGATCACGCCGCCGATGATGTACTGTGCGCCGGAATCTTGTGCGATCATTTTGATCCGTTCCGGGTTACGTGCATCGATATCGTAATTGGTGGTACCAACGGAAACAAAACTGTGTGACTCCTGAGCGATCTGACGGTCGACCACATGCGCAAAATCATCACCGATGTCATAAATTTGGCCCATTACCGCTTGTTGTGGAGAGGCGACATCGATATTACCGACCAAAAAGGTCTTTTTATATTGATCGACGTGGCAAGCTGTTGCCGATGGATAGAGATCAATTCGGGCCCGAACCTGCATAACATTGCCTCTGACTTTACGATCTTCGATCAGGATGTAACGTACTTCATGGTTGGTAAACAAGTACTCCTGACGGTCAGTTTCCAGCAGTGGCATCAGGTTACTGATACTGCCAATATCTGCCCCGGCAAAATTTACCGCCTTATAAATGGCGTCTTCCAATGCGTGGAGCCGCGCTGAATCTTCCGACGACACAATGGTGGCAGTCCCGGTCACTTCATACCAGGCGGCTTGAGCCGTAGGAATCCAAAGGCTTAAAAAAAGCATTGAAATTAAAGAGGAAATATTTTTTTTCATCATGATTTACCAGTTAGGTATAAATTTTGCTTTTCAAATCTTAGCTGATGTAGGCATTTGCATTTCTGAGTTGTCGCAGATTTAGAAAAGCAAAGAGTGTTCCAGTTTCATCTGAGAGAGTGAAATTGAACTAATGCCTTAGTATATCTGGAGATGAAGAGAATGAAAAAATGGCTTCCTTTAGTGCCGGCGTTATTTTTAACGGCCTGTGCCTATGCCCCGATTTATAACGGTAAAGAGCCATACAATGGTTCACAGTTTATGTTGATGGAGAGTCCGCGCCATACGTTGGATTTCTTCGTTGATAGCCTGACAGAGGATCTGGTTCAGTCGAATACCAGTGTAACGGCGCGTACGCCGATTGCGGTGACGTCATTTGTGGATCTGCAAAACATGGATACCACTAACTGGTTGGGGAACTCAGTTTCTGAAGGTTTTATTTATCAGTTCCAGCGTCGCGGCTTTAAAGTTGTCGACTACAAAACGACGGGGTCGATTCAGGTCACCCAGCAGGGCGATTTTGCGTTCAGTCGCGACTGGAAAGATCTCGCGCAGCAGCAGGAAGTGCAATACGTACTGACCGGAACGATGCTGCGTCAGGAAGGCGGTGTGCTGATCAACGCCCGAGTGGTGGGAATGCAATCACGTATTGTGGTGGCAACGGCGCAGGGCTTCTTGCCAGCGGATCGTATCGGCCGCGACTTGGATACGCTGAACAGCATTCGGACTCAGGATGGTGTGTTGATTCGTTCAGACCCAACCATTACTCAGCCATACACCGTTATTTTGCGCCCATAGGAGACGATGATGAAACAGTGGTTATTTCTCCTGATTGCAGCGCTGGTGATGTCTGGTTGCCAGCCGCTACAAACCATGCGTCCGGATGACTGGCTGACCGCCGTTGGTTATGCAAGCATCAGCGAGCAGAAAGGCCGTGACGATGAAGAAAAACAGGTGCGAGCGATGCGTGCTTCGAAAATCGATGCCTATCGTGAACTGGCTGAACAGGTTTATGGTATGCGAGTCAGCGGACGCGCAGAACTGCAGGATCAGCGTTTGGGAACGGAGCTGACATCCGGTGCAGTTGACGGCGTGATTCGCGGAGCGGAAGTGGTACGCAGCTACAAAGTCGGCGACAGCTATGTCACTGAACTGCGACTTGATATCCGTAAGATGGACCGTCTGCGTGACTACGGTGAAGTGCAGCAGGTACCGGAAAAACGTCAGCAAACTCTATTCTGAAATCTCTCCTCTCCAGATAGCAAAAAAGCGGCAATGTTTGCCGCTTTTTTTATCTTCGTAATCTGCTCAGGCTTTGATGTTGGTCCCCAGCGTCGACACCGTATGTGTCTGGCCAGTGGCGTTGTAGGTCATCCCGACTTTGCCATGGCTCTGCTGCATCAGGTTATTCAGCTTGTTGAAACTCAGTTGCGCTCTGGCAAGCGCTTCACCGTTCACGGCATTGGCTTGCTGGCAGTCGAACACGATCGTGCGAATCTGTTTCACCAGGTTGTCCAAATATTCATCCTCTGTCAGGCTCGTTACATGAGGATGGTTGGAGATGCGTTGATCGGTTTGTTGTAACTGATTCACCAAGGTGATTTTCTGTTTGGCAAGCGCTTCAATATCCGCCGAAATCCGGCTGGTGATCGCTACTTTTTCTTGTTCCAGTAACGCAGACAACTCTTGCGCGTTTTTTAACTGGAATTCGACTAAGTCTTTCAGTGCTGCCATTACTCAATCGCCTTATCGCCAAACCGGGATGTTAAAAACCGCCCAGTTCTTTCTCAAACTTGATCATGTTGTCAGCCAGTTTATCGGCATCCACAACATAAGAGCCGTTTGCGATCGCTTCTTTGATCGCTGCGACTTTCGCACTATCGAAACTTGGCTTACTCGCCATCTCGTTGTGCATTTCACCGAGAGCTCTGCTTTGTGAGCTGAGGGACACCGCATCATGTTGCGGGCCAGAACTCTGTCTTACGGAACCGGAAGTCGATGAAGATGCATTGGATTCTGAACGTGCAGGTGCTCGGTTAGTCGTCGCTAACGAGTTGCCTGAACGTATGTTATCAATGCCTGCCATAATTGAGCCTTTTAAAAACTTTGAACTTGTACCGTCAATATCGACTGAACGAAGACGAACTTTAGCTTTTTATTTCACCAATGCGCAAATATTTCTGCGCTATGAAGTAAGACCGCTAAAATTGTACCGTGACTTCACCAATTCCGCTGACTTGTGCATCTATTATACGGTTAGATTTGTCATTTTTCACTTTTATCTGTTCGCCGAAGGTGCCATCGGACAAGGCGGTGCCTTTGGTTGTGATGCTCATCCCGGTACTGACCGCACGAATCATCACGCTTTCGTTGCGGCACACAACGCAGATGTCGTTTTGTTCAATGACATCACCTAACTTGAGGTTTTTTTTCGTTTTTGCTCCGACCACCAGATCTTGCGAGGAAAAACCTTGCCGTCTGAAGCGCAGCAGATCTACCATACTGATCGTAACGTCATGCTCAGTAATGATCTGGCCGCGAGTGATCGGAGTCAGGGCAGTCACCATGGGAACCGTCAGGGTCAGTTTGACCGGAACATAAACTTTCCAGTTGTCTGCCGTACATTCAACTAATACGGTAATCGCACTGGCTGAGCCGTTGTTGGATGATGAAGATGTACTCAAAGGTTCGGGACAATCGGTGGCAAAAATACGCTCGTCAATATTGGCAGCATTCACCACCAGTTCACCCCCGACAGGCTTGTCGACAGTACTGAGCACATGGCTTTGTGCCGCCTCTTGAATCTTTACGATTTGCTCTGGAGTTGCAGAGTGCACAGAAAGGCTAAAGAAAAATAACAAAAAGCCGATAGAGTTATAAAAAAAGTGATAGAAAGCTCTACACTTACATTTGGTATGTGGGCATACACGGGTATTCGAAAGCATTGTTCGTTTCTCTGGTTTCTTCATAGCCTTAAGTAGACTATCACTTTTTTCGTATAAAAGTTTGAGATGGAGATGAGCTTATGACGGGTATTCTTGATTCTGTGAATCAGCGTACGCAACTTGTCGGTCAAAACCGACTGGAATTATTAACTTTCCGTCTGAACGGGCGCCAACGTTACGGTATTAACGTATTTAAAGTAAAAGAAGTCCTCCAGTGCCCAAAGCTTACCGCCATGCCGAATTTGCACCGTCTTGTGAAAGGGGTTGCCCACATTCGCGGTCAAACGGTATCTGTGATTGATCTGAGCCTGGCAATTGGTGGCCGTCCGACGACGGATGTCGAGAAAAGCTTTGTGGTAATTGCAGAATTCAACCGCACGATTCAGGCGTTTTTGGTGAGTTCGGTTGAGCGTATTATCAACATGCGTTGGGAAGCGATTCTGCCGCCGCCAGATGGTGCCGGTAAAGCGAACTACCTGACTGCAGTGACCAATATTGATAATGAGCTGGTGGAAATTCTCGACGTCGAGAAGATTCTGGCCGAAATCGCGCCGGTGGATGAATCCATGGATTCGCGTATCGGAGAAGAGATTGCTCACGCCGAGCAGGAAAAACAGATTGTTCGCCGTATTCTGATTGCCGACGACTCTAGCGTGGCACGTAAACAGGTACAACGAGCGATTGAGTCCATCGGTTTTGAAGTCATTCTGACCAAAGACGGCAAAGATGCGTACGAGAAATTGCTCAGCATGGCAAAAGAAGGCAGCATCTATGACCAAATTTCGCTGGTTATTTCCGACATCGAAATGCCGGAAATGGATGGCTATACTCTGACGGCGGAAATTCGCCGCAACAGTGCCCTGAAAGATTTGTATGTAATTCTCCACTCCTCGCTGAGTGGCGTATTTAACCAAGCCATGGTTGAACGCGTAGGAGCGAACTCCTTTATCGCGAAATTTAACCCGGATGAGCTTGGTAATGCGGTGAAAGCTGCACTAGTAGAATAAAGAGAACTGAATGACTGCGATAACTATAAGCGATCAAGAATATCGTGACTTTTGCCGGTTCCTGGAGTCGCAGTGCGGTATCGTACTGGGCGACAGTAAACAGTATCTGGTGAGAAGTCGCCTCAGTCCGCTCGTGAGCAAATATAAGTTGGCGTCTCTGTCTGACTTGCTGCGTGACGTCGTGACTGGCAGAAATCGCGAATTGCGTGTGGCAGCCGTGGATGCCATGACGACCAATGAGACGTTGTGGTTCCGAGATACTTACCCATTTACTGTGTTGGCCGAACGCTTGTTACCTGAAATGGCGAAGAACAAACGTCCGATCAAAATCTGGTCGGCCGCGAGTTCATCGGGTCAGGAGCCGTACTCAATGTCGATGACTGTGTTGGAAGTTCAGCAACGTCGTCCGGGATTACTGCCTAGCGTGTCGATCACTGCGACCGATATTTCCGCCAGCATGCTGGATATGTGTCGTGCCGGTGTGTACGACAATCTGGCGCTGGGGCGTGGTCTATCTCCTGAGCGTCGCCGCACCTTCTTTGAAGATGCCGGCGATGGGCGCATGAAAGTGAAAGACAACGTTAAACGTTTGGTGAATTTCCGTCCGCAAAACCTGATGGAAAGCTACGCACTGCTGGGTAAGTTTGACATTATCTTTTGTCGTAACGTGTTGATTTACTTCTCTCCGGAGATGAAATCCAAAGTGCTGAATCAGATGGCTAATAGCCTGAACCCGGGGGGCTACCTGCTACTAGGAGCATCGGAGTCTCTCACTGGCCTCACAGACCGCTTTGAGATGGTTCGCTGTAACCCTGGCATCATCTACAAACTGAAATAAATGCAATTTCAATATCAAGCCCGGCAATCGCCGGGCTTTTTGTTTGCCGCTCGGACAGATGTGATGTTCATTTTTATGTTCTGCTTTGTTCAAGACTGGTGAGACCGACCTCTTCATCCCTTTCTTTGCCTGCTTCGATACGCTATACCTGAAGTGAGACATTCCAAACTCAGGCAAGTCGGCTTGCTCTTTGCAAGCTAAGGGTGGTTTAAGCGCGAATGGGGTATTGATGAAAAGTTGGTACGCTAATTGCTTTTAAATCATTAGTAACGGTCAGTTCTTATCGAAGAGGCAAACATGGCTATTTCTTTTGACAACGCACTCGGCATACACCAGTACACGGTGGGTGTTCGCGAACGTAATGCAGAAGTCATTGCGACCAACATTGCGCAAGCGAATACGCCAGGGTTCAAAGCGAAAGGAATGGACTTTCAAAAGGCATTGCAGGCGGCAAGTTCAGGGGCAAGCATCAGTCTTAGCCGCACGGACGGTCGGCACATTCCTGCCTCAACGACGGTGACAGGGGAAATGCTTTACCGCGTTCCTACTCAACCTGATACTGGTGACGGCAATACGGTTGACGTGGATCTGGAGCGTAACTTGTTTATGCAAAACCAACTGCGTCACCAAGCGTCACTCGACTTCTTAGGAAGTAAATTCAAGAACTTAACGAAAGCGATTAAAGGGGAATAATTAGATGAGCTTATTTAATGTGTTCAATGTGACTGGTTCTGCAATGAGTGCTGAATCTGTTCGTCTAAATACCACCTCGAGCAACCTGGCTAACGCGGACAGCGTAAGTAGCTCTGCTAAGGACACTTACAAAGCTCGCCATGCCGTGTTCGGCGCTGAGTTAAGTAAGGCACGTTTTAACCGCGACCCGAATGTGCCAGTGAAAGTATTGGGTATCGTAGAAAGCGATAAACCGCTGAGTGCGGAGTTTAACCCTGACCACCCACTTGCGAACGACGAAGGGTATATCTACAAGCCTAACGTTAACGTGATGGAAGAAATGGCCAATATGATCTCGGCATCTCGTTCATACCAGACTAATGTCCAGGTTGCGGATGCGAGTAAACAAATGCTGCTGCGTACGCTGCAGATGGGTCAATAAGGATAAGGAGGTAGCGAATGGCCGGAATTAATAACGTTGGTCAAAGCGGCTTGTCCTATGTTGACCAGCTGAAGGCTCTTCAAGAGAAGAATAAGCCAACCGAGACAACGGGTAAGCAGGATCTCAAACAAGAAGATTTCCTGTCGTTGCTCACGAAGCAACTCGCTCAGCAAGATCCCTTTAAGCCGGTTAGCAATGACCAGATGATCGCGCAAATGGCCTCATTTGCGACGGTGGATGGCATTGGCAAGATGAATTCTCAGTTCGAGAACCTCAACTCGTCAATGACGTCGAATCAAGCTCTGCAGGCTTCATCACTGGTAGGTCGTGATGTGCTGGTACCAGGTTCTGCAGGGGTGAAAAAGGATGACGCCGGCATGGCGGCGATGGTGAAGCTTCCTCAATCGGTCGACAACTTGTTTGTCCGCATTGAGAACGAAGCAGGCCAATTGGTGCGAACGTTTGACGTTGGCGCCAAACCAAGCGGAGATAGCCGTGTCGAATGGGACGGCAAAGATCAAAACGGTAATCCATTGCCGGGTGGCAAATACAAAGTGAAAGCTTCGGGTTTGCTGGATGGAGAAAGCAAAGACTTTGAGGTTTCGACCTACGCAAACGTCAACAGCGTTCTTCTGGGTAAAGGTGATGGTAACGTACTGCTCAATCTGGCTGGTTTTGAATCGCCAGTTCGACTTGCTGAAGTACTAGAAGTTGGCAAAGCATAATCATGCTAGCTAGATAGGAGAATTTGGAATGTCATATGTATCTCTTAGCGGTTTGTCCGCAGCTCAGTTAGATCTGAATACAACCAGTAACAACATTGCGAACGCCAACACTTTTGGCTTTAAAGAGTCGCGTGCTGAATTTGGTGATGTGTACTCGAACTCTTTGTTTACTAACGCTAAAACCACTCCAGGTGGCGGTGTTCAGGCGAATAAAGTGGCGCAACAATTCCACGAGGGTTCCAGTATTTATACTAACAACCCAATGGACCTGCGCATTTCGGGTACCGGCTTTTTCGCCGTCGCTAAAGATCGTTTGGTGCCACAACAAAATGAGTTGACTCGTAACGGTGCTTTCCACCTCGACAAGAACAACTACATGGTGACGTCAAACGACGAATACCTGCTGGGCTATCAGGTCAACCCGGATACTGGTGATGTGCTTTCTTACGAGCCGGCACCCATGAACATTCCTGCGGAGTTTGGTAAGCCGAAACAGACCTCAAACATTGAAGTCGGTGTGAACCTTCCGGCTAACGGTGATCTGAAAGATCCAACGCTGTTTGATTACACGGATCCGGATACGTACAACCGCTCAACGTCATCGACCATTTATGACTCGATGGGGCAGGCTTACAAACTGACCACGTACTACCTGAAAGATCAGACTCAGCCAAACACATGGCAAACCTACTACACAGTGACTGATAAAGAAGGCGAGAAACCACTCAATATTACCGGTGGTGACGCGACTACTGCATCGGGTCAAGTGGGTCACACTATGAAGTTCAATAATGACGGTACATTGGCAAGCCTGAACAACGGTCAGCCAATCGTGTCTGAGCCTCTGGGCGGTGGTGCAAATCCAGTCAACCTGAACGGTGCGGATGTGAATCAGGTTCTGTCATTCGGTCTGGATGCGGCAACTCAGTTTGCTGCGCCATTTGAACTGACGAAGTTTGATGAAGACGGTGCAACGACAGGCTTCCTGACGAAGATTGACTTTGACGAAAACGGCAGCGTTCTCGGCACTTACTCGAACGGTGAAAACATTACTCTGGGCCGTGTGGCACTGGTGCGTGTACCGAACGAACAAGGTCTGGATAAGAAAGGCGGTACTCAGTGGGATTCAACGCAGTTCTCGGGTGACAAGATCTGGGGTGAATCAAACAAAGGGTCTTTCGGTACCATTAACAATGGTACGCTGGAACAGTCAAACATCGATATGACTCAAGAGCTGGTGGATCTTATCTCTGCGCAGCGTAACTTCCAGGCGAACTCTCGTGCGCTTGAAGTTCACAACCAACTGCAACAAAACATCCTACAGATTCGATAATCTCATCATCTGGTCTGTCAGACCGGCGGCAACGTCGGTCTGATAGGATTGCCAGCTTGCCACCTTGCCGCGGCAAATCCTCACTTTCTCACTTCAAAATTATCAAAACTCCTTGATTAAAAACACATTTTAAATTTGGCACGCCAATTGCTTTATTGCTCTTAACCAACGATTTCTGGAGCAAATTATGGACCGTGCATTGTTTCTTGCCATGAGTGGCGCAAAACAAAACATGCAAGCGATGCAGTTGAGAGCAAACAACTTGGCCAACGTCAGCACAACAGGTTTTCGTGCCGATTTGGAACAAGCACGCTCAATGCAAGCGTACGGTGATGGCCTGCCAAGCCGTGTGTTCAGTATGACCGAGCGTCCTGGGCACAATTTCCAGCAAGGCAGTGTGATCACGACGGGCCGTGATTTAGACATTACCGTTCAGGGTGATGGCTGGATTGCCGTGATGGATAAAACCGGCAAAGAAGGGCTGACCCGCAACGGCAATTTGAATATTGATGCCAATGGCCTGCTGTTGAACGGCAATGGTCATCCGGTGTTGGGTGAAACCGGTGCGCCAATCACGTTGCCAGTGCCGCTGGCTAAAGTGGAAATCGGCAACGACGGTACTATTTCTGTTCGCCCGCAAGGCGCTCCGGCAGATGCTATGGAAATCGTCGATCGCATCAAGCTGGTTCGTCCGGATAATCAATCGTTGTTTAAAGATGTGAATGGCCTTTTCCGAGCAAAAGACCCGAACGCAGCATACGATGCAGATGCCAGCGTGAAGATTCTGACCGGTGCAGTAGAAGGCAGTAACGTCAACGCCGTTGGCGAAATGACCAGCCTGATTGACCTGCAACGTCAGTTTGAAATGCAAGTCAAAATGATGAGCACCGCAGAAGACATGGACAAGTCGTCCGACTCTCTGCTTCGTATGAGCTAACCGACTAGGAGATAACGATGCAACCGGCACTATGGGTAAGTAAAACAGGCCTAGACGCGCAGCAAACCAACATTGCGACGATCTCGAACAACCTGGCTAACGCCTCCACCGTCGGCTTTAAGAAAAGCCGCGCGGTGTTTGAAGATTTGTTCTATCAGAATATTAACCAGCCTGGCGGTCAGTCGTCACAGAACACAGAACTGCCGAGCGGTCTGATGCTGGGCGCGGGTTCGAAAGTGGTGGCAACGCAAAAAGTCCACACCAACGGCAATGCTCAAACCACGACCAACAGTCTGGACATGATGATTGAAGGGGACGGATTCTTCCAGATCCTGATGCCAGACGGCAACATTGGCTATAGCCGCAACGGTCAGTTCACGCTGAACGATGAAGGCGTGATTGTCACCTCAGGTTCGGGTTACCCGCTGCAACCGGAAATTGTGATCCCGGATGACGCCATCTCGATCACTGTGGGTAACGACGGTGAAGTGTCGGTACGTGTGCGTGGCCAGCAGGACAACCAGGTTCTGGGGCAGATCACCACCGTTGATTTCATTAACCCGGGCGGTCTGGAACCGATTGGTCAGAACCTTTACTTGCCAACGGGTGCCAGTGGTGACCCTCAGGAAGGGGTTCCGGGTATTGATGGTCTGGGCAACGTTCGTCAGTCAATGCTGGAAAGCTCCAACGTGAACGTGACCGAAGAGTTAGTCAACATGATTGAAGCACAGCGCGTGTACGAGATGAACTCAAAAGTGATCTCGGCCGTCGACAAAATGATGAGCTACGTAAACCAACAGCTCTAAGTACTAATTAGCAAGAGAATGCCGCGATGAAACGTATACTCAGCTTAACTCTTATTTCACTCCTGTCGGGATGTAGTTTGCTACAAGAGCCGATTGAGACGGCCGATGTTGCCCAAGGCACAACCGTTGTCGATGCAGTGGAAGGGGATAAATCGGCAGACAGCAACACTACCGGCTTAGTTGATACCCTGCGTAACCGTACGGATCCGGTTGCCGGTGATCCCGCCTGGGCACCGATTCATCCTAAAGAAAAGCCTGAGCACTACGCGGCAGAAACCGGTTCGTTGTTCAACTTATCGCGTGCTAACAGCCTGTATGATGATTCCAAACCCCGTGGCATTGGCGACATCATAACCGTGACGTTGAATGAAAGTACCAAAGCGGCCAAAAGTGCCGATGCGGATCTGAAAAAGAAAAATGACGCGTCAATGGATCCGCTCAGTGTCGGCGGCAAAGAACTCAACGTCGGTGAATACAATTTTTCCTACGCGCTGAAAAATGACAACAAGTTCTCAGGCAGTGCACAGGCCAACCAGAGTAACAGCTTGTCGGGTTCCATCACCGTTGAAGTGATCGAGATTTTAGCCAACGGTAACCTTGTGATTCGCGGGGAAAAATGGCTGAGTCTGAACACTGGTGACGAGTACATTCGCCTGAGCGGCACGATTCGCCCGGATGATATCGACTTCGATAACACCATTGCGTCGAACCGCATTTCCAATGCCCGAATTCAGTATTCTGGCACCGGAACCAACCAAGATATGCAAGAACCTGGATTCTTGGCACGATTTTTTAATGTCTCTTTGTAAATCGCACCCGATGGTCGAAGTTTTGACAGCATAAGTATCGATGGGGCCTGATTTGGCCCCATTGTTTTTTACACGAGACAGGTAATCCACAATGAAAAGACTCACTTTGTTATTGATGATGCTGGTCGCCGCCTCCGCTCAGGCTGCGCGCATCAAAGATGTTGCTCAAGTAGCAGGTGTGCGCAGTAACCAACTTGTGGGCTATGGTTTGGTCACTGGTTTGCCGGGTACAGGTGAGTCAACACCTTTTACCGATCAAAGCTTTAACGCCATGCTGCAAAGTTTCGGCATCCAATTGCCGCAGGGCACCAAACCAAAAACGAAAAACGTTGCCGCGGTTATCGTGACCGCAGACTTACCTGCCTTTTCTAAACAAGGTCAGACGGTGGACGTCACCGTGTCGTCGATCGGTTCTGCTAAGAGCCTGCGTGGTGGTACGCTGATGCAAACTTTCCTGAAAGGCTTGGATGGCCAGGTGTACGCGGTGGCTCAGGGGAATCTGGTGGTGAGCGGCTTCAGCGCGAGCGGCGCAGACGGTTCAAAAATTGTCGGCAATAACCCAACCGTTGGCATGATCTCTGCCGGTGCGATTGTTGAACGTGAGGTGCCAACACCGTTTGGTCGTGGCGACTTCATTACCTTCAACCTGCTGGAATCGGATTTCACCACTGCGCAGCGCATGGCTGACGCGGTCAATGGATTCCTGGGGCCGCACATGGCTTCGGCGGTTGATGCGACGTCTGTTCGTGTACGTGCGCCGCGTGATGTGGGGCAGCGTGTGGCATTCCTGTCAGCGATTGAAAACCTGGAGTTTGACCCAGCGGAAGGTTCAGCCAAAATCATCGTTAATTCGCGTACCGGCACGATTGTCGTTGGACAACACGTACGCCTGAAGCCAGCGGCCGTGACTCATGGCGGCATGACGGTGGCGATCAAAGAGAATCTGAATGTCAGCCAGCCAAATGCGTTTTCTGGCGGTCAGACGGCGATCGTGCCGGATTCCACCATCGAAGTGACCGAGAAAAAGGGCAAGATGTTCAAACTGGAACCAGGCGTGACACTGGATGATCTGGTTCGTGCGGTGAATGAAGTGGGCGCCGCTCCTTCTGATTTGATGGCGATTCTGCAAGCGTTGAAGCAAGCGGGTGCCATTGAAGGCCAACTGATCATCATTTAAGGAGCGCAGCATGGTTAACAATCCTAACGACATTGGCTTCATTCACGATATTGCCAGCTTAGATACGCTGCGTAAGCAGGCCGTTACCGGTGATGAAAAATCGGAAAAAGAAGCGCTGACAGCCGCGGCGCGTCAGTTCGAAGCGATTTTTACGACCATGATGCTGAAGTCGATGCGTGATGCGAACTCCAGCTTCAAGTCCGACATGTTCAACAGCCAAAATGAAGATTTTTACCGTCAGATGCTGGACGAGCAGATGACCAGCCAACTCAGCGCGTCAGGTTCACTGGGGCTAGCGGATATGATTGTGGCGCAATTGTCGACGGCGGAGAAATCCAACACGGCGGGCGAAGACAATTTCCAGGAAGCGATGCGCCGTGTGGAACATTCCCGTGATCTGGCGGCAAATCAACCGGCAAGCGACCCGGCAACGGAGGCGGCAAGTGTTACGGCTGGCGAAGAGAATACACCTGCAGCGACAGGTTCTTTTGATTCGCCGCAGTCTTTCGTGGCGTCCTTGAAGCCGTTCGCTGATAAAGCGGCAAAAGCGCTGGGTGTCGATTCCACGCTGCTGCTGGCTCAGGCGGCACTGGAAACAGGCTGGGGCCAGAAAGTGGTGAAAAACGCCCGTGGTAGCAGCAACAACCTGTTTAACATCAAGGCCGACCGCAGCTGGCACGGTGCCAAAGTGGCCACTCAAACACTGGAATATCAGGGTCAGACTCCGGTGATGGAAAAAGCCGCATTCCGTTCTTATTCCAATTATCAGGACAGCTTTAACGACTATGTACGTTTCCTGGCCAATAATCCGCGTTACACCACGGCCCTGCGCCATGGTGGCAGCGATGAAGATTTCATTCGCGGCATTCATCAGGCGGGTTATGCGACCGATCCGCAGTACGCCGACAAGGTGCTGCGCGTGAAAGCGCAAATCGAACAGATGGACGAGTTATAATCACTGCCTCAGCCGGTTATCTTGCCGGCTGATGACTTTCTTCTCTCTTCAGATAACTTCCTTATTTTTCCTTACCTTAGAGCCCCAATATTTGCTTGGCATACATATTGCTTCATTGGGTCTAGGTGCCGGTTTCTACCGGTGGTTTTCTAGGTTTTTGGGGGCATTATGGCGTCTGATCTTCTGAATGTTGGTGCGCAAAGCGTACTTACGGCTCAGAGACAACTCAACACCACTGGTCATAACATTTCTAATGTTAATACAGAGGGTTACAGCCGTCAGTCTGTGATCCAAGGGACCAATATGCCTCGCCAGTACGGTGGGGAAACCTACGGTATGGGCGTGCATGTGGAAAATGTTCGCCGCTCTTGGGATCAGTTTGCCGTTAAAGAGCTGAACCTTGCCACCACCGACCATTCGTTTAAGCGCGACGACGAGGAAAACCTCGATATGCTGTCCAAGCTACTGTCGTCGGTGGCCTCGAAAAAAATCCCTGAAAACCTCAATGAATGGTTCGACTCGGTGAAAACACTTGCGGATTCGCCGAATGATGTGGGCGCGCGCAAAGTAGTGTTAGAAAAAGCCGGGCTGATCAGTCAGAACATGAACGATTTCCACGAGACGGTGCGTCGCCAGTTTGATGTGACTAACAAAGGTCTCGATGTGGGCATTGAACGCATCAACCAATTGGCGGTGGAAATTCGTGACTTGCAGCGTTTGATGATGCGCACTCCAGGCCCACACAACGACTTGATGGACCAGCACGAAAAGCTGGTGGCCGAGCTGTCTCAATACACCAAAGTGACCGTGACTCCGCGTAAAAATGCGGAAGGCTTTAACGTACACATTGGTAACGGCCACACGCTGGTCTCTGGCACCGAAGCCAGCCAACTGAAAATGATTGATGGTTATCCGGACATTCATCAGCGCCGCTTGGCGATGGTGGAGGGGAAGGGTATCAAACCGATTACCGCTCGCGACATCGGCGGCAAAATCGGCGCACTGATGGATATGCGTGACAAACACATTCCCGGTCTGCTGGATGAAATCGGTCGTCTGGCCACATCATTTTCCTTCGAAGTGAACAAGTTGCAGCATCAGGGCCTCGATCTGCGCGGTGACATTGGCTCAGATATTTTTACCGATGTGAACTCTGAGGTGGTCGCGCGTTCACGTGTGGTGACCTCGAGTAATTCCGAAGCGGATTTGGCGGTTTATATCCAAGATATCAGCCAGTTAAAAGGTGGCGAGTATTCACTGACCTACAACGGCGACGACTACATAATGACGATGCCGAATGGCGAGCAGAGTAAAGTCGCTGTTGAGCGTGGTCATATCGATATCGATGGCATGCGAATTCAAATCAACAATGAACCGAAGACCGGTGAACGCGTGATTATTCGTCCGACCCGCAACGGAGCGGCAACCATGCGTATGGCTATCGACGATGCGTCAAAAATTGCCGCTCAGAGTTATGAGGCGTCCACTGCGTTTGCTCAAGGCTCGGCCAAATTCAACATCGACCAGGCGGGCGATGTGAAAGAGTTTGAGGCCTACGTGGTGCAGGTTAAAGACAGCGACGGCAACCCGACGGGCGAAATGCAGGTTCGTGTGCAGGATAAAACGGGCAAGGTATTGGTCACTCAGCCTTACACGTTTGAAGATAATCAGGAAGAGCTGACGCTGACCATTCCTAAGCAGAACAGTGACGGTAAAGAGACCATTTTCTCGCTGTCACGTGGTGCAATTGCCGATGACAAGTTCACGGCAAACCTTGTCCCATCCGACGGTGACAACGGCAACCTGCGCAAGATGATCAACGTCCAGAGCGATAAGAATGTCGATGGCAAGAAGTCGACCATCATCGATCTTTACCACAACCTGAATACTGATTTCGGTTTGAAACTCTCCACCGCTTCTCGCTTATCAGATGTCGCGCGTCTGGAAAAAGAGTCGGCAGAATCACGCATTGCTTCAGTTTCCGGGGTCAACCTCGACGAAGAAGCGGCCAACATGATGAAGTTTCAACAAGCTTATATGGCGTCGTCACGCATTATCCAGGCGGCAAACGACACCTTCAACACCATTTTGGCACTGAAATAGGGGAGGCAGATAAATGTTTAATCGTATTTCCAGCTTCCACAACTATCAGGCCGTGCAGAATGATCTGCGCCGTCAGGAATCGAAAATTCATCACAACCAGGCGCAACTGGCGTCAGGTAAGAAACTGCTGTCAGCGGCGGATAACCCGCTGGCGACGCACTACATTCAGAATGTTTCTCAGCAGGAAGAGCAACTGCGTCAGTATATGGACGCGATTGTACTGGTGCGTAACCGTCTGGAACATCAGGAGGTGATCGTCTCTAACGCGGAAGATTTTACCGACAAGGCAAAACGTAACGTGATGGAAATGATCAATGGCTCGTTGTCACCGGAGGACCGCGGCGCCCGTGCGCGTGAACTGGAAGAGATCGCCAACAACTTTCTCAACCTGGCTAACGTGCAGGATGAGTCTGGCAACTATATTTTTGCCGGTACCAAGCCAACCACACAGCCGTTCTTTCGCGACAATGCCGGCAACGTTTCGTATGGCGGCGATGATTACCAGCGCAAGATGAAAATTTCCAATAGCCTTGAGATCCCGTTCAACACGCCGGGCAGCAAGCTGTTTATGGAAATTGAAAACCCGTTTGGGGATTATGCGCCGGACTATCAATTGCAGGAAGGCTCTGAGCTGCTGCTGGAGAAAGCCAACAACAGCAATCCTGATGATGACGGCAAATACAAAGTCACCTTTGTCGATATGACCAATGGTAAGTACGGCTATCAGCTGGAACGCAACGGCAAAGTGGTGGCCGCAGATGAATTCAATCCGAAAACCGGCATTCAATATGAAGACTTGACCATCCACGTTAAAGGACAGTTGACTGCAGGCGATACGATTTCCTTAACGCCGCGTAAGTCGTTCAGTGTGTTCGATACCTTCAAAGATGCGATTAAGTTTTCTAAGGCTTCCGTCTCGGATGCCTCGGCAACGGCCAAGTTGCAACAAATGACAGAAGAGTTCCATACCGCCTTTATTCACATGAACAAAGGGCGCACGGATATCGGTGCTCGTCTGAGTACGCTCGATATTCAGGAAGAACAGCACGAAGATTTCAAAATCAGTCTGGCCAAATCGAAAAGCCAGTTTGAAGATCTGGACTACGCCGAAGCAGTGATTGAGTTCAACGAGAACTCGCGCGCACTGCAGGCATCCCAGCAAGCGTTTGGTAAAACCAAAGATTTAACTCTGTTTAACTACATCTAACCTTCAACGCCTTATGTGCCATGCCATATGTGCGAAGGGAGTTGTTGTTGAATGGAAATTAGCCTGATTGAGGCGGCATTTTAACCGCTTTATCTGACAGGCTGAGCGGCAAAAACGCGGCAAATGCCGATTGCCGCTGATATTTTCTCTGTTGATTATGATGTTCAAGAGAAAAAATGAGCAATATAACTTATTGATAATTATTGGCTTAAAGCTTTGTGTGATTATTTTTTGAAAGTTGGCACATTAATTGAATTGATAATATCAGAGTTGATACAACCAGTTTTAAATACGCCAGGTGGCGTGTTTAGCAAGTTATTCACGGTCAGTGCTTCCAAGAGAGAGTAAAGCTGACCGCTTCGCAAAAAGCTTGCGAACTCGATAGGAGAGCAAACTATGACCATTAACGTAAATACCAACGTGTCGGCAATGACCGCTCAGCGTTATCTGAATAAGGCATCTAACGAGCTGAACACCTCGATGGAACGCCTGTCTTCAGGTAACCGCATTAACAGTGCGAAAGATGATGCGGCTGGCCTTCAGATCTCTAACCGTCTGACAGCGCAATCTCGCGGTCTTGATGTCGCAATGCGTAACGCCAACGATGGTATTTCGATTGCGCAGACTGCCGAAGGGGCGATGAACGAATCGACCAGCATTCTGCAACGTATGCGTGACTTGTCGCTGCAGTCAGCGAACGGCACTAACTCAACGTCAGAGCGTAAAGCGCTGAATGAAGAGGTGACGGCACTGCAAGATGAACTGAACCGTATCGCAGAAACCACGTCGTTTGGTGGTCGTAAATTGCTTAACGGTTCGTTTGGCGAAGCCTCATTCCAGATCGGTGCGAGTTCTGGTGAAGCAATCATTATGGGCCTGACCAGCATTCGCGCGGATGATAACCGCATGGGTGGTATGTCTTACCTGTCTGAACAGGGCAAAGATAAAAACTGGGGTGTGCCGGATAATGCGCGCGACCTGAAATTTGAATTCACTGGTAAAGACGGTGAACCCGTGTCGCTGAACATCAACGCGAAAGCGGGTGATGACATCGAAGAGCTGGCAACCTACATCAATGGTCAGACGGACATTTTTAAGGCGTCTGTCGATCAGGATGGCAAACTGCAGATTTTCGTTGCACAGCCACAAATGGCGGAAGACCTGAGCATCTCGGGTGGTCTGGCATCTCAGCTGGGTCTGAGTACCGACAACGGTAAATACACCACCGTTCAGGATATCGACGTTACAACCGTCGGTGGTTCACAAAACGCAGTGGGCATCATTGATGCAGCATTGAAATACGTGGACTCACAGCGTGCGGATCTGGGCGCGAAGCAAAACCGTCTGAGCCACAGTATCAGTAACCTGGCGAACATCCAGGAAAACGTGGAATCATCGAAGAGCCGTATCAAAGATACTGACTTTGCGAAAGAAACCACTCAGCTTACCAAAGCACAAATTCTGCAACAGGCAGGTACCTCGATTCTTGCCCAAGCGAAACAGTTGCCAAACTCTGCAATTTCACTATTGCAGTAGTCCTGGGGTGCTTCATTAATAAGCTCAGACGTGAGTGTGTAATGAAGCTGCCTTGGCAAAGTATGATGATTGGTTGTTAAAAAGCTCTCTCAAACTAACCCTGCTTTTTGATATCTGATGGTCATACTCATATGGTCAGCCACTTGTGTTCATTTCTCGTGATCTCCACATTGGCGATGGCTACTACCCTAGCCCCGGTTCTCTCAAAGGAAAGGGGCTTTTCTTTTGTCTGCTATTTACCCGCATATCCTATTTCTCCGCTGAACCCGTGTCGCCTGCTTACATTTTTATATGCACTTTGCTGCACCGACAGGCTGCGCTAATTCTTTAGTACTTTTTCCGCCTTTTATAGGGTTTTGGGGCTCCACTCTCAGTTTTCATTGCTATTGGCTATTTTTTGATAAAAAACCATTTTTTCTCTAAAGGAATTTCTCGCTAAGTCGTTAATAGAGATAACTTTGAGAGAACTACTTGGTTTTCCGAGACGTCGGAAGCCGTTCGTGAAGTTCCGCTACGTCTGAAAATCAAATAGGAGACACCATTATGGCGGTTAATGTAAATACTAACGTGTCAGCAATGACAGCCCAACGTTACCTGAACAGTGCTACCAGCGCGCAACAATCGTCGATGGAACGCCTATCTTCGGGTTATCGAATCAACAGCGCAAAAGATGATGCAGCAGGCCTGCAGATTTCTAACCGGCTGAATGTTCAAAGTCGTGGTTTGGATGTCGCTGTACGCAACGCAAATGATGGTATCTCCATCGCCCAGACAGCTGAAGGTGCGATGAACGAAACCACCAATATTCTGCAGCGTATGCGTGACCTTTCTCTGCAATCGTCTAACGGTTCAAACTCAAAATCTGAACGTGTTGCGATTCAGGAAGAAGTCACTGCACTGAATGATGAACTGAACCGCATCGCGGAAACGACCTCATTTGGTGGTAATAAGCTGCTGAACGGCACGTTTGCAACCAAATCCTTCCAGATCGGTGCGGATAACGGTGAAGCGGTTATGCTGAGCCTGAACAACATGCGCAGCGATAACCGCATGATGGGCGGTACCAGCTACAAAGCGGAAAATGCAAAAGACAAAGACTGGAGTGTGCAGTCTGGTGCCAATGACCTGACGATTACGTTGAATGATAAGTTTGGCGGTGAGAAAACGATTGAAATCAATGCGAAAGCAGGGGATGACATCGAAGAGCTGGCCACTTACATCAATGGTCAGACTGACATGGTGAAGGCTTCTGTTGATGAAGACGGTAAGCTGCAACTATTCACCGACAACAACAAGGTAGATGGCAATGCTTCGTTTGGCGGTAGCCTGGCGGGTGAGCTAGGGATGCAGGAAGGCAAGGGCATCACGGTGGATACTATTGATGTGACCAGTGTGGGCGGTGCGCAACAATCGGTTGCTGTGGTCGACGCTGCGCTCAAGTTTGTGGATAGCCACCGTGCGGAACTGGGGGCATTCCAGAACCGCTTTAATCATGCGATCAACAACTTAGACAACATCAACGAAAACGTGAATGCATCTAAGAGCCGTATCAAAGACACCGACTTTGCCAAAGAAACGACGGCATTGACTAAGTCTCAGATCCTGGGGCAGGCATCCAGTTCAGTATTGGCACAAGCGAAACAAGCGCCTCAGGCGGCATTGGCTCTGCTTGGTTAATACAACACAAATACAACGTTAAGTGTAAAAATCCAGCTTCGGCTGGATTTTTTTATGCGTCTGATCGTAACTGTTTGTTTTGCAGATTAAGTCGAGGGAATGAGAATACGATTAGCGTGAGAAACAAAAGGGCAGATAAAACAAAACCCAGCCGAAGCTGGGTTTGTCTGTATGGTGCGGAAGAAGAGACTTGAACTCTTACACCTTGCGGCGCCAGAACCTAAATCTGGTGCGTCTACCAATTTCGCCACTTCCGCATTTTTGTAGATAATCCGACTTGGTATATCGAATCATCGTTGTAATGGCAGGTCTACCTGGATTCGAACCAGGGAATGGCGGCATCAAAAGCCGCTGCCTTACCGCTTGGCGATAGACCTACAAGATACTGAATTTGGTGCGGAGGGAGGGACTTGAACCCTCACGTCCTAACGGACACTAGCACCTGAAGCTAGCGCGTCTACCAATTCCGCCACCACCGCAAATTCAGTAATAACTCTTTTAAGCTATCTATAGTGACAAGCCTTGCTGGATTATAACCAGAACTTTTTGGATTGTCATACAGCTTTTTGATAACGCTGAAAAATTTTCAGCTTATCATCAATATGGTGCGGAAGAAGAGACTTGAACTCTTACACCTTGCGGCGCCAGAACCTAAATCTGGTGCGTCTACCAATTTCGCCACTTCCGCATTTTTCCTAAAAACTCTTTCATGTTGCCATGAGAAAAGTACTTAGGAAATGGTGGCTACGACGGGATTCGAACCTGTGACCCCATCATTATGAGTGATGTGCTCTAACCAGCTGAGCTACGTAGCCATTTCTATTCTTCAGTTTAATCAACTAGGGAATAGATGGTGCGGAAGGAGAGACTTGAACTCTCACACCTTGCGGCGCCAGAACCTAAATCTGGTGCGTCTACCAATTTCGCCACTTCCGCATCATATTTTTTAGATAACCCGACTTGGTATATCGAATCATCGTTGTAATGGCAGGTCTACCTGGATTCGAACCAGGGAATGGCGGCATCAAAAGCCGCTGCCTTACCGCTTGGCGATAGACCTACAAATATACTGAATTTGGTGCGGAGGGAGGGACTTGAACCCTCACGTCCTTGTTGTGAGAACGAAAACAGCTTTCCGAATTTTAAGAATTTGCTTGGCGACCATAGCGTTTTGGACCCACCTGATTCCATTCCGAACTCAGAAGTGAAACGAAACAGCGTCGATGGTAGTGTGGGGTTTCCCCATGTGAGAGTAGAACATCGCCAGGCTTTAAATTTAGACTCTTGAGTCTAACCAGTGCGGAGCGGTAGTTCAGTTGGTTAGAATACCGGCCTGTCACGCCGGGGGTCGCGGGTTCGAGTCCCGTCCGCTCCGCCACTTATTTAAGACCTCAGCAGCAATGCTGGGGTTTTCTTCAATCTAGAAGACCAAAATTTAGGGGTGTAGCTCCAATTGGCAGAGCAGCGGATTCCAAATCCGCGTGTTGGGAGTTCGAATCTCTCCACCCCTGCCATTATTAAAGGCTCCAGCGATTGCTGGAGCCTTTTTTATTGCTTATCAATCTCTGAATGAGGCGGAAAATCCGGTTTACTTGGTTTTTCTTCTCTATTTCAACAACGCATCATTTACATTTTGTTGCGAATCAGTTTTATTACCAATCCAGAAAATATTGTTATCAGGACTGATTATGGATCTTTCTCGCCGTCATTTCTTAAAATTGGGTTCTGCGTTGGGTGTTAGCGCTGCTTTACCTGCGTGTTCATTGCTTAAACTGACATCGAAAGAGGACGAATATGTTTATCAGTTGACGGCTGAGCCGGCACAAGCATCGCTGGTTCCGGGTTACTCTACATCAGTTCTGGGCTTCAACGGTTCTATTCCGGCTCCTACGATACGCTGCCGTCAGGGGCAGAAGGTGACGATTCACTTCACCAATAAGCTGGATGAGCCGACCACGATACACTGGCATGGCCTGCGTATTCCTATCGCGATGGATGGGGTTCCTTTCCTTAGTCAACCTCCTATCATGCCCGGTGAGAGCTTTACTTACGAGTTTACACCACCGGATGCCGGGACCTTTTGGTATCATCCGCACATGAACAGTGTCAAACAGCTTGGAATGGGCTTGGTTGGTCTGATCATCGTTGAAGAAGCTGAACCTGTTGTATTTGATGAAGAGCATGCGCTGATGCTTAAACATTGGCATCTTGATAAAAAAGGCCAATGGAAGGATTTAATGATCCCTCGTTACAGTGCGCGTATGGGCACGCCAGGCGAGTGGGGTACGGTCAATGGTAGACACAATCCGCAGTACACAATTAAACAGAATGCGACGGTGAGAGCTCGCATCGCCAACGTGGATAACACTATTACCTATCCGATCGCTGTTGAAGGTGTTGAGGCTTGGGTGATTGCTATTGATGGCAATCCGATCGAAACACCATATCAGCTAACACAGCATAAGATAGGCCCGGGAATGCGTTTGGATATCGCCTTTATCGCGCCAAAAGCTGGCGATAAGGTTTATGTGCGTCAAATGAAGGGTAAGTTTGCCTTTCCTCTGTGTGAATTCCTCAGTGAGGAGTCCTGGCTCGCGAGTGATAAATCTATCCCATCGCTGCCGTTAAATCCTATTGCACCCGTGAAGCTCTATCAGGCGCAGGAAATCGACTTTGTGTTTGAATGGGAAGGAGCCGTGACTCCTGCGGATAAGAGTGGCCATGCTGTGCCGAATTTTTGGCTGGTCAATAAACGGGCCTGGGAAGGTATGAGTGCTGGCCATATTCCAGAGCCATTGGCAAAGCTGGAGTTGGGGAAAACCTATATTTTCAATCTGCGTAATGTCACTCAGTATCACCATCCTATCCATCTGCATGGCCACACTTTTACCGTGCTTGAACTTGATGGAAAAACGCTGGAAAAGCCATTCCATACCGATACCGTATTGCTGGGTAAAAATGGCAGTGCCAAAGCGGCGTTTGTCGCTGACAACCCAGGTCGATGGATGTATCACTGTCATGTTATCGAGCATATGAAAACGGGCTTGATGGGCTTTATCGAAGTTGCTTGAATAAGTGACTCCTGTAACGTTTGTATTTATCCTCACTTTGGCAGGCTAATTGCTGTTATTGAAAACTATTTTTTTACTCGTTGTGGCTCATTTTTAGACGGTGAGCCATTACAATGATTGCAACAAATTGGGAGGGTACATGGGGCAGTTGGCAATTTTAGGTTTGATTGCAATCGGTGGAGCAATTGGTGCTTGCTCACGCTATTTGGTCTCTGAATGGTGTGTGACGCTATTTGGGCGCAGTTTTCCATACGGTACGTTGACCGTTAACATCGTCGGTTCTTTTATCATGGGACTCTTAATCGCAGCCTTTGAGAATGAATGGTTAGCTCCTTATCCTTGGCGTCAGATTGTCGGTCTGGGGTTCCTTGGTGCGTTAACGACGTTTTCAACGTTCTCGATGGATAATGTACTTCTTATGCAGCAAGGTGCATTCTTTAAGATGGGGTTTAACGTACTGCTCAATGTACTGTTGAGTATTTCTGCTGCCTGGGTTGCGTATCAATGGTTGATTCGAGGCTGATTAAAAACTCTACTTTTCTGCTTGTTTAGCGAAATGACTTCTCTATAATGACTTCACTTGTCGGAGTGCCATAAGGCTGAGACCGTTTATTCGGGATCCGTTGAACCTGATCAGGTTAGAACCTGCGAAGGGAACAAGAGAAGACAATCTCTGGCGATCTGTGGATCGTCGTATCTTCAGTTCCAAGATCTGTCTGATCACCTCTTGTCGCATCTTTCCGCCAAGCATTTATCCCTAAAATCCTAATAAAGGAAAATGCTATGTCGAATCGCAAACAAGCGAGACTGGAAGCCAAACAGTTTATTGAAACCCTCTCGGTACAACCGTACCCAAATTCAAAGAAAACCTACCTGACTGGTTCGCGCGATGATATCCGCGTGCCAATGCGCGAAATTTCTCTCGCCGATAGCCTGATTGGCGGCACAAAGGAAGCGCCCGTTTACGAAGCGAATGAACCAGTGTGCGTGTATGACACTTCTGGTGTGTACACTGATCCTGATTACACTATCGACCTCTATCAGGGCCTACCTAAGCTGCGTGAACAGTGGGTTATGGAGCGCGAGGATACCGAAGTTCTCGCGGGAATGAGCTCGGAGTACGCACGTGAGCGTCTGGCTGACCATACACTGGATGAACTGCGTTACGGTAACCTGCCAATCATTCGCCGTGCTAAGGCGGGCCGCCGCGTGACTCAGCTTCACTACGCGCGTCAGGGAATGATCACTCCAGAAATGGAATACATTGCGCTGCGCGAAAACATGGGGCGTCGTCGTTACCAAGACGAACAGTTGAACCGTCAGCATCCGGGACAAAACTTTGGTGCCAACCTGCCAAAAGACATTACCCCTGAATTTGTTCGTCAGGAAGTCGCTGAAGGTCGTGCAATCATTCCATGCAATATCAACCACCCAGAATCAGAGCCGATGATTATTGGCCGTAACTTCTTAGTGAAGGTGAATGCGAACATCGGTAACTCTTCAGTGAGTTCGTCAATTGAAGAGGAAGTTGAAAAACTGGTTTGGGCAACCCGTTGGGGCGGCGATACCGTAATGGATCTGTCGACCGGACGTAATATCCACGAAACGCGTGAATGGATTCTGCGCAATAGCCCCGTGCCGATTGGTACGGTACCTATGTATCAAGCATTGGAAAAAGTGAATGGCATTGCCGAGAACCTGACCTGGGAAGTGATGCGCGATACGTTGTTGGAACAGGCAGAGCAGGGTGTGGATTACTTCACCATTCACGCCGGCCTGCTGTTGCGCTACGTGCCGATGACTGCTAAACGAGTCACTGGTATTGTTTCACGCGGCGGTTCTATCATCGCTAAATGGTGTCTGGCTCATCATCAGGAAAACTTCCTTTACACTCACTTCCGTGAAATCTGCGAGATTTGTGCGAAGTATGACGTGGCACTGTCGCTGGGCGATGGCCTGCGTCCGGGTTCGATTGCTGATGCTAACGATGAAGCGCAGTTTGCCGAATTGAGAACATTGGGCGAACTGACTAAAGTGGCGTGGGAATACGATGTGCAGGTGATGATTGAAGGCCCTGGGCACGTGCCAATGCACATGATCAAGGCCAACATGGATGAGCAGCTGGAACATTGCCATGAAGCACCATTCTACACTTTAGGCCCATTAACTACCGATGTCGCTCCGGGTTATGACCACATCACTTCCGGCATTGGTGCCGCGATGATCGGTTGGTTTGGTTGTGCCATGCTGTGCTACGTGACACCTAAAGAGCACTTAGGGTTACCGAATAAGGAAGATGTAAAAACCGGTCTTATCACCTACAAGCTCGCTGCCCATGCGGCTGACTTGGCCAAAGGGCATCCTGGCGCGCAGATTCGCGACAACGCGTTGTCTAAAGCGCGCTTTGAATTCCGTTGGGAAGACCAGTTCAACCTGTCGCTGGATCCGGTGACAGCGCGCGCGTTCCACGATGAAACGTTGCCGCAGGAGTCAGGCAAGGTCGCGCATTTCTGTTCGATGTGTGGTCCGAAATTCTGTTCGATGAAAATCTCGCAGGAAGTACGCCGCACGTACGCCAACACCGACATGGTGACCGGCGAACAAGCCATTCAGGTCAAGATGCTCGACGATCCGCTCGAAGGCATGCGTCAGAAGTCTCAGGAGTTCTTAGCTTCTGGATCTGAACTTTATCACCCAGCGGTTGCGTCTGTAGAGACAGTGACTGAGGAATAAATCGTGAAATTACTTATCCCATCTCAGTGTATTGAACTGACGGGAGAAGTGCAGCGGGTGCTATTGCTCGCCGAACAACAGGGCTTTGCGATTGGACATATCGAGTTGGGCGTGAGCTCAACTCCTTATTTGCAACTTGTTGGCGACACGACTCTCAGTTTGTCCTGTAATTGGTTTACTCACGTTCAACCTGATGCGGATTGGGTGCTGCACTATGGTGCTGCGGCCAAAGATTTGTCTGCCTCGCTCGTGCATTATGGTTGGATTTTTATTGGCGAAGAGCCGCACCAAGGCCGTGTTATTGATCGTTGGCAACATTCAGACGAAGTCCGTCACCTGCTTCAGGTTAACGCGCTGGAACCTGCCGACTGTTGGCGTCATTTAGCATGGGTGCTGGCGTGCTTGAGTCTTGATTTCCCTATCGAAGATGCTTTGGTGTTGAGTCGAGCAGCCATGAATGTTTCACGTGAAACATGGCCATGCGACTACCGACACTTTCCTCAACCACAAACCCAATCCGACCTTTCCGCTTTTCCAACCCTGACACCGGAATCACTGGGTGTTTACCCGGTGGTGGATGACGTCCGCTGGATCGCGCAGCTATTACCGCTGGGTATCACCACCATTCAACTGCGCATCAAAGACCCGTATCAAACCGACTTGGAACAGCAGGTGATTGAAGCCATTCGTCTTGGCCGCGAGTTCGGGGCGCAGGTGTTCATTAATGATTATTGGCAACTGGCGGCAAAACATGGTGCTTACGGCGTGCATCTGGGGCAGGAAGATCTGCAGACGGTCGATTTGAATGTGCTATTGGAGAATAACCTTCGACTGGGTTTATCCACCCACGGTTACTTTGAATTGCTGCGCATTCACCAATTGGCGCCGAGCTATATTGCCTTAGGTCATATTTTCCCGACTACCACCAAACAGATGCCTTCTAAACCGCAGGGACTGGTGCGCTTGGCGTTGTATCAGCGACTGCTTGATTCGATGCCTTATGGCGACGCAGTTGGTGTGCCCAGTGTGGCGATAGGTGGGATTGATGCACTCAATGCCGAGCAAGTTCTGGCGTGCGGAGTAAGCAGCATTGCAGTGGTGAGAGCCATCACTGAGGCAAAGAACGTGGCCGAGGCTGTCGACACGTTGCAGCACATCTTAGCGCCGTCGCTGGCGTCGGCTAAGGAGCGCAGTAATGTTGTCGGATGATCAATTTGTACGGTATCAGCGCCAGATTTCATTGACTGAGATTGGCGAGCGTGGTCAACAAAAGCTACTCAATGGCCGAGTCTTGGTCGTCGGTTGTGGCGGTTTAGGCACGGCCGCGGCGCAATATTTGGCGGCAGCCGGTGTCAGCCATCTGGTGATTGCCGATGACGATTGCGTTGAGCTGTCCAATTTGCATCGCCAATTGGCGTATCGTGTAACTCAGCTCAAGCAACCGAAAGTCGTTGCCTTGGCACAAACGCTGGCGGTCATCAATCCTGAATGCCGGGTCAGAACCGTGCAGCGCAGAATGGACAGTAATGTACTCAGCTTGGAAGTCAGTCAAGCTGATATCGTGCTGGATTGCTGTGACAATCTGGAAACGCGTCATGCGATCAACGCCGCCTGTTTTTCTGCGCGCAAGCCACTGATCTCGGGTTCGGCGATTGGCTGGGAAGGTCAGTTGGTGGCGTTTGATTTTGCCCATCAGCCTCTAGGCTGCTATCGCTGCTTGGTGCCGGATGATGTAACGCCAACCTCAGGGCGTTGCACCGATCTAGGTGTGATGGGGCCTGTGGTGGGTTCCATCGGCAACCTTCAGGCGCTGATGGCGATGCAATGGCTGCTGCAACTCAACAACTTCCAATCTCATCAGGTGATGCGTTTTGATGGCTTTACCATGCAGTGGCAAAAGTGGCGCTTGCTGAATGACCCCAATTGCTCGCTTTGCAGCGCGTCTCAATCCGATCATCATCAAACCACGAACCTGGCATCCCCAATCAATGAGGACGTGTTATGACCATTACGATTCACATCAACACGCAGCCGCACTCCGCGCAAGCCGGTAGCACCTTGGCGAATGTGCAAACTCAGCTTGAACTACCCGTGCAAGGCTGCGTATTTGCGATTAACGATCAGGTTATTCCTCGTGGCTTATGGCACCAAACGGTGCTCAACGACGGTGACCACATTTCTCTTTTTCAGGCGATCGCAGGAGGCTGAACGCCATGTTAACCATAGCTGATAAAACTTTTCGTTCCCGCCTTTTAACCGGGACGGGCAAATTTGCCAATCGTCATCTGATGGCCGACGCTATTCGTCATTGTGAATCTGAGCTGGTCACGATGGCGCTTAAGCGCGTCGATTTAGCCGAACGTGATGATGATATTTTGGCTCCGTTGATTGAAGCGGGGATTCATTTATTGCCGAATACCTCGGGGGCGAAAACAGCGCGCGATGCGGTTTTTGCTGCGCACTTAGCTCGTGAAGCGTTGGGGACGTCGTGGCTCAAACTGGAAATCCACCCAGACCCGAAATACCTGATGCCTGACCCGATCGAAACGTTGAAAGCAGCTGAGCAGTTGGTGAAAGATGGCTTTACCGTGCTGCCGTATTGCCATGCCGATCCGGTACTGTGTAAGAGACTTGAAGAGGTGGGCTGCGCGGCGGTCATGCCGCTCGGTGCTCCGATTGGTACCAATCAGGGGCTGAGTTCAAAGACCTTTCTGGAAATCATCATCGATCAGGCGAACGTGCCAGTGATTGTCGATGCCGGCATTGGCGCACCTTCGGATGCGGCGCTGGCGATGGAGATGGGTGCTGACGCCGTGCTGGTGAATACCGCTATCGCTACTGCGCGCGACCCAATTGCTATGGCGCGTGCCTTCAAGCTCGCAGTGGAAGCGGGGCGACTGGCTTATGAATCTGGCCTGGCGGCGCAACACCAACACGCTGCCGCATCGAGTCCGTTCACTGCATTTCTGGATGGTTAACGATGAGCTTTGTACAACGATTCAACCAACTTGATTGGGATGACATTAAGTTGTCGGTGTACGGCAAAACCGCGGCTGACGTTGAGCGAGCACTGGCGAAAAGCAAACGCGACGTGGAGGACTTCAAGGCTCTGATTTCTCCGGCTGGTGAAGCGTATCTGGAACAAATGGCGCAACTGTCTTATCAGGCGACTCGTCGCCGCTTTGGCAACACCATGTCGTTTTACATTCCGCTCTATCTGTCTAACCTGTGTGCCAACGCCTGCACGTATTGCGGTTTTTCCATGGAGAACCGCATCAAACGTAAAACCTTGACACAAGCGGAAGTTGAGCAGGAGATTGCGGCGATCAAACAGATGAAGTTCGACAGTGTGCTGCTCGTTACCGGTGAGCATGAAACCAAAGTTGGTATGAACTACTTTCGTCAGATGCTACCTGTGATCAAGCAGTCTTTCCATTATCTGGCGATGGAAGTGCAACCGCTGAAGCAGGAAGAGTACGCTGAGCTGAAAACCCTGGGGCTCGACGCGGTAATGGTGTATCAGGAGACGTATCATCCATCGACGTATGCGCAGCATCATTTACGTGGCAACAAGATGGATTTTGATTTTCGTCTCGACACACCAGACAGATTGGCCAAAGCAGGGATCGATAAAATTGGCTTAGGAGCGCTGATCGGTTTGGAGGACTGGCGCACCGATTGCGTCTACGTTGCTGAGCATCTTCACTACTTGGAGAAGACTTACTGGCAATCACGTTACTCGATTTCGTTCCCGCGTTTGCGGCCTTGTGAAGGGGCACTACAGCCGAAGTCCGTCATGAGTGACAAACAACTGGTGCAGTTGATTTGCGCGTTTCGTCTGTTGAACTCGGAAGTGGAGCTGTCATTGTCGACCCGTGAGACGCCACAGTTTCGCGATAACGTCGCGATGTTGGGTATCACCAGTATGTCGGCGGCATCGAAAACTCAGCCGGGTGGTTATGCTGATCCGAAAGCCGAACTGGAGCAGTTTGCGACCAGCGATGAGCGTCCTGCCTGGCAAGTTGAGCAGGCGATCAAAGCCAAGGGTTTGGAAGCGGTTTGGCACGACTGGCATACCGTTTACTCTGGCTGAACGGTGACAATGTTTCACGTGAAACACAAAAAGGCGACCTTTTGGTCGCCTTTATTTTATCTAGCACAGCGAAATATTTTCATTGGATTCAAGCCGCTTGAGCCTGATGATACTTTCCAAGCAACGCGTGATAGAAGTCGTGGTCGCTCAAGGTACCCACCAGACGATTGTTCTCCATCAGCAGAATCGGGTTGCCAGTGTGGTAGCGAATTTCAATTGCATCACGCATATCGATATCCGGACTGGCCATGACCAAAGATTGTTGGCTCAGCTGTTGATGCTGCATCTCGGCGTGCCATTGAATCAGCTCCAATGGTGTATCACCAGACACGACCCATTGCTGCTCACGCTGTTCAACCCACACATTCGACTGCTGACAGATTTGCCAGCGACCGTTGTCCTGAATGAGGTCGTCACAGCTGTTCATCAGCGAGCGACCTTTCAGAACGTTGAGCGGATTTGTGTGGGCAACGAAGTCCTGTACGTATTGCGTTTTTGGCGTCAGAACAATTTCTTCCGGTTTGCCATACTGAATCAGTTTGCCTGATTCCATGATCGCAATGCGTGAACCAATCTTGAGCGCTTCATCCAGATCGTGGCTGACGAATACGATGGTCTTATTGAGCTGTTGTTGCAGGCTTAACAATTCATCCTGCAGTTGGCTGCGAATCAGCGGGTCGAGGGCGGAAAACGGTTCATCCATCAACAAAATGTCGCTGTCCATCGCAAAGGCGCGGGCCAGACCGACGCGCTGCTGCATACCGCCGGATAACTCATGGGGAAATTTCTTCTCCCATTCCGACAAGCCGACCATGGCCAGCTTTTCACGTGCGCGCTGGCGGCGTTCGCTTTTACCGATGCCTTGCATCTCCAGACCAAATGCCACGTTATCCAGCACATTCAGCCACGGCATCAGCGCGAACTTCTGAAAGACCATCGAGACTTTATCGGTACGCAGGTGACGTAAGGTTGCTTCATCGCAGTGCGCAAGGTCGACACAATTGTCGCCATCCTGAATTTTCAGGGCGCCACGCGTAATCGGGTTGAGGCCATTCACAGCTCGCAGCAGGCTGGATTTTCCCGATCCTGACAAGCCCATCAACACGCAGATTTCACCTTGTCGAACATCCAAGCTGACATTATCCACACCCACGACTAATCCTGTTTCGTCGATGATTTGCTGACGACTTTTGCCTTGGTCCAGCAGGTCGAGAGCGGGTGCTGTGTTGGCACCAAACACCACATCCAGATTTTCAATACTGATAGCGTTCATTACGACACCTCCTTGCTATTGGGTGCTTTGCATAAACGGTCGAGAATGATCGCGACCAGAACAATCGCCAGCCCAGCCTCAAATCCCTGTGAAATATTGACGGTGTTGAGCGCGCGAATGACCGGTTTACCTAAACCATCGGCACCGACTAGAGCAGCAATGACCACCATCGATAACGACAACATGATGCACTGAGTCACGCCCGCCATGATGCTGGGTAATGCGGCCGGCAATTCGACTTTGAACAGCAATTTCATATTGCTTGCACCAAACGCTTTACCCGCTTCAATCAGTTCTTCCGGCACGCGAGTCACGCCGAGATAGGTCAGGCGAATCGGTGCGGCGATAGCAAAGATAATGGTAGAGATCAGACCCGGTACGATACCAAGGCCGAATAGCACCAGAGTTGGAATCAGATACACGAAGGTCGGTACCGTTTGCATCAAATCGAGAATCGGACGCATCACGGTGTACATCCAAGGTCGGTGCGCGGCCATGATGCCCAGAGGGACGCCAATTAATACGGAAATCGTTGTCGCGGCAAACACCAAAACAAAAGTTTCCAGCATTTCCTGCCAGTAGCCCAGGTTGAGAATCAGCAGCAGCGCCGCGATGATAAAAATGACCAGTGACAGACTGCGGTGCAGCCACCAGGCGAGAGCGGCGGTGACCATGATCGGTACTGCTGGAGGAAACCATTTGAAGACATCGACCAGCACCATGATGATGCTCTCGAGCAGAAATGAGATGGCGTCGAAGAAGCCGGACGCGTGCAGAGTCAGCCAGTCGACCCCGGTTTCCATCCAACTGCCTAACGGAATTTTGTGATCGCTAATCATAGTTTGATAAGTCCCTTAAGAAAGGTGGAGTAGAACTCCACCTGTTCCGAGTTAAACGTCTGAGTTGAGGTAGTCTTTGATGGCTTGCTCAGCAGGTTTGCCATTGAGTGTGGTTACCTTGTTGAGCCACTTTGACAATACTTCCGGGTGCTCACGCAACCATGCTTTGGCCGCTTTCGATGGTTGTTGACCTTGGTTGAGGATCGCTTCCATCAACGCATTTTCCATCTCCAGATTGAAAGAGAGGTTGTTGAGCAACTGGCCGACATTCGGACATTGCGAAACGTAGTCCTGACGCACGTTGGTATACACGTTGGCCCCGCCGTAGTTCGGACCGAAGAAATCGTCACCGCCGCTGAGATACTCCATCTCAACGTTGCTGTTCATTGGGTGCGGTGCCCAACCGAGGAAGGCGATCCACTCGTGTCGGCGCACGGCGCGTTTCACCTGCGACACCATACCGGCTTCGCTCGACTCAACCAGATCGAATGATTTGAGCTCAAAAGCGTTCTTGTCGATCATCGACTGAATCAGGCGGTTGCCATCGTTACCCGGTTCGATGCCGTAAATACGGTGCTTGAACTCTTCTGCGTGTTTGGCCAGATCAGCGAACGATTTCACCCCTGCGTCATACACGTATTTCGGTACCGCCAGCGTGTATTTGGCGCCTTCGAGGTTGGCGCGCAGCGTTTCTACTGTGCCAGAGTCACGGTACTTGGCAATGTCGCCTTCCATGGTCGGCATCCAGTTACCCAGAAAGACATCAATGTCGCCGTTCGCCATCGATGAGTAGGTGACCGGTACGGACAACAGGTCGGTTTTGGTCTGATAGCCGAGACCATGCAGCAGTTCCGTTGTCACTGCGGTGGTGGCCGTAATGTCGGTCCAGCCGACATCGGCGAAGCGAACGGTGCTACAGCTGTTAGCGTAGGCGTTGAGTGAGAGCAGCGTGGCTGCCGTGAAGGTCATGACTTTACGCATGGGTATTTCCTTATTTTGTTATCAATGCCACAGACGGTTGAGTATCCAGCGCACGTTGTGGTGCGGTTTCTCGTTGTTGGGTCTGCCACTGCGGCGCGATCCACACAGGGGCTTCGCTTGGGGCAAGCAGTGATTTATCCAACAGAAGGTCTGCGGCGCGCTCGGCGACCATAATGGTCGGCGCGTTTAAATTGCCGTTTGGAATGGTTGGAAAAACGGACGAATCCACCACTCGCAGCCCCTCAATTCCCCGTACCCGGCAAGCGCTATCGAGTACGGCCATCGCATCATCGTCGGCGCCCATTTTGCAGCTGCACGACGGGTGATAGGCACTTTCTACGTTTTGTTTCACCCAGGCGTCGATGTCAGCGTCACTGCTGACCGCCAGACTGGGTTGAATTTCGTCACCGCGATAACTATCCAAAGCAGGTTGAGCCAGAATTTCACGCGTGAGGCGAATGCAATCACGCCAATCCTGAATATCCTGTTGCTCTGAAAGGTAACGGAACAAAATGGCTGGTTTGTGCTTGGGATCGGCGGAACGAATCCAGATACGACCACGGCTTAATGGTTTGTTCGGGCCGACATGGACCTGAAAACCATGGCCGTCGAACGCGGTTCGTCCGTCATAGCGCATAGCAGCTGGTAAAAAGTGGTATTGAATGTTGGGCCACTTGAGTCCGGCGCGAGAGCGAATAAACGCACAGGACTCAAAATGGTTGGTGGCGCCCAAGCCACGTTTGGTCAGTATCCATTCGGCACCAATCATGCCCTTACTGAGCAAACCCAGCTTACTGTTCAGTGTGATCGGTTGTTGGCAGCGATACTGGAAATAAATCTCCAGATGATCCTGCAAGTTTTCGCCCACACCGGGCAGTTCGTGTTGTACTTCAACGCCGGCATTTTCGAGTACGTCGCGCGGACCAATGCCGGAAAGTTGCAGCAGTTGCGGAGAGCCGATCGATCCGGCGCAAGAGACCACTTCACGGTTGGCAAATGCCACCTGAATCTGGCCGTTGCGTTCAAATTCCACACCAATTGCGCGCTTGTTTTTCAGCACCACCTTGCGGCTCAGCACGCCTTTCAGCAGGGTCAGGTTGTTGCGTTTGAGCGCGCGGCGCAGGTAAGCGTTGGCGGTGGAGGCGCGTACGCCGTGGTCGACGGTCATGTGCATCGGTCCAAAGCCTTCTTGCTGGTAACCGTTGTAGTCGTCAGTTTGCGGGTAACCCGCCTGCTGACCGGCGTCGATGAACGCCTGATAGAGCGGGTTGAGCCTCATGTCGTTGCCGTTGCAGGTCGCCAGTGGGCCATCGCCGCCACGGTATTCATCCGCGCCGCCGCTCCAGCGTTCAGCACGTTTGAAATACGGCAAGCACGACGCGTAATCCCAGCCTGTAGCACCTTGCTGTTGCCACTCATCAAAGTCGCAGGCGTGGCCTCGGACATAAACCATGCCGTTGATTGAAGAACTGCCGCCGAGCACTTTGCCACGCGGGCAGTGCAGGGCGCGGCCATCGAGGCCGGGCTCTGGCAGCGATTCAAATTGCCAGGCGTATTTGTCGCTGTTCATCGGGTAAGAGAGCGCGGTGGGCATCTGAATGAAGATGCTTTTGTCGCTGCCGCCGGCTTCCAGCAGCAGCACTGAATGTTCACCGCTTTCCGTCAGACGGTCGGCCAGCACACAACCTGCCGAGCCCGCACCGATGATGATGTAGTCAAAGTGTTGTTTCATGCTGTCTCCTTACGCATACGGACCGACGAAATCATCCAGTTCCACCAACACACTTTTTGTCTGAGTGTAATGGTTTAGCGTTTCGATGCCGTTTTCACGACCGACACCGGAGAGCTTAAAACCGCCAACAGGCATCGGAGCCGGAGAGTCTCCCCAGGTGTTAATCCAGCAAATACCCGCTTGCAGCTGGTGGATGACACGGTGCGCGCGCGACAGGTTCTGAGTGAACACGCCTGCGGCTAAACCATAGTGCGTGTTGTTGGCGCGCTGGATAACCTCCTGCTCGTCGCTGAACTTCATGACGGCCATCACCGGACCAAAGATTTCCTGCTGCACAAAACTCATCGCTTCGTCGCAGTCGACGAACACCGTCGGCGCAACGAAGTTGCCATTTGCCAGTCCGTTGTCCGTCACCTGATAGCCGCCGATCAGCAGTTTGGCACCGCTTGTTTTGGCGCTGTCGATAGCGGCCAGCACTTTGTGCATGTGGTTTTTGGAAATCAGCGCACCAATCTGTGTGTTCGGATCTTGCGGATCGCCCACGATCAGTTTTTCAGTGCGACACTTCAGCTGATCGATGAATGCGTCGTAAAGGTTTTCATGCACATAAACACGGGTACCGTTAGTACATACTTCGCCTTGGGTGTAGAAGTTGGCGGTCATCGCCGCGGAAACTGCTTGATCCAGCTTGGCATCATCGAACACCAGCAGTGGGGACTTGCCGCCAAGCTCCATGGTGACGGATTTGAGTGTGCGCGCGCTGTCCGCCATCACAGCTTTACCGGTGCCGGTTTCACCCGTGAAGGAAACTTTGGCAATCGCCGGGTGTGCGGTCAGCATCTGGCCGACGCGGCCATCGCCTTGCACGACGTTAAACACACCATCCGGCAGGCCCGCTTCGGTGAAGATTTCCGCCAGTTTCAATGCGGTGAGCGGCGTTTCTTCGGACGGTTTAAAAATCATTGCATTACCCGCAGCCAGAGCCGGGGCCGATTTCCACATCGCGATTTGCATCGGGTAGTTCCACGCCCCAATCCCGGCGCAGATGCCTAACGGTTCTTTGCGGGTGTAGAAAAACTGGCTGGCGGAGAGCGGCTGTTGCTCGCCTTGCAAGGCAGGAGCGAGGCCAGCGAAGTATTCGATGACGTCAGCGCCGGTGGCGATATCAACGCAATCTGCTTCCTGAATCGGCTTACCGGTATCGAGTACTTCCAGCAGCGCCAGTTCGTCGTTACGTTCACGCAATATGGCGACTGCTTTGAGCAGAATGCGGCTGCGTTCGACAGCGGTCATTGCTGACCAAATCGCGAAACCGCGCTGCGCAGAATCAATCGCGTCCTGCACATCCTGAGCGCTCGCAAGGCCCAAAACCGCAAGCGGTTCGCCGGTGGCCGGGTTGTATGAGGTAAAGGTTTCCCCGGATGACGCGTGTTTTAACGCGCCATCGATATAAAGTGATGCTTTTTCCATTTGAAGACCTAGCTGGTTGTCGTCAGCGCATGCTGCGCCAGTTGTATTTCTAAGTAATCGTTTATCAATAACCGGGCTTGCTGAGCGTTGATTCCATCAGGATTCAGCGCACCGCGTAGCCAGATACCATCGATCAGAGCAGCGATCCCGTGTGCCACCTGTTGAGCGTGGTGACGGGGCAGAAGGGCTTTAAGTTCAATTTTAAGGTGAGAGATCAGGCGTTGTTCGTTGACTCGTTGTAAGCGGTTCAACTGCGCGTCGTGCATCGAATAGGACCAGAACGCCAGCCAGGTTTTAACCACCTGACTTTCTGCCTGAAATCCTTCGAAGTTGGCATTCACGATGGCATTGATCCGTGCCTGATGCTCGTGCTGCGGGATTTTCGCCAGTGCCTGAGTGACGGTGACCGAATGTTCACGCAAAATCGCGCGCATGGTTTCTTCTAGCAGACCATGCTTGCCGCCGAAGTAGTGGTTAATGATGCCGGTGGATACCCCGGCTTCACGGCTGATCAGCGCAATACTGGCAGCATGCAATCCCACTCGTTCGATAACGGCCATGGTTGCTTGAACCAATTGCGGTTTGCGTATGTCGGGCATCCCAACTTTCGGCATCTGCACTCCTTATCATTTTTAATTGAACGATTAGTTAAATATACGTTAAACAAAAAATTGTTAGATCTCAAACTAAAATGTTGTGCAATTGGTGTTCTGTTTGGTTTTTGTTTCTTGATATTTTTATTAAAAACAACGAGATAACTGATAAATATTTTTTTGATTTGAAGTGGAAACTTTAGAATTGTATGAAAATAGCAGAGAGGCAAGTGGCAGGGAGGAAAGCGGATACAAAAAATCCCTTAACGATGGCTCGTTAAGGGATTGATAGAATTAAGATTTGCGCTTAAACGTGGCTGATCGGTTGCGTTGCTTGACGCAACCAGGCTTGAACGTCGCCTTCCACCAGCGGGCTGACTTCGTTCCATACTTTGGCGTGGTAGTCATTCAGCCAGTTCAGTTCCGGCTTGGTCAGCATGTTGACGTTAATGGCTCGCACATCAATTGGGCAGCGGGTCAGCGATTCAAAACCGAGCACGTTAAAATCACCTTGAGTGGCAATTTCGGTAACCAGTTCCAGGTTCTCAATACGGATCCCAAAGCCATCAGCGCGGTAGTAACCCGGCTCGTTCGACAGCACCATTCCCGGGCGCAAAGCGACATTGTTGAACACTTTGCCGATGCGTTGCGGGCCTTCATGCACACTCAGGAAGTGACCGACACCGTGGCCGGTACCGTGATCGTAATCGTAGCCATTGGCCCACAGATGCTGACGTGCCAGCACATCGAGCTGATGGCCGCAGGTGCCTTGCGGGAAACGGGCTTTGGCCAGTGCAATGTGGCCTTTAAGCACCAGAGTAAACTGCTGCTTCATCTCGTCGCTCACGTCGCCAATCGCGATAGTGCGGGTGATGTCGGTGGTGCCGTCGGTGTACTGACCGCCTGAATCGACCAGATACAGCGTATTCATTTCCAGCTGACCTGGGTGCGGCTGGTTCATGTGGTTGTAGTGACACATGGCGGCATTGCTGCAGGCTGCAGAAATGGTATCAAAGCTCAGATCTGCCAGAGTCGGGTCCAGCTCGCGGAATGCTTGCAGTTGATCGGCAAGCTCAGCTTCGTTGTGCAGGCGTCCGGCCGCCACTTCGCTGTCCAGCCAGGCGAGGAACTTGGTCATCGCCGCGCCATCGCGTACATGGCACGCTTTCATGCCGGCAATTTCGGTTGCGTTCTTAGCGGCTTTTGGCAGCAGACACGGATCGGCATCGCTTAGCAGCTCGACACCGGCATTTTGCAGTACCAGTGTAAACCAAGCGTTGCTGGTGGCCGGGTCCACAATCACGCGTTTGCCGCGCAGTTGCACCAGTTGTGATTCGAGAGTTTCCGGATGATGTACGCGTACATCTGAACCGACGTGGGCGTCAAAGCCTGCCGCCAGACGTGCCGGATCGAGGAAAAAGTCGACACTGGCGTCCGCATGCACGATGGCGTGCGACAGCAGGACTGGCAGGCGAGAGACATCCAGACCACGGATGTTGAGCAGCCAGCAGATGGAATCGAGTTCAGTCAGAATTGCGCTGTCGGCCTTTTTGCTGACCAGAATATCTGCGATGGTGCGGCGTTTGGTTGCGCTGTCGACGCCGACGAGCTCATTACCCATCAGGCGCATGTCAGAGACCACGGGAGCCGGGCGGTCATGCCACAGTTGGTCAATGGCGTTGCCACGGGTGGCGACCAGTTGCAGTTCGCCGTCCAGCGTGGTGTGCGCGGCTTTCAGCCAGCTTGCACGGTGCATACGTGGGTCGTAACCCACTTTGCTGCCCGCTGGCAGGGCGCTTTTCAGCCACGCCAGATACGGTTCTTCAATCAGGTGACGATACTCAAACAGTTCTCCCGGAACTTGTTTGCGAACTTGTACGGTATACCGACCATCGACGAAGATCGCCGCTTTTTCGCCGGTGATCACTGCAGCACCCGCTGAACCGGTAAACCCCGTCAGCCAATGCAGGCGTTCGTTGTGTTCAGGGACATATTCGCCGAGGTACTCGTCTTCGTGAGGCACAATGAGTGCATCTAAACCTTGTTGTGTCAGCCAGTTACGCAGTTCGGCAACACGTTGGGAAATGGATTGTGGCATCTGTGATTATCCTTATTAACAGTCCTTTGTGACGGCGCAGGCTGTGATCAGCTGGCCCGGGACAAGTGCGGATAAGCTACTCCTTTTACCAAAGGCGTGCAAATATCCGTCGCTTTATCTCAAGTGTAGTGTTTTGGTTTGAATGATCTGGCGCAGCCAGTTCAATGCCGGGTCGTTTTCCCGATCGCGATGCCAGAACAGAGTGTAAGCCATCGGCGGAAATTCTAACGGCAACGGCAGCACCACCAAGCCCATTTGCTGCGCGACCAAATGAGTAAAATGGCTCGGCGCGGTAAACACAAAGTCGGTGTAGGTACACAAGCTGGCTGCGCTGTTGAAATCCGGCACGGTGATGGCGATATCACGCTCATAACCCATGTCTGCCAGCCGATAGTCGAGCAGCCAGCGGTCATTGCCATCGCACCGTACCTGCACATGGCGCAGCGACAGGTACTGCTCCAGATTCCAGGGTTGGCTCAGGGCCGGGTGGTTATGACGCACCACACACATCTGGGTATCGCGGTAAATTTCCTGCTCGCAGATATCGTTCGGCGGCATCATGGTCAGCCGCGCATCGTTGATGTCGATGTCTTTCCCCGTAAGGCCAAAATCGAGTTCGCCCAGTTGTAGTTTCTTGAACGTCTGATCTGTCCAGGCGTGTGTGCTGATGTTGAGATTCGGGCCCTGACTGAAAATGGCAGGCAAGAAATGCGGCAGGATCAATGGATAGACACTTTCCACCGTGGCGATGTGAAAGCGGTATTCACTCGACTGCGGGGAAAACTGTTCCGGCTGAGTGATGAGTTCGAGTTGGTTCACCAGAATGTCCAGTTTAGGTTTGAGAAACACCACTTTAGGTGTTGGTTTCAGGCCGTGCGAGGTACGAATGAACAACGGGTCGTCAAACTGCTCGCGCAGCTTGGCCAGCGATTTACTCACCGCCGACTGGCTGAGATAGAGGCGGTTGGCGGTGCGGGTCACGCTCAGCTCTTCACTGAGTACCTTGAGACACACCAGTAAGTTGAGATCGATGCGCGCTAACTTTTCAATCTTCATCTGATTTTCCTTTGAGGAATATTACGGATGATTATAAGCCATTTTTACGCATATCATGATTGCTCTATTATGCGCGAAGTCTCATTAATTTAGTTGGAGTAGAACGTGAGCGTGACGCAATCTGGCGGACCGAGTAAACAGCAAATGATATTACTGACGCTGTTGGTCCTGTTTAGCCCTTTGGCGATTGATATTTATTTGCCTGCATTGCCGCAGATCTCTCAGACGTTTCACGTGGAACACGCTCTGGCTCAGGACACGATTACTTGGTTTCTGTTTGCTATGGGTGTCGGTCAGCTGTTTGCCGGCCCACTGGCAGACAAACTCGGTCGTCGAACTGTTGCATTGGGTGGTATCAGCATTTATGCGGTGAGCGCTTTATTGGCGTGGAGCGCACAAAGCATTGAATGGATGCTGACAGCCCGTCTGCTACAAGGCTTAGGTGCATGTGCGACATCGGTAGCAGCCTTTGCGACAGTTCGCGATATCTTTGGTCCACAACGCAGCGGCAAAATGATCAGCTACCTCAACGGTGCGATCTGTTTTATTCCTGCTCTTGCGCCGATTCTGGGAAGCTGGCTGACTCAACAGTTTGGCTGGCGCGCGAACTTCAGTTTTATGGCGGGGTTTGCGCTGACGGTCGGCCTGTTGCTGCTGATGCGTATGAAAGAGACCAATCCAAGCACCGAAAAACAGGCGGTGTTTAAGCTGTCGCGTTACTGGTCGGTACTCAAGACACCATCATTTGTTTTCCATGCCTCATTATGTTTGCTGGCGATGGCGGTGATTCTGGCTTACGTGACATCCGCTCCTGTGGTGTTGATGGAACGCCTCGGCCTGACGATGAATCAGTTTACGTTCTGGTTTGGCGTCAACGCCGTGGTAAACATCATTGCCTGTATGACTGCGCCACGCGTGATGGATCGCTTCGGTACTCACACCACCTTAGTCATGGGCATCAGTTCGCTGCTGGTGGCTGGCGTGGCGATGGTGATGTTGGCGAGTGTGGCGACCGCATTTGCTTTTATGCTGCCTATCTTCCTTTCGTCGGTTGGGTTTGCCTGGATTCTCGGGGCGGCGGCTGGAAAAGCGCTGGCACCGTTCGGTGATAAAGCGGGTACGGCGGCGGCACTGTTAGGTTTATTCCAAATGAGTGGTTCTGGTCTGGTGGTCGGAACATTGCAACGTTTACACTTGGAGCCGCAAATGATGATCGCATTGCATATGTGGCTTATCGCTCCGGCCTTGATCATTCTGTTTTCAAAAGCAGGCCGCGCCTGGCATCAGTGGGCTTTGGAGTCGTAGCGTAAGCTTTGGTAAATTCACTCAAAGGGCTATTTTCTAAATGAGATAAGGCGTGTATATTGTTGCCTCTCACCCTTTTAGTAATCACTTGGAATCACTAAACAATGTCTATGACAACCTATGAAATGGCCCGCATCTGGGAACAACTCGATGAGTCTCCAGAAAAGGTGATGTTCGGCAAATTGCTAGCAGAACTGGGTAACCAAAGTAGTGAGCGTGTTCGTAGTGCGGCGAAACAGGTACCACTGCCTGTGTTGCGTGATCTGGTTTTCCAGTTTCAGCAAGTGATTGATTCTCGTAAAAACGAGCAAGTGGATTTGCTGGCTAAAGAACTCGCCAAGCAAGGTATCTCTCCAGACGAGCTGTTGAAATACCTCAATAAATAACGATATTGCGTAAAAAGCCCGGACTGAGTGCCGGGCTTTTTTATGGGTTGACGTTGCGGTTGATCGGGTTTTGCAGCGAGATCAGCGTTTCGGTCGACTGCACTTCATCAATCGCCTGCAACTTATCAATCAACACGTATTGCAACTCTTCGATCGACTTACACATCAGCTTAACGAAAATGTTGTACGCGCCCGTGGTGTAATAGGCTTCAACTACCTCATCCAGCGCATTGAGTTTGGCCAGCGCCGAATGGTAGTCACGCGCGGCGTTAAGGTTGATGCCGATAAAACAGCAGACGTCGTACCCGAGCTTTTTGGTGTTGACCACCACTTCCGTTCCCTGAATGATGTCGGCGGCCTTCATTTTTTCGATTCGAACGTGAATGGTGGCCGGACTGACGTTGAACTGCTTGGCCATTTCGGCGTAGGGCGTGCGGGCATCATCCATCAAAATTTTCAGAATCGCGCGATCCAATTCGTCCAGCTTTGTCGAGGCTACTTGCATATGAATTCCTGAGATTTGTGCAATTGGTCAGAATATCACGCGGATATTCTTTGATATCGAGTGATATCATTAATCATCGACTCTGCCAAGGAATCCGTTTGTGGCTCGCTTATCTTTCTTAATGCAATCGTTATTACTGAGCCTGACGGGCATTTTCCCCGCATTCGCCGCTTCGCTCTCGACCTCAGACACAGAGTCACTTCTTGGTCCGGCTTTTGGATTGAACAATCACCAGCACTGGGATCTGGCTGGTGTACTCCTCATTCTGCTGTTTTTCTCTGTGGTGATCGCGCTGCTGCTTTACTATGTGCTGCGTCTGCGCAGCAGTGAGCGCTTGAGCCGCGATAACCAGATTCTGCTCGAATCGGTGTTTGAGCAGAGCAATCACTACATCGGTATTCTTGACCATTCTGGGCGCCTGATCTCCTGCAACCACAAGTTTCAGGAACTGTTTTATCGCCAGGGGATGAACCTGGAGCTGCCCCTGTGGACACACCCTCACTGGGAAGATGCCTCGGCGCAGCGCATTAAAGAGTATTTTGAAGAAGTGTCGACTCAGCCGCGTCAGTTTGAGGCGGAAATCTGGCACGCAGAGCAAGGCTCTATGATGCTTGAATGGGCGTTCAAACCGATGCTGACCGTGCCGGGTGTACCTATTCAATATTTGTGTGAGGGTCAGGACATTACCTGGCGAAAAATCACCGAAGACAAATTGTTTCAGCGTGAAGCCAGCCTCAGCCACTACTACGATTTGCAACCTGTGATGATGCTGACATTGGATGAACAGAACCGCATTCAGCAGGTGAACCGTTTTGCCGAGCAGTTGCTTGGTTTTCAGGCATCACAACTGCTTGGCCATCCCCTCAGCGACTTTTATCTCAGCGAGCTGGCACTCAGCGCGCGTCAGGTTCTGCTACAACCTAATCAGTCACTGCAAGGCATCTGGCAGCGCGAAATTGAATATCGCCACGCGGATGGGCGTGCCATCTGGGTGCGTGAGAACATTCGTGCGCTGGTAGAAACGGGTCATCTGCTGATTGTCGGCGAGGATGTTACAGAGACCCGGCAATTGGCCGACAAACTGGCGTATCAGGCCAAATACGATATGCTGACCAACACCTTCAACCGCAACCAGTTTGAACTCGAACTGGCGCAGGCATTGCAGGAAACCGCCACCGAGCTGCGTACCCACGCCATGTTGTATCTCGATCTCGACCAGTTGAAAGTGCTCAATGATACCGCCGGTCACGATGCGGGTGATGGCGCTATTCAGTTCTGCGCCAGCATGCTCGAAGAGGTACTGCCGTATAACGCGGTGCTGGCTCGAATGGGCGGTGATGAGTTTGCCATTCTGCTTAAAGACTGCACAGAGCGGGATGCGATTCAGGTGGCGAAAACCATCGTCGCGACCATGGCGGAGCATGCGTTCTGGTGGGAGGAGATTCGCCTCAATCTGACCTGTTCGATAGGTATTCGCCTGATCGACCACACCGCAACCTCACCGCAAATGGTGCATGCGCAGGCAGACACGGCTTGCCATGCCGCTAAAGAAGAGGGACGCAACCGCTATAACTTGTATCGCCAGGACGATGCGGACCTGCGCCGCCGCGAGCTGGAGATGGAGAGCGTTAACCTGGTACACGATGCGCTGGCCAAAGAGCGGGTTGAACTGTTTGCCCAGCAAATACTGGCGCTCAATGCCGATGAGCTAGGCATGCACTTTGAGATTCTGGTGCGGATCAAAAACGCCGACGGCGAGTACGTATCACCGGGGATTTTTGTGCCCGCTTCAGAGCGCTATAACGTGGCGCATTTGCTGGACAAACAGGTGGTGGAGCAGACGCTGCGCTGGTTTGAAACACGCCCACAGGCACTGGCTTGTCTGGGTTTGTGCTCGATTAACCTCTCAGGCCACTCGATGGGGAACGCAGAATTCATCGATAACCTGATCGCGCGCCTGCAAAGCAGCTGCGTGCCATGCAGCAAAATCTGTTTTGAGATCACGGAAACCGCCGCGATGCGAAACCTCAATCAGGCCATTGCTCTGTTCAGTCGCCTGAAAGAGCTCGGTTGCCGAATCGCCTTGGATGACTTTGGCTCTGGGCTGTCATCATTCGGTTACCTGAAGAAGCTGCCGATTGATATCGTCAAAATCGACGGCCTGTTTGTGCGCGACATTGATGTGAATGAGATGGATCATCTGATGGTACGTTCGATTCACGATCTGGCGCGTCAGATGGGCAAGCAAACCGTGGCCGAGTTTGTCGAAAACGACGCGATTTTGCAGCGCCTGCGAGAGATAGGCGTTCACTTTGCGCAGGGTTATCAGATTGGTAAACCACAGCCGATTGACGAGCTGGTTGAACAACTGCTGACCGCACAGAAGGCTTAGCCGCCACGCGTAAAATCGGCTACACTGGCGGCCGATTTGACCCCTCGATTCTGGAGTGAGACCTTTGCAGCTACAACTGATTTGTGAAGTCCGCGAACGTGCTGAAGAACTGCAACGTATCGCCAAGCGCTGGCATTTAAGCCACGATGCCAGCAGTCCGTTTGCGCTGGTACTGACGGCGGAGCGCTTAGAGCTACGTAAAACCGATGAGCCGAAACTCGGAGCGATTTACGTCGACTGGGTCAGCGGTGCCGTGGCGCATCGCCGTAAATTTGGTGGCGGTAAAGGTCAGGCAATTGCCAAAGCCGCTGGGCTGAACAAAGGTGTGACGCCAACCGTGTTGGATGGCACAGCAGGTCTTGGCCGCGATGCGTTTGTGCTGGCGTCATTGGGCTGCAAAGTGCAGATGGTGGAGCGTCACCCGGTGGTCGCAGCTTTGCTGGACGATGGCCTGATGCGCGCCAAACTGGATGCAGAAATCGGCCCGTGGGTCAGTGAGCGCGTGACGTTGCTGCACGCCTCGAGTCACTCTGCGCTGCAACAGTTGGCGCAAGATGCCGCCTTTGAACGCCCGGATGTGGTCTACCTCGATCCTATGTATCCACACCCGGAAAACAAAAAGAAAAGTGCGCTGGTCAAAAAAGAGATGCGCGTATTTCAATCCTTGGTCGGGGCAGATAACGATGCAGATAGCCTGCTGGCACCGGCTTTATTACTGGCGACCAAACGCGTGGTAGTAAAACGCCCGGACTACGCTGAATGGCTGGATGAACACAAACCGAGCATGGCGATTGAAACCAAGAAGAACCGCTTTGATGTGTATGTGATTGCGGCGATGGGTGACAGCCACTAAAACATCACTTGCGTTTCCGTTGGCCTGCGGTTATATCTGATTAAGAATTATTATTATTCTTAGCTGGAGCCTCTACCATGACGAAACGTTTGTGTAAGTTAAATCGTCGTGACATCACCTCATCCTTGGGTGAGATTCATCGTCTTGTCGCGCAGCCGGCCTTTATGTGTCGTTCATGTGCGCGTTCATCGGCAGACAAAAATGCGCTGTGTAAACCGGAAGCTCTGCCAAAGATGAAGAGTAAAGGTAATGTCAAGCTGGCGCTGAACGTGGGGTCATCGCGCAGTAAGTCGGCTGAAAAAGCGGCGCTGAAACTGGCGAAGAAGACGCTGAAAAAGCAGAAAAAATATCAGAAGAAGCTGGCTAAGGTGCTCAAACAGCAGCAGAAAATGATGAAAAAACAGCAGGCGCTGCAAGCCAAGTTCAATGCACTCAATCCGAGTGTGGTGTTGCCCGAAGCGGGCATCATGGCGCAGATGCACTGATTCGAATTCAACAAAAAGCCCACCATTCGGTGGGCTTTTTCATCGTATAGAGATTACTGCTCGGAAGCGCGGTAGCTCAGTTCCACGCGGCGCTTCACCCAGGTTTCGTTGACCCACAACGACAGCAGGATCACCAGCCCGCCGAGAGACAAACGCGCCAGGTCGACATCGCGGTTCCAGATCAGAATATTGACCACCAAGCCCGCCGGCACCAGCACATTGTTCATGATCGCCAGCGCGCCAGCGTTGACCATGCACGCACCTTTGTTCCAGGCAAAATAGCCAAAGCCAGAGGCAATCACACCGAGGTAAATCAAAATGCCCCATTGCACCGAGGTGGTTGGCAGCTTGCCAGGGTTGCCCAGCAGCAGGAATGCGACCGTCGCAACCACCAGCGCGCCAAGATAGAAGTAACCAAACACGGTGTGTTGTGGCAGCTCGACGGTTTCCCGTTCCATCACGTATTTATAGCCGACCTGACCGATGGCAAAGCAGAGATTTGCCCCTTGTACCACCATAAAGCCGAGGAAGAAGTTTTCGTTAATGCCGGCAAATTTGATCACCGCCGCGCCCGCCACCGCAATCACAGCTGTGACCAGATACCATGGCGAGAAACGTCCTTTGAGCATGTCGTAAATCAGGGTGACATAAATCGGCGTAAAGACGGTGAACAGCAGCACTTCCGGTACGGAGAGCAGCAAGAACGACTGATAATAGAAGCAGTACATCAAGCCAAGCTGAATTCCGCCAATTGCCATCAGTTTGCCGATCAGCTTACCGGGTACTTGTTTGAATTTAAGAAATGGCAGGAAAACGATACTGGCCAATGCCACGCGCATCAGTACAGAAAACCAAGAATCAACCTGACCGGCAAGATAAACGCCGATCAGGCTGAATGAGAAGGCCCAAAGTAGGGTGACTGCAGATAAATAAATCATAACGAGAATGGTTTAATGAAAAATTACCTGCAGTCTAACTGAGTTTTTCTTCGCCGTCAGTCGTTGAGTGGTACAACCAACATGTCGACAGGTGAGCAATTAATAAGCTGACGGGTTGAGGACAGCAATTTGCTCCAGAAATCCTGATGGTGACCACACACGACCAAGTCAATGTTGAACTCATTGATGGTGTCACACAGTTCATTACTCAGATCGCCACTGCCCACCAGGGTGTGTTTGATTGGGTAGTTTGCGTAGTTCGCCAGATCCTGCAGTTGTTTCTGGGACGCTTCCATCGCGTGGTGCTGAGTCTCCGCCAGATTGATGTCGATCAGCCCGGTGTAGAGCTCGGCATAATTCACATCAATATGAATAAAAGAGATCTCCGCATTCAGAGGCTTAGCCAGCGCAACCGCTTTGTCGATCAAAAGTTTGCTGTCTTCTGAGAGATCGACGGCAACTAAAATGTGTTGATAACTCATAATGCTATCTCCTTGTAGGTGACTAACTACAGATTAGCACCTCGCTCAGAAGTTTTTTGCCGTCGCGATCAAATATCCATCGCGAGCGGACAAGGTGTTCTAACAATAGCCAGCGAACATGTTATAGTGGCATCAGTGATTTATGATGAATTAGGAGCCTTCGATGCTATCGCAAGCTATGGTCGATCAACTGAATGATCAAATTAATCTCGAATTTTTTTCATCCAATCTATACTTACAAATGAGTGCTTGGTGTGAAGACAAAGGATTTGATGGTGCCGCAGAGTTTTTACGCTCTCATGCCGTAGAAGAGATGCAGCACATGCAACGTCTGTTTACGTATGTTAGTGAGACGGGCTCAATGCCAATCCTGGGTGCGATCGCAGCGCCAAAACACGATTTCGCAAGCTTAGGCGAAGTATTCCGCGAAACGTATGAACATGAGCAGATGATTACGCAGAAAATCAACAAGCTGGCTCATCTGGCGTTCACATCTCAAGACTACTCAACATTTAACTTCCTTCAGTGGTACGTTGCGGAGCAACATGAAGAAGAGAAGTTGTTTAAAGGGATTTTAGATAAGCTGGAGCTTGTCGGCGAAGATGGTAAGGCGTTGTTCTTCATCGATAAAGACCTGGCAGCATTGGCAAAAGCAGGCTCATCTTCGGTAATGGATGCCCCCGCTGAGTAATCTCGGCAAAAAGACCAATTGAAGCGATCGTCTTTTTCTCTGGGCATTCTTACACAAGATGTAGGGAGGAAAAGATGATCAGTGGAGATACCATTCTATTAGCGCTAATGATCGTAACCGGTGTGAACGTGCTCCGTTACCTCACCGCATTACGCTCTCTCATCTACATCATGCGCGAAGCTCACCCCTTGCTCTATCAGCAAGTTGACGGCGGTGGCTTTTTTACCACCCACGGTAATATGACCAAACAGGTGCGCTTGTACCACTACATCAAAAGCAAAGAATATCACCACCATCACGACCCGGTGTTTACCGGTAAGTGCGACCGCGTGCGTGAGCTGTTTATCCTCTCGACTTCACTGGTCGTACTGACGACGGTAGCAGCCTTTATGCTGTGACCAGTGGTCAATTGGCAAGCGGTGTTTTTACCGTTAGAATACCGCCCCGAGTGAGTAAGGATGTGCGCTGCACATCCTTTTTTATTGCAGTTGAGTGAGCCGAGATGAGTGAAAAAGTCGATGTTGTCGTGATTGGTGCGGGTGCCGCAGGCCTGATGTGTGCCGCAGAAGCAGGTAAGCGTGGCCGCAAAGTGCTGATCATCGATCACGCCAAAAAACCGGGACGTAAAATCCTCATCTCTGGCGGCGGCCGTTGTAACTTCACTAACTACGATGTGTCGGCAGCCAACTACCTGTGTGGCAACCCGCACTTCGTCAAATCGGCGTTGTCGCAGTACACCAACTGGGATTTCATCGCCATGGTCGGCAAGTACGGCATTGCGTACGAAGAGCGTGACCATGGCCAGCTATTCTGTCTCGATTCGGCCAAAGATATCGTCAACATGCTGCTGGCCGAGTGCGATCAGCCGACCATTCGCCAGCGCTATCAGGTGGAAACGCTGGAGATCGCCAAAACCGAGCAGGGCTTTAGCCTCAAAACTTCAGTCGGCGATATTGAATGCCAGTCGCTGGTGGTGGCAACCGGTGGCTTGTCGATGCCCAAACTTGGCGCGACGCCATTTGGTTACAAAATTGCTGAACAGTTTGGTTTACCCGTGCACGCGACCACGGCGGGCCTGGTGCCGTTTACGCTGCATGTGGAAGACAAAGACGCGCTGGCTGAATTGTCGGGTATCGCGGTGCCGTCAGAAATTCAGGCCGAGTGTGGCAAGGTGTTTAAAGAAGCGCTGCTGTTTACTCATCGCGGCTTATCCGGCCCGGCGGTGTTGCAGATTTCCTCTTACTGGAAACCCGGTCAGGCGGTGACCATCAATCTGGTGCCGGACGTGGATATTGATGAGCTGCTGACCCGTTCGCGTGAAAAACACCCGAATCAAAGCCTGAAAAATACTCTGGCACGCGTGCTGCCGAAACGCTTGGTGGAAGTGCTGATCGAGCGCAAACTGCTGAGCGATAAACCGCTCAAACAACTCAACCCGAAAGAGCTGAGCGCCGTATCCGAGACGCTGCAACAGTGGCGCATTGTACCCAATGGTACCGAAGGCTACCGCACTGCAGAAGTGACGCTGGGTGGTGTCGACACCGACTCGCTCTCATCGAAAACCATGGAGTGCAAAACCGTGCCGGGGCTTTATTTTGTCGGTGAAGTGATGGACGTGACCGGTTGGCTCGGCGGCTACAACTTCCAGTGGGCGTGGTCGAGCGGTTACGTGGCGGGGCAGTGGGTATAGCGGGTCGAATTCATTTCATAAAAAAGCTCTCTTATTTGTGGGAAATAAGAGAGCAAGTAACCGATGAATTGGCTTAACGTGATTTTTGTTTGTAGCGGTCAAAAATAACGGCAGCCAGCAAGATTGCACCACGGACGACGTACTGTGCAAAAGGTGACATGTTCAATAGGTTCATGGCATTTTCCACGGTGCCGAGAATCAGCACCCCGGCAATGACATAAGAGACTTTACCAATCCCGCCTTTGAGCGACACACCGCCCAACACACAGGCGGAGATCACCACCAGTTCAAAACCGACCGACGTCATGGGCTGACCACTGGTCATCCGCGCCGCCAGAATTACCCCCGCCAACGCTGAGATAAATCCTGAGATGGTGAAAATCAGCATCTTGGTTTTAACCACATTCACCCCGGCCAGACGCGCCGCTTCTTCGTTGCCACCGATGGCCAGAGTGTTGCGACCATACACGGTGCGGTTGAGCAGGAAGGCAAACACGGCAAACGTCACGATGGTCAGCCACACCGGGGTCGGAATGCCAAGCAGCGACGAGTTACCCAAGGTAAAGAAGCTTTCTTCCGTGATGCCGACTGCTTTACCATCGGAGATGATGTAACCGAGGCCACGGGCAATCTGCATGGTCGCCAGAGTGGTAATCAGCGCGTTGATTTGCAGTTTGGCAATCACAAAGCCATTCAGCAGGCCAAACAGCACGCCCGACAACAGGCCGGCACCAATGCCCAGCACGACACTGCTGGTGGCGTTGATCGCTACCGCGGTCACGACGCCGGAGCAGGCGATGACGGAGGCGACGGACAGGTCGAGGTCGCCACAGGCAAGGCAGAACAGCATCGCACACGCCACCATGCCGCTCATGGAGATGGCCAGACCAAGACCTTTCATGTTCACAAACGTCGCGAAGTAAGGCACGAACAGGCAGCACAGCAGAAACAAGCCAGCAAACACCATCAGCATGCCGAAACGATCCCAGATCTGGGAGAAGTTAAACCCGCCAGACTTCTGTTCGGAATTAACCATTTTGGTAGAACTTGATAGAGACATAGTGATATTCCTTCATTCTTAAGCTGCGGCTTGTTCTTGGCCCAGCATAGCGAGGCGAAGTGCAGTCTGTTCTTTAAATTCGTCGCGTTGGAGCTCTCCGGAAATCGCGCCGTCTTTCATCACCAACAGGCGATCGGAGATGCCCAGCACTTCCGGCAGATCGCTCGATACCACCAGCACGGTGACGCCGTTCTCGGCCAGCTTAAAGATCAGTTCGTAGATTTCCGATTTGGCGCCGACATCAATGCCACGGGTGGGTTCATCGAGCAGAATGACGCTCATGTCGGTGGAGAGCCAGCGACCGAGAATGACTTTTTGCTGGTTTCCGCCCGAGAGTTTGCCGATGGGCTGATCCAGCGAAGCGGTTTTGACGTTGAGTGCCTGACGTTGAGTGTCGGCGTTTTTCGCTTCCCAGCCAAAATCGATCAGGCCACCGAGTTTCAGGTGCCACGGACGTGCACTGATGTTGGTGTTTTCCGCCACCGACATGATCGGCACGATGCCGTCGGCTTTGCGATCTTCCGGGCACAAGGTAATGCCTGCTTTGATGGCGTCGCCCGGCTTACGCACATTAATGTTGACGTCATGCAGGTACAGCTCGCCAGCGGTGCGTTTCTCCGCGCCGAAAATCAGTCGGGTCAGTTCGGTACGCCCGGCGCCAACCAGACCAAACAAGCCGAGAATCTCGCCCTGACGAATATCGAGTGAGACGGGCGCCGTCAGTCCGGGGCCTTGAAAATTTTCCAATCGCAGGCCACTTAAACCAAGCTCACGTGAACGGTAGTTATAGATGTCGCTGATTTCGCGTCCGACCATCAGTTCAACCAGGCGATCGTGGGTCAGTTGCGACAGGTCATCAAACGTCTGCACATGAGTGCCGTCTTTAAAAATGGTGATCGCATCGCACAGGTTAAAAATCTCTTCCATGCGGTGCGAGACATACAGAATGATTTTGCCGTCATCGCGCAACTCGCGAATGACTTTGAACAGGTTTTGAATTTCACGTTGTGACAGGCTGCTGGTCGGCTCATCAAACGCGATGATTTGCGCGTTGCGGCTCAGCGCCTTGGCGATTTCGACCATCTGCCATTGGCCGATGGAAAACTCTTTCAGCGGGCGTGACGGATCAAAATCTTCGCCCAGACGCAGCAACTGTTCGCGCGCCTGACGATTGAGGGTTTCGGTATCCACGCGGCCGTTTTTGGTCGGCAGCTGACCGAGATAAATATTTTCCGCCACGCTCAGTTCAGGCACCAGATTGAGTTCCTGATAGATGATGGCAATGCCTTGTGTCAGCGCATCTGTGGTGCCGGATAATGACAGCTCCTGGCCGTCAATCGCAATGTGACCTTCCGTTGGCTGGTGTAGCCCGCTTAAGGTTTTGAGTAGCGTCGATTTACCTGCACCGTTCTCGCCCATCAGAGCATGAATACTACCTGCGTTGGCGCGAAAACTGATGTTACTCAGCGCCTTAACACCGGGAAAGTGCTTTGAAATGTTGCGAAACTCGAGGTAAGAGGGGGACATCGCCATAACATTCTCTCCGTTCCAATAACGGGTGGCAGCGTAAAAGGACTGCCACCCCAACCGGACTTACAGTCCTTTTTTCTCCAGTTCTTTTTTGAAGTTGTCGCGGGTGATCAGGACAACGTCGGTCACTTCAACAAACTTGTTCGGTTCCACACCGTCTTTCACCCATTTGTACAGGGACTCAATCGATTTGTAGCCGTGTACGTCCGGGCTTGGCAGCAGCGAGCCGTAGAAGCCGGTCGCTTGTGATTTCGCCAGTTCGTTGACCGCGTCCACGCCGTTGATACCAATGCCGATCACTTTGTCAGCGGCAAAGCCTTGGCCTTCTGTGGCGCGAATGCCACCTAATACGGTGTTGTCGTTCATGCCAACCACCAGCCACTGTTTCACGCCAGGGTATTGCACCAGCAGGGAGTTGGCGGCATCCAATGCCCCTGGAATGTCGTTGGTTTTAGTGGGTACGCGATAGATTTGGTTGGCTGGGAAGCCGGCGGTTTTCAGCGCTTTGATTGAGCCGTCCACACGGCGGCGTGCGGTATCCAGTTCATCGGCGGTAATCGCCATCACGCCGGTAGTGGCGACATCAAAGCCGCGTTTTTGCATTTCGGTGTACAGCTCCTGGCCCTGACGTTCGCCAATCGCGCTGGCAGCCATCATCACCAGCGGTACGTCTTTCATCGGCTCGCCTTTGGCGTTGAGGAACTGGTCATCGACGGTGATGACTTTCAAATCATAGCTTTTGGCTTTGGCCATGATGGCAGGACCCAATTTCGGGTCGGGGGTGCAGATCACAAAGCCTTTGGCGCCACTGGCGGCCAGAGTGTCGATCGCGTTCAGGGTTTTCTCGCCATCAGGCACGGCCATTTTGATCACTTCAAAGCCCATGTCCTTGCCGGCTTTTTCTGCAAATGACCACTCAGTCTGGAACCATGGTTCTTCTGGCTGTTTGACCAGATAGCCCAGTTTCAGGGTGTCGTCACTGGATCCAAAAAAAGCGTTGGCAGAAGCACTGAGCAGCGTCAGCCCGGAGAGGGCTGCGGTCGAGAGTAAGGTTTTTAGTTTCATTGTTATTCCATCCGCTGGTAGGGGTTTGTTTCGCTATCCATATTTGTTGATTCGATGTTGGGTTGAAGTGACCAAAATCACACCAAAAAATTGTAGCAAAATAGTCCATTCATTTAGCGCGAGTAGCCATGATGCAGATCTCAATTGCTGTTTTGTGGTGCGATGTTTCATATAAATGGTGCAAGTGTAAACGGTTAACTGGCTATTTTAATCAGATTTTATTCACGGTGAGCTTTTTTTAAACAACTGCACGATTTTATCCATGTGGCGTTTTTATCCATGAATCTAGCGGTGCGGTTCATGGTTGAAAATGGGGTTGAGCGTTATAACAAATGAAAAATATCACCCTACATGGAGTTGTTATGGAGCATTTCGCTACTCAACCAGCGCACGTCATCGGCCTCGATTTTGGTTCCGATTCGGTGCGCGCCTTACTGGTGAATGCAGTCAGCGGGGAAGAAGTCGCCTCCGGCGTGACTTACTACCCGCGTTGGATGCAGGGGCTGTATAACCAGCCGGAGCAGTCGCAATTTCGCCACCACCCGAAGGACTACATTGAAGCGATGACGCAGGCGGTGCGTGAGGCATTGGCCGCCGTGCCGGCTGAGGTCGCGCAGTCGGTGGTGGGCATTGGCGTCGACACCACCGGCTCGACGCCGGCACCGATCGATGCTGAAGGCAATGTGTTGGCGCTGCGGCCGGAGTTTGAACATAACCCACACGCGATGTTCATTTTGTGGAAAGACCACACCTCGGTCGTCAAAGCGGAACGCATTAACCAATTGGCGCACAGCGGCGACTTTACCGACTACACCAAATTCATCGGCGGCATTTATTCGTCGGAATGGTTTTGGGCCAAAGCCGCGTGGGTCAGTGAGCAAGATGCCGATGTGGCCAAACACGCCTACAGCTGGGTGGAGTTGTGTGACTGGATTCCGGCCCTGCTCAGTGGTAATCAGCACCCACACCACCTGCGCCGCGGCATCTGCGCGGCCGGGCATAAAGCGATGTGGCATGAAAGCTGGGGCGGTTTGCCGGATCAAGCGTTTTTGTCGGCGATTTCCCCGACCTTGGATGGCATGCGCGAGCGCATGTTCAGCGAGGTCTACACCGCCGAGCAGCAAGCAGGCACTTTGTCATCTGAGTGGGCGCAAACGCTGGGCTTGCCGGAGGGGATCGCGGTCGCGGTCGGTGAGTTTGACTGCCACATGGGCGCTGTCGGTGCGGGCGCGGGCGCGCACGATTTGGTCAAAGTGATTGGCACCTCCACCTGCGACATTTTGATGGTGGACGCCGACAACGTGGGCGAGCGCACCATTCACGGCATTTGCGGTCAGGTCAAAGGCAGCGCACTACCGAATCTGATGGCGCTTGAAGCCGGCCAATCGGCGTTTGGTGATATTTATGCCTGGTACAAACGCGTGTTGTTGTGGCCGCTGCAAGCGTTGGCGGAGCAGCAGCCCGAAGCGCAAGCCACGTTAGACGCCTTAGATAACGCTCTGATTCCGCTGCTGTCTCAAGCGGCGGAAAGCTACGAGTTCAACGTTCATTCGCCGCTGGCAATGGACTGGCACAATGGTCGTCGCACCCCTTACGCCAACCAGCGTCTGAAAGGTTCTCTGTCGGATCTCAATTTAGGCTCAAGCGCGCCGGCGTTGTTTGCCGCGCTGGTGGAATCGACCGCCCACGGCGCCAAAGCGATTGTCGACTGTTTTGTCAACCAAGGCATGGCGGTGGAGCGCGTGATCGCGATTGGTGGCATTTCGCAAAAATCCCCGTACGTGATGCAGATGTGTGCCGATGTGATTGGCCGCGATATCGCGGTGGTGCGCTCTGAGCAGTGCTGCGCATTGGGCGCGGCGATTTTCGCCGCTGTGGCAGCGGGTGTGTATGACAACGCCCGGCAAGCGCAGGCGGCGATGGCGAGCCCCATCAGTGCGGTGTATACGCCCAATGCCGACACGCAAACGCTGCGCCGTGAACGTTACGTCGGCTATCGCGAGCTGGGTCAGCACTTAGAACAGTTGGCCGAATTTCATCAAGCCAAGGAGTGTAATCATGAGTGAACACACCTTGATGCAACCCGTGTCGACCCAGAGTGAACGGCTGCGCAAACTGCGCCATGACGTGTGGCAGGCCAATCTCGATCTGCAACGTCACAATCTGGTGACCTTTACCTGGGGCAACGTCTCGGCCATCGACCGAGAATCGGGGTTGGTGGTGATCAAACCGAGCGGCGTGGCTTATGAAGATCTCTCTGCCGACAATATGGTGGTGGTGGATTTGGCGGGGCACGTGGTGGAGGGCGACCTCAATCCGTCGTCCGATACCGCGACCCATCTGGTGCTGTATCGCACCTACCCACACATCGGCGGCGTGGTGCACACCCATTCGCCGCACGCCACTTCGTGGGCGCAAGCGGGGAAAGCCATTCCGGCTCTTGGCACCACCCACGCCGATTACTTCTACGGCAGCATTCCGTGCACCCGCCCGCTGACCAATGGCGAAATCGCCCACGATTACGAGCTCAATACCGGAGTGGTGATTGTCGAAACCATCGCAGAGCAAGACCCGATGGCGATCCCCGGCATCATCGTCAATGAACACGGCCCGTTCAGTTGGGGGAAAGATGCCCATCAAGCGGTGCACAACGCGGTGGTGATGGAAGTGGTGGCGTCGATGGCGCTGCAAACGCTGCAAATCAACCCGGCGGTGCAATTCATCAATCAGGCTCTGCTCGATAAGCATTACCTGCGCAAACACGGCGCGAATGCTTATTACGGTCAGACTGCGACGAACAAAAAATAATCAAGGGAAAGTTATGAAAGTATTCGACAACAAACAGGTGTGGTTCGTAACCGGCTCGCAAACCCTCTACGGCCCAAAAGTGCTGGAACAAGTGGCGCAGGACAGCGCACAAATCGTGACCAGCTTTAACCAGACCGACGCGATTTCCGTACCTATGGTCGATAAAGGCACGGTGAAATCACCGGACGAAATTCTGCAAGTATGCCGCGCGGCCAACAACGATCCGGCGTGTATTGGTCTGGTGCTGTGGATGCACACCTTCTCCCCGGCGAAAATGTGGATCGCGGGTTTGTCGCAGCTCAACAAACCGTTCCTGCATCTGCATACCCAGTTTAATGCGGCGCTGCCGTGGGATGAGATCAACATGAACTACATGAACACTCACCAGAGTGCGCATGGCTGCCGCGAATTCGGCTTTATCGGTACTCGCCTCGATCTTGACCGCAAAGTGGTGGTCGGGCATTGGCAGAACCCGCAGGTGCATCAGGAGATCGATGACTGGTGCCGCGCAGCGATCGGGATTGATGCCGGGCAGAACCTGAAAGTGGCGCGCTTTGGCGACAACATGCGCCAAGTGGCGGTGACCGAAGGCAACAAAGTCTCGGCGCAAATTCAATTTGGTTATGAAGTGAATGCGTATGGTTTGGGCGAACTGAGTGAGGTGGTGCAGTCGGTGTCGGATGCGGATATCGCGCGTTTGCTCGATGAATACGCGTCCACCTACGACATGAGCCCGCAACTGCTGAATGATCCGGCGCTGCTCAAACTGATGCAGCACGAAGCGCGTCTGGAAATGGGCATGGAACGTTTTCTGACTGAGGTCGGCGCGCAGGCGTTTACCAACACGTTTGAAAACCTGACTGGCCTCGGCTCTCTGCCCGGTTTGGCCACCCAGCGTTTGATGGCCAAAGGCTTTGGTTACGGCGGCGAAGGCGACTGGAAAACCTCGGCTATGGTGCACATCATGAAACAGATGGGCAAAGGGCGTCAGGGCGGTACCTCGTTTATGGAAGACTACACCTACAACTTCGGCGCCACCGATCAGGTGCTGGGTGCGCACATGCTGGAGGTGTGTCCGTCGATTGCTGCGGCGAAACCAAAACTCGAAGTGCATCTGCATACCATCGGCCTGCGCTGCGACGTGCCGCGTTTGCTGTTTAGTGGCCGCGAAGGGCAGGCCGTCAACGTGTCGGTGATCGATTTGGGTAATCGCTTCCGCATGGTAGTGAACCGTGTTAACACCGTCGCGCCGCCACAAGGTATGCCGCATTTGCCGGTGGCTCATGCGTTGTGGGAACCGATGCCGAATCTGCAAGTCGCGGCGGCGAGTTGGATTCACGCGGGCGCGGCGCACCACAGTGCTTACAGCCAACAGGTGAGTGTCGACTCGCTGGCTGACTATGCTGACATTCTCGGCATGGAAATGGTGGTGATTGATGAACACACCGAAACCCGCAAGTTCAAACAAGAGTTGAAAACTAACAGCTTGTACTACCGCTTGGCGTCTGGCGTGTAATAAATCGGCCCCCTCAGCGATGAGGGGGCGTTGTAGAGGTACTTATGACGGTTGACGAATCGAGTTTAGTGTCGGGGTTCGACATTCACTATCAGCGCTGGACGCTGCGGGTTGCGCGGGTGTGTCCGACCCGCTTTCAGTTGCTGCATGGCAATCAACTGATGTACGAAGGCACACTGGAGCTGACCAACAACGGTGAAGTGCTGGATGTGTCGCACGCACAGTGGAAGTTCCGTCACCGACCGGACCGGATAGAGCAGTGGTGCCAGTGGCATCACGCCGCTCAGCTGTCGCTCAATATGAATTACTACTTTCATCAGGATGCCGTGGTGATTGAATATCTGGCGCGCAACAGCATTCCGACCCGGCTCGACATTCGTCATGTTATCCAGCCGCTCAATGCGGCGCGGGTCATGCCCCCATCTACTGATACGGCACAACCGGACTGGCAACGCACACGCCACGGGCTGCCAAGCGATTTTATTCGTCAGTCAGCCAAAACCGACTGGTTTCGCGAGGCGTTTTCCGCCACCCAATGGATCGTATTAGGAAAAGTGTGAACTCAGAAATCGCAATGCGGCAAGGTGCAACATACACTAAGCAAAAACTCAGCAACTGTTGGTCTATGCAAACAACCGATCCGCTCAAACCGGGATACAACTTCGACGCCCATCTGGTGGCCGGCCTGACACCGATTATCGAAGGCGATGAACTGGATTACACCATCGACCGCCCGAACGGCATGAAAGGCTACATCATCAACTTCACCAGTAAAGGCGAGGGCACCATCTTTTCCGGTGAGCAGATGTTTCATGTGAAACCTGGTGACTTGTTGCTGTTTCCGCCCAGTGCGACCCACTTTTATCACCGTAAAAGCGACAGCGCATCGTGGTTTCATCGCTGGGTCTATTTCCGTCCGCGCGCGTTCTGGAATGACTGGCTTAACTGGCAGGAAGAGCGCAACGGTGTTTACCTGACCCGTGGGCTGGACGTGCAGACCATGCAGCACATCGAAAACCTGTTTGTTGATATCGAGTACACCGCCAAATCGGACATGCCGTATCGCGATGATCTGGCGATTAACCTGCTGGAACAACTGCTGATCCGCTGCAAAACCGTGCAGCCGGATGTGGTGAGCAAGCCGCTCGATCCGCGCATCATTCAGGCCATCAACTATATGACGCAGAACCTCAATCAGGACTTCACCTTGGAAGAGATTGCCGCGCACACCTGTTTGTCTCCGTCGCGCCTTGGCCATCTGTTCCGCGATGAGATGAAGATGACCATTACCCAGTGGCGGGATGATCAGCGTATCAGCCGCGCCAAACAATTGTTAGTGACTACTCACTACTCGGTTAACCACATTGGGCGGATTATCGGCTATTCCGATCCGCTCTATTTCTCGCGCGTATTCAAGCGCAAAGCCGGGGTCAGTCCGAAGCTCTATCGCGAGCAAATTACCTGATAAAACTCTCAACACTTATCATTCCAAAGCGGGATTTCTGTCCTATAGTAAATCTGTTGGTTGCTAGAAGGAGTGAACGAATGAATCAAGAAGCCCTGATCTCCCGCCTGAATGAATTGCCCCGCATCGAAAGTATCCAGCAAGAACTTCTGAATATGGTCAATCGCGACAACGTCGACTTCAGCGAATTGTCGCGCAAGATGTCGATGGATCAGGTCCTCAGTGCCCGTGTGTTACGCATGGCCAATTCAGCGCAATTTGGTGGCTCGAACGGCAAAGGCGTCTCGACTATCAGTGACGCTATCATTCGCGTCGGCAGCAGCGCGGTGCGCACGCTGATTTCGTCTTCAGTGGTATCCGGGGTGTTTCCCCAGCTGCGCACGCTCAATATCAAAGATTACTGGTCCAACACGTTTGAAATCGCCATGATCGCCAGTAAGCTCGCCAAACCGCTCAAGCTCGACCCCAACGAAGTGTTCACCACTGGCGTGCTGCATAACATCGGCGAGTTGATGATTCATGCGCTCGAGCCGGACCTCGCCGAGCAGATCGAGCAGCGGGTCAGGCAAGGCGAAAAACTGGCCGAGGTGCAACAGGACTTGCTCGGCGTTGACGCCCAGCAGCTCGGCGCGCAGCTCGCCAAGGAGTGGAACTTCCCGGCCGACATGGCCGATGCGATAGAACACGTGAATCATCCCGGTCAGGCGGGGGAAGCCAAACGTTTAGCGTGCGTGTTGTATCTGGCGCGCGATATTCACAAACGCTGGGATTCGCTATTTGATGCGCAGGAGAAGCAGGCGTTTCTCAGCCGTCACCCTGCCGCGAAGGCGTTGGCGTTGGCTCCGGAAAGTTACGGCTTGATCGATCAGGTACGCGGTCGGGGAGCCGAATTGGCGCATCAGCTGTTCTGACGCGCCTTGGCAGGCAGGATAGTCGCTCACGCCTTTTCGGCGGCGAGCTTTTTGTGTTTGCGTTTGACCTGTTGCACCACAAGACCAGCAATGATCAGCACCAGACCGAACAAGGTGGTGGGGTGAATTTCTTCACCGATGATGGTGGAGAGCAGGATCAGCGAAATAAACGGTGAGGCGAAAATCAGGTTACTGATGCGAGCGGTGTTGTTGGTGTTTTTCAGCGCGCTGAGCCACAACACAAAGGTAATGCCCATCTCAAATAAACCCACGTAAGTCACTGCCGCCCAGCCTTGCGGGCTGATGTGCTGCCAAGGCGCACCCTCGTAAACGCTGAGCGCAATCGCAAACGGAATCGCAATCACAAACCCCAACAGCACGCCCACCACCGGATCGGCCTGATTTTTAGTATTGAGAATCCAGTAACCGGCCCACAGCAGCGTAGACAGCAGCGCCAGCCCGACACCCAGCGGGCTATCGAACTGCATGCCGAGCACATCGCCTTTGGTGGCGATGACTACCACGCCGAAATAACTCAGCGCGCAGGCAATCCAGTCCTGTTTACGGATTTTCTGACCGAGAAACACCGCCGCCATGAGCGTCAGGGTAATCGCCCAGCTGTAGTTGATCGCCTGTGCTTGTGAGGCGGGCAGCAACGCATAGGCTTTGAACAGGATCAGGTAATAGGCGAGCGGGTTAATCAGGCCCAGCAGCAGGTAATACCAAGGATTGGCAAAGAAGGTACTCATCACCAGAGGCAGCTTGCCCTGAAGCGCACAAATCACCAACAGGGCTAAGGCAGAGACGATACTGGCGATGGTCAGCATCTGAATGGGTGAGAACTCTGCCAGCGTGAGCTTGAACGCGGTGGCGACCGTTGACCAAAGCAATACAGCAGACAAGCCCAGTCCGAGGGCGCGGCCTTCATTCATTCCAAATTCCCCATATCCATGTTAGGTAAACCTGCTTTCAGGTGAATCGCTAGTCTATCGGCTGAATAATTGCCCGGCAAACTGGACATTTATCCAGTATCGAAATACTCTTTTTATCAACAACCAACATCAAGTAACTCATTATTATGCAATGGATTCTCGATAACCCCGCTCTGTGGATCACTACCTTGTCTGCTGCCGTTGTGTCGGCCGCCGCCGCTGGTTGGTGGGTGAAACAGAAATATCAACTGCAGGCGCAACTGCTCGAACAGCAGCTGGCAAGCGATGCACGCTGGCATGAACAGCAGATTGAGCAGCTCAAACAGACGCTGAGCGCTGCGCAGCAGGAGCTGGATGAACTCGACCAAGAGCGCGACAAGGCGGAGTTTGAGCTCAAGCAATCGCACGGTAAAGTGATGGCGGTGATGGAGAAACTGCGCTATTTCGAAGCGATCAAACAAGAGCGCCAGCAATACGCCGACGAGCTCAATCGCATGCGTGAACAGAAAGCGCAGCTCGAGGTGCAACTACGCGAGCAGGAAGCGCGTCATCAGCAGCAACTCGAAGCCAGCCAGGATAAGTTGCAACTGCTCGAACGCGCTGAAGAGCGCCTCAAGCAGCAGTTTGAGCACCTCGCCAATCAGGTGTTTGAAGCCAAAACAGCCAAGGTCGATCAGCAGAATCGCCAAAGCCTCGATGGTTTGCTGTCGCCGCTGCGTGAGCAGTTGGATGGCTTTAAGAAGCAGGTCAACGACAGCTTCAATCAGGAAGCCAAAGAGCGCCACACTCTGGTGCATGAGCTGCGTAATTTGCAGCGCCTCAATGAGCAGATGGCCAAAGAAGCGCTCAACCTGACTCAAGCGCTGAAAGGTGACAACAAGCAGCAGGGCAACTGGGGCGAAGTAGTCTTGGCACGCGTGCTGGCGGAATCAGGTCTGCGTGAAGGGCACGAATACCAAACTCAAGTCAGCCTGCAAAATGAAGCGGGCAAGCGTTATCAGCCGGATGTGATCGTCCATCTGCCGCACAACAAGCAGGTGGTGATCGACTCCAAAATGGCGCTGGTGGCGTACGAGCGTTATTACCACGCCGACACCGATGCCGAGCGCGATGTCGCTCTGCGCGATCATTTACTGGCGCTGCGCAACCACATCAAAGGCTTGGGGCAGAAAGATTACCACCAGCTTAAAGGCATTCAGTCGCTCGATTACGTGCTGATGTTTATTCCGGTCGAGCCCGCGTTTCAGGTTGCGATTCAGGCCGACCCGAGCCTGGTGAAAGATGCGATGGAGCAGAACATCATTCTGGTCAGCCCGACCACGCTGCTGGTGGCACTGCGCACGATTGACAACCTGTGGCGTAACGAGCGCCAGAACCAGAATGCACAGCTGATCGCTGAACGGGCGAGTCGTTTGTACGATAAGTTGCGCCTGTTCGTAGAAGATATGGAAGGTTTGGGCGGCGCGCTCGACAGAGCCAACCAGACTTACCAAGGCGCGATGAATAAGCTCGCCACCGGACGCGGCAACGCCATTCGTCAGGCTGAACGCTTCAAACAATTGGGGGTGGAAATTAAGCGTTCTATCAGCAATGAGTGGGTAGAAAAGGCGCAGCGTGAGCCAGATTCGGAAATTGGCCCTTTAGTAGAAAGACATCACGCTGAGGATAAAGTAAACTAATCGCCCGCAGTCGCAGTTTGGTCGTGAAAACTGCCCAAGAGGAAACACAATGACGGATACCAGCGTGCAAACGAATACAGCAGTAGAGAATCAAGACACCACTCATTTCGGCTTTGAGACCGTACGTAAAGAAGAAAAAGTAACCAAGGTAGCGGAAGTATTCCACTCGGTTGCGGCGAAATACGACATCATGAACGATTTGATGTCGGGCGGGATTCATCGTCTGTGGAAGCGTTTCACGATTGATTGTGCCGGCGCGCGTCCGGGGCAACGTATTCTGGACTTGGGCGGTGGTACGGGTGACCTGACCGCAAAATTCTCTCGCATCGTGGGTGACAAAGGCCACGTGGTACTGGCGGACATCAACAACTCCATGCTCAATGTGGGCCGTGACAAGCTGCGCGACCGTGGCATCGTCGGTAACGTCCATTACGTGCAAGCGAATGCGGAAGAGTTGCCGTTCCCAGACAACTACTTCGACTGCATCACCATCAGTTTCTGTCTGCGTAACGTGACGGATAAAGACAAAGCGCTGCGTTCGATGTTCCGCGTGCTGAAGCCGGGCGGTCGTCTGCTGGTACTGGAATTTTCGAAACCGGTGCTGGATCCGCTATCAAAAGTGTACGACGCGTATTCATTCCACATTTTGCCGAAAATGGGTCAACTGATCGCCAACGACGCCGACAGTTACCGTTACCTGGCGGAATCGATTCGTATGCACCCGGATCAGGAAACGCTGAAAGGCATGATGATGGAAGCCGGCTTTGAACAGGCCAGCTACTACAACCTGACCGGCGGTATCGTGGCTCTGCACCGCGGCTACAAGTTCTGAGGACTTGCGTATGCCGTTTGAACCGCTGATCACTGCGGTGATTGAATCATCGCTCAATACCCTGATCAAAGACGACCCGGAACTGGGTCGTCGTCTTGCTCGCCTCAAAGGCCAAGTGATTCAGGTCCATCTCAAAGAAATCAATAAAACCCTGACCTTCATTTTCAGCCAGCAGATCGATGTACTGGCCAACTACGAAGGTGAGCCGGATTGTTATCTGTCACTCAATCTGTCGGTGTTGCCGGAACTGCGCGAACAGGCCAACATCACCAAGCTGATCAAACAAGACAAATTGGTGCTGGAAGGCGACATTCAGCTGGCGCAGAAATTTTCGCAGTTGATGACCGACTGCAAACCAGACATCGAAGAGTGGTTGTCGCGGGTGACGGGGGATGTGGTGGCCCACACGGTGGTGCAAGGCGCGAAAAACGTCGGTGCATTGCTGAGCGCGCAAGTGAGTAAACACCAGAACCATCTGGCGCAGGTGCTGACTGAAGAGTGGCGCGTGGCGCCCGGGCCTCTGGAAATTGCTTACTTCTGCGATCAGGTCGACGACGTGAAAAGTCAGGCCGCTCGCCTGGAAAGCCGTCTTAACCAGTTATTGGAAAAAGGCGCGTAGACCCTGTATGACTCCCGCCGAAATCAAGCGTTTATACCGAATCATCAAAGTTCAGCTCGAATACGGGCTGGACGAGTTGTTACCCGAGCATCAACTGACCAAAGCGCCGCTGTTGGCGCGCAAATCCATCTTCTGGATTCGTAACCAACACGCCGATAAACCTCTGGGCGAACGTCTGCGTCTGGCTCTGCAAGAACTTGGCCCGGTGTGGATTAAGTTCGGCCAGATGATGTCGACCCGCCGTGATCTGTTTCCACCGCACATTGCTGATCAGCTCGCGCTGCTGCAAGACAAAGTCGCCCCGTTTGACGGCGGACTGGCCAAGCAGCAAATCGAAAAAGCGCTCGGTGGCCCGCTGGAGACCTGGTTCAACGACTTCGATCTCAAACCTCTCGCCTCTGCGTCTATCGCCCAGGTGCACACCGCGACTCTTAAGTCCAACGGGCGAGAAGTGGTACTGAAAGTCATTCGCCCGGATATTCGCCCGGTGATTGATGCAGATCTAAAACTGATGTACCGCTTAGCGCGTATAGTCGCTCGGGCAATGCCTGAAGCACGTCGTTTGAAACCGCTTGAAGTGGTGCGTGAATACGAGAAAACGCTGCTCGATGAACTGGATTTGCGCCGTGAAGCGGCCAATGCGATTCAGCTGCGCCGCAACTTTGAAGACAGCGAAGAATTGTATGTTCCTGAAGTCATTACCGATTTCAGTAATAAAACTGTCATGGTTTCTGAGCGAATATATGGCATTCAGGTTTCCGATGTCGAACGCTTGCGTGCCAACGGCACCAATATGAAGCTGCTGGCTGAACGCGGAGTGAGTGTGTTCTTCACTCAGGTGTTCCGCGACAGTTTCTTCCATGCGGACATGCATCCGGGCAATGTGTTTGTGAATCCTGATCATCCGGACAACCCACAATGGATCGGTCTCGACTGCGGTATTGTCGGTACGCTGAATGCGGAAGACAAACGCTATCTGGCGGAAAACTTCCTCGCGTTCTTTAACCGCGATTACCGCAAAGTCGCGCAGCTGCACGTCGACTCAGGCTGGGTACCGCAAAACACCAATATCGATGAGTTCGAAGTGGCGATTCGTATTGTGTGTGAGCCGATTTTTGCTAAACCGTTGTGCGACATCTCCTTTGGCCATGTGCTGTTGAACCTGTTCAACACCGCGCGTCGCTTTAATATGGAAGTGCAGCCGCAACTGGTCTTGCTCCAGAAGACGTTGCTGTACGTAGAAGGGTTAGGACGTCAGCTGTATCCGCAACTGGATTTATGGCAGACGGCGAAACCATTCCTGGAAAAATGGATGATGAATCAGGTCGGTCCGCAAGCGGTGGTGAATGCCATCAAAGAGCGTGCGCCGTTCTGGGCAGAAAAATTGCCGGAATTACCCGAATTGCTGTACGACAGCCTGAAACAAGGGCGAAACCTGAATCTGCGTATGGAGCAGTTTTATCAGGGCTACCGTGACAGCAAGCGCCAGCAGGCGACGGGCAAGTTTTTGTTTGGTGTTGGCGCCACTTTAGTCGTATGCTCGGCTATATTGGTGTCCAGTCACTACGAACCGTGGGCCGCCGGCAGTGCAATTGCGGGCGTCACATTTTGGTTGTTTAGTTGGCGAGCTTATCGTCAATAAACGTTAAACTCTTGAAATGTTTGTGTAACACATAACCCGAGGTAGAAAGAATGGGTGGTATCAGTATTTGGCAACTTCTTATCATTGCTGTCATCGTTGTATTGCTGTTCGGTACGAAGAAACTTCGTGGTATCGGTGGCGATCTCGGTAGCGCAGTGAAAGGCTTCAAGAAAGCGATGTCAGACGACGATCAGTCTGCAGCGAAGAAAGATGCCGATTTTGAACAGAAGAATCTGGAACAGCAGAAAACAGACGCAACTGCTGAAACAAAGAAAGACAAAGAGCAGGCTTAAATCGTGTTTGATATCGGTTTTTGGGAACTGGTATTAATTTCTGTCGTGGCACTGGTTGTGCTCGGCCCGGAGCGACTGCCGCATGCGATTCGCAGTGTGGCTAAGTTTGTCTCTGCGGCCAAAAACATGGCCAACAGTGTCAAAGATGAGCTGGCGCACGAGCTGAAAGTGCAGGAGCTGCAGGAAAACCTGCGTAAAGCCGAGCAGATGGGGATGCAAAACCTGTCGCCCGAGCTGCAGGAATCCGTCGACAAGCTCAAGCAGGCGGCGCAGGACGTTCAGCGTCCGTACTCGACTGCGGCAACCAGCCAGACAGAGGATGAAAAGCCGCAAACCCCGGCGGAAACCCTGTCCGTCGCGTCTGAGTCAGATCAGCCGAAAACGGCAGAAAAGAAAGCCGACTAATAGTCTTTGTAAAGAGTTACCCCTAGCGCGGTAACTCTTTTTGATCGGTTACATGAGGTTTCAATGTCAGTCGAACAGACTCAACCTTTGATCAGCCATTTACTGGAACTCCGTGATCGCCTGCTGCGCAGTATTGCCGCGGTGATTGTGGTGTTTGTCGGGCTGATTTATTTCTCCAATAACATCTACGAATTTGTTTCTCGGCCGCTGGTTGACCGTTTGCCGGAAGGGGCAACGATGATCGCGACCGATGTGGCATCGCCGTTTTTCACCCCGCTTAAGCTGACGCTGATTGTCGCGGTGTTTCTTTCCGTGCCGTTTATTCTCTATCAGGTATGGGCGTTCGTGGCGCCGGGCCTGTACAAGCATGAACGCCGACTGATCTTTCCGCTGTTAGTGTCGAGTTCACTGCTGTTTTACTGCGGTGTGGCGTTTGCCTATTACGTGGTGTTCCCGTTGGTGTTTGGGTTCTTTACCGCGATATCGCTTGGCGGCGTAGAGTTTGCTACCGACATTGCCAGCTATCTTGATTTCGTACTGGCGCTGTTTATGGCGTTTGGTATTGCGTTTGAAGTGCCAGTTGCGATTATTCTGTTGTGCTGGACAGGTGCCACCACACCCAAAGCGCTGAGCGAAAAGCGCCCGTACATCATCGTTGGTGCGTTTGTGGTCGGTATGCTGCTGACACCACCGGACATGATTTCACAAACACTGTTGGCGATTCCGATGTGTTTGCTGTTTGAAATCGGTCTGTTCTTTGCCCGTTTCTACACGCGCAAAGACGACGAGAGCGATGTGGAAGAGTAAACCTGAAGAGAAAAAGAAAGCGGCCAGTGGCCGCTTTTTTATTTGCTATCGAATCCGTCGCTGGGATTACTTAATTTTAACTGTCTGCCCGCATTGCTTGCAGACATACACTTCCTTGATGCCCAGCAATTTTTGCCAGAGCGTTCGACGTAGTCGCTGCAGTTGATTGGTGTGATTACACTTAGCCATGACGTTTGTATGAATATAGTTCTAAAATTTGGCCGAAGATAATACACAGGGTGCATATTTATTAATGTGATCCTGCTCCCATTAATAAATGTGATCTAGTTATCTATATTTTAGTAATTTATAAACTAAACAATAATTTAGCATTAGTCGTTGTAAGGGTATCGACCTCGGCCAATGACAGTTCGCGCAGGTCTGCGACACGCTGGGCGACCAACTGAGTGTACGCCGGCTCGTTGCGTTTGCCGCGGTGAGGGACGGGCGCGAGATAAGGGCAGTCAGTTTCCAGAATCACGTAGTTCATATCCAGATGTGGGATCACCTGATCCATGCCGCCGTTTTTAAATGTCGACACGCCGCCCAAGCCGAGGTGAAAGCCGAGATCGTTGATTGCTTTGGCTTCATCCGTCGTACCGCCAAAGCAGTGGAATACGCCGCGTAGCTGACCATTTTGCTCCTGTTTGAGCAGAGTGAGTGTCTCTTCAATCGAATCACGCGTGTGGATCACCACCGGCAGGTTCATCTCTTTAGCCCAGTTGAGCTGGGTAACAAACGCCATTTCTTGCTCAGCGCGAAACGTTTTGTCCCAGTACAGATCGATACCGATTTCGCCTACGGCAATGAAATCGTGCTTGGTAAACCAGCTGTAGATCGTGTCGAGCGTCTGAGTGACGTTGCCATCCACGTAGCACGGATGCAGACCCATCATGGAGCGGCATATCGTCGGATAGGCGGCTTCGGTTGCCAGCATTGGTGCAATTGACTCCAGATCGATGTTCGGCAACAGAATGCGTTCAATGCCTTGCGCCAACGCCCGACTGACGACGTCATCGCGGTCGTGGTCAAATTCACTGGCATAAATATGGGCGTGGGTATCAATCATGGCAACGTCTCGTTTTCGGTAAGCTTGGCGGCAGTATACGTGAGTGTGAGCTTGGGGTCATTTTTTGCATTTTTCCGCTTTGAGCCTAGCGTCGTGCAATCAGAGTGATATGATTTCGCCAACACAAAAAGCCTGATATTGCGCGCCAGCGCTGTGGTTCAGGTAGACAAATAAGGAGAGTCGAGTGTCTGTATCTATCCAAGGTCAGTTTCCGGGGCGTCGTATGCGCCGTCTGCGCAAGCACGATTTCAGCCGTCGTCTGGTGGCCGAGAATCAGTTGTCTGTGAGTGATTTGATCTACCCGATGTTTATTCTGATGGGCAAAGATCGTCGTGAAGCGGTGGAATCGATGCCGGGCGTTGAGCGTCTGTCTATCGACCTGATGCTGGAAGAAGCGCTGTATCTGGCGAACCTTGGCGTGCCGGCAATCGCTCTGTTTCCGGTCGTGAATCAGGATGCAAAAAGCCTGTGTGCGACCGAAGCCTACAACCCGGACGGTTTGGTGCAGCGCGCGGTACGCCTGCTGAAAGAACACGTGCCGCAAATTGGTGTGATTACCGATGTGGCGCTGGATCCGTTCACTACCCACGGTCAGGACGGCATCATCGACGATGAGGGTTACGTACTCAATGAAGAAACCACGGAAGTGCTGATCAAGCAAGCGTTGTCACACGCGGCGGCAGGCGCGGATGTGGTGGCACCGTCAGACATGATGGATGGCCGCATTGGCAAGATTCGTGACGCGCTGGAAGAAGCGGGACACATTCATACACAAATCATGGCTTACTCGGCCAAATACGCATCATGCTATTACGGCCCGTTCCGTGATGCGGTCGGTTCCGCCAGCAACCTGAAAGGTGGCAACAAGAAGAACTACCAGATGGATCCGGCCAACAGCGATGAAGCGCTGCATGAAGTGGCGATGGACGTCAATGAAGGCGCGGACATGGTGATGGTGAAACCAGGCATGCCATACCTGGACGTGGTGCGCCGCGTGAAGAGTGAGCTGCAAGTACCGACGTTTGCGTATCAGGTGTCGGGGGAATACGCGATGCATAAAGCGGCGATTATGAACGGCTGGCTCAAAGAGCGCGAGACCGTAATGGAATCACTGCTGTGCTTCAAACGCGCAGGTGCCGACGGCATTCTGACTTACTTTGCCAAAGATGTGGCTGAGTGGCTGGCAGAAGAGAACGCACAAGCGGCGCAGCATCTGCGTTCAGAATAACTGTGTTCGAACGACATACGAAGGCTGGCTCTGTGCCGGCCTTTTCTTTTTTAGGGTTAGAGTGACAACCTTGGGGGCTCGCCAGGCCCGATGTTCAAGAAAATCATGAGGTGGTGAATGCAGATTCGTTTAGGCACATTGGCTGAAGCGGCGCAGGTGGTGCAGGAGATTGGCGAGTTCATTCGCAAAGAAACGGTCGAAACTCTGGCGCAGCGTTTAGCAGGCAAGCGAGATTTGATCCTGATCGCCGAAGAAAATGGCCAACTGTTGGGGTTTAAAATTGGCTATGAACTGGATAGCGAAACGTTTTACAGCTGGTTCGGCGGCGTATCGTCTCTGGCACGCAATCGCGGCGTAGCGCAGCAACTGCTGGATGCGCAAGAGCAATGGGTGGCAGAACAGGGTTACGGCAAGCTCACAGTGAAATCACGCAATCAATTTCCGGCCATGTTACGCCTATTGCTGAGGAATGGTTATCTCATTGAAAATTTTGAAAAAATAGAACCATTAGCGGAAAGTCGGATTCATTTCGTCAAACATTTTTCAAATTAAATGAGATTTTTTCTCATTTAATGCTTGACTGTTAAATGAGAATAATTATTATTAACCATGTCTTAGGGAATGAGTGAAGTTCACCAGGACGTTGAGTTACCCGCCTGAATGGTTCTTTAGGTATCCGGTAATCAACAAACCCATTTGAACTTGCACACGTTCTTTTTGACACGACATTGCTCACATTGCTTCCAGTGTAATATTTAAGCTTTATGGTAAGGCTGAACAATCGGTATTGGCTTTGACCTGTTATTGCTAGGCGACATCCTCGGGTGTCGCTTTTTTTATGTCAGTTATCCACCGCGCAACGAACCCGCACGCAAAAATGTCCAACTTTCGATCCTGATCTGTGCAAATGTTCAGCAGAGTGTCTGGATCCAGATCTCAGGTTGAGTAAAAGGGCAGCGAGTGTCTTTTCCACAATTCATGATCGCAAAAGGATCGTGATGGGAATGATCGATCTTTGTAAAAAATTAATAAAAACAATAAATTAAAAACACAAATAGTGACTTTGTACGCGGTTTAATAACCGGTGGATAAATTCTATAAACAGAGTTATCCACAGATGGCAAAGGGTGGCGTAGAATAATTCACCGTGCCAGGCCAGCGGGTTTCCGCCTTGAGCATGGAAACCAATCATCAGTCATGGCATCCTAAGCCCCATTGTTTCTTGTTGGATAGCAAAACTATGGCTCGCATCCCTGATAACCCGTTAATTCTGATCGACGGCTCTTCTTATTTATACCGCGCATTTCATGCCTACCCGGGCACGATGAGCAACGGTGAGATCCCGACTAACGCTGTGTATGGCGTGATCAACATGGTTCGCGCCATGATGCGTCAGTTCGCCAGTGATCGAATGGCGGTCGTCTTTGATGCCAAAGGCAAAACCTTCCGCGATGATCTGTATCCTGAGTACAAAGCGCATCGTCCGCCAATGCCGGATGATCTGCGTTGTCAGATCGAACCGCTGCATAAAGTGATTCGTGCCATGGGGCTGCCACTGCTGTCGATTGAAGGTGTGGAAGCGGACGACGTGATCGGCACGCTGGCTCATCAGGCGTCTCAGGCGGGCATTCCGGTGCTGATCAGTACGGGCGATAAAGATATGGCCCAGCTGGTGGACGACAATATCACCCTGATCAACACCATGACTAACGTCGTGATGGATCGCGAAGGCGTGATTGAAAAATTCGGTATTCCGCCCGAGCTGATCATCGATTACCTCGCGCTGATGGGCGATAAAGTCGATAACATTCCGGGCGTGCCGGGGGTGGGTGATAAAACCGCGACCGCGTTGCTGCAAGGGATCGGTGGCCTGACGGCGCTGTACGACAATCTGGATAAAATTGCTGACCTGGGTTTCCGTGGGTCCAAAACCATGGCTAAGAAGCTGGAAGACAACCGTGCTAATGCCGAGCTGTCTTACGAACTGGCGACCATCAAACTTGATGTCGAGCTAGATTGCACGCCAGAAACCTTGCTCAAAGCCACCCCGGATCGCGATGCGCTGATTGAACTTTACGGCCAGCTGGCGTTTAAATCTTGGTTGACCGAGCTGCTTGATGGCGGCACCGGTGTGGTCGAAGCGGCCGAGAAAAGCGCGGCTAGCGCCGCTGTCAGCGGCACACCTAAAGCCGCGCCTGCAGCGGATATGGCCGCAGTGAAAATCGATCGCAGCCACTATGAGACTATTGTGGACGAAGCGGCATTCAGCCGTTGGCTCGACAAACTGCGCAGCGCTGAGGTGTTTGCGTTTGATACCGAAACCGACAGCCTCGATTACATGGTGGCCAATCTAGTGGGTGTCTCTTTCGCAGTCGCGGAAGGTGAAGCCGCCTACGTGCCGGTGGCGCACGATTATCTGGATGCGCCACAGCAACTCGATCGCGATTGGGTGCTGGCACAACTGAAACCGATTTTAGAAGATGCGCAGCAAGCCAAAGTCGGCCAGAACCTCAAGTACGATGCCAGCGTTCTGGCGCGTTACGACATCGACATGCGCGGCATTGCGCACGACACCATGCTCGCGTCATACGTTTACAACAGCGTGGCTGGTAAGCACGATATGGACAGCCTAGCGCTGCGTTTCATGCAACACAGCTGCATTTCGTTTGAGCAGGTGGCGGGTAAAGGTAAGAACCAACTGACCTTTAACCAGATTGACCTTGAACAAGCGGCGCCTTACGCCGCAGAAGATGCCGATGTCACGCTGTGTTTGCATCATCGTCTGCTGCCGCTGCTGGAACAAGACGACAAACTGCTGAGCGTGTATCGCGACATCGAGATGCCACTGGTGCCGGTTCTGTCGCGCATTGAACGCACTGGCGTGCTGATCAACGACATGCTGCTGGGCGCGCAATCGCAAGAGATTGCGCAGCGTCTGGATGAGCTGGAGAAGAAAGCGTTCGACATCGCGGGCCAAGAATTTAACCTCAGCTCGCCAAAACAACTGCAAACCATCTTCTTTGAACAGATGAAACTGCCGGTGATCAAGAAAACACCATCCGGTACGCCATCGACCAACGAAGAAGTGCTGCAAGAGCTGGCGCTGGATTACCCGTTACCAGCGGTCATTCTCGAATACCGCGGTCTGGCGAAGCTCAAATCGACCTACACCGATAAGCTGCCGAAGATGATCAACCCGGCCACGGGCCGCGTGCACACCTCGTATCATCAGGCGGTCACCGCCACCGGGCGTCTCTCTTCGACCGATCCGAACCTGCAGAACATTCCGATTCGTAATGAGGAAGGTCGTCGCATTCGTCAGGCGTTCATCGCGCCGCATGGTTGGAAAATCATGGCGGTCGACTACTCGCAAATCGAGCTGCGCATCATGGCACACCTGTCGGGCGATAAAGCGCTGCTGGAAGCCTTTCAGCAAGGTAAAGATATCCACGCCGCCACCGCGGCCGAAATTCTGGGTATCAGCATCGATCAGGTGACCAGTGAACAGCGTCGCCGTGCCAAAGCGGTCAACTTTGGCCTGATTTACGGCATGAGTGCGTTTGGCTTGGCGAAACAACTCGGCATTCCGCGCGGTGAAGCGCAAGAGTACATGGATAAGTACTTTGAGCGTTACCCTGGCGTGATGCAATACATGGAAGGCACACGCAGTACCGCTGCAGAGCAGGGTTACGTGGAAACTTTGTTTGGTCGTCGTCTCCATCTGCCAGAAATCACCTCGCGTAACGGCATGCGTCGGAAAGCGGCGGAACGTGCGGCGATCAACGCGCCGATGCAGGGCACTGCGGCCGACATCATTAAGAAAGCGATGTTGCTCGTGGATGCGTGGATCGAAGCGGAAGGTGCAGGGCGCGTTAAGCTGTTGATGCAGGTACACGATGAACTGGTGTTTGAAGTCGAAGAGTCAGCTTTGTCCGAAATTGAAAGTAAAGTACAGAAACTGATGGAATCTGCGGCAGAGCTGAAGGTGCCTTTGGTGGCTGAGGTAGGGCATGGCGATAACTGGGATGAAGCACATTAAGCCTAAAATCGTCTAAATTACTGAAATTATATGAGCCAGCGCACAGTCGCTGGCTTTTTTTATCAATAAAAAAAGTAATCACCATGTATCTATTTATGTTGCTTAATAAAAATTTAATGAAAATAAACTACAAAAACAGTTTTCATTTGTGACCAATTGTTGTACATTAGCTTCCGTAGGGTACAGAGGTAAGATGTTCTATCTTTCAGACCTTTTGTTTCACGTTATTGGATTAGGCTGATTCAGCCGCCCCAGTCACCATTTGACTGGGGCGTTTTTTATTGGGCCGCATTCCACTTTTTTCCTCGCAAAACCTCTTGCATTTCAAACCTCAGACACCCCAATTTTTCCTGCGCGTAACGTGGTGAAACTTCTGACAGCAAAGTTCATTTCTGTAACTAATCTTCAATCACAGTTTTGGTTATTTCTAAAAGAAAACTAAGCATGTATTTGCATGGTTTTTTTCATAACACGCTGAATTTATTTGATAATGCGAAAATTACCGCCAAAAACGGCTGAGTGGAAATCGTGATCTGAGCATATTGTAATCTTGCGGCGATTAAGGAATTCTAGCGCCATAACAATAATTACCTCCTATTTCTCTCCCGTTGCCCCACCAGGATGGTGGGGATTTTTATTTCTGGCGTCTGCCGATGGCGGGAAAGACCAAATTGAGATAACAAAAAGCCCCGCCAGAGGCGAGGCTTGTGTGAGCGCGGAACGGATTAGGCGTCTTGAGAGTCGTCCTGCTCTGGTTCAGCGTCAGCTTCTGCTGCCAACTGTGCCAGCATCGGAGCAAACCAGCTGTCGAGTTTGTTGCGCAGTACATCGACACCGATACCATTGTGAGAAGAGAACGCATCCACACTCACATCGCCGCCAAACGACAATGCTGCTTCACGCACTTTCAACACCTGAGCTTTACGGGCACCACTTTTCAGTTTGTCGGCTTTGGTCAGCAGTACCTGAACCGGAATGCCACATTCTACGGCCCAAATGACTAATTGTTGGTCAAGATCTTTCATTGGATGACGAATATCCATCAGCACCACCAGACCTTTCAGGCAGGTGCGTTTCTGAAGGTACTCACCCAGTGACTTCTGCCACTTTTTCTTCATTTCCAGTGGTACCTGGGCAAAACCATAGCCAGGTAGATCGACAATATGGCAGCCTTCAGTCACCTTAAACAGGTTGATCAGCTGAGTACGGCCGGGAGTTTTACTGGTTTTGGCCAAGCTCTTCTGGTTAGTTAACCGGTTGAGAGAACTGGATTTTCCAGCGTTTGAGCGTCCTGCAAACGCGATTTCGATACCTTCATCAGTGGGAAGATGGCGAATGTCTGGCGCACTGGTGATGAAATGCGTGTTTTGATAATGAATTTTTACGCTCACTGTTAACTCCATCTCGACTTTGTGTAGTCGATTGATTACTTTTTTGTGAAATTGTGTAAAATAACCGTGCTCGGCATAAGGTCGCTTATTGTACCATGAGTGGTACCCCGTGGTACTGGAAGCTTGATAATTATAAATGGAATGTCATGAAGAAATTAGCGCTAATCTTAAGTCTTTTAGCCAGCTGCTCTGTATGGGCCCAAGGCAGCATTGAAGCTGGTAAAGCAAAATCCCAAACGTGTGTTGCCTGCCATGGTGCGGATGGCAACAGTCAAATTACAACTTACCCTAAACTTGCCGGTCAGCACGCTAAGTATATTGAGAAGCAGCTAAAAGATCTCAAGCTTGGTATGACGAGCGGTGGCAAACAAGGTCGTTACGATCCTGTGATGAGTGGCATGGCGATGCCACTGAGTGAAGAAGACATGGCTGATTTAGCGGCGTACTTCTCTTCACTGCCTATTTCGTCGAACTCTACACCGGAAGACGTGGTCGCGAAAGGGAAAGTTCTGTACAACGCTGGCGATGCGTCGCGCGGTCTGACTGCATGTACCGCTTGTCACGGCCCGCGCGGTAACGGAACCGAACTTTCTGGATTCCCTAAAATCTCCGGTCAACACGCGGACTACATCAAAGCTCAGCTACAGAAATTCCGCGATGGCAACCGCGGTAATGACATGAACGAGATGATGCGTGATGTAGCGAAGAAATTGACCGACGCTGATATCGAAATTCTGTCTAAATACGTTGGCGGCCTGCACTAATAGCCCTACACGTGTTCGAGCATAAGTGGTAAGAAACAGCCCCGTCTATCGGGGCTGTTTCTATTTCTGCGCCAGATTGCCATCTTTCGTGTAAGACATTTGCCATAGCGACTGTCGGAATTTGGGTAGCGATCTTTATAACTGATTGAAAATAAATAACTTGATTCTAGCTCGGCAAAAAAGGCGCAAAAATGTGCACTCGATCCGTTGTTTGCTGGGGTGGTTGGCGTAAAGTGTCTAGGTCGGCAAGAGGCTGACGAGGAATTCAGACTAGGCAGGTCTCCAGGGAGCCGGAAGGAATCTGGCAACAGGACAGGGATAACGGTTTCCAGGATGGGAGCCGGGATAGGGATGGTCAACTGGTCTAAAGGTGTAGACAGTGACAAGGATTCAGGCAACGGATTCGCCTAGCTACAGGAAGTAACAACGGACAGCCAAAACTCATCAGGACGATGACAAACCACACTTTTTGGCAGGGAAAGCTCGAAAAACAAAGGGACTCTTGGTGCACCGATTGAGTGCGACCCAGTTTTGTCACGCTCTGTGACCACTTAGAAAGCGATAGGGAAACCTATCGCTTTTTTTATCTTTGACGGCTTTTTTTGCAAAATCGCTGAGATTTTGTACGATCACTCTCCACTCTCCAGCCAGTTTCTGGTATGTTTCGCATCCCCCGTTGGAAGGATGTCAGAATGCACTCATGCCCTTTATGTCACAGTGACGATATACACGCTTACTATGAAGACGCGCATCGTGCTTATCTGCAATGTCAGCCTTGCCAACTGGTGTTCGTTAATCCTGAACATCGACTGAGTGCGCAACGCGAAAAAGCGTTTTACGACCTGCACGAGAATGACCCGAATGATGCCGGCTATCGCCGCTTTTTATCTCGTGTGTGTACGCCTATGCTTGAAAGAGTAGCACCGCACTCACAAGGGTTAGATTTTGGTTGCGGCCCTGGCCCGACGCTCTCTCTGATGCTGGAAGAAGCCGGCCATCAGGTGGCGCTGTATGATATTTTCTATCATCCGAACGAACAGGCGTTGGCAACCACTTACGATTTTATGACTGCCACGGAAGTGATTGAGCATCTGCACGATCCGCACCGAGTGTGGCAGCAATGGTTAAATTTAGTTAAGCCGGGTGGCTGGATTGGTCTGATGACCAAGATGGTCAAAGACGTGGACGCGTTCGCGACATGGCACTACAAAAACGATCTCACCCACGTGATCTTTTTCAGTCGCCACACGTTTGAATATCTGGCAGAGCGGGATCAGCTCGAACTTGAATTTATAGGCAATGATGTAATTTTACTGAGGAAGCCCCAGTAATGTCTCGAGAAAAGAAATCCAAAACCGGCATCAATGGCGATCTGGTTTTTGCACGCAAACACAACCGTACTTCTGGTGAACTGGAAGGACGCCTGCGTAAGAAAGCGAAAAAACGTAAAGGTCTGAAAACGGGCAGCCGTCATTCAGAAGGTTCGGAAGTCGCTGAACGTAAGGCTGCGCAGCAACGCGATCCGCGTCTGGGCAGTAAGAAGCAAATCCCACTGATCGTGGATGCACCGAAGAAGCTGAACAAGCAAGAACGCCGCATCTCAGCAGAGAAAGAGCTGGCGATGCTGGAAAATGATGCGCAGCTGAACGTGTTGCTGGATCGTATCGACAACGGTGAAAAACTGGGTGCCGGTCTGCAGAAATACGTGGACGAGAAACTGGATCGCATTGAAGTTCTGATGAATCAACTGGGTCTGTTTGAAGACGCAGAAGAGCCAGAAGAAGAGGAAGCCATCGCGTCACAGCCACAAGCTAAAGCGGCCAAAGCCAAGGCGAAAACCGATGACGACCTGCTGTCTCAGTTTGAAAATCTCGATCTGAACGATTACAAAGGATAAGGTGCCACAATGAATGTAACCCTATTAGCGATAGCTGGAGCTGTGATTATTCTGGGCTTAGCGGCCTACGCGGGTTACCTTTTGTTGCAACTGAAAAAGCAAAAGGAGCTGCAACAGCAGCACCAGGCGTTGGCGATCGAAAAGCGCAATGCGAACATTTTCGAGAACGTCAACATTCTGTGCATGGCCGGAATTCAAGGGCAGTGTGATTTGTCGGAAATCAGCATCCGCGTCTACTGCATCATGGATTACGTACAGGGCGAGAACCGCGTTGATTTTGACCGTGAGTACCCGGCAACGGCCGAGTTGTACCACATTGTCAAAGACATGCCGCGTGGTGAAGCCCGCCAGCAGATGGTGAAGAAGGAGCGTATGCAACACAACCTGATTCGCCAGAAAGCAGAAACCCGCCTCAACGACGCCATCGTCGAAGAGTTAAAAGCGCTGCAGAAACGCGTTCAGCCACTGAACAACCAAATTGCCATCCAAATGGTATAAGTGATACTCCCTCTTTCGAGTGAGTGATCACGCTAGCAGTTTCGAACATTTTGTTCGCAAATCCTATTTTTGCCACCCGACGTGTCAAAGTCGTGTGGCAAAATAGCCCGTCAAAGATTGAAAACGGAAAGAGTTACTATGTCGTCGCAAGTCGTACCCAGTCAGCAGATCGTTTGGGATCAAGCCATTTTAGACAAGTACAACTACTCGGGGCCGCGTTACACTTCCTATCCGACCGCTGTGGAGTTTCATGAAGCGTTCACCATTGCGGATTACGATATGGCGTGTACCCAGTACCCTGAGCGACCGTTATCGCTCTATATTCACATTCCGTTCTGTCACAAGCTTTGCTACTACTGTGGCTGCAACAAAGTCATCACCCGTCATTCGCACAAAGCCGACGAATACCTAGATGTTCTGGAACATGAAATTCGCCAGCGTGCATCGCTGCTGGTGGGGCGTCATGTGACTCAACTGCATTTTGGCGGCGGCACTCCGACATTTCTGACCAACAAGCAGATCAGCCGTCTGATGACGCTGCTGCGTGAAGAGTTCCAGTTCGAAGCGGATGCGGAAATCAGCATCGAAGTCGATCCGCGGGAGATTCAGCTCGATGTGTTGGATCACCTGCGCAGCGAAGGCTTTAACCGCCTGAGTATCGGCGTACAGGATTTCGATAAAGAAGTGCAGAAGCTGGTGAACCGCGAGCAGGATGAGCAGTTTATTATCGACTTGGTCGCGCGCGCGAAAACCTTGGGTTTCCGCTCCACCAACCTTGACCTGATTTACGGCCTGCCTAAGCAGACGTTGGCAACTTTCAGTCAAACTCTGGCTCAGGTGCTGGAGATGAAACCGGGTCGTTTGTCGGTCTTTAACTACGCGCACATGCCGCAACTGTTTGCCGCACAACGTAAAATCAAAGACGAAGACCTGCCCGCGCCAGAAGAGAAAATGGCGATTCTGCAATACACCATCAACACGCTGACGGATGCGGGTTATCAGTTTATCGGTATGGACCACTTTGCCTTACCAGATGATGAACTGGCGGTGGCGCAGCGCAATGGTGTGCTGCATCGTAACTTCCAGGGCTACACCACCCAAGGCGAATGTGATTTAGTCGGCTTTGGGGTCTCGGCGATTTCGATGATTGGCGATGCCTACGCGCAGAACCAGAAAGAGCTGAAAAAATACTACGCTCAGGTCAACGAAATGCGTCATGCGCTGTGGAAAGGGGTGTCGCTCGACAGCGATGACCTGCTGCGCCGTGAAGTGATTAAGCAACTGATCTGTAACTTTAAACTCGATAAGAGTGCGATTGAGCGCCAGTTCCGAGTGCGTTTCAATGACTACTTCCGCCAAGATTTGGCGCTGCTGCAAACCTTTATCGACGATGAGCTGGTGACAGTCGATGAGCGGCACATCAGTGTGACGTTGCGTGGCCGCTTGCTGATCCGCAACATCTGTATGTGCTTTGACAAATACCTGCGCGATCGCGCGCGTCAGCAGCAGTTCTCACGCGTGATTTAAGCACGACTCAGCATGAAAAAAGCCAGCATCTCTGCTGGCTTTTTTGTTATGCGGTGCGCGTTAAAACTTACGCCGATTCCAGTAGCGACAACGCTTTGCGCGTCACTTCGTGAGCGGCTTTGGTCAGGTTCTGTTTTTCTAACGCATCGGCCAGATAGGCGTAATCCGACACGCTCGAGCGCAGTGACAAGGCTTTTTCCAGATGCTGCTGCGCATCGGCCCATTGCTGCTCACGCAGATAGAACTGGCCCAAGGCGCTGTGCGCCTCGGCGTTGTTGCCATCGCGGTTGAGCGCATCTTTAAGCAGTACAATCGCCGGATGGCGGTCGCTGATGTTGAGCTCCGGCAGCAATGCGTAGAGTTCTGGCGATGGGCGTTTTTTCAGGCTCTCCTTGATCAGGGTGAAGGCTTCGTAGTCGGCTTTGCGCGAAATCAGCTGGCGAATCAGGCTGAGTTCCAACTGAGCTTCGGCTTTCAGTTTACGAGGCAAGCTGTTCCAGTGCGCAATCAATCCTTCGCTGCCTTTCTGGCTGGCAATGGTTTCCATCACCCCTTGCTGGGCAGTGAGTGCCAGCTTATCGGCTTCATCCTGCGTCATGCGTTTGGCTTTGACCAGTTTTGGCAGCAGATCCAGCAGCGGTTGCCACTGTTTAAGCTGAGTGTAAGTCTGTTTGAGCAGATTGAGCACAATCGTATTATTCGGATGCTCAGCTTGCAGTGCGCTTAGCGTGCTCAGCGCGGCTTGCAGTTCGCCATCACTTAATTGCTGTTTGGCACGAGTCAGTTCTACCGCCAATGCCGCATTTTCCTGCTGCGCGGCGAGCGCCAGGTAACGGTCGCGTTTGGCGCGATCGCCCATTCCATTTGCGGCTTCAGACGCTACCAGATAGCACAGCAGCGGCATGTCATGGTGATTGGCCCAGCGCGTGACTTTCTTCTCCGCCTGTTTCCAGTCACCTTCCAGTAGTTTGATGATCGCTTCGTTGGTGTAACGACGCGAGCGGCGCAGCTTACGTACGCTGAACCAGTTCCAGGTATTGGAGCTGGCATAAATCAGTTTTTTCAGCAGATATTCCAGCGCGAACAAACCCGCCAGAGCGCCAATCACGAAAATCACCAGCGTGGTGACGCTCATTTCAATGGTGTGGCTGGCGACCGAGATCAGCACGTAACCCTGCTGGCCGGCATATTGTGTGCCTGCAAACAGGCCTAAGCCTAATATGACAAACAGAAACAGTAAACGGACCATCAGTTAGCCTCCGTTGTCATCGAGCTGACCGAGCGGCGCAGACGTTCAGTGATCACATCCGCCAGTTGCTTCTGGGTTTCCAGCTTGACCGGATATTCAACCTGCACCTGCTGCTTCGCCAGTTGCTCCAGTGTCTGGTTGAAGGTTTTCACACGGTTGTCACTTTGATTGAAGAACGACTTCGACCATTGATCGGCGGTGGTGAGTGAGACGGTGTAGATTTCCTGCTGCTCGGTATAGACCGACTTGATCGCCGTTTCCAGTTTGGCTTTGAGGTTTTCTTTGAGATAGAAATGTTGCTGCGGTGACAGCAGCGGTACGACGTTGCCATCGCGGGTACGGAAAGTGATGAAGTTGTCGGCGAAGTCTTTCAGCGATGTCATCAGGTTCTGTTGCCAGTTGTTGATGTCTTCTGAAACCGCTTGCTCGGTTTCCTGCGGCGCATCTGGCAGAATGGCGTTGGCCAGCGGTAGGTGATCAACTTGCTGTTGCAGGCTGGTCAGACGCAGTACCAGACCGTCACGATCCAGCAGAGGAATCGCTTTGAGTGTCGTGATGTCGTTCGCCATGGCTTTGCGCAACGGTGTCAGACTGGGGTCGTTTAATGCGGCGATGCGCTGGTCGGCGCTTTCCATCAGCTGGGTTGCGCTGTCGACATCGTGCTCAAGGAACAGTTTACGTCCGGCAAGCTTAACCAGGTAATCGGCTTCGGCCAGCAGCCAGTCGTTCGGGCGGCGGCCTTTCATGTCCGCTACGGCCAGTTGCAGGCTTTCAATGCTCTTTTGCTGCTGGGCCAGCACCACTTCGGCGCGGTGAGTCATCTCAGTGGTTTTACTCAGTGCTTCTTGCTTCGTCGCATCGAGTTGTTCGTTGATGCTGCTGCGCGTCTGTTCGAGTTCGGCGCGCAGCGCTTGGATCTGCGCCTGGTATTCGGCTTGTTGTTGCTGGCTGTGCAGCGTCAGGCCTCCGCCAAACAGCACGGCCAGCACGATAGCGATGGTGCCGAGTTTGACACCGCGCTTACCTTGTTTCTCTTCAAAAACCGGTGTGGAGTCTGGCTGACTCTGAGGTTTAGCTTCAGTGTTGGTTGGCGCCGCCATTGTGCTGTCAGCAGCAGAGGCTTTGTCCGTTTTATCTTGGGGAGTGTTATCGGCAGCAGGGACAGATTTTGGTTGTTGTTCAGGTTCCTGCTGAGGATTGTTGTTTTTACTTGTCATTGCTAAGAGTCCTGTGTGTTAGGGCTGGAGAGCCGCCACTAAATCTGGGTTCGCCGCACTTCCTGTAGTCACGATAGTTTGAAATCCCAAGGCTTTGGCATCGTGGGCGATTCGGTCACTGGGAACCAGTAATTTCAGACCAAGCACCCAGCTCAGGCTGGATGCGGTCAGTTGCGAAACAAAAAACATCAGTTGATGGCTGCTGGTGAGCACCAGCGTATCTACGCCAGCTTGCTGCCAGGCAGCGACGCAGGTATCACCGGCAAATGGCAGATCAACCCGCTGATACACTTCGCGATAACAGACGCGCGCGCCACGTTCGCCCAGTGTGTCGAAAATCAGTTCACGCCCGCCGTTGCCACGTAAGATGGTGATGGATTTTCCCTGCACCGAGTGCAGTTCAGGCAGAGCCAGTAAATGTTCGCTGTCGCTGATGTCCGGGTAGTGTACTGGTTGCGCAGAAAGTTTGCTTAAAACGTGTGCAGTTTTTTGACCAACGGCAAGGTAAATAGCTGAAGTTGGCCACAAAGATCGCTCAGATTGCAAAAACTGGTGGGTAAATGTCACCGCATGCTGGCTGACGGCAATTAGTATATCGCAGTGATAAAGGTCGGGAAGTAGCAGAGGCAGGTCGGCACCTGCCTCGATGGCGATGAGCGGATGGTGGAGGGCATCAATACCAAGTTGTGTCAACTGCTGACACAACTCCTGTCCCTGCGCATCGGGGCGCGTCACCAATACGGCCATGGCTTATTCGTGCTCGGCGTACAACTTGGTCAGAATGTCGCGCGCGCCGTTGGCCAGCAGTTGATTGGCCAGTTCGACACCCAGACGTTCGGCATCCTGACGCGGGCCACGGATTTCGCCACGCACAATGTGGGAACCGTCCGGCTCGCCGACCAGAGCTCGCAGCCACAAATCGTCGCCTTCCAGCAGCGCGTAGCTGCCAATCGGCACCTGACAACCGCCTTCCAGCGTCAGGTTCATTGCGCGCTCACACAGCACGCGATCGGTGGTTTCTGCATGGCTTAGCGGTGCCAGTAGTTCGCGCAGGCGCGCATCATCCAGACGGCACTCAATGCCGACCGCGCCTTGTCCGACCGCTGGCAGCGACTGCTCTGGTTCAATAAAGCTGCGAATACGCTGCTCCAGTTTCAGACGTTTGAGACCCGCTGCGGCGAGAATGATGGCATCAAATTCGCCCGCATCGAGTTTGCCCAAACGAGTACCGACGTTGCCGCGCAGCTCTTTGATCACCAGATCAGGGCGCGCTTCTTTCAGCTGGCACTGGCGGCGCAGGCTACAGGTACCGACGATGGCGCCATGTGGCAGCTCATCCAGTGACGCATACGTATTGGAGACAAACGCATCGCGCGGATCTTCGCGTTCACAAATGGTTACCAGGCCAAGTCCTTCCGGGAAATCGACCGGCACGTCTTTCATTGAGTGCACCGCTAAGTCAGCGCGGCCTTCCAGCATCGCCACTTCCAGTTCTTTGACGAACAGGCCTTTTCCGCCGACTTTCGCCAGTGGGGTGTCGAGAATCACGTCGCCACGGGTCACCATCGTTACCAGTTCCACTTCGAGCCCGGGATGGGCAGCCTGCAGCGCGTCTTTTACATAATGCGCCTGCCATAGGGCGAGTGGGCTTTGACGAGTGGCAATTCGAATGGGGGTGGTAGAGGTCATGATATTCCCGTTAGACAGTCAATAATGGCCTCATCCTACCATTAAGGGTGGGGAAATTCTCACTCCAAGATCACCGTGATGCTGGTTTGATGGACGATTCACACTGATCACGCAAAATAGTGTGACTAGGCTCTCGTTTGTAAACTGAGCTATTATTACAAAGCAACCGTTAGCGCCGACACTATGGCGGGCCGGAAATCTGCATCTTCTGGCTCTACGACTTTGGTGTGACATGGCGTGCAGATAGCTTTACCAACACAAATTAAAGTGTTAAATTGATCACGTTTTGTTGGCGCATTCGCGTAAAACATAACCAAAACGCGCATTTATGTTTCAACCAAGGAATCCACCTTGCAGGCTTACACAACGACCTTAATACAGAGACTGGATAAGCTGAACCGGCAACGCACTGAGCGTGCGCTGGCGCTTATGGATTTACAAGGTCAGCGTGTTTTCCATCTGATCCCCGCACTGTTTCATTACAATCACCCGTTAATTCCCGGTTATTTTGCCGACGATGTTCCGCATGGCGTACACCAATTTGAGCTGAACGAGATTCAGCAACAGATGGTCGATGATACCGAGCTGGCACTGAATCAGGCATTGGCAACGGCCGCACATCCGCAAATTCTCGGTTTGTATACCATGGGCAGTACCTCATCGATTGGCCAGAGTACGTCGAGCGATCTCGATATCTGGGTGTGTGTCGATGCAACTATGGGGTGTGATGCGCGTGAACGTCTCGGCAACAAGTGTTTGCTGATCACCGACTGGGCGAAAAGCCAGGGGGTGGAAGCGAATTTCTTTATTATGGATGAGCAGCGTTTCCGCCATAAGCAGTCAGACGAAATGACGGGCGAGAACTGCGGTTCTTCTCAGCATTTGTTGCTGCTCGATGAGTTCTACCGTTCTGCGGTGCGACTGGCGGGGAAACGTCTGCTGTGGCAAATCGTGCCGCCTGAAATGGAAGAGTGCTACGACGAATACGTTAAGCAACTGTGTGCCAATGAGTACATCAACTGCTGCGAATGGATCGACTTTGGTCGTCTGAATCGCATACCGGCCGAAGAGTACTTCGGTGCCAACTTGTGGCAGCTATACAAGAGTATCGACTCACCGTACAAATCGGTGCTGAAAGCGACTCTGCTCGAAGCGTATTCGTGGGAGTACCCGCACACTCAACTATTAAGTATCGATACCAAGCGTCGTTTCTTTGCTCATGAGCCTGATCTCTACAGCATGGACGCCTACTATCTGATGCTGGCGAAAGTGACCTGTTATCTGGAACGCATCGGCGATCATGCCCGCCTCGATCTGGTGCGTCGCTGTTTCTACCTCAAAACCCACGAAAAACTCTCACGTGAGCCGGGTGTTGGTTCGGTGGCTTGGCGCCGTGAAGCGCTGAGCGACATGATCAAAACCTGGAACTGGGGAGCGGACGTGATTGAGGAACTCGACAACCGCCGTAACTGGAAAGTTGAGCAGGTGAAAGGCGTGCACCACGCGCTGTTGGATGCACTGATGCTCAGCTACCGCAACCTGATTCAGTTCGCACGCCGCAACGACATTACCTCGGCGATCAGCCCGCAGGATATCTCGATTCTGGCGCGTAAACTGTATGCCGCGTTTGAGGTACTGCCGGGTAAAGTCACGCTGCTTAATCCCCAGATTTCTCCCGACCTGCATGAGCCGGATCTGACCTTCATCGAAGTGTGTCAAGGCCGTACCAACAAAGCGGGCTGGTATCTGTATAAGCAGCCGCTGGTGCCGCATCGCATTCTGGGCCAGCCGTATCTTGAGCACAACGAATACCTGAGTAAGCTGGTGGCGTGGGCGTTTTTCAACGGCCTGATCACCGAATCGACGCGTCTGCATTCGGTAGTGCGTGAAGCGCATCTCGACATCGACAAGTTCTATCAGATGGTGAGCGACCTGCGAAACACCTTCTCACTGCACAAACGTCGCCCGACCATGTCGGCGCTGGCGAGTCCGTGTGAGATCAGCCAGCTGGCGATGTTCATCAACTTTGAAAATGACCCGACCGCTGAACTGAGTGGTAAGTCGCTCAAAGTGGATCTCAAGAACGTGGATATCTTCAGCTTCGGCGCGGAGCAGCGCTGTCTGGTCGGCAGTGTGGATTTGGTCTATCGCAACTCGTGGCAGGAAGTGCGGACGTTGCACTTTGAAGGCGAAACCGCGATGCTCGACGCGCTGAAAACCGTGTTGGGTAAAATGCATCAGGATGCTTTGCCTCCGGAATCGGTGGATGTGTTCTGCTACAGCAAAAACCTGCGTGGCGTGATGCGTAATCTGGTGTATCAGTTGCTGGCCGAGTGCATTGATTTGCGCCTCAAACCGGTTGAGCAGGAAAAACGTCGCCGCTTTAAAGCACTGCGTATCGGCTCGCAAATGTACGGTCTGTTCTTTGAACGTCGCGGCGTATCGGTGCAGCGTTTGGAAAACTCGGTTGATTTCTACCGCAGTATTTCAAGCAACAAGCTCAAAGGTTCTCCACTGCTGATGCTGGATCGCGAGCAGGATTATCAACTGCCGGACGTGGTGGATGGTTTTGCCAGTGAAGGGTTGGTGCAGTTCTTCTTTGAAGATACCGATAAAGGTTTCAACATTTATGTGCTGGATGAAACCAACCGGGTGGAAGTGTATCACCAGTTCAGTGGTGAAAAAGATGAGATGATTGCCAGCGTCAACAGCTTCTATACCTCGGTACGTGATGACAGCCAGCTGGCGTCGAAGCTGATTAACTTCAATCTGCCGCAGTATTATCAGATCATTCATCCGGAAGAGGGCGGCAGCTATGTTGTGCCGTACCGCAACGACTCAGCGGTGTATTCCAAGCCTTCCAAAGCCGTAAACGCCTGAACCCTGCGTTGATTCAAACCAATAAAAAAGAGCACTTGAAGTGCTCTTTTTGCGTTTTGGGCGATTAAGCCCAGTCGATGCTTTCACCCGCGTGTTTTTCACACTCTTGCTTCACCATCGTAAACAGTTCCATTCCCGTCTTAGAGCAAATCCACTGCTGTTCTTTCCACTGAAAGTGAAAGCCACCGGATTTCGACGCCAGCCAAATCTCTTTCATCGGCTCCTGACGGTTGATGATGATCTGGCTGCCATCATCAAATTCCAGCGTCATCACGTTGCCGGAGGTTTCGAAATCGATGTCCGCACCGGATTCATCAATGGCTTCTTCAATGATTTGCATCTGGCTGTCGACCAGTTGATGAAATTCAGTCTCGTTCATCCTGTCTATCCTATTGCTTTTCCTGATTGTGGTGCGATTATAGGGGGCATTGATTCAATAATCACGATATGCAAAATGAAAAAGTCCATCACCGCACTGTTTTTACTGTCCCTTCTGACATTGGCAGGCTGCGGTCAAACAGGCCCGCTGTACATGCCTGATGACGCTCAACAGAGTGAACAAAATCAGTAAATTCAAACAATTATATTAAGGGAAAGTATTTTGGATTACTTCAATTATCAGGATGATGGCCAACTTTGGGCGGAAAACGTATCACTGGCTCAATTGGCTGAGGATTATGGCACCCCGCTGTATGTTTATTCACGTGCGACGCTGGAGCGTCACTGGCACGCGTTTGACAAATCGGTCGGCGATCATCCCCATCTGGTTTGTTATGCGGTGAAAGCGAACTCGAACCTGGGTGTGCTCAACACTCTGGCTCGTCTGGGTTCTGGCTTCGATATCGTGTCGGCTGGTGAATTGGAACGTGTGGTGGCGGCGGGCGGTAACCCGGCGAAAGTGGTATTCTCGGGCGTGGGCAAAACCGCGGCGGAGATGAAACGCGCACTGGAGCTCAACATTAAGTGCTTCAACGTTGAATCGGAACCTGAGCTGGAACGTCTGAACCAGGTGGCAGGCGAAATGGGCGTGAAAGCCCCAATTTCGCTGCGTATTAACCCGGATGTGGATGCCAAAACTCACCCTTATATTTCCACCGGCCTGCGCGACAACAAATTTGGTATCGCGTTTGACCGTGCGCCGGATGTGTACCGTCTGGCACAACGTCTGGAAAACATTTCAATTCACGGTATCGACTGCCACATCGGCTCACAGCTGACGGCGATTGAACCTTTCATTGATGCTACCGACCGCCTGCTGGCACTGATTGACAGCCTGAAAGCGGAAGGCATCAACATCAAACACCTGGATGTGGGTGGCGGTCTGGGTGTGGTGTATCGTGATGAATTACCACCTCAACCTTCAGAGTACGCCAAGGCGCTGCTGTCGCGTCTGGCCAACCATCAGGATCTGGAACTGATTTTTGAACCGGGCCGTGCGATTGCCGCTAACGCGGGTGTGCTACTGACCCGAGTCGAATTCCTCAAACACACGGAACACAAAAACTTCGCCATCATTGATGCAGCGATGAATGACCTGATGCGCCCGGCGCTTTATCAGGCATGGCAGGATATCGTGCCGGTTTCTCCGCGCGAAGGTGCTGCGCTGACCTATGATTTAGTAGGGCCTGTGTGTGAAACCGGGGACTTCCTGGGTAAAGACCGTTCACTGGTGCTCAAGCAGGGTGACCTGCTGGCGGTTCGTTCTGCTGGCGCATATGGTTTTGCGATGTCGTCAAACTACAACACCCGTACGCGTGCGGCGGAAGTGATTGTCGACGGTGACAAAACCCACTTAGTGCGTCAACGCGAAGAGCTGTCGAGCCTGTGGGCCCTTGAGAGCCTTCTGCCGGAGTAAAGTGACGCATTATGCATTTCCATTTTTCTAAAATGCACGGTTTGGGTAATGACTTTATGGTCGTGGACTGCATTACCCAGAACGTATTCTTTTCCCCTGAGCTGATCCGCCGCATGGCGGATCGTCATACCGGGGTGGGCTTTGATCAGCTGTTGGTGGTCGAAGCACCTTACGATCCGGAAACGGACTTTCACTACCGCATCTTCAATGCTGACGGCAGTGAAGTGGAGCAGTGCGGCAATGGCGCGCGCTGTTTTGCCCGTTTTGTGCGCATGAAAGGCCTGACCAACAAATACAGCATCAGCGTCAGCACCAAGAAAGGCAAAATGGTGCTCAACGTGGAAGACGATGACCAGATCACCGTCAACATGGGTGTGCCGGAGTTTGAACCGAGCAAAATCCCGTTCCGCGCCAAGCAAGCGGAAAAGACCTACATCATGCGCGTTGAAGAGCAGACGCTGTTCTGTGGCGCGGTCAGCATGGGTAACCCGCACGTGGTGACCGTGGTTGATGATGTCAAAACCGCCAACGTTGAAACGCTGGGTCCGCTGTTGGAATCGCATGAACGTTTCCCTGAACGCGTCAATGCCGGCTTTATGCAGGTGCTCAATCGCAGCGAAGTGAATCTGCGCGTGTATGAACGCGGCGCGGGCGAAACGCAGGCGTGTGGCAGTGGCGCGTGTGCCGCGGTGGCTATCGGCATTGTGCAGGATTTGCTGGATGAGACCGTGACGGTACATTTGCCGGGTGGCGATCTGGAAATCAGCTGGAAAGGTCCGGGCAAACCGCTGTACATGACTGGTCCGGCGACACACGTCTTTGACGGCCAACTCTCTTGCTAATAAGGATTTGTTTTGTCGCAACTGGAAGCTGATGCACTGACGGCCGAAGTGGTCGCAGAGTATCTCAAAGACCATCCGGACTTCTTTTCTCATCGTCCGGATCTGGTGGACAGGCTGGCACTGCCTCATCAGGAGATGGGGTCAGTGTCGCTGGTACACATTCAGATGGCGCGTCAGCGCCAGCGGATCGAAGAGCTGGAAGAAGAGATCACCACCTTGATGTCTCTGGCTGCCAACAACGATCGCACTTTCCATGAATTTATGGACTTGCAGGAGCAGATTCTGCAATGCGCCAGTCTGACCGAAGTCTGCCGCGCGATTGAAGCCAAAGCACAATTGCTGGGTTTGACGGCCTATGTGCGTCTCATCGGTCATGACCACCCGCGTTATGCACTGAGTAAAGAGCAGTGGCAACGTTTTTCAACCAATCACTTCAACGGCAAAAGCGCGTATCTGGGCCGTCTGCGTCAGGTGGATCGTCATCATCTGTTCGGCGAAGATAATCTGGCTCCGGAAATGGGCTCGTACGTGATTCTGCCGCTGGTGAAACGCAGCCCGCAGGGCGTGCTGGCGTTTGCCAGTGACGATGGCGGCCATTTCCAGCCGTGCATGGACACGCTGTTCCTGCGTCATCTGGCGCTGGTACTGTCGCATCTGATAGACATTCTACCCTGGCAGGTGACCGAGCATGATCGACTCAGCCAACCTTCTGCCTGATAGTCTTGGCCGTCCTCTGGAGCGCTTTTACGAGTATCTGCGCAGTGAAAAGGGGCTCAGCCTGCACACCCAGCGCAACTACAAGCAGCAACTCACCACCATGGCGCAGCATCTTAACCAGATGGGGCTCAAGAGCTGGCAACAGGTCGATGCCGCCTGGGTACGCCAGTTGGCGAGCAAAGGCATGCGTGAAGGGATGAAAGCCAGCAGTTTGGCGACCCGGTTGTCGTCGCTGCGCAGCTTTTTTGATTTCCTGATCCTGCGCGGAGAGCTGAGTGCCAACCCAGCCAAAGGGGTATCGGCGCCACGTAAGAAACGACCGCTACCGAAAAACCTTGATGTCGATGAAATGGCGCAGTTGCTGGAAGTGAACGAAGATGACCCGCTGGCGATCCGCGATCGTGCCATGATGGAACTGATGTACGGCGCTGGCCTGCGTTTGGCAGAGCTGGTGGCGATTGATGTGCGTGATGTCAGCCTCAGCGCCGGAGAAATCCGCGTGGTTGGTAAAGGTAACAAAGAACGCAAAGCGCCGTTTGCCGGTCAGGCCAAAGAGTGGGTTGGTAAATGGCTCAAGGTGCGTAGTTCGTTGCTCAAAGGCGACGAACCCGCGCTGTTTATCTCCAAACTGGGCGTACGGATTTCGCATCGCAACGTGCAAAAACGTATGGCGGAATGGGGGCACAAACAGTCGGTGGCCAGTCACATCAGCCCGCATAAACTGCGTCACTCATTCGCCACACATATGCTGGAATCGAGCAACAACCTGCGTGCGGTGCAAGAGTTGCTCGGGCATGAGAACATTTCGACCACCCAAATCTATACGCATTTGGATTTCCAACATCTGGCTCAGGTGTATGACCAAGCTCACCCGCGTGCCCGCAAAAAAGACAAGGAGTAACCGATGCTGATTTATCGCAACCTGCAGCCGATTCAGGCCATGACTTTTGACCTGGATGACACGTTGTACGATAACCGTCCGGTGATTCGTCACGTCGAGCAGCAGGCGGCGTTGTGGTTGCATCGTCAACATCCGGTTACGGCGACGCAGCCGATGCCGTGGTGGAAAGCGCTGAAAATGCGCCTCGCCGAAGACAACCCATGGTTGACTCATGATGTCACGCTGTGGCGTTTTGAGCAGATTCGTCAGGGGTTGATTGCGCTCGGTTATGGCCCGCAACAGGCGGAACAAGCGGCCAGTGATGCGCTTGAGGAAGTGATGCGACTGCGTAATCTGGTCGATGTGCCGGAGGAAACGCACCGCGTGATGGCTCAGTTGGCAGCAAAAATTCCGCTGGTGGCGATCACTAACGGCAACGTCGATGTCGAAAAAATCGGTCTCGGCCACTATTTTCAGTTGGTGCTGAAGGCGGGCCCGGATGGGCACGCCAAGCCGTATCCGGACATGTTTGATAAAGCGCGCACTTTCCTTGGTTTACCCGCTCACGCCATCCTGCACGTTGGTGACCACTTGGTGACAGATGTGCAGGGCGCTAAGCAGAACGGCTTTCAAGCCTGCTGGTACAACGATCAAGGTCTCACCTTACGTGCAACAGCCAAGGCAAGACTACTGCCAGATATCGAGATCCATAAGCTATCTCAACTTAATCAGTTAATTATTTGAATAAAGATTGTTATTTTTGTGCTCTGCAATTAACTTATTAATCAGTATGTTTTATGGTAACCAGTCCACCGGATCGCCAGTCACTCATGATGAGTTAGTTGGATTACATGTTCACATCCTCGCTTTTTATTCCAGCACATCAATCGCTTAATCAAGCCTTATCGGACTTCTCCTTTTCTGCTCATGGCAGTACGCTTATTCAGTTGTTCTCCAGTCTGCCTGCGCAGGAGATCGAGCCCTTGGCTGAGCAACTTGTGCATATTTATCCACAAGCCACGCTGATTGGTCTGAGTTCAGGGCAACTCATTCATCACGGTGATATTCACCATCAGGGTACGCTGCTGCTGTTCAGCCGCTTTGATGACACGACGCTCAGCAGCGCGGTGAGTCGCTACAGCAGTAATCCGGTGCGTGATACGCAGAACTTGGTGAGCGATTTAGCGGTGCAGGCCAATACGCGGGCGATCATCTGCTTTGCAGAGCGCATGAGCATGGAGCGGACCGAACGTATCGGTGCGTTCAATCATCTGACGCCGGGTGTGCCGGTGGCTGGTGGTGCGGCGGGGCAGGTTGATGGCGAGCGCTGGGTGTTGCTTGGCACCAAAACCTACCAGCATGCGATGGTGTCGGTGGCGCTGCATGGTGACAATTTGCATGTCAGCAATGCGGCTTACACGGAATGGAACCCGATCGGGCGTAATTTCCGCGTCACCAAAGCTGATGGCAATACGCTGTATCGTCTTGATGATTTGCCAGTGCAGGACGTATATAACCGCTACCTGGGCGATGGTCAGCATGTGCCGTTTGAGCTGCTGCACAACTTTCCGCTCATCAAAGGGGACTTACAGCGTCAGGACGTGTACGTGCCGATGTATGAGGATGAGCCTGGTCTGGTCCTGAATAAGCCGTTGTCGGTGGGCGATGAAGTCCGCTTCTGTTTTGACCATCCGTCACTGACGCTTGAGCAAGTGTACCTTGGCGCTGAGCAACTGCGCACTTTTCAGCCTGAACAGATTTTTGTCTACAACTGCACTTCGCGGTTGGAATTTATCGAAGAAAACCAAGAGCTTTTACCATTGCAGGCCGTCGCACCGACGCAAGGTTGTTACTGCTTTGGCGAGCTGTGGCATGACGGCACCATGCAGCGCACGCTGCATCACAGCATGACCTATCTCGCCCTGCGTGAAGGCGACGTGGTGGAACGGCCGAGCGAGCCTTTTAGCTTTGGCCGCCATGATGTCATTGCTCCTCTGTTCAGTCTGATTCGTAATTCGCTGTCGGATCTGGATGAGATGAACCTCAACCTGGCGCACAAGATTCAGAGTCAGGCCAGCATGCTGACGGCCAGTTATCGTGTCGACCCGCGCACCGGATTGCCGAACCGGGTCGTGCTGCGTGAGAAATTACTGCGCATGGCTGGCAACCATCATCTGCTGGCACTCAAACTGACGAACTTCAACCAGATTAATGAAAAGTATGGCTATCAAGTCGGCGACCGTCTGCTGCAGGATCTCAGCGCTCATTTTCAGCACTATCTGCATCAGCATCTGGCGGGACGCAGCGAGCTGTTTGCTATCGGTGTGGGCGAGTGGGCCACACTGTTTCGCAGTGAAGCGGATGAAGAGTTTATTCACCTGACGTTCTCTCAGTTTGTTGACCAACTGGAGCATGTGAACTTCGAACCTTTCGGTCTGCCGGAGGTGGATTATGTCTCGGTGTCGCTGTGTGCCGGTTTGGTCAGCCGCCGTGATTTTCCGGACAAAGATCCGGATGATTTATTGCTGCGCGCGATAGAGGCACGTCGACACGCACAGCAGCACAACCGCCATTTCTGTAACGCCAGCCAATTGCGCGCCCAAGAGCAGATGCGTCAGGAGCGGCTGGGTTGGTTATCGTGTGTGAGCCGGGCAGTGCTGGATAACAACGTGCTGGTCTACGCGCAGCCGATTTTCAAGGCACACAGCCATGAACTCGCGTCGTATGAATGTCTGGTGCGGATTGAAGATGACGGCGAAATTATTTTGCCGGGGCGTTTTTTGCCGATCATCGAAGGCACGCATCTCTACACTCGTCTCAGTCGTCAGATGATTAATCGTACCTTTGATTTGATGCGCGATCGCAGCGAAGCCTTTTCCATCAACCTTGCGCCGCAGGACTTTATGAGTGAGCGCACGCTGCTCAATCTGGAAGAGGCGATCAAATCGTTGCCGGATCCGAGTCGGGTTGGTCTGGAAGTGCTGGAAACCGAACAGATTAAAGATTATGGCCACATGATCGAAGTGTGTAACCATTTCCGTTCGCTGGGCGTGAGCATCATCGTCGACGATTTTGGTTCCGGTTATTCCAACATTGATGAAATCGTCAAACTGGAACCGCAGGTGATCAAGCTCGATGGCAGCCTGATTCGTAATATCGATCAGGATGTGAAGCAGCGCCGTATCGCTCAGCAACTGGTGCAGCTGTGTCAGGTGCTGAATGCCAAAACTGTGGCTGAGTTTGTCCACAATGATGACGTGCGCCGCATCAGCGAAGAGATGGGCGTCGATTATCTGCAAGGCTTCCATTTGGGCGCGCCGCAGCGCCTCAGCTAAGGTGAAGATTCACGCTTAACATTCATGATTAAGGGCGCTGCCAGCGATGGCCGCTCTTATCGGCCTGAAAAATCGCCATAAATTCCGCAAAAAAAGCGTCGAGTTGCTCGGCATTGTGCGCTTCGCCAATCGCGCGTAGCAGCTCGCACCCCACTTCCAGTGTACACAGATGGCCGTCACTCTGATTGCGCCGCAGCCGATAGCGCGACAGTTGCTGCGGGCTGAGGGTGACTCGAGGCAAATCCTCGAGCCACGGGCTTTTGCGCTCCATCTTTTTCGCTTCCTGCCAGGTGCCGTCGAGCAGAATAAAATGCGGCTGGCGCTCCAGTATGCGTGCCTGCTTCAGCGCGTCATCCAAGCTCAGACTCTGTTCTCCCGGGTAAACCAACAGCGAGTAATAGCCAGGGTCGGCGATGCGCTCGTTGAGTGCGGCGTTAGGCTCAACCCGGCTCCAGCTGAAATTGTGGCAGTCAGGCAGGGCTGCATTAAGCCAGCGCCCGGTGTTGGTGTCACGCTGAGCTTCGTTGTCGTGCATCAATAAGGACAATTGCAACGTACTGCTAAGCTGAGGTACCTGAGGGCACACGCATTGGTGTACCAACAGGCATTGCGGGCAAGGTGTCACAGTTTCACTCCGGCCTGCTTGGGTGATAAGCCGTCGGTAAACAGGGTGACGCCACTGATGTCATCTTGGTTGGCAACGTCAGCGATGCTCGGATTGACCGGGTAGCTGATGCCATTGTATTGCAAACGGTGGGTTGCGGCTTGCGCGCCGCCGCCACTGACCGGCAGCATCAGGTCCTGCCATCCGTGAGTGTTCTGCTTACCGAGTTGAAAGGGTGTGCGGACCAGCGTAATGCGGCTGTTAAAGCGCCACTCCTGATTCTGCTGCTGGAACACCAGCAGCGTGCAGCCACCGGAACCACACCAGTCCAGCTGTACCAGCAGTTCAGGCTGGCTGTCGCCGTTCAAATCGTATTTCAGCCAGCGGTACTGCGTGTTTTCCGGCGCGGTGTTATGCAGTGCAAAGTAGCGGCGCAGCGCTTGGTCAACATCTTCTTCGTAGTCATCGCGGGAGGCAATCTGCTGTTCGTCTATCGGTAACAGCATTGCTTGCGGAGCCGTTACCTGACTGGCAGAAAACAGCACCAATCCGCCGTTGGCGATCGGGTAGACCACGCTGCCGACTTTCTCTTTGTCGGCGCTGAGCGTGCTGCCGTCGCGGGTGAAGACGCGTTCTGACAGTAAATACTGTTGCTGATGCTGGGTCATCACCACTTGAATCTGACGCGGATTCAACTGCTGCCAATAACCGCGCTCAACGATATCGGCTTCTCCGCTGCTGTAGTGATAGCGGGTCGTGGCCATATGATCGGCATTGAGATTGAGTGTGACGCTAAAGCCGTTGTTCTGGGTGGAACTGGCAAAGTAAGTGCCAACCCACTCCAGCGTCGGGTCACTGTTGCCCAACGTCGCGCAGCCTTTGTATTCGCCGCCTTTGAGGCTCAGTTCAGAACGCCAGCCATACAGCGTGTCGCTCATGCCATCGGAGCAGGATTCACGCGTCAGGGTCAGTTCACCGTCGTTGAAACGGTAGAGGCGTTGGTTGGCAGACAAACGACTGCTGTCAATCTTGAACGTCTGTTTAGGGCCACCGAGCGGCTGGAAAGTCAGGCCATCGGCGGTGTAATTCATGTTCCAGAACGGTTCGGTACCAAACGCGCGGGTTGGCGTGGCGGCTAAGTTGCAGCGCTGCGGGTTTTCAGCACTCAGCATATTCACCTGCTCTACCACAAAGCGTGCGGCGTAATCACCGTTGTAGCCAGTCTGGCTTGGCGGCGCTAGGTGACCAATGACTTCGCCATACATGATTTGGTACGGCGACTGGCTCAGCTCGGTCGCCTGTTTCACCAGCGCTTCCGGCATATCGAGTAACAACTGCTGATTGCTGCCACAAGGGGTCAGAGCGCGCACTTCCGGACCGACGACCATCTGGCCACGCAACACAAACTGTTGTGGCTGAATCGACGCGGGTTGATCCAGGCTGGCTTTGGGCTGCTCAGTTTCGGTCGGCTGAGGGGCCTGGCTGCTGGAACAGGCTTGCAGGATAAGGGCGGTCAGGATTGCGGCTGGGTTTCTCAGCGCCTTCATGTTATATCTTCCTCGTGACAGAACATTAAACGGGTTTCATTATGGCATATTGGCTGTTCAAAACAGAACCAGACACCTTCTCTATTGACACTCTGCGGACACAAAAGGTTTCGTGCTGGGAAGGCGTGCGCAATTATCAGGCGCGCAATATGTTGCGTGATGCGATCAAAGTGGGCGATGAAGTGCTGATTTATCACTCCTCGTGCAAACAGGTTGGGGTGGCTGGCATCGCGCGCGTAGTGCGTGAGGCGTATCCGGATCACTTTGCCTTTGACCTAAGCAGTGATTGCTTTGATCCGAAATCCTCGCCGGACAACCCGCGCTGGGTGATGGTCGATATCGAGTTTGTGCGTAAAACGCAGCGTGTGATTCCGCTGAGCGTGCTAAAAGCGATGCCAGAGCTGAGTGAACTGGCGCTGGTGAAACGTGGCAATCGTTTGTCGGTGATGCCAGTCAGTGAAGCGGAGTGGCAGGCGATTCTGAGTAAAGAAACGCTGCGCTGATGTCAGCAATTTACAGGTGAATCCGTCACCGATACACAAAAGGCAGCCGAGGCTGCCTTTTGTGCGCTATCGAAACAAGCGCGAGATTAAATCAGGTGCGTTTGCAGATAGTGCGGCACCGCGTCATCGGCGTTGCTGCCGATCACTTCGTTATTTGGCAGGGCGCGCATCACTTTCTCGTGAGCAGTCCCCATCACCAGACCTTTGCCGGCCATCGACAACATTTCAACGTCGTTCATGCCGTCGCCGAACGCGATACAGTTGTCGAGCGTCAGACCCAGTGATTCTGCGACCGCTTGCAGCGCATCGCCTTTCGACACGCCGGCACACATCACTTCCAGACACCATGGGGTTGAGAAAGCGACGTTGACCTGATCGCCAAAATGCTCATTGATCAGCGTTTCGTATTTCACCAGTTGCTCGTGGTCGTGGCTCTCATTGCTGAAAAACACCTTGGCCACGCCGTCGGTCGGCGCTGCATTTACGTCGAAAATTTGGTAGGTAAAACCGGAATCCTCATGGAAGTCGCGCAGCACTTCATCTTCGCGGTTCAGTAACCACTCGTCATCGCGGTACATGTGAACGTAGATGTCTTGCTCTTCTTTCACCAGATCAATGATCGCCTGCACTAAGTGTGGCGGAACGTTTTTGCTGTACATCTCTTGGTCATTCTGATCATGTACGCGCGCACCGTTCGAGGTGATCATATAGGCAGGAATGCCCGCAATTTCACGAATGCCCGCCACGTCAACGTGGTGACGACCGGTAGCGAAAATGAACGTGAACCCTTTCTGGTGCAGATCTTTCAGTGTCTGTTTGGCAAACGGACTCAGTTGATGATTCGGTGCCAGCAGCGTGCCGTCAAGATCGGAAGCCACAATGCGAAATGGTGATGCGTTACGTTCAGTGGTCATAAAACCCTCTTAATCACAGGTGAAATAGCGGAGAAGCAGGCGCGTCTCTGGGTGGTTAGTGTACGTGAAGCGAAAGAGGAAAAAGAGGGTAAACCTGACGGAGCAAAATTTCCTCTATTTGGCTTGGTTCACGTTCGCAAAGTGGTCGAGTAATGCATCCAGCGCCTGATTGCGATACTGATCCTGTTCAAACAGCAGCTCGTGGCGCGAGCCGAGGATCACTTCAATCGCACTGTGTGGATTGGTGCGCGCCAGCTTGGTGACAAAGCGGGTTTGCGCTTCGTTGCTGACAATCGTATCGGCTTCTGCTTGCAGCACCAGCGTTGGCAGGCGTACTTGGCGGGTAAGCTGAATGCACTGTTTGGCAGCCATCAGGCCCTGCCAGACCCAGCGGGTGCTGGGGCCGCCCAGTTTCAGTTCCGGCTTGGTCTCGTAAAGCTCGCGGAACCAGCGGTAGCGCACTTCGCTCTGAGTGAGCGCGTTAATCTCAAACGGTTTGGGCAGATAAGCGCTATAACCGGGGGCGTAAGTGGGTTTGCTGTACAGCGTGGTTAACATCTGTGACAGCGACAAAGCCACCGGACGCAGCTGCCAAGGCATGTTGACCCCAAACATCGGCGCGCTGAGTGCCATCGCCGCGAAATCATGATGCGGGTGCGTTTGCACATAACGGGTCGCAATAGCGCCCCCCATGGAATGCCCCAGCAGGAAACGTTGCTGATAACGACGCAGATCCCACAGTTCGAGCAGGCCGGACAGGTCCTGTACGTAGTCGTGAAAATCGCCGACAAACCCCATCTCTCGCTCGTCGATTAATCGATCCGATAACCCCTGACCGCGATGATCATAAGAGTAAATATCGTAGCCCTGGCGGAACAGATCGTAGAACAGTTCCTGATATTTCCAGGCCGATTCGATGCGGCCATTGACCACCACAATCGCTTTGCTGTGTTCCGGCTTGGTGAGGGAGCACCAGTAAAGCTTTGTTTTATCAAAAGAACGATAAAATCCTTCGGCGCGAGTGTGCCAGAAATCGGCGATCTCATGTTGGATCGCTTGCTCAAAGTTTGACTCTTGAGTATAAGGTGAGGTCATAACACTCGCTCGGTTCATCACATGGGGTGAGTATCAAATTGGTTGTCTAAGGTCGCTAGAATAAGCGAGTTGAGAGGAATTGCAATGGATACGCATGTTTGGCTGGCCTATGTGGCCACTGCTATTGTTTTTAGTCTGGCGCCGGGGTCCGGTACGGTGAACTCGATCAGTAACGGATTGAGTTACGGCACGCGCAAGTCGCTGGCGTCGATCGCCGGCCTGCAAATTGGCCTTGCCATTCACATTATGCTGGTGGGCGCCGGCATTGGTGCGTTGGTGGCGCAATCGGCGCTGGCATTTACCATCATCAAATGGGTCGGTGCGGTGTATCTGGTGTGGCTTGGCATTCAGAAATGGCGCGATCGCTCCAGCCTGGTCGCCGATGCGGCCACACAAACGCTGAGTGCCGGAACTTTGCTGCGCAAAGCGGTTCTGATTAACCTGACCAACCCGAAATCGATTGTGTTTCTGGTTGCGTTGTTTCCGCAGTTTCTTGATCCGGCCAGAGATCAGATGACCCAGCTCTTGGTACTGGGCATCACAACCGTTACCATAGATTCTTTCGTGATGCTGGGCTATACCTCGCTGGCCTCACAAATGGGACGCTTTATTCGTTCCGATCGCATCATGCGTAAAATTAACCGAGTATTCGGCTCGATGTTTATGGGTTGTGGCGCGCTGCTGGCGGCGGCTAAAGCCTGATAACCCACGCCGAATGCGCTTGAGGGTGACATGTATACCACTTATGTAGCACGACAACCCATCTTAAATGCGAAGCGGCAGACATTAGGATATGAGCTGCTGTTTCGTGATGGGGAAGAGAATGCGTTTCCTGAGCACATGGACTCTGATCGTGCGACATATCGACTGATTGTCGAAAATTTTCTGGCGATGGGCACGAATCCGTCCATCGCCCGTTCCCGCTGTTTTATTAACTTTCCCTACAAAAGCTTGTTGCGCAGGTTGCCGCTGACGTTGCCCAAAGACCAGATTGTGGTCGAGGTGCTGGAGACTTGTGAGCCGACCGATGAACTCTTAGCTGCAATCCGTGAACTCGGTTCACGCGGTTATCTGATCGCGCTGGACGATTTTGTGTTCGCGCCGGAGTGGGAGCGTTTTCTGCCTTACGTGCACATCGTCAAACTCGACATTATGGCGCTGGGCATTGACGAAGCGTGCGCCATTGTTCAACAACGTCTTGAGCGTGGCAGTCGTCGCCGTTTTCTTGCTGAACGGGTAGAAACCGAGGAGCAGTTTGAACAGACCCGTCGCGCCGGTTTTACCTTCTTCCAAGGCTACTTTTTTAGCAAGCCGCAAATCATGAAACAGCGCTATGTCAGCCCGGAACACGTGCTGGCGATGCAACTGTTTCAGGAAGTGTGCCGCCCCGACGTCAATTTCGAACGTATTGAACACATTGTGGCGCAGGATTTAGCGTTGTCGTACAAGCTGCTGCGCTTTGTGAACAGCATGTCAGATCGGATTGCAGTGCCGATTTCCTCTTTTCGCCAGGCACTGGTGTATCTGGGGCAGGATCGGCTGAAAATTTTCGTGTCGCTGGCGGTAGCATCGTACATTTCGGCCAACAAACCGAAAGAGCTGTACAACCTGTCGCTGCAACGGGCGCAGTTCTGCCAACTGATGGCCGCCAAGCGCCCCTTTACGGAACATAAAGATCAGGCATTTCTGGTCGGGTTGTTTTCGCTGCTTGATGTCCTGCTGGATACGTCGTTGGATGAACTGGTAGAGCAATTGCCGCTCAGCAAAGCGATCAAAGATGCGCTGAATCAGCGCGTCGGCCCGTTTGGTGAACTACTCAATCTGGAAGAATGCTTTGAGCAGGCCGATTGGCAAGGGGTGGAACACTGTTGTCTGCAACTGGGATTGCAAGTCAATGATGTCACTCAAGATCTCACCGCGGCGGCACGCTGGAGCCAGGATGTCAACCGCGTCGAATAGATGAAACTTTTATGACAACGAGAGCACGCGCATTGACGCGTGCTTTTTTGCATTTAAGATATATGGATATGTGAATATATTGGAGTCACCAATGCTACCTCACCAATTTTTTAAGCTGCTGGCGGATGAAACGCGTATGCGTTGCCTGTTGCTGATTGCCCGTGAAAAACGCCTGTGTGTGTGCGAATTGACGCATGCGCTGCAAGAGAGCCAGCCGAAAGTGTCGCGCCATCTGGCGCAGCTGCGCCAGAGCGGTGTGCTGGTGGACGAACGCCAGGGCCAATGGGTCTACTACCAGATTTCAGACCAGCTGCCAGGCTGGCTGAACAAAATTATCGACGGATTAAAACAATCTAACTGTTTGCAACAACAATACGGCGTCGACAGTCAGCGACTGGCGACCATGGCCGACCGCCCGTGCTGTTAAGGAGAGAAAAATGACCATTAAAGTCGGAATCAACGGATTTGGCCGCATTGGCCGTTTGGCAATGCGTGCAGCATTTGACTGGCCAGAAGTCGAATTTATGCACATCAACGATGTCGCTGGCGATACCGCGACACTGGCACACCTGCTGGAGTTCGATTCGGTGCAAGGGCGCTGGTCCCATGCGGTGGAAGCGCAAGGTAATACCATGCTGATTGGTGACGCGCGCATCACCACCAGTCAGGAGCGTGACATCAGCGCGGTGGACTGGTCGGGTTGCGATGTGGTGATTGAAGCCACGGGCGTGCATCGCAAAACGGCGTTCTTGAACCAGTATCTGGAGCAGGGCGTCAAGCGTGTAGTGGTGTCGGCGCCGGTCAAAGAGCCGGGCATTGCCAACATCGTGGTCGGTGTGAACGATCACATTTTCGACCCCGCGCAGCATCGCATTGTCACCGCGGCCTCGTGCACCACCAACTGCATTGCACCCGTAGTGAAAGTGATTCACGAAAAACTCGGCATTGAGCAGTCGTCGTTCACCACCATTCACGATTTGACTAACACGCAAACCATTTTGGATGCGCCGCACAAAGACTTGCGTCGTGCCCGTGCGTGCGGCATGAGCCTGATCCCGACCACCACCGGCAGCGCGACGGCGATTGTGGAAATTTTCCCGGAACTGGCGGGCAAGATTAATGGTCATGCGGTGCGTGTACCGCTGGCGAATGCGTCGCTGACCGACATCATTTTTGATGTGAAACGCGATACCACCGCCGAAGAAGTCAATGCGTTGCTGAAAGAAGCCTCGCAAGGTGAGCTGCAAGGTATTCTCGGCTTCGAAGAAAAACCGCTGGTGTCGATTGATTACCGCGGTGACCAACGTTCGACCATCGTTGATGCTTTGTCGACCATGGTGGTGGGCACGCGCATGGTGAAAATCTATGCGTGGTACGACAACGAAATGGGTTACGCGACCCGCACCGCTGAACTGGTGCGTAAGGTTGGGCTGGCGAAATGATGCATCCGACATGGGAATTGCCGGTCGAGAACGCGGCGCTGGTGCTGATGCCGTGCCCGGGCACCAAAGACGTCAGCCTGTTTGACAGCCTCACGCAGCTGAAAGCGAGCGGCGTCAGTGTGATTGTCAGCGCGATCACGCGTGAAGAGATGGAGGCCAAACAGGTTGAGCAACTCGGTTATACCGCCCAAGCGCTTGGCATGATGTGGATTCATCTGCCAATTGAAGACGACAGTGTGCCGGATGAGCTCTTTACTGAGCACTGGCCAACCGTCAGCCCGCAACTGCGCAGTGTGCTCAAACGCGGCGACAAAGTGGCGATCCACTGTATGGGTGGCTCGGGCCGTACCGGTTTGCTGGCCGGGCATTTGCTGCTCGATATCGGCTGGCCGCTGGATCAGTGTATTGAACGCATTCAGGCCCTGCGTCCGGGCGCGTTTACTAAAGCGGAGCAGCGCTGTTACATCGAACACGTCGCGGGTGTGATCAGCTAATCGGGCTTTGGGATCATCATGATCCCCAAGCTCATTTTGGATCGGAATATGTTGAAAACTTATGCCAAATTAGACCACTCGATCCGTCAGTACATGCTGGTGACGTTCAACTACTGGAACTTCACGCTGACGGACGGCGCGCTGCGCATGCTGGTGGTGCTCTATTTCCATCAGCTCGGTTACGACACGCTGGCGATCGCTTCGTTGTTTCTGTTTTACGAGTTCTTTGGCGTGGTCACTAACCTCATCGGTGGCTGGCTGGGCGCGCGACTGGGGCTCAATCGCACCATGAACGTCGGGCTGGCGATGCAGATCGTTGCGTTGGGGATGTTGGCGCTGCCCAGCGTGTGGCTGACCATTCCCTGGGTCATGGCCGCGCAGGCGCTGTCCGGCATCGCCAAAGACCTCAACAAGATGAGCGCGAAAAGCGCGATCAAAACGTTGGTGCCGGATGAGCAACAGGGCGCGCTGTATCGTTGGATTGCGATTCTGACCGGCTCGAAAAACGCGCTCAAAGGCGCAGGATTCTTTTTAGGTGGTGTGCTGCTGACGTTGCTCGGCTTCCAGCTCGCGGTGGCGTGCATGGCGGCGGTGTTGGTTTTGGTGCTGATTGGCAGCCTGACCTGGCTGAGTTCAGATATCGGCAAAGCCAAGGCCAAACCCAAGTTCTCGGAGATTTTCTCTAAATCGACGTCGGTGAACATTCTGTCGGCGGCGCGTCTGTTTTTGTTTGGCGCGCGCGATGTGTGGTTTGTGGTCGCGCTGCCGGTCTATCTTGGCACCGTGTTTGGTTGGGATCACATCTGGGTTGGCGGCTTTCTTGCGCTGTGGGTCATCGGTTATGGCGTGATTCAAAGCATCGCGCCGCGCATTACGGGTAAAGCGCAGGGTAAATTGCCGGATGGTCATGCTGCACTGCGTTGGGCGGTGATGCTGTGTGTGGTGACGGCAGGGGTGGCGCTCGGTGTCACGCTGAACTGGCACCCGCAATGGGTGATCACGGTAGGGTTGATGCTGTTTGGCGCGGTGTTTGCGGTCAACTCATCCCTGCATTCGTATCTGATTGTCAGTTATGCCAAGGGCGATGGCGTGTCGCTCGATGTGGGCTTTTACTACATGGCCAACGCGATGGGACGTTTGATTGGTACGATTCTGTCGGGTTATCTGTTTCAGGTCGGGGGGCTGGCCGCATGTCTTTGGGTGTCTTTGGGCTTCCTCATGCTGACCAGCCTAATTTCGCTCGGATTACCGAAACTGTCACAACAAGCCCGTTAAACGGGCTTGTTTTTTATTGGCTTATTGCAACCACGCATTCAACATCCACACCAGTTTTTCCTGTTCGCGAATGTAGTCACCCATTTGTGAAGCAGTCCCTTCATCACCAGCCTCAGAAGCCAGAGCCAGAATGGCGCGTTGTTGTGTGATCAATGCACCAAAGCCGTTGACCAGCCCTTGCATGGTGCTTTTGCCGTCGGTCGCGTTGATGTGTTCCTGAATCTCAGTGCTGTCCAGATAGCTGCTGAAGCTGTGCAGCGGCTGGTAACCCAGCGTCAGAATACGCTCAGCCAGTTCATCAATCTTGGTTTGCAGATCGGTATAAATCTCTTCGAATTTTGCGTGCAGCTCAAAGAACTCTTTACCTTTGATGTTCCAGTGGTAACCGCGAGTGTTCATGTAGAACACCTGGTAGTTGGCCAGCAGGCGGTTGAGTGACTGAGCAAGTTGTTGGCTGTGGTTGCGGTCCAGGCCGATCAGATTAGTAGTCATAACACTCACCTCATTAGTAATTGAAAATAGATGGATTTCTGTGAAATCGTTGAGTGCATAATAACCTTGTGATTTGTATAACTATATTCGATTGTGTGCATTGTTGTGATAGGCAATAACTATCGTTCTGAAAATAAGTTAAGGATCTCACCAATCATTAACCTTTCTCTTACACAGCACATGGTTATCGTTCTATAGTGAGTTCTATGGCGGCTTGAGAGCGTGGTTTATGACTAAGCGAGTGATTTTTTTTGATTTGTTGCGTTGTGTCGCGGCCGTGGCTGTGATTGGTATTCACGTGCTGGCGCCGTATCGACAGGAGCTGGGGAATATCCCGTTTTCGGAGTGGCTGACGGCGGTCACCATCAACGGGATCAGCCGCTGGGCGGTGCCTGTGTTTATTCTGATCTCCGGTGCTTTGATGCTCAGCGATCCGCGTCCTTTTGATCTTCACTACTATTTGCGACGTCGCTTGGGCAAGGTGCTGGTGCCATTCATTATTTGGTCGCTGTTCTATGCTTATCTTTCCGGTTGGAGCGCGAATGGGTTTGACGGCGCACTGGCGCTCGATACGCTCAAACATAGCCCGCAACACGAAACCTATTACCATCTGGGCTTTTTCTATTACTTCATTCCGCTCTATTTTGTCATTCCGTTGCTGCAGTGGTTGGTGAAACGGGTCGATACGCTGGCGATTTGTGCGTGGGTGGCAATTTGGCTTGGTAGTGCGACGCTGTTCCTGTTCTTCATTGATGGCGTGTGGAGCGCGGAATTGTGGCTCTACAGCGGCTACCTGTTGCTCGGCTATTTGCTGTATCAGAAAGTGCCGAATACGCCTTGGGTAGTCTGGACTGCGCTGCTCTTGGGCGGCGGTGCTCTCTATACCACCGTGTATTCGGTGGTGACGTTAAGCCTGGAGTATCAGGGTTACACGGTCGGGCGCTGGCTCTCTTACAAGACACTCAATACCATTCTGGCGGCGAGTATGATTTTTATTCTTTGTCGCGCGTGGGCAGAGCATCTGTCGCAGCGGGCGCAGACGATAGTGGCGTTTATCAGCCAGCACAGCCTGGGGATTTACCTGTTGCATCCGATATTCCTGTGGCCGATGAAAGCTTACGGCTGGTATCAAGGGCATCCGGGTTGGGTGATTCCGCTGTGGGTTGTATTGAGCGGCGCGGCTTCGTTGTGGGTTAGCTGGTTGGTCTCTCGCAGTGGCAAGACCCGCTGGTTGTTGCCTTAGCGCTGCAAGGCAAAGTGTAAGAACTGGGTACCGCGATAAGTCAGCACGCCGCGATCCCCTGGATTCAGAGCGTGAAAGTAGTGCACTCCGACCTGAAACTCGCGTTTGGGCCCCAGTTTTCCTTGTTGCACGTAAATCCAGTACTCTCGATCTTCCTGCCCCGGCAGGGGATGTTCAACCGAGATGCTTTGTTTATCGAGAATGATAACTTCGGTGCTGCGCTCTGGGGCGTTTTCCCCCTGAATATGGCGGCGGTAAAACTGGCTGAACAGAAAGAGCCCCAGCAGCAACAGTACAATAATCGCAATCCAAAATACGCTCGGCATCGTCGTCCCCATCTGGCAGCAAGTGGAAGCTAATAATCTGATTTTATAAGCACTTTGACGAAATAAACCGGTAAATGCACAGTGAGAGAGGTGAGTTTTTCGGCTGGTGTCACACTTTGACCTGCTATTTGAAGGCTAAGCTAGAAGTGAGCTTTGCTCACCCTTATCTATAGATCAACAGATTCTGAAACAACTATAAACACAAGCGGATGAGCAGGGAGGCAGTGATGTCTGATATTGAACAAGTTGTCGAGCGAACGCGGAAACTGGAAACCTTGCTGAGGACCCAATATCACGCGCAGGGACAAAACCTGGAAGAGCTGATCAACAGCTGTGAAGAGCGCCTGCCACATGATGTGCTGGCCAAACTGCATTACGTGGCCACGATTAGTAATCAAGTGGTGGAAGAAGAGCACTATCAGTTGGAAGACAGAAAGGCGTTTGTCGCAGTGTGTATCGAATGTGAAAAGGAACTGACCCCAAGAAGTGGTCGGTTTATCTGGCGTGTGGCATTCATGCTAATGATGCTGATGACGCTCGCGGCGATGGTGGTGTACTACCTGCACTGGGAAGAGTTGTCACAACATCTGCAATAGTTGAAGAGTGAAGAACTAAAAAAGGACGCCTTGGCGTCCTTTTTTGTTTTGTAACAGATGTTTAGTACATCATCGGCAGTGTCATTAAGCCAACGATTACTGCGATCATTACTAATCCTTGTTTCTGAGATGAAGAAATCATAACACTGCTCCTTTATTCGGTTTCATTCAGTGAGATCAGAATAGCACTAGTTTAACGGCTTGATCAAGCCCATCTTTTCAAAATGCTTAAAAATACCATTCTATATCTTAAGATCTGCCCTGAAATGGTGAGTTAGATGTATGGTTTTGGTGCGATTATCAAATAATCATAGTGAGTTTTAAATAATCTCATTTTGGTATAACTTATTGTTTTTAATTAATTTAATTAAGTTAAATTAATGTTTCATTAATCGTTTTGTCAGTTTTTTGCTTGCTAGAGGTTGGTATGTTGTCATTTTTCCATGAATTCCCATTTTTTAAGAAATAAAAAATCATAGATGAGATTTAATGTCATTTGTGTATGGTCTAACCAGTAGTATTGGAAGGTAAACTGGTTGGTGAGGCTCATTGTTGATTTGGGAGGGTCTTTATTGGTTTGTTTGTTTTTTATTGAGTTTATCTTATTGTTTTTAATCGATTTTGATTAAATTAATTCTTAATTTATTAGTGGCTTTAAGTGTAATTTAATCTGGTTTGTATCATTTAAAACGTTGTTTTTCATTGTTGATGGCCTCTGAGGAGGGTTTTTCTGTTTTGTTGATGAAAGAGTAAACAGTGTAAATGTTCGTCCGTTTTTTGCCTCAACAAGGAATCGCAATCAAGATCCAACTTTTGCAGCTTGGTTCTGGACATCGAAAGTCACATGCCTACACTGGCGGCAGATTTTAGAAGAGGTATAGGCATGTGGAGCTGGATTTCTGTCGCGGTATCGGGACTTATCAGCATTTCTGCTTTTGAAAACAATAAACTAAAGCACGCTCTGTTTTTTAAAGCGGTGAGTTTAGCCTTGCTTCTGTCCATCACTGTCACGCAATCCGCCGCCTTTTCGGCTCCGGTTCTGTGGGTGACGGTGGGGTTGAGTTCTGCCTTGGTCGGTGATTCACTGCATCTGCTGAGATTTCGCCCCAAAGCCTGTTTTGGCGCTTTTCTGCTGGCCCAGCTGTTCTACAGCAAAGCGTTTTGGGTTCAGATTTCCGGTTCAATTGTCTGGTGGTTGCCTGCCCTGCTGATCGCAACCAGCATCGTCGCCTTCTTCTTATTGCTACCTCAACTGGATACCTTGATTTTTCCAGTCACCATCATGGGCATCATGTTATTGCAAATGACGTGGGCTGCCGGAGAAGTGTGGCTGAAGTTACCATCATCTGCATCGCTGGCCGGATTCATCGGCAGTCTGCTGCTCATGCTGTCGGCGCTTTTGCTGGCAATCCATGACTATCGGCGTCCACTGCCGTTGGGTCAGTACTTAATCTCCGGCAGCTATTTGCTGGCCCAGGGGCTGATTGTGGCGTCTGTGGTGCTGCTGCCCTGAGCTAAATCAAAGCCGGATAGGGCGCCTTTGGTTACAGTCTGAGTTTTCCATCCTTGCGAGAACGACGATGACAATTGAAATCCATGCCCACCAAGTACTCAATCTACTCAAACAAATGCCAATGACGGAAGCGGCGCTGCGTGAAGCGGTCAGCCGGGAATTTGGTACGCATGCCCGTTTCCACACCTGCAAGCTGAACGGGATGGATTTAGATGCTTTGCTGGCTTTCTTGCAGGACAAACGCAAAGTGATAATTGAAGCGGGGATCTGGCATCTGAATGAAGCGCGCATTTGCCAGCATTAAGGGTGGCAAAATGGCCATTTAGCGCAGGAATACACATCGAAATCGATAAGTGACGCTGATATACTGCGCAAAATTTTTGTTGTGGTATTGAGGTGTTATGGAGATTTTATCGGCTGCAACCATGCTGTTTCTGATCATGGACCCGCTGGGCAACCTGCCTATTGTTCTGTCTATCCTAAAGCACCTTGATCCCAAACGTCGCCGTGTTGTGCTGGTTCGCGAGCTCTGTTTCGCGCTGGTGATTCTGATGCTGTTTTTGTTTGCGGGGAAATCGATTCTCAGCTTCTTGCATGTGCAGCCGGAAACCTTAAGCATCTCTGGCGGTATCATTCTGTTTATTATCGCGATTAAGATGATTTTCCCGAGTGCAGGTAGCATTACTGGTCTCGCGGCGGGTGAAGAGCCGTTTATCGTGCCAATGGCGATTCCGATGATCGCCGGCCCGTCAGTGATTGCAGCGCTATTGCTGCTGTCGACCCAGTACCCGGATAATCTGATGGAATTATCGGCGGCGGTGATTCTTGCCTGGTCGGGTACGTTCCTGATTTTGATGTTCTATGGCTTCTTTCACAAGGTACTGGGCGAGCGTGGTCTCAAGGCGGTTGAGCGTCTGATGGGCCTGTTGTTGGTCATGATGTCGACGCAGATGTTCCTCAACGGTATTAAGAGTTACGTAGGGATGTAAAAAAACCGCCATTCGGCGGTTTTTTTACATCATGTGTTTGCGGCGAATATCGAGCAGCGCAAAGATACCAAAAATCAGAATGGACCATTTTTCCCAGCCATTCATTTTGACTTTGTCACCAAACGCGCCAACGAAGATCAGCATCTGCAAACCGTGCATGAAGAACAGGAAAGCGGTCATGATGTACAAGGCGATCGCCGCTTTGCCCGGAAATGGCATAACGATGTTGATCAGCAGTACCAGCCAGACAAACGCGATGGCGGCTTTGGCCAATGTCAGCAGAATTTTCATTCGGATGTCCTTTCAAACAGTCGGTAACACACCTGACCCGCGAGCTTCTCTCGATACAGTTGCCAGCTTTCCGGCAACTCAGTCAGGGGCAGTTCTTTTTCGCTCTCAATATAAATCATTGCGTTAGCGGCTAGCCACCCGTTTTGCTCGAGTAACTGCACCGTTTCTTGTAACAAACCTTGACGGAAGGGCGGGTCGATAAAGACCACATCGTACGCTTGGCCGGGTTGCTTGAGGTAGGCGAGTGTATCGGTGTTGACTGCTTCAATGTTGCTGGCTTTGAGCGCCGCGATGTTGGTTTTGAGCTGTGCAAAGGCCTGCGGATTCATCTCCAGCATGGTCACTTTATCAGCCTGGCGAGAGGCTGACTCAAAGCCTAAACCGCCGGAGCCGGCAAACAGGTCAAGACACTTGGCGTGCGGAATATCCTGAGCGAGCCAGTTAAACAGAGTTTCTTTGACGCGATCGGTGGTCGGGCGCAGGCCTTCGGCATCGTGCACCGGTAGTTTACGTCCGCGCCACAGGCCGCTGATGATGCGAACCTGACCGCTTGGCGCGCGTTTTTGTGATGGGTTTTGCTGACGACGTCTTAGCATAGATTTTTTGACCGCTAATTAAGTGTTACTATAGCCAGTCTGTGCGCCTTTTCGCCGGGCGAACAGAAGTTTGGCATTCAAAATTATGGCAAAGTGTATCAAGCAAGCGTAAAAGTTTTCACTGCTTTGTCATTATTCTTTGTGCAAAAGCGATAATTCTTTAAGAAAAGAAGACACACCCAAGTCACTTTGATGCGGCCCAGAGCCAAACCTTCGCTGGCTCAACAGCGCAAGGTACAGTTGACTTAGGTATGTGAGTTAATTAAATCCAGGATATCCCCAGATGACGGAAAAGAAGAAGCGTGGCTTACTGTCATGGCTTGGCTTTGGTGATGAAGAACAGAGCCAGAAACCAACAACCGAAACAGAACAAGACGAACAACAGAACCCGGTTGAAGAGCCTGTCGCGGAACCAGAAACTGAATTAGCAGAAGCAGAAGCAGAAGCAGAAGCAGAAGCAGAAGGTGAGATTGAAGAAGACATTCCGGTCGCCGCTCAGCCAGAACGTATTCAAGAGCAGGAAAAGCCAACCGAAAGCTTTTTTGCGCGCCTGAAACGCAGCCTGAGTCGCACCAAAGCCAACATTGGCGCCGGTTTCTTTGGCCTGTTTAAAGGCAAGAAAATCGACGACGACCTGTTTGAAGAGCTGGAAGAACAACTGTTGGTGGCCGATGTTGGTATGGACACCACGCTGAAGATCATCGAAAGCCTGACGGAGAAATCGTCACGCCAGCAACTGCGTGACGGCGAAGCCTTGTATGGTCTGCTCAAAGAAGAGATGGCGGAGATTCTGTCCAAAGTCGAACAGCCATTGGTGGTCGATAGCAGCAAAACACCATTCGTAATTCTGATGGTCGGCGTGAACGGTGTGGGTAAAACCACCACCGTCGGTAAGCTGGCCAAACAGTTCCAAGCGCAGGGTAAGAAAGTGATGCTGGCGGCAGGTGATACCTTCCGCGCCGCGGCCGTAGAACAGCTGCAAATCTGGGGCGAACGCAACAACGTACCGGTGATTGCGCAGCACACTGGCGCCGACAGCGCCTCGGTCATCTACGATGCGATTGAAGCGGCGAAAGCGCGTGGCGTGGACGTGGTGATTGCTGATACCGCCGGTCGTTTGCAGAATAAAGCGAACCTGATGGAAGAGCTGCGCAAAATCGTGCGCGTGATGAAGAAGATTGACGACTCAGCACCGCACGAGATCATGCTGACGCTTGATGCCGGTACCGGCCAGAATGCCATCAGTCAGGCGAAACTGTTCAGCGACGTCGCGCCGCTGACCGGGATCACACTGACCAAACTCGATGGCACCGCCAAAGGCGGGGTGATTTTTGCGATTGCCGATCAGTTCCAGATTCCAATTCGTTACATCGGTGTCGGTGAAGGCATTGACGATCTGCGTCCATTTGCAACGCAGGAGTTTATCGACGCGCTGTTCAGCCGCGACGAGTAATTGAATCCGCCAAATCGCCAGAAGCATTGCTTCTGGTTTTGGTTTACGGTCAACAGGGGAAGGATGCGTGATCAAGTTCCAACAAGTCAGTAAAGCCTACCGCGGCGGACGACAGGCGCTGCAGAAAGTCGACTTTCATTTGCGCCGTGGTGAAATGGCCTTTTTAGGCGGCCACTCGGGAGCGGGGAAAAGTACGCTGCTGAAACTCATTTGTGCAATTGAGCGCCCGACTGATGGTAAGATCAGTTTTAATGGTCACGACATTACGCGAATTCCTGCTAAAGACATTCCTTTTCTGCGCCGCAACATCGGTATCGTATTTCAGGATCACCGCTTGTTGATGGACCGCACTGTGTTTGAAAACGTGGCGCTGCCAATGCGCATCGAATCGATTTCTGAAAACGACATCAAACGCCGTGTATCGGCGGCGCTGGATAAAACCGGCCTGCTGGACAAAGCGCGTTGTCTGCCGACTCAATTGTCCGGTGGTGAACAACAACGTGTTGGTATTGCCCGAGCAGTCGTTAACCGCCCGACCTTGCTGCTGGCTGACGAACCGACTGGGAACCTGGATCCGGAATTGTCGAATCGAATTCTGCGTCTGTTTGAAGAGTTTAACCGTGCTGGCGTGACCATTTTGCTCGCCACCCACGACATCAATCTGGTCAACTCGCGTCCTCAGTACCGCCATCTGGAACTGAATCAGGGATTTTTGAGTGAGGTAGAAGACTATGGCCATTAAGCCGAAAGCCAAGAAACCCGCCAAAATTCGGGAAAACAAACGTGGCCAGACCGACGGCTTTTTTACTGTGCATGTTAAGCAGGCCAAAGCGTCATTTGCCGCGTTGTGGCAGCGCCCGCTGGGTAACCTGCTGACACTGGCGGTGATTTCGATGGCGTTGTCGCTGCCAGCTTGTCTGTATCTGCTGAGCAAAAACATTGCGTCGGTGGCGGATAATGTCGCCAGTCCGTCACAAATCAGCGTGTATATAAAAGAGGGCACGCCAGAGCCGCGTATCATGGTGCTTAAGGATCAAATCGAAAGTCGCAGTGATGTGGCGGTGGTCGACTACATTTCACCGCAGCAGGGGCTGGATGATTTAAGTCAGTACGCCGGATTCGATCAAGCGATCAGCCTACTGGATGAATATGCGCTGCCGGGTGTATTGGTCATCACGCCGGGAGTGGACAACAAAGAGCAGATTAAAGCCATCGCGCGTGCAATTCATGGTGAAGACGATGTCACCGACGTACGTCTCGACGAAGACTGGCTGGCAAGGCTGGACGCGATTCGTAATCTGGCCAGCATTGTTGTGGTCAGCCTGTCGATATTGATGCTGGCGTCGGTATTCCTGATTGTCGGCAACACACTGCGTTTTAACGTTCAGGCCAATAAAGAAGAGATTCAGACCATGAAGCTGATTGGCGCCACCGATGGTTACATTCTGCGTCCGTATCTGTATTCCGGCATGTGGTTTGGGTTATTGGGAGCATTATCGGCCTGGCTGCTGACCGCGCTGATCACCATTTTGCTGAATGGTGCTGTGGAAGATTTGGCGAAGTTGTACGACAGCCGTTTTCGTTTAATTGGCCTTGGCTGGGACGAATCTCTGTTGCTGTTGATGTTGGGCACTTTCCTTGGCTGCATTGCTGCACGGGTGTCGGCACGCCGTCATCTAAAAGAAATTGAACCGGTGTAAGGTTGGCGTGTCATAAATGGCAGTGTGCAAAAATCAGAGCTACTGACTGACTTGTCACCACCGACAGTTTGTGCATAATGACCAATCGAGTCTTGAAACCTGTTCATTTTGGGTTCAAGATTGATGGGTTAAAACTTACTCCAGATCAGAGATTGATGAGGATTTGAATGACTAACCAAGCGTATCCAATGGCTCTCGTTTCACAGGACAGCTTAGACAGCTACATCCGTTCAGTGAACAGCTACCCAATGCTGACCGCTGAAGAAGAGCGTGAAATGGCAGAGCGATTACATTACTCAGGTGATATTGAAGCCGCGAAAGGGTTGATCCTGTCGCATCTTCGATTTGTTGTTCATGTTGCTCGTGGTTATTCCGGCTACGGTTTGCCAATGGCGGATTTGGTGCAGGAAGGGAATATCGGTCTGATGAAAGCGGTCAAACGCTTCAACCCGGATGTGGGTGTTCGACTGGTGTCGTTTGCCGTGCACTGGATTAAAGCCGAAATTCACGAGTACGTGCTGCGTAACTGGCGCATCGTGAAAATCGCCACTACTAAGGCGCAACGTAAGTTGTTCTTCAACCTGCGTAAATCGAAAAAGCGTCTGGGTTGGTTCAATAACGGTGAAGTTGAAACCGTGGCACGCGAGCTGGGCGTTGAACCGTCCGAAGTGCGAGAAATGGAATCGCGTCTGGCGGCACAAGATGCCACGTTCGAAATGTCGAACGATGATGATGATAACCCGAATGCGTACACCGCGCCGATGTTGTATCTGGAAGACAAACATTCCGATCTGGCTGAAAACGTCGAAGCACAGAACTGGGAAGCGCATACTAACCAGCGTCTGGCGTTGGCTCTGTCGAGTTTAGACGAGCGCAGTCAACACATTGTGCGTTCACGCTGGCTGGATGACCAGAAAGCGACGCTGCAAGAGTTAGCGGAAATGTACAACGTCTCTGCAGAGCGTATTCGTCAGCTAGAAAAGAATGCGATGAAGAAATTGAAGGATGCGGTTGGCGAATTCTAAGCGGCCAACAGCTTCTAGCAAATTGCTGAAAACCGAGATCTCCGGATCTCGGTTTTTTTATGTCTGATCGAAATGCGCGATCAGAAGTAGGAAACTTTCTGTGGATAACTCTGTGACAAAATTATTTCCTGACTGTCATCAAGCTGGGCAAATCAAGGCTTGAACGCTGTTTTCTATTTGGGGATATGTTTCTCTTTACACACAACTAAATAAGGATCATCACAAGATGTTGTGGATCGAATAGATTCAAACCACTTTATCAACGCAATCCACAGAATTATCCACAAATGATGAGAATTTGATCGCTGGTGGATAACCTTACTCCGCTCGTGTACTTGTTCAGCTTTGGATAGGTTACAATGTGTGCCGTAAAATAACGCTCAAATGAGAACTCAACATGGAACAATTTCAGCATATCGATGTTGCGGGTGCGCAAGCGCTCATCGAACAACACGATGCCAAGCTTGTCGACATTCGTGATCCGCAGTCGTTTGCTGTGGCGCACGCCAAAACGGCTTACCACCTGACCAACGACTCGATCGTTTCTTTCATGGATCAAGTCGAGTTTGATCAACCGGTATTGGTAATGTGCTATCACGGCATCAGCAGTCAGGGCGCGGCGCAATACCTGGTTAACCAGGGCTTTGAACAGGTGTATAGTGTCGATGGTGGTTTTGAAGCCTGGCATCGTGCCAACCTGCCTGTCGAAGCGAGCTGATTTATGATTAGACTGATTGCCCTCAATAACCCGCGCGTGGCGCAAGCCTTCATCGACTATATGGCCTCTCGCCATATTGAGATTCAGATGATGCCGGAAGGGGGGAATCAGTTTGCGTTGTGGCTGGTGGACGATCAGCATCAGGTGGAAGCCGAGGCTGAGCTGAATCTGTTTCTGCAAAACCCGCGTGATGCGAAATATCAGGCCGCCTCCTGGACGATGGCCGAATCCCGCCAATCCAAATTCTATTATCGGTCACCGAGCATGATGGCCATGATTCGGGCGAAAGCCGGCCCGCTGACGCTGTCGGTGATGGCTGTCTGCGCCGTCATATTCGCACTGGCGTTTTTGGGCATGGGTAATCAGATTTTTGATGCGCTGCATTTTCCGGCGCATGCGGGTCAGCAATGGCAGCTGTGGCGCTGGTTCAGCCACGCGTTGCTGCATTTCTCGGTGATCCACATTGCGTTTAACCTGCTATGGTGGTGGCAATTAGGCGGCGATATTGAAAAGCGACTTGGTAGCGGTAAGTTGCTGCAAGTGTTTCTGATCTCAGCCGCACTGTCGGGCGCTGGCCAGTATTGGGTGGAAGGTGCCAACTTTGGTGGCCTGTCTGGTGTGGTGTATGCGCTGGTTGGCTATTTATGGATGCTCGGGTTGCGCGCGCCGCATCTTGGCCTCGGCATGCCCAAACCCTTGGTCGGTTTTATGTTGGTGTGGCTGGTGCTCGGTTATGTGCAGCCGTTTATGGCGATCGCCAACACCGCTCATCTGGCGGGACTGATTACGGGTGTGGTATTGGGGCTGCATGATGCCGGACGTTTTCAGTCCAAGGCGACGCAGCAATAAGATAAGAAAAGCGGCTGATGGGCCGCTTTTTCATTGATGACGTTGTACTTACTGTTACTGGTAAATGTATTTGGTAAACAGTAAGTCTGCGATGAGCGGACGGCCGGTTTCCGGCAACAGAATATTGTTGAGCTGCTCAACCAGCGTTTTACGTAAGTCTTCGCGTCCGGCCAGAGACTTAATGGTGTCTTCGGTCTGTTTACCGAGCAGTTCCACCACGGCATCGCGGATCAGCGGTTGGTGACGTTCAACCAGCGGCAGATCGACACTGTTGGCAACCATAATATCGATGCGCACCTGAATGTAGCCGAGCTTTTTGCCTTTGGTATAAAAGTTGGTGGTCAGATCGGGTTCGAGTGTGAAGTAGGCGAGCTTGGGCGCATCTTCTTCGCTGGCGCCGGCAACGAATGGGATCAGCAGGCTGACAGCGAGCATTGTTTGGACTAGGTAACGTTTAAGCATATTTCTGTCTGTTCTTTCTTCGGTTCACGATACTCGAAACGCCCGAGTCTTGTTACAATAGCGCATCTAATTGTAAACAAAATGCTTGATAGGGTTCGAAAGGTCAGGGAAACCTCCCTGTTTGGGCCTTATTGTATGACGATTAAGCGTCATATTGAATACTAGTATGAATCAAACAACTTCGCTTTATCTGACTGCTTTGCGCCAGGTCACGTGGCAGCAGCCGGAAAACTTCCAATATCCTGATGAGAATGCCAGAACCTGGCTGCTTGAGCAGGGGTCATTGTCGCATTTGATGGCGCAGCATTGCGACCATTTCAGCGTGAACCTGTTACACAATCAGTTAACGGGACATGGTTCACTGCAGGCGGATGAAATGACGCTGCTGACGCAAGAAGATTGCCTGCTGCGCCAAGTTTTGCTGCTTGGCGACGAGGTGCCCTGGGTATTGGGGAGCACGCTGATTCCGCGTTCCTCCTTGCAGGATCAACCCCACGATTTCACTCAACAGGGTGAGATTCCGCTTGGCTTAACGGTGTTCAGCTCCGACAATGCCAAACGTGACGCGTTGCAGGTCGGTTGGGCGCAAACGTCACACGGCCCGCTGCTGGCGCGCCGCTCCCGCTTGTGGATGAATCACAAACCTATGCTGGTGGCAGAACTGTTTCTGCCCGACTCACCAATTTACTCTAAGGAGAGAGTGTAAATGATCGCTGCAAAAGCCCGCGCGTACTGGCAGTTAACGCGCATGGATCGTCCGATTGGCTCACTATTGCTGTTGTGGCCGACGATTTGGGCTCTGATTTTAGCTGCGCGCGGCATGCCGGATTTGAAGGTACTGGCTGTGTTTGTGATTGGTGTGTTTGCCATGCGCTCGGCGGGGTGTGTGATCAATGATTTCGCTGACCGCAAAGTCGATGGCCATGTCAAACGAACGGCGCAGCGTCCGTTACCTGCGGGTAAAGTCACGGCGCGTGAAGCGTTTACGCTGTTTCTGGTGTTGTCGTTGCTGTCTTTTCTGCTGGTTCTAACCATGAATCCGCTGACGATCAAACTGTCGTTTGCTGGTCTGGTGCTGGCGTTCATCTACCCGTTTATGAAGCGCTATACTCATTTGCCGCAGTTCTTTCTGGGATTGGCATTCAGTTGGTCGATTCCGATGGCGTGGGCTGCTCAGGCGGGAGAGTTGCCGCTGGTGGCGTGGTATCTGTTTGTCATTAACGTGCTGTGGACGGTGGCGTATGACACTCAATATGCGATGGTGGACCGAGATGATGACCTGCTGATTGGTGTGAAATCCACGGCGATTTTGTTCGGCCGCTTTGACAAGCTGATCATCGGGGTGTTGCAATTCCTGACCGTCGCCATGTTGATTGCGTTGGGTTACAGCTACCAATTGGGCGCCAGCTACTACTGGGGATTGCTGGCGGCCAGTGGCCTGTTTGTGTATCAGCAGCATTTGATTCGCCATCGCGAACGTATGCCGTGTTTTCAGGCTTTCCTCAACAACAACTACGTCGGTATGGCGATTGCTGTGGGCCTGTTTATCTCTTTCCTGTAAACCTCGCACAAGAAAAAGGCATCCCTCGGGATGCCTTTTGTGTTTCTGACGCTGAGTTATTCAACCTGACAGATACTTTCCTGAATGGTCAGACGCACTTCCGGATAGAGCATGGTATAGAGCATGCGCGAGAAGTGTTTGGTCTGTTCCAGATGGCAGTTACCGTCGCTGTCGAGGTAGCCTTGCTGTTTTAGCGTGACGAACAGCGCGGAGAACACGCCCTTATCGAAAAATTCCGGCGCGTTGATGCCATGCAGGCGACCCAGACGCTGCGCAATTTCCTGGCTCTTGTTTTCCAGGTCCGATTTGCCCAGGTCCGGATTGGCAACCAGCAAGTTAAGCGCAATCGCGTAACGTTGCAGCGTTTCCGAAATCGTGCGGCCCAGCAGCATCAGAACCTGAGTTTTGGACTGGTTGATGGTGGCAACGCCGTTGTCCAACGTCACCAGTTCCTGACGTTGCAGTTCGGCCAGATAGTGCATCACCACATCATCCAACTGCGACTCGTCGTAGCTGAGGAACAACTCCTGTTTGAGGAACGGGTACACCTTTGCGACGCACGTCTGAATCTGCTCAACTGGCATCTGCTGCTGGCGGATCAGCATCTGCGCAATCAGTGATGGCAGCGCCAGTAAATGAATGATGTTGTTGCGGTAGTAAGTCATCAGAATCGACTGATTGCGATCGAGCGAAATGATGTCGCCCATGGTGTCGGTTTCTACCACAAATTTATCCAGCGACTCCGCGTGTTGCACCAGGCTTTCGGCATTATCTTGCGGCACGGTGAATGTACTGGAGTAAGGCACGTTGCGCAGCAGTTGCAGGTAACAGTCGATCTGCTTGACCAGATTGTCGCGTGCCAGTGCGCGCTGACGGGACGCCAGTAGCGCTGTGGCACACAGCGTCATTGCGTTAGCCGCAGCCGCATCGTTAATGTGCGTCATCATCTTGGTCGCGAGCTTGTTTACCACAGGTGTCATCCATTGTGGTTTGCTGGCGCCCATCGGATCGATATCCTGAGTCCACTCTGGCACTTGCTCGTTCAGGAACTGATTGAGTGGAATCGGCTCACCAAAGTTGACATAACCCTGGCCGAAGTTGCGCAGTTTGCGAATGGTGCGCAGCACCAGGCTGGCATTCTCTTTCTCTTTACGTTTGCCGCGCAGCTCTTTGGCGTAAGTGCCCACTTCCATCACGTGCTCATAGCCGATGTACACTGGGACCAGCGTGACCGGACGGTTGAGCCCGCGCAGCATAGCCTGAATGGTCATCGCCAGCATGCCGGTTTTGGCCTGCAGCAGACGACCCGTACGTGAACGGCCACCTTCGCTGAAATATTCAACCGCATAGCCTTTGGCAAACAGCTCAGCCAGATATTCACGGAAAATCGTTGAGTACAGTTTGTTGCCTTTAAAGCTGCGGCGGATAAAGAACGCGCCGCCACGACGAAAAATCGGACCCGCCGGGAAGAAGTTGAGGTTAATCCCCGCAGCAATGTGCGGCGGTACCATGCCTTCGTGATACAGCACGTACGACAGCAGCAGGTAGTCCATGTGACTTCGGTGACACGGCACATACACAATCTCGTGACCATCTTGCGCCAGGCGACGCACGGTCGCGGCGTTATTGATGTTCAGGCCCTGATAAATACGGTTCCACAACCAGCCCAGAATGCGATCGCCTTTTTTCACCAGTGAGTAGGAGAAGTCGGCCGCAATCTCATCAAGCATGTCGTGCGCTTCTTTACGCGCTTTTTCCAGCGAAATGTTTTTTGATGCCGCTTCATCCGCGATGGCTTTCTCAATCGCCGGAGAGTTCATCAAACGCTGGAACAGCTGATAGCGTTGCGGCAGGTTAGGGCCTGACGCTGCCAGCTTCTGACGCGAGAAGTGAATCCGCGCTACGCGTGCCAGTTTGTGGGCAATTGATGCATCGGTGCCGTGTGAGTCGGCCATGTAGCGCAGCGAGACCACCGGGCTGAAACGCACCAGACAATCACGTCCGGCAGTAAACACCGCTTTGGCTTTTTGTGGGCCATTGAGTGCCTGCAGATAAGGACGCTCGCGGCCTTCTTTACCCGGTTTGCGTCCCCACAGCACGGTGGCAGGAATGACCTGCACATCCAGCTCTGAATCGGTTTGATGCAGGCTCAGCAGCTCGCTGAATGTTGCGATGGAGTCGGTTGGAACATAGTTATCATCCTGCAGCAACGTTGGGCGCGAAGAGATAAACACGTAACGCTTGAGTGTCTGGCCGTTGATGGTCAGCGGCTCAAGTGGATCGGGCAGACCAGCCTGCAGTGCGTGTGTTTGCAGCGTCAGCAGATCGACATTGGAGCGAAACGGTAGTGCGTAGACAATCGGCTTGTTAATATCGATGTCGAGATCATCTATCGGATTTGATGGAATGGCGGTTCCTTTTACCAACACAGACAGTGGTAACTTTAGCAAGGAACGCGAAAATGAGTGTCCGGAAGACATAAGAGTTCAAGGCCTCAAGAATACATGCAAAAACTGAAGCGCATGTCTATTTTCATAAGAAACAGAGAGCATGAAAATTGAGATACACTTCAATCGGTGTCTTTTTTTGAGCAGCAAGCATAACAGAAACTGGTCGAACCTTTTAATTTTATTGATTACCAAAACGTCATTTCTGCGTGAAATGTCTGGAACGGGAAATACACGTGCATCAGAAAAATCCTCAAGGAATCAAACGCGTCATCAAGGCTACGCGCTACTCATATCAAGGGCTCTGTGCGGCGTTTAAAAACGAAGCTGCTTTTCGTGAAGAAGTCATCCTCGCCTGCGTACTTGTTCCGCTGGCGGTGTGGGTCGACGTCTCTCAACTGGAACGCATGCTGATGATTGGCAGCGTATTGTTGGTGATGGTGGTGGAACTGCTTAACAGCGCAGTGGAAGCGGTGGTGGATCGCATCGGCCCGGAACATCACGAACTGGCCGGACGCGCCAAAGATATGGGCTCAGCGGCGGTGTTTATCGCGATGGTCATCAGTGGCTACATCTGGGTGGAAGCGTTGTTTATCTAACCCGTTGATATAAAAAACGAGCAATTGGTTTGCATTTCACCAAATACTGGATATACTCACAGGCAACTGTATAAAAAGACAGGTGACTTATGAAGCCGTTGACGCCACGCCAACAAGAAGTGTTCGATCTTATCAGAAGCAAGATCGATGAAACCGGAATGCCACCCACTCGTGCTGAAATTGCGCGTGAACTGGGTTTCCGTTCTGCCAATGCGGCGGAAGAGCATTTGAAAGCTCTGGCACGTAAACAAGTGATTGAAATCGTACCGGGCGCCTCTCGCGGTATCCGTATTCTGGTGGACGCGGCGAACGACAGTGCTGATGACGTTGGCCTGCCTTTGATTGGCCGTGTGGCTGCAGGTGAACCGATTCTCGCTCAGGAACATGTCGAAGCGCATTATCAGGTCGACCCGGCGATGTTCCGTCCACAAGCAGACTTTCTGCTGCGTGTGCACGGTGAGAGTATGAAAAATATCGGCATCATGGATGGCGATCTGCTGGCGGTACACAAAACGCAGGATGTACACAACGGTCAGGTTGTGGTTGCCCGCGTTGAAGACGATGTCACCGTGAAACGCCTGGAGCGTAAAGGCGCGAAAGTGCTGCTGCATGCGGAAAACGAAGAGTTTGCTCCGATCGAAGTCGACCTGAGTTGTCAGGAACTGACCATCGAAGGCATCGCGGTTGGCATCATCCGTAATACCGACTGGATGTAAAATACTCTTGAGAGCCATTCTCAATAACTTGTCAATCTAATTGATATTCATTATCATCTTCTTTGTGCGATGTAAGGAAGATGATAATGCGCTCAACTCGTTCCCCCTCAGCAAGACGTTATCCGATACCTGCGAATTTGATGCAGCCATTGTGGTTGCGTAGTCGCGAAAGCTTGGTTGATAACGGTTTGGTTTATGACCCGATTGCGGCGACCGCTTGTCAGCGTTGTCTTCTAGCGCCGGAATGCCTGTCTGGCGATATCGATCAAAAACAACTTCTGCACGTCACTCTGACCCAACTGTGTGATCAGCAGGTCCGCAGCTTCCTTGAAGCGCACCCGGACGGCTGGATTATCAATGTGGGCGCGGGGCTGGATACGCGTTTTTATCGCGTCGACAACGGCCGCTGTCACTGGTTGGAATTGGATATTACGGAAAACCTGTTGTGGCGTCAGAAGCTGTTTCACAGCAGTGAGCGTTACCAGCACTGCTGTGGTAGCGTGACCGATTTATCCTGGCTCGACAGCTTACCTGTTCCGGAGTACGCACCTATCCTGATTGTTTGTGAGCATGCGCTGCTTGATGGTGACCGTGCGCAGGTGTCCCGTTTTATTCGCGCGTTGGGGTTAAACTTCGTCAATGCCAGTGCGTGTTTGGTGTTGGCGGGCGATCGCACCGCAACACGTCTGGGGCAGAAAATGGGATCGGGTCAGTATCAGCATGGTTTTACTCATGCGGGTGAAGCAGTGTTAGATTGTCTGCCATGGGCACGCTCAGTCAGCACTCACTCACCGCTGGATCGCCATTGCGGCCGCTGGAAATTCTGGCAGCGCGTGATCAGTAAAATCGGTGTGCTCAAACATCGCTATACGCCCGTGGTGGTTTACGCCCGCTGGTAATCACGCCGCGCAAAACATAGCCGTTGCAGCTCATCTTCGATACACTTTGCTCTCAATGACTTGAGGGCGAAGCAGTGCAATTTCTTTTCCAGACTCTTTCCAACAAAACCATGCATCGGCAGGTGCTGTGGCTGGCCATTCCGATGGTGCTGTCGAACATCACCATACCGTTGTTGGGACTGGTCGATGCCGCAGTGATTGGTCACCTTGAACACGCTTGGTACCTGGGTGGGGTGGCGCTGGGTAGTACCGTCATCAGTGTGACGTTCTGGTTGCTGGGCTTTCTGCGCATGTCGACGACTGGACTGACTGCGCAGGCGTTTGGTGCTGATAACCGCGCCGGGCTGGCGCGCGTGTGGCTGCAAGGCATGCTGATGGCGCTTGGGTTTGCAGCGGTGTTTTTGCTGCTCCATCGCTTCATCGCTGATGGGGTGTTCGGTTTCAGTTCGGCCAGTGCCGAGGTGAAACTTTACGCGCAGCAATATTTTGTCATTCGTGCCTGGAGCGCGCCTGCTTCGCTGGTTAACTTTGTGCTGCTCGGCTGGCTGCTGGGGACACAAAACTCACGTGCGCCGATGTGGATGGTGATCATCACGAACGTGGTCAACATTGTTCTCGATTTACTGTTTGTGCTTGGCCTTGGCTGGAAAGTGCAGGGTGTGGCGCTAGCCTCGGTGATCGCCGATTATTCGGGCATGGGGTTTGGTCTGTGGCGTGTGTGGCGTTATTGGCTGCAACATCAGTTGCCATCGCCGCTGGCCCTGCTGCGTGAATCCACTCAGGGGCTGAGTCGCTTTGTGCGTCTCAATCGCGATATCTTTCTGCGGTCACTGTGCCTGCAAGCGGCATTTAGTTTTATGACGTTTCAGGGCGCGGCGTTTGGCGATCAAACGGTGGCGGCCAATGCCGTGCTGATGAGTTTCCTGATGATGATTTCCTACGGCATGGACGGTTTCGCCTACGCGATGGAAGCCATGGTGGGTAAGGCGATTGGCGCGAAAAGTGAAACTCAGCTCAAAGCCGCGATGATTGGCAGTGCGTTCTGGAGTGTGATCATCTGCTTGCTGTTAACGTTGGCGTTTGGCTGGTATGGATCGGCGCTGATCCGGCTGATCACTGATATCAGCGCGGTGCAGCAAACGGCGCAGGTTTATCTACCTTGGCTGGTGGCGATGCCGCTGACTTCTATGTGGTGCTTTTTGTTGGATGGTATTTTCATTGGCGCGACCAAGGGGCGCGAAATGCGTAACAGTATGTTCGTCGCTGCTTGCACCTTCTTTGTGGTGTTCTACGGCTTTGCTTTCTGGGGTAACCATGCCCTGTGGCTGGCGATGCTGAGCTTTATGGCAATGCGCGGTTTAAGTTTGGGTATTGTGTTGCTTCGTCAGTGGCGGCTGGGGACTTTTCTCGCCTGATCACAGCCAATAAAAAAACGCAGCTCAAGGCTGCGTTTTTTTATTGCTTGGCGTCAGCGTCAGAACAGGCGGTTAAGACCATTCAACGCTGCCACGCGGTACGCTTCAGCCATCGTCGGGTAGTTGAAGGTCGTGTTTACGAAGTACTCGATGGTATTAGCCGAACCTTTCTGTTCCATGATCGCCTGACCGATGTGAATGATTTCTGCCGCGCGTTCACCAAAACAGTGAATGCCGAGAATCTCTTTGGTGTCACGATGGAACAGGATTTTCAGGCTGCCGACGTCTTTTCCTGAGATCTGAGCGCGCGCCAGATGTTTGAACGACGAGCGGCCCACTTCGTACGGCACTTTCGCCGCAGTCAGTTCCTGCTCGGTACGACCAACCGAGCTGATTTCCGGAATGGTGTAAATACCAGTTGGAATATCGGCAATCAGTTGATTGGTCGCGTTGCCTTTGGCGATCGCTTGCGCGGTAAAACGGCCCTGATCGTAAGCCGCGCTGGCAAGGCTTGGGTAACCAATCACATCACCGACCGCGTAAATGTGGTCAACCTCGGTCTGGTAGTTCGTGTTGACGGTGAGCTGACCGCGTGAATCCGGTGACAGGCCAACCACTTCCAGATTGAGTTTATCGGTGTTACCGGTTCGGCCGTTGGCATACAGCAGGCAGTCGGCTTTCATCTTCTTGCCAGATTTCAGGTGCACAATGACGCCGTCTTCCGTGCCTTCAATTTTCTCGTAGGTTTCGTCGTTACGGATGATCACGCCGTTGTTCCAGAAATGGTACGACAGCGCGTCGGAGATTTCGTTATCCAGAAACGCCAGCAAGCGGTCACGGGTATTGATCAGATCGGTCTTCACGCCCAGGCCACGGAAAATCGACGCGTACTCACAGCCAATCACGCCTGCTCCGTAAATGATGATGTGGCGCGGGTCGTGTTTCAGATTAAGAATCGAGTCGCTGTCGTACACGCGAGCGTGGTTGAAGTCGACATCATTCGGACGGTAAGGGCGAGAGCCGGTGGCAATCACAAACTTATCAGCGGTGTAGAGATCGACCGTGTTGTCGCTTTTGGTTACCGCCACGGTGTTGGCATCCACAAACTGTGCGGTGCCGAAAATCAGCGAGCACTGGTTGCGGTCATAAAACCCCTGACGCAGGCGAGTTTGTTTGTCGATGACGGTTTTGGCGTGGCCGAGAATGGTTGAGAAGGTGGCATGCAGACTGGTGTTGTTCTTACAAAACAGCGGATTGCTGTTGAACTCGATGATACGGCTGACCGCATGGCGCAGTGCCTTAGACGGAATGGTACCCCAGTGAGTACAACCGCCACCGACGCTGCTCTCTTTCTCGATAATGGCGACATTCAATCCCGCTTTGCTGAGCCCCATCGCGGCACCTTCTCCGCCTGGTCCGCTGCCGATTACGATGACGTCAAAGTGGTTGTTCTGTGCCATAAGGATTTCCTTGTTATTTTCGCTTAACATTGCTGTAGCGAGATTTTAACTGATTCCGCGATGCGGTAAATCGTGTTCCCATCAGAGAGTGCAGGGGATCACGTCATCGCAAGAAATATTAGGTGTTTCACTCTAGTGCTGGCCGGGTGGCTGCACGCGAGTAACAGGGAACCACACGGCAGGATAAATTGTCTGCTGGCTCAAACGGACGCATTTTGTCTCTTAGACAAGTTTCACATTCGCGTTATAGTATGGGCCACTATTGGAACAGGCAGAGAACTTACGCAGTATGAAATCTACGGGTATTCGTGCACAACAAAAAGAGAAAACGCGTCGTTCACTGATTGATGCCGCCTTCAGCCAATTAAGTGCTGATCGCAGTTTTTCTAATTTAAGCTTGCGGGAAGTGGCCCGTGAAGCGGGGATTGCCCCGACATCGTTCTATCGCCATTTCAAAGATATGGATGAGTTGGGTTTAACCATGGTGGATGAAGGTGGCTTGCTGCTGCGTCAATTGATGCGTCAGGCGCGCCAGCGCATCGTCAAAGAGGGCAGCGTGATTCGTACCTCGATCGAAACCTTCATGGAATTTATTGAGAGCAGCCCGAACGTGTTTCGTTTGCTGCTGCGTGAGCGCTCCGGTACTTCGTTTGAGTTTCGTACTGCAGTGGCGCGCGAGATTCAGCACTTCTCGGCTGAACTGACCGAATATCTGGTGAATACGGGTATGAACCGCGAAGAAGCAATAACGCAGGCGGAAGCCTCGGTTACACTGGTATTCAGCTCGGGAGCAGAAGCTCTGGATTTAGACAGACGTTCTCGCGAGGAACTGGCTGAACGTCTGATATTACAATTGCGAATGATTGCCAAAGGGGCTTTCTGGTATCGCAAAGAACGTGAACGTAATCGACTGAAAGGCGGGATAGATTAATGTCGAAGGAAAGCAATAAAACCAATCACGGTTCAGAACGTAAAACGCTGGTACTGGCATTGATTGCTGGTATGTGTGGCGACGCATTGTTGTCGTGGATGACGATGAGCGAAGTCTCTTTTTCTATTTTCCCTCTGATTGCGCTGGTGCTCTCGGTGCAGGCGCTGTATCAGGAATACCTGCGTCATCCGGTGTCAGAGGATATTCCTCTGGTCGGCTTAGCGTGTTTCTTTGTTGGCGCGTTTGGCCACAATGCGTTTGTGAAAGCGCAGTATCCGGATTCCGGCTCCAACTTCTTTGCGATTGTGGTCGCATTGCTGCTGCTGGTGTGGATTGGCCGCAAGCTGGGTTATCTCGGCCGCGCCGCCTGAGAGGCAAACGAATGAAAAAAAACGAGCCAATCGGCTCGTTTTTTTATGGTTAAGCTTTACGTTCCAGCAGCACACCTGCTTCCATGTGGTGGGTGTAAGGGAATTGGTCGAACAGTGCAAAACGGGTCACATTGTGGGTTTCGCACAAGACATCCAAGTTCTCTTTTAGTGTTTCCGGGTTACACGAGATGTAAAGAATACGCTCGTAACCTTGCACCATCTTACAGGTGTCGATATCCATACCTGAGCGCGGTGGATCGACAAAAATAGTGTTGCAGTTGTAGCTCTTCAGATCTACGCCCGCATCTTTCAGGCGGTTAAACTCACGTTTGCCTTCCATTGCCTGAGTAAACTCTTCTGCTGACATACGGATGATCTGTACGTTGTCGATATGGTTCGCGGCAATGTTGTATTGCGCTGATTCTACAGAAGGCTTGGCCAGTTCGGTGGCCAGTACACGCTCAAAGTTTTGTGCCAGAGCCAGAGAGAAGTTGCCGTTACCACAGTACAGCTCCAGCAAGTCACCTTTACTTTCCTGGGTGCAGTCGACGGCCCATTCCAGCATTTTTTCCGCCACTTTACCGTTGGGCTGGGTAAAGCTGTTTTCAACTTGCTGATAAATGTACGGCTGGCCGTTCACGTGCAGTTTTTCCACCACGTAATCGCGATCCAGCACGATTTTCATTTTGCGTGCGCGGCCAATCAGGTTGAGGTTGAAGCCCTCATCATTCAGGCGCTGTTTGAGTTTCTTCGCAGCCGCGGTCCACGCGTCATCCAACTGGCGGTGGTAAAGCAGCGATACCAGCACTTCACCGCTCAGCGACGAAAGGAAATCGACCTGGAACAGTTTACGACGCAGCGTGTCATCGCCTTTCATGGCATCCATCAGCAGAGGCATCAGATCATTGATCAAACGGCTTGCCGCCGGGAACTGATCGACACGGTACTTTTCGCGGGTTTCCGGGTTGAACATGATGTAGTACATGTCTTCGCCTTCATGCCACACGCGGAACTCAGCGCGCATACGGTAGTGTTGCTGCGGCGACTCAAACACTTCCAGCTCCGGTACCTGATAGGCCTGGAACATGTCGGTCAGGCGAGTGACCTTGTCGTCCAGCTGAGCTTGGTAGTGGTTCGGGTTTACGTCGAGAGTCGCCATGGTTTTACCTTTTGGGTGCATTCAAATAAAGAGCGCAGATTTTATTCAATCCCTCGCGCTTGTCCAGTTTTGTCCCTGAATTGGTGAAAATCGCGTCTGTAAAACTATAGCTTATGCCAATCTGAGCTAGACAATTCATTAATTGCTCAATACTATCAGCGCCAAGCTGGTGTGATTTAGCTGCCTAGATGGCTAAATGACTGAAAAGGGAATCTGGTGAGAATCCAGAACTGACGCGCAGCGGTAAGAGAGAACGAACACTCAGGTGACACTGCAATGTGCGGGAAGTCGAGTTAGTAGGTGACAGTGCTCTCAAGTCCGAAGACCTGCCAGCAACTGAGCGAAGAAGCGGCAAGAAGCCATGCTCAGTCGGATTAACGCGATTTAGGACAATATAATGAATAAATCCCTTCTAGCGGTGGCAGTGGCGTCGCTGCTTCCTTACGCCTCTTTTTCATTCGCTCAGGACACATCCGCAGACGAAACCGTTGTGGTGACTGCGAACCGTTTTGAGCAAAAGCAAGCTTCTGTTTTATCTGCAACTACGGTGATTAGCCGTCAGGAAATCGAACAGTACCAAGCTAACTCGCTCACGGAAGTGCTGCGCCGAGTTCCGGGTGTCGAAATTGCCCAGAATGGTGGCCGTGGTCACAACGCGTCAGTGTTTATGCGCGGTACCAACAGCGATCATGTACTGGTGCTGGTTGATGGTGTGCGTATTGACTCTGCAGCCGGTGGTGTGGCGATTAACCATTTTCCGCTAGGTTTGGTTGAACGCTTAGAAGTGATCCGTGGTCCCGGCGCGGCTATGTATGGCTCCGATGCAGTAGGTGGTGTGATCAACATTATTACCCGCTCTCATCGTGGCAATAATCTTAAGCAAGTGACAGCTGGCATTGGTAGCAACCAGACCCGTAAAGGTGATGTGGTTGCTAAGGCGGATGTGAATGAGCAAGGCCATCTGCAACTGGCGGCTGGTTTTGAGAAAACCGACGGTTACGATATCAAAAGCACACAGACGGGTGTCGATTACGGTTATGAAAGCCAGAATCTGATGGGTGGTTACGAGCATCGCTTTAATGACAACTGGCTGGGTTATGTGTCGGCCAGCTGGTTTGACAGTGATGTGGAGTACAACTCATCAGGCAGTGTGTACCATGGTTTTTCTGATAACCAGAGTTTTACGGGTCAACTGAACTATGAAGGCGCGAAACTAAAGAGCCTCGTTACCCTCAACTACCAACAAACAGAGAATCTGGACTACAGCCAGAGTGAAGGTAAGGATAACGCCAGCACCCGTGCCCATATCGATCTGACCCAGATTCAATGGGCCAACATCTATCAATTGAATGAGTACGTTGAGTTGGGCGGTGGTGTTGATGGGCGCCGTGAATCTCTTGGTGATGATGCACTGAGCTACGGTTCTGCTCATTCGTTGGCGGGAGAGAGCCGTGACACGAAAGGTATCTTCGGTTCAGGCAAGCTAACCATCAGCGATTGGGTACTGGAAGCTAATGTTCGTCATGACAAGCATGATAAGTATGATGAACATACGACCTGGTCTGTTGCCGCAGGCTATCAGCTTGGTGAGTATCACCGTGTGCGAGCGTCGTACGGTACGGCTTATAAAGCGCCGAGCTACAGCGACCTGACGACCACCCCAGATCTGGAAGCAGAAGAATCACGCAACATTGAAGTCGGTGTGTCAGGTGATTACTCATTCGCCCGTTGGAACATCTCTGCTTACGATAACAAAGTCGACAACCTGATTATTTGGTATGAAGGCAGCAGCGGTTGGTATTCAGATAACGTGGACGCCCGCATAAAAGGGCTGGAGATGGATGTTAACTTCGATACCGGTCCAATTAACCATACGCTCGTGGCTGAATTTAAAGATCATGAAGATGATAACGGTGTTCAATTGGCTCGCCGTGCGAAACAAAACTATAAGTGGATCACCTCAGCGCAATTTGGCGACGTTGAAGTCAACACCACTTACACCTTTACGGGTAAACGTCTGGATCTGCCAAAAACAGAGGCGACCGATGAGGATTACATTCCAGCCACTAATTTATGGGATGTCTCGGTGGGTTACTGGGTCAGTGACGCTTTTGTTGTGCGTACCCGAGTTGAAAACCTATTCAATGAACAGTATGAAACGGCAGTTGGGTATCGTTCGCCAGAAAGAGCGTACTACCTGAACGCGAGTTACCAGTTCTAACCTCAAGCCGCCTTCGGGCGGCTTTTGTTATCCAGAGGCAAAGATGAAAAAAGTGATTGTGAGCTGGTCATCCGGCAAAGACTCGACGCTGACACTGTTGCGATTGCAAGAAGACCCACGCTACGAAGTGGTGGGGTTGTACACCACGTATGTGGCTGATGAAGTGCCGTTTCAGGCCACGCCATTGAATGTGGTCGAGATGCAGGCCGAGGCACTCGGGTTACCCTTGGTCAAGATTGCATTACCCGAAGTGTTTCCCAGTAACCCGGTCTATCAATCTCTGATTGTTGACGGGATTAAGCGCTGTGGGCTGAGTGTGGAAGCTGTCGCGTTTGGCGACATGTTCTGTAACGGCATTGCCGAGTATCGCAAAAGCTACATTGAGCCCGCTGGCTGGGAATGCGTGTTGCCGTTACTGGGCGAAGACTCGTCTGCGCTGGCTCAGGAAATCGTAGCGCGCGGCATTGTAACGCTGGTGGTCACCACGGATGGTCAGGCGTTGGATGCATCCTATTGTGGGCAATGGTACAGCACTGAGTTTATCCAAAGCTTACCGGAGGATGTGGATCCCTGTGGTGAAGATGGTGAATTCCACACATTAGTAACATTTGCGCCTGGGTTCCGAGAGCCTATTCAGCTTACTTTGACGCATGTGCAACGTGGCGAGCGGTTTTGCCATCAACGTTATCAGGCATCGCTGGAGGAGATTGAGCAGTAGTTGCCTATTCACAAAGAGGGAGTATGATCGGAGCGTTTTCTTTTCCGACTGATGCTAACCATCGAGGTATTGCGTGTCTGAACATCCTCAATATAAAGCGCTTATTTTTGATTCCGGCGTGGGTGGATTGTCTGTCTATCGAGAGATACAGGCGCGTCTGCCGCAAGTAAGTTACACCTACCTGTTTGATAACGCTGCCTATCCTTATGGCGAGTTGGCTCAGGAAACGTTACTGCAGCGCGTTGATATGCTGATCACTCAGTTGGTGGCCGAGCAAGGGTTCGATATCGTCGTTATCGCCTGTAATACTGCCAGCACGGTTGTTCTGCCACGTCTGCGGGCGAAACTCTCTATTCCGGTGGTTGGTGTCGTGCCGGCGATAAAGCCAGCCTCCATGTTAGCCAGTAAAGCAGTTGGGCTTATCGCCACTCCTGCAACAATTACACGTCAGTATACGCATGATCTGATCCGCGATTTCTCTTCTGATAAAAATGTCGAACTGCTGGGCTCAACACGTCTGGTCGATATGGCGGAAGAAAAGCTGCGTGGTAAAGCCGTTGATATGGATGAATTGGCAAGTATCTTAAGTCCGCTTCGTCAGCAAATTGATGTCGCTGTACTTGGCTGCACGCATTTCCCTCTTATTAAAGAAGAAATTCAGGCGGTATTAGGCAAGGATGTCATGCTGGTGGATTCGGGAGAAGCGATTGCAAGGCGGGTACAAGATTTACTGCGTTTAGAGACAGGCTGTGCACAAGGACATCGACACAGCATTTTCTCCAGTGCGCCTCCCTGGGAGGAAGACGCACTGAATGAAAAGCTGGAACAACTAGGATTTAGTCCTGTTCGTCCATTCCCTCTTCAGGGTGCTTAGGATCATTCGCAATTCGTACCTTTAATGTACGCTGCATATAATCCTGCTCATTTAAAGCATCGATGGCCGCTTGTGCATGACCGGCGGCCATAACCACAAAACCAAACCCACGACGCTTACCCGTACGTTTATCCTTCATTAAGCGAACAGCAAACACATCACCATGTTCAGCGAACAGATCGCGCACATGGGATTCATTCGCCTTGTAAGGCAGGTTACCCACATACAGTGTTTTGGTTGCAGTCGAAGACTCGTCGTGAGACTCCTTGGGTGAAGAAGTAGAAGTAAAAAGTTTAAAGATAATAGCTGCAGCCACTACACCAAGAACAAAACTCACCGAAGGATGAGTTGATACCTGAGAGAAAATAACAGCGCCCAGAATAACCAGCGCGATAATCCATAACATCGATTTATTAGAGTTCATATTGAAATACTACTTATCAGATAAAAATAAGATGCATGTCTACGATTAACAAAATAGACACATGAATCTTACGTATATGCTTGGTTTTTTTCCAACCAATTGCTGTGACCCCCCTCAAATGTTGGAATTTTATTCGATAAACAGCGGTTTGCTGGTTTTTTAATCGAACGAAAAATTATTTGAAAAAAGTGCTTGTCATCATTCCAGACCTCCCTATAATGCCGCCTCACCGACACGGAGTGAGACAAACATCACAAAGTGGTTAGCGGTAAAGAGTTAAGAAAGTTTGAAAATAACTGTTGACTCTCAGAAATTTAAGCGTATTATACGCACCCCTAGCGACAGTGCTTTGAAGGCAAGGTCGATAGCGGAAAAGCTCTTTAACAATATAAACCTATCAATCTGTGTGGGCACTCGTTGATGATAATCGCAAAAGATTTATCAATGAACTGAGTGACCAATTTGATACTTCGGTATCGAGCACAGTCAATTCAACATTACGTAGTAATGTTATCATGATAACATTACTACGTAATGTTGAATTGACTGTGCTCGATACCGAAGTATCAAATTGGTCACTCAGTTCATTGATAAATCTTTTGCGATTATCATCAACGAGTGCCCACACAGATTGATAGGTTTATATTGTTAAAGAGCTTCCTTCCTACTTCAGCGACCGAGTCACCGTGGAAGAGGCGGCCATTTTAGCGAGATAAACTGTCGTGTCAAACACTTTTTTCAGTTTATTTTCGCGAGCTTTTCAGCTTTGAAAACGACCTTGCTGAACTGCTTTTGTTTCTTTCGAAGCTTTGCCGTGTCAGCGAGGGGGCATTATAGAGATCGAGCTCACATTGGCAAGCGCTTTTTCACGTTTTTTTTGATTTTTTAACTGTTTGACTGTTTTTTATTCACCAAGGGCTATTTCTACTACTCTTTCACTTCTAAACTGCCCTCAACAGCCCAGATAAGGAGGCGTAATGAGCGCTATTCGTAGTTATAAAGGAATCACTCCACAGATCGGTGAACGTGTCTATATAGATGAGAGTTCCGTTCTCGTTGGCGACATCAAGATTGGTAATGACGCCAGTATTTGGCCTCTGGTGGCGGCTCGCGGTGATGTGAACCACATTGTGATCGGCGCGCGCTCCAATATTCAGGACGGCAGTGTGTTGCATGTGACGCACAAGAATAACGAAAATCCAGACGGCTATCCGCTGATTATCGGTGAAGACGTGACCGTCGGGCATAAAGTGATGTTGCATGGCTGCACCATCCAAGATCGCGTGTTAGTCGGCATGGGCGCTATTGTATTGGATGGCGTAGTAGTAGAAAGTGACGTGATGATCGGTGCGGGCAGTTTAGTCCCACCTGGAAAACGCTTAGAAAGCGGCTATCTATATATAGGCAGCCCGGTGAAACAGGCTCGTCCTCTAAATGAAAAAGAAAGAGCCTTTTTAGTTAAGTCCGCACAAAACTACGTTCAGAATAAAAATGACTACCTGACGTCGGTTGAAGCCGTTAGCTAACCACTTCGATTTGTCCGCGCTGGTTGTAGTCTTCTTCTTCAATCAGCGCTTCCGCTATTTCTTCCAAATCAAAACGCAGTATCTGAAAAATAGCCAGAGCCTGTTGCTCACCATCAATCGTCTGTGCCGACAGACGGCTGAGTGCGGCAAGCGTCACGACACATTCAATGAGCGCTCCGGCCTGCTGTGCAGGAAACATCACGGCTTGCAGCTCATCATTCCAAGTTTGCATATCCGGAAATAAGATCGATTGGTTCATGATTAACCTTCTAAGTTTTTGCGCAGTTCACGCAGAATCTGTTTCGTCCCCGGACGTAAACCACGCCATAACATAAAACTTTCTGCCGCCTGCCCCACCAGCATCCCCAAACCGTCATACGCCTGAGCACACCCACTGTCTAATGCCCATTGGTTGAAAATGGTGTGGCCTTTACCATACATCATGTCGTACGCCACACTGGTCGGCTGGAAAATCGCGGCGGAGATATCAGGTAAGGCACCATCCAGACTGGCCGACGTCGAGTTGATGATGACATCAAAACCGGAATTCAGCTGCGCCATTTCCACAGCGTTCACATTACCGTACGGAGCAAAGCTCTCCGCTAACTGCTGCGCTTTGGCAAAGGTGCGGTTCGTAATGGTGATGCTGGCTGGCTGTTTATCTAATAAAGGCTTGAGCACACCACGCGCCGCGCCGCCGGAACCAATCAACAGAATTCGCGCGTCTTGCAACGGCACCTGATGCAGCATCAGATCCTGCACCAGACCTTCACCATCCGTGTTGTCCCCCAGAATGCCGCCATCATCGAGTTTTTTAAGCGTGTTAACCGCGCCAGCCAGTTGCGCCCGTTCCGTCAAGCGGGTGGCAAACGTGAACGCCGCTTCTTTAAACGGAACGGTGATGTTGCACCCTTTACCGCCGTGGGCAAAGAAATCTGTCGCGGCTTGCACAAAACCATCCACGGGCGCGAGTTGCGCGGTGTAGGTCATGGCCTGATTGGTTTGACGGGCAAATAAGGTATGAATGAAAGGTGATTTACTGTGGCCGATCGGGTTGCCGAACACCGCATACTGATCGTGTTGAAAATCCATGTTCCTGCCTGAAAGAAAGAGGGTCGCTGTATGCGACCCTATCACTCACCACTGGCTCTGTCACCACTCGCGCGGTACTAAAAATTGCTGTAATTCCGCTTCGGCGCTCCCCGCCTGTGGCTGATAACGATATTCCCAGCGCGCCAACGGCGGCATTGACATCAGAATCGACTCGGTGCGTCCACCCGATTGCAGGCCAAACAAAGTGCCGCGGTCAAAGACCAAGTTAAATTCGACATAACGGCCACGACGGTAGAGCTGGAACTCGCGTTCGCGTTCGCCATACGGAGTCGCTTTGCGGCGCTCGACAATCGGCAGATACGCCTGCGTGTACCCTTCGCCGACCGCCTTAATATAGTCAAAGCACTGCTCAAAGCTCCACTGATAGAGATCATCAAAGAACAACCCGCCGATACCGCGTGTTTCCTCGCGATGCGGCAGATAGAAGTAACGATCGCACCATGCTTTATGCTCGGCGTAAACGTCCTCACCAAACGGCGCGCACAGTGCTTTTGCCACACGGTGCCACTCATGACAATCCTGCTCAAACGGATAGAAGGGCGTGAGATCAAATCCGCCACCAAACCACCAAATCGGCGCCTCACCCTCTTTTTCCGCAATGAAAAAGCGCACGTTCGCGTGCGAAGTCGGTACATACGGGTTATTGGGGTGCATCACTAATGACACGCCCATGGCTTCAAAGCGGCGCCCGGCCAGTTCCGGGCGGTGTGCGGTTGCCGATGCGGGCATCTGCTGACCTTCCACATGGGAGAAATTCACCCCGCCCTGTTCAAACACATGACCATGACGCATCACGCGCGTGCGACCGCCGCCGCCGAGCTTTTCGCCCGGTTCACGATGCCAGGCATCTTCTTCAAATGTGGCACCGCCATCGACGGCTTCCAACTGTTGGCAAATGCTGTCTTGTAGCGACAACAGAAATTGTTTGACGGCTTCTTTATTGATGGTTGGCATCGTTACTTCCTTTGCTGACTTAGCCTTGTCTCAGTACTTGGAGCGTTTTGGCATCGCGAATTTCACTGGGCTTATTACGGCCACCAGTTTCGCCTTGCAGAATCGCCACCAGCTTATCACCGAGCTGCTGTTCGACTTCCTGTGTGGTCATGCACGGTGGCAAACCCGACAGATTCGCGCTGGTTGAGGTCAGCGGCTTGCCATACGCAAGGCACAGCTTCTGCACCAACGGATGATCGGTCACGCGCACGGCGATGGTATCAAACTGTCCGCTCACCCAATGCGAGACACGCTCGCTGGCTGGCATGATCCAGGTCACCGGCCCCGGCCAGGTCGACTGCACTCGCTCCAACTGCTCTTGAGTCAGTTGGCTTTCATCAATATAAGGCAGCAGTTGTTGGTACGACGCAGCGATCAGAATCAGGCCTTTCTCGACCGGACGCTGCTTGAGTTGCAGCAACTTTTCAATCGCCTGCGGATTGTCCGGATCACACCCGACACCAAACACACCTTCAGTGGGATAAGCGATCACTTCACCGGACTGCAACGCTTGCAGTGTATGTTCAAAATTATTCACCAGAGTTTCCTAAGTTGAGCTGACTTTTTTATTTGCGGCCTAGTGTACAAATTATCCGGCGCAACGGCTAAATCTAATTCGGGATAAATTATACCGCCACGCTTTCAATCACTGCGCAAACGTTTGCTTGAAAATAAAATCCCCGTATAATGCGCGCACAAAAGCTCACCTAATTTATAACGCTTGAAGGAGTTTGAGATGAAAGTCGGCATTATCATGGGTTCAAAATCGGATTGGCCAACCATGAAGCTTGCAGCAGAGATGCTGGATCAATTTGGTGTTGCTTACGAAACCAAAGTGGTTTCCGCGCACCGTACCCCTCAACTTCTGGCCGATTACGCCACCAGTGCCAAAGAGCGTGGACTAAAAGTGATCATCGCTGGCGCTGGCGGCGCGGCGCACCTTCCCGGCATGACCGCAGCATTCACCAGCCTACCCGTACTGGGAGTTCCGGTACAGTCGCGTGCGTTGTCGGGCATCGACTCTCTTTATTCTATCGTTCAGATGCCTAAAGGCATCGCGGTCGGCACTCTGGCGATTGGTGAAGCTGGCGCTGCGAATGCAGGGCTGCTGGCCGCACAAATCATTGGTGCGTTTGATGAAAGCGTGATGGCGAAAGTGGAAGCGTTCCGCGCCGCACAAACCGAAGCCGTGCTGGCTAACCCAAACCCAGCCGAGGAATAAATCATGCACGTATTGGTATTAGGTTCCGGTCAACTCGCGCGCATGATGTCTCTGGCCGGGGCGCCGCTCAACATTGACATTTCCGCCTTTGACGTCAATACCCAGAACGTGGTGCATCCGCTGACTCAGGCTGTAATTGGCCATGGTTTGGAACAGGCAATTGCCGGTGCGGATGTGATTACCGCCGAATTTGAACACATTCCTCACGATGTGCTGGCCGTGTGTGAACGCAGCGGAAAATTTCTGCCAAGTACCGACGCGATTAAAGCCGGTGGCGATCGCCGTCTGGAAAAAGCACTGCTGGACAACGCGGGCGTACGCAACGCCAAATACGCAGTGATCACCAACCGTGCTGAATTTGATGCTGCGATTGATTACGTCGGTATTCCCATGGTGCTGAAAACCGCCTTGGGTGGCTATGATGGCAAAGGCCAATGGCGTCTCAAAACCCCACAAGATAGCGACGCGATTTGGGCCGACATGGCACAAGCACTGGCGGCATCTGAGCAACAGGCGATTGTGGCGGAAGAGTTCGTGCCCTTTGATCGCGAAGTGTCGCTGGTTGGCGCGCGTGGCAAAGATGGCGAGATCGCGGTGTATCCACTGGCTGAGAACGTGCACGTGAACGGCGTCCTCAGCCTGTCGACCGCTATTGATGCGCCAGAATTACAAGAACAAGCGAAGCAGATGTTTACCGCCGTGGCTGAAAGCCTGAATTACGTCGGCGTGCTGGCGCTGGAGTTTTTCGACGTCCAGGGGACGTTGCTGGTCAATGAAATTGCGCCGCGCGTGCACAACTCTGGCCACTGGACTCAGCAGGGCGCAGAAACCTGTCAGTTTGAAAATCATCTACGCGCAGTGTGCGGACTGCCACTGGGCAGCACCAAACTGATTCGCGAAACTGCGATGATCAACATTCTGGGTGAAGACACCTTGCCTGATGCCCTGCTGGCGATGGAAGGTTGCCATATTCACTGGTATGGCAAAGACAAACGTCCCGGACGCAAAATGGGTCACATCAACGTCACCGCCGATTACAGTGGCGAATTGCAACGTAAGCTATGTCAACTGGCAGCAGTTCTCGATCCAACAGCCTTTCCGGCGGTACAGGAAGTGGCGCAGCAGATTAAGCACTAGACCCTGAATTCAATACCAACAAAAACGGCGCGATTAAGCGCCGTTTTTCATTTCAGTTTGAGTGTGACCACATTTTTTGTCGGCACACTGATACTTGGTACCACTGGCGAGTTTCTTTTCAATCAGCAACGGATAACCGCACGCTTGGCACTGCCCCATCACGGGTGGTTGATTGAGTGCAAATTTGCATTTTGGAAACGCGTCACAAGCAAAAAATGCCTTGCCAAAGCGATTCTTACGTTCAACCAAATGGCCTTTGCCACATTCGGGGCAAGTAATCTGGGTTTCTACCACCAATTCTTGTGGTGCCGTGTCCGGCGACTCAATATGATGACATTCAGGATAATGGCTACAGCCGATAAACATACCGTAGCGTCCCTGCCGCAACACCAGTTCATGTCCACACTCCGGGCACGGCACGCCAAGCTCTTTGATGATATGGCCGTCATTCTGATGTAGGGGTTTAATGAAGTCGCAACCAGGATACTGACTGCAACCCAAGAAAGGACCGTGTTTGCCGTGTCGAAGCTGCAACGCAGCGCCGCATTTGGGACACGGTTCGTGATTCAGCGCCTGCTCATGGGCTGAAAACAACTGGTGATCGATTTTTTTACCGCTCATGTGTACTACTTACGTTGCCACTAACCTTGCTTAATGAACAATACCTTGCTCTTTGCTGTACAGCAGCTCTTCCATTAGCGTGTAAGCATTTTCATTCCCTGGCACATTAAATAGCACCATCAGAATGATCCACTTGAGGTCATCAAGTTCGAACTCATTGGTTTCCAAGCCCATGACGCGATCAATCACCATCTCACGCGTTTCAGGTGTCAGCACTTTGATTTGCTCAAGGAACATCAAAAAGCCGCGCGATTCCGTATCCAAACGCTCCATTTCCTGCGCGGTAAAGATACGCACTGATGTGGCCGCGCTGGTTGCGATCGCGGAATGTGCATCGGTCTGCTGCAGCGCAGCCAGCTCTTCTAACCAGTGAAGGGCTTTGTAGATGTCTTTTTGGTGAAATCCGGCCCGAAGCAGTTCATCTTCGAGTTCGTCTTGGTCCACTTGCAACTCTGCATCGCTATGGATATAAGTTTCAAATAGATACATCAGAATATCCATCATCATAGCTAGCCCCTCCCCTTACGAATATAGCCACCGGAAACTGCAACAACATGCCCTGAAAGCTCAAGCTCCAGGAGCTGCATCATGACATCCTGGACAGGTATATTGGTCCTGTTTGCAAGAATATCAACTGGTGTAGCCTCTCCCCCTACGTTAGCTAACAGCTCGGGAAATGGCAATTCTTCTTCGTTATATGTGCCAGAAAAAAGTTCTGTCTGCTCAGGTTGTGACTGATTTCGGCTCCAGTCCATCAAACTGCTGACTTCTTCGAGAATATGATCGACATGTTGTACCAAACACGCCCCTTGTCGAATCAACTGGTTACTGCCGAGGCTATTCGGGTTGCGAATTGAGCCCGGCACGACAAACACCTCTCGGCTCTGTTCGGCGGCATAACGCGCGGTGATGAGCGAGCCACTTTTTTCCGCCGCTTCCACCACCAGAACGCCCAATGACAACCCACTGATAATACGATTACGACGCGGAAAATGATCAGGTCGAGGCTTGGCATCAGGGCGAAATTCCGACACCAAGGCGCCTCTGTCAACAATACGCCCCGCCAACGCGCGATGGCGAGCCGGATAAATACATTCCAGCCCCGAGCCCAGCACCGCAATAGTTTCCCCACCCGCTTTGAGTGCGCCATCATGCGCATAGCCATCAATACCAAGCGCCAGACCACTGGTGACCACCAAACCGTATTCGACCAATTGCGTGGCAAATTGATGAGCGATTTGCTGACTGTCGATACTGGCGTTGCGACTTCCGACAATAGCAATTTGCGGCGCACGCAGCGCTTCAAGCCGCCCCTCCACAAACAGCACTGGCGGAACGGCGGCGATTTCGGTCAATAACGAGGGATAGTGCGCATGAAACGGCGTCAGAATATGGCGATTATCAGCCTGATCACTCCAACGCAGGCAGGCATCGACGTCTTGATCGGCCTGCCGCTGCAAATACTGAATCTGGTTGTCTTTCAGCCCTACGGCCAAGCCGTCACGATTCAGGTGTTGTTTGAGGTCAGACAGCGCGTAACGACTGGCTAAACGCTGCAGTGTTCGGATACCGAGTTGAGGAGTAAAACTGAAAGCCAGCCAAGCAGCCAGATCGCGTTCGAGCATCAACTGGCAGGCTCTGCCTGCACCACACTTGCGGTGGCTTCAAGCTCTGGCGTCTGCGGAGATTGTGCCTGCACCGCGGTATCAATCGGCTCCATACTTTCGGTGATAAGCGCAAGACTAAACGCCGCATAAGGACGAATCACCATCAGGCTACCAATTTTGTGCGCAGGCAATACCAATGCATTGTCACCGTGTTGAGACTCATAGCTGTAGTGTCCTTCATCGGCATACACCGCCACTCCTGAGCGGAAGAGTTCAAACATACTGCCCTGGACCAGCGCGTCATCTGTCCCTTTGTCGATGACCACGACCTGGTTTTGACCCGCATACTGGCTGCCTTCCAACGAACCCAAAATCTGGGCTGTGAGCGATTGCGGTGCAGGCCTTGGGAAAAAGGACGTCGTTAAGTTTAACCCTTCCAACCCGGTTTCCGGCAATGCAATGTCGTTTACGCGAATCTCATGCCGTTGCTGACGCACCAGCAGCGCACTGGTTTGCTGCTGGTTACTGCCAAGCTGGGCAGTCGCAATCAGTCGCAGAGCAGTCATCACCTGGCCGTCGCGTTCAAACTCCGTCATCGGGCGATATATTCCCCACTGCGCATGAGTTTGAGGTCCGGCAATATAAACAGGTTCGCCTGCCGTCAGGTATTGCAGCCCATCACCCGCGCCCATAACACGAAGACTCTCTTTTATCTCCGTAGCGTCAACCAGGCGATCGGTGTGCAGATAGGGCAACAACAACGCTTCGTCGACCGTCGGTAGCGACTGTTTCTCCATAACGCGAACTTTCGGGCTGAGTTTCACCATCGGTTTCAGGCTCAGCGTGGGCTGGCCATCACGCCAAACCAACGTCAGTTTATCGCCGGGATAGATAAGATCAGGGTTATTGATATCAGGGTTGATTTGCCATAACCGTGGCCACAGCCAAGGGCTGTCGAGATACAACGCAGAGATATCCCACAAGGTGTCCCCTTTCACCACTGTATACGTCGTCGGCGCATTATCTTTCAGCACCAACGGCGGAGCCGACTGCGCGCAGGCACCGAATGCAGCCAGAAATAGCGGCAACAAACGAGGTTGTAATACTGAGGCGAAACGACGTGTCAGTCTGGTCATGACCTTGCTTCCCTGGTCGAAAGAATTAAGAAGGATTCGGAGAAATCTCGCAGGATGCTGTCATTTAGGTCATAAAATGTCTAGAATTGAGCCAACAAGCGTTAAGCTGTTTCGGCACAGTTCAATTTTTCGAGTGTATATGTCTGTATTACAAGTATTAACATTCCCGGATGATCGTCTTCGCACCGTTGCTAAGCCGGTTGAGAAAGTCACCCCAGAGATTCAGAAGATCGTCGACGACATGATTGAAACCATGTACGACGAAGAAGGCATTGGCCTTGCTGCAACTCAGGTTGACGTTCACCAGCGTATCGTGGTTATCGATATTTCAGAAACTCGTGATGAGCCAATGGTTCTGATCAACCCGGTCATCCTAGAAAAACGCGGTGAAGACGGCATTGAAGAAGGCTGCCTATCTGTACCTGGCGCTCGCGCTCTGGTCCCTCGCGCCGCAGAAGTGACCGTCAAAGCGTTAGACCGCAACGGTAACGAATACAGCTTTGAAGCCGATGACCTGCTGGCGATCTGTGTACAGCACGAGCTGGACCACCTGGAAGGCAAACTGTTTGTCGACTACCTGTCGCCACTCAAACGCAACCGCATCAAAGAGAAGCTGGAAAAAATCAAACGCTTCAACGAAAAGAATCAATAAACATACAGAGAGGTGACCTTGAGCCAATCATTACGTATTGTCTTTGCAGGTACTCCGGATTTCGCCGCCCGTCACTTGGCGGCGTTATTGTCTTCGGAGCACGAGGTGATCGCGGTCTACACTCAACCGGATCGCCCAGCCGGCCGCGGTAAAAAACTCACCGCCAGCCCGGTCAAAAACCTGGCGCTCGAGCACAACATTCCGGTATATCAACCAGAAAATTTCAAATCTGATGAAGCCAAGCAAGAGCTGGCTGCACTGAATGCCGACATCATGGTCGTCGTGGCTTATGGTTTGTTGTTGCCAAAAGCTGTGCTTGATACACCTAAACTGGGTTGCATCAACGTGCACGGTTCGATTCTGCCACGCTGGCGCGGCGCCGCACCGATTCAACGCTCGATTTGGGCGGGTGATTCGGAAACAGGCGTGACCATCATGCAGATGGATGTCGGTCTTGATACCGGCGACATGCTCAAGATTGCCACGCTGCCGATTGAAGCCAGCGACACCAGCGGCTCCATGTACGACAAGCTGGCAGAACTCGGCCCGCAAGCTCTGGTTGAATGCCTGAGCGATATCGCACAAGGCACGGCAGTCGCGGTCAAACAGGACGACGCCCTAGCGAACTACGCACAAAAATTGAGTAAAGAAGAAGCCAAAATTGACTGGACTCTGAGTGCTCAGGCGATTGAGCGCTGCGTACGTGCATTCAACCCGTGGCCAATGAGCCACTTCGCGGTCGCTGACAACCAGATCAAAGTCTGGCAGGCGCGCGTCGAAGCGGGCAGTTCCAACCAAGCGGCAGGGACCATTCTCAAAGCAGACAAAACCGGCATTTATGTCGCCACTGGTGCAGAGATTCTGGTACTGGAAAGCCTGCAGATTCCGGGCAAAAAAGCCCTGCCGGTGCAGGACATCCTCAACGCCAGAGCAAGCTGGTTTGAAGTTGGCTCCCAACTGAATTAATCTCACGGCCCTACTGAGTAGGGTCGTTACTTTTTGTATTAGGTTTAACTATGAATGTTCGCGCTGCTGCCGCTCAGGTTCTGTTCCAAGTTGTCGATAAAGGTCAATCTTTGTCGATGGCACTTCCGGCGGCTCAACAAAACATCCGTCCTCGCGATCACGCTCTGTTGCAGGAAATCTGCTACGGTGCGCTGCGCTACCTGCCAAGACTGGAATCCATCGCCAACGCACTGATGGATAACCCGCTCAAAGGCAAACAACGTGTGTTCCACCACCTGATTCTGGTGGGCATTTACCAACTGAGCTTTATGCGTATTCCTGCGCATGCGGCCGTGGGTGAAACGGTTGAAGGCGCCCAAGATCTCAAAGGTCCGCGCCTGCGTGGCCTGATTAACGCCGTGTTGCGCAACTATCAGCGCAACCAGGAACAACTGGATGCTCAGGCTGTCAGCCACAATGCCGGTAAATACGGCCATCCAAGCTGGCTACTGAAATTGCTGCAAAGCGCCTACCCACAGCAGTGGGAAGCGATCGTTGAAGCCAACAACAGCAAAGCGCCCATGTGGTTGCGAGTGAACCATCAGCACCACGACCGCGATGCGTATCAGGCGCTGCTCAATAATGAAAACATTGATAGCAGCGTACATTCACAGGCTGAAGACGCACTAAAATTAGCCGCGCCGTGTGATGTCACCAAACTGCCGGGGTTTGAAAAAGGCTGGGTGTCCGTTCAGGACGCAGCCGCGCAGTTGTCTCTGCACTATCTGCAGCCTCAGGATGGCGAGCTGATTCTTGATTGCTGCGCCGCACCGGGCGGCAAAACCGCCCATATTCTGGAACGGACGCAAGGGAGCGAAGTGGTTGCCATCGACTGTGACGATACCCGCCTCAAACGCGTGCATGACAACCTCAAACGCCTGAACCTGAGCGCCAAAGTGGTGTGCGGCGATGCCCGTTACCCTCAAGAATGGTGGCAGGGCAGCCAGTTTGACCGCATTCTGCTCGATGCACCGTGTTCGGCAACGGGCGTAATTCGCCGTCATCCGGACATCAAATGGCTGCGCCGCGCGGAAGATATTGCGGCATTAGCGGAGCTACAACGCGAAATTCTCGACGCAATGTGGCAACAGTTGAAACCGGGTGGTACTTTGGTGTACGCAACGTGTTCAATTACACCGCAGGAAAACGTGCTGCAGGTGAAAGATTTCTTAGCGCGCACATCTGACGCGCAGCTTGTGGGTTCGGAGCTGGATAATCCGGGCCGTCAGATTCTGCCTGGTGAAGAGGATATGGACGGCTTCTACTATGCCGTTCTGACTAAACAAGCGTAAAAACGATGCAAAGGCAGCTCTCGGGCTGCCTTTGGCGTGCAATAACAAGAGAATAAGGTATGAAAATCATCATTCTTGGTGCAGGTCAGGTCGGCGGTACGCTGGCGGAAAACCTGGTCGGGGAAAACAACGACATCACTGTCGTGGATAAAAACAGCGACCGTCTGCGCGAACTACAAGATAAATATGATTTACGCGTGGTGAACGGCCATGCCAGCCACCCGGACGTGCTACGCGAAGCCGGCGCTCAGGACGCCGACATGCTTGTTGCGGTGACCAACACCGATGAAACCAACATGGTGGCCTGTCAGGTCGCGTTCACTCTGTTTAACACGCCAAACCGTATCGCCCGCATCCGTTCGCCGGAGTATCTGGCGGAGAAAGAAGCCTTATTCCAGTCCGGCGCGGTCCCGGTCGATCACCTGATCGCCCCAGAAGAGCTGGTGACCAGTTATATCGAGCGCTTGGTGCAATACCCTGGCGCGCTGCAAGTCGTCAGCTTTGCGGAAGAGAAAGTCAGCCTGGTCGCGGTCAAAGCCTATTATGGCGGCCCGCTGGTGGGCAATGCGCTATCTGCACTGCGCGAACACATGCCGCACATCGATACCCGTGTGGCGGCGATTTTCCGTCAAGGACGCCCGATTCGTCCGCAAGGCACCACCATTATTGAAGCCGACGATGAAGTGTTCTTCGTCGCGGCCAGCAACCACATCCGTTCAGTGATGAGTGAGCTGCAACGCCTGGAAAAACCGTATCGCCGCATCATGATTGTCGGTGGGGGTAACATCGGTGCCAGCCTCGCCAAGCGTCTGGAACACAGCTACAGCGTGAAACTGATTGAGCGCAACTACCAGCGTGCAGAACAGCTGTCAGAAGAGCTGGAAAACACCATCGTCTTCTGTGGTGATGCCGCCGATCAGGAGCTGCTGACCGAAGAAAACATCGATCAAGTGGATGTGTTTATCGCTCTGACCAACGAAGATGAAACCAACATCATGTCCGCCATGCTGGCGAAACGCATGGGCGCGAAAAAGGTGATGGTACTGATTCAGCGCGGAGCATACGTCGATCTGGTTCAGGGCGGCGTGATTGACGTGGCGATTTCACCACAGCAAGCGACCATCTCAGCCCTGCTGACTCACGTTCGCCGCGCCGACATCGTCAACGTATCTTCACTGCGCCGTGGCGCAGCAGAGGCGATTGAAGCTGTCGCGCATGGTGATGAAACCACCTCCAAAGTGGTTGGCCGCGCCGTGGGCGACATCAAACTGCCTCCGGGCACGACGATTGGTGCCATCGTGCGTGGTGAAGAAGTGCTGATCGCCCACGATCGCACTGTTATTGAACAGGATGATCACGTCGTGATGTTCCTCGTCGACAAGAAATACGTGCCCGACGTGGAAGCCCTGTTCCAACCGAGTCCGTTCTTCCTATAGGTCCCCGGCGTTATGCTCAATTTACGCCCCATCATGTTTGTCATCGGGCTGGTTTTATCGAAACTGGCTCTGTTTATGTACGTCCCGACTCTGGTGGCATTTTTCACCGGGACGGGCGGCTTTCTCGACTTTGCTCAGGCGGTGATCATCACGCACATCGCGGCATTTATCTGTCTGTCGATTGGCCGGACAGCGAATTTCCGCCTCAGTGTGCGCGACATGTTCCTCATCACCAGTCTGGTGTGGACCATCGCCAGCGCGTTCGCCGCGTTGCCGTTCGTGTTCATCAACCACATCAGTTTCACCGACGCCTACTTTGAAACCATGTCCGGTATCACCACCACTGGCTCCACGGTGCTCAGCGGCCTCGATGACATGGCTCCCAGCATTCTGCTGTGGCGTTCTATTTTGCAGTGGCTTGGCGGAGTCGGCTTTATCGTTATGGCGGTAGCGGTGCTGCCGATGCTCAACGTCGGTGGTATGCGCCTGTTCCAAACCGAATCGTCCGACTGGTCAGATAAAAGCAGCCCGCGCGCCAAAACCGTGGCGAAGAACATCGTGGTGGTGTATCTGGTGCTGACTGGTCTGTGCATCATCGGCTATATGGTTACCGGCATGCGTCTGTTTGATGCCATCAACCACGCGTTCACCACTCTTTCTACCGGCGGCTATTCGACCTCCGACAGTTCAATGAACCATTTCTCCAACGGTTCACACTGGGTCGCAACTTTGTTTATGTTCCTTGGTGGTCTGCCATTTCTGCTGTTTGTCACCGCCATGCGTAAACGCCGCCCGCAAGAGCTGTTTAAAGACGCTCAGGTGCAGGGCTTCTTCCTGCTGTTTGTCATCAGCAGCCTGATTGTCGCCGCCTGGCTGCACTTCAATAATGGCTATGCGATGCTGGATGCGCTGCGCGTCTCGATGTTCAACATTGTGTCAGTGGTGACGACCACAGGTTATGGTCTCGATGACTTCACCGCCTGGGGTGCGCTGCCAAGTACCATTTTTGCATTTCTGATGATGGTGGGTGCCTGTTCCGGTTCCACCTCCGGCGGGATCAAGATTTTCCGTTTTCAAATCTGTTTTGCGCTGCTCAATAAGCAGATGATGAAACTGATCCACCCGTCCGGAGTGTTCGTTCAGCGTTACAATCAGCGCCCGGTGAACGAAGACATCGTCCGTTCGGTGGTGGCGTTTGGTCTGACGTTTATTATTACGATTATCGCCATCGCCGGCTCGCTGTCGGCCATGGGACTCGACCCAATCACCAGTATCTCCGGCGCGATTACTGCGGTCGCCAACGTCGGCCCGGGTATGGGGAGCGTGATTGGTCCAACGGGTAACTTTGCTTCGCTGCCTGATAGCGCGAAGTGGATTTTAAGTTTTGGTATGTTGATGGGACGCTTGGAAATCCTCACCATTCTGGTGCTGTTCTTTCCGGCGTTCTGGCGACGTTAAGGATACACATGAAAAATCTGATCACTCTGATGATGGCAAGCTGGGCGCCTGTGGCGCTGGCGGGCGAAATCGTCACTCTGCAAGATGGCCGCGACGTGCAGCTTAATGATGACTTTACTTGGCAATATGTGCAACCAGTTGAGACGTCAAACTCAATGTCCGTCGCGCCAGCGAAACCTGAGGTTGTTGCGGCGGCTCCCGTCCTGGCGGCTCCACTGGTCAAAGCGCAACGCGGCAGCATGATTGAACTTGGCAGCACCAAACCGACCCTGCAACTGAGCAATTCTGGGGTGGATATCGTGCTGGGTAGCGCCCGTTACCGCGATGGCCAGTTGATTTTACCGACTGCCATCACCAACCAGAGCACGCAATCGGTGATCAACATTGTGCTTCAGGTCGAGATTCTGGATGAACAGGGCAACCTGCTGACCACGCAGACCACCACCATCTGGCAATCGATCAAACGTATGGCCGACACCTACTTACGTCCGCAAGCTTCTGTGGCAGGCAAGGCGATTGAAGTGAAAGTCGACGAGGCGCCGCGCTATCAGATCCGCGCCAGCGTTACTCAGGTTGAGTCGCGTTAAACCGGGTCGATATAGAGATAAATCGCAAGAAAGTGGCAGGCGCATCCGGCCAGCACAAACGCATGCCAGATGGCATGATTGTACGGAATGCGCTTCGCCACATAGAAAATAACGCCCAGCGAATACACCACCCCGCCCGCGGCAAGCAACGTCAACCCACCCACATCCAGATTCAGTGCCAACTGATAAATCACAATCAGCGACAACCACCCCATCGTCAGGTACGTCACCAATGACAAGCGTTTGAAGCGATAGACAAAAGCGATTTTCATGATGATTCCGATCAGCGCAATCGACCAGATGACAATCATCAGACCAAACGCCAATGGCGTGCGCAGACTGACCAGCAGGAACGGTGTGTAGCTGCCGGCAATCAGTAAGTAGATGGCGCAGTGGTCAAAAGTTTTCAGCCAGCGTTTGGCGTTCTGATGTGGGATTGCATGATAGAGCGTCGAGGCGAGAAACAGCGCAATCATGCTGCCGCCATAGATGCTCATACTGACAATCGTCAGTGCATCAGCCCGGTGATCGACCGCTTTGACCAGCAGCAGCACCAGACCGACAATGCCGAGGATTAACCCGACGCCATGACTGATCGCATTGGCGACTTCTTCTTTGACGCTGTAAGCAGTATTCGACATACGATTCCCATAACCAGAGCGATAACTTCGCTCTAGTATGGCACACTCAGCGTACACATGTAAGCTCGAGTTTATGCTTACGATGTCGTATCAAGAAACTGTAATACTTGCTCGCCCGCCTGTGCAGGCGACTGCGAACTGGCGATCGTCAGTTGGCGTTTGAGCTCACCTTTGCCCAGCAAGCTTGCCAGCATGCCGCTCGCCCCCCGTTGGAAGCGATCGATTTCAAACCACATCTGCAGCTGGTCTTTGTCGCGGTAAGCAACGATTTCCAATTCACGCCAACGGCCATGGAACGGGCCATCGGTCGGCACAAATTCAAACTCTTGCACAAACGGCAGAGCAAAACCTTTGGCGGCTTCGCATTCAACCTGGCGCAGGCGCAGGCCCTGCTCTTCCAAGGCAGTGAAAATGCCATCCATCAACGGATCCGGACGCACAGTCAGAATGTCCTTGTCGCCCGGGTCGAGAGCCATAGCAATATCCAATCCGGTTTCGAGCCACACTTTGGCATCCCCGATCGTCACGGGCGTATTCCACGGCACATCCAGTTCCACTTCAAAATCGCGGGTTTCTCCGGCCATGATGGTAAAGGCATAAGGCAGCGACCAATCGGCGAGTGTGTAGGTTTGCGCCACGCGGCGAGTGCGATGTCTTTCTTGCTGACCCCGTTCAATCGGCGCTTCTTCGATATAGCGACAGCAGAGTTTGAGTTCGATATTGTCGATCGCTTGTTCCGTCGCACCACCATACACGTGAATCGTCACTTTCACTTTCTGGCCCGGAATCAGCGTTTCCTGCTGCAAGACAGAGTCAACTTTCGCCGATCCGATCCCGAAACTGGCGAGGGTTTTCTTCAGAAATGACATACACACCTCCTGTTGATGAGCAGCCAGTGTAAAGCGGAAAAGATTCCGAACACAATGGCGAGCCTCACACTACGCATCCATTTTTCTTTAGCATAAACATTGGTTAACTATCGATCATTTGCAAACTTGGTGCTACTCTAACTTCGATATGCAAGCATATCGTTATTCCTGAACAATTATTTGGATTGGCGCTCGCCAGAAAGAGCCACCCTTCTTCATTTTTATTCAGATGCAGAAGATCAACTCATAGTTGTTCAGGCCATTACATCGGCAATGGATATGCCTGACCGTTAGGTTAATGAATGCGCCCAACAGCTGTCAGGTTTTCGCACACCAACCGTAGTGCAATGCGCCGTCGCAGTGGTTTTGCTACTGCACCGGTTGCGAAAAAAATCGCGCCCGCGCCTACTCTTGTCGAGAAAAATGCAGTCTCTGCATCGCCAACAACAAAAGTGGTCCAGGCCGCTTAATAGAAAAGCGCAGTTTATCCTGCGCTTTTTTCTTTTCGTTCATTTCAGCTAACGTCCACGCTACACATTGTATTCCCTGCGCAATTTGATACCTTTACTGCAAATCATTACAAAGTTTGTGGAGAAAGCCATGAAGTGTCATCGCGTCGAAGAATTACTGCAACTGCTGGAGCCGGAATGGCATAAAGATTCTGAACTGAACCTGATTCAGTTTATCGTCAAACTGGCTGGCGAAGCGGGTTACCAAGGGCGATTGGAAGAGCTGACTGACGATGTGCTGATCTACCATCTCAAAATGCGCAACAGTGCCAAAGATGAAGTGATTCCCGGCCTGAAAAAAGACTACGAAGAAGATTTCAAAACCGCGATCCTGCGCGCACGCGGCATCATTGAATAAACCCTCTCATAATGCACAGAGCGGCCAACGGCCGCTCTTCTTTTATCCGCCGCGTGAAGGATAACTGGCAAAAATGTAAGGATATTTGTTGTTAAAGGTTGATTGCGTTAAAGAAATAAAAACGTTATTGCCGCTATAATCACCACTTTATGAAGCAACCTTATTCCCCCCTTCTACGCCATTTGCGTAAAAAGGGTTAAGCAATGTCAAAAAGAGTGTGAGCACCAGAAATCGCACCATGATGCCCAAAAGGATAGTTTGATGAGTCAGGACAAGATCGACATCAAAGATGTGACTCCGAAAGTCTTTAACCCGAAGACCCATAAAGGTCAGGAAGGAGACCGGTTCAACCCGAGCAACCGCATTTACGTGCGCGAAAGCAAAGGGACCTACCAGAAGCTGCGCCGTTACGGAGGCTGGTTTCTACTGCTGTTATTTGGATTGGTACCGTGGATTTCCTACGGCGATCGCCAGGCCATTCTGCTCGATATCGGCCACCAGCAGTTCAATTTCTTCGGCACAACGCTCTACCCGCAGGATCTGACCCTGCTGGCACTGCTGTTTATGATCGCGGCGTTCGGCCTGTTCTTTATCACTACCTTTTTAGGCCGGGTGTGGTGTGGTTACCTGTGTCCGCAAACCGTATGGACGTTCATGTATATCTGGTTTGAAGAAAAACTGGAAGGCAGTGCCAACAAGCGCCGTAAGCAAGACGGCAGTAAAATGACCGCCAATCTGGCGATGCGCAAAACCGCCAAACACATCGCCTGGTTTGCGATCGCTCTGGCGACGGGTTTCACGTTCGTGGGCTACTTTGTGCCAGTGCGCGATCTGGTTATCGACTTCTTTACCTTCAACTCGACCTTCTGGCCGGTGTTCTGGGTGATGTTCTTTGCCGTCTGTACCTACGGTAACGCAGGCTGGATGCGTTCTATCATGTGTATTCACATGTGCCCGTACGCACGTTTCCAATCGGCGATGTTCGACAAAGATACTTTCATCGTCGGCTACAACACCGAGCGCGGCGAACAGCGCGGCCCTCGCTCACGTAAAGCCGACAAAAAAGCGCTCGGTCTGGGTGACTGTATCGATTGTGATTTGTGTGTTCAGGTGTGCCCGACCGGTATCGATATTCGTGACGGCCTGCAATATGAGTGCATCAACTGTGGTGCCTGCATTGACGCATGTGACACCACAATGGAGCGCATGGGCTACGACAAAGGGCTGATCAGCTACACCACCGAGCACCGTTTGTCAGGCAAGCATACCAAAGTGATGCGGCCGAAACTGCTGGGTTACGGTGCGGTGTTACTGGTGATGATCGGGCTGTTCTTTGCGCAGGTGGCGGCGGTTGATCCAGCCGGCCTCAGCGTTATTCGTGACCGTAATCAGCTGTTCCGAACTAACAGCTCCGGCGAGATTGAAAATACTTACACCCTCAAGGTGATCAACAAAACTCAGCACATCCAAACCTACAAACTCGATGTCAGTGGTCTGACGGATGTATCGTGGTATGGCAAACAAACCGTGCAGGTGGAACCGGGCGAAGTGCTCAACCTGCCTATGAGTCTGGGGGTCAAACCTGACAATCTCAGCTCTCCGGTTGCGACAATTCAGTTTATACTCACCGATGACAGCAACCAATTCACAATGCAAGTGGAAAGCCGGTTTATTAAAAAGCTTTAACACTCGACATGGAAAAGGGCTCAGCAATGAGCCCTTTTTAATCAATGACACAAGCAACCTTTCATTTTGATGCCCTGACGCCCGACTTTATGTGGTACGCCTTAGAGAGCATCGGTATTCGCGCTGAATCGGGTTTTCTGGCGCTCAACAGTTACGAAAACCGCGTGTATCAGTTCAGCGATGAAGATCGCCGCCGTTTTGTGGTCAAGTTTTACCGCCCGCAGCGCTGGAGCATCGAACAGATTCAGGAAGAGCACGACTTTGCACTGGAGCTGGCCGACGCCGAGATCCCGCTCGCCGCACCACTGGTGATCAACGGCGCTTCACTGCACCACTATCAGGGTTACCATTTTGCGCTGTTTAACAGCGTTGGCGGGCGCCAGTTTGAAGTCGACAATGAAGAACAGCTGGAATGGGTCGGACGCTTTCTCGGCCGCATTCATAAAGTGGGCGCGAGCAAAACGTTCATTCATCGCCCGACGATCAGCCTAGATGAGTATCTCTATCAGCCGCGCGCGCTGCTGCATAACGCACAATGTATTCCGATGCATTTAGAAAACAGTTTTTTCCACGATCTGGATATGTTGATCAGCAGAATTGAGCAGCACTGGAAACCGGATCAAGCCTTAATTCGCCTGCATGGCGACTGCCACCCGGGCAATATTTTGTGGCGGGATGGCCCGATGTTTGTCGATCTTGACGATGCTCGTAATGGCCCGGCGGTACAGGATTTGTGGATGTTGCTCAATGGCGATCGCAACGACAAGCTTACCCAACTCGATATTGTGCTTGAAGGCTATCAAGAGTTCTGCGATTTTAACTTTAATCAATTGAAACTTATCGAGCCACTTCGCGGTCTACGAATGGTGCACTACATGGCATGGCTGGCAAAACGTTGGCAAGATCCGGCCTTTCCGCTCGCCTTTCCCTGGTTTAATGATCCAAAATACTGGGAGAGTCAGGTACTGGCATTCAAAGAACAAATCGCAGCATTAGAAGAGCCTCCGCTCTCGCTGATGCCACAATGGTAACAAGCCTTCAAAGGAATAATGGAGTCCACAATGAAAAAGCTGTTTGCACTGGTTGCAACCCTGATGTTAAGCCTGTCGGCCCATGCCGCGCAGTTCAAAGAAGGGGAACAATACAAAGTGCTCAACTTAGAGCCTTCCTCAAAACCGAGCGTCACTGAGTACTTTTCGTTCTACTGTCCGCATTGTAACGCGTTCGAACCGATCATCTCTCAGCTAAAAACCAAGCTGCCAGAAGGCGTGAAGCTGCAAAAAAACCACGTTTCATTCATGGGTGGTGACATGGGCAAATCGATGAGCAAAGCCTACGCGACCATGATTGCACTGAACGTTGAAGACAAAATGATCCCGGTGATGTTTGACCGCATTCACAACCTGCGCAAGCCACCAAAAAATGATGCCGAGCTGCGTCAGATCTTCGTTGATGAAGGCATCGACGGTGCGAAATTCGACGCTGCGTTTAACGGCTTCGCGGTGGACTCAATGGTGCGCCGCTTTGACAAGCAGTTCCAGGAAAGCGGCCTGACCGGCGTTCCTTCTGTCGTGGTGAACAACCACTATCTGGTTCAGGCGCAAGGCATCAAAACGATGGACGAGTACTTTGATCTGGTGAACTACCTGCTGAGCAAGTAAGTTTGCCCGCCAAGAAAAAAGGAGCCTGAGGCTCCTTTTTTTATACGTCCGCTTTTGACTGATACAGCGTTGCCAACTGCTGATCTTTGCGTTGCCACAGCGCAGTCAGCCACTGCTGGAACTGGCGTTTATACGGTTTGTCATGAAAATAGTCACCGCGTACCTGCTCATCGACCGGCAACACGCGAATACGCACCACAATGCGGTGCATCCGGCCCATTAACATATCGCGAAACGGCTTATCGGTGTTATCCGGATAGGCCAGCGTAACATCGATAATATTGGAGAATTGTTCACCCATCGCTGCCAACGTATACGCAATCCCGCCGCTTTTCGGCGCCAGCAGATGCTGGTAAGGCGAACGGGTCGCACGCTGTTTGTACTGAGTGAAACGCGTACCTTCGACGTAGTTCACCACCGTCGTCGGATGAAACTTAAATTTTTCGCACGAGCGACGCGTGGTCGCCAGATCCTGGCCGCGCTTGTGTGGATGGCGAATCAAGTATTCCCGCGAATAGCGACGCATGAACGGCATATCCAGCGCCCAACACCCCATGCCGACAAACGGCACATACAACAGTTGCTGTTTGAGGAAAAACTTCGGCATCGGAATACGATCTTTGAACACACAACACAGCACGACAATGTCCGTCCAGCTGAGGTGGTTGCTGATCATCAGATACCAGCCCTGCTTACTCAGTCCTTCCCCGCCCTGAATGTCCCACTCGACGCGGTTTGACATCGCCAGAATACGCGCATTAAGTGTCGCCCACAGCCACATCGCTTTATCCGCCATGCTGGTCGCCATCGCTTTCAATCTCGGCGTCGGCAGCAGCAGTTTGACCAGCGCAATCGCGCAGATCAATAACGAACTGAACATGGTATTGAGGATCACCAGCACAATATTGAGGACAAGCAGAAGGTAAGCGAGCATAGAATTTATGGTTTTCAAAAAATTGAATAAAAAAACAGCGAGCAATTATACTCGCTTGCCCGCTGAAAGAAATACGTCTGCCAATGGTCAGAGTACTGCCGCCCTAGACCGATTGGGCGGTGAGCTGTTTGAGTAACCGGTCCATAGCGCGATACCCGAGCGCTTCGGCCAGATGCGCCCGTTGAATGTGTGCCTCACCGCTCAAATCGGCAATGGTGCGCGCGACTTTGATGATGCGGTGATAGGCCCGGATTGACAACCCCAGGCGGTGCAGCGCATTTTCCAGAAATTCCGCATCCGGCTGACTGAGCGGGCAATAAGTTTCGATTTCACGGCTTTGCAACAGCGCATTCACTTTGCCACTGCGTGCCAGCATGGTTTCACGTGCGCGAAAGACCCGCGCCTGCACCACCGCCGTCGGCTCGCCGCGGTCGCCGCCGTGTGACAAAGTGCCTTTGGGCAATGCCGGAATTTCAATCGACATATCAAAGCGATCCAGCAGCGGCCCCGACAAACGGCTCAAATAGCGTAAAATCCCCTGCGGATTCACCCGCGCCTGATTGCCTTCGTAATACCCCGTCGGACTGGGATTGAGCGCGCCAACCAACTGAAAACGCGCTGGGAAACGGGTTTTACCCTGCGCGCGGGAAATAATAATCTCGCCGGACTCCAGCGGCTCGCGCAGTGAATCGAGCACTTTGCGTTCAAACTCCGGCATTTCGTCCAGAAACAGTAGGCCATTGTGAGCAAGTGAGATTTCTCCGGGGCGGGGAATAGTGCCGCCACCTACCAGTGCAGCCATGGAGCTGGAATGATGCGGCGCGCGAAACGGACGCTGTTTCCAGTTGTGCTGGTTGATTTCCTGCTGCGTCAGCGAGGCCACTGATGCAGTCTCCATCGCCTCGGCCTCAGTCATCTCTGGCAGCAGATCGCACAGACGCGAGGCCAACATAGTTTTACCTGTGCCCGGCGGGCCGAGAAACAGCAGGTTGTGGTTGCCCGCCGCCGCGATCTCCAACGCCCGCTTGCCTTGCTGCTGACCAATGATGTCCTGCAAATCGCGCTCACGCGGTACGCTGGCGTCATGCGCGTCACTTTGAAACAGCGATAACGTCTGTTGACCACACAGATCGGCACACACTTCAAGCAGAGTGCGCGCCGATTTATGTTGCTCTTTCCCCACCAGCGCCGCCTGATCGCCATTGAAATGGGGCACCACCAAACTGCGCCGCGCCTGATTGGCCGCCAAGGCTGCGGGCAGCACGCCTTTCACGCTGCGAATTTCCCCCGACAGCGCCAACTCACCGATGAATTCATGGTCGCTCAATTGGGTGCGGGCAATCTGATCCGAGGCAGCCAGAATGCCGAGCGCGATCGGCAAATCAAAACGGCCGCCCTCTTTGGGCAGATCAGCGGGCGCTAAATTGACGGTAATGCGTTTGGCGGGAAATTCGAACTTGGAATTGATGATGGCGCTGCGCACGCGATCGCGGGATTCTTTGACGGTTGTCTCCGGCAAACCAACCAGCGTAAACCCCGGCATACCGTTACTGATGTGTACTTCCACCGTCACCGCTGGTGCCTGAACACCGATGCTGGCACGGCTATGAATGATAGCAAGCCCCATGACTTTCCTTAGTTATTGATTAAAAACCATTCACCACACAGATTGAGTTCGACTGCGGGCTGCGAAAGTTGTTATATAACGCGGAGGGTTAAAACGGGAATGTGAAAAAAGAATGAGTTTTTGCTTGTCATGTAACGGAGATGTGTGTTACCACTAGAGACGCAAACAATTTCGTATGATATTACGACAACATTTAGAATTATTACGATGAACTTATACGCCCGTTTCAACTCTCTGATTAGCCTTATTATCGTGGTCCTGATTATGACCGCGCGGGGGCTTGTGGGCGCAAAATAAACACCAGATTCGAAAAACCCCCGCACTGAAAAGTCCGGGGGTTTTTTTACAACTGTTAGACTTAAAAAAAGCACATGCTGATGAATCTCTCATCAGACATGGCAGGAAGAATGGGGAGCAGCACATGAGGTGCAAGCACAACACAACAGAAAACAGCGAGTCGGATCGCTGTTCGGGAGGCTTACGATGACCGGAGCTCAATTAGTCGTAGCCGCATTAAAACAGCAGGGAATCAAAACCGTTTTTGGTTACCCCGGCGGCGCCATCATGCCAATCTATGATGCTTTGTATGATGGTGGTGTTGAACACATTTTGTGTCGACACGAACAGGGAGCCGCCATGGCCGCTATCGGCATGGCAAGAGCCACACAGGACGTGGCAGTATGTATGGCCACTTCCGGCCCAGGCGCTACCAACTTAGTCACCGGCCTTGCCGATGCCTTCCTCGATTCAGTCCCTCTCGTTGCAATTACCGGTCAGGTTGCCAGTTCTCACATCGGCACTGACGCCTTCCAGGAAATGGATGTGATTGGTATGTCACTCTCGTGTACCAAACACAGTTACCTCGTTACCGATATTAATGAACTTGCGCCAACCCTGGCGGAAGCATTTGAAGTCGCCAAAACCGGCCGTCCAGGCCCTGTGATCGTTGATATCGCTAAAGATGTGCAACTGGGTCAGGCACCGGTTTCCGTTTTGCCCGCTTTTACTCCTCCTGCGATACCTCAGGTCGATCCCCAGCAACTGGCGCAAGCGCAAGCGCTGCTGGCTCAAAGCAAACGTCCGGTATTGTATGTCGGCGGCGGTGTGCAACTGGCCAAAGCCACCGACACGGTACGCGAATTTCTGCGTCTCAATCCGATGCCATCGGTCAGCACATTAAAAGGCCTGGGCACCATCGAGCGTCACGATCCGCATTATCTTGGCATGCTGGGTATGCACGGCACCAAAGCCGGTAACTTAGTGGTACAGGAAAGCGATTTGCTGATCGTTGTTGGCGCACGTTTTGATGACCGTGTGACCGGTAAGCTGGATACCTTTGCACCCCACGCCAAAGTCATTCACATTGATATCGATGCGGCGGAATTTAACAAACTGCGTCAGGCCAATGCGGCACTGCGCGGCGACATCAACACCATTTTGCCTCAGCTTGAACTGAGCCACGATATCTCGCCTTGGGTTCACCACAGTGAAAGCCTGCGCAGCGGATTCAAATGGCGTTACGACCACCCGGGTGAAGCGATTTTTGCCCCGCTGCTGCTCAAACAACTGTCTGACATGATGCCGGACAGCGCCATGGTGTCGACCGATGTCGGCCAGCACCAGATGTGGGCAGCGCAGCACATTCAGCCGCGCGATCCGCAAAACTTCATCTCATCCGCGGGCCTTGGCACCATGGGCTTTGGCCTGCCAGCCGCAATGGGTGCGGCGGTGGCTCGCCCGAATGACCAATCGATTCTCATCACCGGTGACGGCTCGTTTATGATGAACATTCAGGAACTGGGCACGCTTAAACGTCGCCAGATCCCGGTCAAGATGGTGCTGCTGAATAACCAGCGTTTGGGCATGGTGCGCCAGTGGCAATCGCTGTTCTTTGACGGCCGCCACAGTGAAACCATTCTCGATGACAACCCGGATTTCATCATGCTGGCGAAAGCCTTCGATATTCCGGGCAAAACCATCACAAGAAAAGAAGAAGTGGAACCCGCTCTGAAAGAGATGCTGGAGAGTAAAACCGCTTACCTGCTGCACGTTGCGATCGACGAAGAAGAGAACGTGTGGCCGTTGGTACCGCCAGGCGCGTCCAACAATGATATGTTAGAGAACACCTAGGAGACGCCATCATGCAAAGATACTTACTCGACATCAAAGCAGACGATAAACCGGTGCTGCTGGAGCGTGTTCTCCGTGTGGTTCGCCACCGTGGCTTTATCATTAAACAGGTAGCGGCAACGCAAAACCACGAAAGCAAAATTGCCAGTGTGGAAATCATCGTCGACAGCGATCGTCCGATAAACACACTGATTAACCAGATTGAGAAATTATGGGATATCCGCAGCGTTGATGTGACCCCCATCAAGAGCAACGAGCTCCCAAATAACAACTTACAACAAAAGATTTGTGCTTAAGGAAGGCAATCATGGCAACTAAAACTGCAGATTATATTTGGTTCAATGGTGAACTGATGCCATGGGCAAACGCGACCGTTCACGTGTTGACCCATGCCATGCACTACGGCACCTCCGTATTTGAAGGCGTGCGCTGCTACAACACGCCAAAAGGTCCGATCATTTTCCGTCACCGTGAGCATGCTCAGCGCCTGATTGATTCTGCCAAGATCTACCGCTTCCCGATTCCGTATTCTCAAGAAGAGATCATGGAAGCAACCCGCGAAACACTGCGCGCCAACAAACTCGACAGCGCCTACATTCGTCCGCTGGCTTTTGTCGGCAACGTGGGCCTTGGCGTATGTCCGCCGGCTGGCACCGAAATGGAAGTCATCATCGCCGCATTCCCTTGGGGCGCCTATCTGGGTGAAGAAGCGCTGGAAAATGGCGTGGATGCGATGATCTCCAGCTGGCACCGCGCCGCACCAAACACCATTCCAACCGCGGCCAAAGCGGGCGGTAACTACCTGTCTTCTCTGCTGGTAGGCGGCGAAGCACGTCGTCACGGCTACGCAGAAGGGATTGCACTGAGCGTGGATGGTTACCTGTCTGAAGGCGCGGGCGAGAACATTTTTGTGGTCAAGAACGGCGAGATCCTGACGCCACCGACCACCAGCTCAATCCTGCCGGGCATCACACGTGACTCGATCATGACGCTGGCAAAAGACATGGGCTATGAAGTGCGTGAAGCCAATATTTCCCGTGAAGCCCTGTATCTGGCCGACGAAGTGTTCATGACTGGCACGGCGGCGGAAATCGTACCGGTACGCAGCATTGACCAAATCACCGTTGGTATCGGCAAACGCGGTCCTGTGACCGAAGCGATGCAGAAGGCCTACTTCGGCCTGTTCAACGGCACCACGGAAGATAAGTGGGGCTGGTTGGATTACGTATACCCAGAGCAAGCGAAGTAAGGAGACAAGATTATGCCTAAGTATCGTTCGGCCACCACCACTCATGGACGCAACATGGCTGGTGCACGCGCACTGTGGCGCGCAACCGGTGTGAAAGAAGAAGATTTCGGTAAACCGATTATTGCCGTGGTGAACTCATTCACCCAGTTCGTGCCGGGTCACGTCCATCTCAAAGACCTCGGTCAGATGGTGGCGCGTGAAATCGAAGCCGCGGGCGGCATCGCCAAAGAATTCAATACCATTGCAGTCGATGACGGTATCGCAATGGGCCACGGCGGCATGCTTTACTCGCTGCCATCACGAGAACTGATCGCCGACTCGGTAGAATACATGGTGAACGCCCACTGCGCCGACGCCATGGTGTGTATCTCCAACTGTGACAAAATCACCCCGGGAATGCTGATGGCGTCCATGCGCCTCAATATTCCGACCATTTTTGTCTCTGGCGGTCCGATGGAAGCGGGTAAAACCAAGCTTTCCGATCAAATCATCAAGCTGGATCTGGTGGATGCCATGATTCAGGGTGCCGATCCAAACGTTTCGGACGAGCAGAGCCAGCAAGTGGAACGTTCCGCGTGTCCGACGTGTGGTTCGTGCTCTGGCATGTTTACCGCCAACTCCATGAACTGTCTGACGGAAGCGCTGGGTCTTTCTCAGCCAGGCAACGGCTCACTGCTGGCCACGCACGCGGACCGTAAAGAGCTGTTTTTGAGTGCAGGTCGTCGCATCGTCGATCTGACCAAGCGTTACTACCAGCAAGAGGATACCACCGCACTACCACGCAACATCGCCACCAAAGATGCGTTCGAAAACGCGATGGCGCTGGATATCGCGATGGGCGGCTCGACCAACACCGTGCTGCATCTGCTGGCCGCGGCGCAAGAAGGTGAAGTGGATTTCGACATGACCGACATCGATCGCATGTCACGTCAGGTTCCGCACCTGTGTAAAGTGGCGCCGTCGACGCAGAAATATCACATGGAAGATGTGCACCGCGCTGGTGGCGTGATGGGTATTCTGGGTGAACTGCAACGCGCAGGCCTGCTGCATGATGACACTCGTACCGTGCTGGGCATTTCGCTTGCCGAGCAGTTGGCACAATACGACGTCAAACAAACCGACTCTGAAGCTGTGAAAACCTTCTTCCGCGCCGGACCGGCGGGCATTCGTACCACTCAGGCATTCTCGCAAGATTGCCGTTGGGATACGCTGGATGACGACCGTCAGGAAGGCTGTATTCGTACCAAAGAGCATGCATTCAGTCAGGATGGTGGTCTGGCGGTACTGAAAGGCAACATTGCCCTTGATGGCTGTATCGTCAAAACCGCCGGCGTGGACGCCAGCATTCTTAAATTTGAAGGCCCAGCCGTGGTGTTTGAAAGCCAGGAAGATGCGGTTGAAGGCATTCTGGGCGGCAAAGTCAAAGCCGGTGATGTGGTGGTGATTCGTTACGAAGGCCCTAAAGGCGGTCCGGGCATGCAGGAAATGCTCTACCCGACCACCTACCTCAAATCCATGGGCCTTGGCAAAGCGTGTGCGCTGCTGACCGACGGCCGCTTCTCCGGCGGGACTTCGGGTCTGTCGATTGGTCACGCCTCTCCGGAAGCGGCGAACGGCGGTGCGATCGGTTTGGTGAAAAATGGCGATACCATCGCGATCGACATTCCGAATCGTTCGATTGTGCTGCAAATCTCTGATGCAGAGATGGCGGCGCGTCGCGAAGCGCAAGATAAGCTCGGCTGGAAACCGGTCGATCGTCAACGTGAAGTCTCTTTTGCACTTAAAGCTTACGCCAGCATGGCAACCAGTGCTGACAAAGGAGCGGTGCGAGACAAATCCAAGCTAGAGGGCTAGCTTATGACGCTCACTCAACAAACTGGCGCAGATTACCTGCGCCAGATATTGCGTGCGCCGGTGTATGAAGTGGCGAACGTGACGCCCCTGCAAGCCATGCCGCGTCTGTCGGCGCGCATTGGCAATCAGGTGCAAATCAAACGTGAAGACCGCCAGCCGGTGCATTCGTTCAAACTGCGCGGCGCGTACAACATGGTGGCCAGTCTGACGGAAGAACAGAAAAATGCTGGCGTGATCGCCGCTTCCGCAGGTAACCACGCTCAGGGTATGGCGCTCTCTGGCACCAAACTGGGCATTCGTACCACTATCGTCATGCCTCGTACCACGCCGGACATCAAAGTCGAAGCGGTGCGCGGTTTTGGCGGCAATGTCGTACTGCACGGCAGCAACTTTGACGAAGCCAAAGCCGAAGCTGAGCGCTTGTCGCAGGAATGTGGCTACACCTTTGTGCCGCCGTTCGATCACCCGCTGGTGATTGCCGGTCAGGGCACCATCGGCATGGAAATGCTGCAGCAAAACGGCCATCTCGATTACATCTTTGTGCCCGTCGGCGGTGGCGGCCTTGCGGCAGGTGTTGCGGTGCTGGTCAAACAGCTGATGCCGGAAATCAAAGTGATTGCGGTTGAACCGGAAGATTCGGCCTGCCTCAAAGCAGCGCTGGATGCTGGTGAACCAGTGGTGCTCGATCAAGTCAGCATGTTTGCCGACGGCGTAGCCGTAAAACGCATCGGCGATGAAACGTTTCGTCTGTGTCAGCAGTATCTCGATGGCCACATTACCGTGTCCAGCGATGAAATCTGTGCGGCGGTAAAAGATATTTTCGAAGACACCCGCGCCATTGCCGAACCGTCTGGCGCGCTGGCTCTGGCAGGGCTGAAGAAATTTGCAGAACAGAATGGGCTGAAAGATAAGCAACTGGCGACTGTGCTGTCCGGCGCCAACACCAACTTTCACGGTTTGCGCTACGTGTCCGAACGTTGCGAACTGGGTGAGAAACGTGAAGGTCTGCTGGCGGTCACCATTCCAGAGCGCAAAGGCGCGTTCTTTGAATTTTGCCAAATCATCGGCGGCCGGGCGGTCACCGAGTTCAACTACCGCTACAGTGACGACCAACTGGCTAACATTTTTGTCGGTATACGTCTGATGGGCGGCCAGGAAGAGCTGAAAACCATCATTCACGAACTGCGTCAGTCCGGCTATCCGGTTCAGGACCTGTCCGATGATGAAATGGCCAAACTGCACATTCGTTACATGATTGGCGGGCGTCCGTCCAAGCCACTCAGAGAACGTTTGTACAGCTTTGAGTTTCCGGAATATCCGGGCGCGCTGCTCAAATTCCTCAGCACGCTGGGTACCCACTGGAATATCAGCCTGTTCAACTACCGCAACCACGGTGCCGATTACGGCCGTGTGCTGTGTGGCTTTGAACTCAGTGATGACGATCTGGCGCGCTTCTCAGCGCATTTGGTCGAACTCGGTTATCACTATAAAGATGAAACCGACAACCCGGCCTATCGCTTCTTCCTCGCCAAATAAGACTCAAGCCACCCATTGCGGTGGCTTGTTTTTTCTCTCTTCACAATACCCTTACTATGACTATGCTTTTTGCGCATAGATATAATGCTAAAGTTTCATTTAATTCATAGACCTATCAGATCTAGACTAGAGTTAATGTTTAGCCATGTGTGGAGAACCCCATGTTTCAAGCTTTGATTTTGAATCAAGAAGATAAACGTACTCTGGCCAGTATTGAGCAGATTGATGAAGCGCAGTTGCCGGAAGGTGACGTGCTGATCGCCGTCGATTATTCATCACTGAACTACAAAGATGGCCTGGCCATCACGGGCAAAGGCAAAATTATTCGTCAGTTTCCAATGGTGCCGGGCATCGATCTGGCAGGCAAAGTGATCAGCTCACAGGATGCACGCTATCAGGCAGGTGACGATGTGGCCCTCACTGGCTGGGGCGTGGGCGAAAACCACTGGGGCGGTATGGCGCAAAAAGCACGCCTCAAAGGTGACTGGCTGGTTCCGCTGCCACAAGGCTTTGATGGCAAACAAGCGATGATGATCGGCACCGCCGGTTTTACCGCGATGTTGTGTGTCCAAGCACTGCTTGATGCCGGTATCCAACCGCAGGACGGCGAAGTTGTGGTGACTGGCGCCAGTGGTGGTGTGGGTTCTGTCGCAGTGACTCTGCTGGCCACGCTGGGTTATCGAGTGGCCGCGGTGACCGGTCGCGCGGAACAAAACGGTCCGCTGTTAGAAAAACTGGGCGCGAGCCGCATCATCGACCGCAGCGAGTTTGAAGAGCCAGCACGCCCGCTGGAAAAACAAGTGTGGGCCGGTGCGATTGATACTGTTGGCAGCAAAGTGCTGGCGAAAGTCCTGGCACAGATGGACTACAACAGCGCCGTTGCCGCGTGCGGTCTGGCAGGTGGTTTTGATCTGCCCACCACCGTCATGCCATTTATTCTGCGCAACGTGCGCCTGCAAGGTGTCGATTCGGTCAACTGTCCGCGCGAAAAACGCATTGCCGCATGGGAAAAACTGGTTGAACTGCTGCCTGCGAGTTACTTCGAGCAAGCGTGTACCGAAATTGGTCTGGAGCAAGCGCCGCAATACGCGCAAGATATCACTAATGGTCAAGTCACCGGCCGCGTGGTGATCAAGCTGTAATTTTCGCGCTCACGACGTTCTCTATCTCAAGGCCCTAATCGGGCCTTGATTCGTCTAAGCCCATATCTTCAACCCGCTTGGCAATCAATTTGCTGCACTCCTCCTTCACCATGCTACGCAGCCACTCCTGCGCCGGGGAATGTTCGCAGCGCGGATGCCAAATCATCGAATAATCGAACGGCGTAAAGGAAAACGGCAGTGGCTTCACCACTAGGTCATAACGTTCCGCGACCAGATACGCCAAGTCTGCCGGTACCGTGATGATCAGCGGCATGGTGTCGATAATCGCCAACGCCGCTTCCAAGTGATACGCCCTGAGCACCATTCGTCTGGAAGGTAATCCTTCCAACGCCTGATCAAGCAGCGCTTTTACCCCATCACTGATGGCAATCATTGCATGAGGGAAATCGAGATAATCCTGCAAGGTCATCGACTGCTGCGCCAACGGATGGTGACGCGAGAGTAAGCACAGCACCCCGACACGCCCCAGCACTTCACTTTGCAGCGGTTCGACCGAACGAATCAGACGACAAATCGCCAGATCGGCGCCATCGTAAGTGAGCTGATCCACTAAACGTTCGTGTTGCAGCGGCAGAAACTCAAACGCCACATTGGGCGCTTCCTGATAAATACGCGGCAACGCAAACGGCAAAATGGTCTGCATCGCGTAATCAGTGGTCGCAATGGTAAACGTCTGAGCACAGGACTTGGGATCAAACTCGGCTGGTGACAACAATTGACGCAGGCTTTCCAGCGGCTCACCGAGTTCACGGTTAAACGCCAGTGCTTTTTCGGTCGGGATCAGATGCTGCCCCTGACGGGTAAACAGCGGATCATCAAGCAGGCTGCGCAGGCGGCCAAGCACACGACTCATGGCTGACTGACTGAGATTAAGCCGCTCCGCCGCTTTACTGACGCTGCACTCTTCCACCAAAACCCGCAATGCAATCAACAGATTGAGATCGCGGCGATAAATATCTTCCAATTCCACACTGAAGTCCGGGGTTTATGACGAATAGGGAGAGTGTAACCAATAGGCAAAAAAAATCCCGCCTTTCGGCGGGGAAGCCCAAGAAAAATGGGGATAGTGTCGGAATGTAATTGAGCGTAGTTTGACAAGTGTGTGTTAATGTTCTTGCTCACCAGATGCACCTTGCCAGCGATGCATCTCGAGCCAAATCCCAAATATCGAAGCACTCACGCCGAGTAGCGGCATTAATGAGGTTTCGGCTGGTGATCGCATCACAAGGGCGCAAAAGGAAATAAAACACAGAACCGAGTAGATGGTCAGTCTGTCCAGTGCTGTCAACATATTGCACTCCTTAGCGATTTGTTACCAACTTGTTAACCAAATTAAAACAAAAAGATCACTTTGCCAAGCGCTTATTGAATATTTTTTCCTCGCCAGTATTATCTAGGCCTAATTTGTGACATCCATTAGGTTTGACCATGACTTTTAATCCTGAATTAGCCACGTTAGTTTTAGAAGCGGAAGGATTACGCTGCCCAGAGCCAGTGATGATGGTCAGGAAGACGATTCGTACGATGAAAGACGGTGAAGTGCTGCTGATCAAAGCCGATGACCCATCGACGACACGCGACATTCCGAGCTTCTGCCGCTTTATGGATCATCAGCTGCTCGCGGCAAAGACCGACGAGCTACCCTACCAGTACCTGATAAAAAAAGGGCTGGAGTAGAGAGACAAAAAAGGCTGCCAATGGCAGCCTTTTGTTTATTCTTGCTGTTCGATTGAGCGGATTTCCGCCTGTAAACGATGAATCTGCTTTTGCATCGCGCGCATTTCTTCATGCATCGGAATGATGTGAGCCACTCGAATCCAGGACTCAACCGTAAGTCCGGCCATAATGATGGCACCCGCCACCATCGGTAACCACATATCCGTTAACGACATGCCAAGCAAAGTTAACGCCAAACCAAAAGTAAACAAGTAACTCTGACTTTTAGCGCTCATTCCCATATAACGTGTCAGCATAAACCTACCCTCTCGCGATGATGGTTGACCTTTACACTAGCATGACAAGTATGACATGAATATGGCGAATATCACTCTCTGCACCGGAAATCATCAGAGCGTGATCTGTGCTAATGGTTTGTTTCAACGAACGTTTATTTTTCAGAAAAACGCCGCGCCAACCGCTAACGCGGCAAACAGCGCTGCGGTCACTTTACGGATCAGCCCCAGCGGCATTTTGTCGGCCGACAATTTACCGATCAGCACCACTGGCACGTTCGCCAGCAACATACCGATAGTGGTGCCGAGCACGACCCACGACAAAGCATCCGCGTACTGCGCCCCCAGAATCGAAGTCGCGATCTGGGTTTTGTCGCCAATTTCCGCCACAAAAAACGCAATGAAGCTGGCGACAAACGGGCCACGGTTGGAAATGTCTTCGTCATCATCGAGTTTATCCGGGATCAGTACCCAGGCGGCCATCGCCAAAAAGCTCACCACCAGCACCCATTTCAATACGTCAGGCGACAGATAATCGGCCACGACAACCCCGAGCCACGCCGCCAAGGCATGGTTGGCGATAGTAGCCAGAAAAATAGCAGCAATAATAGGGATCGGTTTACGGTATCGACTGGCGAGTAATAACGACAAAAGCTGGGTTTTATCCCCGATTTCGGCCAGTGCAACAGTAGTAATAGAGATAGCTAAAACGCTCACGACTTGCTCATTGGGGCAGGGATAATTATATAACCATAGACAAACAGACACGCCCCACCCCGGTTCGTGATGTTTGTCTAAGGTCTTGCTAAACCCGGTAGGCACCGAGTCTCGAACGCCATGGTGATTGTGCACCAATTGTGTTGACGAACGAACCGACCAAATGAAGTGATTTGATCGATAAGCTACTCCCCAAAGACGGGATGAATTCTATCCAGCCTCGCCACGAATCTCAACCCCAAGATGGCGAAAAGCCGCAACATTGAGAAATTTGCGCCGCTTAAACGACAAAAACTCCATTAAAAGAGATTTTCGCCGATTAATTAAGCAAGATTTCCTCTACTTTGTCGGGGAATAACTCGGTATACTTGATCGTTATTTTTTATCAATTCAGACAGAAGAATCGCGCGAACCTGACTATGCAAAAATACGATATCAAAACCTTTCAGGGTATGATCCTCGCGCTGCAGGATTATTGGGCCCAACAAGGCTGTACCATTGTTCAACCATTAGATATGGAAGTGGGCGCAGGTACGTCTCACCCAATGACATGCTTGCGTGCTCTTGGTCCTGAGCCAATTGCCACGGCGTATGTTCAGCCATCACGTCGTCCGACTGACGGCCGCTACGGTGAGAACCCAAACCGTCTGCAACACTACTACCAATTCCAGGTCATCATTAAACCGTCACCAGACAACATTCAGGAACTGTACCTGGGTTCTCTGGAAGTGCTGGGCGTTGACCCACGTGTACACGACATTCGCTTCGTGGAAGACAACTGGGAAAACCCAACGCTGGGCGCTTGGGGTCTGGGCTGGGAAGTGTGGCTGAACGGCATGGAAGTGACGCAGTTTACTTACTTCCAGCAAGTAGGCGGCCTGGAGTGTAAACCGGTAACGGGTGAAATCACTTACGGTATTGAGCGTCTGGCCATGTACATTCAGGGCGTGGATTCTGTGTATGACTTGGTATGGACCGATGGCCCTCTGGGTAAAGTCACCTACGGTGACATCTTCCACCAAAACGAGGTGGAACAGTCTACTTACAACTTCGAACATGCAGATGTTGATTTCCTGTTCACCTTCTTCGATCAGTGCGAAAAAGAGTGTGTCCACCTGTTGGAACTGGAAAAACCGCTACCATTGCCAGCGTACGAGCGCATTCTGAAAGCGGCGCACGCGTTCAACCTACTGGATGCGCGTAAAGCGATCTCCGTAACCGAACGTCAGCGCTACATTCTGCGTATTCGCAACCTGACCAAGTCAGTTGCCGAAGCTTACTACGCATCTCGTGAAGCTCTGGGCTTCCCAATGTGTAAAAAGTCCGAAGAGAAGTAAGGGGAAGACGTCACATGGCAAAAGAATTTTTGATTGAGCTGGGTACGGAAGAACTGCCTCCAAAACAACTTCGTACCCTGGCTGAAGCGTTTGCAACAAACTTTGCAACAGAACTGCAAAGCGCAGACATCGCACACGATGGCGTAACCTGGTACGCCACCCCACGTCGTCTGGCACTGAAAGTGGCTAACCTGGCCGAAGGTCAGCCAGACAAAGTGGTTGAAAAACGTGGTCCTGCGGTTAGCGTGGCATTCGATGCTGACGGCAACCCAACCAAAGCAGCGCAAGGCTGGGCACGCGGCAACGGTATTACCGTTGAGCAAGCAGAACGCCTGGTCACCGACAAAGGTGAATGGCTACTGTTCAAAGAGCAGGTAAAAGGTCAGGACACGTCTGCTGTGGTCGTTGATATGGCCGCCAAAGCACTGGCAAACCTGCCAATCGCCAAGCCAATGCGTTGGGGCGATAAAGAAACTCAATTCATCCGTCCGGTAAAAACCCTGACGATTCTGTTCGGCAACGAACTGATCGAAGGCGAAATTCTGGGCGTGAAATCAGACCGCATCATCCGTGGTCACCGTTTCATGGGTGAACCTGAATTCACCATCGATTCGGCTGAGCAGTATCCAGCGATTCTGCTGGAGCGCGGTAAAGTGATTGCTGATTACGAAACCCGTAAAGCGATGATCATCGACGGCGCACAAAAAGCCGCGGCAGAACTGGGCGGTATCGCCGATCTGGAAGACGATCTGGTTGAAGAAGTGACCTCGCTGGTGGAATTCCCGGTTGTCCTGACGGCGAAATTTGAAGAGAAATTCCTCAAAGTTCCGGCAGAAGCGCTGGTATACACCATGAAAGGTGACCAGAAATACTTCCCGGTTTACGACGCCCACAAGCACCTGCTGCCAAACTTTATCTTCGTGTCAAACATCGAGTCCAAAGAGCCTCGCCATGTTATCGAAGGTAACGAGAAGGTGGTTCGTCCCCGCCTGGCGGATGCGGAGTTCTTCTTCAATACGGACCGTAAGAAGCCGCTGGTTGACCGTCTGCCACAGCTGGAAAATGCGATTTTCCAGAAAGAACTGGGCACCATCAAAGACAAAACCGATCGCATTACCGAACTGGCTGGCTACATTGCCGAGCAAATCGGTGCGAATGTGGAGCAATCCAAACGTGCAGGTCTGCTGGCCAAGTGTGACCTGATGACCTCGATGGTGTTTGAATTTACCGACACCCAAGGCGTGATGGGTATGCACTATGCTCGCCACGACGGTGAAGCGGAAGAAGTAGCTGTTGCACTGAACGAGCAATACATGCCGCGTTTTGCTGGCGATGAACTGCCAAGCAACGGTGTTTCATCTGCACTGGCCATGGCCGACAAGCTGGATACCATCGTAGGTATCTTCGGTATCGGTCAGGCACCAAAAGGCAGCGACCCGTTTGCTCTGCGCCGCGCGTCTCTGGGCGTACTGCGTATCATCGTGGAATACGGCTACAACCTGGATCTGGTGGATTTGGTCGCAAAAGCGAAATCGCTGTTTGGCGATCGCCTGAGCAACGACAACGTTGAGCAGGAAGTGATCGAATTCATGCTGGGCCGTTTCCGTGCCTGGTATCAGGACGAAGGCTTCAGCGTGGACATCATTCAGGCCGTGCTGGCACGTCACCCAACCAAACCAGCTGACTTCGACCAACGCGTGAAAGCGGTATCGCACTTCCGTGCACTGGAAGCCGCTGAAGCTCTGGCGGCGGCGAACAAACGTGTGGGTAACATCCTGGCGAAATTCGACGGCGAACTGGCGCAAGAGATTGACTTGGCTCTGCTACAAGAAGATGCGGAAAAAGCGCTGGCTGAAGCAGTAGAAGTGATGACTGAAGCGCTGGAACCAGCATTTGCCACTGGTAACTACCAGCAGGCACTGAGCCAACTGGCGGGTCTGCGTGAACCTGTTGACGCATTCTTCGACAACGTGATGGTCATGGCCGATGATGAAGCGCTGAAGAAAAACCGTCTGACGCTGCTGAATAACCTGCGTAACCTGTTCCTGCAAATCGCGGATATCTCGCTGCTGCAGAAATAAGTGCTCATTAAGCAGTAAACTGTTCAAGCCCAACTCCTCGGAGTTGGGCTTTGTTTTTTGATCTAAGACAAAATAGTACTTTGCCTCGCAAAAGCATTGCGGTATGTTCAAGAACTACTCTAAATGGCGGAGATTCCTCCCGCTAAACGACAATATACAAACACAACTCTTTTAGGCAGTCGAACAATGCAGTTTTCAACTTTTGGCGAGAAATTTAATCGGTATTCCGGTATTACCCAGTTAATGGACGATTTGAATGATGGTTTGCGCACACCGGGTGCCATCATGCTCGGAGGTGGTAACCCGGCCGCCATTCCGGAAATGCTCGATTACTTCAAACTCACCAGTGAAGAGATGCTCGCCGACGGCTCTCTGATTGCCGCCATGACCAACTACGACGGCCCACAGGGCAAAGATGTGCTGGTGAAAGCATTGGCCACACTGCTGCGCGACACCTACGGCTGGGACATCAGCGAAAAAAATATCAGCCTGACCAATGGCAGCCAGAGCGGTTTCTTTTATCTGTTCAATTTGCTGGCCGGCCGTCAGCCTGACGGCAGCTTTAAGAAAATTCTGCTGCCATTGGCACCGGAATACATCGGCTATGGCGATGCGGGCATCGACGAGGATATCTTTGTCTCCTACCATCCGGAAATCGAACTGCTCGACAATGGCCTGTTCAAATATCACGTTGACTTTGAGCAGCTTAAAGTCGATGAGTCCGTGGCCGCCATTTGTGCATCCCGCCCGACCAACCCGACCGGCAACGTACTGACGGAAGAAGAGGTACATAAGCTAGACAAACTGGCGCGCGACAACAACATTCCGCTCATCATCGACAACGCTTACGGCGTGCCGTTTCCCAACATCATTTTTGAAGATGTGGAACCGTTCTGGAACGACAACACCATTTTGTGCATGAGTCTGTCCAAATTGGGCCTGCCAGGCGTGCGCTGCGGGATTGTGATTGCCAGCGAAGCCATCACTCAGGCGCTGACCAATATGAATGGTATCATCAGCCTCGCCCCGGGCAGTGTCGGCCCAGCGTTGGCGCACCGCATCATTGAAAAAGGTGATCTGCTGCGTCTAAGCCAGGAGGTGATCAAACCGTTCTACCGCCAGAAATCGCAACGTGCGGTGGAATTGTTGCAACAGGCTATCAACGACCCGCGTTTTCGCATTCATAAACCAGAAGGCGCTATTTTCTTGTGGCTGTGGTTTGATGAGCTGCCAATCACCACCATGGAACTGTACCGCCGCCTCAAAGCACGTGGCGTACTGATCGTGCCGGGTGAGTATTTCTTTATTGGCCAGAAAGAGGACTGGGCGCATGCCCATCAATGCTTACGTATGAACTACGTGCAGAGCGATGACGCGATGCAGCAAGGCATTGCCATCATCGCTGCAGAAGTGCAGAAAGCATATTTGGAAGGTTAATCTCCGCACACAAAAAAGCCCGCCGAAGCGGGCTTTTTCATTATTGATTCTCAAGTAAATTCTTGCCGTTGATGGCAATTTTACGTGGCTGCATCGCCTGCGGAATTTCACGTTCTAAGTCGATGTGCAGCAAACCTTTTTCCATCACTGCACCAATCACTTTCACGTAATCTGCCAGTTGGAACTTACGTTCAAAATCGCGTTCCGCAATGCCCTGGTAGATGTAGTTTTTGTTCTCTTCCGGCTGACGTTCACCACGGACAATCAGCGTATTTTCTTGCTGAGTAATGTCCAGCTCTTCCTCCGCGAATCCAGCTACCGCCATGGTAATACGGTATTTGTTCTCTTCTTGTTGTTCGATGTTGTATGGAGGGTAACCGCCCTGAGCATTTTTCGCGGCGCTGGCTTCCATCATGTTCAGCAGACGGTCAAAACCAATCGCGTTACGGTATAAAGGTGTGAAATCTACAGTTCTCATAATCGCTATCCTTCTATGAAGCAATATTATTGATGATCAACAGATGAAGCCGACTCTCCCTTAGGACGAATCTCTGGAAACCCGCTTACCGCAGCATTTCCTGCTTCACTAATAGATATATGGTCATCATTTACGCTTTCAAGGCGCATAAAGAAAATTTTTTGCAGCACCGATGGCAAAGGCCGAAATCGGTGGTGGGTAAGGTGCTGTACAGCGAGCTTTGGCATCTGCAGTAAAGAAAAACGGCGCACCAAAGTGCGCCGTTTGTATATCAGAGAGGGAGCGGACTTATACGTCCAGGTTCGCCACTTTCAGTGCGTTGTTTTCGATAAACGCACGACGCGGTTCAACCTGGTCACCCATCAGTGTGGTAAACAGCTCATCGGCACCCACAGCATCATCGATGGTCACTTGCATCATACGACGAGTTTCCGGGTCCATGGTGGTTTCCCACAGCTGATCCGGGTTCATCTCACCCAGACCTTTGTATCGCTGTACAGACAGGCCACGACGTGACTCTTTGATCAACCAGTCCAGTGCAGCAGCAAAGCTGGTCACAGGTTGTGTACGCTCACCACGTTGAATGTACGCACCCTCTTCAATCAGACCGTGCAACGCTTCTGACAGCTCAGCCAGTTTGCCGTACTCTCGTGAGTTCAGCAGATCCACGCTCAGCAGGTAATCGTGAGTCACACCGTGCGTACGTACCTTCACTTTTGGCGAGTAAACGTTCTGTTCGGCGTTGTGCTCAACCACGCAGTTGTACTGACTCGCGCCCACTTCTTTCGCGTTCAGCTGTTCAATCAGCTGTTGGCTCCACGCTTCCACTGCAGCCTGATCCTGACACTGTTCAGCAGTCAGACGAGGCATGTAGATGAATTCGTGTACCAGCGAGTGCGGGTAGCGGCGGCTCATACGTTCAATCAGTTTGATGGCGGCATTGTACTGCTGTACCAGTTTCTCCAGAGGCTCACCCGCCAGTGCAGGCGCATCCGGGTTCACGTGCAGCTCAGCGTTATCCAGCGCCAGAGAAATCTGGTACTGGTTCATCGCATCTTCATCTTTGATGTACTGCTCTTGTTTGCCTTTCTTCACTTTGTACAGTGGTGGCTGAGCAATGTAAATGTAACCACGCTCGATCAGCTCCGGCATTTGACGGTAGAAGAACGTCAGCAGCAGCGTACGAATGTGCGAACCATCGACGTCCGCATCGGTCATGATGATGATGTTGTGGTAACGCAGTTTATCCGGGTTGTACTCGTCACGGCCGATACCGCAGCCCAGTGCGGTGATCAGCGTGGCCACCTCTTGCGAAGACAGCATCTTGTCAAAACGCGCTTTCTCTACGTTAAGGATTTTACCTTTCAGCGGCAGAATCGCCTGATTCTTACGGTTACGACCTTGTTTTGCAGAACCGCCCGCTGAGTCACCCTCCACTATGTAGAGTTCAGACAGCGCTGGATCTTTTTCCTGACAGTCCGCTAGTTTGCCTGGCAGACCAGCCAGATCCAGTGCGCCTTTGCGACGCGTCATTTCACGTGCTTTACGCGCTGCTTCACGCGCGCGCGCCGCATCAATAATCTTCGAACAAACGTTTTTCGCTTCGCTTGGGTTTTCCGCCAGGAAATCCGCCAGCTTCTCATTCATGGCTGACTCAACCGCGGATTTCACTTCCGAAGAAACCAGCTTATCTTTGGTTTGGCTCGAGAATTTAGGATCTGGCACTTTCACCGACACCACAGCCGTTAAGCCTTCACGCGCATCATCACCTGATGTTGCCGCTTGGGCTTTCTTCGAGAAGCCTTCTTTGTCCATGTAGTTGTTCAAAGTACGGGTCAACGCACCACGGAAACCAGCTAAGTGAGTACCACCATCACGCTGTGGGATGTTGTTGGTAAAGCAATAGATGTTTTCCTGGAAACCATCGTTCCACTGCATTGCCACTTCTACGCTGATGCCGTCTTCACGTTCAGAGTTAAAGTGGAACACTTTTTCGTGGATTGGTGTTTTGTTGCGGTTGAGGTGGGTCACGAATGCCTGAATACCACCTTCGTACATAAAGTGGTCTTGTTTGTCTTCTTCGCGCTCATCCACCAGCTTGATGGAAACGCCAGAGTTCAAAAACGACAGCTCACGCAGGCGTTTTGCCAGAATTTCGTAATGGAATTCGATGTTGGTGAAGGTTTCAGCGCTTGGCCAGAAACGCACCATGGTACCGCTGCGGTCAGTCTCGCCGATCACAGCCAGCGGCGCTTCAGGAACGCCGTGACGGTAGGTTTGGGTGTGAACTTTGCCACCGCGGTGAATGGTCAGTACCACTTTTTCCGACAGCGCGTTCACCACTGACACACCTACCCCGTGCAGACCACCGGAAACTTTGTAGGAGTTGTCATCAAACTTACCACCAGCGTGCAGAACCGTCATGATAACTTCTGCCGCAGAGACTTTTTCTTCAGGGTGGAGCTCGGTCGGAATACCACGACCGTCATCGCTGACCGATACCGAGTTATCTTCGTGAATGGTCACGATGATGTCTTTACAGTAACCCGCTAACGCTTCATCAATCGAGTTATCCACCACCTCAAAAACCATGTGGTGCAGACCGGTGCCATCATCAGTGTCGCCGATGTACATACCCGGACGCTTACGTACCGCGTCTAGACCCTTCAGTACTTTAATACTCGATGAATCGTAATTATTCGACATGAGTTACTCTCTCACTATTTATCCTTGCCCTATTGTGCCATGTTCCACATGAAACATCTTGCTGTTAGGCTCGATCATGTCGGCAACCTGGCTTTCAGTAATAGAACTTACAAAAACTTGAGCCCCCGTCGCTTTCAAGCAATCGGCTAGACGCTTGCGACGCTGGCTATCGAGTTCGGAAGCAAAATCATCGATAAGATAGATACATTGCTTCCCGGTCAGCTCGGTCAAATGCTGCCCTTGCGCGACACGCAGGGCGCAAACCATCAATTTGAGCTGGCCTCGTGACAGAACATCTTCCACTGGCGTTCCGTTCACTTTAATCTTTAAATCTGCTTTGTTAGGACCGCTGAACGTGTATCCAAGCAATTGATCACGCTCGAAGTTTTTTTGCAGTATCTCATGATACGGCGTCTCTTTTTCCCAGCCCCGATAATACTTCAATGTAATCTCGAATTCTGGCAAAAATGTGCGACACAACTCCTCTGCCACACTTTTCATCTGCTCAACATACGCACTGCGCCACTGGTCGATATTTTCCGCCAGTCTGGCCAGTTCCTGATCCCAATAGCTGAGCTCGCGATAGCTGCTCGCGGTCTTGAGCAGCGCATTACGCTGTTTGTTGAGCCGTTTGAACCGACCCCAGGCATCAAAGAATGCCGCTTCGGTGTGAAACACGCCCCAGTCGATAAACGCGCGGCGCTGTTTCGGTCCGTCCGTGAGCAATTCAAACCCTTCCGGGTGAATCAGTTGCAATGGCAGAACCTGAGCCAATTGCGCCAACTTTTGTCCGGACTGACCGCCTATTTTAACCTCTGTTGAGCCGTCGCGCTGCTTATTAATGCCAATCGGTAGCTCAAATTGATCCGAGGTCAAAAAACGACCGTGAACAAAGAGTTCCGGACACTCGTTCTGAATTACGCGCCCGGTCAGAGCACTTTTGAAAGAGCGGCCATGACCAAGCAGATAGATGGCTTCCAGCACGCTGGTTTTGCCACTGCCATTGGGGCCAATAAGAAAGTTAAAGCCTGATGACAATTGAATATCACAGGCTTTAATGTTGCGAAATTGCTGAACAATCAGTCGGGTAAGCGGCATTGCGCGATAATCATCCGTTACAGACGGATTGGCATCACCACGTACATGGCGCTGTCATCGTCGACATTTTCAATCAGCGCACTGGCGTTTGCATCGGACATCGACACGCGCACATTCTCACAGCGCAGTGTATTGAGCACATCCAGCACGTAGCTGACATTAAAACCGATTTCGATCGCCTCGCCATCAAAATTGACGTCGAGCATCTCTTCCGCTTCTTCCTGCTCTGGGTTGTTGGCGGTAATGCGCATTTCGCCGCCATCCAGATTGACGCGTACGCCACGGAATTTCTCGTTTGACAGAATCGCGGCACGTGAAAACGCCTGACGCAGTTCGTCACAACCTGCTTGCAGCGTTTTGTTGGTATTTTGCGGCAATACGCGGCGATAATCCGGGAAACGGCCATCAACCAGCTTGGACGTAAAGACAAAGTTGTTCACTTCAGCACGCAGGTTAGAACTGCCGATTTGCAGAACCACAGGCTGCTCCGGTGCATCCAGCAGTTTTACCAACTCGAGTACACCTTTGCGTGGCACAATAATTTGCTTGTTGGCGAAATCAGCACCCAACTCGGCTTGCGACACCGCCATACGGTGACCATCGGTCGCCACACTGCGCAGCGTGCTGCCGTCAATTTCAAACAGCATACCATTGAGGTAGTAACGCACATCCTGGTTCGCCATCGAAAACTGCGTTTTCTCGACCAGACCACGTAGTTCGCCTTGAGTCAGCGACAGTTCCACTTCGCTTTGCCAATCTTCAATGTTCGGAAAATCGCTGGCCGGTAATGTCGCCAGAGAGAAACGGCTGCGACCTGAGCGCACTTGCACGCGATCGCCTTCCAACACCACAGTGATCACCGCCGCATCCGGCAGGCCACGGCAGATATCGAGGAATTTACGCGCAGGCACGGTGGTGCTGCCCGCTTCGAAATCGCCTTCCAGCGTCACTCGGCTCACCAGTTCGACTTCCAGATCGGTCGCAGTCATGGAAAGCTGATTGTCTTCTACTTTCAGCAGCAGGTTACCCAAAATCGGCAACGTTGCTCGTCCGCCTAACGTACCGGAGACTTGTTGCAGTGGTTTAATGAAGTGACTACGTTCAATCGTAAATTTCATAGTGTGCTCTTAAACGATATTGGATAAACGACGTGAAAAATCAGCGCTAAGCATAGCGCGATTTTAAGAAGAAAGGGTACGAATCAGGTTCGAATAGTCTTCTTTAATATCGTGGCTTTCTTCACGCAGTTGCTCAATCTTACGACAGGCGTGCAGCACGGTCGTGTGGTCACGGCCCCCAAACGCATCGCCGATTTCCGGCAAACTGTGGTTAGTGAGCTCTTTGGACAGCGCCATCGCCAGTTGGCGTGGGCGTGCCACCGAACGTGAACGACGTTTGGACAGCAGATCCGCGACTTTGATCTTGTAGTACTCGGCAACGGTCTTTTGAATGTTGTCGATGGTGACCAGCTTCTCTTGCAGCGCCAGCAGATCGCGCAGCGCTTCACGCACGAAATCGATGGTGATCGGGCGACCGGTAAAGTTGGCGTTGGCAATCACGCGGTTCAGCGCCCCTTCCAGTTCACGCACGTTCGAACGCAGACGTTTCGCAATAAAGAACGCTACTTCATCCGGCAGATGAATCTGGTGATCTTCCGCTTTTTTCATCAGGATCGCGACGCGGGTTTCCAGCTCTGGCGGCTCAATAGCGACGGTCAGACCCCAGCCAAAACGGGATTTGAGGCGATCTTCCACCCCGTTGATCTCTTTCGGATAACGGTCGGATGTCAGAATGATTTGCTGGTTACCTTCCAACAGCGCGTTGAAGGTATGGAAAAATTCTTCCTGCGAACGCTCTTTGTTAGCAAAGAACTGAATGTCATCGATCAGCAGTGCGTCCACACTACGGTAATAGCGTTTGAACTCTTCAATCGCGTTGTTTTGCAGCGCTTTTACCATGTCCTGCACAAAACGTTCCGAGTGCATGTAGACCACTTTGGCGTTCGGATTGTTATCGACGATGGCATTGCCGACCGCGTGCAGCAGGTGAGTTTTACCCAGACCCGTACCGCCATAAAGGAACAACGGGTTGTACGCCGCGCCCGGATTATCAGACACCTGACGTGCGGCCGCGAGGCCAAGCTGGTTCGACTTACCTTCGACGAAGTTATTGAATTTGTGTTTCGGGTTCACGTTGGAACGGTGTGCAATGTCCGCCGCAGCGGCTGCGTCGTCGTCCCAGGTTTTGTGAATCGGCTTGCGTTGTGCCAGTTGCGCCGGCGCCGAAGATTCCGCGGCCACATCAGCGGCGGTGCGGGTTGGCGCAGGTTTTGGCGCCACAACCCGGCGGCTGCCGACTTCAAAACGCAGGCTCGGAACATCATGCCCGCAAAACTCTTGCAGCAGACGATTGATGTTGTTGATGTACTTGTCACGCACCCAATCGAGCACAAAGCGGTTCGGGGCAAACAAAGTGAGAGTATTGTCATTGAGCTCCGCCTGTAGCGGACGAACCCACATGCTGAATTCTGCGGCTGGTAGCTCTTCTTGAAGCTGTTGCAGACACTGCAACCAAAGCGAAGATGACACGATTCCCTCACTCTAAATCAATGATCGGTAAAGACTGGCAATTCTACCTGTTGATAACTCAGATCGCCAGCGATTGATCGACGATCCAGTGAATAAGATCCAAGTTATTCACAATATTTTCTCATCATTTGGCAAGATCCACACAGAGCGTCCTAAATTTACTCACACATTGATCCACATATTCTATGATCATCAGGAGTTATCCCCAAAACGGGCGATCGTCCAGTTATGATTAATAACAACTGGTTATTTATTCTATTGAGTTATTTACCAGTAACATCACGTCCCATAATCATAAGGAGTCACAAGATGAAAAACTGGATTAAATTAGCAGTGGCTGCGCTGGTCCTATCCGCAGCGACTGTACAAGCGGCAACCGACGTGAAAGTGGGTATGTCTGGCCGCTACTTCCCATTCACGTTTGTTAAACAGGACCAACTGCAAGGTTTTGAAGTGGATGTGTGGAACGAGATCGGTAAACGTAACGATTACCACGTGGAATATGTAACCTCTAATTTCTCTGGCCTGTTTGGCCTGCTGGAAACCGGTCGTATCGACACCATCTCCAACCAGATCACAATCACTAAAGAGCGCCAGGCGAAATACCTGTTCTCAGCACCTTACGTGATTGATGGCGCGCAAATCGCGGTACGTAAAGGCAACGACAGCATCCAAGGCATTGAAGACTTGGCCGGTAAAACCGTGGCGGTTAACCTGGGTTCAAACTTCGAACAACTGCTGCGTGCCTACGATAAAGACGGCAAAATCGACATCAAAACCTACGATACCGGTTTTGAGCGCGACGTGGCGTTGGGCCGAATCGATGCATTCGTCATGGACCGTCTGTCGGTACTGGAAGTGATCGACAAAACGGGTCTGCCATTGCAACTGGCTGGTTCTCCATTCGAAACCATCGAAAACGCGTGGCCATTCCTGAACAACGATAAAGGCCATAAATTGCAGTCTGAAGTAAACCAAGCACTTGCTGCAATGCGTGCAGACGGTACACTGAGCCAGATTTCTGAAAAATGGTTCGGTACGGATATTACGAAATAACTTAGACCAGCAAACCGAATAAATAAGGTGGAATCGCAGGATTCCGCCTTTTGTTGTCTTTAAGGGGATGTAAATGGGGTTTGATTTTCAATACATGCTGGGGCTGATGCCGATACTGCTCAAGTATCTGGGCACCACCATGGAAATGGCAGTGTGGGGCATGTTCTTCGCACTGATTCTGTCCGTGCTGCTGGCCAATATCCGCGTCTTTAAGGTGCCGGTATTAAACGCTCTGAGCCAGTTGTACATCAGCTTCTTTCGTGGCACTCCGCTGCTGGTACAAATGTTCCTGTTGTACTACGGCCTGCCACAGATTTTCCCACTATTAATCGGTATTGATGCGTTCAGCGCAGCCGTGATTGGTTTGACGCTGCACTTCGCCGCTTACATGGCTGAAACCATTCGCGCAGCCATCATCGGTATCGACCGCAGTCAAATGGAAGCGAGTCTGTCAGTCGGTATGACCACTGGCCAGGCGATGCGCCGCATTATTTTGCCGCAAGCCAGCCGCGTCGCGCTGCCGTCCCTGATGAACTACTTCATCGACATGATCAAATCGACTTCGCTGGCGTTTACCTTCGGCGTGGCGGAAATCATGGCCAAAGCGCAGATGGAAGCGTCCTCCAGCTTTCGCTTCTTTGAAGCCTTCCTGGCAGTGGCACTGATTTACTGGGCAGTGGTGGTTGTACTGACCCGCGTGCAAATCTGGGCTGAGAACAAACTGAATAAGGCGTATGTACGATGATCACGTTATCCAATATTCATAAACGTTTCGGTAACGCCGAAGTGCTGAAAGGCATCGATATTACGATCAATCAGGGCGAAATCATTGTGATTATCGGCTCGAGCGGCACGGGTAAATCCACCCTGCTGCGCTGCGTGAACTTTCTTGAGCAGGCCGATCAGGGCAGCATCACGATTGATGATGTCAGCGTGGATACGCAAAAACACACCAAATCCGAAGTGCTGGCCCTGCGGCGTAAAACCGGGTTTGTATTTCAGAACTACGCGCTGTTTGCCCACCTGACCGCACGTCAGAACATTGCCGAAGGCCTGATGACCGTACGCGGCTGGAAGAAAGATCAAGCACTGAACCGCGCGCAGCAGATCCTAGAAGATATCGGTCTGGGCGATCGCGGCGACAGCTACCCGGCAGCACTGTCCGGCGGCCAGCAACAACGCGTCGGTATTGGTCGCGCGATGGCGCTGCAACCGGAACTGCTGCTGTTTGATGAGCCGACCTCTGCGCTGGACCCGGAATGGGTAGGCGAAGTACTTGGTTTAATGAAGAAACTCGCCACTCAGCACCAGACGATGCTGGTGGTGACCCATGAAATGCAATTTGCCAAAGAGGTCGCCGATCGCGTGATCTTTATGGCAGAAGGGAATATTGTTGAGCAAGGTTCTCCACAGGATATCTTTGACCGTCCACAGGATCCGCGCTTAAGAAAATTCCTCAATCAGGTTGGGATCGACTAAGGATCCTTGAGATTTTATCGAGACTCCGTATAATCGGCCGACCGGAAAGAAGGAAGCCCGCGATTGACCGTTTTTCGTTCATCGCACTGGGGTTTTGGCAAACCCAATCATTGACACCTTTTGTGACTGTGATTACAATTCCGCCTCTTTGTTGAGAGGCGTCGGAATGTCCTTTCTTTTATATAAAGAGAAGACGTATTGCCCACGCCGGGTTTTATGAACCTAAAAACTACTGATCAGTAAAGGTAATAACCATGTCTAAACGCACTTTTCAACCTACAGTTCTAAAGCGCAAGCGTACTCACGGTTTCCGTGCACGCATGGCGACTGCGAACGGTCGTAAAGTAATCAATGCACGTCGTGCAAAAGGCCGTAAGCGCCTGTCAAAATAATCGCTAGCTTATTTTGAGTACGTACGCATTTAATCGGGAGTTACGTTTGTTAACTCCCGAGCATTATCAAAATGTCTTTCAGCAAGCTCATCGAGCAGGCTCCCCCCATTTCACCATCATTGCACGCGATAATAACCTTTCTCATCCTCGTTTAGGGTTAGCGGTTCCAAAGAAACAAATCAAAACAGCCGTCGGTCGTAACCGCTTTAAGCGTTTGGCCCGCGAAAGCTTTCGTCTCAATCAACATAAACTTGCACACAAAGATTTTGTTGTCATTGCGAAGAAAAGCGCCCAAGATTTGAGCAATGAAGAAATGTTCACTTTGTTCGACAAGTTATGGCATCGCCTCTCTCGCCCTTCACGTGGCTAGCCATTGGTTTAGTCCGACTCTACCAGTGGTTTATTAGTCCGCTGATCGGCCCGCGTTGCCGATTTACTCCCACTTGCTCTACTTACGCGATAGAAGCGTTGAGAGCTCACGGATTTGTAAAAGGGTGTTGGTTATCCGGCAAACGTCTATTAAAATGCCACCCTTTGAACGAAGGGGGATTTGACCCCGTTCCACCAGTCCAAAAACACGACAGAGATAAATAACGATGGATTCTCAACGTAATATCCTGTTAATCGCTTTGGCTCTGGTTTCTTTTTTACTTTTCCAACAGTGGCAAGTAGCAAAGAATCCGGCACCTCAAGCGGTTGAGCAGGCTCAAACCAGCAGTGCCGTTCCTGCACCGTCTTTAGCCGATGAGTTCGATCCAGTACCATCGCAAAGCAGTGCTGCGGCAAAAGTGATTACTGTCACCACGGATGTACTGACTCTGTCAATTGACACAGTTGGCGGCGATGTCGTCACGGCAAAACTGAACCAATACTCTGAAGAATTGGACTCAGAAAACCCATTCGTCCTTCTGAAAAATACTCAAGGTCATCAATTCATCGCGCAAAGCGGCCTGATCGGTCCACAAGGTATCGATCTGAGCAGCAGCGACCGCCCGACTTACACGGTTGACGCGGATAGCTTCACTCTGGCTGATGGTCAGGATGAACTGCGCATTCCGATGACTTACCAGGCCAACGGCATCGAATACACCAAAACTTTCGTGCTGAAGCGTGGTGATTACGCTATCGACGTTGAATACAACGTGGTCAACCATTCAGGTAACAATGCCACTCTGGGCATGTACGCGCACCTGCGTCAAAACCTGCTGGATTCAGGCGGTAGCCTGGCAATGCCAACTTACCGTGGCGGTGCTTACTCAACTGAAGATACCCGTTACAAAAAATACAGCTTTGACGATATGCAGGATCGCAACCTAGCGATGAACCTGCCAAACGGTCAGGGTTGGGCGGCAATGATTCAACACTACTTTGCTTCAGCTTGGATTCCACGCAATGAACCAGGTACCAACCTGTACTCGCGCGTGATCGGCAACCTGGGTGATATTGGCGTACGTATGCCAAACAAAACCATCGCCGATGGCCAGCAAGCGGATTTCAAAGCCACCCTGTGGGTAGGTCCTAAACTGCAAGATCAAATGGCCGCTACCGCGCCAAACCTTGACCTCGTGGTTGACTACGGTTGGCTATGGTTCATCGCGAAACCACTGCACTGGCTGCTGTCTGTGATTCAGACATTCGTTGGCAACTGGGGTGTGGCAATCATCTGTCTGACCTTCATCGTACGTGGTGCGATGTACCCGCTGACCAAAGCACAGTACACCTCAATGGCGAAAATGCGCATGCTGCAACCAAAACTGCAAGCTATGCGTGAGCGCATCGGCGATGACCGTCAGCGCATGAGCCAGGAAATGATGGAACTGTACAAGAAAGAGAAAGTGAACCCGCTGGGCGGCTGTTTACCAATCTTCCTGCAGATGCCTATCTTCATTTCTCTGTACTGGGCACTGATGGAATCGGTCGAACTGCGTCACTCACCATTCTTTGGCTGGATTCACGACTTGTCTGCACAAGACCCGTACTACATCCTGCCACTGCTGATGGGTGCAAGTATGTTCTTCATCCAGAAGATGAGCCCAACCACCGTGACGGATCCAATGCAGCAGAAGATCATGACCTTTATGCCGGTTATGTTCACCTTCTTCTTCCTGTTCTTCCCGTCAGGTCTGGTTCTGTACTGGTTGGTATCGAACATCGTGACTCTGATTCAGCAGACTTTGATTTACAAAGGGCTGGAGAAGAAAGGCTTACACACCAAGTAAGCATTAAGCGAATCAGCAAAGGCGGCCAAAAGGTCGCCTTTTTGTTGCTTGCTGATTACAATGACGCTAATTCGATTTTATACAGGTAAAGGTTATGACTACCGATACTATCGTCGCGCAGGCCACGGCTCCGGGCCGCGGCGGCGTCGGCATTATTCGTGTTTCTGGTCCGAAAGCCGCAGAGGTAGCTCTGGCGGTAACAGGCCGTACACTCAAACCACGTTACGCAGAATACCTGCCTTTCAAAGACGAGTCTGGCGTGGAACTGGATCAGGGTATCGCCCTCTTCTTCCCGAATCCCAACTCATTTACCGGTGAAGATGTACTCGAGCTGCAAGGTCACGGCGGCCCTGTCGTCATGGACATGCTCATCAAGCGTATTCTGACGATTACGGGTGTACGTCCGGCACGCCCCGGGGAATTTTCTGAGCGCGCGTTCCTCAACGATAAGATGGACCTGACTCAGGCAGAAGCGATTGCCGACCTGATTGATGCCAGTTCAGAAGAAGCGGCCAAATCGGCACTCAAATCGCTGCAGGGCCAGTTTTCCAAACGCATTCATACGCTGGTGGAGTCACTGATTCACCTGCGCATCTACGTCGAAGCGGCGATTGATTTTCCGGAAGAAGAAATTGATTTTCTCGCCGATGGCAAAGTGTCTGCTGACTTGCAGGCCATCATTGATAATCTCAACGCGGTGCGCCAGGAAGCTAATCAGGGCGCCATCATGCGTGAAGGGATGAAAGTGGTCATTGCGGGTCGTCCTAACGCTGGCAAGTCTAGTCTGCTGAATGCGCTGTCTGGCAAAGAGTCCGCGATTGTGACGGATATCGCCGGCACCACGCGCGATGTCTTACGTGAACATATTCACATCGACGGCATGCCATTGCACATTATCGACACCGCTGGTTTGCGTGATGCGTCGGATGAAGTGGAAAAAATTGGTATCGAGCGCGCCTGGGAAGAGATTGCCCAAGCCGATCGCGTACTGTTTATGGTCGATGGCACCACGACCGATGCCACCGATCCCCAAGACATCTGGCCAGATTTTGTCGATCGCCTGCCAGACAGCATGGGTATGACGGTGATCCGCAACAAAGTCGATCAAACCGGCGAAACATTAGGGATCTGCCATGTCAATCAACCGACCCTGATCCGCTTGTCAGCGAAGACTGGTGAAGGTGTCGATGCGCTGCGTTCACACCTGAAAGAGTGCATGGGCTTTGCCGGCAATCAGGAAGGTGGCTTTATGGCTCGCCGTCGTCATCTGGATGCGCTGGAGCGTGCCGCTGAGCACCTGGATATCGGCCAGCAACAGCTGGAAGGCTATATGGCGGGAGAGATTCTGGCAGAAGAACTGCGTCTGGCGCAGCAACACCTGAATGAAATCACCGGTGAGTTCAGCTCAGATGACCTGCTTGGTCGTATTTTCTCGTCATTCTGTATCGGTAAATAAACTTCGCGGCTAAGAGTCATTCGGCTCTTAGCCCGTTTTCCTCTCTACTCCCCTCGCCCACCATGCCTTTCCTTGGTTTATGCTCCCCGACAAAGATTGACGACACATACTCTAAACCGCTCATACGATCAAACAACGGCGATCCACATTGTGGATGAGCTTGTGCACAGACAGGATCCTTATTAAATCAGCCACTCGCACGATCTCAGGCTTTACTATCCACAACTTACCCCTGTATTCTTCTACCCCAAGTCGATTATTCACTTCTTTCGTTTCACACGAAATTCACCGGGGTTTATATGATTCATATCATCACAGGCAGTACCTTAGGCGGCGCGGAATACGTCGGAGATCACCTCAGCGATTTGCTGCAGGCGCAGGGTAAAGAGACCACGATTCACAATCAGCCGTTATTGGCCGACATTCCGGCTCAGGGTACCTGGTTGATCATTACTTCAACTCATGGTGCCGGTGAGTATCCGGATAATATCCAGCCATTTATTCAGGCCCTGCAAACCACACCACCCAACACTCGCGAGCTGAAGTTTGCCGTGGTGGCGATTGGTGACTCAAGCTATGACACTTTCTGCGCAGCAGGTCAGCACGCCTTTGATTTACTAGAAGACATCGGTGCCACGCCACTGGCAGACTGTTTGACGATTGACGTCCAAGAACATCCGGTACCGGAAGATGCCGCGGAAATATGGCTCAATGAGATCATCGAAAAGTTCTGACTAAACACTTCCCCGAAGCGGCCAAAGGTCGCTTTTTTCATTCAGCAAAGCCACCAGCCAAACCGCTGTGAATAATATTCAGCATTGATGCGTCAACAGATTGGTGTTTTTTTTAACCCAAACATCTGTGTATAACTCTGCATTTATCCGGTGATCAACCTATAGTTATCCAAATAACAACTTAGATCCAAATCTACCCCTGTGCATAAGTGGCTATTTTGATCCCAGCTAATCCTCGATCAGATCAGTTGATGATCACATGTTCTGATCCAATCAAGATCCATGATCTTGTTGATCATTTTTCACTTATCCACAGAGATCGTCGATCCTAATAGTAGATCCAATAAAAAGATCTCTATATAGATCTTTATATATTATTTACTTAAAAGCCCTGAATGGAAAAAAGCAGAAAAGCGATTTTCTAGCCACTGGAAAGAAGGTAGAATACGTCTCTTTTATTTTATCCCTTAGTCTCAATGAATACCTGAGGTCGTTCATGCTTTATCACGAAACATTTGACGTCATTGTGGTTGGTGGCGGTCACGCAGGAACGGAAGCCGCGCTCGCAGCCGCTCGTACAGGCCAACGTACGTTACTTCTTACTCACAATATCGACACCCTGGGCCAGATGTCCTGTAACCCGGCAATCGGCGGTATTGGCAAAGGCCACTTAGTTAAAGAAGTGGATGCGATGGGTGGTCTGATGGCGGAAGCTATCGATCATGCGGGTATTCAATTTCGCACACTGAACGCCTCCAAAGGCCCAGCAGTACGTGCAACTCGTGCTCAGGCTGACCGTGCGCTGTACAAAGCTTACGTTCGCCATGCACTCGAGAACACACCGAATCTGACACTGTTCCAGCAGGCCGCTGACGATCTGATCGTTGAAAATGATCAGGTACGCGGTGTCGTCACCCAAATGGGCCTCAAATTCCACGCTAAGGCGGTGGTATTGACCGTTGGTACCTTCCTGGGCGGTAAGATCCACATTGGACTGGAAAACTTCTCAGGTGGCCGTGCCGGGGATCCGCCATCGATCGCATTGGCCCAGCGCCTGCGCGAACTGCCATTCCGCGTGGATCGTCTGAAAACCGGCACGCCACCACGTATCGACGCCAACAGTGTCGATTTCTCTGTGTTGGAAGCACAGCATGGTGATAATCCTACGCCAGTGTTCTCATTCATGGGTAAGCGCGAACAGCATCCGCGTCAGATTCCATGTTTCATCACGCACACTAACGAAAAAACGCATGACGTGATTCGTGCCAACCTGGATCGCAGCCCGATGTATGCGGGGGTGATTGAAGGCATTGGTCCACGTTACTGCCCGTCGATAGAAGACAAAGTGATGCGCTTTGCGGATAAAAACAGTCACCAAATTTTCATCGAGCCAGAGGGTCTGACAACCACAGAACTCTACCCGAACGGTATTTCCACCAGTCTGCCATTTGATGTGCAGGTGCAGATCGTGCGTTCGATGAAAGGCTTTGAAAACGCGCATATTGTCCGCCCGGGCTATGCGATCGAATACGATTTCTTTGATCCGCGCGATCTGAAACAGACTTACGAAACCAAGTTTATTCAAGGTCTGTTCTTTGCGGGTCAGATTAACGGCACTACCGGCTACGAAGAAGCGGCGGCACAAGGTCTGATGGCTGGTCTGAACGCGAGTTTGTTCAGTCAGGACAAAGAGGGCTGGAGTCCTCGTCGTGACCAGGCTTACATGGGCGTTCTGATTGACGATTTGTCGACCATGGGCACCAAAGAACCGTACCGCATGTTTACCTCACGTGCGGAATACCGTCTGCTGCTGCGTGAAGACAACGCTGATCTGCGTTTGACTGAAAAAGCCCGTGAACTGGGTCTGATCAACGATGCACGTTGGGCGCGTTTCAATCAGAAGATTGAAAATATGGAAACGGAACGTCAGCGTCTGAAAGAGACCTGGATGAACCCGAATTCTGACAGTGTGGATGCACTGAACGCCTTGTTGAAAACGCCAATGTCGCGTGAAGCCAGCGGCGAAGATCTGCTGCGTCGTCCTGAAATGACTTACGAAATGCTGACGTCATTGCCAACCTTTGCTCCGGCGATGGACGATCTTGAAGCGGCGGAACAAGTTGAAATTCAGGTTAAATACGAAGGTTATATTCAGCGTCAGCAGGATGAGATTGAAAAATCCCTGCGCCATGAACACACCAAGCTGCCTGTCGACCTTGATTACAAAGCAGTCAAAGGTTTGTCGAATGAAGTCGTACTGAAACTGAATAACGCGAAGCCGGAGACCATCGGTATCGCCTCGCGCATTTCCGGTATTACGCCAGCGGCCATTTCTATTCTGCTGGTGCACCTGAAAAAACACGGCATGCTCAAAAAAGGAGAAGCCGCGTAATGAATTCGCTACGAGTTAAACTCGATGCTCTGATTGCTCAGACCGACCTAGAGGTGTCTGAGCATCAGCGTGAGCAGTTGGTCGGCTACGTTGAGCTGCTCAACAAATGGAACAAAGCCTACAACCTGACATCGGTGCGCGATCCGATGGAAATGATGGTGAAACACATTCTGGATAGCATCGTGGTCAGCCCGCTATTGGTGGGTGAGCGTTTTATCGATGTTGGTACCGGACCTGGTTTGCCGGGAATTCCCCTGGCCATCATGAATCCGGAAAAAAGCTTTGTTCTGCTCGACAGCCTGGGTAAGCGCATTCGCTTCATCAAGCAGGTATTGCATGAACTCAAGATTGCGAATGTCACCCCAGTTCAAAGCCGGGTGGAAGACTACGATGGCGAAGAAGGCTTCGATGGCGTTCTGAGCCGTGCATTTGCTTCCATCACAGACATGGTGGAGTGGTGTCATCACCTGCCGCGTGCTCATACTGGCGTATTCTTGGCGTTGAAAGGCCTATTGCCGCAAGAAGAGATCGCACAGTTGCCGGAATGGTGTTCTGTGACCGACATCAAAGCTTTGAATGTTCCAGAGTTGGAAGGTGAGCGTCATCTTGTAATCTTATCGCGCAAGGGATAATAGCGAGGCATTACCGTGGGCAAAATCGTAGCGATCGCCAACCAGAAAGGTGGCGTAGGAAAAACAACGACTTGTATTAATCTGGCGGCCTCCATGGCAGCCACTAAACGCAAAGTTCTGGTGATCGACCTGGACCCGCAAGGCAATGCAACCATGGCCAGCGGCGTCGATAAGTATCAGGTGGATGCCACCGCGTATGAGTTGTTGGTGGAAGAAGCGCCATTTGAAGAAGTGGTGTGCCGTAAAACCACAGGCCATTACGACCTGATTGCCGCCAACGGTGACGTCACCGCGGCAGAAATCAAACTTATGGAAGTGTTTGCCCGCGAAGTCCGCCTCAAAAACACCCTCGCGCCAGTTCGCGATAACTATGATTTCATCTTTATCGATTGTCCTCCTTCTTTAAACCTCCTTACAATCAATGCGATGGCGGCGGCCGATTCGGTTTTAGTGCCGATGCAATGTGAGTATTTTGCTTTGGAAGGTTTAACTGCGTTAATGGACACCATCAGCAAGTTAGCCGCAGTGGTGAACGACAATCTGAAGATCGAAGGTCTGCTTCGTACCATGTACGATCCGCGTAACCGACTCGCTAACGAAGTTTCTGATCAATTGAAAAAACACTTTGGTAGCAAAGTGTACCGCACAGTTATTCCTCGCAATGTTCGCCTCGCTGAGGCGCCAAGTCATGGCAAACCAGCCATGTATTACGACAAGTACTCCGCAGGGGCCAAAGCGTATCTTGCTTTAGCTGGCGAAATGTTACGTCGTGAAGAAGTACCCGCATAACACCAACTAAAGGATTCGTTTGCATGTCTAAACGTGGTTTAGGAAAAGGGCTGGATGCACTGCTGTCCACCAGCTCTCTGGCTCGTGAAAAACAACATGTGGCTTCTCAAAGTCAGGCTATGTCCAGTGACGGCGAGTTGACCGATATTGCGATCACCAACCTCAAGCCGGGCATTTACCAACCCCGTAAAGATATGTCTCCAGAAGCGCTGGAAGAGCTCGCGGCTTCGATTCAGTCGCAAGGCATCATTCAGCCGATTGTGGTGCGTCCGCTGGAGTTTGGTGGCTACGAAATTATTGCTGGTGAACGTCGCTGGCGTGCCGCTCGTCAGGCTGGCCTGAAGCAAGTCCCGTGTCTGATCAAACGCGTAGAAGATCGCGCGGCGATCGCGATGGCGTTGATCGAAAACATTCAACGCGAAGATCTCAATGTGATCGAAGAAGCGCAAGCGTTGGAGCGGTTACAAGACGAATTTAAGCTAACGCATCAGCAAGTCGCCGATGTGATTGGTAAATCGCGTGCAACGGTAAGTAACCTGCTGCGCTTGAATCAGCTGGATGACAGCGTCAAGCGTTTGGTGGAAACCCGTCAGTTGGAAATGGGTCATGCCCGCGCTTTGCTGATGTTGGAAGGCGAGCAACAAATTGAAGTGGCTGCGCGCGTGGCCAAGAAGCAATTGACCGTACGTCAGACAGAGCAATTAGTGAAAAAATGCCTCTCAGAGAGCTCTGATGTAAAAAATGTGCCAGAAGACGTAGAAATACAACAAATGTCACAAAATCTGAGTGAAAAACTTGGGGCAAAAGTTTCAATCGTCCGCTCGAAAAGCGGAAAGTCAAAAGTCACAATAAGTCTTGATGAGCCTCACAAATTGGAGCAACTAATTGCCAAGCTGCAGGGCTAAGTGAGATAATTGATTTAAATCAATTGTGAAAAATAAGTTTTCTTTAGCGAAATATGTCGGTGTGTAAACAAAATTGTAACTTTTTGCGGCGTTGTAATTGCAATCAGTTGCCGTCACCGTATAATTTTCGCCAATTTCCAGCCCCGTTTTTGAGTGGTGTGTTGGATATTACTAGAGGTACGAATACATGGTAGCTGCGTTAGCTAGGCCAGGACGAGCGCTTGCAAAGCAATTGTTAATGATCCAGTTTGGCGCGGTTATAGTTGTGGCAGCAGGGATGGCGATTGCCGTAAATGCTGAATGGGGATTTTCAGCGCTAGTTGGTGGAGGCATTTTTGTCTTTGCCAATGCAGTTTTTGCGCTGTGTGCTTTTATGTATAGTGGAGCTCGCGCTGCAAAGCGAATCACGGCCTCTTTCTACACAGGCGAAGCACTTAAAATTCTCATCACTGTCGCTCTGTTCTCTGTCGCCTACATGTATATGCAGGTGGAACTTGTTCCCCTAAAACTAACCTATTTGCTGGCACTAGGTATTAATATCTGTGCGCCAGTGCTATTCATTAACAACAAAAAAATAGGATGAGTTATGGCTGCGCCAGGTGAAGCGCTAACATCGTCCGGATACATTGAACACCACCTTTCCAACCTATCTCTTTACAAGTTAGGTCTGGTTGCGGAGGAAACAAGTTTCTGGAACGTACATATCGATAGCCTGTTTTTTTCTTTGTTTACCGGACTGATCTTCCTTTGGGTGTTCCGTTCAGTGGCGAAGAAGGCAACAGCGGGTGTACCAGGCAAGCTACAGTGTTTTGTTGAAATAGTGGTTGAATTTGTCGATACCAACGTCAAAGACACCTTCCATGGACGCAATCCACTAATAGCACCGCTGGCACTGACTATCTTTTGTTGGGTATTGCTAATGAACATCATGGACTTAGTGCCAATTGATTTCTTGCCGTATCCAGCACAGCATTGGCTCGGTATCCCTTACTTAAAAGTGGTTCCGTCTGCTGATGTGAACATCACCATGGCTATGGCTCTAGGCGTGTTCGCTCTGATGATTTACTACAGCATCAAAGTGAAAGGTCTAGGTGGGTTTGCGAAAGAATTAGCACTACATCCGTTTAACCACCCAGTGATGATTCCGTTTAACCTACTTATTGAAGTGGTCTCGCTACTAGCAAAACCGCTGTCTCTAGGTATGCGTCTATTCGGTAACATGTTCGCGGGTGAGGTTGTATTCATTCTAATCGCAGCAATGCTACCATGGTGGCTACAATGGATGGGTTCACTACCGTGGGCTATTTTCCATATTCTGGTAATCCTGATTCAGTCTTTCGTGTTCATGATGTTGACAATCGTTTATCTGTCAATGGCACACGAAGACAGTGATCATTAATAAATTAGCTTTTATTTGGGCACATTAAGCCAACAACTATAATTGGAGATAGTAATGGAAACTTTACTGAGCTTTTCTGCAATCGCCGTAGGTATCATCGTCGGTCTTGCTTCTCTTGGTACTGCGATTGGTTTCGCACTTCTAGGTGGTAAATTCCTGGAAGGCGCTGCTCGTCAACCAGAAATGGCTCCTATGCTACAAGTTAAGATGTTCATCATCGCAGGTCTGCTGGATGCGGTTCCAATGATCGGTATCGTAATCGCACTGCTATTCACATTCGCGAACCCATTTGTTGGTCAACTAGGTTAATCACGTTTTGCCAGCGACAAACCCCGTTTGGTGGTTTGTCTTTGATTAACACTTAGTCCATATAGAGGGGTAGCTGTTGTGAATATGAACGCAACTCTGCTAGGTCAAGCAATATCATTCGCACTGTTTGTGTGGTTCTGCATGAAGTATGTATGGCCGCCAATCATTAAAGCGATTGAAGAGCGTCAGAAGAAAATTGCTGACGGTTTGCAAGCTGCTGAGCGTGCAAAGAAAGATTTGGACCTAGCACAAGCCAACGCTTCTGATTCATTAAAAGAAGCGAAGCGCACAGCAACTGAGGTCATTGAGGCTGCGAACAAACGTAAAGCGCAAATTTTGGATGAAGCGCGCGAGGAAGCTCAGGCAGAACGCCAGAAAATCCTTGCTCAAGCTGATGCTGAAATTGAGTCTGAGCGTAACCGTGCCCGCGATGAGCTGCGCAAACAAGTTGCAACTCTGGCTATTGCTGGTGCTGAGAAGATCCTTGAGCGTACTATCGATAAAGATGCGCACAAAGATATTCTCGACAACATTACTGCAAAACTTTAAGTCTGGGGGCGCCGAATGTCTAATATGACTACAATTGCACGCCCCTATGCTAAAGCAGCATTTGAATTTGCGGTGGAAAAACAACAACTGGATCAATGGAGCCAGATGCTTGTTTTCGCTGCCGAAGTCGCAATGAACGACCAGATTAAAGAACTGTTAACCAGTTCGACGTCTGCTGAGAAATTGGCAGAAATCTTTGTCGCAATTTGTGGCGATCAGTTTGATGCACATGGTCAGAACCTGCTGAAGGTAATGGCTGAGAATGGCCGCTTACAGGCCCTTCCGGATGTTTGTGCTCAATTCCATGCCCTGAAACAAGAGCATGAGAAGAAAGTCGATGTTGAAGTTATTTCAGCAACTGAACTTTCAGAGCAGCAACTGGCAGACATCAGCAGCAAACTTGAGCAGCGTCTGGAACGCAAAGTTCAGCTGAATTGCAGTGTAGATGAGACCCTACTTGGTGGGGTAGTAATTCGAGCCGGAGACCTAGTCATCGATAACTCAGCGCGTGGTCGTTTGAACCGCCTGAGCGATGCCTTGCAGTCTTAATGGGGATTGGAGCATGCAACTTAATTCCACGGAAATTAGCGATCTGATTAAACAGCGTATTGAGTCTTTCAACGTTGTTAGTGAAGCTCGTAATGAAGGTACTATCGTATCGGTAAGCGATGGTATTATCCGTATTCACGGCCTAGCGGACGTGATGCAGGGTGAAATGATTGAATTACCGGGTGGCCGTTTTGCACTAGCACTTAACCTTGAGCGTGACTCGGTTGGTGCGGTTGTAATGGGCCCATATGCTGACCTTAAGGAAGGCGAAAAAGTAACTGGTACTGGTCGTATTCTTGAAGTGCCAGTTGGTCCTGAACTGCTTGGCCGCGTAGTGAATACACTGGGCGAACCAATCGACGGTAAAGGTCCACTCAATGCAACTCTGACTTCTCCTGTAGAAGTGATTGCACCAGGCGTAATCGACCGTCAATCAGTTGATCAGCCTGTTCAAACGGGTTACAAATCAGTGGACTCGATGATTCCAATCGGCCGTGGCCAGCGTGAGCTGATTATCGGTGACCGTCAGACTGGTAAAACAGCGATGGCGATCGATGCGATCATCAACCAAAAAGATTCAGGTATTTACTCAATTTACGTAGCGATTGGTCAGAAAGCTTCTACTATCGCGAACGTAGTACGTAAACTTGAAGAGCATGGCGCTCTGAAGAACACTATCGTTGTGGTAGCGTCAGCTTCTGAGTCTGCAGCTCTGCAATACCTTGCGCCTTACGCAGGTTGTGCAATGGGTGAATACTTCCGTGATCGCGGTGAAGATGCACTGATTGTTTACGATGATCTTTCTAAGCAAGCTGTTGCTTATCGTCAGATCTCTCTACTGCTACGTCGTCCGCCAGGTCGCGAAGCTTTCCCTGGTGACGTTTTCTACCTCCACTCACGTCTACTTGAGCGTGCTGCTCGTGTAAGCGCTGACTACGTAGAACGTTTCACTAACGGTGAAGTGAAAGGTAAGACCGGTTCTCTGACTGCTCTGCCTATCATCGAAACCCAAGCTGGTGACGTATCCGCATTCGTACCGACTAACGTAATCTCGATTACCGATGGTCAGATCTTCCTACAAACTGAACTGTTCAACGCGGGTGTTCGCCCAGCAGTTGACCCAGGTATCTCAGTTTCTCGTGTAGGTGGTTCAGCTCAGACGAAAATCATCAAGAAGCTGTCAGGCGGTATCCGTACTGCACTTGCAGCGTACCGTGAACTGGCAGCATTCGCGCAGTTCTCTTCGGATCTGGATGATGCGACTAAACGTCAGCTTGAGCACGGTCAGAAAGTAACAGAACTGATGAAACAGAAGCAGTACGCTCCAATGTCTGTTTTTGATCAGGCTCTGACTATCTTCGCAGCAGAGCGCGGTTACCTTGCAGATGTAGAACTGAGCAAAGTTCTGGATTTCGAGGCGGCTCTACTATCGTACGCTCGCGGTCAACACGCTGAACTAGCAGCGCAGATCGACAAGACGGGTGCTTACAACGATGACATCGAAGCTCAGCTGAAGAAGCTGGTTGACGATTTCAAAGCAACCCAAACTTGGTAATAGGTCGGTGGCAAGTTTTGCCACCAACTAATGGAGAGTAACGATGGCCGGCGCAAAAGAGATACGTAATAAAATCGGTAGTGTGAAAAGCACTCAGAAAATTACGAAAGCGATGGAAATGGTAGCAGCTTCAAAAATGCGTCGTTCTCAAGACGCCATGGAAGCTTCTCGTCCATACGCGGCAACTATGCGTAAAGTGATCGGTCATGTCGCCAACGCGAATCTAGAGTATCGTCATCCGTATCTAGAAGAGCGTGAAGCGAAACGTGTTGGTTACATCATTATTTCTACCGACCGTGGCTTGTGTGGTGGTTTGAACATTAACCTGTTCAAGAAAGCTGTTACAGACATGCAAGCGTGGAAAGAGAAGGGTGCTGAAATTGATTTGGCCATTATTGGCTCAAAAGCAACGGCATTTTTCAACAACAGCGGCGCTAAAGTAGCGGCTCAGGTATCTGGTCTGGGCGATAGCCCATCACTGGAAGACCTGATCGGTTCTGTTGGCGTGATGCTGAAGAAATATGATAACGGCGAGTTGGATCGTCTGTACGTAGTGTTCAACGAATTCGTGAACACCATGGTACAACAACCAAAGATCGATCAATTGCTACCTTTGCCTAAATCGGACAGCGAAGAGATGCAGCGTGAGCATTCATGGGACTACATCTATGAACCTGAACCAAAACCTCTGCTGGATGCGCTATTGCTGCGCTACGTAGAGTCTCAGGTTTACCAAGGTGTGGTTGAGAACCTTGCTTGTGAGCAAGCGGCTCGAATGGTTGCGATGAAGGCTGCAACGGATAACGCCTCAAATCTGATTGATGACTTAGAACTTGTGTACAACAAAGCCCGTCAGGCTGCGATCACACAAGAACTGTCAGAAATCGTGAGCGGCGCAGCAGCGGTTTAAGCTTAGGTAAAACAAACAGTTTAGAGGATTAACGATGGCTACAGGTAAGATCGTACAGATCATCGGTGCGGTAGTCGACGTAGAGTTCCCACAGAGCGCAGTACCAGGTGTTTACGATGCTCTGAAAGTTGTTGAAGCAAAAGAACGTCTGGTTCTTGAAGTTCAGCAACAGCTTGGCGGTGGCGTTGTACGCGCAATCGTAATGGGTAGCTCGGATGGTTTACGTCGTGGAATGACAGTTGAAAACACTGGCGCTCCAATTTCAGTGCCAGTAGGTACTAAAACGCTAGGTCGTATCATGAACGTACTTGGCGATGCGATTGATGAACGTGGTGAAATCGGTGCTGAAGAGCTTTACTCGATTCACCGTGCAGCACCAAGCTACGAAGAGCAGTCTAACGCAACTGAGCTGCTGGAAACTGGTGTTAAGGTAATCGACCTGATTTGTCCATTCGCTAAGGGTGGTAAAATCGGTCTGTTCGGTGGTGCAGGTGTAGGTAAGACCGTTAACATGATGGAACTTATCAACAACATCGCACTGCAACACTCAGGTCTGTCTGTATTTGCTGGTGTTGGTGAGCGTACTCGTGAGGGTAACGACTTCTACCACGAGATGCAGGAAGCGGGTGTTGTAAACATCGAGAAACCTGAAGAATCAAAAGTAGCGATGGTTTACGGCCAGATGAACGAGCCACCAGGCAACCGTCTGCGTGTAGCTCTGACTGGTCTGACTATGGCTGAGCGTTTCCGTGATGAAGGTCGTGACGTACTGCTGTTCATCGATAACATCTACCGTTATACCCTTGCGGGTACAGAGGTATCGGCACTTCTGGGTCGTATGCCATCTGCGGTAGGTTACCAGCCAACACTGGCTGAAGAGATGGGTGTACTTCAGGAACGTATCACGTCAACTAAGAAAGGTTCTATCACGTCTGTACAGGCGGTATACGTACCTGCGGATGACTTGACCGACCCGTCACCAGCAACCACGTTTGCTCACTTGGATGCAACGGTTGTACTTAACCGTAACATCGCAGCAATGGGTCTGTACCCAGCGATCGACCCACTGGATTCGACTTCTCGTCAGCTAGATCCATTGGTTGTTGGTCAAGAGCACTACGACATTGCGCGTGGCGTTCAACAGACTCTGCAACGCTACAAAGAGCTGAAAGACATCATTGCGATTCTGGGTATGGACGAACTGTCTGAAACCGATAAGCAAGTGGTAGCTCGTGCGCGTAAGATTGAGCGTTTCCTAACTCAGCCTTACCACGTAGCGGAAGTCTTCACGGGCGACCCAGGTATCTACGTACCACTAAAAGAAACTCTACGTGGCTTTAAAGGCCTGTTAGCTGGTGACTACGACGATGTTCCAGAGCAAGCGTTCATGTACTGCGGTGCAATCGACGAAGCTCTTGAGAATGCGAAGAAGCTATAAGGCTAACTAGGAGGCGATATGGCAGCAATAACCTTTCATCTGGATGTTGTGAGTGCTGAGAAGAAAATCTTCTCAGGCCTCGTTGAAACGTTCCAGGTGACCGGTAGCGAAGGTGAGCTGGGTATTTTCCACGGCCACACACCGCTGCTGACCGCTATTAAGCCTGGTATGGTGCGTATTGTGAAACAGCACGGCCACGAAGAAATCATTTATGTTTCTGGTGGTATCATTGAAGTTCAGCCTGGCACAGCGACTGTGCTGGCTGACACGGCAATCCGTGGTGAAGATCTAGACGCAGCGAAGGCAGCAGAAGCCAAACGTCGCGCTGAAGAACACATTCAGAATCAGCATGGCGATATGGACTTCGCGCAAGCGGCCAGTGAACTGGCTAAAGCCATTGCTCAGCTTCGAGTGATCGAGTTGACGAAGAAACGTCGTTAAGCCAATTAACTACGTTGAGACCAAAAGGCGACCGAAAGGTCGCCTTTTTGCTTAATTTTTAATAGAAATTTACGCCATTCATTTAACACCCCTTCATTGAGCCGCTAAAATGCGGACAGTATTAGGTTTAACGTCAGGTAAGTTAGGTACCCAATGAAATTTAGCGCAGTGATTCTTGCCGCGGGCAAAGGCACCCGTATGCATTCTAATATGCCCAAAGTGCTTCATACCCTTGCGGGCAAACCAATGGTGAAGCATGTTATCGACACCTGTAACAGTTTAGGGGCACAAAATATCCATTTAGTCTTTGGCCACGGCGGCGATCAAATGCAACACGCATTGGCTGAAGAGAGCGTCAATTGGGTATTGCAGGCAGAGCAGTTGGGTACTGGACACGCAGTGGATCAAGCGTCTGCTCAGTTTCAGGATGATGAGAAAATTCTGGTGTTGTACGGCGATGTGCCGCTGATTTCAGAAGAAACCATCGATAGCTTGCTGGACGCTCAGCCTACGGGCGGTATTGCACTGTTGACCGTGGTGCTCGATAACCCGACGGGTTACGGCCGCATCGTACGTAAAAATGGCCCTGTGGTGGCGATCGTAGAACAAAAAGATGCCACAGAAGAGCAGAAACTGATTAAAGAGATCAACACGGGTGTGATGGTCGCAACGGGCGGCGATTTGAAGCGCTGGCTATCTGGTCTCAATAACAACAACGCTCAAGGCGAGTACTACCTGACGGACGTGATTGCGGCAGCGCACGATGAAGGTCGCGCTGTAGAAGCCGTGCATCCGGTCAGTTCGATAGAAGTGGAAGGCGTCAACGACCGCATTCAACTGGCGCGTCTTGAGCGTGCATTCCAAGCGCGTCAGGCGAACAAGCTGCTGGAGCAAGGTGTGATGCTGCGCGATCCGGCGCGTTTTGATCTGCGTGGTGAACTGCAGTGCGGTACGGACGTTGAAATCGATGTGAACGTGATCATCGAAGGTTCTGTTTCGATCGGCAACAATGTAGTGATCGGTGCCGGTTCAATTCTGAAAGATTGTGAAATTGACGACAATACTGTGATCCGCCCGTACAGTGTGATTGAAGGTGCAACCGTCGGTGAAGATTGTACGGTAGGGCCGTTTACGCGCCTGCGTCCAGGCGCTGAGCTCCAAAACGATGCACATGTCGGCAACTTTGTTGAAGTGAAAAATGCGCGTTTGGGTCAGGGCTCAAAGGCCAACCATCTGGCCTATCTTGGTGATGCGGAAATTGGCCAACGCGTCAACATCGGTGCAGGTGCGATCACCTGTAACTACGATGGTGCCAACAAACATAAAACCGTGATTGGCGACGACGTTTTTGTCGGTTCTGACAGCCAGCTGGTGGCTCCTGTGACGATTGCAAACGGGGCTACCATCGGTGCAGGTACTACTCTGACGCGCGATGTTGCGGAAGGTGAGTTAGTCATTACTCGCGCTAAAGAGAAGAAAATCTCTGGCTGGCAGCGTCCGGTTAAAAAGAAATAGACCTAGAGAGCCTGCTAATAGCAGGCTTTTTTATTGCGGCAGGGCCAGCTTTTTCTCCAGACTGCGCACCCCTTGTGACACCAACAAAATCAACACCAGATACTCCAGTACCAGAAAAGTGTAGATTTCCAGCGGCAAGTACTCTGTGACCACCAGTTCATTGGCGCGACGGGTCAGATCGCTCAGACCAATGACGCTGACCAGCGATGACATTTTCAGAATATAGATAAACTGGTTGCCCAGCGGCGGCAGGATTTGTCTCAGTGCCTGAGGCAGGATCACCAGACGCATTTTTTGCCAATAATTCAGCCCCAAGGCTTCTGCTGCTTCATGTTGGCCGCGGGCGATGGCTTGAATCCCACCTCGAAACACCTCAGCCATGAATGCGCTTTCCGCCAGGCTGAGCGCGATAACCCCCGCGGTAAAATGATTAAGTGACACGTCAAACAGCGCAGGTAATCCGTAGTAGACCCACAACAGCAGTACCAAGACGGGAATGGCGCGCACGACTTCAACGTACACCCGATTGGCACGGCGCAGCGAGCGATAACGCGATAGTGCTGGCAGAGCAATCACCAGCCCTACCAACATTGCCAACACCATGCTCAGCAGAGAAATACTCAAGGTGTCACCAAAGCCCGCGACGAGGAATTTGAGGTTACGCATGCCTTGCTCTGTCGATGGATCCAGAACGTACCAGCCCCACTGGTACTGGTTGCACCCGGTTAACAGCAGCGGCAATAGCCAGGCACTGTATCGCAGCATCACACTCCTCCGTAGTCTGACTAAAAAAAGTCCTTTGATACTGCTATGTTAACAATGATGCAGTACATTCAGTGAACAGTTTTTAAGGAAAAAACGATGAAAAAAATAATAGCAGTGCTGGGGTTATGTTTGTTGTCAGTGGGTCAGGTGTATGCGCAGAGCCGTCTTCAGGACGTCTTGAACACAGGCGTGTTACGCGTTGGGACGACGGGTGACTGGAATCCGATGACGATGAAAGATCCGGCGACCAACAGTTACCGTGGTTTTGATATTGATGTGACGGCTGAGTTGGCCAAAGATCTCGGCGTTAAAGTGGAGTACGTCGCGACCGATTGGAAAACCCTGGTCAATGGTATTACCGCCAACAAATATGACATCACCGGCAGTGCGTCACTCAATATGTCGCGGGCAAAAGTAGCGGGTTATAGCCAGCCCTATTTCTATCTGGCGTTTGTACCGGTGGTGCAAAAAAGTGAACTCAGCCGCTATCAGGATTGGAGTGATTTTGATAACGCCGAGATAAAAGTGGCCGCGACGCTCGGCACGGTGCAGGAAAAAATGGTTAAAGAGTTTTTCCCCAATGCTCAGCACATCGTGATTGAAGCGCCGGCACGTGATTATCAGGAACTGTTGGCCAAACGTGCCGATGTGTCGGTGACGTCCAATGTCGAGGCGGCAACGCTGGTAGAAAAATTCAATCAGTTGGCGATCGTTCCGGTGAAAGAGGCGCGCCGCCCAACCCCGATTGCGATGCTGTTACCTCAGGACGATCAGGTATGGATTAACTACGTGAATCACTGGGTGAAACTGAAAAAAACGCAAGGGTTTTTCCGTCAAACCGCAGAGAAGTGGGGGCTGAAAAGTCTGTAATAAAAAGCGCCTCAGTTGAGGCGCTTATGGTTTATTTATCCTGAACTACACGAGCATTGTCCGGCGTAGTGAAATGCTGGTTCAGCTGACGATTGGCAATGATGTAGCCCACCCACAAGCCGAGCATACAGACCACAATCGCAATCCCCGTGACCATTTGAGCCTGGCTGGCAAAGGCCGCTACCAGCGCACTGGCTAAACTTGCGGCACAGATTTGCAGACTGTTTTGTAAACCTGCAGCAGTAGCCGGGCTGTCTTTAGCGCTGGACAGCGCGCGGTTGACAACTATTGGGTATAGTGCACCGTTAGCCACAGCAATCAGGCAGAACGGCGCCAGAATCGGCCAGATCGACGTCAGTGTCCATTGCGATGCGATGAAGATCAGTACTGTTGATAGCGTGAACAGAGCGATCAGCTGTTTCAGCACCGCTTCATCGCCGAACTTACGCACACACCATTTGCCCATGTAACCACCGACCATAAACGCGATGGTTTGCGGAATGAAGCTCAGGCCAATGTCTTTTGCTTCATAGCCCAGTTGAGCCATGATTTCTGGCATGCCAGTCAGGTAAGCGAAGAACGCGGCAGATGCGGTTGCAAACATCAGTACGTTGCCAAGATAGGATTTACTGCTCAGCAGATGTTTGATGTCCTGAGTGATCGACGTCGTTTTCGGTTCACTAACGGCATTTTTCTGTACGCCAGTGCTGATCACCAGTGCAATTCCCATGACCGTCAGTGCCAGAAAGATGCTGTGCCAGCCAAACTGGTCCGCCAGCAACACGCCTAATTGGGGCGCGAGGGCCGGAGAAAGCGCGACCAGTGGCATAATGGTAGCAAAGATCTGTTGGCTGGTCTGGCTTGGGTAACGTTTGATCACCATGGCTTGCCAAATCACTGCGGGTGCACAAACCCCAATCGCTTGCACGAAACGCAAAGAGAGCAATTGCCACACTTGATCGCAGAACGCCAGGCCAGCAGAGGCAAGAGTAAACACCACCAGACCAGTGATCAATGTATTACGATGACCAAATTTATCCGATGCCAGGCCCCACAATAACTGACCCGACGCCATTCCAACCAGAAACACGGTCAGTGACAGCGCGATTTGTTCCGGCCCGGTGGCAAAGTCCTGTTCCATGATTTTAAACGCCGGCAGATACATATCGGTGGCGATGAAGCCGAGCATAGAGAGCGCTGCTAAATAAAAAAGCTGTAAGGGTGATACGTTCATTGTTGTTCCCATCAAAAAAATTAATTCAATTTGACCCTGTATCTCTTGGCGCCAACCAGGATTTCTGAGCGCCCTCATTCTATTTTTGGTTTAAGATGAATTGAAACGCGAAATTTGTTAGTTATCGTTCAAAAAATTTGATGGGTAAAAATCATGTTTTCCAAATCCTCACTGGAAATGCTCGACACCGTAGCTCGTTTGGGCAGTTTCACCGCCGCTGCGGATGTGCTGCATAAAGTCCCCTCGGCGATCAGCTATGGTGTGCGTCAGGTGGAAGTGGAACTCGGGGTGGTGCTGTTTCGCCGTCTGCCACGAAAAGTGGAGCTGACTCCCGCAGGTGAACTGTTTATGCAAGAGGCAAGGTCGTTATTACGCCAGATGGAAGAGCTGAAAGCGCAAACGCGGCGGGCGGCGCACGGTTGGCAGAAAACCCTCAAAGTCACGTTGGACAATGTGGTCAAATTGGATCGCATGAAGCCGCTGGTGGAAGATTTCTACCGCACGTTTGAATTTGCCGAGTTGCAAATCAACATGGAAGTGTTTAATGGCTCTTGGGAAGCCATCTCTCAGGGGCGGGCGGATATTGTGATTGGGGCGACCTCTGCGGTGCCTGTCGGGGGCGATTTTGAAGTGCGGGATATGGGGATTCTTGATTGGGCGTTTGTGATGTCGCCGGCCCATCCGTGTGTACGTGAGCAAGTGCTTACTGAAGCGTTTGTCAGTCAGTTTCCGGCGATCTGTCTTGATGACACTTCCAGTGTATTGCCAAAAAGGCATACCGGGCACTATCCGCAGCAGCGACGTCTGCTGCTGCCCAACTGGTATAGCGCTATCGAGTGCCTGAAAAATGGTGTGGGCGTGGGGTATATGCCTCGTCATATGGCGCAGCCGTTATTGGCCAGTGGTCAGTTAGTGGAGAAAATGTTGCCGGACGAAAAGCCGCTCAGCCAGTGTTGTTTGGTGTGGCGTAAAGATGACAACCATAAGCTGATTGAGTGGATGGTGAACTATCTCGGCACCAGTGAGCAGTTACATCAAGATTGGTTGCAGGCGTATTGAGCCAGAATCACAGGAAATAAAAAAGCCAGCAGATGCTGGCTTTTCAGTTGCCGCTTATGGGCGTTCAAAGATGGTGGCAATCCCTTGGCCCAAGCCGATACACATGGTAGCTAAGCCGTATTTGGCATTCTTGGCTTCCATCAGGTTAATCAGCGTGGTGGAGATGCGTGTGCCGGAACAGCCTAACGGGTGACCGAGTGCAATCGCGCCGCCGTTGAGATTGACCTTGTCATCCATCTTATCCAGCAGACCCAGATCTTTGGCACATGGCAGTGACTGAGCCGCAAACGCTTCATTGAGCTCCACCACATCCATATCATCGATGCTCAGACCGGCGCGTTGCAGCGCTTTTTTCGTCGCTGGGACCGGACCGTAGCCCATGATGGAGGGATCGCAGCCTGCAATGGCCATGGATTTCACGCGTGCTCGAATGGTCAGGCCCAGTGCGTTGGCTTTGGCTTCACTCATCACCAGCATCGCAGACGCACCATCCGACAATGCCGACGAGGTGCCCGCCGTCACGGTGCCGTTGGCCGGGTCAAACACCGGGCGTAGTTCAGACAGGCCTTCCACTGTGGTTTCCGGGCGAATCACTTCATCGTAATCGAGCGTGAACAGAGTGCCGTCTGGCGCATGGCCTTCAGTTGGCAGGATTTCGTTTTTAAAACGACCTTCCAGTGTTGCTGCCTGCGCACGTTGGTGAGAGCGGGCGGCAAAGGCATCTTGTTGTTCACGGCTGATACCGTGCAGTTTACCCAGCATTTCGGCTGTCAAACCCATCATACCAGCGGCTTTGGCGACGTTTTTCGACATGCCCGGGTGGAAATCCACGCCGTGCGTCATCGGTACGTGACCCATGTGTTCAACACCGCCGACGATACACATTTCCGCATCACCCACCATGATCGCACGCGTAGCGTCATGCAGCGCCTGCATGGATGAACCACACAAACGGTTGACTGTTACGGCACCGATTTCAATTGGCAGACCCGCCAGCAGCGCGGCGTTACGGGCAATATTGAAGCCTTGCTCCAACGTTTGCTGTACACAGCCCCAATAGATGTCTTCGATTTCGTGCGGGTTAACCTGAGGGTTACGCGACAGCAGGCCTTTCATCAGATGCGCCGACAAATCTTCCGCACGCTGGTGGCGAAACGCCCCGCCTTTGGAGCGACCCATCGGGGTACGAAGGCAATCAACAATCACTACATTATTCATTTTGTCATTCCTTTTCCAAACGGGGTTATAGCGAACCAGCTTGCTGTGACTGGTAAAAGCTTTCGCCTTTCTCTGCTTTGTCGATCAGCAGTTGTGGTACTTGGTACATGGCGCCCAGATGTTCATACTGTTTCGTCATCGCGACATAATTAGCCAAGCCAATACTGTCAAGGTAACGGAACACGCCGCCGCGGAAAGGAGGGAAACCTAGGCCGTAGACCAGCGCCATATCAGCTTCTTGTGGTGTCGCGATAATGCCTTCTTCCAGACACAGGGCGACTTCGTTGATCATCGGAATCATCATACGAGCGATAATGGTTTGTGCGTCAAACTCCGCTTTCGCACCACACACGGTTTCCAGCACTGGCAGAATATCGCTTGAGAACGCTTTTTTCGGTTTGCCTTTCTTATCAATCGTGTACTGATAGAAGCCTGAACCGTTCTTCTGACCAAATTTGTTCGCTTCATACAGGGCATCAATCGCGTCACGGCCTTGTTTACCCATACGTTGCGGGAAGCCTTGCGCCATCACTTCCTGGGCGTGATGCGCGGTATCAATACCGACCACATCCAGCAGGTACGCCGGACCCATTGGCCAGCCGAACTGACGTTCCATTACTTTATCAACCTGAGTGAAGTCCGCACCGTCACGCATCAGCAGGCTAAAGCCGCCAAAGTAGGGGAACAGGACGCGGTTGACGAAGAATCCCGGACAGTCATTGACCACAATCGGCGATTTACCCATCTTGGCGGCGTAAGCCACAACGCGGTTGATGGTGTCTTCAGAGGTATGCTCGCCACGAATGATTTCAACCAGCGGCATGCGATGTACCGGGTTGAAGAAGTGCATGCCACAGAAGTTTTCCGGGCGCTGCAGCGATTTGGCCAGCAAGTTAATCGGAATGGTTGAGGTGTTGGACGTAATGATGGTCTCAGCAGAAACATTTTGTTCCACTTCGCTCAATACCGCAGCTTTAACTTTTGGATTCTCTACCACCGCTTCGACGATAACGTCGGCTTGTTCGATACCTGCGTAATGCAGGCTTGGCGTGATGGAAGCCAAAACTCCGGCCATTTTAAAACCATCAATTTTGCCGCGTTCCAGCTGTTTATTCAGCAGCTTGGATGCTTCAGTCATGCCTAAATCCAGTGATTTCTGCGCGATATCTTTCATCAGTACCGGTACGCCTTTACTGGCAGACTGGTAAGCAATGCCGCCACCCATGATGCCGGCACCCAGTACCGCTGCACGCTCTGTGGCTTTGCTGGCCGCTTTCGCGGATTTTTTCGCCAGGCCTTTGATGTACTGATCGTTGAGGAAAATACCGACCAGCGCTTGTGCTTCCTGAGATTTCGCAAGCTTGATGAAATGTTTGCGTTCAATCGCCAGTGCTTCATCGCGCGCGCAGCGAGCGGCTTCTTCAATCGTCACGACAGACGTCATTGGCGCCGGGTAATGCGGGCCAGTCACTTGCGCGACCATGCCTTTGGCCATGGTAAAGCTCATCATGGCTTCCAGCTTGCTCAGCGTCAGAGGCGATGTTTTTTGCTGACGACGTGTTTGCCAGTCGACCTTTTCATTGATGGCTTGCGTTAATGTCGCCAGAGCAGATTCCAGCAGTTTGTCGCTGTCGACCAGAGCATCCAGCAAACCGATTTTTAATGCTTCTTCTGCGCGGCAGGCTTTACCTTGCGTGATGATTTCCATTGCGCTGTCTGCGCCAATCACACGAGGTAAACGTACCGTGCCGCCAAACCCTGGCATGATACCCAGTTTGGTTTCAGGTAAACCGATGCTGGTGGTTTTATCACCAATGCGGAAGTCGGTAGCGAGTACACACTCACATCCGCCACCCAATGTGAATCCTTTCAGAGCTGACAGCGTCGGAACCGGAAGATCTTCCAGTTTGTTAAAGATGCGGTTGGCAAAGATCAGCCATTCATCGAGCTCTGCTTCCGGCTTAGCAAATAAGCCGAGAAATTCGGTGATGTCTGCACCAACGATGAATGCCTCTTTATCCGATGTCAGGACTAAGCCTTTCAGTCCGGCATGTGCCTTTAGCGCATCCAGCGCTTCGTCCAGAGACGTCAGTGTTGCTAGGTCAAGCTTGTTGACGGATTCTGGAGAGCAGAAACTCAGCTCCACAATGCCATCATGTAATTCCTTTACCTGTAGGGTTTTGGCTTGGTAAATCATTGTCTATCTCCGTGACATACAATCCACGATTGTGTGTGAGAGTTTTTATTGTATTTAAAATTCTGGTTAGACCAGTCGATTTAGTGTGAACCTGAGATTGATTAATTTCAATACATTTTTTAAACAACTGTTTAACATTGTGCGCCATGCCAATCCTGAGTCATTTTTCAAATCCTCGTGTTACACTTGGCGACCTTTTCATCATCGGCGAGAAAAATGAACGTTCAGCCTTATCACATTCCTGCAGCTCCGGTTCGCTTTGAAGAAGAGATCAAAAAGAGCCTCTTTATTACCTATTTAGCTCATACGCCAGGAATTGACGCAGCGAAAGCGTTTGTCGATGAGATCAAGTCGCGTCATGCCGATGCGCGCCACAACTGCTGGGCGTTTGTCGCTGGCAGGCCACAGGATTCTATGCTGTGGGGGTTCAGTGATGATGGTGAGCCATCCGGTACTGCGGGAAAGCCGATTCTGGCTCAGCTGTCCGGGTCGGGCGTGGGAGAGATGACTGCGGTGGTGACGCGTTACTATGGCGGGATTCGACTCGGAACCGGCGGTTTAGTGAAAGCCTATGGCGGCGGTGTGCAGCAAGCGCTCAAGTTGCTTCAAACTATTGAGAAAAAAATCACCACAAAACTGCACCTGACGCTAGACTACGGATTGGTTGCTCTGGCGCAGTCGATCATGAGCCAGTTTGAAGCCGCGGAAGTGGACGCTGAGTATGGAGAAAGTGTCTGCCTTACCGTGGAATTGGAATGCCTTCATGTTGAGGCGTTTACTCAGAGCATCATTAACAAGAGCGGCGCCAAGATTCTTGTTGCTGGTGTGGAAAACAGTTAGGAACTCAGAAGCGCAGCTTCGTTAAGTCTATTCATGCAATTTCGTTCAATCATTCGAATCGTCGGGCTGCTGCTCGCGTTATTCAGTGTGTCTATGCTGGCGCCCGCGCTGGTGGCTTTGATCTACCGCGACGGTGCTGGTGTTCCGTTCGTTTCGACCTTTTTTGTTCTGCTGATGTGTGGCGGCCTGTTCTGGTTTCCTAACCGTCGCTATCGCCATGAATTGAAAGCGCGCGATGGCTTTCTGATTGTGGTTCTGTTCTGGACCGTTATCGGCAGTGCGGGATCGCTGCCGTTTCTGCTTGCCGACAATCCGAATATTTCCGTCACGGATGCCTTTTTTGAATCTTTTTCTGCGCTGACAACCACGGGAGCCACGGTGATTGTCGGGCTGGATAATCTGCCGAAAGCGGTATTGTTTTATCGTCAGTTTCTGCAATGGTTCGGCGGGATGGGGATCATCGTCTTGGCCGTGGCCATTCTGCCCGTGCTGGGTATCGGTGGCATGCAGCTTTACCGAGCGGAAATTCCGGGGCCGGTGAAAGACAACAAAGTGACGCCACGCATTGCCGAAACGGCTAAAGCGCTGTGGTATATCTATCTGAGCTTAACCATCGCCTGTGCGGGCGCGTTCTGGCTGGCAGGTATGACGTTGTTCGACGCGATTTGTCACAGTTTTTCTACCATTGCGATTGGGGGCTTCTCTACTCACGATGCCAGCATTGGTTATTTCGATAGCTACGCGATTAATATGATTACGGTGGTGTTCCTGCTGATTTCGGCGTGTAACTTCACTCTGCACTATGCCGCGTTCGCGACCGGAGGCGTGCACCCGAAGTACTATTGGAAAGACCCGGAGTTTCGAGCGTTTGTTGTGATTCAGGCGATTTTGTTTAGCGTCTGTTTCCTGATGCTGCTCAAGCACCACTCTTATGACTCGCTTTATGATGCATTTGATCAGGCGCTATTCCAGACAGTCTCCATTTCGACCACGGCAGGATTTACCACTACGGGCTTTTCCGATTGGCCACTGTTTTTACCTGTATTGCTATTGTTCTCTTCTTTTATAGGTGGATGTGCAGGATCGACGGGGGGCGGAATGAAAGTGATTCGCGTGTTCTTGCTAACGCTGCAGGGGGCACGTGAAATGAAGCGCCTGGTGCACCCGCGTGCGATCTACCACATTAAGATTGGAGACAGCGCATTGCCACAACGTGTTGTGGATGCCGTTTGGGGATTCTTCTCCGCATACGCTCTGGTGTTTGTCGTTTGTATGTTGGCGCTCATTGCTACTGGTATGGATGAACTAAGCGCGTTTTCGGCAGTCGCGGCCACACTTAATAACCTGGGCCCAGGCTTGGGTGAAGTCGCGGTACACTTTGCTGACGTGAACGATACAGCCAAGTGGATTCTTGTGGTATCGATGCTGTTTGGCCGATTAGAGATCTTCACACTATTAATATTGTTGACGCCGACGTTCTGGCGCAGCTGAGGAAGCATTCGTGAAAGCACTATTATTATATTCCAGCCGGGAAGGGCAAACGCAAAAAATCATACACAACATTGCAGGTCAGCTTGAAGGGTATGAATGTGACATTCGCAACCTGCACGATTGTGCCTCATTGGATCTGGCCGCATATGACAAAGTTCTGATTGGGGCGTCCATTCGTTATGGTCACCTGAATAAAAAGCTCTATGAGTTTATCGCGCGTCATCTTACCCAGTTGCAGCAAAGCAAAGCCGCGTTCTTTTGTGTCAATCTGACCGCTCGCAAAGAGGATCAGGGCAAAGACACGCCTGAGGGGAGTGTCTATGTACAGACGTTTTTGAAAAAATCACCGTGGCAGCCGGAACTGATAGGTGTGTTTGCTGGTGCACTCTATTACCCTAGGTACCGCTTTTTCGACAAAATGATGATTCGTTTAATCATGACGCTGACAGGCGGCGAAACGGATACCACAAAAGAAGTGGAGTACACCAACTGGGAAAAAGTGACTCAATTCGCGATAAAATTTAAAAAGATGTAAAGAAAACCAGCAGATTTGTGGTCTTTTGCCTCTTTTTTAGCCGAACGACAAAAAATACGTAAAATTCGCCTCAAAAACTATTGCCAAAATTCTAGGTCTCCCTATAATGCCGCCTCGCTGACACGGGAACGGTTCGACAGAAAAGTCCTTGATTAGCAGGTCACTTAGCTTCGTCAAATATGATGAAAAAGTTTTGAAAAAAGTGGTTGACACTAAAACTTAACTCGCTAAAATGGCCGTCCGCTTTGAGAAGAAAGCTTCGAAAAGCAACGTTCTTTAACAACTTAAACCTATCAATCTGTGTGGGCACTCGTTGATGATAATCGCAAAAGATTTATCAATGAACTGAGTGACCAATTTGATACTTCGGTATCGAGCACAGTCAATTCAACATTACGTAGTAATGTTATCATGTCTAAAGAAAAATTTGAACGTACGAAACCGCACGTAAACGTTGGTACTATCGGCCACGTTGACCACGGTAAAACAACTCTAACTGCAGCAATCTGTACTACTCTGTCTAAAGTATACGGCGGTGCAGCACGTGACTTCGCGTCAATCGACAACGCTCCAGAAGAGCGCGAGCGCGGTATCACAATCTCTACTTCTCACGTAGAGTATGACACTCCAAGCCGTCACTACGCACACGTAGACTGCCCAGGACACGCTGACTATGTTAAAAACATGATCACTGGTGCTGCGCAAATGGACGGTGGTATCCTAGTTGTTGCTGCAACAGATGGTCCAATGCCACAAACTCGTGAGCACATCCTACTAGGCCGTCAGGTTGGTATTCCTTACATCATCGTATTCATGAACAAATGTGACATGGTTGATGATGAAGAGCTGCTAGAACTAGTAGAAATGGAAGTTCGTGAACTTCTGTCTGAATACGATTTCCCAGGTGATGACCTACCAGTTATCCAAGGTTCTGCACTAGGCGCGCTAAACGGCGAAGCACAGTGGGAAGAGAAAATCCTTGAGCTGGCTAAAGCACTGGACGAGTACATTCCAGAGCCAGAGCGTGCAGTAGACATGCCGTTCCTGATGCCAATCGAAGACGTATTCTCAATCCAAGGTCGTGGTACAGTAGTAACTGGCCGTATCGAGCGCGGTATCCTACGTGTAGGTGATGAAGTAGCAATCGTTGGTATCCACGACACTACAACCACTACATGTACTGGTGTAGAAATGTTCCGTAAACTGCTGGACGAAGGTCGTGCAGGTGAGAACGTTGGTGCGCTACTACGTGGTACTAAGCGTGATGAAGTAGAACGTGGTCAAGTACTGGCTAAACCAGGTTCAATCACTCCACACACTAAGTTCGAATCAGAAGTATACGTACTGTCTAAAGATGAAGGTGGTCGTCACACTCCATTCTTCAAAGGTTACCGTCCACAGTTCTACTTCCGTACAACTGACGTAACAGGTAACATCGAACTGCCAGCAGGCGTAGAGATGGTAATGCCAGGCGACAACATTCAAATGATTGTTGAACTGATCGCTCCAATCGCAATGGACGAAGGTCTACGCTTCGCGATCCGTGAAGGTGGCCGTACAGTTGGTGCTGGTGTTGTTGCTAAGATCATCGCTTAATCACAGATTCTGTGAAGAATGATTTGACTACGCAGTAGCAAAGAGGGCATCATTTGATGCCCTTTTTCTGCGCTGTAGTTTTTTGTGCTGATTTATTAATCGAATCGCACTCAGCAAGGAATTCCGGGGCTGAGAGTTCCTCTTGGTCTTGAACGATCGATCGACACTTTTTAGTGTTGATGGAATGGATTTGCCCTGCAACAGCGGGGTTGTTGTCGTCTATAGTAAGACTTGTGACAGGTTGGTTTATGAAAGCAAACAATGCTGAGACTCCTGATAGCTCAAGTGCAGCGGATACATTGAAGTGGATCGTCACTTTTGTACTGCTAGCTGCCGCTGTTGTGGGTAATTACCTGTATGGTGAATTGTCTGTAGTGATTCGCGCTGCAGGTGTGATTGTGTTGATTGCTGCCGCGCTTGGCGTTGCTGCAACCACATCAAAAGGTAAAGCCGCGATTATTTTTGCACGCGAATCTCGTATGGAAGTTCGCAAAGTTGTTTGGCCTACGCGTCAGGAAACAATGCAAACGACATTGATCGTGTTAGCTGTAAGTATTGTAATGGCTCTAGTGCTTTGGGGCATTGACGGCATTATGGTTCGTCTTGTTGCCTTTGCAACTGGGGTATAGAGGGTTTAATACATGAGTGAAGCTCCAAAAAAACGCTGGTATGTAGTTCAAGCCTTCTCGGGATTTGAAGGTCGTGTCGCCCAGTCACTTCGTGAACATATCAAAATGCATGGCATGGAAGAGTTGTTCGGTGAAGTTCTGGTTCCAACTGAAGAAGTTGTAGAAATGCGCGCCGGTCAACGCCGCAAAAGCGAACGTAAATTCTTCCCTGGTTACGTGTTAGTGCAAATGATCATGAATGATGAATCATGGCACTTAGTACGTAGCGTTCCTCGTGTAATGGGCTTCATTGGTGGTACCTCTGATCGTCCTGCACCTATCACAGATAAAGAAGCTGACGCTATTCTGAACCGTCTTGAGAAAGCGAGCGAAGCTCCACGTCCTAAGACTATGTTCGAAGCGGGTGAAGTGGTACGTGTTAACGAAGGTCCGTTTGCTGACTTCAACGGTACGGTTGAAGAAGTGGATTATGAGAAGAGCCGTCTGAAAGTGTCTGTATCGATCTTTGGTCGTGCAACACCGGTTGAGCTTGAATTTGGTCAGGTGGATAAACTTGATTAAAAAAACAGCTTTGTAGGCTTGTTTAAGGCGCGAAATCTGACTATAATTTCGCGCCTTTTTACTTCTGTCGAAGTGAAAAGTTTTTTGCTCTAACGGGGAGCTGATCAGTAGATTAGCGTTTGAACCCACAATCTAGGAAATATCATGGCTAAGAAAGTTGAAGCTTATATCAAGCTGCAAGTTGCAGCGGGTATGGCTAACCCAAGTCCACCAGTTGGTCCTGCTCTAGGTCAACGTGGTGTGAACATCATGGAATTCTGTAAAGCGTTCAACGCACGTACAGAATCTATGGAGAAAGGTCTACCTACTCCAGTTGTTATCACTGTATACAGCGACCGTTCTTTCACTTTTGAAACTAAGACTCCACCTGCAGCAGTTCTTCTTAAGAAAGCAGCTGGTATCAAGTCTGGTTCAGGTCGTCCAAACACTGATAAAGTGGGTACAATCACTGACGCTCAAATCCAAGAAATCGCAGAAACTAAAGCTGCGGACATGACTGGTGCTGATATCGAAGCAATGAAGCGTTCTATCGCAGGTACTGCTCGTTCAATGGGCCTAGTGGTTGAGGGTTAAGACAATGGCAAAACTAACTAAGCGCATGCGTACTATCCGCGAAAAAGTGGATGTAACTAAAGAGTACGACATCAACGAAGCTGTTGCTCTTCTGAAAGAACTTGCAACTGCAAAATTCGTAGAATCTGTTGACGTTGCTGTTAACCTAGGTATCGACGCTCGTAAATCTGACCAAAACGTTCGCGGTGCAACTGTACTGCCACACGGTACTGGTCGTGATATCCGCGTTGCTGTATTCACTCAAGGTGCTAACGCTGAAGCTGCGAAAGAAGCTGGCGCTGACCTAGTGGGTATGGAAGATCTTGCTGAGCAAGTTAAGAAAGGCGAAATGAACTTCGACGTAGTTATCGCATCTCCAGATGCAATGCGCGTTGTAGGTCAACTAGGTACTATCCTAGGTCCTCGCGGTCTTATGCCAAACCCTAAAGTTGGTACTGTAACTCCTAACGTTGCTGAAGCGGTTAAGAACGCTAAAGCAGGTCAGGTTCGTTACCGTAACGACAAGAACGGCATCATCCACACTACCATTGGTAAGGTGTCTTTCGAAACTGAACAACTTAAAGAGAACCTAGAAGCTCTGCTAGTTGCTCTGAAGAAAGCAAAACCTTCTTCTGCGAAAGGTACTTTCGTGAAGAAAGTAAGCATCTCTACTACTATGGGTGCTGGCGTTGCTGTTGATCAGGCTACTCTGACTGCTCAAGTATAATGCATTTGCTTAGGCGTGAAATTTGTGTATAATTTCGCGCCTAATATTTGTGGTTGGGGCTGATAGTTCATTCCTCGAATGAATGTTCAGTCTCCGTCCAAGACCGTAGGCGTTATCACTTGATAACTTAATGCAACCTACGTAGATGGTGCCCGAACCTGACAGAAAGATTTCATTTTTTATTTTAAAGAATGGGTTAACTTTCTTCTGGGACTGCACCTAATAATCTCTCACTGTTGTGATAATAGTGAGTGGTGTAACGACAACCAGGAGTAATCCAAGATGGCTTTAAATCTTCAAGACAAAAAAGCAATTGTCGCTGAAGTCAACGAAGCGGCCAGTGGTGCACTTTCTGCAGTTGTAGCTGACTCTCGTGGTGTACAAGTTGCTGCGATGACAACTCTACGTAAACAAGCTCGCGAAGCGGGTGTTTACCTACGTGTTGTTCGTAACACACTAGCACGTCGCGCAGTAGAAGGCACAGCTTACGAATGTCTACAAGACGTATTCGTAGGTCCTACTTTGATCGGCTTCTCTAACGAGCACCCAGGTGCTGCAGCGCGTCTTTTCAAAGACTTCGCTAAAGAGAACAAAGCGTTTGAGATCAAAGCAGCTGCATATGAAGGCGCACTGACTGACGTTGAAGTACTAGCGACGCTACCAACTTACGACGAAGCAATCGCACGTCTGATGATGTGCATGAAAGAAGCTTCTGCTGCTAAGCTGGCTCGCACTATCGCTGCTATCCGTGACCAAAAAGAAGCTGCTGCGGCTTAATTGCCTTGCTTTTTACTGGTTGCAAAATAAACTTATTGTTGACTTAAAAGAGAATTGTTATGTCTATTACTAACGAGCAAATCCTAGACGCTATTGCAGAAATGACTGTAATGCAAGTTGTTGAACTGATCTCTGCAATGGAAGAGAAATTCGGTGTTACTGCTGCTGCTGCAGTTGTAGCTGGTGGTGCTGCTGCAGGCGCTGCTGTTGAAGAGCAAACTGAATTCGACGTAATCCTAGCTTCTGCTGGCGCGAACAAAGTTTCTGTAATCAAAGCAGTACGTGGCGCAACTGGCCTAGGTCTGAAAGAAGCTAAAGCTCTAGTTGACGGCGCTCCAGCTGCTCTGAAAGAAGCTGTATCTAAAGAAGAAGCTGAAGCACTGAAGAAAGAGCTTGAAGAAGCTGGTGCAACTGTTGAAGTTAAGTAATAATTACTTAATTTCTTAGCCGTAAGGCTAATGGCTGGTGGTTTATTGACCACCGGCCTTTTTGCGCTGTAGGGTATGAGCGAATTTTCCCGCTGTTTAAGCGTCTCATATCCTTGCAAAAAACGTCTCATTCTAACGTAATGAGCCGTCACTACAGTAAACAGCGATTTAGTCACTGTCCCCTTTTCAGCGGACAGTTTGGGTCACTTATCAGCGAGCTGAGGAACCCCATGGTTTACTCTTATACCGAGAAAAAGCGCATCCGTAAGGACTTTGGTACTCGTCCACAAGTGTTGGACATTCCATACCTGCTATCGATCCAGCTCGATTCGTTCGAAAAATTCATCGAACAGGATCCTGAAGGACAATACGGTCTTGAAGCCGCTTTTCGTTCTGTGTTTCCAATCCAGAGCTACAACGGCAATTCAGAGCTGCAATACGTTAGCTACCGTCTTGGTGAGCCAGTTTTTGACGTTAAAGAATGTCAAATCCGTGGTGTAACTTATTCAAAACCGCTACGCGTGAAACTACGCCTAGTGATCTTTGATAAAGACGCGCCAGCAGGTACTGTCAAAGATATTAAAGAACAAGAAGTCTACATGGGTGAAATTCCACTCATGACAGATAATGGTACCTTTGTAATCAATGGTACCGAGAGGGTTATCGTATCCCAGCTGCACCGAAGCCCAGGCGTGTTCTTCGACAGCGATAAGGGTAAGACCCATTCTTCAGGTAAAGTGCTTTACAACGCACGTATCATCCCGTACCGCGGTTCTTGGTTGGATTTCGAATTCGACCCTAAAGATAACCTGTACGTACGTATTGACCGTCGTCGTAAGCTACCTGCATCTATTATCCTGCGTGCGCTGGGTAAGACGACTGAAGAAATCCTCGACATCTTCTTCGAGAAAATTAATTTCGAAGTCAAAGACCAGACTCTGATGATGGAGTTGGTCCCTGAGCGTCTACGCGGTGAAACTGCGTCTTTCGATATCGAAGCAGACGGTAAGGTTTATGTTGAGAAAGGTCGTCGCGTAACGGCTCGTCATATCCGTCAACTTGAAAAAGATGACGTGAGCTTTATCGAAGTACCGGTTGAGTACATCGTAGGCAAAGTTTCTTCTAAAGATTACATCAACGAAGCAACTGGCGAGATCATCGTTGCAGCGAACCAGGAAATTAGCCTTGAATCGCTGGCGAACCTGTCACAAGCAGGTTACAAAAAACTAGAAGTTCTGTTTACGAATGATCTAGACCACGGTCCGTTCATGTCTGAAACCCTGCGTATCGACAGCTCGAATGACCGTATTTCAGCGCTGGTAGAAATCTACCGCATGATGCGCCCTGGCGAGCCGCCAACAAAAGAAGCGGCTGAAGCCCTATTTGAAAGCCTATTCTTCTCTGAAGAACGCTACGACCTGTCTACGGTAGGCCGTATGAAGTTCAACAGCTCTATCGAGCGTGCAGACGCAGAAGAGCAAGGCACTCTTGACGAAACAGACATCGTCGAAGTGATGAAGAAACTGATCGCGATCCGTAACGGTAAAGGCGAAGTGGACGATATCGACCACCTTGGCAACCGTCGTATCCGTTCTGTTGGCGAAATGGCAGAGAACCAATTCCGTGTTGGTCTTGTACGTGTTGAACGCGCAGTGAAGGAACGCCTAAGCCTTGGCGATCTGGACAACGTGATGCCACAAGATCTGATCAACGCGAAACCAATTTCTGCTGCTGTTAAAGAATTCTTCGGTTCTTCACAGCTGTCTCAGTTTATGGACCAGAACAACCCGCTGTCAGAAGTTACGCACAAACGTCGTATCTCTGCATTGGGTCCTGGCGGTCTGACTCGTGAGCGTGCTGGCTTCGAAGTACGTGACGTACACGTAACTCACTACGGTCGTCTATGTCCTATCGAAACGCCTGAAGGTCCGAACATCGGTCTGATCAACTCGCTGTCTGCGTTTGCACGCTGCAACGAGTACGGTTTCCTAGAAACCCCATACCGTCGCGTTGTAGATGGCGTTGTTACGGATGAAGTGGATTACCTGTCAGCTATCGAAGAAGGTCAATTCGTTATCGCACAGGCGAACGCGAAACTGACTGAAGAAGGTGGCTTTGCTGATGAGCTGGTTACAGCACGTCAAAAAGGTGAATCTGGTCTTCACCCACGTGAACACGTTAACTACATGGACGTTGCAACGAACCAGGTTGTATCGATCGCAGCATCGCTGATTCCATTCCTGGAACACGATGACGCGAACCGTGCATTGATGGGTGCGAACATGCAACGTCAAGCAGTACCAACGCTGAAAGCTGAGAAGCCTTTCGTTGGTACCGGTATTGAACGTAACGTAGCGGTAGACTCAGGCGTAACTGCAGTCGCGAAACGCGGCGGTATGATTCAGTCTGTAGACGCATCACGTATCGTAGTTAAGGTTAATGAAGAAGAGTTGATTCCTGGCGAAGCGGGTATCGATATCTACAACCTGACTAAATACACCCGTTCTAACCAGAACACTTGTATCAACCAGCGTCCATGTGTGATGCCGGGTGAACCTGTGGCTCGCGGTGACGTACTGGCTGACGGTCCATCAACTGACCTTGGTGAACTGGCGCTTGGCCAAAACATGCGTATCGCGTTCATGCCTTGGAACGGTTACAACTTCGAAGACTCGATCCTGGTTTCTGAACGTGTTGTTCAAGATGACCGTTTCACGACTATCCACATTCAAGAACTGTCTTGTGTGGCTCGTGATACTAAGCTGGGTGCAGAAGAGATCACTGCGGATATTCCAAACGTAGGTGAAGCTGCGCTGTCTAAGCTGGATGAGTCAGGTATCGTTTACATCGGTGCTGAAGTGAAGGGTGGCGACATCCTGGTTGGTAAAGTAACGCCGAAAGGCGAAACCCAACTGACACCTGAAGAGAAGCTGCTACGCGCTATCTTCGGTGAGAAAGCATCGGACGTTAAAGATACTTCTCTGCGTGTACCTAACTCTGTTGCGGGTACGGTTATCGACGTTCAAGTCTTCACTCGCGATGGCGTAGAGAAAGACAAACGTGCGCTTGAAATCGAACAGATGCAGCTGAAAGAAGCGAAGAAAGACCTGACTGAAGAATTCCAGATTCTGGAAGGCGGTCTGCTTGCTCGTGTTCGTTCTCTGCTGATCACTGGCGGTTATAGCGAAGCGAAGCTGGACTCTATCGATCGTAAGAAATGGCTAGAACAGACGCTAGAAAACGACGAACTGCAAACTCAGCTAGAGCAAATGGCTGAGCAGTACGACGAGCTGAAAGCGGAATTCGATAAGAAATTCGAAACCAAGCGTCGCAAGATCACCCAAGGTGATGACCTTGCACCTGGCGTTCTGAAGATCGTTAAAGTGTACCTGGCAGTGAAACGTCGCATCCAACCGGGTGATAAGATGGCGGGTCGTCACGGTAACAAGGGTGTAATCTCTAAGATCAACCCTGTTGAAGACATGCCATACGATGAGAAAGGCCAACCGGTCGACATCGTACTGAACCCACTGGGTGTACCTTCACGTATGAACATCGGTCAGATCCTAGAAGTTCACTTAGGTCTGGCTGCGAAAGGTATCGGCGACAAGATCAACCAGATGATCAAGGAACAACAAGAGCTGGCTAAGCTGCGTGAGTTCCTGCAGAAGGTTTACGATCTGGGCGAAACTCGTCAACAAGTCGACATTGCGGCTCTGTCTGATGAGGAAGTACGTACACTGGCAAATAACCTGCGCGCAGGTCTGCCAATCGCGACTCCAGTCTTTGATGGTGCGAACGAAGCGTCAATCAAAGAGCTACTGAAACTGGGTGATCTGCCAGAATCTGGCCAGCTGACTCTGTTTGATGGCCGTACTGGTGATGCGTTTGAGCGTCCGGTAACTGTAGGTTACATGTACATGCTGAAACTGAACCACTTGGTTGACGACAAGATGCACGCTCGTTCAACAGGTTCTTACAGCCTAGTAACTCAGCAACCACTTGGTGGTAAAGCTCAGTTCGGTGGTCAGCGTTTCGGTGAGATGGAAGTATGGGCACTGGAAGCATACGGTGCAGCTTACACCCTACAAGAAATGCTAACCGTTAAGTCGGATGACGTTAACGGCCGTACGAAGATGTATAAGAACATCGTTGACGGAAACCACGCGATGGAACCTGGTATGCCAGAATCGTTCAACGTACTGTTGAAAGAGATTCGCTCGCTGGGTATCAACATCGAGCTAGAAGACGAAGAGTAAACCTTAAGGTTCCCCATTCGGGGAGCCTAACCGGTTTTCTGGTAGGAAGGAGCTCGCTAGTTCACGCGGCGAGTTCCTTTTAACTCCTTACAGGAGCTGATTGTGAAAGACTTATTAAACTTTCTAAAAGCACAGCATAAGACCGAAGAATTTGATGCAATCAAAATCGGTCTGTCTTCACCTGACATGATTCGTTCATGGTCATTTGGTGAAGTGAAAAAACCTGAGACCATCAACTATCGTACGTTCAAACCTGAACGCGATGGTCTTTTCTGTGCGCGTATTTTTGGCCCGGTAAAAGACTACGAATGTCTTTGTGGCAAATATAAGCGTCTGAAACACCGTGGTGTTATCTGTGAGAAGTGTGGCGTTGAAGTAACGCAAACTAAAGTTCGTCGTGACCGTATGGGCCACATCGAGCTGGCTTCTCCAGTTGCTCACATCTGGTTCCTAAAATCACTGCCGTCTCGTATCGGTCTGTTGATGGATATGCCACTGCGCGACATCGAACGTGTTCTTTACTTCGAAATGTACGTGGTGACTGAACCAGGCATGACTGACCTGGAACGTGGTCAGATGCTGACTGAAGAAGAGTATCTGGATCGCCTGGAAGAGTGGGGCGACGAGTTCACTGCGAAAATGGGTGCAGAAGCGATCAAAGATCTGCTGTCATCTATGGATCTGCTGGCTGAAGCTGAGCAGATGCGCGAAGAGCTGGATACGACTAACTCAGAAACTAAGCGTAAGAAAGTTACGAAGCGCCTGAAACTGGTTGAAGCATTCGTTGCATCAGGTAACAAACCTGAGTGGATGATTCTGACTGTGCTTCCGGTACTTCCGCCAGATCTACGTCCTCTGGTACCACTAGATGGCGGTCGCTTTGCGACTTCAGATCTGAACGATCTATACCGTCGTGTGATTAACCGTAACAACCGTCTGAAACGCCTTCTAGAGCTTGCTGCTCCGGACATCATCGTACGCAACGAAAAACGTATGCTACAAGAGTCTGTTGATGCGCTTCTGGATAACGGTCGTCGCGGTCGTGCGATCACAGGTTCGAACAAGCGTCCTCTGAAATCTCTTGCTGATATGATCAAGGGTAAACAAGGTCGTTTCCGTCAGAACCTGCTAGGTAAACGTGTAGACTACTCAGGCCGTTCTGTAATCACAGTTGGTCCTTACCTGCGTCTGCACCAGTGTGGTCTTCCTAAGAAGATGGCACTTGAGCTGTTCAAACCATTCATCTACAGCAAGCTGGAAACTCGTGGCCTGGCGACGACGATCAAAGCGGCTAAGAAAATGGTAGAGCGTGAAGAAGCAGTTGTATGGGATATCCTGGATGAAGTTATCCGTGAACACCCAGTGCTACTTAACCGTGCACCAACTCTTCACCGTCTAGGTATTCAGGCGTTTGAACCTGTACTGATCGAAGGTAAAGCGATTCAGCTACACCCACTTGTGTGTGCGGCGTACAACGCGGACTTCGATGGTGACCAAATGGCGGTACACGTGCCTCTGACTCTGGAAGCACAGCTAGAAGCTCGTACTCTGATGATGTCGACAAACAACATTCTGTCGCCAGCGTCAGGTGATCCGATCATCGTACCTTCTCAGGACGTTGTATTGGGTCTGTACTACATGACTCGTGAGAAGATCAACGCGAAAGGTGAAGGTATGTACCTGGCCGGCCCAGCTGAGGCTGAGAAGGCTTACCGCACTAAGACAGCGGCACTGCACGCACGCGTTAAAGTTCGTATCACTGAAACTGTGGTTGATGAAGACGGTAATCGCACAACTGAGACCAAGATGGTGGATACCACTGTTGGTCGTGCAATGCTGTGGCAAATCGTACCGAAAGGTCTGCCATTCAGCATCGTGAACCAGAAGCTAGGTAAGAAACAGATTTCTAACCTGCTGAACGAGGCGTACCGCAAACTGGGTCTGAAAGACACCGTTATCTTCGCTGACCAAATCATGTACACCGGTTTCGCTTACGCGGCACTGTCAGGTGTTTCTGTTGGTATCGATGATATGGTTGTACCACCTGCGAAATACACTGAAATCTCCGAAGCGGAAGAAGAAGTACGTGAAATCCAGGAACAGTTCCAGTCTGGTCTGGTAACTGCCGGTGAACGCTATAACAAAGTGATCGATATTTGGGCATCAACCAACGATCGCGTAGCGAAAGCGATGATGGAGAACCTGTCGTCTGAAATGGTGATTAACCGTGACGGCGAAGAAGAGAAACAAGAGTCGTTCAACAGCATCTACATGATGGCTGACTCAGGTGCTCGTGGTTCTGCAGCTCAGATTCGTCAGCTTGCTGGTATGCGTGGTCTGATGGCTCGTCCAGATGGTTCGATCATCGAGACGCCAATCACTGCGAACTTTAAAGAAGGTCTGAACGTACTACAGTACTTTATCTCAACGCACGGTGCTCGTAAGGGTCTGGCGGATACAGCACTGAAGACAGCGAACTCAGGTTACCTAACACGTCGTCTAGTAGACGTTGCTCAAGACGTTGTCGTTTATGAGCACGACTGTGGCACCCAAGAGGGTGTAGACATGATGCCTCACATCGAGGGTGGTGACGTTAAAGTTCCACTGACTGAGCTTGCTCTGGGTCGTGTGGTTGCTGAAGACATTCTGAAACCAGGTACAGAAGAGGTGCTTGTTCCTCGTAACACGCTTCTGGATGAGAAATGGTGTCAGATTCTAAACGACAACTCTGTTGACCGTATTAAAGTACGTTCAGTGGTAACCTGTGACGCAGACTTCGGTTGTTGTGCACTGTGTTACGGTCGTGACCTGGCTCGTGGTCATCTGGTTAACCAAGGTGAAGCTGTGGGTGTTATCGCGGCTCAGTCAATCGGTGAACCTGGTACACAGCTGACGATGCGTACGTTCCACATCGGTGGTGCGGCATCAACAGCAGCAGCAGAAAACAGCATCCAAGCGAAGAACAAGGGTTCTGTTAAACTGCACAACGCGAAATTCGTAATCAACAAAGATGGCAAACTGGTAATCACTTCTCGTGCTTCTGAACTAACCATCATTGACGAATTTGGCCGTACCAAAGAGAAACACAAACTGCCATACGGCTCTTTGCTGAGCAAAGCAGACAACGATGCAGTAGATGCGGGCGAAACCGTAGCTAACTGGGAAGCGCACACCATGCCAATCATCACTGAAGTGGCAGGTCGCATCCAGTTCGTTGACATGATCGATGGCGTTACCGTTTCTCGCCAGACTGATGACCTGACTGGTCTGTCTTCAAGTGAAGTAACAGATGCCGCGGCTCGTCCAGCAGCAGGTAAAGATATGCGTCCAGCTATCAAACTTGTGGATGAGAAAGGTAATGATGTACTGATCCCTGGTACTGATATGCCAGCACAGTACTTCCTGCCTGGTAAAGCGATCGTGAACATCGACGATGGCGCTGAAGTGAATGTGGGTGACACACTGGCTCGTATTCCTCAGAAATCTGGCGGTAACAAGGACATCACCGGTGGTCTACCACGCGTAGCAGACCTGTTCGAAGCACGTAAGCCTAAAGAGCCTGCGATTCTTGCTGAGTACACAGGTACTGTAAGCTTCGGTAAAGAGACCAAAGGTAAGCGTCGTCTGATCATCACTCGCGACAGCGGTGAAACTTACGAAGAGATGATTCCTAAGCACCGTCAGTTGAACGTGTTTGAAGGTGAGCGCATCGAACGTGGTGATGTAATCGCAGATGGTCCAGAATCTCCACATGACATTCTGCGCCTACGTGGTATCCACGCGGTAACGACTTACATCGCGAACGAAGTTCAGGAAGTTTACCGTCTGCAAGGCGTTAAGATTAACGATAAGCACATTGAGACTATCGTTCGTCAGATGCTACGTAAGTGTACTATTACTCACGCAGGTGACTCTGAGTTCCTGCCAGGTGAGCAAGTAGAATACTCACAAGTGAAGATTGCGAACCGTAATCTGGAAGCAGAAGGTAAAGAACCAGCACGTTTTGAGCGTGAACTACTGGGTATTACGAAAGCGTCTCTTGCAACAGAATCGTTCATCTCAGCCGCATCGTTCCAAGAAACGACTCGCGTACTGACTGAAGCAGCGGTTTCTGGTAAGCGTGATGACCTACGTGGTCTGAAAGAGAACGTTATCGTGGGTCGTCTGATCCCGGCTGGTACCGGTTTTGCGTACCACCAAGATCGTCAATCTAAGCGTGAAGCTCAGAAAGATGGTCCTTCTGCGGAACAGGCTACTGACAACCTGGCAGCTCTGCTAAACGCAGGCTTCTCAGCTGACGAGTAATCGTTCTGATAGCAAAAAGGCACCTTAGGGTGCCTTTTTTATTGCCTGCTATTTGCGCTGGTGGTTTTCGTTGACGGCGACTAAGTCTACTACGTTAAGCGCCCGGTGGAATCGCGAGGCTGTCTGCGATCAGTTGAATCAGACCATCTTCGGTTTCAAAGCGTGATTCCAGCAGCTCGCCGACTTGCGACAAATCGTCATCCAGTGTCTCCAGATCATCCTCTTCGTGAATCGCAGCATACTGATCAGTGAAGTTCAGTAGCGGATCGGTCGTTTCGATGATCTGTGCGTATGCCCGGTTAATTTCATCCGTTGCCTGAAAGCCAGTGGCATGCCATTTGTTCATGACCATGTCATAGATTTTAAAATGACCTTCAGAGATGTAATCGACGAGCTCCTGACAGAAATACTGCAGCTCTTTCGGGGAAGGGAGTTCGGTGACAGCGGCTTTGGTTGCGCAGGGTTGCAGCGCAGCGAGTTTACAGTATTCAACGATCAGATGCTGGCGCTTATCCAGCCAATGATCAATAACATCACTCGAGCCACCCCATTGTTCTTGCGTTCTTTTGAATTTTTTTAGCATGACCATGCCCTCATGATCCGATCATTCAACGATGATCTTTCCTTTGCACGTCTGTTGTAGTGGTACAGCACAACTCATTGTCCTTACTAGAATTTATAGATTTAAAATCAAATCTGTACAAACTCTGGTATGAATTTAGATTGCCAGTAAAATGAACGAACTGCAAGCAAACAGGAGTTGGCATGTTAAAAAACAGTGACACAAAATCCGCTTATTGGTGCGTCGTTTCAGGCAGTGAGATCTGGACCGTTGACGGAGCACTCCCTTTTGGCCGGGGTGAGCAGTGGGATCTGCCCGTAGATGCCGCGATCAAAATCGATCATCATCAGGGCGCGCCAGTCTATTGGGTCAATGTCTCGGATCTGGATCGCGATCTTGAACTGACGTCACTGCGTGATTTGCTGCATCTGCCGGAACCCCTGTTTTTGATGGCGAGCAAGGCTATTCAGTATGGCCATATGAGCCAAAGCTTGCGTTTTTGCCCACAGTGTGGGGGACGAAATTATCTCAACCATCGCGATTTAGCGATGCAGTGCCATGACTGTCGTACTTTGCATTATCCGCGTATTTTCCCGTGCATTATTGTCGCGGTGCGTAAGGGCAACGAGATTTTGCTGGCTCAGCATCCGCGCCATCGTGGTGGCATGTATACTGTGATTGCTGGCTTTCTGGAAGTCGGAGAGACGCTCGAGCAATGCGTGGCACGCGAAATCAAAGAAGAAACGGGCATTGATGTGACCGATATTCGTTACTTCGGCAGTCAGCCCTGGGCTTTTCCATCGAGCATGATGATGGGGTTTCTGGCGGATTACGCAGGCGGTGATATTAAACCGGATTACTCTGAATTGAGCGATGCACAGTGGTTTACTCCCGAAACCATGCCACCTGTTGCGCCAGAAGGCACCATCGCCCGGGCATTGATCGAACGAACTCTGGAAGATATTCGTCTCACGTCGTCCAAGGGATAAAAAAAACCCTCCGATTAGGGAGGGGGTAAGTAAGATGTCGTTATGAGATGCTGAGTACTGAATACTCAGTTTATAATTGTAGTTTTCGCTAGCGAACAAATTTGTAACATCGAAAAAGATTGTACGCAAATTAAGCATTGATTTAAAAGTTAATAACTTGATCTGGGTTGCAAAGCTCTCCGCTCCTGAGGGCAAATCAGTGCTAGAATACGCCCCAAACTAATAAGCCTAGAAAAGAAGTGGAATACGGAATGACTGAATTAAAAAACGACCGCTATCTACGCGCTCTGCTCAAGCAGCCTGTTGATTGCACGCCAGTATGGATGATGCGTCAGGCTGGACGTTATCTGCCAGAATACCGTGCCACGCGCGCTCAGGCGGGCGACTTTATGTCTCTGTGTAAAAACGCTGAGTTGGCCTCTGAAGTGACTTTACAGCCACTGCGCCGTTTTCCACTCGATGCCGCGATTCTGTTCTCTGACATCCTGACTATTCCTGATGCGATGGGACTCGGGCTGCGCTTTGCTGCTGGTGAAGGCCCGGTGTTTGACCGCCCAATCACGTGCAAGGCAGACGTCGACAAGATTGGCCTGCCGGATCCGGAAGGTGAACTGCAGTACGTTATGAATGCTGTGCGTCAGATTCGCAAAGATCTGCAAGGCGAAGTGCCGCTGATTGGTTTCTCTGGCAGCCCTTGGACACTGGCAACCTATATGGTTGAAGGTGGCAGCTCTAAGGCATTCACCAAGATTAAAAAGATGATGTACGCTGAGCCTGCGACTCTGCATCTGCTATTGGATAAGCTGGCGGACAGCGTGATTGAATACCTTAACGCGCAAATCAAAGCTGGCGCGCAGTCTGTAATGGTATTTGATACCTGGGGCGGCGTACTGACTCCGCGTGACTACAATCTGTTCTCACTGCAATACATGCACAAGATTGTTGATGGCCTGATCCGTGAAAACGAAGGCCGCCGAGTGCCAGTGACACTGTTTACTAAAAACGGCGGGATGTGGCTGGAGCAGATTGCGGCAACCGGGTGTGATGCAGTAGGCCTGGACTGGACCATCAATATCGCCGATGCCAAAGCGCGCGTGGGTGACAAAGTGGCGCTGCAAGGCAACATGGATCCTTCTATGCTGTATGCCCCGCACGAGCGTATTCGTGAAGAAGTGGCTTCCATTCTGGACGGTTTTGGTCACGGTGGTACTGGTCACGTCTTCAACCTTGGCCATGGTATCCATCTGGATGTACCGCCAGAAAACGCAGGCGTGTTTGTCAACGCGGTCCATGAGCTATCTAAGCCATATCATAAATAAACCAATGACATCAGCGTCCGGAAACGGGCGCTTTTTTTTACCATTCAATGGAGCTGTTTTATACTGCAGGTAATCAGGAAGGAATGTGAACCATTAATGAAAACAAGAGACAGAATTGTCCATGCGGCGTTAGAGCTGTTTAACGAGCATGGTGAACGCCCGATGACCACTAACCATATTGCTGCGCACATAGAGATCAGCCCCGGTAATCTCTATTATCATTTCCGCAATAAGCAGGAGATTGTGCGTGAGATATTTGCACTCTACTCAGCAGAACTGATTGAGCGCTTTACGCCGCTGCAAGGTCAGTATGAAAGCCTGACTCTGCTCAAACACTACCTCGACTCTATCTTCACCCTGATGTGGAAATACCGTTTTTTCTACGCCAATTTGCCCGAAATTCTGCAGCGGGATGAAGAGTTGCACGACGATTACATTCGCGTGCAGGAAAAGCTGCAAACCAACTTAGTCAACATTATGCGTGCTTTTGTCGAGATGCAGTTGCTGGCGCTCAATGAAGATGAGATGAAAAAACTGGTCACCACTTTGCATCTGATCGCCTGCAGCTGGCTGGCTTATCAGTCAGCGATGTCACCAAAAACTAAGATCACCGAGCAGGTGATTCATCAGGGGATGCTGCAAATCATTTCGGTGATGAAGCCGAATGCGACCGAGCAGGGGCTGGAGCAGCTACAATTGCTGGAAGATGGCGTGCGAGCGATGCATGCCTAAAAGGGATGACATATAACCTTTCATTCTTGTGCTGGTGGGCGTGAAACTGCTAATTTCTGATGTTATTACAAGGGATTAAAAGTAGCGCTCATTATGCATTACGACATATTTAATGGTGATGCCGATGGCATCATCGCACTTCTTCAGCTGCGTCTGGCTAAGCCCCGAGACAGTCAGTTGATAACCGGCGTCAAACGCGATATTGAGCTTCTGGCGAATGTAACCGCCCAGCGCGGCGATTCGTTGACGGTACTGGATATCTCTATGGCAAAAAACCGGGATGCACTGTTAACTGTGTTGGCCAGCGGCGCTCAGGTATTCTATGCCGACCACCATCAGGCTGGTGACATTCCTCAGCATGAGCTGTTAGATGCTCACATCAATCTGGATGCCAATGTGTGTACCGCATTGATTGTGGATACGCTGCTCGAAGGCCAGTTTCACCATTGGGCCATCACCGCAGCTTACGGAGATAACTTGCTCAGAGTTGCCGATGCTCTGGCAGCCAAGGCGGGTTTACGTCCTGAACAAGCCGAGCAGTTAAAAGAGTTGGGCACCCTGATCAACTATAACGGCTATGGTCAATCCGTCAGTGACCTACATTACCATCCCGCAGAGTTGTTCCGTGCACTACTAGGCTACTCATCGCCGTTTGAGGTGATTGCTGACCCGACATCGCCTTATGCTGTACTCAAACAGGCGTACGAACAGGATATTGCTCAGGCGCTGGCCAAACCAGCTGTGTATGAGAGCCAAACACTGCGCGTATTTGCACTTGCCGATGAAGCGGCATCACACCGGGTGAGTGGGGTATATGGTAATTTGCTGGCGAATCAAAAGCCGGATCAAGCGCATGTGGTGTTGACGGTGGCAGACGATGAGAGCTATACGGTCTCGCTGCGTGCCCCTTTGAACAAAAAGCGCGGCGCGGGCACGCTGTGCAGTCAGTTCGCTACGGGGGGGGGGCGGGAAGCGGCAGCGGGGATCAATCGGCTGCCAAAGCAAGATTTAGCGTGCTTGATCGCCAGCGTTGAAGCGTATTACGCCTAGAAGTAACAAGGCCGCTCACAGAGCGGCCTTGTTTAAAAACATAGGTTAGCTTAGCGGGTCAGCCAGTTACGTGGGTTTTCCGCTTTACTGTTGCGGCGGATTTCAAAGTAGAGTGCCGGGCGGGACTGACCGCCGGTATCGCCTGCCAGTGCCAGTGTTTCACCAGCAGTGACTTTATCGCCTTCTTTTTTCATCAGCGTTTGGTTGAAGCCGTACAGCGTCATATCGCCTTTACCGTGATCAAGCAAGACGACTAAGCCATAACCGCGCAGATATTCGGCAAACACCACAGTGCCGGAATAGACGGCTTTAACAGGCTGGCCGTAATTGGCATCAATCACTAAACCTTTCCAATCGATCTGACCGGTTTGTCGCTCACCAAACTGATGCAGCACCTGACCTTTGAGTGGCCACGGCAGTTTACCGCGCTGCTGACTGATTCCGTCCATCGGCACGGCGTTGCGTTTGGCTGCTTTGGCAATTTCCGCTTTGAGGCGGGTTTCGTTGCGTTGCAGTTCTGCCAGATACACTTTGTCACCAGAAATGCTTTTCTGAATTTTGCCCAGAGTCTGACGGCGGTCAGATTGCGTCTTGGCTAATTGATCGCGCTTGCGCGTCTGTTCTTCCAGCAGTGAGGTGATCTGATCGCGCTCGAGTTGCAGTTGGCGTTCATTGTCGTTCAGAGCCTGACGCGTGGCCTCTAATTCGGCAATGGTATCGGTTCGGGCTTTGGCCAAATGTTGGTAATACTGGCTGATACGGTCTTCTTCAACACCGTTGTTGAGTAAATCGCCGCTCGCTTTGGCACGCTGAGTAATGTAGTAAGTCTGCAGCAGCTCAGCGAGTTTATCCGCCTGCTGTTTACGTTGGCTTTCCAGTGCGGCAATTTTTTGTTTCAAGCGGCCAATGTTGGCGTTGGCTTCAGCCAGTTGGTTTTTGGTCTGCTTGATCTGGTTTTCCAAACCGGAAATACCCACTTCCTGTTGTTTGAGGGCCTGTTGCAGTTGATCCAGTGTTTTCTGTTGTTGTGATAACGACTGTTGCTGGCGCGAGATTTCGCTTTTAACGCCTTTCAGCTCCTGTTGTGAGGCAGCCAAGACGCTGGACGGCAGTAATCCGGCGCTGAGACACACCAATAACAGGCTTCGGCAGAGACGCGAAGAGGGCTGGAAAGTTGATAACGTCATGTTTTTACGATAATCACGATTGGAATCACTGAGCACTCAGTATACCCAATGTGACGCATGAGGCGAGTGTGGCAGGTAAAAAGTTTGCAATTGTTCCGATGTGAACGGTAAAAAAGATAAAAAAAGCCCCGATGATATCGGGGCTTGTGCAATCGTTCGTGCGCGTGAATTACGCGAACAGAACCTGACCAGACATTTCAGCCGGGATCTCTTGATCCGTCAGTGCCAGCATGGTTGGGGCAAGGTCAGACAGTTTACCGCCCTCTTTCAGAGCAATGTCTTTGCTACCCACGTAGATCAGCGGTACTGGCAGGTTGGTGTGCGCAGTGTGCACACCGCCAGTCTCTGGGTTCACCATCATTTCCGCGTTACCGTGGTCTGCAGTGATCAGCAGTTGACCATCCACTTCTTTGATGGCTTCCACAACACGACCGATGCATTCGTCAACCGCTTCACACGCTTTAACCGCAGCTTCGTAAACGCCAGTGTGGCCTACCATGTCGCCGTTCGGGTAGTTACAGATGATCGCATCGTATTTACCTGATTTGATCGCGGCAACCAGCTTGTCAGTCAGCTCTTTAGAGCTCATTTCAGGCTGAAGATCGTAGGTCGCAACTTTTGGAGATGCCACCAGTTGACGCTCTTCACCGTCAAATTCGTTTTCAACACCGCCGTTGAAGAAGAACGTCACGTGCGCGTATTTCTCAGTTTCAGAGATACGCAGCTGAGTTTTACCTGCTTTAGACAACCATTCACCATAAGTGTTTTCTAGTGATGCTGGTGGGAAAGCAGCGGGTAGTGGAATGTCTGCTGCGTATTGAGTCAGCATAACAAAGTTCAGGGCTGGGAAGACTTTGCGCTCAAAGCCCGCGAAATCCGTCACGAAAGTGCGAGTGATTTGACGTGCACGGTCAGCACGGTAGTTCATGAACAGTACCGCGTCGCCGTCTTGCATTGCTGCAGACTCTTGACCTTCAGCACGGATTTCAGTGGCTTTTACGAACTCATCGTTTTCGTCGCGAGCGTAAGCCGCTTGCAGTGCTTCTACCGCAGAGCCGTAAGTGAATTCACCTTGCGCCGCAGTCAGTACATCGTAAGCTTTTTCAACGCGTTCCCAGTTGTTGTCACGGTCCATCGCGTAGTAACGACCAACCACAGAGGCGATGCGGCCTTTACCCAGTTTTGCGAACAGTTCGTCAAAACGTTTCAGTGATGCTTCTGCGCTGCGAGGCGGAGTATCACGGCCATCCAGGAAGCAGTGCAGATAAATTTTCTCAGCGCCACGTGCTGCTGCCATTTCAACGGCTGCGTAGATGTGATCTTCGTGAGAGTGAACGCCACCCGGAGACATCAGACCCATCAGGTGTACGGCTTTGCCCGCTGCGACTGCTTGGTCGATAGCGGTAACCAGTACTGGGTTTTGTTGGAATTCGCCGTCTGAGATCGCTTTAGTGATGCGAGTCAGATCTTGATACACGATGCGACCGGCACCGATGTTAGTGTGGCCCACTTCAGAGTTACCCATTTGACCGTCAGGCAGACCTACGTCCATACCTGAAGCCGAGATAAGAGTGTGTGGGTTATTCGCCATCAGACCATCAAGAACCGGAGTATTTGCGTTGTTGATCGCGTTGCTTGAGTTGTCTTCACGGTAACCCCATCCATCCAGGATCACCAGAGCCATAGGCTTCTTAGCTGACATAGTTATGACCTCGTCAAATTCAAAGTAACTAGAAATCGAAATTAGCGTAATTTTACTACACTTTGGTGTGCTTGCAGTAGGTTAAGATCAATGATTCTCCCTATCAATGCAATAAAACGTTGCCTATTGATCAAAATTGACCGTCTGTCAGGACAGGCTCGGTCTTAGTACACCAATATTCCGGTACCCATCACGGCCACCAGTGCGCCAAGCCAGGCGAATCGGTTCGGCCTTTGCTTGGTATAGACCCAAAGTATAGGCAAAAGCATGATAGGTGTGGTGGAGGAAAGTAGCGCCACCATCCCGACATTGCCTTCACGCAGTGCATACAAAATCAGAGTCATGCCCACCGCCATGGCCAGAAAACCGTTCACGGCGGTGATAGCAAATATTTTGCCATTCATCGGCTGAGTTGGGCGGGCAATCCGCGCGCCGCTGGCGCGCAGCAGTGAGTGAGCTGCAAACGCGGTCATCATGCGAATCGCAGAAGCCGCCACCGGGTCGATCGCTGTTTGCATAACCGGTTTCGCAATAATGCCACCCAGCGCCTGGCACATCGCTGCCGTCAGGCCGAGGCCGACGCCGACCCAAACGCTGCCGCTGATCGTCTCCAGACTATTGTTGGTTTGACCACGGCGACCAAAAAAGATTGCAGTCAATACGCCGGAAAAGACCAGTGCAGAACCCAGTAATTCCCCCGGTGTCATGCTTTCACTGAACAGGAAGTAGCCGAGAATGGCAGAAAAAACAGCATGACAAGAGAACAGCAGGCCAGCCTGACGCGGTCCCATGCGGTTTAAACAGGCAAAGAGTGCGGTGTCACCAATGAAAATACCGATCAAGCCCGAGAGCATCATCGGAGTGACGGCGCTGGTATCGACACTCGACCAGCCTCCGCTGAGCAGCGCAATGGTGCCAAGGATCACAGAAGTACATCCCATGCGCCAGCGACTATAGGCAAAGGTGCCCAGATGGCGGGCAGGGGTAACAGACATCAGGCCAGCAATGGCCCACAGAAAGGCAGCGGCGAGAGCCAGCCACTCGAATCCCATAGAATCGTCCTTGACAGTGCGCGGGAGAAATAGGCTCTCAATATGCCATTAAGGATAGGTAAAACAAAGCAAATTCACGGTCGATCATGCCCTGTATTTACAGGGCATGAGGGCCAATGAAATCAGACTTTAAATCGACTGATCTCATGACGCATCGCATCGGCAGCGCTGTGCATCTCGCTTGCACTTTCACTGCTCTGTTGTGCCTGATACGCCAGATCGTCTGAGGCATCTTTGATGCCTTGTGTATTGCGGCTGATGTCTTCGCTCACCGCACGTTGTTCTTCGGCCGCGCTGGCGATTTGCAATGCCATGTCGTTGATTTCCGTGATGGCTTGAGTGATGCTCGCGAGGCTGTCTTGAGCCTGCTGGGCATAGGAGACACTGCTGTCGGCCAGTGAGGTACTGCTTTCCATGCTTTCGACCGCCTGCTGCGTGTTGCGCTGCAGGGTTTCAATCATGGTGCGAATCTCTTCTGTCGAGCCGTGGGTACGTTGGCTCAGCACGCGCACTTCATCGGCCACCACAGCAAAACCGCGGCCCTGATCGCCCGCTCGCGCCGCTTCAATCGCTGCGTTGAGAGCAAGTAGGTTTGTTTGCTCGGCAATGCCCTGAATGGTCGACAGGATCTGGTTGATACTCTGTGCGTTGCTTTCCAGTTCGCGGATCACGCTCGCCGCATTGGTGACCTGATTGGCCAGATCGGTGATCGCCTGACGGTTTTTACCAATCACGGATTGACCTTCTTCACAAGCCGACGCCGAGGCTTGCGAAGCATTCGCGGTCAGCTCTGCATGGCTGGCGACTTCAGCCGCCGTCGCTGACATCTCATGAATCGCGGTGGCGATTTGGTTGACGTCATCCTGCTGGCGTTTAACGCGATCAGTGGACTGAATCGAGAGAGACTTGGCGTGTTGCGCCTGAGACGACAGGCTATGGCTGTGCTCCACAATGTCTTTGAGCATGGTTTGCATCTGGCTGATGAACTGATTGACCTTCTCCGCCAGTTCACCAATTTCATCTTTGCGTTCAATGTTGACACGCTGGGTCAGATCACCTTCACCACGTGACAGCTCTTGCAGGGCGCCGGACAGTACTTGCAGCGGTTGCAGCAGGCGATTGACCACCCAGGTGCTGACCAGGGCAATGAGCACGTACAGAATCAGCGTAGCGATTGAAGTAAAAGTAATCTGGTCGCTGACCGACGCGTAAGCCATGCCGTGATCCACCACGATACCCAGCAGCCAGTTGGTGCCCGCAATTTTGCTCACGTAGATCAACTGATCATCGCGGCTCGGCCACTGTATCTGACTGGCGTGATCTGCCGCCGCCAGTTGTTGCATAGTCTGTGCGGACAGTTGAGGGTTGAGTTCGGTCAGCGGTTTCTGGCTCAGTTTTTCATCCTGATAGGCGACGATTTTATTGTTACCGTCGACTAAAAATGCAAAGCCGTTGTTGTCGAGCTTGATACTCAACACTTGCTTGATCAGGTTGGTGACGGTCAGGTCAGCGGCCAACACGCCCTGACGACTGCCGCGAAATGCTTTGGCAAAACTGACCACGATACTGCCATCGAAATCCTGATAAGGTTCAGTCAATACTAAGCCGGAATTGGCCATCGCATCTTGATACCAAGGGCGAGTGCGAGGGTCGTAATCGGCGGGCCAGTCTTCACTTTTATCGCCGTAGGCAATCGCGCCATCGCTGAAACCAGCGTACACCGAGAGAAACTGACCGGCGTGTTTGGTCACCAGCAGCTCACGGTCGGTGTTTTCACCGCTGGCGATGCGGGATTCGTTGGCCAGCATCATGTCACTGCGAATCGACAACCAGTCGCTGATATAGCGGCTGGTGGCCAGGCTGACGTTAGCCATTTCACTGTTGATGGATTTGGTGGTCTCCTGACGTAACTGACTGATGGAGTTCCATGCCTGCACGCCACTGACGATGGCGATGATGATCGCAATCGCGACCTGAATTTTGAATTTAATCGTATGTCTCATACTCTGCCCTTCCTGCAGGACAATCTCATCCTGCTGATAGAAATAACTGAAAATTAATCCAATAAGCGTGAATAGTTAATTTAAATTACTGAAATGCGGTTAATTTTAGTGATTGTTCAGCAAAAGCGTAAGAAATTATCGTGCGGATTAATTTGATCGCGATCGATTATTAATTGCTCAGCAACCCGGTTAATAAGGGAATTATGGACGAAAATTTCGAGCCCGTGACTTGTGTCCAATAAAATACAAGTCACGGGCTGGCGTTTCAGCCGAGAATGGCGGCGGCGATGTAGACAATCGTCAGGCCAATAACACCGATGATTAAGCCGGTTTTGGCCATGTCTTTGCTCTGAATGAGGCCGGTTGAGTAGGCGAGTGAGTTAGGCGGTGTCGATACCGGCAGAATCATCCCCAGTGAGGCGGAAAAGGCCACGACCACTAACAGGCCTTGCAGGCCGCCGACATCGCTCAGGCTGTTCATGGTCGCACCAATCGCTGCTGCGATGGGCATCAGCAGGTTGGCGGTTGCGGTGTTGGACATAAAGTTGGCCATGACCCAGCACACCAGCGACAGAGTGATCACCACCGACATCGGTGACAGGGATTCATAATCGATGGCGTGCGCCAGTGCTGTCGCCAGTCCGGTCTGTTCCAGACCAATACCGATCGCAATCCCCCCGGCAACCAGCCACAGAACATCCCAGTTGATCTGCTTGAGTTCTTCTTTGCCCATGATGCCCGTCAGCGTAAATACCGCCAGCGGAATAATCGATACCACGTAAGTGTTCATGCCGTGCAGTGAGGTGGTCATCCACAGCAAAATTGTGGCGGCGAAGGTAACGTAAACCACAACTGCCCGCCAGTTACGCTGGAAGGTGCCATCGAGTTTGAGCGTCATGGTCGGTTGTGAAGAAGGAAACAGTTTTTGCAGCAGGAACCAGGCAATCGTCAGTTGGATTAGCACAAACGGTAAACCCATCATCATCCACGACAAAAAGCTGATGCTGTTCTCACCGGTCAAATATTGCAGTGCGATCGCGTTGGGCGGTGTGCCGATGGGGGTGGCGATACCGCCAGTATTGGCTGCAATCGGGATACACAGCACCAGCGCCTTAATGCCGAGGTCACCTTTCGGTGCCGATGCGACAATCGGCCCCAACAGTGCCAGCATCATCACGGTGGTTGCGGTGTTGGACATGAACATCGAAAACACGGAAGTGATTAACATCAGGCCGAGCATGATGTATTTCGGTTGATTACCAAACGGCTTGAGTAGCACGCGGGCGAGGTTGTTATCGAGTTCATACTTCGAGGCGGCGATGGCCAGTGCAAAGCCGCCCATAAACAGAATGATGATCGGTGATGAAAAGGCGCTGAAAATTTCCGTGTAAGGCAACAGATGGCCGAGGTCATGGCCCTCGACAGGGGCGCGAAACGGATGCAGCCCTTTGTCGGAAATCATCACCAGTTCAAGGGCAATGATCAGAATCGAGGTGGCAAAGACGGGCACTGGTTCCAATACCCACAACAGTGCGGCCAGCAGAAATATCGCCAACAGACGATGTTGCACCAGCGTGAGGTCGTTGATCGGAATGGCATCGATGGGCAGCATCAGCACCAGTAGAGGGAGCCCGAAACTGAGCGCGAGCCGCAGGAGGAGGCCCTTATCCAGAGTCTGCATAGCGTCTTCCTTGATGAATGAGAATATGACTGCAGACAGGGTAAAGCTTTGAAACAAAAAGGTCTTAGAGGGGAGACAAAGTTTTGCATTTTATGCGCCGTTCGCACCAGGAAGTGTGCAGAACGTCAAAAACAAACATCCCGGCCAGAGCCGGGATGTTAAAGCGATTAAGCTTTGTGCGCGTATGGGGTACCGAGCAGAGTCGGAGCATTAAGCTGCATGCTGTCATCAAAACGAATCGCGTCTTTCGCGAACAGGTTAATCACCGTTGAGCCAAGCTTGAAGCGACCCATTTCTTCGCCTTTCTTCAGCACCACAGATGTGTTGCCCGTCGCCGGATAATCCCAGCGGTAAACGGTATTGCCGCGCGGTGGCGTGACTGTACCTGCCCAGATCAGTTCGATGCTGCCAACGATAGTTGCGCCAACCAGTACCTGAGCCATTGGGCCGAATTCGGTATCGAAAATACATACGACACGTTCATTACGGGCAAACAGATTTGGCACGTTTTCTGCCGTCAGTGGGTTCACAGAGAACAGATCGCCCGGTACATAAATCATCTGACGCAGGGTACCATCGCATGGCATATGGACGCGGTGGTAATCGCGAGGCGAGAGATACAGTGTGGCGAATTCACCGTCGCGGAATTCTTCTGCCAGTTTGGCATCGCCGCCCAGCAGTTCTTGGGCTGAGAAATCGTGGCCTTTGGCCTGAATCAGTTTGCCATCATTGATGGGACCAAACTGGCTCACGCAGGCATCGGCCGGGTGCGTAATCACATCAGCACCCTCTGCGACCGGGCGCATTCCTGGCTTGAGTTCACGCACGAAAAATTCGTTAAAAGTTTTAAAATGCTTAGGATCTGAATGCAATGCTTCGTCCATGTTGACGTTGTATTGCTTGATAAACCAGCGAATGATGGCTGTGGTCAGACCGCCGGCTTTGGCTGAAGCCAGTTTACCCATCAAACGGGTCAGGCCGTGTTGTGGAATCCAGTATTGCAGTCCAACTTTAATCTTGTCCATTGTAAGTCATTCCAATGTGTTTAATCTTTGGGCGCGGAATGTTACTGAAATTCGTTAGTGATGTCAGCATTTATCCCCGCGAGAAGAAAGACCGCTCTCGTTTTATCTCAAAGCCAAGAGCGGGATGTGATTACAGGTCCGCTTTTTTGTTGCGTGAATACTGTCGGTTGGCTTTATTCTCGGCCATGCTTTCGATGATACGGTGGTAGTTCTCAAAGCGAGTGGCGCTGATTTCGCCTTTGTCCACCGCTTCACGCAACAAGCAGCCCGGATCATCACCGTGTTTGCAGTCGCGGAATTTACAGCCACCTAAGTAAGGGCGAAATTCGACAAAGGCTTTGGTAACGTCTTCCGCTTCTAAGTGCCACAAACCGAACTCACGCACTCCCGGTGAGTCGATCAGGTCACCACCGGACGGAATATGGTACAAACGTGCTGCGGTAGTCGTGTGCTGGCCAAGGCCCGAGTTTTCTGAAATCTCACCCTCTTCGACCATCTCTTCCAGTTCGGGCATCAGGGCATTCACCAGGCTGGATTTCCCCACTCCGGACTGGCCAACAAAAATGTTGGTACGATCGCGCAGCTTGGCTTCCAGTGCTTCGATACCTTCCCCACTGTTTTTGCTCACGTAAAGTACCTGATAACCGATCTTCTCGTACTCAGTGAGCCATTGTTGGTACAGTGCGCGCTTTTCTTCATCCAGCAAATCGACTTTGTTGAGCACCAGTAGCGGTGCAATCGACAGGGTTTCAGCAGCGATCAGATAGCGATCGATGATATTCAGCGACAGCTCTGGCAACACGGAAGAGACGATCACCATCTGGTCGACGTTGGCGGCCACTGGTTTTAAACCATCGTAATAATCCGGACGGGTTAACACCGAACTGCGCGGTTCGACCGCTTCCACCACGCCGGAAATGCCCGCCATCGTTTCGATACCCGGACGCCAGATCACACGGTCGCCAGAGACCAGACTCTCAATGCCGCGGCGCAGGTTGCAGCGATGAATGGCCTGAGTTTCAGGATCTTCAATATCCGCATGTTGACCAAAACGGGTGATCACCAAGCCAGTTTTTGCGTTTTCCAGCATCGATTCATCCCACTGAACGGTTTCTTCCTGTTTCAGTTTCTTATGCTGGTTGCTTCGTACACGCCTTACCTGGCCTTTTGTCAGCTTCTTTTTCTTTGCCACTCTGTTCTACTTTCGCGTTGCAGGACGGGATGTAGGACGCGTAATACGTCGCACCCGTCCGGTTGAAATCCTACTTACCAGCGTGAGCTGATAATTTGAATTGTACAGACTTGGGTATATAGTACCTGCTTTATCGGCAAACCTATATAGGTACTCCTCTATGTCTTTTAGCGATCAAAACCTAATCTGGATCGATTTAGAGATGACAGGCTTAGATCCTGAAACCCATAAAATCATTGAAATTGCGTCCATTGTGACTGACAGCCAGCTTAATATTCTGGCGGAAGGTCCGGTACTGGCGGTGCATCAGCCGGAATCTGAGCTGCAGAAAATGGACGATTGGTGTACCAATACTCACACCAACAGTGGTTTGGTTGAGCGCGTGCGTCAAAGCTCAGTAAATGAAGACGATGCAGTGGCGCAGACCATCGCGTTTCTTGAGCAGTGGGTACCTGCCGGTAAATCGCCGATTTGTGGTAACAGCATTGGCCAGGATCGCCGTTTCCTGTACAAACACATGCCGCGCCTGGAAGAATACTTCCATTACCGCTATATCGACGTCAGCACGATTAAAGAACTGACTCGTCGCTGGAAGCCAGAAGTATTGGATGGATTCTCTAAACAGGGCAGCCATCTGGCTTTGGATGACATTCGAGAGTCGATTGCGGAGCTGAAATTTTACCGCGGCACCATTTTCAACATCTAATTTCCGGCGCCCATGCCGAATATCAGCTTGTTCCAAAGGGCTGTGAAAGAGAGTGTTGATGGTTAGTTCAGCACATTCTGGTTGTTGAATCGCCTGATTTGAGTGCTTTTTCATCAACTGAAAAAAAATTAGATTTTTTTCGCGAGAAGTTCTTGCATCACACAGAAATGCTCTTATAATTCGCAGCCCTAAACGACGGAAAACGTTGTTGATGCGACACTAGCTCAGTTGGTAGAGCGCAACCTTGCCAAGGTTGAGGTCACGAGTTCGAACCTCGTGTGTCGCTCCACTTTCTTTGTTAGAGTGGATAGCCTTCATCGTGCTTAACGGTGACACAATACGGACGCGGGGTGGAGCAGCTTGGTAGCTCGTCGGGCTCATAACCCGAAGGTCGTCGGTTCAAATCCGGCCCCCGCAACCAAATTCAGATTGAGTGCCACGGCATTTAATCTTTGCGACACTAGCTCAGTTGGTAGAGCGCAACCTTGCCAAGGTTGAGGTCACGAGTTCGAACCTCGTGTGTCGCTCCAGATTGACAGCTTTTATCGTGCTTAACGGTGACATGCGACACTAGCTCAGTTGGTAGAGCGCAACCTTGCCAAGGTTGAGGTCACGAGTTCGAACCTCGTGTGTCGCTCCAGTTGATAGCCTTCATCGTGCTCAACGGTGACATGCGACACTAGCTCAGTTGGTAGAGCGCAACCTTGCCAAGGTTGAGGTCACGAGTTCGAACCTCGTGTGTCGCTCCAGATTGATAGCTTTTATCGTGCTCAACGATGACATGCGACACTAGCTCAGTTGGTAGAGCGCAACCTTGCCAAGGTTGAGGTCACGAGTTCGAACCTCGTGTGTCGCTCCAGTTTAAAAGCCCTCATCGTGCTTAACGATGACACAATACGGACGCGGGGTGGAGCAGCTTGGTAGCTCGTCGGGCTCATAACCCGAAGGTCGTCGGTTCAAATCCGGCCCCCGCAACCAATTTCTTCGTTTCAAGAGATCACTGCGCTAGACGCAGATTTTTTTACTCTTAAAACGGCAAAAGTTTGGCAAATCGCCAATGCTCTTTCTATAATGCTGTGAAGCATAAGCCCCCCTAAAAGAAACGCGCTGCTGAAAAGTAGTGTGATTTTTTTGTCTTTCTGAACGTGATACCCAGCCGGGTAGCCTGTTTAACCGGATACAGACTCACTTTGTACTGTTCATTAACAGACTTATCCACATTTTTTTTCTGTGGATAACTTGGTGCATAAAGTGTTTTTCAGTAGCTGGAATGGTGACTTGCGGCAGGATCTTTTTCGGCAATTCAGATTCTGAAATATTAGAGGATGTCACTTAACTCATTGTTTTTTATGAGCTTAATTCATTTCTCTGCAACAAGCATTCCAACAAAAAACGATCATTAACTGTATTTTCATTGATCCTAATCATTTCCTGCTGATGTGACTAACTTTTCTGAGATTTAGAAAACAATGTCTCATTAAAAATTTTTTCCACATTTGGAATATTTGAGAAGCATATCAAAGTCTGTGCGTACTGTTTGTGCAAACGGTTCTCATCTACGCATCTCTTGGCAGTCCTTTCTCAACGATACGTACCAGTCGCTGGTGTTTCGTGTTGCTGAACGGTAACTGACGCTCTTGTTCCTCAAGCGCCCATTGGATATGTTCGTCCAGCAGCTCAGACTGGCCTTGCTTACGCGTTAAGGCATCGATGATGCGGGAGGAATAAGGTGCGTTCCCCATGGCAATAATCAGATTGCGTTGCCATTGCTGGTGGCCAATGCGGCGGATGGCAGAACCTTCCATATTGCGCAGAAACGTGGCTTCGTCCCATTCAAACAAAGTGACCAGATCGGGCTCGTTGAAAGCCGGGCGGCGGTGGAAGTCAGATTGCTGCGTGAGGTCGGCGTATCGATTCCATGGGCACACCAGTTGGCAATCGTCACAACCATAAATGCGGTTGCCCATCGCTTTGCGAAACTCCAGAGGAATCACGCCATCGTATTCTATCGTGAGATAAGAAATACAGCGCCGCGCATCGACCACGCCATCGGCGACGATGGCACCTGTCGGGCAGGACGTCACGCAGGCGCGGCATTTACCACATTGGTCTACAGACGGCGTATCGACGGGCAGCGGAATATCAACCAGCAACTCACCAAGAAAGAACCAGGAGCCGGCGTCTTTATCCAGAATCAGTGAGTGTTTGCCAGTCCAGCCCAGTCCGGCTTTCTGTGCCAGCGGGCGCTCCAGAATTGGCGCGGAGTCGACAAACGGCCGATAACCGAGCTCACCAACTGCGGCTTCGATTTTCTCACCCAGCTTTTTGAGCTGATTACGCACCAGTTTGTGGTAGTCGCGACCCAAAGCGTAGCGACTGATGTAGGCATGTGCCGGATTATTCAGGTTGCTGGCAAACTGGGCTTGCGGCGGCAGATAGTTCATCCGGGCGCTGATCACTCGTACTGTACCGGGTAATAGCTCTGCAGGGCGCGCGCGCATCATGCCGTGACGCGCCATCCAATCCATTTCACCGTGATAACCGGCATCAAGCCACTGCTGCAACTTGGCTTCATGTTGGCTCAGATCCACATCGCAGATCCCGACTTTCTCAAACCCGAGCTCAATAGCCCAGCTTTTGATTTGATCTGCAAGTGCGTGATAGTCCATAACGGTTCAGCTCGGTAAAAGGGGGCGGGGATCTTAGCGGATCTCTGGCGGTGGATCCAGCGGCACGATCTCGCTTTTTTCCTACCCAATTGGCGAATATTTTTCGGTTTGCTTACAGAAGAGAGCTTGTCTCTCAAATCCAACCCAGTTTACTATTCGGTTTCTTTTGGTTTTTATATAGTCGATGTCCGACACGTTAGAGATATTTTCAATGAGCACTAAGACCTTCACCCTTAAAGATGAACAAGCGACGGTAGACCTAGGCACAGCGCTGGCAAAACTGTGTACTCAACAAACCACCTTGTACTTACACGGCGATCTTGGTGCAGGTAAAACGACGTTCAGCCGCGGTTTTATTCGAGCACTGGGTCATGCAGGCAATGTGAAAAGCCCGACCTATACCTTGGTAGAACCTTATCAACTGGCACAGTGGCAGGTGTACCACTTCGATCTTTACCGCTTGGCGGATCCTGAAGAGTTAGAGTTTATGGGGATCCGTGACTATTTTACCGACGACGCGATTTGTTTAGTGGAATGGCCGGAAAAGGGCTATGGCATGCTACCGACGTCGGATATTGATCTCGAAATGCGTTACGATGGCAGCCAGCGTCAGGCGGTACTGACCGCCAACAACGACTATGGGCGTACATTACTGAGTCAGTTGGAGTTATGTTGATCGTTAAAGTTTGTCGTTCTTTGGTCGTCTGGCTTGCCCTGGCGACCGCTTTCCTTGCCAGTGCTGCGCAGGCTAATGTGTTGGAGGGGGTTCGAGTCTGGCCCTCTCCGGACGAAACGCGCGTCGTGATCGACGTGAAGTCCGAAGTTGATTTCAGTTATTTCACCCTCAGCGGACCCGACCGACTGGTGGTCGATCTCAAACAGACCTCACTCGGCACCAAATTACCGGTCAATGTCAGCGACAGCGCGATCCTGACCAAAATCCGCGCCAGTTCGCCACCAGAAAAATCGACCTATCGTCTGGTGCTGGAACTCAAAAAGAAATCCGCACCTCAGCTATTCAAACTGGCACCGACGCCGGGTGGCCAGTACGGCCATCGTCTGGTGATCGATCTGCCCCATGGCGAAAGCAGCAGCCAGCCAGCGGCCAAACCGAGCAGCGAAACTAAAGTCAGTCGCGATGCCTCTCAGTTGTATGGTACTGCCGATATTGTTGTTGCGATTGATGCGGGTCACGGTGGTGAAGACCCGGGCTCTATCGGGCCAACCCGCAAGTACGAAAAAGATGTCACGCTGAGTGTGGCCAAAAAGTTGGCAGACCAGATTGATGCAGTTCCGGGTATGAAAGCGGTGTTGACCCGCCGCGGTGACTACTTCGTTAACCTGAATAAACGCTCTGAGATTGCGCGGAAGAATAAAGCGCATCTGCTGGTGTCGATTCACGCCGATGCTTTCCATACGCCGCAGCCGCGTGGTGGTTCGGTCTTCGTACTGAATACTCGTCGTGCCAACACCGAAATTGCCCGCTGGGTCGAAAACCATGAGCAGCAATCGGAACTGCTCGGCGGTGCCGGGGAAGTGCTGGCGAAAAACAATGCCGACCGCAATGTGAGCCAAACGTTATTGGATTTGCAGTTCAGCCATTCACAAAAAGAAGGCTATAAAGTTGCGACCAATATTCTCCGTGAAATGGGTAAAGTCGCGTATCTGCATAAACGTGAGCCGGTCAATGCCAGTCTGGCGGTGCTGAAATCGCCGGACATTCCATCGGTGCTGGTCGAAACGGGCTTTATTTCCAACCCAAGTGAAGAGAAGCTGCTGTTCCAGCGCAGTCATCAGGACAAATTGGCGCATGCTCTGACCAAAGCCTTGGTGCAATATTTTGAAGACAACCCACCGGAAGGTACCCTGTTTGCTAACCGCGGTAAGACGCAGAAACACAAAGTGCAGCGTGGCGAATCGCTGTCGGTGATTGCCAGCAAATATGGCACTAGTGTGGATGAAATTGTTCAGACTAACAAACTGAAAAGTAACAGTCTGGCGGTTGGTCAGGTGCTGACGATTCCTGGTGGCAGTCGAGGTCCGGTGCCCGTGCCTGTGGTGAGTAATCCGGTCGAAACCGAAACCATCACTCACGTGGTCAAATCGGGGGATTACCTTGGCAAGATTGCCAGTACTTACAAAGTCTCCGTCGAGACAATTAAGCGGGAAAATAACCTTAAGTCCGACACACTCAAGCTGGGTCAGAAACTGAAAATTACCGTTAGTCTCAAAGACAAGCCGTTGCGTAAACACAAAGTGGCACGCGGTGAGTTTCTGGGCAAAATCGCCAGTGAGTATAACGTCAGTGTGCAGAGCATCCGCGATGCTAACAAACTGCGTTCTGATCAGCTGGCGGTTGGTCAGGTACTGATTATTCCGAACAAATAACACAGGGCGAGTATGACGATTCGCATTCTGCCAGCGCGACTGGCGAACCAGATTGCTGCCGGAGAGGTGGTCGAAAGACCCGCTTCGGTGGTGAAAGAGCTGGTGGAAAACAGCCTCGATTCCGGCGCAACCCGTATCGATATTGATATTGAAAAGGGCGGTGCCAAATTGATCCGTATTCGTGATAACGGTTGCGGTATTGATAAAGAGGAACTCGGGTTGGCGCTGAGTCGTCATGCTACGTCGAAAATCCATACACTGGATGATCTGGAAGCCATCATCAGCCTCGGGTTTCGCGGCGAAGCGCTGGCGAGTATCAGTTCGGTGTCGCGTTTGACGCTCACTTCACGCCCGGCAACTCAGGAAGAAGCTTGGTCGGCGTACAGTGAAGGTCGGGACATGCAAGTGCAGTTGCAACCTGCGGCACACCCGATTGGTACCACAGTGGAAGTGCTCGATCTGTTCTTCAATACGCCAGCACGGCGCAAGTTTCTGCGCACTGAAAAAACCGAATTCACCCATATTGATGAACTGCTGAAGCGGATCGCACTCAGCCGCTTTGACGTCACGTTCAACCTGCGTCATAACGGCAAATTAGTGCGTCAGTACCGAGCGGCAAAAACCGATATTCAGATGGAGAAACGCATTGCGGCAGTGTGTGGTGCGCCGTTTGTGCGCCATATGCTGAAAATCGAGCTGGAACATCAAGGGCTGACGCTGCATGGCTGGATCACTACGCCGGAAGGCGCTCGCCAGCAGAGCGATCTGCAATACTGCTACGTCAATGGTCGCATGATACGTGACAAACTGATCAACCACGCGATTCGTCAGAGCTATGAAACCAGCCTGCGCCCAGATCAGTTTGCCACTTACGTGCTGTTTATCGAGCTGGATCCGCATCAGGTCGATGTCAACGTGCATCCTGCCAAACACGAAGTGCGTTTCCATCAGGCGCGTCTGGTGCACGATTTCATTTATCAGGCGCTGAGCAGCGCGCTGGCTGAAAGTCAGCACATTGATGCGCCAGCGCACAACGAATCGGCTTTCCACTATCACGACGAGCCTGAACTGGCGTCAGCGGTGCCAGAGCGGTTGATACAGGCTGTCGAGAGCACGCCTGCTTATCCTGGTCGCAGCGACTATGAACAGCCAGCGCGTGAATCGACTCGTGATCAGGTGCGCGAAGCCCCTAGACACAGTGACTGGGTTGAATCACCGAAAGCAAAAGGTAAACCAGTACAAGAACGAGTCAGTGCACCTTCGCCTTCTCGGGCTGAAGTACGCGCCTATCAGGCGCTGATGCAAACACCGGAATTGCCCGCGACGCCCAAGCAGGAACCGGCCACCGTAGTGGCGAAGCAGGCACCAGCGGACATTTTTACGGTGCAGCAACTGGGGAAAGCGGTGGCGGTGGTACGTGGGCGTTATCTGCTGATGAATGCTCCGCAAGGCTGCGTGCTGTTGTCACTCAGTCAGGCTGCGTGGCTGAAAGTGCGCGGCCAGTTAAATGCACAGCAAGGCGCATTGAAGAGTCAGCCACTCTTGGTGCCGCTGTCGTTGAAGATGTCGGCGCAGGAAGCCCAGGCTTTGGATCATTATCAGCCGCTGCTGACACAATTAGGCTTGGAACTTAAACCGCGCAATCCGGGATCCTTGATGGTGATGGGCGTGCCGCAGCCACTCAGACAGCAAAATCTACAAATTCTGATCCCAGATCTGTTATCTTACGCGTCTTTGAATTTTGAGCAGGCCGACAAGCCGCTGGATCTGAATTCGCTCGCTGATTGGCTGAGCGATCGTGTGGTGAGCACGAAAGCTGACTACACTTTGTCAGAAGCGATCCAGTTGATTGCAGAGATTGAGCAGATGTGGCAGGGCAACCTCCCACTGCACGACGAGCGTTTTGTCCGACCTGTGGATTTTTCCGCGACCATTGCAGCACTAAACTCATGAGCACACAATTACCTTTAGCCCTGTTTCTGATGGGGCCGACCGCTTCCGGTAAAACCGATCTGGCCATTCGCCTGCGTCAAAAATTTCCGGTTGAGATCATCAGCGTGGATTCTGCGTTGATCTACAAAGGCATGGATATCGGTACTGCCAAACCAGACCAAGATGAACTGGCGTTGGCGCCACATCGCTTGATCGACATTCTCGATCCGAGTGAAGCCTATTCGGCGGCTGATTTTCGCCGCGATGCGCTGAGAGAGATGCAGGCGATTGTTGAACAAGGCAAAATTCCGTTGCTGGTGGGCGGAACCATGCTCTACTACAAGGCTTTGCTGGAAGGCTTATCGCCATTGCCAGCGGCCGATCCTGAGATTCGTCAGCAGATCGAACAAGAGGCTCAGCAACTGGGCTGGGCGGCGTTGCACGAACAATTACGTCAGATTGATCCCATTTCTGCCGAGCGAATTCATCCAAATGATCCACAAAGATTATCTCGGGCATTGGAAGTTTATCGGATTTCAGGTAAAACTCTTACTGAACTGACCCAAACGAAAGGCGAAGCATTGCCATTTCGCGTCAAGCAGTTCGCTATAGCTCCCAAGGAAAGGGCTGAGCTCCACCGTCGAATTGAACTCCGATTCGAAAAGATGGTCGAAGCAGGGTTTGAAGATGAAGTAAAAGCACTCTATGCTCGAAAAGATCTTCACCCTGATTTACCGTCGATCCGTTGTGTGGGATATCGACAAATGTGGGACTACTTAGACGGGAACTGTACGCTTGATGAAGCGATTTTTCGCGGAATCTGTGCAACTCGTCAATTGGCCAAGCGACAGATCACCTGGTTACGCAGCTGGGATGATTTAACTTGGTTAGATAGCGAAAACGTTGAACAAGCATTGGAAACTCTCTCAAATGCCATAGCATCTGATTGAGTTAGCTGTGTATAATGTGATCGCTTTTGCGTGATGTGCCCTGTAAAGGATCCGTTACTTGTTTTTGGTGCGCAAGCCCCAATGATCAGTAACAACGGGGAGTTTTTATTCGTTTAGCTCAGATGCAAAGGCCGCACAGATTTTCGTGCACCGCTAGCTAAATAACTACAACAAAATACAAATAAGGAAAATAAAATGGCTAAGGGGCAATCTCTACAAGACCCATTCTTAAATGCACTACGTCGCGAGCGTATTCCGGTTTCGATCTACCTTGTGAACGGCATTAAGCTGCAAGGCCAAATTGAATCGTTTGATCAGTTTGTGATCCTATTGAAGAACACTGTGAACCAAATGGTTTACAAGCACGCTATCTCAACCGTGGTACCGGCGCGTCCAGTTAGCCACCACAGCGGCGAACGTCCTTCGAATGATCGCGGCGCAGAGAAATCAGAAGATTAATTCTCTGTACACAAATTATTATTTATTAAGGAGTTGGTAGCTTGTTTGACCGTTATGAAGCCGGTGAGCGAGCCGTACTTGTTCATATCAACTTCACGCAAGAGGGTGAATGGGAAGATCTCAGAGAATGTGAAATGCTGGTCTCTTCCGCAGGAGTGTCGACACTACAGGTGATTACCGGTAGCCGACAGACTCCTCACCCTAAATATTATGTCGGTGAGGGCAAAGCCCAAGAAATTGCTCAGGCAGTCCAGTTGACTGGCGCTGATGTGGTGATTTTCAACCATGCCCTCTCTCCTGCCCAAGAACGTAACCTTGAACACCTCTGCCAGTGTCGAGTGATTGACCGTACCGGTTTGATCCTGGATATCTTTGCTCAGCGCGCGCGTACTCACGAAGGTAAATTACAAGTGGAACTGGCCCAGTTGCGCCATATTTCTACTCGTCTGATTCGTGGTTGGACGCACTTGGAACGTCAAAAGGGTGGTATCGGCTTACGTGGTCCGGGTGAAACCCAGTTGGAGACGGACCGTCGTTTATTGCGTGAACGTATCAAAGCAATTTTGCGCCGTTTAGAGCGAGTCGCTAAACAGCGTGAACAAGGTCGACGTGCACGAAACCGGGCGGAAATACCTACGGTTTCCTTAGTCGGTTATACCAACGCAGGTAAATCGACCCTGTTTAACCGTATTACATCAGCAGGCGTCTACGCCGCAGACCAATTGTTTGCGACGTTGGATCCGACCTTGCGTAAAATTGATTTAGACGATGTCGGCCCGGCAGTACTGGCAGACACCGTAGGATTTATTCGTCATCTGCCGCACGATCTGGTGGCTGCATTCAAAGCAACGTTACAAGAAACTCAGGAAGCTGACATTTTGTTACATGTTGTGGATGCCAGTGACGAACGATTTCGTGAGAATATCCAAGCTGTTGATGAAGTTCTGCAGGAAATTGAGGCGCATGAAGTCCCAACCCTGCTGGTGATGAATAAAATCGATAATCTGGAAGACCAGAAACCTCGTATAGAGAGAGATGACGAGGGCGTACCGAGAGCGGTGTGGATCTCGGCCATGGATGGTCTGGGCATTGATTTGCTGTTTGCAGCGCTGACTGAGCGTTTGGTCAGTCAGATTGTCCAATACCGCTTGCGAATTCCGCCTCAACATCAGGGCAGAATCCGTAGTACTTTCTTCCAAATGAAGTGCATACAACAAGAAGAGTATGATCCGGAAGGCAATTTACTGATCACAGTTCGTATGCAGCAAGTGGATTGGTCTAGACTAGAAAAAAGAGAAGAGGCAGTTTTACGTGACTTTATAGTTACTTAAAGGACTGCTAGAGTATAACGTCATATCAAATGATGGAGCTTTCTAATGGCGTGGAATGAGCCCGGAAATAACAACGGCAACAACGGCCGCGATAATGACCCATGGGGTAATAATAATCGCGGCGGTAAAGGTGGCCGTGAACAAGGTCCGCCAGATTTAGACGAAGTGTTTAATAAGCTGAGTCAGAAGCTGGGTGGCAAGTTTGGTAAGAAAGGCGGCGGTAAAGGACCATCTTTCTCCGGTGGTGGTGCAATCGGCTTTGGTGTCATTGCTGCGATTGCTGTCGCTATCTGGTTCTTTGCTGGCTTCTACACAATTGGTGAAGCTGAGCGTGGTGTCGTGCTGCGCCTCGGTAAATACGATCGTATCGTCGATCCGGGCCTGAACTGGCGCCCACGTTTTATCGATGAAGTGACACCGGTTAACGTGCAAGCGATTCGTTCGCTGCGTGCGTCTGGTCTGATGTTGACTAAAGACGAAAACGTGGTCACGGTATCGATGGACGTTCAGTACCGTGTAGCGGATCCGTACAAGTACCTGTTCAAAGTAACCAACGCAGATGACAGCCTACGCCAGGCGACCGACTCTGCATTGCGTGCCGTGATCGGTGACTCTCTGATGGATAGCATTCTGACGAGTGGTCGTCAGCAAATTCGTCAAAGCACTCAGGAAACCCTGAACCAGATCATCGACGGTTACGACATGGGGCTGATCATCGTTGATGTGAACTTCCAGTCAGCGCGTCCACCAGAACAGGTGAAAGACGCGTTTGATGATGCGATTGCTGCGCGAGAAGATGAAGAGCGTTTCATTCGTGAAGCCGAAGCGTACAAAAACGAAATTCTGCCAAAAGCGACCGGTCGTGCTGAGCGTCTGAAGAAAGAAGCTCAGGGTTACACCGAACGTACCGTGAATGAAGCTCTCGGTCAGGTAGCGCAGTTTGAGAAACTGTTGCCAGAATATCAGGCATCACCAAAAGTTACGCGTGATCGTCTGTATCTGGATGCGATGCAGGAAGTGTACTCGAATACCTCTAAAGTGCTGATTGACTCGAAATCCAGCGGTAACCTGCTGTACCTGCCAATCGACAAATTAGCAGGTCAGGAAGGTGAAGCGACTAAGCGCCAAACGAAGTCATCGTCTGCTTACGATCAGATTGAGTTGGAATCTCAGCGCACTGATACGGAAACCGATACCCAATCTCGCTCAACCAGTACACGTCAAGGGAGATACTAAGAATGCGTAAGTTAATGATCCCTGTTGTCGTTGTTGTTCTGGCGTTGCTGCTGATGTCGATGTTCGTTATCCCGGAAGGAGAGCGTGGTATCGTCATTCGTTTCGGTCGAGTGCTGAAAGACAACAATGATGTATCGAGAATTTACGAACCGGGTTTGCATTTCAAAATGCCTCTGTTCGATCGTGTGAAAACGCTGGATGCACGTATTCAGACTATGGACGGCCGTTCAGACCGTTTCGTGACCTCTGAGAAAAAAGACGTCATCATCGACTCATACGTGAAATGGCGTATTGAAGATTTCGGTCAGTACTATCTGGCGACTGGTGGCGGTAACACGCTGACAGCCGAAGCTCTGCTGGAACGTAAAGTGACAGACGTGCTGCGTTCGGAAATTGGTGCGCGTGAAATCAAGCAGATCGTATCTGGTCCTCGTAACAGCGATGTGTTGCCAGCGAGCCCGGATGCCGATGTTGTGACGACTGAAGCGGCAAAACAGGCGTTAGAAATTGATGGTCAACGTGACCAGATCATGGAAAACGTACTGGAAGATACCCGTAAGAGCGCCATGAAAGACTTGGGTGTGCGTGTGGTTGACTTCCGTATGAAGAAAATCAACCTGCCGGATGAGATCAGTGAATCTATCTACCGTCGTATGCGCGCAGAGCGCGAGTCGGTAGCACGTAAACACCGTTCTCAAGGCCGTGAAAAAGCCGAAGTTATCAAAGCACAAGCTGAGCTTGAAGTGGCGACCATTCTGGCCGAAGCGGATAAAACAGCTCGTGTAACACGCGGTGACGCGGACGCGAAAGCGGCGAAGATTTATGCGGATGCCTACAACAAAGATCCGGAATTCTTCAGCTTCTTACGTTCACTACGTGCGTATGAAAAATCATTCAGCCAGAAGAGTGACATTCTGGTACTGGATCCGAAGAGTGACTTCTTCCAGTACATGAATAACTCGAAAGGTGCTGCGACAGCGAAATAATCGCTGAGCAGATAACATAAAGGCTCCGTAAGGAGCCTTTATTGTTTGTCTATCAACCGATGGGAGAGCCCATGTCTAATTCAATTTGGGTCGCAATTGGTTTGGTGTTGATTGCCGAAGGACTCGGTCCTTTGATTGCACCGAATGGCTGGCGACAAATGGTGGCTCAGTTGAGTGAGCAACCAGACAACCAATTGCGCCGGATTGGCGGTTGTCTGGTGGTGGCGGGTGCCGTCATCGCTTATTGCTTTATCCGCTAAACACCCGTTCTCGCGCTCAGTAATGTGGGGGCGGGGTTTCCTGTGAAGGGTCGGCCAGATTGGATGTATCCATATTCTTCACCTTACCCACCACAAATTTCATCTGATCCTGCATTTTTGTAATCAACAGCTGCTGATGACTTAACGCTTCATTGAGGTCGTCAATGGTCTGCTCCTGAAACGCCACTTTGCATTCCAGGTCATCTATGCGCTGTCGCAGCGAAGTCAACATATCGTCTTTCATGATTAATCGTCGAGTTTCCAGGCTTGAGCTATACCGGCAGACGTGCCGGAAATGACACGCTGCTGTGAATCGAAAGCCGCATCATACACTACCGCACGCGGCGGGCGGGCATCTTTTCGCGGTTCCGCTTCAAAGCTGTCGAGCTTCCTACCGGTTTCGGTGTTCCAGATATCGACACGGCTGGACGGAGTGCCAGTGACCAGGCGCGAGCCATCGTCGGAAAAGCGGGCTGCGGAAAATATCAGCTGGCGTGAGAAACTGCTGAGCGCGCTGCGTTTTTTCCCTGTCTCTAAATCCCACACAATGGCTTGATTACCGCCATCAGAGGTAAACGCCAGCTTGCCGTCACGCTGCAAAGCCACGCGGTTGACCCGTTGTTCGTGTTCAAATTTATGCAGAATCTGGCCTGTTTTGGTATCCCACAAATAAGCGGCGTAGTCGTTCCCTCCCGTCAGGGCATAGCGACCATTGGGGGAAATCGCGACGGAATTGACTTTTTCCTGGTGGGCAAGGAACTCAAGGCGTCGTCCGGTGACTAAATCGACGTAAATGGCTTTGCCGTTGGAGAGACCAAGCAGCACTTGTTCGCCGTCGCTGGTGATGTCGACGTCACGAATTAAACCGTCTGAAATAGACCAAAGGCCTTTGGCCTGCGTCCAGGCGAGATCCCAGACCGCGAAGTTGATTTGGCTGGCGGTCACGGCATAACGGCCGTTATCGGAGAGGCGGATCTGAGAAACTGTGCTCGCTTGAGGATCCTGCGCGCCGAGGTCCGCGAGTTTTTTGTGCTCACTGAGATCCCACAGCACCAATTGATGCTCCTTGGAGTAAATCAGGGCAAATCGACCATCCCGGCTGAGTCCGAAACTGGTGGACCCTTCAGGCTCTAAATCCCAGCGTTCGACATTCTGGTCAGAGAAAAAACAGCCATTTAACAAGGAAATGACAACAAACAGCAGGATGGAATGAGAAATTATTCGCATCAGTTCTAATTATCCGCCAAGTGTGTAAAGACAATCTGAAAACATAAGGCTATATTGGTACAACTCTGTGCTGTGCACCAGCTTGAAACCAAGATTTGTGCACAACGACAAAAGGTTTGCCTACAAATTGGAGAATTCAATGAAATCACTTTTTAAAGTGTCGCTACTGGCCGCTACCGTTGTGTTGGCAGTCGGCTGTCAGAAAGAAGAAGCTGCGAAACCAGAAACGGCAGCACCAGCCGCAGCTGAGCAAGCTACGGCAGCGAAAACCGTAACTTTCCAGTCTGAAGATGACAAAGCAGCGTACGCAATTGGTGTTTCGTTTGCGAACTACCTGAGCAGCAGCATTGAAAAACCAAGTGAAATTGGCATCAATCTGAACAAAGATATGGTTCTTCAGGGTATCCAGCATGTATTTGCTGGGAAAGCGGAAATGACCGAAGAAGAGACCCGTGCGGCTCTGGAAGCTTTGGACAAACGTGTAGCAGAAAAAATGAAAGCTCAAGCGGCTGAAAAAGCGGCAGCGAACAAGAAAGCTGGCGATGAATTCCGCGCTGAGTTCGAAAAGCGGGAAGGCGTGAAGAAAACTTCAACCGGCCTGCTGTACCAAGTTCTGACGCCAGCACAAGGTGATTCACCAAAAGATACTGACACCGTGCAAGTGCATTACAAAGGCACATTGACCGACGGTACTCAGTTTGACAGCTCTTACGATCGTGGTGAGCCAGCGACATTCCCGCTGAACCGCGTGATCCCTGGCTGGACAGAAGGTGTTCAACTGATGCAAGTCGGTTCAAAATACAAGTTCGTCATTCCGCCAGAGCTGGCTTACGGCGAACAAGATACCCCGACCATTCCTGCTAACTCGACACTTGTGTTCGAAGTTGAGCTGCTGAAAATCGACAACGGCGACAAAGCTGCGCAATAATCGTCACGGTTTGGAACGAAATAGGGCCTGACTTGTTCAGGCCCTTTTTGATCCCGGTCGAGAACTGCAACAGAAGTTGTTCTAAATCACTTGTTGGCAATATAGCAGAGTCTTCGGCTAAAATTTTCTGATAAACTTACACCAATTTGTTGATTTTTCGTTCTAAGGTCAAAGTACAGTGACAACGACAGATACTATTAATGCCGATATGTTGCTTGAGATGGAATCCGTGCATGTGAAACCATTTACAGAGCATGACAAAGTAATTCTGCGCTCATACGAAGCCGTGGTGGATGGGATCGCCAGCTTGATTGGCCCTTTTTGTGAAATCGTTCTGCACTCGCTGGAAGATCTGAACACCTCGGCGATCAAAATTGCTAACGGCGAAAACACGGGCCGTCAGGTGGGGTCGCCGATCACGGATCTGGCGTTGAAGATGCTGCGTGATATTGAAGGATCGGAGCGAAACTTCTCACGTTCTTACTTTACGCGCGCCAAAGGCGGTGTGCTGATGAAGTCGATCACGATTGCCATTCGCAATGGTGAGAATCGTGTGATCGGCTTGTTGTGTATCAACGTCAACCTTGATGCGCCTTTCTCTCAGGTCTTGCAATCGTTCATGCCAACTCAGGAAGCGCAGGAAGCCGCGTCATCAGTCAACTTCGCCAGCGATGTGGAAGAGTTGGTTGACCAAACGGTTGAGCGGACGATTGAAGAGATCAATGCGGACAAATCGGTGTCGAACAACACTAAAAACCGTCAGATCGTCATGGCATTGTTTGATAAGGGTATCTTTGATATTAAAGATGCGATTAACCGCGTGGCGGATCGCCTCAATATCTCGAAGCACACGGTGTATCTTTACATCCGTCAGCGCAAAACTGAGGATGACGAAAAGTGAGCCTCACCTACACCTTATTGGTGAATGGGTCGGTCTACGGTACGCAGTCGGCGCGCAACGCTTATTTATTTGCCAAGGCAGTGATAGAAAAAGGCCATACTCTCAAGAGCGTCTTTTTCTATCAGGACGGCGTACAAAATGGCTCGGCGCTCACTGCGCCAGCCAACGATGAGTTTGATTTGGTTAAAGCGTGGCAACAACTGGCTGAGCAGCATCAGGTGCGTTTGGAAACCTGTGTGGCAGCAGCGCTACGCCGTGGTGTGGTGAGTCAGAGTGAAGCTGAGCAGCACCAATTGCCAGGCGCGAACTTGGCGGCCCCGTTTGAGCAAACCGGGTTGGGTAGTCTGGCAGAAGCGCTATTAAGCCAGGACAGAGTGGTACAGTTTTGAAAAAAGTCGCGTTTGTATTTCATTCCGCGCCGCACGCCATCAGTGCTGGCCGTGAAGGTTTAGATGCGCTGTTAGCCGCGTCGGCGTACAGCGAAGATCTGGCGGTGTATTTCGTCGGCGAAGGCGTGTTGCAACTGGTCAAAGATCAGCAACCACAGTCGGTGCTCAGCCGCGATTACATCAGCGCGTTTAAGTTACTGGATCTGTATGACATTGAACAGCGCTTCGTGTGTGCCGCCAGCCTGGCTGAGTGGGGATTGACTTGCGAGGATCTGCTGGTGGACGTTGAAAGTCTGGATCCACAAGCCATCGGCTCGCAATGGCAGGCTTTCGATCAGATTGTTACCTTCTAATCACAGGAACGTTTGTGTTACACATTATTAAACATCCTCTGCAACTCGCGATCGCCAGTCGGTATCTTCAGCCGAATGACGCTATCGTGCTGGTCGAAAATGCGGTGTACGCAACGAGCGAACAATCGCCATTTTTTGGCTATTTCAACAACCACAATCCGGTTTATGTGCTCAAAGAGGATCTCGAGGCCAGAGGTTGGTTGAATCGTTGCGCGCAGAACATTCAGATTATGAATGTGGCTGATTGGGTCGAATTAACGGTTAATTACGACAAATCAATAAGTTGGTAGTGGTAGCCATGAGCTGTACACCACATTGTCCATCCTGCTTTTTCTACCCCGCAAAAAAGATCTGTATATTTCTTGACACACCTCTCACTGCTGCATAGAATTTTGCGTCCCTATTTGCGCAAAGTGCATTTGGGGCTAGATTTTTCACAAAGCTTACTTTCAAGTAAATTCAGGAGCTAGTTAATGGCAACTATTAACCAGTTGGTACGTAAGCCTCGTGCAAAGCAAGTTGCTAAAAGCAACGTGCCAGCACTAGAAGCGTGCCCACAAAAACGTGGTGTATGTACTCGTGTTTACACTACTACACCTAAAAAACCTAACTCAGCACTTCGTAAAGTTTGTCGTGTACGTCTGACAAACGGCTTCGAAGTAACATCGTACATCGGCGGTGAAGGTCACAACCTTCAAGAGCACTCAGTTGTTCTGATCCGCGGTGGTCGTGTTAAAGACCTTCCAGGTGTTCGCTACCACACTGTTCGTGGTGCACTTGACTGTGCAGGCGTGAACGACCGTAAACAAGCTCGTTCTAAGTACGGTGTGAAGCGTCCTAAGTCTTAATGGATTCCGTTAAGTAAGGCCAAACACTAAATTATTTTTTAATTTTTTGAAAAAACTGAAAAGTTTTGGATAAAACCTGAAGAAGACAACGGAGAATATTCCATGCCACGTCGTCGCGTCATTGGTCAGCGTAAGATCCTTCCAGATCCAAAGTTCAAATCTGAACTGCTGGCAAAATTCGTTAACATCCTTATGGTTGACGGTAAAAAATCTACTGCAGAAAAAATCGTTTACACTGCACTAGATGCTATGGCTGAGAAATCTGGTAAAGATCACTTAGCTGTATTTGAAGAAGCTCTTGAAAACGTTCGCCCAGCGGTAGAGGTTAAATCTCGCCGTGTTGGTGGTTCAACTTACCAAGTGCCAGTAGAAGTACGTCCGGTTCGCCGTAACGCACTTGCTATGCGTTGGTTGGTTGAAGCTGCGCGTAAGCGTGGTGAAAAATCTATGGCTCAACGCCTAGCTGCTGAAATGCTAGATGCGTCAGAGAACAAAGGTACTGCTGTTAAGAAACGTGAAGACGTTCACCGTATGGCAGAAGCGAACAAAGCGTTTGCTCATTACCGCTGGTAATACCTTCTGTGCTGCGAGGTTCTCTCGCAGCACATTTCTATTTTCTAAGGTGAACCTTAGTAAGAGGATACAATCGTGGCTCGTAAAACTCCTATTGAGCGCTACCGTAACATCGGTATCTGTGCTCACGTAGATGCAGGAAAAACAACCACTACTGAGCGTATTCTGTTCTACACTGGCCTTTCTCACAAAATCGGCGAAGTTCACGATGGTGCCGCAACCATGGACTGGATGGAGCAGGAGCAGGAGCGTGGTATCACCATCACCTCGGCTGCGACGACTACCTTCTGGCGTGGTATGGAAGCACAGTTCCAAGATCATCGCATCAACATCATTGATACCCCAGGACACGTTGACTTTACGATCGAAGTAGAGCGTTCTCTTCGTGTACTTGACGGTGCAGTGGTTGTGTTCTGTGGCTCATCTGGTGTTGAACCTCAGTCTGAAACTGTATGGCGTCAGGCAGACAAGTACCACGTTCCACGTATGGTATTTGTGAACAAGATGGACCGTGCGGGTGCAGATTTCCTACGCGTTGTAGACCAAATTAAACATCGTCTTGGTGCGAACCCAGTTCCAATCCAATTGAACATTGGTGCGGAAGAGGAGTTCAAGGGTGTCATCGACCTGATCAAGATGAAAGCCATCAACTGGAATGATGCCGATCAAGGCATGACGTTCACATACGAAGACATTCCGGCCGACATGCTCGAGCTTGCAGAAGAGTGGCGCAACCATCTGGTTGAAGCGGCTGCTGAAGCTAACGAAGAGTTGATGGAAAAATACCTGGAAGAAGGCGAACTGACTGAGCTTGAAATCAAGCAGGCACTTCGTCAGCGTACATTGAACAATGAAATCGTACTGGCCACTTGTGGTAGTGCGTTTAAGAACAAAGGTGTACAGGCCGTACTGGATGCAGTCGTTGAGTACCTGCCATCACCGGTTGATGTACCGTCTATCAAAGGTATCGATGAACGTGAGAACGAAGTTGAGCGTCACGCTGACGACAACGAACCGTTCTCTGCGCTGGCATTTAAGATCGCGACTGACCCATTTGTGGGAACGCTGACTTTCATTCGTGTTTACTCTGGTGTTGTGAATTCAGGTGATGCTGTCTACAACTCTGTGAAAGAGAAGAAAGAACGTTTTGGTCGTATCGTACAGATGCACGCAAACAAACGTGAAGAAATCAAAGAAGTTCGCGCAGGTGACATCGCAGCAGCGATCGGCCTGAAGGATGTGACGACAGGTGATACTCTGTGTGACCAGGACCATAAAGTGATTCTGGAACGCATGGAATTCCCTGAGCCGGTAATTCAGATCGCAGTAGAACCTCGTTCTAAGGCAGACCAGGAAAAAATGGGTATCGCGCTGGGTAAACTGGCAGCAGAAGATCCATCTTTCCGTGTCGAAACCGACAATGAAACCGGTCAGACTCTGATCTCAGGTATGGGTGAGCTTCACCTAGACATCATCGTTGACCGTATGAAACGTGAATTCAACGTTGATTGCAACGTGGGTAAACCTCAGGTTGCATACCGTGAAACCATTCGTGGCAAAGCGGAAGTAGAAGGCAAGTTTGTTCGTCAGTCAGGTGGTCGTGGTCAATACGGTCACGTATGGCTGAAGATTGAACCTTCTGAACCAGGCGAAGGCTTTGTCTTCGTTGACGAGATCGTGGGTGGTGCGATTCCTAAGGAATTCATCGGCCCGGTAGCGAAAGGTATCGAGGAGCAAATGAACAACGGTGTGTTGGCGGGCTATCCAGTACTGGATGTCAAAGCAACACTATTCGACGGTTCATTCCACGATGTCGACTCAAGTGAGATGGCGTTTAAGATCGCTGGCTCAATGGCATTCAAGAAAGGTGCGCTTGAAGCAAAACCTGTCATTCTTGAACCGCTGATGAAAGTTGAAGTAACCACTCCGGAAGACTGGATGGGTGATGTGGTCGGTGACTTGAACCGTCGTCGTGGCATCATCGAGGGTATGGATGAAGGTCCTGCTGGCCTGAAAATCATTCGTGCGCGCGTACCACTTTCTGAGATGTTCGGTTACGCAACTGACCTACGTTCTGCAACCCAAGGTCGTGCTTCTTACTCTATGGAGTTTTCTGAGTACGCCGAGGTGCCTAAAAACATTGCTGATGCAATTGTGGCAGAGCGCGGTTAATAATGAATCTATTGCGCTGACGAGAGTTGGCGCATAAAATAGCAATTTCTGGCGCGCCTTGAGTGTACGTGACTTAAGGCGAATCATAACTAGGAAGGAACACGATCGTGTCTAAAGAAAAATTTGAACGTACGAAACCGCACGTAAACGTTGGTACTATCGGCCACGTTGACCACGGTAAAACAACTCTAACTGCAGCAATCTGTACTACTCTGTCTAAAGTATACGGCGGTGCAGCACGTGACTTCGCGTCAATCGACAACGCTCCAGAAGAGCGCGAGCGCGGTATCACAATCTCTACTTCTCACGTAGAGTATGACACTCCAAGCCGTCACTACGCACACGTAGACTGCCCAGGACACGCTGACTATGTTAAAAACATGATCACTGGTGCTGCGCAAATGGACGGTGGTATCCTAGTTGTTGCTGCAACAGATGGTCCAATGCCACAAACTCGTGAGCACATCCTACTAGGCCGTCAGGTTGGTATTCCTTACATCATCGTATTCATGAACAAATGTGACATGGTTGATGATGAAGAGCTGCTAGAACTAGTAGAAATGGAAGTTCGTGAACTTCTGTCTGAATACGATTTCCCAGGTGATGACCTACCAGTTATCCAAGGTTCTGCACTAGGCGCGCTAAACGGCGAAGCACAGTGGGAAGAGAAAATCCTTGAGCTGGCTAAAGCACTGGACGAGTACATTCCAGAGCCAGAGCGTGCAGTAGACATGCCGTTCCTGATGCCAATCGAAGACGTATTCTCAATCCAAGGTCGTGGTACAGTAGTAACTGGCCGTATCGAGCGCGGTATCCTACGTGTAGGTGATGAAGTAGCAATCGTTGGTATCCACGACACTACAACCACTACATGTACTGGTGTAGAAATGTTCCGTAAACTGCTGGACGAAGGTCGTGCAGGTGAGAACGTTGGTGCGCTACTACGTGGTACTAAGCGTGATGAAGTAGAACGTGGTCAAGTACTGGCTAAACCAGGTTCAATCACTCCACACACTAAGTTCGAATCAGAAGTATACGTACTGTCTAAAGATGAAGGTGGTCGTCACACTCCATTCTTCAAAGGTTACCGTCCACAGTTCTACTTCCGTACAACTGACGTAACAGGTAACATCGAACTGCCAGCAGGCGTAGAGATGGTAATGCCAGGCGACAACGTACAAATGGTTGTTGAACTGATCGCTCCAATCGCAATGGACGAAGGTCTACGCTTCGCGATCCGTGAAGGTGGCCGTACAGTTGGTGCTGGTGTTGTTGCTAAGATCATCGCTTAATCGATAATCTTACTGCGAACCTCGCATTAAAAAAGGGAAGCTTCGGCTTCCCTTTTTGCATTTCGGTTATAAAAAAATTTGCGGCAAAGAAAGTGAGATGCAAAGGCTTTAGAGATTAAACAAAGGGTTAGATTTACCTCTATTTCTTGCACTGAAGCTAAGTGATCCAGCCATCAAAATTCCGTGGTTTGATATAACGAAACGATCTTAATGAAGCATAAAACCAACTGGTAATAAGAACGATTCTTTTTTATAGTTCTGGCAACAATGATTTTGAGGTTGCAGTATGTACGTTTGTTTGTGTCACGGTGTATCGGATAAGAAGATCAAGAAGCTTGCTCTGGAGCAGGGGATCACAGATATTCGCGGCATTAAACGTTGCACTGCGTTGGGTTCGCAATGTGGTAAATGCGTCAAGCAGGCGAAGGAGATCCTTAGCGAAACGATAGTCGTTCAGTATCAACAGGCCAGCTAAGCGCACGACCTTTTTGACACCTTCTCAATTGGTTCTACAGTTATAAGAGCCAAAGAGGAGGGCTTTGTCATGAAAGGTGATCCAATCATCATCCAACACCTGAATAAAATTCTCGGTAATGAACTGATTGCCATCAACCAATATTTTCTTCATGCCCGTATGTATAAAGATTGGGGCTTGAAACATCTCGCGGATAAGGAATACCACGAGTCCATCGATGAAATGAAACATGCAGATCATCTGATCGAACGCATTCTGTTTCTAGAAGGCATTCCTAACCTGCAAGATCTTGGCAAACTGATGATTGGGGAAGACACTAAGGAAATGCTGGAGTGTGACCTCAAGCTGGAGTTGGCTGCCATTCCGGATCTGCGTGATGCGATCGCTTATGCGGAAGATATTCGTGATTATGTGTCACGTGACTTGTTCCAAGACATTCTTGAAGACGAAGAAGAGCACGTTGACTGGCTTGAAACCCAACTCGGCCTGATAGAAATGACGGGCATCGAAAACTATCTTCAGGCGCAAATTGTCGACGAAGATTAACTGTAATCTAGCCAGAGTCATTCCCCGGCTCTGGCTGTTTTCCCTGCTTTTTCCGCGCTAATATTTCCCTTGCTAAAGCTGCTGTCTTTCTGTACTATTCCCGCTCCTTAATTCTCGGTCAATTATCATTAGTTCCTTGCTTCCTCTGGATGACCGGGCCAACTCTGGAAGCTGAATAATCCGTAAGGAGCAAATAATGCGTCATTACGAAATCGTATTCATGGTGCACCCAGATCAAAGCGAGCAAGTTGCTGGCATGATCGAACGTTACACTGGTTCAATCACTGAAGCTGGCGGTAAAGTACACCGTCTAGAAGACTGGGGCCGCCGTCAACTGGCTTACCCAATCAACAAGCTTCACAAAGCTCACTACGTTCTGATGAACGTTGAAGCTGACCAAGCTGTTATCGATGAACTGGAAACTGCTTTCCGTTTCAACGATGCGGTTCTGCGTAACATGATTATGCGTACTAAAGCTGCTATCACTGAACCTTCAATCATGCTGAAAGCTAAAGAAGAGCGTTCTAAGCGTGACGAAGCGAAATTTGAAGCAGACGCTGAGTAATTTCATTGATGACCAATCGAATGGAGTTAAGTGGTTCCATCGCTAAACCTCCGATTCGAAGCCAAAGCCCTTCGGGCATCGAACACTGCCGTTTCTGGCTAGAGCATCGCTCTACGGTGATCGAAGCTGACCTACCGCGACAGGTGTATTGCCGAATCCCGGTGGTTGTCAGTGGGCAAAGGTCAAAAGCGTTAACTCAAAATTTAGTACAAGGCAGCATCATTCAGGTAAGTGGTTTCTTGGCTTACCAAACCGGCCGAAATGGCGTGGGGAAATTGGTGCTACATGCCGACAACATTATCCAAATTTAGATCAGGAGATAGCCCATGGCTCGTTTCTTCCGTCGTCGTAAATTCTGCCGTTTTACTGCAGAAGGCGTACAAGAGATTGATTACAAAGACGTAGCAACTCTTAAGAACTACATCACTGAAGCTGGTAAAATCGTACCAAGCCGTATCACTGGTACTAGCGCTAAATATCAGCGTCAACTAGCTCGTGCAATCAAGCGTTCTCGCTACCTAGCTCTACTGCCATACACTGACAAACATCAGTAATTGGCACCGTTTATTAAGAAAGAGGATTAAGCAATGCAAGTTATTCTACTTGATAAAATCGGTAACCTAGGTGGTCTTGGCGATACAGTTAACGTTAAATCTGGTTACGCTCGTAACTTCCTTATCCCACAAGGTAAGGCAGTAATGGCAACTAAAGCTAACGTTGAAATGTTTGAAGGCCGTCGTGCTGAGCTAGAAGCGAAAGTTGCTGAGCAACTGACTGCTGCACAAGCTCGCGCTGACCAAGTTAACGCTCTTGAAGCAGTTGTTATTGCTTCTAAAGCTGGTGACGAAGGTAAACTGTTCGGTTCTATCGGTACTCGTGACATCGCTGACGCTATCACAGCGGCTGGTGTTGCAGTTTCTAAGAGCGAAGTTCGCCTACCTGAAGGCGCTCTGCGCAACACTGGTGAATTCGAAGTTAGCGTTCAACTTCACTCTGAAGTTTTCGCAACTGCGAAAGTACAGGTTGTTGCTGAGTAATTTCAGTATACAGACGAATCAAAAACACCAGCCTCGGCTGGTGTTTTTTTATGTCTGAAGAAAAGTATTCGCTTGTCAGAACAGAAAGATCAGGTTTACAGACAGTACGCTGTCGGCCTTGCTCATGCCGTCTGGTACACGGGTATGGTACTGGCGAGACTGGTTGATTTTGAGCGCGATATCGTCGGTGATGTTGTTGATTACACTCAGTTCTGAATCCAAACGGGTATTGCTTTCACCATTGACTAACGTCAGGTCGGCGGCAAACTTAAGCGATTTTAGTATCTGCCATTCGGTCTTCAAATTGCTGCGGAAAATCGGTTCCTGCACGATGTCAGGAAAGACGACGTCGGTCTTGTCAATCTCATCCAGATTCGGTTCCTGATATCGATAGCCGGGACCCAGTTCCAGTTCGACCAACAAACTTTCCGTGTGCGTCACCTGATAACCCAGACCGCCAGATAAGGTGTAATCTTTAAAATAAGCACTGTAGCGTGAATCAATGCCTTTAAAGCTGCCGTACAAATAGGTTTTGGGACCAAGCTTGTAGTCGGTTTGCAATGAGTAGTTCGATTGGCGCTTATTCTCTTTACCATTTTTATCCAGCTTGTAAAAACGCCATTCGCCGTTGGTCCGGTGACGACCTTGAATGTATTCACCTTTCAGGCGGGTATTCAGAGACTCCGAACTGGTATTGCCGGTATGCGACTGGTAGCCGAATTCGACCTGACTACTCCAATGAGAAGAAGGTTTCTCGATGTCCTTATCGTTCTTGGGATCCTCGTTCGCATAGACGCTGTAGCTCGTCAACAGGCTAAGACTAAGAAGCCAGACTTTGGACACGCGTTACCTCTGATAAACGGGTTGAATCGTTGCATGATAAGCATCTGTTTGGCCAATTGGGTCATGTGACGGTTAATTCTGCTGTTGTTACACACAAACTTTCGCATCGTTAATTACAAATTACGGATTCTCGCTATAATGGACGGTCATTAAAGAGTTACCGAGTGAAGTCATGGCTGATCCCCGAACAGATAACCGAAACCGTAAACCTTCCGATGCGCAGGTCGATGCGATTAAAGTTCCTCCCCATTCCTTAGAAGCTGAGCAGTCCGTGATCGGCGGCTTGCTGCTGGATAACGAACGCTGGGACACGGTCTCTGAACGTGTATTGACATCGGACTTTTACAGCCGTCCGCACCGCCTGATTTTTGATGGTGTGAAGTCGATTCTGGATGCGGGTAAGCCACTCGATTTGATCACGCTGTCGGAATTTCTTGAGCAACGTGAACAGCTGGAAGACGTGGGCGGTTTTGCCTATTTGGCGGATCTGGCTAAAAATACTCCGAGTGCGGCCAACATTAACGCCTATGCGGAGATCGTGGCTGAACGTGCGCTGGTGCGCAATCTGATTGGGGTGGCGAATGAAATTGCCGATGCGGGTTACGATCCGCAAGGCCGCAGTTCTGAAGACCTGCTCGATCTGGCGGAAAGTAAAGTATTTGCGATTGCAGAAGCGCGCACCACCGAAAATGAAGGCCCACAGAACGTCGACAACATTCTGGAAAAAACGCTTGAGCGTATCGAGCTGCTTTATAAAACGCCGCAGGATGGTGTGACCGGGGTGAATACCGGCTTTACTGACCTCAACAAGAAAACGGCAGGTTTGCAGGGGTCTGATTTGATCATCGTCGCGGCACGTCCATCGATGGGTAAAACCACGTTTGCGATGAACTTGTGTGAAAACGCGGCGATGGAGCAGGAAAAGCCGGTGCTGATCTTCTCGCTGGAGATGCCCGCCGAACAGATCATGATGCGTATGCTGGCTTCGCTGTCTCGCGTCGATCAAACCAAAATCCGTACCGGTCAGCTCGATGATGAGGACTGGGCGCGAATCTCTTCGACCATGGGTATTCTCATGGAGAAGAAGAACATGTACATCGATGACAGCTCCGGTCTGACGCCGACCGACGTGCGCTCACGTGCGCGCCGTATTGCCCGTGAACATGGCGGTTTGTCGCTCATCATGGTCGACTACCTGCAGCTGATGCGTGTACCTGCGTTGTCGGATAACCGAACGCTGGAAATCGCTGAGATCTCCCGCTCGCTGAAAGCGCTGGCGAAAGAGCTGAATGTGCCAGTGGTGGCGCTGTCGCAGCTCAACCGCTCGCTGGAACAACGAGCCGACAAACGCCCGGTTAACTCGGACTTGCGTGAATCCGGCTCCATCGAGCAGGACGCGGACTTGATTATGTTTATCTACCGTGACGAGGTTTACCATCCTGACAGTGCGCTCAAAGGCACCGCCGAGATCATCATCGGTAAACAGCGTAACGGCCCTATCGGTTCTGTACGTCTGACCTTCCAGGGCCAGTTCTCCCGCTTTGATAATTATGCAGGACCGGCATTTGACGACGATGAGTAAAACGATGAGTTACATGAAAGCCGCGACGGCCTGTATTAACCTGGACGCTCTACAGCACAACCTGCAACAGATTAAGCAGCAAGCGCCCAACAGTAAATTGATGGCCGTGGTGAAAGCAAACGGGTACGGGCATGGTCTGCGTCATGTTGCTAAACATGCTTTAGGTGCAGATGCCTTTGGCGTGGCTCGTATCGAAGAAGCGCTGCAATTACGTGCCAGCGGTGTGGTTAAACCGATTCTGCTGCTTGAAGGGTTCTATTCAGCGGGTGATTTACCAGTTTTGGTGACCAACAATATTCAAACCGTGCTGCACTGCGAAGAACAGTTGCAGGCACTGGAAAGCGCCGAGCTGGAAACGCCGGTGGTGGTGTGGCTGAAAATCGACAGTGGCATGCACCGTTTGGGTGTACGTCCGGAGCAGTACGCGCAGTTTGTGGAACGGTTGCATGCTTGCAACAATGTGGCGAAGCCACTGCGCTATATGAGCCATTTTGGTTGTGCCGATGAGCTGGATAAATCCACGACAAACGAACAAATTGAACTATTTTTGTCGTTGACTAACGGCTGTGAAGGTGAACGCTCAATGGCGGCATCGGCAGGCTTGCTGGCGTGGCCGCGAAGCCAGATGGAATGGGTTCGCCCTGGAATCATCATGTACGGCGTGTCGCCCTTTGCTGACAAGAATGCTCAGCAGCTGGGTTATCAACCGGTGATGACTCTGAAATCACACCTCATTGCGGTTCGTGATGTGAAAGCCGGGGAGAGTGTCGGTTATGGCGCTATCTGGACCAGCGCACGTGACACCAAAATCGGTGTGATTGCGATTGGTTACGGTGATGGTTATCCACGCACGGCACCGAATGGTACACCCGTGGTGGTCAATGGTCGTATTGTGCCTTTGGCTGGTCGCGTCTCGATGGATATGCTGACGGTCGATCTAGGACCGGACGCCAAGGACAAAGTCGGTGATGAAGCCATTTTGTGGGGCAGTGAGCTTCCCGTAGAAGAAGTCGCCAGTCATATTGGTACCTTGGGCTATGAGCTGGTGACCAAACTGACATCCCGCGTCGACATGTCGTATTACGGAGCAGGCCTATAGGCCTGCTTTTTTATTCGCCCTGCAGGGTGGCAATGATGCGGCGTTTACCGCCGTGGTTACGGTGCTCTCCCAAGTAAATGCCTTGCCATGTTCCCAAAGCTAAACGACCTTGCGAAATGGGAATCGTCACGCTGGAGCCGAGCAACGACGCTTTGATGTGAGCGGGCATGTCATCATCACCTTCGTAGGTGTGGACATAATACGGTGCGCGTTCGGGAACAAAGTGATTAAAGTGCTGTTCCATATCCGAACGAACCGTTGGATCCGCATTTTCGTTGATGGTCAGACTGGCGGATGTATGTTGAATAAACAGATGTAGCAAACCGACAGAAATATCAGCCAACTGAGGTAATTGTTGTTCAATTTCATCAGTAATCAAATGAAAGCCTCGTGGATATGCACGCAGGTGAATTTGCTGTTGAGCCCACATTCTCATCTCTCCATAATCTGATTGGCAAACGGGCAGATAAACGCTATGGTTGGCGCCAAGTGATTGCAACACAATTGGGTAAACACTCGGCGTTTACGTGACTTAACTCAATGTGGGGGTACATGAGCTGAGTCATAATTGTGCATTGAAAATTTATTACACTTTGATCTGCTTCAGGCAGAGAATTTTATCATTTTCTTTTTGCTTAATCGGGGATTCTGCATTCTTGGCGCCAGTGACTAAGATTAGTGGAATAAAATCGACAGTAACATCGGGATAGATACCATGTTGAAAAATATCAATCCAACGCAAACTCAAGCTTGGAAAGCACTGACCGCGCATTTTGAATCGGCGCAGGATATGGACCTCAAAACTCTGTTCGCAGAGGACAGCCAGCGTTTCGCAAAATACTCGACTCGTTTCGGTAACGACATTCTGGTCGACTACTCTAAGAACCTGGTCAATGAAGAAACCATGAAGCACCTGTTCGCTCTGGCTGAAGAGACCGACGTGAAAAGCGCGATTCAGGCGATGTTCAGTGGTGAAGCGATCAACCAGACTGAAGGCCGTTCTGTGCTGCACACCGCGTTGCGTAATCGCAGCAATACGCCAGTGATGGTGAAAGGCGAAGATGTCATGCCAGCAGTGAATGCTGTGCTTGAGAAAATGAAATCTTTCTCTGAACGTATCATTGGCGGTGAGTGGAAAGGCTTTACTGGCAAAGCGATCACTGACGTTGTCAACATCGGTATCGGTGGCTCTGACCTCGGTCCTTACATGGTGACTGAAGCGCTGACACCATACAAAAACCACCTGACCATGCACTTTGTGTCTAACGTCGATGGTACGCACATTGCAGAAACGCTGAAGAAAGTGAATCCGGAAACGACGCTGTTCCTGGTCGCTTCAAAAACCTTCACCACGCAAGAAACCATGACCAATGCGCACTCTGCGCGTGACTGGTTCCTGGCAACCGCTGGCGATGACGCACACGTAGCAAAACACTTCGCGGCGCTGTCAACCAACGCACAAGCGGTAGCGGAATTTGGTATTGATACCGACAACATGTTCGAGTTCTGGGACTGGGTTGGTGGTCGTTACTCTCTGTGGTCTGCAATCGGCCTGTCTATCATTCTGTCGATCGGTTTTGACAACTTCGTTGAGCTGCTGACGGGCGCGCATGAAATGGACAAGCATTTCGTTGAAACTCCGTTCGAAAGCAATATCCCAATGATCCTGGCGTTGATTGGTATTTGGTACAACAACTTCCACGGTGCCGAATCAGAAGCGATTCTGCCATACGATCAGTACATGCACCGCTTTGCAGCTTACTTCCAGCAAGGCAACATGGAATCTAATGGCAAGTTCGTTGACCGCGACGGCAACCCGGTGACTTACCAGACGGGGCCAATCATTTGGGGTGAACCAGGCACGAATGGTCAGCACGCGTTCTACCAGCTGATTCACCAAGGCACGAAGCTGATCCCTTGTGACTTCATCGCACCAGCTCTGACTCACAATGCCGTCAGCGACCACCATCAGAAACTGATGTCGAACTTCTTCGCGCAAACGGAAGCGTTGGCATTCGGTAAATCAGCAGAAGTGGTGAAAGCAGAATTCATCAAAGCGGGTAAAACAGAAGAAGAAGTAGCGGCACTGATTCCATTCAAAGTGTTTGAAGGTAACCGTCCGACGAACTCTATTCTGGTGAAACAGATTACTCCACGTTCGCTGGGTAACCTGATCGCAATGTACGAACACAAAATCTTCGTTCAGGGCGTGATTTGGAACATCTTCACCTTTGACCAATGGGGTGTGGAACTGGGCAAACAGCTGGCAAACCAAATCCTGCCTGAACTGGCAGATGGCGCGCAAATCAGCTCTCACGACAGTTCAACGAATGGCCTGATCAACGCATTTAAAGCGTTTAGTGGCTAATTAGGCGATTCCGGGTCTAGGCCCGGAGTCACAGATAAAAAAAGCGGATGCCTTGGCATCCGCTTTTTATTGGAATTGAATCAGAAAGGTTATTCGAAACAGATTTCGATGAAGGCATTTCCCCACTGCGAGGCAAATGGCATGATGATGATCGAACCTTCACATTTGTGACGAATGGTGTGTCCCTTGCCGGAAACAACAACCGGGGTTGCCATATCAAAATCAAACCCACTTTCGGCCAGAATACGTTTCGCGCCGCCAGTGACCATGTTGGTGATTTCACCCACCATGTCCGTCACTTCTTCATTTAACCCGTTCGGTCGCTCGCCCAGCATATTCTGCATAATTTCCAGAGCCAGACTTTCATCGAAAGTGATCGACATGGAGCCGCGAGTTTGCTGCCCAACCATACCAATCAGGCCGGACACATCACCTCGGGCAATTTCGTCTTTTTTCAGACGAGGTTTCTGAGGCTTCAGTTCGAGAGAAGCCATCGTTTTTAACACGTTCAGCAGAGACGCTAAAAACGGGTTTACAAATTCAGCGCGCATAACCTTCTTCTATTGTTTCATTCTTTACTTCGAGGAACACGATTGGCATACACCATGAGACTCAATCACATGATTGACGATTTTAAAGCCGTGTTTCTCCGCGTTGTTTGCCAGCAAGGCTATCAGACTATCATCTTGCAATTCAATAACGTTGCCGCACTGGTCACAAATCAATAGCTGAGAAAAGTGCTTATGGGCATTACAGGAGCAGCAGGATATAAAGCTGTTGGTTGATTCCACCCGGTGTATGAAGCCTTGTTCCATCAGAAAATCCAGCGCCCGGTATACCGTGGGTGGTTTCGCCTGAGGTTCACTCTGCTTCAGATCTTCCAGCAATTCATAAGCACTGGAGGCTTTTTTGCTGGCACAGATGAGCTCAAATACCCGTTTTCGCTGAGAAGTCAGCCTGACACCTCGTGCCGCACATATTTCTTCAATCTGTTTGGTAAGCTTATTGTCCAAATCTATCACCATAACCGTCGGACTTTAGTAATCATATACTATTTCCGGATGAATATCGTTTTGCTCATCAATAAATCTGGCTTGATTCAAACACTAACAACGATATTCCCATAGATAAGCGCTAAGTTACCTTATCTTGCCGTAAAACGATACTACCGAAGAACTGTTGGCGATATAAACAGAAGCGATTACAATGCCAAACTTTCTTTTTGGTCACCCGGTGGCCGAATGCTTGTTGATTGAAATGGGGATGTTGAACCAATGACTCACTCATGCCGGCTTTCTGTGGCGCCAATGTTAGATTGGACTGACCGCCACTGCCGCTATTTCCATCGTTTGCTGTCATCGCAAACCTTGCTTTATACCGAAATGGTAACCACAGGTGCGATCATCCATGGAAAGGGTGACTTCTTGGCGTACAACGAGGAGGAACACCCGGTTGCGTTGCAGCTTGGTGGTTCGAACCCAGCGGATCTGGCGCGTTGTGCCAAACTGGCGCAGGAACGCGGTTACGATGAAATTAACCTCAATGTCGGCTGTCCGTCAGATCGCGTACAGAACGGCCGCTTTGGTGCTTGCCTGATGGCGGAACCTGATTTGGTTGCGCAGTGTGTCGCGGCGATGAAAGAGGTGGTGGATATTCCGGTAACGGTGAAAACCCGTATCGGTATCGACGATCAGGACTCGTATGAGTTTCTGACTAACTTCGTCACGTTGGTGTCTGAAAAAGGTGGCTGCGAGCAGTTCACCATTCATGCACGCAAAGCGTGGTTGAGCGGTTTGAGCCCGAAAGAGAACCGCGAGATCCCGCCGCTGGATTACCCTCGTGCGTATCAGCTTAAGCAGGATTTTCCACATCTGACCATCGCTGTTAATGGTGGGGTGAAGACGTTGGCTGAAGCCAAAGAACATCTCCAACATCTGGATGGCGTCATGATCGGCCGTGAAGCGTACCAAAGCCCATACTTGCTGGCAGAAGTGGATCAGCAAATCTTTGGTCTGGATACGCCGGTGAAGAAGCGTTCGCAGCTGGTGCAAGAAATGTATCCGTACATTGAGCAGCAACTGGCACAGGGAAGCTATCTGGGCCACATTACTCGTCATATGCTGGGCCTGTTCCAGAATATGCCGGGCGCGCGTCAGTGGCGTCGCCATATCAGTGAAAACGCACATAAAGCGGGCGCTGGTATTGAAGTGGTTGAGCAGGCGCTGGCCAAAATTCCTTATCAGGAGCTGGATGTGTAAATTTCGCCAACTTATGGTGACTTTAACCAATTAATAGAGGCCGTGGAAGTAGTGTTTTCACGGCCTTTTTATTTTTTCCTTTTTAGAACAGTCAATTACCGTGTTTGTCTTGCTTGGCGCGAAACGTGCAGTGTTGGAGTAAAAAGGAGAGCAATGATGATTGAGCTGATTTTTATTCTGATCTTTGTGGCCAGTCTGTTGGTCACCGGACTCACGGTGTTTGGGGCGCTGATTGCTGCCGCTGTTGCATTTGTGGTGCTGATGTTACTGAGCATGTTAGGGTTTGCAATTAAGTTGCTCCCTTGGATTATCGTGATTGCACTTGGTGTCTGGGTGTACCGCCACTATCAGCAAATTCCGCGTTAAGAATAGCGTCCTGTCCTTAACTAAGCTGGCTTGTGTGCTAATATGCCGATATTGAATATGGCTGAAAATGTGTACTTGGACAGGAGCGACAACAATGAATAAGCCAGCTATGGCGATAGTAACAACGGCGTTTTTATCGCTTTCTTCCACGGCATGGTGTGAGGATTCTTCGTACACTGTGAACGTGGGTGCTGAGATGTGGCGAGGAAGTACTAAGATTGACGAAATTCGCCGTGATACGGATTACGCGCCTTCTTTCCATGCTGCGGTCGAAAGTGATATCCGTTACCTGCCCAACGTCAGTGTGCGTTATACCAGTGTTGATGCAGACTATGCGTCTTATGACAAATGGGACTACACCTTCTATTACACGCTGCTTCATCATGATCTGATGAACTTCGATGCCGGCGTAACGCTTACTCGCTACAGCAATACCGACTACCAAGCGCTGGATACCAGAACTTACGATTTTGATGAAACCACTTTTAACTGGTACGCGTCAGCGGCGCTGTCGATCCCGGATACCAATTTTGATGTTATCGGTCAGTTCGATGTTGGTAACAGCAGCGGGATTAAGAGTTCTGATGTGACGGCTGGGATTCAGTATCGACTGCCAATCCAAGATGGCTTATGGACCATAAAAGGTGGCTACCGCGTCATCGATTTGGAATTTGAAGATCTCGCTAAGCAATCTCCAGATACCGAAACGTCCTACGTCTTTGTTGACGGTTGGTTTCTGGGCGCAGAGTTCCGCTTCTGAACCTCTTTCTTTTACGTTAAACGCCACCGCTTTCCGGTGGCGTTTTTGTTCTGTTAACGACAATCTCATCTGCAGAATTCGCAATCCTCCCGAAATAGACCATGCTTAATAAGATGGATCGGCAATATGAGTGAGAGTGGCGATGACTATCACGGAACTGAGAAACCTTTACCGCGAGAACCAGCTTGTAGAAGCCATAATCGAACCCTCTTCTGAAGAAGGCGCATGGATTGTGGAATTTCGTCACCAACGGGGAGGATTTGTGCTGCTGACGGGCACGAATGGCGAGGAGTGCCATTACATCGATCTTGACCAGGCTTCTAAATCGGCGATGGCGGTGGGATTTAAACAGGTGAGAGTGGAATCTAAGTAAGGTGAAATGTTACCCGCCTTACTTCCAAAAAGTTATAAAACATGCTCATCTATTCTTTCTTGTTATTAAGAGGAGTGGTTAATCTATCGTCACGCAATGAATAAGGAAGTCGTGACAATGTCTTCAGGAAACACCATACCAAAAGAGCTAGCTGGGCTTGCAAGCCCACTCAACGACTCGCAGCTAAACCAGCTGCAACAAACGATTTCACAACTCTCACCTCAGCAAATGGCTTGGGTGAGCGGTTATTTCTGGGGGCTAAGCCAGTCTCAGACTCTGGGCGCTTCAGCACCTTTGACTCAGGCGGTTGCACTGACCGCCGCAAAACCTGCAGGTAAGCTGACCATTATCTTTGCTTCGCAAACCGGTAACGCTAAAGGTGTGGCCGAAGCATTAGAACAGGAAGCTCAGGCTGCTGGTATCGCGGTACAATTGTTTGATGCCAGTGATTACAAAGGCAAAGATCTGGCGAAAGAAACGCATGTGATCTTTGTGGCTTCAACCAATGGTGAAGGCGAAGCGCCTGACAACGCGCTGGAGCTGTATGAATTCCTGCAATCGAAAAAAGCTCCGAAACTGCCAAACCTGCAATACGGTGTGATTGGCTTGGGTGACTCGAGCTATGAGTTTTTCTGCCAAACTGGTAAAGACTTCGATGCTTTCCTTGAAAAACTGGGCGCGAAACGCTTTATCGATCGCGTTGATTGTGATGTGGACTATGATGCTCCTGCTGCCGAATGGCGTGCTAAAGCACTAGAAAGTGTCAAAGAAGCGTTGGCGGGTAGCCAGGCGGAAGTGGTTCAGTTGCCCGTTGGCCAAGCCACGACTTCTCACTCTCAGTACAACAAACAAAATCCGTACACCGCGACATTGCTGACCAGCCAGAAAATCACTGGCCGCGATTCGGGCAAAGACGTGCGTCACATCGAAATCGATTTGGCAGACTCGGGTTTGACTTATCAACCGGGCGATGCGTTAGGCGTATGGTATGAAAACAGTGCAGAACTGGCGAATGCTGTGTTGGCGGCGGCAGGTTTGTCTGGTGTTGAAAGTATCGACGTTGATGGTGAGAGTTTATCGCTGCACAGCGCACTGGTCAGCAAATACGAAATCACGGGTTCGAATCCGCAGTTCGTCACTAAGTTTGCTGAGCTGTCTGGCAGTAAGAAACTGCAAAAGCTGGTGGAAGATAAAGACAAGCTACGTGAATACGCGGCAAACACTCAAATTGTCGATGTACTAAAAGAAAAGAAAACCAAGCTCTCAGCTGAACAATTGATTTCTCTGCTACGTCGCCTCACGCCACGTCTGTACTCTATCGCATCCAGCCAATCGGAAGTGGATGAAGAAGTGCACTTGACGGTGGGCATCGTGGAATACGATGTGGATGGCGAAGTTCGTCAGGGCGGCGCGTCCAGCTTTTTGGGACAGCGTTTGGAGGAAGGTGAGTCGGTGAAAGTGTTCATCGAGCACAACAACAACTTCAAACTGCCGCAAGATGATTCAACGCCAGTGATCATGATTGGCCCGGGTACTGGTATTGCGCCGTTCCGCAGCTTTATCCAAGAGCGTGATAACCGCGGAGCGGATGGTAAGAGCTGGTTGTTCTTTGGCGATCGCACCTTCACCCAAGATTTCCTTTACCAAGTGGAATGGCAGAAATACCTGAAGTCGGGCGCGCTGACTCGCTTGGACGTCGCCTTCAGCCGTGACCAACATGAAAAAGTGTACGTGCAACACCGTGTGTTGGAGCAAGCTGAGCAGGTATGGCAATGGCTGCAAGATGGCGCCTACGTTTATATCTGTGGTGATGCCACACGCATGGCGAAAGATGTCCATGAAGCGCTGATCGTCGTCGCGCAGCAACAGGGTGGCCTGTCACGTGAAAAAGCAGAAGAATATTTCAATGAGCTTCGTAAAGCGAAACGTTACCAGAGGGATGTGTACTAATGAGCACCAAGATTGAAAACAACGTACAGGAAGTTCTTGGCGAAGTGCTCGGCTCGCTTTCTGATAATGAACGTCTCAAGCGCGAAAGTAATTTCCTACGCGGCACGATCGAACAAGATCTGCAAGATCGCATCACGGGCGGATTTACCGCTGATAACTTCCAGCTGATCCGCTTCCACGGAATGTATCAGCAGGATGACCGTGACATTCGCAACGAACGTACTAAACAGAAACTGGAGCCGCTGCACAATGTGATGCTGCGTGCTCGTATGCCGGGCGGCATCATCCAGCCAAAACAGTGGCTGGCGATCGATAAGTTTGCGACCGAGCACTCGCTGTATGGCAGTATCCGTCTGACGACCCGCCAGACCTTTCAGTTCCATGGCGTTCTGAAACCGAACATTAAACTGATGCACCAGACACTCAACAGCATCGGTATCGATTCGATTGCGACCGCGGGTGACGTAAACCGTAACGTACTATGTACCTCAAACCCGGTGGAATCTGAGCTGCATCAAGAAGCGTACGAATGGGCATCGAGAATCAGTGAGCATCTGCTGCCAAAAACGCGTGCTTATGCCGAAATCTGGTTGGATGGTGAGAAAGTTGAAGCCACCGATGAGGAACCGATTCTGGGCAGTAACTACTTACCGCGTAAATTCAAAACGACCGTGGTGATCCCGCCACAAAATGACGTGGACGTGCACGCTAACGATCTTAACTTTGTGGCGATTGCGGACAACGGCAAGCTGGTTGGCTTTAACGTGCTGGTGGGCGGTGGTCTGGCGATGACGCATGGCGACACCTCGACTTATCCGCGTCGCGCTGATGACTTCGGCTTTATTCCACTGGATAAAACGTTAGACGTTGCTGCTGCCGTGGTCACAACACAACGCGATTGGGGTAACCGTTCAAACCGTAAGAACGCGAAAACCAAATACACGCTGGATCGTGTTGGCGTTGATGTCTTTAAAGCGGAAGTGGAAAAACGTGCGGGCGTGACGTTTGGCGATAGCCGTCCATACGAGTTCACTGAACGCGGGGATCGTATCGGTTGGGTAGAAGGCATCGATGGCAAGCATCACCTGACGCTGTTCATTGAAAACGGACGTTTGTTAGATTTCCCTGGCAAGCCACTTAAAACCGGTGTGGCGGAAATTGCGAAGATTCACCAAGGCGATTTCCGTATGACGGCAAACCAAAACTTGATCATCGCTGGTGTCCCGGCTGATCAAAAAGCCGCGATCGAAGCATTGGCAGTGTCACATGGCTTAATGGACAGCAGTGTCAGCGAGCAGCGTAAGAATTCGATGGCGTGTGTGGCGTTCCCAACCTGTCCGTTGGCGATGGCTGAAGCTGAACGCTTCCTGCCGGAGTTTGTCACCCAGGTTGAAGGTATTCTGGAAAAACACGCGCTGCCAAAAGAAGACAACATCATTCTGCGTGTCACTGGTTGTCCGAACGGTTGTGGCCGCGCGATGCTGGCTGAAATCGGTTTGGTGGGTAAAGCGCCTGGCCGTTACAATTTGCACCTCGGTGGCAACCGCGCGGGAACTCGTGTGCCGAAGATGTATAAAGAGAACATCACCGACAAACAGATCCTGGAAGAAATTGATACGCTGGTGGGCCGTTGGGCGAAAGAGCGTGAGCTGGGTGAAGGGTTTGGTGATTTCACGATTCGTATCGGCATCATCCAAGAAGTGATCGTGTCTAAGAGGGACTTTTATGCCTGAGATCGTCGCGACTCCGAATTTGGCGGAGTTGTTAACGTTCACCAAGGCGGAGCAGGCGCTCCACTTGGCCGAAGTTAACGCGTATTTAGAAACGCTCACGGCGCAGGAACGTGTCGTTTGGGCTCTGGAAAACTTACCGGGTACTCATGCGGTCTCTTCCAGCTTTGGAATTCAGGCTGCAGTGATGCTGCATTTGGTGACGTCAGTCAACAAGGATGTCCCTGTGGTTTTGACCGACACGGGCTATTTGTTTCCGGAAACCTACCAGTTTATTGATCAACTGACGGAGCGTTTGAATCTGAATCTCAAGATTTACACCGCAGAGATGTCGTCCGCGTGGCAGGAAGCTCGCTTTGGTAAATTGTGGGAACAGGGCGTGACGGGGATTGAGCAATACAATCGCATCAATAAAGTGGAACCGATGCGCCGTGCGCTGCATGAACTTGAAGTTGGTACTTGGTTCTCGGGCTTGCGCCGTGAGCAATCGAAGTCACGGGCGACCTTACCGATTCTTGCGGTTCAAAATGGTGTCTTCAAATTCCTTCCGGTGATCGATTGGACCAATAAAGATGTCCACTATTACCTGAAAGACAACGATCTGCCGTATCACCCGCTTTGGGATCAGGGCTACCTGTCGGTTGGTGATACACATACCACGCGTAAGTGGGAACCGGGAATGAGCGAAGAAGAAACGCGATTCTTTGGTTTGAAGCGAGAATGTGGGCTGCATGAAGAGTCTCCTGAGCAAGATGGGTCAGGTATCTAAAAAAAGCCGCGCTAGCGGCTTTTTCTATATATAAGAGGTGTGGGCTAACCGCGATCCAAGTGCTAAATAGAATAACTCTGTGGATAAGTTGTACGTATCATTGGGGTAAAATTGGATAAATAAGGCTTTGAGCGTTAATTCATCACTTAAGTGTTATTTTTGCATTTTTTCAGAAAAAGTACTTGCCAGTGTGATTAGGATCTCTATAATGCCACCTCGTCGACAGGGCAAGGGCTCACAAGGGTTCAAGGCTAGTCAGACAGGCCAGAAAGAAAAACGAAATGATTTGAAAAAAGTGTTTGACACTGATGATTATCTCGCTAGAATGGCCGCCTCTTCCACGGTGACTCAATCGCTGAAGTAGGAAGAAAGCTCTTTAACAATATAAACCTATCAATCTGTGTGGGCACTCGTTGATGATAATCGCAAAAGATTTATCAATGAACTGAGTGACCAATTTGATACTTCGGTATCGAGCACAGTCAATTCAACATTACGTAGTAATGTTATCACGCGACAACATCACCCTCGGGCGCCCGCTGGCTGACGACCGCGACGTGATGGACGCTGCCAACCGCGCCGGCGTGACCGTGTTTACCCAACAAGATCCGGCAGGACTGGAGCGTCAGGTCGGTGAAGGCGGCCTGCTGCTCTCCGGCGGTCAGCGTCAGGCGGTCGCCATTGCCCGCGCCCTGCTCGGCCGTCCGCCCGTGCTGCTGATGGATGAGCCCACCAGCGCGATGGACAACCGCTCTGAGCTGCAAATCAAACATCAGCTCAGTCAGCTCACCCCGAGTGAGACACTGGTGCTCATCACCCACAAAACCACCATGCTGGATGTGGTCGACCGGGTGATTGTGATGGAGAAAGGCTGCATCATCGCCGACGGCCCGAAAGAGATGGTGCTCAATGACCTGCGCCACGGCAAAGTGAGAGTGGTGCAGTAAGCCACAAAAAAGGGAGCCGAAGCTCCCTTTTTTTACGTCTGAATCAGATACCGATATCTTCTTCGTCGAGTTTCGACGACATCTGAATTTCGTACTGGTTAAAGGTAAACACCGAAGGTCCGTGGACACGTTTGGTGGTTACCCGCTCGTCACCATACTGAATCGTCACGTGAGTAAACACTTTCCCTTTGGCTTCCACCGTGTTGGTTTCCAGCATCTGCTCAAATTCTTCATTAAGCATTTCCAGCGCCATTTTGACCTTTTCCATTCGGTCTGAAGTTTGCGCTTTCTGCTCGTCAATGGTGTGTTCTTCTTCCTCGGTGCGCTGCGCTTTCGGCCGTTTTTTAAACTCCAGCTCACGGCGAATCACATCCATCGTCTCTTCCTGAGTGAGCTTGTATTGCTCTTTGTGTTTTGCGATACGCTCTTTGTACCAACCAAAACGGGCGAACGCCTCGATATTGGTTGCGGTATCGCCCTCAACCCCAAGATTGAAACAGACAATTTTCCCACCCACTTTGGCGCTACCGCCACTGAGCGTTCCTTGCTTTTCGGAGCCATCAAGCACAATCAGATCTGCGCCACAACGCACATCATTACTCATACTGTGGACAGCTAACTGAATGTTTTCCGAAGCTTGCAGCGCAGAATATTGCGCGTAGTTGGCTTTGATACTGCCGCCTGATTTGACCACGCAGCTCTTATCTTCACCATCAGTGACCGTGTGGCCGATGATGCCTTTACCGACTTCAATATCGCCTTGCGCCTGCACATCTGCCGATTCAACGAAACCGCCGATGGTCACCGACCCCGTTGCGCGCACGATCATGCCCGGCTCCACATCACCTGCGATCACCACACAACCTTTGAATTTCACGTGCCCGGTCGCGACGCTGACGTTGTTAAGACACAGCGCGTTATCAACATCGATGGTCTTGCCTTTGATGATCGGCATGCCGGATTGGCTGGCTAACAGAAGGTTGGGATCGTCAGGCGAGATGATGGTACCTTTCCCCGCGACCAGCGCGGAATCGTTGCCCGGTTTGGGTGGAATAATCTTGCCTTGAACAGTGAAACCGGGTTCGCCTTTGGTTGCCGGCTTACGGCGCATCACGGCCTCGTTTTCACCGACCGTGATGGTTTCACCGAGGTTACGCATATCAATTTTTTCATTGCTTTTGCGTTCTTTGGGCGCCAGTACGCGCTTAGTCACATCATCCACCAGCGGAATAAACTGAGCATCCTGCCCCTGCACGGCTTCTTTGCCTTGCGCCACAGGTTGAGTGAAGATTTCGCCCGGCTTGAGTGTGTTGCTCATTAACAGCACTTTTTTCAGCGCCAGCTTGTTGATGCCTTTAATGACGTGTGACTGAGCCAGCGCATGCACCAGTTCGCTGCCATGTAGTCCGCGGCCGCCGTATGCGCCCGTCACTACCATGCTGGCCAGCATATCCTGTTCACTGAGCACCACTTCAACCACGGCATTGCGCATTTCAGCAACCACAATCCCTTCGTAAGCCTCTCCCTTCAGCTCTCTGGCGCAATTAACAAACCGGGTCACCGAATCATCCAGCACCCGATATTTTCGCGCACCAATTTCCGCTAACGCTTCTGCTAATCCTGCTGCCGAGAACGTTTTGTCGATCTCCTTACCCGCAGGCAATTGAGCGACAACGCTTTTTTTGTTCTCAGAGAGAGTAATGAAATCCTTCCACATACTGCACAACCTTACGGCATTCCTGTCGTTTACAGCACAGTGTATAAAAAATGATACTGAGTCGAAATAATTCGATGTTCAAATTAAGGCTTACATCACTTCTGGAACCAAAGTCTCTCGCTATTGACGAGGTTTACAGTGTAAATACTTAACCGATGGCAGGAAAGGTGTGCGACTCATTGAATACATACACCGCATGCACACATTTTCCGTTGTTGGAGTAATGCAGAGATTCACACAACTCCGACGCCAGCAGTATTCCTCGCCCATAAGTCACATTCGAATCGGTCTGGCTACTTTGCTGACACTCAAAGCCTTTACCGCTGTGTTCCAACGTCATCTCAATACGACCTTTGGCCGGCTGATAATCGACGTTCAGACGAATCCAGTGATACTCGGCAAGTGATTTCAACTTCTCTTCGCGCATCTGGTAATAGTGGAAAAAGCCGTCCGGATCCTCTTTCATGTCCGATTTCAGTTCCAGCAAACCATGTTCGATCGCATTAGAAAACAGCTCAGACAATATCGAGCAGAGCAGATCCAAATGCGCTCCGCCAAGTACCATGCCTTTGAGGAAGTTACGAATCTCGTTCATCACCACCACCTCTTTCAGCACCGCCGCCGGAAAACTGATTTCGCTTTTCACCGGAACATTGCTCAGAAGTAGAGGCTGCGCGAGCTGAACCTGACTGCTGTTGGTAATCGGAAAAACCATGGTGAGAATGGAGAGATCATCCCGCGAACCTGCTTTGGCAAACAGTTTGACCTCTTCATACAACGTCGGGATAAGTTCGCCTTGCGGCACACGCATCAGCAGCGCTTCCAACCGCTCTTCTCCGAACCGTTCCCCCACCGCGTTTTCTGCTTCAGTGATGCCATCGGTATAACCGACGATACGCTGGCCGGGTTCCAGTTTGAAATGTTGCAAATCGCTTTCGAACTCGTTGGATTTCAACACGCCAAGTGGCATGTGTGTCGAGACCAGACGTTTCACCACTCTACCTGCGTCATCGAGAATATAGCCGTCCGGTAAACCTCCGCCCCACCAGGAGACTTCAAAGCCGTTGGCGCGCACTTCAAACACGCTGGCCGCCAGCATCATACCGGTCGGCAAAAAGCTTTCCAGTGAGCGGTTGAGCTCGGTCACCATTTCCCCCAGCGATAATCCTCGTGCCGCGGTGGAGAAGAAGGTTCTCGTTGCCGGAATAGTCGAAATCGCAGCGGGTAAGCCGCTGCCTGTCGCATCCGCAATCATCACGTAAGCTCCGCCATAAGGGCGGCTAGCTGCCACAATTAAATCGCCGTTAAAGATGGTCGACGGCGTTGAGATGTATTCAATGCCAAACAGGTGCTCAACCTGCGCGCTCATCTCTTCCATCAGGTTAGAGAAGATCGATTCCGAAATCGCGTAGTCGTACTGCACCTGTTCACGAAAATGTTGCAACTGATCGCGCTGCTCGGTGACCTCTTTGTGCATCTTCACGGTGCGGTAATGGGCCTGAACTTTGGCAATCAACACATTGCGCTCGACGGGTTTAAGGATGAAGTCATCGCCATACGTCAGACAACGCTCAAACGAATCGTGATCATCGAGTACGGTCAGAAAGATTATCGGAATGTAGTTTTCCGGGAACGCACGACGAATGTCCTGCGCCGTGGTAAAGCCGTCTTTAATCGGCATCATGACATCGAGCAAGATCAGATCCGGCAAGGTGTCCATCTGCTGCATTGCTTCCACCACACCCTGACCATTAGCGAACACATCGATCTGGTCAGCCACATGCGCCAGCATAAAGCGGCACAGTTCTCGGTTGGTGGCATGATCATCCACAACCATCACACGCATGGTAATGCCTCATCGCTTATTCAATGGTGAACTTCTTGTCGAAGCGGGAAATCAACAACACTTTTCGCACCTGCGGCAGCGTGTTTACGATACGTATCATGCCGTCCGGTTGCTCAAGATAGTTTTTCATGTTCAGCAACATACCCAGCGCGGCGCTATCGATGTAATCCACTTTACGCAAATCGACCGTGAAACGGTGATCGTAGCGTTTGGCGTAACTGCTGCGAAAATCTTGCACCAGGTTAAAACAGAAGGTGCCTTCCACCGAAATGGTTACGTGTTTGTTGTTCGTATCGATGCTGGTTTCAATTCCCATGCTCGCTCCTTAGAAAAGTTCTACTTCGCCTTCATCCATACAACTTTGGTTCGCTGCAGGAGCACTGCGTTTAGACGAACGTTCTTGCAGGTGCTGAATTTGCTCGGTCACCTCGTTGAGCTCCTGAGTGTTACGGCGCAGCACGCCCAACAAACCGACCGCCTCTTCCAGGTAGTTCAGCGAATCTTGCGCATAGTCGCCCTGCTGAATCACGATATCGGCAAACTGCAGCGAACGCACTCCGTCACTTACGTGCTTGACCAAGGCTTTCCCGAGCTCCTGAATCTTCTGCACTTCACGTTCAATTTCGGTATTGACCTGCTGCACGCCATGGAGCATGTCGTCAACTTTGTGTTTAGAGGCTTCCACATGCGACATGTCTATCGACGCCATCTCGCCCACGGTTTTGTTGGCCTCTTTCACCGTTTGCTGCGCAATCTGGATCTCTTTTTCAATCTGGCTATTCAGCTCTGACGCTTTGACGGAGAGGTTTCGCACTTCCTGAGCAACCACGGCAAACCCGCGCCCGGCTTCTCCTGCCCTCGCCGCTTCTATCGCGGCATTGAGTGCTAACAGATTTGTCTGTTCGGATAAGCCTCGCACTTGATCGAGCAGCTTAAACACCACATCGAGCTTATTCGACATATCGCGAATACTGGTCACCGCTGAGGTACTTTTCTCCGACACATTCAGCAACGTTGATACGTATTCGTTGATGATGGCTTCGGTACGCGGCAGCACCGTCGTCAGGCTGTATTCGCTGTTCTGGTTAGCGAGAAGATTGTTCACTAAAGTGCTGGAAATGGCCGACTGCTGCTCACTGACAGTTTGCAGGCCAAAAAAGCTCTCGTTAAGAGTCTCGACCGACTCATCAATGATGCGATGCTGTTTTTGTAACGGGTCGCGAATGCGATTGAGATTAAGGGAGATCACCGATTCCAACTGTTCGGTTTGGGCGTTGTCCGCAGCAGGAACCACCGCCTTCTTCGCGACGTTTTTCTGAGGCGCAGAGACGTTGCCTGACTCCGGTTGTTTTGCAGACAACATCAGCCACGGCAGAGCGGCGGCTGCAATCATTCCTATCACCAGCCACGCAGAGTGAACCTGAGTCAGCAGTGCGCCCAGTAACACCAGCTGCACGAGTAGAATCAGCCCTTTCTTATTCATGGTTTTTCTGTTTTCCATACCGACTCCTTGGTGAGAAACTCAACGCTGAATTTTGTGTAGCTCGACTTGTTCGCAAATCCATTGCGGCACCGCGTTCAATGAACGCACATCCTGCGCGCCGCCAAGTTCAACCGCGACTCGCGGCATTCCCCAGACGACGCTGCTCTTTTCATCCTGAGCGACAGTCGGGGCGCCTTGCTGACGCATTTTCAACATGCCACGCGCACCATCCTGCCCCATTCCGGTCAGAATGATGCCAACTGCCCGATCGCCGACCACTTCTGCCACCGAATCAAACATCACGTCCACTGATGGTTTGTGACGATTCACCGCAGCGCGATCATCCAGATCCGCATACAACTGCGCACCACGTTTGATCACCACCATGTGGCGATCGCCCGGCGCTAGGTAAGCATGCCCTGCTTTCAGAGGCGTATGGCTACTCACCACTTCGTGAACGCTGATTGCACTGTGTTCATCCAGCCGTTTGGCAAAGGACGGTGTAAACATCGCACTGATGTGCTGCGTGATAACAATCGGTGGCAACGTAGCGGGCAGCGCCGATAACACACTCTTGACCGCTTCCGTACCGCCTGTCGACGCGCCAATCGCCAGCAACTGAATTCGTGTTTCATCTGATGTCCGTAACACGGGCGCAGACACCACGGCTTTCGTCACCGACGCCACATTGGCACCGGCCGCCATTTTGATTTTCTCGTTGACCAACGCTTTGTAGTTGACCATATCGGCGGTGTTTTCCACCGACGGCTTAGGAAAATAGTCCACCGCTCCCAGTTCAAGCGCTGTTAATGTAGGCTCAGCGCCGTGTTGCGCCAGCGTGGATATCATCACTACCGGCATTGGCCTAAGGCGCATGAGATTTTTGAGAAACTGTACGCCGTTCATTCTCGGCATTTCAATGTCGAGTGTCAGTACATCCGGGTTGTAACGTTTGATCAACTCGCGTGCCTGATAGGGATCTTCGGCACTTGCGACCACTTCCAGATCAGGATCCGATTCGATTAACTGAGTCAGCAGCGCCCGAAAAACCGGAGAATCGTCCACGACCAACACTCTGATCTTTTTACTCATTCAAACAACTCCACCGCACCCGTTTGGGTGTGCGTCTCTTTGTCCAGTTGAACAAAATAGCGTTCTTCATGACGGCGAATGTTGGACACTTCCGCACATGGAATGCGCTTGATCCATACCCGGCCGCTTCGTGGGTCAAACAAGACCCGTCGCGGCTCAGTGCCACCCAAATCCTGCGCTTCGACTTTTAATTGTTCGCGTTGCACATACGCCATCACAAACTCGACGTTTTTGATGCCAATCAGCGACTGAAACCCCATCAGTTGCGCACCGCCAAACAGCTTCACTTTTAAACGGCGCCTGTCAGCGCCCTGGATAATCAGCTGGTTAATCAACAGCTCCATCGCATAGCAGCCATAACGCGAAGCGGTGGAAAGCAGCTCCTGCGGTTTCCAGTGATGCAGCTGCGCAGAGGTATCAAACGGCAGAAGAAAATGATTCATCCCGCCGACCTGCGCTTTTTCATCCCACATGCATGCTGCCACACAGGAACCCAGCCCGGTGCAGATGATCTCGGCCTGGTTGGTCACGTACACGCCACCCGGCAATACTTTCACCCAAGGCATGTTGGGCTTGAGATTTGGAAAACGATCATGATTGATGTTGTCCATTTTTATCGTTGTCGATGTCGGGTTATCCATTCTTCCGCCCTACATTTTGACGTAGATCGTCTGACCTAAGTGGTGAAACAGCGGACTGCAACGACCGACGCTTTCCGAATGGCCGAGAAACAAGACGCCACCGGGTTTTAAACGATCATGAAAACGGGTGATCAGCAGTTCTTGAGTCGGCTTATCAAAATAGATCATCACGTTACGGCACAAGATCAGATCTAACTCGTTCGGCAGCGACCAGTGATCCATCAGATTCAGCTGTTGAAAATGGACAAATTGCTGCAAACGGTTCGCCACTTTGATCTTGCCACTCTGCTCCCCTTTACCACGCAGGAAACACGGTTTGAGATACGGCTTAGGAATGCTGGCCAGCGCTTCCTGCGAATACACGCCGCGTTGCGCGTGATCCAGCACTTGTGTATCTAAGTCGGTTGCCCAGATATTGACAGATTCAGCGAAGTCAAACGTGCCGGACATCAGCAGTGACGCTGCGACACTGTATGGTTCCTCGCCGGTAGAGCAGCCTGCTGACCAAATGTTGATGTTGTGGTTGTTAAGGCTACGCCACCCTTCAACCACCACTTTTTCAAGAAACTCAAAGTGGTGGTATTCGCGAAAAAACTGGGTTTTATTGGTGGTTAACGTATTGATGAAATGGATGCACTCCTGTTCATCTTTTTCAATTAACGTCCGATATTCCGCAAAACGCGTCAGACCACGGCGTCGCATCTGACGACTGATGCGCCCATACACCATGGTCCGTTTTCGGTCGGACAGATAGATGCCCACCCGTTTGTGCATAAACCACTGGATGAACTTGAAGTCTTTGTCCGTCAGTTCAAATTCTTGTTCATTCAAAGCCAACATTGTTGGAGTCCTTTACTAAAACTCTTCCCACTCATCACCATCGTCTTTCACATCGAGTCTGGCATTTGCGACTTTTCCCGAAGAGCGCAAGTCACTGACATTGCTACGCTTCGACTGCATAGGTACCGCAGGCGGCGCAGACTTTCGCGTTTCAAAAGTGGTGATGTTGCTGTCGGTGGTAAAGTAGTTCATCAGATTGAGCAGCTCTTTGCCTTCATCTTTCAGCGACTGACTGGCCGCCGAGATCTCTTCAACCAGCGAGGCGTTTTGCTGCGTCATTTCATCCATTGCTGTCACCGCGCGGTTGATCTCATCAATCCCTGTCGACTGCTCGATACTGGACGATGCTATCTGGCCAATCAGGTGCGACACTTTGCTGACGGCTTCCACTATCTCGTTGAGGGTCGATCCGGACTCATTCACCAGACGGGAACCCTCATCCACTTTCTCGACGCTGTCTTTGATAAGACCTTTGATCTCTTTGGCCGCCGCCGCACTGCGCTGGGCGAGGTTGCGAACTTCACCCGCCACCACCGCAAAACCTCGGCCTTGCTCGCCTGCTCGGGCTGCTTCTACCGCCGCGTTGAGCGCCAGAAGGTTGGTTTGGAAGGCAATCTCATCAATGACGCCGATGATGTCCGCAATTTTCTTACTTGCGGTGTTGATCTCGCCCATGGCGTTAATCGCTTGGCCGACCACTTCGCCACCGCGCGTCGCTTTCTTCGCCGCATCGGCAGACACGCCGTTGGCATCTTTCGCATTATCGGCATTCTGACGTACCGTCGCGGTCATCTGCTCCATGCTGGCCGCGGTCTGTTCCAGATTGGAAGCCTGTGCTTCCACACGCTGACTGAGATCGTTATTGCCTTCAGCAATTTCCGTCGACGCGGTCGCAACGCGCGCCGACGATTTGGTGATCTTGTCGACCATGTTGCGCAGGTTGGTAATGGAGGTATTGACCGCTTCGGCCAGACGCCCAAATTCACCCTGATGTTCATGCGGCATTTGGTTGTTGAGATTCCCCTCCGCCACCTGACTCATCACATCAATACATTGGCCAAGCGGTTCAACCAACGTATCCAGCAGGTTATTGATGCCATCGCCCAGCTCGCGCATAAAGCCGCTGTAAACCGATGTATCAATCCGTTCATGCAGTTGACCATCAATCGCTTTCTGAATCAGGCTTTCGACCTGACGCTGACCATCGCGCTGCTCTGTGATGTCGACCCACTGCAATGCCGGACCAATGTAGTTGCCTTTCGCATCACGCATCGCGATACAGGTGAGGTTAAATTCCAGCGATCCCACTTTGATGTTGGAACTGAATGGCAGGCGATCCGGGTTGCTGATGATGCTGCGTTGATGGGACGGATTTTTATGGAACGTGTCGATGCTGCGCCCGACCAGTTTACTGACTTCAAAACCCGGAAAAGCCTGAGCCAATTCACTTTCCCGGCTACGTAACAGGGCGGAAAGCGACGGGTTGAGATATTGGATGATGCCTTCCTGATCAGCCATCATCAGGTTGGTGGTCATGCCTTCCACCGCGGACGCCAGACGGCCGATTTCGGTCTCTTTGGCCCGCTCTTCCGTCACGTCACGCCACTCCAGCGTGTTGCCAATGTACTTGCCATCCAGATCGAAAATCGCCGCTACATTGAGCTCGATTTTCAGCGGGCCAATGGTGATGTCGGTGCTATAAGGCAGGTTGTTCGGATCGCTGAGCAGCTTGCGCTGATGCGCCGGATTACGGTGAAATTCATCAATGCAGCGTCCCATCAGCCAATCGGATGAAGCGGTAAAACCCGACCACACTGTGCGCAGCGTCGCTTCATGCTTACCAAACAGCGTCAGTGTTTCTTTGTTGATGTAGGTAATGTTGAAATCACGGTCGATCATCACCATCGCAGTCTGCGCTTGGTCAATCGCCGCTCGCAGGCGAGCCACTTCATGTTCCTGCTGGCGCGCCGCGGTCACATCTTTCCACTCCAGCGTGTTACCAATGTACACGCCGTTGCCATCAATGATGGCACCGACATTGAGCTCGATTTTGACTCCTTTGATATCAATCGTCGTTACGTAAGGAAGATTAGCGGGAGTCGACAGCATCTGCCGTTGATGTGCAGGATGAGCATGAAAATTGTCGATGCTGTAGCCCATGAGGAACTGCTCTTCAGCGCGAAAATTGGGCCACACAGACTTAAACAGTGCTTCATGATGTTTAAGCAGATTCATCGATTGCTTGTTGAGATAAGTGATCTTGAAATCCCGGTCGATCATCATCAAAGCGGTCTGAGCGGCGTTCAGCGCAGAAAGAAGCTGCTGATTGGAAAGCCCCTGTTCTGCTTCATCTTCCCGTTCGTCCAGCAAAGAATCCGTAGCCGGTGCGACATAGCGCTGTTGTTGTTGGGGTTTACGATTCCAAAATGCCATGAGTGTTCCCTCACATGATTGCTTCTTCAATGGTGTGGTGATTGAGTTCTGTCACGTCAAACAGCGACTCAATATCAATCAAAATCAAATGACCGCTTTTCACCGCGGCAATGCCTTTAATAAACTTTTGCTTGGCGACACTGGACAAATGCGGCGCCGGTTTTATCTGTTCAGGATTGAGTTCATACACTTCCGCAACGCCATCCACGATGAGCCCTAGCGGGTGTTTATCACTGTCGTTGAGTACCACCACCACGGTCGTGGCCGTGATTTGCGCGGCAGGCAGATGAAAGCGCATCCGCAGATCCACAATCGGTACGTATTCTCCACGAATATCAAGCACGCCAACCATGTAGTCAGGCGAGTTAGGCACCGCGCGGACTTCGTTCCAGCCACGCACTTCGCGCACATCCAGAATTGGGACGCCGTATTCATCCTCATCCAGCACAAAGCTAAGAAACTCCTGAGTCGCCATCACGCCTCCTCACCCAAAATGCGCGCCATATCCAGCAGCGTATCGGTATCCAGCAGTGACATCACTTCTTCACCCACATTGAGTAACCCTTGCAGATAAGGCGCCACCGATGTCTCGCCGATCGCCGGGTACAAATCGTTATCGCCCTGCCCAATCACATCGCTGACCGCATCGACAACCAACCCCATCAGCCTTGACTGGTCACCCACTTCACTACGCAACACCAACACAACAGTCGTGGGCATATAGTCATTCGAACCGATGCCAAACCGAAGACGTAAATCCATGATCGGAACAATCATGCCGCGCAGGTTAATCACACCTTTGACAAAATGGGGAGAGCGAGGAATCGGCGTCGGATGTTCCCAAACGCGGATCTCTTCGACATCGCGAATGGCCACGCCGTACAGCTCGTTCGCCAGACGGAAGCTGAGAAAATCTGCGCCACGTGACGCATCGTCGTGACTGGCCATCAGTGCTGCGTGCACCATGGATTCATGTTGAAGCGGATGTGCGTGTTCGATATCCATTCGTCGCTCTCCTTAACTACTAGGCCGCCATGCCTTTCTGACCACCGAAACTTCGGCGTTTTAAGTAACTGGTGATGAGTCCCTGAATATCCAGAATCAGCGACACGGAGCCGTCGCCCAAAATGGTCGCACCAGAAATACCCGCGACTTTGGCGTAGTTGGACTCCAGACTCTTAATCACAACCTGTTGTTGGTCGAGCAGTTCATCCACCAACAAACCGACCCGATTCCCTGCGGCTTCAACGAAGCAGAGTAACCGTCGTCCCAGCGCGCCGCTGTCACCCATTTCCAACTCATCCTGAAGGCGTAGAATCGGAATGTTTTCGTCACGCAGGCGATAGAGTTCAACGCCACCAGAGGCGAGTTTGACGCAGGATGGATTGATTTGTATCGATTCGATGATCGTCAGCAGCGGAATGATGTAGACTTCGCTGCCAACCTTAACCAACTGGCCGTCGAGAATGGCCAGTGTCAGCGGCAAGCTGATGGTGAAATGGCTGCCTTGCCCAAGGTGTGATTCCACTTCGATATGGCCGCCCAGCTCTTCGATATTGCGTTTCACCACATCCATGCCGACGCCCCGACCTGAAATGTCCGACACCTGATCGGCGGTCGAAAAGCCAGGAGCGAAAATAAGATTAAGCACCTGTTTGTCTGAGATCTCTTCACGGCGCGAGTCGGCAGGCAGCACACCTTTCTCCACCGCTTTGCGCCACACGCGGTCGCAATCAATGCCGGCCCCATCGTCTTTCACTTCGATGATAATGGAGCCGCCCTGATGATAGGCATTCAGTTCGATCAGCCCCATTTCCGGCTTACCCGCATCAAGCCGTTGCTGCGGACGTTCAATACCATGGTCAATACCATTCCGCACCAGATGCACCAGCGGATCGACAATGCGCTCCAGTACGGTTTTATCCAGTTCGGTATTTTCGCCCTGAATCTGCAAGTCGACTTTCTTCTCCAGTCGCCCGCACAAGTCACGAACCAGACGCGGAAAGCGGCTAAAGGCAAAACTCATCGGTAACATGCGAATATTGAGCACATTCTCTTGTAAATCTTTGCTGTTTTGCAGCAGTTGCGCGAGCCCCGCTTGTAGCTTCTCCAGCTTATCCATCGAGAAATCATTGCCGATTTCAGTCAGCATCGATTGAGTGATCACCAGCTCACCGACCAGATTAATCAGGCTATCGACTTTATCGATATCCACCCTAATCGAGGTGACGCTCGATTCCGCTTTCGCTGCTTTGGCTGGTGCTTTCTCTTTCAGTTCCGATTCTTTGCTGTCGCTCAGTGCAGGTTTTATTACCAACGGCGGCGAAACGTCTTCAACTGGCGTAGCGTCCTGAATGCTGATTGGCTCTTGCACCGCAACAGGTTCGGCAGCAACATTGGAAGGGGCACTCGTTTCTGCACTGGATGCAGCAGCACGTTCGATGGTTAACTCACATTCGTCTTCCACCCATTCGAAAATTTCACGAATCGCCGCTTCATCCACTTCGCCACTGACGTCAGCATGCCAGAACAAGTAGCAGAGTTCCGCTTCCATTTCGAGAAGCTCAGGCAAGGCCTGACTATCCGCCTGAATGTTACATTCTGAGTCGAGTTCATACAGTTCACGCAGAATCCGCAATGGATCATTGCCACTGAAAAACAGCTCACGATGCGGAACAAAGGCAATGCGCCAACGGCCGGTTTGCGTATCTGACGTTTTGGCGGCTGCGAGATCCGCACTCTGGGTTGGAGAAGAACTCCCCAGCGGCGATGAGGACAATAGCTGCGCAAGCTGATGACTTACCGAAGCTTTCAGGTCAAGATCGACATCCGAACCCGTTTCATGTCCAGCCAGCATATCGCCAATAACGTCGCAACTTTTCAGCAGAACATCCACGCTGATGGCCGACAATTCTGCTTCGTGATTACGAACTTTATCGAGATAGGCTTCAACGGAGTGAGTAAACTCGCTGATATCGAGCAAATTGAAGGTAGCAGCGCCACCTTTGATGGAGTGAGCGGCGCGAAAAATGGTGTTAATGGTTTCGTGGTCTCCATCCTGAGGGTCAAGATGGAGCAACACATTTTCCAGCACTTCAAGATTTTCACGACATTCTTCGTAAAACATCTTGCGCAGCTGTTCCATGTCTAAAGCCATATTCAGTCCTGCCAATTGACGTTATCGATATTTCAACGCTTCAAAGTCGAAGTAAAATTACAGCACGCGTTTTAGAGTTTTTAGTAACGTATCTGGGTTAAAAGGTTTCACCAGCCAGCCGGTCGCCCCCGCTAACTTACCTTCTTGTTTTTTCTCCATGCTGGTTTCTGTGGTCAGCATCAAAATTGGAATGAATTTGTATTGAGGATTGCCGCGAATGGCTTTCACCAGTTCGAAGCCGCCCATGTTGGGCATGTTGACGTCGGAAATCACCACATCAAATTTCGTGCTCTGCGCTTTGGTCAGCGCTTCACGACCATCATTTGCGGTTTCCACCTCATAACCAGCATCCATTAAGGTGTGGCTGACCATCTGACGAATAGAAATGGAGTCATCTACTGCGAGAATTTTTGTCATCACGTCTTCCTTGTTACATCCTGAGATTCCATAAACCTGTGCTTCAGGCCCAGCACCTCGATGCCTTCCTGCAACACTTCAGATATGTTTTCTAAACGAATGTCTTTTTCCGCCAAGCGAGCAGATTCAAAAAGTGACACCAGCAGCTGGATACCAGCGGCATCGACTCGCGAGACACGAGCCGCATCAACGACAATCTTGCTGTCTTGTTGCAGCCATTCCAGATATTGGAGTTTGCAATCAACCACATTGCTGATGTCCAGGCTCTCATTTAAGGCGAACATAAGCAGATTTCCTTGTCATTGTCGGATTGAAATTAGGTTTGTTTTTTCCTCATGTCAGTGTAGGAAGGAATAGTTAATTAGCAAATTGCATAATACAGATTCATTTGTTCAGTGAATGCGACTTTTGTATTAGACAAATTCTTAAGTCATTCAATAAGAAGGGAAATGTCGAAGAGTTGTAGAAAAGAAAAAGTCCTACTTAGGTTCATGTTCAAGTAGGACTTTTTTGTCATTCGGAATTTCAGTGAAGCATTTACAGTGTAAATCAACCTATATCAAACCGATCTCACTCCGGCGTTTTACAGTGTAAATTTGTCAGTAACTTAGCGAGAGATGTTCTGATTTCCTGCTCCACTTGTTTGCGTCCGGCTAAGCCGAACGCTTTGGCACATTCTTGCCATGTTCTCTGCTGTAATACTTTTGCAATCAATAAGTCTGGCACTTGTTGCCATTGTTCTTGAGTTAAACCCAGCAAAAGTTGTTCTATCCAGGCGCCCACACTTTCAAAGTTGGCTCCGCCATATGAGTATTGTTCCAACAACCCAATCGGAATTTCGCCCGCTTTCGCTTCAGAGGACGTAGACATCAAACGTCGCACCAATGCGGGAAGTAACGTACGCAGCGTATCTTTCAGTTCATAGAGAAAATGAGTTTCGAACTGAGAGGACGCTTCTGCCGTCCATGGTGCGTTGGCACTCTTAACCATCAACAGAGAATAACATCCGCTTGCTTGATCACGCTGCGACCCCATTTTCATCGCTCGAAATTGATTACGCTGCCAGAAATGAACCAGTTCATCCGTTGCGCCAAAACTCGTTGCGAAATAATCGGCATGATGGGTAGTAAAAAATTGCGATAGTAACTGCGAGCCAATACCTGAATCTTGCACCTGAGGATGAACCGCAATACGCATCACGCGCAAACAAGTTTGCGACGCGGCTTCGCTGAACCCAAGTTGATTCGCGAGAGTTACTGGCGCCAAGTGCCCTTTCGGACGGCGTTGACCAAGTTGAATCTGTTGTACCAGTTCAGCGTCCAGCCCACCTTCGCGCACAGCAAGAATACATCCCACCACTTGCTTGTTCGCTTTGGCGATAAAGACACTCATCGCGTCATCGCCAAGAAGGTGAAATAAATCATTCGGCGACGTTTGGTAATGGGCGTTCACCAACAACGAAAAAATTGACTCCAGCAACTCGCGATCGGCCAATAGTTGTTGCTTGGAAATCGACTGGTAGGTCAACGCCGCGATGTCGAGAGCATCGGGCAAAAATTCAAATTCATAATCGAGTAAAAACGCGCGCTGATGCCATGCTTCCAGTGGATCGCCAAGGTTCCAGCGTATTGGTTGGTCAAGATGAAGTGCGCGTGTTTGCGGGCGCTCTTGCTGTAGCCACTGTTGAAACTTGAGCGTAAATCCGCGCCCACACCCTTCGTAACCATGAATGGTGGTAGAGAAAACGGCGCGGTGGTAATGAGAGACAAATGCCATCAGAAATGGCAATGGCAGCGCAGCCGCTTCATCGACCAGCAACAGATCACACTCAGGCAGATGGGCAATGATGTCATCCGGCGCCATAAAACGCAGCCGTGACTCGCCAAAGCAAAGCTCACCTTTATTCATCTGTGCCTGCGGAAGAAGACGGAAAGCATGGTGAAATACCGGCGCGACGGCGCTCAGAGTCGGCGCCGTAAGAACAATATTGAGTGAGCGCGACTGCATCAACTGCGCAGCGGCAATGCCCAAAGCACTGCTTTTCCCCCTCCCCCGATCAGCAGTCAGTACTAACGGACGTTTGCGATGTCCTTCAATAACACGCACGATTTGCGCCACGGCGGCAGTTTGCTGAGCAAATGCATCCACCTCTAACGGCAACTCAACAGCAGGGATAACGGGTATCGAGGTCGGAGTTACTACGAGCAATTCAGATAACGCCGCAGTGAGCCATTGCTGCGCGGGATTCTCATTGCACGCATCCGCGCCGATCACCAGCAGCATACCTCCGCCAACCAATGTCCCCAGTGCAGCACTGAAGCTGTTGGCATCAAACTCATCACTGACATCACAGATCAGCAGCTGGCATTCGCGTCCCAATAACAACTGGCCTTTCTTCGCGGCAACATGCGTTACCCCCGAGTTTGGATCCCCCCCCAACTGAAAGACTGTCGCATGCGCATTTTGTTGATTCAAAACTTGCTGCACCAATGCTTGTTGCCAAACCGCTCCACCTTGCAGACGGATGCCAAAACGACAACGTTGCTTCGCCGCCAATTGCTGAAGCTGTTCAAAGAATTGCAAAAAGTTTGGAGTTGAATTTGCCATAAAAAACCGTGATTTGTTGCAGTTGCACCATGGTAGCACAGGCATGCATCCGCGCCACATTCCGTCGTTATTGGGCTGCGTCCAGTTGCACCAAATCAGGCAATTGAAGGCTAAAAACTTTTTCCATAACGACAAATTATATTTGCTTTATTGAGAACTTAATTTCACTAATTATGCAATCGAAATCCAGCATGGTGCTGGCCTTAAGGAATCAAAATGCAATGAAAAATTTCATCAAAGGATTGGTACTTGCTGCTGCAGTCGCCTCTTCTCAGGTGAGCGCAGAGACGCAAACACTGAATGTTTACGCTTGGGGCGGTTATCTGCCAGAAGCTTCTCTGAAAAAGTTTGAAGAACAAGAAGGCGTAACCATTAACTATTCAACCTTTGAGAATAACGAGTCAATGTACACCAAACTCAAACTTCTTAAAGGTACTGGTTATGACGTGGTGTTCGCATCTGCTTACTTTATTGAGAAAATGGGCCGTGAAGGTCTGTTGGCAGAACTGGACCACACACAAATCCCGAACATGAAAGATGCAATGCCTTCCCTACTCGGCCAGGCTCACGATCCTCAGAACAAATACTCCTTGCCTTACATTTGGGGTGTAACAGGTCTGAGCTACAACGCATCAATGATTCCTGAAGGCATCACACACTGGAAAGATTTGTGGGATCCTAAATACGCTCAGCAAGTCATGCTGATTGACGATATTCGTGACGTATTCGGTATGGCGCTGATACTGAACGGTTACAGCATCAACACCAAGAACGAAAAAGAGATTGAAAAAGCATACCAATCTCTGTCAGCTCTGAAAGACAATGTCCTGCTGTACAACTCAGATGCACCGCATGTTCCGTACGTATCCGGAGAAGCGGCGTTGGGTATGCAGTGGAATGGCAACGCGTATCAAGGCCAACAAGAGATGCCTGAGCTGAAATTCGTGATGCCGGAAGAAGGTGCCGTTTTGTGGATGGACAACTTCACCATTCCTTCAGGCAGTGAACATAAAGCGCTGGCGCACAAGTTCATTAACTTCATGTACCAGCCAGAAAACCAGGCCGAAATCGTTAACAGCCTGGGTTATGCTTCGGCAACCAAGGGCGGTCGTGCGCTGCTGCCTGAAGCGCTGCGTAACAACGCGACTATCTTCCCATCGGACGAAGATATGGCGAAAGGTGAATTCATCAATGATGTGGGCCCAGAAGCGCTCGCTATTTATGAAAAATACTGGCAACGCCTGAGAAACCAATAATTACGATAAGCAATAAAAAAGCCCGCTTCGGCGGGCTTTTGTTTAACTCAATTTTTGTTCGACGAAGGCGAGAATCTCTTTCATCAATGCATCATCGACTTTCTTCAGATTCAGCGCCAGATTCGAACCTTTACGGGAATAACTGACGCGCCCTTTCACCAAGTCAACTTTGTTGTTCACAGCGCGCTTTGGCGGTACCAGTTCTGCAATCCACTGTTCAATGGTTTCGGTCACTTCTTTGGTGATACGAGCCACGCCCTGTGATTGGCAGCGCTGCCACACCAGACCTTCAGCCTGATGACACTTATTCAGCAGTTCAGATTGCTGCTCCGCACTCAAATCGTTGAACTGCTTATGCAGTTTAACGATCGTTGGACGGCCCAATTCCACAACGTTTGGGTAAGCTTGCAGTAGCTCAAGCGGCAAAGCGGCGGCTTTCAAAGCGCCACTGACGAGCGCTTCGCTGCACTGGAACATCTTCGCCAGTGCTTTTTGGTCTTCCGCTTCCCCGCTGTCGAGTTTGGCCTGCATTTCACGCCCTTTCTCATACAGAGACAAAGGTTTGTGCGCATTAGCGACATCCGACAGGAACTTCGCGTGTTCACCATTGATGTTTTCTGCTACGTAAACCAGAAACTCTTGATTGGCCAGAATACACGACTTGCGGCGACGGCTACCGTCGAGTACTTCAATTTTGCCATCCGCCGTTTTACGGCCAACGGCTGGGTACTGCTGACCACGTTCGCGCAGTGTGCTCAACACATCCGACAGCGCGTGTTCATTCAGGAACGCTTGCTCACGTGCGTTTTCCGCAAAGACGGTGGTACGGGTGGCCACTTCCGAAGCAGGAATACGCACCAGTTCAAACGTCACCAGCTCTTCACCAGCGACAGACAGCTCAATCACTTGAGCCTGAGCTTTAGCAGCCGCGTGCGCTTCTTGAGGGGTCGATGCACGACGCTTATCCGCTTTGCCAAAAAGTTTTGCGTTCAGATCAGACGTTTTAATTGCCATGTGTTACTTACCCCTGATTAAGTGAGTTCCAGTGTGAATGAAGTACGCGTTCCAATTCTAGCGCGCTCTTTTGCACCGCATCCTGCGCGGTCGCCAGTGTTTTCTTACCCCCTTCAAAATCGCTGGTGGTTAAGTCAAACACGGTGCTGTAAGTATCCGCACAAGTCTCAAACGCGCGGCTACGAGGAATCGTCGCCATCATCACCTGGTCACCCAGCAAATAGTTCATTTCGGTCAGTACCGATACCTGCTTCTTGTTATCGTCTTCAAACATGGTTGGCATCAGACGGACAAATTCCAGCCCTTTCCAGTCTTCCGGGAACATCTCGTACACCGTTGGCAGGTGTTGGAAGAAGTTCACCGTTGAAGCCCAGTCCAGACGTTTCGCCGCACATGGGATTAGCAGAGCGTTTGACGCATACATCGCGTTCCACACCAGCGGGTCAACGTGGGGACCGGTATCGATCATAATCACATCAAATTCGTCGGCGATTTTGTCAATCAGCTTCTCTTTCAGCAGTCGCACGATATCCAGTGACTGGTTCTGAGAGAGATATTGCCACGCTTCTGCGTTAAACATCGCATCTTCTGGGAATGCGGAAATGGTTTTCAGATTCGGATACTGAGTTGGCAGCATCACGTTCTTTTCCAAAAACGCCTTATCCACTTCGACATCTTCCGGCACGTTGTCCAGCATGATATCGACTGCGGAATAAATGTTGCTGTGTTCGGCAAGGCTAATTTGTGGGTTTAAGAACAAACGCAGTGAACCTTGTGGGTCCAAGTCAATCAGACAGATGCGGTAACGCTTGTCGAGATTCAGCGCCAAGCAAGCCGCCAAATGCACGGCCGTCATCGATTTACCGGTGCCACCCTTCTGGTTTTGCACATTGATAATCCAAGGCTTGTTCTCGGTGTTCTTTTTGCGCTGATGGAATTTTGGCACGCCCGCCGCATCCATTAGCATGTGCGCTTCCGCCAGAGAAATGGAGTAATGGTTCGCGTTGTTTTTAGTAAACTGATGTCCCGCTTCTTCCATCTTGGCGATGGCTTCATCAAGTTTACGACGTGTCAGCCCGGAACGGGTTTCCATCAGGGCTTTCGACATCGGCGGGAAATGCTCATCGCGACGCTCTTCCAATACAATCTCAATACGGTCAGCTTGCACCTGTTGGGTCAGTTCTGCGAGCGTATAGAGATTATCTATGGTTTGTTCTCTTTTCATAGCCAAATTCCGTAATTAGTGCCAATCAGCAAATTGTACAGCAATATTAACCATATACAATAAAAAGGTGAACAATCACTTTTAGATTAAAATCACATTAAATAGATTTTTAACATGAAATTCATTGAATCATGAACAAGAGCTGAAAAAACATTCAATAAAAGGGCAACAAAAAGATGTTCGTTCTTTATCAGATTTAAAATGTCACAACGTCACTTATTTACAATGTAAACCTGATTTTTTCTAAACACGATACGCAATGACAGAATGTCATTCCGGAACGATTAATTCCATGCGATAAATTACGGCCTCTGTCATTTCAATCTCGATTTCGCAACACTCACTGCATTTCATCAACATTTTCACCATTGAATAACATTTTACTCAAAATGCACTGTACCACCGCTGGGGCGCCAGATTTACGAAAGCATGATCAAGGAAGCAATGATGATCATGCTTCCGCTGAGAAATCGCGAATAAGGAAACATGATCAAGGTAATTTCATACTCGCTAACATTGCTTTAAATGCCAGAGTGAAAATGATCTTAGATCGGATCAATGATCAAGAGATCCACTGTACCGGAAGCATGTAAAATCAACGACGATTTACGGGCAATGTCAATCAGAGTAGGGGTTGTGGCTGATTGAGCCCTCAATCGCCATTCATTAAGCTGCAATTGAATTGACGCACAATTGGCAGCGATTGCCATGATCATGCTTTCGCCAGCACGTGGCAAAACCCTTTGATACCGCAATCGGTGTTAAACGTGTCATTCAATTAAGAGAACGTCCAAATAGTAGCCAAAATAGGTCTATTTTCTATATTGCTTGATCATGCTTCCGAATCGTTAACCACAGCAATAGAAGGCAAAAAATGAAAAAGGACAAGAAGGCGTGCAGATGATTCAAGGGATTGTGGATAAGTTGTGAGTGCACCTTGATCATCGTTTGAGAACGCTGTTGATCATAGATTCGAGGATCACATGATCATGGTTCGGAATATTTTTGATCATGCTTTCAATGAGTTAATGATCATCGTTTCAGAAATACCATGATCATGTTTTCGAAGAGCATTTTTAAAAGTCATTTAAAAACAGTGGATTACAGAGCAATTTAGACTCAGATCATATGATCATATTAATCACTCTTAATCATAATAATCAAAAAGATCAGTTATTTAAAACCAACAATTTTTTCTTTATTTATGATCTCTTTTTCTTTATTCTCTTGGAACTATAGCGATATTACGGCCAGTGTGATACGGATCTAATAATGACGTCAGAAGAGAAATTGCTGATTAAGGCACCCAGAAGCCACAAAGATGGACACCTCTTTGAAGTTTCTGAAACTGCAGTAGATTGGATAGAACAATATCAGCATTTTAAAGGTGTCACGAAGAGTATTGTAGAACTTCTAAACTTAATTTCTCTGCGTGGCTTTCGTAGCAAGGATGGCCTGGTATCAACCACAGAATTGATTGATGCAACTGATGGCCAGTTGACACGTGCTGCTATCCAGCAACGGTTGAGAGCCGCTGTATCGATCGGGCTGTTTAAACAAATCCCAGTACGCTTTGAGGAAGGCTTAGCGGGCAAAACCATGTTGCACCGCTTCGTGAACCCGAACCAATTGATCTCTGTGCTAGGATCCACCAGCTTGGTGACGGAATCAGTCAAGCAAAGCGAAAAACGCAAGCGTTCTAAAGCATTAGCGCAAACTCAGGTAAATCAACGTTTATTGACAGAACATGGGTTGAATACACCACCAGCCATGAAGGATGAAGCCGATCAATTTGTGGTTTCACCAACCAACTGGGCCGGAATTATTGATCAGGCATTAGCGCCGCCTCGCACTCGTAAAAGCTATCAGAAATCCATGGTATCGATTTCGGGCACTCGAGCAGTGATCGAGACACGATCATCGAAAAACATCATGACAGTTGATGATCTGATGACCTTGTTTGCACTGTTTACACTTACGGTGCAGTACCATGATCATCATCAGGAAGATTACCAGCTCAACGCCAGCCACGTACCCAACAAGACACCGCTCTATATCACGGACATCTTGTCGCTGCGCGGAAAAAAGGACAGCGGACCTGCTCGTGACTCGATTCGAGACAGTATTGATCGTATTGAATTTACCGACTTCCAGTTACATGAACTCACCGGGCGTTGGCTGAGTGAAAACATGCCGGAAGGGTTCAAGAGTGATCGTTTCCGTTTTCTCGCACGCACGATCACGGCATCAGAAGAGGCACCAACAGAAGGCAGTGATGGTGAGATCAAGATCAAACCAAACCTGTACATTCTGGTCTGGGAGCCTTCGTTCTTTGAAGAGCTGATGACACGTGATTACTTCTTCCTGTTCCCGCCAGAAATTCTGAAGCAGCATACGTTGGTGTTCCAGTTGTATTCTTATTTCCGAAGCCGCATGTCACGCCGCCACACGGATGTGATGCTGCTTAGTGAGCTGAATCAGAAACTGGCTCGCAACATAGAATGGCGCCGATTCTCCATGGATCTGATTCGAGAACTGCGCCGCTTGTCTGATGGCAAAGGCAATGACGATCTGTTTGTCGTAAACCTGTGGGGCTATCACCTGACGATCACCACCATGATCGACAAAGGCAAGCTGACCGACTATCAGGTTGATATTAAGTGCGATGTGGAAGAGGTGCTGCGCTATTCACGTGCGAAAACCACCAATGCAGGCAAACGCAATATGGCGCCGACGTTGCCAAACCCGCTGCGTAACGAGATGGTGTCCAAGCAGAAGCTGGAAGAGCTATCAGAAATCATCGATGGTGAATTTGAGCCGATTCAGCGCAAATCACCGTCACCGCGCGGAAAATTGGGCCGTCGCGTGAAGCTGCGTAAACACCTGGTTGAGATCAATGCAGACGAAATTACCATCACTCTATCTAAATACACCTCACCAGAGGCTCTAGAACGCGGTATAACGGCTTTGGCGGCGATGACCGGGCATGCCCCTTCCTCAATCCGTGAAGAGTGCGTAGAGCTCATTGACAAGCTTGATTGGCTGCGAGTCGATGAAGATGTGATTCCGTACGAGACGCTCAGCAAGATGATTGAGCTGTATAATTCGCAAAATGAGAGCAAGCATCTCTCCATCGAGCGCCTGATTTCCGGCTTGGCAGTACGCCGTAAAGTGTGTAAACAAGTGCACGAAGGGCATCTGGATGAATCGGTATTCCGGGCGCTGGATGAAGTGGCGATTGGTATTTGAGCCGCTAAACAACACTTTTAGAACACAACGTTGACATACATCTGACAATGAATGGGCGGGCCTTGCGTAAAGTTAAACCCGAATAGACAACCTTTTGTCCTATCTGATGAATTAATAGATTGGCTCATATTGTTACATTCATTCTGAATTAGTTTGCGAGTTCTTCCTGAGAGCTCGCTTTTTTTTCGCCTGAAATTCAGATTCTTACGATCAATTCTTTTCATTATCCCTTGATCATGCTTTCGGATCACCACCAGTTCGGTGAGATATGCTCTTGATCATGCTTCCATTCAAACTGCTGCATCAGTCTCACGTGTGCTTCGATCAACTCTCGCGATCGTTGATGCCAGCCCGTTTCAGGCTGATTCTGACAGAGTTCGAGCAACAACACCGTGAGGCGGGTGAGCCGTATCAGACACCAATCGCGAACCTGCCTGGAAGTATTGGGCGTACAGACGCAAAGCTGCAACTTGGCTTGCACGAAGCTAATCCAGGCAAAGGCCTGTTCTGCGGAATCAGGAAGGGCTTGCTGGTAGAGACGAATACCTGCGTCAAGGAAGCAAGTCAGCGCCAAAGGTTGATCGTGAAAGCTGCTGTCGGTGAATACTTCGTCTGGTGTTGCCAGCAGTAACGAGATTAAGGCATCACCTTGATCATTGTTCCGAATTCGCTGGATGGATCGGATCGCGTCAATCCACTCTTGTGCACCCATTTAACGTTGTCCTGCTGCCACTTTTTAACAGTGTGGTTAAGAGGTTGGCAATGAGCAAGAATCGAAAAAGATGAGCGATTCAAACCTGCAGAGCAGCTGTGCGATAAATAGCCATTGAAGCCTGATGACACAAGGGATAGCGCGACAGGAATTGAGAGATTGATCGGCTTAATTTTTTTGCGAGAATTTTTTAAATGTACTTCTACACTGTAGGTAGAGCAAAAGATAATTGAGCTATTTATTGATTAGATTTCTGAACTATCGTCGAAATCACATTCTGGCTCAAATCTGCTTAACAAGGTTTTGGCGCTTTGCTACAGATTACATGTCCCTGGCATGGTTTGTTCGGAGGTTACAATGTCCATTAATTCAATTGACCATGATGAAATGACTAATATCGCAAGCAGTTGGGACTTCACGGAAGAAGTTGAAACACCACGCCCAATGAAAAATCTAAAATCTGCGGAAGCTCGTCGTCGCATTGAAACACTGCGAGAGATCCGAGAAAGCGGGTTGACCATTGAGGAAGCAAAGGAATTAGGTCTGCTTCACTGAGAAGTGCCTATTAGGCGAATTGAGAAGGGTGGCGAAAGCCACCCTTTATGTTTTTAACGCTTTTATTGATGAATGCTGATTAAACCGACATTTTGACTCTTAATTTTTCCTATTCCTATGCTATATTTCGCCCCACGTTTTTATCGACTGTGGGCTTACTAATGTCTTTCAACCTCGCATTGCTGGATGCTGCAGAGAAAAACAAAATAGAACTCGACAAACAGGCTTCTTTTTTAGTTTGGAAGATGAAGCAGGCAAAAAGTGGATCGGAAGAGATCACTAAGCAGCTAACCAAGCTTGTTTCTGCACAAGAAAAAGAGTGGTTTCAACAGTCGGTAGACAAGTACAAACGAGTGATGGGCGTGGCATAACGCTTGGCTCTCAGCAGAAGCGAAGGCTATCTGCTAAAATCCGTCGCATAAAATTTGAACTAGAGAGAACATCCCGATGGGAAGAAGTTTTGAAGTGCGCAAAGCCTCTATGGCGAAAACTGCAGGCGCAAAAATTAAAGTTTATTCCAAATACGGTAAAGAAATTTACGTGTGTGCGAAAAACGGTGGTAGCGACCCAGACATGAACCTGTCTCTGCGTCACCTGATCACTAAAGCGAAACGCGATCAGGTTCCGGCGCACGTTATCGAAAAAGCGATCGATAAAGCGAACGGCGGCGGCGGTGAAGATTACCAACCAGCGCGTTACGAAGGTTTTGGCCCAGGTGGTACAAACGTTATTGTTGACTGTCTAACTGACAACGGCAACCGTACGTTCCAAGACGTTCGCCAATGCTTTGTAAAAGTAGGTGCGAAAATTGGTGTGGAAGGCTCTGTTTCTCACATGTTCGATCACCAAGCGGTATTCCAATTCAAAGGCGAAGACGATGAAGTGATTCTTGAAACGCTAATGATGGAAGATGTCGACGTGACTGACGTTGAACTCGAAGATGGTGTGATCACAGTATTCGCTCCTCACACTGAGTTCTTCAAAACGAAAACAGCGCTAAACGCTGCATTCCCTGATCTGACCATTGATGTGGAAGAAATCACTTTCGTTCCTCAAACACCAACGCCAGTATCGGGTGAAGACGCAGAGAAATTCCAGAAGTTCCTAGACCTTCTTGATGACTGCGACGATGTTCAGCAGGTATATCACAACGCTGAAATCGAATAAGAACGCAAAAAGAAAACCGAGCTTTAAGCTCGGTTTTTTTCTGCCTGAGATTTGATGCCTGAATGGGGTCTCGAAAGCCATGCCGCTAAATTGCGGATTTGTGGCAGAACGGTAAGGTTAAGCAGCAGCGCCAGCGGCCAGGCGATAGTAAATCCGTTCAACCATATCGGCGGCCACTGTGCGTTAAAGCCGAGCTTATAGCCAGATAACACGCCAGACATGATTAGCGCCATCACAAACGATGACATCAGCGCGGTTAGCCAGAATTGTTTACGACTTATCATGGATTTTTTTCTCTTGTTTCCTCTGCATGGCAACTAAGATATAACTATCCATAACTGAGAAAAATCCCCAAGAAAAGAAGTATGAATTCCATTTTCGGAAACATTGATGATCTCTATTTGTTCTTCTGTGTGGTGGAGGAAGGTTCACTGGTATCGGCATCGAAAAAGCTTAAGTTACCAATCTCAACCATGTCTCGCCGCCTGTCCGCATTGGAATCACGTCTGAATCTTCGTTTACTGGAAAAGCAGGGCAGGGAACTGGTCGCTACGCAAAGTGGTTTGCAAGCATTTTTGGCTATTCGCAGCGGAATGGAAAATCTGGAAAGCACGTTTAACCAAATGTTGTCAGAAAACCAGGAAGTGACCGGCAGTGTTAAGCTGGCCATTCCTCACAACTTCTATCGTGCTTTTGTCGGGAAAGTGGTGGAAGAGTTCATTCGTCAGCATCCGAAAGTGCACGTCGAGCTGGCGCTAAGCCAGGAGTCTGTGACACCAGAAACCAATCGCGACCTGTTGATTACCTTTGACATCGACAACATGGAAGGCATGATTGCGCGTCCTCTGTTTAAAGCGAATCACGGTTTTTTTGTTAGCCCGGAATATCTGGCGCAATGTGGACCGATCACCAGTCTGGATCAACTCGAAGCACTGGATTGGATCTCGGTCGATCGCGCGCAAGAGATCCCGATTTATTGTGGTGAAGAGTTTGAGCGCCTGATTCATATTAGACCCAAATTGATCGTCAACGACATCAATGCAATTGCCAGTGCCGTCGAGCGCGGCTTGGGAGTGGCGTCACTGCCATATCGGCATGTTTCTAAAAGCATGAATATCGTACAGTTACTACCGAAGTATCATCGCAGCGCCAAACAGGCCTATTTGGTGTATCGGGATAGAAAGTATCAGCCCAGAGCGCTGACCTTACTGGTTGAGGCACTGCTCGATGCAGTGAGCAAGCTCGACAAAGGCGCGCCTGTCGTAAAAGGAGATTAAAATGAAAGTCAGTTTTATTGGTTTAGGTGTTATGGGTTACCCGATGGCCGGCCATCTGGTGAAAGCGGGATTTGAGGTGACGGTGTTCAACCGCACTCAGGCGAAAGCAATCGCTTGGGCTGAACAACACGGTGGTCATGCGGCCGCTACGTTGGAGGAGTGTGTGAGAGATGCCGATGTGGTGCTGACCTGCGTAGGTAATGATGACGATGTGCGTAGCATGACCACCAGCGAGCAAGGCGCATTGGCCTTCATGAAGCCGGGCGCTATTTTGGTCGATCACACGACGACTTCAGCACAGCTGGCAGAAGAGCTGGGCGCGGCGGCGCAGAAAGTCGGTGTTCGCTTTATGGATGCACCCGTATCCGGCGGTCAAGCTGGCGCGGAAAACGGCGTGCTGACCATCATGTGTGGTGGCGAGGCGGAGTTGTTTGATGAACTGCAGTCAGTATTTAAGGCGTATGGCCGTTCTTCGGTTTTGATGGGCGGCGTCGGTCAGGGACAGCGAGCTAAGATGGTTAACCAGATCTGTATCGCTGGCGTACTTAACGGTTTGTCGGAAGGTCTGATTCTGGCGGAAAACGCCGGGCTGGATATTCCAACGCTGGTTGCTTGCCTGAAAAATGGTGCTGCGGGTTCATGGCAGATGGAAAATCGTGCAGTGACCATGGCTGAGAACAAGTTTGATTTTGGTTTTGCCATTGATTGGATGATCAAAGATCTGGGCTTCTGCCTGGATGAAGCTCAGCGTCAGGGCGTGCGTTTGCCGATGACCGAGAAAACCATTGCAGCATATCGCAGCCTGTCTGCAAACGGGGATGGTCGCATGGATACCTCGGTATTGATTAAAGCGGTCAAGCAGCAAGCCAAACAATAGACCGCTCTATATAGCCAAAAAGCCCCCGAAGTCGGGGGCTTTTTTATGACAGTTTACAGTGTAAAACTGGTTAAACTTTAAACCGTGCCACCAAGTCATACAGTTCATGCGCACGACCATTGAGTGCCTGGCTGCCTTGACGGTTTTCATTAGCCAGATCGGCAGACTGACTGCTTTGATCGGAGATCACCACAATACGTTGTGAAATTTCCTGCCCAACCAGACTTTGCTCTTCCGTGGCGGTCGCAATCAGTGAGTTCATATCCATAATCGTGCCAATCGACTGCTGAATTTGCTCCAGCGCCTTGGCGGCGGCATTGGCCTCCTGCACGGTAGAGACACTGCGATTCTGGCTGGAATCCATCGCGCGTACCGCAGCATCGGAAGCCGCTTTCAACTGCTCAATCATGGCGTGAATTTCACCAGTACTGTCTTGTGTGCGGCTGGCCAGTTTACGCACTTCATCGGCAACTACTGCAAAGCCGCGCCCTTGATCGCCTGCGCGCGCCGCTTCAATGGCAGCATTGAGTGCCAGCAGGTTGGTTTGTTCAGCAATATCCTGAATCACGGCAAGGGAGGTGGAAATGTTCTTCACATCGCTCTCCAACTTGGAAATCACGCTGCTGGCTTCGGCCACTTCTTCCGCTAGTGACTGTACGGACCGCGCAGCGGTATCAACAATCGAATGGGCTTCTTTGGCATTGTCGTCCGCCTCTTTGGCCGATTGCGCAGCCTGGCTGGCATTATTGGAAATTTCGTGCGCCGTAGTGGTCATCTCCGTCATGGCGGTGGCAACCTGTTCGGTCTCTTCGCGCTGACCGGAAGCCAAATCATCGACCTGGGTCGCGCGCTGGGTCATGGAGTTAGTTTCGTCCACCACTTGCTGGCCGACCAAGTTCACTCGTTTGATGATGTCTTGCAGGCTGGCGACAAAGGCATTGAAGTTCTCACTCAGTTGAGCAAATTCCGGCACGTTGAAACGTTCCATACGCGCTGTCAGATCGGCATCGCCGCTGGCAAACGAGCGGATTGACGCATCAAAGAGACGCAAAGGATGCAAGATGCTGCGGTTGATGAACATGGCAACAATCCCCACCAATACCACAATCACGACGCTGATCGCGGTGAGCGTCCACAAGCTGCTGGTGAGTCTTTGTTTGGCGAGCATTTCCATTTCGGCGATTTCGGCGTCGACATCATCGGTATAAAAACCGGTACCAATGATGAGATCCCACTGTGGCAGATAGACGGAGTAGCTTAATTTAGGCAGAGGCTGAGTCTCACCGGGTTTGGGGAAATAGTAAGTAGTGAAGTCACCGCTTTTGGCGTTTTTGATCAGATCCCGCACCAGATAGTTGCCTTGCGAGTCCTGTAAATCGATGAAGTTGTCTCCCAGTCCGGTTTGGCCTTTGCCCAGCAGGACTCTGGTGCCTTTGCTGTCGTAGCCAAACAGGTAGCCATTTTGGCCAAACGCAATCTCCTGCAAAATCGCGACCGCATCCTCGCGGGTCGCTTGGCGGTTTTTCAGCGGCGTCAGTGCGGATTCGGCGATCTGTAAATACGCTTTAAGCTCCGCCTTCTTCATGTCCATCATCGCTTCGCGCGTGTTGGCCATTTGAGTGTGACTGAAGTTCTGGGTCTCGGTAAAAGTGAAGTACATCATACTGATGGCGATGATCAGCAGCGGCACGATCGACAAAATATAGAGTCGATGACGTATGGTTAAATTCATAGCGTGTCCCGTCCAGTAAAGGTGATTGTCTTTTGCCTGCGCTCTGGTTTGAGGTGGCTTATTGTTGTTTTACTCAGTAATCGTAGCGCAGTTTTGTTACGGGGGAGGGGAGTTGGTTAGATTTTGTTATTTGCGTCGACATTGATCGTTATCGCAACGGCTCTGACCTGTCAGCCAGCGGGATAATGTGTAGCGATGACGAGCGAACAATAAATAGCCGTAATTGGCGAGTGGGCGGATAACAGGCCAGCGTGTCATGGCATAGATCCACGGCTTACCGACCAAAGACCAGGCCAAATGTAGCGCATCCAATCCTCGGATCAGCTCACCTTGCGAATTGTAGGCGAGCAGAATCCGCCGCGCTTCTTCTGCGTCGATCTCGGGATAGGCGTCCATGGCTTCACTGTGGATGTCGATCAGGGTGATGAAATTATGAACATCATGCTGCTTTAATGCGCACATTTCGCGAAAGCAGAGCGGACAGCGCCCATCAAAAAAAATCGTAATTTGTGACATCATTCGAGCTTATTAACTTTTTTTCTTAGCACAAAAGTATGACATTTCTTGATCCAAATCAAAGAAACTTTTCAGATATAACAGGTGTTTGAAGTGTGTAACCCCACATTAGTAAAGGTTTAAATTTACTAATGATTCCATTTATGAAAGGTAAGATTGCAATTTGATCTACTGTGATTCGGACTTAATGTCCGCATAATGCGCCGGATGTAACAAAATGTTTCCGACTGTGACATTTGTGTTTTGGCGTGAGTTGAATTGTTGGACGTATGTCGATGTTCATGACTTGCGTGCACGCGAATGTTACCTCAAGTAAACATTTGTTCAAGCTCAACACACATAAAAATACTCATAAACATCAACCGCAGATTCCAAAAAGTGCCAACTTTTGTCGGTGGAAATCTGCAAATACAGTCGAGAAAGTCAATGGAAGCCTCAAGATACAAAAACATCTTGTCGAGAGCGGGATTGTTTTTTGCAATTTTGCTCCTCTCAGGATGTCAATCTGCTTTGCTTGATCCCAAGGGCATGGTAGGGGTACGTGAAAAAGAGTTGATCATCACCGCTCTTGTTCTGATGTTGATTGTCGTCATCCCCGTGATTCTGATGACAATTTACTTCTCCTACAAATACCGTGCGAGCAACACTGACGTAGAATACACACCAGAATGGTCTCACTCGACCAAAATCGAAGTGGTGGTTTGGACGATTCCAATCATCATCATCGCGATTTTGGGTGTGATTACCTGGCGTTCTACGCATGAGCTGGAGCCATCCGTCCCACTTCAAAGTGACGTCAAACCGATGACGATTGAAGTTGTTTCACTGGACTGGAAATGGCTATTCATCTACCCAGAGCAGCAGATTGCTACCGTCAACTACGTCGCATTCCCGAAAGATGTTCCTGTGAAGTTCAAAATCACTTCTGACAACATCATGAACTCCTTCTTTATTCCGCAACTGGGCAGCCAGATCTACGCGATGCCTGGCATGGTGACTCGTCTGCACCTGATTGCGAACCACGAAGGTGAGTTCAAAGGCATGTCTGCCAGCTACAGCGGCGAAGGTTTCTCGCACATGAAGTTCGTGGCAAATGCACTGCCAGATCAACAGAGCTTCGACAGCTGGGTTAACGAAGTGAAATCACAGCCAAAAATGCTGCACGATTTCAGCGATTACCAAGCGCTTGCGAAACCAAGTGAAGACGTTCCTGTGACTTACTTCTCTCACGTCCCTCATGACTTGTTCTCGACTGTGGTTATGCAGTTTATGGGTTCTCACAGCATGGGTGGTGAAGCTGAAGAGCATGGTCATATGAACATGGCAGAACATAAAGGGTAACAAACGATGTTTGGAAGACTAACACTAGATTCCATTCCATATCATGAGCCTATCATCATGATCACTATGGCAGTGATCGCGCTTGTTGGCCTTGCTGTGGTAGTGACCATTACTCGTATGGGTAAATGGCAGTACCTGTGGAATGAATGGTTTACTTCGGTAGACCACAAAAAACTGGGCTTTATGTACATTGCTGTCGCGATGATCATGTTAATTCGTGGTTTTGCCGATGCAGTGATGATGCGTAGCCAACAATTGCTGTCGTCAGCGGGTGAAGCAGGCTACCTGCCTCAGCACCACTACGACCAAATCTTTACCGCGCACGGCGTGATCATGATTTTCTTCGTGGCAATGCCGCTGGTCATCGGTTTGATGAACATCGTGGTGCCGCTGCAAATCGGTGCTCGCGACGTGGCGTTCCCATACCTGAACAACCTGAGCTTCTGGCTGTTTGTTGTCGGTGTCATCCTGACCAACATGTCTCTGGCTGTGGGTGAGTTCGGCCGTACCGGTTGGCTTGCATACCCGCCATTGTCTGGCATTGATGCGAGTCCGGGTGTCGGGGTCGACTACTGGATATGGGCACTGCAGATATCCGGTGTTGGTACCACGCTGACAGGTGTGAACTTCTTCGCGACGATTCTGCGTATGCGTACGCCGTCTATGCCGCTGATGAAAATGCCAGTATTCACTTGGGCATCGTTCTGCGCCAACATCCTGATCATTATCTCGTTCCCGATTCTGACCGTAACCATTGCTCTGCTGACGCTTGACCGTTACCTGGGCATGCACTTCTTCACCAATGATATGGGTGGCAACATGATGATGTATGTCAACCTGATTTGGGCTTGGGGTCACCCAGAAGTGTACATCCTGGTTCTGCCAGTGTTCGGTGTGTTCTCAGAAGTCACTGCGACGTTCTCGCGTAAGAAACTGTTCGGTTACACCTCTCTGGTTTGGGCAACGATTGTTATCACCATTCTGGCGTTTGTTGTTTGGCTGCACCACTTCTTCACCATGGGTGGCGGCGCGAACGTGAACGCGTTCTTCGGTATCGCGACCATGATCATCTCTATCCCGACCGGGGTTAAGATTTTCAACTGGTTGTTCACCATGTACCGTGGTCGCATTCAGTTCACAACACCAATGATGTGGACGGTCGGCTTCCTGATTTCGTTCTCTATCGGTGGTATGACTGGCGTACTGATGGCCGTACCGGGTGCGGACTTCGTACTGCACAACTCGGTATTCCTGATCGCGCACTTCCACAACGTTATTATCGGTGGTGTGGTGTTCGGCTGTTTCGCAGCGATCACTTACTGGTTCCCGAAAGCGACCGGTTTCACTCTGAATGAAACTTGGGGTAAACGTGCGTTCTGGTGCTGGCTGACCGGTTTCATTCTGGCATTCCTACCGCTTTACGCGCTGGGCTTTATGGGTATGACTCGTCGTATCAGCCAGAACATCGACCATGAGTTCTTCCCTCTGCTGGCGGTTGCTGCCTTTGGTACGGCAATTGTTGCACTGGGCGTCCTGTGTCAGTTCATTCAGATCTACGTGAGTGTGCGTGACCGTAAACAGAACCTGGATCTGACTGGCGACCCATGGGGTGGCCGTACTCTGGAATGGGCAACGTCATCTCCTCCTCCGTTCTACAACTTCGCAGTGCTGCCGAAAGGCGACGAACTGGATGCCTTCTGGTACCAGAAAGAGCGCGGTGAACACGATCTGAACAAAGAAGTGGAATACCAGCCAATTCATATGCCTAAGAACACACCAACGGGTATCTACGTATCGGCTTGGGCACTGATCTTCGGCTTCGCGATGATTTGGTACATCTGGTGGCTGGCGGCTATCGGTTTTATCGGTATCGTCGTAACCAGTATCAAACACAGCTTCAACGAAGACCTCGACTACTACGTTCAGGTTGATGAAATCAAAGCGATTGAAGAAGCGCACCGTAAACGTGCAGCACAAGCGACCGCTAACCCAGTGTCTGGCGACCAGGGTGACGATGAAGATATGGAGGTGACCTATGCACGCTAATGTTCATGGCGCACATGATCACGATCATCACGACACCGGTGGCAACAAGCTGTTCGGTTTCTGGATCTACCTGATGAGCGACTGCGTTCTGTTTGCAAGCTTGTTTGCAACGTTCGCCGTCCTGTCTAACGCGACCGCTGGCGGTCCAACCGGCAAAGAGCTGTTTGAACTGCCATTCGTTTTCGCTGAAACCATGCTGCTGCTGTTCAGTAGTATCACGTTTGGTTTCGGTATGATTGCGATGAAACGCAAAGACATCGCTGGCCTGAAACGTTGGCTGGCGGTGACCTTCCTGTTGGGTGCTGGCTTTATCGGCATGGAACTGTACGAGTTCCATCACCTGATTGCAGAAGGCGCAGGTCCGCAGCGCAGTGCATTCTTGTCGGCGTTCTTTACGCTGGTGGGCACGCACGGTCTGCACGTAAGCTTTGGTCTGATTTGGCTGGCAGTATGCTACTGGCAACTCAACAGCAAAGGCCTGAACGAAATGATGGAAACCCGCTTTAACTGCTTAAGCTTGTTCTGGCACTTCCTGGATATCGTTTGGATCTGTGTATTCACCATCGTCTACCTACTGGGAGTAATGTAATGAGCAACCAACACGTAGATTCTGGTAAAAACGATTACATCAAGGGCTTTATTGCGTCACTGATCCTGACCATTATCCCGTTCTACTTTGTCGCGACTCAAAGCCTGCCAGAGACGGTTACTTACGCTCTGATGTTTGGCTGCGCGATCGTGCAGGTGTTTGTGCACTTTGTGTACTTCCTGCACATGGAAACCCGTACCGAAGATGGCCGTTGGAACTTTGTGTCTCTGATGTTTACTGCCATGGTGGTACTGATTCTGATTGGTGGTTCAATCTGGATCATGTGGAACCTCAACATCAACATGGCGATGTAGGCATCCATGATTAAAGGTTACATCTCTATCACCAAGCCGGGCATCATCATCGGTAACCTGATCTCAGTCGCTGCGGGATACTTCCTCGCAGCGAAATCTGAGGCGGCTGATGTGGCTTTGCTGGCATACACCTTGGCGGGTGTGGCAATGGTGATTGCGTCAGGCTGTGTGGTGAACAACATTTTCGATCGTGATATCGATTTGCGAATGGATCGCACTCGTGGCCGTTTACTGGCGCAAGGGGAAATCAATGTTGACCACGCGTTTGTCTACGCTATCGCTCTGCTGCTGGGCGGCACGGCTCTGCTTTATCGCATGGCCAACCCGCTCTCGACAGTGGTGGTGTTGTTGGGATACGTGTTTTACGTGTTCTTCTACACCATGTGGTACAAACGCACCTCTGTGTACGGCACTTTAGTCGGCAGCGTCTCTGGCGCCGTACCACCGCTGGTGGGTTACCTTGCCGTAACCAATTACATCAGCCTGGAAGCGGTACTGCTGTTTGCATTGTTCTGCCTGTGGCAGATGCCGCACTCCTACGCGATTGCGATGTTCCGTATGCAAGATTACAAGACCGCTGGCATTCCTGTATTGCCGGTTGTATCTGGCATTGAAAAAGCACGCAAACACATGATGGCGTATGTGGTGGCATTCAACCTGGTGGCTTTGGCTTTGTTCCTTCTCGGGGAGTGTGGCTACGAGTACCTGGTGATTGCTTCTGCCGTGTGCTTCATGTGGACCAAAGTGACTTTCAAACCGGTGACCGAAGACAACTATGTTGAATGGTCAAAAACGGTGTTTAAAGTGTCACTGCTGGTAGTGATGGGCATCAGTTCTGTTCTTGGCTTGGAACTGATTCCTCTGACTATCTAGCTTCCAACCCGTCACAAGCTCAAAGGCGCCCTCTATGGGCGCCTTTTCTTTTCCGCCATAGCGGAATATTTTGTTGGTGAGAAAACCGTTACGCGTTGACGCATTGTGCTATACTCCGTGCCCGATCTACAAAGAGGGTTTTTCCATGAGTCTAAAAAACGACATTCAACAAATGCATAACCGTCTCGATACCTGCCGTCACAAGTTGGATGCTGCTAAGACTCGCGGCGATGACGCGATGATCAGCAAGTTCACCGATGAGGTGGAAGAGCTGTCGAAGAAGCTGAACGGCCTAAAAGGCAAAAACGATTACGAGACGAATAAAGAGCGTAAGAAACTGGCGGATATGCCATTCTCGCGCGAAATCACCAAAGCCGAGCAGGCGGATCTGGGTAAGCTGAAAAAATCAGTCAAAGGTCTGGTTGTGGTGCACCCGATGACCAAAGTCGGTAAAGCGCTGCGTTTGGAAGTGATGACCGGGTTTGCGCCAAAGCCGTTCTAAGGCGACACCGCAAGAATAAAAAGAGCCAGCGATAGCTGGCTCTTTGCGTTTCTGGCTTTCGATTAGTAACCCATCAATTGCAGCAGATTCTCTGCGGTGCGAATCGCCTCTTTACGGTTGGCGATGTTGAGCTTCTGATACAGGTTACGAATGTGGGTTTTGATGGTGGTTCCTGCCACATCCAGCTCCTGCGCAATCTGCTCATTACTAAAGCCGGAATAGATCAGCCCCAGCACCTGCCATTCGCGCTGCGTCAGCGGGCTGGTGCGCACTAACTCCGGAATGTTCGGGTGGTTGATGAGCTTCTCGACAAACTCTTCGTCGAAATGCACTGAGCGGCTGCGCTGGGTGGTCGAAATCTCTTTCATCAGTTGCTGCGCGCGATGACGTTCTAAATCGCCGAGTTCAACCCGATGTACCAGTTTTTCCAGCAAGTGGCCAATCTTGTAGCCATCAATCAGGAAGTTGCCAATCATGCCGGTCTGGTTGGTCAGACGCAGCGCTTCTTTGATTTTCTCGCGTGCCAGTTCCTCCTGACCGCCAGAAGTCGCGAGGTTCGCTTCTACAATCAGGTTGCGGTTCATATCGGTGATGAGCTGATACTGCTGCGCCTGTTCTTGCATGAAAGTGAGTGTTTGCTCCGCATCTTCGTAGCGTTCCAGATTGATCTGCACGCGAGCGATGTTGCGCCACTGCAATTGCGAGAAGTGGTTGCAGGCGCGCTCCGGTCTGGAAGCGGTCTCCAGCCAGGTTTGCATTGCATCCAGATCGCCACGTGCCTGCCAGTAGAGGATCAGCGACAGTGAGGCGTTCGCGGTCCAGTCGACGTGGTAGTTGGATTGTTTCATCAGATGCTGAATCTGTTCGATAAAGCGGCCGGCTTTATCCAGCTCGCCACGACCAATCGCAATGCGTGCCAGCATCGAGTAACTGTGCAGGTGCTGACTTGGTGAGTGATTGCCGAGCACATCCAGCCCTTTATAGGCGCACTCTTCGGCTTCATCCAGACGATTCCAGCACCACAGAATTTGCGCGCGGATACGCAGCAGGAATTCGTGCAGCGGCACTTGGTGCAGATGCTGCTCTTCGACCAGCTTGAACGCATTGTCCTGCACCTCGAATGCGGCCTGCACGTAGCCTTGTGCGATCAGAATTTCGCTTTGTTGTAGCAGCGCCCACAGTGCCTGATGGTAAACCTGATACTGGCGCGCCAGCTTTTCGGTCTGCTGCATCATCGACAGCGCGCGGCTCAGTTGCCCCAGTACGTGATTGACTTCGCCCACCACCGAGGTTGCCACGATGCGGCTGCGGTAAATGGTGTTATCAAGCTGACTCAGGGCCAGTTCGGCTAGCTCCAGTGCTTTTTCCGGTGCGTTCTGGTTGATGGCAACCTGCGCACGTAGCGCGTTGAATTCGCCCTGTTCTTTGCTGCTTGGCTCAACGTTGAGCGCTTTCATCTCTTTGTCGGCGCGGATAAGCATATCGCCGACATCATCGTAACGGTGCTGACTCTGCGCCAGCCAGGCTTGCAGCAGGCACAGTTTCGGCTCGCTGTAGAGCTGCGTTGGCGTGAGCAGGTTGATTGCCGCTTCGAGCACTTCCAATTCGCCCTGGTTGAACATCTTCCAGCCGTGCTGAGTCAGAATACTGGCCAGTAAGTCTGTGTCCTGAGCGAGGTGTGCATGACGCAGTGCCTGATGCGGCGTATTGGCTTCCAGCCACGCGCGGGCTGCGGCGCGGTGAAGCTCTTGTTCTTGCTGCGGAATGCGCGCCATACGCTGGTGGGCAAGAAACTCAGCAAACAGGTTGTGGAAGCGATACCAGTTCTGCTCGCCTTCCAGTGGGTAAATAAACAGGCCATATCGGTTGAGCGATTCAATCATGCTCAGCGCGTCATCGCGCTTGGTGAGCGCCGATACCAAAGCGTCATTGAAATGATCCAGCACGGAGCACTGCATCAGGAAGTAGCGGGTTTCCTGATCGAGCAGGTCAAATACCTCTTCCACCAGATAGTCCCACAAATGCGCGTGGTTAAAGTGCGATACCGATTCTGCCGTCTGCGCCAGAGTGCGTTTCTGATGCTGCGCCTGCAGAGCGATCAATTGCAGGGCTGACGGCCAGCCTTCAACATAATTACGCAGGCTGACGGCTGTGATGTCATCAATGCCATCGGCGACGCGTTGGTTAAAGAAGCGGGTGGTTTCTTCGGTATCAAAGGCCAGCAGTTCGTTGCCGATTTCGATCATCAGATCGCGCACACGCAGGTTGGCGGTACCCAGTGGTGGCGTCATGCGGCTGGTCACGACCAGTGTCAGGTTGTCGGGCATGTGCTTGAGGAAAAAGCGCATCGCTTCGTGGATCTCTTCATCCGAAATCAGATGGTAGTCATCCAGCACGACAAAGCATTCCTGATGAAAATCCGACATTTCGGCAAATACTTCACTAAAGAGGGAGTGCAGAGAAGAGAACTGGCGACGCTCCGCCAGTTTTTGCGCGTTCGGGCAGCTTTGCGATGTGGCTTTGTTGATCGCTTGCAGCAGGTAGTTCATGAAGCGGAACGTGTCGTTGTCGCTTTCATCGATGCTGTACCAACCGACATTCGGTTTGTCCGCCAGCCACTGCGCCGCCATGGTGGTTTTGCCATAGCCAGCGGGCGAGCGGAACAGAACGAGTTTATAGCAGGGAGCCTGCTGCAACAGTTCTAATACCCGCGGCCTGACGATGGCGTTATGCAGCCGTCCGGGGCGAGTTAATTTAGAGGGTATCCACATCGTCGTACTTCCCGTTTCTGTCTCTTTGTAATAGGTAGTGAGGGCTAGCTCACGGTTTAATGATGAAGATGTTACTTGATGTCTTTCCCTACGTTTATTGATCGCCCACGAGATTTTTGCAGGTTTCACACTTCTCACTAAACTACGCCCTATTATTGTGAAGTTAATCACTAAAATGGTGCGTAGATAGCGGTGTATGACTACCACCCTCTACGAAAATTAGTGAAATCTGCGTAACGAGAACGAATAGTTTGTGATCGCGGCTGCACATTGAGCAAATGATTTCAGGCGGAGAAACCTGCGTTTAATAAATCTCCACTAGGGTTATGGAGATGGTTGCCGTGATCCCTGTCACTCATAATTTCGCGACTTGCCCAATCAATGGGAGATAGATCACTCCAACTCAGGTGCTACCCCTTCTACGCCCTGACTCCTCCTCCTAAATTCCGCCGGAAACAGGAGGATGTTTTGATTGCGTAGCAGATGCACGATATGTCTCAGATGGATTAGAACCGAAAAGTGAGATTTCTCAATGAAACCTACTCAACAAAAAAGTTTTGATAAAGCTTTGTTCCAAGAAAACGTAAAACGCCACCTGACTGCTACCTACGCGACGACGATTGAGCACGCATCCAGCCGCTCTTGGTATTTGGCAATGGGTCGTGCCCTGGCCGAATTAACCACGTTTGATCTGCTGCAAACCGAGCAGGACGAGCGCATTGTTAACGCGAAAAGCCTGAACTACTTGTCACTGGAATTTCTGATCGGCCGCCTGACAGGTAACAACCTGATCAGCATGGGGCTGTACGAAGAGATTTCAGCAGCGATGACCGAACTGGGTCAAAGCCTGACCGATCTGCTCGAAGAAGAGCGCGACCCGTCATTGGGTAACGGCGGTCTGGGCCGACTGGCGGCGTGTTTTATGGACTCTTGTGCTGCGCAGGAATACCCGACAGTGGGTTATGGTCTGCACTATGAGTACGGCCTGTTTAAACAATCTTTTGAACAAGGCCATCAGAAAGAAGCACCGGATGCCTGGTGCGGTGTTGAAGGTTACCCTTGGGAAGTGGCACGCCCTGAACTGAAACAGGAAATCGGTTTCTACGGTCATGTGGAAGTGTATCAGGACAACGGTAAAGAGAAGCGCCGCTGGGTACCGGGGATGCTGGTTCAGGCGATGCCGTGGGATCTGCCGATTGTCGGTTACCAGAGCGAGACGGTCTACCCGTTGCGCCTGTGGGAATGCCGCGCGATCGCACCGTTCTCATTGGAAAGCTTCAACAACGGCAACTACTTTGAAGCGCAGCACTCACTGATTGACGCGGGCAACATCACTAAGGTGCTGTACCCGAACGACAACCACGAGAAAGGCAAAACACTGCGTCTGATGCAGCAGTACTTCCACAGTGCTGCGTCGATTCGCGACATTCTGCGTCGCCATGAAGCGGCTGGTTTTGCGTTGGCTGATCTGTCAAAACAAGAAACCATTCAGCTCAACGATACGCACCCAACCATCGCGATTCCTGAGCTGATGCGCATCCTGATTGATGAGCGCGACCTGTCGTGGGAAGCGGCGTGGGCGATTTGTTCAAAAACCTTCGCTTACACCAACCACACGTTGCTGCCAGAAGCATTGGAAACCTGGAGCGAGTCTCTGATCCAGCGCCTGCTGCCTCGTCATATGGAAATCATTTACGAAATCAACCACCGCTTCCTGCAGGAAGTGCGCGCGAAATGGCCGGGTGATGTGGCGAAACAGCAAAAGCTGTCGATCATCGAAGAAGGCTTCCACCGCATGGTACGCATGGCGAACCTGTGTGTGATCGGCTCTTACGCGGTGAACGGCGTAGCGGCGCTGCACTCTGAACTGGTGAAGCGTGACCTGTTCCCTGAATTCAACGAGCTTTACCCAGGCCGTCTGCAAAACGTGACCAACGGTATTACGCCACGTCGCTGGCTGAAGTTCTGTAACCCGGGTTTGTCTGCGCTGATCACGGAGAAAATTGGTGATCAGTGGCCTGCGGATCTGGATCAGCTAGAAGCGATTTCTCAGTTTGCTGATGATAAAGCGTTCCAGAAACAGTTCATGGCCGTGAAGAAAGAGAACAAAGAGCGTCTGGCGCACTGGGTGAAAGAGAACATGGGCATCGATCTTGATACCAATGCGATCTTTGACGTGCAAATCAAACGTCTGCACGAGTACAAGCGTCAGCACCTCAACATGCTGCACATTCTGTCTCTTTACCACCGTCTGCTGAACGATCCAAGCTTTGACATGCATCCTCGCGTGGTGTTCTTCGCAGCGAAAGCAGCACCGGGTTACCACCTGGCGAAAGAGATCATCTACGCCATCAACAAGATTGCCGAGAAAGTGAACAACGATCCGCGCATCAACAACAAGTTGAAAGTGGTGTTTGTGCCGGATTACCGCGTCAGCATGGCTGAAATCATCATTCCGGCAGCGGATGTGTCTGAGCAAATCTCTACCGCAGGTAAAGAAGCATCGGGTACCGGCAACATGAAGATGGCGCTGAACGGTGCATTGACCATCGGTACCATGGATGGCGCGAACGTAGAAATTCGTGAAGAAGTGGGCGATGACAACATCTACATCTTCGGTCTGGAAGTGGATGGCGTGGAATCACTCAAAGCCAACGGTTACAACCCGTACGACTTCTACCACGCGGATCCGCTGCTGAAAGCATCGTTGGATCTGCTGTTGGGCGACGAGTTCACGCCGGGCGCGCCGGGCAAACTGCGTGCAACGTACGACAGCTTGCTCGATGGCGGCGACCCGTATCTGGTGCTGGCAGATTTTGCCTCTTATGTGGCGGCGCACGAAGCCATCGATCAGCAATACCGCGACCAGGCGGGGTGGGCGAAGAAAGCCATTCTCAATACTGCGCTGGTGGGCAAATTCAGCTCAGACCGCAGTATTCGGGATTACGTCAACAACATCTGGAAACTGGAAGCGGTCAAACGCTAAACCAAATAACAGCCAAGGCAACTGCCTTGGCTGTGTCACAACCATATTTATTACAACACACCCTACACGTTTTGAAGGGGAAAGCAGTCCCTTCGGAGAGAGCGATGAAAGAACAAAACGCATTAAAACAAGTCGCAGAGATGGCAAAAATTGTCGATCACTATGTGAGCGCATGGGGCGACGAAGCGCGTGTTGAAGACGACACTATCCGTCGTCTTTTGGCGTCTTTGGGCTACGACACCACCAATGACGAAACCTTATTGAAGTCGGCAGAGAAAAAACACAAGAAAGATGTGTTGGATCCGGTTCTGGTGATCCGCGAAGGTGAAGCGGTGGAAGTTCCGCTCTATCTGGGCGTGAGTGCCCGTGAAAGCGAATTTAACTGGCGTCTTGAAACCGAGCAAGGAGAGGTACTTGAAGGCTATCTTCAGTCTCAAATCGTTCGAGACGAGCGTGCCGAGGGTGGCCCTCTAGTGTTTGCCCTGCCAAGCGATCTGGCATGGGGCTATCATACGCTGCACATCACCCGCAAACGCCGCAAAGCGCCGTATGAAATGACGCTGATCATTACGCCACCGGCTTGTTTTAAGCAATCTGCGCTGGAACACGGCAAGAAACTGTGGGGCCCGAGCGTACAGCTTTACACCCTGCGTACCCAGCATAACTGGGGTATCGGTGACTTTGGTGACCTGAAACAACTGGTTGCTGACATCGCGTCACGCGGTGGTGATTTTGTTGGTCTGAACCCGATTCACTCTCTGTTCCCAGCTAACCCGGAAGGCGCTAGCCCATACAGCCCGTCTTCGCGTCGCTGGTTGAACATTCTTTACATCGATGTCAGCTCTGTGCCGGAATTTGCACTGAGCGGCGAAGCGCAGCAACGTGTCGGCAGCCCGGATTTCCAACAGCGCCTCCAAAAAGTGCGTGACACGCATTGGGTGAACTACACCGAAGTCGCTGAAATGAAGATGAGTGTGCTGCCGCTGCTGTTTGCTGAATTCAAAAAACGCCATCTGGAAAAAAACACCGATCGCGCCAATGCCTTCCTCAACTTTGTCGAAGAGGGTGGCGATAGCCTGTTGCATCAGGCAACGTTTGATGCGCTGCATGCTGACCTACACGCCAAAGACAGCCAAGTATGGGGCTGGCCAGTGTTCCCGGAAAGCTACCGTCGCTTCGATAGCCCGGCAGTGCAGAAATACATTGAAGAGAATCAGGACAGCGTCCACCTCTACATGTACCTGCAGTGGATTGCTGACACCCAGATCAATGAAGCTCAGGCTTTGGCAGAAGAGAAGGGCATGTCCGTCGGTCTGTACCGCGATTTAGCGGTGGGCGTATCGGACGCAGGTTCTGAAACCTGGGCGGATGATGGCAACCTGATCCTGGACGCGAGCATTGGTGCGCCGCCGGATATCCTTGGTCCTCTGGGCCAGAACTGGGGTTTACCACCTCTGAACCCGCAAGTACTGCAAGCCACCGCTTACGATGCTTACATCAAACTGCTGCGTGCAAACATGAAGCATTGTGGTGCACTGCGTATCGACCACGTGCTGGGTTTGCTGCGTCTGTGGTGGATTCCGAAAGGTGAAAACGCGACCAAAGGTGCGTATATCTACTACCCGGTGAAAGATATGTTGGCGATTTTGGCGCTGGAATCGCATCGCCATCAGTGCAGTGTGATTGGTGAAGATTTGGGCACCGTGCCGGATGAAATCGTTGAACTGCTGCGTGATGCTGGCGTGCACTCATACAAAGTGTTCTTCTTCGAAACTTCTAAAGACGACGGCGGCTTTATTTCTCCGGAGCACTATGCCGAGCAGTCAATGGCAGCGCTGTGTACACACGACATGCCAACGCTGCGTGGTTTCTGGCACTGCGACGACCTGAAACTGGGCGGTGAAATTGGTCTGTACCCAGATGCAACCCAACTGGCGGCGTTGTTCGATGATCGCCTCAAGTGCAAGCAAGGCATTCTGGATTCAGTGGCGTGGCATGGTTACCTGCCTGAAGGCGTAGGCCGTGATGCCAGCCTGGTCCCGATGGATTCCTACCTGAGCGAAGCCTTGCAGTTGCACGTCGCTGCCGGTTCTTCGGCGTTGTTGAGTGTCCAGCTTGAAGATTGGTTGGAAATGGATAAGCCAGTCAACATTCCTGGCACAGTTAATGAATACCCTAACTGGCGCCGTAAGCTTTCCATGAATCTGGACGAAATTTTCGCCCGTGAAGACGTGAACCGCATTGCGTCGAAACTGAGCGAAGTTCGCGCCAAGGCAAGCAAATAAACCCATTGGAGTGATTTAGCCTTTTCTCATAAATTACAACGAGAAGTTTAGGTTCGGTCACTCCATGTCATACTTGAGTTCGATAAGATGGTTTAACGCTAGCAAGCCCGCACTTTTAGCGGGCATTTTTTTCTTTTGAGTGAGTCAAGGTTAGGAGTAGGTATATTGAAAACGACAAAAAAGAAGCCATCCAAACAGCAACTGGCCTATCAACAACTTTCCCACGCCGCGTTTGCTGATCCTTTTGCCTTTTTAGGCCCCTACATTGCCGATGAACAGTGCGCGCTGCGAGTGTGGCTGCCGGGCGCAGACAGCGTTGAGCTGGTGATTGAAGGGGAACCCCGCATTGCGCTGGAACGTGAAGACGAATCCGGTTTTGTTCTTAAATCATCACGTGATCTGCGTTTTACCCATTATCAATTGGCCGTCAACTGGGCTGGTGTCGAGCAGTTGATAGACGACCCGTATCAGTATCATTCCATTTACGCCGAGTACGACGACCTGCACACGCCAAAGCAGATGTATCATTTTCTGGGATCGCACTTTGTCACGCTTGAACGTGATGGAAAGCAGATTTCTGGGGTACGTTTTCTGGTGTATGCACCGCACGCTTCCTCTTGCAGCCTGATCGGCTCATTTAACCAATGGGATGGTCGCCGCCATCCGATGCAGCGTCTTGATTACGGCATTTGGGGCTTGTTTGTTCCGGGCCTCGAAGCGGGTGTGCAGTATAAATATGAATTGAAAGGTCCACATGGTGAAGGTTTACCGCATAAAGCCGATCCGTGGGGCAGTTACGCTGAGCAGTATCCATCCTTTGCTTCGGTAGTGTATGACCACGAAAGCTATGAGTGGCAGGATGAATCTTGGCAAACCCGTCCGGTGACGGAAAAACGCAAAGAAGCGTTATCGTTTTATGAGTTGCACGCTGGTTCATGGAAACGCGGCGAAGATGGCCGCTTCCTCAATTATCGTGAACTGGCTGATCAGTTAGTTCCGTATCTGGTCGATATGGGGTACACCCATGTTGAGCTGATGCCAGTTTCGGAGCACCCGTTTTACGGCTCTTGGGGCTATCAGCCTGTTGGTTTGTTCGCGCCAACCAGTCGCTATGGTACACCCGATGATTTCAAATACTTTGTCGACGCCTGTCACCAAGCCGGACTGGGCGTGGTGCTTGACTGGGTTCCGGCTCATTTCCCATCGGATGACCATGGTTTGGCCAACTTCGATGGCACACCACTCTATCACGACCCGGATCCACGCCGGGGCTGGCATCAGGATTGGAACTCGTACATCTATGATTTAGGGCGCGAGCACGTACGCCGTTTTCTGGTTTCTAACGCGCTGTACTGGTTTGAAATGTTCCACATTGATGGCATTCGTGTTGATGCGGTGGCGTCGATGCTCTATCTCGATTACTCGCGCAGTCACGACCAATGGATTCCTAACATCGACGGTGGCCGTGAGAACTATGATGCGATCGCAACGCTGAAGTGGATGAACGAGGAAGTCTACAAATACTTCCCGAATGCGATGACCATTGCCGAAGAATCCACCGCATTCCCGGGCGTTTCAGCGCCAACTTTCATGGGGGGCCTGGGCTTTGGCTTTAAATGGAACATGGGTTGGATGCATGACAGCTTGTCGTACATTCAGGAAGATCCGGTGCACCGCAAGTATCACCACAATACGCTGACCTTCCCGCTGATTTATGCCTTTAGCGAAAACTACGTCTTGTCGCTATCTCACGACGAAGTGGTGTATGGCAAGCGCTCTCTGATCTATAAAATGCCGGGCGATGAATGGCAGCAAACTGCCAACATGCGCGCTTATTTGGGTTACATGTATGGTCAGCCAGGCAAGAAGCTTAACTTTATGGGAGCGGAGATCGGTCAGACGGCGGAGTGGAATCACGATGATCAATTGCAATGGTTCCTGCTGGAATTTGCCCGTCATAACGGTGTGCAAAGTCTGGTGCGTGATTTGAACCATCTGTACCGTAATGAAGCGGCATTGCATGAACTGGATTGCGATCCGAAAGGTTTTGAATGGCGCCTACAAGATTCCGCTGATGCCAGCGTGATTGCCCATGAACGCTTTAGTGAAAATGGCGAGCGCATTCTGGTGGTAACAAACTTCACCCCTGTGCCACATGAATCTTTCCGCTTAGGTGTACCCAAGACAGGTAGTTATCAACTGCTGCTCAACAGCGATGCGCCTCAGTACGATGGCAGCGGCTTTGAGGTCAATACGCTGGTGGCTACGGAAAAAGTACCTAGTGAGGGTTTACCTCAGTCACTGAGACTACGCGTGCCACCTTTGGCTACGTTAATGTATAAGTTTATCGACTGAATGACTCATTAGCCTGTTCGAGCCCGATTTTACAATGTAAATCGGGCTTTTTTGTATCGCAGGATCCTTGCCCGACAAGCAAGATCTTGCTTGTTCAAAGGCAGTTTGTTGCTCTAATGGCAAGGTTTTAAATATAACTAATTGATTTTAAAAGAATACCAAAGTGGCATCGACTTTGCTCCCTTACTCACTGAATTCGCGCTGAGCGCACTTACATCACGAACGTTTTATCGAATGGCAAAGGTTGTCTTAACCCATTGCCTGATAAACAACCAGTTAGAAAGGAATGAGCAATGCCAACTCCATGTTATATCTCTATCGAAGGTCAAACTCAGGGTCTAATCACTGCAGGCGCTTGTACTGCGGATTCTATCGGCGATTCATTCGTTGAAGGTCACGAAGACGAGATGCTGGTTCAGCAGTTCGACCACATCGTTACTGTTCCGACTGACCCACAATCGGGCCAGCCTTCAGGTCAGCGTGTGCACAAACCATTCAAATTCACCGTGTCTCTGAACAAAGCTGTTCCTCTGCTGTACAACGCACTGGCATCAGGCGAGAAGATGACGACGGTTGAACTGAAATGGTACCGCACGTCTATCGAAGGCAAACAAGAAAACTTCTTCACCACCAAGCTGGAAAACGCGTCTATCGTGGATATCCAATGTGAAATGCCACACTGCCAAGATCCAGCAAAATCTGATTTCACTCAGAACCTGACCGTTTCGATGTCTTACCGCAAAATCACGTGGGATCACGTGAACGCGGGTACTTCAGGCTCAGACGATTGGCGTAAACCAATCGAAGCGTAAGTTACGCTCGAGCTGTGTTGCCCGTCTCAAGGCGGGCAACCTTGTGAACCTTAAGCACAAAGCATCCAACCCGCACCCTGGCATCCGCTTGGTTTCGGGTGTTTTGCGCTTAAGGTTTCACCATTTTTACTGAGTATGAAGGAATGGCAGGATGGCGACGTTAAAGTATCAGTTTCATGTGGAAGGTCTGGAGGACGACACGCTGGTGGTGCGTGGGTTCGACGGGCAATAATACGCACCAAGGTAGGCAAAAAAGAAAGGTATCTTTGTCTGTACAATCAATCAGATACCTTTACTTTTCACCCACATAAATTATGCGATCTTTTGATTCTCTTCTAGGCGTCTTAAAGCATCAATCGCTCGATTGTTCTTAGAGCGTTCTGCAATGATTGCCAATAGAGTTAAATCCACATCTAAACCTAAGATTTCAGCCACTTCACAAGCAATATCATCGCTCATTGTGCCGCCTTTATGCCATTTGTGGACTGTAGAATGAGTAATATCTAAAAAACGGGCTACATCACGCAAGCTATGTAGTTGTTTTTCAACCATTAAACGGTTGAGCAAGTTTCGCGTAGTTATCATTTTCCTACCTCCAAAGCGAAGCTTAGTTCACCTGTGCACAATGTCTCAACCTGTTTACACCATTAATCAGATGATCTTTAATCTCTCCGTCAAGTCGGGAGACTTTGCGATCCTTTGTTATATGAGTTGGTATTGCGAAATGCTAATTCACCCCCTAAAGGCGGCGGCCACCGCTTTTAGGGGGAATTCTGGAGGGTTGCAAGTCCAAGTATTGACCAGAACTATAAGAAAGGGATCAATTCTATGTCATTTCAACGTCAAACTACCAGCAATAAGCCACTGAATCATAAGGCGGCTTAATTCTATGAATACCCAACCGAGCAATTACAGCAAAAAGAGAAAAGACCGCGGATTCGCGTCATTTCATCGTGCTGTTATGGAAAAGATTGCTCAGTGCCCTTCTAGCTCAGTCGCTTTTACCACCGCTAATGGTCGCGGAATTCGTAAGTCATTTGCCAAGGACATAGCCAAGGTAATGACCGTACTGGTTGATGAAATGTGCTTTCATTCGCGCAAAATCGGTAAGGCAACATCTCACGGCTTTAGTTTAAGGACTTGGGGATTTATCGCTGAAAAATGTGATTTACCACTATGGCGCATCAAGCAATGTGCTAAGTTTGCGTTCTCCAAAGGTTGGATCACATCTAAGCAGCCTCGTGAGTCATTCACTGGCAACGACAACATTGAAAAGTGGCGCGGCCTAGCGTCAATCAAGCGTATCGAACTGCGTTATTTCAGCGACTTGGGTGTTAAGTTCGAAGAGGAATATGAAGCTGCCAGATTAGCGGCAAAAGAATGGCTAAAAATGAAGTCCCGCCGCTTAGGTCGACCAATCAAATACATCCAAACACCGATCACCCTACTTCGCCGCCGTCGTAAAGAGGCGGCAGCGCGCGCAACACAAACCGCCCCTATACCCGTTTAGAGCCACATTGCTTACATGCCCCTTAGTTGGGGCTTTTTTCGTTCCCTAAGCCGTTTATGGCGCGCTGAGTACGTTATTTTTTGTCCTGGTATGTCATTTCGGTATGTCATTTTGTCATTGTTCACACCTGGCAGAAACCAAGTTGATGAAATTTTAACCGTTATCCACTGAGTTTGTGGATAACCCTGTGAGCGTATTAAATAAACTACTCCTAGTTCTTACTACCAATAATCACTCTATATATCTAGCCAACATAGTCTTCGACTAGAACGTCCTTAATAGAAATTAATAGAATTAATGATCTTATCCCCGTAATAACGGGGATAAAGGTAGCTCCCATTAAATCGCTGGAAAGGCTGAGAGAAACTTAACTGCAGTGAGGCGATTTAACGGGCCCCAGGATGAAGCCCTTCAACACAGTCGATGGGCTTTAGCGGCGTGTCAGGTGTATAGGTCGTTTATGTCGCTACGCGACGAGCCTGGCAAGGTGAAGGGGCTGATTTTAGATGTAGAGGGACATCAACCACTCACTGAGTTTTTTGATGTCCTGGTCGCGGAATATCTCCATCTTAAAGTTTGGCGCAGTTAATACAGAGTTATCCTGGTCAAGTGAAAAGGCTGTATAGGTGTTTACGTATTGCATCCCACTTGATGGTACATAAACCTCTATATCTTGATCATTCAGTCTTAAAACTGCTTGTGTTAGTTGTAGTTCGTTCGTCATTGGTGGTTCTCCTAATTATTTGGAATCGGTTTAAAATGTATCGGATTATATGAAACTGTTGTATCCTTTTTCGGAAAGGGATTCGTAAAACTTCCGGCTTGTTTTGTTTAACGTCAGTTAAGGAAAATGAGTCATGAACGTTGTCATTCAAAAATTCAAACAACTTGAGGCATCACTGGGTGATTACCTCGATCAACTTAACCAAAAGCCCCCAATGGGTTTTGGTGCGTTTTTAAAACCGCTTAACCAATCATTCCAAATCTGCCGCATCCTGGGAAACCAGATGCAAGCGCAGGATAAACGTATCGCCGAGCTTGAAAATGAGCTGGCGTCCATCAAACTTGCTATTCGTTGCCAGCTTGAAGCAACCGCCCTGGATGCTGTTCAGGAGGCCGCGAACGATGAGTGAACGCGAGCCAATCGGCTACCTACCTTGCAAGCAATGTATGTCCCTCAAATCAGTGTTCCAGGGACAAGGCAAACGCGCCCGTTTTCTCTATGCGCGCTGTGACTGTGGCCTTGACCAGAGAACCGGTTCCGGCGTACAGGCGTCGTTCAACAAACACATGGCCAAAGAAGAAGCCCAGGCCGTGCTCGAGCAGCTGCAGTTACCAACCCCCAAAGATGACGAAGACAAGCCCAAGGAAAAATCCAGCAAAGCGCCCTGGATAATCGGCGGCGTTCTGGCCGTCGTTGGCCTGTTTAGTCTACGGGGGTAAACATGATTTATCCGGCCAAAACATATCAGTGTACGAAGTGTCTGCACGTTGAACAGACGAGTGATGAAAGCTTTACAGGTAGTCCGTTTATTCGTTGTGAGGAGTGCGGAGACATATCAGAGCGAATCGATCACCAGTATTTGCTTGATAAACATCATGCGGAAAGTAATCGCAGTGCACGTAGGGAGTTGAGTTGATGTCGACATTCACTCTGCTTGGCTTGCTAGTGCTTATCGTTGGTTATGGCGCTGGGCAATACTGCAAGCTGCTCAAGTGGAAGCGCGCACTACAAGCCTGGCAACATGAAAAAGACCAAGGCATGTACAAAGTGTATTTGAAACAGGTCGAGCTTGAATCATGGGAACGCGACCTAACGCACCGCGAAAAGGTTTGGAACGAATTCAAAGAGAAAGTTAATAAGGATTTGAAATGGAACTGGAAGATTTAGACGTACCCACGTACACCGACGAAGAAGCCAGGTTCCTGGCTTCACTGGAAAGTGACGTTGCAACGAATGACGATAGTTTTGCACCAGATGCGGCCAATGATGACGATTTAGCCATGAAAGGCGCAACAGGAACGGCGCTCCTGGTGCTCAACATGGTTGAAGGACTGACTAAACAGGCCGTGCATAAGGATTTCGGCTGGGGCGACAACGAGAAACAGATTGCTGCAGAGCAAATCGCCCCCGCCCTGGTCAAGAACGGTGGCGAACTTCCGGAATGGTTGCAGCCCTACAAGGAGGAAATGATCGCCCTGTTTGCTATCGGTTCCCTCGCCTTTGGTGGTTACATGCAGGTGAAAGAGCTTCGCCGCCTGGAAGAAGCGAAACATAGAGTGAGCCAGGAGAAAGCCGAGCCTGAGCCAGCCTCATTGATGGGAGATGATGACATTGCAGCCTAGGAACCCAAACAACAGCCTGAAAAATGGTCACGTTTGGATTGCTGGCATGAGTGGCAGCGGCAAAACCTATTACACCCAGAATCGACTTATCCAGGACAAAGACCAGGTGATCGCCTTTGACCCTCAAGGCGATTACAGCGGTAAGGTTGGCCGCTCTGTGTGCCGGGTTTACCACGACATTCGAACCTTTGCGGCAGCGGTCTTTGCTGGCCGCAAAACGAGTCAGGGATTCAAAATCATTTGGAACCCGAAACACGTCACGACCTGGGAAGATTTGGATCTGTTTTGCAAAGTGGCCTGGGCTGCAGGCGACGGTCATCACTCGCATATGCTCAAAGTGGTGTGTGAAGAACTGGCCGATAACAGCAAGTCAACGCAGTTCACCAGTCCATACCACCGCAAGCTATTGATGGTTGGCCGTAAGTACGGCATCCACACTATCAACTGTTTTCAGCGCGGCCAGGACGTATCCAAGACCATTATTGATAACTGCCATACCTGTGTGGTGATGATGCAGAAAACCAGCAAGTCAGCTAAGTACCTGGAAGAGTTGACCGGAATTCCTGCAAAGGAGATCGATGCCCTGCCCGAATATCACCACATCAAGCAAGTTGGCAAGCAATGGACCAAAGGAAAATAGCCCCAATCGGGGCTTTTTTTTGAAATGTTCCAAATTTATTAGCAACGCTTTTCAAATCCCCATTAGGAAGCGATTCCTAATCATCCTGTGAGATTGCCGTGTTCAGACCGCTTTGGTCATTCACACAACACGGAGTAACACCCATGAACAAACACTTGATTACGGTCGGAATCGTCCTGGCGACGATGGCCGTTGCAAACCGCATCCAGCCTGTACGTAACGTAGTTAACCCATAAGGAGCGGCGGCAATGGCACGACGTCTAAAGAAACTCAACTCCTTATCCAATGTGGCTGCGGGTTCAACTGCAACACTGGAACTGGGTAAAGGTCTCTCCTATCACCAGGTGATTCTGCAGTATTCCGGCATCACGCTTGCGCAGATGAAAAACATCCGCATGGAAGTGAACGGCAAAGTATTCCAGACCTACAAAGACGGCAACGAACTGGATCTGATTAACCAGCATTTCTCTCGCGGTGCGGCAGAAAATGGTTACCTGGTTCTGCACTTTGCGCGTCCTGAACTGGATGACCTGCTGCAGCAACGCACATTCGCGTTGGGTACCGCCGACATTTCTACCCTGGTCATGCGCATCGATATCGATGCAGCTGCAGCAGCTCCGGTTATCGAAGCCTACGCACTGCAGGGCCAGCAAATGCCGATGGGCTACATCACGAAGATGAAAAGCTATCCAGTGAGCTTTGCTACGGCTGGCACACACGAAATCGACAAGCTACCGACGCCAGCAACGGCGCGTATCGCGGCGATTCATCTTCTGACCGATAAGGTCACTCACGCCGAATTGGAAGTGAACGGCAATATCGCGTTCCAGGCTCCGAAATCTCTTGAAGCGAAGATCCAAAAGGACGCTGGCCGCACACCAAGCGACAGTAAGTTCACGATGGACTTCATCAAGGAAAACGACACTGCTCAATCTCAGGTTCTGGATGGTGTGCAGGATTTCCGTGTACGCCTGGAACTGTCTGCAGCAGCGGCTTTTAACGTGTTGGTCGAGTACCTGGACGTTAAAGAAGGTCTGTAAGGGGGGCTTATGACCTTAGACGACTTTATGTCTAGCTCTGGTGACTTGTTCGACAAAGGCATGAACTACTGGCTGCAGTACGAGCAAATCCAGCAAGGTGCAGACTTTGCCGGAACGTCACAAAGCCAGGTGAACAACACGCCTGAAGTTGTGGCGCCAGAGCCGAACCCTACCCCAGTAAACACCGAACTTTCGGCGATGACCGTCGCCGGAGTTCCGGTCGCTTACCTGGCAATGGGTGGTCTGCTATTGGTCGGTGCCGTTTTGATCGCGAAAGCGTAAGGGGGAGCCATGTTTGAAGCGATGACTTCCCTGACTGGCGGCGGTGGTTTGCAAGGCGGCAGCGCCGGACCATCCACCGCAACCAGTACGGTGAACACCACCAACAGCAGCGGCTTTACCAGTGGCTCAATTAACTTTGGATCGAATAACGGCATCCCGACGTGGGCCGTTTTAGCAGCGTTAGGAGTGGCAGCGTTTTATGTCTTTAAGTCAACGAAATGATTTTTACGCCGTGACCTGGGACGAAGCAAAGCCGCACCTGATGGAGGCGCTGGAGGGTTACGACCCCAGCGCCGAAATCGAAGCGGGGCTGGCCTTCCCTTTTTTTATCGACGGTGCTTACGCGTTAGTCAGAACGGAGTCGTTCGAAATGGTGGTTGTGGCCTTTGCTGGCACACACAAGCTCGAAAAGGCTTGCGGATTTTTCTACGACTTGGGGAAAGCGATTCACGCTAAAACCATCCGTCTACACACTAAGCGCCGTGGTTTTCTGCCGTTTGTTCAGTCAATCGGCTATCCGTTCGAGTTGGCCGAGAAGCGCGGCCAGGAGCACATTTTAAGGTTGGTGATCTAATGGGTGGTTCAAGTTCTAGTGCTAACCAGACCAGCACAACAACGATTACACGAAACCAGAGCAACAGCGCGGCATTCAACGGCGATATGTCCGGCCACGTTATCACTGGTAACGAAGGCACGACGGTTAACTTGCTCGATGGTGGCGCGGTCAACAAAGCGCTCGATTCGATGTATCAAAACAGCCTGGAGGCGTTCTCCTTTGGCAAAGAAGCGCTGGCCGTCAATGAGGCGGTCTCAAAAGCGGCGATGACGAGTAACAGCGGCGTGATTGACAAGGCGTTTGAGTTTGCACAGTCGGCCAGTGATGCGGCGTTAGGCGTGGCGAAAAACCTAAGCCTGGACAGCGATGCAGCCACGGCTCGCGATGCGAACAAAAACATGATGTACACCGCTGTGGCGATTGCCGTCGCGGGTGCGCTCCTGGCGTTTAAGAAGTAAGGGGAACAGATGTCTATCAATCGCATTATCGCCAAACCGACCATTTACACCTTTTCCACTCAGGGCCGAGTCTTTCAGTTGCTGAGCGGTGCGGAGATTCATGTACGCTTTCACGGCGTGGATGATACCTGGTCAGAAGAAGTGGATTTGGTGGCTGGTGACTCGCTCAAGTTTGACCGTGATTTCTTCAACATCGAGATCAGCTCTGAGTACGAAACATCCATTGAGTTTTACGCCGGATTCGCGGACATGCGCCGCGCAACCACCGACCTTACGCCCGTTGGATGCTCTCAGATTGTCACGAACCAGGTCATGGCCGAAAAGGTGCAAAAGCTCCTGGTCGCAGAGCGCCGTAATCGCCGAAGCCTGACCATTATTCCCCTGCAGGACACGGTTTACATCGGCGCTTTAGGTGCTGACATTAACAGTCAGATTCCGATTGCTGCAGGGCAACCAGTTACCCTGGATGTTAAAGGTGCACTGCACATTACACTGAATCCGTCCAGTATAAATGACACCTCAGATGTCCGCATTTTAGAGGAGATCAACTAATGGCAAGTTTTAGCGCATACCCTCAAAACGTCACCTTCCAAACGGTGAACGTCGCCAAAGGCGGTGGCAGCGAAAACCTGCTCATCAACCCTCGTGGAAAAATCAACCAGCTTAATGAAGCTGATGGTGTGTTGGCTGCAGGTCAATATTTCTGTGACGGCTGGAAAGCTGGTGCATTAGGGGCAGAAGTCTACATTGATGACGATGGCTTTCGTCTGATTTCGGGCTCAATTGTGCAATTGGTGCCAAATGGCATTGAGTTTGGCCGAAACCTGCGCTCCAACATGGATGTGATTAGCGGCACGCCAGTAATGAGCATTAACGGCGGAACGAGCAACGAGCCGAACGGCGCAGGCGCATACATTCAGTTTGAAATCAGCGGCGATAACTCAAAATTTACGCGCCTGATTCTGGCAGAGAGCGTGGAATTGCCAATTTTCCAACAGGGGCAGGATGAACTAACGCCATGCAAGCGGTTTCTTCAGGTCTACGGTGGGGCGGGTAATTCGTACCCAATGATTTTAAACATGCACACATCGAACACACAATATGGGTCAATGCCGCTTGTTCCTGAGATGGCAGATAGACCAGCGGTATCAATTGGCGGTCAGACCCAGACAGTGGGAATTGTGCATATTTCAAGAAAAACATTAACGGCAGTAGCAAAAAACAGCACAGGTATGGCGCTACTGTCATTTACATTGGACGCGAGGCCGTAATGAAATACGCAAACACACAAAGAGATGCCGTTTTTGTGAACGATGTAAACGGGAAAGAGTGGACAATTCCGCGCGGTCACCGTTTCTGGTCGGAATGGGGCATTGACAAGGCAGAAAGTGAGGGACGCATCGATGACCCAGACCCAGTTATTGAGCCTGGCGGCGGTAGTGGCGTGTAGTTCCCTGCTGCTGTGGTACCGCCGGAGTTCCGGAAGTGACCAGGCATTCTTACCTATCCCATCAACCAACACGGACTACATCGATATGGATGAACTACTGAACGCATTGACCGCGCCGCCTCGCGGCGTTCGCAATAACAACCCGGGCAATATCGAAGACAACGGCACGCCCTGGCGTGGCCGTGTCGGTAACGACGGCCGCTTTATCGTGTTTGACAACCCAGTGAACGGCATCCGCGCTATTTCGCGCATCCTGGATACCTATTCCAGCAACGGATTCACCACACTGGAAAAGATCATCTCACGTTGGGCGCCTCCGGTAGAAAACAACACGGAGTCTTACATTCAGCATGCAGAAAAAGCGCTGAAACTCACACGCTACACGCCAATTGGTGAGCAGCACAAAGCGGCGCTCATCAAAGTGATCATTCAACACGAAAACGGTGTGCAGCCCTACAGCGACAAGGTGATTTATGACGGTATCGCCGCAGCTTGAGAAGCGACTCATTGATTTAGGATTTGTTGTCCTGGGCGGCGTGGCCGTCTGGTTCCTAACACAGAAGCTCGCGCAGCAGCTGGACCAGGTAACCGCCCAGGCAACCAAACCCGTCGGCGAACTGATGAGCGACCTAACCGCGCTGTATAACGGTTGGTCGCCCGTCGAACTGCAGCCGCTCATGATTCGCGATTTCTACCTCAACCCCGACTACACACTCACGGCCAACGCATCACAAACGCTGTGGAACATTGACCAATACTATCCGCTGATGCAGGCAATATTCGGTCATCCAGGCGGCGTTATGGCCGAGAAATACAGACCCTTAATCAACCAACCAATAGAGTGATCATTATGAAATTCAATCAAACATCAACCTGGCGCGGCCTGGTCTTAATCGGTAGCGCAGTGGCGGCAATCTTCGGCTATGGCGACCTGTTTAGTGCGTCCATCACTGCAGATGGTGTGCAAATGGGCGGCGTTATCGGCCAGGCTGCAGCCGTCATCGTTCCTGCAGCTATTGGCGTCTATGATGCTGTGCGCGACGAAGTCAAAGGCGCTGAGAATCTGCTGGACAAGCAAGCCAGCTAAGGGGAAATATGGAAACCGTCATTGTGGCCGTGGTAACGGGTGCGATTAGCAGCGTTGCCACTATCGTGGCGCTGAAAGTGGATATCTCCTGGATTAAGAACACACTCAGCGACCATGAAAAGCGTTTACGGGCACTGGAGGCCAAGTAAATGGGAATACCGACTCAATTCGGCGTTGACGTCAAAACGCCGGAGCCGTTGACCATCAAGATAGACGTCAGCGAGCGCACCATGCTCCTGGGCGGATTCATCGTCATAGTGGCGGCGGTCACGCTCAAGAGACTCAAGAAATAACAGGGCTATCACGGCCCTGTTTCTTTTTCTTCCTATACCGTTTTTTTTTCTTACGGCGGAACTCGATCACGTTCGACGTCGTTTTCAGGCTGACACGAATATCCAGCTCCATTAAGTCATAGGCAGAGATTTCACGCCCTGCAGGAGTCAGCAACACATCCTTACGGATACGAAAGCCGCGCCACTCCTTAGACGTTGGCAGATAGCCACGGTGCATGATGAGAAGCAAGCGAACAACCGACAGCGGCCAGTTACCTTTCAACTGCCAGTTCTTCACCGTATTGGGATGCACACCGAAGTATTCAGCCGCCTGTTTGTGATCGTCAAAATGCCACAAAAGGAGATCCTTTACCTGGTTGATGTACATTCCGTTCTCGAATAGCTCTTCTTTTACCCTTCTTTTCATGTGATCTAAGTCTCATTATTGTTAATGGGACGAAAATCATATTTTTCATGGGATTTACTGACAATAAACAGCAAGTTAGGCATTTTCACTATATTAGTAATTTGTGATGAACTTAAAAGATGCCTACTCGTTGCGTATTGGTTATTCATTCAGGAATGAAATTGATTTTACATAAACCATAATAATGAACCTTGGATAACTGGTAGGTCATCACCTGGGAAATCGTATTCAGACAGAAGTTCACGAACTTCCATTTCTACTAGTTCTAGCAGCTCTTCATCGTCAACCATGTCACATTTGTTCATGAATACGATGATGTAAGGAATACCAACCTGACGGCCTAGTAGGATGTGCTCACGAGTTTGTGGCATTGGACCATCTGTTGCAGCAACAACTAGGATACCACCGTCCATTTGCGCAGCACCAGTGATCATGTTTTTAACATAGTCAGCGTGTCCTGGGCAGTCTACGTGTGCGTAGTGACGGCTTGGAGTGTCATACTCTACGTGAGAAGTAGAGATTGTGATACCGCGCTCGCGCTCTTCTGGAGCGTTGTCGATTGACGCGAAGTCACGTGCTGCACCGCCGTATACTTTAGACAGAGTAGTACAGATTGCTGCAGTTAGAGTTGTTTTACCGTGGTCAACGTGGCCGATAGTACCAACGTTTACGTGCGGTTTCGTACGTTCAAATTTTTCTTTAGACATGAGTTGTCCCTCTAGGTACGGATATAGGTGGCTTTAATTTATGACCACGCAACCAAAAATTACCGGTAGTAAAGTATATATCAAAAGGAAAACTTTGCTTAGAGCTGGTGCTGATAGGCAGATTCGAACTGCCGACCTCATCCTTACCAAGGATGCGCTCTACCGCCTGAGCTATATCAGCACTCTTGAATGAGTGGAGCGGGCAGCGGGAATCGAACCCGCATCATCAGCTTGGAAGGCTGAGGTAATAGCCATTATACGATGCCCGCAACACGTAACTCTGAGAGCTATTTCCTTTAGAATATGGTGGAGGGGGACGGATTCGAACCATCGAAGGCGGAGCCGGCAGATTTACAGTCTGCTCCCTTTGGCCACTCGGGAACCCCTCCAAATTTTATCCACTATACGTCTTGGAGTTTTACTCCTAAGGAAAGTGGTGCCGACTACCGGAATCGAACTGGTGACCTACTGATTACAAGTCAGTTGCTCTACCTACTGAGCTAAGTCGGCATAAGTGGAGCGCATTCTATTGAATGATTTCTTAGCTTGCAACCCTTAAAGCTAAAAAAAATCCAAATTTGGCACGTTTTTGTTTATTCGATGATTTTTCACCCGAATTTAGGTTCAATCGCTAATTCTGTCATCTTTCTCATTTGCATTATCAGCGCCATATTGTATGTTCCCTTCTCTTATTCTAATTATACGATTGAGCATTTTATGAGCCCGTACTTGTCTTTTGCTCGTCATCAGTGGGCAGAGTTGAGAAATTCTGTGCCTATGACGTTGTCGGAAACGGACCTTCAAGAGCTGCAAGGCATCAATGAAAACCTAACCATCAAAGAAGCGATAGAGATCTATCTGCCGCTCGCCAGGTTGTTGAATTTGTATGTCGCCGCCAGGCAGAGCCGTAACTCAGTGCTGAATCAGTTTTTGGGTAACACCGAAAAAGCACCACCTTTTGTGATTGGTATTGCCGGCAGTGTCGCCGTCGGGAAAAGCACCACTGCTCGTCTGCTCAAAGCGCTGCTATCACGTTGGGAAAACCATCCGAAAGTCGAGTTGATTACCACCGATGGTTTTCTGTACCCGAACCGCATTCTGAACGAACGCGACATCATGCATAAAAAGGGGTTCCCTGAATCCTATGACATGCGCCGTCTGGTCCAGTTTGTCTCGGACGTGAAAGCTGGCGAGCCACATGTGGAAGCCCCGATCTACTCGCATCTAACTTACGACATTACGCCGGAAGTTAAAGTGGTCGATCGCCCGGACGTATTGATCATTGAAGGTCTGAATGTGCTGCAAAGCGGCATGGACTACCCACATGATCCGCATCGTGTGTTTATCTCTGACTTTCTCGACTTCTCTATTTATGTCGATGCCGACAGCACGATGATCGAGAAGTGGTATGTGGAACGTTTCATGAAGTTTCGCCAAGGTGCTTTTATGAAGCCGGGATCGTATTTCAGCCACTACACTCAATTGAGCGAAGAAGAGGCCGTCGCCAAGGCGAAAGAGATTTGGCACAACATCAACGGCAAAAACCTGCAACAGAACATTTTGCCGACCAAAGAGCGCGCGCAACTGATTCTGCGTAAAAGCCTCAATCATACGGTCGAAGAAGTGCTGCTGAGAAAGTAGTATCTGCAATAAAAAAAGAGGCCTGAGCCTCTTTTTTTATTCACCTTTACGTAACGAAATTTCGCCACCGATAAAGCTCTTTATCCCATCTTCCATTTCCAGCAATACGCCACCATGCGCATCGATGCCCCGTTCAATACCGGTAATCTCATTGGCGCCCATGATCAGTCGCACTTTACGGCCAATAAAGTTGTCCAGTCGGTTCCAACGTTCGACAAAGTCCTGCATGCCATGTAACTCATAGTCGCGCAGTGCCTGATCCAGTGCCTGAATGAAGGCGACCGCCAGTTGGTTACGATCGACACGATCCTGACCGATCACCTGCGACAAACTCGCCCACGGCTGATCGATGTTGGATTCACGATCCTGCATAATGAGGTTCATCCCCATACCAATCACTAAATGGGCAGCCGCGCCGGCTTGACCCGACAACTCCACCAGAATCCCGGCAAGTTTGCGATCTTGGTAATACAGATCGTTTGGCCATTTCAGTTTGACGCCTTCCAGCCCCATCTTTTCCAACGCTTCAACAATCGCGACTCCGACCACTAAACTCAGGCCCATAGCCGCCGCAATTCCCGCATCGAGGCGCCAGTACATGGAAAAGTAGAGGTTAGCGCCGAAAGGTGACACCCAATGACGACCACGACGTCCTCGCCCATTGGCTTGGTACTCCGCCAAACACACCGTGCCTGATGTCAACGTATCAACGTTATCCAGCAGATACTGGTTGGTTGAACCAATAATAGGATGCAGCTCAACCGGGTTATTCACCTGAGCTTGAATCAACGCTTCATCCAACATATGCAGTGGCTGAGCCAACTGGTAGCCTTTGCCTTGTACGCGAAATACGTCCACGCCCCATTCCTGAATGCCTTGAATGTGTTTGCTGATCGCGGCACGGGTCATGCCTAACTGCGCGCCAAGCGATTCACCAGAATGAAAAGCACCATCCGACAATGTCTTTAATAACGTCAGTTTCACACTATGCTCTTTCACTCTGCTTGCTCCATTAGGGTAGTTAAATGAGTTTCCTGAATTGCGCCCATAAAGCGCACTTCATGTTCAAGGCGAATGCTGTATTTCTCTTCGACTCGTTCTCGCACTAACGCAGCCAACTCAACGACATCTCGTGACGTAGCATGGCCGGTATTTATCAGAACCAAGGCTTGTTTGGGATGAACTTGCGCGCCTCCCACACTCACACCTTTTAAACCCGCGCTATCAATAAGCCAGCCCGCCGCCACTTTCACACCGCCTGCTGCCGGATAAGCCACAATCTCTGGATACGTTTGTTTGAGTTTCGCGTAGTGTTCCTCTGCAATCACAGGGTTCTTAAAAAAGCTCCCCGCATTACCAGTGACAGAAGGGTCAGGCAACTTGTCCATACGAGTACGACATACTGTGTGATAGATCTCTTCTGGCGAGCAACTCTCACCTAATGCCTGCAAAGGGCCATAAGAGGCTACCGCTTGCCAGTGCTTTTTCAGCACGAGTCCGACAGCGACAACAATCGCTTTACCATACAGCTGGTGTTTAAAAATGGAGTCTCGATAACCAAACTGGCACTCTTGCGCGCTAAGACGCTTGATGGAAAAGCTTTCCAGACACAGGTAGTCCACATACTGGCAGATATCCTGAAACTCGACTCCATACGCGCCGATATTCTGAATGGGAGCAGACCCCGCGCAACCAGGAATGAGAGCGAGATTCTCCATACCATAGAACTGCTGGTTCATACACCAGGTAACTAAGGCTGGCCAATCTTCGCCTCCGTTTACATGCAGGTAGTGATGATGTTCATCTTCACGGTGTTCGATACCTGTAATGTTATTCACCATGACCAACCCCTGATAAGGTTCAGTAAACAGCATATTACTGCCCTTACCCAGCATCAGTTTAGGTGAGCCTTGCCAACGCTCATCTTTATAGAGTTGCACCAGATCATCCACCGATCCAATGATCGCCAGCGCCTTGCACGACTGTTCGATACCAAACGTATGATAGGGCTTTAAGTTCGCGTCGAGATGTAATTGCATGAGATTCTTTGAATAAACTAAACTGGGGTCATTCTACAACAGATGTACTTTGAAGACAGATACAAATGCCAACTCTGCAATTTGAACACATAGACCCGATAAAGTTGCCTTTGATAAAGCGTTTTTATAAGCAGCACTACGCGAGTACCAAACCCAAAAGCGATGAATTAATGATTGGTGCGTACGGCGAACAAGGTTTGTGCGCCGTAGTGCGATTTCGCCAAATAGCTCAGTATCGGCTGCTGACCGGCATGGCGGTAGACAGTAACCAACGAGGATGTGGCATCGGTCTCGCCTTGTTGAACTACTGTAGTCAACACATCTTACAACATAACGATTACTGCTTTGCCTATAGCCACCTTGCTGAGTTTTACCGCAAAGCGGCTTTCATCCCGGTAATGGCTGATACACTTCCTACCGAACTACAAACATTACTTAATCGTTATTCATCAAGCGGTAAAGATCTCATTCCGATGCAATTCATCCCATAGAGATGGTAAGAATTGTGCACTTTCCTAGCCTTTCTTTGCCGAGTTTTGGTAATATGCTCTGCTCGCAATTTTGCACGTACGTAAGGTAAAGCATCCCTATGATTGCTCGTAGAAACCCATTCGAACAGCTACCAACTATTGCGCAAGATCCGAATAAGTTTGGTATTTTGTTCTCTGCCAAAGAATTCCGCACTCATCTGATTGAGTCGATTCGTCAGGCAAGTAAGCGTATCTACATAGTGGCGCTCTATTTAGAGAATGATGATGCTGGTCGCGAAATTCTCACTGAGCTGTATGAAGCGAAGCAACGTAATCCCGGCCTGGACATCAATATTTGTGTTGACTGGCACCGTGCCCAACGCGGCCTTATCGGCGCGGCTTCTTCCGAAGGCAATGCGGCGATGTACAAATCTTTCAAAGATCAGTATGACCATTGCATTCCGGTTTATGGTATTCCCGTTCGTGGCAAAGAAGTCTTTGGTGTCCTACACCTAAAAGGCTTCATTATCGATGATCAAGTGATCTACAGCGGCGCCAGCCTTAACAACGTCTATTTGCATTACAAAGAACGTTACCGCTTTGACCGTTATCATACGATAGAAAACCAAGTGTTGGCCGACAGTATGGTCGCGTTCATTCAGCAGCAGATGCTGGCTCACCCGGCGGTCAACGATCTCGCATGTCACAGCAAGCCAACCACCAAAGAAATTAAAACCGATATTCGCCAGTTCCGCGCGACGCTATCTCAAGCTGGGTACGATTTTGAATCGCAGCAGGTATCACCTGATCAAGTGGGCATTACGCCGTTGGTCGGTATCGGCAAACGCCGCAACCGCCTGAATCAATACATCGTTCAGCTGATTGCTCAGGCTAAAGATGAAATCTTCATCTGCACACCGTATTTCAATTTCCCGAAAGGCGTCGCCAAGGAAGTGCGTAAAGCCATTAAACGCGGCGTGAAAGTCCATATTGTGGTGGGTGATAAAACGGCGAATGACTTCTATATTCCACCGACGCAAGAGTTTAAAACCATTGGTGGATTGCCGTATTTGTATGAACTTAACCTGCGTCGATTTGCGAAAATCAACGAAGCGAATATCGCCAGCCGCAAACTCTCTATCCATCTGTGGAAAGATGGGGATAACAGTTTCCACTTGAAAGGAATCTGGGTGGATAAACGGTATATGCTCATCACTGGCAACAACCTTAATCCACGCGCCTGGAAGCTAGACTTAGAGAACGCAATTCTGATCACTGATGATTATCATCACCTGACTGAGCGTTTTGAACAGGAAGTACAAAACATTCTCCAGCACACTCAACTGGTTTGTACGTACAAACAAATTGAGAAGCTTGAGAACTATCCAGAAACCGTTCAGCGCCTGATTCGTAAAATTACGCGGGTCAAAGCCGATCGAGTGCTCAAACAGATTCTCTGATTATCAAACACTCTGAAAAGCCGATGCCCAGCATCGGCTTTTTTATATCTTTGCTATCCCCCAACCACGCATCAAGAGAGTACTATTTTGCGGCCCGGATAAGTCTCATCAACGTGAACTGATGGGCGTAAGCTTCCACTGACAGGCTTGATTAGCAAAGAAAAGTCCCCGCAATTCATGAAGACAAGGTTCTGTAGTGCACCAGTCTGAAGCCAACCTGAGCAATGCCAAGCAAGATAAGCCAGGTCTATCTTTGCCAAACAGAGGCGCGATGACAACAAAGCTGAGGGGTAAGACCCTGAGAGAGGTAGCGACCCGTTAGGAATAACGCTTAAGAGTGACAAAGCGTAAGGGCGAGAAAAAGAGGAGCGCGAAGCGCTCAGTGAGTCTGGAGAGTGTGGAGGTTTAGCAACTCCCAGATAGTAAAAAACCCCAGCATTGCTGCTGAGGTCTTAAATAAGTGGCGGAGCGGACGGGACTCGAACCCGCGACCCCCGGCGTGACAGGCCGGTATTCTAACCAACTGAACTACCGCTCCGCACTGGTTAGACTCAAGAGTCTAAATTTAAAGCCTGGCGATGTTCTACTCTCACATGGGGAAACCCCACACTACCATCGACGCTGTTTCGTTTCACTTCTGAGTTCGGAATGGAATCAGGTGGGTCCAAAACGCTATGGTCGCCAAGCAAATTCTTAAAATTCGGAAAGCTGTTTTCGTTCTCACAACATTACTGCACCACTCTCACTTTGCCGTGGCGCAGGTCATTGAGCACCATCTCTTTCGGGCCGTCGGCGATGATGCAGCCTTTCTCCATCACAATCACCCGGTCGACCACATCCAGCATGGTGGTTTTGTGGGTGATGAGCACCAGTGTCTCACTCGGGGTGAGCTGACTGAGCTGATGTTTGATTTGCAGCTCAGAGCGGTTGTCCATCGCGCTGGTGGGCTCATCCATCAGCAGCACGGGCGGACGGCCGAGCAGGGCGCGGGCAATGGCGACCGCCTGACGCTGACCGCCGGAGAGCAGCAGGCCGCCTTCACCGACCTGACGCTCCAGTCCTGCCGGATCTTGTTGGGTAAACACGGTCACGCCGGCGCGGTTGGCAGCGTCCATCACGTCGCGGTCGTCAGCCAGCGGGCGCCCGAGGGTGATGTTGTCGCGAATGGTGCCGTAAAACAGCACGCTTTCTTGCGGCACACAGCCGATGTTGCGCCGCACATCAATGTGGTGCAGCTGCTGAATGTCGGTATCGTCAATGCGCACGTGACCTTCGGTGGGCTGGTAGAGGCCCATGATGAGGCGCTCTAAGGTGGTTTTGCCCGAGCCGATGCGACCAATGATGGCGACTTTCTCGCCCGGATTGATGGTCAGGCTGAGGTCACGAATCGAGGCCACTGGCGAGTTCGGGTAGTGGAAGGTCACTTTATCGAGCTCAATCTTGCCCTGAATCATCGGGCGGTGAATGTAGCGTTTGCCTTCTTCTTGTTCGTCGGGCATCGCCATCACCTGCTCAATGATGGTCAGCGACGATTTGGCCTGATTGTAGCGGGTGGAGAGCAGCGACAGCTGCACCAGCGGCCCAATCGCGCGCCCGCTCAGCATGGTGGCGGCAATCAGCCCGCCCATGGTGAGGTCACCTTCGGCAATCAGGTAGACACCGAGAATAATCATGCCGACGTTCGACGATTGCTGGACAAAGCCGGCGGTGTTCTGAATCCCGTCGGTGATGCGGCGGCTTTTGATGTTCCAGTTGGCCATGTGCGCCACCGCTTCTTCCCAGCGGTACTGAAACTGGCTCTGCGCGCCGAACAGTTTGAGGGTTTCAAGCCCCGCCAGGCTCTCAATCAGGTTGGCGTACTTTTGCGAGGCGAGGCGCGAGCCTTCTTCAATCGCGCGGCGCAGCGGCGCCTGAATCAGCAGCGAGTAGACAATCAGAATCACCACGCCGGCGACCGGCACCAGCACCAGATTGCCGGCCATCAGCCAAATCAGAATCAGAAACAGCAGCGCAAACGGCAGGTCAATCAGAGAGGCGATGGTCGCCGAGGTAAAGAACTCGCGGATTGACTCAAACTCCTGCAGGTGACGCGCAAAGGCGCCGACCGACGGCGGGCGCGACTCCATACGAATGCCCATCACTTTGGCAAACAGTTTGGAGGAAATCAGAATGTCGGACTTTTTCCCCGCCACGTCGATGAAGTAGTTGCGCAGCAGCTTGAGGGTCAAATCAAACAAGAAGATGATGAACACGCCGCTGGCCAGCACCCACAGGGTCTCAAACGCGAGGTTGGGCACCACTTTGTCGTACACCAGACGGGTGAACATCGGCGCGGCGATGGCAAACAGGTTAATCAGAACTGAGGCCACCAGAACGTCGCGGTAGATGCGTTTTGACTGCCAGATGGTGCCCCAGAACCAGTGACCGTGGCGGGTCTTGAGCACTTCCGGTGAGCGTTCATCAAAGCGAAACTGCTTTTTGACCATGAAGTAGCGGCCGATGTAGCGCTCGGCGAGCTCTGCCAGCGGGTAGGCGACCGGTACCATGCCCGATTCGGCGGTGACGATTTCCGCTTCCTGCTTCTCTTCGTTGATGCTGCTCAGCACGCACGCTTCGCCGCTTTTGAGCAGCAGCACCACCGGAAACACCAGATGTGGAATGGCCTGGAGCGCCGAGCGGTTCTCTTTGGCGACCAGACCCGCCCGCTCGGCGGCGCGCGGAAATAAAAACGGCGTCAGCTTACCGTCGGAGAGCGGCAGGCCGTTGACCAGCGCCTCCGGCGAATTGGCGAGGCCGTAATAACGGCTGACGTATATCAGGGCATTGAGCAGCGTGTCTTGCATTCCGCGCATCCTTATCTATCCACAATAAAACCTTGGAACACATCGATAAAATGCTCCGACAGAAAATCGAGCTGCACTTGGGTCTCGACCCGTGACGCAATGGTGGTGACGCCCAAATCGTGCGCGGTGCGCGAAATGGAGGTGAGGGTAAATTTCTGCTTCTCGTCATCCAGGTGATGAGTGAAGAGGTAGTCGAGTTTGACGTAATCCGGACGGAACTCGTTGATGTAATCGAGCGACTGGAAGTTACGGCCGTAGTTGTCGACCCCAAAGCCAGCGCCCGCGCTGCGCACCGCATGACAGAACAGGGCGGTGTGATGGGGCGCGTTGACAAAGCAGCTCTCGGGAATTTCAAAATGCAGTTTGTCGCACACGGCTTTGTGGCGCGCGAGCAGTTGGGTGACCCAACGAATGAAGCTCGGCTGCTCGATGCTGCTTTGCGCGATGTTGATGGCGAGGGTGTCGGTCAGCTCGCCGGCGTCGAGTTTCTCCACCATGGCCTGCAACACGTACTGGTCAAACAGGTGGCTGGCGTGCAGTTGCTCTAAGGCAAACAGGTATTGGTTGGCGCTGTAGCGCACGTTGTCTTTTTCAATCGCCGAGAACACTTCACGGTGGAAGGTCTGGCCGTCGCTGTGGTTGGCCGCCTGGAAGCGGAAGGTGACCCAGTCGTGATGAATCGCTTCTTCAACCAGCGCTTTCCATTGCTGTTTGCCCATCACCACCTGATGGGTGGCACTGGTGACAAAACCGTACTTCAGCTCCGGATTGGCTTTGGACGTGGCCACCGCGTTATCCAGCAGTGAGAGCATCTCGGTCGAGGTTTTGCTCTCTTTGTTGTGCACCACACCCAGCGACGCATCCGCCGCGGCCATGCCGGTCGGATCAGGGTTGACCACCTGAATGGCGTTGATGAGGCCATCGGCCACCAGACGCAGCTCGCTCTCATCCAGGTTAGGCAAAATCAAACCGAACTCATCGGTGGAGATGCGCGCAATGGTGGCGTTTGGCGTGGTGACGGTGGCTTTGAGCTGCGCGGCCAAATCGCGCACCATGCCGTCGCCCGCTTCGTAGCCTTTCTCTTTTAAAGCCTGGCGATGTTCTACTCTCACATGGGGAGACCCCACACTACCATCGACGCTGTTTCGTTTCACTTCTGAGTTCGGAATGGAATCAGGTGGGTCCAAAACGCTATGGTCGCCAAGCAAATTCTTAAAATTCGGAAAGCTGTTTTCGTTCTCACAACACATTCTTATGCGCTTAGCTTTGAGTCCAATACAAAACCCCTTGGGTGTTGTATGGTTAAGCCTCACGGGCAATTAGTACAGGTTAGCTCAACGCCTCACAACGCTTACACACCCTGCCTATCAACGTTCTAGTCTCGAACAACCCTTTAGGACAGTTAAACTGTCAGGGAAGACTCATCTCAGGGCTCGCTTCCCGCTTAGATGCTTTCAGCGGTTATCGATTCCGAACTTAGCTACCGGGCAATGCGTCTGGCGACACAACCCGAACACCAGAGGTTCGTCCACTCCGGTCCTCTCGTACTAGGAGCAGCCCCCTTCAATCTTCCAACGCCCACGGCAGATAGGGACCGAACTGTCTCACGACGTTCTAAACCCAGCTCGCGTACCACTTTAAATGGCGAACAGCCATACCCTTGGGACCGACTTCAGCCCCAGGATGTGATGAGCCGACATCGAGGTGCCAAACACCGCCGTCGATATGAACTCTTGGGCGGTATCAGCCTGTTATCCCCGGAGTACCTTTTATCCGTTGAGCGATGGCCCTTCCATACAGAACCACCGGATCACTATGACCTGCTTTCGCACCTGCTCGAACCGTCATTCTCGCAGTTAAGCGGGCTTATGCCATTGCACTAACCTCACGATGTCCAACCGTGATTAGCCCACCTTCGTGCTCCTCCGTTACTCTTTGGGAGGAGACCGCCCCAGTCAAACTACCCACCAGGCACTGTCCTCACCCCGGATAACGGGGCTAAGTTAGAACATCAAACATACAAGGGTGGTATTTCAAGGACGGCTCCAACGCAACTAGCGTCACGTCTTCAAAGCCTCCCACCTATCCTACACATGTAGGTTCAATGTTCAGTGCCAAGCTGTAGTAAAGGTTCACGGGGTCTTTCCGTCTAGCCGCGGGTACACTGCATCTTCACAGCGATTTCAATTTCACTGAGTCTCGGGTGGAGACAGCGTGGCCATCATTACGCCATTCGTGCAGGTCGGAACTTACCCGACAAGGAATTTCGCTACCTTAGGACCGTTATAGTTACGGCCGCCGTTTACCGGGGCTTCGATCAAGAGCTTCGCTTACGCTAACCCCATCAATTAACCTTCCGGCACCGGGCAGGCGTCACACCGTATACGTCATCTTACGATTTTGCACAGTGCTGTGTTTTTAATAAACAGTTGCAGCCACCTGGTATCTGCGACTCTCATCAGCTCCATCCGCGAGGGACTTCACCATCAAGAGCGTACCTTCTCCCGAAGTTACGGTACCATTTTGCCTAGTTCCTTCACCCGAGTTCTCTCAAGCGCCTTGGTATTCTCTACCCGACCACCTGTGTCGGTTTGGGGTACGATTCCTTACAATCTGAAGCTTAGAGGCTTTTCCTGGAAGCATGGCATCAATGACTTCACTACCGTAGTAGCTCGACGTCGTGTCTCAGCCTTAAAGAGAGCCGGATTTACCTAACCCTCAAGCCTACGCACTTGAACCTGGACAACCGTCGCCAGGCCCACCTAGCCTTCTCCGTCCCCCCATCGCAATTGTAAGAAGTACGGGAATATTAACCCGTTTCCCATCGACTACGCCTTTCGGCCTCGCCTTAGGGGTCGACTTACCCTGCCCCGATTAACGTTGGACAGGAACCCTTGGTCTTCCGGCGGGGAGGTTTTTCACCCCCCTTGTCGTTACTCATGTCAGCATTCGCACTTCTGATACCTCCAGCATGCTTTACAACACACCTTCAACGGCTTACAGAACGCTCCCCTACCCAATACGATAAATCGCATTGCCGCAGCTTCGGTTTACAGCTTAGCCCCGTTACATCTTCCGCGCAGGCCGACTCGACTAGTGAGCTATTACGCTTTCTTTAAATGATGGCTGCTTCTAAGCCAACATCCTAGCTGTCTGAGCCTTCCCACATCGTTTCCCACTTAGCTGTAATTTGGGACCTTAGCTGGCGGTCTGGGTTGTTTCCCTCTCCACGACGGACGTTAGCACCCGCCGTGTGTCTCCCGGATAGTACTTACTGGTATTCGGAGTTTGCAAAGGGTTGGTAAGTCGGGATGACCCCCTAGCCTTAACAGTGCTCTACCCCCAGTAGTATTCGTCCGAGGCGCTACCTAAATAGCTTTCGGGGAGAACCAGCTATCTCCGAGTTTGATTGGCCTTTCACCCCTAGCCACAAGTCATCCGCTAATTTTTCAACATTAGTCGGTTCGGTCCTCCAGTTGATGTTACTCAACCTTCAACCTGCCCATGGCTAGATCACCCGGTTTCGGGTCTATATCCAGAGACTGAACGCCCAGTTAAGACTCGGTTTCCCTACGGCTCCCCTAAATGGTTAACCTTGCCACTGAATATAAGTCGCTGACCCATTATACAAAAGGTACGCAGTCACCCCACGAAGAGGCTCCTACTGCTTGTACGTACACGGTTTCAGGTTCTATTTCACTCCCCTCACAGGGGTTCTTTTCGCCTTTCCCTCACGGTACTGGTTCACTATCGGTCAGTCAGGAGTATTTAGCCTTGGAGGATGGTCCCCCCATATTCAGACAGGATAACACGTGTCCCGCCCTACTCGATTTCACTGAACATGCGCTGTCGGCTACGGGGCTATCACCCTGTTTCGCGGTCCTTTCCAGAACCTTCACCTGACGCATGTAAAGCTTAAGGGCTAATCCAATTTCGCTCGCCGCTACTATCGGAATCTCGGTTGATTTCTTCTCCTCGGGGTACTTAGATGTTTCAGTTCCCCCGGTTCGCCCTGTTAACCTATGTATTCAGTTAACAGTAACTGCTTATGCAGTTGGGTTTCCCCATTCGGAAATCTCAGACTCAAGTGGCTGTTACTGCCTAATCTGAGCTTATCGCAAGTTACTACGTCCTTCATCGCCTCTGACTGCCAAGGCATCCACCGTGTACGCTTAGTCACTTAACCATACAACCCGAAGGAGTTTCGGGTTGTCGTTAAACAACCTAGGTGTCACACATTTATTTTTCATGAGTGTGTGACTGATTTTGCCGGACTCAATTTATCAATCTGTGTGAACACTCATCGCAATAATCATTCGTATAAGGAGGTGATCCAGCGCCAGGTTCCCCTAGCGCTACCTTGTTACGACTTCACCCCAGTCATGAACCACAAAGTGGCAAGCGTCCTCCCGAAGGTTAAACTACCTGCTTCTTTTGCAGCCCACTCCCATGGTGTGACGGGCGGTGTGTACAAGGCCCGGGAACGTATTCACCGTGACATTCTGATTCACGATTACTAGCGATTCCGACTTCATGGAGTCGAGTTGCAGACTCCAATCCGGACTACGACGCACTTTTTGGGATTCGCTCACTTTCGCAAGTTGGCCGCCCTCTGTATGCGCCATTGTAGCACGTGTGTAGCCCTACTCGTAAGGGCCATGATGACTTGACGTCGTCCCCACCTTCCTCCGGTTTATCACCGGCAGTCTCCCTGGAGTTCCCGACATTACTCGCTGGCAAACAAGGATAAGGGTTGCGCTCGTTGCGGGACTTAACCCAACATTTCACAACACGAGCTGACGACAGCCATGCAGCACCTGTCTCAGAGTTCCCGAAGGCACCAAAGCATCTCTGCTAAGTTCTCTGGATGTCAAGAGTAGGTAAGGTTCTTCGCGTTGCATCGAATTAAACCACATGCTCCACCGCTTGTGCGGGCCCCCGTCAATTCATTTGAGTTTTAATCTTGCGACCGTACTCCCCAGGCGGTCTACTTAACGCGTTAGCTCCGAAAGCCACGGCTCAAGGCCACAACCTCCAAGTAGACATCGTTTACGGCGTGGACTACCAGGGTATCTAATCCTGTTTGCTCCCCACGCTTTCGCATCTGAGTGTCAGTATCTGTCCAGGGGGCCGCCTTCGCCACCGGTATTCCTTCAGATCTCTACGCATTTCACCGCTACACCTGAAATTCTACCCCCCTCTACAGTACTCTAGCCTGCCAGTTTCAAATGCAATTCCGAGGTTGAGCCCCGGGCTTTCACATCTGACTTAACAAACCACCTGCATGCGCTTTACGCCCAGTAATTCCGATTAACGCTCGCACCCTCCGTATTACCGCGGCTGCTGGCACGGAGTTAGCCGGTGCTTCTTCTGCAGCTAACGTCAAAAGATACCGCTATTAACGATACCTCCTTCCTCACTGCTGAAAGTACTTTACAACCCGAAGGCCTTCTTCATACACGCGGCATGGCTGCATCAGGCTTGCGCCCATTGTGCAATATTCCCCACTGCTGCCTCCCGTAGGAGTCTGGACCGTGTCTCAGTTCCAGTGTGGCTGATCATCCTCTCAGACCAGCTAGGGATCGTCGCCTTGGTGAGCCCTTACCTCACCAACTAGCTAATCCCACCTGGGCATATCCTGACGCGAGAGGCCCGAAGGTCCCCCTCTTTGAGCCGAAGCTATCATGCGGTATTAGCCATCGTTTCCAATGGTTATCCCCCACATCAGGGCAATTTCCCAGGCATTACTCACCCGTCCGCCGCTCGCCGCCCAACAAATCCCCCGAAGGTTCAATGTTGTCGCTGCCGCTCGACTTGCATGTGTTAGGCCTGCCGCCAGCGTTCAATCTGAGCCATGATCAAACTCTTCAATTAAAGTTTTGGCTCAATGAATACTGATAACATTACTACGTAATGTTGAATTGACTGTGCTCGATACCGAAGTATCAAATTGGTCACTCAGTTCATTGATAAATCTTTTGCGATTATCATCAACGAGTGCCCACACAGATTGATAGGTTTAGCATCCACCGTGTACGCTTAGTCACTTAACCATACAACCCGAAGGAGTTTCGGGTTGTCGTTAAACAACCTAGGTGTCACACATTTATTTTTCATGAGTGTGTGACTGATTTTGCCGGACTCAATTTGAAGACTTACTGAATCAGTAAGCTTCGATACCAAGCACACTTGAATGTGTTTGTTGGTGTATTCCATCAGGAATACATTGAGAACTTTACAAACAACAATAAATTGTTGTTTTGTCAGCTTTCCAAATTGTTAAAGAGCTATGCCACTTTCTATCGAAAGAAACACTTTCTAAGGATTCTCAGCGTCAGAAATCCGAACCACACCCGTTTTACTGAAGTGGTTTGGCTATCCTATCCAAAAATTCTTAGAGAGTGGTGGGCGATACCGGGTTCGAACCAGTGACCCCCTGCTTGTAAGGCAGGTGCTCTCCCAACTGAGCTAATCGCCCACATTATTTGATTTCCTGTGGCAGGAAATGGTGGGTCGTGCAGGATTCGAACCTGCGACCAATTGATTAAAAGTCAACTGCTCTACCAACTGAGCTAACGACCCGTGGTATCCCGTAGGGGAGTCGAACCCCTGTTACCGCCGTGAAAGGGCGGTGTCCTAGGCCTCTAGACGAACGGGACACTAAGATACTCTTCACATTTAAACCGTATCAATCTGTGTGAACACTCATCGCAATAATCATTCGTATAAGGAGGTGATCCAGCGCCAGGTTCCCCTAGCGCTACCTTGTTACGACTTCACCCCAGTCATGAACCACAAAGTGGCAAGCGTCCTC